>NZ_JACRUI010000009.1 GCF_014305095.1 Flavobacterium kayseriense | reverse complement strand
AATATTACGTCTACAATCAACTATTTTTGAAATTAGTAAACAACCAAAAATAGTCAACCTATATCAGGACAAGACAACCGAACGAAATCACGTAACAAAATCAAGCAATAAATAATTGATTTGAGAAAAGAGAATGTGGAGCAGAAACTAAATTAATATCGAATTTTAATGACGGTTCAATTTTAGAACTTGCGTTATGAATACGAAAAGAAATTTGCCAACCTTCATTTAAAGTTACTAAAAGTGTTGTTTGTGAATTATCTTGATAAACAACCTCAATCAATCTATTAGGCAATTTTAATCTCTGAATTTTAGCTTTTGGTTTGATATTTTCAAAAGGCAAATTCAATGTACCGTGTAAATTGTACGCTTGTATTTCAACTTTATTTTTTCCTTTAATGACTTTATAAAAATCTTGATTACCAATTAAATACTCAACCAATCTTTCTGCTACAATTCTAGGATTTTCTTTATCTAATCTCAATAATTCAGTCCTAAAAGCATCCAAAACGGGAACATAAACAGAAGTATGATAATCGCCTAAAGTATCCCACTTTTGTGTTGCTTTACTTGCTGTTCTTAACTTTGCTAAATTACTAAAAACAGGTTTTATTTCTTCAAAATAATCAACAGAACAAGGAATTCCTAACCATTTTTGACCGAAATCAATATCATTTGACAAACGGGAATGTTTAACTGCTCTATGATTATTTTTTGCTGAAATTCCAATTTCCCATTTTTGCAACGACCTAATAGCTAATACATCACGAACATCTCCTGTTTGACCTGCTTTATCTGCAACAATTTCGAGTTGCAAAACATCACTTTCGTTAATTCCATTTGCCAAACGTGGTTCTATATCAAGCAGGAAATTAACAGCAAAACTTGCAACTAATTTATAATGACTTTGTTCTTTTTCGTCAAAGCTCACAAAACATTTAAGAGCAGTTTTAAATGGTTCATTTTCTATAACTGTAACAGAAGTTACAACTTTTAAACGTTCCAAAAATTCATTTAACAAAGCGTATTCAAAGGCTTTACCATTGATTGTTTGAGTTGATATTTTTGCCATTATGCAGATATACTTTTAATTATTTCGTTCATTTTTTCAAGTACAATATTTCCATTTACTTCAGTCACAATACTTTTTGAAGTAGCATTTTTTACAACTTTTATCTCTTCTAAATCAGAATATATTTTTTGAGCTAAAACCTTCCCCATTCTCACAGGAACAGCATTCCCAATCATTTTGTAACCCGCTACAACGCTATTATATTCAAAAGAAAAAGTATCAGGAAAAGTTTGGATTCTTGCACACTCACGGACGCTTAACCTTCGGTATAAATCTTCCTTTCCTTTCACAAATTCCCTAATATTTTGTTCAATAAAACTCATCTTTGGTGCTTGTGGATGTATTGGAGCGTGTCGCCCACCTGCTTGTATCGTGAAAGAAACTTCATCCCAAGAACGAACTCTATTTCTTGACATAAACATAGAAGAGAAACCGCCAATCATATATTCGTGATTCAATACTTTGCAGTCACTTCCGTTTGTATAGTTTCCTAATTTTGCGGGTAATGCAGTATCTTTTAAATCTCCAATCGCTTTTTCAAGTGTGATTTTACTTTCAAGTGTAGTTGGTCTTGGAAAAGTAAATTTCATTCCTAAATCCTTTCTATACCCAATGAAGAAAACACGTTTTCTATCTTGCGGAATACCGTAATCAGAAACATTCAACAATTGGAATGTCAAATCGTAACCAATATCGGTAAACATTTGTTTTATATTTGCCAAAGCCTCTTTATGTGCAGGCAATAACATTCCAGATACATTTTCAGCTAAAAAAAACTTTGGTTTTTTATCTGCCAAAATTCTCATAAATTCATAAAATAGTTGGCCTCGTTTATCTGCAATACCTCGCTTTGAACCTGCTTCTGACCAACTTTGACAAGGTGGACCACCAATAATTCCATCACAATCAGGAACTTCACTTGAAGGAATATCAACAATGCTTCTTCTATCTAAAATAGTTTTTTTATGATTTTTTTCATAAGTAGCCCAAATTTCTTTGTCATATTCATTTGCCCATATAACATCAAAACCAGCCTTTTCGAAGCCTAAATCAAGCCCTCCAGCTCCTGCAAAAAATGATACTACTTTCATCGAATTCAAATATTAGATTTACAAATACAAAGTTACAATTTTTACTGAACATTGGATGATTAAGATTTTTAAAAATAAACAAACGTACAAAAAGGCCAGTACCTAACAGCCGTTTGGCAAGATTGCGAATTTTGTGGTAAATTCACGATTATGTTTCGCAAGAAATTTTATCTTTAACAGAAAATATAAGGTTACAAAGTTCGCAACCTCGCCAAGCGGCATAACGTTATGCACAATTTTAAGACATGACAAATCCTGAAATAGGTTGACTAAAAATTAAACACTTTTAGTAAACTATGAAACCCACAAAAAAAGAACAGTGT
>NZ_JACRUI010000008.1 GCF_014305095.1 Flavobacterium kayseriense | reverse complement strand
CATAATATACGATGAAGAGTTTGATCCTGGCTCAGGATGAACGCTAGCGGCAGGCTTAACACATGCAAGTCGAGGGGTATAGTTCTTCGGAACTAGAGACCGGCGCACGGGTGCGTAACGCGTATGCAATCTACCTTTCACAGAGGGATAGCCCAGAGAAATTTGGATTAATACCTCATAGTATTATAGAGTGGCATCACTTTATAATTAAAGATTTATCGGTGAAAGATGAGCATGCGTCCCATTAGTTAGTTGGTAAGGTAACGGCTTACCAAGACTACGATGGGTAGGGGTCCTGAGAGGGAGATCCCCCACACTGGTACTGAGACACGGACCAGACTCCTACGGGAGGCAGCAGTGAGGAATATTGGACAATGGGCGCAAGCCTGATCCAGCCATGCCGCGTGCAGGATGACGGTCCTATGGATTGTAAACTGCTTTTATACAGGAAGAAACACCTCTACGTGTAGAGACTTGACGGTACTGTAAGAATAAGGATCGGCTAACTCCGTGCCAGCAGCCGCGGTAATACGGAGGATCCAAGCGTTATCCGGAATCATTGGGTTTAAAGGGTCCGTAGGCGGTTTAGTAAGTCAGTGGTGAAAGCCCATCGCTCAACGGTGGAACGGCCATTGATACTGCTAGACTTGAATTATTAGGAAGTAACTAGAATATGTAGTGTAGCGGTGAAATGCTTAGAGATTACATGGAATACCAATTGCGAAGGCAGGTTACTACTAATTGATTGACGCTGATGGACGAAAGCGTGGGTAGCGAACAGGATTAGATACCCTGGTAGTCCACGCCGTAAACGATGGATACTAGCTGTTGGGAGCAATCTCAGTGGCTAAGCGAAAGTGATAAGTATCCCACCTGGGGAGTACGAACGCAAGTTTGAAACTCAAAGGAATTGACGGGGGCCCGCACAAGCGGTGGAGCATGTGGTTTAATTCGATGATACGCGAGGAACCTTACCAAGGCTTAAATGTAGATTGACCGGTTTGGAAACAGACTTTTCGCAAGACAATTTACAAGGTGCTGCATGGTTGTCGTCAGCTCGTGCCGTGAGGTGTCAGGTTAAGTCCTATAACGAGCGCAACCCCTGTTGTTAGTTGCCAGCGAGTCAAGTCGGGAACTCTAACAAGACTGCCAGTGTAAACTGTGAGGAAGGTGGGGATGACGTCAAATCATCACGGCCCTTACGCCTTGGGCTACACACGTGCTACAATGGACGGTACAGAGAGCAGCCACTGGGCAACCAGGAGCGAATCTACAAAACCGTTCTCAGTTCGGATCGGAGTCTGCAACTCGACTCCGTGAAGCTGGAATCGCTAGTAATCGGATATCAGCCATGATCCGGTGAATACGTTCCCGGGCCTTGTACACACCGCCCGTCAAGCCATGGAAGCTGGGGGTGCCTGAAGTCGGTGACCGCAAGGAGCTGCCTAGGGTAAAACTGGTAACTAGGGCTAAGTCGTAACAAGGTAGCCGTACCGGAAGGTGCGGCTGGAACACCTCCTTTCTAGAGCCTTAATTGTTAGTTGATTTATCAACACGTTAGGGAAAAAGACGAAAAGACTTTTGGTTTTTTAGTTTTAAGGTTTTATTACTCTTGCTGTTAATTTAAAAAAAATTGAATAAAGAATTTAAGAATAAGAGTGTCTCGTAGCTCAGCTGGTTAGAGTACTACACTGATAATGTAGGGGTCGACAGTTCGAGTCTGTCCGAGACAACTATTAAACTTAAATTAAAAGGAAATTCTAGAGTTGAAAAGCAGCAAAAATTAGTGCTAGTCACTAATTACTGTTCACTAGTCACTCATGAAATGGGGGATTAGCTCAGCTGGCTAGAGCGCCTGCCTTGCACGCAGGAGGTCAACGGTTCGACTCCGTTATTCTCCACGATTTTAGTCATAAAGTCTAAAGTCATAAAGTCACAAGTCTTCGGACCTTCGACTTTACGACCTTTGACCTTCGACTGAATAAAGTTCATTGACATATTGAGATAAGAAAAATATTAAAAAGTAGAAAGCATTTTACTTGTTTATCATTAGGCAAGTAGAAAGAACGGCATTCTTAATTGAATGTTGGTACAATAAGCAAAATAAGGGCGTATGGGGGATGCCTTGGCTCTCAGAGGCGATGAAAGGCGTGATAAGCTGCGAAAAGTTACGGGGATCGGCACACACGATATGATCCGTAAATACCTGAATGGGGCAACCCACTAGATTGAAGATCTAGTACACCGATAGGTGGGCAAACCCGCTGAACTGAAACATCTAAGTAGGCGGAGGAGAAGAAAACAAAAGTGATTCCGTAAGTAGTGGCGAGCGAACGCGGATTAGCCCAAACCAATGTTGTTACGGCAATGTTGGGGTTGTAGGACCACGTTATTTGTTGCGGATAGAATTAGAATCTACTGGAAAGTAGAGCCAAAGAAGGTGATAGCCCTGTATAAGTAATAGAAGATAACAATAGTGGTATCCTGAGTAGGGCGGGACACGAGAAATCCTGTCTGAATTTGGCGGGACCATCCGCTAAGGCTAAATACTCCTGAGAGACCGATAGTGAACCAGTACCGTGAGGGAAAGGTGAAAAGAACCGTGAATAACGGAGTGAAATAGATCCTGAAACCATACGCTTACAAGCGGTCGGAGCCCTTTCGTGGGGTGACGGCGTGCCTTTTGCATAATGAGCCTACGAGTTAACGTTGCTGGCAAGGATAAGTGGTTAAGCCACGGATCCGTAGCGAAAGCGAGTCTGAATAGGGCGCTTTAGTCAGTAGTGTTAGACGCGAAACCGTGTGATCTACCCATGGACAGGTTGAAGCTTTGTTAACCCAAAGTGGAGGACCGAACCCGTTGACGTTGAAAAGTCTTGGGATGATCTGTGGGTAGGGGTGAAAGGCCAATCAAACTCGGAAATAGCTCGTACTCCCCGAAATGCATTTAGGTGCAGCGTTATGCGTAAAGTTATATAGAGGTAGAGCTACTGATTGGATGCGGGGGCTTCACCGCCTACCAATTCCTGACAAACTCCGAATGCTATATAATGTTTCATAACAGTGAGGGCTTGGGTGCTAAGGTCCAAGTCCGAGAGGGAAAGAACCCAGACCATCAGCTAAGGTCCCCAAATATATACTAAGTTGAAAGAACGAGGTTTGTCTGCATAGACAGCTAGGATGTTGGCTTGGAAGCAGCCATTCATTTAAAGAGTGCGTAACAGCTCACTAGTCGAGCGGACGAGCATGGATAATAATCGGGCATAAGTATATTACCGAAGCTATGGATTTACAATTTATTGTAAGTGGTAGGGGAGCATTCTAACAGGGTTGAAGGTGTGTCGTAAGGCATGCTGGACTGGTTAGAAAAGAAAATGTAGGCATAAGTAACGATAATGCGGGCGAGAAACCCGCACACCGAAAGACTAAGGTTTCCACAGCTATGCTAATCAGCTGTGGGTTAGTCGGGACCTAAGGCGAACCCGAAAGGGACAGTCGATGGACAACGGGTTAATATTCCCGTACTACTGTTAACTGTGATGGGGTGACGGAGTGATGAAAGTGCCGCGAACTGACGGAATAGTTCGTTGAAGTACCTACCTATAAGGCCCGCAGGCAAATCCACGGGCTTTGGGGAAATACGATAGTACTCGGCGTCTTCGGACAAAGAGATAGTGCACCTAAGGGCTTCCAAGAAAAACCTCTAAACTTCAGGTTAATAGTACCCGTACCGCAAACCGACACAGGTAGTCGAGATGAGAATTCTAAGGTGCTCGAGAGATTCATGGCTAAGGAATTAGGCAAAATAGACCCGTAACTTCGGGAGAAGGGTCGCCCTGAGTAATCAGGGCCGCAGTGAAGAGGTCCAGGCGACTGTTTATCAAAAACACAGGGCTCTGCAAAATCGTAAGATGAAGTATAGGGCCTGACACCTGCCCGGTGCTGGAAGGTTAAGTGGAGATGTTATTCGCAAGAAGAAGCATTGAAATGAAGCCCCAGTAAACGGCGGCCGTAACTATAACGGTCCTAAGGTAGCGAAATTCCTTGTCGGGTAAGTTCCGACCTGCACGAATGGTGTAACGATCTGGACACTGTCTCAGCCATGAGCTCGGTGAAATTGTAGTAACGGTGAAGATGCCGTTTACCCGCAGTGGGACGAAAAGACCCTGTGCACCTTTACTATAGCTTAGTATTGACCTTGGATAAATGATGTGTAGGATAGGTTGGAGACTGTGAAGTGGCGTCGCTAGGCGTTGTGGAGTCATTGTTGAAATACAACCCTTTGTTTATCTGAGGCCTAACCCCGCGATTGCGGGGGACATTGCTTGGTGGGTAGTTTGACTGGGGTGGTCGCCTCCAAAAGAGTAACGGAGGCTTCTAAAGGTTCCCTCAGTACGCTTGGTAACCGTGCGTAGAGTGCAATGGCATAAGGGAGCTTGACTGAGAGACATACAGGTCGATCAGGTACGAAAGTAGAGCATAGTGATCCGGTGGTTCCGCATGGAAGGGCCATCGCTCAAAGGATAAAAGGTACGCCGGGGATAACAGGCTGATCTCCCCCAAGAGCTCATATCGACGGGGGGGTTTGGCACCTCGATGTCGGCTCGTCACATCCTGGGGCTGGAGAAGGTCCCAAGGGTTGGGCTGTTCGCCCATTAAAGTGGCACGCGAGCTGGGTTCAGAACGTCGTGAGACAGTTCGGTCTCTATCTACTGTGGGCGCAAGAAATTTGAATGGATCTGATTCTAGTACGAGAGGACCGAATTGGACAAACCTCTAGTGTATCTGTTGTCACGCCAGTGGCACCGCAGAGTAGCTACGTTTGGAAGGGATAAGCGCTGAAAGCATATAAGCGCGAAACCCACCATAAGATGAGATTTCTTTTAAGGATCGTGGGAGATGACCACGTTGATAGGCTATAGATGTAAAGGCAGTAATGTCATAGTCGAGTAGTACTAATAATCCGTAAGCTTATGTACACTTTTCCTCCCGAGCAATCGGGAGG
>NZ_JACRUI010000007.1 GCF_014305095.1 Flavobacterium kayseriense | reverse complement strand
TCCAGCGTAACATCCTTTTTAAAATGGATTGCAAACAAGAAGTGTATAAAAGTACCACTCCCCTAGCCCTGATAGCAGTGGAAATCCTTTTACGGGAATTCTTTCTCCCATAAAAGATTGAAACGAATAGCAGGAATAAGCTCCTGAAAAAAAACTGAAACAACTTGCTCAGGAGTTTCAGCTTTGTATTTTTATTTAGTTAACGTTTGTAGTGTGTTGTTTTTCTTGTTGCTTTCCCAATAATCGTTGAGTTTCTCCATATCGACGGGATTAGCAGGTGGTTGATTTTGTAAACGACCCGATTCGAAAGCTCTCGCTAGGATAGTTTCTATTAAAAAGTCCTCGTTGGACACAAACGGAGCATATTCAGATTTAAGATTGATATCAAACATACTCGCTGCAGTATTAGACCAAAAAGCTTTCCACCCACTTTTAAGTGTTTTTACTAAGTTAAAGGTAGTGATTCCTGTTTGACGATGAATTAGTTTTACTAAAATACGACCTTGACTACGAGATAATTTTTTCAATTTGGCCTCGAACTCATCATTCAGATATTTTTCGACAATTTTGAAATACTTTTTCTTTTCCCTGTCAGTCGACAACCTATCCATTCCTTTATTTAGTGCCGTAAGTCTTTCGGATGCTAATTTGGCATAAGGATAAGTGCGGAACACTCTATTTTGTAAAATTAAAAACTGCTTTTTAGCCTCGGGATCTAGTTTTTCCTTTGATACCACTATTTCCTCGAGTTGTATGGTATCGTTTAGGACATCATCAGACTCTTTTAACTCATAGCCCATTTGTTTGGGATAAGCGGGGATTTCTTGTGCAATACTAACGAACGGCACAAAACAAAGGAGGATGATAAAATATATAAACTTCATAGGACTTAATTTAATGGTAAAATTATACATTATATATACAACTGTAATACCAAATTTATATTTTAGCAAAAAATATTTATATGAGCACAAAATCGATACTAAAAAAGTCTTCACTTGATTTTTTAGAACAATACTTAAACAATGCTTCGCCGACTGGATTTGAAGCAGAGGGACAAAAAATATGGATGGATTATTTGAAACCATATGTTGATACTTTTATAACGGATACTTACGGCACAGCAGTAGGTGTTATTAATCCAGACGCTCCTTATAAAGTAGTGATTGAGGGACACGCAGACGAAATTTCATGGTATGTAAATTATATTACCGATGAAGGATTGATTTACGTAATTAGAAATGGTGGATCAGATCATCAAATTGCGCCTTCTAAAAGAGTGAACATTCATACTAAAAAAGGAATTGTAAAGGGAGTTTTTGGTTGGCCTGCCATTCATACAAGAACGCGCGATAAGGAAGAAGTACCTAAGCTGAACAATATTTTTATTGATTGTGGTTGTGATAACAAAGCAGAAGTGGAAGCTTTGGGCGTTCATGTAGGTTGTGTGATTACTTATCCAGATACTTTTACAATATTGAACGGAAACAAATTTGTTTGTAGAGCAATCGATAATCGCATGGGTGGCTTTATGATTGCCGAAGTTGCACGCTTGCTGCATGAAAACAAAATCAAACTTCCTTTTGGGTTGTATATTACCAATTCAGTTCAAGAAGAAGTAGGTTTGCGCGGTGCCGAAATGATTACTAAGACTATTAGACCAAACGTAGCAATCGTAACAGATGTTTGTCATGATTCTACAACACCAATGATTGACAAGAAAATTGAGGGAGAAACAAAAATAGGTAAAGGTCCTGTAGTTACTTATGCACCTGCGGTTCAAAATAACTTAAGAGAATTAATTCTAGATACTGCCGAAGCAAACAAAATCCCTTTTCAAAGGTTAGCTTCATCAAGGGTTACCGGAACGGATACAGATGCATTTGCCTACAGTAATGGTGGTGTTGCATCAGCATTAATATCCTTGCCATTGCGATATATGCATACAACCGTTGAGATGGTACATCGCGATGATGTAGAAAATGTTATTAAACTTATCTACGAGACCTTATTGAAACTAGAGAATAATGATGATTTTTCCTATTTTAAATCATAAATTAAGTTTTGATCACGTTGTATAACTATAAAGCACCGTACTTCTATGTTCTATACTTTATCAGACCAGATAAAAGGCATCATGATTTCATGATGCCTTTTATATTTTTATACTTTTACAAATAAATTTACCTTAAGTATTTTTTGTACTTTGGAGCAATAAGTCAAACTACTAATTAATGAAAAGATTTATCCGCCAATTACTTTTAGGAAATGTTTCGAAAATAGGTAAACCTAAATACAATCCTATTCAAAAAAGGGTTCAAAACATAAAAGCAATTTGGAATAATGATCATCAAGACGACAATGGAATTGAAAAAATTGTTAGATTGTTTCTCTCTAGCTCACAACTTTTCTTTCCAGCGGTTTACCTAAAATATCTTGTTTCTAAAAAAGGAAGCGAATATGCTGATCTAACTGTGGATTTTTATGTGATATTAAAAGTAATTTTCCCTTTATTGATAATAACGAACAAATGGCAAGACAGCAGCATTATAATAGGTATTATGGTTTACTTAATGTTAGAAACTATTTTATATATTCCGACCTTAATATTTGCATCCGATTTATTTTCGCAACCTCGCTCTTATAAGAGATCAATGTTATTACTTTTTTTAAACTACTTAGAAATGGTTTTCTCGTTTGCGGTTTTGTACTCCCTTAACACCTATTTCAATAAACCGTTTACGCATTGGTTTGATCCCATCTATTTTAGTACCATCACTGCGTCTACCATTGGATATGGTGATTTTTATCCGGTCGTACCCATGGGAAAATTTTTAGTTAGTGTACAATCCATGCTTGTTTTAATGTATGTTGTTTTATTCTTGAATTTTTTCTCTACTAAAATTAAGGCCAAAGGCTATTTTGATTCTAGTAGCAAAGAGGAGTTATAACATCATTCTAGCTTTTTCTAAATCTTCGGGGGTATCGATCCCGATTCCAACATGAGTAGTTTCGATCATTTTGATGCGCTTACCAAATTCTAAATAACGCAGTTGTTCTAATTTTTCAGATGCTTCTAATGATTTCATTGGTAAACTGTAAAAATCTAGCAAAGCTTGTTTTCTAAAAGCATAAATACCGATATGTTGCATGTAACGGACACCCGCATTTTCTTCTCTTGGATATGGAATTACGGATCGTGAAAAGTACAAAGCAAAATTACTTTGGTCTACAACTACTTTTACATGGTTGGGATTATTGATATCATCCTTATTTGTTATCTCTCTCATCAAAGAAGCTAGATCTACTTTATTATCAACATCTTGTTTGAAGACTTCAATTACTTCTTTCAGTGGTTCGGCATTGATGAAAGGTTCATCCCCTTGCACGTTAACAACCACATCCACATCTAAGTTCACAATTGCTTCAGCGATTCGGTCACTTCCTGATTCATGTTCTTTGATACTCATAATGGCTTTTCCTCCATGAGAAACAATTTCATTAAATATCAAATCAGAATCGGTTACCACAAAAACATCTTGAAATAGATTCGTATTTACTGCAGCTTCGTATGTTTTTAAAATTACGGTTTTTCCTCCAAGGTCTTGCATGAGCTTTGCTGGAAATCGAGTTGAAGCGTAACGAGCGGGAATAACTGCTATAATTTTCATATACTACTTTTGAGTGTAGTACAAAAATAGTATTATTTTGAAATTATCACTTAAGACTTTCTATCTTTAAAGTTTAAAGTTTTAAATTTTACTAAATAGATTGTTTATGAAATCAATTGGATTCATCCTTTTTTTATTTTTAGCTTCGTGTGCTAGCATTAAGATCAAAGATTATAGTGCTGACTACACTCAAGAAGTAGTTGGTAAAATCAAATCAATGGACATTAAAAAATACGAATATAAATTTATCAAAAACGACACAGTCAACCTAGTAAAGACTACAATTGTAAATTTTGATATTAACCAAAAATTAATCAGCGAAAAAATATTTACGGAAAACGGAACTAAAGAATCAAACTTTAAGTACAGTAAGGGCTTTGTTGTAGAAAAGCAAGTGATTTCAGCAAATGACACTGCCGTCATAACTTTCAAATACGACAAGCAAAATAATATCATTGAAGAAAAATCAACCGATAGTAACGGATTATTTAATACTACTACTCAAACTTTTGATAAATACCACAATCCAATTGAAATAAAAAAGAACTTCGCTGACAAAATAAGACATTCGATTTATAATGAATATGATTATAAAAATAAATTCTTAATCAATAAGTACAGTATGGATACTATATTACAAAAGGAAGTAGTGATGAAGAGGTATTTTGATAAAAATGGATATATCTTAAAAAGTCAAAACATGAATGCAACATCAACCTCAAAATACTATAGTCACAAAATTGATAAAAAAGGAAATCTCATTTCAAAAACATTCCACGAAGCCGACGGAACAATTATCGAAGTTGTAAATTTTAAAAACACATATGATAATGTAGGTAATATTAGGATAAGGGAGCGTTTTTTAAACAATAAATTAATTGACAAGACTATTTATGTGAACACTTATTACTAGAACTTCTTATTGGTAAATCTCAAAATAATTTGATTCGAAAACTACAACAGTAATAAGCCTACTAATGAATTCTGCAGCGACGATGATAAAAACAAATACTAATATTATATAATTAGTAACATCACTCCACAAAACTTTCGTCTTTGAAACCTATTAAATACAACTTGTTCTTTGCACGAGTCATTGCAGTATACAACCATCTTATATAATCCCTATCAATCCCGTTAGGTAAATAAGGCTGTTCTATAAAAACGGTATTCCATTGTCCACCTTGAGATTTGTGGCAAGTGATAGCATAAGAAAATTTCACTTGCAAGCCATTGAAATATTCATTTGCTTTTACTTTTTGAAATTGCTTAAATTTTGTTTCTCCTTCATAGTCCTTCAAAACTTCTTGGTACAACCTATTCGATTCTTCAAAGGTCAATGATGGTGATTCACTTTTTATGGTGTCCAATAATAAAACAGTTTCAAACGGTTTTTGTTCTGGATAATCGACCATTCTAATTTTTACATTGGCAAACTTAAAACCATACAATTCTTTAATATTAAAAATCTCTAACACTTCGATGATATCACCATTAGCAATAAAACCGGCATGATCTGATTCCTTCAACCAAAAATAATTATTTTTTACCACCATCAAGAAATCTCCCGTAGACAAATCACTTTCTTTATCTAGGATCTTAGTTCTGATTTGTTCATTGTATTGATTGGCTCTTTTATTAGAACGAACAATAAAAGCGGTGTCTTCAATACTATAATTACTATAGGCACTATTAATTGCATCTTGTATATCGTAACCATCAATTAGCCGAACAATGTCTTTAAATTTTTTTACATCAAACTGAAAATCGGTAATGAAAGAGTCTTTTAATAATTCTCGAAGTTCCGTTGCATTATACAAGATGCCTGAACTCTCTTCTTGACGCATCACTTCATCTAATTCTATAAAATCTACCTCTTTATTGTAGTTCATACTTAAAGTCTGAATATCTAATGCTGGACTAATATCTAGATTCACTGGAGGTAGCTGAGCGGTATCTCCAAGTAATATCATTTTACAGTTAGTACCCGAATAAACGTAGGATATTAAATCATCCAACAAAGAGCCATTGGCATACATTTTAGAATCAGAGTCAACATCTGAAATCATAGATGCTTCATCGACTATAAAAATGGTGTTCTTGTGTTTGTTCTGTTGAAGAGTAAATGAAAGTCCACCTCCGGCATTCTTTTTGGGAAAGTAGATTTTTTTATGAATTGTAAAAGCAGGTTTGGACGAATAGTTAGCAATTACTTTTGCAGCTCTACCCGTAGGTGCAAGCAAAACATATTTTTTATTAATTTCTAGGAGATTATTTACAATGGTAGAAATAACTGTTGTTTTTCCGGTACCTGCATATCCTTTAAGAACAAAAATGGTATCATTTTGATTTTCGGTTAAAAAAATGGCAATTTTCTGAAAAAATATATCTTGGTTATAGGTTGGATTAAACGGAAATTTATTTTTTAAAAGATTGTAAAATGTAGCAGAAATCATAGTTGATAATCCTATTTAAAATGAAATTCAAAGGTACGGTTTACATTTTACAATGATGATTAATAAATTAGTCGTTTTACACTACAAGCATCTAATTAATTCTATAATTTATTTTATATCAGCCAATGGTCACTTAAATGGTCTTACTGCTTTTTAAAGAATTTAAATGTAGATAGGCTTAACCAATTTAAAAATGAAAAAAAATCGTAAGTTTGCTGCTTTAATTTATAAGGCAAAAAACTGCTACAAAGTGCCATTTATGACGATACTAAACACTAATGTTACTGAAAAGTTATACAAAAAACTTTCTATTCAAGTCTCTTTGAATGGTTTATCATTTTGCTGTTTTGATACATTAAACGGAACAATTACGTCCTTTAATGAGTTGCATTTTGACCCCTTTCACAAAGACATTAAAATTGAAGAGTTGTTTGCAAATGCTTTTATAGAAAATAACGAATTGCAAGATAGTTATGATGAAGTGTTGATTATTCATAGTAACAATTTATCTACTTTGGTTCCTACACCTTTATTTGATGAAAACTACCTAGGCAGTTACTTGCAGTACAATACAAAGGTTTTTGAAACTGACTTTTTTGCGTTTGACAACTTACACAATTACGATATCAATACGGTTTATATTCCGTATGTAAATATTAATAATTTTTTTATTGATAAATTTGGAACATTTGATTACAAACATTCTAACAGTATTCTAGTAAATAAATTATTGGATCATTCAAAAAATGGAGAAGAGAAAAAGATGAGTGTTCACTTTAATCAAGATCATTTTGAAATTGTGGTTATCCAAAATAAAAAAATACTTCTGTTTAATTCCTTTGATTATTTAACACCAGAGGACTTTATATATTATGTCTTATTTACCGCTGAACAACTTAATCTAAATCCTGAAAACTTTTCATTAGAATTAATTGGTGCAATAGATCAAGATAGTGACTATTTCAAAATTGCTTATAAATACGTTCGTAATGTTTCACTAATAGATGTGGAAGATTTGCGATGGAACAATTATTTTTCTGAGGCCGAAAACAGAAATCATTTTATACTTTTCAACTCATGAGAATCATTTCAGGAAAATACAAAGGAAGACGCATAAGTCCGCCTAAAGGATTACCAGTTCGCCCCACAACCGATATGTCAAAAGAGGCATTATTTAATGTATTAAACAACCATTTTAGTTTTGATGGTTTAAAAGTTTTAGACCTATTTGCTGGAACAGGAAACATCAGTTACGAATTTGCTTCAAGAGGTAGTTCACCAATAACATCTGTAGATGGGGATTTTGGTTGTGTAAAATTCATTAAGCAAACAGCCGCCGAATACGACTTTCCTATTGCCGCTACAAAAAGCGATGTTTTTAAATTTTTAGAACGAAACAATGCCACATTTGATATTGTTTTTGCTGATCCTCCTTATGGTCTAGATCAAGCTACATTCGAAAGAATAGTATTGCTTATTTTCGAAAAAAACGCACTTAGTCAAGAAGGAATGATGGTTATAGAGCATTCTAAATACACCAAGCTAAATCACATGCCTCATTTTTCTTTTCAAAAAAGTTATGGAGGTTCTATTTTTAGTTTCTTCGAATTTGAATCTGATGATGATAATGAAGACCTGGACTCGGATGAGGACTTAGGTTCAGAGGGCGAAGAAGAATAAAATACAAAAAATCCCTCTTTCGAGGGATTTAATTATTCTCAAATAAATGTTCTGAAATTAAATTGGCAAAACGGTTTTTAATTTTTCAAATACGATATTATAAGTTGGCGTTGGAATCTCATATTTCAAACCTTCATTAATCACAAATTCAGTCAAAGATTCTAGCTCAAATTTACCACCTGCGATAACATCTCTATGCATGGATGAAGTAGCATTTTGAGGTGTTTTTTCTAGTTTCAAAATAGTTTGCATAATAATATCGTTAGGCAGATTCAACCCTTTTACCGCTGCGATCATCGTAATTTCATTTAGTAATTCTACATAAAGGGCTCTACTAGCATCATTAGCAATTATCTGACCTATATTTTGATTTAGATACGAGGTAGCAGATGCTAATGCCGAAATGAAAATAAACTTCTCCCAAACTTTTTCTTCTATCTCATCAACTAGATAACTATCAATTCCAGCATTCGCAAAAATCATTTGTAATTCTTTTAACTTTATCATGGGAGCCGACGGGGAGCCAAAAAATAACTTTTCAAATGTTCCTGTTTTTCTAATAATTCCAGAAGATTCTATCTTTGAAACAATATAAACACATCCTTGCAAAACTTCATGATCAGGATAAAGAGTACTTATTCTTTCGGGTGCATCAACTCCGTTATATAAAGGAAGAATAATGGTGCTTTTTTTAAAACACTTTTCAATCGAAAGCAAGCTCACTTCGATATCATAGGTTTTAGTAGCACAAATGATATAGTCTAATTTACCAATAATTGTAGGATCGTCACAAACTAAATGAGGATGAACAATTGTTTGACCATCATCAGTTTTAATTACCAGTCCATTTGCAAGAATTACTTTTTGAGTTTCCCCTCTCGCGATAAAGATAATTTCAATTTTTTCTGATTCATAATAAGCCTTTGCCAAAAGTCCTCCAAAATACCCTCCTACGCCCCCAAGTCCTAATATCCCAATTCTTGTTTTCATAAATTGCATTGTCATTAAAAAACAAACCATCAAACCGTTCTTTTATAAAGCCAAATGACTCACATAAACTAACTTTTTGATGGTTTACTTATTTACTTGTTCTATCTAAAAGAACAAATTAAAAAAAAACAGACCTATAAGCCGGATTCTGTTAACACTAAAATTCAGTGTTACCTTATCATTTATCTAGACTTACAATTACTCGTAAGCTCAAGCTACCTACCCTTCAGCAACGAACGAGACGCCCTTAAATGCTGATATACTTGGTATTTCACCGCGTAGAGTTTACCTGGTTTCACTACAGCATTACCTGTACATACTTTCTGTTGCACTTGTCCTAATCTAATTAGGAGAAACTCCTAATCAAACTGACGGGTGTTACCCGCTACGCTTCTCTACGGTGTCCGGACTTTCCTCCCTTTTACTACTTAAAGTAAAACGACGATAAGGCGGTCTGCAGTGCAAATTTACATTTTTTAACTAACGAATTCTACATAACTTGCATTAGTTTAACATCTAATTGTAAAAAGTTAATATTAAAATAGTTAACTTTAAATTCAAATATTAAATACAGTCACTATGAGCCAAATATATCATTATGCTACCGTTTCAAAAGCATTAGACGAATTAAATGAAAAAGGATTTACTTTTGATTTTAATTTACATGAAGAAGAGATCTTAAAAAATCCTGAAAATTTCGAAATAAAATACATTTACAGATACGAGGGAAATTCAAATCCTGATGATGAATCTATTGTCTATGGCATTCAGTCAAAATCCGGAAAAAAAGGTGTTTTTGTAGCAGGATTTTCAGCAAATTCTGTAACTGAGGCTACTCAAATACTAATTAACATTACGATCAAAGCGCATAATTCATAAATAAAATAATACTTTTAATCTCCTCTTTGTTTGTATTGAGTTTCTTAAAATGTTTTGATATTTAAATTTTTCATTCATTGAATTAAAAACTATATTTGCTTTCGAATTCAATTATATGGAACAGTTTATAGTATCAGCTCGTAAATATCGTCCTCAAACATTTAATGATGTTGTGGGTCAAAAAGCGATTACAAATACTTTACTTAACGCCATAGATAGCAATCATCTAGCGTCTGCATTACTTTTTACAGGACCTAGAGGAGTGGGAAAAACTACTTGTGCCCGTATTCTAGCTCGTCAAATCAACCAACCTGGATATGACGATCCTACTGAAGATTTTGCATTCAATGTTTTTGAATTAGATGCCGCCTCCAATAATTCAGTTGATGATATTAGAAACTTAATTGACCAAGTGCGCATCCCGCCACAAACTGGTAAATACAAAGTTTATATTATTGACGAGGTACACATGCTATCATCTGCCGCTTTCAATGCATTCTTGAAAACGTTAGAAGAGCCACCAAAGCATGCCATATTTATACTCGCAACTACTGAGAAGCATAAAATCATTCCAACAATTTTGTCTCGTTGTCAAATATTTGATTTTAAAAGAATTACCGTAAAAGACGCGAAGGAACATTTAGCCGAAGTTGCTTTGAATCAAGGCATCGAATTTGAAGATGATGCATTGCATATCATTGCTCAAAAAGCTGATGGTGCTATGCGAGATGCCTTGTCTATTTTTGACAGAGTAGTATCCTATTGTGGAAAAAATTTAACACGTCAAGCAGTAACAGAAAACTTGAACGTGCTGGATTATGAAACTTATATTAATGTTACTGATCTTATTTTAGAAAATAAAATTCCTGATTTACTTTTATCTTTTAATGATATATTAGCTAAAGGATTTGATGCACATCATTTTGTTTCTGGGTTAGCCTCTCACTTTAGAGATCTATTGGTGAGTAAAACTCCATCAACCTTGAGTCTATTAGAAGTAGGTGAACAGGCACAAAAAATGTATGGCTTACAAGCTCAAAAATGTGATCAAGATTTTCTATTAAAAGGAATAGCAATAGCAAACGACTGTGATTTAAAGTATAAATTAAGTCAAAACCAGCGCTTACTTGTTGAACTTTGTTTAATGCAGCTTGCCTCTATCAATTATGATGGAGAAAAAAAAAAGCTGAGTCCTTTATAATTCCGCCAACGTACTTTAGAAAAAAAGAATATTCAATAGTAAGTGAAATAAAGCCTTTAGTACAATCAAATACTAATGTAACAACTGCTATAGTGTCTTCAGATAAGACTATAGAAAGTAAGATAGCTGCTGAAACAATTACTCCTCAACTTACAAAACCAGAGTACAATGGTCCAAAATACTCTGCATTATCATTGTCTAGTATTAGAGCAAAAAAGGCATTAGAAGAAAGTAGCAAAACAATTGTAAAAGAAACCACTCATTTACCTACAGAAGAATTTACTGAAACAGAAATGTTATTACATTGGACAAAGTATGCTAAAAGATTAGGGGACAAAGGATTTAAAATCATGGAGTCTTTATTACTTATAAACGATCCTGTACTATCTGAAACTGAAATAAGTATTGAATTACCAAATGAGGGCTCTAAATTAGATTTTGAAAAAGAAATTAATGGCCTTTTAGGCTACTTGAGAGGTCATTTACACAATCACAACATCACAATAGAAGTTATAGTTAATGAAGCTGTTACCAACAGGAAGAGCTTTAATGATCAAGATAGATACAACCGTTTACATGAAATAAATCCAAATATTGAGCTATTGCGCACAACATTTGGATTAGACTTAAATGCTTAAAAAGCAAAATTTAGTATATTTTTTAGAAAAATAGCTCAATTTACGACCTTATATTTTCCCATAGTACATGGCTTTTACTATACCATCTGATAGACCTATTTTTGGTACATATATTTGTCTTGCACCACTCCATTTCATAGCATTTAGATAGATTCGAACAGCAGGAATAATTACATCTGCACGATCAGGGTTCAAACCTAATTCGGATATTCTTTGTTCGTAAGACAAAGAGTTTAAAAAAGCGTATTGCGAGTTGACATAAATATAGGAAAGCGGTTTTTCTTGCATTTTCCCAGACATTTTGAACAACTTATTGATATTTCCTCCTGATCCAATTATAGAAAGTTCTTCAATATCGGCAGTATTTGTTTTAATCCATTTTTCAATTTCTTCCCAAACGATATCGCATACCATGTTATTAAGCAAACGAACCGTACCTGCTTTAAAAGATCTAGAGTTAACTAATTTTCCATTCGAAAACAATGTAAACTCTGTACTTCCTCCTCCCACATCAACAAAAAGATAGGTTTCATCCTCTTTTAATAGATGACTTAATTCAGTTGACGCAATGATAGCAGCCTCTTTCTTGCCATCAATAATTTCAATTTTTATATTTGCTTTTTCTTGAATAAGATCCACCACTTCCTTACCATTATAGGCCTCACGCATAGCAGATGTAGCGTAAGCTCGATAATCTTCTACTTTATGAACCTTCATCAATAAATTGAAAGCGGTCATAGCATCACTCATTCTATCTATATTCTCAGGCGATATTTCACCTACAGTAAACGCATCTTGTCCCAGCCTTATAGGAACTCTTACCAAGGAATTTTTATTAAATTGAGTTTCCCTACCTTCTTGCTCCACGATGTTAACGACTAATAACCTCATGGCATTAGATCCTATATCAATAGCAGCATATTTTTTTATTTTAATCATATTTATGTCTTTTGACCTTTTCTAAGCGTAATTTACTTTGCTTTAATTAAGGTTTAGATTAGGTCATCATGCGAAAGATTATTTTTTTCTTGATAATACTTATATGTCTCTAACTGAGCTCTAAAGACCTTATCTCCATTGGCATCCCTATATTTATTATCAAGAGCTGCTGAATGGTAACGGGCCTTTACATTACCTTTCCAACCTAAATCAAAATTATCAATAAGTTCTTTTTTAATCTCTTGATCATAAATGGGACACGTGACTTCAACTCTTCCATCAAGGTTTCGTGTCATAAAATCTGCAGAGGAAATGAATACTTCCGTCTGACCCCCATTACCGAAAATATAGATTCTAGAATGCTCCAAATAATTATCAACAATACTTATCGCTTCAATGTTTGCGCTCATTCCTTTCACTCCAGGGATTAAGGAACATATCCCACGCACTTCTAGCTGAATCTTCACACCTGCATTGCTTGCCTCATACAATTTATCAATCATCCCAAAATCAGACAAACTATTCATTTTCAATTTAATATATGCCTTCCTACCGGCAAGGGCATGTAATATTTCTCTATCTATCAATTTGTAAAATCTAGAACGTGTATAATGTGGAGAAACAATTAGATGTTTGTAACGATGCACTCTATAATTGATATTAAAAAATTCAAAAATCTTAGTAATATCTTTTAAAATTTGCTGATGACTTGTAAAAAGCGTGACATCTGTATAAATTTTAGCTGTTGCTTCATTGAAATTTCCAGTCGAAATAAAGCCATATCTTTTTGTTTTACCTTCCTCATTTCTCTCAATTACACATATTTTACTATGCACTTTTAAGCCCTTAATTCCAAAAATTAAATTTATACCCTCTGTCTGCATTTGTTCTGCATAGGAAATATTAGAGGCTTCGTCAAAACGTGCTTGCAATTCAATTTGTACAGTTACTTTTTTACCATTTTTTGCAGCATTGATCAGCGAGCTTATAATTTGAGAATTTTTTGCTAAGCGATAAAGAGTTATGCTGATTGTGGTTACTTTAGGATCTAATGCAGCCTCCCTCAAAAATTTAGTTAAATAACTAAAGGACTGATAGGGAGCATTAAGTAAGTAATCTTTTTTGCTAATTTTCTCAAGTATACTACCCTCAAGATCTAAACCTGGAATAGGTAAAGAAATATTCTTTTTATACAATAAATCATACCTGCCTAAGTTAGGAAAATCCATATAATCTCGCCTATTATGGTACCTACCTCCAGGAATAATGCTATCTGTAGATACAATTTTCATTTTCTCAAGAAAAAATGCTAATGTATCAGCCTCAATTAATTGATCATAAATAAAACGAACAGGCTCTCCTACTCTTCTTTCTTTTACACTCGATGAAATCTTCTCCAGCATGCTCTTACTTAAATCACTATCAATATCTAATTGAGCATCTCTACTTATTTTCATCATGTGGGCACTTACGCTTTCATAATCAAAAATATTAAAAATTCCTTCGAGATTATGTCTAATGACGTCATCTATTAAAATTACATATTGTTTGTGATCTGACGAAGGTAAAACAACAAATCGGTTCATTGTTTTAGGAATTTCAATAATAGCGTAGCGTACTTCAGCCTCTTTTTTCATTACTAATTTTACCGCTAAATACCCTATATTATCTCTTAACAAAGGAAACTCGGCAAGATCATTCAAAATGATAGTTACTAATTCAGGACTCAATTTTTGAATAAAAAAGTCTTTTAAAAATATTTCTTGCTCCTGCGAAATTTCATTTTCATTAATGATGAAAATATTTTCTGTTTCTAACTTGTTTTCTATTTCTTTCAGAATTAATAGACTTTCAGTTTGATGTTCAATAACAATTTCAGTGATATCCTTCACTAATTGTTGAGCAGAAATTCCACCAAGAATCTTCTCACCTGTTTTACCCGAAAGGCTTAGCCTTCGTATGGCGGCAAAACGAACTCTAAAAAATTCATCTAAATTGTTCGAAAATATTCCTAAAAATCGTAATCTATCTAATAGTGGTACGGAATCATCAGCTGCTTCTTGAAGAACTCTTGCGTTAAATGCTAACCAACTTTTTTCTCTATCAATGTATTTTTTTTGTGGCACTGGGGTAATTATTTTAAGTCTTTTGGTATTACTATTTTTTTTGTTTTTCCATCTTGAATTTTAGTCCAGCAATCGGTATCGAAAGACATCGATACGAATCCGGATGTGGGAACATTATCAATTGAAATATCCCCAAATTTATTAACAAAATTTGTAATTGCTGCATTATGACCGAAAAGAATAAGACTTTCATATTCTTTATTAATGCTTTTAATACTTTTTTCTAACTGATCAACATCAAATGTGTAAAGAGAATTAGAAAATATAATACTTTCTACAGGAAAATTAATGTTTTGAGCAAATATCAAAGCAGTATCAGCGGCCCTCTTAGCCGCACTACTCCAAATTACATAAGTTTTTGGCAAATATTCTGTTATATGGGAGGAAACTAAATGAGCATCATTCACTCCACATTGTTTTAGAGGGCGGTCAATATCTTTGACAGGACAATCCCAATTAGACTTAGCATGACGTATTAAAATTAAATTTTTCATGAGTCAGAAATTTTACTTTTTTTATAAATAATAATATTAGACAATTTACAAAACTGCTAATAAATATACGTTTATAAATCTACTAATTTTAAAATTTAGATTAAAGAAATAATTGACTCACAAAACGTAATCAAAAAAAAAATAATCTACTTTCTTACAAAAAAAAACATATAAAAAATCAACATATTTATAATGTAATACTTACAAAATATCACTTTATCGGACTTTTATGCGTTTAATCGGTATTATTATTGTGTAAATAGTATCTAATATATATATTTGAAATGCGATTTAGACTATTAAATTAACATAATAATACAAAGCAAAGATTTGAAAGTGCAATTTTATGTATGATTGTGCAGATTTTATAATAAAAAACAATCACTTAAACGACTATTTAGGTTATTTACGGATAAAAAAAAACTAAAAAAAAGTATTTGTATACATTTGTTAGTGAATCGTAGAAGATTTACTTCTTAAGATCATTGAAGAGAAGCAGGAATTAATGAACATTTAAGCAATCATGAAGCTAATATGACTAAAATTTCGACCAATTATAAAGAAAGACTTCTTTCGAGAAGGAAAAAAAAATTAAACGTCTCTTATAGAGTTATAAAAATAAAACCAAATTACAATTGAACTCGTATTTACTGCTGGCAGATGTTAGTGATTAAAAAACACTGTTATTTGACAACAAATTAACTGTTTAAAACAGCTTTTAAAGTTTATTTTAGACTATTATCGAGCCATAGTACAATTTTTACATTAAGAAATACAATTATCACATGCTGAAAACTACTCTAAAAAATCTCAAATTAGGAAAATCATTATTTTTCATTCTGAGTCTGTTAGTTACATTTAATTCGTACGCTCAAACACCAATTTTTAACACTCCTGTTTTACAATCCGGAACAGACAAAGCTATTGGTGCTAAGTACATTTACACAAATGTTACTACCGTTGATGGTACAGCCGTTGACGCTATAGTTACTCTAGTCGATATTGTTAACGCTACGATCGTAGATGTTGATAATGCCAACAATGGTGGTGGTAGTTTACGAAACCGTTTTCAACCTGTAATTAGCAGTACTGTAAGGGGTGGCTATGTAGAATTTTCATTTGAATTCTATAAGGCTGGAACTTTTGGAACAGCTCAGCAATTGCAGATTAATTTGAATTCCTTTGTTATGGAAGTTCTTGATCTTGATGGAGGAGAATTTTATGATATAATAATTCCTGCCGGAGGAAGTTATGCTCTAGAAACTCCAACTTCTATAACTGTTTCTGACCGTGCACCATTTACAAGATTCCAAGGTTCAAATATATCAGTTGATCCAATAAGTATTTTAAATACTTCATACATTGCTTCTGTTAGTTTTGGAAGTTTATCATCTGTTTCTTTTAGGTTGGGTAGCAACTTTTCACTTTCTCAAAGACAAAGTTCAATTAGTTTTGGTGAAGTTGTTTACAATGTTCCGAAAGCTCCTGTGGCAAATAATGATTCAAGTTTATGTAGAGTTTATGGCACTGTTAGCTTAGATGTTACTTCAAATGATACGGATCCTAATCAAAATATTAATAAAGCTACAGTAGATCTTAATCCATCTCAGGCTCTAAGACAAACTACTTTTACAACTGCTGGACAAGGAACTTGGACTGTTACTGACAGCGGTATCGTTACATTCACACCCTTATCGACCTTTAAAGGTGATCCGACACCAATAAGTTATACAATATCTGATAGCACACTTTTAACTTCAAATACAGCTACAATAACAATTACATATGCACCAGCAACCCCAACTGCGACTGCAACGTTGCAACCTACTTGTGCTGTAGAAACAGGAACTATAACTGTAACAGCTCCAACTGGAACAGGTTTAACGTACAGTATAGATGGTTCTAATTATCAAAATACCAGTGGAGTTTTCACTGGAGTACGCGCAGGAACATATTCAGTAACAGCGAAGTCGATTACTGGCTGTGTCTCACCTGCAACAACTGTAGTAATTAATTCTCAACCTGCTTCAAATTTAGCCTTAAGTAGCTCATCTAAGTCAGATGTTTCTTGTTTTGGCACTAGTACAGGTTCAGTGACTGCAGGTACAGTGACAGGATCTTTTGGAACAGTTACTTATTCATGGAAAAATGCATCGAACACAGTAGTTGGTACAACAGCTACCGTATCAAATTTGCCTGCCGGAACCTATACTTTAACTGTGACTGATAGTTGTTCTACGAAAACAAATTCTGTTACTGTAGGACAACCTACTGCTGCTTTGGCATTAGCTAATTCAACTAAAACAGATGCTTCTTGTTTTGGAACAAGTACGGGATCAGTAGCTGCAGGAACGGTTACAGGAGCTGTAGGAACAGTTACTTATTCATGGAAAAATGAATCGAACACAGTAGTTGGTACAACAGCTACCGTATCAAATTTGCCTGCCGGAACCTATACTTTAACTGTGACTGATAGTTGTTCTACGAAAACAAATTCTGTTACTGTAGGACAACCTACTGCTGCTTTGTCATTAGCTAATTCAACTAAAACAGATGCTTCTTGTTTTGGAACAAGTACGGGATCAGTAGCTGCAGGAACGGTTACAGGAGCTGTAGGAACAGTTACTTATTCATGGAAAAATGAATCGAACACAGTAGTTGGTACAACAGCTACCGTATCAAATTTGCCTGCCGGAACTTATACTTTAACTGTGACTGATAGTTGTTCTACGAAAACAAATTCTGTTACTGTAGGACAACCTACTGCTGCTTTGGCATTAGCTAATTCAACTAAAACAGATGCTTCTTGTTTTGGAACAAGTACGGGATCAGTAGCTGCAGGAACGGTTACAGGAGCTGTAGGAACAATTACTTATTCATGGAAAAATGCATCGAACACAGTAGTTGGTACAACAGCTACTGTATCAAATTTGCCTGCCGGAACTTATACTTTAACTGTGACTGATAGTTGTTCTACGAAAACAAATTATGTTACTGTAGGGCAACCTACTGCTGCTTTGGCATTAGCTAATTCAACTAAAACAGATGCTTCTTGTTTTGGAACAAGTACGGGATCAGTAGCTGCAGGAACGGTTACAGGAGCTGTAGGAACAATTACTTATTCATGGAAAAATGCATCGAACACAGTAGTTGGTACAACAGCTACTGTATCAAATTTGCCTGCCGGAACCTATACTTTAACTGTAACTGATAGCTGTTCTACGAAAACAAATTCTGTTACTGTAGGACAACCTACTGCTGCTATAACTGCATCTTCAGTTATAGTGGACAACAGTAATTGTGTTAGTTGTTCTGCTGGTTCTATTAATCTTACCGTTTCGGGTGGAACCTCACCTTATACCTACTCATGGACAAATGGAGCAACAACAGAAGATCTTTCTAATCTTACAAAAGGATCTTACACTGTTGAAATTACAGATAAGAATGGCTGTAAAGTAAATTACACTTATACAATTACTGATTCTAATATTGCTCTTGTGAAAACAGCTGCAGTAGGTGGAACTGGAAAACTAGGTGATGTAATTACTTATACTTTTGCAGTAACCAATACAGGAAACACTACCCTTACGAATGTAATCGTAACGGATCCGATGACTGGTTTAAC
>NZ_JACRUI010000006.1 GCF_014305095.1 Flavobacterium kayseriense | reverse complement strand
ACACTGTTCTTTTTTTGTGGGTTTCATAGTTTACTAAAAGTGTTTAATTTTTAGTCAACCTATTTCAGGATTTGTCACTTCCCAAACTGACCGCTAACGGTTCCCGGCTTAGCGTGGTGGGGAACATTTAAGCAGATTATTTTTGGCTACACGAATATATGAAAATAAACGGTAATTCCACTAAATTCTCCATCATGCTAAACCGGTGTTATAATATGTATTATTCAGCACAAAACTTCGTCATTATTCAATTTTTCACCGCAATACTTTTGGCTAGAAACTGCATCGCTTTAATTGAAGCAAATTATTTTCGGCTTAATGAATTCGCCACAATTTTTTTCGACGCAAACTGCATCACTTTAATTGAAGCAAATTATTTTCGGCTTAATGATTTTCACCACAATATTTTTCGACGCAAACTGCATCACTTTCATTTAATCAAATTACTTTCTGCTTAACGATTTCACCAGAATTTATTTCGACGCAAACTTTTTCAAAACGTTCTTAAGAATCATCAATTTTTTAGAATGCAGATTATTTTCTGAGAAGGAGCGAAGTAGGTACTTTTTTCACCGCAAAATTTGGCGAAATTTATATTATAACGTTTCCTCGCTTTGCCGTGTTTGGGAGTTTTGAAAACGATTATTTTCGGCTAAACGAAAATACGAATTAAAACGGTAATTCCACTAAAGACCCAAATACGGCAAAACGAGTGTTGGCACCTGTTTTTTCTATTCAGATTGCTTAGTTTCTTTATTAATCATTTTCTTTTCAGCTAAACGTTCGCCTTTCCAAAAAATTCGTTTTCCAATTTTTCGCAAATGTTTTCGCCATTCTGAATCAGTTGTTAAAACTCCTTTTCTTTTATTTGACATTTCTAATTCTTTTTTGTCATTTCATTTGGGTCAAATCCGTACATAAAATTATTTAATTGACCTTCAGAACTTTCTAATTCAACAATATCCATTAATTCTTCAAAATAGGAGCAAACACGTTCTCTGTCTTCTGTATCTAAATCCATATAAACATCTGAAAATCGTAAAAGTCCAATTTTTATTTTTTCTTGGTATTTTAAATCTGTCGGTTTTTCTGAATCGGAAACAATTTTAAAATCGTTAGCGACTTGATTTATTTTCTCTGTAAAAATTGGTCGCATTTTTTTATCAGCAATTCCTGGATAATAATTTTCTTCAATAAACTTTTTTTTCGCAATAAATTCCGCAAACTTATCTTGTGCATTTTTAGGTGTCTTCATTTCGGTTGCATTTTGTTCACAAGCAAATAATGTGAAAAATAATAAGAATATTTTAATGTGTTTCGTCATTTTTTCTAAAATAGGTGCCAACGGTTTGCTGCTTTGAGGTGGCTGGAAGTTCGTAACCGCTAATTTTTCTGCTTAACGAAAACTTGATGCGAAACGATAATTCCACTAAATTCCAGCTAGCTCAAAACAGTTGTTGCTGTATGTAATTTTTTATATATTTTCGTCATTCTATTTTCTGCATAATATTTGGCTACAAAGTCAATTCTGTTGATCGAAGCCGAAAATTTTTCGCTAACCGATTTCGTCATTAAAAATTCTACTACGAATTTAATTATTTTGATCGAAGAAAATCACTTTCTGCTTAACAATTTCGTGAAAAACAATTCTACTACAAATTCAATTCTGTTGATCGAAGGAAATCATTTTCCGTTTACCGATTTTGTCAATTTAAATTTTGCTACAATTTCAATTCTGTTGATAGGAGCAGAGTATTTTTCGCTTAACGATTTCGTCAATAAAAATTCTGCTACAAATTCAATTCTGTTGATCGAAGCAAAATATTTGTCTTCCATCTAATTCTCTCCTGCTACGCCATTATTTACAGCAACGGAAAACGCTTGTAAATGTTGCGGATTATGAAAACTGTTTTTTCGGCTTAAAATACACAATAATTAAAAATGCAATTCCACTAAGCCCGCAATAGTTACAAACGTGTGTTAACATTATGCCACTTATTATTAATCAAACTAAAAATATAATTATTATGACAGCAGAATATTTTTTATTAAATGAAGTTATAGCTATTAATTATAAACAACCAGCTCCAAAACAAGTTGAACAATGGATGATTGAATTTGCAAAAATGCACGTTACTAAAGCATTAAAAAAAGCAAGTGAAAACACTAAAACAGGTGTAACAGATTCTTGTGGGGACATTAGATCTGATTTAGTTGAACAAAACATATTAAATTCTTATTCATTAGATAATATTAAATAAAATGGAAGCAAAAGATAAAGCATTAGAGTTAGTCGATAAAGCAATGGGTACTTTAATATTTAATATTAAGCAAAATATTGAAGCAGATACAATTACAGTATCAAAAATTTTAGCTATTAACACAGTTAATGAAATTATTAAAGAATTTGGAACGCTTTATAAAGTACCTAAAGAAACTAAATATGTTTCATATTGGGAATGGGTAAAGGAAGAAATAGAAAAACTTTAGCTACTAACACCGTGGTTAATGTTAACGTTATGCTGCTTTGAGATGGCTGGAAGTTCGTAACCGGTCAATTTTCGGCTTAACGAAAATTTGATGCGGAACGGCAATTCCACTAAATTCCAGCTATATCAAAACAGCGGTTATAGCCAGTGCTTATTTTTCAGTATATCTTTTTAAAACATTCCGTGTCGAATAAACTTCTTTCCACATTTCTATTTTATAACAATCGTTTGGATTTTCATTAAAAGCTGTTTCCAAATTTAACGAATAAACACGTATTCTGTATTCACCATTTTCAATTTCGGTTTCAATTTCAATTTCGGAATGTGGGCAATCCAATATTTGTAAAATTCCAGAATGAATATTTATACTAGCTTCAACTACGTGGTCAAATTCGTCAAAATCTTTAATTAAGCTTTCAGAATCTAAAATTTCAAATTCACAATTTACTATTCCTTCATCATTCGCAATTCCAACGCCAATTATTCCATCTTCTATTGCAAGTCTGTCGGTGAATGCTTCGTCAGTCCAAAACTTTTCGGAACCAGTATTTCCTTTCGCATTTTTGTCAGCAATATAGAATTGTCCGTAATCAGTTATAAATTTTAGTTCAAATTTCATTTCAATCTATTTCAGGATTCTGCATTTTTTTCGCATTGGCTATAACTTGTATATAACGTCAAATATACACCTCTTTTTTGAAAATTTCAGCACCAACTTAAGTTTTTTCCTATTTAAAAGAGCGGGAATCTAATCCCTGCCCTTTTCTCATTTAAAGAACGAATCTTAAAAATTAGTTAGCAAGCCATTGCTTTATTTTAAAAATAGAGTACTTTAGTATTTTGGTCCCTAGCCCAGATAGCAGCGGCATCTTCCTGAGGAGAAAAACAGAGCCTTGGCGGTAGTTTTCTCCTCAGGAAATAGAGCGAATAGCTGGAAATAGCTCCTAAAAAAAATAATTTAAAATATACTACAGAAATGAGATTAGAAGATTTTGACAATGATGAGGATAAAATAATCCAAGATCGATTGAAGCAGAAAACATGGAATGAAATACGTACGAACGACAGTTGGGCGATTTTTAAGATCATGGCTGAATTTGTAAATGGATATGAAATTATGGGTCGCATAGGTCCGTGTGTTTCAATTTTTGGGTCGGCTCGTACGAAACCTGAAGACAAATATTACCAACTTGCGGAGCGTATTGCTTACAAAATTAGTAAAGCGGGTTATGGCGTGATTACCGGCGGAGGTCCTGGTATCATGGAAGCAGGAAATAAGGGTGCGCACCTAGGCGGTGGAACCTCAGTAGGATTGAATATTGAGTTGCCTTTCGAGCAGCACTTTAATCCTTATATTGATCCAGATAAGAACTTAAACTTTGATTACTTTTTTGTTAGAAAAGTAATGTTTGTGAAATATTCGCAAGGGTTTGTGGTGATGCCTGGCGGTTTTGGGACTCTAGACGAAATGTTTGAGGCAATTACCTTAATCCAAACTAAAAAAATTGCCCGTTTTCCTATTATTCTTGTAGGGACTTCGTACTGGTCAGGCTTACTTGATTGGATAAAAACAGTTTTGATCGAACAAGAGAAAACCGTAAGCCCAGATGACTTAAAACTCATTAAAATTGTAGATACTGAGGATGAAGTGGTCGAGGTACTCGATGCTTTTTATAAGAAATACAATTTGAAACCTAATTTTTAACTAGAAGAGCTGTTTAACAACAGCTCTTTTTTGTTATTTTAGCTATCTACAATCTAATTGCCCCATTTATACGTAATTACTTTTACGATTTTAAACCTACTACCACTTGAGAAACTTGAGGACTATTGCGATTTTCGGTTTTGTTTTATTGGCCTCAATAAAACAATATGCTCAGCATCGTTCCCACATTTTTGCAGAGGTGAATCACGACACCAATACCTTAAATATCAAGCAGGAAATTCATTTTGTAAATAATAGCACAGACACTTTATCGACTATCGTTTTGAATGATTGGAATAATGCCTACGCAAATGTGAATACACCACTCGCTAAGCGATTTTCGGATGAGTTTTATAGAGGTTTTCACTTATCAAATGATAATGAGCGAGGAAGTACTAAAAACATTACCATTTTAGATGGTGCTAATTTATTTTTAAATTGGAACAGAATCAATTTGCATCCTGATGTGATTACGGTTGCGCTCCGAAAAAAACTGGCTCCTAATCAAGAAGCTAAACTACAATTGACCTACAGTGTGAAAATTCCCGCTGACCGCTTCACAAAATACGGATACGGCAGCGACGGAAATATGATTTTGAAAAACTGGTACCTTGCTCCTGCCCGTTTTGAGAATCACCACTTTGTAGTGCACAGCAATGAAAACTTAGACGATATTGCTAATGCACCTACTGACTATCAAGTAGAGATGAAAGTGGATAAAAAGTATGCCGTTACCACCGACTTAGATTTATCATTGACTACAGAGGAAGCTACAACTATTTATTATCAATTTAGTGGTGAAAAAAGAACTGATTTCACTGTTTACATAGAACCTAAAGCTAGTTTTTATTCGATTAGGAACAATGGTATGGAGGTAGTAACAAACCTAAGGGATGAAAATTTAAGTACAATACAACAGGCAAGAGTGATAGAATGTATATCCTTGTTTGTGGAAGATTTGATAGGGAAATACCCAAATAAAAAAATTATCGTATCGCAGCTAGAATATGAGCGTAATCCCTTTTATGGGTTAAGTCAGCTGCCCTCCTTTATCAGACCATTTTCTGATGAGTTTACCTATGAGCTCAAATTTTTAAAAACCTATTTGAATGCTTTTTTAAAAAACAGTTTACAAATAGACAATAGAAAAGATAGTTGGGTTTTAGATGGAATACAAGTGTATGCTATGATGCAATACATAGACAAAAATCATCCTGAAAGCAAAATGCTGGGAAGCGCATCGCAGTTTAAACTTTTAAAAAGCTACAACTTAGCTTCTATCGATTTTAATGAACAGTATAGTTATTTCTACATGCTAATGGCGCGTAAAAATCTTGATCAGCCATTGGAAAACGATAAAAACTCCTTAATTAAATTCAATGAGCAAATCGCCAATAAGTATAGAGCGGGTTTGAGTTTACGCTACTTAAATAAGTACTTAGAAAAACAGGTGATGCCTAGCAGTATTAAAGATTTTTATGCGCTAAATCAGCAGCAGCAGACCAACTCATACACTTTTGAAACTATCCTGAAATCAAAAACCGAGAAAGATATTAGTTGGTTTTTTAACTCTATTGTAAAATCACGACAGGTTGTAGATTATAAAATAGCTTTGGTTTCTAAAACAGCTGATTCGGTTTCCTTTACCTTAAAAAACAAAACAGGTCTGTTTGTTCCTGTACCAATCTATGGTATAAAAAATGGCGAAATTGTTTTAAAAAAATGGCTTGAGCCAAAGGTTGGCGACACTACTTATACTCTAGAGCGTAATGAAGCTGACAAATTAGTGCTCAATTATAAAAATGAAGTTCCAGAATACAATCTAAGAAACAACTGGAAATCTCTGACTGGCTTTTTTCCCAATAATCGCCCCATAAAATTTGTGTTTATGAAGGATTTAGAAGATCCGTATTACAATCAAATTTTATATGTCCCTACGCTAACGTACAACTTGTATGATGGATTAACACCAGGTTTGCGCTTGCATAACAAAACTTTTCTGGACAAGCCTTTTACTTTTGATGTGAATCCATCCTACTCCATGCGAACGAATAATCTATCAGGTTCAGGAGCAATAGCAGTCAATCAAAACTACAGAGAAAGTAGGCTGTTCAATGCCCGATACTCTTTGTCAGGTAATTATTTTCATTACGCTCCTGATGCTTTTTATACTAGAATTAATCCAACCGTTGTTTTAAGAATACGTGAAAATGATTTTAGAGATAATAAAAAGCAAAGTATCGTTTTGAGGCAGATTTTTGTTAATAGAGAAAAAAGTGTTTTTGTTAGCAATGATGGAGAAGATAAATATTCTGTTTTTAATGCTAAATATTTTAGTACTAGAACCGAAGTTACTGACCACAAAAGTTTTAGTACTGATTTTCAGTTAGCCGATAATTTCGGAAAAATAGCAGGAGAATTTGAATACCGCAAATTGTTTGAGAACAATCATCAGTTGAACTTTCGTTTTTATGCAGGGGCTTTTATCTACAATAAAACCAACTCTAACTTTTATAGTTTTGCACTAGACCGACCTACCGACTACCTTTTTGATTACAATTACTACGGACGATCTGAAAATACTGGTTTCTTTAGTCAGCAATTAATTATTGCCGAAGGCGGATTTAAGTCAAAATTAGCGACTCCTTTTGCAAACCAATGGATGACTACAATGAATGGCAGTTACAATATTTGGAACTGGTTAGAGGTTTATGGCGATGCTGGTTTTCTAAAAAGTAAAAACAGTAAAGAACGTTTTGTTTACGATAGCGGTATTCGTTTAAATTTGGTCACGGATTACTTCGAATTGTATTTACCCGTCTATTCTACCTTAGGCTGGGAAGTAGGACAACCACGCTACAGTGAAAAAATTCGATTTGTAGTCACTCTTTCACCAAAAATTTTATTTAATTTATTTAATCGAAAATGGTTTTAATTTGAAACAAAACCATACTAAAACATAACTATTATCATTTTTTTAGCATATTATATAAATTAAACAAAAAAATAAGTACTTTAAATTATATATTTTTGACAATAATTAAATTATATTTCTTTCAGCGAATTATGATAATAAGTACTTTTTAGCTAAATTTGCACTTCAAAGTTATACCTTTTAATTATGATCAAAGAAAAAGCAAGTTCGCCACTCACATTTGAAGATTTTAAAACGGAAGTTTTAAAGGATTACAAGTTAGCAATGATAAGTAGAGAATGTAGTTTATTGGGACGCCGAGAGGTATTGACCGGAAAAGCTAAATTTGGAATCTTTGGTGACGGAAAAGAAGTACCACAGCTTGCGATGGCCAAGTACTTTAAAAATGGTGATTTCCGATCTGGCTATTATAGAGACCAAACTTTTATGATGGCTATTGGTGAATTAACAATCGAGCAGTTTTTTGCTGGTTTGTACGGAAACACTTCTATTGCTCTAGAACCAATGTCAGCAGGAAGACAAATGGGTGGACACTTTGCCACGCATAGTTTAAATGAAGATGGTTCATGGAAAAACTTAACACAACAAAAAAATTCAAGTGCAGATATCTCTCCTACTGCGGGCCAAATGCCCCGTTTATTAGGTTTGGCGCAAGCATCTAAAATATACAGACAAGTTAAAGGGATTACCAATAAAGAAAATTTCTCAGTAGACGGAAACGAAGTCGCGTGGGGAACTATTGGTAATGCTAGTACCTCTGAAGGATTGTTTTTTGAAACCATCAATGCAGCTGGAGTATTGCAAGTACCTATGATTGTAAGTGTTTGGGATGATGAATACGGAATCTCGGTTCACGCAAGACATCAAACAACGAAGGAAAACATATCTGAAATTTTAAAAGGTTACCAACGCGATTCTGAGAATAAAGGATACGAAATACTTCGTGTTAAAGGTTGGGATTACTCTGATTTGATTGCGACTTATGAAAAAGCAGCAACTATAGCTCGAGAAGAGCATGTACCAGTATTAGTTCACGTCAATGAATTGACGCAGCCACAAGGTCACTCAACTTCAGGATCTCACGAACGTTACAAAGATGCAGACCGTCTAGCATGGGAAAGAGATTTTGATTGTATAAGACAAATGCGATTGTGGATGATTGCCATCAACATAGCATCACAAGAAGAATTAGAATTGATTGACGTAAGTGCTAAACAAGAAGTTTTAGTTGGTAAAAAAGCGGCTTGGAGTAATTTTATAGCTCCTATTCTAGAAGAGCAAAAAGAAGTTGTTAGTTTACTTGAAAGAATAGCACAAACTAGCACAAATAAAGAAGGAATTATAAAGCTTGTTGATCATATCAAAGGAATCAAAGATCCTTTGAAAAAAGAAATCTTAATTGCTGCTAGAAAATCATTGCGTCTTTTACTTAACGAAAGTGGACAAGAAGAAGTGGCTACTTGGATTAAGAATTACATTGCTAAAAATGAATATTCTTTTGGTAGCAACTTACATTCAGCATCTAAAGACAATGTATACTCTGTAAACCAAGTACTTCCTACTTACCCTGAAGGAGCAATAGAGGATACGGATGGACGTATGATATTAAGAGATAATTTTGATGCTATATTTACAAAATATCCTGAAGCTCTAATCTTTGGAGAAGATGCTGGAGCCATTGGAGATGTGAACCAAGGCCTAGAAGGAATGCAAGAGAAGTATGGGGAACTACGTGTAGCCGATGTTGGAATACGTGAAGCAACCATCATAGGTCAAGGTATAGGTATGGCTTTAAGAGGCCTTCGCCCTATTGCTGAAATTCAATACTTAGATTATTTATTATACGCAATTCAAATCATGAGTGACGACTTAGCAACCTTACAATATAGAACGGTAGGTAAGCAAAAAGCACCATTAATTATAAGAACAAGAGGTCATAGACTAGAAGGAATCTGGCATTCCGGATCCCCAATGGGAATGATCATAAATGCAGTGAGAGGAATTCATGTTTTAGTACCAAGAAACATGACGATTGCAGCCGGTTTTTATAACAGTTTATTAGAGTGTGATGAACCAGCTTTAGTAATAGAATGTTTGAACGGTTATCGATTAAAAGAAAAAATGCCATTGAACTATGGTGAATTCAAAACGCCGATTGGAGTTATTGATACGATAAAAACAGGTAACGACATCACATTGGTTTCGTACGGTTCTACGTTACGATTAGTGGAGCAAGCAGCAAAAGAATTGCTTGAAGTAGGTATTGATTGCGAAATAATAGATGTTCAATCTTTACTTCCATTTGATATCAACGAAGAGATTGTAAAAAGTGTCGCCAAAACAAATCGATTGCTTGTTATTGACGAAGATGTACCAGGTGGAGCTTCGGCTTATATCTTACAACAAATCGTTGAAAAACAAAACGGTTACCAGCACTTAGACAGTATGCCACAAACATTAACTGCTAAGGCACACAGACCGTCTTACGGAACTGACGGAGATTACTTCTCTAAACCATCTGCCGAAGATATTTATGAAAAAATTTATGCAATGATGAATGAGACTAATCCAACTCAATTTCCTACATTATACTAAGCCATTATTAGTTTCATATACAAATCCTAACCATTTTTGGTTGGGATTTTTTTTATAATGAATTTAGCAGTACATTGTTTCTCATTACTTTAAATCCTAAAAAAAAACAAAATGAAAAAAACAACGATTTTACTAACTAGTATGTGTTTAGTAGCTTTTATTTCTTGTAAAAAAGAAGAAGAAAAACCTGTTATTGAACAAACTATCGAAGTTACTGCTCCAAAAGTTGAGGAAGCAAAAGATAGTACCTCGATTAATATTGGTAAAGACGGAGTAGACATTAATACAAAACGCGGTACTAATTCAACTAACATATCTGTAGGTGGAGATGCCAAGCAAAAGTAAAAGTCTAAAAATAAAGTAGGATCAATAATGAGCCTAAAATTTAGCCAATGTCTATGCACATTGGCTTTTTTTTGATTATTTTAACATAGCCATAAAATTTAAAAAAGTACCTTGTCGTTATTAAAAGTGGTAAGATATAATTTTATATTCTAGACTGCTTTAACAACAAAATTTTAAATTATTATGGAAAAATACGCTTTATTAGCTCGCTTAGAAGCTAAACCAGGAAAAGAAAATGAAGTAGCTGCTTTTTTAAAAAGTGCTTTACCAATTGCAGTCGGAGAAAAAGAAACCGTTAAATGGTACGGATGGCAAATAGGACCTTCTACTTTTGGAATTTTTGATACTTTTGAAACTGAAGAAGGAAGAAAAGCACATTTAGCGGGTAAAATTGCAGCAGATTTAATGGAACATGCTGGAGATTTATTAGCATCAGATCCTGTGATTGAGTTTGTAGACTTACTTGCTGTTAAATAAGTTAGTAACAGTACTTAGATACACTGTTGTAACAAAGGAATAATAAAAATTTTCTATTCCGCTAAAGTACTAGTAATTTTAGTACTTACATCATAAAACCAACATGGTCTTTTTTATGTTGGTTTTATGATATTTATTTTAAATCCAATCTTAAAATTATATAGAATGACATCGTTAAAAGCTGTTTTACATACTATTCAAGATGTAAAAGTAATACAAGAAACCATTGCTTATAGTAACTATTTCCCTATTGATTTATCTGTAGATAATACGCAACTACAGGCAGTATCACTGACCAATGCAGATGAATTTGAGACCTATATCAATAAGTATCTAGATACAAATAAGGCAATAGTAGCTTATGGTGGTTATGATGAACAACGCAATTTGTATAAGAGAAGCAGTGTTTTTAAGGATGAACAAACAGAGGAACGAAATATTCACATAGGGCTTGACCTTTGGATAAAGGAAGGAACGGCTGTTTTAGCCGCTCTGGATGGCTCAATTCATAGTTTTCAAAACAATGATAGCTTAGGAAATTACGGTCCTACCATCATTTTAAAACATCAAGTTGAAAATTGTACGTTCTATACCCTATATGGACATTTATCATTGGAAAGTATCGCACAAATTAAAGTTGGACATATCGTTAAGAAGGGTGAGCAAATAGCGACGCTTGGAGGTGCTGCTGTCAATGGTGATTATGCCCCTCACCTACATTTTCAAATTATTGAAAATATTGGTGACCATATTGGTGACTATCCTGGAGTATGCAGTGCATCCGATAGAGCTTTTTATATAAATAATTGTCCTGATCCTAACCTATTACTAAAAATAAATCTTTAGAAATGAAAAAAGTTATAGTATTCCTGGTTTTAATTGCACTTGTTAGTTGTAAGTCAAAAAAGGTAAGCCCGACTCCTGTAATTGAAGAAGTAAAAACCGTTCAACTTGCACTTACTGCTGTTGACGCTAATCAAAAAGGAAAAGCTTACGATCTTGGCAAAAGAATTTTAATGACCTGTAACACCTCAAAATTCAAACCTTTTACTACTTCTGAAGCTACACAGTCGGTGATAAATAATATTACCTTAGAAAAATTAAGTAAGACATGTGCAAAGCACAGACAATGGTATGGTACATTTATTGACTTGAAATTAGTTGAAGTGTATCAAAACTCGGCAGAACAAAATACAGTTTACCGATTTAAAGCGATGTACACAAAAAAGGTGGCTAATAAAGAGTTACGTGTTTTTATGAATGACGAAAACCAACTAACAGCTATAAAAACATTAGATTGGAACAATGCTTTCACATACTAATAAAATAAACAAATGAATTTAAAACCACTGTTGTTCCTGCTGTTGCTACCACTATTTGCTCTCAGCCAAAATAGTATGCAATATAAAGGAAACACAACCTATCCCGCAACTCAAAGTTGGAATTTCATTTCAGAAAATTATGCGCTTACGGGCGAAGTTATTACGCAAATAGCCAAATCAGAAACTGGTGGAGTACTAAAAATTGCTGTTAGTACGACAAATCCTGAATATAGTATTAGAGGTACAGTCTATATTTACCTAACTGATAGCACTATAATAACTTGTGTTGATAAAGGTGTGTTTGAAAACAAAGAAGATAGGATCATGTCTTATTTTGTTTTATCTAATTCAGAAATGCAACAATTAAAAAAAGTAAATATTCAATCAATTCGATTTACTATTCAAGGAAAAAGTAACAGTTTCAGCAGTCAAGTTGGAAATTTTACCGCATATAATAAAAAGAACTTCTACAAAACAAATTACGGTACACAAATCGAATCATTTGAGACAGCTAAAGAAATAAAAGAACTGTAGACGCAGTACATTTAGTAACTCCTTACTTTCAAACACATTATAATTTTGTAATGTGGTTTTATTTTTTGCTTTTGTTTGTTATAATTTCATCATCTAACAATACTATAACTTTTAAGAGTAATTACGTAAAAGCGAACTTGTACAAGTGCTATATCTTTGTAGAGTAAACTTTAAATAGTATCATCATGTTTTTCTTGAGCTTAATAGCTGTTGTATTAGTTGCTTGTGTCGTTCTGTGGATTATAAATACTTACTTGCCATTTGATGGTGTTTTAAAGAAGATATTTAATACCGCTGTTGCACTAGCGATCATGATATGGATACTAAAATCAATTGAGATCTTTTAAGTTTATTACTTTAAAATTATTTTGATTTGTTTTCAATCACTTTTTATGAATCATAAATAGTAACCTTAATTATAAATACACAATTATGAATCTTAAAAGAATTTTCGGAACCGTTTTAACGACGTTAGGTATAGTAGCATTAATATATGTCGCTATACTATTTAGTGATACTGGAGGAAGCAATCAAGATATCAAGACACTAATAATATATGGAGTATTAGGACTAATATTTTTCACATCAGGTATTAGCTTAGTCAGAACAACGAAAGATGAATCATAAATCAATACTAACTTTATTGAGCTAGAGGGATCTATGTTGATTCACTACTAAGTTCAAAAAAATAAGTACGATTTATTATAAGACAGATCATCGACCTAAAAGCGATGATTTAAGTTTGGTTTTGGTTTGGACTGCTGAAATTCGGCAGTCCTTTTTTTATTTTTAGGAACAAGATATCTAAACCTACTTTCATAAGGGATAAAATAGGTAAAAGTGCAAATATTATAACATTTGCAAAAAGTACTGTAAGACATTATTTCTAGTAATTTCCGAAATTTGTTACATACAAAAAAGGATAACCTTCTAGGTTTAATCAAATAACTATTTATCACTAAAAATAAAAAATATGAGTAACTTACTTTACACCATCGCAGTTATCTTAGTTCTCTTCTGGGCTATTGGCTTTTTTGCCTATAGTGCAGGATCAATAATACACATATTGCTTGTGATCGCAATCATAGCAATCTTATTCAGACTTATTCAAGGAAAAAAATTATAAAAACAAAAACTATTAAAACAAAAACTATGAAAAACAATAAAGCACTATTAGGATTTTTAGGTGGTATAGCAGCAGGAGCATTACTAGGAGTATTATACGCTCCTGACAAAGGAAGTAAAACTAGAAAGAAAATTAAGCAAAAAGGTGGCCAATATGCCGATGATGCTAAAGATAAAGCAGAAGAAATTTTGGAAAATTTTTCTCAAAAATACGAAACTTTGAAAGCAGAAAGCAAAGATCTTATTGCTCAAGGGAAATCGAAACTAGGGAGATAATTCCTCCTATTGTCTTTTCTATTATAAAAATAGAAGTCGACACTCCTCCATATTAAACCACATTTAATACACTTTTCATATTAGTAAGTTTATGTATGTGGTTTAATTTTTTATGAAAATTATTAGATAATTTTCATCCCTACTTAAGACTAAATGAAAACTGTTCCCCATCAGTAATCAATAAATACCGCTAGTTGTTCATTTATAAGTTTCTATTTTAAATCTCATTATTAAGAGGTTGTAGACAACAAAACGAACTTCAAGCTTTAGTAAAATAGTATGTTTTACTAAATCGCTATAAAAATAAATACAGCAAACTATTTTGTCCTAGTCCTAAACGCTTAGTCTTTGGATTATTTTTTTACAATAAAAATTTTAGAATCCTAAATTTCAAATTAGTAATACAGGCGCGATACTCTTTTCCTTAATTGGAATAATAAGTAGTATCAAACCTTTCTTTTTAAAAATTAAAAAAACATATTATGTCTATACAAACAACAAATCCAGCCACGAATAAAGTTTTAAAATCATTCGATGAAATGACAGATGAACAAGTAGATACTGCCGTTACAAAGTCTAATAGCACTTTTAAAGAGTGGAAACAAACTTCTTACAAAGAGAGAGCTACTTTAATCCATAAAGTTGCCAAATTAATGCGTGAGCAAAAAACTAAATTAGCAGAATTAATCACTTTAGAGATGGGAAAAATTATCTCTCAATCAGAAAGTGAAATTGATTTAAGCGCAAACATTCTAGAATATTATGCTGATAATGCTGAAACGTTTCTAGCAGATAAAAAATTAAATCCAGACTCTGGTGAAGCTTTTGTAAGAAGCAGCCCTATCGGAGTACTATTTGGCGTTATGCCATGGAATTTCCCTTTTTACCAAGTAGTTCGTTTTGCTGCTCCAAATATTATGGTTGGTAACACAATTCTATTAAAACACGCTTCTATCGTACCTCAATGTGCCATAGCAATCGAAAAATTATTTCAGGAAGCTGGCGCTCCAGATGGACTCTATACTAATTTAATGATTTCTGGTAAAAGAAGTACAGCCTTAGTTGATGATGTTCGAATCAAAGGAGTTTCTCTAACAGGAAGCGAAGGTGCTGGTGCTAGTATGGCAGCTGCAGCCGGTAAAAATTTAAAGAGATCTGTTCTTGAACTTGGTGGAAGCGATTCTTTTATTGTTCTCGAAGATGCCGATATCGATAAGGCAGTTGAGATGGCTATTATAGGTCGCATGAATAATAATGGACAAAGTTGTGTTGCCTCAAAAAGATTTATTGCTGTAGAAGCCACCGCAGACGAGTTCTTAGAAAAATTTACCGCTGCAATCTCTAGCTTAAAAGTAGGCGACCCTATGGATACTAAAACTCAAGTTGGCCCATTGAGTAGCGAACAAGCATTAAAAGATTTATTGGATCAAGTTACAAGATTTGAAAAAGCAGGTGCTAAAGTTGCTACTGGTGGAAAAAGAGCATTAGAACAAGGTGCTTATATGCAGCCAACGCTATTAACGAATTTAAAAAGAGGTGAACCTACTTTTTACGAAGAATTATTTGGACCAGTAGCCTCATTTTACAAAGTCAAAGATGAGCAAGAGGCAATTGATTTAGCTAATGATTCCCCTTTTGGATTGGGAGGTTCCATTTATACAAAAGATATTGAAAGAGCCATAAAAATAGCAGATCAAATAGATTCAGGAATGGTTTTTATAAATCAACCTACTGCTTCGCAACCTGATCTTCCCTTTGGAGGAACTAAGCGCTCTGGGTATGGCCGCGAGTTAGCTGAACAAGGAATTCACGAGTTTGTAAATAAAAAATTAATTAGAGTAAGTTAATCAAAGTAGACTCTATATGTTATTGTGAGATGCGTAAAAAAAGCATCTGTAAATACTATAACTTTTACAAATAATACTATAAAGCTAATTTTTAAGAGGTTGGCTATCTTTGAACAGTTGTTAAAATAGTTGTGCGATTTAATGATATCATTTCGTATTACCTATGATTTAACTTCAAAACCAAAAACGACTAACCTTTAAATAAACAAACATGAAATCTAAATCAATCGGAATCGTATTAGTAGTAATTGGTGCTCTAATGGTAGTTTACAATGGATTTAATTATGTCACCGAGAAAAAGGTGGTAGACATAGGACCTATTGAAATTAATAAAAAAGAAAATAACCCAGTAAGTTGGTCTCCAATTTTAGGAGGCGTACTACTCGTAGGAGGTATAATTTTAATAGTTTCTGATAAGAAAAAATAAAAATAAGTATCTAAATATTAATTAAAAATAAAATAGAATGAAACCACATATAGGAATAACTGACAAAAATTTAAAAAACAGTATTGAATTACTTTCAATAACACTTGCTGATGCAATGACTTTGTATACAAAAACAAGAAAATTTCACTGGAATGTAACAGGAGAAAGTTTTATGGAAATGCACAAGTTATTTGAAGGTCAATACAAACAACTAGAAATGAGTATTGATGAAATAGCTGAAAGAATTAGTAAGTTAGGAGGAAAAACTATAGGAACAATGGCCGAATTTACTAAAATGGCTCGCTTGAAAGAAGCACCTGATAGCTATCCTGATCGTAAAGAAATGGTTGCTGAATTATTAAAAGATCATGAGGCTGTCGTAGTGCAATTAAGAAAAGACATCGAAACATCTGAGGAGGAAAATGGCGATGTTGGTACAGCCGATTTCTTGACTGCATTGTTACTAGAACATGAGTCAACTGCTTGGATATTAAGAAGATATTTGAGCTAAATCAATACATTCAAGATGCGAAAATTTTGATAAATATCGGTAACACTTGACTACAATCAATTATATTTTGAATAGTAAAAAGACTGTTTTTTTTATAAAGCAGTCTTTTTTTATGGTATAAATTGAATGGAAATTTACACAATATATGTTAATTGTAGCTTAACTTATTTTCTCACCTACTTACAATTGCAACTCATTTACTGACTAAAAGCTGTACTAAATGGTACGTATTTGTCCTCCTAAATATCAGCAATATTCTAATATAGAAAAAGTGTTAATTTTATAATTTTATATAAAAGTATCGCAACAATAAGACTCTATTTTTGATAGATCTTTACAAAAGTTCCATTATTGTAACTCTTACCATATTAACTCTATTTACTATTTTTTAGTAGGTAATTGATTTGCTCTTCATAAAAGTGAATGTTGCTTTTACCAAGTCTAGAAAAAGATCTGTAATAACTAGAGCTAAATTGACATATACAAATAGTTTCATTATAAAAAAGAAAGATTAAACTCTACTTATTTATCGTTTTTGAAGTAATTAAAAGAGCCGTAAACTGAAATAAAGAATCTTTTTTCAACTCGATATAATTTCAATATTAATTAATAAAAAATTAAAATATTAATCATAAAACTTTACTATTTTGACCACATACATTAAAAATAAACTCGATGATGCGGGACATTTAACGCTTTTTATTACTCGGTTTTTTAAAGAAGTTTTCTCTCCTCCCTACGAGTTCAAAGAATTTCTTAAACAAAGTTACAAAATAGGCTATAAATCAATCCCTCTAGTTGCCATAACAGGATTTATAATGGGACTAGTGCTGACGTTACAATCCAGACCTACCCTAGCTAATTTTGGTGCTGAATCTTGGTTACCGAGTATGGTTGCCCTGTCACTCATACGCGAAATAGCACCTGTTATAACAGCATTAATTTGTGCGGGAAAAATCGCATCAGGAATTGGTGCAGAACTAGGTTCTATGAAAGTCACTGAGCAAATTGACGCTATGGAAGTAGCGGCGATAAATCCCTTCAAATACTTAGTGGTTACTCGTGTTTTAGCGACCACATTCATGATTCCGCTGCTTGTCATTCTAGCAGACTTAATTGGAATTTTCGGTGGATATATTGGATTTAATATCCATGGAGATGCTAGTTTGTATTTATACATCATTAAAGTTTTTCATATCCTGACCTTTTCAGATGTATTTCCTGCTACTATTAAAACAATCTTTTTTGGATTTTTTATTGGAATTATAGGATGCTATAAAGGCTATAATGCAAGCAATGGAACTGAGAGTGTGGGTATGGCTGCTAACTCAGCAGTAGTGAGTGCATCTCTAAGTATTTTCATTATTGATATGCTAGCCGTTCAACTAACCGACTTATTATTTTAAGATGAAAGAACAAGCAATAACAGAAGAAGTGACGGTCGAATCTAGCGCAGCCATTGAAATCAAAAATTTACATAAAACTTTTGGCAAAGACAATCACGTCCTTAAAGGGATCAATTTAAGTCTGAATAAAGGTGAGGACTTAGTGATTTTAGGTAAATCTGGAACAGGAAAATCAATCACTATTAAATGTATCGTAGGATTAATTCAAGCTGATAAAGGAGAAATTAAAATACTGGGTCAGGACATTACTAATTTAGATACAGACGATTTAAATAAAATTAGGATTAAGGTTGGCTTCTTATTTCAAAATGCGGCTTTATATGACTCTATGACGGTTCGCGAGAATTTAGACTTTACGCTGCGCAGGCATTTTAAAACACTCAGCGAAAGCGAAATTGATCGAGAAATCAGAGAAGTTTTAGACAGTGTGGGTTTAGAAGAAGCCATTGACAAAATGCCTTCGGAATTATCAGGTGGGATGAGAAAAAGAATTGGCTTAGCTAGAACTTTAATATTAAAACCTGAAATAATTTTGTACGATGAGCCTACAACAGGTCTAGACACAATTACCTCCAAAGAAATAAGCGAATTAATACTTCGCATTCAGAAAGAGCGAAAAACCTCTTCAATAATAATTACCCACGATATGGCCTGTGCTAAAATGACTGCTGATCGAATTATGATAATAAGAGATGGAATAATCTATGCTGAGGGCACTTATTCCGAATTAGAAAACAGTAGTGATGAATGGATAAGCTCCTTCTTTATATAATATAATACTAAAAAGTAAAACGTTATGATCAAACAATCAACTCATATCTGGAAATTAGGAATGTTCGTTATAGGAGCAATAGTGGTTTTTGCTGCCACAATATTCTTTATTGGAAAACAAAAAAATCTTTTTGGATCGACCTTTCGTATCCATGCATACTTCAAAAATGTTAGTGGACTTAGTGTAGGTAATAACATTCGTTTTTCAGGTATTAATATTGGTACCGTAGATGAAATCCAGTTAGTCTCCGACTCCACTGTAGTTGTTAGTATGACAATTGAGAAAGAAGTTCAAAAATTTATTAAAATTGATGCTAAAGCCAGCATAGGATCAGATGGTTTAATGGGAGATAAAGTACTCACTATTTCTCCAGGAACACATTCTCAAAAAATGATATCTGAAAATGGCCGAATTGGTTCTGTAGCCGCTATTGAAATGGATGACATCATGAGAAGTGCTCAAGTCACAATGGAAAATGCAAGTGTAATTACGCAAGAGTTAGCACAATTTACTTATGACATGAATAATGGTAAGGGTACTATATCTAGATTAATGACAGATGAAAAAATGGCCAATAGTTTAGATAAAACAATGACAAATTTACAAAAAAGTACCAAAGGCTTGAACGAAAATATGGAAGCTGCCAAGCACAACTTTTTACTAAGGGGCTATTTTAAGAAAAAAGAAAAAGAAGAACAAAAGAAAAAAGAAGAATTAGAAAAAGCAAAACAAGAAGCAAACGAAAGCAAAAAAAATAAATAGCCATCACCTGTTTCTTACCTATTTATTACAATTCAAAAATAAAAATAAATGAGAAAAACAACGTACACTTTAGTATTCATTACAATCTTAGCTTCGACTCTATTTGTATCGTGTAAAGATACCGCTGATCAAAAATCTACTGAACTTGTAACCAAAGACAAAGGAACATCTGTATTGATAAAAAGTACACTGCAACAAAAGGAATGGGAGCAGTTTAAGGTAAAGACAGATAGTATAATAAAGAATAATGACGTGCGAATTGCTGAACTGAAAATTAAATTAAAAAATAGTAAGAAGAAGACTGATTCGATTTACTTAAAAAAAATAAAATTAATCGAAGATAAAAATCAAGCCTTGAAGACCAATCTTGATTCTTATACTAAGAAAACAACTAAAAACTGGAATGTTTTCAAAAGTGATTTTAGCAATGATCTTCAACAATTTGAATACTCATTTGAGCAGTTTAACGCTGAATTTAAAAGCGAAGACAAATAGCATAGTAACTTGAATCCTAAAAAAAACAACAATAGTTATACAAAAAGGTAAATAATATAACTTTTGAAGGAAGTTATATAACACATCAGCAGTAAAACCTACCGATCTTTGAATTATAAAATTAGTAGTAACAAAAAAACAAACAAAATGAAAAACACAAGCAAATTTTTACTAGCAAGCCTTTTTCTTAGCTGCATAGGATTCACAAACACATATGCACAAGACGGTAAATCGATCCCTGCAACCATAGGTTTTAAAGGAGGTATCAATTTTTCAAATCTGTATACCGATGATGTGGATGACCAAAACGTATTGACAGGATTTAATGCAGGTTTGTATGCAAAACTACCAATCACGAAGTCATTTGCTATTCAACCAGAGATCTACTACACAACTAAAGGTGCTGAATTGACATACAACACTTTAGGAGTAAATGGTGTTGCGAAATTTAATATAAATTATGTAGAGGTACCGGTATTAGCAGTTATTAATTTAACTGAAAATTTTAATATTCATGCTGGTCCTTATGCGGCTTACATGGTTAGTGGAAAAACGACTAATGATTCTAATCTTGGGAGTTCACAATCAACATTAGATACTAACGATTTTCAAAGATTTGATGCTGGTTTAGCTGCTGGTGTTGGACTTGATTTTGAAGTTTTAAGCTTTGGAGTCCGTTACAATTACGGATTAACTAAAATCGAAAAAGAACAATCAAATGGAAACACTTACACTGATGCTAAAAATAGTGTATTTAATGTCTACGTTGGATTATCATTGAATTAATATTAAATAAAAAATCTATTAACTAACTTAAAAACAATAATTATGAGCAATTTACTTTATACAATAGCAGTTATTTTAATCATTTTTTGGGCAATTGGATTCTTCGCATACAGTGCAGGAGGAATTATTCATATCTTATTAGTAATAGCATTAATTGCTGTAATATTGAGAATTATCCAAGGAAGACGATTATAAAATAGTTAAGGTGAAACTAAATCAGAGGTGATCTTCGAAAGACTACATCTGATTCAGAAAATGAACTAATACTTAAAAGGGTTAAATAAATCCTTTACAAACCAGCCATACTGTGTGTGACTATTTAAAAAGATAGTCAAGCATAGTATGGTTTTCTTCAATTGTTTAATCACGTGTGTAAGAGTTTAGTGCAGCTGACAAAATTATAAAGCAATAAAATAGTAATGCTACTGCAAAATTACCAGAATATAAATACTACTTTTACTACTATAAATACAACTCTAATGACCATAAACGAAAAAAAAATAGTAGAATTTTACACCGCTATAAGTACGTGCGACTCAAATAAAATAAGAGAATTATACGCTCCTAATGTTCGATTTCGAGATCCGGCTTTTGGATTATTAATTGGAAATGATGTTACTAAGATGTGGAAAATGTTATTTGCCAATAGCAAGGGTAAATTAAATATCGTTTATTCCGATATAACAGCCGATGACTATATAGGATCTGCTCGTTGGATTGCAACCTACACTTTTAGTAAAACAGGTAGAAAAGTTATCAATGAGATCCACTCTCAATTTCATTTTAAGGACGGTCTTATTATCAAGCAAACTGACTCCTTTGATATATGGAAATGGGCTAAACAAGCGTTTGGCTTTAGAGGATTCCTATTTGGCTGGACAGGATATATGCAAAACAAAATTCAAGAAAAGGCATTGCTTTCCCTACGAAATTATAGAGATAAATAATATTAGTCCTGAAATTTAAATTTTGAATTTTGTACTTCAGCTTTTATTCCTTTAAAATTCTCATCTATAACTGTTAATTTAAACAATTTGTAGGTTTACAAAGGAATAGTAAAACAGACTGTAATCTAACTATGCTACAAGTAGTATCACAGGTACGACACTCAAATAAACACCTAAGTAATTATTTACCAATTAGTTGACTCAATACTTATTTTATAAATAACTTTATTTTTGTTTGTAAGTTTAATCCGAATAAAAATTTCTAAAAATTTATTTAAAAGGATTTACTATAATATTGGGCATTTTATTTCAAATCATTATCTTGCAACCATTCTTACAATCAATAATAAAAAGGATAATGAAACAAGTACTGCATAAAAAATTAAACGAATTACAAGCAACTGCAATTTGCGGAAATGATATAAGTTCCTCTTGCCTTTACGTTTCAGCACTTACAATCATGTATGCTGGTCAATATGCATGGATTTCATTATTATTTGTAGGTGTTGTTTTATTTTTGTTTAGAAAAATATACGGTGAAGTTGTTGGAGCACTGCCTTTAAATGGTGGAGCTTATAATGTACTGTTAAACACATCTTCCAAAAGGCTTGCTTCAATTGCAGCTACTTTAACCGTCCTCTCCTATATGGCGACTGCAGTAATATCAGCTTCAGAAGGAATGCATTACTTGCATAACATTGCACCCGGAATTAATATCCCTATTGCTACAATTATCATATTACTAATTTTTACCGGATTAGCAATTGTTGGTATTGGCGAATCTGCTATAGTTGCCGTTGTTATTTTTATTACGCATTTAACAACCCTGACGTTATTGGTTGCAACTTCAGTTTGGTTCATTTTCATGAATGGTTTGGACGTTTTCAATCTAAACTGGAATCTTCCCATCACTTCAGGAACCATAATGAACGCTTTGTTTCTAGGATTTTCGGCTGCTATGTTAGGGATATCCGGTTTTGAAAGTTCGGCTAACTTTGTTGAAGAACAACAGCAAGGAGTGTTTCCAAAAACGCTACGTAATATGTGGGCAATTGTTAGTTTTTTCAATCCTGCCATTGCATTATTACTTATTTGCATTATTCCATTAGCACAAGTTGGAGAACATCAAGAATCATTACTTGCCTATTTAGGAGAGACAACAGGAGGATCATGGCTCGCTTACTTGATTTCTATTGATGCTGTCTTAGTTCTTTGTGGAGCAGTTTTGACTTCCTTTGTGGGAGTTTCTGGATTATTAAGTCGTATGACCTTAGATAGAATTTTACCCAACTACTTTTTAAAACAAAATAAACGAGGTTCCAATTACCGCATTATCATCAGCTTTTTAGTTTTATGCATCTCCGTTTTATTAGTTACCAAAGGAGAAATTGTGGCACTAGCAGGTGTATATACTTTTTCATTTTTAGCGGTGATGGGACTGTTTGGAGTTGGAAATCTTTTATTAAAATTTAAAAGAAAAAAACTACCAAGACCAGAAAAAGCACGTGGAATTTCAGTAGTTATTGCTGTTGCCTTAATCATAACCGCATTCATAGGAAATATGGAGTTAAATATTAATTCCTTTTATACCTTCTTACAATATTTAGTTCCTGCATTTGGATTTGTTGCTATCATGCTAAATCGCTCTTTGATTATTCGTCTTTTAATTGAAGCACTAGAGTATTTTTACAAACCGCTTCGCAGAATGGTTATAACAAGTAACCGTTATTTATCAAAAATGAATATTAAAATTCAATCACAAGAATTTGTGTTTTTCACCAAAGGGGATGATGTTGCTATCATCAATAAGGTAATGCAATATGTTGAAAATAACGAATCTACTAAAAAGCTTAAAATTGTTAATATCAATAAAGACAATGAAAATAACGATCTTTTAATCTCTGACTTAAAAGTATTAGATAGAGCTTATCCGGAAATTGATATCGAGTTTATTGAACTAGAAGGTGTTTTTGGGCCTGCAATTATCGACGAATTATCCATAAAATGGAATATCCCTAAAAACTTTATGTTTATTGGGTCTCCGGGAGATCGTTTCTCTTATCGTGTTTCTGAGCTTGGTGGTGTTCGTTTAATTATGTAGGGATAGGTTAACTACATCTTTATTTCATTCAAAGAGATTAAACGCCAGTTTTAACCTTGCAATCTACTACTTGCAAGTAGGTATGCCACAATTTGGTTGTAATCTTAAATCGGTTGCTCAATGGTTCTATTTTTAAACGTTTTGACAGTTTTTTTTAGATACCTATTTATCTTTCTATTTAATTCGATTTTACAACTTGAAAGGAGTTTACTATATTTAAATTAGTTTTATTCATCTTACTTAGGAATAACTCAAGATCATTAATCAAGTGAAATTAGCTATTTTTATAACGATTTTATAATATGTAATTAGAACGATCACACGTTTAAGATTAATATGTTCTGATTTATTTATAATTATTGCAAAGAAGTGTTCACTTTAACTCCTACATAATGGAAGAAGAAATAACCGCATACCTGTACAATCCCACCGTCGGTAAAATCGTAACTTTTTTTATTGGTGTTGCCGTAATTTGGATCATTTTAAAAGTAATTCAGAAAAACATATTTTCTAAAATTAAAGACAATGAAAACCGGTATAAGGCTAATAAATTCAGTGTTTTTGTTGGTTATGTATTGTCGATATTGCTTTTAACAATTATTTTTAGTTCCAAACTCGGAAATTTAACCGTTGCCTTTGGGGTAGCAGGAGCGGGAATTGCGTTTGCTCTGCAGGAAGTTATAGCCTCTTTTGCAGGATGGCTAGCTATTATGTTTGGTGACTTTTATGATACAGGTGATCGGGTACAGTTGGGAGGTGTCAAAGGAGATGTAATGGATATTGGCGTATTGCGAACGACTATAATGGAAACTGGACAATGGGTTGATGGTGACTTATACAATGGACGAATCGTTCTAATTGCCAATAGTTACGTTTTTAAAGAACCCGTCTTTAATTATTCGGGCGACTTTCCTTTTTTATGGGACGAAATAAAAATCCCCATACAATACGGAAGTAACTACGACCTCGCAAAACAAATTATTTTACAGGCTGGAACAGAAGTTGCTGGGGAATTAAGTGTTCAATCAAAACAAAAGTGGCATTCCTTGCAGAACAAATACCGACTAGAAGATGCTCAAACAGAACCAATGGTTTCTCTAATTGCCAATGATAACTGGGCCGAATATACACTGCGCTATGTTGTAGGCTACAAAAAAAGACGTTTCACAAAGACAGAATTATTTACTAAAATTCTAACAGCAATAGAGGCAACAAAGGGAGAAGTTAAAATGGCATCAGCAACTTTTCAATTAGTTGAGGCTCCTGACTTTAACATTAATATTAAAAAATAACTATGGACTTATTTCATCTTTTCTCCATACTCATTGTTCTTTCTGCGGGATTCGCCTATATCAATTTTAGAGTGTTGAAGCTACCTAATGCGATAGGTTTAATGTTAGTGTCGTTGATATTCTCTTTCTTTATTTTAATTATAGGCTACTATTTTCCCTCTTTTAAGGAAGATGTTGCCATAAAAATGGAAAGTATCAATTTTAGTGAGTTACTATTAGAGAGCTTGCTGAGTTTCATGCTTTTTGCAGGAGCAATACACATCAAATTCAAAGATTTAAATAATGAGAAATTAAGTATTCTGTTATTTTCAACCATAAGCGTATTAATCAGTACGTTTATAATTGGATTTGCCTCTTTTTATTTATTGAATTTCATGGGAATAGAAGTACAGTTAATTCATGCTATGCTTTTTGGTGCTTTAATCTCTCCTACAGACCCAATTGCAGTTTTAAGTATTTTAAAAAGTGCGGGAGTATCTAAATCTTTAGAGACTAAAATCGCGGGTGAATCCTTGTTTAATGATGGAGTTGCAGTAGTTGTTTTCATTACTATTTTAAAATTAGCAAAACCTGGAACCGAAATTAATATAAGTAGTATCCTAGTCTTATTTGGACAAGAAGCAATTGGCGGATTAGTTCTAGGGGCATTAATAGGCTACATAGGCTACAAACTAATTGCGAGTATCGACAATTACCAAGTAGAAGTTTTGATTACGCTAGCAATAGTAATGGGCGGCTACACATTTGCTCACTACACGCATGTTTCTGGACCACTAGCCATGGTTGTCGCAGGCCTAATCACAGGAAATCATGGCAAAAGTTTGGGAATGTCTGATGTAACTGCTGAATATGTAGATAAATTTTGGGAATTAATCGACGAAATCTTAAACGCGCTTTTGTTTGTATTAATTGGTTTAGAACTACTAATCATTCAAACCAATCAAAAGGTTGTATTTGCTGCTATCATCATCCTGTTAATCACATTAGTTACGCGATATATTTCTGTTTATATTCCATCAATCGCTGTACGTTTGAAAGAACGAATCAACCAGAAAACAATTTTAATATTGACTTGGGGCGGATTAAGAGGCGGAATCTCAATTGCATTAGCGCTGTCAATCAACCCAGAATACAATAAAGACATTTGGGTAACGATTACTTATGTTATTGTTTGCTTCTCAATCTTAGTACAAGGAATGACCATTGGGAAGTTTGCTCAAAAAATGAAGTAAAGAATTAGAGTTTACAAATTAGTATTAAAAAAAAACCGGCTAGTAAATAGTCGGTTTTTATGTCTAAATCTGATTCGAAAATTGCTCCAAACAGTGCTATATACTGTGAAAGTCAAACTGCCACTTTTTATCATTTTTATACCATAATTGTCCTTCAGAAACATCCAGAGGACAATCAAAATTATTCGTATAAAGCGCCCCAGTTCCTAATCCCTGAGGCATTAAATTCTGTTGTAAAAAGGTCCATTGTGCGATAGCATTTAGTCCTATATTACTCTCTAAAGCCGAGGTAATCCACCAACCTATATTATGCTTTTCAGCCAATGAAATCCATTGTTGCGTTCCCTTAAAACCACCCACAAAGCTTGGTTTTAGAATGATATATTGTGGCTTCGTTTTTAGAAGTAATGCCTCTTTTTCATCCATGCTATACACACCAATAAGTTCTTCATCTAAAGCAATAGGAAAAGGAGCTGTTTTACATAACTCTGCCATCCTGTCAGTATTGTTTTTTTGAATAGGCTGCTCTATACTATGTAGTTTAAATTCAGATATTTGTGTTAATTTACCTAAAGCATCATTTAACCCAAATGCACCGTTAGCATCAACCCTAATTTCGATTTGATTTTCATCAAAATTAGCCCTAATAAATCGCAACAAATCTAGTTCTTTTTCAAAATCAATAGCTCCTATTTTTAGCTTCACACAGCTAAAACCTTCGGCTAATTTTTCTTCAATTTGTTGCTTCATAAAAGCAGGTTCACCCATCCAAATTAAACCATTAATAGGTATCGATTTTTCCTCCTTTGTAAAGGCCGAGGGAAAGAGTAAAAAAGGAGTTTCACTTCGTAAAGATTGAAAGGCCATTTCGACTCCAAATTGTATCGATGGAAATTCAATTAAGGCATCCCAAAGCGCCTCTACCCCTAAATGGATATTAGCACAAGTCCACTGCAACTTCTGCTCATAATCTGGTCTATCATCAGCGCTTAAACCTCTTAGGATTCCGCACTCCCCTATTCCTTTTTTTTCATTGTCTTCCAGAACAATAAACCAAGTTTCTTTCTCTGTCATCACACCTCGAGAAGTTCCTGATGGTCGTTTGAAGTCAAGAATATATTTATGATACGTAGCTTTCATTATTTTTGAAATTGCTGTTATATTTTTTTATGCAAAGGATAAAAAATAGACTTCCTTACATGAGTACCTAATTTAACTATGATGTATTTCTACTTGCTTATTTTCATGAGGTATGATAAACCAAAAAGGATTATTCCGAAAAAGCACAACAGCAGATAGACAAGAGTACCTGGCTCGTCTAGAAAATACATTTTGAGGTTAAGAAGTATTCCAATTAAGAATATAAACAATCCAAAATAGCGTGTAATTGTGATTGTAGTTTTCATTTTTGTTTTTTTTTATTTACCCGTCAGGTGGTATTAATTTTGTTGTTATCAGTCTAACAACTTTAAAATGCGATCAAAATCTGTAGTTGGTAAACCTGATTTTTTAAAGATAACAAAATCATCTTTAATTTTTTGCTTCCAACTTGTACTATCCGTTACATTCTGGTTTTGGTATTCTTTATAAATTTCTTTTGCTCTTCTATAATCTCCATTTATCAAATAGGCATGAGCTAAGTTTAATTGCAGTAATAACTCTGTAGCATCTAATTTTTCGCCTGCTTCCATTGCTTTAATAGCTTTGCCATATTGCTTGGTTATCAAATAACTATAACCAAGTCCGTTATAGTCTAAAGCAGTAGCTTTGGGTTGTGCTACAATCATAATATACTGTTTGATTGCAGTAGCATAATCCTTTTTTTGTATTGCTTTATTTGCTACCAATCTCATATCAGTGGTAACTCCTTTAGCAACATTAGTTTCAACAACACAACTTGCTCCAAAGTCTTTATAGACTTTAGTTTGCTCCATTGGCAGCAGTTTCTGAAACTCTTGAAAGGTATACTTTTCCTGAATTTTTTGCTGTAAGCAAATGCAAAAATCATCGGAGTTAGGCATGCTTCGTGCTATCGCAGAGGTTTTGCACTGATCAATAATGAATTTTCTATTCTCAGTAGACCAGCCTCTAGCTAATTTTTTATCTACCCACGGAACTACTTCGAGCACGATTTTTTGTTTCATAATCCAGTTTTTACTTTCGAAACCAAACCATAAATTAGTAGTATTTGTTTTTATGCAAGTAGATTTATCGATAGACAAACGTTTTGCGTCCTTGCTAATAGGTTCGTCTTGAACAAAGCAAGCATCATAGGTTTTGCCCGATTTTTGGTAAGCTGTAGCAAAATCATTAGAAGAAAAGATAGCATACTTTGATTTATCATCTCCCGATACTTTTGACAGTAAAAAGACAGCTCCTGCTGAACCTTGACTGATACCCGTAGGGTCAGGAATTGCTTTTAAAACTGAGACAAGGCTACTAGCCAATTGCTGATTATCATCTAGCAAAGTAATTCTATAAATTAGTTCCGTTGTTCCTACAGGAAAATCATCTGTTTTGATGACAATACGGTCTCTAGCTGAAACAACAATTTCTTTTGTAGTAGCTCTTTCTTTGTCCCAAAAACCGTCCTGCTGTGCAAAAGCAGCGGAGCTAGAAAAACTAACGAATAGTATTGCAATTATTTTTTTCACTTAGGTAATCTTGTATTAGTAATCGATTTTTTTAGCCCTGATAGAAATGAAAATCATTCAGTACCTCCCGATTTTTAAAGGGAGGTACTGAATATTGTAATGGATAGCAGGAAAAAGCTCCAAGAAAAATTACAATTCGATGCTTTCTCCTATTTCTAGTAGCATTAAATCTTTTCCTTTATCAAAAAACTGCTGTATGGCTTGTTTATGATCGATTTTAATATAACCAAAAGTATCGTAATGGTAACCTAAAATTTTGTCGCATTGTACAAATTCAGCTGCAATAATTGCATCCTCAACATCCATTGTAAAATTATTCCCAATTGGGAAAATAGCCAAATCTAGTTTGGTGCGCATTGGAATAAGCTTCATATCCATTGTTAAAGCAGTATCGCCAGCTATGTAAATGTTTTTATGCTCACCTTCGATTACGAATCCGCCAGGATTACCACCGTTAGTCCCATCAGGAAACGAACTAGAGTGAATGGCATTTACGTATTTTACTTTTCCGAAATCGAAAGTCCAACTTCCGCCATGATTCATAGGGTGCGCGTTTAAGCCTTTATTGCTGTAATAGGTAGCAATTTCAGCATTAGAAACAATAGTTGCTTTAGTGCGCTCAGCAATAGCCTCAACGTCTAAAACGTGATCTCCGTGAGCATGTGTCAACAATATATAATCGGCCTGCAAATTATTGATATCAATATGAGCCGCTAAGGGGTTTCCTGAAATAAATGGATCTACTAAAATGTGTTTTCCAGCTACTTCAATTCCTAGGGATGCGTGTCCGTAAAAAGTTATTTTCATTTTTATAGTTTTATATTTAAATTATATTATTTGTTTTGCTCTATTACCTACCGCCTAAAAACACGTTGACAAACAAGTCAGCAACTAATGATACCATGCAAATTGAAAGGAGAATACTTAGAAAAAAAGTGCTAAGCGCTAGTTTCTTTAATTCAGGATCCAATGCTCTAGAGTCTTGATTTTTATACACTGTTAGTAAATGCTTAACTAAAGGCACAAATGCAATTAAATACAAGTATTGATCGAATCTATAATTGCTAAGAACTGAAAAAAGTACCACTAGTACCATCGCACTAATTATTAGAAAGTAGTGGTATTTTTTTGCCTTTGCTCCTCCTATTTTTACAACGATAGTGTTCTTACCTACTTTTTTATCTGACGCTTCGTCCCTCATATTATTAAGGTTTAAAACACCTACACTCAATAAACCTATGGATATGGCTGGTAACAATAATAAAGCATCTATTTGTTTAGAATACAAGAAATTGACACCCATAGTACTTACTAAACCAAAGAAGACAAAAACAAATAAATCTCCAAAACCACGATAGCCGTAGGCTGTGTTACCTACTGTATATCGAATTGCAGAGAAGATCGCTAAAATTCCTAAGACAAGATAAAACAAAGAATAAAACAAATTAGTATCCGTAAAAGCATAATATATTAACGCCATTGCAGAACATAAAGTTAAAAATGACGTTATAATTATTGCTTTTTTCATAGCAGCGGGAGTGATTACTCCACTTTGAATCGCCCGTTTAGGACCTACTCTATCTTCATTGTCAGTTCCTTTTATTCCGTCACCGTAATCATTTGCAAAGTTGGAAAGTATTTGTAAACCAAGAGTAGTTAATATCGCAAAACCAAAAATATTCCAGTTAAAAACATCAGTAGGTGTCAATATTTCGTCCGTAGGGTGCGCTAATGCATAAATACTACCTACAATAATTCCAGATACAGATAATGGTAAAGTGCGCAATCGTGCGGCTTCAATCCAATGTTTCATTTTATTTATTTTATTTTATTTATTATTCTTTTCAATTTTTAATTACAGCTCGCGGCAAATTATTCTTTTCTATATTCTCTTTAAGAAATTACATCCAATTGCTATTAGATACCTCTATTTTATACAGCCATCGATTAACATAATCTTTAATGATCGAGAAATTTCCCAATTGAAAAGAAAGGTTTCCGCCTGCAGTATGAATAGTAACCGAACCAATATCCGCTTTTTTGTGCCAAAACAATTGCGAGGTCGTAATGGCTTGTATTTTGCCGGTTTCAACAATTGTACTATCAATATCCCAAGCACCACTTTGCTTAATTATAAAACCATCCGTAATAAACAATCGGTTGTTTCTAAATCCAAAAATCAATATCATTCCTATAAAAAACACATAACAAACTGCTCCCATATAGTATTGAAAAAATTGTGGCTCAATGTAAGTTGCAAAAGCGACATAACCTGAAAAAGGCAAGATGAGAAACAAAAAAATCGAAAAAACTAACTTTCTATAATTTGGCTTTAAAGCCAATCCTTTGTCCGGAATTTTATCATACAAAAGGGATAAAATCGCCTCTTTTTCCTCATTGTTACAACCTGGTATTTCTATAAGCACTTTCTTCTCTTGCTTTTCGCCACTGGTAGCTTGTTTTATTTTGAGTTCCAAAATATTCATTTTCTTTTGGAAATAATTACTTGTAACGGTAACTAACTGCACTTTATCTGACTTAATAATGGTGCTTTTTGTATTTAGCAACCCAAAAGATAATAATAACGATTTGTTTTGCTTTACTACTGTATAATCGAAATACTTAAAGACGACGCGAACCAAATTAATAATAAGAATCAAACACAACGTTACCAAAACAAGTGGTATTATCATTGCGCTTTTTTCAAAATAACTATCAATATTTTGATTCTGAACTTCAAAATCTGATTCAGACAATACATTCTTAGTGTTTTCGTAAATTGTAACAAAAAAAGCTAAAATTAAACTAAACGTCTTTACGTAATTTGATGTGATCCCAACTTTAAGTAAACTCAAAAAACTAATTTTAATAAACGAGTTCTCAGATTCCTTTTCTTCTACTGTTTCTGCATTTAAAATCCTTTTATTTTCACCATCTTCATAATTTTCTTTTTCTAAAAGTCGTGCTTTTAACGCTAGTGCCAAAGAATGTGTAATTGCCTTTATTTGCCCTTCCTTTTCGGCACTTCCCGCTGTATCAACATTAATCTCATAAACATTTACTAATCTTTGAATAAACGACTGATTTATATTTACTTGTTGAATTCTATCCAATTGGATAATTGTTTTTGTTTTATTTAAAACGCCCTCTTGGATCACAAACTCTTTATTATCGCTATCGAGATAAAAAGTGAAATTTTTATATTTTAAAAAAGCAACAACCACAATCAATACTAAAAAAACAAAAACTCCTAAAATTACATATGCTTTATTTAAGTCTTTGAATCTAAAAAAATAGATCAGAACAACTGGTCCTAAAGCACGCAACCATTTTTGCAAAGTATTGATAAACATAATCAAAATACCAACTAAGGATTGCCTTTGTGGTTGTCCAAATTGTTCCTGCATTACAGTTGCTTTTGAATTTTCCCCATTAGTAATTGTTTTATGTCTTCGGCTTGCGCCAAAGCGATTCCCGGAATTGAAATATCACTTGCACTTCCGCCAGCCGTAAAAATTTCTACTTTGGCTAAACCAAAAAATCTAGCAACAAATCCTTCATGCAAAGCTACATGTTGAACTCTATTATATGGAATTACAATAGTATTCGTAGCCAGCACACCACTCTGATAAATTACATCATGGGTTCTAAAAGCAAAAGCTTTTTTCTTTAAACTCACAGCTGAAAAAAATACCACTATGGCGACTAAAATCACATAAAGAACTAAAAGCTGTTGCCAATAATTTTGCAAATCTTTATTAAAAAATAATAAAGCAACAAGTCCACCTCCAAGAATTAAAAAAGTAATTAAAATATTGAATCCAATAACCTTACCATAATTAGGATTCAACTTAGACAACCCTACTGTTTCAAATCGAGGCAGCTGCTTAATGTCAATTACTTCATTTGTAAAATGCTCCATGTAAATTTTTTAAAATTTATTAATTTAAAAGTTTTATGGTAACCATTTTTTTTCAAAGTTAGGTTTACGTTTTTCTAGAAAAGCATTTCTTCCCTCCTTAGCTTCTTCAGTCATGTACGCTAAACGAGTTGCTTCACCAGCAAAAACTTGCTGTCCAACCATTCCATCATCAGTAAGGTTCATGGCAAATTTCAGCATTTTGATAGCCATAGGAGATTTTCCTAATATTTCCTGTGCCCACTCGTATGCCGTCGCTTCTAATTCGTCATGAGGTATTACGGCATTTACCATTCCCATATCCATTGCTTCTTGAGCAGAATAATTACGTCCCAAGAAGAAAATCTCTCTAGCTTTTTTCTGCCCAACCATTTTAGCTAAATAAGCTGATCCATATCCACCATCAAAGCTAGTTACATCAGCATCAGTTTGTTTAAATATAGCATGTTCTTTACTTGCAAGTGTCATATCACAAACTACATGCAAACTATGACCACCGCCCACAGCCCAACCTGGAACTACTGCAATTACTACCTTAGGCATGAAACGGATTAGACGCTGCACCTCCAAGATATTGAGACGGTGTTGCCCATCATCACCTACATATCCTTGATGCCCGCGTGCATTTTGATCGCCACCACTACAAAAGGAATAGACACCATCTTTAGTTGATGGACCTTCAGCAGACAATAAAACAACTCCTATTGAAGTATCTTCTTGCGCATCATAGAATGCATTGTAAAGTTCTGCAGTTGTTTTAGGACGAAAAGCATTGCGAACATTAGGTCTATTAAAAGCTATTCTTGCAACTCCATTGCATTTCTTATAAGTAATATCTTCGTATTCTTTTGCCGTGATCCAATCCATTGTTATGGGTTTAAATTATTATAGCGTAAAAATAGTGCATTTTTCAGACTTTATACAATAACAACAGCATTACATTATCGAAGTATAAATCATAAAATAACTGTAATTATTAAGAAAAAGTTATTTCTCAAATTTGATCCACTTTATCTTTAGGATTTCTACTGTTAATTTGTTATATTTACTGATATATCGTTTTGATTACCAAAACGTTAAAACAAAAAGTAGTCTTTTATGGTTGTATTACAAAAATATACATCTCGAATTAAAACCAATACTACCGCATCTTTCAACTCCTACAAAGACCTTAGCTATTGGCGCGATGATATGTTTACTAATACCATGTTATTTATTTTACCGTTAAGTTTAATCGCTCTAATTCCGTCACTAATCTGGGCAATTCAATCTAGTTATTATGCGGTTGCCTTTGTTGATCTGTTAAGCATTACCATGATTATGATCATTAGTTTTAAAAAAGGCATTGACATTAAGCATCGAAAAATATTATTTATTACTACCGTTTATGTATTAAGTTTTGTCTTGATTTATTATATAGGACTCAACAGCACGCTTTACCTACTAGCTACATCTGTTGTAGCCATATTAATTTATTCGTTTAAAAATCAATATCTTCCAGCCATAATAAATACTGTTCTTTCTTGCGCATATGTGCTTTTGTATTATTTCGAACTAGTTCAATTTCATAATAACGACTTCACTGTAACTGAATTACTCGCTGTTTTTGGTAATTTAATTTTTTTAAGTTTTTTAGTCTGTTTTCTAATTCCACAACTTTTTATAGGACTCGACGACAGCATAAAACAGCGTATTTTACATATTGAAAAAATAGAAGAACAAAACAGAACCTTACGAGAAATTACATGGATGCAATCTCACACAGTTAGAACACCTTTATCGCGATTAATGGCATTAACTGGACTATTAAAGGATCGTGACATTACGGATGCTGAAAAAGATTTTTTGATTGAAAATATTTTAACTTCAAGTCATGAACTCGATGCAATCATAAAGGACATTGTACTAAAATCAGAGTTTAGCAATCAACAAGAGGAAAAGAGTAGTAAAAACCTTTAGGTCATAAAAAAAGCTAATCAAAAAATGATTAGCTTTTCATGTGATTGCATTATTTTATTTTTGTAAAACTACTGCTCTGTGATAAGATAAATCCCATCGTCTTTTATTTCAATTAGCTTTTCTCTATACAAGGCCCCAATAGCTTTTTTGAACGTTTTCTTACTCATCTTTAAGACTGTCTTGATATCCTCTGGATGTGAATTGTCGTTAAGTCTCAAAAATCCACGACTAGCTCTTAACTCATCTAAAATCTTATCGGCATTAGGCTCTATACTTTCATAACCTTGAATTTGCAGTGAAACATCAATTTTGTTATCAGGACGCACATTTTTAATATAGCCTCTCATACGATCACCTGTACGAATGGCATCATCATAAACCTCGTCTTTGTATAATAAGCCCTTAAACTGCTCATTGATTATTACATTAATACCTAGTTCCGTAATATGAGATACGATTAAATCTACTTCCTCTCCTTTTTCAACTGTAATAGTATCATTTTTTAGAAACTGATTCGTTTTGCTTGAAGCAACTAGACGGTTTGTTTTTTCATCAATGTAAAGGTAAACAAGATAACGTTTCCCTTTTTCCATCGGACGAGCTTGCTCCTTAAAAGGAACTAATATATCTTTTTCCATTCCCCAGTCCATAAAAGCACCTACTTGATTAACATAGTTTACACGTAAAAGTGCAAATTCGTTCAATAAGATGTATGGCTCTAGTGTAGTAGCAACCGGTCTTTCTTCATGATCTAAATAAACAAAAACAATAAGTTCTTCCCCTATTTCAAATTCATTTGGAACATATTTGTTAGGTAAAAGGATATCGTGAATTCCTTCTGGATCCGTTTCTGGAGTTCCCAAAAATAAACCAACTTTAGTATCACGAAGTATGGTAAGCGTATTGTATTTTCCTATTTCAATCATGTTATTCTAATTTTCTAAAGCGCAAAGGTACGAACTTTGAAAATAGTATTTAGAATGAAATCATATCATTAAAAGAATTCCAATAATTTATTTAATTTTCACTAAATTTGAAGTTACCAAAAACAATTAAATTTTTAAAATGAGACTACAAAAAATCCTTTACTTATTGCCGATGGTGCTTTTTTCACCAGTAATAAATGCTCAAGCTTTACAAAATGACCCTGAGATCAATAAAATGGTTAGCGAAATAAAAGCCAATAGTCTGGAGTCAACTGTTGTGAAATTAGTGTCGTTTGGAACCAGACATACTTTAAGCGATACTAAAAGTAAAACTCGTGGAATTGGTGCTGCACAAGCTTGGGTTAAATCAGAATTTGATAAATATGCTTTAGAATCTAACGGGCGATTGACATCGAAAATAGATTATTTTACTATAAAAGCAGATGGAAGAAGAATCGCTGTGGATAGCCAATTAGGTAACGTGATGGCTACTTTAAAGGGAACAGATCCTAGTGATGATCGTGTATTTATAATAAGTGGTCACTTAGATTCTCGTGTGACTGATGTGATGAACACGACTGCAGATGCACCAGGAGCAAATGATGATGGATCAGGTGTAGCGGCAATGATGGAACTAGCAAAAATAATGAGTAAACGATCTTATCCTTGTACAATTATTTTTGTAGCTGTAACTGGCGAAGAACAAGGATTATACGGAGCGCGACATTTAGCAGAAATGGCTAAGGCAGAAAAATGGAATGTTGCCGCTATGCTTAATAATGACATGATTGGGAACAGTTTATCAAGTGGTACACGTTTAAGCAATAATACTAAAGTGCGTGTGTTTAGTGAAACTATTCCTTACTTAGAAACGGAAGAAGAAGCTAAGATGCGTAAGGCTATCAACAGTGATAATGATAGTCCATCAAGACAATTAGCACGTTACATCAAAACTGCTACTGAGCAATATGTTCCGCAATTAGAAGTAGAATTAGTATACAGAAACGATCGTTTTTTACGTGGAGGAGATCATACTCCTTTTAGTCAAAATGGATTTACTGCTATCCGCATGTGCGAAATGAACGAAAACTACGATCACCAGCACCAAGATTTACGAACTGAAAAAGGAGTGAAATACGGAGATTTACCAGAATTTATGGATTTTGATTATTTACGTAAAACCACCGCAGCTAATTTAGCTAGTTTAACAAACTTAGCATGGTCACCAAGATCTCCTAAAAATGTAGGAATTGAGGTAAAAGAGTTAACTAATTTCTCTACTTTAGTTTGGGAAGCTCCAGAAGGAAAAGCACCTTTTGGTTACCAAATTTTAATTAGAAGCACAGCCGATTCACAATGGCAGAAAACAATTTTTGTTAAAGAAACAAAAGCTGAAATTGCCTACTCAAAAGATAACTTTTTCTTTGCGGTTCAAGCAGTAGACGAACTAGGACATCCTAGCTTAGCTGTCTTTCCAAAACCAATACGATAATAGTAAACAATTAAAAAGCGCCTTAACGGGCGCTTTTTTTGTGTTATACCTAAAGGATACTATACAAGTTCTTTAAAAAACTGCAATAATATAGCATCATTTTTTAATGTAGGAGTAAAAACTTCAAGTAGTACTGGCTTGTCATTTTGATCATACATGTTTTTTAAACCTAGGGTTAAACTATTGCTATCACTTGCTGTAATATAATCTAAACCATACATCGCAGCTAAATGTTCAGCTGTTAAGCAATGTGCCGTTTCAAAATAGGTATTAAAAACAGGCGTTTCTTCATGACCAGGTAAAATTCGAAATATACCTCCTCCTCCGTTATTTATTAATATAATTTTAAAATTTTTAGGAATATAACTATTCCACAAAGCGTTACTATCATACAAAAACCCTATATCTCCCGTTATAAAAACAGTCAGTTTTTTATTTGCTACAGCTGCTCCAATAGCCGTTGAAGTGCTACCATCGATACCGCTAGTACCTCTATTACAAAACACTTCAATTGTAGGATCAATTTCGATTAATTGGGCATAGCGAATAGCAGAACTATTACTTAATTGAAATTGAGAGTTTTTAGGTAAACTAGAGATAACTTTATCAAAAACCACAAAATCCGAAAAAGGAATCTTAGACAAATATGTTTCACCCTTTTCTTTTCTAATAAATTTTACTGCATCTAAGTCACTAAAATAAGCGCTATTTACGTTGCTTGTTAACGGTAAAAACGCATCAAAAAATAAATTTGGTTCTACCTCAAAATGCTTTGTTAGTGCACTAAAAGTATCATAAGCACGCAACGAATCAATATGCCAATGGTGTTCCGGCTTGTACTTTCTTAAAAAAGCTTTTATTCGTTTAGAAACAATCATGCCGCCAAAAGTGATTAATATCTCCGGACGAAAGTTCTCGAAATCAGTTGCTGTAAAAGGCGTAATTATCGTATCTATATTGTTAATAAAACTAGGATGATGCAAGTTTGAAGTGGTCTCCGTTAAAACAACTACTGAAGCATCATTTGCAAAAGCTTCTATGGTCTCATACTTTAAAGTATTAGGATCAGCGACTCCTACGAGGACCATTTTTTTTGACGAATTATCCCAAATACGAGCATATTCCTCTACCTCAGCTTTAGAAATTGATTTTGTTTCTGGTTGGAAAGCATCTATTTTACTTCGTACAGACAATTCAGTAACCTTTTCGTATAAAGGCTCTTCAAAAGGAGCATTAATATGCACTGGTCCTTTTTTAAATAAAGCAGTATCAATAGCTTGATTTATTTTAATGTCATTTTCGAGAGACACCTCTTCATTTAGATTGGCATTATACAAACTATGATTAGCAAAAACATTTTCTTGGCGAATCGTTTGTCCATCACCGATATCAATTTTATTTTGAGGCCTATCTGCCGAAATTACAATTAAAGGAATTTGACTGTAAAAAGCTTCCGCAAACGCAGGATAATAGTTTAATAAAGCTGATCCTGAGGTACAAACTAGTGCCACTGGTTTTTTAGTTTGTTGCGCAATTCCGAGTGCAAAAAAAGCCGCTGAACGTTCATCAGCAATACTATAACTTTTAAAAGCGGTATTGCTTGCAAAACCTATCGTTAGAGGTGCATTTCTAGAACCAGGTGAAATAATGATAGTGTGTATTCCTTTAGCGCCACAAATTTCGATAATGCTTTGTGCTAAGGGTATTTTGGGGTAAATCATGGTATCTTTTTCTGTGTTACAAAGATACAAAGATGTAAAGGTTTTTCCTTAATCTTAAATAGTTTTATTAAATTTGAAAGCAAAATAAAAGCTACACATGGAAATTAAAATTAGACCGTATAAAATAGAAGATACGCAATTAATATTGGACATCATAAACTATAACATTCTACATTCAACAGCATTATATGATTACAATGTAAGAAGCTATGAGGTACAAAAAGATATTCTTGCCGATAAAATAAAAAAAGGATTTCCCGTAATTATTGCAGAGTTAGATGGAGTGGCTGTCGGTTTTGGAATGTACAGTGAATTCAGGTTCAAAGAAGCTAATAAATTTACTGTAGAGCATTCTGTTTATGTGAGCACTGATTTTCACGGAAAAGGAATTGGCAAGGTGCTATTAGGTGATTTAATTGAACTTGCTAAAAAACAAGGATTACATACCATGATTGGAGTAATTGATTCAGAAAACCAAAGCAGTGTTGACTTTCATGCAAAATTCGGCTTTAAAACTGTCGGAATTATTAAAGAATCTGCTTTTAAATTCGATCGTTGGCTGCATTCCGTCTTTGTGCAGTTAATTTTAGAGTAAATAGAATAGGCTTTCCGAAGTGGGAAAGCCTATTCTATTTCAATTGGTTTTAAAAATTATAATTCCATAATCCAATCAGTAATTGATGAGTCAGTGGGTGAAGTCTGCGGTTTAATCACTTTTTCAAGTTCTCCGTTTTGATTAATTAAATATTTTTGGAAGTTCCATTCTACTTCAGAATCTTGGAATCCATTTCTGGATTTTTGAGTTAAAAATTGATAAATGGCACACATATCGTCTCCTTTTACAGATACTTTTGCCATCATAGGAAAAGTTACTCCATAATTGAAGCGACAAAAAGTAGCAATTTCACTATTTGTTGCCGGTTCTTGCGCACCGAAGTTATTAGCTGGAAAACCAACCACTACAAAGTTAGAATCTTTATATTGGTCAAATAAAAGTTCTAAATCTTTATACTGAGGTGTCAAACCACATTTAGAAGCTGTATTTACGATCATCACCTTCTTGCCTTTTAAACTGGAAAAATCAAATTCGTTTCCTATTAAATCAGCTACTTTAAATTGATAAATATTTTCTTTGCCCATTTTTTATATTTTTTTAGTTTAATTTTAAAATGACCTGCTTGTCAAAAACTAAGTACTAAAATTAAAGTAGCAAATTTACTATTGTACATTGTCAAAAATAATCAAAAGATAAATAAAATACGAATGTGCAACAACTATTTTACTATGATAAGGCACAAAAAAAGCCCAACGTCCAGTAGGAGAACGTTAGGCTTAACTAACAAAACAAACAATCGTTTATTAATTAGATATTCTATTTTAAACTAGCAGTTAAGCAAAAAAAGGGCTTGACATTACTACTACTTCTAATCAATTAATTTGTAACAAATAGTTTTCTTTCATTTGGAAAACAACACATTTTATTATCACAAAATCCCCTTTGCGAACAAAAATGTGTGTCTTTTCCATAAGATATGCGATAATAAACAGCTATTTTGATTTGCTAATCCAATAAGTTTATGTACTTTTTATTCAAAGGTAATTTCGCGTTCAAATAATTAACCTTTTACTTATTTACGATACTTTTTAAGTATTGGATTTAAAAAAAGTATTTTATTTTTTAAAATAATCACCTTAAAAAAGTTGTTTGAAACAAATAAAAAACATTTAATTCCTCGCAAGCAATAAATATGTAATGTATAATGACTAATTTTAGCAAGTTTTATACAACAAATGATGTGTTTACAGCTAGAAAAAAAAATCATATGACTCAAGAAGAATTATTAGTATTAGTTTACAAGAAAGATGAGCGGGCTTTCACTCATTTATACGACATGTACTCCAAAAGTTTATTTTCAGTAATAAATGTTTTGGTAAAAAATAGAGAAGAAGCAGAAGATGTACTTCAAGATGTATTTGTCAAAATATGGAAAAATATTGATTCTTATAACGAAAGTAAAGGTCGTTTTTATACTTGGATTCTAAACATTGCAAGAAATACATCAATAGACAAATTACGTTCTAAAAACTTTAATAACAGTCAAAAAAACCTATCTTCAGATAATTTCGTAAATCTATTTGACGACTCCAACAAACTCGTTGACAAAGTAGACACTATAGGGTTGCAAGACTTTGTAAAAAGACTAAAACCTAAATGTATACAAATTATTGATTTATTGTTTTTTAAAGGATACACTCAGCAAGAGGCCTCTGACGAGTTAGCTATTCCCTTAGGAACTGTAAAAACGCATAATCGTAATTGTATAAATGATTTAAGAAATTATCTAAACGTATAATGGAAACAAAAGAATATATAGAATCAGGTATTTTAGAACTTTATGTTTACGGATTATTATCGGAATCCGAAAATGAAGAAGTTGCACTAAAAGCAAAAGATAGTCCAGAAATAAATAGTGAAATAGTAGCAATCGAGAAATCTATCGTCTCGTTGTCTTCTAGTTTTTCACCATTCCTTTCTGTATCAAACTATGAAAAAATTAGAGAGAAATTAGAACTTAAGTATGCTAAAGTAATTCCGCTTGAACCTAAAACAAATTGGGGACAATATGTGGGATGGGCTGCAGCTGTGCTCCTATTAGTAGGTATTGGTTTTCAATACACACAATTAGACCAAACCAATACTCAGGTCGTAAATGCAACTGCTGAAAAAGCTAAGATTGAGCAACAACTTAATCTATTAGAATTAGCAAAAAAGCAAACGGAAACTACTTTAGCTGTTGTTAGAGATACAAATAACACTGTAGTTGAACTAGGAGGACAAGCTGTCGCACCTACCTCATCTGCCAAAGTATATTGGAACAAAAACACGGAAGTGGTTTACGTTGACGCCGCAGGCTTGCCAGAACCTCCTAAAGGAATGGTATATCAAGTTTGGGCCTTAAAACTAAATCCGTTAACACCTACAAGCATAGGTTTACTGGATAAGTTTGATAGCAATACGCAACGCATGTTTGCCGTTAGCAATACCGGCGATGCCGAAGCTTTTGGTATAACACTTGAACCAGCAGGAGGAAGCTTATCACCAACAATGGAACAATTATATACTTTAGGGAAAGTTTAAAACTCATTTTTATTTTATCAAAAAAGACTTTCTTATGAAAGTCTTTTTTTGTTTGTACTACTTATGGTTTTCATTGACTATATTTGCCTAATTTAAATTTTCATGAGCTACACCCTACTCTCTTCCCCTTTACAAGGCTTTACCGATTACCGTTTTAGAAATGCACAAAATAAAATTTTTGGCGGAATTGACACTTTTTACGCACCTTACATTCGATTAAATGGAAAATTAGTAATCAAGTCGTCCTACCAGCGTGATTTATTACCGGAAAATAATAACACTTTAGAAGTAATTCCGCAAATTATAACGAATGATGCCGATGAATTTTTATTTGTTTCTAAATATGTACAAGAATTAGGATACAAGGAGTTAAACTGGAATTTAGGTTGTCCCTACCCTATGGTTACCAAATGTGGAATGGGCTCAGGACTCATCAGTAATACTGAAAAAATCGAGCAGATTTTACATAAAGTAAAAAATGAATCGGACATTATTGTGTCGATGAAAATGAGACTAGGATACGATACAACAGAGGAAATTTTAAATGTACTACCAATTTTAGAAAAGTACGACGTAAAAAACGTAGCTGTTCATGCCCGACTTGGAAAACAATTATACAAAGGTGGCGTTCACTTAGACGCCTTTCAAGCTTGCGTAGATCAAAGCAAAGTAAAACTGTATTACAACGGAGACATCACAAGTGTAGCGAAATTTAAAGAAATGCAAGACCGTTTTCCTGCAATAGATCACTGGATGATTGGACGTGGTTTGATTGCTGATCCCTTCCTACCAAGTATGATAAAAAACGACACTTTAGAATACCCCAAAAACAAAATGGAATTATTTGCTCAATTCCACGAGACTTTATATGCCGGATATAGTGAATCCCTTTCGGGTGCGACACATATATTGTTAAAAATGCATCATTTATGGGAATACTTCTCCGTTATTTTTGACAACCCGCACAAAGTACACAAAATGATTAAAAAAGCAAAAAGTATCAGGAATTATGAGCAAGCAGTTAAAGAGATAATTAAGGTGAGATAAATACTTATATTACAAAAAAAGGTTCAACTTATTGTTGAACCTTTTTTGTGGTTACTGCTATAATCACTACTCACTTTAATGAAAAAGAGGATAGGAATGACCTAAAATTATTTACAAATAAGTTACAACTATTCCGGATAATAAATTAATCTCATAATAACTTTCCCCCAACCGTCTGTTAGCACAGTAAGTTTGTAAGTCTTTGAGCTATTATAAACACTTAAGTCTGCTTCAAGTTTAAAGTAATAAGTACCAATTTCCTGCTTTACACCGTTAGCATCATCTAACAGACTAGACCAAGTTCCCACATTAGCGCTGGCAATTGTTGTTCCATATTTTGGTGTGACTGGTCCTCCAGAACCATCTAGATTAGCATTAAAAGCACCAGAATTTCCATTGTATACGGTAGCATATACTCCTACTGTGCTAGGGTCACTATAAGTCAGTCTAGAAATTTCTAAAATTTTATTATTCACTCTTATTGATAAACCTCCAACCGTAACAGGAGTCTGATCATTTGTATTATTTGATAGAATAACTTGCTTATATTGAATATTATTCTCCCAACTTGCTAGTCCGCTTACACTCATAGTTAAAACCTGACCAGATGTGCTATTGTGAGCATTAGGATAAGTTACTGATCCTGCTTTTATTACTCCACTAGTGTTCACATTAGTAATTGCAGGATAGGAACCACTGCCATCTGAACCTAGCTGAATGGTATTGGAAGTTGTTACAAAAGCATTTGCTCCTATAGCTACCGAATTTGAAATTCCGTCAGAAGATACATCTGCACGCTTACCAATTGCAGTATTAGATGAGCCTGAAATATTAGTTTCTAGAGCTTGACTTCCGACAGCTACATTATCAGAGCCTGAAACATTATTAACTAATGCTATATACCCCAGCGCTGTATTGCCACCATTGGATAGATTTGAAGCCAAAGCTCCTCTACCTACTGCAGTGTTTGCATAACCCTCATTATTTTCTAAAGCACCCAGTCCAATAGCAGTATTTGAGTTTTCGTTAAATTTTCCTCTTCCAACAGCAACGCCATTTATAACTACATCCTTTTCAAATACCTTATTTCCTGCAATATTTTGATCCGTTGATAGATCAACAAAAGTACTGCTTGATGCCGTTGCTGGTGTAATCCACGAAACAACTCCTGATCCGTTAGTACTCAAAACTTGTCCAGCATCACCATCGGTATTTGGAATTGTGATAGCTCCTGTAGTTATTTTACCACTGGTAATAACATCCGTAATTGCTGAGTTTCCTAATATAATGGTGTTACTCGCATCTACTTTTGCTCCGCTTCCAATTGCTGTTGCATTATTTATGGACCCATTTACTTCTGAATTGATACCAGTTCCACTACCTAAAAAAGTATTGTAACTTCCTGTACTTATATTCATTCCTGCTAAATTTCCGATCGCTGTATTTTCTGAACCCACAGCTTGTGTCATAGTAAAAGCTCCTACCGCTGTATTTCTATTTCCGGCTTGCGCATTGGTTAAGGCAGCGGTTCCAACAGCAGTATTTTCATCTCCAGATCCACCGTCTCCTTGTCGTATAGCATTTGTTCCTATAGCTGTATTGTTGCTTCCTGATGATGATGTAAAAGCAAAATTCCCGATTGCCGTATTATTCTGCATGGTGCTCGTATCACCATAAACGTAATTAGCAATTCCAAATCCAATATTTCCTGTATCAGAAGCTCCAAAAGATCCTATCGTAGTTTCACGAACTAGAATATTATTTGAAAAGCGTTTATCTCCATTAATCGATTGATCGGCTGTTAAATCTACAAAATTACCTACAGCAGTCGAAGACAAATAAGTGTTAGTATCTATGCTACCATCGGCTTTTAAGAATTGAGATGCCGTTCCATTCAAAATTTTAAAAGCAGTTGCGGTAACATCACTAGTGAATCGGCCGTCACCTTGAACATCTAGTTGATATAAAGGATCATAATTTGCACCTATACCAAATCTACCTTCTTCATCAATGGTTAGTCTTCTACAACACCCCCCTTGAACCAATGCAATCCCATTTCCATTAGGACCTAAATCCCATGAACGAGTATTACCTACTAAAGTCAATGAACCAACTCTAAAGTTAGATGAAAAATCCCCATATGTCCCTTTCAATGTTCCAGTCAATACCCCGCCATTCAATGCTAAAAAATTGGCGCCTGAGGTTGAAATTGCAGTTGTTACATATTCAGTTGTAGCAATTTGTATCGAATTCGTTTCAGCTGCCGCTGTTGGAGCTAATGGAGTTCCCGTTAATGTTGGCGAATCTAAATTTGCTTTTGTGTCTAATGCCGTTTGCGCTGCTGTAGAAACTGGTTTATTCGCATCTGATGTATTATCTACATTAGACAATCCAACCATCGTAGCTGTAATACCCGATACTGTTCCAGTAAAAGTTGGCGAAGCTACATTTGCTTTTAAATCCAAATTGCTATTCGTAGCAAAACTGCTCAAATCTTGATCTCCCGTGTTGCTGCCAGTTATTGCTGCTAATTTTGTTTTATCTACCGTCGAATAATCTTCGGTTGACAAACCTTTGCCTATTTCCTTATCTACTTTAGTGTCTAATGCCGTTTGTGTAGCTATTGAAACTGGTTTATTAACATCTGATGTATTATCTACAATAGACAATCCAACCATTGTAGCTGTAATTCCCGATACTGTTCCTGTAAAAGTTGGCGAAGCTACATTTGCTTTTAAATCCAAATTGCTATTCGTAGCAAAACTACTCAAATCTTGATCTCCTGTATTGCTACCTGAGATAGCGGCTAACTTTGTTTTCTCTGAAGAAGTGTAATCTTCTGTTGACAAACCTTTACCAGCTACTTTATCCACTTTTAAAGCCAAGTTTGTGTTAGTAGCAAAACTACTCAAATCTTGATCTCCAGTATTGCTACCTGAGATAGCGGCTAACTTAGCTTTCTCTACTGTTGAATAATCTTCTGTCGACAAACCTTTACCAGCTACTTTATCCACTTTTAAAGACAAGTTTGTGTTAGTAGCAAAAGTACTTAAATCTTGATCTCCTGTATTGCTACCTGAGATAGCGGCTAACTTGGTTTTCTCTAAAGAAGTGTAATCTTCTGTAGATAGACCTTTACCTGTTTGTTTATCTACTTTTATACCTAAAGCGGTTTGGGTAGCAGTTGAAATTGGTTTATCTAGATCAGCTGTATTATTAACATTCTGTAATTGTAAATTAGTTTTAGCTTGAATGACTGTAGTAGCATTAGTACCTCCATTTTCGATAGAAACAACTCCTGTAACATTTTCTGCATTTGTTGCGGCGTAAGCAAAAGGAACAAAAGAAAAATCCTGATTACTGATCTCAATAAATGTGGTGCAATTACCATTGGTATTAACACCAACAACTAGCTTCTTGTTTGACGTCGACCAGCTGATATCGCTAAATGAAGAAGCATACCCAGCAGTTTGTTCTCCGGAACCAATTATTAAGTTTACCATGCCGTACGAGTCAGTCTTCGCTTGCACGACTTCTTGATATTCTACATTTGAAAACTCATCTACAAATTTAAATGACATGCAAATTTGCTTATCCATAAGAGGAAGGTTTTGACCTACTCCCCTAGTTTGATTGCCTGCTGGATTAAGTAAAACAGCTTGATACGTTATCCCTTTAGTCTGTGAGTAACTTGCTAAAGCAAAAAAGAATATAAAAAGTAAAGTTATTTTCTTCATAATTATAATTTTAAAGTGGTAATTATTGCTATTGTTTTTTAATGATTTTTGTAAAGTGAATAAAGTTAGTAGCACTTAATTTTACTAAGAACTCCTGACCTGTAATTACGTCTAAGTTAAACGTCAGTATTTTATCTGTAACCATCTGTTCTTTTTTAAAAACCAAATGACCAAGGAAATCATAAATGGAAACTTCAACCATTCGATTCATCACTGCCGAAAATTCAAAATTAACAGTTCTGATAAATGGATTGGGGTACGTGGTTGTAATAATCTTACTAAAATCATTAAGCAAAATGTATTCTGCCCAACTATTTTGCTGAAAACCTTGTATAACTGTAAAACCATTAACAGAGGTTCCAACTACACTTTGCTGTCCTATGGACTGACTAACAACAATACCATTTGATAATGTTTTAGATTCACCTTGCGATCCTATCATTTGGTGGTGCAAAACTTGTCCGTGAAACGTCACGGTGAAGAGTAATAGTAAATACTTCATAGGCACATTTTTTTATGATTGAAAAAGAATAGATTAAGAAATAAGTACATTTCTACTAATTAGCACCATTTCAAAACCTAAACGAATATATAGATTAAAAGCATATAAATCCGATAAACTACAAGTTATTTTATAAAAAAATGTTAAATCAAACATAAGCATACTTTTTTTCCCATAAAAAATCAAGGCGAAAGTTCTGTATAAGCACGATAAAAGCAGCTACTACTTACTTTGTATAATGATAACAGGTAAGAGTAGATACATTTGAAATAATTTCAATGCAATAATGCATCTTCGTTGAATATTGCTTCGAACTAGATAAAAAGTACACATTAGCTACTACAAAATCCCTCACTAAGAATTAATTAAAGTGGTACCAGAACAAAAAAAGCCCAATCTTGCGATTGGGCTTAGTATTTATTAGAATACCTATTTACTTTTTGTAATACTTTTTATATTTTGGGTAAGCAAGAGCTCCTATAACTGATATAGTTCCTAGTGAATACCAAATCCAACTCAACGAATGTGCTTCCCCGCTTGCATATGAATGTAAACCAACTAGGTGGAAGTTAACTCCGTAATATGTAAATAAGATAGAAACAAAAGCAAACATACTCATTAAGTTAAATATCCATTTACCTCTTAATGCAGGTACAAAACGGGCGTGAATTACAAAGGCATATACCATTATACTTATCAATGCCCATGTTTCTTTAGGATCCCACCCCCAGTAGCGTCCCCAACTTTCATTGGCCCACTGACCTCCTAAAAAGTTTCCTATGGTCAGCAATATCAAACCAATAGTTAAAGCCATTTCATTGATGTAAGTTATCTCTTGGATATTTAAATCCATTTTTTTCTTGTTCTTATCATTTGTAAAAAAGATCAATAACAAGGCAACAAAACCTAAAATCATTCCAAGAGCAAATGGTCCATAACTAGCTACAATAACTGCTACGTGAATCATTAACCAATACGAATTAAGTACAGGTTGTAAATTTGCAATTTCTGGATCAATCCAATTCATGTACGCAGCTGCTAAGATCATTGATGTAACAAATGCTGCTGATGCTACGGTTAATTTCGATTTAACATCAAAAGCCAAACCAAAAAACATCGTTGCCCAAGCCACATAAACTATTGCTTCATAAGCATTACTCCATGGTGCATGACCTGATATGTACCAACGGGCAATTAACGTTATTGTATGCATTACAAATAATAATGCGATCACAACATGCATACCGTTAACTAGCCTTCTTATTAGCTTACTATCTTTAAAAATTTCAATCACAGTGAAAAGCAGCATCAATATGGCCGCAAATAGATAAGCATAAGGCAGTTTTTGTAAAATATCATATTTATTATATACTATTTCAGCTGTAATTTTATCGTCACTAGGGCGTACTTTGCTTCCAAATTTCTTTTGAAAACCATTCAAACTCTCCACTAAATCATTAGCATTAGAATAATCATCAGACTGCGATGCATTATTCAATGAACCATAATACAGCGGCAAAACACTTTTGGTGTAGGTCGAATCCATTCCTTTAAGTCCAGCTTCATTCAATTCTAAGGAAGATACCCATTTATTATTTGGATCATTTGGAATTGGGAAAATCTTCAAAATTCGGCCACTCAAGGCTGATTCCATTAAATTTACCTTTTTATCTGTCTCAATAAAGTCCTTCTCAAACTGATTTGGATTTGCGGCCTTGTAAGCAGCATCTAAATAAGGAGATAATTTGTAATTTCCTTTGTCATCAAAAAAAGCAATAAAAGGGGCATTCTCTGCTTTTACATCAACTCCTATTAATTTTCGGATACTATCATTACCGCTTCTTAAGTAAATTATCGGAATCTCAATCCAGAATTGCGCGTATTGGGACATCGATAGGAAAACCTGATCTGAATTCATCCCTTTATATTTATTGGAATGACTTACCTTTCTCAACAATTCTGATGAAAAAGTATTGATAGGTTTCATTCTTCCTCCAGCATCTTGAATAATCAAACGGCCAAATTTAGCCGCATGCTCCTCCTTTACCTTAAATTTATTAAGTAGTGAGTCTAGTTGCTTTTCAGTTGGCGCTACACGTGTATGTGTAGAACTTTCGGTGTGATCCTCATGATTTCCGTTTGCGTCATGTTCATGATTGTGTGCTTGCGAGAATCCACTCATACTTACGAGCAACACTAAAATGGTCAGTAATTTTGATTTTTTTTGCTTTACCACTTCTAATTTTCTTTTCAAATCCGTAAACCTCGCATCCTTGGTGAACATAATAGCCATCATAGCAAAGAATAACATAAAATAACCTGCATAGGTAATCGCTGTACCCCAAAAATCATGATTAACTGATAGCACAGTACCTTTTTCATCTGGATCAAATGAGGATTGAAAAAATCGATACCCTTTATGATCTAAAACATTGTTCATATATATACGTGCATCAAAAGTTTCTTCAGGATCTTGAACGGTAACTTTACTTTCAAAAGAAGAATAACTCTTCTCAGTACCAGGGTATTTTTCAGCTATAAAGTCGTTTAATTTTACTTTAAACGGCAACACATAGGCCTTACTTCCGTAAAAAACAGAATATTCTATGTTTCCTATTTTTACTGTTTTAGGCACACCAATGGATCCTTTAGATCCTAAAACTGTTATATCTTTTTCTTGTCCATCTGCCCTAACAGTCAAAACAAGTGCGTCTTGATGCACTTTCGCTTTGTAATCATTATTCGATTCATAGTCAATTACTCCTTTAACTGCAGGATCTGGAAAAACAAAACGTTTCTCACCTATACTATACAACGAACGCATCATTAAAGGTTGAACGATATCTTTTTGAACAGCACCTTCAAGCTTATCAGCCATACGCATAAAATTCCCTTCAAAAGGAGTTTGTATCGTGCTCTTATCTCCGTCTATCGTGATATTGATTGCTCCCTCTGTGTATTTATTTAATGCAAAGAGTACATTGTGAATATTTTGAACTTCCCCTTCCTTCAAGAAATGTTCCTCACGACCTCCATCACCAGCCTCTACTAATTTAAAATACAAAACTCCTGTAGGATCAGGCTTAACAATCTCTTTAGCTCCCATGATAAAATTCTTGAATTCTACTTCAAATGGAGTATCGGCAAATTTATCGCTAATTCTAAAGTTGTTGTTTGCAACCGGAGACAATAACAATGGTTTTTCAAAAGCCCTGCGTTTCATTTCTCCCTTGTATTCACCATCAACAAAAAGCGTTAAAAATGTTTTATCTGAATAAAACTGATTCTCGGCAGCTCCTTCACGTATAGGCATCATACCTTCATAACTAATGTATCGTGTAACAAAAGCACCTGATATAATAAAAATCCATGATAAATGGAGCAGTAAAGTTGCCCACTTTTCTTTCTTCATTAGTTGATATCGCTTAATATTTCCGATGAAGTTAATAACAAATACAACCATAATTGCTTCAAACCACCATGCATTGTAAATCATTATTCTGGCAGTGTCCGTATTGTATTTACTCTCTATGAATGTACCAACGCCCATTGCAATTGCAAAAGCTAGAAAAAGAACAGCCATGAGGCGCGTAGAAAATAAAAAGGACAGTATTTTTTTATCCATTTGTAAGGAATTAAAATTTTTAAAAGTGACACAAAAGTACTTAAAAATGTTGACTATAATTGCGCCACAATTGTTAATTTAAACCAAAAATAAGCCTTCAAAACAGTTTGAATTTCTGTTTTTTTGGGCATGTCCTTGTTTAGTAAAAAAAAGCGAGACAAGGTCGGGTGATCTGCTATATTCCTTCATGTAAAATTAAGACTCAAACCTTGTATAATCGTACAAAAGATGGCGCTCCTTTCTTCATGTAAAATTTCCACCTATTCCCATTCTTTATGTAAATAAGTATTAATTCCTTACAAACTATTATTATAAAAACTATATTAGCAACACCTAAGAAAAAAATTTAATTGACCAGAACATGAAAAAATTAGCACTTTTATTCCTGCTTGCATTACCTTTTACCTTTTGTAAAGCTTCTGACAAAAAAATAATTGCAACAATAGTTTTTGAAAACGCAACTGGAAAAACCTTTAAGTCTGGCGAGTTTTATAGTTACGGCACAAACCAAAAAATTCAAATTAGCACTTTGGATAGTTTTAAAATCGCACTGCCCGAAAAAGGAAAATACCAATTCTCTTTTTATACTAGCGATTTTGAAACTTATACTTTTTATCCTGCCTTTATCAATGAGAATAAAAACACGATTACTATAAAATTAGTGGAGAAAGTGGTGTTAAAAGAGCTATCGCCAATTTCAATTGGGTTTTCAAAACCATTAAGCATAGACAGAAACTTAACCGAAAAACAAATTGAACAATTAATAATCTCTGGACAAGCACATTTTATTATGCACGGGCTCAATAATGAGATTCCTGATGAATATATTGTTTTTCAAAAAAAATATGGTGTGTTCTTAAAGAAAGAAAATTGTATACTCGACCCTTTAACTTTTAAAGCAACAACCCAAAATAACCAAATTATCGCCAACTACTTAACCCAAAAATATGGTGATGCTTGGTTACTCGATTTAGCAACGAAACCTTTTGGTATAAAACAAAATGAAGCAAATTGATAAAATAGCTTGGATCGAAATTCAAGACAAAAAAATACTATCCACACGTACCTTCGGAAAAGACAAGTACTATATCCCTGGAGGTAAACGAGAATTAAATGAAACAGATGCACAAGCGCTTGTTAGAGAAATCAAGGAAGAGCTAAGTGTAGATCTTGACCAAAATAACCTAGAATATATAGGAGTTTTTGAAGCGCATGCTCATGGCCACGATGCAAGTACAACAGTTAAAATGACCTGTTATAGTGCAAAATATTCGGGTACTTTGAAAGCAAACTCAGAAATAGAAGAAATGATTTGGCTCACATCTGCTGATAAAGATAAGATATCACCTGTCGATAAAATAATTTTTGATTTTTTGCACCAAAATGACCTACTCGATTAAATTCTGATTTCTTTCATAGAAGAACCATTTTAATCAAAATTAGTTTCTATACCAATTAATTTATGCTTTGTCACATTAGCCGTGCTACTCCGTTTTTTTTGTTAATTTTGCGACATGATTAAAGTAAGTATTATTGGCTCCGGAAATGTAGCACAGCACTTAATAAGCGCTTTTACTGCGATTCAAAAATCAAGTTCTAAAATAGAACTTGTACAAGCCTACTCTAGAAAAAAGGAGTCTCTAGTTCATCTGCTAGATAACAGTCAAATTATTACAGATATTCAAAATTTGAGCGAAGCCGACGTTTATATTGTTGCTGTTTCTGATGATGCTATTGCATCTGTTTCGCAACAATTAGCTTTTAAGAACCGATTAGTCGTGCATACTTCTGGAAGCGTTAGCGTTGCTGTTATTTCTGATGCCAACCGAAAAGGTGTTTTTTATCCGTTGCAAAGTTTTACAAAAAACAAAGAAGTCGATTTTTCTACTATTCCTATTTGTCTGGAAGCAGAAAACGCAACTGATTTTCAGCTCCTTGATACAGTAGCTAAATTAATTTCGACTAAAGTTTACGCTATCAATTCGCAACAGCGTCAAGCATTGCATGTCGCTGCCGTTTTTGTTAATAATTTTACGAATCATTTGTACCAAATAGGAAAAACAATTTGTGATGAAAACCAAATTCCGTTTACTATTTTACAACCTTTAATTACTGAGACAGCTCAAAAGATAGCAACTTTATCGCCAGCACAATCGCAAACAGGACCTGCAATTCGCAAGGATGAGAAAACGATTGCCGCACACGAAGCTTTCCTTACTGATGAAAATCAAATAGCGATATATAAAATTCTAACACAATCAATACAAAATAATGGCAAAGAGTTATAAAGAATTAATGAACGAAATCACCACTTTTATTTTTGATGTGGATGGGGTACTTACCGATGGTTCCGTTTTTATCAATAATGAAGGAGAGATGCACAGAACCATGAATATCAAAGATGGTTATGCTATGAAAGCAGCAGTAGATAACGGCTATAATGTTTGTATTATTTCAGGCGGTAGTAATGAAGGCGTTCGGGTTCGTTTGCGAAATCTTGGAATCACAAATATTCATCTAGGGTCACCTGATAAGGTAGCCACTTTTAACGAATACACGGATGTTTACGGTATAAATCCAGAACAAGTACTGTACATGGGTGACGATATACCAGATTATCACGTGATGAAGCTAGTAGGATTACCTACTTGTCCACAAGACGCATGCCCTGAAATAAAAGGCATTTCAAAATACATTTCTCATAAAAATGGCGGTAAAGGTGCTGTTCGTGATGTTGTAGAACAAGTCATGAAGGTGCAAGGAAAATGGATGGAGTCTTTTAATGGAAAATTAGACTAATTTATTTTTTTACCTTTTAATTCTTTGCTCCCTATGAAATTTCTAAATCTAATTAGGTACAAGAACCTATTGATGCTTGCATTTATGCAGCTTATATTCCGAATTGACTTTGTTGAATTACAACATATCCCTTTAGCTCTAAATAATTGGCAATATGCATTACTTGTTTTAAGCACTGTTTTAATTGCAGCTGCAGGATACGTTATCAATGATATTTTTGATCAAGAAACGGATGCTATTAATAGACCCAAAAAAGTAATCGTGGGTAAAAGTATTAGCGAGAACAGCGCCTACTCAATCTATGTTGGACTAAATATTACGGGAGTTTGTATTGGTTTTTATCTTTCTAATGTGATTATGAAACCTAGTTTTGCAACCGTATTTATTTTGATCGCTGCTACGTTATATATTTATGCTACAAGTCTAAAACAAATGCCTATTATTGGAAACATAATAGTTGCACTAGTATTATCGTTAAGTGTCATTATCATAGGTGTTTTTGATATCTATCCTGCTACTTTTAAGGAAAACCAAGGGCTGATGGCAAATTTATTTGCGATCCTTCTCGATTATGCCATCTTTGCATTCATGATCAACTTACTGCGAGAAATGATTAAAGATTTAGAAGACGTTAAAGGAGATGGCATTACAAAAATGAGAACTTTACCAATAATTATTGGTATTGATAAAACTTCTAAAATTATCTTCGTTTTAAGTTTTATACCAATAATTGCATTACTTGTCTATGTCAATAATTACTTTGTTGGTAATGGTTTATATGTAGCTACCGGTTATGCTTTTATATTCGTTCTAGCACCTTTGCTTTATTTTACAACAAAGATGGCTTCAGCTAAAACGAAGGAAGATTTTCATACCTTAAGTTCACTTTTAAAATGGATTTTGTTCTTCGGAATTTTGTCCATAATCATAATTACTTTTAATATAAACTACAATGTTACGCGATAAATTAAAACACTATAAATTAATCTTAGCTTCCGGTTCGCCGAGAAGACAACAATTCTTTAAAGATTTAGACTTAGATTTTGAAATTCGTCTTAAAGAAGTTGAAGAGGTCTATCCTACCGAACTAAAGCGAGAGGAAATTACTAATTATTTAGCTCTTCTAAAATCAGATGCATTTAAAGAGTCATTACAAGAAAACGAAATAGTAATCACTAGTGATACAATAGTTTGGCATAATAATAAAGCCCTAGGCAAACCTAAAGATAGAGAAGATGCCGTTGCTATTTTACAGTCATTATCGAATGCAACTCATGAGGTAGTTACCTCCGTTTGTTTTAAAAGCAAGTACAAAACGGACGTCCTATTTGGGGTAACGGCAGTAACTTTTCATACTTTAAGCGACGAAGCGATTCATTATTATGTAGATAAATACCAACCTTTTGATAAGGCTGGAGCTTATGGTATCCAGGAATGGATTGGATTTATAGGTGTAGCTAAAATAGAAGGCTCTTACCCTAATGTTATGGGCTTACCCGTTGATAAAGTGTACGAATATTTAAGTAACTTAGCCTAAAAACCATCACAAATGACCTTTATTACCGATTTTACGAAAGAATTAATCGCATCAGGTATCTTACTAGTTTTGCTTATTGCAGTGCGTATTATTACCACTAAGCTGGTAAAACGTTTTGCTGTAGCAACTACTAGGTTAGAACACCGTACTAATTTGGTCATAAAGTATCTTCATTTATTAGCAAACATACTTGCATTGATAGCCTTTATTATTATTTGGGGAGTACAACCTAAGGACATAATTATTGCTATTTCGTCAATAACTACTGTTGTTGGAGTAGCGATGTTTGCGCAGTGGTCAATCCTAAGCAATATTACTTCAGGTGTTATTTTGTTTTTTTCTTTTCCGTTTAAAATAGGAGACACTATTAAAATTCATGATAAAGATTTTCCAATAGTAGCTGAAATAGAGGACATAAGAGCCTTTCATGTGTCACTCATTACTGAAGAAGGAGAGATGATCGTTTACCCTAATAATCTGCTTTTTCAGAAAGGAATTTCTATTATTAAGCAATAAGGTAATTGATTGCTGGATTAAACAATAAAAAAAAATAATGGTACGATGCAATACATTATTTTATCATTTAAAATGATAATAGTGTAATATATAAAAACGATCTCGTAACGTTTTGCATATTAAAAAAGTTCATTTTTGCTTCTAGAATAATTAACCAAAGCATTAAATTGCTACTTTAAACCAAAATCTTATGAGTAACGCAATTAGGTATCCATTTTATGTTAGATTAAGCTGTATTTTAGTCAGTTTAATTGGTATAACGTACATATTTTCGGTAGGACAATCTATATTAACCCCTCTCCTGCTCTCCTTTTTGTTTGCTGTATTGTTACTACCAATCGATCATTTTATAAATTCGAAATTACGTTTTCCCCACACCTTATCTGTTGCCATAACAGTATTAATCTTTATTTGTTTTATTGTTTCCATACTAGCTGTGTTATCCTACCAAATAAGCGATATTGCAAGTGATTTTGATAAAATCAACAAAAATGCTAACATTTTCATCACGGATGTTCAAAAACATATTAGAACAAATTTTAATATCAGTTTATGGGAACAGCGTAAATACATGAATGATGTTGCTGAAGATTCTGTAAAAAAAGGAAAAGAAACTATTGGTACCACTTTATCATCTGTATCTGATACTTTAATAGATTTAACTTTAATTCCTATATACACTTTCTTAATTTTACTATACCGAACTCATTTTATCACTTTTTTAGTAAAACTTTTTAGAAAAGAATACCATTCCAAATTAAGAGAGATCTTAGGTCAAATCAAAGTATCAGTACAAAGTTATATTTCAGGATTGTTATTAGAAATGATATTTGTTTCTATTTTAACGGGGGCTGGTCTATACTTTATCGGAATCAAATATTTTATTTTACTAGGTATTCTCACGGGTATATTAAATCTGATACCGTATATCGGAATTTTAATCGCTGGGGTATTAACAGTTATAGCATCGCTTACAGGCACACCAGATGCTTCGATAATTATTGGTATCGTTGTAGTTAATGCAATCGTACAACTAATTGATAACAACATTTTAGTTCCTTTAATAATCAGTTCGAAAGTTCAAATAAATGCCTTAGTATCAATAGTGGGTATCATTATAGGAGGAGCACTTGCAGGAATTGCAGGAATGTTTCTGGCAATACCGATACTAGCTATTCTTAAAATAATATTTGACAGGACCGAAAATTTAGAAGCTTGGGGTTATTTAATGGGGAATGATGTCCCTAAAACGTTTATTTGGAAAATTAGATCAAAGCAAATTACAAAAAAAGAAAAGATTGCTATAATTAGTGAGGATGAAGCCTCTACTTCTAATGAACCACCTACAAATTAATTTGTAACTGAATTATTTTAATAACTTGCTGTTTTAGAATTATTTCAATTATCTACATAACAAAACTTTGAGATATAAATAATCATCGTTTTTTAAATTTCAGCAGAAATGAAAATTCTCGTTTTTCTGGCTCTTTTTGCAATGCAACTATCTTTTTCTCAAGTAAATAAAACTGAAAAAGATACTAGTTCTATGTATAACAACATTCAGAAATATTCAAAAAAACGTAAATACACAAAGTTCTTACATGGTCTAATTTTTCGCTCTTCACAAACGAGCAAAAGCGAAAAAATAATTGCTCCCAAAGTACATTTAAATGCTGAGGGGAAAATTATCAGAAAAATACAAATTATAACTCTTGATCCTTTTGGATATTCAGATACAGATAGCACTGCTCTGCCTAAAAATTGGGGAGAACGCACTGGAAATTTCATTCACCTTAAAACCAAAAAATTTGCTATTAGAAACTTTTTGCTTTTTAAAGAAAACAGTGTTTACGATGAGTTTAAGATCACAGAAACAGAGCGTATTATCAGAGCACAAAACTTTGTGAATAGAGTGACAATTACAGAAGAGCTAATCTCACCAAAATCTGATTCAGTAGATGTATACGTACGTGTGCTAGACACTTGGAGTTCAATTCCTAAGTTTTCGATCTCAAGTAGCAGAATAGGAATTGGTTTTAGAGATCGAAATTTTTTTGGCTCTGGAAATCAGTTAGATTACAAGTTCACAAATCGTTTTTCTGACGGAAAAAACGCAAATGATATCGCCTATGTCATCCCTAATATTAAAAATACCTTTATAAAAACTACTTTTCAATACGCCATAGATCTTGATAATTACTACAGTAAAAGCATTGCAATTGAGCGTCCTTTTTATTCCCCTTTAACTAAAACTGCAGGTGGAATTACCATAGGTCAATTTTTTAGGAGGGACTCATTACAAAATCCTATAAAAGAGTACAAGTGGCAAAATTTTAAATTTAGCACGCACGACTTATGGCTTGCCAAAGCTTTTAATGTAATAAAAGGGAACTATGAGGGCGCCAATACGACTAATCTAATTATCTCTGGTCGCTATTTAAACATTCAGTACAACGAAAGTCCTATTGAAGAATTGGATCCTATCAATTTTTATTCCTCTGAAAAGTTATTTCTCACTGGTATTGGTTTAAATAGTAGGGAGTTTGTTCAAGACCGTTACATATTTAGAAATGGAATTATAGAAGATGTACCTATTGGAAGTGTATACGGAATTACGGCAGGATATCAGTATAAAAATGATCTTTGGAGACCTTACATAGGTTCTCAATTTTCCTTTGGAACCTTCCATAAATGGGGCTTTTTAAGTTCTAATTTTGAAATAGGAACTTTTTTTAGAGACGGTAAAACGGAGCAAACGACCTTTTCGTTCCAGGCAAATTACTTTACTAATATTATTCATATTGGGAATTGGAAAATTCGACAATTTATCAAACCACAAGTAGTAATAGGAATTAATCGACAAAATTCTATTGGAGACAAGCTTAGTATAAACGGAGAATACGGTATACAAGGGTTCAACAGTGCGCTTTTTGGATCCAATAAAATGATATTAACTTTTCAAACACAGTCGTATGCTCCAAAAGACATCGCTGGTTTTAGGTTAAATCCTTATCTAAATTATTCTTTTGCCTTGATTAATACTAATGATAATAATATCAAATCAAACAAAGCCTTTTCTAGAATTGGAATTGGGGTATTGATCAGTAATGATTATTTAGTGTTTAGTTCCTTTCAATTATCCCTTTCCTACTATCCTACAATCCCTTTTGTGGGCGACAATTTAATTAGAACAAATGCATTTCAAACAGTTGATTTTGGTTTTCAAACATTTGAACTAGCTAAACCAAAGATTGTTCAATATAAATAAGTGAATGGCTACAATTAATTAACAACCTACTTTAAAAATTATCGATTAATTTACAAATATGAGAATATTACAATTTTTCAATAAAATTTTACAATTCAAAACCGTAAATAGTAAGTATCTTTATAAAAATAACCGTTTAAATTAAAACCAATAACAAATGAAAAAATTAAACTTCTTTTTAATGATAATGTTAATGTCATTATGCGTATTCCCAACAACGATGTTGGCAAATGAAAAAAACCCTGCGGCTAAAGAAGTTCCTGCTGCAGTACAACTTAAATTAGATCGTCTAGAGGAAATCAAAGAAATGGACAAATCTGATATGAGTCGTGCTGAAAAAAAAGAACTTCGAAAAGAGGTTAAAGAAATCAAAACTGATTTGAAATCAACAGGTAATGGAGTATATTTATCTGTTGGCGCAATTATTATTATTGTTCTTTTATTGATACTGTTACTATAATATCAGTACAGCTTAATTGTAAAAAAGGGAAAGATTATAAGTTATAATCTTTCCCTTTTTATTTGATGCAAACCCTACTGCAATTCAAATTTAATTCCATTGGCATAGTTGTTGAAAACACTAAAATGTAGCGAGCGTATAAATTCACAAAACATAATATCAAGAAAATATGAAAAATTTAAAATCAATACTTATTGCCCTGCTTTTTCTAATAGCAGGACAATCTCAAGCACAAGTTGCAGTAAATGTAAATATAGGCACACCACCTGCTTGGGGACCTGTAGGCTACTCCAATGTTGATTATTATTATTTACCTGACGTCGAGGCCTACTACGATATTAGAGCATCGCAATTTATTTATTTTGGGAATGGTAAATGGAATAGAAACAAATATTTACCTGGTTCTTACAGAAACTACGATCTTTATAATGGCTACAAAGTTGTTTTAAATGACTATCACGGTAAAAGTCCCTATACTTATTTTAAAACACATAAGGTAAAATATTATAAAGGGTACAAAGGAAAGCCTCAAAAAACAATTGGTACCAAGAATTTTAAACACAGTGGTAAAAGTTATAAGAAAAACAGTAAGGATAATAAGGGCAAAAGCGGTCATTCTAAAAATAAGTAATTATACTAAAAAAAAAAAAAAAACGCTCGGACGTTTCTTTTTTTTTTTGCGCCAGTTAAGCACTATCTAAATCAGCACTATCATGTTTTGGCACAGTAATTGGAAATCTGTAAAAAGAAGAAAAGATAATTTAAAAAAATAAAAGTCATGAAAACTTTAAAACTATTAGCTTTTGGAATAGTACTTTTAATCGCTAACACAACTACTGCACAGCTTTCCGTTAATGTAAATATAGGAGCGCAACCTTCATGGGGACCTGTAGGTTATACAAATATAGATTACTATTATTTACCTGATGTACAAGCATATTATGATATCAGGGCATCCCAATTTATTTATTTTGGAAATAACAGATGGGTACGATCTAGGTACTTACCAAGACAATACCGAAACTATGACTTGTACAGTGGTTATAAAGTGGTATTGAACAATTACCATGGACGAACACCTTACAATAATTTCAAAAATCACAGAAGAGATTATAGAGTTGGGTACAGAGGACATTACCAAAGAAATATTGGAAGCAGACAGGTACAGCAACGTTACACTCAAAGGCCTAACTACTCGCGCAGTAATAGATACAATGACAACCGAAGGTATGCTGATAATAAAAGGTATTCGAAAAAACAAGATAAAAAAGGTCACGATAACCGACATGGAAACAAAGGTCGGAATAGAGATTAATTCCATACAATAATGTAAAAAAGGGAACTCAGAAATGTTGTTCTCTTTTTTGTTTAATAGTACTTGAACTTTTGTTAAATTATTATTTATTAGATTTATAAAAATTTTTAATTACTACTTTTGAAGCTACCGCAATTTAATTCTAATATAATGTTGAAAAATAAAATTTCGTTTTTTTTACTATTCGTTTTCGCATCGCAGCTACTCTTGGCTCAAAAACCAGAAAAACCAAACGCTGTTGAAATTTATAATCAAATTCAAAAACTTAATTTTTTAGGAACTGTCCTGTACATCGCTGCTCATCCAGATGATGAAAACACCAGACTTATTTCCTATTTAGCTAATAAAAATAAAGCAAGGACAGGCTATTTGTCCTTAACTAGAGGAGATGGTGGACAAAATTTGATTGGACCGCAGCTAAGAGAACTTCTTGGAGTGATAAGAACGCAAGAATTAATTGAAGCTAGAAAAATTGATGGAGGCGAGCAATTTTTTTCCCGAGCCAATGATTTTGGATTTTCTAAAAATCCAAATGAGACTTTAGAAATTTGGGATAAACAAAAAGTACTATCTGATGTAGTGTGGGCTATCCGCAAATTTCAACCAGATGTAATCATCAATCGTTTTGATCATCGTTCCCCAGGAACAACACACGGACACCATACCGCTTCGGCAATTTTAAGTGTTGAGAGTTTTAACTTAGCCAACAACGCTACCGCTTTTCCTGAACAATTAAAATACCTACAACCGTGGCAGCCCAAACGTCAATTTTTCAATACTTCGTGGTGGTTCTATGGAACTCAAGAAAAATTTGATGCAGCCGACAAAATTAGATTAACAACTATTAAAACTGGAACATACTATGCTAACCTTGGAAAATCAAACCAAGAAATTGCTGCATTAAGTCGCTCAAGTCATCAATCACAAGGGTTTGGTAGTACAGGAAGCCGCGGTGAAGATGTTGATTATCTTGAATTATTGAATGGTGATTCCCTAAAAGATAAAGAAAATATATTTGAAGGTATCGATACAAGTTGGAACAGAGTTGCTGGAGGAAAAGCTATTGGAGAACTAATTACGCAAATAGCAGCAAAATATAACTTCGCTGACCCATCAGCTAGTATTCCAGATTTGGCAAAAGCCTACACAATGATACAAGCTTTAAAAGAAGAACATTGGAAAAACATCAAAACCTCCGATATTAAAAAAATCATATCATCTTGCGCAGGTTTGTATCTTGAGGCAGCTTCGACTACTCAAGAAGCAAGTCCTGGAAGTAGCATCCGTATAAAACTTGAAGCAATTAACCGCTCTACAGTTCCAATGAAGCTAGTTAACATTACTACATTGCCTAATCAAAAAACAACGATATTCAATAAAACACTACAAAACAATGCCTTAGAGAATATAAATTTAGATATTCAAATTCCTGATAACAGTTCTTACACACAACCTTATTGGCTAAAAGATAAGGGAACTGTGGGTATGTATGTGGTAAATGATCAACAAAATATTGGAATTCCGGATATCATTAGAGATATAAAAGTGCAATTTACTCTTGATATTAACGGGGTTGAGATTCCTTTTGAACGAACTGTTATCTACAAATACAACGATAATGTAAAAGGAGAAATGTACAACTTTCTGGATATTGTCCCAGAAGTAACAACCGGAATCATTAATAAAGTTGTCTTTTTTAATGCAAACAATAGCAAAGCTATACGAGTGAAAGTAAAAGCGGGTAAAGATAAGGTTGCAGGAGATTTAAAATTAGACCTACCACCAAATTGGATTGTTACTCCTGCATCAATTGGTTTTTCTTTTGAAAAGAAAGATATGGAGCAAATTGTTTCCTTTGAAGTTACACCTCCAAAAACTAATGCTGAAGTAACTGCCAAAGCAATTGCTACTGTTAATAACAACAACCTTGACAAAGAACAAATTATAATTGATTACCCACACATCACCAAACAACAAATTTTAAAATCTGCAGAAGCAAAATTTATAAAATTAGACCTAAAAATTATTGATCAAAAAATAGGTTACATCATGGGTGCTGGTGACGAAGTGCCAGAAAGCTTGGTGCAAATGGGTTACCAAGTAACTATACTTACTCCAGAGGATATTACAGCGGAAAAAATTAAACCTTTAGATGTAATTATTACGGGTATCAGAGCTTACAATGTGCTTCCTAATTTACAAGCAAAACAACAAATCCTTTTTGATTTCATAAAAGAAGGCAAAACAATGATTGTTCAATACAATACTCCAGAAGGAGCTAGCACAGCTAATATAGCACCTTATCCACTAACTATTTCTCGCGATCGCGTAACAGAAGAAAATGCTGAAGTTCGCTTTTTAGCACCAAATCACCCTATATTGAACTATCCGAATAAAATAACAGCTAAAGATTTTGAAGGTTGGACTCAAGAGCAAGGTTTATATTACCCAAATACATTCGACAGCGCCTTTACCCCAATTATATCCTCTAATGACAAAGGAGAAAGCCCTAAAAACGGAGCTCTTTTAGTAGCTCCATACGGTAAAGGATTTTACATTTACACAGGCCTAAGTCTATTTAGAGAACTACCCGAAGGCGTATCTGGTGCGTATCGATTACTATCTAATATGATATCAATACAAAAAAGCGCTACGAACCTAAATAAATAAACAAAGACATAAAATAGTATTATGGAAATTAAAAAAACTAAAATTTGGAAAAAGAACTACACCTTAGTTCTAGTGGCAAATGCCATTTATATATTGGTCTTTTGTTTAATTATGAAACTATACTCCTAACCTATGCAACTATTTGATTGGATTGTACTTATTGTTACCTTATTATTTATTGTAGGTTACGGCTCTTGGAAAACGAAAGGAAGCAAAAATGTAGAAGATTTTATATTAGGAAATAACGAAACGCCATGGTACACCGTTGGTTTATCTGTCATGGCTACGCAAGCCAGTGCGATTACTTTTTTATCTACTCCCGGACAGGCCTATCATGATGGAATGGGCTTTATTCAGTTCTATTTTGGTCTCCCAATAGCCATGATTGTTATTTGTTTGACTTTTATTCCTATTTACCATAAATATAAAGTTTATACTGCTTATGAATACTTGGAGAAAAGATTTGATCTAAAAACAAGGTCACTTGCTGCGATACTTTTCTTGTTTCAGCGAGGTTTAGGAACTGGACTTACAATATATGCACCAGCAATTATTCTATCTGCAATTTTAGGTTGGAATCTTACCTATATGAATATCGTGATTGGTGTTTTGGTTATATTTTATACCTTCTCTGGTGGAACTAAAGCTGTAAACGTAACTCAAAAGCAGCAAATGTTCGTGATTATGTCAGGAATGCTAATTACGTTTTTTCTAATTCTACATTACTTACCTAATGACATGACGTTCAGTAACGCACTTCATATTGCTGGGGCTAATGATAAAATGAACATCGTTAATTTTTCTACAGATCCAGAAGAAAAATATACATTCTGGAGCGGTATTACCGGTGGTTTCTTTTTAGCTTTAGCATACTTTGGTACAGATCAATCGCAAGTAGGACGTTACTTATCTGGAAAATCAGTACGAGAAAGCCAAATGGGTTTGATCATGAATGGTTTGTTAAAAGTGCCTATGCAATTCTTTATTTTGCTAACTGGTGTTATGGTTTTTGTTTTTTTTCAATTTAATCCTGTTCCCTTAAATTTTAATCCTAACAATAAAGTTACTATTGAGAAATCAGCTTATAAAGACGAGTATAATACTTTAGAGAAAAAGCTAGACGCTTTATCCGAGGACAAAAAAGTAATTAATCTTCTATATATCGACCAACTTAATCAAGATTATGACAACCCGATTTTACGAAAGGAGCTAGTCGCATTATCCACAAAAGAAAAAGATTTACGCGATCGAGCTAAAGAAATTATTTTAAAAGCAGATAGCGGCAGTGAGACAAATGACAAAGATTATGTTTTCTTTCACTTTATTTTAAATTACCTCCCTAAAGGATTAATTGGTTTATTATTGGCCGTTATCATGTCGGCAGCAATGTCATCTACAGCGTCGGGATTAAATGCTTTAGCTTCGACTACAGCGATAGACATCTATAAACGAAATTTGAAGGTTGAAAAATCAGACAAACACTATCTCAATGCTACTAAGTTTTTTACTTTATTTTGGGGTGTCGTAGCAATCTTATTTGCATGTATAGGTACCCTCTTTGAAAACCTGATCCAATTAGTTAATATCATTGGTTCTATATTTTACGGTACAGTACTAGGAATTTTCCTTGTTGGTTTCTATGTAAAATACGTGAAAGCTAAGGCCATTTTTTACAGTGCACTGGTGAGTCAAATGACAATTTTTATCATCTATTATTATGCGATCTACATTTATCCTAGTGGTGAAGAAAAACTAGGTTATTTATGGCTCAATTTTATTGGAGCTACCTTAACTATCATTTTATCATCCTTACTTCAATGGACTATATTTAGAACTAAAAAGGAATCAATACTATAAATTATAGGCATAAAAAAAACCAGCTTTACAGCTGGTTTTTTTATTTCTTAATGAGATCTTAACTATTTTTCTTTAGTAAAAAGTATCTTTTGACCATCACTAATAATCATTTCAAATCCTGATTTATCATTATTAAATTGAAATTTAAGTCCTGCTCTTTTGGATTCGAATAAATCTTTTCCGATTGGCTCTAAGCTGAATGTTGGATAATTAGTAATCTCAGCATTTAAAGTACTATTCTTTTCTGAAAAAGTGATTTTCATTGGTGCCTTCGCTGTACTAAATACACCTAAATAACCATCTAATATTAGATCTTTTTCAAGAGTACTAGTAGCAGCCGACCAAACATTATTTGCTTCATTGCTATCAGGGAATGCACGATCTGGATCAAGAGTAATACTTTCTATTTCCTCTGTTGAATTGTGCTTGAAAGTCCATGAAGTGTTTCTCTGCCAGATTTCAACCGGTAATTTCACTCTTTCAACTCCGCCGCTTTTTAATTTAATATCTAAAACCACTGGCATCGGCATTTTTTCAAAATTCTCTACAGTAATAACCACACCTTGTTTTGGATCATTCTTTACATATTTGATTGAATTGATTCCTTGGTCAAAACGCCAGTTGTATTCAAACCAACCTCTCCAAAACCAACTTAAATCTTCTCCTGCAACATTTTCCATCGTTCTAAAGAAATCATCAGGTGTAGGGTGCTTGTATGCCCAACGTTCAACATAAGTGCGGAATGCTAAATCAAAGCGCTCTGCTCCTAAGACTTGTTCACGCAAAATAATCAATCCTGCACTTGGTTTAGAATAACATAACAAACCAATATTAGCCTCCTTCATATTATCAGGAGAACTCATTATTGTCTCTAGCTTAGGATTTGTGTACACTTCGGCCATTCTATGTAAATCAGATGGACCTTCCTTGAACTCTCCGTTATTAAAATCCTTTGAACTTAGGGAGTTGATAAAAGTATTAAACCCTTCGTCCATCCATGCAAATAAACGTTCGTTAGAACCTACAATCATTGGGAACCAATTGTGACCAAATTCATGATCTGTAACTCCCCACAAAGATTCTCCTTTAGCTTCCCATCCACAAAAAACGATTCCTGGATACTCCATACCACCTTCATTACCTGCTACATTTGTTGCTGCAGGATAAGAGTACTCTAACCATCGTTTTGAATAGTTTTCGATAGAATATTTAGTATATTCTGTCGAACGTCCCCAAGCATCATTTCCGTCGCTCTCCACTGGATAAGCAGACAATGCCAATGATTTTTTTCCGCTAGGTAGGTTAATTTTGGCACCATCTAATATAAATGCAGCTGAAGACGCCCACGATAAATCTCTTGCATTTTTTAATTTATAATGCCAAGTTTTTGTAGCTGTAGTAGCTATATTCGCTTTGGCTGCAACCTCTGCCGCAGTACGAATAAGAACCGTTTTATCACTTAATTTAGCTTGTGCTAATCTTGTTTGCTCAGCAGCTGAATATACAGCTGTAGGATTTACCAACTCTCCTGAAGAAACTACTATATGGTTTGCTGGTGCTGTAATATTTACATCAAAATCTCCATATTCCAAATAAAATTCCGAAGCCCCTAAATATGGGTTAGTATTCCATCCGCGTACATCATCATACACACACATACGAGGGTACCACTGAGCAATTGTAAATATTTTTCCATTTTTCGTATCCAAAACACCTGTTCTATCTGAACCTTCTTTTGGAGAGATATAAGAGAAGTCAATTTTTATTTTCACTGATCCACCTTTAGCTTTTAAAACCTCGGGTAAAAAAACTTGCATTCTAGTATCAGATATTACGTATTTGGCGTCACTTTCTGTTACTTTTCCTTTATTCGATGAGAAAATTTTAACCGACTTAATTTTGTGACCTCCGTCAAAAATCTCTCCTCTCGCTCCATTACGACTTCCTGTCATAGGTACAACAGCGTTACCGCGAGAATCGTCTCTGAAAAGATTTTGGTCGACATTCATCCAAACAAACTTCATTTGATCCGGACTATTATTAGTGTAAGTAATAATATCTGTACCAACAATTTCATTGTTAACCTCATTCAATTTTGCTGTTAAAACATAATCAGCTCTATTTTGCCAATATTCAGCACCTGGCTGGCCACTAGCAGATCGAGTTGATGTTCCATTTTTAGAGTAGAAAAATGGAGCAAAAGCATCGTGATAATTGTAATTAGAAATTGGTGTAACCACAGAACTAGCAGGTGTTTGCTGCGCCCACAGGGAAGTAACACCCAATAATAAAGCCATTTGATAAATAGCCTTGAAGCGAAATTTTTTCATAAGTAGAAATGTTTATAAAGCAAATTAACAAAAATTATGCAGCACTAAATTAAATTTTATAAAAGAAGTACAACTAGCTATAAGTTGCTAGAACAATTAGAAAGTTACAAGAAACAGCAATTGATTTACAAAATTAAAAAATATCTTTACCTTATTTAATCAACAAAACTTAAAAACATTCTTTTTGAAAACAACAATAAGCAGCGGTAATTTTAGCGCCTCTATAAATCATTTAGGAGCAGAACTTTTTTCATTAAAAAACACCAAGACCCGTTTAGAATATATCTGGGAAGGAGACACTGCGTTCTGGCCAAAACACTCTCCAATATTATTTCCAATTGTAGGTACTCTAAAAAACAATAGTTACCAGCATAAGGGTTTGAATTATAACTTACCTAGACATGGTTTTGCAAGGGACACTACTTTTGAAGTTCTACACAAAATAGAAAATAGTGTTACTTTCTCGCTTCAATCTTCAATAGAAACTTTAGCGATTTATCCCTTTCAATTCGAGTTACAAATTCAGTACGTACTAAACGCTTCGGAATTAACTTTTAAGTATATCGTCATTAATAAGGAGAATTCGAACTTACCTTTCAGTATTGGAGCTCATCCAGCAGTTGCACTCCCAGGAAATTTTGAGGATTATTCTTTAGCATTTGAAAGAGAAGAAGTACTGACATACAACCTTCTTGAAAATAATTTAATTGTTGACAAAACTTCTATTTTAGTTTCGCAAGACAAAAGTGTTCCGTTAAACTATGAACTATTTAAAAACGATGCCCTAATATTTAAACAACTAGAATCGAAATCTATCACGATTTTAAAAAACAAGCATCCATATGTTAAGATAAAATTCCCTCATTTTCCTCATCTAGGTATCTGGACGAAAATAAATGCCCCTTTCCTATGCATTGAACCTTGGTATGGCTACTCTGATACAGAAAATAGCACAGGGAATCTTTTTGAGAAAGAAGGTATTCAACTGCTGGAACCAAATGCACAGTTTGAAGCTACCTTTTCAATAGAAATACTATAATTCAATTAAAAATGATCAATATAAATTTTAAACTATTTCCTATTCTTGAAACAGAGCGATTAGTTCTTAGACGAGTGGTTTCTACTGACGTAAACGAAATGTTTGTACTACGCTCTGACACCGAAATAATGAAATACATTCCAAGACCACTTGTTACAAATTTACAGGAAGCACTTGATCACATTGCCTCTATAGATTCGAAAATAGAATCATCAGAAGGAATCAACTGGGGAATTACACTTAAAGGAAACAACACTTTAATTGGTGTTGCTGGTTTTTATAAAATAAATGCAGAAAATTATAGAGCTGAAATTGGTTATATTTTGCATCCTACCTATAGTGGCTTAGGATTAGTCTCAGAAGCTGTTAAAAAATTAATCGAATTTGGCTTCAAAACAATGAATTTACATTCGATTGAGGCTGTAATAGCTCCAGAAAATTATGCTTCCGCAAAAGTATTAGAGAAAAATGCCTTTGTACAAGAAGGACTTTTTAAAGAAAATCAATACTTTGAAGGTCGCTTTTTAGACTCGGCTGTATATTCGTTGTTAAGAAAGTAGTAAAAGTCAATTATTTTCTAATTATCAAAAAAGAATTTTTATCCTAATTAGAAATAAAGAACGCACAAAAACTAGTCTTGAAATTTGGTAATTGAATCAACATATAATTCTTCTACCTTTTTTCTAGCCCAATCGGTTTTGCGCAAAAAAGTGAGACTCGATTTCACACTAGGGTTATCATTAAAACATTTTATGCTTATTAATTCGCCTAGGGTATCAAAACCATAATGAGCTACTAATCGTTCTAAAATAAATTTAAGAGTAAGTCCATGCAATGGATCTTTTGAAGCTTGATTTTCCATGGCACAAATTTAAATCAATTTTACAAAAAATAGTGATGATTTATTCATTTGTTCCTACATTTGTATCCTATGCTTAAAACAATCAACATATTAAATAAAAGAGCTCGATTTGATTATGAAATAATCGAGAAATTTACTGCTGGAATAGTATTAGCAGGTACTGAGATCAAATCAATCCGTCTAGGAAAAGCAAATATTACAGAAAGCTTTTGTGAATTTAGCAATAATGAACTTTTTGCCATTAATACCTATATAGAGGAATATGCTTTCGGTAATCAATTCAATCACAAAGCACGCAGCGAACGAAAGTTACTTTTAAATAAACGAGAATTAAAAAGCCTGGCTCGCAGTGTACAAGCCAAAGGGTTAACAATTGTTCCTTTAAAATTATTTACTAATGAAAAAGGAATGGCCAAATTAGAAATTGGTCTATGCCGTGGTAAAAAGACGTATGACAAACGGGAATCTTTAAAAGAGCAAGACACTAAACGAGATATAGACAGAATCAAAAAGGTGTACAACAACTAACATAACAAAGTGCTTTATCTCCTAAAGTACTTTTTTTTCACACCAACTGATGACTAAAATTGTCAAGACGTACTAAAGCATCACTAATGAAGACCTTACTTAAAAATGGCCGGGAACAAAAAGGGCTCAAAACTCGAGAGTTAGCGCAGTTAATGGGAATTGATCAAGCCTTAGTTAGTAAATTTGAAAATGGATCGCGTAAACCTACCAAAGAACAGGTAATTAAATTAGCAGCTATTTTAGAAATAGATTACGAAACAATAATGATTACGTGGCTAAAAGAAAAAATCATTCATGAATTAGGTGATGAAAAATTAGCTCTAGAAGCTCTAATTGAAGCACAAGAGGAAATTAAGAAACTTAGAAACAACTCTTTAAACAGCATATCAAAGCCATTACAAAAACTTTTAGATGAAATCGACTTACTCAAAGCAAAACTTGATACATTTCGTCAATTTGAATCTAATAAAGTCATACAGCTACTCGATTTAGAATTCACTTTTGATAATAATCGTCTGGAAGGCAATACCTTAACTTTTCAAGAAACTGATCTTGTTATCAATAAAGGATTGACTATTGCCGGTAAAACTATGAAAGAGCATTTAGAGGTTATTAACCACGTTGAAGCTATTACTTATGTTAGATCATTGGTAGAAATAAACAGTGCTTTGACAGAAAAAGAGTTACTTTCAATTCATCACCTTTTAGCAAGAGGAATCCAATTAGATGATGTAGGAAAGTATAGAAATACGGAAATTAAAATGGAAACAAATGCCACTTCAGTATGTCATCCTGATCAACTTATAAAGGAAATGGACACCTTTTTTAATTGGTATGACAGTCATAAAAACACAATTCATCCCGTCATTTTAGCAGCGGAAACACATTTAAAGTTGTATCGAATTCAACCGTTTGGCACTAGTAATGGTAAGACTGCGCGCTTAGTACAAAGCTTTATTTTACTGCAGCATGGCTACGTAAACGTAAATAGTAAAGGAGATAACCAAAATGAAACTATCTATGAAAAACTGTTATTTCAAGCAATAAGCACTGATAATAAAGAAGCATTTATATCCTTTATTGCTCAAACAGAGAAAGAATGTTTAGAGCGTTATATTGGTCTAATAGCGCAATAAAAAAATATTCTGATCAATGGTAATGTTTTAATTTTTATCTTCAAGTAAAGGAACAAATCGAAATTCACCTAGTTCATGTTTCTCAAATTGTGTTTCATTCTTGCGAATAAGTAAGGTCATAATTTGAACATCCTCACCCAACGGAATAACGAGCCTACCTCCTATTTTTAATTGCGCCATCAAAGGCTTCGGAATTAAAGGTGCACCCGCAGTAACTATAATACTATCAAATGGCGCATAGGTTGGTAAACCTTTGTATCCATCACCAAAAGTGAGATGCTTAGGTCGGATTCCTAATTTGGGTAATAAAGTTGAAGTTTGTTTAAATAATTCATTCTGCCTTTCGACACTATATACCTTCGCTCCCATTAAGCATAAAACAGCGGTTTGATAACCAGAACCCGTGCCAATTTCTAAAACTTTATCATCTTTTTTAATTTGTAAAAGCTCAGATTGAAAAGCAACAGTATAAGGCTGCGATATAGTTTGCCCCGCTCCTATAGGAAAAGCTTTATCTTGGTAGGCATAATCCTCAAAGCTAGAATTCAAAAACAGATGTCTAGGTATCTTTTTTATTGCCGCTAGCACATTTACATCAGTGATTCCCTTCTGCTGTAAAACACTTACTAATTGATTTCTAAGGCCTTGATGTTTGGATGTGTCTTTCAAAATTAAAATTTTATTTTTTGTAAAATTAGAAGTTAAAATGGCAATAAACAAGTTGCAAAATTCAAATGAACATATTAGCATATTAAAATGGATTTTGGGATTCTAAAAAACAGAAATTTAATTTTAATTGCTATTTTTGTGGAAAGAACATTATTATGCTAAAAATTGGAGTATTAGGTGCTGGTCACTTAGGAAAAATACATTTGCGTTTATTACAACAATCTGAGAAATATGAATTAGTTGGATTTTACGATCCTAATCAAGAGAATGCTGATAAAATAGCAAAAGAATTTGGATACAAACACTTTAGTACGATTGCTACTTTGATTCACGCTGTAGACGTTATTGATATTGTAACACCAACGCTTTCTCATTACAAATGTGCTAAAGTTGCTATCAAGTCAGGCAAGCACGTTTTTATCGAAAAACCGATTTCTAATACGCTTGAGGAAGCCGAAGAAATTATTGCTCTATCAAATGAATACAAGGTAAAAGGCCAGGTAGGACATGTGGAGCGTTTTAATCCCGCTTTCATTGCTTCGAAAGACATGATTGAAAATCCAATGTTTATCGAAACCCATCGACTGGCTGAGTTTAATCCTCGCGGTACCGATGTACCTGTAGTATTAGATTTAATGATACACGATATTGATGTGATTTTAAGCGTGGTAAAATCAAAAGTTAAAAATGTTAGTGCAAGCGGTGTATCCGTTATAAGCGATACACCTGATATAGCAAATGCTCGAATCGAATTCGAAAATGGCTGTGTAGCTAATCTTACTGCCAGCAGAATCTCGATGAAAAATATGCGCAAAACTCGCTTTTTTCAAAAGGATGCGTACATCTCTGTTGATTTCTTAGAGAAAAGATGTGAGGTTGTAAAAATGAAAGATGCTCCAGAAGTTCCTGGTGATTTTGATATGATTTTACAAAATGCAGAAGGTGTTAAAAAACAAATCTATTTCTCGAATCCAGATGTGGAGCAAAATAATGCAATCCTAGATGAATTAGAAACATTTGCTGATGCTATAATAAATGACTCTACCCCTATAGTTACGTTAGAACAAGCAACAGAGGCCTTAAAAGTCGCTTATCAAATTATTGATTGCTTCAAAAAATAATAATCAAATTCGAATTTAAAAGTTAAACGAGAAGACTTTAAAATTAAATATACTTTACATGAAAACAATAGCTGTAATAGGTGCAGGAACAATGGGTAACGGAATTGCTCATACATTTGCACAAAGCGGATTTACCGTTAAATTAATAGATGTTTCAGAAAAATCATTAGATAAAGGAATGGCTACGATTGCCGCAAATCTAGACAGAATGATAACCAAAGGAACCATTACTGCCGAGGACAAAGCAAAAACAATTACAAATATAATAACCTATACTGATATTAAAGATGGTGTTGTAGGAGCTGATTTAGTAGTTGAAGCTGCAACTGAGAACGTGGAGCTTAAGCTAAACATATTCAAGCAGTTGAATGAGGCTTGTTCTCACGAAACTATTTTAGCAACAAATACTTCTTCTATTTCCATTACACAAATTGGAGCTGTAGTATCCTATCCGGAACGTGTTATTGGTATGCACTTTATGAATCCAGTGCCAATTATGAAATTAGTTGAAATCATTCGCGGGTACAATACTAGCGATGAAGTTACTAAAACAATCATGACCCTATCTGAAAAATTAGGAAAAACTCCGGTGGAAGTAAATGACTATCCTGGTTTTGTGGCTAACAGAATTTTGATGCCAATGATTAATGAAGCGATCGAAACCTTATACAACAAAGTAGCTGGTGTTTATGAAATTGATACTGTGATGAAATTAGGAATGGGACACCCAATGGGACCGCTACAATTAGCTGATTTTATTGGTTTAGATGTGTGTTTGGCTATTTTGAATGTAATGTATGATGGTTTCAAAAACCCAAAATATGCCCCTTGTCCTCTACTAGTAAATATGGTTCGTGCTGGTAAACTAGGCGTGAAATCTGGAGAAGGATTTTATGATTATAGCGAAAGTAAAAAAGCGGAAAAAATTTCGAAACAATTTAACTAGTTTAAATACTTTAAAAGCAGCAAGAACAAAAACCATGTTTCTTGCTGCTTTTCTGTTTTTTAAACCAAACCCAATATGGCAAAAATAATTCCTTTTAGAGCAGTTCGTCCTACGCGAGATAAAGTTTGTTTAGTAACCTGCCGTTCTTATGAGGAATATGTAACAGCAGAGTTAGCTGCCCAATTGGATTTTAATCCATTGTCGTTTTTGCATGTCATAAAACCTGCCTACAACAATCAAGAAACGGTAACCTTTGAGAAAAGATACCGCCAAGTACATCAAAAATATCAAGATTTCAAAACTGAGAACATCTTGGTGAAGGATGATCAACCAGCAATTTACATTCATAAAATTGTTACAAAAACACAATCTTACACCGGTATAATAGTTGGAACATCTATTCAAGATTACCGCAACAATACAATTAAAAAGCATGAAGAAACGCTTGCTTTTAGGGTTCGGTTGTTGAAAGAATACATGCATCATTCTGAATTCAATACAGAACCGGTTTTGATGACCTATCCTGATAATAAAGAAATAGAAAGTTGGATTTATAACCAAACTCAGCAATTGGCTGATTTTGAATTTTCGACCACTAAAAAAGAAATTAACTATTTATGGAAAATTGATGATGCTGAACAAATCAAATGGATGCAAAATACTTTTTTGAAAATTGATTCCTTTTACATCGCAGATGGTCACCATCGTTCGGAGGCGGCCCGATTATTATCTGAAGAAAATCCTCAAGATGAGAATAAAGCACATTTATTGAGCTATTTGATCGCCGAAAATACAATTAAGATATATGAATTTAATCGGTTAATTAAGGATTTAAATGGATGGAGTAAAACCGAATTTATTCACAAATTAAGTGAAAAATTCATTGTCGAAAATAAAGATCAACAGCCTTACCAACCTGTTACCAATCATGAATTTGGAATGTATCTTGACAATGAGTTCTATCGCTTACGTCTGCGTGAAAGTGTAGAAAATTCTAACAATGCTTTACAAAACCTAGATACGCAAATCTTATATAGTTCCATTTTACTTCCTATTTTAAATATTGAAGACTTACGAAATGACGAAAGAATCGAGTACCTATCTGGTAAACAGTCCATTTTAGAATTAAAAAAGCAAATTGATGAAGGAGAATTTAAAGTTGGATTTATCCTCTACCCTTCAAACATCAACGAAATAAAAGCATTAGCTGATGCTAATCTGATAATGCCTCCAAAAAGTACGTATATTGAACCTAAGTTTAGAAGCGGAATAGTTATATATGAACTTTAAGCTAAAAACATTTAAAAACAGCATCAAATGACAATAGCAAATAACATCAAAGCAATAAAAGCAACACTTCCTGAAAACGTGACACTTGTTGCCGTATCAAAAACGAAACCTGTTTCGGATCTATTGGAAGCTTATGAAACTGGTCAACGCATTTTTGGCGAGAATAAAATCCAAGAAATGGCTGATAAGTGGGAAGAAATGCCCAAAGATATCCAATGGCATATGATAGGACATGTACAAACGAATAAAGTGAAATACATGGCTCCATTTGTACAACTGATCCATGGCGTTGACAGTCTTAAACTTTTAAAAGAAATCAACAAGCAAGCCGCAAAAAACAACCGCGTGATTGATTGCTTACTACAAATACATATTGCCGAAGAGGAAACGAAGTTTGGTTTAGACCAAGAGGAATTAACTGTCATACTTACTTCTGCTGATCTGCAAGAAATGCACAATATTAAAATTGTGGGAGTAATGGGAATGGCGACTTTCACTGATAATCAAAACCAAATAAAAAAGGAATTTCAGCAACTAAAGAGTATTTTTGATCAAGCAAAGACGCAACAAACTAATAACTGCCATTTGGAAATTCTCTCCATGGGAATGTCAGGAGACTATCCCATAGCAATTGATTGCGGTAGTACTATGATTCGTGTTGGAAGCAGTATATTTGGTGGTAGAAATTAAATAGCGCGGCAAAGCATCAACAGTTAAGCTTTAATTTGAAAATTTAATTCTACCATTACACCCCATTTTAAATAAAACAATTTGTACGCAATATTAGATATAGAAACCACAGGCGGTCAGTTCAACGAAGAAGGAATAACAGAAATCGCCATTTATAAATTTGATGGACACGAGATTGTCGATCAATTTATAAGTCTGGTCAACCCCGAAATTCCAATTCAACCTTTTGTCGTTAAACTAACAGGTATTAATAATGCTATGCTAGTATCTGCTCCTAAATTTTTTGAAGTAGCAAAACGTATCATAGAAATTACCAGTGACTGTATTATTGTAGCACACAATGCCTCCTTTGATTACCGAATTCTGCGAACAGAATTTAGACGATTGGGTTACAATTTTGAAGCTAAAACAATATGCACAGTTGAACTTGCTAAAAAATTAATTCCAGAGCAACCCTCTTACAGCCTTGGAAAACTTGTTCGCGCCTTAGGAATCCCCATGGCAGATAGGCATCGCGCTAGTGGAGATGCTGTTGCGACCGTAAAATTGTTTAAAATGCTTCTTGAAAAAGATGTCGAAAAAACGATCATTTCTGATTATATAAAAACTGAAATTGAAAAGGGAATTTCTCCAAAATTGACTGAGATTATTTCTGGTTTACCGTCTCGAACTGGCGTCTACTATATTCATGACGAAAAAGGAAATCTAATCTACATTGGCAAAAGCCGTAACATAAAAAAAAGACTCAACCAGCATTTTACTGGAACAAATGCTAAATCTAAAAAAATACAAGCACAAGTCTTTCGTGTAACCTACGAGGAAACTGGCAGTGAATTAATAGCATTACTTAAAGAAAGTGAAGAAATAAAGGTCAATAAACCCATATTAAACAGAGCACAACGAAAAAGTATTTTTCAGTGGGCATTGTACTCAGAATTAGATAAAAAGGGATATCTGAATCTTAAATTACAAAAGGCAGATGGACGAAAAAAGGAAATAACTTCGTTTTCGACCTTGCAAGAAGGTAAAAATGCTTTATTTAGAATCACTGCTGAATACAATTTATGTCAAAAGTATACTGGTTTATATCAAACCAACAAAGAATGCTTTCAATACAACATTAAAGAGTGCGATGGTGCTTGCGTAGGAACTGTTTCACCACTAGAATACAACCAAAGAGTAAATGAATTTATCACTAAAAATAGTTTCGAAAATCAAAATATGATTATTGTTGATAAAGGACGTACCATCAATGAACGAAGTGCCGTTTTAATCGAAAACGGAATCTACAAAGGGTATACTTTTTATGATTTAAACTATCAAGTACATAAAATTGATATTTTGAAAACCATCATTATTCACATGCAAAACAACCGTGACGCAAGAAATATCATTCAAAATCAACTTCGAAGAAATAAAATGCATAAGATTATCAAGTTTTAGTACAAATCTAAATTAACTTCTTATGAGTAATATAAAAATGAATTATATCAACTTTAGACGAAAAACACATATCATTATATATGGTACAAATACTAAAGCAGGACGTTTATTTGATTTAATTTTATTAGGCCTAATTCTAATAAGTGTTTTACTTGTTATGATGGAGACTGTGAAAGGTTTTGACAGCAAATACCACGAATCCCTTGTACTCATAGAGTGGATTATCACAGCTTTATTCACGATCGAATACCTGCTTAGAATTTTTAGTATCCAAAAACCTTGGAGCTATATTTTTAGTTTCTATGGCGTGATCGACCTTCTTGCCATTTTGCCAATGTATTTATCATTTTTTTTTATTGGGACAAGCATTTTCTCAGTAGTTCGCGCGCTCCGTTTATTGCGATTATTTAAAATTTTAAACAATCCACAATTCACAAGTCAATCATTACAGCTACGAAAAGCAATTAAGGCCAGTCAAGGTAAAATAGTGGTTTTCATCTATTTTGTATTAATCAGTACCATAATTATAGGTTCTATTATGTACTTAGTCGAGGGAGAGCAAAGTGGTTTTACAAGTATTCCAGCCAGCATCTACTGGACTATCGTCACACTAACTACAGTGGGCTATGGTGATATTTCACCTATCACACCATTAGGACAATTCATAGCGTCTTTTGTAATGATATTAGGTTACGGTATCATCGCAGTTCCCACCGGTATTGTAACTGCTGAAATTGCTAAAAGTGTACATCATAATGATAAAAGTACAGACACCTTAATATGTAAGGGCTGCGGCGCAACTACTAATCCTGAAAAAGCAAATTTTTGCTCCAATTGTGGAGCCTCTTTAAAAATGAATAAAAATTAGAAGCCAATCCAGCTATCCACTTCAACTCCTCCTATTGCAGTTGTATTTCTAGCGCATAAAAGGAGCTCCAATGGACGCTCTTTTACACTTAGAAATACTAACTTGCAATCGTCCGGGGTTTACGCTTTTATCTGGGCTAAAATAAATATGAAATACCTAATTACAATTATCGGACCTACAGCTATCGGAAAAACCACTCTGAGTATTCTCCTAGCAAATCATTACCAATGCGAAATTGTGTCATGTGATAGCCGTCAATTTTTTAGAGAAATGACAATAGGAACTGCGGTTCCCTCTAAAGCTGAGCTTAGCGCTGCCAACCACCATTTTATTCAAAATAAGTCAATTAATGATCCCTACACGGTTGGTGATTTCGAAAAGGAAGCTATCGCTACAATTGACAAATTGTTTCAAACAAACGATTACGTAATTCTGGTAGGAGGTTCTGGACTGTATGTAAATGCAGTATTACAGGGTTTTGATGAATTCCCTGAAATACCAACTTCAGTTCGCGAGCAGGTAACAAAGCAGTACGAAAAACTGGGAATAACCTACTTGCAAGATCAGCTGCGAGCACTCGACCCAGAATATTTTGAAAAAATATCGCTCGAAAATGCACAAACACTTATGAATCCGCAACGAATGATGCGATTTGTAGAAGTTTGTATCGGTTCTGGTAAACCGTACTCTACCTTTTTAAATCAAAAAAAAAACGATCGAAACTTCACTCCTATTCTCATAGGATTGGAAGCAGACAGAAAACTGATGTATGAACGAATTAATCATCGTGTTGACATTATGATGAGTGGAGGTTTATTGCAAGAAGCAAAACAACTATACACCCAAAGAGATCTAAATGCTTTACAAACCGTAGGATATAGAGAACTATTTAGTTATTTTGATAGAGATATAAGCTTAGAATTTGCCATTGAAGAAATAAAGAAAAATACACGCCGATTTGCAAAACGACAACTAACATGGTTCAAACGCGATGAAAAAACAAAATGGTTTGACTTTGAAACCCCTATCCCTAAAATTATTGATTATATCAATAAAACAAGTAAATAAGAACTAATTATTTACTAATCAATCATAGTACTATTTTAAAAAATAACATAATGCCTATAAGTCCAAACTTCAGTTCTGTTTTTAGTAAAGAATGGGAAATCAATTTTACGCAATGCCTACCCAATGGCTACTTAAAATATACTGATCTATGTAATATTTTACAACTTACTGCAGTAGCACACTCTGATGTAGGTGGCATCAGTTTTTCTGATATGCAGGAGTATGATCAAGCTTGGGTATTAAGCAGAATGCGTGTCGAGGTTCAAGCTCTTCCTAAATGGCGTGATGTTATAACCGTAAAAACTTGGATCAATACCTTAGAGAATTCCAGGTCCGTCCGTGCTTTAGAGATGTATATCAATGACGTTAAAATAGTGGGTTGCGAAACGTTCTGGGCAGTCTTTAATACGCAAAAAAGGCGTCCAGAAGCTTTAGCGCTACCTTATGACCATTTTGAACTTTATCCTGAATTAAGAGCTACAACCGAAGGTTTTTCAAAAATAAAATTCAGTTCAGAAAAAGAAATGCTTTTTAATCGTAAAGTAAATCTATCTGATCTCGATATTGTAAATCATGTCAATAATGTCAAATATCTAGAGTGGTGCCTTGATTTAGTAGACACAGACCTACTTTTAAAGCAAAAAATAAAAAGCTTTGAAATGAATTTTTTAAAGGAACTTTCAATTCAAGACCAAGTAATCATTCACGAGAATGAATCAGAAGAAGCAACCGTTTTTAGCATTACAAAAGAGGACAATACTTGTTTTGCATTGCAGTTAAATTGGTAACAAAAAAAAAGTATGAATTTACAAAAAAGCAACCTCTATATAATTCACAAAAAAAAAACAGCTTTAGAAATTTCTAAAGCTGTTTTTGTATTATTTGTTCTTACGACTTGTTTTTTACAACTAATCTAAAACCTTCACCATGAATATTCAGAATTTCTACATCTTCATCTAATTTAAGGTACTTTCTTAATTTAGCGATGTAAACGTCCATACTTCTTGACGTAAAGTAATTATCATCTCTCCAAATTTTTGTTAACGCAAGTTCTCTTGGCATTAAATCATTTTCGTGAAGGATCAACATTTTAAGTAATTCATTCTCTTTTGGAGACAATTTAATAGGCTCTTCACCATTAAAACTCAAGAATCTTAACTTTGAGTTTAAATGGAACTTCCCAATATTAAATTCAAATTGAACCTGCTCTGCTTTTACGTCAGAAGATTTTCTTTGAATAATCGCCTTTATTTTCATTAATAAAACCTCAGAATCAAATGGCTTGTTCAAGTAATCATCAGCTCCCGCCTTGTATCCTTTTAAAACATCCTCTTTCATAGATTTAGCAGTTAAGAAAATAATAGGCACTTCGCTATTTTTCTCTCTGATTTCCTTAGCTAAAGTATATCCATCTTTATAAGGCATCATCACATCAAGAATACACAAGTCATAGGTGTCCTTCTTGAATTTTTCAAAACCTTCCATTCCGTTCTTAGCTAAAACTACTTCAAAATCATTTAGCATTAGGTAATCTTTTAGAACTGCTCCAAAATTAAGATCATCTTCTACTAGTAAAATTTTTTTATTTATATTTTCCATATACTAATTTATTAGTGGTATTTTTATTATAAAGGTACTTCCTTTTCCTTTTTCACTTTCTACATAAACTTGACCGTTATGGTCTTCGACTATTCTTTTTACATACGCTAAACCTAACCCGTGCCCTTTAACGTTGTGTATATCTCCTGTATGCTCTCTATAGAATTTCTCAAAAACTCTTTTCTGAGCAATCTTACTCATTCCTAACCCATTATCTTTAACCTTAATAAGAATCATATCTTTAATATTCTCCGTATAGATGTTAATCTCAGGTGTGTCTGGTGAATATTTAATAGCGTTTTCTAGAATATTTACCAAAACATTGGTAAAATGCACCTCATTAACCAATACCGTCTTACGCAAGGCATCAAAATGAGTGGTAATTTTTCCTTCCCTGTCTTCAAGAATTAAGTTTACATGCTCAATAGCTTCCTCAATAATATCTTCTATATTGCTTGATTCTTTTTCAATATCAAGCTCTTTCTTTTCTAATTTAGAAATTCGTAAAACGTTTTCGACTTGCGCATGCATTCGCTTGTTTTCGTCGCGAATCATCTGTAAATATTTAAACACCTTTTCCTTGTCTTCAATAATCTTAGGGTTCTTAATCGCATCCAACGCAAGATTTATCGTCGCTATAGGTGTTTTGAACTCATGTGTCATATTATTGATAAAATCTGTTTTTATCTCTGATATCTGCCTTTGACGAATTAATTGATTTAAAGCACTAGAATAAGTAATAATAATAATCAAAGTAAAAACTATAGATAATATTGTAATACTCACTAGCTCAGACAATAAGAACTTTTTCTTATGCGGAAAAGTAACTAATAGCTTATATTTCTCATTCCCCTCATTGTCGGTAAAAACAGGAATGGAATAAGTAGCTTCTTTATCATACTTAAATTCATTTGATTTTACTTTGGTGGCAATACCATTGTTGTATATCGCAAATTCAAATTTAGTTTTAACTCCATACTCCTCTAACTCTTTTTTGATAAGCTTTTGTAAAGTCTGATTCGAAACACGCTCTTGTAAAGGCATTGCAGAAGCTATATCTTTAAAGAAAATTTCAAACTGTGCATTATCTAAAATATCTAAATTACCAGATTTCTCAATTTTAACGTCTGGTATAACGTTCTGTTGGATTGCTGACTTATCAATCCCATTATTGTTATAAACCTCTGTTACACGTTTAGCACTGAAGTTTTTAAATCGTTCGCTACTAAATTTTCTGTCAAAAAGCGCTGGTGATATACTATACTCCTCTGATATAATTCCTGACGAATAAACAATTGTTTTATTAGTTCTAGGATTTTTTTGAACGTAGTAAAATTCCATTAAATCTTCCTTCTTAGGAACTTTACCTGTACTATCCTTTATGTGATTGTATCTATCATAAAAACTATAAGCTTCCTGCTTTTGAAGCTTTTCAGATACGTTTCCTATCACGGCCTTAACATGAAACTTAAATTGCTCATCATTATTTTTAAACGACGAGTTGAACCAATATACTTGCACAAGTATAATTCCTATGAGCGATAAGCTCATTAATAAAATAAGTAATCTAAAAAAAAGTTTATTCATCGATTCAAAATTAACATTTTAACAGTATGAATGATAATATATTAACCAAACATTAACATCTACTATTCATTTTGTTTAATCTTCAAAATTTTAAGAATATCCATTACTTTCAATTTACTATCGTCGAGATTAATGTTTTCTATTATAAAATCACTTTTTTTAATTCGCTCATCATCATTCCATTGCGCATTGACTCTACTCATAACTTGTTCTCGAGTTGAATCATCTCTTGCTAAAACTCTTGCTATCCTTGACTCTAGAGGGGCGATCACTGAAATAACATAATCGAATTCTTTGTAGTGACCGCTTTCAAAAAGAATCGCCGACTCGTAAAGCAGCAAGTCTTCACTTTCATGAACATGTACCCATTCTTTAAAATGCTTTTTTACCGCAGGGTGAACAATCGAGTTAAGTTTCACCAACATCGAAGGATCATTAAAAACAATTTCTGCTATTTTCGCTCTATCTAACATTTCATTTTTAAAAACTGTTTTGCCAAATAGCTCAAAAATTTCCTTTTTAATTTCTTTACTATCCATTAACGACTTTGCCTCTAAATCTGCAATGTAAATTGGAACTCCCTCTGATGCAAAGAATTTTGCAATCGTGGTTTTGCCGCTTCCTATTCCGCCTGTTAAACCTATTATCTTTGCCATCTTATACTTTAAAAAATAATTCCGGAAATGCCTCCTGCGGCTTTTGTTTAAAAATAATAATTTTAAAAAAGGATTCTATAAAACCAGTCCCGTACCCATAAAATTGTTTCCACACGGCAATCACTGATAAGTAACCTATTTTTAGACTTTTATTTTGAAAAGAAGACACTAAAAACACTAGTAAAAAATAGATAAAATAAAGTTTCAATAAATAATCTAAAGTCAAAACTAACAGCAGTATTGCCAAGCCAAATCCCAATATAAAGACAGATGGAAAAAAGAATGTTAGTTTAGTATGTTCTGGATACCAACTATTAAGTATAGGCCTTGCTTTTCCAAATTTATTGACTTGCATTGAGAATCTTTCCCAATCAATCCTTCTCTTATGATATACATACGCATTTGGTATAAGTTTAGTTTCAAATCCTAAATTCCAAAGACGTATGGATAAATCAGGATCTTCACCAGGATGAATATTTCCAAACCCTTTAGAGGCTTCAAATGCTTTACGAGAGATTCCCATATTAAAGCTTCGTGGTTGAAACTTATCAATTTTCTCTGATCCTCCTCTAATGCCCCCCGTTGTCAAAAATGAGGTCATCGCAAAATTTATAGCTTTTTGAATGTCGCTAAAACTATCTAAAGCTTTATCTGGACCTCCAAAACAATCAACATAATTAAGTTTTAAGGATTGATCTACTTCTACTAAATAATTTGCTGGTATGATGCAGTCAGAGTCGAAAATAATAAAATAATCACCCTTGGCATTTTTCATTCCAAAATTTCTAGAATCACCAGGCCCTGAATTCGGTTTGTAAAAGTAGGAAATAGCAAGTTTTGAGGTATATTGTGCTACAACAGTATCTCCTCTTAATGTAGAACCATCTTCGACGATAACGACTTCAAAATCTTCTTTATAATTTGATTTTGATAAACTTTCTAGTAGTTCTGCTAATTCATCTGGGCGGTTATAAACAGGGATAATTAAAGAAAAAAACATAGTTTTCTACGGGATTTCAATTAAAAAATTAAAACGATATAAAGACAAAGATATACTATAAATAAATAATGCACCCTGATTTTAAAATGCTTTTATACATTTAAAAATCAGGATGCATCTATATAAAATTTTAGAGTATTAAGCTATACTTTCTACATTTACCATCTCATTTGCCTCGGCCTTATAGTCTACACCTTCAAAACCAAAACCAAATAGATTATGAAAATCACTTCTATACCCTTCTAGGTCTGAAATTTCAGGAATATTTTCGGTAGTAGCTTCTAACCATAGTTTAGCTACTTTTTCTTGCACTTCAGGTCTCATTTCCCAATCGTCAATACGAATTCTACCTTTATCATCTACAGCTACCTCTTTACCAGTATATAATCTTTCAGAATAAAGACGCTGAATTTGTTCAATACATCCTTCATGAATACCTTCTTCTTTCATGATCTTATACAAAAGTGAAATATACAAAGGAATTACAGGAATAGCTGAACTTGCTTGCGTAACTAGAGCTTTATTTACTGATACATAAGCTTTACCACCAATGGATGCTAAACTATCCGTTATAGTAAAAGCAGTAGCCTCAAGATGATCTTTTGCTCTACCAATAGTACCTTTTCTATAAACCGCCTCTGTTAATGATGGCCCAATATAAGAATAGGCAACTGTAGTCGCTCCTGGAGCTAATAAATTCTCCGCTTTTAAGGCATCGATCCACATTTCCCAATCTTCACCGCCCATTACTTTTACCGTATTTTCAATATCATCACCATTACTTGGTTCAATAGAAACTTCCGATACTTTTCCTGAATGAAAATCGACTGTTTTATTTGTAAAGGTATCGCCAATAGGTTTTAAAACTGAACGATGTAACACACCTGTTTTAGGATCTAAGCGTACTGGAGAGGCTAAACTGTAAATTATTAAATCTACTTGACCTAAGTCTGCTTTAATCAAATCTAAGGTTTGTCTCTTCACTTCGTCAGAGAAAGCATCACAGTTTACACTTTTTGCATAGAGTCCCGCTTGTTTAGCTTCTTTTTCAAAAGCGGCAGAATTGTACCAACCTGGTGAAGCAGTTCTTCCTTCTGTTGGTGGCTTTTCAAAAAATACACCAATAGTTGCAGCATCAGATCCAAATGCACTTGAAATTCTAGAAGCTAAACCAAAACCAGTTGAAGCACCAATTACTAAAACTTTTTTACCTCCAGCAATTGCTCCTTTTGACTTTACGTATTCAATTTGATTTTTTACATTTTGTGCGCATCCATCTGGGTGTGATGTCAAACAAATAAATCCTCTCATTCTTGGTTCTATGATCATTTCTATCGTATTTATTCAATTATTTTTTTTCCTACTTTACTATAGGATTAACTCTTATTTCTATTTATGATAACAAATATAATCCAAAATTCTAGTTGAGCAAAGCTTTGGCATGATTAAGGGCTGAATCAGATATAACTGTTCCAGAAAGCATCTGAGCAATCTCTACCACCCGCTCATCAGCTGTTAAAACCTTTAGTTCTGATTGCGTATCATCGCCTACTGTATATTTAAACACCTTAAAATGTACATTCCCTTTGGCCGCAATTTGTGGTAAATGAGTTATCGCAAAAATTTGCATATTAGAGCTCATTTCCTTCATAATTTCGCCCATTTTAATAGCAATTTCGCCAGAAACTCCTGTATCAATTTCATCAAAAATTAATGTAGGCAACTTTGAATATCGGGCTAGTATCGCTTTTACAGCTAGCATAATTCGGGACATCTCTCCACCAGAAGCAACTTTTTTTAGCAAACCAAAATCAGTTCCCTTATTAGCAGAAAACAAAAATTGGAGTTCATCTTTACCATTAGCAACATAAAAGTCGCGTAGCGTAACCTTAATATCAAAACGAACATTAGGCATTCCTAAAGTATCTAATATTGCAATCATCTGATTGGTAAGTAAGGGCACTGCAACTTCCCTATTATCATGTATTTCTTGAGCAAGCACATCTAGAGCTATCTCCTTATCTCGAATACTACTATTTAAAGTTAAAATTTCCTCCTCCATGTTTCCTAATTCTAAAACAGAATTTTGTAGTCGAGACTGCACTTCTACTAACTCCTCTACAGTCGCAACTTGATGTTTTTTTTGTAGCGTATAGATTAATTGTAACTTTTGATTGTAAAGTGCTAATTTTTCTGGGTCATTTATTAATTTCTCCGAAGACCGATTTAACTCCTGACAAATATCATCTAGCTCAATCGACAAGCTCACAAAGCGTTCCAAAAGCGTCTGATATTCTAAAGAAAAAGGGGCTATTTTTTGAATAGAATTTTTAATTTCTTTTAGGTTTTGCACCACTCCTACTTGCTCGTCATTAGCAATAGCTAAGGACTTATCAATAGATTCCTTTATAACTTCGACATTATTTAATTGCTCAAATTCGCTTTCTAGTTCTTCTTGCTCTCCCGCTTTTAACTTTGCATCAACTAATTCACTCAGTAAGAAAGTATTGTACTCTTGTTCCTTAACTGCATCGGCTTGCTTTTTTAAGAGACTATTTAGTTTCGTTTTATCAACCTTATACTTTTTTAAAAGGTTTTGAAAGTCTAAAACAGAACCCTGATTGTTTACAATAGCATCTAATATTTCAAATTGAACATTTTCATCTGAAAGTTCTCTTGTTTGCTGTTGCGAATGAATATCTAATAAAAACAACCCTAACTCTTGAAGTTCTTGCAGGTTAACTGGGCTATCATTGATGAAAGCTCTCGATTTTCCAGAGGGTAAAATTTCTCTACGAATAATCGTATCCTCTTCATAATCTAAATCATTCTCCTCAAAAAAAGGAGCTAAATTGTATTTAGAAATTTCAAAATGTGCTTCAATGATACATTTTTCTTCTTTGTTCTTTAATGAACTCAAGTCTGCCCTTTTTCCTAACACCAAACCCAGTGCACCCAAAATTATAGATTTTCCAGCACCGGTTTCTCCTGTAATGATAGAAAATCCTTTTGAAAAATCAATTGATAATTTCTCAATTAAGGCATAGTTTTTTATTGATAGCGCAGTTATCATTTATTTTGATTTTATATAATAAAATTTGATTTTTAAAGAACCATTCAAGTAGAAAATTAATACTTGATATTAGTCCATTTAGCCGAGTTTAATGGCGATACCGTATTTAAAGTACTTACTAAATCAGAAATTGTAATACTAGGTCCTGCAGAAAATATAGATACGATTTCATCTGATTTAGCATCGAAAAAAATTCGAGTTAAAAAGGCATTTGGCTTTGTAGCATTCAATTTACTAATATCGAGTATAGACGTTTTGACTTTTTCTTTAGCTGATTTTAAATCTGTGGTCATCATATCTAAGCCCTTATGGTATTCGAAAGATGATTTACGTAGTATTGAATAAGTAGGAGACAGCATATCATTTATTAGAAAATATCTATTTTGATTTCCGTCGTTTTGACTCCAACCCTTGGAACCACTTTGTTGTGCTACATTAGCAATATTTTGAGCAATTTCAAAATTGTTGCGACCCGCCTCTAATTCAAAAGTATCAGCATCCAAAGCTAAAATTACATAACTGTAAAATGCAAGCACGGACACTAAATTAGATTCGAAAGCTGTTGGACTGAAAATAAGATTTTCAAATTCAGTATATCTAAAATTAAAGTCTTTATCATTAAAGTTTAAAACTGGCGAAGAATAGGAAGAGTTGTAAATAGGTCTAGATGATTGTACCTGGATGCTAGCAGTAAATTGGTCACCACCATTAGACAAAATGGTTATAAACATGGAGCAATTAATTTTTTCACTCTGCTTGTAGGCTTGACCGGTCCAGTCTGTTTTGTTTATAAATTCGTTTAGGGATGTTTCTAAAGTTTTAAATACTTGCTGATTTGAATTTGTTAAGCTTTGTGCATTTACTGACACTGTACAATTCAATTGTTGTGCTTGTGACTGACCAAAAAACAAAAGGAATAAAACGATAAAAAATTTATACATCAAAATAGGCTCTTACTTTGTTAATAATATCATCTGCTACCGCTTCCTTGGATTTTAGTAGCATTGGTTCTATTTTAAAATTCTTATCAATAAAGGTCACTTTGTTTGTTTCTTTTCTAAAACCAGCACCTTCATCTTGCAATGAATTCAAAACAATCAAATCTAAGTTTTTTTTCTGAATTTTAGCCTTTGCATTTTCAATTTCATTCTCTGTTTCTAAAGCGAAGCCTATCAAAAACTGTTGTTTTTTTTGCAAACCAAAGGAATACAAGATGTCTTGCGTTTTTTCTAACTCAATGACAAAATTATCCGCAGCTTTTTTAATTTTTTGTGACGCAATTGTTTTGGGTCTGTAATCGGCTACAGCAGCAGCAGCAATCGCTACATCAACATCATTGTAATATCGATGACAAGCATCATACATATCTTGAGATGAGACTACGTTAATTACCGTAATAAAAATATTATTAACCTCTAAATTTGTAGGCCCTGTTACTAAAATAACTGATGCACCTAGGTGAGCGGCGCTTTTAGCAATATCAAAACCCATTTTCCCAGAAGAGTGATTCCCAATAAACCGAACTGGATCTATTGCTTCGTAGGTAGGACCAGCAGTAATTAAAATTGTTTTACCTTTAAGTGGCAATTTGTTTTCTATATCCGTTTCAATAAAAGAAATTATATTTTCCGGTTCCGCCATTCGACCTTGACCTGACAAACCACTTGCTAAATCACCCGTTTCAGCAGGGATAATAAAATTGCCGAAGGATTTTAGCGCAGTAAAATTTTGTACCGTTGAAGGATGAATGTACATATCTAAATCCATGGCAGGCGCAAAATAAACCGGACATTTAGCAGATAAATAAGTGGCAATTACTAAATTATCACAATTACCATTTACCATCTTAGATAAAGTATTAGCTGTAGCAGGAGCTATTACCATTAGATCTGCCCATAACCCTAAATCCACATGATTGTTCCACTCTGCTTCTTGTTCCTCATCATTGTAGAAACTAGAATAGACTGGATTTTTAGATAATGTAGATAAAGTAAGTGGAGTGACAAAATCCTTAGAAGCAGGTGTCATTATCACTTGGACATGTGCACCTGCTTTTATAAAAAGTCGTACTAACGATGCCGTTTTATAAGCGGCAATTCCACCAGATATTCCCAGTAAAACATTTTTTCCGCTTAAAACTGACATTGTAGTATTATTTATTTGAATCTCTGTGATAAATTTTACCGTCTAACCATTCTTGAACTGCTAAAGCGTGTGGCTTAGGTAGTTTTTCGTAAAATTTAGAAACCTCAATTTGTTCTTTGTTTTCAAAAACTTCTTCAAGACTATCATTGTAAGTAGCAAACTCTTCTAATTTCTCTGTCAATTCTTTTTTAATTTCAGAGTTGATTTGATTAGCTCTTTTGGCCATAATGGTTATTGCCTCATACACGTTACCAGTAGGCTCTTCAATAACAGTTTTATTATATGTTATTGTGTTTACTGGAGCATTCGTCTTTTTTAAATCCATCACTTTAATTATTTAGTAAATTTTTGTAAATCTTTTTCAACTCGAGCAATCATTTCATTTGCTTGCTCTTTATATTTTGTATCTGCTTTGTATTTTATTAAACCTGAATATGCTGTTTTAGCAACATTTAAACGCTCTTCCATTTTAGCAGGAACACTATTAATTCCTAATTGGTAAGCTGAATCAAATTTTAAAAACAATGCATCTTCTTTAAAACGTGTTCCTGGAAAATCAATGATAAAATTATCTAAGGCTACGATTGCAGATTTAAAATCTGAAATTGTATTGTAACCTTTTGCATTTTCGTAAACTTTTTTCTCAATTTTTTCAGACAAAAGCCTTAAGCTTTCATTTGCTTCACCTATATACTCTGAGTTAGGATATGTATCTATAAAATTTTGTAATTTATCTATAGCCTTAAATGTGTCCGTTTGATCTAAACTATATTCTGGTGACAACATAGAATAGCTTTTAGCACCTAGGTAAGCAGCTTCTTGTACTTTCTCACTTTTAGGATAACCTGAAACAAAACTTTCGAACTGATATCCTGATAAAGTATATTGTTTTGTTTTATAATAAGATTGCGAAAACATATAAAATAATTTCTCCGCTTGAGGCTTCCCTCTATATTGTGGTGCAATTTGTTCAAACAATCGAATCGCCTTAGAATACTTTCCTGCATCGTACATTTGTGTACCTATTTCGAACTTGGCAGCGATATCCTCTTTTTTCAACGCTTTTTGATACTCATTACAAGAAGTGAATAAAGCAATTAGAACTAATAGAGATACAATTTTTTTCATTTATTTATTTTTTTTTAATCTTATAGATTAATGATAACCCACAAAAAATCATACCGAAGTTTCGGTGGCAAATTTAGTTATTAATTTAGCTACTACAAAATATTTCTTTAGTTAAAAAAAAGTGCCCGATTTAGCTACTATTTGTCAACTTTTTTAACAAAATTATCAATTCTCTCTGACAGTGACTCATCAACAGAAACTAATGGTAAACGAACCGTATTATCAGCAATACCAAGTGATTGAAACACTTGCTTGATACCTGCTGGGTTTCCTTGTTCAAAAATCATATCAATACAGTCCGATAAAAGGTATTGTTTCTTGAAAGCCTCGTCTACCTTGCGATTCAATCCTAGACGTATCATCTCAGAAAATTCCTTTGGAAAACCCTGACCAATAACAGAAATCACACCGGCACCACCAGCTAAAACCATTGGTAAAGCAATCATATCATCACCCGATATTACTAAGAAATCTTCAGGCTTATCTTTTAAAATCTGCATTGCTTGTACCATATCCCCAGCTGCTTCTTTGATAGCAACAATATTTTCAAAATCATTAGCCAATCGCATAACAGTTTTAGGCAACATATTACTAGACGTCCTACCTGGAACATTATAGATTATTACAGGAACTGGAGAAGCCTCAGCAACTCTTTTAAAATGCTGATAAATACCTTCTTGCGTTGGTTTGTTATAAAAAGGAGAAACAGACAAAATGGCCACAAAGGGAGAGAAATCTCTTGATTGAAGTTCTTCTACCACCTTCATAGTATTATTACCACCTACACCTAAAACTAAGGGCAATCTTCCGTTATTGCACTCTACAACGGTAGTAATCACTAACTCTTTTTCCTCTTCAGTCAGCGTAGCGTTTTCTGCTGTGGTTCCCAAAATGACAAGGTATTCGATTCCTCCATCCACAGAAAAATTAACTATTCTACGTAAAGCTTCAGTATCAACTGAAAAATCTTCTCTAAATGGAGTTACAAGAGCAACACCGGTACCAATTATTGATTGCATGATTAATTAAATTATAATTTGTTTAATATTTTTAAATACTTGACTATTTCCTGAGTAAAAACAACATGATTATCAACTGTAGTATTGATTATAAGATCGTTTAAGCGCTTGTCAACTGACGCTAAACCAACTTTAAATTTCGCATTTGATTGATTAGTAAGCAATAATAGTCCTGCTTTCTCTACATCATAATAACTTATTAAAAGATCGAAGTCAGTCACTATAAAATCATTGACATTTGTTGAACTAAATGTAGCATTCCAATTTAAATCCCTTGCACTGAATAATGGGTAACTTACAGCGCTACCTTTTTTTACTTTATCTCGATATACAATGACTACTATGTCTTGATTTGCAATACCCTGTTCTCTAAAACGTTTAATAAGCTGCTCCACTATCTCTAAACTACTTTCCTCTACAACAACACCAATGGTTCTGACAGTGCTAGAATCTGGATTTCTCCTATCGTTTTGCAAACTATTTTTTAATATTCTTTTTACAGAAAAGGCTTTTATATAATTTAAAAACATAGTATTTTTACTTGCTTGCAAAATTAATTATTTAAGTCATATTATAAATGGTAAATCTAAAAAAGTATAACGACGTTTTCAAACTTTTTGTTATATTCTTAACATTTTCTACAATTGTTTCTTGTTCAAACCGTACTTACACAGTAACAAGAATTGAAGGAAAGCAACTTCCTATCACAGCAGCTAATGCCGATGAGAATGATAACACTATCGAAAACTATATATCACCTTATAGATCACGCATTAATAAAGATCTTGACAGCGTACTTGCTTTCTGCCCAGTGACGCTTGATAAAAAAGCGATAAACTTGCAATCGACCATAGGTAACATGATGGCTGATGTAGTATTGGAGTATGGTAACAAAGTTTTTGAAAAGAGAGAAAACAAAAGTATCTCTATATGTATTTTAAACAATGGCGGAATTAGAGCCATTCTACCCAAAGGGAATGTAACGGCACGCAATGGATTTGAAATCATGCCCTTTGAAAACAGTTTAGTTGTAATCGCTTTAAGAGGAAGAGAAATTCGAGAGTTAATCGCTTATTTTGTAAAAGAAAGACAAGCGCACCCACTCGCCGGCTTAACCTTTACAATTGATAAAAATAATGTAGCTAAAAACATTTTAGTACAAGGAAATCAACTACAAGATGATAGCCTTTACTACGTAGGAACTAACGATTATTTAGCCAACGGAGGTGACAATATGAGTTTTTTTAGTAAAGGGGAGCATACCTATGACTTAGATTACAAACTTAGAAATATTCTAATAGACTATTTTAAAAACGTTACCACTGTGACTGCTAAGCAAGACAGCAGGATTATTGTTGAATAAAAATTTATAGCTCACAAAAAGCAATACTATAGCCCCGATAGCAGTGAAAATCCTTATTTATCTTTTTTAAGATAAATAAGATTGTAACGAATAGCGGGAAATAGCTCCAAATAACACACACATGAAAAGAAGAGATTTTATAGAAAAGACGGCTGCTAGCGCTGCTTTGGTTACTATTGGTGGTTCATTAACTGGTTTTCAGACCACCACTATTAAGCACTTAACAATATTGCACACGAATGACGTTCATAGTCACATTGATCCTTTCCCTGCAGATGATCCACGTAATGCAAACATGGGAGGAGTATCTCGAAGAGCTGCTTTGATTGAAAACATTAGAAAAGAAAACCCAAACGTACTTTTACTGGACGCAGGAGATATTTTTCAGGGTACGCCCTATTTCAATTACTATGGAGGAGAGCTAGAATTCAAATTAATGAGTATGATGCAATACGATCTATCTACGATAGGAAACCATGATTTTGACAATGGAATTCAAGGATTATATGCACAGATGCCTCATGCAAAGTTTGAATTCATATCGGCTAACTACGATTTCAAAAACACAGCAATGGATGGTTTAGTTAAACCCTATAAAATTTTCAATAAAAATGGAATCAAAGTTGGAGTTTTTGGTATAGGAATTGAACTAGACGGACTAGTTGATAAAAAAATGTATCAAGAAACGGTCTACAGTGATCCAGTGGAAGCCTCACAAGAAATGATCCGAATATTAAAGAAAGAACAACAGTGTGATGTTGTGATTTGTTTGTCTCATTTGGGATATAGCTATAGAAATGAACCAAATAAAATTTGTGACTTAAAATTGGCTGCTCTAACCAAGGACATTGATTTGATTATAGGTGGTCATACACATACTTTCTTAGACAGGCCTACTGTCGTTAAAAATCTAGAAGGCAAAGAGGTACTCGTAAATCAGGTGGGCTGCTATGGTATTAACCTAGGAAGGATTGATTTTTATCTAGATTCTAGTAAAAGTAAAACGTCTGAAGGAAAGTCTATTTTGGTTTAATACCTTTCCTTTCAATTCCTTTAGTATAAAAAATTGTACTAAAAAATAATAAGAGAATACTTGAGTAGAAATTTGCACAAAATCAAAAACAGAAGAGGATAAATAAAATTTATCAATAATAGAAAAACTATCTGAAAAATAGAAAAAAAGACAAGCAATAAGCAAATTCAAAGTAATTAATGTACTTCTTCTAAAATAGTGCACAACTGAAATTAGTAGTAAAGCGGATAGGAAAAAACTGTATACAGCTAAAAAAGTTAAACTAGACTCTAATTTTTCGAATTGCAATGACAATATAAAGTAATCTAATACAATTAGAGAAACGGCAGTTGCAACTATTAAAATTAAGTTATGGTAATCACTCCACTTTATTTTTAAAAAATCAGGCAATAGGTATAGTAATAGTAGAAAATAAGCAGCCAAAAAAGATAAAATAGACACAGTAACATATTCTTTTGAACTTACCAAGACATATATTTCTCCTATGTAACAACTCAAAAAAATGCTTCCTATAAGCCAATTTTTTTTATTATTTACTACAGCTAAATAATAACATGCAATTGCTGGAATTAGTACTACTTTTGACCACAACATACCTTGCTTCAATCCAACAGTATTAAATACTATTGCGGAAAAGCAAGCTGCGAAATATAGGGTTAGTACTATTTTACTTCTCATCAAGTAGTTTTATAAAATCTTCTTCAGATAATATTGTAATATTTAATTTACTTGCTTTTTCCAACTTAGCTGGCCCCATATTTTCTCCTGCAACCACGTAATTTGTTTTTGCTGATATAGAGCTTCCTATTTTACCTCCATTATCTTCAATCGCTTTTTTAAGATCGTCTCTTGAGAATTTTTTAAATACTCCAGAAACTACAAAGGTATTTCCAGACAATTTTTCGGTTGCATTAAGGTTTATTTTTTCTATAACTTCGAAAGCTAGACCGTATTCTTTTAATCTTGATATAATAGAGGTATTTTCTTCATTTGCAAAAAAGTCTACTACACTTTGAGCAATTCGTTCTCCTATTTCATCTACTAAAACTAAATCAAGTAAAGAAGCTTGAGCTAAAGCATCTACATTTTTATAATGCTTTGCAAGCTTTTTGGCAACAGTCTCACCCACATAACGAATTCCTAACGCATACAAAACCCGTTCAAAAGGAATGCTTTTTGAATTCTCAACTCCTTTGACCAAATTTTCTGCTGATTTTTGCGCCATGCGCTCTAAGGGCAAAATTTGACTTACAGTAAGGGTATACAAATCGGCATAATTATGAACCAAACCATTAGCATACAACAAAGCAACTGTTTCACCACCTAGGCCTTCAATATCCATAGCTTTACGCGAAATAAAGTGCTGAATTCGCCCAATTATCTGCGGAGGGCAACCATAAAAATTAGGACAGTAATGATTGGCTTCGCCTTCGGTACGAACTAATGCTGTATGACACTCGGGACAAGACACGATATAAGTTGTTGGTTGGGAATCTAGTTTTCTTTTAGATAAATCCACCGAAATAATTTTAGGAATAATCTCTCCTCCTTTTTCTACAAAAACAGTATCACCTTCGCGAATATCTAGCTTTGCTATTTGATCTGCATTATGCAACGAAGCACGCCTTACTACGGTTCCTGCAAGCTGAACTGCCTCTAGATTAGCAACTGGTGTTATTGCCCCTGTTCGTCCTACTTGATAGGAAATTGATTTTAAAATAGTCGAAACCTGCTCAGATTTAAACTTATAAGCCATAGCCCAACGAGGAGATTTTGCTGTGTAACCTAATTCATCTTGGTATTGCAAACTATCAACCTTTACAACCACGCCATCTGTCTCATAAGGCAATTCATGTCTATGTTTATCCCAATAGTCAATAAACTCAAAAACTTCAGAAAGATCTTTAGCCAATATAGCTTCTTTAGGCACTTTAAAACCCCAATCTCTTGCTGAATTAAGTCCTTTGAATTGGGAGTCAAAAGGTAAGTTGCTACCAATTAAAAAATATAGTAAGCAATCTAATGGTCGCTTGGCTACCTCGGCACTATCTTGAAGTTTTAAACTTCCTGAAGCAGTATTACGAGGATTTGAATAAGGGGTTTCTCCTATCTCTATTAACTCTTGATTCATTTTTTCGAATCCTGCAAAAGGTAAAATAATCTCTCCTCTTACTGCAAATTCAGCAGGAAAATCACCTTTTAACTCCAAAGGGATAGAACGAATTGTTTTTATATTATTTGTAACATCATCTCCTTGAAAACCATCGCCACGAGTCACCGCACGTTGTAATTTTCCATTTACGTAAGTTATACTAATAGAAGCTCCATCGTATTTTAATTCGCAAGTATATGATAACTCTACATTCCCTAAAACTTTTTGAATACGTGTTTGCCAATCTTGTAAATCTTCCTTTGAATAGGAATTATCAAGAGAATACATGCGATACTCATGAGGAACGGTTTCAAAATTTTTAGTTATCATTCCCCCAACTCGTTGTGTTGGTGAGTTTTGATCAAAATACTCTGGGTATTTATTTTCTAGCTCTTGAAGCTCTTTAAGTTTTAGATCAAAATCATAATCAGATATGGTAGGATTATCTAAAACATAATAGTTGTAGTTATGATTGTTTAGCGCTACACGTAAATCTTCAATGCTTTTAAGAATGCTCATAGAAATAGATTAACAGATATTATTTTAGCCTTAAAAATAGTTGATAAAAAGTTAAAATCACAGGTAATTCAATAGTTTTTGTTTAAAAAAATAGCTTTTTTTTATTCCTTGCTATTTCATCATTTTACCCCTAAAAGACCCCCATTGAAAAAATAAAAATGGTTGTTTCAGCAGTCAAAATAAATGCACTGAAACAACCATTTAAAACCTATCACTAGTCGGTTACGACTCGATGATTGTATTTATTTGAGTATATAGTTGACCATCACTTAAGAAAGCACCTTGCTGAATCAAGGCAAAAAGTGAGCTGTTACGCTCTTCTGTAAACTCTTTTTTACCGGTCTTCATTTCTATATTATCTGTGAACATATTATCACTTAACCACTGTAACCCATCTTTAGTCAAAAAATCCACTTCGGGAACTACCGACTTAAGCACAATCGAATTAACATAAGTGTCGAAACAACGGAAAAGAAAAATATGGTTTTTAGAGAAATGCTCTAGGTATTCAGCTTTTGACAAAACACCTTCCCAAACTAAATCAGAAAAAACATCTAATTCTTGCTCAGCCACTTCTGGTTTGTTTGCTTTAATACTATCCCACTCGGCTTTATCTATTGCTTGAGTTGCTAAAAAATTGGTGAACTCTTGCGTTAATTCTTCGAATTGCTCTTTAGTTAATCTTGTATATTTCATCTTAATAGTTTTTGATTAAAATGCATAAGCATTTACATCACTCATAATTATAATTACAGTTAAATTCATCTATTACGTCGCTAAAAACTTACTATTAGTAAAAAACTTAACTACCCATAGACAAATATAAAAAGGATTATATTAAATAAAAAAAAATCACTCCGAAGAGTGATTTTAAAAGCGTCATTAACTTGTGAGCTAATAATACTGTATTATTCAGCTACGATTTCGTAAGGTAATTCAACAATCACATCTCTGTGAAGTCTTACATTTGCAGTATACTTACCTGTACGTTTTACGATTCCAGAAGTGATAAATTTTCTGTCAATTGATTGACCACCTTTAGCTAAAGCATCAGCAATATCAATATTAGTAATTGAACCAAATAATTTTTCTCCTCCTGCTTTTGCAGTGATTTTAATTTCGATAGCTTTTAAAGCTTCTGCTAATGCCTGAGCATCTGCAACAACTTTAGCTTCTTTGTGCGCTCTTTGCTTTAAGTTCTCAGCTAATACTTTCTTTGCAGAAACCGTAGCTAATTGAGCAAAACCTTGAGGGATTAAGAAGTTACGACCATATCCGTTTTTTACAGATACTACATCATCTTTAAATCCTAAGTTTTGAACGTCTTGTTTTAATATCAATTCCATGTTGTTGTCCTTTGTTATAGAAGTTAGGTTTCATTTTTCAGAAAACCAACAACTGTTATTTTTTTAATTATTTAAGTAAATCAGCTACGTAAGGCATTAAAGCCAAGTGACGTGCTCTTTTTACAGCTACAGAAACTTTTCTTTGGTATTTCAATGAAGTTCCAGTTAAACGACGAGGAAGAATTTTTCCTTGCTCATTTACAAATTTTAATAAGAAATCACCATCTTTATAATCGATGTATTTGATTCCAGATTTTTTGAAACGACAGTATTTTTTTTGTTTGTTAGTTTCTATATTTAAAGGAGTAAGATATCTGATATCTCCGTCTTTTTTTCCTGAAGCAGATTGTTGTAATGTTGCCATGATAATTATGCTTTTTGAGATTTAAGTTTTGCTCTTCTTCTTTCAGCCCAAGAGATAGCATGTTTGTCAAGACTTACAGTTAAGAAACGCATAACTCTTTCGTCACGTCTAAATTCAGTTTCAAAAGCGATAAGAACTTCACCTGGTACAGTGTATTCGAACAAATGGTAAAAACCAGATTTTTTGTTTTGGATTTCGTATGCCATCTTTTTAAGACCCCAGTCTTCTTTAGATACCATTACTGCTCCTCTACTAGTAAGAAAATCTTCAAATTTGCTTACTGTTTCCTTTACCTGAACATCAGATAAAACGGGATTTAAAATGAAAACAGTTTCATAATGATTCATAAATATATATTTATTTGTTATTTTGGCTGCGAAAGTAATCATTATTTTTTAACAAACAATAAAAAAGCATGTTTATTCGTTGTAAGGTAAAAAAAGCCGATTAACATTAGGTCTAACCAAAAATATAGTGTATTTTTACTACTCCAAATCTTTAAATACTTAATTATGAAATTGAATTGTGTAGTAGTAGACGATAGTTCTATACAAAGAATGATCATCGCAAAGTTAGTCAATAATCATCCCAATTTACACTTAATTGGAGATTTTTCGAATGCAATTGAAGCGAGAAGCTGCATGTCTGTGCATACAGTAGATTTAATTTTCCTAGATATCGAAATGCCAGTTATAAGTGGGTTCGATTTTTTAGATGGATTAAAAACGAAGCCACAAATTGTTTTCATTACATCAAAAGCAGAGTATGCTATGAAAGCTTTTGATTATGATGCCACTGATTATTTGCAAAAACCTATTGCAATTGATCGTTTTAATTCTTCTGTAAAAAGAGCGCTTGACCTACACTTGCTTAAAACAGATTCAAAAGAAGAAGAGGGTGAGCACATTTTCATTAAAAGTAATTTGAAAAAATTAAAGATTTATACTGCTAGAATTAAATGGATCGAAGCTTTTGGGGACTATGTAAGAGTAGTTACAGAGGAAGACAGCAATTTAGTTCTTTCGACCATGAAAGCTTTTGAGAATGATCTATCTAAGAAAAAATTTGTTAGAGTCCATAAATCATACATCATTAACATAGATAAGGTAGAACGCTTCAATAGTAAATTTGCTGAAATAGGTCCAACTAAAATTCCTCTAAGCCGTAATAAAAAAGAAGATCTTGTAAAGGCATTATCATTCGCATAAATATTTTAGTAAAAATCTACGTTTACTGAAACTTTAATAGCTCTATATTGAGCAACTGCATCAAAACTATTCAGCATTTTCTGGATAGTTTTTTTTGTATTTACAACTGAAATGGTTACTGGGATTTTGATAATTATTGTACGGATATACTCATTTCTAATTCTGCTAATTGCGGGTTCTTCAGGACCCAAAACTGGAATGTTCAAATTTTGCTGCATTACTTGGTACAACCACATTGATCCTTCCTTTAGTTTATCATAATCTCTATGCTTCAAGGTTAATTTTATGATTCTAAAATAAGGTGGGTACTTATAGATTTGTCTATCGTATAATTGTTCCTTATACATTCCGGCGTAATCTGCATGGGCAACTTGCTGAATGGTATTATGCTCAGGATTATAGGTTTGTACAATTACTTTTCCTTGCTTTTCTGATCTACCAGAACGCCCCGCAACTTGAGTCATCATTTGAAAACTTCTTTCAAAAGCTCTAAAATCAGGATGATACAACATATTATCAGCATTCATTATTCCTACCAAACTAACATTATCAAAGTCGAGTCCTTTAGCTAACATTTGAGTTCCCACTAATATTGAAACTTCTCTATTTTTGAAACTATCAATTATTTTCTCAAAACCAAATTTACCTCTTGTAGTATCTTGATCCATCCTACCAATTTTGTAATCTGGAAAAAGTATTGTCAATTCTTGCTGAATTTGCTCTGTCCCAAACCCTTTTGTGGTAAGCTGTAAACTAGAGCAGCTGTGACAATGCGTAGGTTTAGCTACTGAGTAGCCACAATAATGACAACGCAATTGATTTTTGTGCTTATGATAAGTTAAACTTACATCGCATTGCTGACACTGTGGAACATGGCCGCAAGTCAAGCACTCTAGTAATGGCGAATAACCTCTTCTATTTTGAAACAAAATTACTTGCTCTCCTAAGGTAACTGCATTTGTAATAGCTTCAATTAGTGTATCACTAAAATGTCCATTCATTCGCTTGCGAAAGTACTTATCCTTTAAATCTACTAATTCTATCTCAGGCATTAATACTTTCCCATAGCGCTCTTGAATAGATACTAATCCAAATTTTCCAGATGTCGCGTTAAAAAAAGTTTCTATACTGGGCGTTGCTGATCCCAACAAAACTTTAGCGTTATGAAAACTAGCCAAAACAATCGCTGCATCTCGAGCATGATAACGTGGTGCTGGATCTATTTGTTTAAAGGTTTGCTCATGCTCCTCATCAACAATAATACATCCTAGATTTGCAAATGGCAAAAACAAGGCCGACCTCGCTCCTATTACTATCTGAGCTTTATCACTATTGTTTAAAACCTGATTCCAGACCTCTACTCGTTCATTATTACTGTATTTAGAATGAAAGACAGCTACTTTATTGCCAAAATAAGTACGTAACCTACCTACTAATTGAGTAGTCAGCGCAATTTCAGGAAGTAAGTAAAGCACTTGCTTCTCTGCAGATAAATAATCTTCAATTAGTTTAATATAAATTTCTGTTTTACCACTAGAAGTCACACCATGTAATAAGCAAACTTCCTTTTGAACTAAACTAGTTTTGATGTCTAGATATGCCTTTTCTTGCACTTCACTTAATAGGAGTTCATTTTCATTTATTATTCCAGAGAAAGTAACTCTATCTTGTTGAATATGGTAATCCTCAAAAATTTCTTTATCTATTAATGCCTTAACAACTGTTGAGCTGCTATTTGCTTTTTCTATTAATCTTTTAACAGCAATCGGGGTCTTTTCAGAAGCACGTAATTGAAAGTATGTTAAAACTATTTCTTTCTGCTTCTGGGCATTTTTCAATGTTTCTAGTAGTAATCCCAAACCTTCATTTGAATCGTATTGCTGATGAAGTCGTATGTATCGAACCAATTTTGGTTTGTAACTCTCCTGCATCTCCTCTTGTAATACTAAAATATTTTTGTCTATCAAGTTTTGAATGACGGGAAAAATATTTTTTTTGTTCAAAATATTTATTATATCTTGAATTTTAAGAGAGGATTGTTGCTGCAGGGCTTGATAAATCAGAAATTCGTCATCAGATAAATCACTTTCAACAATAAAAGCATTTGTTTTTTGGGTTATAATTGTTTCACTTTCTAGCAAAAGAGCTGAAGGCATTGCGCCTCGATATACATCACCAATAGCGCACATGTAGTAGGATGCGATCCATTGCCAATGTTTGAGTTGCATTTGTGTCACAACAGGCTTCTCGTCCAGAATTTGATTAATTTCCTTTGCATCATACAAGCTTGGTTTATTCTGATGCAGATTTAATGCTAATGCAGTGTACACTTTGCTTTTACCAAAAGGTACCGCAAGACGCATCCCAATTTTAATATAATTGTATTCTGCCTCCGAAACTTTATAAGTGAAAGTTTTAGCCAGAGAAAGCGGTAAAATTACTTCAACAAAGTGCATTTGAATAAATTTAGAAATATAAATATGGACATTAGAATGATTAGCAAATCAAACCCATGTCCATATCCTAAAATAATAAATTAGTAGTAAACTAACTTTTAACTCTGTACCAATATTGTGTGCGGCCTATTAAAGAAAAACCAATATATCCTCTAACTTTTAGTTTGTCTTTCTCTTCCAAGGTCATTAAGCATTTGTATACCTTACCTGTTTGTGGATCAGTAATTTTACCTCCATTATACTCATCTCCATCTTTTTCAAGACCTTTTAAAATCACAAGGTTTAAAATAGCTTTACCTTTATCCTCACCTTCGCAGTTTTGACATAAATCCTTTTTACGGGCTGGATTTAAAATCTCAACTACCTTTCCATAAACTTTACCTGATTTTTCGTAAATCTCAATAATCGATTTTGCCTCGCCAGTTTGATCATCAATCGTTTTCCATTTTCCTAAAACGCCTTGACTCTGAGCAAAGAACACCGTAGTCATAAAAAGCAAAGCAACTGTTATTGTATTTCTCATATCTAATAATTTTATATTAATAACTAATTTGTTGCTAATCTACGAAGACTACACTAAGACTGCAATAATAATTAACCTATTTCAATATTTTTTTTCTTTTTAAGTTTATGAATTAGTGCATTCAACTCAAAACCAAGCAACAAAATCATACAGTTTATCCAGATATAAAACATAACTATTAACAACGTTCCAATTGAACCATATAGTTGATTGTAACTCGAAAATCGAATTACCCAAATTCCGAAAAAATATGAAATTATAATGGTTAATATCGTCGTAAAAACAGAACTTATCGATATAAAAGACCTGCTTTTATCATGCTTAGTTCCAAATTTAAACAAAATAGAAGTAGTAATTAAAATCATTAAAATTAGAAAGCTATAACGACCAAAAACTATGAGCGGAATCTTATCACTTAATACTTCATTCGCATTTAATTTTTGAATAAATATCTCAAAAGTAACTATTGTCGCTACAGTCACTAGTAATAACAGTGCCAAAACTACTGATATTCCTATCGCTACTAAGTATTGACTAAAAAAACCTCGTTTAATCAATACATGTTTTGAATTTTGAAAACCTCCTAAAATAGCATTTAATCCATTTGCCATTAAAAATATGGAAAGAAGAAAACCGGTAGATAATAAGCCTGAATCACTATTATGTAGAATATCATTTATGATATTTTCGATGGCATAAAAGGTATTTGGCGGAACACCCTCCTCGACAAATTTTAAAAAATCACCTTGAAAACCCGCTATTGGGATATATGGGATTAAATTGAGAATAAATAATGCGAAAGGAAACAAGGCCATAAAAAAGCTGAACGCAATTGCTCCTGCCCTGTTAGATAGAGCGCCTTCAGCTATACCAATACCGTACAGTTCGAGCAAGTCGTACAAAGTTAATCCCTCTAACCACGGTAACTCCACTTTTTTTAGAGATCGAGCTAGGTTTCTAATGACAGGAATTTTATCTATCTTATTTTCAATTTCTACTGACATTAATTACATTATTTGCTATCGCCAATTGTACATATAATATTTTAAAATATTGGTACCTATTCTCAAGGTTTTAAATCGCTTTCAAGCTAAGATCCATATTATAAACGGAATGTGTCAATGCTCCAGAAGAAATATAATCAACACCACATTCAGCATATTGCCTTATTGTTTCCTCATTAATATTTCCTGATGATTCCGTTAGGCAAGAGTTACCAATGTAAGCAACTGCTTCACGAGTCGTATCAAAATCAAAATTATCTAGCAATATACGGTAAACATCTCCTGCGGCAACTATCTCTTTCACTTCTGCTAGATTTCTTGCTTCAACAATTATTTGTAAATCTTTATTATTGTCCTTCAAATAGTTTTTAGTTTTAGCAATCGCTAATGATATACCTCCTGCGAAATCAATATGATTGTCCTTTAACATAATCATATCATACAGCGCGAAACGGTGATTCTCACCTCCTCCAATTTTTACCGCCCATTTTTCTGCAACCCGAAAACCAGGTGTTGTTTTGCGGGTATCTAATATTTTAGTCTTTGTTCCTGACAACAGATGTACGTACTTATTGGTTTTTGTTGCAATTGCTGACATTCGCTGCATCGAATTTAAAACCATACGTTCCGCTTTCAAAATAGATTGAGAACTACCCGCTACATGAAATACTACATCTCCATACTTTACAAAATCACCATCGTTGATAAATGTTTCAATAACTAATGAAGGATCTACATAATGAAAAATCAATTTAGCGAATTCAACACCTGCAATAATCCCTTCATCTTTAACTAAAAGCTTTGCTATACCAGAAGCAGTTTTGGGTATACATGCAAGGGAACTATGATCTCCGTCGCCTACATCCTCTCTGATAGCATTTTCAACTAATATATTTAACTCGTTTTTAAATTGTTTTTCACTAATCATTATTATGGGAATTTTATATAATGCTAAAGTAGAATATATTTTGTGGAATTGAAAATTTGTTTTGTCCTTCCCGCTCTACAACTAAAGGTCACATGTACTACTTTACTGCCTACTAGTGGCACAAAAATTTAAATTAATCTAATGATGAATATTGTTTAGAATATGCTTCTCCTAAATTTTATCACTAATTAAAACGATAGTAATTTCCAATAAAATGAACTAATTTAGTACCAAAGCTAATTTTATGAAAGAAAACATAACGCATATATTTCATCGGATACAAGAAAAACTATGGTTTAGGCCCGTTATATTTTGTTTAATTTCGATTTTAGGAGCACTGTTAGCACATGTTGCTGACACAACTACTTTACATGAGATAGTTCCTGATTTGAAAACAGAATCAATTACTGAGTTACTAAATATCATTTCTTCGAGCATGTTGGTGATCGCAACTTTTACTGTTGGTTCGATGATTTCAGCTTTTGCAGCAGCTAGTACCACGGCAACACCACGCTCTTTTAACCTGATAATCACAGATGACGTTTCTAGGAACTCACTATCAGCATTTATCGGATCATTCATATTTAGTATTGTAGCCTTGATTGCTGTTAAAAATGGGTACTATGGAAAGGCAGGGCTATTTACCTTGTTTATTTTAACTTTACTATTTTTCACATTGGTTATTCTAACCTTTTTAAGATGGGTAGAAAGAATATCTAGATTAGGTCGAATGGGGCATACCATAAAACTAATTGAGAACGCCACGCAAATAGCAATTACAAAAAGATTAAGCGCACCTATTATGGGAGGCATTAAAGTTGATCCCAACAATAGAAAAGACTTAAAGGTCTTTAGTGAGGACATAGGTTACATTCTAACAATTAACAGAGATAAACTCCAAGAAATCGCTGAAAGTTTAGATGCCATTTTTACTATAAATGCATTGCCCGGTAAATTTGTTTCATTGGATATACCTTTACTATTTATCCAATTTAATAAAATAGAAGAAAATCGAGAAATTGACCAAGAGGCTATTAGAAAGTCCTTTAATATGGGAGACACTAGATCGTTTGACGATGACCCGCGCTTTGGTAGTATCACTCTAAGCGAAATAGCTAGCAGAGCGTTATCACCTGCTATAAATGATCCAGGAACGGCAATTCAAATTATAAATAGTCATGTCCGATTATTTTCATTATTCGACCAAATTCAAAAAACAGAAAATCAACGAGAAGAAATTTACAATAGAATTGCAGTACCTGAAATAACTATCGACGATTTATTTGAAGATGCTTTTAGACCTATTGCTAGAGATGGTGCAGGTAACATCGAGGTGATGATCCGATTGCAAAAAGCTCTTAAGTCTCTTGCTAATTTTAAACATTGCGATATGAAACAAGTTGCTTTGAAACACTCAATGCAAGCTTGTTCTCGTGCTGAAAATGCGCTAACGCATAACCAAGATGTTATTGAATTAAAAAAAGAAAGCCTGTTTAATACAGAGCCATAGCGAAATGTTGACATTAGTAAGATATTTAAATCTAAAAGATTTTAATTAGTAGGGAATGTAAGCGACATGGTCTAACTAATGATCAAAATTACTTATTGAAAATACTTTAACAAACGTAAAATCTAGCTTCAAACCTTCAAAGTCGGCAACTACAATCTTCGCAAGCCTTTCAATAACGCTTTAAGTAGGTTAAAACACATTGATAAGTACACCTTTAAAAATGTCTAAAAGTATGATGCTGATAAAAATTGAGGCAAATTGAACAGCAAGACGTCAATTTCAGCTTGCCAATTCATCAAGCTTACTTATTAATTAACTGTGAATTTTACCTGTTTTTTATTAACTCAGAAACTCTTATCTTTGTCGCGTTTTAAAGTTATCGTTCGTCTATCTCACAAAAGACGTCAAAATTGAACTTCATAGACAATACTATTTACCTTTCTAAAACCACTTTATGAAATTATATATCGTTCTGCTTCTTTCGGCTACAATAAATTTAAGCTTTGGACAAACAACTACTACCTATTTTGAAAAAATAAGAAACAACGAAGCTGCTTTAACCGCATTTTTTAGTCAAATGCCCAAAGGAGGCGATTTGCACCATCACTTTAGTGGTTCTGTCTATGCTGAGCCTATGTTAGAGGACGCTATAAACGAAGATTTTTATTTAAACACGACTACAATGGAAGTGCTCAAAGAAAAACCTAGCTCAGGAAACTGGGAACTTTTATCAGAAATTGCCAAGCGTGGAGAACTATATGCATACAAACAAAAGATAATGGAAAAATGGTCTGCAAAGGACTATAATGGTGTTAGTTATCCCTCTGATAAACTATTTTTTGAATCATTCGGGAAGTTTAGTCCAACGCTACCCGGTCATTTTGGAGAAGGTTTATTAGAACTAAAAAATAGAGCTATATCTGAGAACTTGAGTTATATTGAAACACAATTATCTACAATCCCATCTAATATAAGCACTACCGAGTTAGTCCCTTTTAATTCACAATTGAGAAAAGCAGCAGGAAATAAGGATGAAAAAGCAGTTGAAGCATTTCTAGAAACACTTTACAAGACGTTCCAAAAAAGCAATGCCAAGAAAGATGTTCAAGATTTTAACACCAACTTTGTTGCAAAAATGCATAACGATTTAAAAATTGACGACGCTAATTTCACCATGCGTTATCAAAATTTTGTTTTACGTTTTATGGAACCTGTTGATTTATTTAAGAATCTTGTAATCGCTTTTATGTCAGCTGACTCAAGTAATTTAATGGCGGGAGTTAACATTGTTTCGCCTGAAGACGGTGAAACCTCCATGAAAGATTATTGGTTACATATGGTCATGTTTAAATACTGCCACAGCATTTTTCCAAAAGTAAAATACACACTACACGCTGGAGAACTTACTTTAGGTTTAGTTCAACCGGAAGATTTAACTACGCACATCAACGACGCTGTATATATTGCGGGAGCAAACCGAATAGGTCACGGTGTAGATATGGCTTATGAAAAAAGCGCGTATTCACTACTGAAATATATGGCTAAACAAGATATCCCGATTGAAATAAATTTAGTTAGCAATGAGTTTATTTTAAAGGTTAAAGAAAATCGTCATCCTATCACATTATACAAAGAATTCAATGTTCCTATTGTTATTAGTACTGATGACGCCGGAATATTGCGAACAAATATGACGGAGCAGTATGTTTTGTTAGCCAAAAGATATCCTGATGTAAGCTACGCAAATATTAAGCAGTATGTGTACAACAGTATTAATTATAGCTTTATCAAAGAGGTAAAAGTGAAGCAACAACTACTGAAAGATTTAGACCAAAGGTTCGCTAAGTTTGAAGCAAATTTTCCCATAAAGTAGACTAAATGAACATCAAACTAATTGCCATTGGCAAAACCGATAATAAAGCACTACAAACGTTAATAGATGATTACACGAAACGTTTGTCATTCTACATCAAATTTGATTTAGAGATAATTCCTGATATTAAGAACGTCAAAAACTTATCCGAAAGTCAACAAAAAGAAAAAGAAGGCGAACTGATTCTAGCAAAAGTCACTGCAACAGATCAACTTATTTTATTAGACGAAAACGGAAAAAACTTTTCGAGTGTAGGGTTTTCAGACGAATTACAAAAAAAGATGAACTCGGGCATCAAAACACTCGTATTTGTAATTGGTGGCCCTTACGGATTTTCAGATACGGTTTACTCTAAAGCGCAAGGCAAAATATCTCTTTCGCTGATGACGTTTTCTCATCAAATGGTGCGTCTATTTTTTATTGAGCAATTGTATCGAGGCTTTACCATATTAAGAAACGAACCTTATCATCATCAGTAAAATGTTAAAAATAGTCTGATTAATAAATACATTCTAAAGGAACTTCTTCAGTAAACGTATCTAAGTCTTTTACAATTATCTTAGTTTGTAAATACTCATCAAAGCTCATGTTTTTATCAAAAAGTAATATAATTTTTGGCTGTATCGCATAATTAATACTCTCAATGTAAGCCACTACTCTGTCCTTTGCTATTTCTTGATTGTGTATTACAACTGCATCTGAGTTTTTTTTGAAATGTAAAATTAGACTTCCGCTTAAAGGCTTTTGCATGCTGTAAAATACGTCTGTAAATGCGATAAAAGCCATATTTTTGCCAATGCTATCAGCGTAAGCGTAATAATTCTCGGCATTTTCATTTTTATGTGCTTTCTCTTCGCGCTTTTTTTGTTGCAATTTCATTACCTCCGGAATCACCAATCGCAAAGGCAAACGCCTGTCAATATTTAAAATCCAATTAGTCGAAATAATACTGTTTTTACGATTAACATCGGCTATAGTATCTTTTCCTTCAGTTCTAAAAAAAATGTAAATCGGTGAGTGATCAACAACATCAGAAACAACAGTAGTGTTTGATTTTGGCAACAAAACAGTTTCTTTTTTTCCACAAGATAGCAAAATAAATAAGGTAATTAGACTGTAATATTTCATCTTAGTTTTTTAATTTTTCATATAATTTTACTGCTTCAACTGCTTCTCTTACATCGTGCACTCTCAAAATAGAGGCTCCTTTTGAAAGCGCAAATCCATTTAAAAAAGTAGTACCGTTAAGCGCCTCCTTTGCATTAGAATCTAATACTTTATAGATCATAGATTTTCTTGAAATCCCTGCTAAAATAGGTAAATCTAAAATCTGAAATAATTCTAAATTTCGTAAAACTTCATAATTTTGGTCTAATGTTTTTGCAAAACCAAAACCAGGATCGATAATCAAATCATTTATTCCTAAAGTACGAGCCTTTGCAATGATACTCGAAAAATAAAAAAGCATTTCTTTTATAATATCATCGTACTTAGTTAAACTTTGCATGGTTTGTGGTGTGCCTCTCATGTGCATGACAATGTAAGGCACGTTATACTGTGCAATAACAGTAAGCATTCCTTCATCTAGATTCCCTCCTGAAATATCATTAATGATCGCAGCACCGTTATCGAGTGCTTCTTTTGCGACAGCGCTCCTAAAAGTATCGATAGAAAGTAAGGTATCTGGATAATGCTTTAAAATTAATCGAATTACTGGGACAAGCCGATTTATTTCCTCCTCCTCCGAAACAAAATCAGCACCTGGTTTACTAGAATAGGCACCTACATCTATGAAAGTGGCTCCATCATTTAACATTTTTTTTACTTGAGATAGTATTTCATCATCGTTTGTAAACTTGCCTCCATCGAAAAAAGAGTTGGGTGTAATATTTAAAATCCCCATTACTTTGGGTTGTGATAAATCAATAAGTTGTCCTTTGCAATTAATAGTCATAACTTCTTTACTTACAATTTTAGTTTTTTAATTCTTAGCTATTTCAAAAGTCTAGTAATTATTTTGAAGAAACTTTAAACTTTAAACATTAAACTTTTTTAAAATTTATCCCTATTTTTGAGCAAATTTTAGACAAATATACATCAATAATGAAGAATACTTCTCAAGAATATGATACCGTAGTGGCGATTTGTCGTTCCCTATTTATTAATAAAATGACTGATTATGGCAGTGCTTGGCGAATTTTACGTTTACCGTCGCTTACAGACCAAATTTACATCAAGGCACAACGAATTCGTAGCTTACAAGAAAACGAGATTCGTAAAATAGATGAAGATGAATCAGGGGAGTTTATTGGTATTATCAATTATTCAATCATGGCTTTGATACAATTAGAGCTTGGAGTTGTTGATCAACCTGACTTAGAGGTAACGAAAGCAACTGCCCTATATGACGCTAAAATTCAACTTACCAAGGAACTAATGGAGGATAAAAACCATGACTATGGTGAAGCTTGGAGGGAAATGCGCGTAAGTTCATTAACCGACTTAATTTTACAAAAACTACTTCGCGTAAAGCAAATCGAAGATAATAAAGGAAAAACAATTGTATCAGAAGGTATCGATGCTAATTATCAAGACATGATAAACTATTCAATTTTTGCATTAATCTTAATGGGCTTCGGGCTTCAAAATAAATAATAAATGAAAAATATCATTACTCAATTTTCTAGAATTTTTGTTGGAATTCTATTCATTATTTCTGGATTAATAAAATTAAATGACCCCATAGGTTTCTCTTATAAATTAGCAGAGTATTTTGGTGAACCTGTTTTTAATATTCCGTTTTTAGTACCAGCTGCATTGTCATTAGCTTTGTTTTTAGTAATTGCAGAAGTCATTCTAGGAGTAATGCTATTAATCGGCTATAAATCCACATTTACTATTTGGAGTCTACTGCTAATGATTGTATTTTTTACATTCCTTACCTTTTATTCTGCTTACTTCGACGTGGTAAAGGATTGTGGTTGCTTTGGAGACGCATTGAAACTGACCCCATGGGAATCATTTACCAAAGACGTAGTACTGTTGGTCTTAATCGTTATACTATTTTTAAACAAAAAACTAATTCAGCCCCTATTTGAAAAATCAGTTCAAAATGTAATTACTTATGCTAGTATAGTACTGTGTATGTTTATGGCTGTTTGGGTATTAAACCATTTGCCAATAATTGATTTCAGACCTTTTAAAGTAGGTAATAATATACAAAAAGGAATGGAAATTCCTGAAGGAGCACCTAAATCAGTAGTGGCAATGACTTTTATTTACAAAGTTAACGGCGTAGATACTGAGTTTTCTGAAGACGACTTAATGAATCTTCCTGATGGTGCAGAATTTGTTGATAGAAAAGACAAAGTAATAACGGAAGGCTACATACCACCTATTCATGATTTCACCATGATGAAAGATGATTCTGACTATAAAGATGAGTTATTGCTGGAGCCAAAATTACTTATGATAATTTCTTACGATCTAACTATTGCTGAAGTAGGCGGAATGGAAAAAATGGAAAAACTTAACCAAGATGCCAAAGCAAAAGGCTATAAAGTGATTGGTATGACTAATTCCTCTTTAGATGAAATACAGAAAGCACAAAAAAAATACGGGCTTACGTTTGACTATTATACTTGTGACGCTATTGCCTTAAAAACAATTGAAAGAGCAAATCCAAGTATTGTAATTCTTGATAAAGGTACTATTAAACAAAAAGTACATCACAATGATATAGAGGACTTAAATCTTTAAAAAAAACAATTTTAGCCCAAAGTCTCACCTGTGAAAACAAGTGAGACTTTTTTTTTGTCCAAATTAAATGCATTCTTTAGGATTTTTTTTCAAACATTAAATTGCCTCATTTGTAATTTGTGTTAAAAACACGTCAAAAAGATAGAAAAGGCGCAAGAAGTGCAAAAACTATTACGTTTTCATTTTTACAAAATGAGATAATAATTGCTTATTTTGTAAAAATAACTAGGACAGTCAAAAAGCTTTAATCTTTCGAGCCGATTCAAATTGTTTCCCTAACTTTGTTAAAATGAAAAAAATGAAAAAAACAATAATTCTCTTACTTGCCGTTTTAGGCATTTCTTGCTCTAAGACTAAAGATCAAAAGACTGAATTTTCTGAAAAAGCATTAGCTGAAACACTATTAGCTCCAGACGGATCTCAAGTTGCATTCCAAAATATTATCGAGCAACACAAGGGAAAAACGGTGGTAATCGAAGTGTGGGCATCGTGGTGCGCAGATTGTATCAAGGCAATGCCAAAATTAAAAGAGCTACAAGCAAATAATCCTGATGTGGATTATGTTTTTATATCGATGGATAAAGCTGCTGATAAGTGGAAAACAGGTATCGAAAAGCATGCCTTAATGGGTGACCATTATATGGCTAACGACCAGATGGAAGGTGTTTTTGCAAAAGCAATAGACCTAGACTGGATTCCAAGATACATCATACTTGACAAAACAGGAAAAGTAGTGCTTTACAGAGCTATTGAAACTGATTTTGATCTCATTAATGAGACCTTAAATGATTTAAAATAAAAAAACAACATTTAAAAAAACTAAAAACAACAACTAAAATGAGGAAAAAGATAGTTGCAGGAAACTGGAAAATGCATAAAAATGCAGAACAAACTGAAGATTTATTAAACGACTTGATTGCTAAATTACCAACAGAGACAGCAGTTCAAGTAATTGTCGCTCCTACTTTTGTAAATTTAGCATCGGCAGTAGCACATTTAGAGTTTACTAATTTAACTGTAGCGGCACAAAATATGCATCAAGCTGAAGGTGGGGCTTTTACTGGAGAAATCTCAGCAGATATGCTTCAAAGTGTAGGCGTTCAAACTGTTATTCTAGGACATTCAGAGCGAAGAGCTATTTTCCATGAAACTGATGCTATTATTGCTAATAAAGTAGACACAGCATTGGAGCATGATATGACTGTAATTTTTTGTTTTGGAGAGGAGTTAAAAGACCGTCAATCTAAAAATCATTTTAATGTTGTCGAAAATCAACTTAAAGATGGTTTACTACACATAAAAGAATCTGACTGGGGGAATGTTGTATTAGCATACGAACCTGTTTGGGCCATTGGTACTGGAGAAACTGCTTCTCCAGAACAAGCACAAGAAATGCATGAGTTTATTAGAGAAGTCGTTTTAAAAGCTTTTGGGAAAGAAATTGCTGAAAACGTTTCTATCCTTTACGGTGGTAGTGTTAAGCCTGAAAATGCGAAAGAGATTTTCTCTAAACCAGATGTTGATGGAGGATTAATTGGAGGAGCTGCACTAAAAGCAGATGATTTTGCGGCTATAGTAAATGCAATTTAAAAGGACTTATAATTGATAAGAAAAGCGGTGATTGTAATAAATCACTGCTTTTTTTTTAAATCCCTATTTCTACTTGAAAGCGAACATAAAAATTATTTTTTGTAGTACCATTAAAATAACTTAAAGTATCAAAGGTTAGCTCACTTTGAATTTTAAAGGTGTGTTCCCAAATGTATTTCGTAACACCAAAAGAGTACTGTTTTGTATTTGGTGCCAAAGCTTTGATGTCGTCCCCAACTGTTTGCGTGGAATACCTACCAATAATTTCATAGTTAGAAGGGAAAATATAACTTAACTGATGATCAAAACCAGAACCAACATATACAAAATTAGATTGTGTATTGTCATTCGGGTCGATGGTAATTGCATTTTTAGTGGTGCTTCTAGACATATAGCTTGACATTGCTGCCCAACCATTGTATTTTAGCATCGCATCCAGCATTAGTGATTTCATAGTTCGCGATTCAAATAAATCATTTCCTAACTGTCCTTGAGCTCTTTTGGCTTGATTATTTTGTTGAAAAGCACCTGAAAGTAGTAACTTAGGCTTTGCTTCTCTTACAATATCCCCTTCAAAGTAAGTACCATCCTTAGTAAAAGCACCTAACGGCATTAACTCGACTTTACCTGTAACTGCAACCCCTGCATCTGGGTTACTTGTAACATTACGTCCCTCACCTGTAGATACCGCTCCCTTAAAATTGTAAGAGAACGAATCTTTAAATTCGTTTAAATTATGGACTTGAAAACCAAAATCTCTATCTATTGTAAATTTCGCATTATTGATGGAGCGATCTGTTAACTGCAATGCTCCTGAGGAATTTACACGTTGACGGTTTCCTGGTAACTTTGTTTGACCAAAACTCATGTTCCAATGTTTATTTGGTCTATAAAAAACGACGGCATCTCTAATAATATTAATATTTTCTCCCTCTCTAATTTCGCCAACATCTCCTGGGGCAAAAGACAGTTGTATGGCGTAAAGAAATTTAGGACTTCCTACATATCCATCTAGCCTTAGACGCAGTCGGCGTATTTGAGCGTCATATGCTGCTTGGTCCCCTTCATTTTGAAGATAGGTAACCCTATTTTGCATTCTAAAACGAATGTTTAGTTGGTATAAACTATCAGGGGAGGTTATACCAATACCTTTCCCAAAGCTGTAATAAGGCAAGGCTGATAACTTTAAATCATTATCATGCTTACTTGGTTTAATCGTTACTTGCGCAAATCCTGTTGTACAAAGCAGAGATAAAAGAAATAGATAAATCTTTTTCATGTAGTTGATGTGTGTTGGTGTAGTATGTTAGTGTAGTATATTAGTGTAGTATGTTAGTATTGCAAATGTAAAATAAAATTTAAATTACAAATGCGATTTCGATGGTGATTGTTACCTTTGCAAAAAAAAGGTCATGTCAAATATATACATTGGTTACCACTTTACCATTGAACCAAAAGAATTAGGTTCTGAAATATTGATTGCAGAATTAGGGGAAACCGCATTTGAAAGCTTTACTGAAACAGAAACAGGTATCTCTGGATTTGTGCAAAAGGAATTGTGGGATGAACAAATTCTTGAAGATATACAAATTTTACAGTCAGCAGAATTTAAAATAGAATATACGTTTGAAGAGATCGAACAAGTTAATTGGAATGAAGAATGGGAGAAAAATTTTGAACCTATTGACGTAGATGGTAAATGCCATGTTCGTGCTCCATTTCATCCGAAAACGGAAGCAGAATTTGATATTTTGATTGAACCAAAAATGAGTTTTGGTACAGGACATCATGAAACCACACACATGATGATTCAGCATTTATTAGAAACTGATGTAACTGGAAAGAAAACTCTTGACATGGGCTGTGGAACTGCAATCCTAGCGATATTAGCTGAGATGAAAGGCGCACAACCAATTGATGCGATTGATATAGATAATTGGTGTTATTTGAATTCAATCGAAAATGGAGAACGCAACAATTGCAAGCACATCACTGTTTGCGAAGGAGATGCATCATTATTAATAAACCAAAAATACGATTTGATTATAGCGAACATCAACAGAAACATTTTGTTGAACGATATGCAAAGTTACGTAAACTGCCTGAACGCTGGTGGAACACTGCTTTTAAGTGGTTTTTATGAGGATGACATCACTGCTATCGATGCTTGTTGTACTGAAAAAGGATTGACATACGTTAAAAAGTTTGTGAGAAACAACTGGACATCATTAAAATACGTAAATTAGAGCATTATTTTTTATTAATCACGAAAGTACAAAAAACAGACAAAAATGAGTACTAAAGAAAAAATAAGAGAAAAAGTAAGTACCAGAGAAGTCCCTACTTTTAATAATGAAATTGTGGTATACAATGATGATGTCAATACATTTGATCACGTCATCGAAACCTTAATCAAAGTTTGTGAACATACTCCTGAACAAGCGGAACAATGCTCATTAATTGTCCATTACAATGGGAAGTGTACCGTAAAAACAGGGCCGCTAGACAAATTAAAGCCGCAATGTACTAGATTACTTCAAGCTGGACTTAGTGCTGAAATAATATAGTAAGCTTCCTTACGAAGTTAACAGTATAGCATTCTATTGTGGTCGTGAAACGAGCACAATAGAATGTTTTTCTTTAACACAATAGTTCCTTTACTGTACTAAGAAAAGACAACAATGATATCTTTTTACTTAGCAAATAAGACGCTTCCGTTACACACTCTGTTTATAGACTACTACAAGTGTCACTTTGTCCGGATTTAAAAACTAGTACTACATGTTGTTTTTAGTTGATAGGACATACTTAGTTAGGCTCTATTATTGTCGTTTTCTGGTCTGAAAACAACCTCTTTTCCTTTCTATTTTTAAGTTTCTTTCAGTAAACAATTCGGAAAAACTAAAATTAGTGTTTCTTGTATAACCCAAACAATTTTGCTGCCACTTTCGCATGAAAATTAAAAAAAAAATAGCACCTCCCTGCAGGAAAGTGCTATGTTTATGCAAATAAGAATAGGCTGTATTTAGTGAGGTAATTTATTTTTTAATACCCCATATATATAAGTTCCTAAAAGAGCACCAAATAAAACAATAAGTATACTCCAAAAACCTGCTCCGATCAATATGTAGATAGGTCCTGGACATGCACCAACTAAGGCCCAACCTAAACCAAAAAGGGTCCCTCCTATTAAATATCTCGCATTTCCATTCTCTTTATCAGCGATAGCAATAGGCAAGCCATCTATATCTTTTATATTCTTTCTTTTAATTATTTGGATACCTAATGCTCCAGTTACTACTGCGGTCATAATTATACCATACATATGAAATGATTCAAACTTAAACATTTCATAAATTCGGTACCATGAGATTGCCTCAGACTTTGTTAATACAATTCCAAAAACAAAACCTACAATTAAATATTTTATTACTTTCATCTTTTAAAAAATTAAGGGAAAAATTAAATATGCCATTATTAAACCACCTACAAAAAATCCTATCACCGCTTTTAGAGAAGGTACTTGTAAGTTACTTAAGCCTGAAATAGCATGTCCAGAGGTACAACCACCTGCATATCGTGTACCAAAACCAATAAGTAAACCACCCACTAATAGAATAGCAAGTCCTTTTGGAGATTCAAAAACTTGTTTCCCAAAAAGTGTCTCAGGTGCAAGTTTTCCATTAGGAGCATCAATGCCGTAAATTGCAAGTTGCTCTATTGTTTTTGGGTTAATAGATACATTTGATGGATCGCTCATGAAATTTACAGCTACAAAACCTCCCAACATCGCTCCTAGTACTACTACTAAATTCCAGCGTTGCGACTTCCAATCGAAATCAAAAAAATCTGTTCGCTTTCCTGCCCCCATGATCGTACACATTGATCTAAGGTTAGATGACATACCAAAACTTTTACCAAAATAAGTTAAAGCAAGCATGATTAAACCGATTATAAAGCCCGAAACATACCAAGGCCAAGTCTGAAAAATTAAATCCATAGTTTTATTTATTTTCGACAAAGATATACAGTATTTTTTAAAAAGAAACTTTGCTTCGATACAACATAGAACAGCATTTTACAAAAACCTCATTACAAATAGCTTAGACAATACAAGTTTGTATAGTAAAAAATACGTCTTTACTAAATATCTAAAAGTGTACTACGAATCAAAATCAATGTTATCTGATTAACAAAAGTTTTACCAAGTTTATCGGTCATTGCCATAGCTTTTCAACTACCACTTTTTCAGTATTATTCTACAAAACAACTTTATTATTTCATCTGTAACATATGTTACTGTATGGCCTAAACCATGCAACTATCTTTGCTTCACAAACTAGATAAAATAATTATGAAGAAAATACATTTTATACTGATTTTAAGCTCTTTACTACTAAATTTCTCGGGATACAGTCAGGATACTTTGACCATTTCTAGAAAAGATATTTGGTTGCGGGCTTCTGATGAAAATTTACAAATTAAGATTTCAAATCAAGATTTCAAATCCGCACAATCGGATTATAGACAATCGAATGCTATTTTTTTACCTAGTATTTCTGCTTCGCATACGGCAATTTCTACCACAAATCCATTAATGGCTTTTGGATCAAAATTAAATCAAGCCATACTAACAGCTGCAGACTTTAATCCAGCATTATTGAACAACCCGGATCGTACAACCAACTTTGCAACTAAAATTGAAGTGCTCCAGCCTTTAATAAATGTAGATGGCCTATATGGTCGCCAAGCTGCAAAAGCTAAAATGCAAGCCTTTGCATTGCAAACAGAACGAACTAAAGAATACTTAGAATTGGAGGTAAATAAGGCATTCATGGAGTTACAACTTGGTTATAGAGCTGTAAAAGTTTTAGAAAAAGCAAGCAAGACAGCAGCTGCTAATTTTACTTTAATAAATAATTATTACAGCCAGGGTATGTTACAAAAAACAGATTTACTGTCTGTACAAGTGCGCGTGAACGAAATAAAAAATCAACTACAATACGCCCGTAGCAATGTACAAAATGCGTCTGATTATCTAGCATTTTTATTGAATGAAGATCTTGGAGACAAAGTTTACAAACCACTTGAGGAATTAGACAACTCAATTTCTATTCAAAGCATTAGCAGTTTACTTTCGACTAATAGAAAAGACATCCAAGCGATGGACAAATCATCGGAAGCTTATCGGAAAATGTTACAGTCAAGCAAAATGAACTTCTTACCAAGATTAAATGCTTTTGGAAGCTACGAGCTTTACGACAGCCAATTATTTGGAACAAATGCAAAAGGATACTTAGTAGGTGCGCAACTTTCTTGGAGTTTATTCGATGGTTACAAATCGATTGGTAAAATGGAAAAAGCGAAAGCTGATTTCCAAAAATCAGAGATTGAAACCCAACAATACAAAGCAAAAAGTCAATTAGAATTAAATAAAGTGAATCGCCAATTACTAGATGCTGAAAATAAAGTCAATTTAGCGAAACTAGATTTTGAACAAACACAAGAAGCGTACAGAATTAGAAGTAATAGATTTGCTCAAGGCTTAGAAAAAACAACAGACTTACTACAAGCTGACACTCAATCATCTAAAAAAGAATTAGACTATTTGCAGGCGGTTTTTGAATACAATTACACCCAAGCTTATCTACAATTTTTAACAAAATAAACTAATAGAATCCCAGATAACAATAGGCTAAACCATAGCAGAAGCTTAAGATGAAGATCAGAATTCTCCTGATTTAAAAAAGATAAATAACCAATTATATAAATCTCATGAAAAAAATACTTGTTCCAATATTAGCTCTAGCAATATCGATAGTAACATCCTGCAACGGAGAGAAGAAAGAAGCTGTAGCTGAATCGCCTGCAATACCAGTTAAGGTTAGTGCTATTGCAGAAAATAGTAATAGCTCTTTTGTAAGTGCTAGCGGGAAAATTGAAGCTGCAAACAGCGCCGATTTGAGTACCAGAATGATGGGATATGTAACAAAATTGCATGTTACAGTTGGTCAAAAAGTAGCTGCTGGACAAACACTGGTAAGCATCAATAATACGGACTTACTGGCTAAGAAAGCGCAAGTTGATGCTGGTATTCTTCAGGCTACGGCTGGCTATAACAATGCTAAAAAAGATTACGATCGTTTTGTAAATTTATTCAAGCAACAAAGTGCTTCGCAAAAAGAATTAGATGATATGACTGCACGCTATGAAATGGCAAAAGCAAGTCTTGAAGGAGCTAAACAAATGAAAAATGAAGTAATGGCTCAGTTTAATTATTCGAATATTACAGCTCCAATATCGGGAGTAGTAACCAATACTTTTGTGAAGGCTGGCGATATGGCCAATCCAGGGATGCCATTACTAAGTATTGAAGGAGCTTCAAAATTACAGGTCTCGGCCATGGTATCAGAAAGTGATATTACAGCAATTAAAAAAGGAATGCCGGTAACAGTTTTAGTAAAATCATCAAACGAGAAATTAGCAGGTACGGTTAGTGAGGTAAGTATTTCAGCTAAAAATACAGGAGGACAGTACTTGGTTAAAATTGATTTAAACAAAACTAATAGCGCTGTTTTATCTGGCATGTTTGTCAATGTACAGTTTCCTATTGAACACAAAACTACCACTACCACTAGTACAAATGCAGTTTTGATTCCGGAGAGTGCTTTAGTGCATCAAGGACAACTAACAGGAATTTACACTATTGGTACTAATAATGTAGCTATTCTTAGATGGTTGAGAACAGGAAAAACATTTGGAGATCAAATAGAAGTACTTTCTGGACTATCAGCTAATGAAAGCTATATCGTATCAGCAGATGGAAAATTATTTAATGGGGCAAAAGTAAGCGTGCAACAATAGCAATTAGAGTGTTTAGTAAAAAATAATTCTTAATACTGCGTGAGGGATAGTAGTGAAAATCCTTTATGTTTTTTCTTTAAAAACATAAAGATTGAAACGGATAGCCCGACCCTAAATACTGAGTTTTCCGAAGTATTTGAGGGTCACGCCCAAACAAAAAATATTATGCAAGAAGGAATTTCAGGTAAAATAGCCAACTTTTTCATTAATTCGAAACTAACGATCTTATTGATGGTAGGTTTAATGATTATAGGTGTCTACAGTTCGTTTCTTATTCCGAGGGAAGAAGAACCACAAATTAATGTACCAATGGCCGACATTCTTGTGGGTTATCCTGGTGCAAGTCCTAAAGAAGTAGAAAGTCGGGTGGCAAAACCACTGGAAAAAATCATTTCGAATATAAAAGGTGTTGAGCATGTACATACGATGGCGATGAACGGTCAGGCGATGTTAATTGTTCAGTTTTACGTGGGTCAGGATGTTGAGCGATCGTATGTTAAATTATACGATGAGCTTGCCAAACATGAAGATATGTTTCCTAAAGGGGTTTATAAACCTATGGTAAAAACACGCTCGATTGATGATGTACCTATGTTGGGTATTACGCTTTGGAGTGATAAAGTAGATGCATATCAATTACGCCAACTTGCTGAAGAAGTAACTTCGGAGATCGAAAAAGTAAAAGATGTAGCTATTACTAAAGAGATTGGTGGAAGCAATCGCGAACTAAAAGTAATTCTGGACAAAGATAAAATGGCCGAGAATGGCGTCGATGCTTTGGGTATTATGCAAATGATTCAAGCCAATAACGGCAGTTCACAATCGGGCGCATTTGTCGAAAATGATCAAGAATATTTGTTGACTACAGGACAATTTTTATCTAGTGCTGAAGATGTAGAAAATCTAGTTGTAGGTGTAAACAAAAACATTCCTGTTTATTTAAGGCAAGTTGCGAGAGTGCAAGATGGTTCAGAAACGGCTAAAAGCTACGTTTCTTTCGGTTTTGGTAAAGCCAATGAAAGCTTTAAAAGTGCACAATCAGAGTATCCAGCTGTAACGATATCAGTAGGGAAAGTGAAAGGTGCCGATGCAATGAAAATCTCAGAGAAAATCTTGGACAAAGTTAACTTACTGAAGAAAGATTTGATACCAGATGATGTTCATGTTGAAGTAACAAGAAATTATGGAGAAACAGCATCTGACAAGGTAGGCGAATTATTGCTTCATTTAGGTATTGCTATTATAGCTGTGACTGTTTTGGTCATGTTAGCGATGGGTTGGCGCGGTGGATTAGTCGTGTTTTTCTCAGTTCCATTGACATTTGCTTTAACACTTTTTAGCTATTATTTATTAGACTATACCCTAAATAGAATCACCCTTTTTGCCTTAGTATTTGTAGTGGGAATTGTAGTAGATGATAGTATTATTATTGCAGAAAACATGCACCGCCATTTTAAAATGAAGCGACTTCCTTTTAAACAAGCAGCAATTTACGCTATTAATGAGGTTGGTAATCCTACAATCTTAGCAACATTTACCGTTATTGCAGCTATCCTACCAATGGCTTTTGTATCTGGGATGATGGGACCTTACATGAGCCCTATGCCTATCGGAGCTTCGATTGCCATGATCTTATCACTTTTTGTAGCATTAACGGTAACACCTTACTTAGGATACCATTTATTACAAGAGAAAGAAGATCAGGAACATAAAGAAGCCGAAGGTTTAGAAACGAGCCGTATCTACAAGATTTACAATAAATTAGAGCGACCGTTTTTAGAAAGTAGTTCGAAGAGAAGAATACTTCTTGCCGTAACAATCGTATTGCTAATTGGTTCTGTATTCATGTTTTTTACCAAATCAGTAGTCGTAAAAATGCTACCATTTGATAATAAAAATGAGTTTCAAGTTGTTATTGATCTTCCAGAAGGAACTACGCTTGAACGTACAGCAGCGGTAACAAAAGAAATCGCGCAATATATTGCCACAAGACCCGAAGTTGTAAACTATCAAAATTATATAGGAACTTCTGCTCCTATTACTTTTAACGGGCTCGTACGTCATTATGATATGCGAGGCGGAAGTAATATGGCTGACATTCAAGTAAACTTACTGCACAAAGAAGAACGAGACATACAAAGTCACGTAATAGCAAAAGAAATGCGCGCCGATGTACAAAAAATTGCTAAAAAATACGGTGCTAACGTAAAACTAATTGAAGTTCCGCCTGGACCTCCCGTTTTATCTACTCTTGTAGCCGAAATATACGGACCTGATTACAATGAACAAATAAAAGTAGCTAAGCAAGTTAAAACAATTTTAGAGCAAACAGCCGATGTTGTAGACATAGATTGGATGGTTGAAGACAATCAAATAGAATACAAACTAGAGGTAGATAAAGAGAAAGCGATGCTTAATGGCATAGCGCTACAACAAATAGTAGGTAATTTAACTTATTTGTTAAAAGAGTATCCAATCTCTAATTTGTATGATGAAAATTCAAATGATAATGTAGCTATTGTTTTATCACTAGATGACAAAGACAAAACGAGTTTGCAAGACATACAAAACTTAAAAATTAAAGGAAGTCAAGGAAACATGATTCCTGTGAGTGATTTAGTTAAAGTAAAAACTGATACCCTACAAAAAACGATTTACAGAAAAGATCAAAAACGTGTAGTTTACGTTACAGCTGATATGGCTGGTGCGTTAGAGAGCCCGGTATACGCTATCTTAGGAATGAGTGATAAACTCGCTGCAATGAATGTTCCAAAAGGGTACAAAGTAGAGGAGTTGTATATGGAACAACCTACTGATGAGAGCAATTTTACTGTAAAATGGGATGGTGAGTGGCAGATTACGCTAGATGTTTTCCGCGATTTAGGGATTGCATTTATGGTTGCTATTGTAATAATATATATGCTGATTGTAGGTTGGTTCCAGAACTTTAAAACTCCTATTGTAATGATGCTTGCTATTCCGTTATCGTTGATCGGGATCGTTTTTGGTCACTGGTTACTTGATGCATATTTTACTGCAACATCATTTATTGGAATGATTGCTTTAGCGGGTGTTATGGTTAGAAATTCTGTATTATTAATTGACTTTATCGAAATTCGATTACAAGACGGTATTCCACTAAAACAGGCAATAATTGAGGCTGGAGCAGTAAGAACCTCTCCCATATTACTAACAACTGGAGCCGTTGTTATTGGGGCATCAATTATTTTGTTTGACCCTTTATTTCAAGGACTTGCCATTTCTTTAGTATTTGGAGCGATAGTTTCTACTATTTTAACGCTTCTTGTGGTGCCTTTAATTTATTATATTACAGAGAGAAAAAAGTGGGAAAAATAGAAAGTACCTTACAGTCTATGGTGGTGAGTGTTGCAACTTTCCACCTTAGTTTACTACCTAAAACAAAAAAGAAATGAAACTACTAATTTTAACAAGCATAGCAGCATTTGACAGTGATGTAAAACAAATGCTAAAACAAGCAGAAGTACGAACCTTTACTTACAAAGCAGTAACTGGTTTTACAGACTTATCAGAAGAAGCGATTGAAAGTAATTGGTTTGGAACTGAGATGAACGAAAACGAATCGATTCTTTACTACGCCTTTGTAAAAAAAGAAAAAGTGGAGTTGTTCTTTGATCTAGTTGAAACTTTTAATAGCAATCAAAAAACGGTCTCTAATGTACATATTGCTGTTTTAAACATAGAAAAATCAAATTAACAAAAATTATAAAATGAAAAATAAAGCGTTTAGAACTATCGTAGGATTATTTATATTAATTAGCGTATCATTAGCGGTGTACGTAGATCAAAATTGGCTTTGGTTTACCGTATTTATCGGACTAAATTTAATCCAATCGGCCTTTACAAAGTGGTGTTTATTAGAAACAATTTTGGCTAAACTAGGACTAAAAGACTAGCAATAAATAGGATTTTATAGATCCAAAAATCCACTTCAGTACAACTGTTTTTTAAACAAAAAACACAATCAAGTCTGAAGTGGATTTTGTTTTATTTGTAAAATTTGCTGGCCATTTTTTAAATATAACTAATCGATTATCTTACACCACATTTTGCATAAGAAACATTTAAATAAAAAGTATTACTTATATTACCTCCCTACTAACTTCTCAGTATATTTGTAAAGCAAAGTACAGTTTTATAGCATCAACCAAAATTATCGATTTAAAACATGAAAAAAATAATTGCTTGTTTCTCCTTACTACTACTTACCGTTTCGTGCGTGAGTACAAAGTCATCAATAAAAAACATTGATAATAACGTTCCTACACCAACAGTAACAAACAACAACACTTTTTTACTTACCGAGTATAGTAAAGATAAAAGGTACGGTTATGATCCTGATTATCCTATTAACGTATTTTACCTAAACACCCGCAACGAAACCCTAAACCAAGAACGTTTTTTGAATGCTTTAGCTGGTCCTAATGGCGAGAAAATCACCTTTAAAAAAGTAGAAAGCTGTTGTCCCTTTCCCACAAAAACGAGTAATATGGGTGCCGGTTTTCTCGATATTTATGAAGTAATTTGGACAGGACAGAAAAAGCCAATACGTCTGTATATGAATATTTACGAAAGAGGCGCTTTACTAGTACCGATAGGTTTCACTATAAAAAAATAGTTTCTAGAACTACTATTACCCTAGCCCTGATAGTAACGGTATCCTTCTTGTTTTTTTAAACAGGAAGATACAAGTGAATAGCAGGAATTAGCTCCAAAAACCTAGAACACGATCTATAAAAAAAGTTAAATTGTAAAGCCTAAATGGCAAATCATGATTACCTTTGCCTTTCCAAAATAAAACATTATGAACATACAACATATTCCACAAATTAAACATACTGATAGCGGAAATTTCTTCTTACTCGCTGGGCCTTGCGCTATTGAGGGTGAAGAAATGGCAATGAGAATCGCTGAGAAATTGGTTGGTATTACTGATACTTTAAAAATACCATTTGTCTTTAAAGGTTCCTTTAAAAAAGCAAATCGCTCTAGAATTGACAGCTTCTCAGGTATAGGAGACGAAAAAGCACTTAAAATTTTAAGAAAAATATCAGAGACTTTTAAAGTGCCTACGGTCACAGATATTCATACTAATGAGGATGCTGCAATGGCTGCTCAATACGTTGATGTATTGCAAATTCCAGCTTTTTTAGTTCGTCAGACAGATTTAGTGGTAGCTGCTGCCAACACAGGAAAAGTAGTGAACCTCAAAAAAGGTCAATTTATGAGCCCTGAAAGTATGAAACATGCTGTGCAGAAAGTATTAGATTGTAACAATGAGAAAGTAATGATCACTGATCGCGGAACCATGTTTGGATACCAAGACATGATTGTTGATTACAGAGGAATCCCAACTATGCAACAATATGCTACGACAGTTCTAGATGTGACGCACTCGCTACAGCAACCTAATCAAACGGCTGGAGTAACTGGAGGACGACCTGATATGATTGAAACAGTTGCAAAGGCAGGAATTGCCGTTGGTGTAGATGGCATTTTTATCGAAACTCATTTTGATCCAGCAAACGCAAAAAGTGATGGTGCTAATATGCTTCATTTAGACTACTTTGAAGGATTGATGACAAAATTAGTAGCAATTAGACAAACAATAAATAAATTTTAATTAATTAGTACACATTTAGTGAAAAATATAATTTTATACGCAGCAATCTTAGGTCTATTTTGTACCAATGTAACACAGGCACAAGAAGAGGTTACTAAACAAGAAAAATACACTGCACACAATAAAGGGAAATTTTTTGTTTCGTGGGGAGGAAATCGTGAAAGCTACAGCAAATCTGACATTACTTTTAAAGGGAAAGATTATAATTTCACAATAGCCAATTCTAACGCTCAAGACAAACCAAAGGGATGGCATGTTGATTATGTGAATCCTGCTAGAATGACGATTCCACAGACTAACTTTAGAATGGGATACTTTATCAATGATCATTACAGCATTGCAGTTGGTGTAGATCACATGAAATATGTTTTGCAACAAAATCAAGTGGCAAATGTTACGGGAACAATCAATTTACCTTTAACTGAAGATGGATCAATATATAATGGAACCTATAACAATACTCCAGTAGATTTTTCGCAAGGAGCTAATGGTGGTATAGCCTTTTTGAAATACGAACATACTGATGGATTGAACTATGTCAACACAGAAATTTCTAGACATGATGATATATCCTCCCTATTTAAAATTACTAATACTGATAAAATTCAAGTTAACTTAACGGAAGGTGTTGGTCTTGGTTTACTTTATCCAAAAACGAATACCACTTTACTTGGCAAGGATAGGCATGATGATTTTCACGTTTCTGGTTTTGGTACTTCTATAAAAGCGGGACTGAATGTTACCTTTTTTAAACATTTTTACGTACAAGGTGAAATAAAAGGTGGTTACATAAATATGCAAGACATACGTACTACACAAAGTTCAGATGATACTGCAGCACAAGATTTTTTCTTTTTGCAAAGAATTATAGCTTTTGGAGGAATATTTAAAATATAAAACACCTTTTCTTCTATAATATTAAGCTGTTGTTTTACAACAGCTTTTTTTATACCATTTTAAAAGCTAAAATATTATTACTTATTGACTTCTAATCATTAATTAATGGCTAAATTTGGATTTGTGATTCATCGTTAATTAAATCGTAATTAACAAAGTAAGATAGTAAGCCTTATTTTTAACTCTAATTAGTTCGTGATGCACATGACTCATAAAAAAACTGAAACCGACACAGAAAACATTTATAACTTTGAAAACTTTTTTGAAATTTCGGCTGACTTTATATGTATTGCAGGATTTGATGGATACTTCAAAAGAATAAATCCCGCTGTTTCTGAAGTTCTAGGCTTTAGTGAAGAGGAATTATATTCACGGCCTATAAGCAGTTTTGTTTACGAACCTGATTTAAAGAATACACTCGAAACAAGAGAGCAAATTTACAAAAACAAACCTTTGCTGAACTTTGAAAATCGGTATCTAACAAAATCAGGAGAAATTATTTGGTTGTCTTGGACCTCCATGCCTTTTGAGTCTGAAAAGCTAGTTTACGCGATAGCTAAAAACATTACTTTTAATAAAAGAATAGAAATAGAAAGAAACGCATTACTATCTAATTTAACTCAAATTAACAAAGAACTTGTTGTTTTGTCGCATAAGACATCACACGATTTAAAATCTCCTATAAATAATATGTTATCTGTTTTTGATCTCATTGATATTTCTAAAATCATAGATCCAGAGACATTAGAACTCGTTCATTTATTAAAACTGACCAGCGAAAATTTAAAAAACACCTTAAATAGCTCTATTGATCAATTAGTTAATAATGAAAATATAAATACCCAAATTGAGACCATTAGTTTACAGCAATCACTTAATGAAGTGATGGCCTCAATTAATTCTTTAATACAAGATTCAAAAGCCATAATAAATGTCGACTTTTCTGCATATGATACGATAGCTTTTAATAAGTCTTATATGAAAAGTATCTTTTTGAATTTATTATCTAATGCTATTAAATATGCAAAACCATATCAAAATCCAATGATTACAATCTCATCTAAGATTGAAAACGGGATTAATCAACTTATTTTTGCCGATCAAGGCTCAGGTTTTGATATGGATAGGGTTAAAGATAAAATTTTTGGCCTTTATGAGAAGTTTCATGACAACCAAGATAGTAATGGAATAGGTTTATATTTAGTTTATAATCATGTCACTAACTTAGGTGGGCGAATCGCAGTAGAAAGTAAATTAAATGAAGGTGCTACCTTTACAATTTCTTTCAAGTACTGAAAAAAAATGAAAAGATAGCACCTTTGTAAATGACACTAAATTTAGTTTACAATTCCGTTTTTATCAATTAGATAAATCAAAGAAGCCATTGTTGCTGCGCCCAACTCTAATTCTCTTTTATTTACAAATTCAAAAGTATCATTTGCAGCATGATGGTAATCAAAGTAGCGCTGAGAATCCGGTTGCAAACCTGCTTTAACTAAAGGATTTGATTTTATAGGGCCTATATCTGTACCACTATGTCCTTTTACAAAACTATGCACATAATAAGGTTCGAATAGATATTTCCAGCTTGAAATTCTATCAAAATTTGCATCATTACACTCTAACGAAAATCCACGTGGACTGAATCCTCCAGAGTCACTCTCCAAAGCAAAAACATGTTTCTCCTTGTTCGCTTCTGCTAATTCGGCATATTTAAGACCACCTCTATTTCCATTTTCCTCATTCATGAACAAAACTACTCTTAAGGTATTTTTAGGTTTATATCCTATGTTTTTAAATATATTAACCACCTCCATACTTTGCACTACTCCTGCTCCATCGTCCTGCGATCCATCTGCTAAATCCCAAGAATCTAAATGACCTCCTACGACCATAATGTTTTCTGGATTTTCCGTTCCTGTCATTTCTCCGATAACATTATAGGATAACACATCTTCAAATTGCTGGCATGATTGCTTGAAATAAAACTTCAATGTTGGATTTTCTTTCAACGATTTAGAAAGTAATTCGGCTCCATTAGTACTAATAGCAGCAGTCGGAATATATTCTGATTTAGGTAAATCTCCATATCCCATTGCTCCGGTATGCGGAAAATCATCTAATCTCATATTCATAGAACGCACGATTGTTCCCACTGCACCAAATTTAGCTGCTTCCTTTGCTCCAGCTGAACGCTGATCAACACAACCACTATACGACTTAAATGTTGCTATATTCTCCGGATCCATTGGTCTGTTATAAAACACGATCTTCCCCTTTATTTTGTCTCCCAAAGCGGCTAATTCATCTAATCCATGCACTTCGATAACCTCAGCCGTTAATCCGCTTTTAGCTGTAGCTATAGATCCGCCTAATGCACAAATTGGTACGCTAGTTTTTGTTTTGTTATTAATAATATAAGCTGTTTCCTTTTCACCACGAACCCATTTTGGTACCATTACCTCTTGCAGATATACTTTATCAAAACCTAGAGTTTCTAATTGTCCTTTAGTATAGAGTACTGCTTTGTCTGCATTAGTAGAACCTGATAATCGCGAACCAATTTTGTTAGACAAATGGTCTAACCAATTGTAACATTTACCATTTGTTAATGCCGATTTGTATATGCCCTTGATAGTTTGTTCCTCACTTGTTTGTGCAGAAAGTGAAATTCCGCTTAGAAACAGGGCTAATATTGCTGCTTTTTTCATTTTATTGTTGGTTAATTTTGGTTTATGCTGCAATTTCGTAATTATTATAGAATTACAACTAGGAAACCAATTTAAATTATCTATGAATTTACAAGTAAAAGTATTTCTTCAATTAAAATTCTATAGGAGAGTTTTAAATTTTTATTTGTATAAAATTAGCAGTAGTTGATATACTTGCTACACGGAATTAGGTACAAAAAAAAGAGACTACCTATTACTAGGTAATCTCTCCTTATGTCATTGCTATATAAGCATCTACTTATAATAAGTTTTACTTCGCTAAAACATCTAATTTTATTGAAAGTTCAGTCCTACTGTTAGACCAAATGCCACTGGTTTTACTTCAGCATTTTTTTGGGTGCTATACAAACCATTTGCTTCTCTATTCGTCACAGAAGTTTGATTGTAGCCTATGTACGATTCCTTTGAATTTTGATCAAGAATAGAACCGTAACCTGTATCCAAAAACATAGCAGTATATAAAGCATTTTTAGGACTAATTTGAAAGGTAAATCCAAGTTCAAAAGTGCTCATTAAAATACCTTTTGTTTGATACTCTCCCGAGGCAGTATAGTTAGTTTGACTTCCAAACCCGTACTGCGGTAAATTAGTAATTGTCAAGTTAACATCCGGATAATAACCCACTCCGTTTATGGAATTTGCAGAAGATTCGATCTTATAATTGATTGGTAAAAAATATTTAACACCTGCTCTAAAATTAAAATCTACTCCTTTATTAATATTCGTTTTGTACTGCAAAAAAAGTGGGATTTGTACCGCTGAAACGGTTTGTTCCTCTTTATAATTTACTGAAGTCACATTGTAAACGAATGCAGAACCCGTTTGATCAACTTCAAAATTAGTTAGTGTTGATGAAGGCGAGCTTAAAAAAACACTTTGCTTATACAATGCAAATTCTGCCCCTGCACCAATCCCTATATGTTTAGTAAGGGGATAAATATAGCCTACTTTTAAAGCTCCACCCAAATCATGACTTGCTCTTACACCTGACACATCAGATTGAAGATTAGCAATTCCTGACTGTGCACCTACATAAAACTGCGCATTCATTCCCGTAGATAAAAGAACGACTGCTATACCTAAGATATATTTAACATCAAATTTCATATGTATTATTGTTTTTACTATTAGAATAATCGATCCTCACTCCTGTTGAATGAGGATCTCCTACTCTTAATAATTTTATTAATTTTTAACTAAAAGGTTTTTCGTATAATATTTACCATTGCTTAAAGTCATTTTTACAATATAAATTCCTTCCACGCTAGGTGAAACAAGATCTACTGTATTTGTGCTAGTAACCTTATCAGTTAAAACAGTTCCAAGCATACTTATCACAGTAATGCGTGCGTTTTGAAGCGCAGCTGTAGCTATATTAGTTGTAAGCTGATATGTAGAATTTGTTCTCACTGGGTTTGGAGCAATTTTAATGAATTCTTGTTCAATTGAAGAAGAAAATATTAAAGGACATGATACTACCAATGAACCATCTGTTTTAGTTCCAACTGCATAATAAGTACCATTTAATGTACCGTTTTCAGTAAAGTATTGGTTAGTTTGGCTTGGTACCAAAACTCCATTTTTATACCAGCTGTACGCTTTGAAACTATTCGAACTATTGTCAAAGAAAATTACATTATCAAAATGCTTTCTAATTAAATTAGGTCGGCTATTCTCAACAGTTACAGTTGCAGTTGCAGTACCTACATTTCCACTTGCATCAGTCACTTTTAAAGTAACTGTGTTTACTCCAACATTACTACAGTTGAAAGTAGTTTTGTCAAGCTCTATAAGTGCAATACTACAGTTATCAGTAGAACCATTGTTCACAGCTGCTGGAAGTATTATAGCATTTGCAGATGCATCAAGCTGAATAGTTATATTCTTAGTAATCACTATTGGAGCTGTCTTGTCTTGAACAGTAACTGTTTGCAAAACTTCTATTGCAGCACTGCCAGAATTGTCAACTACATTCCACTTTATAGTTGTAACTCCAAGAGGATAAGTAGCATTTAAGGCTAAACCATCACTTCTTAGACCTACCGGAGAACCTACAGCGCAATCATCGGTTGCAGTTGCAGCCACAATTGCTACTGTTGCACCACAAGAATTTGTAGCACTGTTAACAATGATGTTAGCTGAAGCAATGATTACAGGTTTTTGATTTGCAACCACATTAACTGTTCTAGTAACAAACGATTCATTGTTCAGAGCATCTTTTACAGTATACGTTAACGTGTACTGACCAATCACATTTGTGTTAACAGTTCCTGATTTCACCACTGCTAAAGTAATGGTGTTATTTAAATTATCAGTTGCTGTGAAACCTGCCTCTGTGAACGTACAACCTTGTGCAACTGATGTTACAGCGCTACCTAGTAAAGTAATTACCGGTTTTACTCTTTCAACAACTACTGTGTAGTTTTTGAATAAGCCACTTTCTGACATAACATTGTATGAAACTGGTCCAGAATAATTTAGGGTTGTTACCCCACTATTTTGAAGATATGTCCCTATACGAGTTACAGCATTTTGAGAAACTTGAAATACAGGAACTAATGCACTTAAATTAGCATTATTGTTTACCATTACTTTAACCGCACCTTGCGCCTCATCAATAGATGCTGCTCCGATTTGGTTTGAAACAGTATAGCTTAAAAGTTTAGCCTCTGTATTTCTTGCATTAACAGAAACTATGTAATTAGTTTTAGATAGTTTATTTTCTGAAACTACCGTCACTAAAACATTGTTAGTGTAATCAAATTCATTTGCACCTGATGTTTGTTTTACATCATCTATAAAAAGCTCTGCTCCCGGAGAAACAGTAAATGAAGCTTTTAGTTTAGAAGTATTTACACCAAAAGGAGCAGTAGCAGAAGCATTTGCACCTACTATTACAGTGTTTACTTCTTGAGTTAATCCAGGGTTAGATGCTACTTTAAAATCATAAGCTAGTAAACTAGACTTATCACTCAAACCAGTAATGACTTTTATTGTATAAGTTTCTACTAGACCAAGATTAAATCCAACACCTGATACTGTAAACGTTACTGGATTTGTAAAATTATTAGCCGTTAGTCCACTTACTTGAACGTTTCCATTAACAGTAGCAACAGCATTCATACCAGCAGTAAACACAGGTACAGCTGTAGCTACATTGATACCATCTTTTAACAAAACAGTATATGTTTTTGTAGCATCGTCATAAGAAGATGAAAGTTGATCTTTCAATTCAAAACTTTGTAAAAGTACTGCAGTATTCCAAAACTTACCTGCACCTAATCCGTTTGTATCAGCATTGATGACCACCGCTGTATTATCATTCGCTGTAGTGTCAAAAACAAATTGTTTATCTCCTTCTGCAAATGAATAATAAGCAAGTAAACCTGCTTCAGTTCCTACATATTTAGTTGTTGCATTAGCAACAAGCTCCGCCTGAGTTTTAACTCCAGACCAAATACGAACCTCATCAATACTACCGTCTAATCCACGTGTAGCTGTTGGATTCCCTCCTATATATGCAGGGCTAGTAGCGTTAGTATTTGCCATTCCCGCCGTTCCTGTAAAAGTATAAGGGGCAACAATACCATCTATATATATCGTATAAATGTTAGCCGCACTTACAGTAAATGCAATATGATGCCACTTATTTAATAGAACTGAATTTAAACCTGTATTTAGAATATAAGAACCGGTAGCCGTAGTAATTGACAATACCAAGCTATTTTCTTTGTAGGTCGAATTATTGTTAGTATGAACGAATAAATTCACAATTGATTTATCGATAATTCTACCAAAAACGGTTGGGTTATTTCTATTTACCCAAGCTTCAAAAGTATAGTTATTTCTAAGATCTAAAGCTGTACTAGCATCAATCCTAACATAATCATCTAATCCATCAAAAGTACCTACTACATTAGTTGTTGCATTTGGTACATGTGTAAATGAAATCGCTTTAGAATCGTTAGTAGTGTCTAAATCACCAGCTAATTTAGTATATACTTCAAGAGTATAATTTCCAACTGCGCTCAAATCTGCTTTTGTAGCAAATGTTATTGCAGCAGAAGCACCTGCAGCTAATGAAGCCGTATAGGTTTGAACTACTTCAGCACCACCATTTACTTTATAAGCAACTGGGAAATTGGAGATAGCAACGTTAGAGAAGTTACGAATAACAGCACTTACTGTCACAGGCTTCATACCTAATTTCGTTGGAGCTGTAATACTTTCAATACTTGCATCAGCAGCAGTAAAAGGAAGTACGTTAATAGTATATTCTTCAACCTCAAAATCTTCTCTTGATGTTGTAATACCATCAAATGTAGGTCCTAAAATCACATTGAAAAATTCACTTGGTGAACGGAACATGTGATATACACGCATTAATTTTTCACCAGCAACTGTTCCTGCAGGAATCGTTAATGGACCAGTTAAAGTGTTTCTCTGTCTAAAATAGTGCGTACTTGGCGTTGGAACAATTGCAGGACTCACCGAAGTAGAAATTGTATTTACCCAATATGTACCCGCTGCAAACTCGTCTGTCAAGTCACCATCACCATTTAGATCAATAAGAATCATTGTAAAAACACCAGGAGTAGTTGTTACATCTCTACCAATTGCTCTCTCTGGTTTATTAATTGTTACTTGTGGTTGATAAGAGTATCCTGCATAAACAGGGATCTTAATATTTTTGAAATCAGAGTATCCACTGATACCTGAATTATTTACCATAGTATCCCATTTAAATGAAGTTATTGCATAACCACTTGTATTGGTATTATTTGGTAATTCAAATTTATTGTAAACCACTTTTTCTAAATCATTATTAGTGATAATGTCGTCTACTTCATCAATTCCTGCTTTGATGGTAAATACTCCATTTACCGCAGACATATCTGTAGTTGTTGGAAATGTATATGTAACAGCAGTACTTGGTGCCATAGAAGGTACAATACCAGTTATTTTGGTTCCACCATTTACTTGATAATAAACAGGCACGTTTGTACGTGTAACTGGACCAGCATTATTTACACGGATCGAAATAGCAGTAGTTGCTGTTTTTTTTCCAATAAAGTCTGGGGATAAGATTGAAGTAATTTCTGTATCTGCTGATACAACCGGCTTAGCAACACATGTGATGTTTGCAACCCATCCCTTGTCAGTAACTTCAGTATCTGAAGTAAACCTGAAGAAAAGCTCTCCACCAGTTGCAGTAGAAGTGAATGAAGGAGGGAGTGTATTACCATCAAAAACACCTAGCAAAGGAGCTGATGTCGATGTCCCATTATAAATGTACAAGAAATCATAACCCGCCTCAACAGCAAATTCTGTAAAATCTACTTTAATACTGTTTCCAGTTACAACAGGTCTAAAAGTCATAGTTTGAACAAGGTTATTTGCATAATTACCGTATCTACTTCCACTATCTGTGAATACGTCTGAACAGGTAACTTTTGTAGAACCACTTACCATTAAAACATCGGTACCGTTATTTGCAACAGTTCTCGTCAATGAATTATTAGAAAGATTTGAATCATCTGCTAAAGACACTTTTCCGACAACAGTGTAAAGCCCTCCTACAGAATAATTTGCACGCTGAGTAAAATTATACGTAAGTTCACTTAATGGAGCGATTGGTCCAGGAACAATCTCAGTAACTTCCGTTTGATTATTAATCTGATATGAAATTGGAATATTACTAACAGCAACAGGTGAAAAATTATAAATTTTAGCTGAAACTTGTTCAGTAGCAGTTACACCAACGTTGGCTGTAAATGCAGTTAAAGCAAGGTCATTTGTTTTAACTTCAAATAATTCGACGTTATCAACAAAAATTGTATTGTAAACAGGAGTTGAAGTAGCGTCATTATCCATTACTCCCTCAAATGATAAATTAAATTTAGTACCTGCAAAAGCAGCTAAATTATAGGTCAAAGTTCTAGCGGTAGAAGTCGTAGTACCAGAATAGACTGATAGTCCCTCTGTACTAGTTTGAACAACTCCATTAACTAAAACTCTGAAAAAGTTTTTATTAGTTGTAACACTATTTTGCATAATGACATCAAACTTCATGCGCATAGCACTACCAGCTAAACTACTAGCATCTATTTCACAAAAAGTCAGCCTTTTGATAAATTGTGAGTTAGTAGTAAATGCAGTTGTAGCGGTACTAGTTGCCCAAAGAGGAGAACCTGCAACACTAGAACCAGACATTTTTACAGCGTCTAATCTCGCTAAACTTTGAGATTCAAATCCGATTGAACCTGCTGCACTCGCTTTTGACAACGTGTAGTTTACAGGCTTTCTATCATTAAAGTCTTCTTTAAATGGAAGATTAAGTGCCGTTAAAACTGGTTTGCTAATTGGTTCTACATTAATTGCTCTCGCTCTTTCAGAGACAATACCTGATGCTATATCTACAGCACGAACTGTAAACCAATTGTTATTTCCTACCGTTAGATCAGTAAAAGTATAAGTAGGATCAGTTACAGTAGCAACTATATCAAACTCGAATCCGTTTAATCTCAAAACTTCGTACTTTGCTCCTGTTATCGGAGTCCAGTCCATTTTATAAGCAGCAACACCGCAAGAGGCTGGTGTGATTACTAGATTTTTAGGCTCAGACATGATTGCAAAAGTTTCTTTAGAAGTTTCTACTCTACTACCTGCACTAATTCTAATTTTAGCATTGGGTACAATTTCGTTAGGAACTTTCCAAGCAAAATTTCTTGCTGCTGCAGGAACATTAGCTGCTATAACAGTGTACGAGTTACCACCATCATTAGAAAATTCTATATTAAAAGTTTTTTCAACTCCTTCATAGTCCCAACGAATGTATTCCGTTGCATCAGGACTAAATTTCTCACCACCAATTGGGTATGTTAAAACTAGTTCTGGAGCTACATAATCGTAAACTACTGCAAACTCTTGCGAATTTAACGGTACAGATGTACCCGTCACGATGATTTTATAGGTTCCAGCAGCAGGACTGTCTAGTGTTATTTGTTCAATATTATTCAAATTATCTACACCTCTAGTTGCATTTGCACTAGGAACCGAAGGATTAAGAATCCAAGGTAATGTAGTAGTACCATTTCGAATAATTTTCACATCCAAATCATTAACTTGAATATTAGATGAACCTGGAGTAGCTCCAATATCAGAATAAGCAAGCATTACTTTTAATGAAACAAGACCCGCTGGAACTACAATTTCTTTTTCAAAAGAAACACCATTTGCAACAGAGGCAGTGTAAAACATTTTATTATCTAAGACTTTTACCGCTCTTAGACCATTTAAGTTTCCGAATCCATATTTATAATCTGGTCCAGGATTTCCAACATCTTTTGCTGTATTAGAAACTAAAGCTTTCATTAGCGAAGCCAATGGCTTTTCTCCATAAATGTTTTTATATCTTTCATACAACAACGCAACTGTACCAGAAGTACCTGGAGTAGCCATTGAAGTACCACTCATGACTTGATAGGAGTTATTATAATCAAGTGAATAAACACTCGAACCAACTGCAGAAATTTGAGGAACAAGACGTCCGTCTAATGTTGGTCCAAAACTACTGTAAGAACTAATTAAATCGTCCGGGTTGTTAGCAGCTACGTGCAATGCATTTTTAGAAGCTTTAGTAGAGGTATAAAAACCTCCTGCAGCAGCAGCTTGTGCATTACCATTAGAGTAAATATTTAAAAGTGAAGGATATTTAGCTGTTACATCATCATCACCTCTGTCACTAGTACTATATCTCACTATGTTGTATCCCGCAGAAAGCAAAACACCATATGAATTTGATGTTAAATCAACATCATCATTAAGAAAAGCAAGTTCTCTTTCGACATATACTGGTAATCCGTTAGATTGTGTATTAAAATTCCAACCATACATTTGAACGTTTGGTGCCATTCCTTTTGCACGAGGATCTAAAATTCCAGCACCACCCACTGTACCAGAAACGTGTTCCCCGTGAGATGATGGTGATTCATATTCTCTGTTTATAACTCTTCCTGTATGGTCGATGTGCTTTTCAAGGTTTCCATCCCAAATACCAACTTTAACGCCTTTTCCCGTTAAGTTATATCCTAATCCTGGAATCAATGAATTTAAAACATTGGCTTTATGAGAAGATACACCTGGTTGGTTATCACTCTCAACTGGTGGCCCTATAAGTTCAATATTTTGAACCCAGTTTAATTTTGCTATTTTAATCACATTTTCAGGAGCGACTTGCAAATAAACTTGATTAAAAGATTCTAAAATTTTAAATGTTTTAACTCCTAAAGAAGTAAGATCCTTAGAAACTAAATCTTTATCTACTCCCTTAAAATAACTAACCGTCACTTTAACGGAATGAAAATCCATTGCATACTCAGGAATAGTTCCACTTGTAATATTTGGATCGATTTTAAATTTAGCATCAATTGGTACTATTGCTCTAATATTTTTAGAAGCTGTACTTTGATTATAATACTTAGAATCAATGGCAACGTAATATGCGTTGTTTGACAAATAACTAATCAAGGTAATTCCTTGATTTTTAAGTTCGTTTTGCTCCTCTAAAGAGGGCATTTTCGTAAATTGTAACAAAGTGTACTCCTTAGATTTACTTTGTTTACTAGCCTCTTTTTTAAGAACATCAAACTGTTGCTTAAAATTTGCCGTTGTGGTAATTCTATTTCCATTTAGTGAAATAGAAAAATCTTTTTCATTATTGCTCTGAGACCAAGCTATACAAGCAAAGAGGGCAAAAATGAATGAAAGTAATTTTTTCTTCATTGGTTAAAAATTAGGTTTTATTTAGTTAATTCTGCGAAATTATAACAACAATTCTACATATTTATTAAAAATAATTACAAAATAGTCTTTTTTATTAAATAAATTTTATTTATTAAAAAGTGTGAATTTTACTAATTGAATAGTGTTAAAAAAGAAAAACCAGTCTGCTCTAGCACAAACTGGTTTCTGATTATTCCTTAATAAAGTTAAAAGTAGACACTAACTACCCCTTGATAATACTGCACCTTACTGTAATTGTAAATAATAAATCCTTGTTATAAACGCAATTAATTTGTACTACTTAAAAGGAGTTTATATATCTGAATCGCTATTTCCATTTCTTCGTTTGTGGGAATAACTAAAATCTTAGTTGATGAACCAGCCGTATTAATTTCCCTTATTTCTTTTGACCGAGTCTCGTTTTTAGATTCGTCTAAATGAATACCAAAATAGTCCATATCGGAACAAACCAATTTTCGGATGTAGGATGAGTTTTCTCCAACTCCAGCAGTAAAAATAATAGCATCAACACCATTCATAACTGCCGTATAGGAACCAATATATTTTTTGATACGGTACGCATTCATAGCTAAGGCTAATTGACAATCTTTATTACCATTTTCAGCTTCTGCCTCAATATCCCTTAGATCACTGTAGCCAGTTAAGCCTAACATACCACTTTTTTTAAGCAAAATAGTTTCTACCTCCTTAACACTATATCCTAATGAATTACAGAGATAAAAAATTAGAGAATGATCAATATCACCACTTCTAGTTCCCATTATCAAGCCATTTGAAGGAGAAAAGCCCATAGAATGGTCTATACTCTTTCCGTTCTTTATTGCAGTGATACTGCATCCATTTCCTAAATGGATACTTATCAATTTAGAACTACTTTCTAAATACTTGATGGCTTGTTGAGAAACGTATTTGTGACTTGTACCATGAAATCCGTAAAGGCGAATTTTATCTTTCTGATAAAAAGAATTGGGAATAGCAAATTTATTAGCGATCTCTGGTATACTTTGATGAAAAGCAGTGTCAAAAACAGCTACTTGCTGCGCTTTATTAAAAATTTCTTCCGCAATTAGAATTCCCTCTAAATTTGCTGGATTATGCAATGGGGCTAGCATAATAAGTTCTTTTATTTTTTCTTTTACTTCTTGAGTAATAATTGTTGAATCCGAAAAAAGAGTACCTCCATGAACAACACGATGTCCAACCGCATGTATTTCATCTGTATTTTGAATGACACCTATATTTTCATTCAATAATAAACTTGCAATTTTAAGCAAGCCTGCCTTATGATTACTTACTAGCAAATCCTCCTCTATTTTTACGGTTGTAGTACTGTAGGTTAATTTTGATATCTCCATACCTATTCGATCAATCATTCCTGTGCAAATTACATCTTGCGAAGGCATATCAATTAATTGGTATTTTATAGAGGAACTTCCTGAGTTGATAATTACTATTTTCATAACGATAGACTACGTTTACTTCTTGATTTTATGGTTTTAGCTAAGACTTATTAGTTCATTAAAAAAATGATTTATAATCCTTGCGCTTGAATTGCTGTAATGACCACCGTATTGATAATATCATCTACCGTACAGCCGCGACTTAAATCGTTTACCGGTTTATTTAACCCTTGAAGCATAGGGCCAATTGCCAGCGCTCCTGTCTCTCTTTGAACTGCTTTATAGGTATTATTACCCGTATTTAAATCCGGAAATATAAGTACACTTGCTTGACCTGCTACCTCTGAATTAGGCATTTTGCTTTGACCGATCGTCATATCAACAGCTGCATCATATTGGATAGGGCCTTCAATTTTTAGATCAGGACGCTTTTCTCTAACAATTTGGGTAGCTTTTCTAACTTTATCCACTTCATCACCTTTTCCTGAAGCTCCAGAGGAATAAGATAGCATGGCAATCTTAGGTTCTATACCAAAAGCCAAGCTCGAATCAGCAGAAGATATAGCAATCTCTGCCAATTGTTCTGCAGTAGGGTTTGGATTAATCGCACAATCCCCAAAAACAGAAACCCTATCTTCTAAACACATAAAAAACACAGACGATACAATACAAGTATCAGGCTTTGTTTTAATAAATTGTAAGGCTGGTAAAATGGTATGTTGTGTAGTATGAGCCGCTCCTGATACCATTCCGTCCGCATCTCCTTTGTAAACCATCATGGTCCCGTAATACGAAACGTCTTCCATTAAATCTCGAGCCATTGTGATACTTACATTCTTATTTTTGCGAAGCTCATAATACGTATTTGCATAATCGTCATACTTTTCAGATTCTATAGGGTTAATGATTTTTACTTTCGAAAAATCAAAAACTAGCCCTAACTCGCCTACTCTATTTTCTATTTGCTTTCTATTTCCAATGATCGAAATATCTACAACATCCATAGCTTGTAATCGAGAAGCAGCAGTTAAGATTCGATCATCATTACCTTCAGGTAAAACAATATGTTTCCTGTGTTTTCTAGCTCTTTTAACTAAATTATATTGAAACATTTTGGGGGTCATACCTTCCGCCTCAAACGCACTTAGTTTAGCGGACAAATCATCAACATCGACAAATTTTTCAAAAGTACTTATGGATGTCTCTATTTTTTGAGTATTATCCGCATAAATCTTGGACTTTATATTTCCAATACTATTAGTAATTCTATACGTTCCTGCTTCAACAGAAATGATTGGAACAATACTCGTCAATCCTTCTATCAATTTTAAAATACTATCCTCAGGAATTATATTTCCCGTTAATACTATCCCAGCAATGGAAGGGTAATTTGCCGATTCGTTTGCTTGTAAAGCTCCTAAAATAATATCAGCACGGTCACCAGGGGTGATCACTAACGCCTTTTCTTTTAGATGTAACAAATAATTCCTTAACTGCATCGCTCCCACGCTAAAATTACCGACTTCGTTGTTTAAGAATGCGCCTCCAAAAAGTACTACACCATTTAATTCATCAACGATTTCTTTTACAGTTGGGTGATTTAAACTTGAGATTATTGGAATCGCATTTACCAAAACTTCTGTAGGTAGACTCGCCTTTAAACCATCTGTTACTAATTTTATATTTTCTAGCTGTACTTTGTTTGCAATAACTGATAAGACTTCGACATCTCTCACCTTAAAGGAGTCGTATGCTAAATACAAGCTATCAATAAGTTCTTCTAGTGTTTTGTCAACACCAGAACCTACAATAATGGTAGGTATTCCAAGATTTTTAGCAATCAGCACATTCATATCGAGTTCAATGACTGTACCTTCCCCACTAAAGCTTGTTCCTTCAACTAACACAAAATCAAATTGCTCTTCTAATTTTTTATATTTTTCAATGATGAGATCGATTACTTCACCAATCTTACCTTTATTCTTTTTTTTGATTAATTTACTTTTGGTAATTGCATATGCATCTTCAATCGCAATATCTAAACCAAAGTGAGAAATAACTGTTTCTATATGATTATCGACCCTATCATCTTCAAAGTCCTCAATAATTGGTCTAAAATAACCCACTTTAGCGGTTTTACCGATCAAAATACTCATTAGCCCCAACGTAATGATTGACTTACCACTATTATGTTCGCTAGTTGCTATGTAAACTGCTTTATTCATTTCTTCTCTAATTTTAACATTTCGCACCAACGCTTTATTCGGCCATGTGCTTCATTTATTGATAAAACTTAATTTTCTTTACAATACTATCCCTTAAAATCTGTACCTCTGATTTTTTTAAAACCACTTTCTCTTTTTAAAGTAAAGTACCATCGCTATAACTATCAAAAACATGATTGCTACAATAATGTAATACCCATTTTGATATTGTAGTTCTGGCATGTGCTCGAAATTCATCCCGTAAATTCCTGCAATAAAAGTTAATGGAATAAAAATAGCCGATACTATAGTTAGTGTTTTCATAATCTCATTCATTTTATGGGATTGAGATGAAAAAAAGAAATTTGAAGCGCTTTCTAGCATACCCATATCACTCTCTATTTGCTCTAATAGTTCTACACATTTTTGATGCAATCTAGAGAAGTAGACATAGGATTCTGTTGCAATTACATTGCACAATTCATCCTCTCTCAACGTTTTAATACTATATAAGGAGTCTCGAAGAGGAATGATAGATCTTTTCAAAAAATTAAAATTATCACGATGCTTCTCGATTCTAATTAAAATGGCAGGATCAGTACTTTCTTTTGATAAAACAATTAATTCCTCGACCTTATCTTCTTCATTTTCTATGGTGACAAAAAAATTTTCGATAATAGCGTCTAATAAAAAATAGAGTAAAAAATCAGCTTTTTTAGTTCTAATTATCCCAGTATGTGTCCGGATTCGTTCTCTAATATGTGTAAAAAAGTCACTTCTTTTTTCTTGAAACGAAATCAAAACGCCATTCTTAATCAGGAAACTTATCTGTTCTACACTAATGTTGTCTGAGTTCTCTGTAGGTAATATAGATTTAATATTAAAAAAAAGACTATCTGCAGATTCCTCGAGCTTTGTTCTTCTTGTGGTATTCAAAATATCTGAAAGAATAAAAGTATCAATTTTAAAAAAAGCTCCAATAGCTTCTATAACTGGGATTTCATTGAGGCCGTGAAGATTTAACCAGTTTGTTTTGCTTTCATCGATACACCTTTTAAAATCAGCTGGTTCTATTTGCTGGTATTCGGTAAAATCTAAATCATCGTATACAAACAATTGCATTTCCGACTCTAATCGTTTATGCGAACCTGTGTATTCTAATAGGTTTGGTTGTGTTTTACGACCTTTTTTATATTTGATTTTTCTCATGTGAATCATATCTAGAGTAATATTACAAAAAAGTTTTTGCAAAAAATCCCTTGATAGCATATAAAAATCAATAAATTCTTATAGGTTTCAAACTAATTATCACAGCTAAAGTCCCAATTTACAATGACCTTCTAATTTACAATAAGATAAAAATCATATTTATTAAAAAAAATACGTAAAAACCGTAACAATTGGAGCTGTTTGAATACGCAGCTTTTATTCAATAATTTTCAAGAAAGTATTGATAATTGTAAATATAATAATTAAATTTACGGCAAAATGAGGCATTATGTCCTAATAATACAATATTAACCCTAACCGTTTAACCAATATGGTAAAATTTAAATTTACTTTAATTGCTGCGATTGTACTCTTAAGTTACAATCAAGAAACACAGGCTCAAAGAAAAAAGAAAAAAGAGCCCGCTACTACAGTAGTAGCACCAAAAAAAGAGGAGAAAAAAGGTCCTAAACCCTACGGAAAAGTAATTGATACGTCTGCAGTAACGCAAAAAGGATTAATTACTGTTCATAAAATGGACAATAAGCACCTTTTTGAGATTCCAGCCGCTCTGCTTGACACAGATATTATGACTATTACTCGTTTTGCCAAAACACCTGCAGGTGGTGGAATATTTGGAGGAGAAGAGGTAAATAGACAAGTAATTAAATTTGAGAAAGGTATTAACAATACCATTTTAATGCGTTCTGTGACTTATGTTATCATGTCTCCTGATGAAGGAAAACCAATGGCACAAGCAGTTAAGAACTCTTCTACTGATCCAATTATTGCTAGTTATGATATCTTAGCTATCAAAAAAGAAGACGGTGGAAAAAAAGAAACAGCTTATGTGATTGATATGACGCCAACTTTTGAAGCTGATGTTCAGACATTCTCTTTAGATCCTAGAAAAAAACAGTCTTTAAGCATCCAAGCTTTCCAAAAAGAACGTTCTTTTATTCAAAAAGTGAGCAGTTATCCAATTAATACTGAAATTAAAACAGTAAAAACGTATGCTACGACTCCTAATGTAGTATCGTTAAGCAATGCTCCTAGAATTGGAGTTAATTTACCAGCTGCTTTAGATTCAGGTGTACTTACAGTTGAATTAAATACGTCGATGATTGCATTACCAAAGGTACCTATGCGTAAGCGTTCTTTTGATCCTCGTGTTGGATTTTTTGCAAACCAATATGATGTATTTGAAGAAGAATCTCAAAAATCAGAGAAAGAAGTTTTTGCTGTAAGATGGAGATTAGAGCCAAAAAATGCTGAAGATGCTGCAAAGCAAAAAAGAGGCGAGTTAATCGAACCTGAAAAACCAATCGTTTACTATATTGATCCTGCTACTCCTGAGAAATGGAGAAAATTTATTAAAGCTGGAATCGATGATTGGCAAGTTGCTTTTGAAGCTGCTGGTTGGAAAAATGCTATTCGTGGTGAATATTGGCCAGAAAATGATCCAACAATGAGCTTAGAAGATGCGCGTTTTTCTGTTTTAAGATATTTCGCTGCCGACATTCAAAACGCTTACGGACCAAACGTGCATGACCCTAGAACAGGAGAAATACTTGAAAGTCATATTGGTTGGTATCATAATATTATGAGCTTGCTAAGAAACTGGTATTTAATTCAAACTGCAGCAGTAGATCCTGCAGCTAGAAAAAAACAATTTGACGATCAACTTATGGGAGAACTAATTCGTTTTGTTTCTTCTCATGAAGTTGGACATACTTTAGGACTTCGTCATAACATGGGAGCTAGTTCAGCTACACCAGTTGAAAAATTAAGAGACAAAGAATACCAAGCAATAAACGGACACACATCATCTATCATGGATTATGCTCGTTTTAATTATGTTGCACAGCCAGAAGATGGTGTAACTACCTTTTTCCCAAGAATCGGTGATTATGACAAATGGGCTATCAAATGGGGTTATTCATATTTTCCAGAAGCTAAAACGGAGAAAGAGGAAAAAGCTATCTTGAACGAAATGACAAAAGAGGCTTACAAGAATCGTCGCCTTTGGTTTGGAACTGAATCTAGTCCTTACGATCCAAGATACCAAACAGAAGATATTGGAGATAATGCAATGAAGGCATCGGCTTACGGAATCAAAAACCTACAAAGAATACTTCCTAATTTGATCGAATGGAGTTCTGAAAAAGGAGAAAGCTATTCTGAACTAGATGATATGTACAGCGCTTTAACTGGACAATTTAGAAGATACATGGGACATGTTACGAAAAACATTGGAGGTATTTATGATACACCTAAAACGTACGACATGGCAGGAGATCAATTCGAAATTGTACCTAAAGCTATACAAAAAGAAGCGGTTACGTTTTTAAACACGCAACTTTTCAATACTCCTAAATGGTTGATGGATCAAAAAATATATGCTAAAATTAATCCAGATAATGGAGTTGAAGCTATAAAAGAAATGCAAAAATCAACATTGAACAGTGTTTTAGCTGGAGACCGAATGGTACGCTTAATGGAGGCATCTTCTCAAGGAAAACAATACTACTCTGTTGACGATTTAATGACAGATTTGCGTAATGGTATTTTTTCTGAGTTAAAAACAAATGCTCCTATTGACATTTACAGACGTAACATGCAAAAATTGTATGTTAGTAAATTATCTGAAATGTTAACACCTGGAAACACTTCAGTACGTTCTAATCCTGTTGGATCGTCGTCTAGACCTAGAACGAGACAATTAGATTTGAATGAAACTGATTTACCTTCTATAACTAGAGGTCAGTTAATCAGTCTAAAAAGCGCTTTAAAAGCTTCAGCTTTAAAGTCAACAGACAAATTGTCTAAATTGCACTTACAAGATTTAGCTTTCCGTATCGAACAAGCTTTAGATCCTAAATAAACTATTTTTTTAGTAGATTATATTGAATCCGTCTCACATCATGTTGAGACGGATTTTTTTTGTTTCTTATCTATGCAAAAGTATCCTACAGCACATGTAAAAGCGCACTACAACTATAAATAGTACTTCAGTATTCGCTTAATTTAAAATATGAAATACATAGCACTCAGCGATATATTTCCACTATTACAAGAGCTCAATAGACAGCTGCCAGCTTACATATTGCATTCATTACCATATTATATAAAGTTTAAATATAATAGAGCCTTGGCTGCAAACTATATGCTGTACTATAATCATAAAAAAAAACCGAACTCAATTGAGTTCGGTTTTTCCATTAAATAAAGAATCTGAAAAAAGTAGTTTAGTCTTTTTGAGATTTAACCGCCAGGGTATAAATTACCAATCCAAAACCAATTTTGTTTATAGCATCGGCAATGTTGTATGCAACATCAATGTTACCAGCTGGCACGATACCATTGTACCATCCTGTTGTTCCCATCATGTAACCTAATGGATAGATAGCCCATCCAACAAGCACGAACCAACATAAGATTTTGTGTGCTTTTAATACTTCTCCTCCAGCTGCTGCAGCTAGTTTAGAAGCTGAACCTAGCCAAATCTCGTACACAATTGCAAAATATGCTGCACCAGAAACAAACCCCCAGAAAGCAGCCATGTCAGTGTACACTACTTCTCCAAAATAACCTGTTACTAACATGATTACGGAATAAATAATCATCTTCCATAATAAGGACTGTTTAGCACCTGCTACCTTTAAAATTAAATAAAACTCAACGCACATCAGCGGCACGGTCAGTACCCAGTCTACATAACGGAAGAATGTTGGCGATTCTCCAAAAGAAGCCCAATAATCTCTCATGTAGAAATAGTGAACTGCTGCAATAAATGTAATTAAACCTGAAACCAGCACCGAAGTACGCCACTTTTTATCAAATTGACTTAATGATAAAAAGAAAAATGCTGATGCGGCCATCATAGCCATACAGCCTACAAAAAAGGTGAAACCTACGTAGTCTGTTGGAGACAACTTAGCAATCGAACCTGCAATTAACATAAAATTTGTCATAATAAATAATTAAGGGTTATATATATTTGTTTAAGTAAATGTAGATATAATTAAACAAAATAAAAAACTTTTGCTTCATTATTTTTTTTGTACTTTTATTAAAAATTAATTGAAACATGCCAAAATATACACATTTCGCAATAGTAGCGAGCTTTTTCTGTTTATGGCTTAATTCATTTTTTACAGAAAAAACTGAAATAATTATTGCATTTATTTTTATCTTAACTATCGGAATATTGCATGGAGCTAATGATCTAATATTAATAGAGACGACAAAAAGCGACAAAAAGGACAGCTCCTATATAAGAAATTTGATTAATTACATCATAATAGTTTTATCTGGACTAGCTCTGTTTTATTTGCTACCCATTCTAGCTTTAGCCCTATTTATAATTGTGAGCGCTTTTCATTTTGGAGACCAACAAGGATTATACTTTAACTTTAAAGCTCCAAAAATAATACTGGCAGCTTATCCCTTCCTATATGGCTTATTGATTTTATTTTTACTTTTCTTCTTCAATTCTGTTGAAGTTGAAAGCATAGTAAGCGCTATCATACGGATACCAACACTTTACTTATATATTACTGAAATACTGTTAACTACACTTATTTTATTTAGCAGTATTAGTATTTATTTCTTTTGGAATTTCACACCCTTCCGTAAAAAAATAGTATCTGAGTTATTCTATCTTATTGTTTTTGCTATCTTATTTAAAACATCTAGTCTAATCTGGGGTTTTGCGATCTATTTTATCATATGGCACAGTGTGCCTTCCATCTTAGATCAGATGAAATTTATTTACGGGACAGTCAACTTCAAACATTTTCAAACTTATTGTAAAAATGGATTTGCGTACTGGTTAGCCTCGCTAATAGGGATTGCAGTACTTTATTTACTGTTTAAAGATAAAGAGATTTTTAACGCCTTATTCTTTTCGTTTTTAGCAGCAATCACTTTCCCTCATGTATTCGTGATACTAAAAATGATGCATAAAAAGCATAAAAAAGCAACACAATGTTAGCGGCACTTAACTTTAACATATTTTGTTTAGTGTGCATCAAATAATTTTAAACAAAAACAATCTGGACGACCCACTTACAATTAGATAATAATGTTACTCAAACATCAAAAGCACCTATATCAAAATGAGCGACTTTTGTTCTTATGATCGATTCAGAAGAAATTTAGAATAAGTAAATAAAGGCTATAATTATATTAATCTTAGACTACTTACTAAATTTTCTAGTAGTGGCATTTGCTTTAGTCAGAATTGGAGAAGAATAATTAAAACAAAGGTTCTTAATCCGTACGTCGTACATGGAGCTTATGCCCCCGACCCTAAAAGTGATTAACACATGCTTTTCATTAAACTTTGTATCCATTTCATATAACACCTTAAAAACTACCTTATAATAGCATAATCAGATTGTAAATCGGTTTCCTAATTCAATAGTGACTTACAAACTAAACTTGCAATAGGTTAACAACGCATCTACCACGTTTTTATAAAAAGATCCCTTTAATACTGAAAACAAATTGGTGCAATCTTCTCATCATAGTAATCCTATTTCACGATGAGATAAGCTAAATAATCCGTAGTAAAAATAGACCCTGGCCTTTTTGGATAGGGAATTAGATCAAGAATCTTTTCAAAACAATTGATTGTATTGACTTAAAACGAATCTATTTAATGTTTAACGGGCACTTGAATAAGAAACACTATTTTTGAATTTATCCAAAACAAAAAAGCCGCTCCTTTGCAGGAGCGGCTTTTTAAAATATATGTAGTAAAAATTATTTTACTTCTTCGTAGTCTACATCTTGAACATCATCTCCTTGCGCAGCAGCTTGTGGCTCTCCAGCAGTTTGACCTTGTTCTCCTTGTGCGTACATTGCTTCAGTAGCAGTTTTCCAAGCAGCGTTGATGTTATCAAGTGCCGTTTGAATAGCAGTAAGATCTTGAGATTGGTGTGCCATTCTCAATTCAGTCAATGCATATTCTACAGCAACTTTATGATCATCAGCTAATTTATCTCCTAGGTCTTTCAATTGCGTTTCAGTTTGGAAAATCATTCCATCTGCTTCGTTCAATTTTTCAGCTCTAGATCTTGCAACTTTGTCAGACTCAGCGTTAGCTTCAGCGTCTTGTTTCATTCTTTCGATTTCTTCAGATGTTAATCCAGAAGAAGCTTCGATACGGATATCGTGCGATTTTCCAGTTCCTTTATCAGTAGCTGAAACTTTGATGATACCATTTGCATCAATATCAAAAGAAACCTCGATTTGAGGAACTCCTCTTGGTGCTGGTGGAATACCGTCTAAGTTAAAACGTCCGATAGTTTTGTTATCAGCAGCCATTGCTCTAGCTCCTTGAAGAACGTGAAGTTCAACAGTAGGTTGAGAATCTGCAGCTGTAGAGAAAACTTGAGATTTTTTAGTTGGGATAGTCGTGTTAGCCTCGATAAGGATAGTCATGATTCCACCCATAGTTTCAATACCTAAAGATAAAGGTGTAACGTCTAATAACAATACATCTTTTACATCTCCAGAAAGAACTCCACCTTGAATAGCTGCTCCAATTGCAACAACCTCATCAGGGTTAACTCCTTTAGACGCTTTTTTACCAAAGAATTTTTCAACTTCTTCAGCAATTCTTGGCATACGTGTAGATCCACCAACTAAGATAACTTCGTCAATATCAGAAACAGATAAACCTGCATCTTTCAACGCTCTAGCAACTGGTGCCATAGAACGTTTTACTAATGAATCAGTTAATTGCTCAAATTTAGCTCTAGATAATTTTTTTACTAAGTGCTTAGGTCCTGAAGCTGTAGCTGTAACGTAAGGCAAGTTGATTTCAGTCTCTGTAGAAGACGATAATTCAATCTTAGCTTTCTCAGCAGCTTCTTTTAAACGTTGTAATGACATTGGGTCAAGACGTAAATCGATATCTTCTTCAGCTTTAAATTCGTCAGCTAACCAGTCAATAATTTCGTGGTCAAAGTCATCTCCACCTAAGTGAGTATCTCCGTTTGTAGACAATACTTCGAAAACTCCGTCTCCTAATTCAAGAACAGAGATATCAAATGTACCTCCACCTAAATCGTAAACAGCAATTTTTTGATCCGTTCCTTTTTTATCTAATCCGTAAGCAAGTGCCGCAGCAGTTGGCTCATTGATGATACGCATTACTTTAAGACCTGCAATTTCACCAGCTTCTTTAGTCGCTTGACGTTGTGCATCATTAAAATAAGCAGGAACAGTAATAACTGCTTCAGTAACTGTTTGACCTAAATAGTCTTCAGCAGTTTTTTTCATTTTTTGAAGTGTCATTGCTGACAATTCTTGAGCAGAATATAAACGACCATCAATATCCACACGTGGTGTATTGTTGTCTCCTTTTACAATCTTGTAAGAAACTCTTTTTGCTTCAGCCGAAACTTCACCAAAACCTTGTCCCATAAAACGTTTGATAGAAGCAATAGTCTTAGTTGGATTAGTTACTGCTTGTCTTTTAGCAGGATCTCCTACTTTAATTTCTCCACCTTCAACAAAAGCGATGATAGATGGTGTAGTTCTTTTTCCTTCTGCATTAGGAATTACAACTGCTTCATTACCTTCCATTACAGAAACACAAGAGTTTGTAGTACCTAAATCAATTCCGATTATTTTACCCATTTTTAATATATTTAATTTATTGTATATTCGTTTTTACTACTTGCTGACTGTAAAGCAATCTTTGTGCCAACACAAAAGCCTTAAGTCAATTGTCAGTTTTAATAACTTTGACGCAAAATAATCTGCCAACATGACATTTTAACCCTGCTGTCATTGCAAAAGTCAACTCATTTTATTGACAGTGGTACATTTCCTTAGGAGCTTATTCCTGCTATTCGCTGTATTCCCAATAAATAAAAACTACGGCTTAAAAAAGCCTTGTTTTTCTAAATTGGGAGATGCCGCTACTATCAGGGCTATGTCACAAATAGTTGTTCAAACGAATAACATTGTAACTATAGCATTACAATTTAAATCCAACACATCGGCTAAAGCAAAAAAAGTTCCTTAAATTTGAAAGTTCAACTTTTACGGTCTCGCTCCTATTTCAAAAAAGACACTTACTATTATGAATACACCTATTATACTTCCTTCTACACTAACTTTTTTAACTGATTTAGCGCAAAACAACGATCGAGAGTGGTTTGCCGAAAACAAAAGTCGCTACACCACCGCACACGAAAACATGATTGCATTTGTGGAGGAGTTACTACATACTATGAATACTCACGACGCCATAAGCACGCCTTCGGGTAAAAAAAGTTTGTATCGCATCTATAATGATGTACGATTTAGTGCTAACAAAGCACCTTATAAACCTAGGTTTGCTTTTGCTATGCAACGCGCAACCGCACAAAGACGTGGTGGTTATTATGTACACATTCAACCTGGAAATAACTTTTTGGCTTGCGGTTTTTTTAGTCCTAATCCAGCTGATTTAAAAAGAATCCGTCAAGACATCGAAAAAAATCCCGAAACTTGGAGAAAACTTTTGGGTAGTAAAAAAATAAAACAAAATTTCGGGACACTAGCTGGTAGCCAAGTACCTACATTTCCGAAAGGATTCTCAAAAGAACACGAAGCCATCGACTTAATCAGACACAAACAATTTATATTGAGACATACTTTTACTGATCAAGAAATACTACAAGAAGATTTTATGCAAACTATCGATTTGCTATTTCAAGAGGTACGCCCCTTTTTCGATTATTTGAGCATTGTTCTAACAACAGATTTAAATGGTGCTGGCCTAGACTAAGACTTTTAATTTAACAGTATCTTTTTTCATTCGACTCTACGCTGTTTTAAGTTTTCCCTCCCGATTTATTAACAAAGCACTAGCCGTTCAAATACATCTATAAATCTTCGCTAAATTACCTTACAATCCAATCAAAAATTAAATGGGCTTCCTCTTTTCCACTTGTTAACTTTGTTTTAACTTTTTAGTTTTCGATTCATAAATCACTATACTACAATAAATTACAATTTAAATATTTCTTTTTAATGGTACTACCAAGACCCTTACCTTTTTATATTTTGTAATGGCACAGTTGTTGGATTTGCCGTAATTGTATATACAAAGACATTACAATTTTTAATAAAAACATTTTAAATACAAACGATATGAAAACTTTAAAACTTATAGCCGCTGGAATAATTTTACTTGGAACAACTAAATCAAATGCACAATTATCAATCAATGTTAATTTAGGAACTCCTATACAACGTGTTGCGCCAGTCGTGGTAACTGATTATTACTATATGCCAGACATTCAAACGTACTTTGATGTACGTAGTAATCAATATATTTACCAAGAACGTGGAAACTGGAGACGCACAGCCTACTTACCAAAACAGTACCGCAATTACAATACGCGTACTGGATATAGAGTAGCAATGAATGATTACCACGGAAACCAACCGTACCGCAACTTTGAACAGGATAGAACGAGATATTATGTGGGATACAAAGGGCAACCTAAAAAAGTAATTGTGCAACAACCGTCTCGAGTGGTTTACAAAAAAGTAGAACACAAAAAATCTAAAGACAAAAGATACGCATCTCATGATCGTTATAACAATGATCGAAACAGAAGATAAAAGTATCTCAATGAACAAAAGGAGCGCAGTAAAAGTGCTCCTTTTTTTTGTTTTTCCTATCTTTATTATAGTGCCATTTTCATTTACTTGATTAACTTTAGCCTTTCAAGAATAATTCAAAAATACACTTAATGTTTACTCTAGAACAAATTAAAATAGCGCACGAGAAAGTGCAAACAGCAGCTGATTTCCCCATTTACATACAAGAACTAATTAACCTAGGAGTCAAAGGATACGATACAATAGTCTCAGATGGTCATGTAAGGTATTATGGTGATGATAATTACGCGACCGCAACGGATAAAACCTATGATCTAATTCCAATTTCTCCCATTGCTAATAAGGAACGTTTCATCGAATATCTATTTATGTATCAAGATGGCCAAACTGATTATTATACCTTTTGTACCGATGCCGCAAAAAGCGGAATAGCCAATTGGCGTATCGATATAATCGCAATGACTTGTACCTACAATGACAGTGCTAATAATCCAATTATTATTGAAAAAATAGCTTTGTAAACTTCCTTGCCTGCCTTTTATCTACATTACATAGTAGCGATATCAATTAACAAATATCCTTTAAAATTAAATTGCAATACAAAAATCGTACTGCTCAATTCCCTAATTTTACCTCAATTAAAAATTAAAATAAAACAACAATGACAGCTTTTAGCAAACAATTATCTTTTCGTTGGTCTGACTTAGATCCAAACTTTCACGTTAGACACAGTGCATATTACGACTTTGGAGCGCAGCATCGTATAGAAATACTAGAAAGTCTTGGTCTTACCATGAAAGCTTTTCAAATTCATCATTTTGGTCCTATTCTTTTCAGAGAAGAGTGCGTTTTTAGAAAAGAACTAAAATTATCAGATGTTATAACAATGCACACTACTATTTCTAAAATGACGGCGGATGCTTCTAGATGGTCTATCGTTCATGAATTCAAAAATACCGATGAGCAAGTTTGCGCTACTATTACCGTAGATGGCGCTTGGATGGACACACAATTAAGAAAATTAATTAATCCAGTACCGCAATTAGCGATCGATGCGATGAACAAGATACCAAGGTCTGATAGTTTTGTTGCTCTATAAACAGCGCTTTTTAATTTATTCAATACCTTACTTATAATTGATGAAAGCTAGCCAACATCATAATTTTCTATTGTCCAATCAAGTTGATAAAAAAACATTCGTCAAGAGTATCCTTTCTGAGAATGCTCCTGCTTCGTTATCGTTTTTAAATAATTTAAAAGGCGTATTGTTTTCTGATTTAGCTATTCACGATTTTATTCAAAAGGAATACAAATATGACGTAGTAGAGAATAAATTAAATAGTGAACGAAAGCTGAACACTTTCTCATCAGGAGAGCAAAAAAAAGTTTTTTTAAAGTATTGCTTACAGCAAAACGCCGATTACATTGTTTTTGACAATCCCTTGGATCACTTAGACAAACATTCTCGCCTGTCTTTTCTGGCAGAATTAAAAAAATTGGCAACAAGTATTATTATCATTCATATTGTGAATCGTGTAAATGACTTGTTGCCTTTTATCCAAAACAGCAAGCAGGTTAGCCCTATCTCATTTGAATTGCATCCTATCTTAATAGAAACCTCTGACAATGAAGCGATTTTAAAAAACAGAATTCCTCCCTCTTTGGAGAACACCTCCTATACTGATCCTGTTTTAATCGAAATGAAAAAAGTTTCTGTCTCCTATCACGATCGAAAAATTGTTACTGATATCGATTGGATCATAAAAAAGGGAGAATTCTGGCAGCTCATAGGTCCTAACGGCTCTGGAAAAAGTACCCTTTTATCATTACTAACTGGAGAAAATGCGAAAGGATATGGGCAAGACCTCTACCTTTTTGGTCGTAAAAAAGGCAGTGGAGAAAGCATCTGGGAAATTAAAAAGCACATTGGCTACTTTTCTAATACCATGACGAGCGATTATCAAGGTAGTCAAACTCTGGAACAAATGATTCTGTCTGGCTTTTTCGATTCGGTTGGGCTTTATACCCAACCTACTTTAGAACAAAAAAAAATTGTTAAACAATGGATGGATTTAGTTAGTTTAAACCTTCAAAAAGACTATCCTTTTAAGCAGTTGCCTTTAGGTCAACAACGACTTGCTCTAATTGTACGAGCCATACTAAAACACCCTCTCTTACTGATTTTAGACGAACCATTAGAAGGACTAGATGATGAGAACGCACGATTAATAACCCGTTTAGTAAACATCTTGACTGCAGAGACTTCAATAGCTATCATTTATGTTTCTCACCGCATCGAAACTAGTTTAAACCCTCAAGCCATTTTTGAGTTACTACCTTCCCAAGAAGGTTCGAGAGGAACAATCAAGCTTAGCTAAAAGTATCTACTTTGCATTCTATACAATTATGCCAATTTACTTGCTAAATACTACAGCAATTACTAAAATCACTTTTAAGATATTGCCCAACAAAGACCCTAAACTTCTTTTTCTTTATTAAAATTACAAACAGATACTAATTTCAAGTTTACAATCGACTATCAGTTTGTCACAGTAGGTACTAACAAATTATACAGCAACAATTGCAATACATTTACTATTGTACTTTCAGAAATACGCTGCTTTTAGCGATCCTTTGTTATTTAGCTTTGCACTATTCCCTCTTTTTAATCTAATTAATCGTTAATTTATAAGGTTTAGACTAAATTTTGTAAGCTAAAGTGAATATAAATTTTGATATTTGTATGCAATAAAAATCTTTTACTGTATCATAAGAGTTTTTTATATTTTGTGAATCTTTAAAATTATCATTTGAAAAAATACTTGCAAAAAAGTTTACGAATATTTACATGGCTAATAGCAATCGTTTTTACGATCGTATTTGCAGCACTTATCATCATCCAAGTACCTGCTTTTCAAAACTTTGCTAAAGACAAAATCGTAACTTATCTCAACGAAAAGGTTAAAACTAAAGTCGTTGTTAATAAACTAAAAATTGAGTTCCCTCAAAAAATAGTACTTGAAGGCGTTTATTTTGAAGACCAAAATAAAGACACCTTGTTGGCTGGAAAAAAAATAGCCGTAGACATTAGTCTGTTGCAGTTATTAGACAATAGCGTGATCATAAATACTATCGACTTAGATGGTATAACTGCGAATGTCAGCAGAGACAAAGCGGGAATCTTTAATTTTGACTATCTAATCAAAGCTTTTGAAACTTCTAAAAAAGAACCTCAAGCACCTAGCGATCCGTTAGTAATTAGTTTAGGTAAGATCAACTTAGACACCATTAACATTCGCTATAATGATGCCTTTGGGAAAAGCGATATTGCACTAAAGTTACAACATCTAGACACTCGAATAGATAATTTTGATTTAGACAAAATGGATTTTGCTGTACCTAAAGTTAAGGTACAAGGGTTAAAATTAAAATACAGTCAAGGACTAGTTCAAAATAGTATTCCACCTGCTAAAACAGCTGATTCTTCTCCAAATCTAAAATTAAGTTTGGGAGAGTTAGACCTATCAAAAATTAGTATTGCTTATAAGGATGACCAAAGCCAATTAGATACTGAACTTGATTTCAAAAAACTATTTGCAAAATTTGATAGAACCGATTTGAGCAATCAGGTAATTTTGATTGATAAAATCGAGTTAACAAATGCAGAGGGAAAATTAGCCATTGGTAAAATTAAAAAAGTTGCTGAAGCAAGTACAGTGTCGACTAGAGGAAGAAATGATTGGGATGTAAAAATCAAAAAGTTAAGCCTAAATCGCGTTGGTTTTGCTTTTGACGACAATAACTCGGTAGCGGTTCGAAAAGGAATTGATTATAAGCACCTTGCATTATCTGGTTTAAGCACTCAAATAAACACCATTCACTACAGCAACATTAGTACCTCAGCAATAGTGGAATCTCTTACAGTTAAAGAAAAAAGTGGATTGGCAATTGAATCTTTCAAAGCTGAATTATTTTACGGTCGTAAAAACGCATTCTTCAAAAATTTATATTTAAAAACACCTCAAACTTTAGTACAAAACCAGATCGAAATAGGATACCCATCTATCGAGAGTTTTAGTACTAATTTGGGAGACATAAGTATTAATGCCAACTTGCAAAAAAGCACGATTGGATTCAAAGACATTTTGGTATTTGTTCCTACATTGGCAAATACAAACCCTTTTAAAGACAATCCCAATGCGATCCTTGCTATCGATACGAAAGTAGGTGGAAAACTGAAAAATATTTCCATTCCTAAACTTCAAATTAGTGGAATAGGATCTACTACAGTTGATGCTAGCGGAAAAATTACGGGCTTACCAGATGTTGATAAGGCTAATTTTGACCTAGTGATTAATCAGTTTGAAACGACCGCAAAAGATCTTACTGCTTTTGTCCCAAAAGGAACCGTTCCTAAAACCATTCAGCTTCCTGCTGCTTTCAATTTAAAAGGAAGTTTTAAAGGAAGCATTCAAGATTTTTATACTGATTTGGTTTTGGGTAGTAGTTATGGGGGTGCCAAACTAAAAGGACAATTTAACCAAGCTGTCAAGAATAAAGAAAAATACAACGCTACGGCTGAACTACAAAATTTTGATCTAGGGAAACTAATCAAGAATGCAGCAGTGGGGAAAATAAGTTTAAATACAACTATTACGGGAAGCGGCTTAGATCCAAAATCGGCCAATGCCTCACTCAATGGTACTATCAAACAGCTGTATTACAACAAATATAATTACCAAAATCTTGCTTTAAAAGGAAAAATAAACAACGGCTCATTTGATGCTGCAGCGAACAGCACCGATCCAAACTTGAGTTTTGACCTAGTTGCAAACGGAGGATTTAATGATAAATACCCAAAAGGTAAGATCAAACTAAACCTTGATATTGCAGATTTAGAAAAGTTAAATCTTCATGCAGGGCCACTTAAAATTAGAGGCGATGTCATTGCTGATATAGAGTCTGCTGATGTTGATTACCTCAATGGCTCTTTTAACATTCTAAATTTAACTGTAGCTGATGAAAAAGAAGAATTTGTAACAGATTCCATTAGCCTAATCGCCGTTGCTACCGCTGATAAAAACAGCTTGGTTGTAAAGTCTCCTTTTTTGAGTGCTAATGTGGATGGTAAATACAAGCTTTCAAAAATAGGCGCTGCTATCGCTAACTCTGTTGCTCATTATTACGGATCTGCTACATTGGCCAAACAAAGCAAGACAGAAAACCAGTCTCTAGCTTTCGAATTAAAAGTTACGGATAGTCCACTCCTACTAAAATTAGTTCCAGCGATAAAAAGTTTAGAGCCAATCGCTGTAACAGGACGTTACAACACCATAAATGACTCCATTGTTTTGAATGGTTCTATTCCTAAATTAGTTTATGGAACGAATACAATAACAAATGCTATTCTTAGTATCGACAAACAAGACGATGCCTTGGTATACAATATCATGATCGATGATATTCAAAATGAACAATTTCAGCTTCCATACACTGCATTAAACGGTGCTGTAGAAAAAAACCTTCTAGATTACAACCTCCTTTTAAAAGACATTCAGGACAAAGACCGCTACACAATATCTGGAATGCTTAAGGTAGACGATAACGCGACAGTGATACAGTTAGACCCTAATAAATTGATGCTTAATTATGAGTCTTGGACTATTGATCCTAAAAACAGTATTCGTGTAGGTAAGCAAGGAATAAACGCTTCTAATTTTGAGTTAAGCAATACAGGAAGCAGTATAAAAATACAGTCAGAAAATAATAAAGAGAATGCTCCACTTGCTATTGATTTTAAAGATTTTAAAATTGAAACCATTAGTAGTATGGTCGAGAAAAGCGATCTTCAAATTAATGGGAACATCAATGGTTCTGCTTTGGTAAAAAACCTTAGTCAAAGTCCGATATTCACTGCTGATCTAGATGTTGCTAATTTTGCATTCAAGAAAGATACTTTGGGAGATATCAAAATCCAAATTGATAATGCTTTGGCAAACACTTTGAACGCCGCGGTTGCAATAACAGGACAAGGGAATCAAGTAGACTTAACGGGCGCATATAAGATAGACAGTGGCAACTTAAATTTTGATTTACTCATTGGTAAACTAAATCTAAAAAGCATTCAAGGTTTTACCCTTGGAAATTTAAAAGAAAGCACGGGTCACTTTGATGGTAGTTTTAAAGTAACTGGAAATAGTAGTGAACCAAAATTAAATGGTGATTTACAGTTTAATGAAATTGGTTTTAAGGTAAGCACGCTTAATGCCACCTTTAAATCAATGAATGACAAAATTAGTTTTGTTAATGATGAGATACGTTTAAATCAATTCACGATCAAAGATGAAAAAGACAATGATCTTGTAATTGATGGTAGTATAAGCAGTAAAGACTTAACCAATCCAGGATTTAATTTGACAGTAGTTGCAGATAATTTCCAAGCCTTGAACTCTAAGGAAAAAGACAATGACTTATTTTATGGTGAAATGTACTTAGACAATCGACTATCTATAAAAGGAAATTTAAACAGTCCTATTGTCGAGGGGAATATCAAAGTAAATAAAGACACTAAGTTCACGATTGTTATGCCCCAATCAGACCCTTCCATTGCTGACCGTGAAGGTATAGTTGAGTTTATAGATCAAGATAATCCAACACTTATTACTAAAGTTGCTGTTGATGAAAACTTAAGTCAGACAGAAATCACAGGGATAAATGCCTCTGTAAATATCGAAGTAGATAAAGAAGCCTCTCTAAGTATTGTTATCGATAAAGCGAATGGTGACTTTCTAGAACTAAAAGGGGAAGCCCAATTAAATGGTGGTATTGATCCTTCGGGAAAAACGACACTCACAGGACGTTACGAACTGACAGAAGGCGCTTATGAAATGAATTTCAATTTTATCAAACGTAAATTTGAGATCAAAGATGGTAGCTACATACTCTGGACCGGGGAACCAACAGCTGCAGATATTAATATTACGGCAGTTTATAAAAATGAAGCTGCTCCACTTGATTTAGTTAATGATCAATTAGGAGGTGCTGCAGATGCTGTTCGAAATACTTACAAGCAAAAAATTCCGTTTGAAACCGAGTTGAAAATGAATGGCGATTTGATGAAACCAAGTATAAGTTTTGATATTGTTTTACCTGATGGTAACAATAGTGTCTCTGCCGAAGTCATCAATACAACGCAATCAAAATTAACACAATTACGTCAGCAACCGGATGAGTTAAACAAGCAAGTTTTTGCTTTGTTGTTACTAAACCGCTTTATTGGAGAAAACCCTTTTTCAAGTGAAGCTGGAGGCAGTTCTGTAGCTTCGATAGCGAGAGAAAGCGCCAGTAAAATATTATCACAACAACTTAACAATCTTGCTGGTGATTTAATTAATGGAGTCGAACTTAATTTTGATTTAAATACCTCCCAAGATTTCACAACGGGTCAAGAAGAAAATAAAACCGACTTGAGTGTAGGCGTATCCAAAAGATTATTTAACGATCGCTTAAAGGTAACTGTAGGTAGCAGTTTTGGTCTCGAAGGACCACAACAAACAAATGAAACTACAAACAATATTGCGGGAGATGTTTCCGTTGAATACCAATTATCGCAAGATGGCCGTTATAAATTAAAAGCATACCGTTTAAACAAATACCAAGTTGCCTTACAAGGACAAGTGATAGAAACTGGAGTTGCCTTCATTTTGACGTTGGATTATAATAAATTCAGAGAGTTATTTCAGAGCAGCAAAGACAAGAAAGACGAAGTGAAAACCAAAAAGAAATAAGGCTATTGCACTATAATTATGAAAAATAAAACCCCTATTCCCTATTTTTTACTACTAATTATATTGGTATACGGCTGTGGTGGAACACAAAAATTAGCCGAAGGTGAATTACTTTATACAGGAGCAAAAGTAAAAGTACTTGATGAAGGTAATACTACATCTAAAAGTGAACGTAAGGAAATAAAAGCGGCACTCGAAGACTTAGTACGTCCTAAACCAAACAGTTCCTTTTTAGGATTAAAACCTAAGTTATTCTTCTACAATTTAGCTGGAACTCCAACAAAAGAAAAAGGATTTCGTTATTGGTTAAAGAATAAAGTGGGTGAACCACCCGTTTTGTACAGTAAAGTTGATCTTGAGTACACCACAAAAGTATTAGAAAACTATTCCGAAAATAATGGTTATTTTAATACTAAAGCTACGGCTGACTCTACTAGAAGCGGTAAAAAAGCCTCTGCAACCTATACTGTGACGCCTAGAGAGCAGTATAAAATACAGTCTGTACAATTTCCTCAAGATAGCTCTCTACTAGCTAGCACCATCAGGAAATCAACAAGACGCAGCCTTTTAAAAGAAGGCAATGGCTATAGCCTTAATGCAATTAAGGAAGAAAGAGACCGTATTGATGCGCGACTAAAAGAAAAAGGTTTTTTCTACTTTAATTCCGATTATATAAAAGTACAAGTAGATAGTACCGTTGCGGATCACAAAGTTGATTTAATTGTTAAAATAAAGGAGGAGACTCCTGCCCTAGCTGAGCAGCAATATAAAATAAATAAAGTAATTGTCTACCCAAATTACGCTATTAATTCAGACAAGTTATCTACTACAACAGATAGCATTGTTCAGTACAAAGATTTCACAATAATAGATCCCGAAAACTTATTTAAGCCCCGTGTTTTTGATCGCTCATTGTATTTTAAAAAAGGTGATCTATACAACCGTACCGATCACAATTTATCTCTGAACAGGTTAGTAAATTTAGGGACTTTTAAATTTGTAAAAAACCAATTTAAGGTAGCTGATACAACTGGAAACTTTTTAGATGCTTATTATTATCTAACCCCTTTACCTAAAAAATCGATCAGTCTCGAGTTATTGGCTAAAACCAATTCTGCTAATTATACCGGTACCGAATTAAATATTAATTGGGGAAATCGTAATTTATTAAAAGGTGCGGAGCAACTTACTATTTCTGCTTTTGGAGGAGTAGAAGTACAAGTGTCAGGGCAAAACAATGGTTTTAATGTTTACCGTTTTGGAACGGAAGCCAACTTGATTTGGCCCCGAATTGTTGCTCCTTTCAAATTCCAATCAGCAAGTGGTTTTGTTCCCAAAACTAAAGCGACGCTAGGTTACGAATTTCAAAACCGAACCAAACTCTATGCCTTACAAACCTTAAAAGGTTCGTTTGGTTACCTCTGGAAAGAAAACGAACGCAAGGAACACTTACTTAACTTAACCGAAATCACGTACGTAAGTCCGCAAAATGTTACTGCTTTGTATCAAGAACAAATTGACGCAAATGCTTCCTTAGGAAAAGTAATCGAAAAGCAATTAATTTTTGGTCCTACGTACTCCTACACCTTCACGAACACGATGCAAAAGCGCCTAAAAAATACCTTCTATTTTAAAGGTGGTGTCGATCTATCAGGGAATGTAACGGGATTGCTTACGGGAGCAAATTTAAAATCAGGAAATTCAAAAGAAATATTTGATGTACCCTTCAGCCAATTTATAAAAATCGAAACTGAATTGCGTCACTATTATAAACTAGGCAAGGATTCGCAATTAGCCAGCAGAGTTATTGTGGGCGGAGGGTTTGCCTATGGTAACTCTGACGAGATGCCCTTTATCAAACAATTTTTTAATGGAGGTACTAATAGCATTAGAGCTTTTAGAGCTCGATCTATTGGACCAGGAAGCTTTGATGGTTCAACAACTAACACAGGCGGGTTCCTAGCGGATCAATCTGGAGATTTTAAAATAGAGTTCAATACAGAGTACCGCGCTAAAATATATGGCCTTGTCAAAGGAGCTGTGTTTATCGATGCAGGTAACATATGGTTATTGAAGGAAAACCCAGAGAAGCCTGGTGCTAAATTATCTAAGGATTTCATGAAAGAGTTAGCTGTGGGCGTGGGTGCAGGACTGCGATTCGATTTTTCATTTCTTGTCTTGCGTACTGATCTTGCCTTCCCTATTCGCAAACCGTTTTTAGCAGATGGTAACCGTTGGGTACTCGATAAAGTCAATTTTGGTAGTGGTTCATGGCGTAATGACAACCTTGTATTTAACTTAGCGATAGGCTATCCATTTTAATTTTAGCCCTTTACTATTTAAATCGCAATTGTTTACTTTTTCGAATTAATTGCAGATTACGGAAAATAAAATAATAAAGTCTATCAAATACACGGTTTTAGGCCTTTTTTGTGCCAATTTATTGCTTTATTCAATTATCTTTGAACCAAAATAAATGTACTATGGAAGAATGTATTTCGGTTTTTGACATGCTTAAAATAGGAGTTGGACCATCAAGTTCGCATACCCTTGGGCCTTGGCGTGCGGGAGAACGATTCCTTGCTGAGTTGCTCAAAAAAAACCTGCTTTCGACTATCGATCAAGTAAAAATCGACCTATATGGCTCGCTTTCCTTAACAGGAACAGGCCACGCTACTGATCTAGCCGTAATGCTAGGACTTAGTGGGCAAGATCCAGAGTATATTCCCGTTGAGAATATCGACGGTATCATCAAAACAATCAAAGAAAATAAGCAAATAAAACTTGGGAACGAATTCTTAATTCCGTTTGATCCCGCTAGTGCGATTGTCTTTAATAAAGAATTTCTTCCGTTTCATTCTAACGGAATGACTTTTACTGCTTACTCTAAATCTATTGCAAAATTTACGGCTACCTACTACTCTATTGGTGGTGGTTTCGTGGTAAAAGAAGAGCGCATCAATGCCAAGAAAAAGATTGCTATTAAATGTGCTTTTCCGTATCAAATTGATAAGGCGACAGAGCTGCTTGACTTTTGCCTAAGCGAAAACAAAAAAATATCAGAGATCGTATACGAAAACGAAAAATCCATGCGTACGGAGGATGTGATCCATAGCGAACTAATGCGCATTTGGAATACCATGCTCGAGTGCATGTACATCGGCTGTCATACCTCAGGAATCCTTCCTGGTGGGCTTAATGTACGACGTAGAGCCTTCGATATGCATCAAAACCTGATTGGATTATCAAACTATAGTAGTCCTCAAACTTGGCTCGAAGAAATTCGAACTACCGAGGTAAAATTTCGCCAAATCCTTAAATGGGTTTCTTGTTTTGCCTTAGCGGTAAACGAAGTCAATGCCGCATTAGGACGTGTAGTTACAGCACCCACTAACGGTAGCGCAGGAGTGATTCCGGCAGTTTTAATGTACTATTTAGTCATTGAAAACCATCAAGCAGGCGAAAAAGAAATTAAGCAATTCTTATTAGTAGCCGGAGAAATAGGAAGCATCTTCAAGAAAGGGTCGACTATCTCAGCAGCAATGGGGGGTTGCCAGGCCGAAATTGGCGTTTCTTCATCGATGGCAGCAGCAGCCCTGTGCGAACTTATGGGTGGTACACCAGAACAAGTTTTAATGGCTGCCGAAATCGCCATGGAGCATCACCTAGGACTCACCTGCGATCCTATTGGAGGACTGGTGCAAATTCCTTGTATCGAGCGCAACACTATGGGCGCGATTAAAGCGATCAATGCTGCTGAACTCGCTCTTGAAACCGATCCCAAAAATGCAAAAGTACCATTAGATAAGGTAGTAAACACCATGTGGGAAACAGCCAAAGACATGAACAACAAATACAAAGAAACCTCAGAAGGTGGACTTGCAATCGCTGTTAATATGGCCGATTGTTAAGCGGTCTTTATACCTTCTATTCTCAAAATAAATTTAAATTTCAAGTTTTATTATTTGGGCGTGTCGCTACTTCCATTTCATTGCAGTAGCGTCAGGCTCTCGGCACTCGCTTCCCGGAAAAAACGGGAGAGCTCAGACAAAGCCTCCATCCTTCACGCAAAACCCTTTTGCAGTAGCAAAATAAAATTCGAAAAGGGCAATTATCTTAAGCAACAACAGCTTTTAAAATTAACCTCAAACCTATTTTTTTTTAAAAATAAGCATCAACCTACTTTTACAGCAACAGCGTTTTTGTTTATTTGGGCGTGCCTCTACTTCCATTTCATTGCAGTAGCGTCAGGCTCTTGGTACTCGCTTCCCATAAAAAAACGGGAGAAGGCAAACAAAGTCTAATGAATACATCATAGAAAGTCCAGCAATACAAGCAAGCGAAACTCGTCATTACCTGCAATAATTGGGCTGAGATCGTGAAAAACCAAAATATTGTACATAAATTTGTACAAATTATAGTAATTATGGTAGTCACAACTATTTCAGATTTCAGAAAAGATATTAAATCTTATTTTGATAGAGTGTCAATCAACTTTGAAACTCTACTTATAAATCTCGGAAAAGATTCGGGAATTATTGTTATTTCACTGGAAGAATATAATTCATTATTGGCAACAAATTATGAATTATCGAATAGAACTAACGAAAGTAGATTATATGCTGCAATTGAAAAATTTAGGAGTGGAAAAGCATTTTCTAAAGACTTAATTGAGGACTAAAATGAAATATGTATTTGTGGACGAGTCTTGGGAAGATTATTTATAGTGGCAAAAAATAGACAAAAAAAAAGTAAAAAAAATAAATGAACTCCTCAAAGATATTTCAAGAAATCCTTTTGAAAGAATAGGAAAACCAGAGGCTTTAAAGCACAAATATGCTGGATTTTGGTCAATAAGAATTAATGTTGAACATCGATTAATTTATCGGTTATAGATCATGAAATCCAAATTTTGAAATGTAGACATCATTACGATTAATTGTACTACAAGCAACAGCGGTTTGTGGCTATTTAAGATTTAGTGTAGTTCTCGTTTTATATCGTCTTTTCGTCTATCCGAAAAAACTTATCTTCGAAGTCCGCAACAGACAAGTAGTAGAACATTATCAGTTGGTTCACTATATCCCAAAAAAAAATGAGCCCAATCTAAATCGGACTCATTAGTTTATATCAAATTACGCTATAAGATTCAGTATCAAATTTTACTGCAATTTGTATTTATTGTGGTTGCACCACTTTATTTCCGTCAAGGATTACAGCAGTTTGCGCAAGCGCTCTACCATTAAACGAAGCTCCCGTTTGAAAAGTAATGCCCGTCATTGATAAAATAACACCTTCAAAATGCGAAGTAGTTCCAAAAGTAGCTTTACCAGCCACCTGCCAGAAAATATTAGACGCTTTCGCTCCGCCTTGTAAAGTTACTCTTGTAGCAGCACTCATCGTCAAATCACCCGATATTTGAAAAATCCATACATCATCTGGCGATCCTGAAATAGTAATATTAGAAGGTATCGTAACTGTCGTTCCCCATTTATATAAACCAGGCGTTAGTGTTTGCCCCCCAATGTTTCCGGCTCCTAGGTTCAAAAAGTTAGGCGATGGACGCCCTGCTGCATCAGTGTAGGCTGTAAGCATGCTTTGCACCGCTGTTGTAAGGTTTACAGACGTTGGCGTAACCATGTCTGCTGCATACACCTTTCCAGTCACCTGTGATGCCGTAGCATAACCCGTAAAATCAGTCAAGGACAATCCTGTAATATAAGAAGTTGCTGCTGGACTTAACCCTAAATTACCTGTAATTGCAGAAGTAGGTACATTGTTAATCGCTGTTTTAGCAAGAATCACATAGTTCCCAGCGGCACCAAGACTCACCGCTGCTAAGCCTGCTGTTGCGTTTGCGGTCGTTGTAAATTCCCATTGTTTATTTGCGGCAAGCGCTACATTGTCGGCACTTCTTGCTCCCGTGGTTATAGTGGCTGTGTATAACGTGTTTGCTGCCAGCACTGCTGCGGGAGTAAAGGTAGCTGTCGTTCCTGAATAGGATACTGCTCCTGAAACGGCTATACCTGCTTGTTTAAGTGTAAAAGTTGAAGTATTGATGGATGAGGCATCCATCTCTTTACTAAAATTTACTGTAATAACTTTGTTTCTTGCCACAGTTGTCGCGCTAACACTGGGGCTAGTTGTAGCTACTGATGGTGGTGCAGCTGCTTCTGTAGTGTTGTCACTAGAACAGCTCGTAAAAAAAATAACCATTGCAATTGCAGGGGCTACTAATAGGTTTTTAATTTTCATTTATGTTTGTTTTTGTGATGTTTAATTATTATCACATTACAAATTTAGGTTTGCTTTATCCCTTATCTCTTATGCTGCAAGTTTATTAAGTTATGTAATTCACACCTTGTGACTACTAATCCGTAAAATCGTCTGGAAACCAAAGACATTTACTCATGATTCCTGATTTTGTTTATTTGAGCGTGTCGGTACTTCCATTTCATTGCAGTAGCGTCAGGCTCTCGGCGCTCGCTTCCCGTAAAAAACGGGAGAGCTCAGACAAAGCCTCCATCCTTCACGCAAAACCCTTTTGCAGTAGCGTAAAATGGTTTCGAATCACAAAAAATCTCAATCTACCCTCCTTTTTGCTGCATTAAGTGAAATTGCTTCTATCTTCTTGTAAAAAATTACTTTTACTATTCAGGATTAGTAATAGCTGATTCTGTGCTTCGGCGAAAAATTATAAAATAGTTTTTTGGCAGTTGCATCCTGCGTTGCTGTTACGAACAAAAATGCTGTTCCTAAACCAATGCACTTTTGCAATAGCAAACCATTTCCTGCTCATCAAAAAAAAGCGATATACTTTCTGTTTTTTTGTAAATAAATTAGTATTTTAGTGGCTCTATATTTCTATTATGCAGATCATTGTAAAAAAGATATGGCATCGCGATGCAGACCGAATCGGACTTTTTTTTAAGTACGACACAGCTCGTATTACTACCGCAAGAAAACTAGGTGGTAAATACAGTCAATCGCTGCGTTGCTGGTATTTTGATTATAGTAAAGCAAGTTATAAGATCATTAGTGAAAACTTTACTGATTTAGTGATTGAAAACCCCAAAACGAATTCGACGCAACAGCTGGCCGGCTCTATTATAAGCCGTGACCTTCCAGCCATAGCTTTAAGCGATTTTCAGTTAGATGTTGCTCCCGTGCTGCATAACCCTGAACATATAACGACAAATAAGCCGTTAGTTTCTCCCTTGCGTCTAGAATTGTTACCTAACTTAGGTAAATATTGGGTTTTTAAGATGCCGTACCATCAGTCTATATGCAAACAATTACTCGCTACAAAAGGAGTGTATTGGAATGCAAATTACAAGGTATATATGGTTTTGCGTCAAGCAGAGGTTCAGGCAAAAGTTGAAAATATCATAGCTGTACCTTCTTTTTTTCCGGAAAATGATTTTTACAAAAGCGAATCGAGTTTTCAAGGTGAGACTATCGTGGTCAAAGTACACCCTGAGGACTCAAAATGGATTGAGGTTTACATGCCTGCGTACCTTGTTTTACGGGAAAAAATAAAACGATTTTCGATGGTACGATTTAGCACCATCAAGAACTGCTACTTACTTCCGGCAACCCCTAGTGTTTATGAAGCGATACTTATGCAATTTGAACCGAATAATGTTCTGGTGAGTAACCAACTGCCCAAGGGATATTTGCTCAAACAAAATTTACCCAACCGCAAACAATTGGATTTGCGCAAAACTAAGGAACAACTTTTTAATCAAGTGCCAGAGGCAGCGCACGAATATGTTTCGTTACTTATAGACACTATCTTAGCGCTTAATTACAGTAGCTCAACGATGCGCACGTATACGAGTTCGTTTTTAAAATTTTTACGTGATCATCAGTTCCGAGATCCGCACACGATTACTCAAAAAGAAATTATAAAATACCTTGCTTCCCTTATGGAACGTGGACTTTCGGCAGCATCAGGACATAGTATGGTGAATGCTTTACTATTTTATTATCAGCAAATAGAACATCAAAAAGGCTTTGAACTTAAACTCCCGCGACCAAAATTCGAGAAGAAGCTTCCGGTAGTACTAACCATGGAAGAGTGTTTGGAGATTTTTAGGGCGGTCGATAATCCTAAACATAAGTTGCTGTTACTGATAGGTTATGGTGCAGGCCTTCGAGTGAGTGAGATTGTTACCTTAGAATGGAGAGATATTTTATTCTCAGAACACAAAATACATATTAAAAATGCAAAGGGCAAAAAAGACCGAATGGTTATGTTGCCCTACTCGATCGTTAACTCGTTAGAGATATACAAGAAGCTGTACCAACCCAACAAATACGTTTTTGAAGGGCAATTTGCTGGCGAGCCCTACAGCACAGGAAGTGCGAGATCTGTAATGAGACAAGCCTTAAAAAAATCAGGTCTAGAAAAGAAAGCCACGGTTCACACGTTGCGTCACAGCTTTGCAACACACTTACTGGAGAGTGGCACTGATATAAGATATATTCAGAAGTTTTTAGGACATGCTAGTATCAAAACCACTACGATCTATACTCATGTATCTAAAATAGCTTCAGACAAAATCGCCAGCCCGTTAGATCGCTTAGTTGATGAAAATAATAAGAAAAAACTTAGCGGACGATAAAAAACATCAAAAAAGATGTATATATTTGACGTTATATACAAGTTAGGCGTCATTGTAGCAGAACCGCAAAACCGACTGACAAATCGACAAATAATAGAAATAAAAATCCTAAATTTGCGAAACTAACAAATTTACAAAATAATGGCGAAGAAAGAAATATTGACAGATTTGTGGGTTTATGAATTGCTTAAAGAAGCGAATATTGACTTACATCCACAAGGAAGCAACATTAAAGACATTGACAACGCTTTAAAATCCGCATCAAAAGCTGGAACTGGAAAAGTTGGTTTTCCTGAATACAGCGGAATTGTTAAAGACTTCGTTTTAGTTATTGAAAATAAAGCAGATGTTTCACTTCACATAAAGAGAAACGATAAAGATGTAATTTGTAGCGAAACTACAAGTATAAAAAATTATGCGGTAAATGGTGCATTATTTTATGGTAAACATTTAGCGAAAAACACAAACTATAAAAAATTTATTGTTTTTGGAGTTTCTGGAAACGAAAAAAGACATAAAATAACACCAATTTTTATTGACGAAAGAGGCGGTTATAAAGAACTTGACGATGTTGAAACTTTTACACTTTTCAACGAAAAAAACATTGACGAGTACTACACTAAAAATATTTTAAAAGAACAAACACCTGAAGAGAAAACAACAGAGGAAATCTTAAAAGACGCTAAAAATCTTCACGAAGATTTAAGAAATTACGGTAGTATTCAAGATAAAGACAAACCGTTAATTGTTTCTGGTATTTTGTTGGCTTTGCGTGAAATGGAACATAAAGGTTTTAGTATTGAAAGTTTAATTGGAGACGAAACCAATACCGATGGCGAAAAAATTTATGAAGCTATTGAAAAGAATTTAAAAAGGTCAAATGTTGCACCTCAAGTAAAAAAAGAAAAATTATTAAGTCAGTTTTTAGTAATCAAAGACACAAAGGCAATTAATGAAATAAGCGAAGGATTAAAAAAAACACCTTTAAAACACTTCACAGAGTTTCTTTATGAGAATATTTACAAAAACATAAAATACCTTCAATCTGCTGAAGATTATTTAGGTAGGTTTTATGGAGAGTTTATGTCCTATTCTGGTGGTGACGGACAATCATTAGGAATTGTTTTAACTCCAAAACACATAACAGAATTATTTTGTGATTTAGTAGATTTAAAACCATCCGATTCTGTTTTAGACCCTTGTTGCGGAACTGCTGGATTTTTAATTGCAGCAATGCACGATATGTTGCAAAAAACTGATAATCCCGAGACACAAAGAAATATTAGAAAAAACCAACTTCACGGCTTAGAATTACAACCTTATATGTTTACCATTGCAACAACAAATATGATATTGCGTGGCGATGGTAAAAGTAATTTGGAGCAAGAAGATTTTTTAAAATACAATCCATCTCAATTACAAGAAAAAAGTTGTACCGTTGGGATGATGAATCCACCCTACTCTATGGGTAGCAAAACTAGTCCGAGTTTATACGAGTTAAACTTTACTGAACATCTATTAAATTCTGTTGTTCAAGACGGTAAAGTTGTAGTTATTGTTCCGCAATCTACTATGGTAGGCAAAACAAAGGAAGAACAAGCCACAAAAGAAAATATTTTAAAACATCATACTTTGGAAGGAGTTGTAACTCTTAACAAAAATTCATTTTATGGTGTGGGTACAAATCCTTGTATTGCAATTTTTACAGCAGGTGTACCTCATTACAAAGAAAAAAATGTAAAGTTTATTAATTTTGAGAATGATGGTTTTGAAGTACAAAAACATAGAGGTTTGGTAGAAACCATTCAAGCAAAAGATAAAAAGCAACATCTTTTAGATGTATGGTTTGACCGCATTGATGCTGAAACAAAATTTTGTGTAAAAACAACCATTGAACCTGATGATGAATGGTTACATTCTTTTTATTATTTTAATGATGAAATTCCTGATGATAAAGATTTTGAAAAAACTATAGCAGACTATTTAACTTTCGAGTTTAATATGATATTGACAGGAAAAGAACATTTATTTGACTAAAAATAAAACACAGAATATGAAACTAAGTGACGTTGAATGGAATGTTTTTTATCTCAAGGATATTTTTACTGAAATCCAAAGAGGGAAAAGAATTAAAAAAAGTGACCACATAGAAGGTAATCAACCTTATATCTCTTCCTCTGCAACTACAAATGGTGTTGACGGTTTCATAGGAAATGTAGAAAAAGTACGTGTTTTTGAAAACTGTTTGACTATTGCAAATAGTGGTAGTGTTGGAGCAACCTTTTATCAACCATTTTCATTTATTGCGAGTGACCACGTAACAAAACTTGAAAATAAAAAATTTTCCAAGAACGTTTATTTGTTTACATCAACCATTGCAAAGAGATTAAGTGAAAAGTATGGGTTTAATAGGGAAATTAATGATAAGAGGATACAAAGAGAAAAAATTCTTTTACCGATAGACTCAAAGAATTTACCAAATTTTGATTTTATGAACAAATATGTTCAATATATTGAAACTTGTAAAAACAATAATCTAAAACTCTATTTAGAAAAAAGACTTCAACAAGTTAAAAATTTCAAACCTGTTGAACAACTTAATGAAAAAGAATGGGGAGAATTTTTTATTGAAGATATTTTTAAAATCAAAGCTGGTAAAAGATTAACAAAAGCAGATATGATAAAAGGCGAAACGCCTTTTATTGGTGCTTCTGATTCAAATAATGGTATTACAAATTTTGTTTCTAATACAAATTCTTCATTAGATTCAAATGTTTTAGGCGTAAACTACAACGGTAGCGTTGTTGAAAATTTTTATCATCCTTATAAAGCAATTTTTTCAGACGATGTTAAAAGATTAAGTCTAAAAGAAATTGAAGGAAACGAGTTTTTGTATTTGTTTATAAAGACAATGATTTTGAAACAAAAAACAAAATTTCAATATGCTTATAAGTTTAACGAAGGTAGAATGTTACGTCAAAAAATACTTTTTCCAATTGACAAGAAAGGGAAAATTGATTATGACTATATGGAAAATTATATAAAGAAAATTGAATACGAAAAACTGAGAAAATACATCGAAAGAAAAACAACGAACGCCTAACAGCAGTTTGGCAATATGGCGGGTTTTGGGCTTAATTTGAAGTTGGTTTTGTACTTGCAAAGTCAGTGCTTAACCGAAAGTTTAGGCTTCCTTAATCCGCCACATCGCCAAGCTGCAAAACGTTAACATAAATACTACACAGCTTTGTAGTCAAGAAGTATTTTAGTTATTTCACGTTTTACAATTTGATGCTTATCATTTACTTGGAACGATTTTGGTTCGGTATAAAGTCCTTCTGTTATAAACGGAACTCCAAGAACTTTTGAACTATCTTTTTCAAAACCTAATTCTTCAACAATCCAAATAGAACCTTTAGAACAAGCAACAGTATGAAATTCGTCAGAAGTCATTTGTAAAGTTGCTCCAATCGGTAACGAATAATCTTTGATGATTACATTAGTTTCCTTTAAGTACTTTAGACCATCACCACCATTCAAAGGGCTTTTGTAATCAAACTCAGATAATTCAACTGTGTGACAATCTATAATTTCACTTCTATAAGCGACTACGTGTTTTACATTTCCTTTAATTGTAGTTAGTCTTATTGGGTATCTATGCGTATGTAGTTGCACTTGATAAGGCTTCAGTTTTTCGTCAGCAATAAAAACTCTTGTTAATTTTCCAAATTCAGTTCCGTCAATAACTAGAGAAAATAAACCCTTATGATGAACATCATTCATTGATAATTTTAAACTTTCTTGATTTGTGTTTTTTAGCAAATTAAATATTCTATTAATAAAATCTTCTTTTTTCACGATAATTTAGTTTTATAACAAGTACTTATGTTAACAGCCAGTATATTTCAGCTTTTACATTAGTACTTTAGGTTGTTAATTTTTTATTTTTTGTTGTGATAGTCTTAAATTTATACAATCGGTTTACTTGCAAGCCGAAATTATACTGGCGAACCGTTGTCATACAGTTTAGTACGAAACACAAAACCCTACCGTGTGAAGATAGGGTTTTGAAAGAAAAAGGGAGGAACCCAATGTTTGTGCTTAGTAAGTAATGTTTGTTTGTTTAAGCTTGGGTAACAAGGGTTGTTGCAAAAGAGCTTAAACGTAATTGGAGGTTCTAATTACCACCGAAAACAGAATTACATTATCAAGTATAATCATCCTCCCTTAATTTAAAAGATAGAAACCGAAATACAAAACCAAATAATTATGATTGATTTATCAACATTAAATTCTTTATTACGCAGAATTGACAATATTACTCACATTAATAAAACTGATAAAGCGTATTATGATGCTACCGAATTAGCAATGGAGCTTTCTGAAATATTACCTGATAATAGAAACATCAAACGAGACATTAAAATATTAAAAAAGTATAATTTAAGAGGTATCGAAAGAAATAAAAAATCAGTAATAGATGAATTTAAAGAAAATTCGATGCACGATATTATAGGAATCATTTCAGATTTTGAAAATAATCCCCCCAACGTCCTTTAAGTAAAATAAATTCTATTTCTGACTCTGTATTACATTCGTATCTGTTGGCTATAACCATTATGCTTTTAGTTTTAGGCTCGTTTATGTGACATATTAAACTAAATATATTTTCAAAATTTTGAATTTTAAGATAGTTTTTCCCAGTTAAAGGATGATGATATTCTAAAAGACCATCATCATTGTTTTTTAAAATAAACTTATATTTATCTACTAAAATATTTTGGAATAAAAACATATTATTTAAGTTTGAATCAGCAGAATGGAAAGTATAACCGCCCAAAAAACCGATATGACAACAGCTATTTTGAGCTAGTGGGGTTTTAGTGGAATTGCCGTTTCGCAACGAAACTCTATATAACAGAAAGTATATCTCTCCGTTTTCCCCACCATCTCAAAGTAGCGTAAACGTTAGGCACAATGTTACCCAGAACATAAATATGACAGTAGACGATATAACAACATTTATAAAAGGTAATTCCGAAAAAGATATTTATGATAAATATCTTCTCGGTCAAGATGTATGGTATTTTCAAAATCACATTGTTGATGAAGATCCACTACTCTATTATGATAAATTCAAAAAATTTATTTCTTCAAAATTGAATATACATTTTCATAACATTTCGATTATTGGAAGTGCGAAAACAAAATTTAGTTTTTCTCCAAGTAAACAATTTAAAGAATTTAATGAAGATTCAGATTTTGATATAGTGTTAGTGTCAAATGAGCTTTATACTTATTTTTGGTCAGCATTTTATGAAATTTCACAAAATCAAAAAATAAACAATTATTCAAATATGACATCTAATATCTTTAGGAAATTTATTAGTGTAAAAGATGATGACCCACATTTTGAAAATGAAGATTTAAAAAACTGGCAAAGAAAATTATCCGAATTTAAAACTCAGTTACAATTAGAATATAAAATTTACTGCGATATAAATTATAGGATTTATGCTAATTGGGAGTCAGTAGAATCGTATCATATTAATGGAATAAAAAAATTAAAACAAAATCTAGATGAAGCTAATTGAACAAATTGACATACAACCACAAAGTACAAAATGGTTATTCGACCTTCATTCCAAAGGTTTAATTGCGGTAGACAATACATTTCAAAGAAATTATGTTTGGCTTGAAAAAAACCAAATAAAATTAATAGAAACTATTTTAATTGGCTCACCTATACCTGAAATTTATTTATGGAATACCGGTACAAATTCAGAAACTGGAGACACAAAATATTCAATTGTAGATGGACAGCAAAGAACAGGTGCTGTTTTTCAATTTATTCAAAACAACTACAAACTAAAAGAAGGTTCCTTAGATTCGGAAATTGATATATTTCCTGAAATTAAAAATTGTTTCTTTTCAGACCTTAAAGACAACCATAAACAAGCAATTTGGTCATATATTTTCTCTATTAGAATTGTTAGAACGCAGGTAGAAAGAGAAAAAATCGTTCAAATGTTTTTACGTTTAAATAGTGGTAATATAACTTTGAATCCCCAAGAATTGAGAAATGCAGAGTTTGAAGGAGAATTTATGCTACTCGCTTCTGAATTATCAGAACTTACTTTTTGGGAGGATAATAATTTATTCGGATTAGCAGACAGAAGAAGAATGAGAGATATTACGTTTATAAGTAATCTTCTAACATTTATGAAACTTGGTATTGACGAGGAAATTACGTCAAAAAACATCAATAGAGTTTACGAATTATTTAACGAAGAATATCCAAATAAAGAAAAAGATAAAGAATTATTTATAAAAATCACAAGTGAGATAAATAAAATAATTGATGGTAATGCTTTTAGAAAATCATTTTTAAATGGTAAAGTACATCTTTACTCATTATTTACATTCATTTACAGTGTAATTATTTCAAACAAGGGATTATCTGATTTTCAAATTGAAAAATACAGAAGTTTCATTGATAACTATGATTCAGAATTATTTTTAAGTGAGCATTTTGAAAAACATATGCCAATTATAAACGAATATAAATCAAAATCTAAAGAAGGAACTAATCAAAAATCAAATAGAATTTTACGATTTGAAGCAATAACAAGAATATTGAACTAAGAAAACACTGTGCCTAACCGCTGTTTTGAAATAGCTGGAATTTTGTGGAATTGTCGTTTCGCTTCACATTTTCGTTAAGCCGAAAATTGAGCGGTTACGAACTTCCAGCCATCTCAAAGCAGCATAACGTTGCTGTAAATAATGGCGTAGCAGTAGAGAATTAGGTGGAAGACAAAAATTTTTCTTCGATCAACAGAATTGAATTTGTAGCAGAATTTTTATTGACGAAATCGTTAAGCGAAAAATGCTCTGCTCCTATCAACAGAATTTAAATTGACAAAATCGGTAAACGGAAAATGATTTCCTTCGATCAACAGAATTGAATTTGTAGTGGAATTGTTTTTCACGAAATTGTTAAGCAGAAAATGATTTTCTTCGATCAAAATAATTAAATTCGTGGTAGAATTTTTAATGACGAAATCGGTTAGTGAAAAATTTTCGGCTTCGATCAACAGAATTGACTTTGTAGCCAAATATTGTGCAGAAAATAGAATGACGAAAATAACTAAAAAATTACATACAGCAACAACTGTTTTGAGCTAGCTGGAGTTTAGTGGAATTATCGTTTCGCATCAAGTTTTCGTTTAGCCGAAAAATTAGCGGTTACGATCTTCCAGCCATCTCAAAGCAGCAAACCGTTAACAGTAATACCTAGGTACGTGTGTGCATTTCACATGCTCCATGTATTGACTTAGAAAATATTATTTGATTTTCATTTGAACCATCGCTTAGAAATCTAAAAACTTCACATCCGTACCCAAATGTTTCGGATATACTCCCTTTTGCATAACTTGGATTTATAGGATGTTTATTAATTTTAACTTGAAACTTACAATTACAACAACACTCTCCTTGATAACCTTTATCGCAAGTACTACTGTTAACATCGGTTTTGAACTCATTGCCTAACTCGGCTGGATTTAATGATTTTTTATTTTCTGTATTCATTTGTCTTAAATTTAAAAATTAGTACTTGTTTGTCTCGGCAACAAGTCAAAGCCTTTCTACGTTAGTGGCAAGCTTACCTCTGACAAATCCTGAAATAGGTTGACTAAAAATTAAACACTTTTAGTAAACTATGAAACCCACAAAAAAAGAACAGTGT
>NZ_JACRUI010000005.1 GCF_014305095.1 Flavobacterium kayseriense | reverse complement strand
CCCATCCCGAACAGAGTAGTTAAGCCCGCCTGCGCAGATGGTACTGCAGTTATGTGGGAGAGTATGTCGTCGCCTTTCTTTAGTAAAGCCTGTCTTTTTAAGACAGGCTTTCTTTTTTTATAGGAACTCCGTGTTCCCCGCCACGGCGGCTCGGTTCGTCGCCTTTCTTTTAGAAACCCCAACTTGTAAAAGTTGGGGTTTTTTGTTGTATAAAAACGCCCTGTCCTCTTAGCGACTAGCAGATTATTGGACTAGTTTTTTGGAAATTATCTTTGAATCAAATATTTATTTCTTGTATACAATAGTTATGGTAGTTACTAAAAAATGAAAAACTTCACTTTCTTTCTCTATTTACGTAATTTATATTTACAAGATAATTTCAGCAGGCAATGCATTCTTAATATGTAGGTTATAAGTATTTTTTATCGTTAATTATTGTATATCTAGATGACTTTTGGTTGTTTGCTATAGTCAATACTACTAACTAAAATTTAGATTAATGGCACTTTAATTATTTTAATTTAAGTCATTGGTCATTGATTTTTACTATATCTGTTCTATATTTTGTTCAAAATAGTTTTAGCTCTTTAGTGAAAAGAATACTTTTTATTCAAATTTAATCATCTTTTCTAAGACTATTTAAGTTCTATTTTATTGTTGCTTAAATCCTAAATCTTAAATAAATTTCATACTTTTGAACCTCATTAAAAAATATACTATGGCAGCAATTACATTAGGAGGAAATCCAATAAATACAACTGGGGTATTACCTGCAGTAGGAACGACATTAGCTAATTTTAATTTAGTGCAAACTGATCTTTCAATTGCTACTTTAGATACTTTTAAAGGGAAGAGGTTAGTTTTTAATATTTTTCCAAGTATAGATACTGGTACATGCGCTGCATCTGTTAGAAAATTTAATGAAGCAGCCGCTAATTTAGATAATACTACTGTTGTATGTGTTTCTAGAGATTTGCCTTTTGCTCAAAAACGATTTTGCGGAGCTGAAGGGTTGGAAAACGTAATTAATTTATCGGATTTTCAAGATGGTAGATTTGGTAAAAGTAATGGTTTAGAAATTATCGATGGTCCTTTGGCTGGTTTGCATTCTAGAGTACTTATAGTCACAGATACAGATGGTACTATTTTATATACAGAGCAAGTCGGAGAAATTGCAGATGAGCCTAATTATGCTGCTGCTCTAGCTGCACTTTAATCTTTCTTAAATGGAATTTCAAAAAGACAATTCGTTTTTCAAGGGAAGGTTAAAAAGTGTTTCTTATGCTTTCAATGGAGCGCTCAAGTTGATTAGCACTGAGCATAGTGTAATGGTACAGTTTTCGGTAGGTATATTACTTTCGATCGCAGGTTTCTATTTTGGTATTACTGCTTCTGAGTGGTTGTTTCAAACGCTAGCTATTGGTTTAGTGATGAGTATTGAAGGCTTAAATACTGCTGTCGAAAAAATAGCTGATTTTATTCATCCTGAATACCATGAAAGAATTGGTTTTATAAAAGATATTGCGGCAGGTGCTGTGTTTTTTGCTGCTGTTACTGCTATCATAATTGGTTTAATAATATATCTGCCATACATTTCAGGCATTTAAGATATCCTAAAAATATAATGGCAAAATCATTGAAGAAAGAATCTGTTGGTAAGAATAAAAGTACTGTATCAAAGGATCTTAAACTGTGGGAAATTACAAAGCAACAAAAATTCATTATAGGTGTTTTGTTAGTTTTGCTGGCTGTTGCTCTATTACTTGCTTTTATTTCATTTTACATTTATGGTCAAGAGGACCAAAACGCTGTTACCGAATTAACTAATCGTTCTGAAAATGTTCGTAATTGGTTAGGGAAAGTAGGGGCTTACCTAGCTAATTTGATAGTTTACCAAGGCTTTGGTCTTGCTTCTTTTTTATTTGTACGTCTATTTTTTTTAAGCGGAATTTATCTTATTGTTGGGATTGCTACTAAAAAATTAAAAGGAATTTGGTTTTGGGATTTATTTGCTCTAGTGGTAATATCGGTGTTATTTGGTTTTTTTGCCACCTCTTTGCCTGAACTAGGAGGTGTAGTTGGTTACGAATTAAATTTATTTTTGCAAGATTACATTGGTAAAACAGGGACGCTATTAGTTCTTATTTTTGGGTTGATAGTATATCTTATTTATAAAATGAAATTGTCTCCGGATAAAATTCAAGCTTTCTTTGAAAAATCTAAGAATGAATTAAAATCTGATTTAGCTGTAAATAGCGTTTCCAATACTAATGGTAAAGGATACAACTTGGAAGAATTTGCTGTTAAAGAAGGTATTGTAAATGAAATAGACGATTTTCATTTGCAAGATAATAGTTCAAAATTTGAAATTAATAAGGAAGCTCTAAAACCCACTATCAGTCATTCTTCTGAGATTAATTTGGATCCTGTTATTAAACTGAATACAGTACCTGCTTTGGAAAAAGAAGATCCAATAGCTGAATCTTTCGTTATTGAAACAGCACCGGAAGAGGTTTTTATCGAAGAAAACTTGGCTTCTAAATTAGTGTCTGACTTTGGATTATTTGACCCGACCCTTGATTTATCAAATTATAAATACCCTACGATCGATCTTTTAAAAGAATATTCTACAGGGGGGATAACAATCAATCAAGAAGAATTAGAAGAGAACAAGAACCGTATTGTAGATACGCTACGTAATTATAAAATTGAAATTGCGCAAATTAAAGCGACAGTTGGGCCCTCTGTCACTTTGTATGAAATTGTTCCCGAAGCAGGTATTCGTATTTCAAAAATTAAAAGTTTAGAAGATGATATTGCGCTTTCTCTTTCCGCTTTAGGTATTCGTATTATTGCTCCCATTCCAGGTAAGGGAACAATAGGTATCGAAGTTCCAAATAAGAATCCAACAATGGTTTCGATGAAAAGTGTTATTGGATCAGCTAAATTTCAAGAAGCTGAAATGGAGCTGCCAATTGCTTTAGGTAAAACAATTTCTAACGAAACGTTCGTTGTAGATTTGGCTAAAATGCCTCATCTACTCATGGCTGGTGCTACAGGACAAGGTAAATCAGTAGGTCTTAACGCTGTACTTACCTCATTACTCTACAAGAAGCATCCTGCCGAGGTTAAATTTGTGTTAGTTGATCCTAAAAAGGTAGAGTTAACGCTCTTTAATAAAATTGAAAGACATTATCTTGCTAAATTACCAGATGTCGAAGACGCTATTATAACTGACAACGCAAAGGTTGTTAATACACTTAATTCGTTATGTGTCGAAATGGATAATCGTTATTCGTTACTTAAAGACGCCATGGTACGTAATATTAAAGAGTACAATGATAAGTTTAAATCGAGAAAATTAAATCCGGAAAATGGACATCGTTTTTTACCTTATATAATATTAGTAGTAGATGAGTTTGCTGATTTGATTATGACAGCAGGTAAGGAAGTTGAAGTTCCTATTGCTCGATTAGCACAATTAGCTAGAGCAATTGGTATTCATTTAATTATCGCTACTCAAAGGCCATCCGTTAATGTTATTACTGGATTAATTAAGGCAAATTTCCCTGCTAGAATTGCATTTAGGGTTACTTCAAAGATAGATTCTAGAACTATTCTGGATACACAAGGAGCTGATCAGTTGATAGGTAGGGGAGATTTATTATATACTAATGGTAATGATGTGGTTAGGGTACAATGCGCTTTCATTGACACTCCTGAAGTGGAAAGAATTACTGATTTTATCGGATCACAAAAAGCCTATGCTACTGCGTATTTGCTACCCGAATTTGTGGGTGAAGATAGTGGCATCAATCTTGATATAGATATTTCAGACAGAGATACTTTATTTAGAGAAGCTGCTGAAATAATTGTTAATGCACAGCAAGGGTCAGCGTCTTTATTACAAAGGAAGCTTAAATTGGGTTATAATAGAGCAGGTCGTTTAATTGATCAACTTGAAGCTGCGGGAGTTGTAGGTCCTTTTGAAGGAAGCAAAGCACGTAGTGTAAATATACTTGACTTGAGCGCTCTTGATCAATTTTTCTCTAATGAACAAAATAATTAAAACCATGAAAAAATTCATTCAATTTACTTTAATCTTTATTTTTAGTTTGTCTATGCAAGCGCAAGATCAAAAAGCAAAAGCGCTTTTAGATCAGGTAACGACTAAAGTTAAAAGTTATAATAACATCGCTATTGATTTTAAATACACTCTTAATAATTCTAAAGAGAATATCAATCAAGACAGTAAAGGTAATGTTATCTTAAAAGGTAACCAATATGTTTTGAACTTCATGGGTGTAACAAAAATATTTGACGGAAAAAAATCGTACACTATTGTTCCTGAAGATGAAGAAGTTACTGTGTCAAGCGTAAACGAAAGTGATGACAATGCTATTACTCCCTCCAAAATGCTGACATTCTTTAACAGTGGTTATAAATACTATATGAATATTGTTCAGGATGTAAGAGGTCGCAAAATTCAGTATATTAAGTTGATACCTACAAACGCAAAAGATCAAAGGAAAGAAATTTTACTTGGGATAGACGTACAAACTAAGCATATTTATAACTTGATAGAAATTGGTAAAAAAGGCACGAAAACTACCTTAACCGTTAATTCTTTCAAAACCAATCAGCCTTTGTCAAAAAATCAATTTACTTTTGTAGAAAGTAAATATTCAAATTACTACATCAATAAATTAGATTAAATCCATAGGTGAAAATTCTTGACAAATACTTACTAAAAACATTTCTGATTACATTTACTACGGTATTTGTAATCTTGTTTTTTATATTCATCCTTCAAACTATATGGTTATTCATTTCTGAGTTAGCTGGGAAAGATCTAGATATCTTTATGATATTAAAGTTTCTTATGTTTTCTATGCCTAGGATTATACCATTGGTTCTTCCATTATCAGTTTTATTGGCATCTATTATGACTTTTGGAAATTTAGCTGAGAATTATGAATTTGCGGCTATTAAATCCTCTGGGATCTCGCTGCAAAGAGCGATGAGAAGTTTGACGGTCTTTATTTTGTTATTAAGTGTGGTTGCCTTCTTCTTTGCAAACAATGTCATTCCTTATGCCGAGTTTAAGTTTATAAATTTTCGAAAAAACATAGCACAAGTTCAACCAGCATTAGCAATATCAGAGGGGCAGTTTAGTGATGTTGGTGTTTACAATATTAAAGTTAATAAAAAGTCAGGTAAGAAGGGTAGTATTCTGACAGGTGTAACCATTCATAAAAAATCAAATATTGGTGATGGTAGTAAGACTGTTATTAAAGCAAAAGATGGAGAGTTGATTAGTAATGAAGAATCAAACACATTACAATTAGTACTCAATGAAGGTAACTATTATGAAGATATTGTTCCACAGAAATATGAAGAACGATCAAAATTACCCTTTGCCAGAAGTTCTTTCAAAAAATATACTTTAAATATAGATTTGTCACAACTTAATCAAGTAGATGTTGATGAAAATAGAAGTGGTAACACTAATACTATGCTTACCGTTAATGAACTGAGTTATACTTTAGACTCTTTGCGTAAAAATTTGAAAACAGAGATAATATCATACTCAGAGAACAATAATCTAAGAACGGGTATTTCAAGTGTTGATACAACCAAAAGAAAAGTGAAAGAAGGTAAGTTGCCTGAGAATATTTTATCCTTGTATAGTAAAGAAGAGCAACTTTTAATTCTGACAATTGCTAATAGTAACGTATTAAGCGTAAGTTACGCTATCGAAGCCAGTAAAATTAATTTAATCAATAAGCAAAAGAACATTAATAATCATGTCTTAGCATTCTACGAGAAGTTTGTAGTTGCATATGCCTGTATAATGATGTTTTTTATAGGAGCACCTTTAGGAGCAATCATTAGAAAAGGTGGATTAGGACTTCCAATTATATTTGCGGTTTTAATTTTCATTGCTTTTCACTTCATAAACACTTTTGGTAAAAGAATTTCGCAAGAGGATGGATTATCGCCTTTTTTAGGATCGTGGTTGTCGTCGATAATTTTGACACCATTAGCCTTATTATTAACCCATAGAGCCACAAATGATATTGGGTTAATTAATATGGATGTTGTTTTGGCTCCAATCCAAAAAATAATAAAAAAAATATTTCCGTCAAAAAAATAAATATTAAAATGTCAAAAGATAAAATTGTACTTAATACTATTGAAGAAGCTATAGAAGATATCCGTCAAGGAAAAGTTATTATTGTTGTTGACGATGAAGACCGTGAGAATGAAGGGGATTTTCTCGCAGCTGCGGAGAAAGTGACTCCTGAAATGATTAATTTCATGGCTACTCATGGTCGTGGGTTAATTTGCGCACCTTTGACAGAATCACGATGCAAAGAGTTAGGACTACACGTCATGGTAACTAATAATACTGATCCAATGGAGACTGCTTTTACAGTTTCGGTTGATTTAAAAGGTAAAGGAGTTACAACTGGTATATCTGCAGCAGATCGTGCTGCAACTGTCCTATCACTTGTAGACAGTTCAACTAAGCCGCATGATTTAGCTCGTCCCGGACATATTTTTCCATTAATTGCTAAACAAGGTGGCGTATTAAGAAGAACTGGTCATACAGAGGCTGCTATTGACTTTGCTAGATTAGCTGGATTTAAGTCGGCAGGTGTAATTGTTGAGATCATGAACGAAGATGGCTCGATGGCTCGCTTACCAGAATTGGTCGAAGTTGCTAAAAAGTTCAATTTAAAATTAGTATCAATTGAAGCCCTTGTAGCCTATAGAATGCAGCATGATAGTTTAATTATAAAAAAGGATGATTTTGATATCGAAACACGTTTCGGTACGTTCCGTCTTAGAGCTTACGAACAGACTACAAATAAGCAGATACATATAGCACTTACTAAGGGTACATGGAATAGTGGAGAAGCTATTTTAACACGAATTAATTCATCGCAGGTGAACAATGATTTGCTAGGAACTTTGACAAATAATGCTGATCAACAGTTAGACGATATGTTCAAGATTATAAATGAGAACGGTAAAGGAGCCGTTATTTTTGTTAATCAGGATATGCAGTCGGTTAATTTACTAAGTCGCTTAACAGAGTTGAAACAGTTGCAAAGTGAAGGTCAGATTAAAGCACCTAAAATTATAATTGATAGTAAGGATTATGGTATAGGTGCACAAATATTACATGATATCGATATCTCTAAAATTCGTCTTGTATCAAATACTACGCAAGGAAAAAGAGTTGGTATAATAGGTTATGGCTTAGAAATTACTGAATATGTAAGCTATTAAAAGATTTTACTGTTTTACTTTTTATAAAATTAGTAAAAGTAAAACAATGAAAATGAAACAATTAAAAATTAGTTTAAAAAAGTACTCAAATTTTTATCAAAATTGTTTTTGTAAACCGAAAAAGGTGCTTATATTTGCACTCGCAATCAGGTAATGGTTGTCGCTCACTGGAGAAATGGCAGAGCGGTCGAATGCGGCAGTCTTGAAAACTGTTGACTGTAACAGGTCCGGGGGTTCGAATCCCTCTTTCTCCGCTGGAAAATCACCCTAACCCTTGTAAACAAAGGCGTTAGGGTTTTTTATTTCCGTAATATCCCCACATAATCCCCACAACCTTGAATATAATATAAGAATGTATTCACTAAAAGACTAAGTTTTTGAAATATTTAAAGCTAGTAAACTCAATTCTATACTCTAAAGAAACTATTTAGTAAAAATACATCATAGTTTAATTAAATATCGCTCGAATATCTAATGGATTTCTTTACTTCATTCGATTAGTATTTCATATCCCAAACTCTAGCTGTAGAAATTAATTTCTCAACTAACCTTTTCAAATAGTATCTTCTTCCCTCTATTTGTTCAAATGTAACTTCATCTTTGTCACCATAATATCTCACTTTTACACTAAAAAAAACTCCGTTTCCTTCATTTTTGTTGATTGAAATATAATTGTCGGAAATTGTATACTGATAATCATCTTCCCAAATTAATGTTGAATTAAATCCCTGTTCTCCAAATACTGTTGCTCGATTTGTGTCTTTTTTATGAACAAAAATTGAACCACCGTCAAGTCCCATTTTTTCATTCAATTCTCCAACTTTTACATCTTCCATTTTTGCTTTTTTCTCAACATCATTATCAACTTTTTCTTTGTTATGGGTTGGTAAAAAAAATATTATTGCCGTTGTAATACCGTCAGCGCTAACATTTTCAAATCTTCCATTACCTGTGAATACAAACATTGATTTGTGAAGCATTGTAACTGTATATTTGAAACTTTTAAACCCCTTTAATTTTGCAACTTTCCCTTTTTTCTCAATAGTTTCTTTTTTACCGTAATCATATGCTTTTGCTGGATTTGCTGCTATTTCTAACGAAATTCTCATTTCTTGTTGATCTGAATATTTTTGATTTTCTAATCTTGTTTTTTCCCTTTCTGCATTTGCAAGTGCTAATTTTCCATAATCAATTGTTGAAATAGTTTGATCCACGTTTACATTTCCGCTAACATTGACATTTCCTTTAATATTCGCATTGACGTTGTGGTCAACATAATAATATCTTGAATATTGAGCATTAGCAGCGGAATAAGCTATAATAAAAACAAATAACAAAGATTTTTTCATTTTATTTAAATTAAATTAACAATAAATAAAGTTAATAAATTGAATATCATATATATATAAAGTTATATTGATTGAAATTAATTTATTTTAATTCTAAATAATATATTGATTTTGAAATAGGCAAATGTAGAAACTCTATGTGTCATCGGTATAAAACCCTAATGGTTTAATATCAATTAGTATTTTTCATTTGCAATATACCCACTTCATTATCCCCACAATTCATTCTTTTTATTTTTACTGTCTTTTATTAATTTTATAATAAAAACAGAAATTATGAACGATACACCCTCAATCAAACAAATTGTAATTGATTTCATATACATCAGAGCGCAATTAAAAATATTATTTAAAGATAAAATAGAATACCAACCGATAATTGATTTCATACTTGCTAAAGATTATTTAGATGACGATTTAGACATACCTTTTCCTAAAATTAAAGATGTGGAAGAAGGAACTGGATTAAAATCTCATACTCTCAGAAAACTATTACTTCAGATGCACGAAAGAATATTTACCTATGATAGAAAATTAAATTTAGGTTTTAAAAAAGTTTTATATCATTTCCATATTAGATATTCAGATCATTCTTTTGATTTTACAATGGATAAATTAACGCACTTACCAAGAATTGGTGAAAACATCAGCTTACCCTTTGTTAGTGCTTTTACTTCTTTAAATTGGTTTTATGTTGATAGTATAAAACACGAATTTGCAGAAAACTATCAAGTTGTCATACTAATTCTCAAAGAAGGTGATTATAATGAATACTGGCGATTTATAAAAGACCAAGCAATTGAATATGATGATATTGAATTTAGGGATATTCACAGTCTAAATGAAGCAGAACTCAAAAAAATAGTATATTCTAAAAATCAATATCGTAGATAAAAAATATTACTCCACTCCTACAGTACAAAATACGAACTGATTAATTCGATTTAGAATATTACATACTACAACAGTGGCCAGCACCTAACCAATAATCAATAATTCTACCTGGTCCTGTTTTAAACTTGTGTATTGACAGAACTCTTCTATGCTTACAAACTCATTTTGGAGCTTATTTAGCTCTTTTCTGATGTTTTGCATCAATCTAATGCTTTGGCGATAACTCTTTCCTGTAATACGCTGTATGTCCTTTGGGTAGATACACAATCTTCTATTTTCTGTTCTCATACTTTATCTATAGCGTTGATTAGACTTCTGGTATTGGCTAAGTGCTTCTCCACTATTTTTTCCAGATTATAAAATTAGTAAATATTTTCCTTACTTTTTAAATGACATTTACGTTATTTAATGACATCTATGTATTTATATTACAGCATAATAAAATATTTGTATTACATAATTACTTTAAGTATATATTTATTTTAAAATCAATCAAAATTGTTGCAACAGAAAAACGATTGACATGTTTTAAAATTATTAACAAACTTAAATTTTAGGAATTATGGCAAGACAGACAGGCATAATTAAATTGAAAGGTACTATCGGAGACATTACTTTTTACAAGACCCAAGATGGGCATTTGGCTCGTGAGAAAGGCGGCATAGATGCCAATCGAATTGCGAACGATCCCGCTTTCCAAAGAACGCGTGAGAATGGAGCCGAATTTGGAAGAGCTGGAAAGGCTGGAAAAACTCTTAGAACTGCTTTGAGAACAATGTTGTTGAATTCTGCCGACAGTAGAATGGTCAGCAGACTAACCCAAAGAATGGTAAAAGTGATTCAGGCCGATTTGGTCAATGAAAGAGGATTGCGAAATGTGATTGATGGAGAAGCGGAATTGTTACTTGGATTTGATTTCAACATCCGAGGAAAATTGGGAACGAGTTTGTTCGCGCCGTATTTTGGATCTATTGACAGAGCATCCGGAACCATCAGTGTTGAATTGGACTCTTTTATTCCTGCTAACATGATTGCCGCGCCTGGGGGAACGACTCATTTTAAAATCATTACTGCGGGAACATCTATTGATTTTGAAACAGAAACCTATGTTACAACTAATTCAGAAACAGTCATTCTAGCGTGGGATATGACGCCAACTCCGGCTATCAGTCACGACAACGTAGTCACTGCTGGCAGCACTAAACCCTTGTTTTTAGTTGTGGGTCTAGAGTTTTACCAAGAGGTGAATGGACAGATGTATCCATTGAAAAATGGTTCTTACAACCCGTTAGCGCTGGTTCAGGTAAGCGGTCTTTAAAATGGTTTTGATATTGAACAGAACATATCTTCCTGAGGGAACGCAAGGAGTTTTGGAATGGAACGGCATTTTAGTTTGTTATACCATCGAGCTGCCATGGTTGCAAAATCAAAGGGGAGTTTCTTGTATTCCTGAAGGAGAATACGTTTTGCAGAAGCGGTTTAGCCCAAAATTCAGATGGCACATGCATTTGAGAAATGTACCGGGAAGAGATTTTATTTTAATCCACCCCGCCAATGACGCTAAAAAAGAATTATTGGGCTGCATCGCTCCTGTAACGAGCCATAGCGGACCAGGAAAAGGCTGTTTATCACGACTGGCCATGGAAAAGATGAAAACTCTTATTTATGTCGCCTTAGATGATAATGAAGAAGTTAAAATAAAAATCCAATCTAAAATATTTGCGTTATGAATGTAGTTGAAAGAACAAAATCCCCTACTCCCAAGTTTTTCAGGATACTTAGAAGTATTGGTTTGGCGTTACTAGCCCTAAGCGGAAGTGTGATTGCGGCACCAGTGGTTTTACCAACAGTTGTTGTGAGTGTTGCAGGATATTTAGCAGTTGCCGGAGGCGTGCTTTCTGCAGTAAGTCAAATGACAGTTGACGATGAAGCGAAATCAGAAGAAGATATCCTAAATCGAATCAGAAAGGACAATGAAAATTTACCAAGAGATGGAATCAAATAACACCTTGCATATTGGTACCGCTTCTGGGACTTTGTTGAGTGTTGTACCTAATATTGTTTCTGAAGATATTGTAAAAACAATTATTTTAGCTACTATAGGAGCAATAATAAGTTTTACTGTATCGATCCTTTTAAAAAGATTTACAAAATCAAAAAAGAAATAAATCTGTTTTGGCTTGGTAACCTTCCCCCTGATTTACTGGAAAGCCTAGTCCGTTTGGATTAGGCTTCTTTTATATTTCAACTAAAGTGCTGTTGTTTGTTTCTTATCCTCTCGAAAAACAGTGTTTTTTTGAATTGTGGAATAGATATGTGAATTAAAAAAATATCATCTACAGGTAGAACCACCACCCCAAATAGAATTACCTCCAACATGTTTAACCTTCTTATGGATATCATCGGCTACCAAATCCATTCGGCCAACCGCTTCATTATGATGCCACGTGAAACCGAAAATTCGTCCTTTCTGTTGTCCTGAATTTTCTTGAAGAATATCTTTAATTTGCTTTTTAAGCATCTCCTCTTCATTAAGTACTACCCCATTAGATTTATAAACTTTTCCTCTATTGAGGTCACGGAGTATTTGTTCTATTTTTGGCGGATTTTTTTCATATTCCTTCCTAAGGGCATTTTTACAAATATCAAAGGTATTATTATCATTATAAGTATAATATTTCTCAGGTAAAGAAGTTGAAAAAGCGCTATGTTTAGAAAAATCTGGAAAAACTCCTTTAAAACTTACTTCTTTATAATTAATTGTTCTTTCTGTAAATTGAATTCCTTCTAGTACACTGTTTTTATATTTTTTATTGATGTTTTTAGGAATGTCAATAATTAATTGTCCTTTTGAACCTTTATTTATCCATTGTTTTGTCTGATAAAGGTATGAAGGATTTAATCTATGCTGTGGGAAGTCTTGTAATTTTTTATAGCTTGAAACAAAAAGAGGATTTTCATTTATTAATTTTAAAAAAGAAGGTTTTTCGGCTATATCTTTTGATAATTTTAAAATTAAATCTTCGCTAAACTCTTTTGAAATTATATTAGAGGTTTCTTTTGATAAACCAGATTCAGATAATTCTCTTACAGTTTTCTTGAATAAATTTTTAGAAATTCCGGTTTTTATTTCTTTCAGTGATATATTACCGATAACTTCACTACCTACTTCTTTTAAGCCTGTTTTTTCAATAAATTCATTTGTTGCTTTTCTGCATGAAGTAACCAAAAGCACAAGAGATAACGACAAGATAATTTTACGGTTAATTATTTGTTTCATAAATCAATTTTTGAAGTTGGGAATAATATCCGATTGTGTTTTTGTTGAGTTTATCTAAATATTCAATTTTAGTACTATTTAGTGTTTTATAACACTCTGTCTTTAGAATATCTTTCATTTCACTTTGCCTCATATTACTTCGTACAAAAAACACAACAAGAAAAATAATCGTTATAAAACAACCTATACTTTTTTTAACGAAAGTCGACAATACTGCTACAAAGGCCATAATACCTAATATAATACCTGTTAAAATCCCATCAGCTGGTATATCCATTAACTGATCATTTATTTCTTCATTAATTTTACGGATAATCTTTTCAACAGTTTCATTATTAGCATTAAAAGAACTTCCTTCAATTAGAGGCATATACAAGTTTGAATCGTGTTTTGCGCCTAATACTTTAGAAACTCCATTTTTACGTTGATTATTAACACCTTCTGTATATATAGAAACTTCATTTCTAATGTAGGTTAAAAATGAAGTAGTTCTAAAATAACGTTCAATTTTTAATTTCCACAGCAATTTTCTTTCGTTTTCCGATTTAAAAACTCTATCCCACAATTCACCAAATAATTTAAAAAAACCAGTTTCTTCTTCTACAAATGATTGTATAACATTATCATAATATTCCTTTGATTTACTTTGTAAATCTTGTTGAAACATTTCATTGTGTTTTAATTCGAATTCTTTAGAAGTTTCAATAAAATCTACGGATTCATCCAAATCTACAATACTTTTTGTTAGATGGTAGTCTTGATTTGACTCTGATAAATCTAACTTATTTTGATTGCAAGAAGAAAGAATTAATATTAATATTAATAAAATATATAAGTTGAATTTCATTATTATTTTAAAATTTCCCATATTGGATCGTATGTGTTTTTGAATTTGTCAACAGCTAAAGTTTGGTCATCAAACCAAAAATATATTATAACATATGTTACTAGGCATATCAGTAAAATCCCAAAAATGCAGCCACACCCGGATTCTCCGTCTTTTTCTCCACCAAAAAACATTAGGACACCTATGACGAAAGCACCTATAAACCAAAGGTAATATTTATCGAAAAAATGTTTTATTTTATAAGACCAAGCATCTCTATTAAGATCTAAATCATCTAAAGATTTATCTTTACTTACTAAAGTTTGATTTAATATATTTTTGAATTGTTTTTCAGCTTCTGGAGTAGCAAATGTTTCACCATCTACTATTCTTTTTAATGAGCTTGGTGAGCATTCAAAAATTCTGGCTAATTGGTTAACGTCATTATCATTTTTAATCAATAATTCTCTTAATATTTCTTTTCCTGACATTGTTTCCAATTTATCTTCAATCAAAGAATCTGTACCCGTGTCTTTAGTACATGAAGTTATTATTAAAAAAAGCATAGTAGTTACTAAGTAGAAATTGAGTTTTCTTGTCATTGTTAAATTGTTAAGTCATAAATGTAACGTTTTTTAACAAGAATTTTACATTTACCAACTTTCAAATGCCTACTTATAAGCTTCTTTTATTTCTACTTCCAATCACTTTATTTCCAATATTTTAACTAAATCTCCATCTTTTTAAAATTGTTCTTTGAGTTGAAAATGGCGATGAACTCGTTGTACTATGTCAAAAGTCATGTCGTTAACGTGGCTAATTACCTTTTTTGAAATGTGTAAAGGAAGTAATATCAGGTATGATTTTTCATAAAATATGGAATTACGATTGTATTTTCTCCACTTTATGATCCAAGCAATTTAGTCCAATAATAATCATTTCTATAATTAAGACGGTTTAATGCCCGTTTTCATGAATCGATTGACACAAATACTTTTATAATTCCTAATTCTTGCCAATTCCCATTACGGAATTGAGGTCTTGATCTTATATTACCTAATACAAGTGAGCTTTCTTTAAAACTATTAGCATTCCACAATTTTCTATCGTTGGTACCATTTGCATAAAATGTTGTTATGTATGCTTTTTTCGCTGCAAGTAATTTTCTTTTAAATTCGTATTCTCCAGGTGGGTTTAACTCTATCGGTAAAATGGTACTACTGTAATTAGAGTCTTTGGGTTGAGCAAATTGTCTTCTGGGAGTTTCTACTGCCCTAACCGGATTAAATTTTTCAGTAATTTCAAATTTTAATTCCTTGAGAACTGAATCTATTAACTCACCATCGTATTCACTAATAAAATCTTGCTTAACTAATTCATTTAGTCTTGCGATGAAATCGCCTGAAATAATTTTATTTGTGAGTTCTTTAAAATCTTGTTTAAGGTTGATTTTCTTTAAAGAATTTAATGTAAAGTCTTTTAATGCATCCTTACTATAATTTTCCTTGTCAAATAATTCCACAAAAGTAAGTCCTCTTTCATTACTGTGTTCAAATTTTATTGTTTCAAGTAACACCGGATCTTCTTGCTTAACCAAATCACCGTCATAGAATATTTGGATACTTTGCCCAATTAAAATTCCATACTCTAATTTCAAATATCTCATATATGAGAATAATTGTTGTTGAAAATTTGAATTAAGAGGAATATTGGGTTGTTTAATTTCTATAACAAACAATTTATTTTGCTCAGCAGATTTCATTACAAAATCTGGCGTAATTCTATTAGATGCTCCAACTTGAAATGATGGACGAATATCAAAATCATTCAAAAATTGTTTCCAATTTAAAACCCTTAGCGCTTGAATAATGTTTTTTTCAAATGCGTTTTCACTAATATCAGGTTGTACACTTTCTGAAAGTAAATAGCATATTTCAGCCCATTTTTCGTTATTCATATTTTTCTGTTTTTTATTGATCTCGAAGTTTTAATACTAAAAGATGCGTAGATCTGACCTAGAGGTGTTTTACGGGACATTGATATTTCAAAAGCAAAAAACCAAACCTCCAATAAGCTTTAAAATCAATTTTTTTTAATTATCCTTGATTATCTGCACCTTACGTTTTCGCTTGACAAATTAAATGTACGAAAAAGATGCAGTTATTAAACTAACGAAAACATAATTCATAATAATTCGTCATATCATTAATAATCACCTTTGCCCTTTATACAATTACGAACACCCCCTCTAGGGTTTTCCATGTCTCCCTGATATCTGGGGATAAGATGGCAGTGAAAGTGAAACACAGTTTGTCCAGCAGTTTCTCCGCAGTTCATACCAATATTGTAGCCATCAGGTTTGAACTCGTTTTCTATTAAATTCTTTGCTATTACAATTAACTCGTCTAAATTTTTCCGTTCTCCAAGAGTTAGGTCAAAATAATCCGATTTTAGATCATTGCTTATAATAAGGGAATGACCGGGTGAAACAGGAAATGCATCTCTTATTATAAAAAAGTGCTCCCCTTTAAAGAGGATCCTTTCTTTTTCGATTTCTAAAAAGTTTTTCATTAGAAGTTACCTATTAATTCGTTTTCAGGTTTCCAGATATGGATTGAATTGGCTAGAGCAATGTTATATTGTTTTTCCAGAAATAATCGACGCTGTTCTTTATTCCTTCCTGTTTGATTGATAATTGTTTCTGCAAGAGGATGTTTGCTTTCAATGTAAAATTCATTTCTATTGAAAAGACGTTCTAAAAATCTTCTTTCTGGTATGCGAGCACTTTTTATAGAATTAACAGAACTATCGGCTAAAACTAAATTCCATACTCCATTTATATTTGCATCATTTTTAGAGTGTGCTATTTTGTTTAAATGTGGTAAAAAATGATCTACTTGGCAGATATTGGGATCCTTTTTTAAAATTGAAATATCTTGTGATGAATAGAAGCATTTTCCTTTTTGATAGCCATTTAAGGAATCCCGTACCGAGGTAATGTCATAGCGTCGCATAAAATCATTTTCGATAAAGAATAAGGATCTATCTTCATCATATTTTACTTCCAGAAGATTAGGGTTTATTTTTAAGTTCCAGGCGGTTTCGACAAGGTTCCAGCGAGCCTCCACTTCTTGCTCGAAGTTTTGGTACTGAAACATCTCTTTTAATTTTAAAAGATTGTCCGTAATAATTATTTCTTTTTTGCCACCCACGTAATTTTTTTCATAAAAAGGATTTGGAATCACATCACCATTTACATTTTGAAATGCATCAACCACATTTACAAAACCCAATTTGATTGTCGTTTCAATCAAATTTGATTCCGTTACCTCATCTTTAACAAACTTTCTGCACGAATTTAGAAATTGGCTGGACTGACTATTACCTTGTTTATCACTTAGTCTTAGATGACTGACGATGTTTTTAGAAAACGGAATTGCTAATTCATCAAGAGATATAGTTGTCTTTTCTTTTTCGATTATCTCCAATAAAGCCTTTGCAAAAGCAAATTTATAAGTGGCCGAATTTTTACCAAATAGAATAATAGCTCTCCATTGAGATTCTAAAGAAGGGTCGTTAATTTGAAATTTGACAGACATATTTATTAATCAGATAAATCAAATATACAGAAATATTGGACGGAAAGAGAGTAAAAGAATACTGTATTGAACTATAAGTATAATTTTTTACTGATTTTTTGAATCAGGTTTTGATTTTACAGAACCGTCAATTCATTATGTTTTTTTCTTCTGATTATTTTCCAAAGAAAAAAAAGAAAAAAAGAAAGTCGTCCTTGCGGCGAAGGTTTCAAATGGAGTCAAGTTTTTTTGAAAAAATACTACCCGAATTATAATCCAAAACGTATTGGAAAGCGGATATAGGTTTATAAAAAAGGACCTGAAATGAATTCAGGTTGAAGGGTGGAGATTTTTTTAAAAACCCGGAGGGCTTGAACTTTACTTTTTGAAACCGCAGCTTAACTTTATTTTCTTTTTTTATTGTGTCCTACTTCCCTTGTATGCACTTCCTGCTGAAAATTTCATGGTTAAAGCGGCGATCAAACACCCCCAAGCACCGCAGCAAAAATAATTGTAGCGGTAGCGGAGATTATTTATTGTGAGGAGCGCAGTGGCGGGGTTGCGGCAATCGAACAGCCACTCTAGACCGAGAACGACACGTAGCTTTAGCGAAGTATAGAGAAGGGATAGAAGCGTGAAACGGCGGGGAAAAAATAAAAGATAGCCTTGTGGCGTTCCTTGATTTAGGGCATAGCGACTTTTTAGTAAAGAAGTGAAAATGAACTTTAAACAAATAGTTCACACAAAAGTGACTTATATGCAAATGGTGAAGCGAGCCAACCCCGATGGCTGTGCGAAGGAGCAACCGCTGAAAAAACTAAGGGCGGCACACATAATACTGCTGGAATATAGTGTAGCGTAGTTTACGGAGTGAAACGAAATGAAGCTGTATTGTGGATGCGTAAGCCCGACCGAACGCAGGAAGAGAACGTGTGAAGATGAGGAACGAAACAGTGCAAAAAAACAGTTGCTTATTTTCAAGCTGCTGTTTTTTTGTAGTGCTGTGAAGTGCCTGTGGAATGGAGGGAAACCTAGCTATTGAATTGAAATAATAAATTGCCTAATTACCGAAAATGTTCTTATAAAAACATAAGGTTGACCGACTGGAACAGCCGAACGGAACAAAGGGAACGACCGCAGAGAGACCGCTTGATTGCTCGTCTTGTTGTACTAAAACAATAATGCAATATTATAAATTAATTTGAAATTGAATTCTTTTAGTTTTAATAATTAAGTTTAGTTCATCAAGAGTCAACAAAGTATAGCTTTTTGATTCAGGATGCAGGGAAACAAAACAGAATTTATAATTATCCCCTAACTGACTTGCTAGTTTAAATTCACTTTCTGTTGCACCAAAAAAGAAACCTTTTGGATTGTTTAAAAGCTTCTTTTTAGTAGTTTTCAACTCAATTAAAATTATATTATCTACATTTTGTAATGATATTATCTGTTCTAAATTAGTATGTCCAGGAATTAATATTAAATCAAATGCTCTAGCGAATTTCTTATCTATATTTAATAGATTCATTATTATTTTTCTACTCTCTTTATCAGGATTTATAAAGTTAATATCAGTTGACAATAAAAAAGATATCGCTTCTTTTTCAGATAAATTATTATCAACTGTTATAGTATATGAATGATTATATGCCATTTTGAACTAATGTTTTAAACCAAACTTTGTCAGTTTCTTAACTGATTTCAAAGCATTGATGATATTTATTTCTTTAATACTTTCATTTTTAGAAATAGATTTATTGACCGACTTTAAATTTGAGAGTTCATTGTTTTCAAATATTTTTGTTTGCTCTCCTAAATCGAAAATCTTGGCCCAATCATTCTTGCTGATTAGTTTTAATCTATCATAAATTGCTTTAATATCGATAACATCAACTTCAATTTCATTGGATAGTGATTTAATCTGGTCTATGTTAATTTGGTTATCCTCAATGTATGCTATAAATTTATTTCCGATAGAAATATCCCTTGTATTTAGATTTTTTGAACGCTTAATTTTATTTGCAATTTCCCAAACATCTGTAGACATTAATTTAAATTCATCAATATTTAAAATATATTTCGACATACCATCCCAAAATTTATTACCAAAGCCAAGTATTTGAGTAATATTCATCAAATTGTTTTCTGATTTATTGTCTAACTCTTCTGTTTCAATATCCCTTGAAATAACTAAATCTGCAGTAACAAAGCAATCGATAAAATTATCGATACTAAATTTATAGTTCTCTTCTTTTAATAGTTTCCAACTAGATTCTCTTTTTGCATATTCTGAAATCAAAGAGTTGTTTGAAGCCCTAACCAAATGATTGTAAACAAAAACAATCAGTTTTTGTAATTCATTAATAATTCGAGTATCAATACGTTGTTCCTCATAGATTTTCCATAAATCAAGTCTGTTTTCGGTTAGATAATAAAAATATGATAAGGTATAGGCAACAGTGAATGATTTTAAGTTCGTGTCACCAATGGCATCAATATTCTTTCTACCAAATAGTTTATCTACTGTTTTAAAAAGTATGGCATTTGCAATTAACTTTTTATAAAAATTTTCACTTGGCATTTTATTCTTCTTTACTAATTCATTTATTTTTTTAGTAAAATGAATAAAATTCTTCTGAGCTCCTTGTGATACGTAATGAGGTTCTAATTCCCAAATATTTATATATTTAGCAATTTCAGATTTTACAAATTTTTGATTTGTCGGATTTTGTTCCTTAAATTTATTTTGTTGTTTTTTGTCTTTTATTTTATTTAAGGATTCTCTATACTGACCATTTACTCTTTCGAAATACCATAATGTTGATTTAGATTTATTATTAAAATCAGCAACATATTTTCTTCTAGATAATGATTCAATTTGGACAAAATATGGATTATTTGACGATAGGTCTAAATCTGTGACCTTGTTTTGACTATTTGCATATTTGGCAATATTTGGAACTTCAATATTCTTTTGATCAATATCCTTAATTACTGTCAATTTCATTTGAACAAATACTTTGCTAATATCTGCATCTTTATATTTTCTTGCGGTGTGAAATAGTGAAGCTGTAGTTTGCCCACCATTAACAATTTGAAAATCATTCATCTTTGTTAGATAAAGTTGGTTGTCAATTATTTCTGTTTCAACAATTTCAGCAGTAGCAGTGATTCCATTATTATATGGCAAAAACATTTGAGGCTTATCTCTAATCGTATCTCTAATTCCTTTATTATATTTTCCTGCTTGTCCTAGAAAGGCTCGTACATTGCTTTCTAATAATTCATTAGAATATAAATCATATAAGTTTGAGAGAACTTCACCTGGAATAATTGCTAAATAACATTCATACAATTCATCTAAATCAGGTACTTTAAGACATTGAATTCCTTGTAGATTATTTGTCAAGAAATCTTTGAATTTAATTTCTATCGGTTCTCTATTGCTAGAGCTTTCATTTAATTTATAAAATCTTTGAATATCCCAAACATGAATATAAATTTTTAGATCGTCATATCCTTTTATAGTAGTGGTCTCAAGATTATGATTTGAATTTCCGTTGACTAACAAGAAAATATTTATTCTGATGAAGTTTGATTTTTGTTTTGTTATTATTTTTAATAATGCATTTAATTCCGATTGTGCAGGATCAATATAATCTATATGACCTTTGAGGGCAGCATTTATAAATTTTTTGATTTGGTTTATATTCTTATCAAAATCACTTTTTTGAATATTAAAATCATAAGTGGTGTGATTAAAATGAGTAATAAAAAGATCTAAAGTTTCAAAATACACCTTGTTATCATCATCTTTAAATTCGTCCTTTAAACAGTATCCATTTAGTTTCCAATCTATTCTTCCTTGTGAGTCTGGATGAATATAGGATAATACACTTGCGCCTTCAGACTTTCCTGCGCCATCCAAAATCTCAAGACAATGTTCAGTGAATTTATCTTCAAAACTAGCACCTTCACCGTCTGAATACACTAATGCAGCTACATCAGATTGTATTGATTCAATATAATTTTTTAATCCTTTTACCATTAGTTTACTAATTCAATAATTGATTCAACATTTACCATAAAAGACTCTATTGCAGATAATTCAATATAATATGAAGCATTATATATTCCAGTAGCTAGGTCTGAAGAAACTAGTTTTGGAAAATCATTATCAACTGAATATTTATAATTCATTTTGAGAGCGTATTGACTATCGTAGTTTTCAAAATCCTCATCAAAGTAGCCAACCAATATTAATCTTTCATTAAATAACTTCAGTGCACTATGATTGCCTGCTATTTTATTCCGGATTTGTTCAATTATTGAGTTAAGTGAAAACCCTCTGTCCTTTACTTGTTCGGCACCATATAGAATTAAATACAAATGAGACAAATTCTGAGCATCTAATTGCCTTTCACTTGTAATTCTTATTTTTGGAGTTTTTGAAGATGTAAATTTCACTTCAATCCCTTTAGATCCAAATAAAAAATCTTTGTCTTCATAATCTGGACCAGTCCAGCTTTCAAGCAAGCTGTCAACAGGATAATTTTCATCTAAAAAAGAATTGAATAATAAAAGTTCTCCTATTAATCCTTTTTGACTTTCTAAAGTAAGCCCCTGAAAGCTAATCTTATCAAATAATTTTTTCCATTTTAAGACTACATTTGAAGTTTCAAGTAGTGCTTCGTTTTCTGTAACACAAGTAGAAACCTCTTCTAAAATATTTTCGATAAATAAACTAAAGATGTCTTTAAGTTGATTATCTAAAAGATAAATATTCAACTCTTGTGAGTCATCAAAATCAAAAACATGTATTAAGAGTCCTTTGAATTTGAAATTTTTAAATCCGGGAATTTTTGTATTCTTTGAAGTTTCTAATATAAATATATGATTACCAGTCAAATGGTCTGTTGCTGCAAAACATTTGAACTGAGGTATTTCTTCAATTCTGGTTTTAATTATAATTTCATCTGTAGGTGTTTGATTAGCCCACATGGATTTAATGTCTATCATAATTATTCGTTTTCAGGATTATCATCGTCATCCATAGGCTCATTTTCAAAATCATCTTTTGTGGTAGCCATATATGAAACTTTAACTTCGTTGTCAACTTTTGGAAAATGCAGACTATAACCTATTATTGGTACTCCAAAATCAGCATTTGAAGTCCCTCTATCGTCAAGGGCATAAATTAACAAAAGACCTTTTTTCTCTTTTGATCGTTGAAGCTTAATTTGCTCATTTGTTAATAAGTCGTTTATAGACAAATCAACTTGTCTATCTTTTAAATCATCAATTTGGTTTTTTGAAATTAAATAATTTTCACTAGATCGTGATATCCCTTTTTGATTACGAATACTACACCCCAATTTAATTATTTCATTTTGATATTTTAATTGATATTCCTGTACGTCCTCATTGGGCTTTCTTCCTTCTTTTGAAGCTGTCCCATTCCAGTCTATAAAAACCTTTTCATCTGTGTTTGATACAACACAAATATTCCAATTAGAAATGTTGTTGTTTTTATTTTGGGCCTTTATGTAATCTGTTAAAGTTCCATTTTTTATGTTTGGTTGATCAATTTTATAGCTGTCTAAAAATCCACATATATCATCTATTTTTTGATTTTTATAAAACAGATATTTTATTTTTCCTGACTTTTTTTTAAGGCGGTTTATTTCTAGCGGAAAACCAATTTCAGATATCAAATTCTCAAATACTTTGAAGTTATTTTTAATTGCATATTCAGACTTTAGTAATTGGTATGTTTGCGGATTTGAGCCTGAAAATGAAATGGAAATGTTTTGAGCCCAATATAATTTAGCCACACTAGTTATCGTCATTAATCCATGATGATTCCTGACCTTTAGCCTAAAATCTTTAGGTTTCTGGTGGGTTACGGTCATCTCATCGAAATCATTTCTCATTTCTTCGGTAGCCATTGTAATGTGATTAAACCACTCATAAATTTGTTCTGTTGTAAAAAGCCTGCATAAATCAACATAACCTGGTCTATATCCAAACCACCTTCCCATTTGCATCAAGGAATCATACATTTTAGTAGTTCGTAAATAATAACTAACAGAAAGGCCTTCTAAGGTAATTCCCCTAGCAAGTCTGCTTCCTCCAACTGCAATAACAGACAAGCCATTTTCATACCTACCGTAGTCAATTTCTTCTATGTTATGATATTCCAAGTTAGTTGTAGACCTTGTTCCATGAACTGACCTCACATCAATTTTAGATACTGCGTTTTTTAATTCCGATCTTACATCTTCCCAAAGGTGATTCTTTAGTCTTACATCAGTATAGTCTAGATTTTCTAAAGTGCTTATCGTGGTTGGTTCAAAATCATTTTCAAATAATTCTTTTAATTCCTCAATGAATTTCCCATCATTACTTTCGATTTTATTTTTAAATTCTCTGATTTTTTCATTTACCAATAATGCAACTCGATCAATCCATTTTACATATAGAGCGACGTGAACTAACATTGAATTATGTTTTTTTTCATGACCTCTTAATCTACGGATTGTACATGTCAGAATAAATGATTTTATAGCCAACTCTAAACTTTTCGGTAAGTATTCCGGCAGATCGTCTTTGTTGTTTTTATTTATTGTTTTAAAAAAAGGAGGGTCATAATCATCAATTTTTCTAAATACATTAAGAGGCTCATTAAATTCTCCGGTCACTGGATCTTCTAACCCAAAAACCTTCGCAGCTCCAATATAATTTTTTGCAGCTTTAATGTTTATTATGAAATCCCTAGGAAATAAATCATCACCAATTAAATATTCCTTTCCTTTTACTAATGTTTTTAATTCACTATTATATTCCTGAGAAATAAATAAGTTAGCATAAGGAGTTGCAGTATATCCGATAAAAGTATTTTGATCAAAAACATTTAATAATGTTCGAATCAATTTATTGATTGTCTTAATGTCATTAATATCTTTTGAAGCATTAACGGAAGCTGCATCTGCTTCATCATCAATTATTAAAACCGGCACATCAAATAATTTAGGATGACCGTCTATTGTTTTAATGTTATCGTTTTTAGAAAACCAGTCAATTAGATTTTCAAGAATACCTTTGTTTTTTTTGATTACAAAAACTACAGGATTTTTTCCAATTGGTATATTCAATCTATTAGCAATTGCTTGATTAAAATCACCTTCATCACCCGTTTTGTAATAAGAAGATGATAAAGAATAAATATCAGTACCCACTTTATATTTACCAGCACCTATAATTCTATTTTCCCCATTATTATTTATAAAAGCAGAACTACTTCGTCCAATATAACCTTCATCTATTCTTTCTTGGGTTTGTCTTCTTAAAGAGCTAATCGTACCTGCAATAACAATAATTACCTTGTATCCAGCATCAGTTGCTTTATTAATAAGGCCTACATAATTTGATGTTTTACCAGATTGAACGTGTCCGACAACCATTCCTCTTCTATCCCATGAACCTTCTGTTTTTGGATTGACACATTTATCTAAAATTTTTTCTGTAAAATCATCTAAATCATTGACTGGAAAAGAAGGGTCTTTTTCAGCCATATAGGATTTATATCTGTGCCAGAGTTCCCAATTGATGTTTACTTTATTTTCTTTTACCCAAGGCTCTACATCTTCAGACAACATTGTTATTGATCCTTTACCAATACTGAAATCCGCCATTAATATTTCAAATAAATCGTCCTTATCTATTGGTTTAGTTGGGTCAATGTTTATTATGGAAACCTTTTCAATAATTTGTTTAATTATATCCTCTGTTAATTCGCCTTTGGTTTTTTCGTGATTTAGTAGTGTATGTGCAATTGCTCTTGCGGAATGTTTTATATCGTTCATTTTAAATAATCATTGATTAAAGGAAAAAAATTAAATGGTGTTGCGTTCATTATTTGTTGACGTGATAATGATTCCGGGATCCCTTGAGATTTATATATTTCAAATAATTCTACTGCTAATTTAATTAAATCATCACTTGGTTTTTCTGTGATTTTCTCCAATTCATGAAATGAAGGATCTTCGTTTTGATTATATAAAATTAACTCTACTGGAATATTTTCTTCAAGTAATTTCAAAGCTTTAGAAAATAATTTATTCGTATTATCTGATTCCAACAGCTGCTTTATTATCGGGTGCTTTTTGTTTATTTTATATTTTTTAATTCCTTCTCTATTGGTTTCGTCTTTCCATAAGCTTTCAAATGACGCATTTCCATTTTCATTAGAAATTGTTTTCTGGCCTCTCCAATTGTAAATTTTAGCAGACTTCATAACTGCAATTTTTGCTATTCTGGATAATTCCTTTCTAATCTCAATAGGAGGCATTGCTGTAGATTTTTTTATATCTAAATTCCAGTCGAAATCATTTGCATTGGGAAAGTTTATCGCTATTCTTGCTAATTTTGAATATTCCCTTTTCTTTTCAATTCCTAACCAATCTCCTGAAACCAATAATCTATCACCCCTATAAACATAAAAACCTTGTTGCTGGTACCAACCTAAAGGACCACCAGATTTTTCATAATCTTCAGTGCTGATTTTTGACATGTGTGGCAGTATGAAATAGGTTACTTCAACATTATTAAGAAGTAATTCTGTTTGCCCCATTTCTGGTTTTGGATTTAAATTTAAAAGGAACGGATTCCAAGCATCAATTTCATAAGTATTTGAAATCAGCTTAATTTTTTTACTTTCTATGAATTTATGAAAAACAAGACCAAGATGTTCTTTAACCGTTATCATTTCTTGGTAAAATGCGTTTTTTACTGATTCATTTTCTTCATTAGCATTTCCTACAATACGATCTAGAGATTCCCAAATTATAAGAGTCCCACTTGACAATTCATCTACTTTTTTTAAATAGGATTCGTCAGAAATAAAATCCAATAAAGTCCATTCTTCCTCCTGATTAATAAAGTCAATATCCCAGCATCGTTTTATCGTATTGAAACCTTCTTTTTTTGTAACAACTGTCAGTCTTTTGCATTGGGAAAAAGAAGCAGTCTTTAATCCCATACCGAATCTACCCAAGTCTTTTTCATCCCTCAAATCTTCCGGATCTTTGCTTCCAGGTGTCATTGCAATAATCAACTCTTCTAAATTCATTCCTTTTCCATTATCAAGAATTGAAATAAATGAATCTTTACCTTTCCATAAATAATCTATAGTTATTCTATTTGCATTAGCTGAGATACTATTATCAACAATATCGGCTATTGCTGTGGATAAGTTATATCCAAAACTTCTATAAGAATTGATTGTAGATTTTGGATTTGGTTTGGCGTTTTCGGCTTTGTATTGGTGCATGAATTAGCTTGTTTAAATTACAAAATACAATTTGTTATAAATTGAAAATTTTATCTCCTGATAGATAATACTCCTCTGCTATTAAACTATCTGTATCTAATGTTAACGATTTTATTTTAATAATTTCAACAAACTCTTCCATACCATTAATAACATTAGTCGAACTTATTTTATACCCCATACCACTAAAATCATTTATAACATTGAAATGAGGATGCATATACAATTTGTGTTCGCCAGCAGAAATAACAGCTTCACTAGTTTCATTTAAAATTAATTGTGACCAAAAACTTGGTTCATGGTTAGTGTCAGAGCCGTGATGAGGAATTTGTGATAAAACATTTATTTTATCATGGAAAAGGTTTGAATTTTTATTTTTAACTCTGTCAAAGGATATTTTTTCTACATCAGATGTTAAAAGAATGTATTTGTCTCCTAGTTTTAGTTTGAATAAACTTGATAGTAAATTTGCAACTTTACTTCTCTTCATTCTATGTTCTATGGGTATAAACTTTAATGCTTTTAGATATTCTGTTATTTCTAAATGAGATGGTGATAAACACTTTAGATAATCAGTTTTATTTAATGGAATAGTATATCCTACACTCAACTTAACGATTTCATTTAAGTTAACGTTGTAACTTTTATTTACTATGTCAAACACATCTGCAAGCTCTAATGCATTAGTAAGGTTTGGTTCAAAGTAAGTCCAATATTCAACTTCTATATCATTATTTAATGTATGCAAAAAGCTTCCGATAGTTATTTCATTATCATAACAATATACCAATAATTCTTTCAAACCTGAGTAATGATCCCTATGTGGATGTGAAAGAATTATAAACTCAATATGAGTAACATTAGTGTCTTGAATATGTTTTAAAATGGGGTTTAAAGAATTATTTTTTTTACAATCAATTATGCCAATTTTGTTTTCTTGATTATCATCCAGCCACTCTATAATTATCGAATCACCCTGACCAACATCTTTAAAAATAATCTTAGTCATTCCCTTTTGGATTTTGAATTGGTGTTCCTTTAAATTTTAAAAAAATATTTTTTTGCTCAAAAATTCCTGAATGGTCATCAAATAGTTCAATAAATTCAATATTTCTTTGTCCTACACTTGTTGTTATTCTAACTAGTAAGTAAGCCCCCTCTTCAAATTTTTTAAAATGGCTCAAAGGAGTTTTTTCAAATTTTCTAATCTGAAAAAAATTTATTTCATCATCAAGAAGACAATTTAACACTACATGGTCTTCAGTAATCTCTATTATTTCAGAAATAAAATCATCAACTTTAATTTTATTTATGGACTTTACTTCTTCTTTAATTTCTTTTAATAATCTTTCTATTCCATTAATGTCATCATATTTGTTTTTCTGCTTAGTTATACAATACCTTGGAAGTTTACCGATCTGAAATAAAACTTCAAGCAAAGCATCGGTTAAGTGACTGTCCTTAGACCAAACAACTAACTCATATAATTTTTTATCCGGAATAATATCATCAATCCATTGAGCACATCTAACTGGGTCAAAGTCCTTTGTATAATATAAATCTAAAAAAATTAATTCAACAGATTCGAGCGGAAATTCAGGAGAATTATCCTCGGTAATATCAGCATTAAAATATTTACAACCGATATTATGAGATTCTAAGTAATCTAAAATGCCTTGGATTTCATTTTTATTATCATCTACTATGGCTATTTGTGGACCAAAATCTATCATATTATTTTAATTTATTAAATTTTAAAACTAAGGCTGCACCTCTATAATTAAAAGGAACCCCTAGTTCATCCAGTTTTTCATGATCTTTAACTATATCGACCTTACCATAGTGCATCATTATTGTATCAATTAAATATAAACCTATCCCGATACCATCGGATTTTCTTGAAAAAAAAGGCCTAACTATGTCATTTATTTCATCTTTGAAACCTGGTCCGTTATCAACAAAAAGTAAACATGTTGAATTATCTTCTTTGAAAGATTTAACGTAAATACCTTTATTATCATTATATATTGTATCAAGCCAATAAATACTATTGTCAATGATATTCATAATCATAGTAATAAAATATCTTTTATCACTTTTAATAATATCGACTGATTTGTCGATGCTTATCTCATAGTTTATTTTTCTAACTTTCATTTTTAATTTGTAGTTAGAAAATGATATTTTCAAACATTCTTCAATACTTATTTCCTTATCTCCTCCTTTTCTTAAAACAGATAAAATCCCATTTGTATATTGTCTCAATTCTTCAACTTGCTCAGAAATGATTTTTTTATCTATCAATATTGGTTTTACAGTTTCTTGCATCCGAGGTACAAGCTTCTCTATTTCGTGTAAAGCAACAGAAGCCGTCATGCCAACACCGGCTGGAATCAATAATGTTTTTTTATCTTCTTCGTATCGTTCTTCAAGTTTTTCAGCTTCCTCAATTAATTTTTTCTTTTTTTCGATATCAGTAAAATCTGTATCTTCAATGATTGCTCTAAAATTCGTTATTCTATTATCAAATGAATTTATAGATCCTTTTTTGTTAAATCTTAACCATTTTGCTCTATCAACTGAACGTGTAGTTTTAAAATCAGTTAGTATCTGTTTAAGAATAATATAAAATAAATCGTATACCTCATTTGATATAAACCCCTCTCTATTAGTTTTTTCTATTAAACCATTTGATGATTCTGGATCTAAATATACATATCCAATATTTTGATTATTAGAGAACCATTCTTTGTTTTGAACACGTTCCAAATCCAAACCTAACCAATCATTATTTGGTTCACCATAATCGTAAACACGTAAATCACCTTTGAAAATTTTTACTCCTGAATGTAATTTCAACATTTCCCTAACAACTTTTGAATCGTCAGTATAATCTCTCATTGAAGTTGCATCAAGATCGTATGAATAAAATTCAAAAAATATATTACCAATTGGCAACTCTTTATCATCAAATTCTTCTAACATTTCCTCTATTGTTTCAATATCAAATTCCTTATTTTCAAGATATTTTCTATAAAACTGCCTTATTTGTCCTTTTATACTTTTATTATAATTAGGGTCATTTAATATTTTTCTTTGGCCTATTTCTATTTTATTTTTTAGTTTAAATTCGTATTCAAAATTTAAATTATATTCTGAATCAATGAGTGCTGTAATTTTATATGGCGCATCATTTAAAATAGAATTTACTGAAGGAAAATCAGCAAGCCAGTCGTTATTGAAATTTAAATTAATTTTAAAAGAATTTTCCTTTATTTTTGGAGATAACATTGAAATGACTTGTCCTTTTAAATCTTTTGCCATTCCCTTAGTCCAAGTCTCTTTTAATCCACTAAGGCGAATGTAAGTACCACTTTTTTCTTTGAATCTAAATTCATTAAGATCTTTTTTTATCTTCCATTTGATAGGCACTTCAGATAAATGTTTTGATTGATTAAAGTCCTTCCAATTAATATAAAGATGTATTTCATAGTTTGCTAATTCTGAACTAAGAATTTCACTTCTGTTCTCTTTAAATTTTATTAATAAAGGTCTTGTAACAAGAAAAATCTCACTGCCAAGTTTGTGAACAGCAAATCTTCCAACTCCTTTTTCCCCCATAGGTATCCGGCCAAAAACTGATGATTTTATTATTTGCCTTAAACCTGTTTCTTTATTGATAGGTTTTCTAAAATCTGAACCAGGCTCTAACCAAACATCTTCAAGTATTTCGGAAGTCATTCCTATACCATCATCTTCTATAATAATTACAGCCTTGCTAAGATCTTCAATATCTCTAAATCTAACACTAACATTTTCTGCGTCAGCATCATAACTATTCTTAACAAGCTCATATATTGCCATAATAGGGCTCTTAATAAGTTCATTTCCAAGCAAAGTTAAAATATGGGCTTTTGGATTAAAATGCTTTTCTTTTAAGATTTCTGACATATCATTTCTTTTATTTTATTAGCAATTCCTTCTGCCATTAGTGGTGGTACGGCATTACCTATTTGTTTAAATGCTGCGGTTCTCCCTCCTTCAAAAAAGAAATCATCTGGGAATGATTGAATTCTGGCAGCTTCTCTTACTGAGATTGAACGTACTTGTTTTAAATCTGGATAGATGTAATAATGTCCATCAGCACAAATGTGAGCCACAACGGTATGACAAACGCCTTTTGGGTCAACAACTTGAAATCTGTTCAAAAAAGCAGTTTCATTTTTGTGTGTCTTTAGTTCTGTAGGTAAATCAGCATAACTCAATCTTTTCCCTTTATTCACCCATAAATCAATTGCAGTACGGTATATTTCTAAATCTCTTTCATTATGATTTCGTGCTACATGCTGGGTGGTAAAATCGATTCCATTTCTGATTTTAGAAAGGTTTAAGTACTCATTAATTGGTTTGGTATAACTGGCTGGCGCTTTTTCTTCTCCTGGTTTTAATTTTGGTAAATCATAAAATAAATCTTTCATGATTTCTCCCTGCATAGGAAAATTATCAAATGTTGGGTATTTTAAATTTTTATTTTTTTTCCAACCAATTAAAATTACTCTTCTACGATTTTGAAGTACACCAAAATCTTTTGAAGTCAATGTTTTGTGTTCTACTATGTAGCCTGCTTCATCAATAGCTTCCTTTATTTTCTCTAGGAATTCTCCATTCTTTGCGGATAAAATTCCGGGAACATTTTCAAATACAAACATTTTAGGCTTGTATTTTTTAAGAAACTTAACATAATGAAGGTATAAATGATTTCTTGGATCATCAGCCATGCCTTTTGGATCTCTGGCTCTTCCAACTATAGAGTAAGCTTGACATGGAGGCCCCCCAATAATTAAATCGACATTTTTACTATCCTTATGAGAATCAATTTTATTGAAAATTTCTGTAATAGTATCATCTGAAATCTCAGTATTGATAACTGTATTCAAAACTTCATTTGGAACACTTTCCCAAAATTGTTTTTGATCAATATTCTGTTTTAAATATTCTAGGTAAATATTTTCCTGATTATTATCTTTTAAATGATAATAGGCCATTCTTGTTTTTATGGTATTACAAGCGTGACTGTTCATCTCAACATGAGCTATTGGATTAAATCCAGCTCTTTTAAATCCTTCTGACAACCCACCTGCACCTGCAAATAAATCAATATAATTTAATGCCATTATTTATTTTAATTTTATTTCTTTATTATCAACTACTGAAAGATCGAAATCTAAAAACCATGAAAACTTGGAAAGATAATCTATACTAAAACTAAATTTTCCGTTTTCAATTTTAGAGATTGTAGAACGATTTACTTCCATTATGGCTGCTAATTCATCTTGACTATAACCTCTCTTCTCTCTGATTTCACGAATGGTTTCACCCATTTTCAAACGACAATCATGAAGATAATTCTCCATTTTCAAATCTGTAATTTGAGATTTTGTATTACTCATTTATTATGCTTCTGTAATTTGTCTTGTAATAATTTCAATTGCTTCTTCTTTACTAACTGTATTACCAAACTCTTGTAACGATTCATTGTCTTTGTAAACACCATTTCGGTCATTCCAACAAAGCCATTCTATTAAATCTAATCTGGACCAAGAATTTAATTCTGTTTCCAAAGCGTCGTCTCTCAATTCCATCAGTTTATAGTATGGATGCTTTAATTTCTCTTCTCCATTTATGTATGTGCTCATGATGATTTTATTATAATTGCGTGCTCTTTCAATTGACTACTCTGGATTAACAAATAAGGTTCCTAAGTGTTCTACTCCGTTATTATCAATAACCGTAAGCCAAACATTAGTTTCAGTACCATGAACACCTTTAGAAAGATCTACTACTATTTTTTGTTCGCTAACTTTACTTACTCTACCTTCCACTTGTGAATAATCAGTTTTATTAATTGTTACATAATGTCCGATTAAATCTTGAGTACTCACTTCAACGACTTCCAGATCGTCTAAGCGAACTTTATTAATAGGTGGAAATGGTAAGCCTGTGTTGAGCGCCTGTATATCGGCTCTTGGTCTTTCGTCGTCTTGAATCACTTCTAATACCACATATAATTGCTCTGGATTTTCTCCGGCTAGTGGTGTGTGAAATTTTGCTATTTGTCCTTCTTTTGTTGGTTTCATAATCTATTACAGTTTGTATAGCGTTGTCCTCGCTTGTTATGTATCAAATATACATGATAATAATAATATTAAGTGCAATATATTGAACATATTATTAACCTATTTTATTAACAAATTTAAACTATCAAAATATGACTATTTTACGTTTTTCCACATTTTGAATTTAAATTATTTAAATTATGAGTTATTGTTGACGATCTGCTGCCATATTTTACAAATATTTTCAAAAGTATTACTTGTATTAGCAGGGCTAGTACTAGGTAAAGAAACATATGTGATTTTATCATTTCTACTAAAGTATTTATCAAAAAGTACTTCCGATTTTAATCCATTAAAACCTATTACCTTTAATTTTTTGTGTCTTTCAATGAAATCAATTAAATCGTTTGGTTCTTCATCTTCGATTGCAATATCAAGACTACCTTTTCTTTTTGCTTTGTGAGCGACATCCCAAACACCAATTTTAGAATTCAGTAAAAGTAGCTTTTTATCAAAATATGTTTCAGGTAAATCATTTCCAGTAATTTTTGAAATGATTTTCCAAAATTTATTTCTTGGATGTCCATAATATTCTCCAAGTTCGAAAGATTTATCGCCAGGTAAAGTACCTAAAATCAAAATGGTTGTTTCTGAGTTTGAAATTGATTCGAACGAAGTTTTAGCATTTATCAAAGTTGGACTAGAAACTTCATTGACAGCTTTTTTTTTATTTGCTTTTTCTGAAGATCCAGTCTTTATGTAAATATTTGTTGTTCCAGTTGGTATTGCTCCACTCCAACTAATATCAATTGAATTTCCAAAATCGTTTACTCTAAAACTTATGCTATCTTTATGAGCAACGTCAGCTCCATTGAATTTGAAAGTCTTGCAAAAGGATTTTGTTTCGTGGCCTATGTTTACAACCAAAGTATCTCCTCGAGAAATTGTTTTGGTGTCAATTTTATAACTTTTTGATTTTTCAAGTCTTGTCAAAGGTCTGATGGTTCTGCTGCGTATTATTTCTGCCATAACTTATTAAGTATAAATTGTCTTTTCTAAAATAACCTTTAAGAGTTTTGATGCTATTTTGAATTTAACTTATCTAAAAACCATTGATCATATTCGTGTTCACTTAATTTATCGAAAATCTGTTTCCAGGATAATTGTACAAATTTACCATTGTTTGTTTCTATTAATTTCTCGAATTCTTCAAGTTTAGCTTTATTTTTACCTCCAAAGTGTTTATTAAATCCCAAATTGATTAACTCAAATTTATTGCCTTTACTCAATTCTGAAACAAATGCCCAATTTCTATATAGTTCGTATAATCCGTTTTTAGCCAAGCTATCAATATCATAATCATTAATTGAGTATTTTTTAAACTTTTCGATGTTAGTTTGAATATCATTAGGACTTTTGTATTTTACCTCAATAAAAACTAACTTATCCTTTAAATTAATTATTACATCCGGTTCCGTCCTTCCTTTTAAATTTTCTTTGAATAGAATAGATGCAGCTTTAAGTCTTTGGTTTAACTCCGTATTTAATGTTTTAGAACAGATGTTCACACCCCAGAGATAAACGTCATAATCCGAAGTATCATCACTATCTATATTAAGAATTTTTAGTAAATCCTGGAGTCTATTGTTTAAAACAAAATAATTAAAAAAGGTCCAAGTTAAAGCGTCCTCTGATGTTGAAAAGCCAAATTTAATTCTCTTGTTCACTTTATTAATATGACTAATAGAATTATCTAACGCGAAATCTATATCTTGTCTCAATAATTCTGGAATATTATCTTTATAATACTTGTAAATTAATGTTGGATTAGTTTTCGCATTGGAATAACCAAGATTGCATTTCACGCATTTTCGTAAACAATCATCATAGGAAGAAGCTTTTTTGGGCAAGCCTATTTGTGAAATTATTATCGTATCACATTTTGGGCATTCTATGTTCTGTAAAGCCATATCAAAATCATTTATTAAGCACTTAAGTAGTGTTAGATGTTTATTTTGAATTTGTTTTTTGAAAATATAAATCTTCAAGTAAATCGTTTAATTTACTTACGCTATCTGAAGCTTGTTCGTAATCCCAAAATACAACATCGATACGGCTTCCTGCTGCATCATCAAGATAAATATTTACAATATTTGTAGGGCCTGAATCGGAAACTGAGTTATGTTGAATTGCATTTATTTTATCTAATCTCAAAATTGTATCACCAAACCAATGTATCATTTTATTTCTGTTTTAAATAGTTAACAATCAATATGTGTTGTGTGATATATTATCACATATTATTTAAAGTAAATTTACATAATTTATTATCAAAATAATTTTTATATTTTTAAGTAAATTCTACCAATTTTATAATTCAAATTTTAATAGCTCATTTTCATATCCCCAAATTTGCGCGTGTTTAGGATTTCCTGCAGCAGATAATTTATCGACATAGTACACGTCGTTATTGTTATCTTTTAAAATATTATTAACCTCTTGTTTTAATACTTCATACTCCTTATACAATCTATCTGGGTGATTACCCTATGCGATTATTACTCTGCTATCTTTTGACGTATAATTTTTAATTACTTCTAAATTTGCTAGATCTATGATTTCATCTTTCAGAGCGACTAATTCTTTTGAGTAGGTTTCGTAAAAAGGAATCAGGTTCAGGATAATTATTTTACCGATGTTTTTTAATTCTGCCCTATCATTTTTGTTTTTAAAGATGTAATTACAAACATTAAAAACTGTTTTATCCGAAACTTCCAAAGTTGCCCTACTAGGGTTTTTCATTATTACAATTATGTTTTCAGTGCAATCATTATTGATTGTCAATTCTAACCAATATCTTTTTTGTTCTGTTCTTTCGTAGTCTTTGTTTATGATGAAATCTTGGTGTTTGTATATTGGCTTACTCATAGTAATATTTATAAGAAGAATTCCCAGTTGTACTACCATTGTAAAATCCGTTATCTACCGTTGGGTATCCATTTGAATTAAAAGTTATAGAATTTGTTGATGAATAGCCATTTTCACTACTTTTAATCCTATTATTTTTAGAAACATTCAAGTCTACTTCACTGTCGTCATCAATAGATAAAACACCAATACCAACAATATTTATAAAAGGATTGTTTTTGGTATCGTACTCAAAAGATCTATAGCCATCATTTATAAGATTGCCGTCTTTGAAAGTTAGTTTTCCGTTACGACTACTTGAAGAATAAGATATTGTGCCGTCTGTATTATGCACATAATAAGTCATATAAGAGTATGGGTTTTGGACTTCAGTATTTTTTATAAATCTTGAATCCAACTTTCCATTAGTGTAGGTATAATCTGTTGTGCTAAAAAGGACACCATAATCAAAATTTTCAATTTTCGTTATTAAATCACCCGTATAAGTAAAAACGCTTTTCCAACGATTATGCAAAATAGAACTGACCAGTTTATTGCCATTATATGTTAGATACGTATCTCTTCCTATTTTGTCATAATCTATGTTCTCAATGTAATTTACTTTTTTAGGCAATATCGTTGAAAGAGTTTCTTGGGTAGCTACTTGGTTAGGATCACCATCTTTAGAACATGAAATTAATATGATTGACAACAATAATCCTAAGCCCAATAATTCAAATTTTTTCATTTCGTCTGTTTGTGTTAGTTTGATTGTATTTAACAAAGACGGACCTTATTAGTCTGATGCGTTGTTAAAATTAAATTTTTACATTTCTATGATCTTTTTAGTTTTGAATAATAAAACCTAAAAATAGTTTGAGAATTAATCGTTAAAAATCAAATCTAAACTATTAAAACCTATGATGATTGAGGTTTTCCGTAAAGCAGTGAATTATTTTAAATCTTAATGACCGTTGTCTAATCAAAAGTGGTAACTATAGAACATTATCCATAAATGAAATACTATGTAATTATGGGACCTATATTAGAATCAATATAATCGTACCCCTAGTTGTGCTATGTGAGCAAGCAAATGAGGCAATTAAAAACGCCTCATTTCACTTCCCCTTTAAATCCCCTTTCTTTATGTTTTCAGGTTAGTTCTTTTGATAAAATAAAAAACAGGATAGACAGTATCAACTAACTGTAATCTATAATCGTCTTTATGATAAACAATATTATTATTCAATCCAGCATATTTATGGATTTGCACCAATAAAGAAACATCCATATTAATATCATCAAAGTTCTTTTTGAGTTTGATAAATCCTTCTTTGTAAGCTGCTGACTTTAATCTTGAAGCTGTTGCATTAGACATTTTAAAAAACTTGCTGACATAAATAACAGAAACAGGGGCTAATTGTTTTTTATAGTTGAAAGTTGGAGAAGGAAAATGATAGGTAATCCCCTTTACTGTTACGCTTTTCTCTCTCTTCACTTTTCTCCAAAAATACTTATGGAGATAACCATAAATAACCGCCCCTGTAACTGCTTTTATTTTACAATAACTATTGTAGTCTATTGGAAATGCCAATCGAACTTTCCAGTCGTGAAATTGTCTTATTTTGTCAAATGAATTAATCGTATAGTATCCCGTTCTCTCATTGTAAGTGAGGAATTTTAACTCCAGCAGTAGTTGGATATACTTAAGTGATGTTTTTCTGCATTTTATTTGTAGCAGAAATTCAATAATCAATAACCCTTTTTGATCTAATTTTACCTTTCCTGCGGTGAAAGTAAGTTTTAAAAAAAGAAAGAAACATAAGTCTTTTTGATAACCAAATTTCTGAGCATCGATGAACATTTCAATAGGTACCGAAATATGATTGTTGTCTTCTACTTTTTTTTTTAATGTTCCAAATTCTTCTACTAGCATTTTATTTACTGCTTCAATTGTATAGAAAAATTTACCATCCTTTTGAGTGTATTGAATTAAATTTAAATCTCTCCAGTACCTTGTGCCTCCTGGACATAATGACATTATGTATTGAAATTCTTCGTCATCAATTATCAAATCCTTTGTATTTTGGTTTTGACTTTGAAGTGCTGATTTTGTTAAAACTTCTAGTCGTTTTTCGATGTTATGGAGTCTCTCCAATCTTGAATGGACCATAATTAACCTTTTTTAGGGTTAATACGAATAAGGGCCTGGTCAATTTCAGAACGTTTGTATCTGATAAGATTCCCTAAACGATATGGATTAAGGATTTTCTTTTTATTCCAATCGGAAAGAGTCACCAGAGATACCTGAAGTATTTTTGAAACCTCTTGGCGAGTAATGTATTCCTCTGGAATGATTGGTTGGAAATTTAGAGCCAGTGATTTAAATTCTGCTCTAACATCTATTAAGATGCTTTCTTTTAATTCTTCGGGAGTGATTCCGAATACTTGGGTGATTTTACCTTGCTCCATTTTAACTGTTTTAGGGTTATTGATGGGGCAAATGTATGTTGGACTTTATATGCTCAAAATATGCATTTGTATGCAGTTATATGTCACTTAATTTATTTTGTACTTACCTATATAATCTTCTATAATATCTACTTTTTTAATACCATTTGACATTGTTCTACTTTTGTATCTTTTATTAAAAATCTGATTAAGATATTCAAGATAATCATTCATTGACATTTGAATTTTGAATATTTCTTCTTTAGCTTTAGAAGAGTGCCAAAAAGCATTTAATAAAGTTTGATTTGGTCTTTTATCTATCGTTAAAACATTTATATCTAATTCATTTAGTACATAATTAAATATTGCAAAACCTTTTTTCGAGTTAAAAATGGGGGGAATATCTTGAGCAACACATCTAACCAATTCCGAAGATTGTTTTGTAATAAATTCAATCATCTTATCTGCCTCCAGCATTAAATAATAGTCATTATAACCTGATATAAATTCATTATTGTAATTATCCGGGTCATCATCATAAACATATTTATGAGTGGATAAAATTTCATCTAAGTGATCATTATTTAAATATAAATCTCGATCGAAATAACGTTCATCTATAAAGTTGTAAATAGATTTATTCTCTGGTTCGAAACTTTTAGAACTCTTAATCTTATTTAGGCAAGTTCCAATATATTCGTCAAAATTAAAATCATTATTGTTTCTAAAATTTTTATTGTTTCCCTCAAATTCCTTTTTAAACATATCTGAAAAATGTTCAAAAATATTTTTAGAATAATAATTATATGTATAAGCTTGGAATGGAGTTCCTGAGTTTAGTAATTCACAATATGAATCTAAATAATCTAGCGAATAATTCTTTGAGCTTTTTTTTCGCTTTAGATTGTTATAAATTGAATCGTTATTGAGGTCAATACTATTAATGTAAATTAACAATTCATATAGAAAATTGTTTTTTAAAGCATCTAAAAATTCAGATTGTTTTTCGCAATAATAATCTTCTTCAGGAGTTAATTGACATTTATTTGTTAATGGATATTTAAGAGCTTTCAACAAATCAGAATCAGCATAAATTTGATGAATAACAATAGAATTATTAGTAAAGTATTTGTAATTTCTAAATTTTTCTTCTGAATAAGTTTTATATAATTTTTCTTTTAAATAATTTAAATAGATGTAATTCTCAATATTAACAGATTCCAGATTGAATTTGATTTCTTTTTCTAATTCCTTAAAAAGCACTCTATATTTAAACGATAATTCATAAGCTGTAAACTTAAAAAGAGCATTCTCATCTTCTGCGCGACTAAAATAGTCCAAGATTATGTTTAAAATTTTAGTTTCCATACTTTTTAAAATAAAGTCTAAATATATCAAACTTTATCTTACTTAACCACAGTCATACTATTTTCCTGAATTTGTTGTTCTTCATTTTGTTTGTTCCAGTATTGTTTTAGTTTATCCGCTTTCTCTGTATTGGTGATTTTGATGTATTTCAAGAACTGGGTTTCAGTTTGATGTCCAGTTATAGCCATAATAGTCAAATTATCTAATTTACCATATAGGTTAGTGGCAAATGAACGGCGGCAAATATGAGAGGTAACCAACTCCCACTTATGAAAAACTCCTTCTTCTTTTCGCTTGGTTTTCTTACTCATTTTAGAACCGTGAACTTTTTCTTTAAATCCCGCAACTTCGCATACATCTTTAACATGCTCATTGAATTTTTGGTCAGAAATAGTTCTAGGAAATCCATTCCTTTTTTCCAAAATTGCTTTGACTTGCTTGTGAAGTGGAATAGTAACTGTATGCCCAGTTTTTTGCGTTTCAATTTCGATATAACCATTTTTGATGTTAGCGTCTTTCAGTCTTAAAAAATCGGATATTCTTAATCCTGTTCTCAATCCGATAATAAATAAATCTCTAGTGTTTTCTAAACGTTCGACTCCTTTAAAATCATGCTTAAAAATTTTATTGATTTCTTCATCATTAAAGTAGATGCTGTCGGCCGTAACTTTAGGCACAAAAAAGTTTGGGTGCTCAATATGTGCATGAACCGGCAACCCTTTTAATTTTGCATCTCTTGCAATAGTTTTTAAAGTTCCTATATAGTTTCCTATTGTTCCTAAATTTATACTTTGTTCTTGTGATAAGAAATTTACAAATCTATCATAGAAAGTTAAATCCAAATCTGTAAATTTTAGCTTTATTTTAAAGCGTTTTTCGTACTCTTCTAGCTTGTGTTGCGTTGTTGTGTATTTTGTAATAGTTCCTTTTGCTATGACCTTGTTTTTACCTTTAATTATCCTTGTTGGAGCATTTTTGATAAAGGTTTCAATGAATGGAATGAAGAACACTTGGTCTACTGCAGTTTCGTCAATAGGTCTATTAAAAAAGTTAGCAATTTTCTTCTTTAACCAGTGCTTGTCTATTAAGTCCCCTTTACTATTATCAGAATTGAATTCATCAAATATAAATTTTTCTAATTCGATCAATTTATTATTAACTTCATCCTTTGTAGAATCATCAGCAGTAAGCTTTACTTTTTGTTTAGCTGCACTCCATTTTTTAGGCTCCACCTTTAAATCTGTGGTTGCTGTTAGGTCAAACTTCCTTCCGTTTTTAAATCGCAAAAGTATGTTTGTTGCTTTTTTTTCGCCCTTAATCAGATAATTTATTGTTGCCATATATACGTAAGTAATTGTTTTTACTGGAGTTTAAAGGTATAAAACTATCCCCACATAATCCCCACATTGACTATATTTATATATAATTGGCTTGTTTTTACTTTATTACAAAAAACACCAAAACCTATACTATACCTAGTATTACAGGTGTTTTGATATGATTTGATATGTATAGAAAAGGTAGGCGCTAGTTCCTCTTTCTCCGCAAAAAAAAACCGAAACGAAAGTTTCGGGTTTTTTTATTTTATAATCAGTTTACAACATTAATCAATTATTGACCTCTGCTCAAAACAAGAAAACACAATTCTGTTACTGCGGAGCAATTCAAAATTAAAGTCCGTGCTCGTTACTTATAAAACGAACGAGTTGATAACGCACTGCAGCAATTAAAAGTTCATCTATTTTCAAAGCCTTTTTAATCAATAGCTATGCTATAAAAAGGGAAGTAGGAGATTAACTATAATTACGTATCAAACTTTTATACGTTGGAAAATAGGGTTTAGTTCGTCAAGGTTTTTTTTTACGTATAAAACGGCTATGGTCAACGGATGGCTATATTTTATTATAGCTTGGATGTAGGAATACAGTGTCCATTCTTGAGTAGCACTTGCTAGTCTAATTTGAACCCATTTTCTCTTAAGGAAGTACTAAGTATTTTCAGCAGAGTATGAGTTTGACAATAAATAGAGAAGTAATTAGGATGGATTTAAACTTACAAGAATCTACTTTTTTTATTAAATGATTTTCGTTACATAGTGCAGTAAATAAGAACAATTGTAAGATTAGATCTGTTGGAGTTGACGCTATTGGTAAATAGTGATTTATTGTAAATAAGAGATGTAATTTTGGTAGTATTTATAAGTCTACTGCATTAGTAGCAAGATAATAAAGTGTTATTGTTTTACTTTTTAAAGTAGAACTTTGCTTTATGTTAAACACTTTAAAATAGAAATTGATTAAAGAAAAAAGTAGTTTTCTTTACAAAAATAAACACTAAATTTACCATCGGTTAAAAGGAGAATCACCTATGAAAAACATATTAAAACAGAACTATGGTTATGTTTTTGAAGATAACTTAATTGACGAAATTGCTCAAGTTGCGAGTATTAGAGATTTTAAAGAAGGGGACGTTTTAATTGATTTTGGAGATTACATCAAAAAAATGCCGTTATTAATTTCAGGAGCGATTAAAATATTAAGAGAAGATTTTGATGAAGGTGAATTACTTCTATATTTCATTGAAAAAGGAGATACCTGTGCCATGACTATGTCCTGTTGTATTGGAGAAACAAAAAGTGAAATAAAAGCAATTGCTGAAACCAATGGTCAAGTTGTTATGATTCCGATTGAAAAAATGGAAGAATGGCTAGGTAAATATAAAACGTGGCGTAACTTCGTATTCAGTAGCTATAACAATAGATTAAAGGAAATGCTCACCTCTATTGATAATCTTGCCTTTATGAATATGAATGACCGCTTATTGAAATATTTATTTGAGAAGGCTAAAATTAATCATACTAAAGAAGTGCTCAATACGCATCAAGAGATAGCGTATGATCTTCATACTTCAAGAGTCGTTATTTCGAGGTTATTAAAAGCCCTAGAAAACCAGGGAAAAATAAAACTACACAGAGCATCTATCGAATTAATTAGCTAGCTATTTATATGAGTGCTGTATTGTTAACACTCTATTTATTGATAAAAACTAATTCTGTTCGAATAGTTATTTTTGCTTTAATTTTAATAATTAACACTTTTGTAACAATTGTTGCTTTATAAATGTAGCTATAGATCTAAATTTGATGTCATAAAATAAATGAACATGTCAAAAATAGTCATATTAGGTGCAGGAATTGCTGGGCACACAGCAGCTGGACATTTAAGAAGAAAGTTAGGAAAAGAACATGAAGTACTAGTGGTTTCGCCGAACAGAAACTATCAGTGGGTCCCATCAAATATCTGGGTCGGTATTGGTAAAATGAAGGCAGAGGACGTTATTTTTCCATTAGAACCTTTATATAAAAGAAAAGGAATTGGATATAAACAAGCCAAAGTACTTTCTTTTCATCCTGAAGGTAACGCATCGAAGTCTAAGCCATTTGTTAAGGTTGAATATGTTTTTGGAGAAAAAAAGGGAACTCAAGAAATAGTCGACTATGATTATTTAATAAATGCAACTGGTCCTAAACTCGCATTCGATTTAACCGAAGGCTTGTTACCTGGTACCAATAAACTATATTCAGTGTGTACTTATGATCATGCTACACATGCCTCAGATGCGCTTCATGAATTAATTTCCCAAATAAAAAAATCAAATAAGAAGGTAAAAATTCTTATCGGGACAGGACATGCTAAAGCAACTTGTCAAGGAGCTGCTTTTGAATATATTTTGAATGTAGAAAAAGAATTGCAAAAACATAAAGTACGTGATAAAGCAGAAGTTATCTGGATTTCAAATGAATATGAACTAGGTGATTTCGGTATGGATGGCATGTTGCTAGATTATGGAGGAATAAATATGCGCTCTAAAGATTTGGTCGAAATGGTTTTTGAAGATCGTGGCATCAAATGGATCTTAGGTGCGGCTGTTACTAAAGTTGAGGATGGAATTGTTTACTATGAAAATTTAGATGGTGAGTTTAAAACGGAAACTTTTGATTTTGGAATGCTAATTCCAGCTTTTTCTGGCCATGGATTTAATGCTTTTGATAAAAAAGATGAAGACATTACAGATAAATTGTTTAAAGGTTTTATGATTGTAGATGCAGATTATACGCCAAGACCTTATGAAGAATGGACAGTCCAAGATTGGCCTGAAACCTATCAAAACCCATCTTATAAAAATATTTTTGCTCCCGGAATTGCATTTGCTCCTCCTCATTCTATTTCTAAACCTAGAAAAAGTAAGAATGGAACAGCTATTTTTCCAGCACCTCCACGAACTGGAATGCCTTCAGGAATAACTGCTAAACTCGTTGCAGATAATATAATTGATAGTATTCAATCAGGTACGGAATCATTACATCACAAAGGTAGTATGGGGAATATGGGGGCTGCCTGTATTGCTTCTGCAGGATTTGGAATGACACAGGGGAGCGGTGTTAGTATTACAACTTATCCAATTGTTCCAGATTATGTAAAATATCCTAACACAGGTGGAAGGGATCTTAAAAAAACATTTGGAGATATCGGGCTAGCAGGACATTGGGTGAAATTATCTTTGCATTATGCTTTTATTTGGAAAGCTAAAATGCGTCCGTTTTGGTGGTTAATACCAGAATAAAATAATTAAACTGAAACTTAAATATTTTAACATTAATAATAGTAACAATGACAGAGAGAATATCAAAATCGCAGCATGCTAAAATGCAAAATCCGTTCCTACAATTTTTTAAGTTTATTTATTTAAACATAAGAATATTGAGTATAGTCGCAAGCGGACATGGAGGAACGAGAAGTTAATTAAGATGGTTTGTTGTACACCGTATTTAGTAAAATAATTTAATTATTCATTTTTTAATGTATGTTTAAATGATTTATTGATTATTTTTTTTGCATTTAATAAAGTAATTAATAGTTGTGTGACATTTGTTACAATTTAATGCTTTTATGTTCTTTAGTTTTACGAAAGTAAAATTTAAAGTTATGACAAAATATCAAGTATTAATTATAGGTGGTGGAACTGCAGGAGTTATGGTTGCTGCACAATTGAAGAAGAAAAATAAAAATATTAGTATAGCAATTATTGAACCTTCGGATAAACATTATTATCAACCTGCTTTTACGCTAGTTGGTGCTGGTGCTTTTGATTACAAAAAAAGTATCCGTCCTACGGTTAAGTATATTCCAAAGAATGTAACTTGGATTCAAGATTTTGCCACAGCATTAAATCCAAACATTAATACGGTTTCAACTAGAAAATCAGGTGATATAAGCTATGATTATTTGGTCGTAGCACCTGGTTTAGTTAATAATTTAGACGGAATCGAAGGGCTTAGAGAAGGATTAGAGAGTGGGGTAGTTTGTAGTAATTATGTTGATCCCAATAAAACATGGGAGCTCCTTCAGAAATTCAATGGAGGGAACGCTATTTTTACCCAACCTACAACTCCTATAAAATGCGGCGGAGCACCTCAAAAAACAGCTTATTTGTCTGCTCACTATTTTAAGAAAAGAGGAATTGCGAATAAAACAAATGTTGTTTTTGCTACTCCTGGTTCTGTAATATTTGGTGTAAAAGTTATTGCCGATACTTTAATGAAAGTTATAGGTAGATATAATATTCATTTAAAAACGTTCTATGCTCCCATAAGTATTGATAGTGCTAACAAAATTATCTATTTCAAAGAAGTTAACGCAGGTGAAAATAGTTGTGTCATTAATGAAAATAATGTGCTGGGAGAAAAACATGTGGGTAATGAAGTAATAGAGATTCCTTTTGACTTCTTACACTTGGCGCCACCACAACAAGCTCCTGATTTTATAAGGGAATCTAAGCTTGTAAACGAGGCAGGATGGCTTGATGTGGACCACAATAGTTTGCAGAGTAATAAATTCGAGAATGTATTTGGTCTAGGCGATGTTGCAGGTTTACCTACTGCTAAAACGGGAGCAGCAATTAGAAAACAAGCGCCTGTTGTTGTTGATAATTTATTAAAATTGATTAGCAATAAGGCAGCAGACAATAAAACATATATGGGATATTCATCGTGTCCATTAGTTACCGGCTATGGCGAAATGGTTCTTGCTGAATTTAATTATAAAAATGAATTTGTACCTGATCCTAAGCTAAAGCAAATGCTTGTTTTTAATAGTGACAAGCCTCATTGGAGGCTTTGGTTTTTAAAGAAATATATGCTTCCTTATTTGTATTGGAATAAAATGATGAAAGGCGAAGAGGTTTAAAAATTGCATATTGAGGGGTTCAAAAAAAGGTAAAATAGTTAATGTTTTGCCTTTTTTTGTGCGCAAAGGACATGATTATTTGTAATAATGAAATCCATATTATCGCAAATTATAAATTAGCTGCTATTTTTTTAGAAATAATAGGTAGGAAAACAGGATATACCTACTGTTATAAGTAGTTGTTTTTAAGATAATTGTTGAATTTAGTTGTCCTACAGAAAGTTCTATTGTTATTTTATGTATATTTGTTAACCATTTAGTTAAACCATTTAGTTAAAGCAATGACAACAGAAGAAAAAATATTTGAGGCTGCCCGATCAATTTTTCATAAAAAAGGATTAGCTGGAGCTCGAATGCAAGAAATAGCGGATAAAGCAGGAATTAATAAAGCAATGTTGCATTATTGTTTTAAAAGTAAACAATTGCTTTTTGAGGCTGTTTTTATGAATGCCTTTAGTCAAATAGCACCTCAGATTAATGAAATTTTTAATTCACATAATTCTGTATTTGATAAAATTAGAAAATTTACAGAAAGTTATATTTCATTTGTAATTAAGAATCCTATTTTGCCACAATTTATAGTGCAAGAGATGAATAGTAATCCTGATTTTGTAACTTCAATAATTAAACACGAGAATAGACCTAATCCAGCTTTTTTAATTTTGCAAATCGAGAAAGAAATTGAGAATGGAATTATTAAACCTATCGCACCTAAACAAATTTTACTTGACATCTTTTCGATGACGGTTTTTCCTTTTGCTGCTCACATGCTAATGAAAAGTATTGTTCAGCTTTCAGACGATGAGTTTAATGAGTTAGTACAAGAGAGAAAGACATATGTCGCTGAACAAATTATAAACGCCATAAAAACATGAAAAATGTAATTATAATAAGTTTTTTGTTTCTATTGACTTTTGCAAATGCACAGCAAAAAATCACCTTATCTGAATGTTATGAATTGGCAAATAAGAATTATCCAATTGCTAAGCAAACAACACTATTGCAACAAAAACTGCTTTTTGAAAGAGATGTTGTAAGTAAAGCTAAATTGCCAAAAATTGATTTGAATGCTCAAGCAACTTATCAATCTGCGGTGACACAGTTACCTGTACAATTACCTAACTTAACAATAAATGCATTAAATAAAGATCAATATCGTGCTACTGTAGATGTAAATCAATTGATTTATAATGGAGGACTAATCGATTCTAATATGAGGTTAAAGGAAGTGGAAGCAAAACTGCAACAACAGCAAGTAGTGATTAACCTTTATCAATTAAAATCTAAAATAAATTTTTTCTATATATCCACTTTACTGCTTCAAGAACGAATAGGTTTACTAATTGCAAAGCAAGATTTACTGCTTTCTAAATTAAAAGAGGTGAGGTCAGCTGTCAAAAATGGCGCTGTTCTTCAGTCATCAGAGCAAATTTTAGATGCAGAAGTACTTAAGATACAGCAGCAAATTGATGAACTAAGATCTGACAAAATTAAAATGATTGGTAATTTAGCACTAATAACAGAAACTGTGTTTGACGAAAATAGTATACTAGTGAAACCCATTTTTACTGAATATAAAAAAGGACTAAGACCCGAATTAGATTTTTTCGACTATCAAAAGGAGCAATTAGATATTTCAAAAGAAGTAATTTCTAAATCTACAAGTCCTAAATTAAATGCATTTGCGCAAGCTGGTTATGGAAACCCTGGATTGAACATGCTAAATAATTCTTTTGAAGCCTTTTATTTAGCAGGTTTAAAATTGAATTGGAATGTGTTTGATTGGAACAAATCAAAATCGGAAAAGGAAGCGATTGAGGTAGCTAAGCAAATTGTAGGTACTGAAAAAGAGTCGTTTAAACTGACTACTAAAATGCAATTGCAAGAGCTAGAAATGGAAATTCGTAAAACACAAGGATTAATTGCCACTGATTACCAAATTATTCAGCTGAGAGAAAAGATAATCAAGTCAATTGATGCACAATTTAAAAATGGGGTGATTACCTCGGCAGAGTACTTAATTGAGCTTACTAATTTGTACGAAGCTAAAATTAATCAAAAAGTACATGAACTACAATTAGATCTCGCTCAGGCAAATTATCAAGTCGTTAAAGGTCTTTAAAATAAAAAAAATGAACAATGAAAAAAGCACTTTCTATCCTAGTTCTGTCCAGTTTATTTTCTTGCGGTGAAAATAATGATAAAGCAAATGGATATGGGAATTTTGAGGCTACTGAAGTAACGGTCTCCTCAGAATCTAATGGTAAAATCGAATATTTAAATCTAGAGGAGGGAGATGTTTTACAAGCTCAGACTCAAGTTGGATTAGTAGATACGATTCAATTGTATTATACAAAACAACAATTAATTGCTTCTAGACAAACAATTTTTTCAAAGTCTGGTGCCATATTATCTCAAAAAGGCATTTTATCAGAGCAACTTAAATCTGCTCAAATAGAAAAAAACCGTATTCATAGTATGTATAATGAAAATGCTGCTACGAAGAGACAAGTAGATGAAATTGACGGTAAAGTAAATGTGATTGTAGAACAAATAAAAAGTATTGGCACTCAAAATACTCCAATAGTTAATGATGCCAAAGCAATCGATGTTCAAATTGAGAAAATTAATGACCAGATTCTTAAAAGTAAAATTACCAATCCGATCAAAGGAACTGTTCTTGGCAAATATGCTGAACCCAATGAAATTACAGCTTTCGGCAAACCACTCTATAAAATTGCGGACTTGTCACAGATGACCTTACGGATTTATATCAGTGAAATGCAATTGTCTTCAATTAAAGTAGGTCAAGACGTAATGATAAAAATTGATGGTGTAAATGAAATGAAATCTTATAAAGGAATCGTTTCTTGGATTGCATCGTCTGCTGAATTTACTCCAAAAGTAATTCAAACGAAAGAAGAAAGAGTCAATTTAGTATATGCCGTAAAAATTAAGGTTCAAAATGATGGTGGTCTAAAAATAGGTATGCCTGCTGAAATGTGGATTAATTCTGGTCCTAATTAAATAATCAGCGATTTTAAAAAAGTGCTCTGCTATTAGTAAGTAGTTAAAGTGCAAATAACTATAATTTATAAAAATAATCGCTGGGGTATCATAGTTAGTAATACGACTAGTTTATCGAAGAAATTGTAGTACTAAAATAAGCATACTATTACCGTTTGTTACTATTTATTGTGGTTGTAAGTGAATTCTATTTACGACTCAGGTAGAATTATAAAAACAAAATAACACTAAATACAAATAAAAATTATGAACCTAAAAGATTTACATACTGAAAACAAAGCTGTTCATACCAACAAGGTTTTTGAACCAAAAGAGAGCGTTATTTCGTTGCATATAAAAAAGGGCGAGCAACTAAAGGAACATATCACGAAGGTGCCGGCTTTTCTTATTTGTGTAACTGGAAACGCTATTTTTACTAATGAAAATAAGTTTACCGTGAATTTAGAGCAAGGTGATTATGTATTGATCGAGCCTAATGTGAAACATTGGGTAGATGCTATTTTAGAAACGAATTTGTTGCTAATTAAATAATGAGCATAAAAGTCAAAAATATCTCTAAATCGTATCAGCAGCTAGTAGCAGTTGATAACGTTTCATTTGATATAGATCAAGGAGAACTTTTTGGCTTAATTGGCCCGGACGGAGCAGGTAAGACAACGCTTTTTCGTATTTTAACTACATTGTTGTTACCGGATCAAGGTGTAGCATCAGTTCTGAATTTAGATGTGGTAAAGGAGTATAAAGGCATTAGGAGTTCAGTTGGGTACATGCCTGGAAAGTTTTCTTTGTACCAAGACTTAACTGTCGAAGAAAATTTGAATTTTTTTGCAACAATATTTGGTACTACTTTAACAGAAAACTATGATCTGATTAAAGATATCTATATTCAGATTGAACCGTTTAAAAATCGTAGAGCTGGCGCCCTATCCGGCGGAATGAAACAGAAATTAGCCTTATGCTGTGCGCTTATTCATGCGCCCAAAGTATTGTTTCTAGACGAGCCTACTACTGGTGTAGATCCAGTTTCTCGAAAAGAATTTTGGCAGATGTTGCGACGTTTAAAGGAAAAAGGGATTACCATTTTAGTATCGACACCCTACATGGATGAAGCTGCTTTGTGTGATCGTATCGCTTTAATTCAAAAAGGAAGAATCTTAAAAATTGATTCTCCTAAAGCTATAATTTCAGACTATGATAAAATAATTTATGACGTTACATCAAATAAAACTCATGAATTAATTTTGGACCTAAAAAAGTATCCTTCTCAATATAGCGTGTTTGCTTTTGGGCAATATATTCATTACATCGACCAAAATCCAAATTTTAATCCAGAGGATTTAAGACTTTATTTGAAGCATAAAAGGCATTCAGAAATTTTAATTGAAGTTGCTAGAACAACTATCGAAGATGTTTTCATGGATTTGTAAATGAGCTTTTTTTATGTTGCTTAATATGTTACCAAAGAAATTATGAATCAAGAAAAAATCATACAAGTACGAAATCTAACCAAGCAATTTGGCAATTTTATAGCGGTGAACGATATTTCTTTTGAAGTGAAAAAAGGTGAAATATTTGGTTTTCTTGGTGCTAATGGCGCGGGGAAAACAACGGCTATGAAAATGCTGATAGGTATCTCTAAACCTTCAATAGGAGAGGCAATTGTCGCTGGTTTTAACGTGAACACACAGGCAGAACAAGTTAAGAAAAATATTGGGTATATGAGCCAAAAATTTTCGCTTTACGATGATTTAACAGTCAAAGAAAATATTACTTTTTTTGGGGGAATTTATGGCCTATCTAGAGATGAAATAAAAAGGAAAACAACTATTTTACTGGAAGAGTTAGTATTGGAAGAAGTCTCGAACCACCTAGTAGGGTCCTTGCCTTTAGGTTGGAAACAGAAATTATCTTTTTCAGTAGCCTTGCTCCATGAACCTAAAATTATATTTCTGGATGAACCTACGGGTGGGGTAGACCCAATTACTAGGAGACAGTTTTGGGAGCTAATATACGCTGAGTCACATAAAGGGACTACTATCTTTGTAACCACTCATTACATGGATGAAGCTGAATATTGTGACAGAGTTTCTATAATGGTTGAAGGGAAAATTGAAGCTCTCGATTCACCCAAAAAACTTAAAGAGTACTACCAAGTAGACTCTATGAATGACGTCTTTTTAAAACTAGCTCGCAATATTGAGTAATTGCATTAAAAAATTCAAAAAAGAAAAGATAAAAGGGTTTTATAATCTTAAATGATAAAATCGCATGAAAAGATTTATAGGTTTTATAAAAAAAGAATTCTACCACATTTTTCGTGATAAGAGGTCTATGGTAATTCTTTTCGGAATGCCAATTGTTCAAATTATGCTTTTTGGTTTTGCTATCACAAATGAAATCAATAACGTTGATATTGCAATTCTCGATAAGTCTAAAGACAGCGAAACACAAAAAATAATTGCTAAAATTAGTGCTTCTAACTATTTTAATATTGAAAACAAAATTAGTAATGAAAAGGAAATCGAGTCTATTTTTAAGCAAGGGAAAGTTAAAGCCATTCTAGTCTTTGAGAAGGATTTTATTAAAAATCTACAAATTAGTAGTAATGCTAAAGTACAGGTTTTAACTGACGCTACAGAGCCCAATACCGCAAGTACAATTACAACATATATTAACGCTATTCTTCAAAATTATCAGCAGGATTACAACAAAATACAGGGTGATAATTATCAAATACAAACACAAACTCGCCTGTACTACAATCCTGAGCTAAAAAGTGTTTTTACCTTTGTCCCAGGTGTAATGACAGTAATTTTAATGCTCGTATCTGCTATGATGACCTCTATTTCGATCACAAGAGAGAAAGAATTAGGAACGATGGAGGTATTATTAGTATCTCCTATTAAACCATTTCAGGTGATTTTAGGAAAAGTTTTTCCGTATATATTCCTCTCTGTTATTAATGCAATTGTAATTTTAACATTAGGATATTTCATTTTTAAAATGCCTATCAACGGGAGTTTGTTTTTATTAGCAGTAGAAACTATTTTATTTATTGTAACTGCCTTATCTTTAGGTATATTAATTTCTACCTTGGCACAATCGCAGCAAACAGCTATGATGATCTCACTTATGGGATTAATGCTTCCGGTAATCATATTATCTGGTTTCATCTTTCCAATAAATAGTATGCCTTTGCCTATGCAAGTGATCAGTAATATCATACCTGCGAAGTGGTTTATAATTATTCTTAAAGCCATTTTACTTAAAGGCGTGGGTATTGAATATATTTGGAAAGAAACCTTGATTTTGATAGGTATGTCGTTCCTTTTCATTGCGGTTAGTATCAAGAAATATAAAATACGATTAGAATAAATAAAGGATGCTTATAAAGTGAAGCAAATACTTGTCAGTCCTACTACAATCAAAAAACATTTAGGAATACTACTCCTTAACAGTATCAATTAAAACAAGACAATTGAAAACAATTATTTTTATCATACAAAAAGAGTTTAAGCAAATCTTTAGAAACAAAGGAATGCTTCCCTTGTTGTTTGGTTTACCCTTATTACAATTACTAATTCTATCCAATGCCGCTACTTTTGAAATTAAAAATATAAAATTGGGATATATAGATAACGATCACTCTTCTAGTTCGAGAGAATTGTTAAGCAAGTTTAGCGCGTCGAGCTATTTTAACATTATCGATCAATATACGGATAAAAAAAGCGCTATTAAACAAATGGAATTAGGTACTGTTGATGCTGTTTTAGAAATTCCAAATCAGTTCGAGCGTAATTTATTGAAATCAAAAACAAATTCACTATCCGTAAGTATCAATGCTATTGACGGAGCAGCTGCCGGAATAGAAAATGTTTACATCAGTCAAATTATTAAGGATTACAATCAATCAATTCAATTGAAATTGTATCAGCAAGAGCAACAAATCAAACATCCAATAAATGTGATGACGATACCTTCCTTTTGGTATAATAATACTCTCAACTATAAAACTTTTATGGTGCCAGGGATATTAGTTTTATTGGTGACCATGCTTACCCTATTTTTATCAGCAATGAATATAGTACGTGAAAAGGAAATAGGAACATTAGAACAAATTAATGTAACACCGATAAGAAAATATCAATTTATTATTGGAAAGCTTTTTCCATTTTGGATTATAGGGTTAGTTGTTTTAAGTGTTGGCTTACTTATATCTAAAGTCATATTTAATGTACCAATGTTGGGAAGTATGGCCCTGTTGTATTTGTTTGCAGGTATTTATTTGCTTGTGGTTTTGGGTATAGGGCTGTTTATTTCTAATTTCACTGATACTCAGCAGCAAGCCATGTTTATAGCCTGGTTTTTTATGGTAGTATTTATATTAATGAGTGGTTTGTTTACTCCGATTGAAAGTATGCCTTATTGGGCTCAAAAGCTGACACTCCTAAATCCTATTCGATACTTCGTAGAAGTTATTCGAATGATTATGCTGAAAGGAGCAGCATTTGCAGATGTACGCTTGCATTTAATAGTTATCACTTTTTATGCTTTCTTAATTAATGGACTAGCCGTTTGGAGCTATAAAAAGGTAAGTTAATGTAGGAATTAAATTTAAAAGAATGCACGTGTGATAAAGTTTTGTGTTTTTGTTAGAGAGTTTTTTAGACAGTTGCTTACAACGGACTTCTCTCAGCACAATTATTAAAGAAATTAAGTAAAAAAACGCTCTTATTACTAAGAACGTTTTTTCAAAAATCTGTGGAATTAAATATTTTATTGGTCGATTGACCCCAAAACTCTTTTCATAAAAGTATTTAGAGCTTCTTTTTTATCCGTACCGTTTTTAACTAATTTGTGCACCTCTAAAGCACCATACATATTAGATATCAATTCTCCTATAACGTCTAGCTCTTCGTCCTTTAAAGAAGCTATTTCAGTCATGGATTCTAAAACATCAATGGTTTCAATGATATAGTCTTGATCATTCTCCTCAATGAATTGCGTTAAGTGCTTTATAACTGGTAATTTCATTTTCTTGTATTTTAAGGTGTGCAGTTGTAAAAGTTGAAAAGCTAATCACCGTTGGAATTATGTTTAGTTAAATAATATCAAACTTATTTACAACAATGGATAATAGTGAACTCTCTACAAAATTATTAGATAATTTCGTTAACTAGTTCTATCAATATTTCTTGCTTGTTTGTCTGAGTCTCATTCACCAATTTTCCACCTACAAAAGTGGCAAAAGTTGGTAAGTTACTCACATTTGCTAGTTTTCTAGATTCTGGTGAATTCTCAGCATCTACAAGTACAAAAGTGATAGCCTCATTTTCAGCTGCTAATTTTTTAAATTTTGGTTTCATAATGCGGCAATTACCACACCATGAAGCAGAATATTGAACAACAACTTTGTTGTTTTCATTGATCAAGTCTGCCAGCGTATCTTCGGTTAAATCGATTAACATATGTATTTATTTTGTAATAAAGTTACAGAGTAGTAAAGTTGCAAAAATTTTTAAAAAAGTTCTAAAAAGATAAAGTTACAAGGCTTTAAGTGAATACGAGTCTTAACTCAAAAGTAATCTTGTGACTAGATTTCTTTGCAACCTTGTAACTCTAAAATAATTAGTTTAAGCTTAAGTATTCAGCAGTACTTTTTCTATCAGCGCTCATTGCCTCTTTTCCAGCTTCCCAGTTTGCAGGACAAACTTCTCCTTTTTCTTGAATGTGTGTGTAAGCATCTACCATACGAATGTACTCGTTTACGTTACGACCTAATGGCATATCGTTTACACTTTCGTGGAAAATTTTTCCAGTTTCATCGATTAAGTAAGTTGCTCTAAAGGTTACATTTGAACCTTCAACAATTACTGAGTCTGTTTCTTCACTGTACTCTGTAGAATCAATGTCTAATATACCTAAAATGTTAGATAAGTTTCTGTTTGTGTCAGCAAGAATAGGGTAAGTTACTCCTTCGATTCCGCCATTGTTTTTAGGTGTATTTAACCAAGCAAAATGAACCTCGTTTGTGTCACATGATGCTCCAATTACGATAGTATTTCTTTTTTCAAATTCAGGCAAAGCAGCTTGAAAAGCGTGTAATTCAGTTGGGCAAACGAAAGTAAAATCTTTCGGGTACCAAAATAAAAGTACTTTTTTGTTATTATTTACTGCTTCATCAAAAATGTTGATTTTCATGTTATCTCCCATTTCAGAAATGGCGTCAACTGCAATACTTGGGAATTTTTTTCCTACTAATGACATAATTGTAATAATTTTTAATATTAAATTTTGTGCAAAAGTAGTTCAAAACAAAACCAAAAAAGAAGGTTATTCAATTAGTTATACTTATCATGAAATAGGTTTTGGCTATGTCTTTAAAAAGTAAATCCATAGCTATTTGATAGCTATGGATTTAAGGTTTTTTACTCGGTTTGTATTTAGGTAGAAACTTACTATTTATCGTTTACAAGTTGTCTTATTTTAATGTTGAAAGCAGCAAATATTAACGTCATGAAAGGACTTAAAATATTAAAGAACGCATAGGGTAGATAATCAAATGTTGATACTCCTAAAGTTCCTGATTGGTATGCTCCACAGGTGTTCCAAGGGATCAATACTGAGGTCACCGTTCCGGAATCTTCCAGTGTTCTACTTAAATTCTCAGGAGCCAGTCCTTTTTCTTTATACGCTTTCGCAAACATTTTTCCTGGTACTACGATGGCTAAGTATTGGTCAGAGGCCGTAATGTTTAAAGCCAAACAGCTTCCTACTGTTGAAGCAAATAACCCAAAAGTAGTATGCGCTAATTTCAATAAGGTTTGGCTAATTCTTGCCAATGCACCAATAGCATCCATGATTCCACCAAAAACCATCGCACAGAGAATCAACCAGATTGTCCCTAGCATTTTTTGCATTCCGCCTGAAGTAAATAAGTCAGTAAGCGTTTTATTGTCTGTTGGAACCACAATATCTCCCGTTATAGCGTCCATTATGGCTTTATAACCTGATTTGAAAGTCATGCTATCTACACCTGAAATATGATTTAGTACTTGAGGCTGAAATATAATCGCAAAAACAGCCGCTAATAATGTACCTGCTAATAATGCAATTAAGGGTTCTGTTTTTTTGACAATAAGTCCAATTACAATTGCAGGAACTAAAAATAGCCAACCTGAAACCGTAAATGATGCTTCAATGTCTCTGAGTAAATCAGCTATGTTAACATCTCCCTTTATATCTACTGATAATCCTAAAAAAATAAACAACAGAAGTGTTATAATATAGGTTGGAATGGTAGTTAAAGTCATGTATCTAATATGTGTGAACAAATCAGTTCCCGCCATGGCAGGAGCAAGGTTTGTGGTATCTGACATTGGAGAAAGCTTGTCTCCAAAATAAGCTCCAGAAATTACGGCTCCCGCCACCATTCCTAAATCAAAACCTAACGCACCACCAACACCTATTAAAGCGATACCAACTGTTGCACTTGTTGTCCAAGAACTTCCTGTTGCTATCGAAATAATTGAACATATAATCAATGTTGCAGGTAAAAAAATAGCTGGGCTTAGTATTTGTAATCCGTAATAAATCATGGATGGAATGATTCCGCTTACAAGCCAAGTTCCTGCTAGAGCTCCTACCATTAGAAGAATCAAAATGGCACCAGCTGTAGATTTAATATTTTCAGCTACTTCTTCAATCATTTTTGAATACGTGACTTTATTAAGGAAACCTACAATTGCAGCTACTGCGGCACCTAAAATTAGAACAAATTGATTACTACCACTCAATGCTTCGTCTCCGTAAACAGACACGTTGTAACCCAACATAAGGATTAATGCTATTACTGGAATTAAGGCCTCGGTAATTGATAAATCTTTGTTTTTATTAATCTTAGTATCCATTCTATCGTGTTTGAGATTGCAATATAGATAAAAAAGTAGCTATAACCCTAACCTGAATGCTAGGAAACGAACTACACAGTGTTTGTTCACATATTGTTCTATAGCAGATGCATCGTTAATTAGTTTTTGTTTATACTTTGATTTTAAGCCTGTTTTGAATTTATTTTTTATTTTTTGTTGCCAAAAAAAGGTATCGTGGCTGTAAATTTTACACTTTTATTTTTTTTAAAGTGTGGCTAAATTCCATTAAGATGTACCGGTAAGACACCACTACACAAATAATCATTCAATAATTGTTCAGCCGCATTTTCTTGAAATTCAGGAAAATCTTGGTAAGCTTGTACAATGCCCGTCGCGAGATTGAAATTTGGTATCACTTGCAGAGCGTATGGATTTCCAAAGACGTAAAGTATGCATTTTTTTGATTCTAGTAAACTGCTCAATAATTCTAAAATTACTGGCGAAATATCAAAATTATTCATGGGTTTTGCTTTTGGAACAAATAAAGCAATGATTAGAGTATCAAAATTCTCAAGTTCTTGTTCAATATAGGTAAGGTAAATAGTCTCTTCGTTTTCGATAGCGATAATTTTTCCGTTTAATTCTGGTTCCAAACTTTTAAAAAATGGATTTGTACTGTTTTTATAAATAGCTAATTGCGCTAGAGTTCCTCTCTTTGATGCTTCTAAAACTAATTCGCTACTGTTTGTATCTTTGATTTTTGTTAAACTCTTCTTAGCAATGCGGCGGTTTAGCAATGCGGCAGTTTCAAAATCTAAATTAGACTCTGATACTTTAGGTGTTTTAAGAATACCTACTTTTTCCTTGCATTTCATCAAACGATTATAGCTAGCTTCAATACGTTCAGGAGTTGCGTTGATTAGAATTTCATGAATGCCTTCGGCTACATTTTCTGCGAAACACAATACATCGTTTCCAGCATTAAAAGCTTCCCATTCTAATTGTCCTTTTTGTGGATATAAATTAGAAACACTATGCATATTCAAAGCATCAGAAATCACTAATCCATCGTATTTTAATTGCTTTCGCAAAAGATCTTCGATCACTGCTTTTGATAACGTAGCCGAGGTGTTTTGACCGTTATTTAATGCTGGAACAGCCAAATGTCCTATCATAATTGAATCGACATCATTTGCGATTCCTTGAATAAAGGGATACAGCTCATTCGCTAATAATTCGTTTAGCGTTTCTTCTAAAATAGGTAGCCCTAAATGTGAGTCAACATTTGTGTTACCATGTCCTGGAAAATGTTTTAAGCATCCTAAAACGCCTACATCGTTCATTCCGCGGAGGTATTCTAATGCAAACTTGCTTACTTTATCCTTGTTCTCGCCAAAAGAACGGTATCCAATTACTGGATTATTAGGATTATTGTTGATATCTGCTAGCGGTGCTAAGTTGTAATTAATACCAGCTGATTTTAAGTCTAAACCTATTTGTTTTCCTACTTCATAAACTAAATTTGATTCGCTTTCAGGTAAAGCCCCAAGTGTGATAGCATAAGGATATTGGGGTGTTTTTTCGACACGCATGGCTAAACCCCATTCGGCATCAATACTAATTAGCAGTGGAGTAGGAGCGCACTTTTGGTAACGGACAATTAATTGTTTTAAACGGATATAGCTATCATCATTAAATTCAATTTTTTTGTTTGTTTCGTAATTGGTAGCTGCACTTGCACGACTATGAAAAAAAGTTAGGCCTCCAATATTATATTTCTCGATAAGCAATTCCATATCCTTAATATTTTCTTCAGTATCATTAATGAAGACTGCTGGAAAAAAGAATTGCCCTATTTTTTGTTCTAATGTCATGTTCGTTTGTTTAGTATCACGAATAAAAAACTGCAACTAAGTTAAGTACTTAGTAATGCTTATTTTTCACTATTTGCTTCTTCGGAAAAAGCGGTAAGTTTAGGATATTTCTTTAACTGATTTTTTACCAAAATCTTTTGGAAAAATTAGAAATCGAGACAAAATTAAACCAGGTATTGTAGCGATAAAAACCCATATAAAAAAGTTGCCATACCCTAGATATTCTTGAATAAATCCGCTAATCATACCGGGAAGCATCATTCCTAACGCCATGAAACCTGTCGCTAATGCATAATGAGATGTTTTAGATTCTCCTTCGGCAATATAAATCAAATACATCATAAATGCGGCAAAACCAAAACCATAACCAAACTGCTCCGCAATTACAGTTGCATAAATGTAATATACAGAGGTCGGATGAAAGTGAGATAATAATACAAAACCTATAATAGGTAAATGCATGGCTAAAAACATAGGCAACATCCATTTGCCCAATCCATCACGAGAAATGGCAATTCCGCCAAAAATACCGCCGACAGTCAAAGCAATCACTCCAAAAGTACCATAAATAACACCTACATCTTGAGTAGTAAGTCCCATTCCGCCCACCTTTATATCATCAATTAAAAAAGGGGTAAGCATTTTTAATAATTGTGACTCTCCCAGTCTAAATAGAAGAATGAAAGCTAATGCTAACCCTATTTGTTTCTTTTTAAAAAAGCTAATAAAAACAACTGAAAAATTCTTTTTTGATTCTTCTGTAGAAGCTGTTTTCTGGCTAACTTCAGTTTTAGGAGCTGTAAAATAATTATAAAGTGTAATTAAAGCCATTAATAAACCTACGGTAATCATGGTGTACGACCATGCTTTTTGCTTGTCACCATATTGTTGTTCAAGATAACCTCCTATAATTACGATTAAGCCATTTCCGGTTAACATTGAAAGTCGGTAAAACGTACTTCGAATCCCTAAAAAAAAAGATTGTTGTTCTTTTTCTAATGCTATTAAATAAAATCCGTCACTGGCAACATCGTTTGAAGCTGAGGCAAATGCAGCAACCCAAAAAATGGCTAAACTAATAACGAAAAAATGATTTAATGGGATGGTTAATCCAACAATTAAAAAAGCAATTGCAATAAGTAATTGCATCGCTAAAAACCATTTTCTTTTAGTAGAATACAAATCAATAAAGGGGCTCCATAAGGGTTTTATCACCCAAGGAAGATAAAGTAAACTTGTGTATATACCAATATCTTCATTATTGATACCCAGGTTTTTATACATGATTACCGAAACTGAAATAATAATAGCATAAGGTAGCCCAGATGCGAAGCTTAAAATCGGTATCCAGTACCAAGGTCTATTGTCTGTTTTCATTTTTGTTTGCACTTTGGTAGGTTTTGATTTCTGTGGCTTTAGTTATAAAAGTGGGTGTACTTTCATTCCCGAAATAGTCGATAAATGTAATGGCACAACTACTATTTTTCTCTAAATAAATTTTTGGGATAGAAAGGCTTATGCTATCTCTTTTTTCTTTAAAAGCGATTTTATCTACAATAAAACGGGGATTACTAACGTCAAGTTTAGTGTTGTTTTTTGCACCATAAAGCATGACATATCGCACCTTGTCTACGGCCGGATAATCTAAGGTAACCATAGTCGCATCATCTTTTGTTTTGATATCGCAAACGATTGGTGTTTCTGTTCCTAGTTTTCTAGAATTAGGAACTACATAGGGTAAAGCAGGATATTTATATTGGTTTTGAGAAAGTAAATCGGTCACTGCTTTGTTTTTATTAACAAACCATTTTGCGCTAAAAAAAGCATTACCACTAATATTTGGGTAGCTTCTAGTCAAGTCAATTTGATTAGGTATTTCTTTAGGATTAAGCCATTTTTTATCAGAATCATTATTGATTTTGTAGGTTCCGTTTCCAATATACACTGCCGTATTTTTAGAGTTTTCAGACCACCATTTAATCAATTTTGCATAGGAGGCGGTGCGATGATCAATACTCCAGTACAATTGCGGTAAGATATAATCTATATAATTGTCTTCCATCCAAGCCATAGGATCGGCAAAAAGGTCATCGTAATTGGTTTGCCCTGCTTGCGTATCAGATCCTTTTGGATCCACAGATTTGTTTCTCCAAACGCCAAATGGGCTGATACCAAATTGCACCCATGGTTTTATTTTTTTGATTGCATCAAAAGTATTTTTCACATAAGTATTAACATTGTCTCTGCGCCAATCATCTAATTTTAAGTCTTTTCCGTATTTTTTAAAAGAAGTAGTATCGTTAAAGTTTTCACCGGTAATGCGATAAGGATAGAAATAATCATCAAAGTGAATGGCATCTATGTCGTATTTTGTCACGACCTCATCAACAATATTCATTAGATGTGTTTGTACTTCAGGAAGTGCTGGATTGTAGTAGTATTTACCACCGTATTTAATCATCCAATCTGGGTGTAAATTCACATCATGGCTGGGACTTAATGCGGCTGTATTCATGTCCATTGTTGCTCTATAGGGGTTTAACCAAGCATGGAATTCAAAGCCACGGTCGTGAGCTTCAGTTATCATCCAGTCTAAAGGGTCATAAAAAGGGAACGGAGCTAGTCCTTGTTTACCAGTTAAATATTTAGACCATGGAGCCAAATTTGTAGGGTACATTGCGTCACCAGCACTTCGTATTTGCACGATGACCACATTGTAATTTAATTTTTTATACGTTTCAAGTATTGCAATGAAATCTTTTTGTTGCTTTTCAACAGAATCGGTGTTGGTTGTTGGCCAATCTATATTAGCGACAGTAGCTATCCATACGGCTCTAAATTCATTTTTTGGGTTCGCACTAAATTGTTCTTGCGCATTACCATTTGTAAAAAGTAAAAGCAGGCTAGAAAGAACTAAGAGCAGAGATTTTGTTCGATTCATCTTTTGGAATTTTATAGGTATCAAAAATAGTTTTTTTGACCAAGTTTATCGGTTATAACTAAAATAATGTTTTTATGATATTAGCATTGCAAATTTATTGCCACAAATATTTTAAATATAATATGTGTTAATCTCAAATGTATTAATCTCAAATGTATTTATTAACCGCTCAGCATTATACTTTTATAAATATTTTTTTCACAGCAAAAAACCATAGTAGTGTTGACCAAAAGACAACAAAAATAGCAGCGTACATTAAGGACGCATTTTTTTCATTAGTAAAATAAGGGACTAGCCCCTGCTGATAGCAGTATTGTAAAACACTTATATTTTGGCTCTTTTTGTTAGGATTAACTACTGTGATCATACCAAGTGCCCGCGGAATAATACCTGAGAGAAAGAAAACAATCATTGGATTACACCCCCAAATTAAGAAAAAGTAAAATGATTTTTTTAAAGATTTTACCTCAATTAAATAATGAATAATAGTTAAAAAAAGCAAAGCTATTCCACTAGTATATAAAACGTAAGAACTAGTCCAAAGCGCTTTGTTTAGTGGGAAATAAATTGACCATAATAATCCAGTACCAATTAGCAGTCCTGCCCAAATTAGCATATTGTATTTTTTTTCTTTAGCTAAAAAGAGCGCACTTGTAATTATTCCAATTAATGCAGTTGCTAATGCAGGTAAAGTAGTTAAAATGCCCTCAGGGTCCCAAGTTTTGGTTGCGGTATACATGTGACCTTGTAGAATCATATTATCAAGCCACGAAGATAAATTTGTTCCCTCATTGTAATTAGCAGCACCAAGTAAAGGAACAGGTATAAAAGTCATTAGTGCCCAATAACCTATCAATATACAGATGGAGATCGTAATTTGCTGTTTAATAGATGTTGTTAAGTAGATTATGGAAGCGAAAAAGTAAACAACTCCTATACGCTGCAGTACTCCGGGTAATCGTACATCATTAAAGGACAATATATTGCTATAAGCTAAAAATAAAAATATAGCGAGTAGAATCATCGCTAATGCTAACTTGAGTTGTGGTTTGAAGTTGCCTAATAATACATAGCCAACTATTATTGTAATTAGTAGTCGAATGAATAACAAGAATATTTCATTATCTGATAAAATTGAAATTTTATTGAAAAAATTTAAAAATAATCCTAGACAAATAATTCGTATCGAACGTGTCAATATTTTTATGAAAGTATCGGTATCCCATTTTTTATCAGGTAAGGCTAACGGAATAGCAATTCCTAAAACAAATATAAAGGTAGGAAAAACTAAATCAGTAGGAGTACACCCATGCCACTTCGCATGTAGTAAGGGATCGTAAACCGTATTCCAGTTTCCGGGATTGTTAACAACAATCATCAAGAGCACCGTCATTCCTCTTAAAACATCAACTGCAATTACTCTTTCATTTTTCATTGATAGTGTTTTTTATATTTGCAAAAATTATCGTGGAAATGATATTTTACCCATTGACACAGACGGTATTCCATTTATACCCTTAAACTCTTCTGCTCCTCCACACAAAGTTTCATTCGCTAATATTGCAAACAACACTGCTTCTTTTGCATCTCCTGCAATTCCTATTTCATCTGTTGTTTTAAATAGGCACGGGAGTAAAGCTTTTAAGTATTTTATAAGTAGAGGATTATGCATTCCTCCACCTGAAACATAGATAGTGAACTGTGATAGTTCTAAATTGGATTTTTTTACTCTAAATTGAATAGCTTCTGCAATGGTTTCAGCACTAAAACGTGTCAGAGTAGCTAATAGATCTTCGATAGATATTTTTTGAGTTTTACTCTTCAATATTGCCCTTTTGACATACTCTACATTGAATAATTCAGGACCTGTTGTTTTTGGCAATGAAATTGTAAAAAAAGGATCTGATTTTAATTGAGTTAAAAGCTGTTGGTTGATAGTCCCTTTTTTTGCAATTTGTGCATCTTTATCGTAGGCTAGATCAGGAAAATAAAGTCTTACATACGCATCTATAAGAGTATTTCCTGTCCCGGTATCTGTTACAAAGACTTCTGTCTCATTCATGGTTGCGGCTAAATATGTAAAGTTTGCAATACCTCCTAAATTTAACATTATTCTATCCTCTCCTTTTTTTCCAAAAAGAAAATAATCACCATAAACAGCTAACGGAGCGCCCTCTCCTCCTGCAGCCAAATGTTTTTGTCTAAAGTCGGATATTGTTATGATTCCTGTTTTTACGGCAATATGATCTCCATCTCCAATCTGTAAAGTAGCATTTGGGAATTTATTGAGTCCATGAAGTGTTTGTGGTATATGCATAACGGTTTGACCATGAGATGCTATGATATCTACTTCTTCAAAATTTATTTTCCATTTTTGAAGGGCATAATTGATTTGTTCGGCATGTAACAAACCAATCCACTCATTCAGCAATGTCAAATGTTGTAAGTCGATGGTTTTTTTTGCAAAAACAGCACGTATTTCAAGCTTAACATCTTCGGAGTAATTAATTGTTTCAAAATGAGTCACTACAACCTGAGTCTTAATTCCCGAGCCTGAAATTTGACATAAGGCAATATCTAAACCATCTAACGAGGTTCCAGACATTAAACCTATAATTTTACGAATAGGTTTACTGGCAATAGAGTATAGGGATTCTATGTTTGTATTCATGAGTTTATTTTAAACGTTGCGCGTAGTGTAGTGGTAATTTTTGATAAACTAAAACTGGTAATTTTCAGTTGTGCTTCTACTTATGGCATAAAGGCCAAGAAAGGTGATTAAGGTGTTTAGAATTATTAATTCATTATCAAATACATATCCAAACAATAATGTTTGTGAGTTTTCATTGATGATGTAAGTTAATAATGGTGCTAATAAACAAATGAATGGGACTAATTTATCATTTACTTTTTTCGATTTTAAAAATAGACCAAAAGTATACAATCCTAATAAAGGACCATAAGTATAGGAAGCTACTTTAAAAATCATACCTACAACGGAACTATCATTTAAAGAGTTAAAGACAATAATGACTAAAAATATAATAGCTGAAAAAGCCAAGTGTATGAAATGCCTTGTTCTCACCATGTTCTTTTTATGGCTATTTTCTATTTTATCCATTCCAAGAAAATCAACGCAAAACGAAGTTGTTAATGCCGTTAATGCAGAATCAGTTGTAGCAAAAGTTGCTGCAATCAATCCTAGTAAAAAAATGACGGCAGGTAGTATCGTAAGATTATTTAAAGCTATTTCAGGGAAAAGCAAATCAGTTCTTGCTTTATTTGTTACAAAATCAAGAGGAATCGCAATATTGTTTTTAGATGCATAGATGTAAAGTAATGCACCTACGCTTAGAAAAAATATGTTGATAATGACAAAGATACCTGTAAATGTAAACATGTTTTTTTGTGCCTCACCAATATTTTTGCAGCTAAGGTTTTTTTGCATTAAGTCTTGATCAAGGCCAACCATAGCTAAAGTTACAAATATTCCTCCAAGGACTTGCTTAGCAAAGTGGTATTTACTGGTAAGAAAGTCCTCAAAGAAGAATACTTTCGAATAATTGCTTTCTTTTATTTCGTTAAAAGCTTGAATTCCATTCAGATCAAGGCTATCACAAATGAAATAAATAGTTAGGAAAACGGATGTCACTAGAAAAAATGTTTGTAATGTATCTGTAATTATTATTGTTTTCAATCCGCCTCTGTAAGTGTAGGAAAAAATCAAGAGTAAAGATATGAGTACTGTAATCGCAAAAGGGATATTATAATAATCAAAAACGTAACGTTGCAGCACAATTACTACTAGATATAATCTAAAAGCAGAGGAAATAGTTCGACTTACCAAAAAAATTGAAGTAGCTGTTTTATAGCTGTATACTCCCATTCGTTTTTCAATGTACCCATATATGGAAGTCAAATTCATTCGATAATACAGCGGAAGGAGAAGTTTTGCAACAATTATAAAACCAATTGCATTACCTATTATAAATTGAAAATACTTAAATTGTTCTCCATTTGGTGAACCAACTTCTCCCGGAACGGATATGAAGGTAACGCCCGAAAGCGCCGTACCGATCATTCCAAAAGCTACCAAGTACCATTTAGAATCTTTATTTGCTTTGAAAAAAGCGTCATTTCCTCCGTCATTTTTACTGACGGCATGAGAAATAAAGAATAAAATTGCGAAATAGGAAATGAAAAGAATTAGAATTATCGATGGAGTCATTTATGTTTTTTTTACAATTTTGGAAATTACTTAAATGCAATTATTGCTGCTCTTACACTTTTGTGTTCTACTAATAATTTTTTGGCAGTAGGTTTGTCAATATTTAATTCGTCCATCACCATTTTAATTCCTCTTTCTACAAGTTTTTTATTAGACAATTGCATGTCTACCATTTTATTTCCGTGTACTTTTCCTAGCTGAATCATTACGGCTGTAGAGATCATATTTAGTACTAATTTTTGTGAGGTTCCTGCTTTCATTCTTGTGCTACCAGTCAAAAACTCGGGGCCTACAACAATTTCAAGAGGAAAATCAGCTTCTTTTGATATCAAACTGTCGTTGTTACATGATATGCTTCCTGTTGCAATATTATTTTCTCTTGCTTTTTTTAAGCCACCAATTACATATGGAGTGTTTCCAGATGCTGCAATTCCAATGACAAAATCAGCACTAGTAATGGTATGTTTTTGTAAATCTATCCATGCCTGATTATAATCGTCTTCAGCATTTTCTACTGCTTTACGAATAGCTGAGTCTCCACCAGCGATAATTCCGATTACTAATTCATGAGAGACACCAAAAGTTGGAGGACATTCAGAAGCATCTAAAACACCTATTCTTCCTGAAGTTCCTGCACCAATGTAAAATAATCGACCACCTAATTTCATTTTTGAAACAATAGCCTTAGTTATTTTTTCAATATGAGGAATTTGCTTAGCAATTATTTCGGCAACTTTTTTATCTTCTGCATTTATACCATTTAAAATTTCTTTAACGCTCATTTTTTCTAAATTAGAGTAATGAGAGTTTTGTTCAGTATCAGGTCTTTTTTCTTCCATATTTGATTTTAATAAAAACGAGGTAAATAATTGCGATAGATACCTCGTTTGTTTTTTTTTAATTAGCAGGGTCTGCAGGTGTATTTGTATTATTAAACCTTTCAGAATCAGGGTATGGATAATACGTTCTGTTTCTTTCATTTGCTGGACGACTAAAGCGTCTGCTGTCTTCTAGTTTTAAACCTGACATAAATAACTCAATGCATCTATTTCTATATATTTCGGTCAATAAGCTAGCTTGACTCATTGTGCCTGTATATGCGGGCAGGTTCGCTCCAATTCCAAAAGCATCATTTGATGCTGTTTTTGTCAAAACTTTATCTAATTCCATTTTAGAATCATTTAACATATTTGGTATTTTTCGGGCATAAACTTCGGCTTTGATCAAAGTAATCTCACCTGGCAGATATACTGGAATTGCAGTAGTATTTGAATTAAAAAATCCAGCAGCTGTTGCAGGATTTGAACCTGTAGTTATGTAAAAGTTAACACGTCCATCATTACTGACCGGAGCTAAACTACTTGGCAAACCAAAAGTGCGGTCTAAGGGTTGGTATACGTTGTTCGTTAATATCGAATTAAAAGCAATTGGGTTATTGCTTACGGCATCATAAGTAAAGGTTGATTTTGATGTCAAGTCGACTACATTGGCGTGTGTAAGAGCATTATCTAGTTCACCTGCCATCATGTAATAGCGAGCTAAAAGGGCGTTTACTGTATTCTTATACTTTATACTCGAAATTAATCCTGTAAAACCATTGGCATTTGAAAGATAAGATTCTGTTGCTTTTAGTGTTGCAATTGTTTCTGCTAATACTTGGGCTCTAGAATTAAAAGGTGAGTTCGACATTGTTTTTATTGGCACACTTTCATAAAACTGAATCAATGTACCGAGCGCCATGGCTTTAAAAATTGATGCATGAACGAAAATACTTGCTTTTTCACTTTCAACAGTCAACACATTAACATTATCTATTATTTTTTGTGATTCAGAGTTTATTACTAAACATTGAGACCAAAGATTGTTTGTAAGTGCATTCTTTGATGTTAAGGACACACCACCAATAGATAGTTCACCTTCATCTGCATTACCGGCGTTAATTAGTCTTAATTCATTTGTGGTAAACCCATTTGCGGTGATTATCGTGTATACAGGACTTAGCCTTGTAGTCGACCACAATTGTTGTAAACCATTTGCTGCGCCTATCAGTCCTCCTCTAGTACTTAAAACTGCTTCTTGAGAGGGTAGAGTAGGGTCTAGAAATTCATCATTACACGACGTGAAAAATAGACTCATCGTTAACATTGATATAAATATTTTTTTCATTTTGTTTGTTTTAAAATTAGAATTGAAATTTTAATGCAAGAGAGAATGATCTTGGAATTGGGACAGTTCCAAAATTATATTTGGCTACTGAAGACTGACCTCCTGAATTGGTTTCTGGATCAAAACTTGTGAATTTATCCCATGAATACAAGTTTCGTCCACTTGCACTAATCGTTAAGTCATCAAAAAAGGAATTTAATTTTCCAAAAGAATAATTAAACGAAACTTCTCTCAACTTAATATAACTTCCGTCAACTACTCTAAATTCTTCGATTCCGTAAATTGACCAAATATAGCCTCTAGGTAATTCTCCATTAAGTTCTTGTTCAACTAATTTTCCACTACCTACTCCTTGACGAGTTCTGTAATCTGCATCAAATACATCTACACCTTGAACACCATCAAATAATACAGACATTCCGAATTTTTTGTAATTTAAGTTTAAACCAAAAGAGATAATGTAATCTGGATTAGGGTTTCCTATTTGTTTATTTAAAATCGTACCAGTTGGTTGACCTGATGCATCTCTCGTTGCAACTCCAGTTGTTGCATCACCTTTTTCTACTTGAGGATAGCCTTGAGGTGTTAGTAAAAAACTACCATCGCTATTACGAGCATAGTATGTTCCATAATAAATTCCAATTGGTTGCCCTCTTTCAACAAAAACAGGCGCTCCAGATGGATTGCTATCTAATTTAAATCTTTGCTGTGGCAGGCCAGTAACTTTATTTCTGTTTTGGCTATAGTTCACATAGACATCAAGATTCAAATCTTGTTTTTTAATAACATCATAACGCAAACCAATTTCCAAACCTTTATTGTTCATTTCTCCAATATTTTGGATAGTATTAGTCGAGCCTGTTGAACTCGCTAGCTGTACAGGTAATAATAAGTCCTTAATGTCAGCATTGTAGTAACTAAAAGATAGATTAACGCGATCATTTAAAAATCCTAAGTCTGCACCTATTTCATAGGTAGAACTTTTTTCGGGACGCAAATCTAGGTTACCCTTTTTAAAGCCTTCAAGAGTAAATGAGGTATTTCCAATTAGATTGCCCGTGGCATAATTAGTAAATCTAGCATAAGGAGTAATCGCAGTTAAACTTCCAGATTCTCCCCATGATGCACGTAAGCGAGCAGAGCTTACTGGTGAATCTTGCATGAATTTCTCATCAGATAATACGTAACTAACACTCACTTTAGGGTAGAACTGAGAGCGATTTTCTTTAGAAAAAACCGTCGAAGCGTCTTGTCTACCAGCGACAGTTAAGAAAAGTTTATCTTTAAAACCAATAGTTTCTTGAATGTAGTACCCCCATAAGTTATATTTTGACTCTCCAGCATTAGGAGATCCAGGTAATAAAGTGTTAAATGCATTAATGGTTTCAACAAATGGCTTTAAATCTCGTCCTTCAATAGCAAAAAGCTGATCTCTGTACGTTTGGACGTTGTATCCTGCGAATGAGGTTAGTTTTAAATCTTTGTTGATATTCCATAAATATCTCAGGTTAAGATCATTATTAAATTGCACCACTCTATTTGTTGCCTCAGAAACGTATCCATCATTAAAATAAGTTCCGTTAACAGGCGAGTAAGGATATCTTGGAATAAACACTTTTCCTTTTTGATTGTAATTGTCTAAACCAAAGATGAAATCAGCATTAAAATTCTCAAATGGTTTAAAGTTCAGTTGAACGTCAGAAACCATGCGGTCTGTTTTTTGCGTAATCTTAAAAGTTTCAATTACTGACAATGGATTAACTCTATTTGGATCAACTGCTAATAAATCACCATTTGAATTACGCTGATTGATATCATATATGTTGTTAGTTATCGTTATCGAGTTAATAGGGCTCCAAAAAACATTTCCATCAGGCTTTTCATTTGAATTGGATGTAATATAATTTAAGCCAATAGATGCAGATAATTTATCACTAAACTCGTGTTGTAATCTTATTTTTGCTCCTAAACGTGAAAAATCAGTGTTTTTTACAATACCTTCGTTTTTTAAATATCCTATAGATGAAAAGTACTTTGTTTTTTCATCTCCTCCTCGTAAAGAGAAATAAGTGTCAGTCCCGATTCCAGTAGTAAAAATATCATCTTGGTAATCGTACCTTTTAATTCCTGAAATAGTTTGAGTTTCAAGGTTTCTTCCTGCGACTAAAACGGTTGTTGGACTAGCTGCTTGACCTTGGATAGGAAATAATGCCGTAGAGGAGTTTACGAATTGTTTGTCAGACATATTTACATCTACTTTTTTTCGTAGACTATTAGACGTAAGACTTGTAGAAAAAGTGTATTTGGTGTCTCCAATTTTACCTTTCTTAGTAGATATTAAAATTACACCATTTGCAGCGCGGGAACCGTAAATTGCAGCCGCTGCACCACCATTCAATATTTCGATACTTTCAATATCATTAGGGTTGATGTCTGAAGATCTATTTTGACCTATTTGAAGGTTTGAATTTCCTTTACTTACATTTAGGTTTGTTAAGTTGGTTGTTGCATTATTCAAAACAACTCCGTCTATAACATATAACGGATCCGATGACCCTAAGATTGAAGAGGTACCTCTAAGTTTAATAGAAAAACCACCAGCCGGATCTCCTGAATTTTGAGAGACTTGGGCTCCTGCTATTTTACCTTGCAAAGCGGATGATATGTCTACTGGTTTGGCTTTATTAAGGCCCTCTGCTTTTAAGCTTGTAACTGCATTTCCAAGCTCTTTCCTAGTCACTCTGACAGTCGAACCAAGAACAACTACTTCATTTAAAGTATTTAGTTCTTCAGATAAAAGAACATTATAATTGTTGTTTTTATCAGTTAGTTTTAATTGCTTAGTTTCAAATCCAATGTAACTAAAGATTAGTATATCTCCAGTTGTACCGCTAATGGTATAATTACCATCTAAATCAGTTATCGAACTCTTAGTGGAGCCCTTAATTAGGACTGTAACGCCCGGAATTGGTATTCCATCGGCTTTGTTTTTTACAGTTCCAGAAATTGTTTTTGTTTGTGCAAAAGAGGATTGAACTAAAAAAAACAACAATGAAATCAGGAATAATTTTTTCATAATTATTTGGTTTGTGTTAATGGTTAGTAAACAAATGTATCTATTTACTTTAAACAATTGCAATATTTTTCGAATTATTTTTATTTTTAAGTATAAAAACGCAACAAAACGCAATATACATATTCAAATCGTTCTTTTTTAATCTAGTTTCGTTACTGATAGCGTAATTTGGAACCATTTATTTTAATACATTTGTATATCATAAATTTATTTAATACATATGTTAAAAGTAGAAAGGCGTAACTTTATAATGGCTAAGTTAACTGAAGAACAACGTGTTAATACTATTGAACTAGCGGAGGTTTTAGGTTTGTCAGAAGATACGATAAGAAGAGATTTGCTGAAACTGCACGAAAAAGGCTTACTTGAGAAAGTATATGGTGGGGCGATTCCTATCTTACATAAGGAGAAAAGCGTATTTGATATTGTTATTTCGAATGAAAAAAAGAAAACAGCAATTGGACTTAAAGCACTTTCCTTACTACATGATGGACAAGTAATCATTATGAGTGGAGGTACTACGAATTTAGTTTTTTCAAAGTTAATTCCTCCTCTATTAAGCGCCACGGTGTACACGTATAGCTTACCAATAGCGATGCAATTGTCACAATATCAAAATATTGATTTGATATTTATTGGAGGTAAAATGCAAAAAAATGCAATGGTTACTATAGGTATAGATGTGCTGCAAGTTTTGTCAAAGATTAAAGCTGATATTTGTTTTATGGGTGCTAGTAGTATTAACGTAGAGCAGGGATTAACTGAAGTAGGGTATGAGGTTTCTATTGTAAAAAAAGCGATGCTAGAAGCATCAGATAAAGTTGTTTCCATGTTTACTGCTGACAAACTTAATAGTAAATCACCACATGCAGTATGCGGAATTAATCTCTTAAATACCATTGTAACTGACTTAAATCCAAATGATACTCTTTTACAAAGTTATAAAGATGCGGGTGTAGCTATTATTTAATTTGCAGTATTTTGCGGTATTTTAATTAAATTTAAGTAGATAATGCGTTTTATTGCATTTTGAATGCTTTAATTTTTTATATTTGTTGAATTATCTACTCTAAAATATCAAATATGACAGCCATTCGCAATCTAAATTATGTAGCACCTGGTAAATACGAAACCACTCGTTTTGAGAAAATTCATAGTGAGATTTTTAAAAACTCTCAAGAAGCATCCAAAATTGTCGCTTTGGAAATAGCAGATTTGATTCGGTCAAAACAAGCGGAGGGCCAAAATTGTGTTTTGGGGCTTGCAACTGGATCTTCACCAATACTTGTGTATGCAGAATTGGTTCGAATGCATCGTGAAGAAGGATTGAGTTTTGATAGTGTTATTACTTTTAATTTGGATGAATATTACCCAATGAAGAAGGAAAATAATCAAAGTTACCATTACTTCATGCATGAACATCTATTCAATCATATTGACATTAAAGCTGAGAATGTACACATACCCGATGGTACAGTGGTAATTGAAGACTTAAATCAATATTGTGCAAATTATGAAGCAAAGATAAAGAATGTTGGCGGTCTCGATTTTCAATTGTTAGGAATTGGTCGTACAGGTCATGTTGGTTTTAATGAGCCTGGATCCCATACAAATTCTGCAACACGTTTGATCACGCTTGATCATATTACTAAGGTCGACGCTTCCTCAGACTTTAATGGAATAAGTAATGTTCCCAAAAGAGCTATCACGATGGGAGTCTCTACTATTTTAAGATCTAAAAGAATTGTTCTACTTGCGTGGGGACAAAATAAAGCAGCAGTTGTAAAGCGAACAATACAAGGTGATATTAGTTCTGAAATTCCTGCTACATTCTTGCAAAATCATTCTAATACTACCTTTGTTTTAGATCAATCAGCAGCATCCCACTTAACACGACTTGATACTCCTTGGCTTGTTGACGAATGTGTTTGGACTCAGGAAATGAAAAGTAAAGCAATAATTTGGCTTTGTCTGAAAACGAAGCAATCTATTCTCAAACTTACTGATAGGGATTATAATAATAATGGTATGTCCGATTTATTAGCGCAAGAAGGTTCTGCTTACGATCTGAATATCAATATGTTTAATAAATTGCAGCATACGATAACAGGTTGGCCGGGAGGAAAACCAAATACTAGCGATACTAATCGACCTGAAAGAGCAAATCCTTCGATAAAAAATATTATCCTATTTAGCCCACATCCTGATGACGATGTTATTTCGATGGGAGGAACTTTTTCTAAACTAATTAGGCAAGGTCATAACGTTCACGTTGTTTATCAAACTTCGGGAAATATTGCAGTAACTGATGATGAAGCTTTGAAATTTGCTGAGGTTAGTAATGATTTTATTGGCAATAATGGTATAGATATTAATTTTAATTCAGTGATTGATTTTTTAAAAAATAAAAAAGAAAACCAAATTGATACAATTGAAGTACGCAAATTAAAAGGGCTTATTCGTCGTCGAGAATCTTATGCAGCAACTCGCTATATTGGTCTGAAAGATGATAACATTCATTTTCTAGATCTGCCTTTCTATGAGACAGGACAAATAAAAAAAAATCCTTTAGAATTACAAGATGTAGCTATAGTGATGGAGATTATAGAAAAAATCAAACCGCATCAAGTTTTTGCAGCGGGTGATTTAGCTGATCCGCATGGAACTCATGAAGTTTGTTTGAACGCTATTTTTGAAGCAATGGGGAAACTCAAGACTAAAATTGATATGAGTAATTGTTGGTTGTGGTTGTATCGTGGTGCGTGGCATGAATGGGATATCGATGAAATAGATATGGCGGTGCCTTTAAGTCCAGATGAGGTTTTATTGAAAAGGCACGCTATTTTATATCATCAATCTCAAAAGGACAGGGTTATGTTTCAAGGTTCTGATTCAAGAGAATTCTGGGTAAGAGCTGAGGATAGAAACAAAAATACGGCTAAAATATATGATGATTTAGGGCTTGCTGAGTATGAGGCAATCGAAGCCTTTAAACGCTTTGATTATTAAATATAAAGTTAATTAATATAAATGTTCTAAAAACTTGATTGCTATTTTTTAATGATATTTTACTAGTTTGCTGCTATTATAATCATCAAACTATAAATTATATTTGTAAAAACAAAAGCAATACCCAATTCAAAATGCTTACTAAACATCAGTTCCAAAAATTAGCAGTATCATTAGATGGCACGCTTTTATTCGACGACCTTCATAAAACATTGTATGCTACAGATGCTTCGGCTTACCGTATTATTCCTTTGGCTGTGGCTTTGCCTAAAACAGATGCTGATATTGTAAATTTAGTTCATTTTGCAAATGAACATTCGATTTCTTTGATTCCAAGAACTGCAGGAACATCGCTTGCAGGGCAAACTGTAGGGGAGGGTATTGTGGTGGATGTGTCCAAGTATTTCACTAAGATTCTTTCTTTCGATCCTATTAAAAAAACAGTAACTGTTCAGCCAGGGGTAATCCGGGATGAGCTTAATTTATATTTAAAACCGTTCGGATTATTTTTTGGTCCTAATACTTCGACCTCAAATCGATGTATGGTAGGCGGTATGGTCGGGAATAATTCTTCGGGAACAACATCCATTCGATACGGTGTAACTCGTGATAAAATCATTGAGATCAGAACTATTTTGAGTGATGGATCTACAGCTGTATTTAAGGATTTGACATCAGCTGAGTTTTTAGCGAAGACCAATGGAACTTCTTTAGAGAATTCGATTTATAGATCGCTGCACGTTGAACTTTCTGATTGTAAAACCCAAAACGAAATAAAAAAAGAATTTCCAAAGCCAGAAATTCACAGACGAAATACGGGTTATGCCGTTGATGTGTTATTGCAGTCAGACCTCTTTGGCGGAAGCCAACCAACGATAAATGTTGGAAAACTACTATGCGGAAGCGAGGGAACTCTGGCCTTCACAACCGAAGTAACCTTGCAATTAGATGATTTGCCACCGACCAATAATGTAATGGTTGTGACACATTTTACAAGTATTCAAGAAAGTTTAGAAGCGGTTTTGGTTGCCATGAAACACCATTTGTACACTTGCGAAATGATAGATGATACCATTTTAGATTGTACCAAAACAAATAAAGAACAAAGTAAAAACAGGTTTTTTATTAAAGGAGAACCCAAAGCAATGATGTTATTTGAGGTTGCCTCACATGAAAGCATGGAAGATGCCGAAAACCAAGCTAATGCGTTGATTAAAGATTTGGAAGAGCATCAATTTGGTTATGCTTCTCCAAAGTTATATGGAGTAGATATTGAAAAGGTAAATGAACTTAGAAAAGCGGGATTAGGTTTGTTAGGAAGTATCGTTGGTGATGATAAAGCGGCAGATTCTATAGAAGATACTGCAGTTGAGCTAAGCGATTTACCAGCTTATATTGCTGACTTTTCAGCGATGATGGAGCGACATGGACAAAGCGCGATTTATTATGCACATGCTGGAGCGGGTGAATTACACTTGCGTCCTGTTTTGAATCTAAAAACTTCAGAAGGCGTTCATCAGTTTAGAAATATTGCTACTGAAGTTGCTATTTTGGTAAAAAAGTATCGAGGCTCTTTAAGTGGAGAACATGGTGACGGAATTGTACGTGGTGAATTTTTGCCGTTTATGATTGGCGAGAAAAACTACGAATTGCTTAAGCGAGTAAAGCTGGCTTTCGACCCAAATTCGGTTTTGAATATGGGTAAAATCGTAAATGCCTTAAAAATGGATGAGAATTTTCGTTTTGAAACCGATAGGGAAGAACCAGAGATTCAAACGCTTCAAGATTTCTCTGATAGTATGGGTATTTTAAGAGCAGCCGAGAAATGCAATGGATCTGGCGACTGTCGCAAATTACCATCGGCAGGAGGGGCTATGTGTCCAAGTTACCGTGCTACCCGTAATGAGAAAGATACCACTAGGGCACGTGCGAACGCGTTACGAGAATATCTGACTCATTCTGAAAAAGAAAATAAATTCAATCATAAAGAATTATACGAAGTATTTGATCTTTGTGTGAATTGTAAAGCTTGCGCAAGCGAATGTCCTTCTAATGTTGACGTAGCTTCCTTGAAAGCCGAATTTTTGTACCAATACCAAAAAGCAAATGGTTATAGTTTTCGAAATAAGATTTTTGCGAACAATGCAAAAATGAATGCGATGGGAAGTTTGTTTCCATCCTTAACTAATTTTGTGGCTAATTTGTCATTTGTGAAAAAAGCAATGGGAATCGCTCCTGAGCGTGAAGTACCTTTTCTAGCGCCACACACTTTAAGAAAGTGGTTAACGGATCACCTAGCAACACCGGGAACCTTCGATAAAGGGAAATTATATTTGTTTATCGATGAGTTTACTAACTATTATGATGTTCAAGTAGGTATTGATGCTTACGAGCTGCTAACAAAAGTAGGATATCAAGTTTTAATAGTGAACCATGAGGAGAGCGGAAGAGCTTTTATATCAAAAGGATTCCTTGAGGAAGCCAAGCTGATTGCGATTAAAAATGTTTCTACTTTTGCACCTCTTATAAATGATAATTGTCCCTTAGTAGGTTTAGAGCCATCGGCGATATTAACCTTCAGAGACGAATATTTGCGTCTAGCCGAAGATAAAGCTGCTGCAAAGCAACTGGCTAAAAATGTCCTAACGATTGAGGAGTTTTTTAAGCGAGAAATAGGAGTTGGTAACATTCAAGAGCATCAATTCACTGATGAAGAAAAGGAAATTAAAATTCATGGGCATTGCCATCAAAAGGCGTTGAGTTCTATTGAGGCCACTTTTGCTATGTTAAATATTCCGAAGAATACAAGGGTTACCATTTATAACTCAGGTTGCTGCGGTATGGCAGGCTCTTTTGGTTATGAAAAAGAACATTACCAGATTAGTATGCAAATGGGAGAAGATACTTTGTTCCCAAAAGTCAGATCTACAGCTGCCACCACACTTATTGCATCGGCTGGTACAAGTTGCCGTCATCAAATTTTTGATGGAACTAGCCGAGAAGCTCAACATCCGGTATCTATTTTGAGAAGTTATCTGAAATAATTTTGAAAATTCAGACAATTATTTTTCTTTTTTGTTTTTCATTTAAAGCAGTCATTTAATTATCAAAGTACTTGTAAAATTTCAGTAAAAATAAAGCGTTTTTTTATTTAGGAATATCAAAAAATAAGGTGTTCAAATATTGAATTAGTTTTATACATTTGGTTTTTAAATTCAAGGACAATTATTTTAATAATAATTGAATTTTGGGAGGTTTATACTAAGTTGTAATGAGAAAAATAATTATATGAAGGGTTCGAGTTTGTTCAGAAAAAAGACAGTGCAAGATATACTTAAACAAGTCGAAAGAAATGAAGCTGACGGACACAATGCGTTAGGAAGACACCTTACAGCTAGAGATTTAACCGCTTTCGGAATCGCAGCGATAGTCGGTGCTGGTATTTTTAGTACTATTGGTAAAGCGAGTGCTGATGGTGGTCCTGCCGTTATATTTTTATTCCTCTTTACCGCACTTGCCTGTAGTTTTGCTGCTTTTGCTTATGCTGAATTTGCATCGATGGTACCAGTCTCTGGTAGCGCGTATACTTATTCCTATGTAGCTTTTGGAGAGTTAATAGCCTGGATTATTGGATGGGCGCTCATTATGGAGTACGCCATTGGAAATATTACCGTGGCCATATCCTGGAGTGATTACTTTACAGGTTTACTGGAGAGTGGTGGAATTCATTTACCGCAATGGGTGCAAATGGATTACTTAACGGCTTCAAACGGCTTCACTGATGCTACTGCATTGATGCAAAGTGGTAAGGCATATGAAAATTTAAGTGATGGTTTAAAAGCTTCTTACATGGCTTGGACTACTTCGCCAACTATTGGTTCCTTTCATTTTGTAGCTGATTTACCAGCTCTATTTATTATTGTCTTAATCACTGCTCTTGTTTATCGCGGAATGAAAGAGTCGCGTAATGCGAGTAACCTGATGGTAGTTGTAAAATTATGTATCATTTTATTAGTGATTGCGGTGGGTGTATTTTATGTTGATACAGACAATTGGACTCCGTTTGCGCCTAATGGAGTGAGTGGTGTTCTAAAAGGTGTGTCGGCAGTGTTTTTTGCCTACATTGGTTTTGATGCGATCTCTACAACAGCCGAAGAGTGTAAGGATCCCCAGCGCGATTTACCACGAGGTATGATGTGGGCTATCATTATTTGCACCATATTATATGTTATTATCGCCTTAGTATTAACCGGAATGGTAAATTATAGCTTACTTGACGTAGGTGATCCTTTAGCTTTTGTATTTGCTAAATTAGATTTAAAATGGATGTCAGGTATCATTGCCGTAAGTGCTGTAATTGCAATGGCAAGCGTATTGTTGGTATTTCAAATGGGGCAACCTCGTATTTGGATGAGTATGAGTCGTGACGGTTTATTACCAAAGAAATTCTCTAGAGTGCACCCAAAATACAAAACGCCATCGTACGCAACTGTGGTGACTGGTTTTGTCGTAGCTATTCCTGCCTTGTTTTTAAATTTAACTATGGTTACTGATCTATGTAGTATAGGTACTTTATTTGCTTTTGTTTTGGTGTGTGCAGGAGTTCTGGTGCTACAAAATAAAAAAGATATTCCAAGAGGGAAATTCAAAACCCCTTATGTGAATTCAAAATACGTGGTTCCTTTTATGTTAGCCGCAGGTTTGTTTTATGCTTTTAATTACAACAATAAAGCGACAATGGGTTTTATTACCAATGAAGCCAAAATTATTAGTGCGACTGATATTATAACATCTTTGAATCAAGACGATTCTAAAAAAGTCTACGATTACCTTGTAGGTCTTGAGTCGAAAACAATTACGGAAAACTTAGACTTAGAAAACTTACTAAGTCAATATCAAAAAGACGAGGCAAAGTATGCTGCCGTAGTTGCTAACTTGCCTATTGATAATGAATTAAAATATGAAACAGGTTTTACTTTGTTCAAGCATAAAATCCCTATGTGGATTTTCCTGGTTGTTTTAGTGGGATTGACAATTTGGTCGTTCCGTCAAAACCTTTCTCTAATACCTTTATTAGGATTGGTTAGTTGTTTGTATATGATGGCTGAACTTAGCGTTTGGAACTGGATTTATTTTACGATTTGGTTACTTATCGGACTTACGATTTACTTTGGCTTTAGCCGAAAAAACAGTAAATTAAACCTTAGAGAAGTTTAATTACTATCGAATAGTTACAAAGCCGTCTTGAATACATTAAGGCGGTTTTTTATTTTAAGTTGTTATTAGCAAGGATTGAAGTAAAACGCAGAATCTACTTTTTAAGAATACCATATACTAGTTTCGAAAACTAAAATTATTTTTACAGTTAACATTCGCTGTAAGTAATCCATATATTTATTACTTACTTTTACATTTCAATACTAAAGGACAATTTTAACATGCGAATAAAAATAGTACTGACTTTACTACTTCAATTAGTTTTGGTTTCGGCTATACATGCTCAAAAGAGTGTAACAATATCTGGAGTTATTAAGGATAGAAAGACCCAAATCGTTTTACCATATGTTAACGTGGTTTTAAAAACTGAAAAAGATGCTGCTTTTATCAGTGGAGTGATTAGTAATGAAGCAGGTCGGTTTTCGCTGGCTAAGGTGCAATCTGGAAATTACTATTTAGAATTCTCTTATATAGGATACATCACCAAAAAACAGAACTTGTTTGTAGGTTCGTTATCTGATTACTTAGATTTGAACACAATAGAATTAGAGGAAAATTTAAATCAACTAAACGAGGTCGTTATAATCTCTAAAGCAGATGAAATTAGCGAGAAAATGGATAAGAAAACATTTTCCCTGCAAGACAATATTAGTCAAACCGGAGGATCTGTACTTCAAGCCATGCAAAATTTACCAAGTGTCACCGTTCAAGATGGTAAAGTGCAATTAAGAGGTAACGATAAAGTCACAGTTTTAATTGATGGTAAGCAAACAGCCATAACTGGTTTTGGAGGCCAAACAGGATTAGATAATATTCCGGCATCGGCAATTGAAAAGATAGAAATAATTAATAATCCCTCCTCAAAGTATGATGCAAATGGTAATGCGGGTATTATCAACATCATTTATAAGAAAAACAGAAAAAACGGTTTCAATGGAAAACTAGGTTTTACTACTGGTGCAGGATCCTTGTGGGTTCGTAAGGAAAACCTTCCAACCATCAGACCTCAATACACATTTACACCTAAAATCAACCCTAATGTTTCCTTAAATTATAGGAAAAACAAAGTTAACGTGTTTTTTCAAGGTGATTATTTATATACTGAAACTTTAAATAAAAACGAATTTGTAAGCAGGACGTATGATGATGGTGATATTATTAATTCACAACTAAAAAGAAATAGAAACACGCATTTTACTACTTTAAAATCAGGAGTTGACTATGCTATAGATGATCAAAATTCGGTAACTATTTCGGGACTTTTTGGAAGTGAAAAAATTATTGATCGCGGTGATCAACCTTTTTTTAATGCAGATTTTTCACAACGCCGACGCTTATGGCAGTTTCTAGAAGATGAATTGAAGACTACATGGATGGCTACCGCTAATTACCAACATAAATTTAAAGAGGCTGGTAGGTTATTGAATATGGGTTTCAATTACACCTTTCATCGTGAGGATGAAAAATATTTCTATGATAATTTTTTACCATCATCTACAGGTACAGATGCATTTAAGCTTTTGTCAGATGAACAAGTGTATGATTTTAATGTAGATTACATTAAGCCACTTAAATATGGTCGAATAGAAACGGGTTTAAAACTACGCAATCGCAATATCCCGACGAACATGCAATTTATCCCGGGAGCAAATTCGGTTTTAGATGCAAGCGCAGGTGGAGCAGCCACTTACAAAGAGTTAATTCCTGCTGTTTACGGAAATTATATTTTTGAAAATAAATCTTGGGAGGCTGAACTAGGGTTGAGGGTAGAGTATGTAAAAATACAGTATAATGTAAATGAGGACCATCCTGTTTATACAAGTGATAGTTATAATTATATGCAACCCTTTCCTAACTTTCGTTTGGCGTACAAAATTAATGACAACAATAAACTTTCGGCTTTTTACAACCGTAGGGTAGACCGACCTAATGAGGTAGATATTCGTATTTTTCCAAAGTATGACGATGCCGAAATTATTAAAGTAGGAAACCCAGCATTGCGACCACAATTTACAAATTCAGTAGAACTTGGTTATAAAAATAATTGGGAAAAAGGAAGTTTGTACAGTGCCGCTTACCATCGTTTTGCTGACGGAACGATTACACGAATTTCTAGCACCGTGGCGGGAAGTCCTATCATTTATGCTATATTCCAAAACGTAAACAAAAGTTTTAATACGGGTCTGGAACTGGTTTTAAGTCAAGAAGTATCAAAGTTATATTCTTTTAATGTTAATCTAAATGCGTATCGTAATGTTATAGAGGCCTTTACTGTAGAAAATAAATATCCAGTTTTAAATACGTTTTCGGCTGAAAAACAAGAACTTGTATCAGGAAACTTTAAAATAAATAATACGTTTAATTTTCGCAAAGAGTTTAGCGCACAATTAACCGCTATTTATTTAGCTCCAGATATAATTCCTCAAGGAAAAATTAAATCACGATTTTCAGTAGATCTTGGAATCAAAAAACTACTTCAAAAAGGGAAAGGTGAATTATTCATTAATGCCACAGATGTATTAAATACGATGATCACTAGAAAAGAAATTACAGGTCAAGGTTTTGATTATACCAGTAATGATTATTACGAAACTCAGGTAGTTCGAATAGGATATAGCTATAAATTTTAATGATAACGAGTATCACGTACGTATTTGTATGTGTCATAATCTATGCAATAGCGTTTTGCTTACCGTTAAATTGAGAGAAACAGCATTGAATTTTATGCATGATTGTATTTGATTCTGAACTTTAAAAATAAATAAATTGTATGACTGCATTATATGTAAATTGGGATTTTAACGATCAAATTATTTCTATTTTTGGTTTCCCCCTCAAATATTATGGGCTTTTGTTTGCCTCTGGATTGCTTTTATGTATGTACATTCTAAAAGGAATTTTTAAAGCTGAAAAACTTAGTAACGAGGCACATGAGGCTTTATTTATGTATGGTATTATCGGGATATTTGTAGGAGCCAGGTTAGGGCATTGTTTTTTTTATGATTTTGATTACTATTCGCAACACCTATTAGAGATCGTTTTACCTATTCAAAAAAATGCGAATGGAGTATACCAATTCATTGGTTATGCTGGACTAGCAAGCCACGGCGGAACATTAGGTTTGCTGTTGGCCTTGTACTTCTATTCTAAAAAGTATCAAATAAAATATTTGATGTTACTTGATCTCATTGCAGTTGTCGCTCCATTAGGTGCTGCTTTTATTAGGTTTGCTAATTTGATGAATTCTGAAATGATTGGTAATCCAACCACCATGCCGTGGGCTTTTATCTTTAAAAGGATTGATAATGTACCTCGACATCCTGCACAGCTTTATGAAGCGCTCTCATACCTACTAATATTTGCATCAATTTTTATTATTTACAAAATGAATTCGATTAAAATTGGTAATGGTTTTTATTTTGGATACGCAATCACTTTAATATTTATAATGAGAATAGTAATCGAATTTGTAAAAATTAATCAAGTCGAATTTGAAAACGGTATGCTTTTAAATATGGGACAGCTATTAAGTATCCCTTTCTTAATTGTAGGATTGTATTTCGTAGCTAAAAATATTTTCCGCAAAGTTCCTAAGTCATTTTAAGTTGCTGTTTCGTATGTTACGGATTTAAAAGTGAATGAAACATACTCGATTTATTTGCAAAAGTTCTAAAAGCAATATCCAATTAATAAAAGCGAAAATAGATGTCAACATTCCCCGCTAGCGCTTCCACTTTATCGGAAAATGAATTAGGTCTTTTCGTTCGAGATAGGTACAATTTAGATAATAGTTTTACTTGCAAATTATATCGAACGGGACTAAATCATACTTACTTTATTTCAAATGGAATAAATAAATACGTCATTAGGGTATATTGCCATAATTGGAGAAGCAAAGCGCAGATTATAGAAGAGCTCGAGCTACTTACGATCTTAAACGACAATAATGTTTCTGTTTCGCATCCTATAAAAGATAGAAATAACAATTTTATTCAGGAGGTTATGGCAGCAGAGGGAAAGCGTTACATTGTACTGTTTTCGTTTGCAAAGGGTGATAAAGTCCGTTTTATCAGTAATGAAAATTGTGCTGCTATTGGTGCAATTATGGCGCGTATTCACAATATCACTGAGTTTTATTTTACTAGTAGAGTACAGTATACACCAAAGTTATTGCTGCAGGATGCGTACATGAATTTTAGGTCGTTTTTTTCGGAAGATTTAGATGAAATGATTTTTATAAAAAGTACCGCTTCGCAAATAGAAAAAAAATTAGAATTCAATAGAACTCAGAGCGGTCTTAGCGGAATGGTGCACCTTGATATTTGGTATGATAATTTGAGTATTAACAACGAAAATGAAATAACTATATTTGATTTTGATAATTGTGGTCAAGGTCTATTTGTATTGGATGTAGGCTATTTTTGTAAGCAGTTATTTTTTATTGAACAAGATAAGAAAGTGTACGAGGAAAAAGTGAAAAGCTTTATTGCAGGGTACAGAACCAAAAGAGAATTATCAGAAACTGAAATAAAAATAATTCCCGAAGCTGGAGCTGCTGTTTTTATTTTTTATCTCGGTGTACAAGCGCAGCGTTTCGATTGGTCTAATATCTTCTTCACTGAAAATTATCTCAAAATGTACAGTTCTAGAATAAAAAATTGGCTGGAATATTATAAAATAAACGATAAATAGTAGAAGCTGTACTTATTTTTTTTAGCATAAATTGAAACAAAAATAAATCGATATGAAATCACCACTGCTATGATTACTATAATTACAATTTGTGCCGTTTTAACGGTTTTATTTACGCTTATACCATTGTCACGTAATAAACATTGGATTGTTAGAAGCATGGATTTTCCTCGCCTTCAAATCACTGTTTTTTGTATGGCTATTTTAGTGGCTAGTTTTTTCTATTTGGATTTTCAAAATTGGTTTTCAATAGTTTTAGTAATCGCGGTTTCAGTTTGCTTGCTTTATCAGTTATGGTGGGTGTTGCCGTATACTCCATTTTGGTCAAGAGAGGTTAAATCATGCAAGGAGGTAGATCCTGATAGAAGACTTAGTATTATAACTTCGAACGTCCTTACGCCCAATAGGAATGTTGGTTCATTATTGGATTTAGTCAACAAATACCAACCTGATATTTTAGTCACTTTAGAGTCTGATTTATGGTGGGAAGAGCAGCTTGCAGTTTTAGAAGTAATGATGCCGTATACAGTCAAATGTCCATTGGATAACCTGTACGGGATGCATGTGTATTCAAAGTTGCCTTTGCATGACCAAGAGATTTCCTTTTTGATAGAAGATGATGTTCCCTCAATACATCTAGCAATAGAACTTCGCTCAGGAGATAGAGTTAGAGCACATTTCTTGCATCCGGCTCCACCAAGCCCTACTGAAAATACAGAGTCGTCTGAACGTGATGCAGAGCTAATTGCTGTAGCTAAAAGTATTGCCGATAGTGATCAGCCTATTATTGTAGCTGGTGATCTTAATGATGTAGCTTGGTCATCGACAACGCGCCTTTTTCGTAAAATAAGTGGCTTGCTAGATCCTAGGATAGGACGCGGCATGTTAAATACGTTTCATGTTCAAGTACCCATTGCGCGATGGCCCATGGATCATTTATTTCACAGTAGTCATTTTACACTATGTTCTATTCAAAGGTTACCATCGATTAGTTCAGATCACTTTCCGTTGTATACCTCATTAGCTTTTACCCCCGCACAAGAACCGAATCAAGAAGGTCTTGAAGCCGATCGTGAAGATCACCAAAGGGCAGAAGATACACTTGTTGAAAATGGTGGTAGCAGCGATGATGTTCCAGAACCAAATGAACGCAAATAGAACAAATAAAGAAATTCCTGTAGATAGATGTAAAAAAGAAAATCCGTTGTAAATCATTTTACAACGGATTTTAAATTAACTAGATCCTATTTTTACAAAATAGAAAGCTCTTTCATACACGCTTTCATCATTTGGTATGTACGCTCAATGTCATTGTCAAGACCTATCGAGAATCGAATTAATCCGTCAGTTAAGCCCATTTCGGCTTGTTCTTCCATCGGTATTTCGCTCGATGTTGAGGTTCCTGGTGCGCTAAACAACGTTTTGTAGAATCCTAAACTAACTGCAAGATAGCCTAAGTTGCGTGATTGCATCAATTCCATCAAAGCATTAGCTTTCTCCAAAGAACCTACGTCAATAGTCATCATTCCACCAAAACCGTACTCAGGATTAATCATACCCGAATAAATAGTATGACTTGGATGACTTGCTAGTCCAGGATAGACTGTTTTTAAGCCGTCTTTCTCAAAACGTTCCGCTAGGTAAGCTGCATTATGGCTGTGCTGCTTCATACGTATATGTAGCGTGCGTAAATTTTTCATCACACTAGCTGATCGTAAACTGTCCATTGTTGGTCCCAAAAGCATGCTTGCTCCGCTATTTACATCTTTGAGTTTGTTTATAAACTCTTGCGATGCACAGGTTACACCTCCCACAGTATCACTACTACCGTTGATGTATTTGGTTAAACTATGAATAACAATATCAGCGCCTAATTTAGCAGGAGAAACAGATAATGGAGAAAACGTATTATCAACCACTAATGTCAAATTATGTTTCTTTGCAATTTTAGATAAACTAGCAATATCCGCTACCTCGAGTAAAGGATTACTCACTGTCTCACAATACAAAACTTTTGTATTTGCAGTAATCGCTGCTTCGACAATGTCTAGTTTTGTGATGTCTACAAAAGTAGTTTTGATGCCTAAACGCGGAGTAAAATTTTTCAAGAACGCATAAGTTCCACCGTATATCGTACGGCTCGAAACAATATGATCGCCAGTACCACAAAGTTGCAATAAAGTAGGTGTTATAGCACCCATTCCTGATGCTGCAACGTTGGCTGTTTCTGTCCCTTCCATAGCTGCTAGTGCTTGGTCAAGATATAAATTACTAGGCGAGGAGTGACGCGAATACAAATAACAGCCTTCCATGTTACCTTCAAAAGTATCAAACATGGTTTTTGCTGATAAAAACGTATAGGTAGATGAATCAGAGATCGATGGGTTTACACCACCAAACTCACCAAAGTACTGTAAGTCTTGAATATTGTCTGCAGGGTTAAAATCTTTCATATGTTATAATTTTTTAGTTTTTTTTTAGGAGCTTAATCCAGCTATCCGCTATATTCCCGATAAATAAAAACTACAGCTTGAAAAAAGCTTTGTTTTTCTAAATCGGGAGATGCCGCTGCTATCTGGGCTATAGGCGTGGCGTAATCCAAACCCAATTCAAATTAAGTCAATTTCAGTTTATTAATCAACCAACTATCATAAATATAGATTTTTTAACTGCAAAATTGTATTTTTGTAGTGTTGTTTTCTTTTTTTCTATCAAAAATTGAAAATTATTAGATTTTATTTCAAAACTATAAAAACGGCTTACCATGAATCTAGATGTGATTGACAAAAAACTATTGTTGCTATTACAAAGCGATAGTAAAAGAACAAATAAAGAGCTCTCCTTAAAACTCAACCTGTCAGTTACCGCTGTCTATGAAAGAATCAAAAAATTAGAGCGTGAAGGAATTATTGATAAGTATGTCGTAGTCCTTAATAAATCCAAAGTCGAAAAAGGATTTGTTGTTTTTTGCCATTTAAAATTAATTCAACATTCGCACGAATTCTTAACCCATTTTGAGAGCGAAGTTGTCAAACTTAACGAAGTGCTCGAGTGCCATCACGTGAGTGGTGACTACGACTACATTTTAAAAATCGTTGTAAAGGATATGGAAGCCTACCGAGAGTTTTTGGTCACTAAATTAACTACACTTAAACATATTGGTAGTACACAAAGTACATTTATGATTAGCGAAGTAAAAAACACTACAACTATAGCGTTGTAGTAATTTTGAGAGGCTAAATAGTTTTTAGCACGATTAGAATCCAAATACTTCACAAAAAATCTTGTTTTTAGAACTTTTAACAAAACTTAATTCCTTAATTTTGTAGCACTTTTTATAAAAATAATATATAAAACAATATACTATGAATTCATTTGACGTAGTCATTATAGGTTCTGGACCTGGAGGATATGTATCAGCGATTCGTTGTGCACAACTAGGTTTCAAAACAGCCATTATCGAAAAATATTCAACTCTTGGGGGTACTTGCTTAAACGTAGGTTGTATTCCTTCAAAAGCAATGTTAGCTTCTTCTCATCATTATGCTGAAATAAAGCATTTTGAAGACCACGGAATCGAACTTACTGGTGAAGTAAAAGTAAACTTAGCAAAAATGGTTGCTCGCAAGCAAGCAGTCGTTGATCAAACATCAGGTGGAGTAAAATATTTGATGGACAAAAATAATATTACGGTACTTGAAGGACTAGGTTCTTTTGTAGATGCAACGCATGTTGCGGTTGCAAAAGCGGATGGGACATCAGAAACTGTTGAAGCAAAAAATATCATCATTGCTACAGGTTCTAAACCTTCTAATTTACCTTTTATTACAATCGATAAAGAAAGAATTATTACATCGACTGAAGCTTTAAAATTGCCTGAGGTTCCTAAACATCTAGTAATTATTGGTGGCGGAGTTATTGGTATCGAGCTAGGTCAAGTTTATTTACGTCTTGGAGCGCAAGTTTCGGTAGTAGAGTACATGGATCGTATCATTCCTGGAATGGACAGTTCATTGTCTAAAGAATTGACAAAAGTATTAAAGAAACAAGGAATGAAATTCTACGTTTCTCATAAAGTAAAATCGGTAGAAAGAGCTGGCGATGCCGTAACTGTTCAAGCTGAAAACGCAAAAGGAGAAACAATCACTCTTGAAGGTGATTACGCCTTAGTTTCTGTTGGACGTCGTCCTTATACTGATGGTTTGAATGCTGATAAAGCGGGAGTAAAAATTTCAGATAGAGGACAAGTTGAGGTAAACGATCATTTACAAACAAATGTTCCAAATATCTACGCTATTGGTGATGTAGTACGTGGAGCAATGTTAGCTCATAAAGCCGAAGAAGAAGGAACAATGGTTGCAGAATTAATCGCAGGTCAAAAACCACATATCGATTACAACTTAATTCCTGGTGTTGTTTACACTTGGCCAGAAGTAGCTGCTGTAGGACAAACAGAAGAGCAGCTGAAAGAAGCTGGAATTGCGTACAAATCTGGAAGCTTTCCTTTCAAAGCATTAGGTCGCGCACGTGCAAGTGCTGACTTAGACGGATTTGTAAAAATACTTGCTGATGCAAAAACAGATGAGGTTCTTGGTGTACACATGATTGGTGCGAGAACAGCTGATTTAATTGCTGAAGCAGTTGTAGCAATGGAGTTCAAAGCATCTGCTGAAGATATTTCAAGAATGTCTCATGCACACCCTACTTTCGCGGAAGCAATCAAAGAGGCAGCATTAGCAGCTACTGACAACAGAGCATTACACGTTTAAAATAAGCATACCCTTATACATTGACCCGTCTTATTTTTTATAAGGCGGGTTTTTTATTAAAAAATAGTTACTATTTAATCTGCTTTAAATAATCCTTTGTAATTTTCCCAATGGGTAAAAATCAAAAAGATATTCCCCACAAATACAAAAATGGCGATGGGTAAATTCTCAGGAGTTAAAAAGTAATTAATCAATAAGATGTTTAAAGTAACAGGAAATATAATAATATTAGCCAGAGTCATATACTTCCCAGTTATAAATGATAAACCGCATAGTAACTCTACTGCTTTTGCTAAAGGAAATAAGTACATAGATGCTACCAATCCTAATTGAAAAGCCTTGAATTCTCCTGTTGATACCGGTTCCGGTGTTAAATGAAAGAAGTAACTAATAGAAGTGTACAAAAACAAAAGACCTAACATTGTCCGAATAATAATCGCTGCAATTTTCATGATATATAGGTTTTATGGGTTACAGGTTTTAACTAACTGATTGCGGTAAGGCACATTTATATTCTTTAAGTTCTCTCCCGTTGGTTACCGTATAAATCAGAAAAAATTAGACACTATTATAAATACAATTAGTATCTAATCAGTGTATTAATGTAAATTTACGAAATATTTTCGCTGATTTTTCATAATATCATAGATCAAAGGTTTTTTTTTGTCGTAATTTTGAATTTAAAAGCAAAAAATCACTTTGAGAGTAACTGTTCGCAAACCTATTTCAGACCCAAAATTGTTCAAAAAACAACTTTTAACATGGGCGCAACAATTTCGTGAAGTCGTCTATTTAGACAGTAACGACTATGATCATACGTACTCTAGTTATAATGGTTTAGTAGCAGTAGATGCTTTTACATCTTTAAAAACCGATTTTTATAACGCTTTTGAAGATTTAGCGCAATATCAGCAAACAACCAAGGACTGGCTGTTTGGTTATTTGTCCTATGATCTCAAAAATGATTTGGAGCCATTACAGTCCAAAAATTTTGACGGACTTTCTTTTCCCGATTTATTCTTTTTTCAGCCCAAAAAACTTTTTCTCCTACATGATAGCGAGGTAGAGATGCAATATCTAGGGCTGTGTGATGATGAACTAGAAGATGATTTTGAGGAGATTTTATCGCAAGTTTTACATCACGATGTTCAGGAGCAATCTCTTGAAATAAAGCAGCGCATCGATTTTAACAAATATATATCTAAGGTTTCTAGTATGCTGGAGCATGTGCAACGCGGGGATATTTATGAAGCAAATTTTTGTATGGAGTTTTTTGCCGAAAATGCTATTATCGATCCATTAGATAAATTTTTTAAGCTCAACGAAATATCACAATCTCCATTTGCTGTTTTTTTCAAAAATAACAAGCATTTTTTGCTTTCATCTTCACCGGAACGTTATTTGAAAAAGCAGGGACAAGAGTTAATTTCGCAACCAATAAAAGGAACGGCAAAGCGCTACGCAATTAGTAGTGAGGATGAATTGGCTAAAAAATTATTAGCAGAAGACCCAAAAGAACGATCAGAAAACATTATGATCACAGATTTAGTGCGTAATGATTTATCTCATACAGCGCAAAGGGGATCAGTTCAGGTACCTGAATTATGTGCCGTATATTCGTTTCTGCAAGTGCATCAAATGATTTCGACGGTGACTTCTAAACTCGATCCCCAATATTCAGCCATTGAAGCGATTAAAAAATCATTTCCAATGGGAAGCATGACGGGTGCTCCCAAAATTTCGGCTATGAAAATAATAGAGGAATTAGAAGAGACAAAAAGAGGTTTGTACAGTGGAGCAGTGGGATATTTTACTCCCGATGGCGATTTCGACTTTAATGTTGTCATTCGAAGTATACTTTACAATCAAGAAAATAAATACATCTCCTTTTCTGTTGGTAGTGCAATCACCTCTTTGTCAGTACCTGAAAAAGAGTACGAGGAATGCTTATTAAAAGCGAAAGCGATGCGCGAAGTATTAGAATAAGTAGCGTATAATTTGTAGATAAATTATTAATCTTTATTTTTGAAGGATGCTAGAAAAACTACAAGCTCATATTAGAGAAAACTTTCCTTTCCTAGAAAACAAGAAATTACTTTTGGCCACAAGTGGTGGTTTAGATAGTATGGTCATGGTTGAATTATTTAGACAATTACCTTACGAAATCGCGCTAGCACATTGTAACTTTCAATTGAGAGGAGTCGAGAGCTTTGAAGATCAGAAATTTGTAGAAAACTATGCTGAGCAATATGCGATTTCGCTTTTTGCAACTCAGTTCGATACTACGGCTTTCGCCAAAGATTACAAACTTTCTACACAAGTAGCTGCACGAGACCTGCGATACAATTGGTTTTATGAGTTGATCGAGGAAGAGCAGTTTGATTATGTCTTGACAGCGCATCATGCAGATGACAACATCGAAACATTCTTAATCAATTTAGGTAGAGGAACAGGCTTGGATGGTTTAGTGGGTATTCCGTCCCAGAATGATAAAATTATTAGACCGCTATTGCTTTTTTCTAGAATTGAAATTGCAGATTACGCAGCCGAAACAAAACTAAAATGGCGAGAGGACAGCAGTAATGCATCTAACAAGTACTTGAGAAACAAAATTAGACATGATGTAGTCCCTTTATTGAAAGAACTCAATTCAAATTTTGTATCAACTTTTCAAAACACACAAAAGTACTTGCAAGAAGCACAAGCAATGGTTGAGGATGCGGCTATTATGGTGTATCAGCAAGTTGCAGAGCAAAATGGAGAAACAATTCATTTTGATCTTTTACAACTTAAAAGGTTGCCTAATTATAAATCATACTTGTATCATTGGCTTAAAGAATTTGGTTTTACAGCTTGGAATGATATCTATGATCTAGTCGAAAGCCAATCTGGTAAGCAAGTTTTGAGCACTGATTATCGATTGATAAAAGATCGCGATACCTTATTACTTGTTCCAATGTTAGAAAGTAGTTCGCATGAGGAGTTTTTCATCGAGAAAGAAGTTCAAGAAGTTAAGATTCCCTTAAAATTATCTATTTCTAAAGTGACTGATCGAACGACTTCATCAAATACAACTATCTTTGTCGACGAAAATAAATTAGTTTATCCGTTGGTTTTAAAAAAATGGCAAGAGGGTGATGTTTTTCAGCCTTTTGGGATGAAAGGAAAAACTAAAAAACTAAGTAAACTTTTCAAAGATGAGAAATTGTCAGTCGTTGATAAAGAAAATATTTGGATATTATGGTCCGCAGATACCATTGTGTGGGTCGTAGGATTACGCCAAGACGAACGATTTAAAATAGAAAATAATACAGAACATATCCTGAAACTAGAAATACAATAATGAAGAAAATACTATTTATATTTATCTCTTTCTTGGCTTTTGCCAATGCCAATTCGCAAATGCTAGATCCTGTGAAATGGTCAACCAAAATAGAGAAAAAATCAGAGAACACCTTTGTTCTTGTTTTTGATGCAGTTCTAGAAAAGGATTGGCATATGTATTCGCAATTTACGCCTGATGGAGGACCACTACAGTTAGAGGTATCGTTCAAGAACCAAAAAGGAAATTTTAATTTGGTTGGTAAGGCTAAAGAAAGTAAGACTAAAACAGCCTACAACGATATATTTGAGGTTAATGAGACTTTTTTTGAGGGAAAAGCTCAAATTAGACAGGAGGTAACGGTAACTAATCCTAAACTTGGTACAATAGACGCGGTATTAAATTATCAGGTCTGTAAGGAAGTTTGTATCAATCAAGAAAAAAAGTTCACATTTACGATTCCTGCTATTACGGTGGTTGCTGCTCCAACAGTAGAATCAAATCCTGAAACAGTAGGTACAACAGTTGCCACAGATACTACTACCGTCGATTCATTAGCGCCAAGCTTAGGGGAAAGTAATGTGTATGATGCTAATGATCGTACTAAGGAGGTAGTTGCTATTCCAACAGAGGATACAACAACGGCTCGCGGATTATGGTCGATATTTTTCATTGCCTTTCTTTCTGGTTTTGCAGCTTTACTAACGCCCTGTGTTTTTCCTATGATACCCATGACAGTTAGTTTTTTTACGAAACAAAGCAAAACTAGAGCAGCCGGAATTAGGAATGCTATTATTTACGGTATTGCTATAATTGTTATTTATGTCATATTAGGCTTCTTAGTTACTTGGATTTTTGGAGCAGGAGCTCTGAATGCTTTGTCTACAAATGTCTGGTTTAACATTCTTTTCTTTGTGCTATTGGTCGTTTTTGCTTCTTCTTTTTTAGGAGCATTCGAGATTATGCTGCCTAATTCTTGGGCAAATAAAGTCGATAGCCAAGCAGATAGAGGTGGTATTTTAGGTATTTTATTTATGGCGCTAGCCTTGGCAATTGTTTCTTTTTCGTGCACGGGTCCTATTGTAGGTACTTTATTGGTAGAAGCTGCTTCAAAGGGCGGAATTGCACCTGTAATTGGGATGTTAGGCTTTTCATTAGCTTTGGCTTTGCCATTTATGCTTTTTGCCATGTTTCCAGGTTGGTTGAACTCGTTGCCTAAATCGGGTGGTTGGTTAAATACCGTGAAAGTTGTTTTAGGATTTTTAGAATTGGCTTTGGCTTTCAAATTCTTGTCCAATGCCGATTTGGTACTACAATTACACCTATTAGAAAGAGAAGTATTTCTAGCGATTTGGATTGCCATTTTCGGGACTTTAGCCTTTTATTTATTCGGAAAAATTACTTTGCCTCATGATAGTCCTTTGACGCATATTTCAGTGGGTCGATTGATGATGGGGTTAGTAGTATTAACTTTTACTGTTTATATGATCCCAGGACTTTGGGGCGCGCCTTTAAAATTAATAAGTGCTTTTCCGCCAACTTTAGAGTATAGTGAAAGTCCAAAAGGATTGGGTGGCTCAACAATTGCCTCAACTGAAGTATTACCTGAAGGAGCTAAGTTAGGACCTCACGGTATTATGGTTTTTGAAGATTATGAAAAAGGATTGGCTTACGCCAAAACAGTAAACAAACCCATTATGATTGATTTTACAGGTTACGCTTGTGTTAATTGTCGAAAAATGGAAAATAATGTATGGTCTGACGATAAAATTTTACCAATTCTGTCAAAGGAAATTGTTTTGATTTCTTTGTATGTTGATGATAAGCGTGCGCTTCCAAAAGAAGAGCAGTTTGTATCAAAAACAACAGGATCAGAAATAGCAACGGTAGGGGATAAGTGGACTGATTTTATGATTTCGACTTATAAAACAAATACACAACCTCTATATGTATTAACAGATTCAGAGGGAAATAGCTTAAATTCAGCTAAGCCTACAATAAGCTATGTTGGTGTTGCTGAATATGAAAATTGGTTAAAAACAGGTATTTCTAATTATAAAAAATAGAATAATTCCACTCTTTTATGGACTGCCACATGGTTTTAAATAACGCTGTTTAAATACAAGAAATCGTTATTTTTACAACTATTTTTTGAGTGACAGCATATTTTAATTTTTCTTTAAAAAAAAAGTAACATCTATCCTATAATAGAAAAGTCCTTGAGGTTTACTTCAAGGACTTTTTTTATGGATGTATTTTGTTTTTAAAGAAACTCTCCATGTTGCGAGATATCTAATCCAAGTTCCTCTTTATCCTCAGTTACACGTAAAGGAGTAATTTTGTTCACTATGAAAAACAAAAAGTAAGAGACTGTAAATGCAAATAGAGATACTATTATTAAAGCGACAAATTGGTTGATAAACAAAGTTGTTTCTCCAAATATCAGTCCTTGGTCCGTTACAGCAGGATTTACAGCTTTTGAAGCAAAAACACCAGTTAATAGCATCCCTACCATTCCCCCAACTCCGTGACAAGCAAATACATCTAAAGCATCATCGATTTTTCCTTTTGGAAATCTACTAACAGCAAAATTGCTGACAATGGCAGAGAAAGCACCTATAAAAATCGCATGCGGAATCGTTACAAATCCAGCAGCAGGCGTGATAGCTACTAGTCCGACCACAGTTCCTATACAAGCACCCATGGCCGATACTTTGTGTCCGAGTATTTTATCGTAAAAAATCCAAGCCATTCCCGCCGCTGCTGCTCCTACGGTTGTAGTACCGAGTGCTTGTGCGGCTAGTCCGTTTGCGGCTAATGCAGATCCAGCATTAAAGCCAAACCAACCAAACCATAACAATCCAGTTCCTAACAAAACATAAGTGATACGTGCTGGATTAGATTTTTGTGTTTTTCTTTTTCCTAAAAACATAGCGCCTGCAAGTGCAGCCCAACCTGCGCTCATGTGAACTACAGTTCCTCCTGCAAAATCTAGAACTCCCATTTTAAAGAAGAATCCATCTGCATGCCAAGTCATATGACACAAAGGGGTGTATACAAATAAAATGAATAAAAGCATAAATAACATATAGGCCCAGAAACGAATTCTTTCAGCAAATGCACCTGTTATTAAGGCAGGAGTTATAATGGCAAACTTTGCTTGAAATAAAGCAAACAACATGAAAGGAATAGTGCCGTAGGCAGTGTTAATATTAACATTTTGAAACATGAAATACTCTGTTGGGTCTCCAATAAAACCTCCTATAGAAGAACCAAATGATAAACTAAAACCAACAAATACCCATAATAGTGTCACGATAATCATGGCCATAAAGCTTTGAAGCATTGTACTAATTACGTTTTTTTTACCTACCATACCACCATAAAAGAATCCCAATCCAGGAGTCATTATTAGTACTAAAGCGGTTGCTACAATCATCCATGCAGTATCTCCCGAATCAAATTTTACTTCTTGAGTAGGAGCAGGATTAGTATTTAAAATAAAGCTAGAAAATAACGTTAGTATTAATAGTGTGAGCAGTATTACACTTAAAATAATTTTTCTCATTTGTTTTGGTTTTAATTTCAAGCAAATTTATAAAATCATTCTATACCTGTTGTAAAATGCAGGGTAAGTTGGATATTTTTACTAATTTAATAAATTAAACCCTTATATTTTACGGGGTTTGTATTTGAGAACGTATTTCTAACTGCTATTTTGGTAGTATGTTTCTTTTTGTATTGTTGTAATTTAGCTATCATGGTTGTAGGCCTAAAAAAAAATCAGATCTATAACAAGTTTGTTATAGATCTGATTGTAGAATTAGAAGTATACTAGTTTTAACCCAAGACTATTGTAAAATATGGGTGCTTAAAATTTTATAAACTTCATTAATGTTATTATCCTTACCGAATTGTTTCTTGATAGGGGTTGTTTCTCCAGTAATCCAAATTTTTAATTCGGCATCTAGGTCTAAAATACCACCGCTTTCCTTTGAGAATTTCTTTATACTAGAGTAGGGTATCGATTGGTAGTCTACTTTTGATCCAGTTACACCTTGTTTTTCAACTAGTATTAACCTTTTGTTTGTAAAAATAAACATGTCTCGAATGACCTTGTAAGCCTTCTCGATTTGTTCACCATCGATTAAGATCGGTTCAAATTCTTTGGATACTTTTTCAATAGTTACCTCTGAAGCATTCCCTAAAATAGCATTAAATATTCCCATGTTTATTGATTGTATTTCTTTTTATAGATTGTATTCAACTTTGATTGATGGTTATCTAGGTTGAGCAGTTTACCTTGAATAAAAGCTTGTGTTAACTTATTCGTTCTCATGTCGAGAGCATCTCCTTCAGAAACAAATAAAGTAGCATCTTTCCCTTCTTCCAGTGTTCCGCACATGGCATCGATATTCAATAATTTTGCTGTATTTGATGTGATTAATTGTAATGCTTGCTCTCTGTCAAGTCCGTAAGCTGCACAAGTACCTGCAAGGAAAGGAAGATTTCTAGTATTCATTCTTTCCATCGAACCACTGTTTTCAAGACCTACAAGTATTCCTTTGTCGACTAACATTTTAGCCATTTTATATGGTAAATTAACATCGTCATCATCGTTTTCAGGCATTTCATGGACGCGCTGTAGCAAAACTCCGACATTGTGTTTTTTTAACATATCAGCTACTTTATACGCTTCAAATCCACCAACAATTACTGTTTTTTTGATTCCGCTTTCTACAGCTAAGTTTATAGCATCTACTATCTGTAATTCTGCAGTAGCATGTATAAAAAGTGTTTGAGTTCCGTCAAATAAACTCTTAGTAGATTCAAATATAAGATTTCGGTCTTTACCTGGATCGGCGATATATGACTTTGCATTTGTTAGGAAAGCTCTAGTTTCATCAATTTGCTTTGCATAATTTTTATTCAAATTAGAAGCTCCTGGCTCTGCCCAACGTCCTCCTCTATTAAAAGAAGAAGGGAAGTTCATATGAATACCATCATTCTCTTTCATGATAGCGTCTTGCCAGTTCCAAGAGTCTAAATGAACAACCGATGAGGCACCTGAGATTATTCCACCTCTCGGTGTAATTTGAGCTATTAGAATCCCGTTAGGGCGTACCGTTTCTATAACTTTCGACTCGGCATTGTAAGCAACAATACCTCTAACATTTGGATTAAAATCTCCTATTTCGCTTTCGTCATCTGATGATTTTATAGCATCAATTTCTACCAATCCCAATGTTGAATTAGGAGCAATGAAGCCAGGGTACACGTGTTTCCCAGTTGCGTCAATAGTTGTGTCGTACGTTCCTTGTGCTAATCTGATCTTTGTAGCATCTGCTACTAGGGTAAGTTTTCCGTCTTTAAATCCAATTGCACTATTTTGAATTACTTGACCGTTTCCTAGGTGAGCAGTAGCATTCATTATCAAAACTGATTTTGTTTGCTTATCTGCTGGTGCGTGTTGTGCTGCTAAGGACAAACTCAGTGATAGCAGAAGTAAATATCTTTTTTTAAGTATCATTTTATATGTTTTTTCAATTATTGAGTCCGCTTTTTATTGTTCCATTGTATCACAGTGGTATTCAACCTTAGTTTTTTTCTTAGGTTCCTGTGTGTTCATACCTTTGTTTTTTTCTTCAAGCATTTGACCTATAATTAGATTTCTCTCTTGATTTACGGCTACTCTTTTAGCCTCGTCTTTTTTAGCGTCATAGTAAACGGTACCTTCAATAATTGTTTTCTCTGCTTGAGCGTAGATCGATAGTGGGTTTGCACTCCATAAAACGATGTCAGCATCTTTTCCAACTTTTATACTACCCACTTTATCATCGATATGTAATAATTTTGCTGGATTTAGAGTGACGAATTTCCATGCATCCTCTTCCGAAACATCACCATATTTCACTGCTTTTGCTGCTTCTTGGTTTAATCTTCTTGACATTTCAGCATCATCAGAGTTGTAAGCTACTAATAAGCCTGCATTGTGCATGATTGGACCATTGTAAGGAATAGCGTCGTTTACTTCAAATTTATAAGCCCACCAGTCAGCAAATGTAGATGCTCCAACGCCATGCTCTTTCATTTTATCAGCTACTTTGTAACCTTCTAAGATGTGGGTAAATGTATTTACTTTAAAATTAAATTTATCAGCAACATTCATTAACATTAAGATCTCTGATGCCACATAAGAGTGACAAGAAATAAAACGTTCTTTATTTAAAATCTCTACTAAAGTTTGCATTTCCACATCTACTCTCGGAGCTTTTCCTTTATTTTTCTTAGATGAAGCGTTGTATAATTTCCAAGTCGCTTCATATTCTCTAGCGCGTTGAAAGTAATCAGTGAAAACTTGTTCAACTCCCATTCTAGTTTGAGGAAAACGTGTAGGGTTATTAGTTCCCCAATTCGATTGCTTTACGTTTTCTCCCAAAGCAAATTTTATAAAGCCTGGCTGATTCTTGTACAACATTTCGTCAGGAGCCGCTCCCCATTTCCATTTTACAATTGCTGATCTACCGCCAATTGGGTTTGCAGATCCATGAAGCAATTGGGATGTTGTTACACCACCAGCTAGCTCTCTGTAAATATTTACGTCGTCAGAATTTACAACATCTTGTATTGTTACCTCTGCACTCGAGTTGTGTCCACCTTCATTAACTCCACTAGAGATTGCGATGTGTGAATGTTCGTCTATAATTCCACTAGTAAGGTGTTTTCCTTTCGCATCAATTACAGTTGCTGAAGCATCGCTTAAATTGTTTCCAATTGCGGCAATTTTACCATTCTTAACCAATACATCTGTTTCAGTAAGAATTCCTTCTTTTTCATTTGTCCAAACCGTTGCGTTTTTAAAAAGCAAGGTTTCTTGATTTAATTTGGCAGTGTTTCCAAAAGCAATATTTGGGAAACTAACGGGAACAACTGTATTTAATTTAGTTTCGTTTTTCTTGTCCTTTTCTTTTTCGAAAGGAGCAGTTTTTAACGCAGACCAAGTTAATTCTCTTCCATCAAAAGCAATTACTTTTCCACTCAGATTAGGTGTGTTTTCAATATAACCTGTTAGTCTATTAAAATTAGTTTTAACTGAGTCTTTGGTTTTCATGATTAATGAAATCCAATTATTAGCGATGGTAAGTTTTGAATTTACTTTAGTAGAGTCAATATTCTTTATTTCCGCTTCAGGAGAAGCAATTTCTCCTTTGATAAGTAATTTGTAGGTTGTGTTATCCACTGTTAGGTCATAACTACCACGAATATCTTTAGCAGTCATGTCTTTGATAACATATTTGTTTCCTTCAACCCAGTTTTCATAGATTGTTGTTTTCTTGTCAAATACTTCACCAGAGGTAATCAAGAAGTTGGCAAGGCTACCATCTTTTAAAGTTCCAATCTCATTACTTTTTCCAAGTAAAGAAGCTGGTACAGTGGTTAATGCTTCTAATGCTTTAGTTTTGTCAAAACCGTATTGAATCGCTTTTAATAAGTTAGTTCTAAAATCATCGATTTTTTTAAGTTTGTCAGTTGTTAGTGCAAAAACAACTCCATTGTCAGACAATACTTTAAGGTTAGTTGGCGCTTGATTCCATAATCTTAAATCGCTAAAGTCTAATTGACTTGCTAAGTAAGGATTTGTTACATCAAAAGCTTCTGGAAAGTTAATAGGGATGATAAATGAAGCATTAGTTTTCTTAATTTCATCTATTCTCTCAAATTCATTACCTCCACCTTTAAGGATGTAGTTTAATCCAAATTCCTTAGCGATTTTTGCCGCTCTTAGACTATTTAATTTATCCTCTGAAGCAAAAATTTGAACTAATTTTTGGTTGTCCTTCATCGCTTCTAACGACAAATCAGTTGTTTTAGAATTTCCATTTTTGTACCAGTCCAGATCCAAATACATTTGACGTAATAATGCCATCATTCCCATTAGTGAACTAGGATACGATTGGATAGAACCAACACTTTTAGAAAAACTAAAGTGATTCGTGATTTTGTTAGATAATAGACGCTTGCTATTATCGTCATTATTTAAAGCAATCAAAGATCCTGTCCCTTGTGCAATACCATCAGCAACGTGCGTACCTACAACACCAAAACCTGCTTTTAATAGCTCTTCAGCTTTAGCATTATCGTATTTGAAATTAGCGAATGCTTCTGTTTCAGGTTTGATGTGCTCGTTCCAATAGTACCCTTCTTTTTTAGTATCATACAAAGGATTTTGGCGGCCACCACCTTCGGCTCTTTTGGTTTTTTCGATTCCAAAAGTAGTATACATATCTATAAAGGAAGGATAGATTGATTTTCCTTCTAGATTTACTACAATTGTGTTTTTTGGAAGTGTTACTGCTTTTCCTGCGCTAATTACTTTTCCATTCTGGATTAGTAAAGTTCCTTTTTCGATTATTTGTGTTGGAGTAACAAATATTTTCGCATTCGTAAAGGCAGTATAATTGTTGTTTTTGTTTTGTATACTTTCATTATTTGGAAAGTATTCCTGCGCATTAATTTTTGGTATAAAAACTAATAAAAAGAGGAGGTAAATAGTTTTTTTCATATGGTTTTAGTTAATTTTTTATAAAAATACTAAAACTCTTTATTTATATATGATAAAGAATACAAATTAACACTTACATGGTAGTTAATTTAATTATTTAAAATTTTATGCAATATTAATTTAAATATTAATATTATAAATTGCATTATCTTTAAAAAAAGGAAAATACCTTTGTGGTTTTTTCCTTTAAGATATCTATTTGTTGATAATCATGGGTTATCCTATCGTTTTTTCGATATAATCTGAATTTAAGAGGTAAAGGGCTCCCATATACCTGATTTTGAAGGAGACTAAATCGCCTATTTTGTATTTTTTCTCTGCGTTAGAGATATCAATTACCAACATATCGGAACTTGCATCAACGATTGTTATTCCGCTATCCTCGGGTTCTAAATACTGAGGTTGCATATCTAAAAGACCAATATCTAAAATAGCCCGCAATGAGGTCGTGCTTAAATCAGCTTCTTCGTCTATAACGAATGTGTTTCCAACGCCGCTTTCACCTAATTCCCCTATTGGTGTATCTGGTTTCTCTGTAATTTCAATAATCTCTGTAAAGAGCTTAAAAACGTCATTGTGCATTCCTTTGATGGTCTCGCCTGTAAAAAGATCTTTACCAAAAAATAAAGCTTCACCGATTCTAAAATGATTAACGGCCATAGGGCGTGCATTTTTTAAAATTAGCGGAATTGCAACGGAAGTCCCACCAGAAACCCATGGAATTTCGATATTAAACTTGGCTTCAATTAATTGTTTATACAGACTCAATTGAATGAGTTTATCTTGTGTAGGCATAATACCGCTCAGGCAATTAAGGTTGGTTCCTATACCTCTGATTTCGATATTAGGTAAGCTCAAAATTTTTCCATAAAACTCAATCAATTCTTCGCCCATGACGCCTTCACGTAAATCACCCATTTCAATCATAATAATGATTTTATGAATTTTGTTTTGCTTCAACGCTTCTTTAGAGAGTTCCTGGATTGTATAAATTTCAGTATTAAAACTGACGTCGGCATAACGTACAATACTTTCGATACTTCGTTTTGCAGGGGGTTTGATATACACCGTTTGTATATCGGGGTTTAATTTTTTAATTTTTTTTAAATTGCTAATTCGGGAATCATGCATTTCATGAACCCCTAACGCCATTATCTCTTTTAGGTAGAGTTCGTTACCGCACAAAAGCTTAGTAACAACACCCCATTCTATATTTCGAGATTTAAAAATTTCGTTTAGGAACAGATAGTTTTCCTCTAACTTTTTTCTATATAATTTTATAAAAGCCATTATTGAATGATTTTGCGTGGAATCGTTTTTGCTATTCTAGTTAGTAATTCATAATTAAGTTGATTGCTTAAATCGCTGAAAGAAGCCACTGAAACAGTCATTTCATTTTGAGATCCAATTAATACCACTTCATCTTCTTTTTTTACGGTATCGATATCTGTAACATCAATAGTCATCATGTTCATATTTACAGATCCAATTACGGTACATCTGTGTCCTTGAATTAATACACGTCCTTGATTGCTCAACGAACGGCTATAGCCATGAGCATATCCGATAGGAACTACTGCAATTTTCATTTTCCTCTCTGCTAGAAAGCTTGTTCCGTAACCAATGAATTCGCCGCTATTTACTTTTTTAGTCGACATGATTGTACTTTTCCAAGCAATGATGCGCTGCAAAGGATCAATTTTACTTTTGGTCGAATTTAAAAAATTGACAAAAATCTCGGGACTTGACCATAGACCATACTGCATTATTCCGATGCGAACTAAATCCATTCTCGTTTCTGGGTACATCATTGATGCTGCAGAACAAGCGGTATGTTTAATTTCAGGTTGGATACCATTGTTACAAATATAGTCATCTATTTCCTTAAATTTTTTTATTTGCTTTTCAACTCGGTAATAATTAGTAATACTTTCGGCACCTGCATAGTGCGTACAAAGTCCTTTAAAAATTAAATGCTGATTTTCTTTTTTTAAAGTAGTAATAACATAGGATAGTTCTTGTTTATTAAATCCAGTGCGGTTCATTCCAGTTTCTATTTCGATATGGACTATAGCTCTAGTCTTGAGTTTCTTTGCTACTTTTACAGCTGTGGAAAGCCTACTTTTGTCAAAAACATAAAATTCTACAACGTTAGCAATTACCCATTCCATATCTTGGTCAGGTACGAAACCCATGATCATAATAGTGACTTTAGATGATAATGCTGCTCTAATTAATTTGGCTTCTTCGACGTCAAAAACAGAAAAATGATTCACCCCACAATCATTTGCCATAGTGGCAAATTCGTGCAGTCCATGTCCATAAGCATTTCCTTTGACCACGGAGGATAGAATGACTTTTTTACCAAAAATCTTTCTTAAAAATTGGATATTGTTAAGGTATGCGTTTTTATTTAGTTCTATTATTGAGTTAGTGTGCATTTAGTATTTGTTTACTAATTTGATGAAACATGGCTATACCAGTAGGAATAATTTCGTCAGGAAAATCATAATCTGGATTGTGTAAGGCAGGGGAGTCTGTTCCTGAGCCTACGCCAAACATAGCACCTAAGAATTGATGTGTAAAAAGGCCGAAATCTTCTCCCCAAGTAAATGGAGTTTGTTTTTCTAAAAAGTTAAAATTATTAATTTTAGATGCTTTTTTGATATAATCGACGGCCCCAGTATTATTTTCGTTTGCGTAAAATTTTTGAGTCCATGATGTTTCATGTTTTAAATGGAATTCCTCCGCTATTATTTTAACTTCTTTTTCTAATTTTTCTTCGATAACCTTCATTTGCATATTGCTGTCGCTTCGAACCGTAAAATGAATTTGCGCAGCACCAGCAGATACTCCGTAGGCTTTTTTACCCATCTTCGAATAAATTGGGGTAATCAAGCAGTACTTTTCTTTGCCAAGATCAGGTTGAATTAATTCGTTAAATCTTGTCGTAATTTTAGCTAAAGCCAATGCGGGATTGATTCCCATATGCGGCTCTGCAGCATGCGACGTATGGCCGTTAAGCTTTATAATTAAGCTATTTACAGCACAACTAAAAGTGTTTACTTTGCTCACAATTTGATTTTGCTGGTGACCAGGAATATTGTGCAGTGCAAAGGCGAAGTCTGGTCGATACATAAATTTAGGATCATTCAATATTTTTTCAGCACCAGTTCCGTCTTCCTCCGCAGGTTGAAAAAGTAAGATTACGACTCCTGTTTCGGGTCTGTTGGTGTGCAGTTCCATAGCCAAACCGCATAAAATAGCCATATGTCCGTCGTGTCCGCACTTGTGAGAGACTCCTTTATTGACAGAACGATGGTCAAATGTGTTTATTTCATCTATCGGCAAAGCATCAAGCTCTGCTCGAAATAAAATGGTCTTACCTGCTTCTTTCCCATGGTAAATAGCTAAAACTCCTGTTGTCCCGATGTTCGTGATCAGTTCATCAGGAGAATAATTTTCAAGAAATGAAATAATCCTTTTGGCTGTATTGATTTCTTTTCCTGAAACTTCTGGATATTTATGTAATTCCTTTCGCAATAGCGTGAGTGAGGCTAAGCTTTGGTTTAAATTTTCCATTTTGGATTATTTGATAAGACGCATCTCTAGGTATTTGTTAGTAAACCCTAGTTTTTCGTATAGCTTTTTGGCAGGATTATCTGGTTCTACATGCAAGGCTATATTTCCTTCGGCAATCGAAATGGCTTTTTGCATTAATTGCTTGCCATACCCTTTACCACGATGGCTGTTATCTACTGCGATGTACACTAAAATGTTCTCGGGAATAAAATCTTTCATCCCTGTATTGTTTAAGATTACTATCCCAACGATTTCATTTTCATCTAATCCTATAACTATATTTCCACCTTTGTCCGGGTGCATCACATAATCGATACATTTTAAGATATCAGCTATTTTATCTCCATATTCTTCGAGATGAGTAAATAAAAATTGTGCAATAACTCCACTTGTATATATAGGATTTGCACCTGTTGTTTGATTAATTATTCTGAATTCCATTTTGTTTTTCGTTTTTGTTAAAATGATAATATGATAGTGTTAGAAATAAAATTAAAGAGACCGTCAAACCATAAATGTTAGCATCTATGTGCTCGGGTAATTTTATTCCTAAAGGTAATTTATTTTTAGTAAGAATTAAAATAATTGTGGTACTTCCGCCCAAGAGCATACTCCAGAAAGCAGCGATGGGATGACTTTTTTTCCAGAAAAGAGCACCAATCACCGGAACAAATAAACCCGATACCATAAAGGCGTAGGAGTACAGCATCAATTCTAAAACATTTTGCATTTGAGAAGCTAGTAAAATCGCAAACAAACCAACTGCTAGCGTTACAATTTGCGACAACCGTAACTCTTTCTTATGCGTTAGTTCTTTTTTAGAAAATTTAGCTATAATATCCGTCACAATATTACCAGATGCAGCCATCAAGCAGCTGTCTGCCGTTGAGAGGATAGCCGAAAAATAAGAGGATAGCATTAATCCCAAAAGCCCAACAGGTAGTATAGTTGCAAGTAGGACCGGTAAGCCCATTTCACTGTCCATTGTACTCGCATCAGTAATACCGGCAAACATTCCTTGGCTAGCAGCAACTTTAGCAAGCATTCCTAGAATTACTCCCATAAATGCCATGATCGGCCACTCAAATGCACCCGCAATGAGCCAAGCTTTCTTCGCCTCTTTTTCTCCTTTACTAGCATAAATTCGTTGGTACAATGTCATTCCCACAAACCAAATAGGAATGATCGTTACAGACCAATTTAGTATTTGATACCAATGTACATTAGTTAACGATAGATATTTTGGGTCTAATGTTGCTTTAATAGCGTCATAACCCCCTACAGCATGATAGGCAATTGGTATTCCAATAAATACAAGGCCGCTAATTAATATCAACCATTGAATTGTGTCTGTGTAAATAACGGCTTTAAGGCCACCTATTGCGGTATAGACCACAGCGATAATTCCCATTACAATCAAAGCCGTCTGTAAATTTAAACCTTCGATTGTAGCTGACGCTAATTTGGCTCCAGCCAAAACTTGCGAGCTTGTAAAGCCTACATATCCAATGGCAGAAATAATTCCGGCCAATAAAGCCACACGGGAATTGTAAAAGTGCCCAAAAATTTGCGGAAAAGTAAAAAATTTATACTTGTGTCCCAGATGACTCACTTTTGGAATAAGAAAAACAGCACTCAACCAAGCTCCTAAAAGTCCGGTGAATAGCATCCAAGAGCCTGATAATCCCATGGTAAAGCCAAGGCCTCCAAGACCAATAGAAAAACCACCACCAACATCAGTAGCGACTACTGATAGGCCGATGTGCCAACTGCTCATATTGCGTCCGCTTACATAAAAGTCCTCAGCCGTTTTATTTTTATTAAAAAAGTAGATTCCTACACCAAGCATAGCAAACATATAAACAACAAAGATTAGATAATCTATCCAGTGCATTTTATTTTAGTATTGGTTAATAGTAGCCTGTAAGTGGAATTTTTCCAAAAGGCAAAGATGCAGCGAACTACAAATACGATATTTTTTTAGTAGGATTTCAAGAATTTGAAATCACTGATAGGCAAATTTGGAATGATTAAAAAAAAATCGTTTTCCAATTAAAAAACCTATAATTGAGTGCAAATATAGGTATAAATTATCGAAAAAGTAGTAAAAAGACCATTAAGCTGGTTTTACTTCACTTGGAGCTACATACTATTTAAACTGAAAAAACACTATTTAACGGTTTTGGATTCCCTATTTATCATTTTTTGAAATATTTTTTATCTGTTGTGTTTTGGTGTATTAAATTTCCTTATTTTTAATAAAAATTATCTCACATGCTTGTTAAAGTTTTTGGAAGTGCCGTTTTTGGAGTAGAAGCTACAACGATTACCGTAGAAGTAAATATTGATAAAGGTATTGGTTACCATTTAGTTGGATTGCCTGATAATGCCATTAAAGAAAGTAGTTATCGCATCGCTGCTGCACTAAAAAACAATGGCTACGGTATGCCAGGTAAAAAGATCACGATTAACATGGCTCCAGCTGATTTGCGAAAGGAAGGATCAGCTTATGATCTTACTTTAACAATTGGTATTTTAGTTGCTTCACAGCAAATCACTGCAGTAGACCTAGAAAAGTACGTGATAATGGGAGAGCTTTCTCTTGACGGAAGCTTACAGCCCATTCGTGGTGCTTTGCCTATTGCCATAAAAGCTAAGGAAGAGGGTTTTAAAGGGTTTTTTCTGCCAAAGCAAAATGTAAAAGAAGCAGCAATTGTTGCTGGACTTGATGTGTATGGCGTTGAAAATGTTCAAGAAGTCATTGATTTTTTAGAAGGAAAAGGAAATCTGGAACCAACAACTATCGATACGAGAGCTGAGTTTTATAAAGATTTAGACTTTCCAGAATTTGATTTTAGCGATGTAAAAGGGCAGGAGTCTATTAAGCGATGCATGGAAATAGCGGCTGCCGGAGGTCACAATATTATTTTAATTGGTCCTCCTGGAGCTGGAAAAACAATGTTAGCCAAGCGATTACCAAGTATTTTGCCACCAATGACTTTGCGCGAAGCATTAGAAACGACAAAAATCCATAGTGTGGCGGGTAAGTTAAAAGAAGTAGGTTTGATGAATCAAAGACCGTTTAGGAGTCCGCATCATACGATATCGAATGTGGCATTAGTGGGAGGAGGTAGTTACCCGCAGCCTGGCGAAATTTCGATGGCGCACAATGGTGTTTTGTTTTTGGATGAATTGCCTGAATTTAAGCGGGACGTCTTGGAAGTAATGCGTCAACCGCTAGAGGATCGTGAAGTAACAATTTCAAGAGCTAAGTTCACTGTAACCTATCCATCATCATTTATGCTGGTGGCAAGTATGAACCCTAGTCCAAGTGGTTTTTTTAATGATCCTGACGCACCACAAACATCCTCACCACATGAAATGCAGCGTTATTTAAGTAAGATTTCAGGCCCATTATTAGATCGAATTGATATTCACATTGAAGTGACGCCAGTACCTTTCGAGAAGTTATCTGATGACCGAAAAGCCGAAAGTAGCGTCGATATTCGAAAAAGAGTTACTGCGGCTCGTGAAATTCAGTCGGCACGTTTCGAGGAGATGAACAATATTCATTACAATGCGCAAATGAATACGAAACAAATTAGGGAATACTGCGCTCTTGATGATACGTCTAAACAATTACTAAAAACAGCTATGGAACGACTTAATTTATCAGCCCGTGCTTACGATCGTATTTTAAAAGTAGCCAGAACGATTGCCGACCTTGATGCAGCACCTATAGTGGTTTCATCGCATATCGCCGAGGCTATCCAATACCGAAGCTTAGATCGTGACGGCTGGTTGGGTTAAGCTTGATTTAAATACAAACGCAAACTATTTTGTCATTGCTAAGAATGATGATTATTACGTTGACTTAACTAGTATGAAAAAGTAGTAAGTATAAACTTTAGTTTTGGCCCTCGGATAGTGACGGATTAAACAGATTATCACTGATTGTGATGAATTTAAAAGTCATATTTGGTGTAGGTAATAGTCAACTACAAATACGTACTATTTTGTCATTCCGAAGAATGAGGAATCTTTTTTTTACGTTGACTTCACTAGTATATAAAATTTGTTTGGCTAAATTTTAGTTTTGGCCCACGGATAGTGTCGGATTAAACAGATTATCACTTATTGTGATGAATGCATTTGTGTTTTTTAGGGTTATAATGGATAGTCTTATTACGTTTAAGTGAACTACAAAAACGTACTATTTTGTCATTCCGAAGAATGAGGAATCTCTTTATTTCCTCGAGGTAAATATTTTGCTTTAGTAATTTTTTGTTTCTAGGAGCACCAAAATTGGTTGCTATAAGAACTTAACTTCCCGCTTTTCGTTATATCTCTTGTATTTGCTGTCGCCATACAAGAGGATACCACTGCAATCGGGGCTATTAATCAGGTTTTATTTCCAATACAACCATTTGAATTGTTTATAAAAGTGGTACGGATAAATTTTAGTTTTGACCTGCGGATAGTGACGGATTAAACATATTATCACTGATTGTGATGAATTCAATAGTCATATTTGGTGTAGATATAAGTCAAATACAAATACGTACTATTTTGTCATTCCGAAGAATGAGGAATTTCTTTTTTGCGGTGACTTTACTACTATGAAAAAGTGGTTAGAATTAACTTTAGTTTTGGCCCACGGATTGCGACGGATTTAACAGATTAGCACCGATTTTAATGAATGCAAAAGTATTTTTTAAATCTTTAATTTGAATCTTGATCATTTAATAAACATGAGCTTAATTCTATTTACCTTATTCCTGTATGGAACTTCGATCGTGACTTATAGCCCCGATAGCAATGAAAATCCTCGTATGGGCTAGTGTTTAGCCCGTACGAGGATTGTAATGTATAGCAGGAGAGAATTACTACTGAAAAGTGATCTTTCTGCTCCTTGAAAAAAATTATTTTGATCTTCTGTCGTTGTTAGCACTTGGGCGTCTTGGGCCAAAACTATTATTAGAACTTCTAGATGAAGTTTCTGCTTTTGGCTTCCTTGGAGCTGAATTGCGCTGTTGTCTACCTTGTCCTTGCTTGATAGGCGCCGTGGATGCGTTAGGGTCAGGCTCGAAACCAGCGATATTTTCAGTAGGTAGCTTCATACCAATCAACTTTTCGATATCACGTAAAAACACAGTTTCGTCAGGGCTGAATAATGAAATAGCCTCACCATTTGCACCCGCTCTACCTGTACGACCAATGCGGTGTACGTAATCCTCAGGAATATTTGGTAATTCAAAATTTATAACGTGCGGCAATAAGGGAATATCCAAGCCACGTGCAGCAATATCAGTAGCAACAAGTGCTGTGAGCGAACCGTCTTTAAAACCAGCTAAAGCTTTCGTTCGTGCTCCTTGTCCTTTGTTACCGTGAATGGCTGCGGCTTTGATTCCGGCACTTATCATGGCCTCGGTCAATTTATTTGCGCCTTGCTTGGTGCGCGTAAATACCAAAATTTGTTTCCAGTTTCCGTCGGTAATTAATTTTATGATTAATTCTGTTTTTTTCTCTTTGGCTGTTGGATATACTTTTTGAGTAATGGCGTCTACGGTCGTGTTCTCAGGAGTAGCCTCTACATGTACTGGGTTGTTTAAAATTCCCGTAGCCAGTTTTTTGATGTCTTTGGAAAAGGTAGCCGAGAACATTAAGTTCTGTCTTTTTGCAGGAACTAATTTTATTATTTTCTCGATATCTCTAACAAATCCCATGTCTAACATACGATCGGCTTCATCTAGGACTAATATTTCTACTTTTGCAAGAGATAATAATCCTTGATTGTGCAGATCCAGCAAACGACCAGGAGTCGCTACTAGTATATCAATTCCTTGACGCAATTGTGCTACTTGGGGTTTCTGGTTTACACCACCAAACAATACAGTGGTTCGTAAATCCAAGAATTCGCTGTACTCTTTAATATTTGCAAGAATTTGTGCTGCTAACTCTCTTGTGGGAGTCAAAATTAAAGCACGAACCGGTCTATTGCTTAAGTGCTTTCCTTGCGATAATATTTGCAAAATAGGTAGTGTAAAACCAGCTGTTTTTCCTGTTCCTGTTTGTGCTGATGCTAATACATCTTTACCTTCTAAAATGGGTGGTATTGCTTTTTGTTGTATTGGAGAAGGATTCGTGTATCCTTTTTTGCTGATGGCTTTTAGTAGCGCATCAGATAAACCTAATGAATTGAATGACATAAATGGTGTTTATGAAGCAACTAGTATTTTTTAATATGCTTCTTTAAGTAGCTGCAAAGGTACTGCTAATTTTTTTGATGTTGTTTTGATTATTCCTTTGTTTTTTAAAATGTTATCTAAGAGTGAATTAAGTTGGTTTAACTTTCTGAATGAAGAATGATTAACTAACTATTCATTAAAACTAGGAGGTAATTTATCGTACAGATATGATTTGCTTAGATCAAAAAAAAATGGGACACTGTCCCATTTTTAAATTCTTTTATTTTTTATTTTATTTCGGCAAAAGTATTTCCTTGATTTATATCTCCCGTTTTATATCCTTTCATAAACCAATATTTACGTTGTTCTGATGTGCCATGCGTAAATGATTCCGGAACAATATGTCCTTGCATTTTAGATTGAATAGCGTCGTCACCTACAGCATGAGCCGCACTTAGTGCTTCTTCAATATCACCATCTTCAAGAAAATTTTTCATATTTTGGTTGTAATGTGTCCAAACTCCAGCATAAAAATCGGCTTGTAGTTCTAATGCTACTGATAACTTATTGGCTTCGGCTTTTGATTTTCCTTGTTGCATTTGGCGCATTTTTGATGAGGTACCCAACAAGGTTTGAACGTGATGTCCAATCTCGTGTGCAATTACGTAAGCGGTAGCAAATTCACCACCTTGGGCACCAAAACGAGTTTTTAGCTCTTCAAAAAAGGTGTAATCCATATATACTTTTTGATCTGCAGGACAGTAAAAAGGTCCAGAATCAGAGGTTGCATTACCACACTCAGTGCTAACTGCACCACTGAAAAGGACCATATTAGGTTCTTTATAAGTCATACTGTTTTCTTGAAAAATTTTGATCCAAACATCTTCATTATCTGCTATTAATGTTTTGACAAAAGCTTGTTCCTCAAGTTCTTTAGCAGTTAAATCTCGCTGTTCTGTTGGAGCGCTTTGCTTCCCCTGTGTTTGTTCTAGGATATTACCTACCATTTGTCCGTTTTCGCCACCAAAAACATTTAGAAGTAAAATTACGATTCCAATAAGTCCACCACCCACGATAGTTTTACCACCTGATGACATCCCTCGTCTGTCTTCAACATTATCGCTTTGTCTTCTACCTTTCCATTTCATAGTGTGTAGTTTTTATAGTTATTAGATGCTTTGAAATTAAAGCATCCATTTTAAAAATGTTTCTTCAATTGCTCCTTTTATTATAGGCTTTGAAATGTAGTCGTTCATTCCTATTTCCAGGCATTTGTTTTTTTCTTCTTTTTCAGTCCCAGCAGTAATGGCAATAATTGGTGTCATTTTACCAAGTATCGTTTTTCGAATTTCAGCAGTAGCTTGATATCCATTCATTTTAGGCATTTGAATATCCATAAAAATAATATCTGGATTGATTGTTTCAAATTCGTTCACTGCTGCTAAGCCATCTGGTATTTCATAAATAGTAGGGTTTACTAGCAGATTATTAATTATTGTTTTGAGCAATAACATATTGATTTTATTATCTTCAACAAGCATCACTTTTAAGTTATGCAACTGTTCGTTAGTTTGGAAAAGAAGCAGATTATCTGAAGTATTGTTTTTTTCAAAAAGACTAAGATTAAAGTCCATTTCGTTAGTTGTTTTTAAATCAAGGTCAAAATAAAATTCACTTCCTATACCAACTTGACTTTCTAACTGTAAACGGCTTTTCATAAGTCCTAGTAACTTATTTGAAATGGTTAGTCCTAATCCTGTCCCTCCAAATTTCTTTGTTGTTGAACTGTCTTCCTGAGAGAAAGCCTTGAAAATTTTGGTTTTATTTTTCTCTTGTATTCCAATTCCAGAATCAATTACTGAGAAACGAATTCTTGTCTTGTTTAGACTAATTTGTTTGACGAGCGTTACGTTTAATTGTATAGAGCCTTTCTCAGTAAATTTCACTGCATTTGCCAGTAAATTAATTAATATTTGCTTTAACCTAACTGTATCAGTCCAAAAATAGAAAGGAATATTTTGTTGTATATTGAGTTCTAACTTAAGATTTTTTTGATTTGCTTCATATAGGATAAGATCTGTTATTTCTTTTAATAATTCGCGAACATGATGTTTTTCTATAAAAAGATCTAATTTACCGGCTTCAATTTTAGAAAAATCTAAGATGTCATTTATAATTTCTAGCAATGTATGAGCAGATTGATTAACTGTATTCATATGCTTTTGTTGTATTGCCTCAAGCTTAGTTTTCATCAAGAGATCCGTAAAACCGATTATCCCGTTAAGAGGCGTCCTGATTTCGTGGCTCATATTTGCTAAGAACTCTGATTTCGCTCTGTTCGCTGCTTCTGCATAGTCACGTCCTTTAATAGCTTCATCTGCTTCCTTACGTTGTGTAATATCAAACATAATACCTTCGATATAAGCTATTTTTTTATTTTTAATAATAACATCAGCAAATTCTTCGACCCAAACAATTTTTTGGTCTTTTCGGATTATTCTAAAAGTCAGATGAAAACCTTGATTAAGTAATAAATTTGCTTTGATCTCTGACATAGTTTGCGCTGCATCATCGGGATGAATTAGATCAGTAAAAAGTAGTTTATTTGATAAAAATAAATTTTTATCATAACCTGTTAATTTTTCAATTTCATCGTTGAGGTATATTTTTGTATAAGTCTGATCATTTTCTGCTAGATAAACTGTACCAGGTATATTACTTGCTAGTAGTCTGAATTTCTCTTCACTTTCATATATAATGGTCTCAGAGTCGATTTGTTCAATTGATGCTGAAATGTTTCGTGCTAAGGTTTGCAAAATATTTACTTCATCTTCATTCCAAACTCGTTCTTCATTAGTATCATCGAAACCTAAAAACCCATGAAATCTGTCCTTTACAAAAATGGGAAACAAGATTAATGATTTTACCTCGACATTAATAAGTTTATCTCGGAGTGATTTATTAACTATTCTAGATACGCAGGCACTATAGATTTTATTATCTAATAAGGGGTGTAGTAATTCCTCGAAAAAAGGATAAGGTAGATGCTGTAGGAGAGGATTGTTTTTAGCAAGAGTTAATTCATCCTTAATCCATCTGTATTTTTGACTAATTGTTTTTTCTTTTGGATTGTTTTCGTAGTAGTATGCGCGATGTGACTTTGTTGCATTTCCCATAATAATAAGAACGTCACTAAACATATTACCAATGTCTTTATTATTCAAAAATTTCTCAGTACACAGCGTCATAGCAGCAAGTAGCTCACTTTTATAAGTAAGTTTTTCTTGAATATCAAGTCTCATTTTAGATTCGAATCCAATAGCAATAATATCAGAAACAGAACGTGCAAAATTAATATCTTCGTTGTCCCAATGCTTTACAATCTGAGTAGTTTCAAAGCAGATGATTCCTTTTAAAACTCCATTTAAAAAAACGGGTGTATCTAATAAAGATTTAATGTTATTATCGGCAATGTAATCTTTACACAACTCAACGCAAATGTTATTCGTGTATACATTAGAGGCAACTACTTGCGTCTTATTCTCTATTGTTGAAAAATAGATAGGATATGATTTTCGACTCAACTGAATTCCGGTAGAGAAACTAAATTTTTCATTTGAAAATTCATATAAATAAACACATGTTATTTTTTCTGGATCATATTCCCAATAACTTGCCCTACAAACACCTATAGTTTTACTTGTGAGTTGTAAAATGATTTTTAATTTATCTTCGATACTTTCAGAGTTGGAATAACTTTTTTCGGTAAAACTTTTTAGAACCTCACTGAAATTTAAATTTTTAAGTTGTCTATCTGCTTTTTCTTTTTCAATTTTTTTTAAAATCGTTATGTCTCTTGCTATTATAGAATATCCGGTAATTTCCTGTTTTTCATCTCTGAGGATCGTTACTTTTTGCGAAAGCCAAACTTCTTCTCCTTGTTTTGTTAGAATTGGAAACTCAAGAATGGGAAAATTTTCGAATTCCTTTGATGGCCTAAAATAAAATTCAAATACTGTTGCTTTATATGGACTTTGGATTAATTGCACAAATTTGATTTGATACAGTTCCTCGAGACTATATCCGGTAATAATTTCAGAATTTTTGTTAATGAAAGTAAAGTTTCCGTCATGATTTAACTCATAAATCAAATCATATGCGCTTTCAACCAGGTTTTCATACCTTTTTTGTGTCTTAACATGCTCCGTAACATCTTGGCCAATTCCGATTAGCAAATCTTCAGAGAATTTTTTGTCATTCCATTGGATAAACTTATAGTCTCCATTTTTACATTTTACTTTTGTAATTTGTATCGCAGCACTATTAGCGTTGTCAATGTCATCAATAGTGTTGTTAGCCGAGGTTTCGGTTAATGTCCAATATCCATCACAAAGAGCTTCCTCTACGGTGTAGCCTAGAAGTGATTTAATCGTTTCACTACAAAAAACAATTTCATTTTTTTTATTAATAGCTATAATCAAAGAGTTTCCTTTATTAATAATTTGATTATTAAAAAGAAATTTATCATTTGTAGCCACCACAGTCAAGTGTCTGATATAATTAATACAAATAACAATTAGACTATAATTGATTAATATCGCTATGGTGTCTATAGGAATAAGTCGCAGTGTATGTACAACCAGCAAAAACACGGCTATAAAAGCGATGTAAAAGTTATAAAATTTTCTAGGTTTTAGTACATTAAAGGAAAAAAATATAAATAATAAAAAAGCAATAACAGGTATCCCGTCTTTCTCGGAAGCAATTAAATTCCGGCAAACATATAGAAAAGCGGTAACAAAAAATATTTTGAAAATTTTTTGAATATTCTCGAATACTAATTTTGATTTTAAGCTTATAAAGTAAATTGTAATTAAAAGTACCGCTATGACAGTATTTGGAATAAAAAGACTCTTAGGTCTTAACTTAAAAGCTTCAAATGTAATTTCTAGCGTTAATAAAATCAGACCAGTGAAGAGAAAATAAAGTTGAAATTCTTTCGAAGACGATTTCTCTTTGGTGAAATTTGAAACTAAATTATTTTTTATATTGTAATTAATTTTGAAAAATTTAAAGATCAATGAAAATATAAAGATGTAAATAATTGGTAAAAAAGTTCTAAATAAATTTTTGTTAAAGGTTAGACTGTCCACTAATTGTTGTGAACTAATGAATGCAGGGATATAATCATTATCGAAACCTAAGCTAGTCGCTATATGATTTTGAAAAATAATGAAATATAGTTCCATAGATTATTGATTAAGTATGATTTTAATACGTTCCTAACCTAGCTAAATGTAAAGAAAAAAATCATAAAAAAAAATTATACTATTATTAATCTCACAGTAAAGATGCTAATTTGAAGTTTATCGGGCTAATTAAAAATGTTCTTCAATTGTATTTTGATCAAATCCTACAATTTGGCTGTAAGTAGCAAAATAGAATGAATACATGAATGGGATGGTAAAAAATATTCCAATGCAACATCCAAATATTCCAATTAAGGAAGCAAGGGAGGATATTATGTACAGACCTATCAAAAGTAAAGGTTGTTTAGATACAAGAACAATACTCGATGTTATAGCATCTGTTGCTTTTAAATCACTAAAGATAATCAATGGAATGACTAACATAGTAATGAAACTAATTATTGTTGAAACAAGTATTTCTAAGTATTGTATTCCTAAATAAGTAATTGCAGAATTAATAGTTGAACTGAATAATGCTATCAGTGAAGCTGCAATAACAAGTTCCTTAAAGTGAGGTGCTTTGTAATAAGAAAAAACCGTTGACACATGAAATTCTTCATCTTTTTGAGCAGAATGTGCCATCTTTATTAATCCAGCATAAAATGGGCTTAATAGGGCAACTCCAATCACAGTTGCAACAATTAGTAATGCTTTAATATTTTCTGACATTACTTCTGCTTGTAAATTTTCGGGTTTCATCATCTCAGTAAATTGTGCAACGCCCAGATAAGAAATGATTCCTACGCTAAATAGGATTCCCATTAGTATTGAAAAAACGAAAATCATCAAGCCAGCATATAAGGCAATTTTTTTATAGTTATCGAAAGCGAGGTTGAATACGTTTTCAAATTCTAATTGATATCCATTTTCTTTTAAAGCTTCAATTTTAAGTTTCTTATCGTTCATGTTTAAAGAGGTAATGATTTAGTTTTTAATTTTGGTTACTATTTTTGGTTATGTCCATTTTAATAATTTCTTCACTAATGCTAATTTGTCTTTGTAAGGGGCATATCGTAACGGCAAATCTAGCCAAGTTGCTTTTTTTATCATACTTTTTTTATGAGAAAAAGTGTCAAAACTAAATTTTCCATGATAAGCACCTGAGCCACTATGGCCTACACCACCAAATGGTAACCTACTATTAGAAAGATGAATCACCGTATCATTGACACAACCACCGCCAAATGAATATTTTTTTATAATTTCATTTGCAAAGCTATTGTTTTCTGTAAATACATATAAGGCCAATGGTTTCTCGTATTTCGAAAATATAATTTGAATATCGGCTTTACTTGAATAAGTCAAAATGGGCAAAACTGGTCCAAAAATTTCTTCCTGCATAATTGCGCTTTCTAAGTCCGTTTCCTCTACCAAAGTCGGAGCGACGTATAGAGAATTTGCTGACGACTTTCCGCCAAAAATAACTTTTTCAGGATTTATTAATCCTTTTACACGTTCCCAATTTTTACTGTTCACAATGCGAGCAAAATCTTTTGAAGTTTCAGGGTTTTCGCTGTAGGCTAATGTGATTTCACTTTTTAAAAAGTCTACAAATTTAGATTTTACATCTTGATGTACTAACAAATAATCTGGGGCAACACAGGTTTGTCCCGCATTCAAAAATTTACCCCACACAATTCTTTTAGCTGCTAATTTTAAATTAGCAGTTTCATCTATAATACATGGGCTTTTACCACCTAGTTCTAAAGTAGTTGGAGTCAGATGTTCTGCCGCGGCTTTTGCGACAATTTTTCCAACTGGAATACTGCCAGTAAAAAAGATGTAATCCCAGCGTTGTGCTAGTAATTGTGTAGATACTTCAACACCACCTTCTTTGACATCTACATGATTTATGTCAAACGTTTTGTGAATGATTTTAGTGATGATGGCCGAGGTATTAGGTGTTAATTCAGATGGTTTAACAACCACCTGATTTCCTGCTGCCACTGCTGATACAAGCGGGCATAAAGCCAATTGATAGGGATAGTTCCAAGGTGCAATTATCAAAACTTTACCGTACGGTTCTTTGTAAATGTAATCGCGAGAAGGGAAATTTATTAGTGAGGGTAGAACTCTTGATCGTTTAGACCAAGACTTCATATTTTTTATGGTGTGTTTTAATTCGGTAATTACATAATTTGTTTCAGTAATAACTGATTCAAAAGCGGGTTTTTTGAAATCTTTGTATAACGCTTCTACAATTTCATCTTCATGTAGGATTAGATTATTAAGTAATTTTTTTAATACATCTTTACGATATTCTATATTTTCTTTATAATTCATTTTAAAGTAGCTTGCTTATTTGCAATGCAAGTTAATTTTAAAATTTTAAATATTTATTTTTATTTAGTAAAATTACAGCGCTTGCCAAACCACTTCAGCCGGAACCGGCGCCACTACAAAAAGATCCTCTTTAGTTACTGGATGTATAAAAACTAATTTTCGAGCATGTAAATGAATACCTCCATCTGGGTTAGAGCGATCGAAACCGTATTTTAGGTCTCCTTTTATAGGGCAATTAATAGCAGCCAGTTGTGCCCTAATTTGATGATGTCTACCAGTATGTAAATTAATCTCTAGAGCATAATAATTATTTAACTCTTTAAAGATTGTGTAATCTAAACTTGCTAATTTGCTATCAGGTACTTCTTTAGTATGTGCTTTAGAAGTATTGTTTTTCTCATTTCTTTTAATGAAATGAATTAACTTTGCTTGCCTTTGCTCGGGCTTATTTTTAACTATTGCCCAATATGTTTTTTGAGTTTCTCTATTTTTAAACAACTCGTTTAGCCTTGTTAATGCTTTACTTGTTCTAGCAAATACCACAATTCCTGTTGTTGGTCTATCTAATCGATGTACTACACCCAAATAAACCTCTCCTGGCTTGTTGTATTTTTCTTTAATATATTCTTTTACAATATCGCTAAGTGGTTTGTCACCCGTTTTATCACCTTGAACAATATCCCCTACACGCTTATTAACCACGATTATGTGGTTATCTTCATGAAGTACTTGGAGGTTTGATTTATTAGATATTTCTTTCATAAAGTATTTTGAACCTTTTTTTTGAGACGAAAAAGATTCACTTATTATTGTTAAAAGTGATGTATTGCTAGTTTTGAAAAATTTAGCTAATCCGTTTTCAAGACCTGCTACATGTTAAATGTGAAAAATAGTACTCGCTATGTAAATAGTTGAATGAGTTATTAGCTTTTCTAATTTTTTAAGGAAAAATAGGTCTTGATAATGATATTCTACCACTTCTTTCAAAAATACATTTTTAATATTGCTCTTTATCATTTGGGAAGTCGCTTGATTTTACGTCAGCAACATATTGTCCTATTGCAGTTGTCATTCCTTCATATAAATTCATGTACCTTCTTAAAAAACGAGGACTAAATTCATTGTTCATTCCTAGCATGTCATGAATTACAAGTACTTGACCATCTACACCGCCACCTGCACCAATACCAATTACAGGAATAGAAATGCTTTTTGCAACTTTCTCAGCTAAATGAGCTGGTATTTTTTCTAGAACTAGGGCAAAACAACCTATTCTTTCTAATAATTTTGCATCTTCGATTAGTTTGTCTGCCTCTTCTTCCTCTTTGGCACGTACAGTGTAAGTCCCAAATTTATAGATTGATTGCGGTGTTAAACCTAAGTGCCCCATTACTGGTATACCTGCATTTAAAATTTTCTTAATCGATTCTTTTATTTCTTTTCCACCTTCCAATTTAACTGCATGGCCACCACTTTCTTTCATAATTCTAATAGAGGAACGTAAAGCCTCTTTAGGATCAGATTGGTAACTACCAAACGGTAAATCGACTACTACTAATGCTCTTTCTATAGCTCTCACTACGGAAGAAGCATGGTATATCATTTGGTCTAATGTTATAGGTAAAGTTGTCTCGTGCCCAGCCATCACATTACTAGCTGAATCTCCCACAAGTATTACGTCAATACCAGCCGTGTCAACAATTTTAGCCATTGTATAATCATAGGCAGTTAACATTGATATTTTCTCTCCGTTAGCTTTCATCTCTATCAATGACTTTGTAGTGATTCTCTTGTAGTCTTTTTTTGCGGTTGACATAATTGTGGGTTTTATAGCTGTAAAAGTAGTAAAACAATTTTGGATGAACCTAAAAAATAGCATAGCAATACAAAACCTAGTAGTAGAAATAGGTCAATGATTTTTAACTTACTAAAATATTGAGATTTGTGATGGAATAATTTAACGTGTAAAATGTGTTTAGATATTTGCGCTATAACATAAAATCTAAAAAAAAAGTAACTTTCTTAGTTGTTGAGAGTCGCAATTCTTAGGCAACTTTCGGTACCGAGGTAGAGTGGGTTTCCGTGCTTTTCAGACCAAAAACCATCTAAAATATCAGCAGTTATGCAACGGTAAATTGCTACGCCTTTAAAAACCGCATTGTTTTCGCCTACATATCTAAAATTTATAACTAAAATGTTGTCTCTAAAAAAGCCGTTACCCTCTTGAATTTGATCTTTTCCGATAACCCATCTCGCTTTAATTCTATTGTTATTATCAAGTGATAGAGTAAGTAAACCACTGTAGTTATTTTGCTCGCCATCCTGATTGTTTCCTGAAATAGTGTATTGGCCTGTAATGTCTTTTATATTCATCGTTGGTTAAAAAGAGTTAAAATTATGTACAAGAGTACTATATTCTAATTAAGTATGAAAATTTTGAGTCAATGGATCAGTGATTACAGCAAATGCTAGTCTACACGTGAAAATAGTTGACAAAAAAAACCGTTACATTGCTGTAACGGTTTTAAAGAAACGTTTGCTGTTTCCTTCAATCTTATTATTTAGGCATTACAACTGTATCAATAACATGAATCACACCATTTGATGCTGCAACGTCAGCAAGTATTACAGTCGCCGTTCCACCGTTAGCATCAGTCAGCATAACTTTTCCATCTTTGATACTTAAAACGATTGTACCACCTTGAACCGTAGTTACAGTGTATTTACCATTGTTTTTAGTAATAGCATCAGTTACTGTTGCTGCATCAAATTTACCAGCTACTACGTGGTACGTAAGAACTGATTTTAATTTTTCTATATTTTCTGGCTTTAGTAGTGTGTCTACAGTACCAACTGGTAATTTTGCAAATGCCGCGTTATTCGGAGCAAATACTGTAAATGGGCCTTCGCTGCTTAATGTTTCTACTAAATTTGCAGCTTTTACAGCTGTTACAAGTGTAGAGAAGTCTTCGTTCCCAGCTGCAACACCTACAATGTTTGGTGTTTCAACTACAACTGTAGTGTCCATTGCTACTGCTGTTGTGTCTGTCATTTCTGTTGACTCAGATTTCTTTTTGTCTCCACAAGAGGTTGCGATTACTCCTAACAACAAAAAGGTACTAATTGTTTTTACTACTGTCATGTTCAATATTTTATGGTTAATTAAATTAAGATATTCAAAGATATGTAAATTTATTGCTTGTTTAAGTATTTTAACATTTAATTAAACAAAATATTTCATTTTTCACCGTAAATCCACTAATTGCTAATATAGTTTTGTGAAAAATATTTTTTTCTAAACCAAAAAGCAACGTTTACAAGTGCAATAAGAGCGGGAACCTCTACTAATGGTCCTATAACGCCAGCAAAAGCTTGACCGCTATTGATACCAAATACACCAATCGCTACAGCGATCGCCAGTTCGAAATTATTACCTGTTGCAGTAAATGCAATTGCAGTGCTCTTTGAATAATCGGCACCAAAATATTTACCAACGAAAAAACTTAATATAAACATGAATAAAAAATATATGACAAGAGGTGCAGCTATACGAAGCACATCAAAAGGAATTTGAACGATTAATTCGCCTTTAAGACTAAACATGAGTATAATGGTGAATAATAGTGCCATTAATGTAATTGGAGAAACCTTTGGAATGAATTGAGTCGTGAACCATGGTTCTCCCTTAAAATAAATTAATGCGTAGCGACTAATAATCCCTAAAGCAAACGGAATACCTAGATAAATACCTACACTTGCTGCGATTTCCCTTATACTTATGTTTACTTCAAAACCGGTAAAGCCGAAGTAAGGAGGTAAAATAGTAATAAAAAAATAGGCATACACACTGTAGAGCAAAACTTGAAAAATACTATTTAGGGCAATTAAACCTGCCGCGTATTCTCTATTTCCATCTGCAAGGTCATTCCATACTACTACCATAGCAATGCAACGTGCTAAACCAATCAAAATAACCCCAATCATATACTCAGGGTAATCATTTAAAAAATATAAGGCAAGAAAAAACATTACAAAAGGTCCTATAATCCAATTTAGTAGGAGGGAGGCAGATAAGACTTTAATATCTTTAAAAACTCGACCCATTTTCTCATATTTTACTTTCGCCAAGGGTGGATACATCATTAAAATTAATCCAATGGCGAGTGGAATATTAGTGGTACCGTTAGAAAACGAATTGATAAAGTTTCCGCTTGAAGGTATAAAGTTAGCAATCGCTACTCCTAGAAGCATAGCTAGGAAGATCCATAAGGTTAGGTACCGGTCTAAAAAACTTAACTTTTTTCTAGAGATTGCAGGAGTACATTTATTGGCTGACATATATTTATTTTATTTTATTTTATTTGAGAAAACACATACAGTAGAGTTGCAGCTATTTCAATACTTTTTTCCATGTATTTTTCCGTTTGTAACGGCGTATTGTCGTATTGTTTAGGATCTTCAAAAGGGAGTGGTATGCGCTTTTCAGCACCAGCAATAAAGGGACACCCTTGATCTGCGCTTGAGCATGTTAATATTGCAGCAAATTCAGTATTTGGATTAAAACGATCATCGTATTTTTTTGAAAAACCGATAACAGGATGCTCGTTTTCGCTGTATTTAATGCTATAAACTGGATTATTTCCTTGGGATAACGAGGTAACTTCAAAACCAGTGTTACGTAAAGTGGTAGCAACAGCTGTGAACAAAGCAGTAGCTTCAGTACCTCCTGAATAGCATGTCACATTACTAATATTGTAATAAGCAGCAGCAGTTTGTGCCCAAATTTGCGCTAAATGACTTCTGCGTGAATTATGAGTACAAATAAAATTCAGTCGAATTTTTTGTTTAGCATTTGTCTTCTCTTGTATATAATTAATAAGAGAGTCAAGCTCTAATTTTCTATCGCTCGAAATTGTGTCAAATGAATTCTTTTTTATTTGCTGTTCTAAAGCATGAAATAGAGTAGGTGCACTGTTCATTAAAATTTAAATTTAGTTAGCAACAACCTCCGCCAGGAGTACACGTATTTTGTTGATTAGAATTTGCTTCTGTTTTACTTTCTTTCTGAGGAATACCACATTGATCTTCAGCTAAACAAGCAGTTTGTTTATTGACTAATACAAAGTTGTTCCCGTTAAAGTCAAGATCATACTTTCCAATTGTCTCTGATTGGTATTCGACCTCTATCTGATTATCAAGAATACCAAGAGTTCGTTCCGATAGGGATATGATATTCATTAGTTTTTTTGGCTTTAGGCGGTGATCTAAGTCATTAGCATTCCATAATTGAAAGTTAACGACGGACTCTTTACGTACTTTGCCACCACAATCGATAAAATTTCTTGTAATTAATCCTACTTCGGTTACGTGAAAATGCTCTGGAACAAAAGTCCCGTTTGGTAATTGGAATGCTACATTATCTAAAGTAGCAAGTACTTTTTTGATTTCAGATAGTTTCATTTATTTAATGTTTTTATAGTTAACAACAATTATTTTTTATGGGTTTGAAAAACGTATTAATGGCAAGGAAGAAATTTTCAATTTTCTTAAATCCTTCCTCATTCAAGCAATAGCAGATTGCATTTCCTTCTATGTTTCCTTTGATCAATCCTGCGTTTTTTAATTCCTTGAGGTGTTGTGAAACAGTAGGTTGCGAAAGTGGTAGTTCATTTACTATGTCGCCGCAGATGCAACTATTTACCTTGATTAGATATTGGATGATTGCAATTCTAGCTGGATGTCCTATGGCTTTCGCCAAAGTTGCCAAGTCATTCTGTTCCTGCGTAAAATTTTCTGATTTAGTAATTCCCATAATATATAAGTATATTGCAATATTACGATACAAAATTCTAAAAGCGAATGTATTTCAATTTTTTTTAGTCTTTTTTAATGAAGAGACAGTTTAGTTGTGTAAGGAGTTCTAAGTTCTAAAATAAATAATTTGTGTTACGTTGGTTATTTATCCTATTTATGTTTACTCTTAAAGAAGTTTCAGTATAAAAAGATTGAAAATTTCCTTACCTTTTTTTCGACAGATTTAAAAGTAGGGCAGCAGATAAAAAATAAAAAATAGCCACGATAAAATAATTTTATCATGGCTATTTAATTAGTATTTTCTTAAACAATTTACTTTTTTGCTTAAAAACAGTTTAGTTTAGATACTGATTTTAATGATTTGAGGCTGCAAAAGTGTAATTTCATAGATAATACTTAGTCATTGTAACAATTTGTTCCATGTTCGTGAATATCAAGTCCGTCAATTTCCTCCTCCTTGCTTACTCTTAGTCCCATTGTTTTTTTCAATATAAACAGTACTGCAAATGATGTAGCTAGTGCCCATGCTGCAATTGAGAAAACTCCAATAGCCTGAATGCCCAATTTTTCAAATCCTCCACCATATAGCAATCCTCCATCAGTTGCAAAAACACCAACGAGCAATGTTCCTATTGCACCGCACACACCGTGTACTGATATCGCCCCGACAGGATCGTCAATTTTTAGTTTTTTGTCGATGAATTCTATCGAGAATACAACCGAAATACCGCAGATGATTCCTATCGCAAAAGCACCGGCTGGGCTTACAGCAGCGCAACCTGCAGTTACACCAACAAGTCCTGCTAATACTCCATTTAGAGTCATTGAAATATCTGGTTTTTTATATATCATCCATGTTAAAAACATAGCTGCTATAGCACCAGAAGCTGCGGCTAAATTAGTTGTTATAAAGATGCTCGCCACAGCTAGTGCGTTGTCTCCTGAAATGGCTAATTGTGACCCTGGATTAAACCCAAACCATCCCATCCATAAAATGAATACACCTAAAGCTCCTAGCATCAAACTGTGACCTTGAATTGCATTTGTAGTTCCATCAAGATTGTATTTACCAATTCGTGGTCCAACCATTATTGCTGCCACTAATGAGGCCCATCCTCCTAAAGAGTGTACAACTGTAGAGCCAGCAAAATCAGTAAACCCTAATTGAGCTAACCATCCACCTGCATTCCATACCCAACTACCAGAGATTGGGTAGATAACTAAAGTCATTAAGAGAGAGAAAAATAAATAAGTTGTGAATTTAGTTCTTTCGGCAATTGCCCCAGAAACAATCGTAGCTGCAGTGGCAGCAAATACAGTTTGAAAAAATAAACTGTGCATATCGGCTGCAGTGTCAAAGAACAAACTTGGAGTCCCGATAAAACCACTAATTGAATCTCCGTACATCAAAGAGTAACCGAGAGCCCAAAAGGCAATGCTACCAATGCAAAAATCCATTAAATTTTTCATTATTATATTACCAGCATTTTTTGATCTTGAAAATCCAGTTTCTACCAATGTGAAACCAGCTTGCATGAAAAACACTAATATAGCGCAGATTAATACCCACATTAAATCTAATACTCCATTTGTATCCATAATATATCTTTTTATAATTTGTTTTTCTTGTTTAGTTTACTGCGTCATTACCTTTTTCCTTCGTTCTAATTCTGTACGTTTCAATTATATCCGAAACAAAAATTTTCCCATCTCCCACCATACCAGTTGCTGCAGCACCAATGATAGCATCTACTGTTTTTTCTAAAAAAGAATCCGAAACTACGATGGAGATATATCTTCTTTGGATATCAGAGGTGCTGTATGTAATTCCTCTGTAAACATGTCCTTCTTTTTCGTTACCTACTCCAGTAACGTCCCAGTAGGTGAAAAAATTAACTTCGATCTTATGCAAAGCTTCTTTGACTTCGTCAAATTTTGATTTTCGAATGATAGCTTCGATTTTTTTCATGATTGTATGGTTTTAGTTTTAGTTATTGTTTTAGCGTGTTGCTACTTGTTCTTTTTAAGGGGTGTGAATCTTTTATTATTACTAATGTTTAATATTTTATAATTATACGATTTTGAATAATTTTATTTAATTATTGTTTGAATAATCAATAAATTGGTAATAATTATTTTGCGTTTTTAGTTAAATAGTGATTATTATTTAATTAATCAGTGAGGCGAATTTATCAACTTTTAATTGAGATTTAGAACGATAATGATTTTTTTTTGTCAGTTAGATGCAGAATTATTAATAACAAAATTTCGATCCTTAATTCTAAAGAATTAATAAAATCTCTTTAAATAATTATATTTTTCTCAACTCTAAAAAATGTTCTTATGGTTAAAAAAAGCAAATAAATTCTATTTCACTCCTTTATTTAAGGGGTGTGTTTTATTTTTTTAACGTTTATAGACTAATTTGGTCTAAATAATGCGGGGTAGGTGCGGATAATTGTTTTTATAGTGGAGTAGGGACATCGTGCCTTTAGTATGTTTTTCTAAAAAAAAACATATTTGCTCTTTACAATGGCTTGAATGTAGATCTTGATTTTTAATACTGACTTTTATTTCTTGAAGGAAATTGTAGTGTTGGTAAGTATTTTGATTTTAATGCTTAAATAGGGTCACAGAAGTAGTACCCATGTTTAGGTAGTGATAACTAATTTTTATCCTGCTAACATTGCTTGTGCTGTGAAAGAGTTTTGGAACTTTCGATAACAAAAAAAAACCTATCTGATTTAGATAGGTTTTGTATTTAAATTATTTTTTTAATAACTCGAAGTTTATGTGTGTGCTTGTTAATTTCGGGATTATAGATTCCAAGGTGGTCGAGACGGTCGATTCTAACTTTACCACTCGCGTGAATAATGTAATTGTTTTCCATAATGATACCTACATGAATAATATTTCCTTCCTCGTTGTCAAAAAACGCTAGATCACCAGGCTCGCTTTCTTCGATAAAGCTTAATGGCTCCCCCTGCATTGCTTGCTGAGAAGCATCTCGTAGCAGTTTGTAACCATTCAACTTGTATACCATTTGAGTAAAGCCTGAACAATCAATTCCAAAAGGTGTTTTCCCGCCCCATAAATAAGGTGCGTTCAAGTACAAATAAGCGGTATTTATAATGTGTTTTTTATCTTTTACTCCATTCGTTTTGTTTCCTTCAAAATCATAATTATAACGATTGATTTCGTTGTGATTAAGAAATGACAAGGAAGATCCTAATGGAATAGGGAGCAACATATTGTTATCTCCTGTTATGTATTCTATTAAATCTGCACTTAAAATAACAGCATCACTAGATAATTGGTTGTAGTTTGCTTCAGAGAGTATTTGATATTGTTTAGAGTCAACCCAACCTTCATAGGAATCATAATGTAACTTAATACGAGACCATTGCTGTGCTTGCTCTAAAACTTCAAAATGCTCTCCAAATAAAACTTGAGAAACAATTTCGCTTTTATCACTTGGTTCAAACCGAAGTGGGATTATAGCCAGATTGCAAATTCCAAACATCTATAATTATTTTACTTTATTATACTCTTTCAATAACGATAGCCGATGCACCACCACCACCGTTGCAAATTGCAGCAGCTCCTGTTTTAGCATTGTTTTGCTCTAATACATTCAGCAATGTTACGATGATTCTAGCTCCAGAGCATCCAAGTGGATGACCTAATGAAACTGCACCTCCATTAACATTAACTTTGTTATTATCAAGTCCTAAAATTTTTGAGTTTGCTAAACCTACTACAGCAAAAGCTTCGTTAAATTCGAAAAAATCAACATCAGCCAAAGTTATACCCGCTTTGTCTAATGCTTTAGGAAGCGCTTTTGAGGGGCTAGTAGTAAACCACTTAGGTTCTTGCGCAGCATCAGCATAGCTTTTAATGTAAGCTAAAGGTTTTAAACCTAATGCTTGTGCTTTTTCCTCACTCATCAATATTAGCGCAGCAGCACCATCATTGATGGTAGAAGCGTTTGCAGCTGTTACGGTCCCATCTTTAGAAAAAACGGCATTCAAAGTAGGGATACGGTCTATTTTTACATTAGTAAATTCCTCGTCTTTAGAAATGATAATAGGATCTCCTTTTCTTTGGGGTACGGCAACAGGTACAATTTCTTGATCAAATTTACCAGCTTCCCACGCTTTAGCTGATCGCTCGTATGACTGAATTGCATAGTTATCTTGGTCTTCTCTGCTGAATTCATATTCTGTCGCGCACAAGTCAGCACAAACACCCATTGCATTGTTGTCGTAAGCGTCGACCAAACCATCTTTTTGTAAACCGTCTACCATAGTAGTGGGGCCAAATTTGGTTCCGTTTCTCATGTGCACATAATGTGGAATTAAACTCATGTTTTCCATTCCGCCAGCAACTACAATTTCAGCATCGCCCGCTTGAATTGATTGCGCTCCCATCATTACAGCCTTCATTCCTGAAGCACATACTTTATTTATAGTGGTGCAAGCAACTGTGTCTGGTAAACCAGCATATATAGCGGCTTGTCTGGCAGGAGCTTGTCCTGTACCTGCTTGAACGACGTTACCCATAAGGACTTCGTCTACTAAATTTGGATCTAAATTAATTTTATCTAATGCCCCTTTAATCGCTATTGCGCCCAATCTAGGTGCAGTGATTGTTGATAATCCTCCCATGAAACTTCCAATGGGGGTTCTAACGGCAGAAACGATGACAACTCTTTTGTTCATGATTTTATATTGTTAGTTTGTGAAGCAAATTTAATCTTTTTTAAACAAAATTCGATTTTGAATCGTGGTTTATATTTTTTAGTAACAAAAGTGTATTTTTACATCTTGCTATGTGTTTGATTGTGAACTTGTTTTAAATTAATATGAAAAATTAGTAAAAAAAACAGGTAAAATAGTTGTGAGTAAGGCAATGAAGTGCTACATTTGCAACCGCAAAACGAGACACGTTCTCTGAGCTTGGAGGGGTGCCAGAGTGGTAATGGAGCAGTTTGCTAAACTGTCATCGGGTAACCGGTGCCAGGGTTCGAGTCCCTGTCCCTCCGCATAATTTTAAAGTTTTACATTTTAAAATTTATATATTGAAAATTGTTACGGGGTGTAGCGTAGCTCGGTTATCGCGCCTGCTTTGGGAGCAGGAGGCCGCAGGTTCGAATCCTGCCACCCCGACAATAAAACTTTTGCCATTTAAGTTTTAAAAGATAAATGGAGGCATAGCTCAGCTGGATAGAGCACCTGCCTTCTAAGCAGGCGGTCGAAGGTTCGAATCCTTCTGCCTTCACAAAAACCACTCTTTTGAGTGGTTTTTTTGTTTATAATCATGATTGAATAGTGCATCCCGATCTTTAATCGGGACTGCCGAAGGTTCGAATCCTTCTGCCTTCACAAAAACCACTCATTTGAGTGTTTTTTTGTTTATAATCATAATTGAATAGTGCATCCCGATCTTTAATTGGGACGGTCGAAGATTCGAATCCTTTGGGCTTTACAGAAACTAGTCTTTTGAGTTTTTTTTCATAAGACTTTTTATAAATATCTATAATTATGTTGCATTAAATCCTCGTATAGTGTCAATCAAAGTAAACTCTACCATGTTTTATTTTATATCGAAACTAATCCAAATTGGAATGTGATCAGAAATGGTACGTGCCTGTTTTAAGGAGTTGAATTCTTTGTAAAATGAAAGTACTCCAAATTTTTTAACGGTTATTTTTGTAGTATTATAATATATGTTATCAAATTCAGAGGCCAAGCAATCAGCTAAATTGCATTCTTTCTTTAAGGAAGTTTTTTGATTTATGAATACAGGTTGAAAGCGCATTTTTTTTAATGGATTGAATACGGAATGGGATTGGGAGCAATTAAAATCACCTACGAAAATTAAATTCAGTGTGGGGTATTCTAGTGGCAAAAACTTAAAGTACTTTATTTCCGTTTCAGGTTGTCTATTTTTGGTTATCGCATGATAGTTAACCAGCGTAAACTGCTTATTGTTATATTCGAATGTGCAATAGTATGGTTCTCGATCAATCTCTAAGTTGTACTTCTTCTCAAGCCAAGCACGACCTATTTTCTTGATTTTGCTTTTTTTCCAAATAAAAGCATAACGTTCCGTTTTGTAAGCTGAACTAGAAGTAGGGTCACTGATCACATAATCCCAACTACTACCTTTTCTATTTAGCTCATCAGCAAGTCTTGCTACTGCTTGTGCACCGCCATAACCAGCTACTACTTCTTGAATAGCAATTATGTCAAACTCTTTAATGGTATTCGCCATAAAAGCGATTTCGTTATTAGACTTTGATTTTCCTAAGTTTTCTATGTTCCAGGATAGTAGGTTGGGTTGGGCAAAGGATGAAATAGTGAAAAAGAGAAGAAAAAGTAGCTTTTTCATTGTATCAATCATAGTTTTTAATTTACAGCGTTTTCAAAGTTAGTTGTTTGTATCAGCTATAACAAAAAATTATCTAAAATGATAAGTAATTTTAAAGTTACTTCGTGTGGATTTTAACGACCACACGAAGCAATATGATTATTCTGTAAATTCAGCAATGTTGGCAGATGCCGTAATTGTAACTTTAGAGTAGAATGGGAAGAAGCCGTTAAAATGCTTGTCATAAGTTACATTAACTATTGCTTTTGAACCGCTTAAGTTTGCAGTTTTCATCCTTTCGTTCTTGGCTTTTTCCAATAACGCACGGTTAGCTGAACCTCCTATACCTAGAATATAAGTATTTGATGATACACCTGAAACCTTTCCAAGTATATTAAAATTCTTTTTAGATAACTCTACATTAGTTTGACTCATGTTAGAGTTTCCCATTACTGATGCTCTTCCGCCACAACTTCCCAAGGTTAGCACTAATGAAAGTGAAACGAAAAATAAAATTTTTTTCATGCTATTATGTTTGTAAATTAATTTTGTCTTACTCTTATGGATTTTTAGTTACTCGCCCTATATATTGTTAGTGTTCAATTATTTTCAAACTTACTGCCATAAAAAACGATTGCCTTACGAGAAACCATAATCGATAAAAATAATTAGATAATAATGATCTAAGTTTTGTTTTAATGCAATTGTACGTGTTTTAGGGGTAATGTATTTGCGCAAGAGATGGAAGTGACATCCTTTTTATTTAGCTAGATATCGGTAGGAGTAGAGCTAAATAAAAAGATATAGCGGACAGCTCGACATTGTCGCTTGTACTATTAGCGTAATTTAATGTATCGCTGTGCAACAAGGATGCGCCAAAAAATGTAGATTACCAATTCATTAAATTATAATAAAAAAAGCTCCTTGAATTAGGAGCTTTTTTAGGTTTGAAGTTTAGGTTTGGTTTTAAATTATTCCAAGATCTTTTGCAATGGACACTAAATGGACTGTATTATTTGCTTTAAAGTATATTTTGAGTTTATTGATGTGTTTTTCGATGGAACTTTTACTATTAGGGGTAATGCCAGCTTCTTTAAATACGGTTTCCATACTTTCTTGTGAGATCCCTATGGATAAATTCTTGATAAGTAGTACATCATAGTTATTGATTTCGCTCGTTGTTTTGTCTTGAAATAGATGCTGCAACTCAGCAGAAATATTTTCTGATTGGTTATTAAAGGCTTTTTGAATCGCGATTTTTAAGTCATACATTGTATTTCGGCCTTTTAAGACATAGCCATTTACTTGTAATTCTTCAAACAGGAGTTTAATACGATGGAAGCGATCTTCGATCGAAAAAACGATAATTTTAATATCAGGATAGATTGCTCTAACGGCTTGTATTAATTCTTCTCCAGAGTTGAGCTGGTTTTTATTGTGATCTGCTTTGAAGGAAAGGTCTGAAATCAGTAATTGATAAGGTTGATTGTCCAGTGCAGCTTTTTTAATTTTTAGTAAAGCTTCATCGCAATATTTTGCATATTGTACCTCCTCAACATCTAACTCATTAAGAATTTGTGCTGCTCCTAAATCATTAAAATCGATGTCATCAGCTATTAGGACTTTTGTAAACATGTTCTATTATTTTGGTAATGAAATTGTCGCTCGAAAACCTTTATTAGGTTCGGATTCAAAAGTAACTATTCCGTTAACGGCGTGAATACGGTTTTCCACATTTTGTAGTCCATTTTTTAAAATTAATTTTTCAGCAAAACCAATTCCATTGTCGGAGTAGCTTATTTTTATGGTATTTTGGACTAAATCAAAACCAATAACAACAAAGCTAGCTTGGCTATATTTTTTCATATTTACCATAAATTCTTGTAAAACGCGTTGGATAGCAATCTTTTTTTCGGAAGTTAGGGCAGACCAATTAATAGGTTTCCCGTTTTTGATAATAATTTCTGTGTTTTTACTTTTATAATTTGTAAGCATTTGTTTTAATAGGTACTCGTAATTTTCGCCTACTTCAATCGGACTATTTTCTTTAGATAGGTTTCGGGTTCTAGCATAAATTAGGTCTAGGTTATTTAGTAATGTTTCTTTTTTTTCTGGATTTTGTAAATCTTGTGTTTCTGCAAAAGTCATGGTATAAAACACATCATTTGCTAACTCGTCATGTAATTTTTTAGAAATTCTAGTTTCTGTGCTGTAGGCTGCTTGTATACGTTCCCTTATGTTTTTGTTTTTGAAGTAGTTAATAAGCGCGATTATTGATACTAGTACAATAGATAATATAAAATAAAGTAGGTATTTCTGGATTTTTTCAGTTTCTAATAATAGCAGCGTTTCTGCTCTTTGTGCCTTTATTTGTACATTTTCTAAAGTGGCTTTTCTCGAATCATATTTAATTTTGGCAAATTGATTTTTAGCGTTGTTTCTTATTCTCTTGATACTATCATTTAATCTGATAAATTCAGAGGCATAGTAGTTGGTTCCTAATGCACTATTATTAGACATCAAGTACTGAAGTGCTTCTAATCGATCATCCACACTTTGATGCATTGTAGCTGTTTCATAAGCTTCTTCAGCATACTTGGTGGCTTGTGTATTATTTTTGTTTTTGTAAAAGTCGGCAAGGTGTAAGTAACTTTCTATGCTGCCATAAGTATCGCCGTTATTCAATCTTATGGATAAGGCATTATTCATGTAAGTCAGTCCTTTTTTGGATTGGTTGTTCTTGAAATAAGCAAATCCTAGATTGTCAATGATTCCTGCTCTCTGGGTCGGTAAGGTATCTAGAATATTAAGTTTATAGATAGGTTCCAGAAGCTCTATAGCTTTTACATATTGCTTTTGTTCAATTGCAACTGCAGCTATGTTGTTTAGTGGGGCCGTTTTTAAAACTGTATTAGAAGTTTGTTTAACTACCTCTTTATAATAGTTGATGGCATCGGTATAATTATTAAGTTCTTTTGCTGCGATTCCTAACAAGTTATTAGTAGCTAAAAGGTATGTAGGGTCTTTTTGTATGAAGGGTAATGCTTCTGTTAAAGTCTCCTCACTGCTGTTGTAATCTCCAAAAGTTTGCTGTATTCTTGCAATCTGAATCAAGTTGTAAGCGCTATACAAGGAGTCTTTTTCTGATTCAAAAATTTCTTTAGATTTTGAATAATAAAATAAGGCACTATCAAATTTTTTAGTGTAATAAAAAGTATCTGCTTTTTCAGAATATTTAGTAGCTATTAGCTGTTCTTGGGTTTCTTCTTGCTTTTCTAGTATTGAAGAATTAGAGCTTTTTTGCTTGCAAGAAGCAAGACAAAGGTAGACTAGGAAAATAAAAATCGGGGATCGTAACATTTTAAGTTTCTTTCCCCGAAAATACTGTTTTAATATAATATATTGCCTTTCATTACGGTTTTTTTGGAGGCAAAATGACAATGACATTATCTCCAGGTCCATCATCGGCAACTGGATCCGTACCATTAACATTTAGGGATTCTCTCTTAACTACTTGAGTAGTTGCTTGCGAATTTAACTCCTCAATTGCAGGTGCTTCACAGGACAGTAATAAGCTACTAATAATAGCAGTTACAGCTATAAAAAATATTTTTTTCATATTTATCTTTTTAAAAATGGGTCATAGGTTTGGCCGTTCGAGAGTTTAGATCGAATAGTTTTAAGTGGAAACCGTTATGTTAATTACTAATTTTGGGAAGTGAAGTGAAGTGTTGAAAAGCAATCAGATTATACTTCCTAAATAATCTTACAGGCTTACAGCATAGCACTTTTTTAGAAGTTGTTTTGTACATTTGTTCTTATCGCGAAATAGAGCAATAACAATTTCTGTTACAAAGGAAGGGTGCTTGTAATGCTAATTTTATATGGAATTCCGATGATTCCTTTAATTCCTATGATTTCCTTAAAATTCCAAGTGGTATATGGTAAGTAATAATTTAGATGAGTACAGAAGAGCTATAAAAAGCAAATATGATTTAGAAAAAGAAGGAACAAATAGTAGTTATTTACTATTAACGTCGCGAGCAAAACTTAGAAATTTATGTTTCGAATTATTTAAAGACATTTCAAACCAAGATGATTTAAAAAGTTTTGAGATTTTTTGTGGTTTTGATTTTAATCCCAGCGTTGGTAATAAATTAAAGGGAGTGACAGATAAATTCCGACCGATTGAAACTTTTTTTAAAGGAGAGACTGTCCTGACGGATATTGAAGCATTAAACATGGCTGCTATTTTAGTAGGATTCGATTTAAGACCTTTTACGAAGTTTTGTAAAGCACCGAATATGGAAGTTTTTAGTATAAGTGATAAACATTTTGATGAAGTAAAAAAGCAATCAAATGTTGCTCATAATTCCATTGTTAGTTCACCAAAGCTTAGTAGTAGAAAGAATAGCTATCAAGTAAATGTTACTTATAAATATATTGTAATAGCTGTTTTAATGACTTTGATGTTTAGTGGGATTGGTTATTATATATTGTCTAAGGAAAGTTGTATGCAGTGGCAGGGGAATCATTATGAAATAGTTGACTGTGAAGAAAATGAATCTTTTGGTGTTTTAGGTGTGAGTACTAAAATGACTCTCAATAAAAATATGCTTCAGTTTAAAAAGATACAAGTTAGCGATACCACAACTTTTTTTAAAGATAAAAAAGCGATTGTGTGGTATTGTAAAAATGGTGACCAATTAGAGTTTTATAACTGTCCTGGATTTAATCCTGAAAATAATAAACCGCTAAAACCGATCACAAAGTATATGATTGACAAATATGTAAAATAGAGTTTATTGATGAAATAGTAATCTTTTGTAGAAAATAGACATTTCATTGCAAAATAATGAAGGTCTTTACTGTTTGGACACAAATTAATCTCAGTTTTTACTAATGTGTTTTATTTTAAATTATTTTTATAAAAAATCAAGATATGCAAACTCTTTTAAAATTTATAGGTCTCATTGTCCTTTGTTTAGCTAGTTTCTCTTGTAAATCTCAAGAAGTTAGTATCGAATCAGCAAGAAGAAGTAGTGTCGATTCTACTTTTGTCAATTTGAAGGATTATAGTACGGATTTTGTTTATGATATGAAATACGCAACATCAGATAATTTTTTAAAAGCGCAAGTGTATGACTGTGCCGAGTGCTTTTTAAGATTAAAAACAGTAGAGGCATTAGTAAAAGCAAATAAAGAATTCCTGAAACAGGGATTACGCATCAAATTATTTGATTGTTACCGTCCGTTAGATATCCAAAAGAAAATGTGGGCAATCGTTTCAAATCCAAAGTACGTAGCCGATCCATCAAAAGGATCCATACATAATAGGGGTGGAGCAGTTGATATTACATTGGTGGATAAAAGCGGTAAAGAGCTGGATATGGGAACCGATTTTGATTTTTTCGGAATTGAAGCCAGTCACACCTATTCAAAATCACCTCAAAAAGTAAAAGACAATAGGCGATTACTAAAAAAAATAATGATTGCAAATGAATTCAATTCTTTTGATTCAGAATGGTGGCATTATAATTTGAAGGCTGGATTGAAAGACAATGTTTCTAACAAAAAATGGGATTGTAATTAATAAATTATTCAACACATTTTAAATAGTTCATAAAATATTTTTCAGGATAAAAAATTGAGCCATCCATCTCTGATTTTATTTCTTTTTTTATTACAAAATCTTCCATTCCTGTTGCAAACTTAATCCTCATAAGAGATACAGGAGAACTTTTTAAGTCTTCGATAGTTCCTTTTAAAAATAAAAAGGTACCAACAGTCAACCTATTGTCAAAGTCTTTGTTATCTCGAAGTAAGGTGCCGCAATTTTCTTGATCGGTATGCAATAAGGTAATTATTTTTCCATTGTCTAATTGCAGATATAGCTTTGAGTTTTTATCGAAACAATTAGCCTTTATAAAAACATTACTTTTTTGGATTAGTTGAACATTCAGGATCATTAAACCATCATCATAAGTTAAAGTGTTAAAAATATAGCTCGAATTGTCACCAAAATTCTTTTCGCTCATGAGGTATGCTTTCGTTTCCTTGTAGATGCCTAGAGAGTCCTTTACATTGGTGCTGTAGTCACATGGTACCTGAGCATTCATTACTATCGATAGTAAAAAAAAAGTAAGCGTAATTAGTTGTTTCATGATACTTATATTTTGGTGCAAATTAAAACTATTTTATTGTTGTTTTCATCAGTTGTAAAAAAACAATACGAGTTTCCTCCATCTTTTATTTTCCATTTTTTCCGAATACTTTCTACGGTATCAGGAAAATTTCGTGTTGTAATATTAGCTTGTTTTCCGCTTAGAAAACTTTTCATTTCCGTTTTATTGTAATTAAAAACTTGATTAATTTTAAATTTTCGACCAGGAAAATTAATCAGTACATCCGTTGTGTACAAATGAGAATGCTTGTGAAGTTTATTAATTTTATAAACGGTGCTAACTTCGTCAAAGCCTCCAGATTTCATAATCGCACTATTGGGTTCATACAAATAACTTTGCGGAAGACTGTAAGATGCTACTTCTTTATTTTCATTTAAAACAAATTCAAATTTTTCCGTTTCCTCCTTTACCAGATTAACTGTTTTAATGTTTGTATTTCCCATATATCCTTTGTGCAACTCCCATAGTAGCTCCTTTACTTCATTCTCTAAAGCTATAACATGTATGGTTTGTACATTTTGAAGTTCAGATAAGCCCGCTTTGAGGTCTAATAAGGGTGCTGTTTTTATTAAAATGGAATTTGCATACTTGAAGTAATTTTCAAGATTTACTGGTACATTGGGTAAACAATCCTTTAGCAAAAAAACTTTTCCTTTAGCATCGCTTCTTCGAGAAGGATCGATGTAAATCCAATCCCATTTTTGATGTAAGCGCACCAAAGTCTCTGAGCTATCCCCAAGGTAGCAACTAATGTTTTGAGTTTTTAATTGATCAAAATTATGTTTTACAATAGCTGACAATGCTTGATTAATTTCACAGTGTGCAACATGCTCTACTTTTTTTGCAAAATAATAATCGTCTACTCCAAAACCACCCGTTAAGTCAATTAAAGAATTACCAGAAACTAAAGTGGATTTGTAGTTAGCGGTGCGTTCTGAGGAGGTTTGTTCTACTGAAATTTTTGAAGGATATAGAATGTCTTTAGTATTAAACCACGTAGGTAGCTTTTCTTTGGCCCTCGTTTTCGCTTCTACTTGTTGTAGGACTGAGACCCATTCTACATCAGGAAAAGGATTTTTTTTGAGTGCTAAAGTTGAAATTGAAATACCAATATTAGCATTTATGTAGTCCTGTACTGCGACATTTAAAAGTTTTAAATCCAAAATTAAATATCTTTAGTAAGTAGTTTTATAAGCTGATTTTCTGGAAAAAATTCTTTTGCCACCACCTTTATAATGGTATAAAGTGGAACTGCTACAACCATTCCAAGTATTCCAAAAAGGAATCCTGCTATTAATATTATTAGGAAAATTTCTAAGGGATGTGAGCTAACACTTTTTGAAAATATAATGGGTTGTGAAAAATTGTTATCGATGATTTGAACTAACCAAAAGCCAATTAGAACATAAATAGTAGTTGGTAAAATCTCCGATTGAAAATCACTACCTAAATTGCTAAGCATTGTTAATACTGCTGCTAATACTGAGGCAATCAAAGGGCCAATATAGGGTATGATGTTAAGCACGGCGCACAAAAAGCCAATAACAAGTGCATTCTCTACGCCAAAAATCAGTAAAACAATTAGATATAATATAAAAACGATGAATAACTGCAGCAGTAGGCCGATGAAATAACGAGACAATAAATGATTTATTTTATCTAATGAATTCAATATTTGGTCTTCATGACTGTCAGGAATTAATTTTTTGAAACCCACGACAAACATTAATCTATCTTTCAAAAAAAAGAAAGTGATAAAAAGAATGGATCCTAATGCCACACCTAAAATACTAACCGTATTAAGTATTGTGTTTAAAAAGTTGGGGATGAAATTAAAATTTATTTTAGACGTAATATCTGCCTCCTTTAAAATTTGAGCTGAGTCCAACTGATGTCCATCTAAAAATAGAGTAATCTGATCAGTTAATTGAGTTATATCTTTTTCTATTGATTTGGTATTCAATAGTGATAAATTTTCACCTTGTGAAAGAATGAGCGGTACAAACATCATAATGAAACCAAAAATAATAAATACAAAAAGTAATAATGTTGTTACCGTTGCAGCTGTATGGTTGAATTTGAGGCGCTTTTTTAAAAAATCTAAAATAGGGTTACCTATAAGGGTGAGTATTAATGAAATTACAAGGTAAATTAATACTGATTGAATTTTATAGAAAAATAATAGTATTAATGCACAACAAGTTATAACAAGTAAAGCTCGTAAAATTCCGTTTGATATAATCTTAGATGTAACCATTAATTATTTTTTAGAGGATAAAGATAAAAAAAACTCGCTATTTACTAGCGAGTTTTTAATTTGATAAAACGAGTTTCTTTTTTATAAACGGAAGCCAGCTCTTGAACCACCTGATAAGAAGATAGCTGCCATTCTGCTTTTTTGTCCATTTGAAAACATGTACATTCCTCTATCATCTGTATAATCCATGTAGTTCATTGTCATCTCTACTTGATTACCAGAGCAAGTGCTGTAATGCGGGTATGCAGGTACGCCGTAGTTTGATGTATTGTGAGTAGGTGTATCACTTACTAAATCACTACCGCAATTAGCATCTCCCCAAATGTGACGTAGGTTCATCCAGTGACCTACTTCATGAGTTGCTGTTCTTCCTAAGTTATAAGGATAAACGGCAGTTCCTGTGTCTCCAATGTATTTTGAGTCAATAGCCACACCATCAGTTGATGATGCCCCTCCAGGAAATTGGGCATATCCTAAAATTCCACCACCAATTGTACAAACCCATAAGTTCATTTTAGATGTTGGTGACGTTGCATTTATTCCTCCAGTGGCAGTACTCTTCATAGCATCGGATGTTCCCCATGATGTTTTTGTAGTTGCTTTTCTGTAAATAGCCTCTAGTACAAAACTGATGCCTACGTTTGCTTTTACTCCTGAGAATAATGCTGGTACAGAATTAAAATCAGAATTTTGAGCATTAAAATCTTCATTCAAAATATCGATTTGAGATTGGATTTGCGCAGTAGAAATATTTTCTGATGTGGTTCTGTATAACACATTTACGATTACTGGAATCTGGATCTTACCATTTACAATTCTGCCACTTAAGAGAGCTTGCTGAGTAAAATCTTCGATTTGATTCATTCTGATAGCTAAAGTAGGGTCAGCTGCCATTTTTGATTTAAGTACATCGTCTGATGCACATGCTCTTTTTGCAACCAATGTCGCTGATACATCTGCGGTCTCACTGTTGTCACTCTGACATGAGAAAATAGCCATTGCTACAATTGCAGTTAAAAGAATTTTTTTCATAATTAATTTGGGGTTTGTTAATAAATTGGTATTTTTTGTAATAAAAGCACAATTATATAACAATAGTTTTAAATCAAGAAATTTTTTTTAAATTTTTTTAACAGTTTTTTAAGACGTGAGTTATTGCGCGCTCTGCGTGATATTATATCTTTAATTTATTTTTATTTTTAGATAAATTCTTACAGGTTGTAATGTAAGAATGTCATTGTTTCTGTGTGCTTGTTAGTATAAAATAACGAGTGCTATTGGGCGGTATGATGACTATTGCTCACTTTATATCTACTAATCTATTGAGGGTAGAGAATTCAATATTTATTATATTGTTTACATTTTGCGGTTTTAATTTTTGTTATACTACCGTTGAGGATTTTTTTTCTTTACCTTTTTAATATCGATACGATGATAGATTTAGATATGAATTTGTAGCTTCTAATAATAGTAGTGCATCTAAAAAATATGTAATGTGATAAGATGCCATAAAAAAACTCGCTATTATTAGCGAGTTTTGATTCTTTATGAAGATAGGTTTTATAAACGGAAACTAGCTCTAGATCCACCTGATAGGAAAATAGCAGCCATTCTACTTTTTTGCCCTTCTGAGAACATGTACATTCCTCTGTCGTCTGTGTAATCCATATAGTTCATTGTCATCTCTACGGGGTTTCCTGTACATGTACTGTAATGAGGATATGCTGGTACACCATAATTAGCTCCATTATGACTTGGCGTGTCAGTAACTAAATCGCTTCCGCAATTAGCATCGCCCCAAATGTGACGTAGATTCATCCAGTGACCTACTTCGTGAGTTCCTGTTCTCCCAAGGTTGTACGGAAAATTTGCAGTTCCTGATGCTCCAAAATACTGAGAGTCGATTACAACTCCATCTGTAGACGAGCTTCCGCCAGGAAATTGTGCGTATCCAAGAATTCCACCTCCAATGGTACAAGCCCACAAATTTAGCTTTGTAGTTGGAGAAGTAGGGTCAAGTCCACCTCTTTTAGAGTTTTTCATCACGTCTCTAGTTCCCCATGATGTTTTATTTGTGGCTTTCCTATTGATGCCTTCTAAGACAAATGAAATTCCCACGTTAGCTTTTATGCCTGAAAACAATTCTGGAACACTTGCGAAATCTGCATTTTGAGCATTAAAATCTTCGTTTAAAATATCAATTTGAGATTGTATCTGTGCATCAGAAATATTTTCAGCGGCCGTTCTATATAGTACATTAACTATTACTGGAATCTGAATTTTACCATTCACGATACGACCTGTTAACATAGCGTTTTTAGTGAAGTTCTCTATTTGGTTCATTCTTGTTGCTAAAGTTGGGTCTTCAGCAAGCTGTGTTTTTAGCACCTCATCGGAAGCACATGCTCTTTTAGCTACTGTTTTTGCTGTACTTGCTGTTGCTATTTCAGTAGCATCACTACTATCATTCTGACAAGAATAAAATAGCATTAGCGCAAATGCGGATAAAATAATCTTTTTCATAATTTCTTTGGGGTTAGTTATAAAAATACAATTTGGGTTAATAGTTTCGTAATAATATAACAATTAGAAGAAAATCAAAAAAAATAGTGAAATTATTTTTAACAAAAGTTTAAGATGGCTGTAGATGCGGGCTATTGGAAAGGATTCGAAAAATAGATGATTAGGTCTTTAAAGAATATTCATACATCCCTAAAATTTCTTTCAGTGTGTAATCTAAAATAGTAAAGCTGTAAAGTGTGCTTTATATTAGGTAAATGAGTAAAAGTACTAGAGGGTATTGGTTGTCGTTTAAAATTAATAAAGTCTCACTATTATTTCCCAAATACTAATGTAAAGTAGAAGCTGTTTCTACAAATAAATACTTAGGAAGGGTAAGGATTAATTATTAAAAATATAATAAATTATGTTAGCGCCCATTTTTAATGCTTTTTCTCGCACTATCGTCGGATCATTATGTACTTCAGGACTTTCCCAACCATCGCCCAAGTCACATTCAAAGGTATAAAGTAACACTAATCTATTTGCAACAAATATGCCTAAAGCTTGAGGGCGTTTTCCTTCGTGCTCATGAATTTTAGGTAATCCTGAAGAGAAATAATAAGGTTTTTGAAAAATGGGATGACTTGATGGGATTTCTACTAGATCGTTTTTAGGAAATAATTTTTTAATTTCTTTTCGAATATATTGGTCCATTCCATAATTGTCGTCAATATGCAAAAAACCGCCTGATTGTAAGTAGTTTTTTAAATTACTAACATCTGATTCGTTAAAAACAACATTACCATGTCCCGTCATATGGATGAATGGATAGGACAGCAAAGAGGGGCTGCTTGGCTCAACAGTTGCTGGTTTTGGGTTTAATTTCGTGTTTATGTTTGTGTTACAAAATTGAATTAAATTGGGTAAAGCTGTGGGGTTAGCATACCAATCCCCACCGCCGCCATACTTTACTAAAGCAATTTCTTGTGCGAATGATGATAAGCTGATCAAAAAAGAGAGTAAAATATATTTTAATTTCATAATGTAATGCTTTCCGGTTTAGTCTTCGTTAACAAATGCAACGCTGTGACTAGCTACTATTGCTGCAGTCTCTGTTCGTAACCTTGTGTTACCCAAAGTAACTGGGATATAACTATGGTCTAGTGCTATCTTAATTTCTTTTTCAGAAAAATCACCTTCAGGACCAATCAATATTGTGGTATTTTGATTTTTTTGTATAACTGATTTTAAAGATTTTTTGTCCGTCTCTTCGCAATGTGCAATCAAATGTATGCCTTCAGTTTTCTGTTGAAGAAATTCTTTGAGTGAAATAGCTTCATTTAATTTTGGCAAGTAACATTCGTTAGACTGTTTCATTGCAGATAATACAATTTTATCAAAACGATCTTTGTTGATTACTTTCCTTTCTGATCTATCACAAATAATAGGTGTGATTTCGTGAATACCAATCTCGGTTGCTTTTTCAAGGAACCATTCGTATCGGTCATTCATTTTAGTAGGAGCAACAGCAAGATGTAAACGGTATTTTGATGGTGCTTTTTTCTCTACTGAAATTATTTTCACCGTACATTTATTATCTGACGCCAATGTAATTTCAGTTTCAAATAATAAACCATCGCCGTTCGTAACGAATAGAATGTCACTGTCTTTTTTTCGCAGTACTTTTATGATATGTTTACTTTCTTCCTTATCGAAAAAGAAAGATTCTGTTTGTTCTGTAATATTAGGATTGTAAAATAGTTGCATAATTTAAAATTGTATTCTTGCTTTAGAAACAACCGCAGCTGTTTCAAAATTTTGGGATAAAAACTTTTGATAACCTACAATTCCAATCATTGCAGCATTATCTGTGGTATATTCAAATTTGGGAACAAATGTTTTCCACTGGTATTTTTGTTCTGCTTCTTTTAATGTTTTTCTAATTCCGGAGTTGGCAGAAACACCACCTCCAATTGCGATTTGAGTTATGCCTGTTTCTTTGACGGCTAGTTTTAACTTATCCATCAAGATTTCAATTATTGTATGCTGTATTGATGCGCAAATATCATCAATATTTTCATCAATAAAATTTGGATTCTCTATCTTCTTTTTTTGAATAAAGTACAAGATCGCAGTTTTTAATCCTGAAAAACTAAAATCTAGTCCTGCTACTTTTGGTTTGGTAAAAGCGAAGGCTTTAGGATTACCCAGTTGAGCATGCTTGTCTACTAACGGTCCTCCAGGATAAGGCAGTCCAAGGATTTTAGCACTTTTGTCAAAAGCTTCACCTACAGCATCATCAGTTGTTTCGCCAATAATGGTCATGTCAAAAAAGTGATTGACTTTTACAATTTGTGTGTGTCCACCGCTAATAGTCAATGCTAAAAAAGGAAATTGCGGCTTTTCAAACCCTTCCTCATCAATAAAATGAGCTAAAATATGCGCGTGCATATGATTAACAGCAATTAAGGGGATTCCCAGCGCTATCGCCATTGACTTAGCAAACGAACTACCTACTAACAAGGAACCCATTAACCCAGGGCCTTGTGTAAAGGCTATAGCACTTAGTTGCTCTTTTTTAATTCCTGCTTTTTGTAAAGCGGCATCGATCACCGGAACAATATTTAACTGATGCGCTCGAGAAGCTAATTCTGGAACTACGCCACCATACTGCGTATGTATGAGTTGATTTGCCACAACATTTGATAGCACTTTATCGTTATGTAAAACGGCAGCAGCTGTGTCGTCACAGGAACTTTCGATAGCAAGAATAAAAACGTCGGAATTTTGCATAAAAAGGCACAAATTTTGAATTATATTTACAGACCGATTTTATTTTTTTTACTTTTACGGCGCAGCCAAAATTAAAGAATTTTTATCAAAGGTGCTGCTCTTTCCTGGGGCAAAATATTATTTATAGGAAAATCATAATATAATTTAGGTATCAAAAAAATCACAAACATAATCCTTAGGGTTTTTCTTGGGCTAATAGTACTTTTGTTAGTGTTAGCAATAGCGCTGTCGTTACCTTATGTACAAACTAAAGTAGCGCGCTATTTTACTAATAGTATTAATAAAGATTTTGGAACGAATATTAGTATTGGTGGCGTCCGTATTTCTGTTTTTGGCGGAGTAAAGTTTAAAGACGTTGCAATACTAGATCATCACAAAGACACTCTTATTTTTTCAAAAATAGTCAACACCAATATTCTCGAAGGGAAAAAAATATTAGATGGTGATTTGATTTTTGAAGATATTAAACTAGAGGGTTTATTTTTTAATCTCAAAACTTATAAAAATGAGGATAAGACTAATTTAGATGTTTTTATAAAGGCTTTTGATTCTGATAAGCCTACTGATCCGAATAAACATTTTCTAATGAAAGCGAATAAGGCTGTCATTAAGGATGGTCATTTTATCTTAACCGATGAAAATAAACAATATCCTGTTCAAGTAGATTTTAAGAGATTGAATGCGTCAATTACAGATTTCTTACTTTATGGCCCCGATGTAAGTACTTCTATTAATAAAATGTCTTTTTTGGATTCAAGAGGTTTGTATGTTGCAAATTTAAGCTCAAAGTTCAGTTATACTAAAAAGAGTATTAGGCTAGATGAACTATTCATCGAGACTAAGGAATCAAAAATTAAAGCAGATGTTTCTCTAAATTATAAAATAGAAGATTTTGCTAAGTTTACAGATAAGGTGCAGTTTGATGTTAAATTATATCCTTCTTTAATTGCTTCTAATGATATAAGATATTTTTATAATGAGTTAGGGAAAAATATCTTCTTTACTATTAATTCTGAAATTAACGGTCCTTTAAACAACTTAAATTTCTCAAAGTTAAATTTTCAAGATTCAAAAAATACCCAGATTATTGGAAATATTAGGTTTAAAAATATTTTGGGTAACGCAAGTCAAAAATTCTCTATGGATGCTGATTTAACCAATCTTCATACTAGTTATGATAATTTAGTATCCGTGCTACCCAATGTTTTAGGCAAACGCTTACCTATAGAGGTGAAACGATTAGGTGTTATTGATGTGATAGGTACGGCAAAACTAACTGCGAAATCTCTTGCAGCTGGTATAGTGATGAAGTCTGAGATTGGAAAGTTAGAATCTATATTTTCTATGGATAATATCGATTTTATTGATAAAGCATCTTATTCAGGAAATGTAGTTTTAGATAAATTTAATTTGGGTACTTTTTTAGATCGAAAAGATTTAGGAGAGATTTCAATGAATATAGATGTCGACGGAAAAGGATTTACTGAAAAATACCTAAACACGGGGATAAAAGGAGATGTAACTAAAATCGAGTACAGTAATTATACTTACAATAACGTTGTGGTCGATGGGTATTTTAAAGTGCCAAATTACACCGGAAAAATATCCGTCAATGATCCAAACTTAATTATGGACTTTGATGGTTTGATTGATTTGAGTAAAAAAGAAAATAGTTATGATTTTCACATCAAAGTAGCCTATGCTAATTTGAGTAAATTAAAATTTGTTAAAGATTCTATTTCGAACTTTAAAGGCGATGTCATAGTACAGGTTTCCGGAAATACGATAGACAATTTACAAGGAAATGTCTATATAAAAGAGACTATTTATCAAAATACTAAAGACACGTACTCCTTTGATGATTTTAATATCAACTCTACTTTCGATGTAGATCGTGTTAGAACCATTACGGTGAACTCTCCTGATATTGTAGAAGGTCAAATTATAGGTAAATATCAATTTAATCAGTTGGGTAACCTCGTTAGAAATTCACTTGGAAGTCTCTATACTAATTTTAAGCCTGACGCAGTTAGTAAAGGCCAATTTTTAAAATTTAATCTGACTGTTTACAGCAAGATTATCGAAATCTTTTATCCTGAAATTGCTATTGGTACCAATACGGTAGTTAAAGGAAATATTAACTCAGACATTAAGGAGTTTAAACTTAATTTTAACAGCCCTAAAATTAGTGCCGCAGATAATATTTTTGATAATATTAGGATTGCGGTGGATAATACTAATCCCTTATATAACGCCTACATTGAGTTAGATAGTATTAAAACAAAATATTATAAAATACGTGATTTTAGCTTAATTAACGTCACGATGAATGATACCTTGTTTTTTAGATCAGAATTTAAAGGCGGACCAAAAGGGGAAGATTATTTTAATCTAAACCTATATCACACTATTAATAAAGATAATAATAACGTTGTAGGAATAAGTAAATCCGATCTTAAATTTAAGGACAATTTATGGTACTTAAATGAAGAAGATTCACAAGACAATAAAATAGTTTTTGATAAATCATTTAAGAATTTTAATCTCGACGCTTTAATTTTATCTCATGAAGGGCAAGCCATATCACTCAAGGGAAAAATAAAAGATAGAATAAATAAAGATCTTCAACTAAGCTTTAAAGACGTTGATTTGTTTAAAATCACCCCCGAAAATAATCAATTTGTTTTTGGCGGTAATCTAAACGGAGCTATTAATTTTAAGCAAAATGACAACGTTTATAAGCCGACAGCCTCGCTAAAAATTGATGGGTTAAATATTAATAAAACAGATTTAGGACTGCTTAATTTTGATATTGAGGGAAATCAAAGTTTGGATAGGTTCACTATCAATTCATATTTAGAGAATGGAAATGTGGAATCTTTTAATGTGAACGGAAACTTTGATATCGTTAATAAGCAAACAATCCTAGATCTAAAAGTAAAACTTAGTCAATTTGATTTAGGTGTTTTAAGCTCTTTGGGTGCAGGTGTATTGTCTAATATTCGCGGATTTATATCTGGAAATGCAATTGTTAAAGGAAATGTAAATAAGCCCACTATTAATGGGCGTTTATTTGCCGACAAAGCGGGATTAACAATTCCTTATTTGAATGTTGACTATGAGTTAAGTGATAGGTCAGTAATTGATTTAGTAGATGAGAAATTTTTATTCAGAAATAATACACTTACTGATTCTAAATTTAAAACTCGAGGATTATTAAATGGCGTAATTGAACACAATAATTTTGCCGATTGGAAACTAGATTTATCAATTGCCTCTAAACGCTTGGTTGCTCTTGATACTCAGGATAGTGAAGATGCAGCTTATTATGGTACCGCCTTTATTAATGGGAGCGCAACTATTGTTGGTCCTACGAATAATCTTTTTATAAAAGTTGCTGCTGAATCAGAAAAAGGGACTGAGATTAAGATTCCAATTAATTATGCAGAGAGCGTAAGTGAAAACTCTTTCATTCATTTTTTAAGTCCGAAAGAAAAGTACAATATCAAAATGGGAATTGTTGAGGATACCCGTAGATATAAAGGACTGGAATTAGAATTTGATTTAGACATCACACCAGATGCTGAGGTAGAAGTTATTTTAGATCGAAATTCAGGTCACGGAATGAAAGGTAAAGGTTATGGCTCGTTGTTATTCAAAATTAATACTTTAGGGAAGTTTAATATGTGGGGCGATTTTCAAGCTTATGAAGGAACCTACAATTTTAAATATGGCGGTTTAATTGATAAGAAATTTGATGTAAAAAAAGGCGGGCAAATTTCATGGGAAGGAAATCCTATGCGAGCACAATTAAATTTACAAGCAGTTTATAAAACTACTGCCAATCCTGCAGTTTTATTGGATAACTCTTCCTTTAATAGAAAAGTACCTGTAGAAGTAGTTATCGGTATTCAAGGAGATCTAGCTAGTCCAGAACCTGATTTTAATATTGAGTTCCCCACAGTAAGTAGCGTTTTAAAATCTGAAATCCAGTATAAATTAAATGATAGAGATGCTAGACAAACGCAAGCATTGTATCTTCTATCTTCGGGAGGTTTTTTAAGCCAAGAGGGAGTAAACCAGTCGGACTTTTCAGGAAGTTTATTTGAAACAGCATCTAGTTTGTTAGGTGGGATTATTAAATCAGATAATGATAAATTCAAAGTAGGACTTAACTATATTTCAGCCGATAGGAGGATTGGTAAAGAGACTGATGGTAGGGTAGTAGCAACTATATCCTCGCAAATAAACGAGAGAATAACAATTAATGGTAAAGTGGGTGTCCCTTTTGGAGGAATCAATGAATCTGCTATTGTTGGTGATGTCGAGTTTCAATATAGAGTTAATACAGACGGAACGCTTAATTTAAGGTTATTTAATCGAGAAAATGACATTAACTATATCGGTCAAGGAATTGGCTACACGCAAGGAGTAGGGATGACGTATGAGGTAGACTTTGATACATTTGCAGAATTAGTAAATAGAATTTTTAAAAAATATAAATTAGGTAAAGCGGATACTAACAGTGATATTTTTCAAGATTCTAATTTAGCGCCTGAGTTTATTAATTTTTCTAATAATAAAAAACCTAAAACAGAGCAACCAACAAAAAATAAGGAGGCTCTTATTCCTGAGGAAGATTAGTATATTCCCATTTTTCTAAAATATAAAATTTTTCTATTTTTTCTACGGATGGGAAACATCTTCTTTTAATCTAAAAATAGATATATAGTAAAGCAGAATTAATACTTTTAATTCATGAACTACTATTTTTTAACCTTTCTTATTCTTTACAGTATCTGCTCATTTGTCGATATTCACAATGTTATCAGTTTTGGGTATATTTAGATAATTATTGATTTTTATCAAATAATATTAACTTTTTACGAAAAAACCTTGATTTTTTTCATTTAATCGAAAACTTATCAACGAAAACGTTTGAATTTAAAATAGTTAACTAATTTAAACTTATGGTCGTTGCTGTATCTGTTTTATGTTTATTAATTTTACACTTTAATACTTAAATAATGCAAAAAACAATAAAAAAAATAGGTGTACTTACCTCTGGAGGCGATTCTCCAGGTATGAATGCTGCTATTAGATCCGTTGTTCGTACATGCGCTTACCATCACATAGAATGTATTGGAATATATAGAGGATACGAAGGTATGATTGAGGGAGACTTCAAGGAAATGGGGCCTCGTAGCGTGAATAATATAGTAAATAAAGGAGGTACAGTACTTAAGTCAGCACGTTCCTTAGAGTTTAGAACACCAGAAGGAAGACAAAAAGCACATAAAAATCTTGTTGATGCAGGTATAGATGCATTAGTTGTGATTGGTGGAGATGGTACGTTTACAGGAGGATTAGTTTTTAACTCGGAGTTCGGTTTTCCTATAATGGGGATTCCTGGGACCATCGATAATGATATTTACGGAACAAGTCATACACTTGGTTATGATACAGCCTTAAATACTGTTGTAGAAGTTATAGATAAAATTAGAGATACAGCTAGTTCACATAACCGACTCTTTTTTGTTGAGGTAATGGGGCGTGATGCTGGACATATTGCATTAAATGCTGGAATTGGTGCTGGTGCTGAGGAAATATTAATTCCTGAAGAAGATTTAGGTTTAGATCGATTACTAGAGTCTTTGAAAAAAAGTAAAGCATCCGGAAAATCATCCAGTATAGTAGTTATTGCTGAAGGAGATAAGATAGGTAAGAATGTGTTTGAATTAAAAGATTACGTAGAAGCAAACTTGCCAGAGTATGATGTACGTGTATCAGTTTTAGGTCATATGCAGCGTGGTGGTTCGCCATCTTGTTTTGATAGAGTGCTAGCTAGTCGTTTAGGTGTTAAAGCGGTAGAGTCATTACTAGAAGGTAAATCTAATTTCATGGTAGGTTTGCAAAATGATAAAGTAAACCTAACCCCATTAGAGCAAGCGATCAAAGGTAAATCAGAGATTGATAGAGAGTTATTAAGAGTTTCTGACATCATGTCAACATAAAAGATTAAACTGAAGTTATTTAACTTCAATTAAACAAAATATTAAATAGTAAATACAAAAGAAATGTCAAAAGTAAAATTAGGAATAAACGGATTTGGAAGAATTGGAAGAATTGTTTTTAGAGAATCTTTCAATAGAGATAATGTAGAAGTTGTTGCAATTAATGACTTATTGGATGTAGATCACTTAGCTTACTTGTTGAAATATGATTCAGTTCATGGTCGTTTTAACGGAACTGTTGAAGTAAAAGAAGGACAACTTTTCGTAAATGGTAAAAACATTCGTATCACAGCAGAAAGAAATCCTGCTGACCTAAAATGGAATGAAGTTGATGTAGACGTAGTTGCGGAGTGTACTGGTTTTTTTACAACTGTTGAAACTGCAAATGAGCACATTAAAGGTGGTGCTAAGAAAGTAATAATCTCTGCACCGTCAGCTGATGCTCCAATGTTTGTGATGGGAGTGAATCATACAGAAGCTAAAGCTTCAGATTTAATTGTATCTAACGCATCTTGTACTACAAACTGTTTGGCACCTTTAGCTAAAGTAATCAATGATAATTTTGGAATTGTTGAGGCTTTAATGACTACAGTTCATGCTACGACTTCAACGCAAATGACAACAGATGGTCCTTCTAAGAAAGACTGGAGAGGTGGTCGTGCAGCATCATGTAACATTATACCTTCTTCTACAGGAGCTGCTAAGGCAGTAGGAAAAGTTATTCCAGAATTAAATGGAAAACTTACAGGTATGGCTTTTCGTGTTCCAACTACTGATGTGTCTGTAGTTGATTTAACAGTGAAAGTAGCCAAAGAAACTTCATATGAAGAGATTATGGCAGTACTTAAAAATGCTTCAGAGACTACAATGAAAGGGATCTTAGGGTTTACAGAAGATTTAGTTGTTTCTCAAGATTTTGTAGGTGATTCTAGAACTTCTATTATTGATGCTAACGGAGGAATTGGATTAAATTCAACTTTCTTTAAAATTATCTCATGGTATGATAATGAATACGGATATTCAAGCAAACTAATTGATTTATCTGTTTATATTGCAGGATTAAAATAATCTTTATATATTTATCTGTCCCGTTATTGAAAGGTAACGGGATTTTTATTTTTTAGAGATACATAAGTACTTTATTGTACAAGCGAAGCCAAACCAAAACCAAAAACAAAATATAATGAGATTAATAGTCGATAGTGGTTCTACTAAGGCAGATTGGATAGCAATAGATGAACAAGGAAAAGTTTTATTTACAACGCAAACTCTTGGTTTAAATCCTGAAATTCTTGAAAATGATGAAATTATTGAACGTTTAAATGATCGTTTTGATATTTTACAAAACAAGAATGAGGTTACACATTTGTTTTTTTACGGTGCAGGCTGTGGAACAGATAAAATGAAAAAAAACTTATCTCGAGCTTTTCAAGATTATTTTAAAAACGGAATCATTTCAGTTGAAGAAGATACGTATGCAGCAGTTTATGCGACAACCCCTAAAGGTGAAAAAGCGATAGTATCGATCTTAGGTACTGGATCTAATTGTAGCTATTTTGATGGTAAAGATTTGCATCAAAAAGTGGCATCACTAGGCTATATCGTTATGGATGATTGTAGTGGAAATGTACTAGGTAAAGAGATTATCAGAAAGTATTATTTCAATAAAATGCCGAAAGATTTAGCATTGGCTTTAGAGAAAGAATATAATTTAGAGCCTGATTTTATAAAAAACAAGTTATATAAAGAAGCAAATCCTAATGCTTATCTTGCAACTTTTGCTAAATTTTTAATTCAGCATAAAGATCATGAATTATGTCGCAAAATCATTCTAAAAGGAATGAAAAGCTTTGTGAAAAATTATATCAAGCAATTCGATAATTGTAAGGAGGTGCCTGTACATTTTGTAGGCTCTATTGCTTTCTATTTAAAAGAGGAGCTTCAAGAAACGTTCGATAAGTACGGATTACAGTTAGGAACTGTCTTGCGAAGACCAATTGATGGGTTAATTGCCTATCATGTAGCAAATAAGTAGTAAGTATCTATTTATAGTATAAAAAAGCCCAAATTCAATACGTATGAATTTGGGTTTTTTATTTGTCTTATAGATCTTAGCGTATTGCGATCATCGATATCTCTACGTTGACATTCTTTGGCAAGCAAGCAACTTGTACCGTTTCTCTAGCAGGTGCTGTTTGTTCGTCAAAATAGCTAGCGTAAATAGCGTTGATTTTTGCGAAGTCATTCATATCCATAATGAAAATAGTTGCTTTTACAACATTGTCAAATGTTAGATCAGCCGCATCAAGAACTGCTTTCATGTTTTCCATTACTTGTTTTGTTTCAGACTCTATAGTATCAGTAACAAGTAAACCTGTGTTAGGATCAATAGCAATTTGACCGGAAGTATAAAGAGTGTCACCTTTTAAAATAGCTTGACTGTAAGGCCCGATAGGAGCAGGAGCTTTTTCTGTATAAATTACTTTTTTCATTATTAATTGTATTATGAGTGAGTGGTTTGTTGTAGTGTAACGAAACCTTGTATAGTATTATCGTGTTGTATTTGTACTTCTTTTGTCAAACTTAAGGTCGCTAAGAATACCAGATTTGATCCCAATAAAGAATCCCCAATTTGCATTTGTTCCAAATGGTGTCCAATTAAAATCCATTCTCCAACTTAAAAGATCACGTTCAAAACGCAATTGTGTGAAAGTCACTCCATTTTGTACAAAATCATAACCCGTTGATATTCCAGCTTTCCATTTTGGAGTCAAAGTAGCATTAGCGGAGATCATAATTGAGTTACCAGTAATTTCGCTTTGTCTTTTATCGTTACCATAAGTTAGTGAGTAAGCAAAGGTCATATCCCAAGGCAACTTAGATCTAAAAAATTCAGATATTACATCTGTTCCTTCTTCCTCACTACCATCAAATTGACTCTGTCGATTGTCATTTAAATTTATATTGGTACCAAATAAATCATCCTCACGCCCTCCATTTCGGGTAGTTTGTGAATTTTTATCTTTACTTTTTTTATCTTTTGTGCTACTGGATATAGAATAATTTAGAGTTAAATTAGCACTGGTCATTCGTAAAAGACTACCACCGTTATTAATGTTAAAAGTATTTATTCTTGTACCACTATTATCAATTGCATAAGGATCTAATGTTGCTCCAAAATTGACATTCATTTTATTTTCAAACAAATTTGTACCACCACTCACTCTTACAGGCGCAAGTGCTAGACTTGTAACTCCATCTGCATCAAGATTATAACTTGTTGATAGATTTAAGTTATTAAGCAACATGATTTTTTTAGGCTCCACTTTAGTGCTATCGCTATCTCTAACTTTTGCTTCAAAAGTATTACTTAAATCGAATCCTAAAATGTTAGAGTTGCTTTTTCCAGGTGAGCCAAAAAGTGCATTTTCAAACCTACTGTAATCTTGAATAATTGTACCTGTAGCATCAGATGCATAAGTATCATAATATTTTTCAAAGCTTGGAGTATAGGAATAAGATAGATTAGGACGCATCACATGTCTTATAGATTGTACCTTTTTATCTTTTCCAAAATTAAAAGTACCATAGATTGTTGTACCTAAACTAGAAGAAAACGAGTAGGTTCTATAAGCATCAAATCCATTAATATCTTTATCTACAACTGCACTTTGGTCAACATCGTAGCTACGTTCTATTGTTTTTGCAGTCCATACTTCATTATAATTAGCACTAGTAGAAGCACTAAAATATTTGAAAATCTTAAAGTTGGTGCTAATAGGAATACTGTGTTGCGCTCCTAATCTAGCATCTCTAAACATCTGGGGCTTAAAAAATAAAGAGTCCGTGGTCGTAATTTCGTTTCGAGCGTTTAAGTTGTATTGCAAGTTCAAATTCTTAATAAATCCCTTTTTTACACCATCTTTTCCAACGAATGGATAAACTCTGTCTACACTTAATTGTAAAGTTGGTAGTGTCATGTTAATAATCTCTGTTTGTGTGTTTTGGGAGTGCGTAGCCGCTAGGGACATTCTTACCTGAGGAATAGTATTAAAAGTTTTGGAGTACGAGATTGATGAACTTAATGTATTGTTTAAGTTGGATCCTATGTTTGCAAGGTTGATTGATTGCTGGAAATACTTACTACTTCCTAAGTTGACAGATGCTGAGAAGGTAGAATTAGGATTCGCTTTAGCATCACGCGTGTGCGACCATTGAATATTGTAGATTTTCTGCTTAGCATAATCAGGAAATCCTCTTTCACTGGTAATCAGATTTTCAAATCTCAAGTTTACATTTCCAGAGAAGTTATATTTTTTAGCATACGAGGATTCAAAGCGCATTCCGTAACTACCGTTAGTATAATAATCACCTAAAACGGTTAAATCATAATTATCACTCAAGGCAAAATAGTATCCCCCGTTTTGGAGCGAAAATCCTCTTGCGTTAGAGTCGTTGTAACTTGGTAAGATCAGTCCAGACACGCTCGTTTCCTTATTCATTGGAAAATAAGCAAAAGGCAACGCAATAGGCGTTGGGACATCAGCAATTACCATATTAGTGAAGCCAGTAACCACCTTTTTGCCAGGAATGAACTTGACTTTATTTGTCTGAAAGTAATATTCAGGATTTTCTATATCTTTAGATGTAGTGAAACGTGCTCCCTTTAGGAAATACACAGAGTCGTTTTCTTTTTTGGTTATTGCAGCCTTGATTTTAAACTCACCTTGGTCAGATCTAGAATTGTAAATTAAAGCTTTTTTAGTTTTAAAATTAAACCGAATTGAATCCGGTTCTACAACATTAGCTCCTTGTTTAAAATTAGGGTATTGTGTGAATTTTCCAGTCGAATCTTTTAAGCGTCCTGCGTAAACTTCGTTTTTTTCGTAATCTAAAACAATTTTACCTGCTTTTAATTCAATGTCTTGATAGTACAGCTCAGCTTGGTCATAAAGAGTGATTAGCTTATTCTTCTGGTCTATTTTGGCATATTGAGCAGCCTTGTATCGTACTTTTCCATCTAAAATAGCTTTTTTAGGTTTGATACTTTTTTTGATAGTATCTAAACTGGGTATGGAGTCAAGTGCTTTTAGCGTTACGTCTTTGTTTATGATTTTCACTGAATCTACTTGTTTGAGACCAGTTGCGGGTTTTTGAGTTGATCGAAGTTCTTGAGCGTATAGGGTATTACAACCTATTGAGAGGAAAATTGATAATAAAACGATATTAAATAAGTTTGTCTGCAAAGGTTTAAATGCTATTTTTGTAAAATTATGGCTTGTTTTTTGAAGTGTCAAACTTACAGATTATTTTGTGGCAAAAATAGTCAAATAAAAAAACTAAGTACTAACCTTCCATTAAAATTAACGCTTACATATGAAATTCAATTTTTATAATCTTTTTCTGCTAACTGCTTTGATACTATTTAATACATCATTGATGGTAGGTCAGGATAATCAAAATTTTACCATAATACTTGATGCAGGTCATGGTGGTAAAGATCCAGGGAATTCGTATCACGGTTTTTCAGAGAAAGATATCGCTTTAAAAACCACTTTAAAAGTAGGATCCTTTTTAGAAAAGCAATCTAATTTTAAAGTTATTTATACAAGAACCACCGATGTTTTTATTGAATTGGTAAATAGACCGAAAGTGGCAAACAAAGCAAATGCTCATTTATTTGTATCCATTCACTGTAATTCTGTTAAAAGTTTTACGCCCTATGGCACAGAAACATTTGTAATGGGTTTGTCTCGGAGTGATATGAATCTTGAAGTGGCTAAAAAGGAGAACTCTGTAATTTTACTGGAAGATAATTTTAAAGATACTTACCAAGGTTTCGATCCTAATAAGCCCGAATCTCTTATCGGTTTGACTATTTTACAGGAGGAAAACCTAAATAATAGTATTATTTTAGCTAATGAAATTCAGAATAATTTTACCAATAATTTAAATAGAAATTCACGAGGTATTAAACAACAACCGCTATGGGTCTTGGATGCTGCATACATGCCTAGTGTACTGATTGAACTTGGTTTTTTATCCAATAGAGAAGAAGGAGAATATTTAAATTCAGAGGAAGGTCAAGATCAAATGGCACAGCAAATTGCCAATTCTATCATAGAATACAGAAAAAAATACTTTGGATCAAATACTTTTGTTAACAATGGAGGTAGCGATGCAGCCATAAATGCTGCCTTGGCTGGCGCAGCTGTTAATCCGGTTTCGGATACCATGTATAAAGTACAATTGTTAGTTAGTACCAAAAGCATTCCTTTAATATCTTCAAATTTTAATGGTTTAGCTAATGTAAAAAGTACCTTTGCAGGTGAGCTTTATAAGTACACATACGGAGAAACGGCCAGTTTGGAAGAAGCTAAGGCTTTGCAAGTACAAGCTCAAAACGTAGGTTTTACTGATGCGTTTATTATTATGCCCAACTAATTGTATCTTATTTTGTTTTTTAATATCAATTAAAAGAAAACGAAAAGTTTAACTCTAAACAAAAAAAAATAAATTTTGAAATTAACAAGTAGCAATAATGACTTTTCAACGATAATTATTTTAATCTGTTTTTTTACGGGTTCAATAATTCATGCGCAAAATAATTTTAAAGTTGCCTTGGATGCGGGTCATGGTGGTCATGATTTTGGTGCATCCTATCGTGGTCATGTTGAGAAAAACATTGCTTTAGCTGTTGTTTTGAAGGTGGGAAGGATTTTAGAAGCTAATTCTAAAATAGATGTTATTTATACCAGAAAAACAGACGTTTTTATCGATTTGGTCGAAAGAGCCAACATTGCTAATCGAGCTAATGCTACTATTTTTGTGTCCATTCATTGTAATGCAAATAAAAATACGGCTGCTAGTGGGACAGAGACCTATGTAATGGGTATGACAAAAATCGCTTCCAATTTAGAGGCTGCCAAAAAGGAAAACTCGGTAATTACCTTGGAGAAAGATTACAAAACAAAGTACGAAGGATTTGATCCAAATTCGCCTGAAACTATGATTGGTTTCACACTGATGCAAGAGGAATACCTTGACAATAGTATATCTTTAGCAAGTAAAGTGGAGGATCAATTTGAATCACTTGGTAAAAAAATTAGAGGAGGAGGAGTTAAACAAGCACCTTACATGGTTTTACATAAAGCATACATGCCACGTGTTTTAATTGAAATGGGTTTTATATCTAATTATACTGAGGGTAATATATTAGATTCAGAGGCAGGGCAAAACGAAATAGCAAAGGCGATTTCAAATGCAATTATTAGTTATAAAAATGAATATTACGGCAGTGAAGGGATACCTTCTTCTGCTAAAACTTCTTATAGAGAGTCAAAAGACTCAACTGTTCCTTTAGAAACAAAACCAGTTGCTCCTATTGGAAACAATAAACAAACGTCAAAGACATCAAGTGATTCTATACTATTTAAAGTGCAAATAGCTGCTAGTGGAAAAAAAGTTGCCTTACAATCTCAAAATTTTAAAGGGCTACGTAGCATTTCTTCAGATTTTAGCAGTGGTGTCTACAAGTATTACTACGGCGAAACTTCTGATTATGAAGAAGCTAAGGTGTTGCTCAAAGAAGCTCGCCAAAAAGGGTATGATTCTGCTTACTTGATTGCAATTAAGGAAGGCAAAAAAATCAGTATCCAAGACGCTATTAAATAGATGAAAATCTAGTTTTTTATTATTAAATTTGCAATAAACAATCATATATTTTGAAAATAACACGAGAAATTAAAACAGCAATACTTGTAGTTGCATCCATATTACTTTTTATTTGGGGGTACAGTTTTTTAAAAGGAAGAGAGCTTTTTAGTACTTATCAAACTTTTTACGCTGAATATGAATCTGTGGAAGGTTTAGGTAAATCAGCTCCCGTAACATTAAATGGTTTAGTGATTGGTAAAGTTACTGTCATTTCAATTAATCAAAATACAGGTAGATTAATGGTAGAGATGCAAGTCAAAACAGATTTTCCTATATCTAAATCTAGTGCTGCAACACTGTACGAACCTGGTTTCATTGGTGGAAAACAAATAGCTATAGAACCTAATTTTCAAGATAAGGTATTAGCAGAAGATGGGCAATTATTACAAAGTAGTGTTCGTTTAGGCTTGACAGAGTCAATAGGAAATAAATTAGGACCTATTCAAGATAAGTTAGAGAAAATAATGACTAATGCTGATGTTTTGATTACGGGAATCAATGCTGTTCTTGACAAAAAGACGCAAGATGATTTGAAGGTTAGTTTGTCTGAGTTAAGTATAACAATGACCCAATTTCGTAAAGCATCTACTAACATGAACGTTATTTTAGATGAAAATAAAACACAAATTAAAGGAGTTGTAACCAACTTTAATAAAGTTTCACGAGACTTTGCACAAATATCGGATTCGATTAAAAAAGCTGATTTAGGAAAAACCGTGAAGGACTTGAATGCTACTATTGCAAAAGTGAATGGTATCATGAAAGGTTTGGAATCAGGTAAAGGGACTATGGGTAAATTGTTAAATGATGATGCTTTGTACTCAAACCTAGAAAAAACCTCTAAGGAATTGGAGCTTTTGTTACAAGATGTAAGACTGTATCCTACTAGATATGTCAATATCTCCCTATTTGGAAAGAAAAATAAGCCATATGTTGGGCCGCCTACTGATACCATTCAAAACAACAAAAATTAGCAATTATGAGCTACTTAGATAATGTATTATTTGCCATTGTACTAGCAATTGGTTTTGGTTTTTTCTTTATTAACATTAGAAAAATTATCAGAAATATTAACCTTGGAATTGAGGTTGATAGAAAAGATAACCCAAGTGAGCGATGGAAAAACATGGCCATGATTGCTTTAGGGCAATCAAAAATGGTAAAACGCCCAGTTGCCGGAATCATGCATATTATTGTTTATGTTGGATTTATAATTATCAACATTGAACTGCTCGAAATTATAATCGATGGTCTTTTTGGAACGCATAGAGTTTTTGCTTTCTTAGGAACAACTTATAATGTCTTGATCGCTTCATTCGAGATATTAGCCGTTCTTGTCTTATTCGCTGTTGCTGTGTTTTGGATTAGAAGAAATGTAATTAAATTAAAACGTTTCATTAATAAAGACTTAAAAGGTTTTCCTAAAAATGATGCTAATTATATTTTATATTTTGAAGTAGTGTTAATGACTTTGTTTTTACTAATGAATGCGTCTGACTTGCACTTGCAAAATGTCTCTGGTGGTTTTTCGCACTTCATTAAAGCGGGTTCTTTTCCTGTGAGTCAGTTTATAGAGCCAATTTTTAACGGAATGTCAAATGAATTAGTACTATTGCTTACGGAGGCTTTCTGGTGGATGCACATTGTAGGTATTTTAATTTTCATGAATTATCTTTATTTTTCTAAGCATTTACACATTCTGTTAGCTTTCCCAAATACTTATTTTGCTGATTTAAATCCGTTAGGTAAGTTTGATAATTTAGAAGCAGTTACTAAGGAAGTAAAAATGATGATGGATCCTAATGCAGATCCATTTGCAGCCGCTCCTCCAGCCGCAGAGGGTGAAGTGCCAGCTAAATTTGGAGCAAGTGATGTTCAAGATTTAAATTGGGTGCAGCTGCTAAATGCATACACTTGCACGGAATGTGGTAGATGTACATCATCATGTCCTGCAAATCAAACTGGTAAAAAACTATCTCCTCGTAAAATTATGATGGATACTAGAGATCGTTTAGAAGAAGTAGGTAGAAACATAGATGCTAATAAAGGTATTTTTATACCAGATAACAAAACGTTATTAAACGATTACATTACGACTGAAGAATTATGGGCGTGTACTTCTTGTAATGCTTGCGTTGAAGAGTGTCCTGTTAATATCAGTCCACTTTCCATAATCATGGACATGCGTCGTTATCTAGTAATGGAGCAAAGTGCTGCACCAATGCCCGTAAATGCTATGATGTCTAATGTTGAAAACAATGGTGCACCATGGCAATACAATCAACAAGATAGATTAAATTGGAAAGACGAAAATTAATAGTCATCTAATAGAATTTCGAAAAAAAAAATAGCTGAAAGGCGATAACCGAATAAAAATTAAAACAATGTCAGAAAGTTTAATTGTGCCTACTATGGCAGAGATGTTAGCTCAAGGGAAACAACCTGAGGTATTATTTTGGGTAGGTTGTGCAGGAAGTTTTGATGATAGAGCTAAGAAAATAACAAAAGCTTTCGTACGTATTTTGAATCGTGCTAATGTTTCTTTCGCTGTACTAGGTACCGAAGAAAGTTGTACTGGTGATCCTGCTAAAAGAGCAGGAAACGAGTTCTTGTTTCAAATGCAAGCGATGATGAATATTGAGGTGCTTAATGCTTATGAAGCCAAAAAAATTGTGACGGCTTGTCCGCATTGTTTTAATACTTTAAAAAATGAATATCCAGAATTGGGCGGACAATACGAAGTAGTGCATCATACAGAGTTCTTGAAATCATTGTTAGATGATGGTAGATTAACTATAGAGGGAGGACAGTTTAAAGGAAAAAAAATCACTTTTCATGATCCTTGTTATTTAGGAAGAGCAAATAAAATTTACGAAGCTCCAAGAGAATTGATCGAAAAATTAGATGTAGAGCTAGTTGAAATGAAACGGTCTAAAGCTAACGGTTTATGTTGTGGAGCTGGAGGTGCCCAAATGTTCAAAGATGCCGAACCAGGTGATAAAGAGGTTAATGTGTTGAGAACAGAGGATGCTTTAGAAGTGCAACCGGATATCATTGCAGCAGGATGTCCTTTTTGTAATACCATGATGACAGATGGTATAAAAAATAAAGAAAAGGAAGGCGAAGTTCAGGTCATGGATATTGCTGAATTGATAGCTAACGCTCAAGATTTATAAAAAATGTATAATTAGGGAATACCTCGCTGTATTCCCTAATTTTTTTAATAGTTTACAGGTGCAAATTGTACCTAAAATAAAATCATAATCATGTACGTACCATTTGAAAATTTACCTGAAGATTCAAGAATTTGGATTTATCAATCCAATAGAAAGTTTTCGGATGCCGAATTCTCTGAAATAGAAATAGCATTACAATCTTTTCTTGAAGGCTGGGCTGCACATGGAACTAGTCTAGAATCTTCGTATCAATTAAAATACAATCGTTTTATTATCATTGCAGTAAATCAAGAGGTTCAGGCTGCAACGGGTTGTTCGATAGATTCTTCTGTTGAATTTATTCAAAGCCTTGAAAAAAAATACACTGTTGACTTGCTTGATAAGATGAATGTAACGTTTAAGTTAGGAGAGCATATTGCACATAAACCATTGATTGATTTCAAGAAAATGGTAAAAGATAAAGCAGTTACTGAAAATACTATTGTTTTTAATAACTTGATCAACAATGTACAAGAGTATAACGAATCTTGGGAGGTTCCAGCAATAGATAGTTGGCACAGTCGTTTTTTCTAATTTTTTTTGCTTTAGAAAATAGTATTGACATAGCAATTATCGTTCGATTTGTCTTTTTTCTTTGATTAGTTGAGCTGGACTATAGTTGCGCAAAATATTTAAGTTCGTGTCTTTTTTTTAAATTCGTTCCAATAAATTACATAAATGAAAATTGCTATAGTTTGTTACCCAACATTTGGAGGGAGTGGTGTCGTGGCGACAGAGTTAGGATTAGAGTTAGCTCGTCAAGGTCATGAAATACACTTTATTACTTATAGTCAACCGGTTCGTTTGGCTTTACTAAATGCTAATGTGCATTACCACGAGGTAAACGTTCCTGAATATCCTTTATTCCATTATCAACCCTACGAACTAGCACTGTCTAGTAAATTAGTTGATATGGTGAAGCTATATAAAATCGAAATTTTACATGTTCATTATGCGATACCTCACGCTTATGCGGGTTATATGGCTAAGCAAATGCTAAAAAGTGAAGGCATCAAAATACCAATGGTAACGACGCTGCACGGAACGGATATTACATTAGTAGGTAATCATCCCTTTTATAAGCCTGCAGTTAGTTTTAGTATTAATAAATCGGATATAGTAACCTCAGTGTCTCAAAGTTTGAAAGACGATACCTATAAGTTGCTAAATATCAAGAAAGACATACATGTTATTCCTAATTTTATTGAGTTAGATAAAAATAGACAAGACCCATCAATTGCATGTCACCGTTCTGTAATGGCTAAAAAGGAAGAGAAAATTATTACGCATATTAGTAACTTCCGAAAGGTCAAAAGAATCCCTGATGTAATTAGAATATTTCACAAAATTCAGCAAACGATACCAGCTAAATTAATGATGGTAGGTGATGGTCCTGAAAAGGAAAAAGCAGAGGTTTTATGTCAAGAATTAGGTATCTCAGATAAAGTTATCTTTTTTGGAAACAGCAATGAAATTGATAAAATTTTAAGTTATTCTGATTTGTTTTTGTTGCCTTCAGAAACAGAGAGTTTTGGTTTAGCAGCTCTTGAAGCTATGGCTTGGGGAGTACCAGTTATATCAAGTAATTCGGGTGGCTTGCCGGAGGTGAATTTTGAAGGAGTTTCAGGTTACTTATCAGATGTTGGTAACATAGAAGAGATGGCAAATCACGCCATAAAGATTCTTGAAGACGAAACTGTTCTTGCCCAATTCAAAGAGAATTCATTGATGGTCGCTAAAAAGTTTGATATCAAAAACATATTACCTTTATATATCGAGTTATACAAGAAGGCAATCAAGAAGCACTCGTAGTGATATTCTAGTAACGAAATTCAATCTTTTAATGAAAAAAATTATTATCACGGCGTTAAGTTTTGCATTGTTTTCGTGTGGTGCATCGAAAGTAGCGGTACCAGAAAAAAAAGGTTTGTACGAAGTGCTCACGCAGCAAGCAGATGGTGGTGGAAACATTCGTTTTTTTGAAATTTTGTCTGAGCCCAATGAAATCAAAATGCTGCAAAATGACGAAACTTTAAATAAAAAGATAAGTGTGAATGATGTACAAAATTCAAATTTTGTGATCTTGAATATGGGAGAGAAATCTACGGGAGGTTATTCTATAGGTATTGAATCTGTTGTAGAGACTGATAAAAATATTGTTATTAAAGTAAAGGAAACCGTACCTAAAGAAGGAGCAATGGTTACTCAAGCAATTACTTATCCCTTTTGCGTGGTTAAAATAAATTCTAAAAAAGAGATTATTATTCAATAAAAAAATGCCGCTAATTCTAGCGGCATTTTTTATAAATTAGTTGTGATTAGAATTGGTATTTAACTCCCAATGCAATATCAGAACCATAATTGTTTTTGTAATAACCATTACCACCAAATTCAGGTCTGAAATCGATAGAGATCAATAAAGGGATATCAAAGTTGTATTCTAATCCAATATCACCAGCTGCAAAAGCAAAAGTTTCATTAAAACTATTGTTATTGTTGTCATAACTATAGTTTCCTACACCACCACCAACTCCTGCGTACCAATTGAAGCCACCATCAATATTCCATACCCATTGGTATAAAGCTGCTAATTTGATAGCATTATCGTCATAGCTATTATTATTGAAGTTTTTTCTGTTTCTCCAACCTAAATCTAATTCAAGTCGGTTGTTGTCTCCTAAACCTCTTTGATACGTGATTTCTGTTCCAAAACCTCCACTGTCTCCTAAACGTAGACCTAATGCATTTTTTGAAATATCTTGTGCCTGTGCGCTAAATGCTAATCCTACTAACATAATAGCAGATAAAATAATTTTTTTCATATACTGATTTTTGAACAAAGATAGTGGGTAGATGCGTGTATTCAATTATATTATTCTCCCGAAATGTTATACAATTGTCATATTACTTCTTTTTTCTATCTAAAAAGTATGGAAGCTTCTTTTATCTACTTATCAAGATAGAAGCAAGTAGTTGTTTGCTGAGTTGATCTTCCATTTCAAAAAGGTTTTCGTCTTCCTGATAATTGGTTTCCTCATAATTATAGAGTTTCCATCTTTTCTTGTTGTATTCAAGAGCAGTAAGGTTTTCTACCCAATCTCCAGAGTTCAAGTACGTGGTTTTCCCTTTTGCAGTTTCTTTTACAATTATTTTAGGTTCATGTATATGTCCACAGATTACGTAGTCATATTTGTTTTCGATAGCTAGTGCAGTTGCTGTCTTTTCAAAATCTGAAATGTGCTTCACGGCCTTCTTTACGCTAGCTTTTATTTTTTTTGAAAAGGAGTAAGGTTCTTTGCCTAGTTTTTTTAGGCACCAATTAACTAAACGATTGCATAGAATTAGATAGTCGTACCCCTTTCCACCTAACTTCGCAATCCATTTGGCATGATTGACGCTAGCATCAAATACATCTCCATGAAAAATCCATGCTGTTTTCCCGTCTAACTCCAGTATTAGTTTATCGACTAAGGAAATATTACCCATGGCAGTATCGCTAAATTTCCGCAACATTTCGTCATGATTTCCGGTAATGTAATGCACTTTTGTGCCTTTGGCAGCAAGACTTATTATTTTCTGAATTACTTTTAAATGCTCTTTAGGGAAGTAGGATTTTCTAAACTGCCATATATCAATGATGTCTCCATTAAGAACAAGAGTTTGTGGCTTTATGGAAGAGAGATAATTATGAAGTTCCTCTGCATGACTCCCATATGTTCCTAGATGCACATCTGAAAGGACTACTAATTCGACTTTTCTTTTTTTCAATGTGATGTAATTTGAAGTTTTACAAATTAATAACAACATTGTTAATTGAAAAGCATTTAAAAGTTAAGAAAAAGAATGTAAAATATCTTTTTTGTCCTAAATTGTTAATTGTTTTATAAACAATTAAACTATTAACTTTTGAACTTTCAACTAAAATAGTACATTTGTTTAAAACTAAAAATAATGGCGGGAAATAGCTACGGAACATTATATAAAATCACCACTTTTGGAGAATCCCACGGAGAAGCATTAGGTGGAATTATAGATGGTTGTCCTGCGGGGATAGTATTAGATTTAGAGGCTATTGAACTAGAAATGTCTAGAAGAAAACCAGGCCAATCGGCTATAGTTACTCAACGAAAAGAACCAGACGCAGTGCAGTTTTTATCAGGCTTATTTGAAGGAAAAACTACTGGAACTCCCATAGGATTTATTATTCCTAATACCAATCAAAAATCAGACGATTACTCTCATATAAAGGATAATTATAGGCCTAGTCATGCTGATTATGTTTATGATCAAAAATATGGTTTTAGAGATTATCGTGGTGGGGGGCGTAGCTCTGCAAGAGAGACAGCAAGTAGAGTGGTTGCTGGTGCTATCGCTAAACAAATACTTCCTGACATAAAAATTAGTGCTTATGTTTCTGCAGTTGGGCATTTAACAGTAGATAAGCCGTATCAAGACTTGGATTTTTCACATATCGAAAATAATCCTGTGCGTTGTCCTGATCCAGAAATGGCAGTGGTAATGGAAGAATATATTAGAGAAATTAGAAAACAAGGAGATACTGTTGGTGGTGTTGTTACTTGTGTTATTCAAAATGTACCTGTTGGCCTTGGAGAACCAGTATTCGATAAATTACATGCAGAATTAGGAAAGGCGATGCTTTCTATAAATGCGGTAAAAGGTTTTGAGTACGGTAGTGGCTTTGAGGGATCAAAGATGAAAGGCAGTGAGCATAATGATTTGTACAACTGTGATGGATCAACTAGAACAAATCTTTCTGGTGGTATTCAAGGAGGCATTAGTAACGGGATGGATGTATACTTTAATGTAGCCTTCAAACCGGTTGCTACCATCATGCAAAAACAAGAATCGTTAGATAATAAGGGAAATATCACAGAAATGACTGGAAAAGGGCGTCATGATCCTTGTGTGGTTCCCAGAGCAGTGCCAATAGTGGAAGCAATGGCAGCTATTGTGCTAGCTGATTTTTATTTAATAAATAAGACCTATTAAATCTTTTTAAGAAAATCGATAAAGGGTAAAGCCATCTTCTTATAAAAAATTGGCATGTCGGTAAATTTTTTGGAATATTTCCAAACAACTAATATGAAATAAATGAATTCTACAGAAACAAAAAAACCATCAATTTTATCCAATCTAACAACGCAAATTCTAATCGCTATGATTTTGGGAGCTGCATTAGGTATCGTTCTTCATAATACAATCTCTGAAGCTGCTGCGCTAGAGTTCAGTAATAAAATTAAAATTTTAGCAACCGTCTTTATTCGTTTGGTTCAAATGATTATTTCACCTCTAGTGTTCACCACTTTGGTTGTTGGGATAGCTAAATTAGGGAATGTAAGTGCGGTAGGGCGTATTGGAGGTAAGGCGCTAGGATGGTTTTTTACCGCTTCTCTTATTTCACTTTTAATTGGTTTGTTCTATGTTAACTTATTAGAGCCAGGTGTTGGTCTTAATTTATTAGATGTAGATGTTAATTCGGTTTCTGAAGTTGCTGACAAAACACAAAATATCAACTTTAATAATTTTATTGAGCATATCGTTCCTAAAAGTATTTTTGAAGCAATGTCAACCAATGAGATTTTGCAAATTGTGGTGTTTTCTATCTTTTTTGGATTAGCAGCTGCCTCAATTGGAGATTATGTGAAACCTGTTATTAACGCATTGGACAAGTCATCACATATCATCCTAAAAATGGTAAACTATGTTATGAATTTTGCTCCTATCGGTGTATTTGGTGCTATAGCTGGAGTATTTGCGGTAAGAGATTTTCAAGAATTAGCAATTACATATTTTAAATTTTTCGGATCATTTCTGATTGGAATTGCAACATTATGGGTGTTTTTAATCGCTGTTGGATATCTATTTTTAAAGAGCAGAATGACTGTTTTATTAAAAAGAATCGTAAGCCCTTTAATTATTGCATTTGGAACGACAAGTAGTGAAGCTGTTTTTCCAAAACTAACAGAAGAATTAGAGCGTTTTGGAGTTAAAGACAAAATAGTTTCATTCATGTTACCGTTGGGATACTCCTTTAATTTAGATGGAAGTATGATGTACATGACTTTTGCAAGTATTTTTATTGCTCAAGCTTATGGTATTGAATTAGATTTGGGAACACAATTAACTATGTTACTCGTATTGATGTTAACCAGTAAAGGAATTGCAGGTGTTCCGAGAGCAAGTTTGGTGGTTGTTGCTGCTACTTGTGGTATGTTTGATATTCCAATAGAAGGGATTGCGTTAATATTGCCTATTGATCATTTTTGCGATATGTTTAGAAGTGCTACTAATGTATTAGGTAATGCACTTGCAACTTCAGTAGTTGGGCAATGGGAAGGTGATAAGGAGATTGAAGCTGCTGAATAATTTACCTTTTTAAATATAAAAAAAACCTCTTTTAACTTTTTTAAAAGAGGTTTTTTTAGTACCAGACATTACTATTTTAAAAAGAGGCGTAATAGAATCTTTAAGTGGTATTAGAAGCTAGCAAAGTTCTTTCTATATTGCTGATCTCCGAAAAAAATAATTACAATTACATTTGAAAAGTAAACGTAGCTAATAAATTCTTGACTTTATTTTTTTAGCTATTTTTTAAATTTATACCTATTTTTGGATCAATCAAATACTAACTAAAACACAAAATAATGAAGAAAACCGTCGTGATTGTATGCTCGATCCTAGCTCTAGCTAGTTGTAAAAAGGAAGAAAAAAAGCAAGAAATGAAGTCGGATGTAGCTTATGCTAGCTTTGGTGATAGCATTTCTGTAGATAAAGCACTTTCTGAAGAAGATATTTTAGCTACCTACGAGAAGTTGTCTCAAGGAGATACTGTTGCTGTAAAATTCAAGTCAAAAATTAAAGCTGTTTGTAAGGAAAAGGGCTGCTGGATGAACTTAGACTTACCAGAAGACAAAGAAGTATTTGTAAAATTTAAAGATTACGCTTTTTTTGTTCCTACCGATTCTAAAAACGAAGATGTAATCATTAGTGGTAAAGCTTACATAAGTGTAGAGTCTGTTGCCGATTTAAAGCATTACGCTAAGGATGGCGGCAAATCACAAGCAGCAATTGACAGTATTGTAGCTCCAAAAACAAAGTACTCGTTGATGGCAGATGGGGTTTTAATTCAAAAATAAATCATAGGTTCTAAAGGTTTTTAATCTTTATACATTTCAATAAAAAAAGCGCTCCTTTTCGGGAGCGCTTTTCGGTATAATAAATAAGAAATTATTTTTTCTCAATCCATAATCTGGCATTTACAAAAGCCTCATGCCAAGGTGAAACTTCATCATCACGATCCTTTGGATAATGTGCCCAGTTCCATTGAAAAGTAGAACGCTCAATATGCGGCATCATTACTAAATGGCGTCCCGTCCTGTCACATAACATGGCTGTGTTAAAGTCTGATCCATTAGGATTTGCAGGATATTCCTCGTAGCCATATTTAGCAACGATATTGTAATTTTCCTCACCCATAGGCAAGTTAAATTTTCCCTCTCCATGCGAAACCCATACACCCAAAGTACTTCCGGCTAATGAGGATAACATCACTGATTGGTTTTCTTGCACCGTAACCGATGTAAAAATACTTTCGTGCTTGTTACTGTTATTATGAAGCATTTTTCCGTGTACTTCATGCTCTGGATTAATTACTTCTAACTCCATAAACAATTGGCAACCATTGCAAATTCCTACAGATAAAGTGTCCTCTCTTTTAAAGAAGTTTTTCAAGGCGGTATTTGCTTTTTCATTGTATTTAAAAGCTCCTGCCCAACCTTTAGCAGAACCTAATACATCCGAGTTAGAAAAACCTCCAACAGCACCAATAAACTGAATGTCTTCTAATGTCTCACGACCAGAAATCAAGTCGGTCATGTGAACGTCTTTTACGTCAAATCCAGCTAAATACATAGCATTTGCCATTTCGCGTTCTGAGTTACTTCCTTTTTCACGAATAATGGCAGCTTTAGGCTTTGTAAATTCGCTAGAAATTTTAGGTTTTTTCCCTGTGAAATGCTTTGGGAAAGTATATTGTAATGCTTGATTTTTGTAATTGTCAAAACGGGCTTGCGCTGTTCCATTTTTAGATTGTTTTTGGTCTAATAAGAATGAGGTTTTAAACCATATATCTCGATAAGTAGCAATATCCAAATTGCAAGAACTAAAACTTAGTTTCGCATCATTAGTAACCGTTCCGATTTTATAAAAGGAAACATCGTTTGCATTTAACGTACTTTCTAATTTTATATCATCTTTAGCTTGGAAAACTAAACCAATGTTTTCAGCAAATAAATACTTAACAATGTCTTTTTCTTCAAAAACAGAGAAGTCTATTTTAGCCCCTAAATTAGTATCAGCAAAACACATTTCTAATAGAGTAGTGATTAAACCACCACTTCCTATATCATGGCCAGCTAGAATGTTATTGTCTAAAATTAATTCTTGAATCGTATTAAAAGCTCTCTTGAAGAAGGCAGCATCTTTTATGGTAGGTGCGCCTTGTCCAATCTTATTGAGCGTTTGAGCAAAGGATGATCCACCTAATTTAAATTCGTCTTGCGATAAATTAATATAGTAAATTGATCCACCATCTTTTTGTAGTACCGGTTCAACTACTTTTTGAATATCGATACAATTTCCTCCCGCTGATATAATAACTGTTCCGGGAGCAATTACTTCTTCATTAGGGTATTTTTGTTTCATAGAAAGAGAATCTTTTCCTGTTGGAATATTCACTCCTAATTCTATTGCAAAGTTAGAACAACTTTCTACTGCAGCATACAAGCGGGCATCTTCACCTTCGTTTTTACAAGCCCACATCCAGTTAGCAGATAATGAAATTCCGTCTAAACCATTTTTGATAGGTGCCCAAACGATATTCGATAACGCCTCGGCGATTGCTGTTCTACTTCCAGCTACAGGATCTATCAATGCTGCAATAGGAGAATGTCCAATCGAGGTAGCAACACCTTCTTTACCATTGTAATCTAAGGCCATTACACCACAATTATTTAAAGGTAATTGTAATGGTCCTGCATTTTGTTGTTTGGCAACTTTTCCGCCTACACAACGGTCGACTTTATTTGTTAACCAATCTTTACAGGCAACTGCCTCTAGTTGTAAAACATCCTGAAGATAAGTTGATATGTTCTTTTTATCGTATTGTAATTCGGTGTATTTTCTATCGATCGTTTTGTCAGTCATAACCACTTTTGGAGAACTTCCAAAAAAGTCTTCTAATGCAAAATCCATTGGTTTATCACCTGTAGTTTTAGATTCGAATGTAAATCGATGATCGCCTGTAACGTCACCTACTTGATACATTGGAGAACGTTCTCTGTCAGCAATACGTTGTAAGGTATCAATGTCTTTTTTACCAATTACCAATCCCATTCTTTCTTGAGACTCGTTACCGATTATTTCCTTAGCTGAAAGTGTAGGATCTCCCACAGGTAGTTTATCTAAATCAATCAATCCTCCAGTGTCTTCCACTAGTTCAGAAAGACAGTTTAAATGCCCGCCAGCTCCATGATCGTGAATGGATACAATTGGGTTTGAATCACTTTCGACTAATCCACGTATAGCATTAGCTGCACGTTTCTGCATTTCTGGGTTCGAACGTTGTATAGCATTCAACTCAATACCTGAACTGAAAGCACCTGTATCTGCAGACGAAACTGCTGCTCCACCCATTCCTATTCTATAATTCTCACCACCTAGGATAACAATTTTATCTCCTGTTTGTGGCGTTTTTTTTATGGCTTGATCCAATTTTCCGTAACCAATTCCACCCGCTTGCATGATTACTTTATCGAATCCTAATTTGCGTGCATCTTCCTCATGTTCAAAAGTTAATATGGATCCTGTAATAAGAGGCTGTCCAAATTTGTTTCCAAAATCAGAAGCTCCATTAGAGGCTTTAATTAAGATATCCATAGGAGTTTGATACAACCATTTTCTTTCGGTCATCCCATTCTCCCATCCACGTTCGCTTTGAGTAGAATCTGCTGATCCTTCTAGACGTGAGTAAGAGGTCATATATACTGCGGTACCTGCAAGAGGTAATGAGCCTTGTCCACCAGCTAAACGATCTCTAATTTCTCCTCCTGATCCTGTTGCTGCTCCATTAAAAGGCTCTACAGTCGTGGGGAAATTATGTGTTTCTGCTTTCAAGGAGATAACCGAATCAAATTCTTTAACTTCATAAAAGTCTGGCTTATCTGCACTTTTAGGAGCAAATTGCTCTACTCGCGGTCCTTTTACAAAAGCTACATTATCCTTATAAGCCGATACAATATCATTTGGATTTTCCTGAGACGTCTTTTTGATCATTTTAAATAAAGAAGATTCTTTTTCCTCTCCATCAATTATGAATTTCCCATTGAAAATTTTGTGACGACAATGTTCTGAGTTTGCTTGTGAAAAACCAAATATTTCAGAATCAGTTAATTTTCTTCCTAATTTGGTCGCTAGGTTATCTAAATACTGTACTTCATCTTGGCTTAACGACAAACCTTCTTTAGCATTATAGGCAGCAATATCATCAATATCTAAAATGGCTTCTGGCGCAATGTTTATAGTAAAAATATCTTGGTTTAACCCTTCGTACTTTTGTGAAAGCATTGGGTCGAAATCAGTATTATCAACTGTAGCAGGTTGAAATTCCTCGATTCTAATAATACCAGATATACCCATGTTCTGAGTAATCTCTACGGCATTAGTGCTCCAAGGAGTAACCATCGTGGCACGTGGTCCAACAAAAAAATCCGTCAATACGGATTTTTCTATTTTATGAGAGTCGGCAAAAAGCCAATTTAATTTTGAAATGTCTTCAGCCGAAAGCTCGGCTGCGCTCGATATGTTTTGCGTTTGTACGGCAAAAACAGTTTTGCTTTGGTTTTCAAAGAAATGGATCATTGTTGTGTAGTTTGTTGTATTGCGAAGCAAATTTAGTTTAAAAAAACAGTAACAACAAATGTTAAAATAGTCTTTTTTTGAAGGTTTTGGCTTTGGTATGCTATTACTTATTATTGTATAGACAGTAGATGAAATTAGTTTTTTTTTATTAATTTCTAGATTACGAATAATCAAATAAGTGCTTCGTTTTCTACTTATTTATGTAAGAGACTTAGATTACTTAGTAAACGGTTTGTTTTGATACGCTCCTAAATCTGGCGGTGTGGTTCTTGTATTTCCTAATATGTCAAGCGGAATTAAATACAAGGAATTCCCTTTTGCGAAAGCGCTAGACGTAGCGTCAATATTCAGTTTATTTATAGTACTATTTAAAAATTTTGGATTTTGATTCAAAATTATATTCGAATAGTGAGTAGCATCTGATGTAAATTGATACAAAGGATTTGTGGTTGATCCTTCAAATTTTATTAAACAGTTATTAAACTGGTAATTAAATCTTGCTGTTGTTTTACTACTCAATGAAAGTTCATTGCTGTTGTTTCCGTAGATAATGCAATTATTGAAAGTGGCTTCGTCGAGGTTCTTGGTTTCTGGAATTGCACCCGTAATAAAGTTGTCAATAGCCAAAGCTACTTGGGTAGAACTATTCCAATTGTTGTTAAAAGTGGAATGCGTAAATTTATAATTCCCACCATAACTGCAGGCTAAAGTTGCTTGCCCTGCCGTATTTACAACAATGTTTTCACCAACAATATGTGCAGTTTGCGCCAAAATACCATAATTCGCACTATTGTAAATTTGGGTGTTTTTCAGAGAGACAGTCGTCCCATCATTATTTTGGATTAATAAACCAATTGTTGCATTTTTAGTAGTAAGGTGATTAATGCTATTGTTTGTGCTTCCATCGGTTAACCATATTGTACCCCATTGCCCAGGAACATTATCATACAATGACTCAAGTCTATCTCCTTCAAAAATAACCTCATTCTCTTGACTTGATGTGGTAGAGGCAGTACCATTAATTTGTAAGGAGGCAGTATTACTAACAATTAATCCAGAGTTAGCATGAAAGTAAACTCTAGAACCTGCATCAAAACGGGCCACTTTTCCTGAGGGAACTGCGGCATAACCATAAATTACGTAAGGCTTTCTGTTTGTAAAACGAAGTTCATTGCCATTAATAGGATCATTCTCGTCTAAATAAAATCCATAAATTTTTTCTTGATTGATGGGTAGACTTTCTGTTGTGCCATCGGCAAACCTTTTGGGGTATAGAAATACTGCATCTTGAATTAGCGTCACTAGCTCAACAGTTTGTAAATTGGTACCGCTATCAAATTTAATTTGATCGGTGTATAAAAGATCTGTTGGGTTTGCATCATCAATATTAGCAGTTGTTTCAATAAAAATGTAAAGGCTGTCCTTAGCTAGAAGTTCTACATTGCTAAATAGTTTACCTGAATTTCCCTGCATCCCATCTACAGACAAGCGGTACTTTGAACTTAAGCCTTTGCCTAATTGAATGGACGGAATAGTAATGTCTTTTTTAGACCTGTTGTACACCTTCATTCGGTAAGTACTTGAGCCAATATTTGAAAAGACAGTGTCCAAGTATATGGTGTCTCTAGAAAATTCTAAATCTCCCGTGCTCGGTACGGTTTCAAAATCGGCTCGACAAGAGCCTAAAGCAATCGTTAAACCAAAAAATAGTAAAATAGAGAAATAGCGCATTGCTTTTGTTTTTTGTAAAAATAAGTAAAAACTATATTGTATCGCCAAGAATTAAAGGGTAGTACATTTATTTATCAGGATTTTGACGCCATGATTTTTGCGATTATCGGTTTGTGGAATTATTTTGGCAATTTAATAACAACTGTTTTACTCTTTACTCTATGCTGTTTTTCTTAAATTTACGTTTTCAAAATCAAAAAGATGACATTCGACAAAGAAAAAATATTGAATTATTGTAATGAGGTTTCTAAGAATACCCTAATGCAAACTTTAAACATAGAATACATAGATGCTGGCGAGGGATTTCTTGTTGCAAGAATGCCTGTAAACCCAAGTGTTCATCAACCTGCTGGACTTTTGCACGGCGGCGCATCAGTCGCTTTGGCAGAAAGTGTTGGTAGTGCGGCCTCTTTTTTATATGTAAATACCGAAGTGAGCGAAGTGCGTGGAATTGAAATTTCGGCAAACCATGTAAAGGCAAAGCGCAATGGGGTAGTCACCGCTACCGCTCGAATCGTTCATCAAGGAAAAAGTATTCATTTATGGGAAATAAAAATAACTGATGAGAATGACAATTTGATTTCAATTTGTAAATTGACAAATATGATTTTGCCTAAAAGAAAAAGACAATAAATACAATGGAAGGAAATAGTAGTAGTATCGAAAATCAAATTGATCAACATCTTCCTTTTGTACTTTATTGTAAGCCAAATAGCGCTATTGTTTGTGGTCTTTTACAGCAAAATGACACTTTATACGATGTTAACGACTTTACCGAAAGCGGATTTGTTTTTGCTTCATTTGACGGAAAGTTAACGCATCTTATTCCGGAAGCTAATTCGGAAAGAGTTGTACTTGATCGAAAATCTTTTAGTAAAGCCGCTATTGACTGTACTTCATTTACTTCAGATTTAAGATCTAAAGTAGTTTTTGAAAATTTAGTTGCCTCAGGAATTAAGGCTATTAAAGAAAATAAAATGAAGAAAGTAGTGTTGTCTCGTAAAGAAACGGTTGCATTAACAGATTTCGATTTGTTGACTACCTTTCAAAAATTAATTGCATTGTATCCTACCGCCTTTGTTTATTGCTATTATCACCCAAAAGTAGGCACGTGGTTGGGGGCAACTCCAGAGCAATTAGTAAAATCTACTGATTCTGAATTTGAAACGATAGCTTTAGCAGGAACACAAAAAGATCATGGAAGTCCAGAAGTAATCTGGCAAAAAAAAGAACAAGAAGAGCAGCAATTTGTTACGGATTACATCGTAGCTAAGTTAAATAATAAAGTTTCTGGTTTAAAAGTAAGTTCTCCATACAGCGTCAAAGCAGGGATGATATGGCATATTAAATCGAACATAACTGCAGTTTTTAATGAGGGAACTAATTTAAAAGAAATAGTGCAGCTTTTGCATCCTACTCCAGCTGTTTGCGGTTTTCCTAAAGAAGAATCGAAAGCTTTTATTCTCAATCAGGAACAATACGATAGAAAATATTATACCGGCTTCTTAGGTGAACTCAATCAAAAAGGGATAAATGGAACATTAAGCTCTGATTTATTTGTAAATTTGCGTAGCATGGAGATAGAAGGAAATAAGGCAAATATTTACATTGGATGCGGAATAACTAAAGATAGTGATCCTACGAAAGAATGGGAGGAAAGCGTTAATAAGTCACTAACAATGAAGCGCGTTTTGTGACTTTTCTGTTAAATTAGAACTCTTGAAATAAAACAAAGTTAAAAAGAAATAAAGATATAATTGAAGTGTTTACTGTTTGCAGATTTTTGTAACACCACATTATTTAAACTAAATAAAATGAAACTAGATATAGTAGCTTTTGGAGCACATCCTGATGATGTAGAGTTAGGTTGTTCAGGAACAATTTTAAAAGAAATTTCACTTGGAAAGACGGTAGGAATTGTCGATTTAACAAGAGGGGAGCTTGGTACGCGTGGTTCGGCTGAAATCAGAGACCAGGAAGCGAATGCCGCAGCTAAAATATTAGGAGTTAAGGTTCGCGAAAATTTAGAGATGCGTGATGGTTTTTTTGTAAATGACGAAAAACATCAATTAGAGATCATTAAAATGTTACGCAAATACCAGCCTGAAATCGTTTTGTGTAATGCTGTTGATGATCGCCATATCGATCATGGTAAAGGAAGTAAATTAGTTTCTGATGCTTGTTTTTTGTCTGGTCTGACAAGAATAGCAACAGAATTAGATGGAGTGCCACAACAGGCATGGCGACCAAAGTTAGTGTATCATTACATCCAATGGAAAAATTCTACACCGGACTTTGTTGTAGATATAACAGGCTTTACTGAAAAGAAGATTGCATCAATTTTAGCTTACAGCTCCCAATTTTATGACCCATCATCCAAGGAGCCTGAGTCACCTATTTCGTCAAAAAACTTCTTAGAAAGTTTAAATTATCGTTCAAGAGACCTAGGGCGGTTAGTGGGAGTAGAGCATGCTGAAGGTTTTACCGTAGAAAGATATTTGGCAGTCAATAGCTTAGGAGATTTGAAGTAAAATTGCTGATTTTTTTTTAAAAAAATATTTGGAGAACTAAACTTATGTTGTATCTTTGCCACCGCTAAGCAAATGGTGGTTGTAGCTCAGTTGGTTAGAGCATCGGTTTGTGGTACCGAGGGTCGCGGGTTCGAGCCCCGTCTTCCACCCAGAAAGCAAAAGCCTCTCAGAAATGAGAGGCTTTTTTTGTTTATATAACTTCAATTTATTAATTCTAGTTGTAGTTATTTCTTGGTCATTACAAAAATAATCGTAATTTAGTGATATAATGAGTAGTTAGCTATCAAATTACTTAAATCTAATTATACTAAACAACCTAAAATTACAACTAATTATGGGAACTTTTTTGATCACCAAAAGAAAGAATGAAGAATTTCAATTTGTATTAAAAGCAGGAAACGGGCAAGTTATCCTGGCAAGTGAAGGTTATACAACAAAAGCGGCTTGCATAAATGGTATCGAGTCTGTCAAGAAAAATTCACAAGTAGAGGCTCGTTTTGATAAACTAGAATCTAAAAGTGGGAAACCATATTTTAATTTAAAGGCTACTAACGGACAGATTATTGGTAGTAGCGAAATGTATGAGTCAGTAGCTTCACGTGACAACGGAATAGAGTCTGTTAAGAAAAATGCACCCGAAGCAGAAAGTAAAGAAGAACTGTAAGGAATAATTTTAACTTATAAAATTAAAGTAATTCCGAAATCTAGTCGCATAAAAAAAGAGCTTTGAAGTGATTCAAAGCTCTTTTTTTAAATGGTAAACAATTATTTTTTGTCTACTATAGGTCTATTATCTCTATTGGCAAGCTCCCAAGCAATAGTAAAGGCTAATTTCGCTCTTTTTGCTAAAGCATCATATTCAATTTTATCTGGAGTATCTGATTTTTGATGGTAGTCAGCATGAACCCCATTAAAAAGAAACACAGCTGGAATACCAAATTTAGCAAAATTGTAATGATCAGAACGCTCATAAAAATGATTAGGATCCTTTGGATCGTTATATTTCAAATCTAAATCCATTTGAATATACTTATCATTAGCTTCCATACAGATTGTATTTAAATCAGTTGACAAACGATCAGCACCAATCAAATAAACATAGTTATTAGTGTCAGCATGTTCCTTATCACGGCGCCCTATCATGTCGATATTGATGTTTGTAATCGTGTTTGCAACAGTAAACAAAGGATTTTCAGAATAATATTTTGAACCAAGTAATCCGTGTTCCTCTCCAGTTACGTGAAGGAAAAGAATTGATCTTTTAGGCCCGTGTCCTTCTTTTTTTGCTTTTTGAAATGCTTGTGCAATTTCTAATAACGCAACCGTCCCAGATCCATCATCATCAGCTCCGTTATATACATTTCCATTTTTTACACCAACGTGATCGTAATGTGCTGAAATTACTAATACTTCATCTGGTTTTTCTGAACCTTCGATGTAAGCCCAGATATTCTCTGAGTCATTAAGTTTTTCTCTTCCTTTTTTATTCAAAAATTCAGCAGGAACAGCTTGGTAAAAGCTTGTTGCTAATTTGGGATAGCTTACGCCTTCTTTTTTATATTGGTTGATTAGGTACTCACCTGCTTTTTTTTGACCAGCTGATCCAGTTTCTCTTCCTTCCATTTCGTCTGAAGCTACAATATATAGATGTGTTTTAAGTTCATCTGCTGTAATGCTATTCATGTATTTTGTAGGGTCAGAATTGTCTACAGTTACCACTGCTTTTGTACCAGAGCACGATACGGCTGCGGTAAATACTAAAAGGCCTAATAATTTTTTCATTAAAGTAATTTATGGTTGTTTTTGAATTAATTTATTTTTTTAAAACTTCATTTAGAAAAAGTTTCAAGTGCTCAAAAGAGCGTTTGGCTGCTGTAGCATTGTAGGCAACTCCGGTAGATTTGTCATTGCCATATTCTGGATTTGTGAAACCATGTACAGCATCAGCGTAGTATATCATTTGCCAGTCTGCTTTTGAGTCTCTCATTTCTTGTTGAAAAGCGGTTAGCACTTCAACAGATTCAAAAAAGTCATCCGCTCCATGGCACACCAATACTTTAGCGGTAAATGGCTCGTTGGCTCTTGCTTTATCTTTTCCTAAACCACCATGAAAAGAAACGACTCCTTTTACGTTCAATTGGCCTCGAGCAGCCTCAAGAGCACCAGTCCCACCAAAGCAATATCCTATTACAACAATATTGTCTGGATTCGCTCCAGCCTTTACTAATTGCTCTAATGCTAACGAAATTCTTTTTTGGTATTCTTTATAGTTCGTTTTATAAAAACCAGATTTTTTGCCAGCCTCTGCATTATCTTTGGGATAGTTGCCTTCTCCATAAATATCAGCGACAAAAGAGTAATAACCTAGTTTAGATAAGTCTGTAGCAATGTCTTTTGATGCTTTGTCAATTCCTTTCCATGCAGGAAGTATCAATATCCCTGGTTTTTGAGAGCTTTTTTTAGTAGGAGCGATCGCGAAACCATGTAGGACTTGTGCTCCATCTTTATAAACAACTGCTTTTAATTGTGCCATTGTAGTACTGGAATAAATAAGAAATCCAATAAGTAAGTATTTTATGTTTTTCATTGGTAAATAATTTTATGTAAATATCAGAAATAAATGGTTATTAATGAATATTATTTTTAAATGAATCTTGTTTAGCGTACTTATTTATGAATTATTTAAGGAATAAAAATTACGTTTTATTCTCCTGGATGATAATTACGTTCCGCATTTTTTAAAACATCTTCTTTATAAAATAACACATCTTTAAACTGCCCATTTTGGTACATTACTGATTGATCGTTAAAATGTTTAGAGGAAGGATTTCCACTATTTCCTCCTGCAAGTAATGATTTGGCCTTAATTTTAGGACCAAACTCAACTGCACAAACAAAGCTGTTTCCGCTGCTACCGTATCTTTTTATGGTGTTGTCTTGATAATTGCTTTTAAAAGCGGGTAAGCTACCCCATAAAGACGAAGCATATGCTATTGGTAAACTAGAAGCATTATCATTATAAGCTAAATCAATTTCGCCTGATTGTCTTTGAAAGCGATTTATGGATCCCCAAGGAATTTGCCAACTACCAAATTTTGTATTTAACTCTTTTATAACCTCCTGTAGTTGTGGCAAAAGCTCCGTAGGTTTTGCATTTTTAGCAAATGCAATTGTGTTTTCTACTTGGTCACTCTCTCCTTCGTTAGTGTAGGTTTTTCTTAAAATAGAATTCAATTTAAAAGCCCATTCATTGGCTAAAGTGGTAGCTACTGAATTTTCTGCAGCGTAATAATTCCATTCTCTTAAAATAGCAATAGGTTCTTTTAGATTTGAATATTGAGTATTACCATTTGCAACCTCTTGATCAAAACTTTTAAGTAAGGCAGGAATCAAAACTTCAAAAATAGATAACTTAGTATCGTATCCATCTGCAATGATTTTATCTAAGGTATATTTTTGGCCTTTGCTTAATAATCGAACAGCATTCAAGCCTCTAAAACTTTCGCCATCTGGAGCCATGTAAAAAGGGAAATCATTTTTTTTAGGACTATCAGTACCAGAAACCGAAAAAGGGGTTGAGTTACAGTTTTGCAACCAGCCATTGTTTGGGTTGTATAGGTGTACTGATTCTGAAACCTCATGCAGGCCTTTCCATTGTGTAGCAGATGTTGTTCCATCCATTACTTTTGACCAGTCTAGCTTAAGATCTCGTACTGGAAGAAAGTTTCCGTGCCAATAGGCGATATTTCCTTTACTATCTGCAAATACGGTATTATTAGATGTGTTTGCTTTTAGATCCATCGCTTTTTTATAATCCTCTAGCCCTTTTGATTTGGTTCGAACCCAACTTTGAACTAGGCCATCCATAGAGCGGTTGTTAGATTTTAGACTAATCCATTTTCCGTCTCTTTGTGCCATAATGGGTCCGTGAATGGTGGCATAGGTTTTAAAAGTTTTAGGAATTAGTTTCCCGTTTTCAAGGTAATTAATTGTGATGCTTTTTTCACTAACAGGCAATAATTTAGAATCATATTCATAAAATAGTTTTTCTTTCTTTCGAACAATTTTTTCGGCATACATATCTGCTACATCTACGTTTGAAGAGGTATGCATCCAACCACAATAATCATTAAAACCTTGGTAAATGAAAAACTGCCCCCAAGTAACAGCTCCATAAACGTTCAATCCTTCTTCACTGTGAACTTGAACTTCGGGTCTAAAGTAGAAAGTTGTGTGCGGGTTGATGTACAAAATTGAATTTCCCGAAGCCGTTTTGGCGGGAGCCAAAGCAAAACCATTCGATCCTGTTTGCACTTCAGTTTCGCGGGCTACATAAGCTACTTTATCACTGTTGCCAGAATAAAAAGTTTTAAGCTCCCCTGTAGTCAACCCCGCAGTACTAATCGCGCCAATACTTCCGTCAGTCCAAAGTAGTGGGTACCAAGGCTCAAAATGCGTTAAGAGTGCAGGTTTCACCTCAGGATGTTTGTACAAGTAAAAATTGATTCCATCCGCATAACTATCTAGTAATTTTTTAAGCCATGGAGCGGCTTTTTTATAGTCTGCTTTCGCGTCAGCATCATCAATCAACAATCGTATTTCTAAATCATTGTATAAAACACCTTGGCCCTTAATTTCGGCTAAACGACCCAGTTTCTCAATATAATTAAGCTCGACGCGCTTAAAATCATCTTCACATTGTGCATAGAGCAGCCCAAAAACAGCATCGGCATCTGTTTTTCCATAAATATGAGGAATTCCCCAATTATCCCGAATAATTGTTACCTCTTGCGCTAGTTTCTCTAGTCGTTTGATTTCTTTGGAATCTGTTTTTTGGCTTACTGCTTGGAAACTGAAGCCGACAAATAATAATACAATTTGTAGTTGTAGTGAATACTTTTTCATCTGGTTTTTGATTATAAGTTTTTATAAGGACACATTTCTCTTAAAAGCACAGCCTAATTCAATCATCGAATCAGTCTTTGCAATTCCTGGTATAACATCTATTTTTTCGTAAAGAAGCTTTCGCATGTGCTCGTGATTCCGAGCGATAATTTTAATGTATAAAGTATAGGAACCGGTAATGTAATAGCATTCGGTTACTTCAGGTATTTTTTTTAGTTCCTCTATAATTCGAGAAGAATCCTCGTCTTTGTTTAAACTTATCCCAGTGAATGAACCCCAATCGTAGCCAATTTTCTTTTCATTGATAATAGGCTTTATTCCAGTGATTACCCCTTGCTCCAATAATCTATTGATGCGTTGATGCACCATAGTATTCGATATTTTCAAATTGCTAGCTATTCCAGAATAAGGAACGCGACCATCTTTTTCTAATTCTTTAATAATTTTGATATCAAATTCATCTAAAATAGCACTCATTATATCTTTTTTGCGGGTTATAAGTAATGTTTAGATAAAAGTAAGTGTTATTTTTATTATTTGAGTTATAGTTTTACTTAAATATTAATTAATTTGACTTTTCATGGTTTGTTATTTTTATTTATTGACTTTTTGCTTTTGTTTTTAAGTCAAATACTAGTAATTTAATGGTTAAATTAATAAATATTTATATTTTTGTACTATTAATGTTTAAAAATATAGTCATGCAAGAATCAAATGTTACTCTCTCTTTAAAGTCACAAGAGCTAATCGAAAAAGAAAATAAATATGGAGCTCATAATTATCACCCCTTACCGGTAGTTTTAGAAAAAGGAGAAGGTGTATTTGTTTGGGATGTAGACGGAAAAAAATATTTTGACTTTTTATCTGCTTATTCAGCGGTAAACCAAGGTCATTGTCACCCAAAAATTGTTGGTGCAATGATAAAACAAGCACAAACATTAACGTTGACTTCTCGTGCGTTTCATAATGACCAATTAGGTGTTTTTGAAGAATATGTGACTAATTATTTCGGTTTTGACAAGGTTTTGCCAATGAACACAGGGGCAGAAGCAGTAGAAACTGCCATAAAATTATGTAGAAAATGGTCGTATGAGGTTAAAGGAATCCCTGAAAATCAAGCGCAAATTATTGTTTGTGAAAATAATTTTCATGGTAGAACGACTACTATAATTTCCTTCTCTAATGATGAAACTGCTCGTAAGAGTTTTGGCCCTTTTACAGAAGGATTTATTAAAATACCCTATGATGATACGGATGCTTTAGAAGCGGCGTTGAAATCAACTCCCAATATCGCTGGTTTTCTTGTAGAGCCTATCCAAGGTGAAGCTGGAGTATATGTGCCTAGTGAAGGTTATTTGGCGAAAGCCAAAGCCTTATGTTCTGCTCACAACGTATTATTTATTGCTGATGAAGTGCAAACAGGTATTGCTCGCACAGGAAGATTATTAGCCACATGTGGAAACTGTTCTTGTACAAATGGATGTGAAAACACACCCGAGGTAAAGCCTGATATCCTAATATTAGGAAAAGCTATTTCTGGCGGTGTGTACCCAGTATCTGCAGTTTTAGCCAATAATGCAATAATGAACGTGATCAAGCCTGGACAACATGGTTCAACTTTTGGTGGAAATCCTGTTGCTGCTGCTGTTGCTATTGCAGCGCTAGAAGTTATAAAAGAAGAGAATTTATCTGTAAATGCCGAGCGTTTAGGGATTATATTGCGTGATGGTTTAAAGGCTATTGCTGCTAAAAATTCCTTGATTAAATTAGTAAGAGGTAAGGGGCTATTGAACGCGATTGTGATAGATTGTGATGAAGAGTCAGACCTAGCGTGGCAAATTTGTTTGAAGTTTAGAGATTATGGACTACTAGCTAAACCTACTCATGGAAATAAAATTCGATTTGCACCGCCTTTAGTAATAACAGAAGATCAAATTAAGGAGTGTTTAGCTATAATTGAAAAGGCTTTGAATGACTTTAAATAGTAAATGGACAACACATTTTTATAATCCCAAAATCAGTTTTATGATTTTGGGATTTTTTATGTCTTTAAAATTCATAATTGAAAGCTAATTTTTATTAGTAATTAATTATTTATCTTATACTTGCTTAAAAATTAATTCAATTTTGGCGTAACACAATTCAGTTTTTGTACTCTAATAATTGTTTTTTAACATTATCAAAACCTATATTCTATGAAAAAAATTGTTTGGAGTGTACTCGCGCTCTGTAGTAATTTTGCGATACAAGCGCAATCTATTGATAAAATTATCAATGTTAAAAAGGTAACTGAAGTCGAGAAGATACTTGCAGCAGACAATATGGAAGGTAGAAGAGCTTTTACTCCAGGAATCGATAAGGCTTCGTCTTTTATTGAATTGGAGTTCAAAAAAATTGGTCTGCAAACTTTCAATGGTGCAAAAGATTACAAGCAAGCATTTTTCATGACTGAGTCGCAACGAAAAACAGCTACTGCTACTATAGACGGTAAAGTAATCAATGCTAGCGATGTTGTTTCTTTCTCCTATCAACCTGAGTTTTCATTTACTAACGGTACTGATATGGAAGTAAAGAAAATAAATGCTGGAGATAAATTTGGACCAAAGTTTTATGAATATTATCGTTCTGATAAAAACTTGCTTGTCTTAGTGGATGCCTCTTTCAAAAGTGCTATTCCCAACCTACTGCACATGAATCAAATGGCTGCTAATCCTGGAAAAAACACGATAGTTTTTGTTTTTGGAGTTACTGATGCAACTACTTTTACCGTTGAAGGGAATAATACCGTGGTAAAAAAAGCATTGAATAATGTTGTGGGCGTTTTAAAAGGAAAGTCGAAGCCAAATGAGTACGTTATATTTTCAGGCCACTATGACCATTTAGGAATGGTGACGCCTAAAGAGTTAGAAAAGAGCAATAGCACTGATTCAATTTATAATGGTGCTAATGATGATGCTGCAGGAACTACCGCTGTGATAGTACTAGCTGATTACTTCAAAAAATTGAATAACAATGAGCGCTCTATAATTTTTACAGCCTTTGTAGCAGAAGAAATAGGTGGGTATGGTTCTCAGCACTTTTCTAAACAATTAAACCCTGATGAGGTTGTGGCTATGTTTAATTTAGAAATGATTGGAACCGATTCTAAGTGGGGAAATAACTCCGCGTACATCACTGGTTTTGAAAAATCATCTATGGGTGCCATTTTACAAAAAAATCTTGAAGGTTCTGCTTTCAAATTTTACCCAGATCCATATCCAGAGCAGCAATTATTTTACCGTTCTGACAATGCTACCTTAGCAAGGTTAGGGGTTCCAGCACATACTATCTCTACATCAAAGATGGACAATGAGCCTAATTATCACAAAGCTAGTGACGAAATAGAAACGCTAGATATGGTCAATATGACCGAAATTATAAAAGCTATTGCCATTAGTTCTTCAAGCATTATAAGTGGTAAAGACACTCCTTCAAGAGTAGATACTGCTCAGCTTCGCAAATAAAGTAATGCACCAAAAAAAGGCTTCATTTTAGATTAAAAATGAAGCCTTTTTTAACTTTTAGTTCTTTCTCTATATTGAAAATCAAGAGGCTACTACTTTTGATCTTCAATCGTCTTGGTAATGGCTGATTTTACTTTTCCAGTATGTTCTGTTGTTTTGGATTCTATGAGCATTATAGAGCATTCTTCTTCTGCTGAAACCCGATGATTAATTCCTTTTTTTACCACATAAAAATCTCCTTCATTCATGGTAAGTGGCTCTTGATGTTCTACTTCCATTAGTAAGCTACCGGACACGATATAGAACAATTCATCTTCATTCTCGTGATTGTGCCAAGGTAAATCTTGTCCTTTTATTTTAGCTACTTTAATATATTGATCGTTTACTTCTCCAATTATTTTTGGTGAAAAATAGGTTGTTACTGTTTCTAAAATTTCTTTTACATTCATTGGGCTAGGCTATTTTAATTTAATACTATTTTGTTTTTAAGTAGTCAAAAAGAGTAGGTTCTAACTTAATTATTGCAATACAAAACTAATCTTAGTACTACTTCTCTTTTCTATTTAATGATTTTCCTCTTGGCGAATTACCTTCTTGTAGTACGTTGTCAGAATGTAGTATTTGAGCAGCAGTGGCAGAATCTTTTACTTTAACGGCAGTGCGTCTCAACATTTCTTTTTCAAAAGTAGTCAAAACACTTTCTCGAATGCCTATTTCTTTCCAGTTTATATGCGATTTACATCCTTGTGTAATTGTACGTGCTAGTGCTAACGCATCCAGTAATGCTTGATTAGCACCTTGACCTTTAAAGGGACTCATGGGGTGCGCTGCATCTCCTATGAGCGTCACTTGTCCAGCCGCTGCCATAGATTGTTGTGATAAAATTTCACGATCATAAGCAGGATAACCAGAAATTTGCTCTACTGCCGTATTTGCTATAATTTGCGGAATAGGAGTGTGCCAATTAGTTCTACGGATGGCTTCTTCTTTTAGAAATTGAGGACCTAATGAACTTAATTTTTTAGCTTCTTCCTCAGTCATTGGGAAACTAAGCTGCCACATTACGGATTCTTTATCAAAAGGCATTACATATATGCGTTCTGTACCATTAGCAGTTTGAAAAACAGTCGCTGAGTCTAACAAAGGACTATGTAAATGAGTCAAGGACTGCAATGGGCAAATGCCAAGAATTACAATACAATCTAAAAAACGTAAGGGGTAACTCTTACCTCCAAGAAGTATGTTTCTAACCGTGCTGCGAATTCCATCAGCTCCAACAATTATGTCAGTAGTTACAATTTTTATATTACCATCGACTTCAAAAGTTAATTCCATTTTTCCACTATCCATTTTTCTAAAACTGGTAAGTTGATGGCCCCATTGAACCCTATTGAGACTACCCAATTCATCTAAAATTGCGGAGCGCAAAGACTGTCTGGCAATATGAATATTCGTTTTCTTAGATTTTTTTGCAACAGCAGAGGGCATCCATTTTCGCATACCCCATTCTCCTAAAATGGATCCATCAGTAGCGTGTACAATATGTTTAGTAGAAACTATCCCTTTATCTAAATGTGTAATCCCAAGTCCTTTGATCGCTGTGCTAGCTTGTTGAAGAGTGAGACCATAGCCTTGTGAGCGTGCTTCAAAATTAAGATCGCGTTCATAAAGTGTGTACGGAATTCCTCGATGCAAACAAGCAACAGCCAAGGCAGCACCTCCAATTCCTCCGCCAATAATCGCTACATGAGGGCATTTCTTAGTATCGGGTATTAAGTGTTTTTCTGAAAGTAGTAAACCCGTACCCAAACATGTTGTGCAGGTAGCAAGACTTCCAGTAGGTTTACTGGGAGCGCATTCAATGCTATTGGTTTGGTTGTATTGCTCTAATTCAAATTGATAACGGCTTTGCTCTTTTTTAGAAGGTTTTCGTCTTTTTGTACCCAGGCCTTGACACGCTTCACAACTTACCCATATCAGTGGTGCAATAGTATCCTCTTTCAATTTTTTCTCATTTAATAGTGTAGGCATGTTGTACACAATCGCTTATAGATCGCAAGTAATTATTCTTTGGTAGCAATGTTTATTGGCATTTCATTTAAAGTAGTTCCTCCTTTAATTCCAAAATCAAGTGTTCTAATTGGAAACGGAATCATGATATCATTAGCGTCATACGCTTTTTTAATTCTGATAATAGCTTCGCTACCCACTTTATTGTAGATAGACTGCTCTGTTGAACCAATCCACATTCTAACCGATAAATTTACTGAACTGTCACCAAATTCAACAAAGAAAACGTTAAGTGGATCTTCCTTTGATAGTTCTTCGATACCACTCACGGCATCTATCGTAATTTGTCGTACTTTCTCTAAGTCATCACCGTAGGATACACCCACACTCAAATCAAAACGTCTTTTACGTAAGATGGTATAATTTTCAATGGGATTTTGAAAAACCTCTTTGTTTGGAATAATAACCGTTTTTCCTTGAAAGGTTTCTATTAAAGTATCTCTCAGGTTAATCTCTCTAACTTTTCCCATATAATCTTTAATCTGGACGATATCACCCACTTTCAACGGTTTTCTAAACGAGATAAAAATACCCGACATAAAGTTAGCTGCAATATCTTGAAAAGCGAATGCTAGTGCCAGTCCTAAAATTCCCGCACCCGCTAATATAGAGGTAACAGCTTTGTCTAGATTTAATATGCTTAGTACTGTAAAGAGAACAATACCAATGAAGGAAAAGTAAATTATAGTACTAAATAAATTGTTAAGTGTGTGGTTCTTAGAAATTTTACTGGTTAACTTTACGCTTAGACTACGAATGTATTTGGCAATATATAAACCTAATGCCATTACAACAGCAGCCATAACAATATTAGGTAAAAGTTTGATTATCGCTTCTCCCCAACCATACACTTTGTCGGTAATTAAGTCTGTTATTTTATTTATATTCATCTCGATATTTAATTTTTGTTCCACGTCTATTATTTTTATGTACGACTAATATAGTAAATCATTGCCGTGTTTACAAAGTGCAGCACCGGTAAAATAATTCGGCAGTGCAATGGTCTAGTAAAACAGACTTGCGTTAGGCAAATGTAATACCAAGTTAACGAATAAAGAAATGGAATGCACACAGCTTCTACATGCGATTAGAGGAAGCCAAATCTAAAATATGTGCTTCAAAAGTATGTGTCTTTTTGTGGGGTGCCAGTAGTACAGCAAGGGGCTAACTTTTGTTTGTAGCGATACAGCCCCTTGCTACACTGCTGTCGGGCTATACGCGCTACTTCGGTAGCTTGCTGCTATCCCTCACCCGAAACTTTCACCTAGATTGCGACTGTTTCATAAAGAGGAGGTGTTTTTCGTGTCGTTTTTTTTTTAACGCAATGAAAAAGTAGTAGTTGTAGGCAATTTTATTTTATTTCAAATTGTTGCACCATCCAATGAGTGGAATGATTCTTAATTAAATCCTGCTTTATTTTTACATCTTTTGTGTTTTCGTAGTTGTAAACTTTTAGCGGAATAGAACTAGGATACTTCACAAGATTTTCTGATATCAATTCTGCAGATTCTTTACTTTGATTATTAGCTTGTAAAGCTTCTGCTTTATAAATTATAACAATCAAAGGCACATTGCCAAATGCAGTTTTCAGTTCACTTTCTAGATCTGTTATTAAATTAATTTGAAAATTAGAATCTGCTTGTTTGCCAGCTGCTGCCGTTTCACTGATATGGTTTTGATACGTCAAAAACAAGGTCAATAGGTGCATGTTTTTTGCCTTAGTATCAGCATAAAGCTTTTCAATTCTTTGTGAAATGTCTGGATTTAGTTCTCCTTTGTCAGATTGTAACGCCTGATCGTAAAAATCATCCAGCAACTTATAAACTGTTTTATCATTGCTGTCAATTTTTGCTTCTTTTTTAATTTGCTCTACAAATTTTATATAATCTGCAGACTTTTGAGAAAAAGAAGTAATCGAAATTAAAATCAAGAATAGTAGTATTGTGTTTTTCATATCTTTTGTTTAGATGTTTTACTATTGTAAAGATTTGATTTTATGATGTTCAGCTTTCCGTTAAAGATAAAATTTCTTGCGAAACGTAAACGTCAATTCATCAGAAAATTCGTAATTGTGAGAAACGGCTGTTGTGCGTTCGTTTTAAATTTTACCAAGGTCCATTTCTGTTTACATTTATAAACACATTATTCTCTAATCGATAAGCACCTTTAAGACCAACAAACCAAATACGTTCTTGTTTATCTTGATATATAGTAAATGGGAAAGGCTTAAATTCACCTTCTTTACTTTCAATTTTTGTGAATACTTTATTACTGTACCTATAGATATCACGTTTGTTTGCATTAAACCAAAGTGTACCCTTTTTATCTTCTAAAATGGAACCAATTCCTTCATTTTGGTTTAATAAATTGTCAGTAACATTTATAACAGTATTTCCATCATATTTAAAAAGCCCTTTGGAGGTCGAAATCCAAACATTCCCATCTTTACTTTCAATTATTTGACCTACAAAATTAGATTGAAGCCCATCTTTTTCAGAAATGTTTTTTAAAGTAGTTCCATCATAAATATGTACTCCTCCGTTAGTTGCAAACCACATCTGACCTTTACTGTCTTCAATAATTGAATGAACCATTTTGGTTGTACTAACTCCTACATCGGGATTTATCTTACCTTCAGGAATTTCAAACGGCGAGAATTTTTCGCCATCAAATGTATAAACACCTTGAGTGGTTCCAATCCAAAGCATTCCCTTTTTATCCATGGTCATACTCCAAAGGCCGCCTATTTTCTTTTCATCTTTTTCGTAATACATTGTAAAATAGTTACCGTCAAATTTTGCAATTCCACGATCATAACCTATCCAGATATTTCCAATTTTATCTTCAATTATGACATGAACTGTTACTTTTTGTCTGCGGTAATCTTTTAGTACAAAATAAACAAGTCCATTCTTATCATAACGAGCAAGACCAGATTGAGTGCCAAACCAAAAATTTCCTTTGCTGTCTTGAAAAACAGTTCTTACAACTCCACTTATTTGATTTCCTTGGTAATCTTTATCATTTACGCTATTTCTATACTCTGGCTGTGATTCTGCCTTAAGTGTAATACTATCTTTATGAATTTTTGTAATTTTAACTTGTATTGATTCTGCAATTTGTCCAGCACACGAATTAAATAAAAATGATAAAATAAGTATTAAATAGTTCGCTTTGATTTTCTTATATTTAATCATAGTTGTTTTTTTTACGTTTCGTCAAAAATGATGCACAATGGTTTGCCACTTTGAGATCATAAAAAGTTAGCAATCACTCAATTTTCGGATTAACGAAAAGGTCTTGCGAAACGGCAATTGCACTAAATTCCAGCTAATTCAAAATGACTAAAACTAGTAATTACTCTTTTAAAAATTCGTATTCATATATTTTCGGTTTTATTTTGTCAGCTAAAAAGTTAAGCATAAGCCGCAACTCACTAATTAATTCCGTGTATTTTACATCGTCGCTTTTTGAATTCATTCTACCTTTTTCGTTTCTGCCTTGAAAATACTCTCTGATGTCATACATACTTGCGTTTACATTTACGTTTGGTTGGCTGTGATAGTATTTCCATAATTCTCTACCTGCCTCAAAAACTTCTTTAGCTTCTTCTGTAAACTCTCTTTTTTTGATTTGATTTTCTTTTGTACCAAATAGATTAGTTTCGTTTTCGGCTTTTATTTTACCGTTAATAAAGTCGGTCATAAAATTACTTTCAAATCTATTCTGGGCATTTACTTCTTGCTCTGTAAATGGTATCCAATGGTTAGTACCGTACTCGCTTTTAATGTTATTACTAAAAAGTGTGTAAGTCAAACAATCATTTTGAAACTCAAAATCAGTTTCCCATAAACTATTGGGCTTTAAAAACTGATCTCTATCATTAAGCCAGGTAGCCGGGATACTCTTTCTTACTGCAAAATAGACAGAAGCTTTAATTAAATTTTCCGCATTTATTAAAAATTGACCGGCAGCTTTATTGTAAATCATATCAATATGATTTATTTGAATTATATTTTGCTGTTGGAAATCGTTACCCATAAAAGGGAACTTACCTAATAAATTTTCATCATTTGTATGCGCTCTAAATGGTTTTATCCATTCATTGATAAATTCTGAATTTTCATATGCAATAATTTCCTTTTGGAATAAAAAATCACCTCTCTTACTATAAACATCTGTGCATATGCTATCAAATGAAACATCTATGGAAGAATCCCAAATCATAAATCCAATAGGGAATTTGCCTTTTACATTATCAAATGTTTCTGCTGGAACGACAAACATTTTTACTAATTTTGCTTTATAATTTATTCTAAAATCAGAAAAATGTCTTCCTTGTAGAATTTTCAACTTTGAAAATTCGCCTACAATACAACCACTTAATTCTTTGTTAATCCTAATTAAAAATTGTGCAAATAACTCTCTATTTCCTTGTCCAAGTAATGTTGAGTATTTTTTGTTTACATATGATTGTTCAACTCCTGTTTTGGCGTCTTTATTAAAATTTCTACTAGGAGCTTCCGCATATGGCGGATTGATATAAATAATCAGTTTCTGTCGTTTTTTTTTATCATTAATAATCTCTTGCAAACTTTGTGGCAATTTGGAGAAATCATCATTTAAAAAATCAAATTGAAAAACGTGATTTTTTAATAAATTAGCCCCGTGGTCAATACGCTCGTGCATGACATTTATATCTGCTTGATCTAATGTACTTGCGTAAATATTATATCTATTAGATAAACCTGCTAAAAGATTACCAGTTCCCGCAGCACAATCCCATATATAATAATCATCCTGCCAGTTTTCGCCCAAATAATCCCCTAAGTATTTTTGCGATAGTTCTACCCAAATTCTAGGAGTGAAAAAAGCTCCTTTTCGCTCTCTAATATCTTGTGGAGCAAGTAAATCTCTACGTTCAATAATATAATCTTGAAACTCTTTAATGGGCGGTCTCTTGTAGAGTTTCCAGAATTGCAAATAAGCATCTTTATTTCTGATGTTTATAGTTGCGTCAAACATTTGGCTAATGTTTTCTTTGGCTATTTTATAGCCTTGATTTTGAAAAACAACAAATAAATTATCTCTTATGGTGAAATCATCATCAATATTTTGGGTGTCTTTGTCGTCAACAAAAATGTCCGCCAAATAAAAATCATTATCAAAAATATTTGCTTTTTTTAAATCATCCCAATTAACATCAATGATAGGTTTAACAATTTCTATCCAACGTAAATAAATAGGGATGAAATTGTTTTTGTCAATTTTAATTTTACTTTTTGTTGTAGCTTTAGCTACATTATTTTTGATAAAAGTATTGAGTATTTTTTCATCTTTTTCATAATCAAAAACATACGTTTTAGTTTTTAATATTCCTTCTACGCGTTCTTTAATTAACTTAAACTCTTTTGTTTCGTGATTACTTGGAGTAACGTTCCAATTAAAATCATTGAGATAAAAAATATCTTGAATATTTATATAATCAAGAAAGGCAATTTTTTTGAAGTCAAAAGCTCCTAAAAAAGCTGGAGGTAAAGTCTTATCGAAAGTTCTTGCTTTCCCAATTGTGAGAACTAATTGAACAAACATAGTTGCAATATCGAAATTCCCTGTTTTCGCTTCTGCCCATAAAAGAGGTGCTCTGCCGAATAAACTATCTTGCTTTGGAAAAACGGTAAAATCAATATTACCAAGAATTTCGGTTGTGTCAAATTGCTTAAACCAGTCAGCACCAACTTTATTTTTAAGCTCTTCTTCTCTTATTTTTTTATACTTCATTTTATGGTTTATCTACAGTTTTAATGCAAGGATTTAATTGCTAGTGATTTTACGTGGCTTTGTTATTGTTGACGCCTATTTTAAGTGGAAATAGTGTTTTTTACGAAACGGTAAGTCTACTAAAACTGCACTTTTGCTAAATTACTATTGATGGTTTATTTTTATTTAGGTATGACAACGAGATATTTACATTTTCTTAAGGTATACTTCGAGAATTTTATGATAAATGAAATTACTTTCAAAATTTATTTTTAAAGGCTCTTCTCTTTTTTCTCTATGCTTAAAGTAAATCATAGTTTGTCCGTTTTCAATATTTTCAATGTTACCAATTAAGGAGTAATTAAACAGATGTAAAAGTGTCATCATGGGATCATATTCTAAGTCAATTTCTATGAATTCCTCTAGTAAATCATTCATTTCTAAAGGTTGTCGGTATTTTAAATTTTTAAGTGCAATAAAAATCTTGGTTATGTCCTCTGGGGTAAAAGTTGAAGATAATTCATTTCTTACTTCGTGCATTTGCTCTTCAATGTATGAATATAATAATTTTTGGATATCATTAAAACTTAATGGAATTTTAAATGCATGTTGAGGAAGTGCTTTAAAAAATAAAATTAAATCTCGTGGTTTAAAAAAAGTATATTCTATTACATACTTAAAACTACTTCCATTGTATTGATAATCAGTTTTAATTAAAGTTGACCAAGGATCATTCTTTGAATATTCTACATTTTCTTTTTCAAAATTAATCTCAATTCTTTTATTAATTAGTTGTTTTAGCCCAACTGCGTTTTCATTTGTTTTGAATTTTTCATGCTCATACCAAGTTAGAGGAATTTCATAAGACGAAAACAATTTTGCTGTATCAGCATTATATTTGACAATGATTCTTTTAATATCGTCACGCAATAAGATTATGACTTTAGCTTTTAAATCATTTTTCCCAAAGAAATCAATATTATAGTCTTTTGCAACTCGTAAAATATTTGTTACAGTTTCAATACTATGTTCGTTATTTTCCTTAAAACCAATATCTAAATCATCAAAAATTAAGACATATTCGTTTTCAGAGACATTCTCTTTAAGTAATTTAATTACAACTTCATTTAAATGGGGCAATATTTTATAAAAAGGAGCTTTATGTTCTTTTATATTTGTACTTCTCTTAAAAAGTGAAGTAAACGCTCTCTTAAAATATTCAATATTTACTTGTAATTCTTTATTTTTTATAATTTCAGATATTTCATAGTTTCTTATATCAATTAATCCACTATTCCTCTCTAAAAATTGTCGTAAATCTTTTGATTCTTGACTTTTTATTTTTGATTGATCTGAAACAATCAACTTAGTTAATTTCGTTAGTATAAGCCATTCGAACAAAAGCTTTTCTTCAATTATTAAGCCATTTTCTTTTCCAATTTGCACAATTTTTTGCGAATCAAAATCTCTTGTTTTTATAAAATCACAAAAAACATTAGCATCATTTCCGGCAGTAAAATTTATATATTCTGCGATCGCAGATTTCCCTGCACCTTTACGACCAGTTACTATAAATTTCTCCGTTTCTAGTTCTGGAAATACATTTAAGTAATCCCCGAAAATTTCTCCTAATTTCATTTTAGAGTTCCCAGTTAATTCACCTTCTGCTTCTGGTGTACCAATAAAAAAATTTTTTGTTGTACCATTTGCTGGCGTTTCAGGAGAAGATAATTTTTTAAAAAAAGACATGATTTTTTTTTTAAATTTAGTTAAATTGTAATTAATTATATTTTTTTGGACAAAATTATTGCAGTTTTAGATTTTGTCCACTTTACGCGAAATTTACTGCTAACTACATTAAATCATCACAAAAAACTACTATTTATAGTTTGAGACTTATTATGATTTAAAGTTGTTTCTTAATTCATACTTCAACCACCTCTTACAAATATAGCATTTTTTCTTACATAGGAGAGTTTGGCAGTATTTTTTAAAACAGGAAAGTAAATCTACGAATTAGTCAATTAACTATTTTTCTCGCATGAGGGATGGCAGTGGAAATCCTCCCAATTTTTATTGGGAGATTGCAATGCACAGCGCGACGCTACTGCAACGGAGTGGAGGTAGGGGCATGCCCAAAACATAAAAAAAACCGACTGAAAAGTATTTCCAATCGGTTTCTGTATTTCATAAGCTGTACGTCTTAGCCTAAAAACGCTTTAAAGTCTTCATAGGTCTTGATTTTGGTGCGTATCTTTTCTTTTCCTAACACGCTTTCAATTTGTGTGGGGATCGGTAATTTTACATTTAATGTCGGTTCCACCGTGTCTAAAAACTTGATTGGGTGAGCAGTTTCTAAGAAAATACCAATTGCGTTGGGATGGTTTGCTAATTCTTTTTTCAATCCTAGATAGCCCACAGCGCCATGCGGTTCGGCAATATACCCGTTAGCGGCATAAATGGATTTCATGGCTGCAATCGTTTCATCATCAGTAAAAGTAAACGACGAAAAGTCTGTATTGAATTGCTCCAAATCATTGTTGTACATTTCCTGAATACGAATAAAATTACTTGGATTCCCCACATCCATCGCGTTTGATATTGTGGCTTTGGATGGTTTTGGGTCGTAGATTCCGTTTTCTAAAAAGCGAGGCACGGTGTCATTCACATTGGTAGAAGCAACGAAATGCTCCACAGGCAAGCCCATTTTTTTGGCGATAATTCCTGCGCAAATATTTCCGAAATTCCCAGAGGGGCAAGAGAAAACTAGGGGTTTGTTTTGCTTTTTTAAGGTTTTGTAGGCAAAGAAAAAGTAAAACATTTGCGGCAACCAGCGTGCTATATTGATAGAATTAGCCGATGTCAAATTATGGTGTTTCAAGTTCTCATCTAAAAATGCTTTTTTGACCATGTCTTGGCAATCATCAAACATGCCATCTACTTCTAGCGCTTTGATGTTTTGCCCGAGCGTAGTTAATTGTCGCTCCTGAATGTCGCTCACTTTGCCCGATGGGTACAAGATAATGACTTCCACACCATTGACACCAAGGAAACCGCTAGCAACGGCGCCACCTGTATCTCCAGAGGTCGCTACAAGAACGGTATTTTTACTGTCTTTTTTGTCTTTGTTAAAATACCCCAAGCAACGCGACATAAAGCGCGCTCCCACATCCTTGAACGCCATAGTAGGTCCATGGAATAATTCAAGAGAATAGATTCCGCTTTCGACTTCGACCACCGGAAAATCAAAACATAGGGTATCAGCAATAATTTCTTTTAGTTTGGGTTCTGGAATTTCATCACCTACAAACTGACGGATGGCTTGAAAGGCAATTTCTTCATTGGATAAATCTTCTATTCCATCAAAAAAGGCTTGCGGCAAGGGCGTGATCGATTCTGGAAAATACAATCCTTTATCGCTAGCTAATCCTTGAATTACGGCTTCTTGAAAAGAAACATTTGGGGCGTTATGGTTTAAACTGTAGTATTTCATTGTTATAGTCATTGCGAGGCACGAAGCAATCTCATTATATTTTTATTATTTCCCTTGGGAGAAGTTGTATTAAAGTATTTTGACACCATCAGGACTTACTTTTGAAACATGAATTTCGTATGGCATCTGCATTTTATCGTACACTTCGCTCATGGCTTTGGCAATTTTAGTAGCGGTTGCTTCGCCTTTGCTTAAAGCAAAAACTGAAGGTCCTGAACCAGAGATCCCTGAACCTAAAGCGCCGTTTTCTAAAGCCGTTTGTTTGATTAAATCAAATCCTGGAATTAATACGCTGCGCAAAGGTTCTACGATTTCGTCATGCAAAGAGCGACCAATTAAGTCGTAATCCTTTGTGTACAAACCAGCGATTAAGCCACCTACATTTCCCCATTGCATAATGGCGCTTTTTAAGGAAACCGTTTGCTTTAATACCGAGCGAGCATCCGATGTTTTTAACTCAATTTGAGGATGCACCACAGTTGCATACAACTCTGACGGACTTTCGATTTTGATAATATCTAGCGGTGCATAACTGCGTACCAGCGTAAAACCACCCAAAAGGGCAGGAGCCACATTATCAGCATGGGCGTTTCCGCAAGCTAGTTTTTCGCCTTGCATGGCAAATTGTACCAAATCTTTGACTTCAAAAGGACGACCTAGCAATTCGTTGATTCCAAAAACCGCTCCTGCCGAACTAGCGGCGCTACTACCAATACCGCTCCCGGCTTTGATTTTTTTGTAGATTTCGATTTCAAATCCCGCATTTGAATTCAGTGCTGCTAGCATTGCCAAAGCAGCAACACCCGCGACATTTTTTTCCGTTTCGAGCGGTAAATCGGCGCCAATTATTTTAGTGATGCGAATTCCTTTTTGATCTGATTTCTTAATAATCATTTCGTCACCCACATTGTCCAAACACAATCCTAGGACATCAAATCCACAAGATAGGTTAGCAATAGTAGCAGGGCAGAATATTTTTATTTCGTTCATGTTGTGAGTCTTAAAGTCTAAAGTCATAAAGTCGAATATATTGTCTTAAAATTTCGTTGAAATCTTTCGGATTTTATGACATTCGACTTTGTTACTAAATTAAATGTTTCCTATTCTAATTACATCGGCAAAAATCCCTGATGCGGTAACTGCTGCTCCGGCACCAGCACCTTTGATTAAAAGAGGTTGGTCTATGTAGCGATCCGTATAAAATAAGACAATATTGTCTTTACCTTCTAAGTTGTAAAAGGGATGGTCTTTTGGGATGAATTGCAAACCTACGCTTGCTTTTCCATCCTCAAATTGTGCTACAAATTTCAAGCGACTGTCTTTGGCATAGGCTTCCGCCAAAATTCCTTCAAAATGGCTTGCGTATTGTGTTAGCGATTTAAAAAAGTCGTCGTTGTTTGTAGTGGCCATACATTCGGCAGGCAAGAAGGATTCGTTTGCAATGTCTTCGATTTCCATTTGGTAGCCGCTTTCGCGAATTAAAATCAGAATTTTTCGAGCAACATCTATTCCGCTCAAGTCAATTTTCGGATCCGGTTCTGTAAACCCTTGTACACCAGCTTCTTTTACTACATCATGGAAAGTGTTGTTTGAATCAAAATTATTGAAAATAAAGTTCAAGCTTCCCGATAAAACAGCTTGAATTTTATTCACTTTGTCGCCCGAAGCTACTAAGTTTTTTACGGTATCTATGATAGGTAATCCCGCTCCCACGTTTGTTTCGAATAAGAAAGGGGCATTGTATCTGCGTGATAAACTCTTTAAATTTTTGTAATTATCAAAAGCCGATGAACAAGCGATTTTGTTGCAAGTTACTACAGCTACGCTCTCGCGAAGATATGTGGCGTAGGTTTGCGACACGCTTTCATTTGCAGTAATGTCTACAAAAATACTGTTTCGTAAATTCAAATATTTTACTTGCTGGATAAAGCCTTGTTGATCGGATTTTTGTCCTTGATCTAGGCTAGCTTGCCATGATTTTAAATCAATACCTTCTTCGTCAAAAAGCATTTTTCTAGAATTGGCTACCGCAATGACTCTAAGGTTTATTTTGAGGTTTTCCTGTAGAAATTCCTTTTGTTGTTTTATTTGTTCGATAAATTTTTCACCTACGTTTCCAACCCCCATTACAAACAAGTTGAGTTGTTTTGTGTTGTCTTCAAAAAAGCGTTCGTGTAGCGTATTTAATGCTTTTTTTACATCTTTTTCATTAATTACTGCCGAGATATTTCTTTCAGAAGCTCCTTGAGCAATAGCGCGAATATTGACATTATTTTTACCCAAAGTGCTAAACATTTTTCCACTTAATCCTTGGTGGTTTTTCATGTTTTCGCCCACTAAAGCTATGATGCAAAGGTCTCTTTCGACGATGCAAGGAGCTACTTTATTTTGGGAAATTTCAATTTCGAATGCTTTGTTAACTGCTTCTTCGGCCGTATTAGCATCTGAATTCAAGATTCCGATACAAATAGAATGTTCTGATGAAGCTTGAGTTATAAAAATAACATTGACATTGGCTTGAGATAGTGTTTCGAATAATCGTTTTGAAGATCCTAAAACCCCAATCATTCCTGGCCCTTCTAGTGTAATCAAAGAGATGTTGTCGATGTGACTGATTCCTTTTACCGGATTTCCATTTGCAACAGCTTTATTCGAAATAAAAGTACCTTCGGCTTCTGGTTCAAAAGTGTTTTTAATCAGAATTGGAATGTTTTTTTGTAGAACGGGTTGAATTGTTGGTGGGTACAAAACTTTGGCACCAAAGTGCGACAACTCCATTGCTTCATGATACGAAATCGCAGCAATAGGTTGTGCTTGTTTTACAATACGTGGATTGGCAGTGAACATTCCGTTTACATCTGTCCAAATTTCTAATTCAGCTACGTCTAATGCGCCCGCTAAAATGGCAGCAGTATAATCAGATCCACCACGACCTAATGTAGTTGTAATCCCTTCTTGTGACGATGCAATAAAACCAGGCATAATTGTTACTTGGTTTGCAATCGATTTATAATACTCAGCAATTAGATTATTTGTCACGTCAAAATTTACGGCAGCTTTACCAAAGTTGCTGTTGGTCTTGATTAATTCTCTACTGTCTTTATAACCGGTGTTAGATACTTTTTGTTTCAAAGCTTCGGCAATAATATAAGAAGATAGTAGTTCGCCAAAACTCAAAATTGTATCTGCTGTTCTAGGAGAGAGTTCGCCAAGAAGGAAACAGCCGTCTAAGAGTGTTTCAAGGTGGTTTATGATTCTTTTAATATGACTCAATAAGCCACTTTGCTCGCTAACGGGAATAAATTCTTTAATGGTGTCTAAATGCTTTTTTTCGATTTCGATCACAATAGTTTTATACGTTTCATCACCAGAAGCCGCCTTCGCAGCAGCGGTTTGCAATAAATCGGTCACTTTGCTTAGTGCAGAAACGACTACGACTAATTGATTTTGCTTTGCTTGATTTTGAACGATGTCTAAGACTAATTTTATATTTGTGGCATTGGCTACAGATGTTCCACCAAATTTTAATACTTTCATGTTGTGCATTTTGATTTTGAAAAAAAGCGAATGTTTATTATTCACCCAAGAATTTTATCTCTCGAAAGAAATAACGATATAATACGGTTATATGTAAAAGTGTATACCCCTACGGGGTTGTAGTTGTAGTAGAGAATGTAAACGTCATAGCAGTGCCAACCCAAAGTTGAGTTGTAATCGAAGATTGATATGTTGCGCTATTGTTTATCATTGTTGTCAACAAAAATACGGCTTTTTATAAAATTCAAAAAACCATTTGACCGTTTTGCGAATACTTTAATATTTAGTAGTTAATTGTTATGTGGTTTAGGATTTGATATTTTAAAGCTGTTTTAAAGGGACTATTGTTATTTAAAACTGAATTAATTTTTGTGATTTAACCTGATTGCTCTTTTATTTAAGGAATTAGGTGTCGGTTTTCTTTGCAATTATCGCTAAATGCCCACTTTAATAGTATCAGAATAGCTATTTCTTAGTAATAGGCGTTAGTCATGTAATAGGTTTGGGTTTTATTTTGACCTAATTAGAGTTTAAGCAGAAGGTCTATTTCTCAATTATTGATGATATATGTTGTTTATTAATATTGATTTAATCAAATTTGGCATACAAAAATGAAAATAAGATGGATAATACACATTATATAAGTACAGAAATACTTTCGATAGCTATACTTCAAGAAATTATTGATAAAGGTAAAACTTTAGCGCTTTCAGAGGAAGCTAAAGTAAATATTCAAAAATGTCGTGATTATTTGGATACTAAAATGGCTTCCCATCTAGAGCCTATTTACGGAATCAACACAGGATTTGGTTCTTTATGCAATGTTAAGATTTCAAATGATAATTTGTCTAAACTACAAGAGAATCTCGTGAAATCACATTCTTGCGGAACTGGTGAAGAAGTACCACTAGAAATTGTGAAATTAATGTTACTGCTCAAAATTCAATCTCTAAGTTATGGACATTCCGGAATTCAATTGCAAACCGTAGAAAGATTAATTGATTTATACAATAATGACGTCTTACCTGTAATATACACTCAAGGTTCACTTGGGGCTTCTGGAGATTTGGCACCATTGGCACATTTATCATTACCTTTATTAGGGGAGGGAGAAGTTTATTTTGAAGGAAAGAAAGTTAGTACTGAAGTGGTCATGCAGCAATTTGGATGGCAACCCATAGTGTTGAAATCTAAAGAGGGATTAGCGCTCTTAAATGGCACACAATTTATGAGCGCTTATGGTACTTATATAACCATAAAAGCAAATAAGTTATCCTATTTTGCTGATTTAATTGCTAGTGTTTCATTAGAGGCTTTTGATGGCAGGATAGAACCATTTAGCGAATCAATACATTTTATACGACCTCATAAAGGCCAAATTATAACTGCTAAGCGTGTAAAATCATTTTTGGAGGGAAGCCAAATCATTAAACAAGAAAAGATTCATGTACAAGATCCCTATTCTTTTAGGTGTGTTCCTCAAGTTCATGGTGCATCCAAAGACGCTTTAGAGTATGGACAAAAAGTTTTTAAGACCGAAATTAATTCTGTTACGGATAACCCTAATATTTTTATCGATAGTGACGAAATTATTTCAGGAGGTAATTTTCACGGTCAACCATTAGCGCTAGCGTTAGATTTTATGGCGATTGCCTTGGCAGAATTAGGAAGTATTTCAGAAAGACGGACCTACCAATTGATTTCGGGTTCGCGTAATCTACCTGCTTTTTTAGTAGATAATCCCGGACTGAATTCGGGATTAATGATTCCGCAATACACCGCAGCTAGTATTGCGAGCCAAAACAAACAGTTGGCAAATCCTGCTAGCATTGATAGTATCGTTTCGAGTAACGGTCAAGAGGATCACGTTAGTATGGGAGCGAATGCGGCTACAAAAGCTTTGCGTGTCGTAGATAATTTAGAACGTATTCTTGCCATTGAATTGATGACTGCGTCTCAAGCTATCCAATACAGAAGACCTCTTGAATCGAGTGCTTTTATAGAAATGTTCATAAAAGCGTATCGAGACATAGTCCCTTTCGTACAGGAAGATAGAGTGTTACATTATGATATAGCGAAATCAATCACGTTTTTGAATAGTTTTATCATCGAGGAGGATTTGTTAACAATGGCTTAACATTATTAATCATTATTGAAGTAATTTTGTAACCTTAAAATAGATAAAATGTCATTAAATAGTTTATTCCAGTTTTTAGTTCCTAAGGACAAGAAATTTTTTCCACTTTTCGAAGAGGCATCAAGTAATTTAATTGAATTAGCTTCAAATTTACATGAAGCTGTGAATCTTCCATTAAAGGAAAGAGAAGTGTTGTTTTCTAAGATAGATACTCTTGAACAAAGAGGTGAGGACATTACACGTCAGACCAATCTTGAATTGAGTAGAAATTTTATCACTCCATTTGACAGAGAGGACATACACTCTTTAATCACTTCAATTGATAACGTTGCAGATCGTTTACACGGTGCATCTAGTATCATGCGTTTGTATCAGGTTGATAAAATCACAAAATCAATTCGTAAATTGACTGAAATTAACCTTGAAGCTTGTCAAAATATAGAATTGGCTGTGAAGGAATTGAGCAATTTAAAGAACATGAAAGTTATCAAGGAATCATGTGCTAGAATTAATAAGCTAGAAAATAAATCAGATAACGTATACAATAAGGCAGTTTTTGAAATTTTTGAAAATGAAACAGATGCTAAAAATATTATTAAATATAAAGAAGTTTTATCTGTTTTAGAATCAGCTACAGACAAATGTAAAAGTGTTGCTAGTATTCTTGAATCGATTTCTGTAAAACATTCTTAAATTTAATTTATTTCATTCTGAAGTTCTAGTTTATGACGCTACTTATAATTATTATAGTATTAGCCTTAATTTTTGATTACATTAATGGCTTTCATGATGCTGCAAATGCTATTGCTACAGTTGTTGCTACAAAAGTGTTAACGCCTTTTCAAGCGGTGCTATGGGCTGCTTTTTTTAATTTTTTAGCCTATTGGGTATTTGGTTTTGGTGTTGCTGATACAGTAGCCAAAACAGCAAATACGATGGAGATAACACTTGTTGTTATTTTGGCGGGTGTAATTGCAGCTATTTGCTGGAATTTATTAACGTGGTGGTTAGGTATTCCTTCCAGTTCGTCACACACTCTAATTGGTGGTTTTGCTGGTGCAGCTATTGCACATTCAATTGCAGCACACGGTTTTTCAGGTTATATAGGTGCTGATGGAGCAACGCATTACTGGTACGATATCGTAAGTTGGTATAAAGCAAGTAAAGATGGAGGTATGCCATCAGGAGTTCTTATAATTATTGCCTTTATTGTTTTAGCACCATTAATGGGAGCTTTGGCTTCCTACCTTATTTCTATATGGTTGCTAAATGCTTCACGTAAAAGTATTTACCCTAAATTGTTTACAATTGGTTTAATGATCGCTACAGTTTGGTTCGTTTACGTGCAAATGATTCCTTATGAGGAAATTATTAAAGGAGGTAAGGCACCACGCTTTGGTAACTCGGTTTTTTGGAGTGTAGCATTTGAACCGCACAATATCAAATGGTTTCTTGTTGCTTTTATTATTCTGACAGTTAGTTTATTCTGTTTGATATTTAGCAGCTTGAACTTGCAACAGGCTGATGGAGCTTTGAAGAAAATGCAGTTATTGTCTTCAGCTGCTTTTAGTTTAGGTCATGGGGGTAATGATTCTCAAAAAGTAATGGGTATAATAGCAGCAGCAGTTGCTGTTTATATTAACGCTAATCCAGGTATCCAGATGGACGCTTGGTTAGATGTTGTTTTACCATCCGAAAGTGGTGCATTTAGAATGCCAGGTTGGATTCCTTTAGCATGTTATTCTGCCATTGCAGCGGGAACTCTAAGTGGTGGTTGGAAAATTGTAAAAACAATGGGTTCTAAAATAACAAAGGTAACTTCATTTGAAGGTGTTGCGGCTGAAACAGCTGGAGCTTTGACTTTGTATTTTACGGAGCATTTAAAAATCCCTGTGAGTACAACACACACTATAACTGGTTCTATCATTGGAGTTGGTTTGACAAAAAGAGTATCTGCAGTACGATGGGGAGTTACGGTTAGCTTGTTGTGGGCTTGGGTGCTTACTATTCCTATCTCGGCTTTACTAGCAGCATTGATTTACTACATTTTAAGTTTCTTTATTTAAGTTTCTACATGTAAAAAATATAAAAAGCCACTCAAACTAGAGTGGCTTTTGCTATTAAGAGCTATTTCTTAAAATATTTTTATTGTTCTTTTAGCTATTGTGAGAACTAATTTTTAGTTGCTTTAAGTTTATAAGGAACAATCAAAGTCAAAATGAATAGTTAAGCAAATAGGGTCCAAGTTTAATCTATTTAAAATTATACCATTTACAGTGCTCATAATACTGAATTTTGTAAATGGTAATTGATTTTGTTTTGTAACTACTTTTTAAACTTTTGACCTGAAATTTTTCTCAATGGCTTTAATCATTTCGCCTGCTATATCTTTGTTTGTCGCTCCTTCAATTCCTTCTAATCCCGGAGAAGAGTTTACTTCTAAAAGTAAAGGTCCTTTTGAGGAACGAATGATGTCGACACCAGCAACTCTTAAATCCATCGCTTTTGCTGCTTTGATAGCAATTCGTTTTTCCTCAGCAGTAGGTTTGATTATAGATGCAGTACCACCTAAATGGATATTAGCTCTAAACTCACCGGGCATCGCTTCACGCTGTATAGTGGCAACGACTTTGCCATCAATAACAAACAGGCGTAAATCTTTACCGTTAGCTTCTTTAATGAACTCTTGTACTAATATGTTAGCATTTAAACTTTTGAACGCGTTAATAACACTTTCAGCCGCTTTTTTTGTTTCCGCTAAAACTACACCTTTACCTTGCGTTCCTTCTAATAATTTTACAATTAATGGTGGTCCACCAACCATTTTGATCAAGTCATTGGTGTCTAAAGGTGAATTTGCAAAGCCTGTTGTAGGTATTCCTACGCCACTATGTAAAAGCAATTGTAGTGAATATAATTTATCTCTAGATTGTGTTATTGCTGCTGCAGAGTTCAAGCAGTAAACTTTTAAAGCCTCAAACTGACGCGTAAGAGCACAGCCGTAAAAAGTAATACTTGGACGAATTCTTGGAATGATAGCGTCAAATTGATTTAGTATTATTCCGCCTCTGTAATGTATCTCGGGAGTTTCTGCATCCAGTCTCATGTAGCATTCTTTGATGTTCAAAAAGTGCATTTCATGACCACGCATTTCTCCGGCTTCCATGATGCGTTTATTACTATATAGTTCGGGATTACTAGCAAGAACTCCAATACGTAGTCCTGTAGGTGCTTTTTCAGAGTTTTGATACAGTTCTTTTAAACTTTCTGACGTTGGTTGTCCTAGTAAGTATTGTTTCTCAGGATCTACTAAAACACGACCGCTCATTGCTTCTCTTCCCAGTAGCATCCTGAAACCCATGGAGTCACGATTGGTCAAAGTCATCTCAATTGGCCAATTGGAGTCTCCAATTTTTAAACTAGTTTGAATAACATATCGTTGTTCTCTAAAGCCACTAGAACTTTTTACAATACGTTTATCAACAAGAGGCGCTTCACAATGAATGATTGTCTTTAAATTGTTTTGTATCGGGTTTATGTCAAATTTCACCCAATTACTATCATTTTTAATAAATGGAGCGATATTGATGGCATGTAAAGCGGATGTTTTGGCTCCAGAATCTACACGGGCTTTGATTGTAGGGATTCCTAATTCGGGAAACGAACACCATTCTTCACTACCTAAGATGACTTTGTCTTGAGACATATTGTAATTATTTTTAATGTGATTATAAAGTTCAAATGTAGAGATTTGTTTTTAGAAAATCTTTAGTTTCTAAAAAGAATAAACCCGTTATGTTATAAAAACGTAACGGGTTTATATTTAGTATTAGATGCTTATAATTTACTGATTTGTCGCTTGGTCCGCTTTTTGAACTTTTACTGTAAGTTCTTGCGCACCCTCTTCAATGTCCATAAATATTTCGTCTCCCATACTTATTTTAGAAGTAATTATTTCTTCTGCTAATGCATCTTCAACATATTTCTGAATGGCTCTTTTTAGCGGTCTTGCGCCAAATTGCTTATCGAAACCTTTATCAGCGATGTACGCTTTTGCTTTGTCTGAAAGTTTAAGCTGGTATCCTAATTCTGATACACGCTTGTATAATTTCTCTAACTCAATTTCGATTATTAAATCGATATCATGTTTTTCTAAAGAATTGAATACGATTACATCATCAATTCTATTTAAGAATTCTGGTGCAAATGTTTTCTTTAAAGCATTTTCGATTACGCTTTTCGAATTATCATCAGCTTGAGCCACTTTAGCAGCAGTACCAAAACCAACTCCTTGACCAAAATCTTTTAATTGTCTCGCTCCTACATTAGAAGTCATGATGATGATCGTATTTTTAAAATCGATTTTTCGTCCTAAACTATCAGTCAAGAAACCATCATCCAGTACCTGTAAAAGCATGTTGAAAACATCAGGATGTGCTTTTTCTATTTCATCTAGAAGAACCACACAATACGGTTTTCTACGTACTTTTTCAGTTAATTGTCCACCTTCTTCATAACCTACATATCCTGGAGGCGCACCAACTAATCTTGAGATTGCAAATTTCTCCATGTATTCACTCATGTCAATACGAACCAACGCATCTTCAGAGTCAAATAATTCTTTTGCTAAGACTTTTGCGAGCTGGGTTTTTCCAACTCCTGTTTGACCTAAGAAAATAAAGGAACCAATTGGTCTGTTAGGATCTTTCAGTCCTGCTCGGTTACGTTGTATAGATCTAGCAATCTTTAGAACCGCTTCCTTTTGACCTATAACTTTACTTTCAATAAGCTCCGGTAAGTGTGCTAATTTATTGCTTTCTGTTTGCGCGACTCTATTAACTGGAATTCCAGTCATCATCGATACAACATCAGCTACATTATCTTCAGTAACTTCAATACGATTGTTTTTAGCATCTTCCTCCCATTGCTCTTGTGCAATAGCTAGGTCTTTTTCAATACGTTTTTCATCATCACGAAGTTTTGCAGCCTCTTCATATTTTTGTTTTTTAACAACAACATTTTTAAGCTCACGAATTTCCTCTAATTGACGTTCTAGATCTAGAATTTTTTTAGGAACCTCAATGTTTGTAATATGAACACGAGAACCAGCTTCGTCTAAAGCATCAATTGCTTTGTCCGGTAAAAAACGTTCAGACATATAACGATCAGTCAGCTTAACACAAGCTTCAATAGCTTCTTGTGAATAAATAACATTGTGGTGATCCTCGTATTTGTTTTTGATGTTATTCAATATAGTTATTGTTTCCTCTACTGAAGTCGGTTCAACAATAATTTTTTGGAAACGTCTTTCTAGAGCTCCATCTTTCTCAATATATTGTCTGTATTCATCTAATGTTGTAGCTCCTATACATTGTATCTCTCCTCTTGCTAAAGCAGGTTTAAACATATTAGAGGCATCTAATGAACCTGTTGCTCCTCCAGCACCAACAATAGTGTGGATTTCGTCAATGAAAAGGATGATGTCATCATTTTTCTCTAGTTCGTTCATCACTGCTTTCATGCGTTCCTCAAACTGTCCTCTGTACTTCGTGCCTGCAACTAAGCTAGCTAAATCAAGAGTAACTACACGCTTATTAAATAAAATGCGTGATACTTTCTTTTGAATAATTCGTAGTGCTAAACCTTCGGCTATAGCTGATTTTCCCACTCCCGGCTCACCGATTAGTAGCGGATTGTTTTTCTTGCGTCTACTCAAAATCTGACATACACGCTCAATTTCTTTTTCGCGCCCTACTACAGGATCGAGTTTTCCTTCTTCAGCCATTTCAGTAAGATCACGTCCAAAATTATCTAGAACTGGTGTTTTAGATTTTTTATTAGTTTTGCTAGCAGGATTATTAAAGGAACCTTCTTTTAGACTGTCATCTTGTCCGAGGTCGTCATTATAGGAGTCTGTTGCTCTTGGTAAATTTTCCAAGAATTCTTCTTCGCTTGGTGTCATATTTAAATATTGTTCTTTAGCTAAGTCATAATCTATTTTAAGTTTATTAAGTAGCTTGGTTGTAGGGTCGTTCTCGTTTCTTAAAATGCACAATAATAGGTGAGCAGTACTAACAGAAGAGCTTTGAAAAACCTTGGCTTCCAGAAAAGTAGTTTTTAAAGCTCTTTCTGCTTGTCGGGTTAAGTGCAGGTTTTTTTTCTCTAGGTTAGTGTCGATTCCGGGTATTGCAGGGCTTAGTATTTCTACTTTTCTACGTAAATGTTCTAAGTCAACAGCAAGGTTGTTTAAAATCTGAATCGCTTTACCATTTCCATCTCTAAGTATGCCTAACATCAAGTGTTCTGTTCCTATAAAATCATGACCTAGTCGTAAAGCTTCTTCTTTACTGTAGGTTATAACGTCTTTTACTCTTGGTGAAAAATTATCATCCATAATATATATTTAGTATTCGTAAATTTAGTGAATTACTTACTTAAAAACAAAAACCGTTCCTTAAGTCGGGCTGTCAGCTAAGTGAATAAAAAAAAGATTAAAGTACGTTATAAAAAGAGATTTTTAGTAAACAAAGCCGTTATTTCTTTGTTAATAAATCATTGAAATTAGTGGTACTAAATATCTAAAGAAATTTCAAAAAAGCGTATATTGGCACGTTTTGAAACTAATATAATTTTTTAATATAACAACTTATGTCTGAAGGAGAAAAGTTAATTCCTATTAACATAGAAGATGAAATGAAATCAGCTTACATTGATTATTCGATGTCAGTAATTGTATCAAGAGCGCTTCCAGATGTTAGAGATGGTTTGAAACCAGTGCATCGAAGAGTTCTTTACGGAATGTATGATTTAGGAGTTTTTTCAAATAAAGCCCATAAAAAATCGGCGAGAATTGTCGGTGAAGTTTTAGGAAAGTACCACCCACACGGTGATATCTCTGTTTATGACGCAATGGTTCGTATGGCTCAAGAGTGGAGCATGCGTTATTTATTAGTGGATGGACAAGGTAACTTTGGATCTGTTGATGGAGATAGTCCAGCAGCAATGCGTTATACGGAAGCAAGAATGCGTAAGATTTCGGAAGAAATTATGGCAGATATTGAAAAAGAAACGGTTGATTTTCAGTTGAACTTTGACGATACGCTGTATGAGCCAAAGGTAATGCCAACTAGAGTTCCAACATTGCTTATCAACGGAGCTACAGGAATTGCAGTAGGTATGGCTACTAATATGCCACCTCACAATTTAACTGAGGTTGTTAATGGTACGTTAGCGTATATGGATAACAATGATATTGAGATCGATGAGCTAATTACACATATTAAAGCACCGGATTTCCCTACGGGAGGAGTTATATATGGTTACGAGGGTGTTCGTGAAGCTTTCAAGACGGGTAGAGGTAGAGTAGTAATGCGTGCCAAAGTAGGTTTTGAAGAGGTTGAAGGAAGAGAAAGCATCATCGTTAGTGAGATTCCTTACCAAGTTAACAAAGCAGATATGATCAAACGTACTGCTGACCTTGTAAACGATAAAAAAATTGAAGGGATAGCAAATATTCGTGACGAATCGGATAGAAATGGTATGCGAATCGTTTATATTCTGAAACGCGATGCTACTCCTAATGTAGTGTTGAATACCTTATATAAATACACACAATTACAATCATCATTTAGTGTAAACAATATTGCGCTAGTGAAAGGACGTCCGCAAATGTTGAATCTAAAAGATATGATTCATTATTTTGTTGAGCACCGTCATGATGTGGTCATTAGAAGAACACGTTTTGAATTACGTAAAGCAGAAGAAAGAGCGCACATTTTAGAAGGATTAATTATTGCATCTGATAATATCGATGAAGTGATTGCCTTGATTCGTGGCTCTAAAAATACAGAAGAAGCGCGTGAGAAATTAATTGAAAGATTTCAATTATCAGACATCCAAGCGAGAGCAATTGTTGAGATGCGTTTGCGTCAATTAACAGGTCTGGAACAAGACAAGTTAAGAGCGGAATATGAAGAGTTGATGAAGTTGATTGATCACTTAAAAGCGTTGTTAGAAAACGTTGACTTGAGAACAAACTTAATCAAAGAGGAATTAGTTGAAATTCGTGAGAAATACGGAGATGAACGTCGTTCACTTATTGAATACTCTGGAGGAGATGTCAGTATCGAAGATTTAATTGCCGATGAAAATGTAGTAATTACTATTTCGCATGCAGGTTACATCAAACGTACTAACTTATCTGAATATAAGACTCAAAATAGAGGTGGAGTAGGTCAAAAAAGTGCAGGAACAAGAGATCAAGATTTCTTAGAACACATGTTTGTAGCTACAAATCATCAATATATGATGTTCTTTACCCAGAAAGGGAAATGTTTCTGGATGCGTGTTTATGAAATACCAGAAGGAAGTAAGACCGCAAAAGGAAGAGCGATTCAAAATCTGATTAATATCGAAAGTGATGATAAGGTGAAAGCGTTTATCTGTACCCAAGACTTAAAAGATCAAGATTACATTAAGAGCCATAACTTAGTAATGGTAACTAAAAAAGGTCAGGTTAAGAAAACATCTTTAGAGAAATATTCTAAACCAAGAATAAACGGTGTTGCAGCAATTACTATTAAGGATGGAGATGAATTACTGGAAGCTAAATTAACAAATGGTGAAAGCCAAATTATCTTAGCTGTGAAGTCTGGTAAATTAGTTCGTTTTGAAGAAACTAAAACGAGACCAATGGGAAGAACAGCTTCTGGTGTACGTGGAATCTCTTTAAAAGACGATACTGATGAAGTTATTGGTATGATTACTGTAGATAAAGATGCTGTGAACGATACACAAGTACTCGTTGTAACTGCAAATGGTTATGGTAAACGTACAAAACTTGTTGATGAAGACGGAGAAGATGTTTATCGTATTACAAACCGTGGTGGTAAAGGGGTGAAAACCTTAAATATTACAGAAAAAACAGGGCAGTTAATTTCGATCAACGCTGTAACTGATGCTGATGATTTAATGATTATCAATAAATCTGGTTTAACGATTAGAATGGCTATCGAAGACTTACGTGTAATGGGTCGTGCGACTCAAGGTGTAAAATTGATCAATCTAAAAGGAAAGGATTCTATCGCAGCGGTCACTAAGGTTATGAAAGATGATGTTGAAGAAGTTGTGGTAGATGAAGATGGAAATGTAGTTGAAGTTGTTGCTATCGAAAGGGTTAAACCTGTTTTAGAAGTTTTAGAAGACGAAGGCGGTGAGGACGATGATGAAGACGATACTGATGAGGTTGAAGAAGATGTTGTCGACGAAGGCGACGATGCAGAGGACGAATAATTAAATTTTAAAATAGGTAAAATAAATAACAGAAATTAAATTGAATAATATGAAAAGTAAATATGTAATACTTGCGTCAGCATTATTGATATCAGTAACCACTTTTGCTCAAAAAGATGAAACAAAAGCTGCTGAAAAAGCGTTAAAAAAAGGAGATAGTAAAGAAGCTGCTACAATTTTAAAAGGAGCAGAATCTTTAATTGCATCGGCTAATGAAGCAGATAAAGCGCAATTTTTCTTTGTAAAAGGAAATACTTATTTAGATTTAGCAAATAAAAAAGTAGAGGTAGATACGAATTTAGGAGTTGCAGCAGCAGCGTATCAAGATTTGATAGCAGCTGAAAAAGCATCTGGTAAAGTTAAATACTCTACGCAAGCGGCAGCTTCAATTACTGAAATTAAGTATTTATTAATTAATAGTGCTATTGCAGATTCTAAAGCAGAGAAAAATGCTGAAGGAGCAAAAAAATTGTACGATGCTTATTTGTTAGACAAAAAAGATACTTTAAACCTTTATTATGCTGCGTCTACCTATATAAATGCAAAAGAGTACGATAAAGCTTTGTCAGCATATTATGAATTGAAAAACTTGAACTTTTCAGGTCAATCTACTGTTTATTTGGCTACAAACAAGGCGAATGGAGCTGAAGATCCTTTTAAAACAGCTGCAGAAAGAGATAGAATGGTTAAACTTGGGACACATGAGAAACCAACAACGGAAGTTAATCCATCAAAAAGAGGAGAGATTTTTAAGAATATTTCTTTAATTTTAGTTCAAAACGGTAAAACTGAAGAAGCTAAAAAAGCGATTGCTGAGGCTAGAGTTGCTAATCCAGATGATAGTTCTTTGTTGCTTACAGAAGCTAATTTGTATTTAGAGACGAAGGATTTTGATAGATACAAAGAATTAATTAGTCAGGTATTAGAAAAAAATCCTAACGATGCTGATTTAGTATTTAATCTAGGAGTTATTAGTGGAAACGCTAAAGATGTTGCTAATGCTGAAAAATATTATGCAAAGGCGATAGAGATTGATCCTAAATATGTCAATGCATATATCAATTTAGCAGCGTTGAAACTAGAAAGAGAAAAACCAATTATTGATGAAATGAATAAGTTGGGTACTTCTGATAAAGATATGAAGCGTTATGAAGTGTTAAAGAAAGAAAGATTAGCTATTTTTAAAAGCGTAATTCCTTCTTTGGAAAAAGCATTTGATGTTGATCCAAAAAATGAAGCAGTAAGTAGTACTTTATTAAATGTTTACAGTGCATTAGAGATGTCTGCTGAAAAGAAAGCACTACAAGCTAAAATAGCAAAATAAAATAAATTCAAAAGCAAAGTCTGTCTGTTTAATTGATAGACTTTCTTTTAAAATTATTAAAAGCAAAAAGCCTTTCGTTTTACGAAAGGCTTTTTTTATGATTGTAAATTATAGTTTTAGTACCAGCGCTTTTTATTTTGTTTTGAAGCATCCGATTTTCTGGATTTATGTGCTCCACCACTTCTATTTGAATTTTTTGGCTTACCGTTTTCGCTTGTATTTGGATTTCCAGAATGCCATTGATACGGATGGTCAGTCACGGTTTTTACTTCTACCTTAATTAACTTTTGAATGTCTTTCCAATAACCAATTTCATCTTTACCACAAAAAGATATTGCAACACCTCCATTTCCCGCACGACCTGTTCTACCAATTCGGTGTACATAGGTTTCTGGGATATTGGGCAGGTCAAAATTTATGACAAACGGTAGTTGGTCAATATCGATACCTCTGGCTGCTATATCAGTAGCAACTAGCACGCCAATTTCTTTGTTTTTAAAAGAGTCTAATACACGCTGTCTTGCATTTTGTGATTTATCTCCGTGAATTGCTTCTGCGGCTATGTTGCGTTTTCTCAATGCTTTTACGACATTATCAGCACCATGTTTCGTTCGTGAAAAAACGAGAACATCTGATAAGTTTTCATTTGTGATTAAATTGTAAAGTAGATTTCTCTTTTCAGTTTTTTCCACAAAATATACTCGTTGCTCTACGTTTTCAGCTGTAGATGACACCGGAGAAACCGTAACTGTTTCAGGATTTGTCAAAAACATTTCGGCTAATTCTCTAATTGCAATTGGCATAGTTGCAGAGAAAAATAAAGTTTGCCTATTTTTTGGTGTTAACTTCACAATTTTTTTAACATCATTAACAAAACCCATATCTAGCATTTGGTCTGCCTCATCTAGTACTAAGCAATGCAAGTGATCAAGATCGATAAAACCTTGTTTGTGTAAATCTAATAGTCGTCCAGGCGTAGCTATTAAAATATCAATTCCAGCTTTTAATGAATCGACCTGAGGATTCTGAGATACTCCCCCAAAAATTGTCAGCTGAGTTAAATTTGTATATTTAGCATAAGTATCAAAACTTTGTCCTATTTGAACTGCTAATTCTCTAGTAGGCGTAACTATTAAAGCACGAATTACTTTTGCTTTTTTTGATGAGCCTACGATGCGGTGTAATTGATGTATAATTGGGATTGCAAATGCTGCTGTTTTTCCAGTACCTGTTTGAGCGCAACCTATTAAATCATTTCCTGCTAAAATTAACGGAATTGATTTTTCTTGTATTGGTGTGGGGTTAATATAACCTTGCTCGTAAACTGCTTTTTGTATACTTTTAGAAAGTGATAAATCTTCGAATAACATATTTTTGAAATTAAATATCTTGTATTAAGTACAGAGATAGTAGTGCAAAGATAGTATTATTATTTTGATGCTGTTTATGATAGGTTTTAAGCGCTGTATTTCTTTTAGGTGTTGGAATCCCTAAATTTCTACTGTACTTGCTTTTATAAAATCTGTGACTAAATATCCAATTAATTTACCAATTAAATGATTGTTCTTTTTCTCGCCTAAATCAGGCGCGCCTTCACATATGTGTAAATACGTAGCGTTCCTATGTCTGCCAAAAAAGGAAATGAACTGTCTAAGTTCTTCTACTGAAAAGCCACTTATTGTCATAGCGCTACTAGCAATATTCGGAATTGCGTCCAAATCTATTTCTATACCAAAATAATCGGATTTTATAAATTCTAAAGCATTAAACATCTCTAAATTGAAGTCTTTTTCCTTTCTTATTTTCAAACTATCGTAGGTAATATAACGCACACGATCATCAGTTTTTTTGATTATATCTAAAACACTTTTGGAAGTATAATTTTCGTGTAAACCAAAGACAAAATATTTTTTCAAGAAACCCTCTTCGTAAGCATACGAAAATCCGTTTCCACTGTGTCTTCCCTCTAGAATACGAAAATCAGAATGTGCGTCAAAATTAATGGCATTTACAGGTTTTCCTTTTGCAAGAGCGGTACCTTTTATGTTTCCGTACGAATTATTATGGCCTCCGCCAATTACGATAGGTGTTTTTCCTAATTGTATGATACTACAAATGATGTGTGATACATCTTTGTCTATTTTTTCAACTAACTTACTTAATTTAGAGCGGTCGTCAATATCAGTAAAATCAAGATGTTCTACTTCCTTCATTTCATCTTCGACATTGATTTGTCCTAACACAATTAAATTACTGCCTTTGCAAAATCGATTGTGCTGGATATTAGCTATGCTTTGAATAGCCACATTCCAAGCTGATGCTGCGCCTGGTCTACCAAAGTTTGCTCTAACGCCAATGTCTTCAGGAATACCAAGTAATACATATTGCGCTTCACAGGAGTTTAAAAAAGATATGGGATCAATGTCTTTTGGCACCGTATGCATTTTTTCGCCAAATTTAATTTCACCACTTCTGTGATTTGTAACCTTAGCGAGATCATACTTTGTAAAAGGCAGCAGTTTTTCCATAAAAAAAATATTTTTTCCCAAAAATAATATAATTGTAATAACAATCGTTATAACTTAAATATATATTGTTAAATTTGAAAAAAAATATTAAAAAATGGAAAATCAAAAAAGTAGTTCTAGTTTAAAGGCGGTAATTGCTGTCTTGGCTGTTTTATTAGTAGGGAGTTTAGTTTACATTTTTAAAATGTCCTCTGATGCTGACGTAGTACAAACGGAACTTAAAACTACAGAAACTGAGAAAGAAACTGTGATGAAAGACTTAGAGCAGTTAAAAGCTACTTATGATGCTGCAATTTCTGAAAACACTTCGATGTCTGATGAGTTAATTAAGGAGAGAGATAAAGTTGTTTTGTTAATGGCTGATTTGCAAAAATCAAAAGGAGATGTTGCTTCTTTGTCAAAGTATAAAACTCAGTTCGCAATGTTGCAAAATAATATGAAAGTATTGATGCAAGAAAATGAAGGTTTGAAAAAAGCGAATGTAACCTTAAAAACGCAGCGTGATAGTACGGTTGTAGTTCTAGGAGAGTCAAAGAAATATAATGAAACTTTAGCTGGACAAAATGAAGAGTTATCTAAAGTAGTTGAAAAAGCTGCAAAATTAACTGTTGTTAACACCAGAGGTTCAGCTTTTAAAGTAAGAAGTTCTGGGAAAGAAATTTCTACTGATAAAGCAAGCAGAGCAGATATGCTTAGAATTAGTTATACTATCGCTGAAAATCAAGTGGCGCAATCAGGTGTTAAAACATATTATGTACAAGTGATTGATAGCAAAAATAATGTTTTAGGTAATAAGAAAACTGAAAATTTTGGTGACAATACGTTAACATATAGTTTTATCTCTAATGTGTCTTATGAAAATAAAACGGTGAATGTTGCAGAAAACTTACCAGGTAAAGATTTTGAAAAAGGAACTTACTTTGTAAATATCTTTGATAAAGATAAATTAGTTTCAAAAACTAGTTTTACTTTAAAATAAAATAGAATTTATAAATTATGAAAAAAGAGGAGTATTTAAATACTCCTCTTTTTTTTTATGATATTATTTTTCCATTTATTAGTACAGTTTCTATCAAATTACTCCCAAATGCATAGGGTAATTGGTAAAAAGAGGTAATTGGCTTGGTAATAATCAAACTTGCTTTTTTGCCTATAGTTATGCTTCCGTGTGAGGCTGACAATCCCATGGCGTAGGCACCGTTAATAGTTGCTGCATTAATAGCTTCTTCAGGAGTCATTTTCATTTTGATACATGCTGTTGCGACAACAAAATTCATGTTTCCTGATGGAGTTGAACCCGGATTGAAATCTGTCGCTAATGCCAAGGGTAAACCTGCATCTATCATTGCTCGTGCTGGTGTATAAGGAATGCTTAAAAAATAAGAGCAGGAGGGTAAAGCAACGGGCATAGTAATACTGTTTTTTAGTATTTCTATGTCTTCTTTTTGCATCATTTCAAGATGATCAACAGACAGAGCATGGTTATATACGCCAACTTGAACGCCGCCTATAGAGTTAAATTGATTAACGTGTATCTTTGCCTTCAAGCCAAATTGTGCACCTGCTTTGATAATTTGTTCTGTTTCGGCTACACTAAAGTAACCAGTTTCGCAAAATACGTCGATATAATCAGCGAGTTTATTTCTATGAATTTCAGGTAGTATCTCTTTAATTAAAAGGTCTATGTATCCTTGGTGGTCATTTTGGTATTTTAAAGGAAAGGCATGTGCGCCTAAAAACGTAGCTTTTATTGAAATAGGATAATTTTTGGACAACCTTTTAATGATTCGAAGCATTTTTAATTCTCCTTCAACGGTTAAACCGTATCCTGATTTAATCTCAACGGCTCCAGTACCTAAGCGCATTATTTCTTCTAATCGCAGCTTAGACTCCTCGTAGATTTTATCCTCAGTTGTTTCATTGAGTTTTTGAGCGGAGTTTAAAATTCCGCCACCACGACTAGCAATTTCCTCATAGCTTAAACCATTAATACGATCTACAAACTCTTGTGATCGATCTCCTGCGTAAACTATATGTGTGTGACTATCACACCATGTTGGTAAAACTATTTTTCCTTGTACGTCTATGGTTGAATCTACGGATAGAGATGGAATGTTATGCATCTCGCCGTAATCAGCTATCAAATCATCTTTGATTACTAAGTACGCATTCTTGATGGAAGGGAGTACTGCCATATCGCGACCACAAACCTTGCTAACAGAGGAGTCGCGAACTTGAAGCAATTCTTTTATGTTTATAAGTAGTATGGTCATTTATGCTTCTTAATTATTCTACAACTATGATTTCAAACATTTTGTCCCAGTTTTTACCGGTAACAAATATAGTTTTAGTCTTAGGGTTGTAGGCGATTCCGTTTAAAACATCGTCTGGAGTAACGTTGATTAATTTGCGTAAGCCTGACATATCTAATATACCTTCGACTGCACCACTACCGGGGTTAACCACAGCAATTGCATCTTTTTGAAAAACATTAGCGTAAAATTTACCATTAATATATTCTAATTCATTTATGGCTTTTATTTTGGTCTTTCCTGAGTAGACATTGATGTAGTCTAACATTTCTTGAGTTTCTGGATTAGTTTTCCAAATTTTCTCTGTTCCATCAGATTGATAAATGTTTTTACCATCATTTGTCATTCCCCATCCTTCAATGTCTTTGGTGTAAGCAAAACTCTTTTCTAATTTTAGAGTTGATGCATTATAGATAAACCCTGTTTTTTCCTGCCAAGTTAACTGATATAGTTTGTTATTTAAAAAGGTGATTCCCTCTCCAAAATATTTGTCTTCTAGATCAATTTGTTTGTATATTTTTCCAGTTTTGTAATCATATTTTCTAATATAAGAGGTGCCTTTTTGTCCTGTACTTTCATATAGGGTGTCTTTATAAAACTCCAAACCTTCTGTGAACGATTGCGTATCATGAGGGTGGGTATTTATGATTTTATATTTTAAGAGCTTAGGAGCAACGTTAGAGACAAGCTCAACTCTCATGGTAGCTTCAGAGTTCGTACCGTCGTAATAAACTAACGCTTTTAGGAATTGATATCCTAACTTTTGATTTTCTAGGGAGTACGTTAATCTTTCTAAACCTTTGCTACTTCCTATTTTTTTATCGTTTACGTAGTAGATTATACTATCAATTGCTTTGGCATTATCATTAGTAATAACTAAATCTAGGTTATCTTGAGGTTCATATTGGGGCTTTACTATCTTGTTATCGAAAGTAAATAGAGAATTTTCACCTTTTTTTGTGTCACCACAATTAGTAAGTACTAGTGCTAATAAAATGATAGATAGTAAGTTATATTTTTTCATCGTTTTAATTTTGAATACCCCAATATACAATGTTATTTTTAGAGCGCAAAGGGCTTGCAAAAATATAAAAAGATTGTATATTTGCACCGGCAAGTCCTACACGACCAGCTCCTGCAGACTCCCCCAGGATGGGAACATAGCAAGGGTACGTGGTTGAGCGGTGCGATGTAGGTCGCTTGCCATTTTTTTAATCTGAACTTGTTTCAGATTTTTTTTTGATTTTAATTAAAATTTTACAAAATAAACGTAAAAGTAGTCTTCCTTAGGGAGGATTTTTTTATTTTTGGGCATAGGTAAATACCATAAGTATTATGAGTTCTAATAAGAAAGTAATTTTGATCACTGGTGGTTCTTCGGGTATCGGAAAATCAATTGGCGAATATCTACATCATAAAGGATTTGTCGTATATGGTACGAGTAGAAATCCGGAACGTATATTAAATTCGGTTTTTCCTCTAGTAGCTCTAGATGTTAGGGACACTATTTCTATCGAACATGCTATTGCACAAGTGATTGCTTTGTCTGGTCGCTTAGATGTAGTTGTTAATAATGCAGGGGTTGGAATAACGGGGCCATTGGAAGAGATTCCCACGATTGAAATGAAAAATCATTTTGACACTAATTTTTTTGGACCTATTGGAGTCATGAAAGCCGTACTCCCGCAAATGCGCCAGCAACAGGAGGGTTTAATTATAAATATCACTTCAATTGCGGGTTACATGGGACTGCCGTATCGCTCTTTGTACTCAGCCTCAAAAGGTGCGCTAGAACTGATAACTGAGTCCTTGCGCATGGAGGTAAAGTCCTTTGGTGTTCAGATAACTAATATTGCTCCTGGAGATTTTGCTACTAATATTGCTTCTAGTCGTTACCATGCACCTGTTATAAAAGATTCTCCTTACGAGAAAACCTATGGCGAATCGCTACGTACAATGGATGCTCATGTAGATAGTGGAAGCAATCCTAATGATATGGCAGAGGCAGTTTACGAGATTATCAATACTAAAGATCCAAAAATACACTACAGAGTTGGAGCTTTTATGCAAAAGTTGTCAATTGTTTTAAAAAGGATTCTACCAGATAAAGTGTATGAAAAAATCTTGATGAAGCATTATAAGTTGTAATTTTACCGCGATTTTGCGTGAGGGATTGCAGTGGAAATCCTTTTATGCGCTGCGGCGTATAAAAGATTGAAACGAAAAGCCCGGCCTGAAAGGACACGCCCAAAGACAAACACACAATTAAACAAAAATAGTATTATGAAGTTTTTTATTGACACAGCTAATTTAGCTCAGATTAAGGAAGCGCAAGCATTAGGAGTTTTAGACGGGGTAACTACTAATCCGTCATTAATGGCCAAAGAGGGAATCACTGGTAAAAACAATATATTGAAGCATTACGTAGATATATGCAATCTAGTTGAAGGAGATGTAAGTGCCGAAGTAAATGCGCTTGATTATGATGGTATGATCAAAGAAGGTGAGGAATTGGCTGATTTGCATGAGCAAATTGTTGTAAAATTACCAATGACTAAAGAAGGCGTGATGGCTGCTAAATATTTCTCAGACAGAGGAATTAAGACGAATGTAACTTTAGTATTTTCTGCAGGACAGGCATTACTTGCTGCAAAGGCTGGTGCTACTTATGTGTCTCCATTTATTGGTCGTTTAGATGATATCTCTACAGATGGTTTAGCCTTGATCGAGGAGATTAGAGAAATCTATGATAACTATGGTTATGAAACTCAAATTCTTGCAGCATCAGTGCGTCATACTATGCATATTGTAAACTGTGCAAAAATAGGAGCTGATGTAATGACAGGACCTTTATCTGCCATTTATGGTTTATTGAAACACCCGTTAACTGATATTGGTTTAGCGCAGTTTGTAGCTGATTTTGAAAAAGGAAATAAGTAATTATTTTTTATAATAAGCAAAAGGCCCATTTCGATTGAAATGGGCCTTTTTTATTTTTAATGTACTTTGTTTCTAACAAAAGGAGGGAGTAGCTTACTAGATACTTCTCCAAAACCAATACGAACTTGGCTGTTTTCACAAAAACCTTTCATAATCACGGTATCGTTATCGTTGATAAACTTACGTTCTGATCCGTCATTCAATTGGATCGGATTTTTACCACCCCAAGTTAATTCTAGCATAGAACCAAAACTACCTGGCGTAGGTCCAGAAATAGTTCCTGACCCCATCATGTCACCTGAGTTGACGCGACATCCGTTTGAAGTGTGGTGCGTTAGCTGTTGGCTCATGGTCCAATACATGTGTTTGAAATTTGATTTGCTTATTACTGTAGGTGTAGCGTTTTCAGGTTGTATGGCAACTTCAAGGTGAATATCGAAAGAGTGTTTTCCTTTTTGTTGTAAATAAGGAAGTGGACTCGGGTCTTGTTTTGGACTAGAAACTCTAAACGGTTCTAGTGCATCCATAGTTACAATCCAAGGAGAAATTGAAGAGGCGAAATTTTTAGCAAGGAATGGACCTAACGGTACATATTCCCATTTTTGAATATCGCGTGCGCTCCAGTCATTTAATAAAACCATTCCAAAGATGTAATCCTCGGCTTCATTGATAGGGATAGTTTCGCCCATTATGTTGGCGTCGGTAGTAATGAATGCTGTTTCAAGTTCAAAATCAATTAAACGAGAAGAGCCAAAAACGGGACTAGTCTCGCCGTTAGGTAAGGTTTGTCCCATAGGACGGTGAACTGGAATCCCAGATGGTACTATAGTAGAGCTGCGACCGTGGTACCCTACTGGTATATGCAACCAGTTAGGTAATAGGGCATTTTCAGGATCCCTAAACATTTTACCTACATTAGTTGCATGTTCTTTGCTCGAATAGAAATCAGTATAATCACCTATTAAAACAGGTAATTGCATTTCTACTTCTTCCATTTTAAAAATGACAATATCTCTATCTTTAGCGTTGTCTCTAAGTTTAGCGTTGTTTTCGTCAAAGATCTCAGCGATACGATTACGAACTAGTCGCCAAGTTTTCTTTCCGTCAGAGATAAAATCATTCAAAGTGTCTTGCATGAACATATCATCAGTTAATTCGATACCTTCAAAATAATTTAGTTGCTGTAATGCGCCCAAATCTATTGCTGAGTCGCCGATTCTCGTTCCTACAGTAACTACGTTTTCCTTAGTTAAGAAGACACCAAAGGGAATGTTCTGAATGGGGAAATCACTTTGCGGAGCGACTTCTAACCATGATTTTCGTTTTGTATCGTTGGCTGATATTGGCATATATTGTTAATTGTTTTGTTGAAAATTATAAGTCAAATATATCATAATCTAACAGTTTCACAAACGTTTTTTTGTATTTTTGCTACAAATTAACTAAAATCAAGAAAATGCAACGCGACGAACAAATTTTTGACCTTATTCTAGACGAACAAGATAGACAAATACACGGATTAGAACTTATTGCCTCTGAGAACTTTGTAAGTGATGAAGTTTTAGAAGCAGCTGGTTCAGTGCTAACAAATAAATATGCTGAGGGATATCCTGGTAAAAGATACTATGGTGGTTGTGAAGTTGTTGATATAGTAGAACAAATTGCTATTGATAGAGCTAAGGAATTGTTTGGCGCAGCTTATGCAAATGTGCAGCCACACTCTGGTTCACAAGCAAATGCTTCTGTTTTTCACGCTTGTTTGAAACCAGGTGATAAAATTTTAGGTTTTGATTTATCTCATGGAGGTCACCTAACTCATGGTTCGCCAGTAAATTTTTCGGGACGTATTTACAATCCAGTATTTTATGGTGTTGAGAGAGAAACCGGTCTATTGGATTACGATAAAATTCAAGAAATCGCAACTAAAGAGCAGCCAAAAATGATTATTGCTGGAGCATCTGCTTATTCTCGTGATATGGACTTTGAGCGTTTTAGAGTTATTGCTGATAGTGTAGGTGCTTTATTACTTGCTGATATTTCTCACCCTTCAGGATTAATTGCTAAAGGTTTATTAAACGATCCTTTGCCACATTGCCATATTGTAACGACAACAACACATAAAACGTTGCGTGGTCCTAGAGGAGGTTTGATTATGATGGGTAAAGATTTTGAAAATCCAATGGGATTAACCAATCCAAAAGGAGAAATCAGAATGATGTCTGCATTACTTGATCTTGCTGTATTTCCAGGAAATCAAGGTGGACCTTTGATGCATATTATTGCTGCTAAAGCTGTTGCTTTTGGTGAGGCATTGCAAGATGAGTTTTTTACCTACGCTTTACAAGTACAAAAAAATGCTACTGCAATGGCTGCTGCATTTGTAAAAAGAGGGTATGATATTATTTCTGGAGGAACAGACAATCACATGATGTTAATTGATCTAAGAAACAAAGGAATCTCCGGAAAAGAAGCTGAAAACGCTCTGGTAAAAGCAGAGATCACCGTTAATAAGAATATGGTTCCATTTGATGATAAATCACCATTTGTAACTTCAGGTATTCGTGTAGGAACAGCTGCTATAACCACTCGTGGTTTAGTGGAAGAGGATATGGAAACAATCGTTGCTTTAATAGATAGAGTATTAGTTAGTCATACAGACGAAGCAGTTATCGAAGCAGTAGCAAATGAAGTGAATGATATGATGAGCGAAAGAGCAATTTTCGTTTTCTAATAAGTAGTCATAAAGTTTAAAGGTCGAAGGTCGAAAGTGTAAAATTGAGATTTAAATCTCTATTTTTATTTTGGTCTTCGATTTTTTATGTTTTTTTGAATGCTATAACTTTTGACTTTTAACTTTAAGAACTAAATAAATGGGCGTACTCAGACTACAACTTCCTACAGATCCTAGATGGGTAAATATTGTAGAGAAAAACATTGAAGAGATCCTAACTGACCATGCGTGGTGCGAACAAAAAGCCGCTACCAACGCCATTACTATTATAACTAACAATTCGGAGCATCAAGATTTAGTCAAAGACTTATTGGCTTTAGCCAAAGAAGAAATTGACCATTTTGAGCAAGTACACAATATTATTATCAAGCGAGGGCTAAAATTAGGTCGAGAACGTAAGGATCATTATGTCAATGAATTGTATTTATATATGAAGAAAAGTTCGAACGGAAGCCGTGTATCTAGTCTTGTGGAACGATTATTGTTCTCGGCTATGGTTGAGGCTAGAAGTTGTGAGCGTTTTAAGGTATTGTCTGAAAACATTCAGGACGAAGAATTATCTGTTTTTTACCGAGAATTGATGGAGAGTGAAGCGGGTCATTATACCACATTTATCACTTATGCCAGAAAATACGGGGTAGGAATTGATGTCGAAAAACGCTGGAGAGAGTGGATAGAATTTGAAGCATCAATAATTGAAAATTATGGTAAAAGCGATACAATTCACGGCTAACTGCGTTAGATTTTAAAAATAGTGATCAATTTTGTTAATAGTTTAACATCAACGTTATGTACTGTTTAAGTAGTGACAATGATAGAATATTACCCTTAGCACTTGAATTTATTGTAATAGTTGTGAAAATTAAATTATATTTATGCCGTTAAAAATTAAACAATTGTAAATTTTTGTGAATGAAACTCTATATTAAATATGATGGGATTGTTGCTTGTAGGGTGATTTTACAGGAACAATTAGAAAGATTGGATATTAAATACCAATTATTAGATCTTGGTGAAATAGAAATTAGTGGAGTAGTACCACCAGAAGTAATGGCAGAATTGCAGCAGTCTTTAAATAGATACTCTATTTTTATTGTTGACAATGAAAAGAGCCAATTAATACAGAGAATTAAGGATACGATTGTTCAGATGATTTATGAAAACGAGAAATTGCCTTCGGTAACCATATCTCAGTATTTATCAGATAAATTGAATTTTAGTTACGGCTATATCACCAATATATTTACCGAGCACACGTATTCATCGATTGAGAATTTTATCATTATTCAGAAAATAGAAAGAGCTAAAAAATTGATTATTGAGGAACAGTTAACATTAACGGAGGTTTCTTATAAATTAAATTATAGTAGCGTTGCCTATTTATCAAGTCAGTTTAAAAAAGTGACCGGTTTAACACCCTCTGCTTTTAAAAGGATTGTTGATAAAAGAAGAAGTATATCTAGCTAAATAGTTTATCTAGAATAACATAAGAAAAAGAAGTTTAAAATAATAATATACTTTATATGATTTCAAATAAGGACTTGATGCACATATTGATAGCGGATGATGATGAAGATGACCGCACTTTTTTTAGTGAAGCTATGACGGAACTAAAAATGAATAATAAGTTAACCTTATTTAACGATGGTAAAGATTTGATGGATTATTTAAACGATCCAGAAATTACGCTACCTCATATTTTGTTTTTGGATTTAAACATGCCATATATGTCTGGCTTTGAATGTTTAAAAATGATTAGAGCTAACGATAGATTTAGAGATGTTTCTATTGCAATATATTCAACTTCGTCATCAGAGAAGGATATCGAGGAAACCTTTATAGAAGGTGCTAATATTTACATCAAAAAACCTAATGATTTTACTAAGCTTAAAAAGGTGATTAAAGAAGTTTTAAATATTAATTGGCAATTTCACTCCTCAGGTTTAAATAAAGAAACTTTTTTCTTTAGTATTTAAAAAACTGTAAATGAAATTACTTAAATTATATAAAAATACTCAAATATTTAAGATTGCTTTAGTTATTGCAATTTTAGTAGTAGGGTATATTGCTTCTGTTTTTTATAATCAAATGAAAGCTCTTGATGCATCGGTAGGTCTTATAGCAACATCGACCGAGACGCAACTGGAGCTTGAAAAAGTACTCTCTGTGTTGAGTATGTACGAAAATAATTTGAGAGGATACATCATTACTAAAGATGAATCCTATCTCTCTAAAAGGTTTTTAGAAAAAGGGGAACTGCAACGCAATATTTCAAAAATTAAGTTACTAGTTTCTGATAACCCAGCTAGGGTAGCTGACCTAGATAGATTAAACAAGATGGTTGATCGCCGTTTTGAATTGTATCATGAGACCTTACTGTTGTCTAAAAGTGAAGTTTTTGAACGTGAAAGGTTCCACGCTAAATTAAAAGAGAGCAATAATTTTACGCAATCCATGAAGACATTTATCTATAAGACGATAAATGCGGAAGGAGATAAAATAAAGTTTCATAATGTAAACCATCAATTTGAACTTGAGGATTCCATAGTGAGTGCTTTTTTATTAGTTATTCTCTCTTTGTTAATTCTACTTTTGTCTTTTAATAAGATGAATGTAGATATTGTTGAGCTTAAAAAGTCAAACGATGAGTTTAGGTTGTTAAATCTATCCTTTAATAATGCTGAAAAGATTGCTGGATTTGGACATTGGAAAATAAACGGTAAAACTGGTGTCTATTCTTTTTCAGATAACTTTTACCGACTTTTAGGAGAAGAACCACATGCTTTTGAGCCCAAGCTTAGCAGTTTATTAAAATACATACATCCAGATGATGTTGATTATGTTGTAGAAGCACATAATAGCTGGTTTGAAAAAATGGAGTCGACAAATATCATGTTCCGCTATGTCTTGGCAGATGGAAAAATAAAATATATCAAGTCCATTGGGACTTTTGCTAAAAACAGCAGTGGAGATATTATTAAAACGGGTGTTGTGTATGATATGACAGACCAATACGAAAGAACACTTGAGCTTGAAGAAAGTAATATTGAGCTTAAAAGTATAAACGCTGAGCTAGAGTCTTTTAATAACATTGTAAGTCATGATTTGCAGGAACCGTTGCATAAAATCCAAATGTTTATTTCTAGAATAGAGGGTAGCGAGTTTGATGCTGTTTCAGACAAAAACAAAACTTATTTCTCAAAAATAAAATTGTCTGCAAGTAAGATGCAAACATTACTCATTGATTTGGTTAATTATTCAAGAACAATAAAGGGAGATAAAGTTTATGTAGATGTTGATTTGAGAGATACGGTTCATCGTGCCATTGATGAGTTATCTTCTGATATTGAAGATAGAAATGCAACCATCAAGTTAGGGACAATGCCACGAATGAAGGCTATTTCTTTTCAATTAGACCAACTTTTCATTAACCTTATATCAAATGCATTAAAATATAGTAAAGATGATGTTGTTCCTCAAATTAATATCTTTACCGAGGACATTTTTGAAAATGTTTATTTTGGAGATAAGTTGATTCTTGACGAAGACTACCATAAAATAGTAATTAAAGACAATGGTATAGGATTCAAGCAGGAATATGCAGATAAAATCTTCATTTTATTTCAGCGTCTAGAAACGGATCCTAAATATACAGGAACAGGTTTAGGATTGGCTATTTGCAAAAGAATTATAGACAACCACAATGGTTTTATAAAAGCCGAATCAGAGCCAAATGTAGGCACTACTTTTTCAATTTTTATGCCTAAAAGCTAGTTCACGGTTTTTCTCATAGTTTTTTTACTATTCACCTGATTGATTAACAATCTACATGCCATAATCTCGAATTTTTTACCTTTTAATAAGAAAGTTTATTACTTAAAATTTAAATCTAATTTGATGATAATCATCATTGAGGCTGCGTTAACTGATCTACCTATTATTAAAGATCTAGCTTATAAAATTTGGCCATCGACCTATGGATCAATTCTTTCAGAAAAGCAAATAGTTTATATGCTTGCTTCTTTTTATTCGGAGGAGTGTTTAAAGGAAAATGTTATAGATAAAGGACATCGCTTTTTATTAGTCAAAAAGGACGAAAAATCTATAGGATTTGCAGCCTATGAGCATAACTATCTCAATCAGTTGGTGACACGAGTACATAAAGTTTATATGTTACCTGAGACCCAGGGGAAAGGGTATGGTAAACTTGTTTTTGATCGAATTGGTACTATAGCCATTAACAATAAAATGGGTGCCCTATCGCTAAATGTTAATCGTTTTAATACAGCCTTACAATTCTATCAGAAATTAGGGTTTGTAATCGTGAGAGAGGAAGATATAGCGCTTGATCACGGCTATTTAATGGAGGATTACGTTTTAGAAAAAAAATTAGTATAGTTGTTCTAGAGTGTATACTAGATATATTACTTTCATTTTTTAACTAAATTTTTCTTCAGATAGGTTTTACCATTTATGATTGTCATTTCGACAGTCGTGATATTTCTAATATCGTCCAGCGGATTTTTTTCTAACATAATAGCATCAGCTGTTTTTCCAACCTCAATTGTTCCCCAGAGTTGTTCCTCATTAAAAAATCGAGCAGGAGTTATTGTTGCTGCCTTTAATATGCTAAAGTTATCTATTCCTGCTTGCGACCAATTGTACATTTCTTGATGTAGGTTAAAACCATTCATTTGGAAAAAAGTACTAGGATCACTTCCCATTAGTAATAAACAATTGTTGTCACTTAGTTGTTTTAGTATTTTTTGCTTATACTCAAAAATAGGTTGATTTTTTTGCTGGTTTAATAGTACAGTAGCAATACCTTGTTTAAGTAGATCTGCTTTGTATTTCGTTTCCCATTGGTTTACATATTGTTTTGGTGCATTGTTATAGACAAGTCTATTTTTATATTCATTGGGATATTGCAAATTTTTAGACATGAGATCCCAATCTAATGTAGGACAGTTGTAAACCTCTTTTTCTTTGGTCAGTTCTATGATTTTTCCTAATTCGCTAGTATTTGTGATTTTATCATAACCTGCCAGATGTTCAATGCTTTTGTAACCTGATGTAAGTACTTTTTCTATGTGTACTCCCACTGGAAAATGACCACATACGATCACTTGGTGCTTATTCGCAGCTTGCATTAAATTGTCAAACACTACCTCATTAGCTACACTTAATACTTTTATAAAATCAAAATTGTTTTTTTTTATTGTAATCATTAAGCTATCAAATTGGGCAGCATTGTAGTCAATGTCTCGAGTAATACTATGGCTGTAATATAACTTAGGAGATATTGTCGATGAGTTACTTTCTAATCTGTTCTTTAAAGCTACTAGCGGCGTATTTGTATTCATGATGCGTAAGCGAGTTATACCAGCTGCAACATTCTCCATAAGTAGTGTATCAACTTTGGATGAAATAGGTAAATGACTATGCATTTCGGCTAAGCCCGGCATCAAAAACTTCCCTTTTCCATTTAGTATTATTGTTTTTTTGTTTTTAGGAAGTTCTTTAAAATCTGCAATAGCTTTTATTTTACCATTACTAAATAATACACTTGTATTTTTAAGTACTTCACTATTTGTCATCGCAATTACGTTGATGTTTTTAATGATCAAGTCATTTTGTTGCTGTGCTTGAGCATTAAGTGTAAGTAGTAAAGAGAAAAAAAATAGTTTAACATATTTCATTTTTATCATTTTATATTATTTTTTTGAGACCACTAAGCAGCTGCAATTGTTATATTTAATTTGAGATAATAGCATATTTTTACTAAAGACTGTAATTCGGCAATGATTGATAGTTTATAACAGATCAAATCTACAGGTTAGATCGGGACCAAAACAAGACGATTTGATTTAGCATTATTGTTAAATGATTTTTCCCTGCGTGGAAATACGATATGTAACCAAATATACTATTCTTTTCATATAGTATTTTAAGAAAATAGTGATCTAGTTTATTTTGTGATATATAGCCCTGATCGCAACGGCATCCTTTGCCTTACTCTATTTTTTGAGAGAAAGGCAAAGATATAGTGAAGAGCAGGAGTAAGTGTCTCTAGTAGTACTGTACAGCTGCTCCCAAGAACTAAAGATCTAAATCACGATTATATCGTGTTTCGTAAGTAGGTCTTTGATGCCTTCTAGTGAAAACTGCGCTTTTTTGATTTTAGTCCTGCTGGGATCGATACTATAGTTGTGGCTCGTTCTAAAATCAGCTTTATTTGCGATTGCTCTATCAAATTCAGCGCGATACAAATCACAATTGTCAAAAAGAACATTCGTTATATCAGTAGCCATAAAGTCGACAGCTATGAGGCTAGTGCTCGAAAATGTTGTTCCTTTCATTTTAAGTGCATAAAATTTTGAAAAATCCAGTTTCGAGTTTTTAAAATGGACTTCGAAGATAAACTTGTCGCACATGGCAAAATTAACGTCCTTTATTTGGCAGGAATTAAAATAGGCCGTTCGAAATGCTACATGGTTAATTTTTGTGCTGTTAAAGTTACAGCGATTAAAATGACAGTCGATAAAGATGACAGCCATAAAATTACAAGCTGAAAAATCACAATTTGTAAAAGTACAAGATTCAAATTCTTTATAATTAATCGCTTCCTCACTATAGGTTTGGTCGTTGTATTGCTTGTCTAGATTGTATGCAACCATGAATGTAATATAATTGGGGTAGTGTCAGCTTTGATTTAATGCTGTTGCAAATTTACTATTAATCCTATCATAAGACTAATTAATTCTATTTACTTGTTTTAGTAATATTTAAAGAAGTCGTACTGATAATTGTGTTTTTGAAGTTGAATTGGCAAATATTTCTCAAAATCCATAATAATTTATGCTAATAAGTGCTGTAGCGCTTTATTTTTTACTTTTAAATAAGAAACTGATTAGTATTGTTAAATTGTAAATAGTTGTTTAACAATGGTTTGTGTTATTTTGTTACTGCATATAATTCAGCAATCAAACGATTTCGTTGAATTTTACTTAACAAAATCATAAAATTTGATTTGGTTTTTAAAGTTTAACTACTTTTGAGGTCTAAATGAGAACTTCCCTTTTAATATTATTCTTCGCTTCATTCTTCTGCTTTGGGAGTGCAAATGCGTTGCATAAAAGAGTCGAATGTTCTTCTTCTCTTTTTACGCAAAGTCAAGGATTGTATCAAAAGCAAAATAATGTATTAAGCAACACAAATTTGCACACTATGATTGCTGCGCAGGCAGAATTATTTTTAGTTGAGGAGAGTTGCAACACTGATGAGGCACCTCAAACATTTTTTCCTGCAAAGAGTGATGTTCTAAAAAACACTTATACTATACTTGTAGAGACTATTATTGTTAAAGACAATTCTAAGGGATTTAACAATTTTCAGTCCTATTATGGTTACTCACAACCTATTTACATTTCCCAGAAGGTACTGCGAATTTGATTTCTTGCAAGCAGTAAAACCTTTTTTGTATCTTTTTTTGACCTTTCTGAAATAGATTAACAGGTGTGCGATTATTGTATCGTACCAATTGCTGCATCCTAATTTTATCCAAAAGAAAATTTTAATCAAAGAAGTCATATCCTCAATTCATAATAATCATGAAGAGAATTGTTAGTATACTTGGGCTAGTAGTCCTAATTAGCGCAGTGAGTTGTAACTCAAAAATAGAAGAAAAAGAAGTAGCAGAAACATATACAGCTACAAATCCAATAACCATTGATACTTCCTTCACTAAAGAATATGTCTCACAAATTAGATCTGTCAAAAACATCGAGATTAGAGCGCTCGAAAAAGGGTTTTTGCAAAAGATATATGTAGATGAAGGTCAATACGTAAAAGAAGGACAACTATTGTTCAAGATATTACCGACAATGTACGAAGCCGAATATCAAAAAGCTATTGCAGAGGTAAAGGCAGCTGAAATTGAAATGCTAAATACAAAAGTACTTTCGGATAAAAATGTTGTTTCAAAAAATGAATTGGCTGTAGCCAAAGCAAGATTAGATCAAGCCAAAGCCGAACTAGCGATGGCTAAATTTCATTTATCAGCTACTGATATCAAAGCACCATTTTCAGGAACTATTGACAGAATACCTAAAAAACTAGGAAGTCTAATTGACGAGGGTGAGCTTTTAACCAGCTTATCAGATAACAGTCAAATGTTTGCTTATTTTAATGTATCAGAGCCAGAGTATCTTAATTATCAGACTAATATTAAAAATCGTGCAGATTCTAAAGTTGGTTTACTATTGGCTAATGGAGCTCAATTAAAATACAAAGGAAACGTAGAGGTAATTGAAAGTGAATTTGACAGTGAGACAGGAAATATTGCATTTAGATCTCGTTTTCCCAACCCTGATAAACTATTGAAAAATGGAGAAACAGGAAAAGTTTTAATGACTGTTCCTTTAAAAAATGCCTTAGTAATTCCGCAAAAAGCTACTTATGAAATTCAGGACAAAAAATTTGTATTTGTAATTGACAACAAGAGCATAATACATTCGCAAGAAATAAAAATTAAAGGAGAAATTCCTGATTTATATGTTCTTGAAAGCGGATTGAAATCTGGCGATCAAATTTTGCTTGAGGGTATCCAAAAAGTAAAGGAGAATGACAAAATTAAATTTAAAGCTATCGATGCTGGGAAGGTGATTTCAAATCTAAGACTAAAAGCAGAATAAATTAATCGTAAAAAATAGATAAAATGTTTAATAAATTTATTCAAAGACCTGTTTTGTCGATTGTTATATCGCTCATAATAGTTTTCTTAGGGGTATTGTCAGTGCTAAACTTGCCAATTACCCAATTTCCTTCGATCTCGCCTCCAATGGTAAACGTTACCGTAGATTATCCTGGATCTAATGGCGAATTAATGATCAAGTCGGTTATTATTCCGCTAGAAAGAGCTTTAAATGGTGTTCCAGGTATGAAGTACATGACTTCAGATGCAGGTAACGATGGAGAAGCGAGTATACAATTGGTGTTTAATCTAGGAACTGATCCTAACCAAGCGGCTATTAATGTGCAAAACCGTGTTGCCTCAGTTACCAATAAGCTACCGCCTTTGGTAATACGTGAAGGTGTGAAAATCACGCGTGAGGTTCCGAGTATGTTGATGTACGTTAACCTTTTTAGTACAGATAAGGATACAGACCAGAAGTTTTTATATAACTATGCCGATATTAATGTCTTATCCGAATTAAAAAGGGTAAATGGCGTAGGATCAGGGGATATCTTAGGAACAAGAGAGTATGCTATGCGTATTTGGTTAAAACCAGATCGTATGTTGGCCTATAAAATTTCATCTGATGAAGTAATGGAGGCTTTATCTAGTCAAAGTCTTGAAGCGTCACCGGGGAAAACAGGAGAAGCATCAGGAAAGCGATCTCAAGCTTTTGAGTACGTATTAAAATATTCAGGTCGTTTCACTACTAAGGAGCAGTATGGAAACATTATATTACGTTCTAGTGCTGATGGCGAAATACTTCGCTTAAAGGATGTTGCCAATGTAGAGTTTGGAAGTTCGATGTATGATATTTATTCTAATTTAAATGGTAGACCATCGGCAGCCATTGTTCTAAAACAATCTTTTGGTAGTAATGCTAACCAAGTGATTTCAGATTTAAAAACAAAACTAGAGGTGATCAAGAAAAAGTTCCCGAAAGGAATGGATTATGAGATATCCTATGATGTATCTAAATTTTTAGATGCTTCGATTGAGAAAGTAATTCATACGCTAGTTGAAGCATTTATTTTAGTAGGCTTAGTTGTTTTTCTTTTCCTTGGAGACTGGAGATCAACTGTGATACCGGCAATTGCGGTTCCTGTGTCATTAGTTGGAACGTTCATGTTCATGCAACTTTTTGACATATCGTTAAATTTAATTACACTGTTCGCTTTAGTTCTAGCAATTGGAGTAGTAGTCGATGATGCAATTGTTGTTATCGAAGCCGTACATGCCAAGATGGAGGAGGAACACCTGAGTCCTTTGAAAGCGACTAAAAAAGCAATGCACGAAATTGCAGGTGCTATTATAGCGATTACTTTTTTGATGGCAGCGGTTTTTATTCCTGTAGCTTTCATGTCGGGACCGGTGGGTGTATTTTATCGTCAGTTTTCGATCACGATGGCGACAGCAATTATTCTGTCCGGAATTGTAGCCTTGACATTAACGCCAGCTCTTTGCGCGATGATGTTAAAAAACAATCATGGTGCTCCTAAAAAGAGAACACCTATTAATAGATTGTTAGATGGTTTTAATAATAATTTTAATATTGCTACAGACAAGTACCAAAATTTATTAGGTAAAATTATCAGCTTAAGGTCAGTAACTTTCGTAATTCTGATAGCTTTTTGTGCTGGAATTTGGATTACAAGCAGCACGGTACCTTCTGGATTTATACCTAATGAAGACCAAGGTATGTTTTATGCAATTATTCAAACTCCTCCAGGATCATCACTAGAGCGAACGAATAATATCTCTGAAAAATTACAAAAAATAGCTGAAGGAGTCGAAGGCGTAAAATCAGTTTCATCGCTTGCAGGATATGAGATTTTGACCGAAGGTACTGGTTCAAATGCAGGAACTTGCTTGATTAACTTAAAAGACTGGGATGATAGAAAGCATTCTGTTCAAGAGATCATGACCGAATTAGAGGAGAAGTCAAAAGATATTCCAGGTGCAAATATTGAGTTTTTTCAGCCACCAGCCGTACCAGGATATGGAGCTGCAGGAGGTTTTGAGCTACGTTTATTAGACAAAACAGGTTCGGGAGATTACAAAAAGATGGAACAAATCAATAACGACTTTGTAAAGGAATTGAATAAACGCAAAGAACTATCGAATGTGTTCAGTTTTTATAGTGCGAGTTTTCCGCAATTCATGATGAAAGTCGACAATGATTTAGCACAGCAAAAAGGTATTTCTATCGAAAACGCCATGAATACCTTATCAACTTTGGTGGGAAGTAACTACGAAATAAGTTTTATCAAGTACGGTATCAATTATAAAGTAATTGTACAAGCTGCGCCAGAATATCGCGCATTACCAGAAGATATTTTAAAGCTGTATGTTAAAAATAATCGTGATGAGATGGTACCTTTTTCTGCTTTTATGAAGTTAGAAAAGGTATACGGTTTATCAGAGATTACGCGACACAATATGTACACATCGACAGAGATTAGTGGTGCGGCAGCTGTAGGATATAGTAGTGGTACGGCTATTAAAGTTGTTCAAGAAGTGGCTGCAGCCAAATTACCACGTGGTTATGATATCGATTGGGCGGGTATATCTGCAGATGAGGTGGCACAAGGAAATCAAGCGATTTGGGTGTTCTTAATTTGTTTAGGCTTTGTTTACTTGGTTCTAGCGGCTCAGTATGAAAGTTTTATTTTGCCTTTAGCTGTTATCCTATCCTTACCCGCAGGAATTTTTGGAGCTTTTATTTTGCTAAAAATAGCAGGTTTAGAGAACAACATCTATGCACAAGTGGCGATGGTTATGCTTATTGGTTTATTAGGTAAAAATGCAGTATTAATTGTGGAATATGCCATACAACGTCATGCAGCAGGCAAAAGTGTATCGGAGGCAGCTATGGAAGGTGCTAAAGCTCGTTTCCGTCCTATTTTGATGACATCGTTTGCTTTTATTGCAGGTTTGATTCCGTTGGTTTTTGCCTCGGGACCAGGTAAAATTGGTAACAGAACCATTGGTACAGCCGCAGCAGGAGGAATGCTAATAGGAACCTTATGTGGTGTCTTTATTATTCCTGGACTCTACTACATTTTTGGTCGAATAGCAGAGAAATATAAGTTGGTTAAACACGAAGAAGAAAATCCATTAACAGAAGAAATTGATAACAATGAAGTTCACAAATAAAAAAAGTATTGTAGTAGTTATCGGTATCGTGGTAGTAGGTTGTAAAGCGCCTTCAATTGTAGAGATTACGTCTTCTACAGTAGTTCCAGACGCTTTTGGTACTACTACAGATACAGTGAATACGGCTAATGTGCAGTGGAGAAGTTTCTTTAGAGACAAAGAACTGCAGACATTAATTGAGACTGCTTTGCAAAACAATCAAGAGTTGCTCATTACATTGCAAGAAATTGAAATTGCAAAAAATGAAACGAGAATGAAAAAAGCAGCTCTTTTACCAACTGTAGGTTTAAGAGCCGGAACTGGAGTAGAAAAAGTAGGACGATATACAAGTCAAGGAGCAGGAGATGCAACTACTGAGATTACTCCTGGGAAAGAGTTTCCAGATCCTCTAACTGATTTTACAGTTGGAGCCTATGCGAGCTGGGAAGTAGATATCTGGAATAAATTACACACCGCTAAAAAAGCTGCTGTGTCAAGATATTTAGCGACTGTAGAGGGGAAAAATTTTGTTCAAACTAATTTGGTAGCCGAAGTAGCTAATTCGTATTATGAACTGCAAGCATTAGATAATCAGCTTTTGATAATAAAGCAAAATATTGCTCTTCAAAAAAGTGCCTTAAAAATTGTAAAATTACAAAAAGAAGCAGCAAGAGGGACAGAGTTAGCGGTACAAAAGTTTGAGGCAGAAGTATTAAAATCTCAAAGCTTAGAGTTTGATATCAATCAAAACATCAAGGAGACTGAAAATAAAATTAATTTCCTCCTAGGTCGCTTTCCTCAAGAAATTAGTCGAGATAAAGGATCTGTTTTATCTATTGTTCCGCAAGTTGTTGCATCAGGAATTCCATCACAGTTATTGATTAATCGTCCAGATATCAAACAAGCTGAGCTAGAATTGGCTGCGGCTAAATTGGATGTAAAAGTAGCTCGAGCTGAATTTTTTCCTTCTTTGGGAATTTCAGCAGGTGTTGGATACAACGCATTCAAAGCATCGTATTTATTTAAGTCTCCAGCTTCATTATTGTATTCATTAGCGGGAGACCTCGCAGCTCCGTTGATTAATAGAAATGCGATCAAAGCAGAATTTAGCAGTGCTAATGCGAGACAAATTCAAGCCTTGTACAATTATCAACGAGTAATTTTAGTGGCATTTTTAGAAGTATCAAATCAATTGTCTAGAGTAGATAATTTGGAAAAAAGTTATACGCTAAAGGCAAAACAGGTAGCTGCTTTAGATAAATCAATTGCTGTTTCAAACGATTTGTTTAAATCGGCTCGTGTAGATTATTTCGAAGTTTTAATGACTCAAAGAGATGCTTTGGAGACCAAATTAGAATTAATTGATACGAAGAGAGACCAACTTAATGCTATGGTTACCGTGTACAGAAACCTTGGCGGAGGTTGGAGGTAAAAGTACTTGTAAAAGTAGGATGTAAAGGTCGAAATTTATTTTCGGCCTTTTTTTATTTTCTCATGAAAGTTATTGACAAAAAAAGATAATAAATTTAACACAAAACGTACTTGTAGTATCATTCAAACTTATATTTTTGCGATCTAATTTAATACAGGATACTATGAAAGATTTATTAGTAAAAATCAATGCTGAGATCGAGACGTTTAAAGTTGAATCTGAATCTCTTACGGAGAAAGGAATTAAAGCTGCAGGTGCAAGAGCTCGTAAATCAACTTTAGAAATAGAGAAACTTTTAAAAGAGTTTAGAAAAGTTTCTATCGAAGAATCAAAAAAATAATATTTTTTTATTTTTTACAGCCCCGTTTGACATCGTTAAACGGGGTTTTTTTATAGATTCAATCTAGATCAATGAATTACATTTTAGACTTACTGTGTTTTTTTGATATTTTGTGAATTTCATTATTCTAGTAAGAAAGATTTTTTTAATGCTTTTACTAGTAATGATGGTAGAAGTAATAATACATGAATAGAACGCAACTTTATATCTTAATTGATGATCAAAATGGTTTTCGTGTCCTTTTTGTTCTGAAAATTACTAACTTAGTTTTAAAGCATAAAAAAACTCCAAATTTTCATTTGGAGTTTCTAGTGACCTTGACTGAACTACAATCATTGCAATCACTTAAAATCATTTACATTCTAATTATTGTAAATATATCAATAAATACAATACTTACAGAGTTTTTTAAAAATGTAGTTTTATTTAATTGATTGTTTTAAAATGCAACTAATTGTATTTAATCGTACGACTATCGTACAAATTTATTATTTTTGTATTGTTTAAAAACAGCAATACGATGGCAACAGTTAATTTTTTATACCGTTCGACAAAAGACAAAGCGAATTTGCAATTACGATTGCTTTACAGTTTCAATGGTTATAATTTTGTTTTTGGAGCAAATACAAAGTTTCAAACTACAAAAGACTATTGGAGCAAAGAGCATAAACAAAGGAAATTTAAAAAGACTAGTGATGTTATTGAATCTAATAAAATTCAAGATCTTAAAGCAAAACAAAACGAAGTTGATGCAGAACTTAATAAAATTGAGAATCACGTTTTAAATGCGTTCAACTCTGTAAATCCTGATACTATCTCAAAGGAATGGTTACAAACTCAAATTGATCATTACTATAATCCACCACAAGAGGAAGAGCCACTACCAAAAGGACTATTAAAATACTTTGATTATTTTATTGAGTGCAAAAAGAATGAAATTACAGTAGGAACTTTAAAAAAGTACAATGTATCAAAGCACTTATTGGAGCGTTATGAATCGGATAAAAAAACAGTTATTCAAATAATTGATGTAAACGAAAAATTTAAACTAGATTTTGAAAAATACTGTTTAAAGCACAATTACGCACCAAATACAATTTCAAAGGATTTACGAACTTTAAAAACGGTTTGTAATCACGCCAAACATAATGGCATTACCACAAGCCATCAATTAGATACTATTAAAACGCCAAATTATAAAACTGAAAAAATATATTTAACCTTTGATGAACTTCAAAAGATAGAAGAAATTGACAAAAGGCGTTTAAATGATAACTATGATAATGCAAAAGACTGGTTAATTATTTCGTGTTATACGGGACAAAGAATTTCTGATTTTATGCGTTTCAAAAAAGAAATGATACGTTATGAAAAAAACAAACAAGGAGTTTTAAAACCATATATCGAATTTACACAAGTGAAGACTGATAAAATTATGACCGTTGCACTTCATCCAAAAGTTATTGAAATACTCGATAAAAGAAACGGTAATTTTCCAAAGGTAATTTCAGACCCTAAATATAATTTATTCATTAAACAAGTTTGTCGAATAGCTGAAATTGACCAAAAAATCAAAGGTAGTAAGTTGAATGATTTGAATAAAGATGTAGAAGAAAAGAAAAGTAAAAAAGACGATGTAAAACAATATCGTAAAGAATCAGGAATGTTTCCTAAATGGGAATTAATAACCTCACATATTGGAAGACGTTCTTTTGCTACTAATTTTTACGGTACGATACCTACTACTTATTTAATGAATGTAACAGGACATAGCACCGAAGCAATGTTTTTAAATTATTTGGGTAAAAGCAATAAAGATTTAGCAATAGAAATAGCTAACTATTTTTAATTTGTAAAAATAAATGTTTTATTTTAGGTGCATACTTTACACCTTTTACACTATAAGAATGATTTTAGAGCTTACAAAAGAAAATTTACAAAATGCAGGTTATGACGAAATAGAGGTAAATCAACTTTATAACACTGCTACTACTTACACTTTGCAAGGTACTAAAGGAAAGATTTTTGTTTCTAAACCTGAAAATAAGTTTTATACTGAAATTGATTTTTATAGAAAAACTTATTTACAAAATGGAGAATTAATTTTTCCTTTAAAATGTCCTGATTTGATTTCTGAATATTTTGATTTGGCACTTGCTAAATTTTTACAAAATCAGCAAAAGCTTTTAGGGGGTATTTATAACAAAGAACATCAATTTAATCAGTTTATTCTACTTGAAATTTCGAGAAGTGAAATTGTAATTAAAAATAATAAAGCCTTAATTGAAAAAGTAGGGCATTGGAGATTAAATAATAAAGAAAAGGATATTCAAATTTGTGAAGCTTATATCGATTTTATTAAAAACAAGGTATTGACTACTGAACAACCTAAACAACAGACTGAAATAAATAGTTACTCAAAGTCTTATAATCAAATTAGTTTTGATGAGGTTTCTAATAAGCGAAAGGTAGATCAAAGTCTTAATAATTGGTATTTAGGCGATTTTTTTAATGAGTGGTTAAATGACATAAATAAAAGTATTAATTCTTATAAATATTTTGATATTGATACAATTGACAAATTACGAGAATACAATAAGGATTTATGTGACTTAGGTACTAGTTTGATTAAACTTTATAAAGTCTTAAGTATTAGTACTAGTGATGCTGAAATCAATTCAAACATTGCCTTTCATTTACAAGAAGAGCAGGTTTTAAAAAATCTGGAAGTAATTAAATTTTACAATGATTTTATTAAAAGCACAGTACGAAAAAACGAATATAAAAAAGGCAATAACTTTAAAGAATATTGTTTGGACTTACTTAATAATTTTACTTATAACTTAAATCATATTTTAACTATTGACGTTTATAAAAGCCCTTTGAAAATACTTTTTGAAGATTTAAAGAAATCTTTTACAGACTCAATAAACCTCGAAGAATTAAGTCTTTTGAATCAATTAGATCGACAAAATAACTCACCAAAAGAGGAAATAAATATTTTGCTAAAGCTAAATTTACAATTAGATTACTTTTATGGAAGAATATCCTTAGCTATAATGCTAAATCAAAGAGTACATTTTTTAATTTGTTCAGATGAAAATTTATTTGATATTCAAAAGTTAAAACAGTATTTCATAAATAATACGCTTAATGATTTTGCAAAAAGCGAAGCTGATAAATTTGTAGAGTTAACAAACGAATTAAAAATTTTAGACCAAAAATATAGTTCATTACCAAATCCATTAATTATTCATCAATATGAATATCAAAATTCAAGAGGTGGAACTAACTCAGGAAGTGCAAGAGGTGCATTAGAATATTATCACTATCACGATAATGAAATTAGTCACTTAACTGAAAGTGGTTTTAAGAATAGAAGCCAAAAATCGAAAAACATTTTTAGCTTAAATACTAATCAGCTTTTTTATAAATGTAAGGATATACAGGATTTGTGTATTATGAATAGACAACCTCAGCAAAATGAAAACAGTTTGTCTATTGCGGTTAAAAAAGAAGATGTACACAATCATATTTTTAAGGATAATGCTTTTGCAGTTTGGGAATCGATGTTTGTAGAATTTGATATTAATGAAAGTAGTAGAACGGATGTTAAATTTATGTTTGAAGAAATGAAAAAAGAGGGCTTAATTCATAAGACGGTTAATCAAACTACTTTTTTAGAATGGATTACTCTAACTTATGATGGTTTAATAGTGCAGAAAACATCAAATCACAGTAGAAGTAGTGAAAGGGTAAAAGCGTATTCGAGAGCAAAAGAGTTGTATAAAAGTTAAGGTACGAGCCATACCCAAAAAGGTACATACCGTAGTCTATTGCGGTACAACCTCAAACCAATATTTGCAATGTTATTAATTTAAAAAACATTGCAAAAATGACAAATTCAATTTTATTAGAAAATGTAAGTCCCGAAAAGTTAACGGAACTTATAACTACAGTCTTCAAAAAAGAATTAGAAGACTTTAAAAAACAGTTAATTACTCAATCTGAAAATGAAGACCTATTAAACAGGGAGCAACTTTTGGAACTACTACAAATTAACGCATCAACTTTATGGCATTGGCAAAACAAAGGACGTATAACAGTCTATAAATTTGCCAATAAATGCTACTACAAAAGAAGTGAAATAATGCAATCGTTAATTGCTTTAAAAAAATAGGCTATGAGTATAAATACAAATAGCCTAGACCCGAACGGAAACGGACAAGGCAAATATAGCGAAAAACTAAGTCAATTAAAAAAGTATGTAAGTCAATCTAAATACATTGAGCCACTTGAACAAATTAAAGTGTGTAATAGTTTTGGATTACCTTATTTAAAAAATGTATTTAGAGATGAATATAGAAACCGCTTTTATACCTACCTCTTCAATAATGTAACCACTTGTGCAGACGTTACAAAGCAGACTTCAATACCTCAAAAATACCTTTGCGAATGTAAAGCCTATTTTGAAAAAAAGAAGCTTTTAAAGGTAGTTGGTTTTGGTAATTGCCCCGTAACCAATTCAAGAAACGTACAGTTCTTGTCAACAAATCCAAATAATTGGAATGATGCTTTTTTATTACCTAAATCAAACCAATCAAATTTATTTTAGGCTATGGACAAAGACAATGTAAAAGAGCTAATTGCAAACGAAATTGTAAAGCTGGAAAATAGTATTGAGCCTATTATTAAAACAACAGATGACATTTTAACCGAACTGATCAAAAGTATAGGGAAAATTAATTTTATGGTTTTGGCTTTTCCTGAGAGTGAAGAACTTCAAAAGAAATATACTCAATTGAAAATTGAGATATTTGGTAATATTGAAACTAAAATTGAGCCAATTTACACTGATAAAGAAAGTGTAGAGTACAAACGAGCTTTTAAAGAATGGCAAGATACAAGCAAAGAGCTAAGCAAATGTAAATTGACTAAGAACCATTATTTAATTATTTGTATTGAGCAACTTTTAAAAATTGCTGAAGTAAACAAATGGGGTTTGTGTAAAAAAAATAACTTCATTTACTTATTTAATGGTTGCTATTGGACTGAAATAGACAAAGAACGTTTTCAGTTTTTTTTAGGAAATGTAGCTTTACAAATGGGAGTTGAGAAATTCAAAGGTAAAATTCACACGTTCAAAGAAGATCTTTTCAAACAGTTTATGTCAGATGCTTATTTGCCAACGCCCAAACCTAAGAAGGATTGTGTTTTAATAAATTGCTTAAATGGTACTTACGAGATAACCGCCACAAATAGACGATTACGCAATTTTGATAGGAATGATTTTATAACGCACCAATTACCTTTTGAGTATGAACCTGAAGAGACTGCATCATTATTTCAAAAGTATTTAGATGAGGTTTTACCTGATAAAGACAAACAAAAAGTATTTGCTGAGTATTGCGGTTACATATTTATAAAACCAAGCGTTTTAAAACTTGAAAAGATGCTTATTCTTTTTGGTAGTGGTGCAAATGGTAAAAGTGTATTTTTTGAGATATTAAACGCCCTTTTAGGTACTGAAAACATTAGTAACTATTCATTACAAAGTCTAACGAATGATAACGGCTATTTTCGTGCTAAAATAGGTAATAAGCTTGTAAACTATGCAAGTGAGATAAATGGCAAATTAGAAACAGATATTTTCAAACAAATGGCATCAGGAGAACCAATTGAAGCACGTTTGCCCTATGGAGAGCCTTTTGTTTTGAATGAGTATGCAAAATTAATTTTCAATTGTAACGAACTACCAAAGGACGTAGAGCATACGAACGCTTATTTTAGACGGTTTATGATTATTAATTTTGATGTCACTATTAATGAAGAAAGGCAAGATAAACAACTACCTATTAAAATAATAGATCACGAATTATCAGGGGTTTTTAATTGGATTTTGAAAGGTTTAGACAGAGTACTCGAGCAGAAAAATTTCAGTAAATGTGAAGCTATTGACAACGCTCGAAGCGACTATGAAAGGCAAAGTGATAGCGTACAATTATTTATAAGTGAGAACGGATTTATTAAGGCAACAGACGATTATATTTTAATTTCTGATTTGTACCCACAGTATAAAAACTTTTGTATTGAGGACGGATATAAACCCGTAGGAAAGTCAAATTTCATCAAACGACTAGGACATCATAAAATATTTGTAAAGCGTTTAAATGTGGGTAATGTAGCTTATTTAATCACTACAAGTACTGTTTTATAATGGAAGCTTTTAAATATACATTGGACAAAGGAACTAAGAAGTTTCTTTGTCCTAATTGTGACAAGAAAACATTTGTTAAGTATGTGGATAATGAAACAAGTAGTTACTTAAATGATGAGTTTGGAAGATGTGACAGGGAACAAAATTGTAGTTATCACAAAGCACCGTCAAAGGGCAAAAAAGGCTATTTAATAAAAACATTGTCTATAAAGTCTATTTCAGACAAGGCTAGTAGCTTAACAGATGAGTTTGGAATTATTACTATTGTTCCAAAATCACAAATATTGGAGCAAACAAAAAGTGATTGTTATATTTCGGAATGGTTTTTAAAAAACAGTATCATTCCTTATCTATCAAATGAGTTTAAATACTTCTATTCAAATATTTCAAACTTAGTAAATGAGTTAAAAGGAGCGGTTAAACCTCAACAAATAAAGTCAAGTTTACATTCTTTGGAATTATTGGATAAAATGTATAATGATAAACAAACAGATCATTTGTCTGAATATTTAAAGACGAGATTTTCAGAAGATGAGGTTTTCAAAGCAACTCAAAATTATTTTATTACAGGTACAAATATTTGTTGGTTTTACTCAACTGTTTTTTGGCAAATTGATGACAAAGAAAAAATTCACGCTGGAAAAATAATGCAATACGATAGGTTTACAGGCAAAAGAGTAAAAGAGCCTTACAATCACATTAATTGGCTACATAAAGCGGTAAACGAGCCTGATTTTAGTTTAAATCAATGTTTTTTTGGCTTACATCGAATCAATGATGACTATAAAAAAACGATTGCAATAGTAGAAAGTGAAAAAACAGCCATCGTAATGAGTATTTTGTTACCTCACTATATTTGGCTTGCAACAGGGAGCAAAGGAAACTTTAAATTTGAGATGCTAAAGCCAATTAAAAAAAGAAATATCGTTTCATTTCCTGATAAGGGAGAGTATAACAATTGGTTAAATAAATCAATTGAATTGAATGCAGTAGGATTTAAAATTTCAGTTAGTGACTTATTAGAGCAAACAGATTTTGAAAACGGTTTAGATTTAGCAGATTATTATTTGAATGTGTACTAGGGTAATTTTTTACGGGAAACCGTAAGGCTAATATTTTTTTATTATTTAAATTTGACTTTTTAGACTAAAATCTTAAAGAAGTTATGAAAACACTTATTACAGTATTCGCATTATTTTTAATGAATAGCCTATTTGCACAATCGACTACCTATCATTCAGGAGATAATCTTGGTAAAGAAAAATTAGCAGGCACGTGGTTTATTGCGGGAGTTAAAACAGATATATTGTTTTTTGAGCCAAGTGCAGTAACTTTCGCAAAAGTACATCGAGAGCTGAAAAAAGCTTTAGATTTTTATTCTTTAAAATATGATGAGCCTTTTAAAGACGAAACAATACTATCTTCACTAACTAACTCTCTTGCAGATTTTGAATTAATGGATCTAGCAATACAAGGTAAGAAAAGCGAAGTATCTATGATGTGGAAAAGTGACTTAGTAATTATAGCGTGGTATTGTAATGTAGACGCCTATGGTATGTCAATTAAAGAGCTATAAGTAAATATAATAAAGGCGTTCCGTAATGGTTCGCCTTATTTTTTTGATTTAAAGTGCTATCTTTATTATTTAGTATTCTTTAATAATTTAGGTTATTCATTATGGGACGTTACGCAAATTATCCAACAACAGTTGAGGACTGTTTAACAATATCGATCACAAAATTAAAAGAATGGAACTACTTAAATTTTTTAGGTACAAAATCTGGTGCAATAACTTGGAGTAGGTACGGTGAGAAATTTTCAAGTATTAGTATTTCAGTAACTAATAATAGTTTTGAAATGTATGCTACACTCGATTATAAATGTAATGGTGAACCTACCAAATACAAAGTAAAAATTATTAGTAAACCATCGAACTTAGGCAAAGGAGAGGTTTTTTATTTTGTTTGTCCCTTGACTAAAAAGCATTGTCGAAAGTTATATTTACATAGTGGCTATTTTTACCACAGAGAAGCTTTTAACGGTTTGATGTACTTAAAACAAATAGAAAGTAAAAAGAATAGAGATTTGTTTAAAATTCTTGAAGCTAGCCAACTTTCAGATGAGGTTTATCAAGAACGATTTAAAAAGTATTTCAAAACTCACTATAAAGGAAAAGAAACAAAACGTTTCAAAAGATTAAATACTAAAATTCAAATTGCAGATAGTTTCCCGCTGGGAACTCTTGAAAGTTTATTAATGGGTACATACTAAAATATATTATAGTAGTATTCTAAAGTAGATTAGAATAGACTTTTGATTAACCACGTTAATTCAAGTTTAGTAGTGTAAGAAGTGTAAAATGTGAAGCTAAAATAAAACCTTTTTTATTAAATAAAACCAACAGAAAAGCACTTATAAACCTCAACAATACAAAAATCGTACAAATTACTAAATAAAAAATCCTTAAACTACTGATTAACAGTATGTTTAAGGATTTAACTAGTGACCTTGACTGGATTCAAACCAGTAACCTCTTGAGCCGTAATCAAGTGCGCTATTCAGTTGCGCCACAAGGCCATTTGCAAATGGTAATAATAACCTGATTGCGGGTGCAAATATAGGTATAAATGTGTAAATTGCAAGCATATTATTCGATAAAATTTAAAAAAAATGACATTAGAAAATTATATACGTGATATTCAAGGTTTTCCAAAAGAAGGAATTTTATTTAAAGACATCACTCCCTTGCTAAATGATGCAAATGCAACGAAAGAATGCGTGAAAATTTTAGTAAATGGACTTGAAGGAAAGCAAATAGACAAAGTAATAGGGGTAGAGAGTCGCGGTTTCCTTTTCGGAATGTTGCTAGCGCAAGAATTGAATGCAGGGTTTATTCCTGTTAGAAAACCTAATAAGTTACCTTATGAAACTATTTCGGCCAGCTATGATTTAGAATATGGGTCAGATACCTTAGAAATTCATGTCGACGCCATTCAAAAAGGAGACAGAATCCTCATACACGATGATGTTCTAGCCACGGGAGGTACAGCCAAAGCTGTTTGCGAACTAGTAGAACGTTTGGGCGGTGAAATCGTGCAACTAAATTTTTTGATGGAGTTAACCTTTTTAAATGGAAGAGAAAAAATAAAGGAATACCCAATTTTTTCGGCTATCAAGTATTAGTTGACAGCTCTGGTGGTAACGTAGTAACGGTAACCAATAATAGCCATTTGCCACTTCTTGGCTTTGCTTAAATCTAAACCTTGTTTGGCAAAACTAGGTAATAGTAATCGGTTGAGGTATGCTAAAATTTTAAACATGTTTTTTTTGGTAAAGGTATAAAAAAAGCCGCTCTAATGTTAGAGCGACTTTTTTGATTTGCTACTTGCTAGCTTTTAGCTTAGCCTGATAGGCTTGCATTTGTTTTTCATACACCTCCATTTGCTTTTCAAAAATTTTCATCTTAGCATTAAAAGGTTCCATTTGTCTGTCAAACTCCTCCATTTTTTTATCAAATTCGGCGATTTCTGGTTCTAATAATTTCATTTTCTTCTCGAACTCTTCCATTTTTTTTTCAAAATTGGCCCATGCTTTTTTATCGCCTGTATCCGGCGAGCCTTTTGGAGCGGTTGGAGCTTTAGGGAAATTAGGCGCCTTTGGAGTTTTGAAATTAAAAGTTGGTGGTGTAGGAGGCGTAGGTGGTTCCGGCACACTTACTCGGTTGTCCACGTAGCTTTTTGTAATAATGTTTATAGAATTGGTCATGCCAATACCATTTTTTTTCACATCTACAGAGGTTATATCATTTGGACTCAAAGCTTCGGCTTCTAGCGCACTAACTTTTTTTCCATTAACATAATACTCGGCATTTTGAGGTGCTGCATTTTTATCTGTTGTGGTATACACTTTTTTTACGGTGTAAGTCCCTTTTGGACCCTTTTTACCTGTAAGATTAGTAGGGTCTGTTTTTTCTAAATCTAATTTGTCTGCGCCTTGATTGTTTTCAAAAATGCTTATTGAATTCGATTGCTGTTTCTGTGTTGTAATTTGAATTGTTGACGTTTTTTCACCTTTTGTAACATTCATCGATTCGATTGTATTAGGATCAGTACTATCTAACTCTTTTTTTGTTACTTTTTTTCCGTCGATGTATATATCAGTATCGGGGTCAATATTTTTACTTTTTTCTCTTTCAAATTCGATTTTTTTTGTCTTTTTAATGCTGTCTTGCTTTGTTATTGCCGATGTAGTCGACAATTTGTAAGTTACAGCTGAAGTACTTTCTTTCGGGGCTTTTACTTGTGCAACTACCTCCACTTGGTAGAAAAGTGTAAAACCTACAAGTGCCGGTAAAATAGCTGTATACTTCCATGCATTTTTTTGGTGGGATTGATTTTTGTTTAACATAACGATTCGTTTTTTGATTAATGATTGATAAAAGGGATTCGTAAGAGCAACACAATGCTCCTGAGTTGTTATTTTTAAAAGGGTAATTTGATAGGCTTTCTTATCTGATATTTTTTTTAAAGCTTCGCTATCGGCAATAAATTCAAGATTCTGAATCATTGCTTTTTTATACATCCAAACAATTGGGTTGAACCAAAACAGAATGCAAAATAGTCTACCAATTAAAACATCGGCAGAATGGTATTGTTCACTATGTACTTTTTCGTGCTCGATAATATTTCGAAGTTCGATAGCAGTGTACAAATTTGAATTGTAGACAATAGTTTTGAAAAAGGAAAAGGGAGCACGATTTTCAGGGCTATCTATAAACTTGAAATCATCTTGATTTATAACATTTTGACCTTTAACTATTTTGCGAAGACTATAAAAATCCACACCAAACTTAGTCAGTAAACCCAAAGCTCCTAAACTATAAGCTAGTGCTAAAGCGATGTATATGTATCTTGCAGTATGATCCTCGTCAACAAGAGATCGTTTGGGGAATGACGACCAATCGTAAGCAACAGGATTAGGATCGACCCAAACTATTTGAGTAAAAACAACTAAAGGCAATACTACTGCTGTTACCAAACCAGCTAAAAGGAACCACCTATTGGCCGTAAAAAATGTTTCTTTACGCAGTAAACAGTGGTACGCAATAAAAAACAAGAGCAGCAAGCAGCAAGATTTAAGTAAATAGATTGCAATTGGTTCCATATAAGGTTGTTTTGGTATTGACTTTAAATGTACAAAATTATTTGGCCGACTCTTGGTTCTCTATCATGGCTAAAATTTCCCTTAACTCAGCAGCCGATATTTTTTCTTCTTTTGCAAAAAACGATACCATATTTTTGTACGAGCTGTTAAAATACGTATCAATTGCTGTACTCATAAAACGTTTTCTATACTCTTCAATAGGAACAATAGGGTAATACTGATGCGTATTTCCATAAGCATTATGCGCCACATAACCCTTTTCTTCCAGATTACGTACAATAGTCGACAAGGTGTTGTAGTGTGGTTGATCTTCGGTGATTTCAGCCATTACTTCTTTTACAAAAGCTTTTTTAAGCTTCCATAATATCTGCATGATTTCCTCTTCTTTGTTTGTTAATTTTTGCATCTTTTTATTTTTTTACAAATTCTTTAGTTTCAATGTAGATAATTCCATTGACAGCTTGCTCACCAAATTTTTGTATGGCCAATTGTTTACTTTTATCACCAACACTGTCTATCTTTTCAATGCTTATGTTTTCAATTTGATCTGGCTTTAGTTGATTCAAAATTTCTACACTACTTACTTTTCCATTTATAATAATTACTGCTTTTTTGTAGTCAACATCTTTATTGATTTTAACATTCTCTAAGTTGTCTTCTCTGCTAGCTATTCTATATTTTATTTCCGACTCTTTATCTTCTTTTTTATCACTGAAATTTTTAATTGTATTATAGCTTACTTCAGAAACGCCTATTTTTACTTCCCAACCTTTGTTAATAGGTTTTGGATCCCCCAAGTCCTTACTAGATTTAGAGCTACCTTTTTTAGTTGTTATTTCAAATGCTCCATTTACTCCCTCTACGCCATATTTTTTTTCTGCTAAAGTAGCTGGCAAAGTAATCGATGAAGCAATTTCTGCATCCATATCAACTTTAATTAGGTCGTTCTTATTTTGTTTTTGGCCATCAATTACAATAAGGTATTCTTTTCCATTTTTAGTTGCACTTGTGATACTCCAAGATGGATAAGGTGACGATGAAGAAATCATTTCTACTTTTGGCTCATCGTCGTTTTTATCTGAATTATTCTGTTGCTTATTCACAAAATCCATATGATTTTTTAAATGAAGGTTCTCCTTACTTGAGGCACTAAAACCAAAACTGATTTGATTTGATTTGTCCTCTTTTGCAAAAATATCAAAAGGTTTTATAGGTTTGTCTTCATTGACTTGATATGTTTTTTTTACTCCAGTTTTGTCTTCCATACGAACTAAAATAGCCGTAATTTCATTGTTTCCATCAACTTTGAGTTCTGTAAATGTCACATCTATTCCATAAGTCGTTTTAAAGAATTCTTTTTCAGCTTCCAGATCTTGTTGGGTCGATTTAGACGTAACATGCAGCGACACTGTTATAGGCACATTACTAATTTTGAAATCACTTTCTTTCTCCTGTGCAACTACTTTTACTTGAAATAAAAGCACGAATGCAACTAAGGCCGGGAGCACTAAAGCATATTTCCAGGAATTGATTTTTTTTGATTGATTTTTGTTTAACATGATGATTCTTTTTTTGATTAATGATTGATAAAAATGATTAGTGATAGCCACACAATTTTCTTGGGTAGTAATCTTTAATAGGGTTAGCTGATAGGTTTTTTTGTCTGCTATTTTCTTTAATGCTTCCTTATCGGCAATGAACTCAAGATTCTGAACCATCGCTTTTTTGTAAAGCCATACAATTGGATTAAACCAAAAAAGTATACAGAATAATCTTGAAAATAAAACGTCGGCGGTATGATGTTGCTCGCTGTGCACTTTTTCATGTTCTAAAATATTTTCTAATTCGATTGGACTATACAAGGATGAATTGTAAACAATAGTATTAAAAAATGAAAAAGGAGCAATATTTTCATTAGTATCGATAAATTTAAAATTAGCGCGACGCTTAGCTATTTTGTTCTTTAAAGTTTTGTGAAGAAAGTAAAAATCAAATAGGAATTTAGATGTAAATAAGAATACACCGAGACCATAGCAACTGACGAAAATCAAATTCCAATTGATTTCAAATGTCTTTTTTTCAATTGGTTTATTAATGGGTATTTGAGACCAATTAAAATCAACTGGGTTTGCATCAACGAAAGTGACCTTAGTATAAAAAAATAAAGGTAAGACTGCAGCGGTCAACATACCTAGTATTAAATACCAGCGATTACTTAAAAAAAAGGTTTCCTTTCTCAAAAGAAAATAATAAGCTATATAAAACATTACTATCAATCCAGAAGATTTAAAAAAGTAGATGTAAAGTGTTTCCATAATTTTAATAAGCTATATTAAATTCAAAATTTTATTGTGGCGTTACCCGCTTTATTCCCGATAGCTATCGGGAGCGGGTCAGGCTATTCGGCTATATCTCTCCGTTTTACTTCGAGGATGCCGCCTGCTATCCTTAACGCATTTCAAACTTACAACTATATTTGTAGTTTACAAACTATATTTATAGTTATTTAACTATTTTTTAAGTTTATAACCTGATTTAGATACAAAAAAGCCTTTGCTTATCACATAAACAAAGGCTTTTACTGCAAAAAAAATACTGTCGCTTAAACTAAATGCTGTTCTTCCTTAACTAATTTCTGAATCCAAATACAGCATGCTGCCGCAGCGATACCAAAACTACCCATTACAAACCAATTCATTTGATAGCCTGATCGTGCTATTATTTCTAGTCCCGATTTAGAGCTAATAATATGCGCTAAACTAAAACTCATCGTGTACAACGCCATATAGCGACCTTCATGACCCTTTGGAGCTCTGCTTAAGGCAAAAGTATTCGAAAAGGGAAAAGCAAATATTTCACCAATCGATATAAAGATCATGCTAATGACTAGTATTCCAGCCCAAGTATTAATGAGCAGTAGGTAAAAACTAAAGGACATTAGTAGTACTCCCCAAAGTATGATTTTTAATTTCTGTACTTTTTTACGTTCAAAGTAACCTACGAAAGGCATTTCAAGAGCAAAAATTAAAAGCCCGTTTAAGGTCATTAATAATCCAGTTTGAAACTCAGTCAGACCAAATTGCTCGCTATGATACAAAGGCAGTGTAGTAAACAACTGAAAGAAAATCATGGCCGTGACAAAACTCACAAACAGGAAAATCCAGAAAATTTTGTCTTTAAAAACAGAGCTAACAATCACAATAGGCGCATTGATATCCGTATCAATTAGCCTCTTTTTCTCTTTTACTAATAAGGCAAAAACTACAATAGCAATAATACAGGACGAGCCATCGACCCAAAATAAACCTTTGTATCCCATTCCCATGATTATTAAGCCACCCAATGCAGGTCCTGCCGCAAATCCTAGATTAACCGCTAGTCGTACTAGAGTTAATGCTCTAGTTCTGTTTTCGGGTTTGGCGTAGGTAGCAAGTGATACAAACATGGCTGGCCTAAACATATCAGCTAGTGTCATAATACTAAACATCCCAAGGCACAATCCCCAAAAGGATGTGATGTACTGCAATGCAAAAAAGAAAACTCCACTTGTAAACAAACTAAAAACCATGATTTTGTAAAAACCAATTTTATCAGATAATTTTCCTCCTAGCCAAGAGCCAAGCATCGATCCAAACCCAAAAGCTACCATAATCCAGCCTACTTCTCCGTAGGTAAATTGAAGATCTTCTTTTAAGTACTTGGATAAAAAAGGCAATACCATCGTTCCGGCACGATTGATAAAAGTGATAATTGCTAGTATCCAGATTTCTCGCGAAAAACCTCTAAAATTATCTATGTATTGTCGAAAAGCATTTTTAAGCATGGGGTAATTTCTAATAAGTTACAAAGGTAAAAAACTTTGTGTCTTCGTTACTTTGTGTCTTGGTTACTTTTAAACTATTTTTGCTAAAATCAATATCATGAAAAATATACTTTCAATACTCCTCATCTGTGTTTTTACCATAAGTTTTGCTCAAGACAAATTTGACCTTGCAGCAGTACAAGAATTCCAAAAAAAAATCAATGAGGAATATGCTAACCCAAAGGAAAGTCCGTTAATGGCTGAAGATCTCTCAAAGTTTCAAAGTTTAGATTTTTTTCCTATCAACGAAAGGGCCTTTGTTATTGCTCAGTTTGTACGAACGAAAAAAGAAAAACCGTTCAAGATGAAAACTTCGACATCAAGAACTCCTGTTTATATAAAGTATGGTGAATTAACTTTTACATTAGAAGGAAAATTGCTTAAGCTAAATGTGTACCGTGACATAGAATTATCTAAAAAACCAGGTTTTAAAGACCATCTTTTTTTACCTTTCTCTGATTTAACGTCTGGAAAAGAAAGTTATATTGGAGGAAGATATGTCGATTTGAAAATACCAAATGGGAATACGATTGTTATCGATTTTAACATGGCTTACAATCCGTATTGTGCATACAACTATAAGTATTCTTGTCCTTTAGTGCCTTTAGAAAATGATTTAGATGTTGCGATCAATGCAGGTGTCAAAACGTTTCATTAATAATGGAGTATTTTAATTTACATACACATCAGTTTACCAATGATGAATCGGTTGTAGAGTTGGTCAATCAATATCCGTGGGAGTTTGACGAAGCCGTTACAATCTATTCTATAGGTATTCATCCTTGGTATATTGAACCTAGGCGGTTAGAGAGTGATTTTGAAGTACTGAATCAAAAAATCTTAGGTGAAGGATGTCTTGCTATTGGTGAATGCGGACTAGATAAGCGAATCGACATTGCTTTGGACTTGCAACAATCTGTTTTTGAGAGGCAATTAGTTTTAGCGCAAAAATACGATAAGCCAGTTATTATTCACTGTGTAGCAGCATTTCAAGAACTAATTGAGATTAAAAACAAATTGAATATCACGGTTCCTTTAATTATTCATGGGTTTTCTAAAAATATACAATTAGCAAAGCAGCTTCTTGACAATGGATTTTACCTTTCATTTGGAAAATATTTAATAAAAAATCCCGAATTAGAGTCGGTTTTTACTGCTGTGCCAAATGACCGATTTTTTTTAGAAACAGATACAACTGATCAAACTATTCAAGAAGTTTATGCATTAGCAGCAAAATATAAAAAGAGTACAGTAACAGAATTACAAGAGATGGTCTCAACCAATTTCAATTCTGTTTTCAAAAACAAATAAAAACAATAATTATTCGGAATTACAGCAACAGGTTTTAATTCCTAAACAAGAAACAATAAAAATGGCAGAGTGGACAGAGAGAGCTGAACTATTATTTAAGAAAGAGGGTTTAGATAAATTGCAAAAAGCAAATGTGTTAGTAGTAGGTCTTGGTGGAGTAGGATCTTTTGCTGCCGAATTTTTGGCAAGAGCAGGAGTGGGGACAATGACTATTGTAGATGGTGATGTCATTGACATTACTAACATAAATAGACAATTACCAGCTTTACATTCTACAGTAGGCCAGCCTAAAGTAACCCTTGTTGGTGATCGCTTGATGGATATTAATCCAGAACTAAAACTAACGCGTTTGCAAGAGTTTTTATCACCTGAGCGTGCGCTTGCGACAGTAACAGCTGATTATGATTATGTATTAGATTGTATTGATAGCATCACACCTAAGCTAAACTTAATTATTGCGGCAAAACGTAAAAGGGTGAAGATAATCTCAAGTATGGGAGCAGGAGGTAAAATGGAAGCATCGAAAGTTAAGGTAGCTGACATTAATAATACAGAGAATTGCTTTTTAGCAAAAACCATTCGCCGTCGCTTAAAAGAGCATAAAATAGATAAGCTAAAAGTAGTCTTCTCCTCTGAAATACAAGATGACAGCAGTTTAAAAATGACTGACGGATCTAATTTTAAAAAGTCGTTTTACGGAACTAACAGCTATATGCCAGGATTGTTTGGTTTGTATGCTGCAGAGACTGTTATTCGTTATTTATTAAAAAAAGAGTAATTGATTCTAAACAACAAAGTAAAGTAGATAATAGCAATTACCTTTTAAAATTTACAAGAATATGATAGAAACAGTAATCTTTGATATGGATGGTGTTATAGTAGATACAGAGCCAGTACACCGCTATGCCTATTTTAAGCAATTTGCAGAACTAAATATAAACGTTACCGAGGAGATGTATAGTTCATTTACTGGATTTTCGACTAGGAATACGTTTCAAAAAGTAAAAGAAACATTTGGGTTAGTGCAGGATGTCGAAGACATGATTCAGCGCAAGCGTACGATATTCAACGACGCTTTTGATACGAAAAAAGATTTAGAGTTACTAGAAGGTGTTCGCGACCTTATTGTAGATTTACATGGTAATGGCGTCCAATTAATATTAGCTTCATCTGCCTCTAAAGTTACTATTGCACGTGTTTTTAATCGTTTTAGCTTAGACCTCTATTTTACACATAAAGTAAGTGGAGAAGACTTTCCGAAGTCTAAACCACATCCTGCGATTTTTGAGCATGCGGCTAGTCTATCGATAGCACCTAAAGAAAATTGTATCGTAATCGAAGACAGTACAAACGGTATTAAGGCAGCAAAAGCGGCAGGTATTTTTTGTGTTGGTTACAATAGTTTGCACTCTGTGGCACAAGATTTATCAGAAGCGGATGTGATTGTTAATCATTTTAAAGAGCTAAATTGTAAGGTAATACAAGAATTAGGTTCCAAATTAAGTAATAATTAACAAATTAGAGTTTCTGAATTCGTAATTTTGGAAAAATAAAAATCAAAAAAGATAAAACATGAAAAAGATTCTCCTTGCTTTAGTGATTATAATCACGCAGTTTACACTGGAAGCACAAGTAAAAACTCCGCAAGCGAGTCCAAAATCTGTTATTAATCAAGTGGTGGGTCTAACAGATGTAGAAGTAGTTTACTCACGTCCTTCTGCTAAAGGAAGAGCTGTTTTTGGTAATTTAGTTCCTTTTGGTCAATTGTGGAGAACAGGTGCTAATGAAAACACTACAGTTTCATTTAGTGATGATGTTATGATTGATGGTAAAACATTAAAAAAAGGAAAATATGCTCTGTACACTATTCCAAGTATTCAAAGCTGGGAAGTGATCTTTTATACGGCTACCGACAATTGGGGAAATCCAGCTGAGTTTAAAGAAGCAAACGTAGCGTTAAGAACAACCGTTAAGGAAGAAGCATTGCAAAAAGCAGTAGACACTTTTACGATTGGTTTTAGTGCATTAACGAACAACTCTGCAAATTTAGCGATCTCTTGGGAAAACTCATATGCAGCAATAAAATTTGAAGTTCCTACACAAAAAATAGCTATTGCTAGCATTGAGAAAGTATTAGCAGGTCCATCTGCAGCTGATTATTTTGGATCAGCTCAGTATTTTTTACAATCTAATGGGGATATTGCAAAAGCAAGAACGTATATCGATAAAGCTTTAGAATTAAGCGCTGATAAACCTTTTTACTACCTACGTTTAAAATCATTGATTCAAGCAAAACAAGGAGATAAACAAGGAGCAACTGAAACCGCTAAACTTTCTCTAAAAGCTTCAGAGGTCGCAGGGAACCAAGATTATGTAAAAATGAATAAAGATAGTATCTCTGAATGGAGTAAATAATATCTTCATTTGTAACAATAAAAAAACACCAGCAATAGCTGGTGTTTTTTGTTATACTAATTTGCTGCTTTTTAAGCAGGTATTTGCTGGCTTAAGCAATGTAGGGTACCAAAGCCCCAAATAAGGTCAATGGCACTAATCCCTATAATTTCACGATCCGGAAAACAAGCCGCTAGAATATTTAAAGCTACTCGATCATTAGGATCGTTAAATGTAGGCATCAAAACACAGTTATTCAAAATTAAAAAGTTAGCATAACTAGCAGGTAAACGAAGATCTTCAAAATCTAATCGTTTAGGCATAGGTAGCGCAACGATTACCGGTGATTTTCCGTTTTCTAATTTAGCCTTTTGCAAACGTTTCAAGTTATCTTGTAAAGGTATATAATTGTCATCCTCTGGATTCGTTTCAACGATAGTCACGATCGTGTCTTCGTTTATAAAACGACATAAGTCATCGATATGACCATGAGTATCATCCCCAGCAATTCCGTCTCCTAACCAAATTACATTGGTGATTCCCAGGTATTCTTTAAAAACGGCCTCGTAATCTTCTTTTGTAAAACCTTCATTTCGTACTTGAATAGTAGGATGCATCAAACACTCTTCAGAGGTTAATAATGTTCCTCTTCCGTTTACATCGATAGCTCCACCCTCAACAATTACAGGCTTGCCTTTGTACATAACCTGAGTCAATGGCATACTTAAAGTTGCTGCCACTTTTGCTGGTACATTTTTGTCTAACTGATAGTTTTTATATTTAGCCCAGCCATTAAAATTAAAATTTAATGCTTCTCTTTCGGTTCCGTTGTAAACTACAATAGGCCCTGAGTCTCGCATCCAGCTTCTATTTGTTTTCTGAATAATAAACGAAACTTTGGATAGATCTACTCTTGCTCTGTCGAGCATATCACTTACTTTATCTTGCAACTTCTGGTCAGCAACTACTAAAAAAACAGTTTCATACAGACTTACTTTTTTGATAAATTCAACAAAAGCCCATTGAATGGCTTCATATTTTCCAGGCCAATCGTTACCATTATGCGGAAAGCAAAGTAAAATACCTTGTTGCTTTTCCCATTCAGCAGGAAACCTTCTTTTATTTTCAGTCATAGTGCATTTGTTTTTATGAAGAACAAAGGTAAAATAAATTGTCTTTATTATTAAATGAATTTCAATTCACTGTTTGGTGCCATCTGAAAATGGAGTTTTATGAAAGCTACCTTTTAATAAACATTCGGTAATATTCTATTAATCTATCTTTTGCAGCATCCTTTTACATTTGGCTAAACCTAAAAAAAGAAACAAACAAGATGAAAAATTACGCATTACTATTTTTAATGGCAAGTAGTTTACTAGTAAGCTGCTCTAATAACGATTCTAATACTAATTCTATCGATGATTTAGTAAATGAAAACCCTGCGGCATTTAATGAAATAGCATCAATTACTATTGGAGGAGCGGGTGCAGCAGAAATTAGTTCTTATGATGAAGTATCTAAAAAACTATTTACAGTGAATAATAGTGGTACAAATAGAATCGATGTAATAGATTTATCTGACCCAACAAATCCAAAAATCATTGGACAAATAGATTTGACACGTTTTAATGGGGCTTCTAATAGTGTTGCTACTCACAACGGTAAACTAGCGGTGGCTCTTGAGGCAAGTCCTAATAAACAAGCATTAGGAAAAGTAGTAGTATTTGATACTGCTGATTATCGCGTAATTAAAGAGATTACGGTAGGCTCATTGCCGGATATGGTGGTTTTCTCACCTGACGGAAAGTATATAATGACTGCAAATGAGGGAGAGCCGAGCAGTGATTATGCTGTAGATCCTGAGGGGAGCATTTCTATCATAGAGGTTACTAATAATTATGCTGTGACCACCTTAAATTTTAGTTCGTTTAGTAACCAATTACCGGCGCTAAAAGCAAATGGCTTTAAAATATCAAGTCCATCTAATGATTTTGCGAAGGATATTGAACCTGAATATATAACAATTTCTGCTGATTCCAAGACGGCTTGGGTTACACTGCAAGAAAATAATGGTGTCGCCAAGGTAGATTTACTTTCGAAAAAAATCACCTCTGTTTTTGCTCTTGGACTGAAAGATTATAATAATGTGGCAAATGGAATTGATATCAGTGATAAAGATGGAAGTATTGCTTTTAATCCATGGAATGTTAAAGGGATGTACATGCCTGATGCTATTAGCAATTTTGAGGTTAACGGAACTACCTATTTTGTTACTGCAAATGAAGGTGACGCACGAGAATATGATAATTATGTTGATGTTAGTAGAATAGGAAGCAGTTCTGTGGTGTTAGATCCTACTCGTTTTCCTGATGCGGTTACTATTAAGAAAGATGCTAAAATGGGTAGGCTCAATATCGTGAACAAAATGGGAGATACAGATGGCGACGGTGATATTGACGAACTAGTAAGTTTTGGAGGAAGGTCTTTTTCAATTTGGAACGGTACCACGGGAAGCATGGTATTTGATAGCAAAAATGATTTAGATAGCAAGGCATTTGCTTTTGGCACGTATGACGATAATCGAAGTGATGACAAGGGCGCGGAGCCAGAAAGTGTTATTACAGTAAAGATGGGGAATAAAAACATCTTATTTGTAGGACTTGAAAGAACAGACAATTGTATGATTTATGATGTCACTAATCCAAGTTCACCTATTTATTTACAAACGCTAAAAACAGGAGATGCACCTGAAGGTTTGTTATTTATTCCTGCATCAAAAAGTCCAACAAAGAGAAGCTTGTTAGTCGTAAGTAGTGAGGGAGATGGTACGGTAAAAATTTACCAACCAAATTTAAACTAAATACTAGCTCTAAATTATAAGGGCCTAGAGTTACTTTAACTCTAGGCCCTTGTTTATTTTACAAACTAACTGTTTAGTCTATGGCTCTTTTAGTAATGTCTCCAAAGGCATCGATTCGTCTGTCTCTGAAGAAAGGCCAGTTTTGACGAACATTCTCTTGTAGGTCAAGATCTACCTCGGCAATTAATATCTCTTCTTTATCATGAGATGCTTGTGCTAAAATTTCGCCTTGCGGTCCTGCAATAAATGATGCTCCCCAAAATTCAATTCCGTCAGTGTTTGGTAAGTATTTTTCTAACCCTATACGGTTTGCAGCGGCGACGTAAACCCCGTTTGCTACGGCGTGTCCTTTCATAACATTCATCCAAGCACCATATTGATTTGCACCATATTGTTCTTTCTCTCCTGGATGCCAGCCAATAGCCGTTGGGTAAAATAAAACTTCGGCTCCTTTGAGGGCTGTTAATCGAGCCGCTTCAGGATACCACTGGTCCCAACAAATCAACGTACCCACTTTTCCTTTTTGAGTAGGAATAGTTTTAAAACCTAAATCTCCAGGAGTAAAATAGAATTTTTCATAAAAGTAAGGATCGTCTGGAATGTGCATTTTTCGGTATAGACCAGCTTCAGAACCATCCGTATCGATAATGTATGCACTGTTATGGTAAATTCCAGCCATTCTTTTTTCGAAAAATGGTACGATTATCACCACACCTAATTCTTTTGCAAGCGCACTAAATGCAATAAAAGAAGTGCTATATAAGGGCTCTGCTAATTCAAAATTATCAACATCTTCGCTCTGACAAAAATAATGACTACTGTATAGTTCCGGAAGTGAGATTACTTCAGCGCCTTGGTTTGCAGCATCTCGAACCCATTTAAGGCATTTTTTCAGGTTATTTTCAGCAATATCATTCAGATTTAACTGAATTACGGCAATTTTATATTTCTTATTTGGCATGACATATTATTTAGAGTGCAAAAATAGTGAATTTTACAAAGTTTTAAAAGTGAAGACTTAGTTAATCCATGAAAGGCTATTGTTTAGGTTGTAGTAAATCGAGATTTCTGAAAGCTACTCTTGAGTAATTACTTGCGTTTAGAATTATTATTTAATTTTAAAATCTTTAATTATCGCTTGAATACCATTTGCGTAGGTGGTGGTTTTAAATTCCGGAAACCTTTTTTTAAATTTAGTAGAATCAAATATATTATCGATTCCATATCGAGGGAGTAGTTCGTGAGTTTCTCTTAGATTTTTATCAAAATAAGAAGCTAGTTTTAGCACAATGCGAGATAAAACAGTGTAGTTTACCTTCTTATTTAGTTGATTTTCTATTTCGCTTATAAATTGCTTATACGTTAATCGATTGTCATCACAAGGTAAATGCCATGTTTGACCATAAGTATCTGGGCTGTTCCCTAGTAAAGCCATTGCTTTACTAGCATCAGGTGTGTAAATAAAGGTGCGTAACACATCATCTCTTAAGAACACCTTTGGTTTTTTGCTATTTTTAAGATTTTCGAAAATCATCGCATTGGTAAATCCTTTGGTTTTGCTGGGACCATAAAATTCAGGAGCTCGACAAATTATAGCTTGAATTTCCTTGCTATCGATTGCTTTCAGTAGTAGTTCAGCAGCTAGACGTTTTCCAGTTCCTTTACTACCCGATGACGAAAGAGAAGTTTCCTCTGTTTGGATACTCTTATCTTGTGGGTAAGCATACGTATTATCAAAATAAACAAGTTTACAATTGTTGTTTTTGCAAGCTGCTACTACATTTTTCATTACTATAACCCAATCACGAAGCCATACGGTCGAGTCGTAAGCAAGACCAACCGTTAAGTAAGCAATCGATGTGTCTTTTAATGCTAGATTAACTTGGATTGGATCAAGTAGGTCGGCTTTAAAAAGTAGATCATCAGGGTTAATTTTTTGAGGATTTCGGCCGACTAGTTTAATTTTGTCCGTGTAGCTTTTTCTAAGTTCTCGAGCTAATCCTTCACCAATGACTCCGTTTGCGCCTAATATTGTTTGCATTTTTTTGTTTTTTAGTGACAACTATATAATGCTAAATTATGAATTATAATACAGGTTGCTACTTTATTTAGTTTTGTAATTGTCTAAGGCAATTTATATATAGAGAGATAGAATGAAGTTTAAAATCATAAATAGATTTAAAGTGCTTATTTTTGTTATTTAAAAATAGTAAAAAATCAAAACATGAAAAATAGAATCAAAGCAGTTATTGCAGCGGCAACAGTAGTTTTTACTGTATCATTAGGTACTATACAAGCACAAGATAAAAAGGCTAATGCAATTGTTAAAGACATATTGTTAGCTATGGGTGGTCAAGAGAACTACAATGCAACTCGTTTCATACAATGGGACTTTGTTAATAGAAAACTTGCGTGGGATAAATGGACAGGTGATGTTAGAGTGGAGAATCCAGCAGCTAATCAAGTAATACTTGTGAACATTAATACTTTAAAAGGAAAGGTGTTCGAAAATGGCGTTTTAGTAACGGATGAAAATAAAGCTAACGCCTTATTAGAAAAGGGAAAAAATTGGTGGATCAATGATGCTTATTGGTTAGTAATGCCTTGGAAATTGCAAGATCCAGGAGTTACGCTTTCTTATGTTAAAACAGATACCCTACCAAGTGGTAAAGTTGCTGATGTTTTACAACTTACCTTCGAGGGAGTTGGTGTTACTCCAGAAAATAAATATTGGGTTTATGTAGGTCAAGAAGATCATTTAGTGCAACAGTGGGCGTACTATCAAAATTTTAATGATGCAGAGCCTAAGTTTTTGAAACCATGGAATAATTATCAAAAGCAAGGTAATATTTTATTATCTTATGATAGACCAAACGAAAATGTCGGACCAAAGAATGTAGTGGTTAAAAGTACGTTTGACTCTAGCCTATTTACGAACTTATAATAGGTATATTTGTTTAAAAAAACCAGTCGTGATGGCTGGTTTTTTTATGCCTAAAACATTTATTGTAAAAAAATGAACAATACTATTTATTGCGAATAAGGTACTAAATTGTTTATGAGTAATGTAGTTGAGGTAAGCACACAAAGTTTTTACAGTTTTAAAAGGAATTAATTAGAGTGTATATTCTTTTTTTTTAGTGTTTTTCAACCTATATCCCTCTATTTCTTTTGTAATCACTTTAATTAAAGAGTTTATTTCGAATGGCTTTGTAAGTACTTTATTCATACCAGCATCTAAACATCTCCTAAATTCATTTTCCCCGACGTTTGCTGTTAAAGCAATTATTGGAATATTTCGCTTTAGTTCATCCTCTAGATTTCTAATTATAAGTGACGCCGAAATTCCATCCATAACTGGCATTACAATATCCATTAAGACTACATCGTAATCGTTTGCTTTAATAAGATTTACTGCTTCTAGTCCATTATATGCAATAGCTATACTGCTATTATTTAAACTTCTGATTAATTGTTTTTCTAAAATTAGTAAGTTAATTTTGTTATCGTCGGCTAACAAGATCTTTAAGTTCCTTAAATTAGTCGTAATTTCAATGTTTTCTTGACTATTTACATTTTCTTCCTGTAGGGGCAACGGGATGGTAACAGTGAAATTAGTCCCTTTATTGACTTTAGATTTGTAATTGATAGTTCCGTTCATTAATTCAATTAATCCTTTCGAAATAGTCAAGCCAAGACCCATGCTGTTTTTTGTTGCGCTAGAAGTACTGTATTTTACAAACAGTTTTTTACGCAACGCTTTTTCAATACCCTTCCCGCTATCGGCAACTGTAAACTGTACTACAAAATCCTTACTTGGCTCGGTGCTAAATTCTCCTTTTACGCATAATTTTACAAATCCACTGTCGGTGTATTCAAGAGCGTTATTTAGTAGATTTAATATTATTTGATCTATTCGGTTTTTATCGCCATAAAGAGTGATTGGTATGTTGTCTGCAATATCTAAAACAAAATCTAATCCTTTGTCTTTAGCTTTCGTTTCATTCATTTTAAAAATAGATTCTATAGATTGATTTAAGTTAAATTCTGATGGTTGCAACGTAAATGCTCCATCGTTTAATTTGGTGAAATCAAGTATGTTATTCACTAAGGCTAATAAATGGTTAGAAGAGTAATCCATTAATTCTAATAGTTTATAGTGTTCCTCATTTAATTTATCACTTTTCAATATATCACTAATTCCTTTAATTGCGTTGAGCGGTGTTCTGATTTCGTGGCTCATGATCGCAAAGAAAGATTCCTTATTAAATTGTAATTTCTTTAGTGCTATTTTAGACTTCTCTAGTTCACTATTTTTAAATTTAAGATCTTTGATAATTGCAGTAGCAGCTTTTGTTCTGGCCATTAACAATATAATTAAATAAGCCGAGATCATCAAGAAGACAAAATAGAAAAGTGGATTGTAAATATCTTTTTCAAAATTATTTCTATTACCATAATCAAAGCCAAAAAAGTCTAAATAAATGGTCAAAGACACTGTTGCAAAGATTATTAAAGTGAAATATAGTATTAATCTATTGTACCGCATCATTATGAGAAGGGTAATTGGAGTCAAGTAATTAATTAAGATGAAATTAAATGATTTTCCGTACAGTATAAAAGTTAAAGTGTAATATATAGTAATTGCTGCAATTGATAAAATTGACTTTTGTCGAAAGCGAAATCTCCTCGAAAATGAAAAGTAAATAAAAAGTAGAATAATTGGTATTGTTCCAAATGCAGCATAATTCACTTTAAAAGCAAAAAGAAATACCATTGTAAGTACAAACTGTAAAGTAAACAAATTGAAACTAAAGTTATCAATCCTATTAAACTTAGAAATACTTTGAAGAGTTAATTTGGGCTGCTTACTATCCATAAAGTAAAATAATAATATGTGCTGTAGATTTGAACGATGCAAAGTACAACAAATATTCTATAGTTGAGATGGGTTAAATAACATTGCTTTAGATAGTTGATAAATAGCTTGCCTCTTTTTTTAATTTAGAACCAGCACATTATTTTTTTGATTCTTCAAAAAATAGTTTCAAAACTTATATTCTTAATGATAGTAGGCATCTGTTAAAGTAATAATAAAAGGATTCTACTTTTTGATAAATCAATGTATATTTGGTAGACTAGCTTGGTTTATTAACGCAAGATTCCTAGTGAGAATACTATAACATTAATTTAAATTTACGTACCATGACTATAAATTTCGAAACCATAGAAAAAGAAGCAATTGAAACTTTACGATTTCCACATCATGAAGTATTGGAAGATGAAGCTGCAATTAATCAAAGAGAAAATGAACTAGAGCGTGCCTTGTCGCTTGGGAATTTAGAACATTCTAAAATAAAAATATTTTTTGAAGACGATCTATCTCATAAAGTAGTAGAAACTACAGTTTGGGCATTGACAGATGAAAGTGTTGTGCTTAAAAAAGGTGTTGGTATTCCAATAAACAGAATTTTAAAAATAGTTTAGCTAAAATTTCACAGACTACATTAATTACAAATAATTAGTTTGTGACAATACATAAAAAAGCGGATTGAAAATACTTTTTCAATCCGCTTTTTTATGATACAACAATATTCTATTTATCTCTTGTAATACATTACAATGCTCGCTTTAGCTAAAGTTTGATTCCACAAATTAAAACCTACAATCGCTGGATTGATGCTATCGTTTAATCCCAATTTATCTGTTTTTAAAGCAAAAACAGTAATAATATATTCGTGATATCCATGTCCTTCTGGCGGGCAAGGACCTCCAAAACCTTTTATTCCGTAGTCAGTTATACTTTGAACAGCTCCTTTGGGCGCTAAGTTTAGCGAGACGTTTCCAGCATTTTTTACTAGTTCGCTCACATTTGCTGGAATATCAAAAACAACCCAGTGCCAGAAACCACTTCCTGTAGGTGCATCTGGATCGTACATCGTGATAGCGAAGCTCTTCGTGCCTTCGGGTGCATTTGACCAGCTTAATTGAGGTGAGGAATTTTCTCCAGAACAACCAAAACCATTAAATTCCTCTAATTTAGTAGCTTGACCTCCCAGATTTTTGCTGGATAAAGTGAATGTTTTTTGTGCGAATATTGTAGTAGTACATAACAATACAATTGCTGTAATAAAGTTTACTTTTTTCATTTTGTTGTTTTTAAATTGTTTAACAAAATTACTTTAGTCTGTACTCTAAAACCTGCTGAAGCTGTTCAAAAACTATCGCTATAAGTTCAATTTTTGCTATCTTGTCCCGGGGTAATACCGTATTTGATTTTGTATGCTTGGATAAAGCTCGAAAGGTTTTCGTATCCTATATCAAGATAAATTTCTGAAGCATTTTTTTGTTCCTGATGAATTAGATAATGCGCATGCTCAAGACGCTTGTTTTGAAACCATTTCATTGGAGAGTCAGAGTAGCATTTTTCAAATTCTCTTTTAAAAGTCGAAATACTCATATTACATAAAAAGGCTAATTCTGGAATAGTTAATTTACTAAACACATTACTCTCTACGGTATAAATTAGTTTTTGTTTATTATTGTTTCCATTCGATAATAGAGAGTTAAGGAAATCGAATCCATTCATTTCGGTCAAATATAAAAGGATCTCTTCGAGCTTTACTTCTAACAATTTCGCTTGAGCACTTTGAGATAATTTTGATATATCTAATAAACTAGCAACAAATCGTTGAATAAAAGCATCGTATTGAAAAGCATATACGGATTGACTTACCTGTGCTTTTATCATTTTCATAGATGCTTTTCTCATGATTTTCAATATTATTTCGTTCGAAAAAAACAGGAGAATACTTCTATAATTATGAATAGCTGAGAGTTTTTCAGTCATTAAACAATGTCCAGCTTTCATCAATAAAAAAGAGGAATTGTCAATAGATAGTGCCGAGCTGTCAAAGAAAACCTCCTTGGTTCCTTCGGTAAGGAAACTAAAAGTATTTTGATTTAAAATGATTTGCTGCTTAGTTATTTCTTGCTTCGTGTGATAATCATACACCTGTACAAACTGCAGTTTTTCGATTGGAAGTTCGTCTGGAAGTACAATGGTTTTCATATAAAGTATTTTTATGTAAAAGTAGTGATCTTGAGCTTGCTATACTCTTTTTTATCTGAAGTAATGGAAATGATTGTCGATAGTAGTTTTACCACCACACTATAAAAAATTGTGAAGTTCTACCATTGTTATTTTGCCAACACAATGGTGCTTGTTTTTCCTGCATGTGTTGCAAAACATTTTTTTCAATACTATCAAATTCATGCCAAGTGTCATTATCGGCTGGCTCTATTCCCCATTCCTTTTTAGCAGGTAAATAATAGGTGATGTGTGCTTGGTGGTTAGCAATGAATCTCTCTAAGTTGAGGTAGTAGCCTTTTATTCCTTTTTGATAATCGGTATTGATTTGTTCATTGTATTCAAAAGGGACGTACAAAGATACTAACAAACAAAGTGCTTGGGATATTTTGTCAATATCTACCTTGTTCAAAGTAGATTTTGTTCGCTCGTGGTAAAGGAGCGGAAGCTGCGTTGTCTTTAACTTATCTAACTTTTCTATTAAAGAGTCATTTCTATTAGGACCAATCCAGTTATTTATTGGTTTTACTGAAATAGTTGGGTCAAACAGATAAAATTTATAGGCTAACTCTAAATGAATTACTTGCTTGCTGATATGTTCCTCGATGATAAAATCAATCTCTCCAATGGTTTTTTTGTCATCTATGATTTGAATATTTTCATAAAGTAGATTGTAATTACTAGAACTTCTAATTAACTCCGCAACAATTTTTTCAACCACATGTCCTAATCGTATATTAGTCGGTACAGCTAGTTCTAAATTGGGCGATACATCTAGTGAAGAAAGATTAAAAGAAGCTATACCAGTAACCGAAAAGTCAAGGCTAGTAGCCTTTAGTATTGATGTTATTCTGGAGTTTTTTTTCATTGAGCTACAACTTGATGTTTGAACAAGTAAATACAAAAGTAGTAAAGCATAAACTAACTGTTAAGCTATAATGTATTAAATAAGTTATTTCTGTCCTTTGTATCTACATTTACTGAGCTCTACGCTATATTACACGCTTTACTTAACTACATTCTTATTTTAAATACTATAGAAATGGTGTACTATTAACGCTAAGGCAATCATAAATTTTTTAACTTGGTTTTTTAAGTAGTTGTCAAAATAGAATACTAATGGTAATTCATGATTGAGGTCGTTAAAATTATAAGAACCTTAACAAGAGTTTGGAAGTACTTTTGGTATCTTTCCTTTTCATTATAAATAAATTCTAGTATGCCAACTACTCAAATACAAGCTTTCATACCACTTTTCTACCTCGTTTGGTCAGATGACTTATTAACTCCATTAGAGTTTATTACTCTTAAAAATTTTATAGATGATCAAGAATGGTTAACTCAAGCACAGAAAGAATTGCTTCTTTCAAAGATCGATGTTGCCAATCCGCCATCTCGCACCACCATTTCAGAATGGAAAAATAGTATTGATCAAATCACATCAAAAAATCCTTCTTTAAAATCAATTTACGCTATTTCACTTGCACTTTCGGAGGACGATAGTGATGTGAAAAATGCGGAAGAATCATTTACATTGTTAGAAAGTAGTTTAGGAATTACAAGTGCGGAGGCAATTAGTCACTTTAAAACTAAAATAGATCCAAAAACGGTTACGCATGCTGCACACACTAATTTTGATGTTGCTAAAATAACTGCTATTTTAGATGGAGCCCAAGCGCCCATAATCAATAAGGTAAAAGAGGTAATTTCTCGTCCTGAGTTCCAACTTCAAATTATCACAAACACGGAGGACTATCGTGAGCAAGTAATGCAATGGTGTAAAATTCTAGCAAAAGAAGACTTTGGCAGCATGGCTTACCCTACAGAGTATGGCGGAGGCAATAATATTTTGAACTATTTTGCCATAATGGAAACACTTAGTTACCATGACTTGAGTTTGGTAATAAAATTTGGAGTACAATTTGGACTATGGGGAATGAGCATTCATTCTTTAGGTACAGAGAAACATTACGTTAAATATTTGAGGGATATTGGAACTTTAAAATTGCCAGGTTGTTTCGCTATGACGGAGACGCATCACGGTTCTAATGTAAAAGGGCTTGAAACTACGGCAACTTATAATCATACCAATCGCTCTTTTACCATACAAACGCCACATCCCAAAGCTCAGAAAGAATACATTGGTAATGCTGCCGTACACGGACAAATGGCGACCGTCTTTGCAAAACTTATTATTGATGGACATGATTATGGTGTAAATGCTTTTATTGTTCCTTTACGTGATACGCAAGGAACAGTTTTAGAGGGCATCACTATCGGTGACTGTGGGCATAAAATGGGATTAAATGGTGTTGATAATGGTACGATTTCATTTGATAATGTGAGCATTCCTCATGAAAACATGTTAGATCGATTTGCTGCTGTAAATGAAAAGGGTGAATTTACGAGTCCTATCCCAAGTGATAACCGACGTTTTTTTACGATGTTAGGAACCCTAGTTGGAGGTCGTATTGGGATTCCGCGTTCCGCTATGGCTGCGGCCAAAACAGGACTAACCATTGCCATTAAGTACAGTGATCAACGCCGACAATTTGGACCCGAAGGCGGCTCAGAAGTACCAATCTTAAATTACCGCATGCACCAACGTAGACTGTTAATTCCGCTTGCGAAGACTTATGCAATTCATTTTGCCTTGCAGTACCTAACGGATCGATTTACAAAAAGGTCAGAGAGTGATATGCAAGAAATCGAGGCTCTTGCAGCTGGTTTAAAATCGTATTCTACTTGGAATACCACTGCAACTTTGCAAGAGTGCAGAGAAGCGATCGGAGGGAAGGGCTATTTATCAGAAAACAGAATTGGTGCTTTAAAAAATGATACAGAGATTTATACCACTTTTGAAGGTGATAATACGGTGTTAATGCAGCTAGTAGCCAAGAGTCGTTTGTCTGAGTTTAGAAAATCGTTTAGCGAAATGGGTTCTTTGGGTGTGATTAATTATGTGTATGAAAATGCTAAAACCGCAATCACCGAAAAAAATCCTATTACAATTCGAAATACTGATGAGGCGCATTTATTGGATAGTCAGTTTCATTTACAAGCTTTTCAGCATCGCGAGCAAACAATTGTAGCTTCGGCGGCGCGACGTATCAAAAAACTAATTGATAACGGTATGGATGGGTATGATGCCTTTAATGTGGTGCAACACCAAATGATTGATTTGGCTGGAGCTCACTTAGACCGAGTGGTTTTAGAGCAGTTTCAAATTGCCATTAGTACAGTTGAGGATGCGGATTGTAAGGCAATTTTGAACCAATTGTGTCAGTTGTTTGCACTGTCTCAGTTAGAAAAAAATAAAGGTTGGTATTTAGAAGATAACTACATGGAAGCGGTAAAAACTAAAGCTATTCGTAAAATGGTTAATCAATTGTGTTGGGATATTCGACCAGATGCAGTTGCCTTAGTAGATGCATTTGCAATCCCAAATTCATGCTTGGGAGCTTTAGTGCAAAGCTAATTGCTAGGTGCAGCCCTTATTTATGTAGAGATAATGGGCTGGCTGCAGTACTTTATAGTAATCTACTATATTGTTTACTTTTAACAGCCAGTTTATACGGATCTTCTTGTTTCGCGAATTCTGCTGCTTTTTATGTTTGAATTAGGCTGAAAATTGATGAAGAATTTCCATTGCTTGTGCAGCATCTTTTGTATCGACAAATATATGATCGTGATAAAATGCAGCGACCACATTACAACTAATATTTTTATCACTTAATGCTTTTGAAAAAGCGGCAGTCAGCCCCACAGCCTCTAGAGCTGAATGTATTGTCAATGTAATCCATGAAGCAACAAAAGAATAGCGTAAATCTAAATCATCAGCAATTTTCTTTTCGATTATGATCGTTATGCTTTCCTCTTCTCTAAAAGACATTAAAATGTTTTTTAAACTTATTTCTTCTAAATTTTTTACTTCACAAAAAACAAATTCTCCTGCATTTAATTTAGGTTTCATTTTTTTTAAAAGTATTTCTAAATTCTTTTCTCCGCTCATGTTTTGCAATTTTTACTACTTATTTGTAAATATAGGATAAAGTCCTTTTACAATTATTGTTTTTCTTAGTACGTCATTTTATTTTGTTAGTCAATAGTACTAGTGATTCATTTAGATCGTTCGAAGTTAAAAGAATAGGAGCAGTTGTGGTTTAGCCCAAATAGTATTGATTGAAAAAAGATGTTTTTCTGTTTTTAACTTTCACAGACAACTCTGGATAGCAGAGGACTTGGTTTAAAGTTGCCGAATTTAATACTATTGTGGATTTTAAATACGTTTTAGGTTACTAAACGTAAATACGAATAAAAACAGTAAGTCTGCTAAATCCTAGTCCGCCCAAAATAGTTCTAATGCTAAGTTTTTTAGGGATGATACATTTTTTTAATTTTATCGGATATCTCTTTTGAATAATGCTGTAGTGCTTCAATATGTGGTTCGTCTACTTGATAAAACTCTTTTGGTTGATTGGCATTTTCAAATATTTTTTCACCCATATAAAAGGGAACCTTTTTATCTTCTTTGCTATGGATTATTAATACAGGTTTCCTAAATTTCTTTATTTCATTTTTGGTGCATATTCCTTGTTTTACCATATTTCCAATGATTGGCACCGTATATACAGCTTCATCTCTGTGAGAAGAAAAGCCAGCTTCTAGAATCATTCCTTCAATTTTATTTTGGTGCTTGACACCTACAATTGTTGCTAAATGAACACCGTACGATTGTCCATATAGCAAAACTTTTGTTTGTTTAACATCAACACGATTTAAAGCGTAATCAAATGCGGAGTATGCATCTTCTGCAACAGAACCTCTTGTCGATTTACCCTCGGAGTAACCAAAACCGCTATAATCAAATGTGAAAATCTGGTAACCAAATTGTGTAAGTGGAGCTATTGCCCTATGATGGTACATTAAATTACCGCCACTCCCGTGGAAATGCAATAGTGTACCAATTATTTTTACATTTCTAGGTTTAAGCATCCAACCATTTAATTTATTTCCATTGGAACTCTTAAAAATGACACTTTCAATAGAATAACCAAAATCTACGGTGTCTTTGTTTTTTTTTAGAAAAGTTGGCTGTAAAGTTAGTGTGTCCATTTTCACAAATGTTGTGTCGGGACCAATAGTTAAAGAAAAATTGCTTTTAGGGAGTTTATAAGGGCGAAAGAACGCAAAGTTGAAGGCACAGGAGCTTAATGAAAATAAAATTACTACGGTACCTACAATTTTGATTTTTCTGTGAATCTGCATATTTATGATTTTAAAAAATCAAAATTAAACTTTATCATTTCTTTTAAATGACACGTTTGTGACAAACTCATTTTGTTTGTAGTTTTTTTCTAATTCTAGTTAAAGATTGCCTCTCAATTCCCAAAAACGAGCACAAATGAGTTACAGATACTCTATTTACTAAACTTGGATTTTGTTTTATAAAGTTTAAATAGCGACTTTCTGCGTTTTCAAAAAGGAAACTTTCTATGCGATTTTGTTTATTTACTACAATTGCCTCAGCTATTTTTCTGCCATAGTTTTCAAAATTTTTAAAGTTAGAATAAGCATCTTGTATAGTCAAAAATGAGATGTTTACTAAAATACAAGGCTCTATGCATTGAATATAAAATTTTGTTGGTTTTTGAGTTATAAAAGCCATGTAATCAGCAACGTATTCACCCTCTCTAATGAACTGAATGGTGATTTCACTTCCTTTATCGTCAATGTAGAAACTTCTTAAAAGACCTTGATATACAAAACTCATCTCCCTCTGGACCTGGTCTTTTTTTAGATAAAATGTTTTGCTTTTCAATTCAGAAGTAGAAGTTCTTTCTGCAATAAAATTCAACTCTTCTTTTGTTAAACTAGGGCAAACTACCTTATAGGAATCAAGATATTTTTTGGTGGCATTTGTCAATTTTTATTATTTAGTAGGTTGTATATAATCTTCGCAACGTTTATGCTGACTTGAGATGGCTGGAAGTTCGTAATCGCTCAATTTTCGGATTAACGAAAACGTGATGCGCAGCGGTAATTCCACTAAGTTCCAGCTAGCTCAAAATGGCGGCTGGCTAAACGTTATTTTTTTATTTTTCGATATGTATTCCAAATTTTAGGTCCAGTTTTAAATTCTCCCCCATTGATTTCTGTCAAATTCCATTCAAACACTTTTTCGGAAATTACTTTTGCTTGAGCAGGAATCATTGTAATTTCAATTAATTTACTTGAATTATGTTCCAATTCTAATTCCACAATTTCGAAGCCTAATGAAAGTATTTGATATTTGACTTTAGATTTTTTTTTCTCAGCCTTAAAAGTATTATGCTCTTCGTAGATTTCAAATGCTTTGACATTTGGTTGCTCAACTACATTTGCGTAAAGAGGAATTCCATTTTCATCTTTAATGACAAATTTGAATTCTATGTTTTCAAAATTTGATTTAACCTCTTTGACATTAACTATACTTCTTGTTGGCTGTTCTTTTTTGTCAAAAGTCAGTTTTAGGGTTTGGTTATTTAATTCAAAAATTCCAGTTCCAATTTGAGAAGTCCCTAAACAACCAGAAACAGAATATTCAAAGCGATTATTTTTTTTAAAATCAATACAGGCAACATCAGATTCTCCAATAGCAATTGAGCAATATTCTCCACTTAACTTTTCTTGAGAAAAAGTTATAATAGAAGTCAGAAGTATAATAAATTGCAGAGTTTTTTTCATAATGTTTGCCAATGTTTTGCCACTTTGGGATGGCTGGAAGTTAGTAACCGCTCAGTTTTCGGCTTAACGAAAACTTGATGCGAAAATGTAATTTTAGTAAATCCTTGTGTATTGCGTAACTGATGTTATTTGTTCCGTTTTTCTTTTCAAACAACTTTTCCAATACTAAACCTTCGGCGGACAAAAAGTTGGTTTCCAACTTTTTCAACAAGCCACTGGAGCGGAATTTTATACTTGAAAAATAACCGACATATAACCCTCTTAAAAGTTGTTGATAACTTAATGATGCTTTACATAGGAATGGTTGTTAGGTGTTGTGCTTTCTTTTCTATTTCGAGTTTCAATTCGGCAATTTCACTTTCACTTTTTTCTCCAAGAGCATTTGCTAAATTATCTAACTCTATTTTTCCGTTAAGATAATAGTTTATTAATTCATCTCTTATTTTCTGAATATCATTGGAGTGGTATAGTGCATAATTACACATTTTCAATTCGCCAGAATATAGTTTTAGCTTTATAAAATTAGCGACTCCGTTTGACCTAGGACTATTAAAATTACCTTTTACAGAAGTAACCATTTTACCATAATAATCGTCATTTGAAATCTCAATATTTTCAATATTTTTAATTTCAAATAATTCATATCCAATTTCAATTGAGTTCAATTCAAAAGTTAGAAATCCGTCAATTTTACCTTGCAAAGGTTCAGTTTTAGGAATTCCCATAACGCCTAAAATTATTCCGCAAAGAACAGTAATAAGCATCATTCCAATAAGAGTATTATTGAGAAAGTTTTTTTCCAAAGTTCCACTTCCGTTATTTATTACTAAAATGAGCGTACAAGTGATTATTATTGGATAAATAACTCTATTGTTACTCCAATAAAATTCCGCTGACTTCTTAAAAATTGAAAATCGTTTCATTTAATTCGGTTTAATCTTCGCAACGTCTACGCTGATTTGTGATGGCTGGAAGTTCGTAATCGCTCAATTTTGGGATTATCAAAAACTTGATGCGAAACGGTAATTTTAGTAAATCCTTGTGTATTGCGTAACTGATGTTATCTGTTCCGTTTTTCTTTTCAAACAACTTTTTCAACAAGTCGTTGGGATGGAATTCTATACTCGAAAAACACCCTACATATAACCCTCTCAAAAGTTGTTAATAACTAAACGATGCTTTACATAGGAACAGCTGTTGGGCAATCGTGTTTTTAATTCAATATTAATTTCGATGATACTACTTTGGTACTTTCGAAGTTTACTTTTACGAAGTATATTCCTTTTCTGAAATTTGATATATCAATTTTTATATCAGAGATATTAAAAAAATTCTCATAGTAAATACGTTGACCTAAAGCATTATAAAATTCAATAGACTTAACTTTTTCAGAAATATTAGATTTAATATTCACATAATCAGTTGCTGGGTTTGGGAATATTAATATTTCTTTTTCTAAATCAAAATCTGTAAGACTTAATGTTCCTGTTGTATATTGGTATGTATCTGAATAAATTACATTTCCATTATTAGTTGCAACTAATCTGTAGTAATAAGTTTGTTTTGCCAACGGATTGTTGATTAAACCGCATATCAAATTAGTATTATAACCATAAGCAAAATTTGGTGTTCCTGTTATTAATGAACCAAAACTCTTTGTAACTCCATACTCAAAATGAATGTTAGTTAAATATGCACCTTGACAATTAATTAAGCCTTTTAATTTTAAAGAATTTGTTTGAGTTTCTTCTATTGTTCCATTGACTATTATAATATTTCTTGACAAATTGAAAACTCTTTCCTCGCTATAAATTGCTTGTCCATTATGCATGGCTTTCAATCTGTAATAATAATTTAAATTGGTATCTAGGTTTGTAATTGTGGCACTTACATAGTTAGAGCTGCTAGCGTTGATTTGCGAAGGATTGGTTGAAATATTGTTTTTATAATCGAGAGTACCATATTCAAATACGATGTCGGTTATATCTTTATTATAGGAAGTTAAATATGCTGATAATGTAACCTCCGTTCCATTAATATTTGGATTGTTAATATTTATTTTATATTCTGGATAAGTTGTAAAGGACCGAATGTTACCATAAATATCTTCCCCTTTGTGTGTGGCCTTTATTCTGTAGAAGTATTTTGTTTCTGGTTTTAAGTTAGTTAAACTTGCCTCAACAGTTGCTGTTGAATTTCCTAATACAAGTGTTGGTGTTCCGCCTAAAGTACTATCAAGAACATCAGAACTCGTGCCATATTGAAACTCCACATTTGTAATGTCATACCCATTAGAAACTATATTGCCTGAAATTTGTGCAGTAATTGATGAATAATTATAAGTAAAGTTTGTTGTTATTTCAAAATCGGGAAGTGTTGTGAAACTTAAAATTTGGCTGTAATATATATTTGAATTCTGTATTGCAGTTAATCTATAGTAATAGGTAGTATTTGATTCTAAGTTTATTAAATTTATTGAAATATTTGCAGATCCATTTGAAGCAACTGTACCAGGTGTTGTAGCAATAACATTTTTGAAAGAGTGATCTAAACTGTACTCAAATTGAATGTTTGAAATAGCCTGGCCATTAGAAGTAGCATTACCAGTTAAGCTAGCACTTGAATTAGTAACGTTTTTAGCAGGATTAATACTCAAAACTATGGGTTGGTATTGCACATCACTTCTATAAATTTTACCATTTGACCCTGCAGTATATATTTTATCATTAATAAGCTCAATGGAGTTAATAGCATATTGTTGAGTAAGATATTGCCAATTTAAGCCTCCGTTTTCTGTTTTATATAATTTTCCATCTTCGTCTGCAATATAACCTACATTTTTTGAATAAAACTTAACCTTTGTGTACCATTCGTAAGGAATTTCTAATTTTTTCCATACAATACCTCCGTCAGTTGTTTTATAAATCAATCCTTGGTCACCGACAAAATATCCATTGTTCTCATCAATAAAATCAAAGGCATTGATTCCTTCATCTACTTCAATACAAATGTTCCAAGTATTTCCACCGTCAATAGTTTTATACATACTACCATTTGAATATCCTATTCTATTGCCATATCCTACCAAATCATTAACAAATTGTATTTTGCCATATAAAATAGATTTAACTTGTGTCCATGTGGAACCACCGTTTGTAGTTTTCATTACTTTTTTTTGATTGAAACCACCACTGACAAATCCTATATCATCATTTATAAAATTGATAGAAGACAAATCCTCATTGATTATTTCATTTCCATTATTTAATTTGGTCCAACTTATGCCCCCATTTATGGTTTTATAAACGGAGCCTGTATTACCTGAAGTTCCTATAGTACCGCCAACTAAGGCATAGCCTAAATTTTCATTGATAAAATCAAATCTGCTAGTTTTCTCATTTTTAAGTGGAGGTCCAAGATTATTCCACGTACTTCCTGCATCGATTGTTTTATAAAAATTATTTCCTTGTAAGGCATAACCTAAATCTTTATTGATGAAATCAATTTGACTAAAGTCATTATACGTTATAGAATGCGGTGTCCAAGTATTTCCTCCATCTGTAGTTTTAATGATTCGACCGCGATCACCAGTAGCGTAGCCAATATTTTTGTTTTGAAAATATATACCGTACATAGAAGTTACAGCTACAAAGCCATTTTGAAAAAATATTTGATTCCATGTAGTTCCTCCATCAGTTGTTTTGTAGGTGGCACCATATTCACCAGTGGCGAAACCATTATTTTCGTCCAAAAAATGAAAGTCATAAATAGCTTGATTTGTTCCAGAAATTTCTACCCAAGTTTCGCCAGCATCTGTTGTTTTGTATAGGTCATTATGTTCTCTTGTTGCGAAACCAATATTTTGATTTACAAAATAAACCGTAAAATAACCTGAAGGTGATGTATTACTGTTATCTTTTGTTTTGTACCAATTTTGACCTCCATCAATGGTTTTTAGTATGATTCCATTACTAGAAACTGCATGTCCAACTAAAGAACTGGTAAAAGCTGTTTTAACCACGGTGACATTAGGAATTGTAAAACTTTGCCAAGTATTTCCTCCATTATTAGTTTTTACGATACTATTTGAAGTTGATAGTATTATATTGTTATCATCTATTATATTAACAGTATTGCAATTACCGCTGAAACCAATAGAAATTTGATTCCATGATGCTCCGTTATCTACAGATTCTAAAACATATCCATTGTTACCAACAATATAACCTTTTGTATTGTAGAAACTCATATCATTTCCACTTGAGATATTTTGTTTTTTTGTCCAAGTATTACCAGCATCCAGTGTTTCTAATAACTCATTTGAAGTTATAATGTAACCAATATTATTTGTCACAAATTCAACACCTTTTCCAGTATTAGCTGTTGGTTTAGGATTTAATAGTTCCCAATTTGTTTGCGAGTGAATTTTATTTATACATATAATAATACAAAACAGGATAAGTAGATTTTTTTTCATTTTCGATTTATTAATTCGTCTCCGTTTATTTAACATGTTGCCCAACGTTTTGCTGCTTGGAGATGGCTGGAAGTTCGTAAACGCACAATTTTCGGCTTAACGAAAACTTGATGCGAAACGATAATTCCACTAAATTCCAGCTATATCAAAATGGCTGTTGTATGCAGTACTTTTTTATTGTTCTCTAGGTTTTACTAAACATTCGACAAATGCATTTTTTATGCTTTTATTTAAATCTCTCATATTTTTGAATTGGCTAACATTTACTTTTTCAAAGATCTCTTCTTCAATGCTTTCTGGAAGATCTTTGTTAAAGTGAATTTTGAATTTTTGGATAATTGATTTTATTCTAAAATCTACAAACTTCTGTTTATCTCTATGGAATAATAGTGTGAAATATCCTTTATAATCAAATCTAGAACGTAATTCAGGAGAAATAATTTTAGTAAAATCCTCTTTACTAATATTGGAGGTGAAAATTATAATGAAACCATTTAAATCAATTTCTTCACTTAGTGAACTTGACATTTTTCCATTTTCTAGCACGTCAAGAAAATAATTAAAAAGTGTAGAATTTGATTTTTCAAATTCATCAATTAGAATTAATCCAATATCTGAATTTTTAACTCGTATGAAAATTTCACCTTCTTCACTTCCTATATATCCTCTTGGACTTCCAATAAGAGAATTTAAAGAATTATCACTACTATAATTTCCAAAATTTATTTTTGCAAGTTTACCTTTTCCTCCTAAACATTTGTGAATGGCTCTTGCAACTTCAGTTTTACCAACACCAGAATCTCCCATTAAAAAAAGAGACAATATTTTATGTTCTCCAAGTTTATTGAAAACTCTAAAGTTTGTTATTAATTTAGAGAAATCATCTTTAAATTTTTCGTGACCGTAAATTTCAGAGGAGAATGCTTTTAAGAAAGTATATACTTCTTCATTTGTAATGTCGATTATTTTTTTGTGTTTTAAAGGTTTTTCAAACTTAATTTCATCTTCATCCGTTACAATTATTCCCTCTATAATTTCTAAATCATTAAATTCATAGAAGCAAAATCGGAGTTCGTATTCAAAAAGTTTTTTATTTTCTTTATCTGAAATGAAAGTAATATTTTCATTAAAGTAAGGAAATAGACTTTCAGAATTGTATTGTAAGGAATTAAGACTTGAAAGAGATGAAATATCGACGATTTGATCTAATTCACTAACATCATTAGCAAGTTCAAAATTACGCATATATTCAGTTACACTTATAATTTTAAAACCCTCTTTTTCTTTAGTTTTTTTAAAATAATCGAAGTAATTTTTATCATAAAATAAAAGTTCTGGTACCATTCAAAATTATTTAGGGAAGTTTACATTTTGAACAATAGCTAATAAATCAATATAGTGGTATTCTTTGTCGCTTTGCTCTGAGCTTGAAAATAAAAAACTATTATTATTTGTTTGAGTTTGATATTGACTATCCTGAATCTCATCATTTTCGGGACTATTTAATATATTCTGCATTGAACCTAATTCTTGGAAGAATTCTAAAGAATTTTTTAAAGCTTCTATTTTAATTTTTCCTTTATATAATCCGACTATTGAAACTTTTCCAATAAATAAATCATCTACACTATATGAACTTTCAAACTCACTTTCAAATGTAAGTGGAATTTTTACTAATACAGATTCTTCAGAATCTTTTATAGTTCCTTTCATTTTATAAGCGTAATCTTTAAACATCGAGTTGAATAAATTATTTATATCAAATCCATTTGCTCCCGGAATGTTCATGCCTTTAAATGAACCACTTGTAAAAAGTTTTACCGTTCTGAGTTCAGGTTCATTTTCTAGTGATAAATTTACATTATCAATTTTTATTAATTGACCTTCTTCTAAATTACTAAAGTCTTGAGTTCGTTCGCTTCGCTCAATTATTTCACTTAAAATTATAGATTTGGTTGTTTTGATTTCAAAATTTTCTAAAACTTTTTGTGAATCAGACTTTGAATTTTTGTTTGATGCTTCAGCATCAATACCTATTCCAGTATTAAAAAAGTTTAAAAAATTAACTCCAAGTTTTCCTTTATAGTCAACATCTTTTTGGTTTGTGGAGTCGGTTTGCTTTTCCCGATTTAAAGCGATAACATTACTAAGCATCATCTTTATTTCGTATACTTTTGGAAAATTTATGTAGTAAATATTAAAAATCATATTTTAATTATTAAGTATTTTGGCGGTTCTGCGTTAGTATTGCATACAACGTTTGGCTGCTTTGAGATGGCTGGAAAATCGTAACAGCTCAATTTTCGGCTTAACGAAAACTTGATGCGAAATGATAATTCCACTAAATTCCAGCTATATCAAAACAGCGGTTATAGAGCGTTTTTTTATATTTCCCAACCATTATTTTTTGCATTAGTTTTTAAGTTTTCCAATTTTTTATTTAGTTCAATTTCAAAATTGTCAAGTTGACTTTTAGTGGCGGAAAAATTGTCAAACCAATCAAACATCTCATAAAGCTCGTTCATCGAAACTAATTTTGAAATTTCTCTGACTAATTGATCACAGACTTCATTATAAACTTTAAGCTTAAAGTTCACAATGTCCGTTAATGGATGATCGTGTGGTCCACCTGCTGCCATATTTATTTTTTTAACAATTAACTTTTTTCAATTCAATTTCGCTTATTCCTGCAGCATCTAAATATAATTCGGAAAACTCTTCTGAGTCGATAAGGCAAATTCCGCCAACTGGATTTAATTCAATATTTTTCACAACGATTCTGAAGTTAAAATTCTGTGAGTTTGCACTTCCATTTTTGACAGTTAATTTTTGAACTACATTTTTAAATTTCAGATAATTTTCCACCGCAACAAAATTTCCGCCTATTGCGCCCATATTTTCGTCAATAATTTTAAAATTCACAGTTCCAATTTCGGAATTATTTATAAAAATGTGTCCTTTCATTTCTGATTTGTTGTCTTTTTGCACGATTTTTTAAAATGCTCTATAACTCGTATATAACGTCAAATATACACCTCTTTTTCATTATTTTTTATAATTATTTAAGTTTTTTCTTATTTTAATAATAGATAGTGCGATTGACAATAAATATAATTTTAGGATTTATAAAAATCGTGATCAGAAAAATTACTCGTCTCCTTTAGCCCTGATCGTCGCGGCATACTCGCAGTGAAACGCAGAGATACAGCAGAGAGCAGGAGGGAAGGTTGTTTTGAAAATTACTATTCTGCTTCTAAAAAATAAAATATAAAAAAACACCAGCCTTGCGACTGATGTTCTCTTACTACAAAAAAAAAATATAATTAATTATTCTACTACTTCGGTTTGATTTCTAAAAACCACTTCGCCATCAAAAGCATCTAAAAGAATAATGCTTTCGGTTGCAATTTTGCCGGCCAAAATCTCCTTAGACAACTTGTTTAATACCTCACGCTGAATGACACGTTTCACTGGGCGGGCTCCAAATTGTGGATCGAAACCTTTTTCAGAAAGATATGCAATCGCATCGGGTGTAGCGTCCATGGTAATGCCTTGTAATGCAAGCATTTTAGTGACTGATTTTAGTTGTAAACTCACGATTTTAGTAATATTTGCTGTCGTTAAAGGTGTAAACATCACAATCTCGTCTATACGGTTAATAAATTCAGGTCGCACCGTTTGTTTTAGCAGGTTCAGTACTTCTATTTTGGCTACTTCGGTGGTTTCTTCAAGACTACCTTTGATATTCTCAAATTTCTCTTGTATAATTTGGCTTCCCATGTTAGAAGTCATGATGATTATGGTGTTTTTGAAATCGGCTAAGCGCCCTTTGTTATCTGTCAAACGACCTTCATCAAGCACTTGTAACAAGATGTTGAATGTGTCTGGATGTGCTTTCTCGATTTCATCTAATAATATTACAGAGTACGGCTTTCTACGTACCGCCTCCGTTAACTGACCACCCTCGTCATAACCCACATATCCTGGAGGCGCACCCACTAAACGGCTCACACTGTGGCGCTCTTGGTACTCACTCATATCAATACGCGTCATGGCGTTTTCGTCGTCAAATAGATATTCGGCCAAAGCTTTTGCCAATTCTGTTTTTCCCACACCCGTTGTTCCAAGGAACAAAAAAGTTCCTACAGGTTTACGCATGTCTTGCAAACCAGCTCGAGAACGGCGTACGGCATCACTCACGGCTTCGATCGCTTCTTCTTGACCTACTACTCGGCGGTGCAACTCCTCTTCAAGGTGTAGCAGTTTTTCACGCTCGCCTTGTAGCATTTTCATAATCGGTATTCCTGTCCACTTAGCAACTACTTCGGCAATGTCCTCACGGGTTACTTCTTCTTTAATTAATGAACTGCCGCCCGCTTGGTTTTCGACTAATTCTTTGTGCAAAATATCTAATCGCTCTTGGGCTTCTTTGATTTTTCCGTAACGTATTTCGGCTACTTTTCCGTAATCTCCCTCACGTTCCGCACGTTCTGCTTCGTATTTGTAATCTTCGATCTCCGTTTTAATGGCTTGCACATTATCCACCACATCTTTCTCTGATTTCCATTTGGTGTAAATGGTGTTGCGGTCTTCTTTTAAGTTTGCCAATTCCATTCCCAGGACTTTGAGCTTGCTTTCGTCTTTTTCGCGTTTTATAGCTTCGATTTCGATTTCGAGTTGCATTACTTTTCGGTCCAATACGTCTAGCTCTTCTGGTTTAGAGTTGATTTCCATTCTAATTTTGGAAGCAGCCTCATCCATCAAATCAATCGCTTTGTCCGGAAGAAAACGATTAGTGATATAACGCTGTGACAACTCTACAGCGGCAATAATAGCCTCATCTTTGATTTGGACTTTATGGTGTGTTTCGTATTTTTCTTTGATTCCACGTAAAATAGAAATCGCGCTCTCGGTATCGGGTTCTTCGATTATAATTTTCTGGAAACGACGCTCTAGTGCTTTGTCTTTTTCGAAATACTTTTGGTATTCATCTAAAGTCGTTGCTCCAATAGCGCGGAGTTCTCCACGAGCCAAAGCCGGTTTTAAAATATTAGCTGCATCCATAGCGCCTTCGCCACCACCTGCGCCTACGAGCGTATGAATTTCGTCAATGAAAAGCACAATATCGCCCTCGGCAGCGGTTACCTCTTTTACTACGGCTTTTAGACGCTCTTCAAACTCACCTTTGTATTTGGCTCCTGCTATAAGCGCTCCCATATCCAGTGAAAAAACGATTTTGTCTTTTAAATTATCAGGTACATCGCCATCAACGATTCGATGTGCTAAACCTTCAGCAATAGCGGTTTTACCCACACCAGGTTCTCCCACAAGCATGGGGTTGTTTTTAGTTCGACGTGTCAAGATTTGTAGTACACGTCTAATTTCCTCATCACGACCAATTACAGGGTCTAGTTTCCCTGCTTTGGCTAACTCATTTAGATTTTTGGCGTACTTATTTAGAGAATTGTACGTCTCTTCGGCTGATGCTGAAGTAACGCGTTCTCCTTTTCGCAATTCGTCAATAGCTGCTTTTAAACCTTTTTCAGTTACCCCTTGGTCTTTTAAGATTTGTGAAACTTTACTTTTTGAACCAAAAATTGCCAGAATTAAATGTTCGATAGAAACAAACTCATCATTCATTTTTTTCGCAATAATCTCTGCCTCGTTTAAAGCTTTGTTTGCCTCTCTTGACAACATGACTTCGCCACCAGATACTTTTGGAAAACTTTGAATGGTACTATCTAAAACCTGAATAAATAGTGGCACGTTTACATTTAGTTTTTTCAAAATAAAAGGGGCTACATTTTCATCGACCTCAAATATGGCCTTAAAAATGTGTTCATTCTCTATTTGCTGCTGTCCAAAACCTTGAGCCAATTGTTGCGATTGCTGAATGGCCTCCTGCGACTTAATGGTAAATTTATTGATGTTCATGATTTTTTATTTTTTAGTTACAAGCATAAGCTTGTTGGTTTGTAAAATAGTATATCGTGTGTATGTTCGTATTTTATTTTATATTTGTAAAGAAGGAATCAATTTATATTCCATAGTAAAATTACGGACAAAATGGCTTATAAACTATGATTTATATCATATAAATGATTCATAATGACCTATATACAGACAAATTATGAGTTTTTTAAAAAATATTTTTGGGAGTTCTGAAAACCAAAACGAATCCAATAGCAAGATGGATTGGGAACCATTAAATCATATATCTCAGTTAGATGAGATTATTAGCTTGTCAAACGAGAAGGCAGTGGCTATTTTTAAGCACAGCACAAGATGTAGTATTAGCCGTATGGCTTTGAAACAATTTGAAAATGAGTTTGATTTCCCAGAAAAAGTAACACCTTACTTCCTTGATTTAATCGCTTTTCGCGAAATTTCAAATGAGATCGCTAGCCGTTTTGGAGTGCAACACCAATCGCCACAATTAATCTTGATTAAAAATGGTAAAGCAGTTTATAATGTTTCGCATAGCGATATTGATTCTGCTGCCTTAAAAGCAAAAGTATAGTAGATCTAGAAGATTTAGAATAAAAGCCACGAATTCGCTAATTATCAATTTAATTAGTGAATTCGTGGCTTTGTTTTTAGAAAAAGTTGCTAGTAAGCAACCAGATAAATAAGAAAAACTTTGGCATATAATAGTATTTGTAGGTATCAATTATTTAAGCTTAGACGTAAATTTTATGTACAATTTGGTAGACCATAAATAAGTGCTGCTTGAATTCAATGCTTTCTATATTTACATTTAAATAAACTGTACTGGTATTTGTAATTAATTTTAAGGGTGATTTAAATCTTTGAAAACAATAAATCACAATCAATTCAAGAGTTGTAATCTGTACTAAGCTAATTTTTTTGGTTCATAAAATACTTAAGAATAAGTTTTGGTAATTGGTATTGGTCAGTTAACGACTACACATCATAATTACGTAATAGATCTCCATTATAATGTAATTTTCATAAAAAGTTATTTCACTACCTTACATGTGACTTAACTAATATAGAATCTAACAGCTTATGATTGATCGTTTTTTAAAAGTTAGACAAAATTCAGAACAGGTTTGCAAACCCTTGATAACCGAAGATTATTCGGTTCAAGCGAGTGAATTTGCCTCTCCTCCAAAATGGCATTTATCCCACGCTACCTGGTTCTGGGAAGAATTTATATTGACAAAATATGCAGTGGATTACATTGTGTATAATGAAGATTTTTCTTATTTATTCAATAGTTATTACAACAATGTTGGTAAGCGTGTTTTACGTCCTTCAAGAGGTTTGATGACCAGACCTTCTGTTGAGGAGGTTTATAAGTATCGTAAATATGTCACGGAGGCGATGGTCGCTTTTTTAGCTACAAAGCCAAATGAACAAATTTTAGCGATTATTGAAATAGGCCTTAATCATGAGGAACAGCATCAAGAACTTTTAGTATATGACATTAAATACATTTTAGGGAATCAACCTACTTTTCCAATGTATGACAATAGCTATAGAACTAAAGCCGAAATTCAAGAAGGGACTTTTATCAAAATCGAAGCGGGACTTTATGAAATAGGGCATCAAGAAAATACTTTTTGTTTTGATAATGAATTAGGGAAACATAAAGTATATGTAGGTGATTTTGAAATCAGCAATAAGCTAGTTACCAATAGAGAATACATAGAATTTATTACCGCTGGTGGATATCAAGATTTTAATTATTGGCATGACGAAGGATGGAGCTGGGTTAACAGCACTAAAATTGAAGCACCATTATATTGGTACAAAATTGATAATGAGTGGTGGAATTATACCTTAAACGGTTTGGAGAAAGTCGCTCTTGATTTACCCGTAATGCATGTTAGTTTCTATGAAGCTTTTGCATATAGTGAATGGAAAGGCTGTCGCTTGCCTACCGAATTTGAGTGGGAAATAGCGAGTGATCAATTGCAATGGGGACAACTATGGGAGTGGACAAATAGTGCCTACCTTGCTTATCCGGGGTTTAATAAATCCCCTGGAGCATTAGGAGAATACAATGGTAAGTTTATGATTAATCAAATGATTCTTAGAGGAGGCTCAGTGGCTACTCCAGAAGGACACAGCCGAAAAACATATCGTAATTTTTTCCATCCAAATCTGCGGTGGCAATTTAACGGAATCCGATTAGCGAAATAATTTAAAACAAATAGTATGAAAGCAATATTCAATAAAACAGTAGTTGCACAAAGTGATAACACAATTGTTATAGAAGGAAACCATTATTTTCCTATAGAAAGTATTCATAGTGATTATTTTACTAAGACGACTCATCATACCACTTGCCCATGGAAGGGGGAGGCTTCTTATTATACACTGAAAGTAAAGGATGAAATTAGCGAAAACGCAGCTTGGTCCTATAACGATCCAAAAGATTCGGCTAAGGAAATAAAGAATTACGTCGCATTTTGGAAAAATGTTTCGGTTGAAGAATAAGTTTCTAATTTAAAAATGCAGTTATGAAAAAGTTTGATTTTATAATAATTGGTAGTGGACAAGCAGGAATACCTTTGGCATTTAGCCTATCTAAAAAAGGTACAGTAGCACTTATTGAAAAGAGTTTAGTAGGCGGAACTTGTGTTAATAATGGTTGTGTTCCCACAAAAGCTTATGTGGCTAGCGCACGCAGAATGTGGGATAGCAGGCATGGTGAAGAAATGGGAATTGAAATTCCTGCAGGTGCAAAAGCAAATATGGAGAAAATCAAAGCCAGAAAAGATACTTTAGTAAATGGTTCCCGAGAAGGAATTGAAAAAAGTATTGCCAACAATGATACTATCACACTTTACAGAGGAGAGGCGCATTTTTTATCAAATTATGAAATTGCGGTTAACGAAGATAAAATTACAGCGAAACAAATTTTTATAAATGTAGGAGCAAGGGCAGTAATACCCGAGGAATATGCCCATGTTGATTATTTAACCAATATTGATATTTTAGGTTTAACCAAATTACCAGAGCATTTATTGATTATTGGCGGAAGCTACATTGGGCTAGAATTTGGTCAAATGTTCAAGCGTTTTGGCAGTAAAGTAACCATCATCGAGCGTGGTGATAGATTAATTAGTAGAGAAGATAAGAATGTAAGTGAAACGGTTGCCGAAATTATGCAATCTGAGGAGGTCGAAATTAAATTTAATGCTAAAGAGATTAAATTGTCTCAGGATAGTAGCGGAATTTCGATAAAAATAAATGGAGAGGAAAAGGAGGTTAAAGGGTCACATGTTTTACTAGCTATTGGGCGTTCGCCAAATACAGATACGTTGCACTTAGAAAATACGACAATAGAATTTGATAAAAAGAAAGGATATGTTGCCGTAGACGATTATTGCAAGACAAACGTAGATGGAATTTTTGCGATAGGAGATTGCAACGGAAAAGGGGCATTTACACATACTTCTTATAATGATTTTCAAATTGTAGAGAACTATCTTCTAGGAGATAAAAAAAGAAAAATCAGTGACAGAATTACAACTTATGGGCTGTTTATTGATCCGCCTTTAGGAAGAGTAGGAATGACAAAAATGGAAGCAGAGGAGAAAGGTTTTGATATTTTAATTGCACACAAACCCATGGATAAAGTAGGTCGCGCTAAAGAAAAAGGAGAAACAAAAGGATTTATGGAAGCAATTATCGATACTAAAACAAATCAGTTTTTAGGAGCTTGTGTTTTAGGTGTGGGTGGTGATGAAATCATTAGTAGTATCACGAATCTAATGTATGCAAAACAACCATACACTGTTTTTAGAGATGCAATTCATATTCATCCTACGGTAACCGAATTGATTCCTACGATGTTAGAAAGCTTAAAACCAATCATTAAAGAATAGCATTTTGATTACAAAACTATACGGTCATCTACGGTCAAATAGCTTGCTGTTTTATGGAGCATTGTTTGGTGTATTTTTCTTTGTTTCGGGTATACTAGCTCCTGAATTATTGACGCAGGGGTTAAATGAAGTAAACCAGAAATTACTATCGGTTTTTAGTACTTATTATTTATGGGTAGGTTTAATTACAGTTGTTGCGGCCTTAATTATTTTAGTTTTGCCTTTGCTAAAGCAACGTTTAGGAAATGAAAAACCCGCCTATTCGTATTTTAGTTGGGTAGCCTTATTGTACAGTACCGGAATGGGTTCTGGACTTTTATTGCGTGCAGTTCAAGAGCCCGTGTATTATTTTAGTAATACTCCCGTTGCAACCTCTAATAACAAAATAACGGCTTTGCAATATACTTTTTTTCATTGGGGATTTACACCTTGGGCGATGTACAGCCTGTTTGGTTTAATAGTCGCTTATAATCTTTATGTGAAGAAAACCAACAATGTATTAGATGCCATTGTACCTTATATTAAAAGTAAAGGCATAAAATATATAGCTACACTATTTATTGTTTTAATTACCGTTACAGGTGTAATTGCTTCATTAGGATTAGGAACGGCACAAGTGGTAAACGGCATTAATTATGCTTTTAAAGTTGATTTTGGCAACAATTTTTTATTGGCGATGGTTGTTTTTATAGGTGTTGTAGCTACCTATTCGGCACTTACGGGTTTGAATAAAGTTATTAAATTCTTAGCCGACTTAGATTTTACTTTTTCTATAGTTCTGATGTTATTTATTGCTTTCTTTTTAGATTTTAATGATTTTATTTACCATACAGCAATCGCTTTTTATAATTATGTGATTCATTTTTTTGAAATGAATTTGTCCTTAGGCAATTACAAAACTTCCGAAAATTTCACGAAAGAGTGGACCGTTTTTTATTGGGCTTTCTGGCTAGCTTGGGTTCCTTTTACTGGAATATTTATTGCAAGAATATCTAAAGGAAGAACAATAAAAGAGTTTTTAATTACAACAATTTTAATTCCCACAGTAGCTACTGTTATTTGGTTTTCCATTTTTGCAAATTCGGCTTTTGAAATTATTAGCATAGGTGATACATCACAATTTAACGATGTTTTTACATCGCTATTTGTTTTTTTAGAACATTTTCCGCTACACAATATCACCTTTTTTGTAGCAGGACTATTAGTGCTTATTTCGATAATAAACTCTGTTGATTCGGCGATTTTTGTGTTGGGAATGATTAGTGACAAAGGGAATGAAAACCCGTCTAAGAAACATAAATTAGGTTGGGGATTTATAATCACAGCAACAGCGCTTGGACTGACCGCCATTGGAACCAGTGAATTATTAAACGGAATAAGTAATTTATTAGTCATTATGGCTTTACCTTTTAGTTTTTTATATGGCTACATTATTTTTTTATTTTTTAAAAATACAATTGTGAAAAAGGATAATCCTATTCAAATTAACAATCCTTAAGTTAGTACTTAAACATTTTAAATTTTAAATAATTTATAACTTAACAAGATGAAAGAGATAAACACTATAAAAAAAATAGATCCCAATAATACTATGATAGACCAATTTAAGAAGGAGGTTGATGAGGGATTGAGCAATACAGAAAAGTCACTGCCATCTAAGTTTTTTTACGATAAAACAGGAGATGCTCTTTTTGTAAAAATCATGCATTTACCAGAATATTATGTTACACGTTCTGAGCATGAAATTTTTAAGCAACAAAGCAACGGAATCATCACTGCTTTGCAGCTTAAACCAGATACGTACTTTGAGTTAATTGAGTTGGGTGCTGGTGATGGTTTAAAAACCAAAGAACTTTTGAAAGAGCTGAATCGCGAAAAGTACAAGTTTGATTATATGCCTGTAGATATTTCTCAAAATGCTTTAAATAGTCTAGAAGCTGATTTAAATATTCAGTTACCAAGTGTGTCAATTAAGAAAAAACAAGGTGATTATTTTGAGGTTTTAGAATCATTGAAAGAAAACGAACACCCCAAAGTGATTCTGTTTTTAGGATCGAATATAGGAAATATGTCTGATGAAGTTGCCACCGATTTTATTTCGAAATTAAGTGCTAATTTACAAGAAGGGGATAAATTATTTTTAGGTGTCGATTTGATAAAACCAGCTTCGGTTGTTCTTCCCGCTTACAATGATAATCAAGGAGTGACCGCCGCTTTTAATCTAAATTTACTTTATAGAATAAATAGGGAGTTAGAAGCAAACTTTAATTTGGATGCCTTTAGACATCTACCAGAATATGATGAAAAGGACGGAATTGCTAAAAGTTATTTAGTTAGTACCAAAGCGCAAAAAGTGTACATCGCTGAACTTAATAAAACATTCCACTTTCAAGAAGGAGAAAAAATATTGATGGAAATATCACGAAAATACAATGATGAAATTTTAAGCAAAATTTTAAGCAAAACCGACTTTGAAATTAGAGATAGAATAACGGACAGCAAGAAGTATTTTGCAAATTATATTTTAGAGCGAAAATAAGTAAAACAAATAGCGCACTGTAGTTAGCGATCTAACAAATAAAAAAGATGTGTTTTTTATGGTTTTCCATAAAGAAGACCTCTTTTTTAAGTTTAGATTTGCTCTTATTTAAGTTTTTTTAAAGTTAAATTTGTTTGCTTGACAAAAATCGAAAAACAATCGTTTTTTAAGGTATCACTGTCCAAACTTCACTTTAGAAAATGCTATTGTTTCTGAAATTAAAAATTACAAAAGCCATAAACTATGAGCATAAAGATTTTGCATACCGCTGACTGGCACATTGGAAAACAATTATTAAAAATCGATTTTGCAAAAGACATGGATCTTTTTTTTGATTGGTTAATTGAATGTATTCAAGAAAATGATATCAATGTTTTATTGATGTCGGGTGATTTATTTGATCAAGCAAATCCTTCACAAGCGGCTATGGCGCAATATTATGGGTTTTTAAAGCGATTGTTACCGCTTAAATGCAAAGTAATCTTAACGGGTGGTAATCATGATTCACCGCACGTTATTAATGCTCCTAAAGACTTATTAGAGATTCTCGAAATAAAGGTAGTAGGAGGTATTCCTGAAAACATAGCCGATTTATTTGTAGAAATTGCTGTAGGTAATGAAAAAGTGGTGGTTGCTGCAGTTCCTTTTTTAAGGGATAAAGACATTAGGAATGCTGTCCCGGGAGAGTCGTACAGTGATAAAATTGAATTGATAAAAGACGGAATTGCAACTTACTTTGCTAATGTGAACCAACATTATAAAGCAAATTATGATAACACTCCTTTTATCGTGATGGCGCATTTATTTGCACAAGGGGCTTCAGTTTCTGATAGTGAACGCGAAATACAAATAGGAAATCAAGCGGGTGTTGCGTCGGCCGTTTTTGGAGAGGAACCACATTATGTTGCTTTGGGACACATCCACAGACCACAAATGGTGGGTAAGCCAAACATTCGCTACAGCGGTTCTCCAATAGCATTGAGTTTTAGTGAAAAAAAAGACATAAAAGAAGTGGTTATGCTGACTTTAGAAGGTAGTAATTTCACTGTCAATTTGCTGCCAATTCCAAAATTCAGGAAGCTATTAACTATTAAAGGAACAGTTAAAGATGTAACAAAAAAAATAGCAGATTATGAGTCGGATTCGATTTTAACTGATCTTGCTGAGGTAATTATTGAAGAGGATAATGAAAACATTTCACACATTAAAGCTTTGGAGGACTTATTGACATCAGAACCAGAAAACGGATTGCAAATATTAAAGGGAAGTATCAAGTTTAAAACGGAAGTTTCAGGTACTTCAAAATTGCTTTCTAAAGGAGAAGATATAAAGGATTTTTCTGCAGTTCAATTATTCGAAAAACGATTAGAACAGGACGATTCATTAGAAAATACAGATGAATTGATCAATGCTTTTAGAGAAATACTAGAAGGATTACAAACTTCTGAAATAACAGACTAATAGCTCCCAACGACTACTTTACTATGAAAATTTGCAAGATAAAATTTAAGAATATACACGCTCTAAAAGGCGAACATACTATTGATTTTGAAAATGGTATTCTGGGAGAAGCGGGGCTTTTTGTGATAACAGGCGCCACGGGTACTGGTAAATCAACTATACTGGATGTAATTACTTTAGCATTATACAACAAGATTCCTAGAATTGATAAAGCTATCTCAGAAAAAGTGATTGAAGACGAAGGAGTGATTTTGACTAAAAATGCTCTAGACTGTTATGCCGAAGTAGAATATGAAATGAAAGGAGAGAGGTACTTGTCTTCATGGTCGATTAGAAGAACAAGAACGGGTTCACTAGATAAACGAAAACAAGAATTAATAAAACTTTCTACAGGAGCAATTTTAGTTTCTGGTGTACAAGAAGTAGTTAGTGAGAATGAACGTATTATTGGTCTGAATTACAACCAGTTCGTACAGTCAATGATATTAGCTCAAGGGCAATTTTCTAAATTACTTTTAGCAAAAAAAGACGATCGAAATGCGTTGTTAGAAGAAATTACGGGGTCTTCTATTTATCGAAAAATTGGAAGGTCAGTTTTTCAAAGATTTCGTGGAGTGGAAGATGCTGTGAAGACGCAAAACATTAAAATGGGTGAAACTGTTTTGTTAACCGCCGAAGTGGTTAAAAAGATTCAAGATGATGTTTTATTGCAAAAACCTTTGCTAGCAGCTAGTTTAATCCAACAAGAAACCCTTGGAAAGAAAAAAATAGTTAAAGAAAATATTCTTAAAAATAGCAAGTTAAAGGAGACCAATGAAATTGAATGGATTGCTTTTGCAAAAGATAAAGCGGCATTTTTACCTCAGGAAAACCAACTGAAAATCCACGATAGTCTAGTTGTTTTTAAAGAACAAATGCTTGCTGTAGCTAATACCGAAAAAAAATCAGCTGAGTTATTAGAGCGGATCAATATTGGAAATAGTAAACTTTCTGAACAAGAAAAAGTAAAAAGCGAGTTGGTTTTGTTAGCTAGCACATTAGTAAAAAAAGAAGTTAATGCTGAAAAATTTGAAGAGGAAATAACAGACTTTAGAAATCGTGTTTTAGCATTACAAGAAACCGAAAAAAACAGCTTATCTCAAGCCAAACAACAATCACAACGTATAGAAGATAAACGCAATGAACTAAGTGGATACGGAATATCATTAACTATAAACGATACGTTATCAGATCAAATACAGTCCGAGTTAACTATAATTAATACCGAAGTTACCCGAAAAGGAATTACTTCTGTTGATGCAGTTAAATCAAAAAAAGATGATTTGACACGATTGATGATTCCCGCGAATCAGTTAATTGGAGACCGGAAATTATTTGACGAAAAAAGTAAAGGAATAGGGGAGTTGCAACTTAAAATTAAGAAGCAACAAGAGGAACTAGAAGTGTTAATTGCTTCAGGAAAATTACAAAGTGAGACATTAGAAAGTTTGTTGCCAAAGTTCGAAAAAGCAAAAAAAGAACTTGATGACTGGAAACAACGCAAAAGTTTAGACGAACACCGCCATGAATTAAAAGATGGAGAAGCTTGTCCGTTGTGTGGTTCTGAAACGCATCCATTTGCGCAGGAACTTTCGGCAACGTTGTTGAATTCGTTAGAAGAAAATTTTCAATCATTGACAAAGCAGTTAGAGGATTTGAAAAAAGCATTGCTTGAAAATGAAGTAAAGCGTCAAAGTTTGCAGAAGATAAGTACCGCCGAAACTTTAGCCTTAGACAATAGGATCGCGGAATTCAAAACTTTAGAATACAAGATAACCGAATTATGCAATCAGTTAAAATGGACTACAAAAGATAGCCTTGAAAAATGGCAGCAAGATACGACTGATTTCCAACAGGAATTAAAAGAACTAGATAAACTTGAAAATTTCATTAAAGCCAAGGTTGTCTTTATTGAAATGCAACAATTATTTAGTGATTATGCAGTTCTTAAAAATGGATATAGTGAGGCTAAGCAAGCTTTGTTATTGGTTTATGATCGAAAAGACATTACTACCGAAGTTAGTAAATTAAGTAACGATTTTAGCTCTTGTCAATCTACAATAAAGAGTTTAAAAGAGCAATTAACCGACTTTCAAAAGAGTAAAATAGAAACCATAAAAGAAAATGAAGCGTTGCTGGCGAGTCTTTTGCCTCAACTTGAAGAACATGGAATCACTTCTTTATCAGAATTGAAAGCTAAAATTTTAGACGAAAGTACAGCGAGTCAGCTTCGAAAAAACCTGCAACTGTTAGTGGAGAAGGAAATTCGTTTAGAAACCAACAAAACGGCTATCGACAAATCATTAGAAGAGGAGAAAAAATTAGATGATGCGTCAATTACATTGGAAGAAATAACTGTTTTATTACCAAAAATAATAGAAGAAATAGCGGTATTGAATAAACACATTTGGGATCAAGAAAACAAAATTGAAATTGATATTAAGAATAGAGAGAAGCTAAAAGAAAGTCAGAAAATAATGGATGGTTTACAAAAAGACTTAGCGCTTTGGAGTAAAATGAACTTATTAATAGGTGATGCTACGGGTAAAAAATTCTCTAATTTTGTTCAAGATTTAACCTTAAAACAGCTACTAGAATATGGTAATCAGCGATTAATAGGTTTTTCAGATCGTTATTTATTGGATACTACAAACGACTCTGATGGATTAAAAGTTATTGATACTTATATGGGAAACACAAAACGTTCCGTTAGCTCTTTATCAGGTGGTGAAACGTTTAAACTGAGTTTGGCTTTAGCTTTTGGTTTATCTGATTTAGCAGCTCGCAACGTCTCCATTGAGTCTTTATTTATTGATGAGGGATTTGGTTCTTTAGATCCAGAATCTCTAGATCAAGCGATTAGTATTCTTGAAAATATGCAAAACGAGAGTAATAAATCTATTGGTATTATTTCTCACGTAGGGGAATTGAAAGATCGTATTGGAACCAAAATTAAATTAGTTCGCACAGGAGCCGGTTATAGTACAATTGAAATTGAATAATTAAATTACTATAAGAGTTGTTTCGTAGAGAAGTGCAGTGGAAACGTAAATTTTCGTTATGAATAAATAGATAGAATAGGCTTTAAATTGAGGAGAAAATATAGACCTAAAGCCCCACGTTCACTAATTAGTACTTTAAGAAGTGAATGCGTGGCTTTTTTATTTAAAAGCTTCCGCCAGAACCACCACCACTGAAGTCCCCACCACCAAACTCTATAGGGGATTCGGTTGTTAGTTCGGGTTTTATACTTCCTATTTGTGATGTAACTAGGATCTCTGCGGTTAAAAAAGCATTTGTCTCTGTAAAACGATCAGGTTGGAACGTGATTCCGGTTTCTTTGTTTTTTAATTTTCTTATTGTAAAAAGTGTTATGGTAAATAAGATGGCTCCTCCTATTGTTAAGACAATTTCTATAGGTACAATCGAATAGTAAAATCGAATGCTGTACACTGAAAAACAAAAACTTAATAAACCAATCCACAGCAATATACGCTCTTTTTTGAGCACTGCTAATACTAAATATGCTGTTGGAACAATAAACGTAAAAGCATAAAATATAAAGGCAAATGGAATATCGCTTCCTATCGCAACATCTTGTCCCAATAAGGCAACAGAAAGTTCGCGCACTACCAAATAGTTTCCTGAAAAGTAAAACAGAATTAAAGTAAAATTCTGGGCTAATAAAAGTCCTTTGTGATAGTAAGCAGTAGCTAAATTTTGTATCGCTGTTTTGCTACTAAAAAATAGAGTTAAAGCATAAACCATCATAATAAATGGTAAAAAAGCATGTATGGATTCATCTAATTCAAATATGCCTAAAACTAAAGTATAGGTTAAGGCTAAACAAAACAACAATGCTACTGATAAGTGTAAGTAACGAAGATAACTTACTAACGCAGTTCCTGTTATAATTGCGGCCATAACTAATTCATCAAAATCAGTTGCAATTCCTACCGCTATTGCCAATGTGAGTTGGGATCCTATAATGAAGGCATCATCTAAACCATGGCCATAAAAGTTGGATCGAGCAAGAATTTCAGTACCTAAAAAGCCAACGATGGCAAAGAAAAATACTAAATACTCGTAATTAGTATCTAAAGCCTCTAAGCTAATTAATGCTAAAAAACCGCAGATTGAGGAATACAAAAATACACCTAAGATGAAAAAAAGAGCCCTAACTAAAATATTGTCGTGTGTTTTAGTGATAACTAACTCTTTAATAATTGTATCATATTGAACTTTGTCTATAAATCCAGCTTTTTTAAGCGATTGTGCTTCGTCAAGCAAATCATTATTTTGTACTATTGTTTTATCGTAAACTATCATTGTGTTTTTTGTTTATTAAATTGCTTTATCAACTTGATAAAAAGGATGATAGAACCAATAAAGTAAAATGGAACAAGGAAGAAAAAAGGGATTAGAAATTCATCGATTCGAATTAATTCAATGATTTTTAATAATATTATATTAGCACCAATATAACCATATACTACTGTGAAAATCAAAAGAGAAACAGTTTGATACTTATAACTTGCCTTATAAAAATAAAATAATGTAGTTCCCAAGATCATTGTAAATACAAACCAATAAGGTTGAAATAAATTATTGAGGCAGGAGATACTAATAAGATGCAATCCAAAGGTAAGATATACTTGAGTGAAATGCTTTTTTAAAGCAATTTGGTTACTGTATAGTGCCCAGGCTATCAGGATAACTCCTAACCCAATAGCTGAATAACTTAAAGTATTTGTATCGTAAAAGTTGTTTTGCAATAGTGCTTGCGGTGATACTGATAAGCCCACGTAAGCAGCAAGTCCCGTAATAGCTATTGATAGAATTCCTTTGTGGTCAAAATAGTAGGCACAAAAAAGTCCAATTGCTGTTGGAATTAATGTTGCTAAACCATAATGTGTGCCGAAAGCCGTGTATTGAAATTGTAAATATCCTATAAAAATACAACTAAGTAGCAGTGCAGCGAGTATGACGTAATCGTAAACAGGATTTTCAAAGTGAGTATGTTCTTTGTCGAATCCTTTTGATTGTTTAAAGCTTAGGTAGAAACATACCGCAGTCACCATTAATACTATTCCTAAAATAACAACATGACCAATGGTATCAATATTTTGATAAATTAAAATCCCAATTCCAGTTGTAAACGACAATATAGAAAGATAAAGGAATAACTTCAACTCTGCATGCAACGAAAAAATTCCTAATTTCCGATAGGCTTTTACTTGGGTAAATTGGGTTTCAGTAATTAATTTCCGGTCAAAAAGTTCCTGAGTTTTCGGTTCTTTGAATGGGTTCATAAGTGGTCTTAAATTGGCTAATAGCCAAATATATATAATTTGAACCAATTTCATTCTCTATATCTAGTATCGAATAGGAATCAAAAAAAAAATCTGCTCCTAATGAGAACAGATTTTAAGTAGTTGTGTGGGTAGTAGCATTGCACTTTAATACGCTTGGTTCATTTTTTCTTTAATTTCAGCCAAGCATAAATTATTAATACTTCCTTCGTGCGTATGTTTAGTTTTCTTTGGACTCTCGTAAGTTCCGTTTTCTAATTGCTCAGCAACGGCTTTGTATGCGTCTCTAAAAGGCATTCCTGCAACGACCATTTCGTTCAACGTATCTACTGTGAATAGGTAATCATATTTTTTATCGGATAAGATATTGTCCTTTACTTTAATGTCTTTAATTGAGAAAATAGCAATATCAAGGCAAGCTTGCAAGTTTTGAATTGCTGGAAACAAACCTTCTTTCAACAATTGTAAATCCCTGTGGTACCCACTAGGTAAGTTATTGGTTATTAAAGTGATTTCGTAGGGTAAGGCTTGAATCTTGTTGCATTTTCCACGAATTAGTTCAAATACATCAGGGTTTTTCTTGTGCGGCATAATGCTCGAACCGGTAGTTAAATGTGCCGGTAAACCAATAAAATCAAAATTCTGACTCATGTACAAACACACATCCATAGAAAACTTCGCTAGCGTTGCCGCCACGCTACTCATTGCAAAAGCTAATGTTTTCTCGGATTTTCCTCGGCTCATTTGTGCAGCAACCGAATTGTATTTTAAAGTTTCAAAACCTAATTCTTTTGTAGTAAATGTTCTGTCTATTGGGAACGAACTTCCGTACCCTGCAGCCGAACCTAATGGATTTTGATCCACCACTTTTAATGCGGCATTTAGCATAGTAATATCATCGATCAAAGTTTCTGCATAAGCAGAAAACCACATCCCGAAAGAAGATGGCATTGCAATTTGTAAATGCGTGTATCCTGGCAACAATACATTTTGATATTTCTCTGCAGATTCCATTAGCAAATCAAAAAGGGCTTTTACTTGCGCCTTCATTTCGATAACGACATCTTTTAAATACAAATTCACATCAACCAAAACTTGGTCATTACGGGAACGTGCAGTGTGGATTTTTTTTCCAGCATCACCTAACTTTGCGGTTAATAAATATTCAATTTTCGAATGCACATCTTCGAATGAATCTTCGATTTCGAAATTACCTTCGGCTACATCAGCCATGATTTCGTTTAAAGCGGCTACTAAGGATTCTGTTTCAACTGTAGTTAATAGACCAATGCTTCCTAACATTTTTGCATGGGCGATCGAACCCAATGCATCGTACTTAGCTAAAACTAAATCCAACTCTCTATCATTTCCTACAGTGAATTGTTCTATTTTTTTGTCTGTTGGTATTCCTTTTTCCCAAAGTTTCATAGTTGTATGTTTTGTTTCGAAAAGTCTAGCACTGGTTGCTTAGAGTGTCACGAAGTTTTTATATTGTATAGGACTACTTAATTTTAGCCCTGATAGCAGCGGCATCCTTTTACTGCTTTCTTTAAGCAGGAAAAGATAGAGCGAATAGCAGGAAATAGCTCCTACTTATTTTACTGCTTTAAAAAATCACTTAGTATCTTAATGTATAAGTCGATTCCTTCTTCGATTTCGTTTAAATATATAAATTCATCAGCTGAGTGGGAACGCAACGTATCTCCAGGGCCTAATTTTAAGGATTTACAACTTAAAACCGATTGATCTGAAAGCGTTGGAGAGCCATAAGTTGATCTTCCTAAAGCGATTCCTGCTTGCACCAAACCGTGATTTTCGGGGATTGATGACGAACTTAAATTCATAGAGCGAGGCGTAACTTCGGCATTTACCTGTTCTTGTACGATAGCCAAAATTTCGTGATTAGTGTAGCAATCGTTAACGCGAATATCAACTACGATATCACATTCTGACGGAACCACATTGTGTTGTTTCCCAGCGTTAATTTGGGTTACAGTCATTTTAACGGGTCCTAATTGCTCTGATACTTTTTCGAATGTATAATTTTTAAACCACTCCATCACGGGAATCGTTTTGTACAAAGCGTTGTCATCATTTTTGTGTGCAGCGTGACTTGGCGTTCCTTTGATTTTAACATCGAGAACAAGCAAACCTTTTTCGGCTATTGCCAATTGCATTAAGGTAGGTTCGCCCACAATGGCACATTCTAGCTCGGGAAGGTTTTTTAAAACGCTGTTTAAGCCGTTTTTACCGCTACTTTCTTCTTCTGCCGAAGCCACCATAACAATATTGTAAGGCAAGTTTTCTGCAGCATAAAAATGGACAAAAGTAGCCAACAGCGAAACTAAGCAACCACCAGCATCGTTACTACCTAAACCGTATAGTTTTCCATCTTCGACAATGGCTTTCAATGGATCTTTTGTGTACGCCTGATTGGGTCTCACGGTATCATGATGCGAGTTCAGCAATAGTGTTGGTTTATTTTTATCGAATGTCTTGTTGTACGCCCAAATATTGTTGTTTTCTCTCTCAAACGGAATGGCGTTTACAGCAAACCAGTTTTCGATTAAAACCGCAGTATTTTCTTCTTCACTTGAAAAAGACTGCGTTTCAATCAGGTTTTTTAATAAGGCAATTGCTTCTTGAGTAAGTGTTTCTTTGTTTTTCATATTTTTCTATAACGAAGTCCTGTTGGTACCTAGTTTTTTAATTTGTGAAAATTCGTGCTTAGTTGCTACAATTCTATAGTTGTACAAACTGCATTTGCATCTTGCAACATTTTGTGATGCCCGATTTTGATTTTTTGAACCCCTTTAGACAAGCTATTGAAACAGTTGTCTAATTTAGGGATCATACCGGAATGAATGGCTTTTTCAGCCTTTAATTTAGCGTACAATTCAGGATTCATTTTTGCAATAACCGAACTGTCCTCTTCGGCATCGTAAAGAACACCTGATTTTTCAAAGCAATAATTTAGCGTTACTTCAAAAACTTCAGATAAGGCTATTGCTAATTCGCTTGCAATCGTATCGGCATTTGTGTTTAGTAATTGTCCGTTTTTATCGTGCGTAATTGCACAGAAAACAGGAACTATTCCGCTGTTTAATAATGTTTCTAATAAGGGAGTATTGACTTTTTTAACATCACCTACGAATCCGTAGTCAATTGTTGGATGATTTCTTTTATCAGACTGGATTAAATTACCGTCTGCTCCAGAGAATCCCAGTGCATTGGCATTGTTAGCTTGCAATTGTGCCACAATGTCCTTATTGATTTGGCCCGCATAAATCATCACGACAACCTCAAGCATAGCAGCATCAGTAATACGGCGTCCATCAATCATTTGAGGAGCTAAACCAATGCTATGCGCCATCTTAGTAGCCGATTTTCCGCCACCATGCACCAATACTTTTAGACCGTCAATTTTAGCAAAATCAGCTAAAAAATGTTTGAGCTCTTGGGCATTGTCAATGATGTTTCCACCAATTTTAACTACTGTAATGGATTTCTTATTCTGCATTCTCAAGGATTTTTTGCAATACTAGTTGCGCTGCATAGGTTCTATTATTGGCTTGTTCGATTACAATGGAGTTTTCGCTGTCAAGTACCTCATCAGAAACTATTACGTTACGTCTTACCGGTAAGCAGTGCATGAATTTAGCATTATTAGTCAAAGCCATTTTCTCAGCAGTTACGGTCCAGTTAAGATCATTATTTGTGATTTTACCATAATCAATATAGTTGCTCCAGTTTTTTGTGTAGATAAAATCGGCATTTTCAAAGGCTTTGTTTTGATCGTGCTCGATAGTAGCTCCTTTAGTAATTTCAGGGTTTAGTTCGTATCCTTCGGGATGTGTAATTACAAAATCAGCATCTTGCAATAACATCATTTCTACAAATGAATTGGCAACAGCCTGAGGTAAAGCTTTAGGATGCGGCGCCCACGACAACACTACTTTTGGTTTATGTTCAGTTTTGTATTCAGCCATGGTAATGGCATCAGCAAGTGCTTGCAAAGGATGTCCCGTACAACCTTCCATGTTCACGATAGGCACTGTAGCGTGTTTTAAAAAACCTGCCAAAACGGTTTCGGCATTGTCTTTTTCTTTGTCTACTAAGCCAGCAAAAGCTCTTACTGCAACGATATCGCAATATTGCGAAACTACTTCTGCCGCTTCTTTAATGTGTTCTGAAGCTCCTTGATTCATTACCGCGCCATCTTCAAACTCTAATGTCCAGCCTTCACTAGTAAAATTCATTACCATAACGTTCATTCCTAAGTTTAAAGCCGCTTTTTGAGTGCTTAAACGTGTTCTTAAACTTGGATTAAAAAACAACATTCCTAAGGTTTTGTTTTTACCTAGTTTTTTGTTTTTAAGTGGCTTTTTCTTGATTTTTAAAGCTTGTTTGACCCATTTTTCGAGTGAGTCTATGTTTTCTAAAGAAATGTAGTTCATTTTTTACATATGTTTGGACGCTGATGATACGGATTTGCTATCGCAAAGACACTGATCAGAGCGGATTTTTGATTTATTTAGTTTGTATTATTATGAAACGATTTATTTTCTGCGTTTTCGTTTTCGCTTTGGCGAGTCGGCGTCATCAGCGTTCCATTTTGTTTTATGCTATTTTCGTAAACGGAATACTGTTTTTTATGGCGTTCAAAATAAAATCATCTTTCAAGCCATTCACAATCCACGTTTCAATATTTGCCGCTTTTGCAATTGCCGCCGCTTCAATTTTAGATTGCATACCACCAGTTCCATGTGATGATTTTGAATCTCCAACTTCTTGTTGCATTAAAGCTAGATCATTGACTTTTAAAATAGTCTCAGGAACAGCGTTATGAATAGAGGCTTTGGTATAAATTCCGTTTGTGTTTGTTGCAATAATCAAAATATCTACATTCAATAGGACAGCGGTTAATGCAGCCAACTTATCGTTGTCTCCAAATTGGATTTCGTCTGTGGCTACCGTATCGTTTTCATTGATAATAGGGATGTAATTGTTTTCGATTAACACGTTAATGGTATTGACAATATTGACTTTAGATTGCTCTTTCTCAAAATCAGAGTAGGATAGTAGGCACTGTGAAGTCAACAATCCTATATCACTAAAATTTTCGTGGAAAATCCGCATTAAGTGTGGCTGCCCTATAGACGCCAAAGCTTGTTTAACGACTATTTCCTTGCCTTTACTTTCTAACTTCACAAATTGCTTGGCTGCAGCAATAGCGCCTGAACTTACAATTATAAACTCGTACTCGTCCTGCAAGGCTGCTATTTGCATCCCAATGTCCTCGATTTTCCCCCTTGAGATATGATTAGTTTCTCTCGTTAAGGTGTTGCTTCCTATTTTTAGTAGTATTCTTTTTTTAGCCATTGTAATTTAATTTCAAAATTGAAAGATTTAATAATTTAAAAATTTCGTTGTGTTAATCCTTTAAATGCTTCAATCTTTTAATCTTTCAATTTTTATCGTATCTGTCCGTCACCATAAACATACCATTTATTGGTTACCAAATGTTGTAATCCTATTGGTCCACGTTGGTGCAATTTGTCTGTGCTTATTGCGAGTTCACCACCAAGTCCAAATTGACCTCCATCTGTGAATCGGGTAGAGGCGTTGTGGTAAACCGCGGCAGTATCAACATTGTCCATGAATAGCTGTGCCATTTTATTATTTTCTGTAATTATGGAAGCCGAATGGCCGCCACAATATTTATTTATTTTGGTAATGGCTTCTTCATCTGACTGTGTGGTGCCAATAACAATTTTATAATCTAAAAACTCTTCAAACCAAATCAAATCAGATTCAATCGCTGGAACCTGAATCGCTTTTGCAATAGCCTCATCACCTAAAATAGTTACATTATACGATTTTAATTTGCTTATCAATTTGTTTGCAAAGACTTCCCAATTAGGTAAATTAGCATCTATCAAAACTTTATCCAAAGCGTTGCAAACGGATATATTGGATGTTTTTCCATTTATAATAATCGCCAAGGCTTTTTCAAGATCTGCGTCTTTATTTACGTAAACAAAATTATTTCCGCGACCACTTACAATCACAGGGCAAGTCGCATGTTTCTTTGTAAAAGCTATTAATTGCTCTCCTCCACGTGGTACAATTAAATCTACTTTTTGTGTCGGATTTTCAAGGAAAGCTTGTGTTTCTTTACGGTCATAATTCAAATATTCCACCCATGAAGTGGCAACATCATTATCTATTAACGCTTGATGCCAAAGACTCACAATTTTTAAATTAGACAGCAACGATTCTTTTCCGCCTTTCAATAAAATCTTGTTTCCTGACTTGAAAGCTATTCCGCCTGCTTCAACAGTGACGTCTGGACGCGATTCATAAATGATCAAAATCGTACCAAAAGCTGCTGTTCTATTGCTGATTTTCATTCCGTTTTCATGTGTGAAATCAAAACGAACTTTCCCCACCGGATCTTCCTGATTCGTTAATTGTTGCAATGACAAAATCATTCCATCAATCTTTGCGTCATCAACAAGCAAACGTTTCTCCATAGCTAAATCATCCCCATTATAATTGGCTAAATCCTGCTGATTGATGGCTTTCAAACCTTCTCTTTCTTCTGTCAAAAGCGCTGCCATGGTAGTCAATACAATGTTTCTTTTTTCTATGGATAATAATGTACTCATGGTTTGTTTATTTTAAATTTATTTGGGCGTGCCGCTGCGTAAAAATACCTGACAGCCATTGGGAGGAGCCTTTTCTATAATCTTCTTAAATCTGCGAGATCTGCGTGAAAATAGTAGCACGCAGATTTCACAGATTTAGCAGATTTTAATTTAAACCTTAAAACTACTTCAACTCAGTCAATGACTCCTGCAAAGCCACAATAAATGTATCAATAGCAGCCGTTGTTATCGTTAAAGGAGGAAGGATTCTTAATAAGTTCTTATTATTAGCTCCACCAGTAAAAATATGTTTTTCAATAATCATTTTCTTTCTCAAGGCGCTTACATCAAAATCGAATTCGACTCCTAGCATTAATCCTCTTCCTTTTACTTTGATTATTTCGGGAATTACTTTGATCGCTTCCAAGAAATAGGCTTCGATTTTACTAGCATTTGCCATCAAGTTTTCTTTTTCGATGACTTCAAGAACAGCGATACTTGCGGCACAAGCTAGATGACTTCCACCAAAAGTAGTCCCTAGTAAACCGTAGCTTGCTTTGAAATGAGGTGCGATTAAAATTCCACCAATTGGGAAACCGTTCCCCATACCTTTTGCCATGCATATAATATCAGGCGTAATGCCGTGAAATTGGTGTGCAAAGAATTTTCCGCTTCTTCCAAAACCCGATTGCACTTCATCCATAATCAAAACCACATCATGTGCTTTGCATACTTTTTCAAGTGCTTGAAAAAACTCGGTTGTTCCTTGATCTAAACCACCAACACCTTGAATAGGTTCGATGATGACACAAGCAACATCTCCTTTTTTAAGTTCAGCTTCAACCAAATCAATTTGGTTTAATGGCAAAAAAGTAACCACTTGCTGCGCATTGATTGGAGCGACAATTTTCGGATTATCCGTTGTCGCCACAGCTGCCGACGTACGTCCGTGAAAAGCATTTTCAAAAGAAACTACTCTTGCTTTATTGGTATGAAAAGAGGCCATTTTTAAGGCGTTTTCATTAGCCTCTGCTCCCGAAGAACACAAAAATAAGCTGTAATCGGTGTAACCTGAAAGTTTCCCAAGTTTTTCTGCCAGTTCCACCTGCAATGGATTTTGGATGGCATTTGAGTAAAAGCTCAATTTCTCCAACTGATCTTTTACTTTTGCGACATAATACGGTTGCGTATGTCCAATAGAAATTACTCCGTGACCAGAGTATAAATCTAAATATTCGATTCCGTTCTCGTCTGTAATTATGCAATCAAGTGCTTTTACAGGGGTAATAGGATATAATGGGTAAACGTCAAATAAGTTCATTGTGTTTTTGTTTAAATGGTTTAAGGTTTAAAGTTTCAAGTTACGTGAGCAACCTTAAACTTTAAACTTGAAACAAATTTTTAAAACCCTGATGGTTTCAAATGCAATCCCGTTGTTTCATCAAGTCCGAACATGAGGTTCATATTTTGAACGGCTTGTCCAGAGGCACCTTTCACTAGATTATCAATTATTGAAGTGATTAGAACTCGGTTTCCTTTTTTCATTAAACTGATGATGCATTTGTTAGTTTGTACCACTTGCTTCATGTTGATATTTGCAGTTGTTACTGTTACGAAAGGTTGGTCTTTGTAATAGGCTTCATATTTGGCTACCAAATCCTCTAAGCTTTCTTCAACGGTGGTGTACAGCGTAGCAAAAATTCCTCTCGCAAAATCTCCTCTATTTGGAACAAAGATTATTTCGTCATTGTAAGAAGCTTGCAACTGATTTACGCTTTGGTTAATTTCTCCCAAATGTTGGTGGTCAAAAGCTTTGTAATGTGACATATTATTGGATCTCCAACTAAAATGTGTTGTCTCAGACGGACTCACTCCGGCACCAGTACTACCTGTGGTAGCATTGATGTGCACGTCGCTAGTAAGCAAATTATGTGATGCTAAAGGCAATAAAGCCAATTGAATTGCTGTTGCAAAGCAACCTGGATTTGCAATATAATTAGCATTTTTAATATTGGTTTTGTTTAGTTCAGGAAGGCCATAGACAAATGATTTTCCTTCAAAATCTTTGTCCTTGTTTAAACGAAAATCGTTTCCTAAGTCGATAATTTTAGTATGACTTGCAAACTTGTTTTCTTTTAAGAATGAAATCGATTTACCATGTCCTAAACAAAGAAAAACTACATTAACGTTAGGATTCACAGTGTCTGTAAAGTTCATTTCGAGATCACCCAATAAATCATGGTGTGCAATTGATATTGGTTTTCCAGCATTTGTAGTGCTGTAAACAAAATCAAGCTTTGCATTAGGATGAAACATCAAGATTCTAATTAATTCTCCTGCTGTATATCCTGAACCGCCTATTATTCCTATGTTAATCATAATTTTTTATTTTTAAGATTGGTTTGTAAAAATAAAATCAATCTATTTTTATGTTTTATTCCGTAGCAAAAATAAATTCTGCCGTCACGAACTTTATTGAGTTAATCTTTCCTTTGTTTATATCAATTGCTGATTCAACATCATAGCTAACGGTATAAAAGGAGTTCGCTCCAATTTTTTCATAAGGATCGTCGTTGGGTACTTTTCTAATAGGAGTTAGAATAAGTCCATCAGCGTCATATGTTATCTTATAATTTCCTTTTACGTCAACATTATTAGGATTAGTAAACTTTATCTCATAACGTAACCTAGATGTGTTATTACCTGTATCAGCTTTATAATCAAATAGTAAGACCTCATAAGTAATACTTTTTAATGGTTCTTTTTCAGGAGAATCATCATTAGTACATCCGAAAATGATAAAAAATAACGGTAATAAAATAAGTGCTTTTATTTTCATAATATTAAAAATTACTAAAATTAATTATTCGTACGTCTCGTTATTTACAGCTGAAAAAATATTTTGGGCGTTACCTAAAATTTTGATAAAACCTTTTGCGTCATCTGAAGTCCAAGCGTTGTTCATTTCGCCATATTGACCAAAACCTGTATTCATTAAATCATTATCTGATTCAATTCCGTCAAGCGTAAAGTGATACGGTTTTAAAGTAACGATAACTTTCCCGTTTACTGTTTTTTGAGTATCTTCAAGGAACGCCTCGATATTGCGCATTACAGGATCAAGAAATTGACCTTCATGAAACAACATTCCGTACCAGTTTCCTAGTTGCTCCTTCCAATATTGTTGCCATTTACCAAGAGTGTGTTTCTCCAATAAATGATGTGCTTTTATAATAATTAGCGGTGCAGCAGCTTCAAAACCGACTCTTCCTTTAATTCCAATAATCGTATCACCCACATGAGTATCTCTACCAATAGCAAATGCATTTGCTAATTTTTCAAGAATTACAATATTATCGATTGGTGATTTTTTGATATTATTAATCTGCACCAATTCTCCTTTTTCAAAGGTTAATGTCACTTTTTCTTCTCCATCTTTTTGCAATTGTGAAGGATAAGCTTCGTTAGGAAGAGGTTGATTAGATGTTAAAGTTTCTTTTCCTCCAACGCTTGTTCCCCAAAGTCCTTTATTGATTGAATATTGTGCTTTTTCCCATGAATAATGCACGCCGTTTTTTGATAAATAATCGACCTCTTCTTGTCTTGATAATTTCAAGTCTCTGATAGGAGTGATGATTTCAATTTCGGGAGCGATAGTTTGAAATATTAAGTCAAAACGAATTTGGTCATTTCCTGCACCTGTACTTCCATGAGCGATGGCTTCGGCACCTACAGACTTAGCATATTTAATTGCTTCAATAGCTTGAAAAACACGCTCGGCACTTACAGATAAAGGGTACGTATTATTTTTAAGAACATTACCATAAATTAAGTATTTAATGGCTTTGTCATAATATTTATCAACGATGGTAAGGTTAGCGTGTTGTGCGCTTCCTAATTCATAGGCTCTTTCTTCAATTGCTGTTAATTCGGCATCATCAAAACCACCGGTGTTGATTAAGACGGTGTGAACTTCATATCCTTTTTCGTTTTTCAAATATTTTAGACAGTAGGAAGTATCTAAACCGCCGCTGTAGGCTAATACAACTTTTTTCATTTTTTCATTTTTTGATCTTGTGGTAAAATCCCGCAAGTGATTAGTTTAATTTTTTACTCCTCTAAGAAAAGAGCTTGTTTGATTTTTTTTAAACGGTTCCAAATCCGGACATTAAAAGGGTGCTTAGGCGGATGCTTTGCTTTTTCCTTAGGATCAAAAAGCATTCCGGTGCACAAGCACATTTTATTGTCTTTACTTTTTAAAATTTCATAGTTGGTGCAGGTTTGACATCCTTTCCAAAAACTTGGATCAGTTGTTAGTTCAGAGAAAGGAACGGGTTTGTATCCTAGCTCGGAGTTAATTTTCATAACGGCTAAACCAGTCGTGATCCCAAAAACCTTAGCATTAGGGTATTTTTTTAGAGAATAATCAAAAACTTTTGCTTTAATTTTTTTTGCCAAGCCAAGGTTTCTAAAATCAGGATGCACAATTAACCCTGAATGTGCTACATAATTACTGTCTTGCCAGCTTTCTATGTAGCAAAAACCGGCAAAAGTTCCATCAACTAAGGCAATTACGGCATCCTTGTTTTCCATCTTTTTTTGGATGTATTCAGGTGTACGTTTAGCAATTCCGGTTCCTCTCAATAAGGCAGACGATTCTATAGTATCGCAAATAATTTGTGCGTACTTAAAATGTTCTTCCTGAGTTATAACAATAGAGATATTCATTTCAGAAGATGAATTTGTGGATTAAATAATGGGATGAATTTGTTTCTACAAAAGGTTTTGTTATTACAATCAAAGTTATGAAATAAATAACAAAATATTGAGCAGCAAATGGTTATGAGTAAACTAATGCTGGTTATTTGAATGTCGCTAGCATGCGCTAGTCCAATGACGAACGAATATAATTTCAAAATAGGAAAAGGTAAAAATGAATAAAATAAAATAAATCTTGGGTACTGTAATTACAGCATCCGCACTACGGGAGAAGTAGCTAATTTTATTGTCCGTGAGGTAGAGATTGTATGTACACTCTTTTTATTCATATTGCGAAAGTACACATAATTTTAATACACTGCATTAAAATTTAAAATTCTAACAAAATTTTAATGCAGTGTGATTTTATATGGGGAAGTAAAATGCTCAGAAATTAGCGGTTTCCTGTAAAATTATTGCGACTAATAATAGTCTTAAATTTAGCTTTTAAATCTTGGGCGGTGTCGTAAACCATTTGCTCATTGTTAGGAAACGGTAATGCTCTCCGGTCAAAATAAGTGTAATATTCACTCTCAGTAGCTCTTCTATCCCCTTTGTAAGTTGCATAGGTATTTTCAAAAACAGATTCAGTTGCAATTGGAAAAGATTCTAAAACGCGATTACTTTTTAAGTCTATAAAATTGACATTAGCAGCTATGTAGCAGGCTTTAAATTGGTAGAATTCATATATTCTGATCTGAATGGTTTTAAGATTATCGACCATAATTGGTTTGCCTAGACTGTCTTTTACAACTTTTCCTCTACTATCTACTAAAGCTTTTACTCCATCTTTTATTTGCTTTTCTTTTACAAACTCTTTCTCTTTTATTTGCTCTGGTGAAATATCAATTTGATTGAAATTGAGAATTAATCCATAATCGTAACTTACCCCTTTTTGATTGCTACTATCAAAAATGGTCCATTTTTGATCTAAACCATAGGTGTTAAAATCCATGAGTTCTTTTTGCAGTTGCAAAGGAATAAGTTGATTGGTATCATTTTGCAATGAGACTTTTACATAATCAGTTCCTTTGCTTTGAGCTTCGATCATTAAATCATTAGTTTCTTTAAAATTAGGATTGATTCGGTTTAAATAAACTAAGTCATCAAATGCTCTTCGGGCGTTAGCCTTATTTTTTGTTAGTAGCAAGGCCTTACTGTTGTCATATAAAAATGATGAAAGTTTCTGCTTGCTATTTATGATTTCAGTATTGTAATTACTAAAAATGAACTTAGCATTCTTGTTTTCTTTAAGTAATTGTAAGGGTAATAAGGGGGCGATTTGATTTTGACGATCGGCCAGCGCAACATACGTTGTATAAATTTTTTCCAAGTTTTGTGGGTTTGCTTCTTGTTCCCAAAAGCGAATGGCGCTTAGATCACGCTCCTTTGCTTTGGCGAAAGCCTCTTCTAAAAGATATATGTAATCTTGTTTCCCTTTAGCGTTTTTATTGGAACGCAAACCTTCTACAGCTCTGTCAATGGCAGTGTCATAGTTACCTTCGCTTATTAGAGTTTGAGTGTTTTTTATTCCGCAGGAAGCAATAAATAATACAAAAGCAAGTAAGAGTAGTGTTTTTTTCATAGCAGGTTATTTAAGCAAATGTATTTTATATTACTGAAGAATTCAAAATTGGTGCCATAAAAAAACCATCAAATATTTTTGATGGTTTTTATGATTTATCTAAAAAATATTTTAATTAACTAGTGTCCTCCACCTTCAGTTTCAACTTGTAGTATCCCTTGTTTTCTTAGTATTTTAGGACAATAAAATCCATAAAATCCTAGATAAGCGAATCCAAGTAGTGGAACAACGTAAGAGAAATGTGTCCACGTGATACCTAGAATACCATCTGCATGAGTCAGGTCATAATCGCAAATTTTTCCTTGAAGTAACGGAATTACACCACCACCAAGTATCATCATGATTAAGAACGAAGAAGCTTTCCCTGTGTTTTTGCCTAGACCTGCGATAGCTAGATCAAAAATAGAAGGCCACATGATAGAAGCAAATAATCCACCAGAGATTATGAAGAATTTTGTATACGTGATGTCTGTAGTTACTAGTCCGATGAACATCATTGCAACACCAGAAAGTCCAAATAACATTAATGTTTTTCCAGCATTTTTTCCTCCAACGAAACTTACAGCAATAAACAATAAGATCCAAAGTGGGTAGATATAAAATTCAGACACGTCGTGACCAGCGAACATATTGGCACCTATGATAACGCCAAATGCAATCATTGGTACGATGAATTTTAAAGAGATATTCATGATTTTAGTGGTATTAAATACATTAACACCGCCGTTCCAACGACCTATCATAAGACTTCCCCAATATAGTGCAATGAAGGGTGAAATAGCGTCTTCTAAAACGTTTCCAAATTCTGCAGTTTGAAGCAAAGCAGGTAGGTTACTAATAATTGTAACTTCTGTTCCTACATATATAAAGATAGCTAGCATACCCAAGTAGAGCTGTGGGTAATCTAAAATTCTAAATTTATCAGTACCTTCTGCAACAACTGTTTTTTCAATTTTTGCAGGGTTTTCAATTTTAGAAAAATTCATAAAAATAGCAACTACTATGAACGCAATTCCCAAAATAATGAATGGTAATTTTATATCCTCAAGTGATAGAGCCGTTTTTTTGTCATTTCCCATTCCAAATAGAGCAATTCCTAACAAGATTGCACCTATTGTTGTTCCAAATGAATTGATACCACCTGCCAATGTTAAACGATGTGCACCAGTTGCAGGACTCCCCATTTTTATAGCTAAAGGGTTAGCAACAATTTGCTGAATAGAAAAACCTAACCCTACAGTAAAAAGAGCTGTCAAGAAAAAAGGAAAGCTTTCCATTGTAGCAGCTGGAACGAACATGAACGATCCTATAGCTGAGAGCAACAATCCAGCTGAAAGTGTTTTTTTATAACCAAATTTTTGTAAAACGTCGACTTTTACAGATACTAAAAAGAAGATAATTGATCCAACAAAATAAGCAACATAAAATGCCCAAGCTACTAATTGTGATTGCACTTGAGATAGGGTAAACACCTTTTTGAATACGGGTATAAGGATGTCATTGGCCGAACCAACAAATCCCCAAAAGAAAAAGACGATGATTAAGGAGATAAATTGTCCCCATTTAGTTTGTAGATTTTCGGTTTCCATTTTTTAGTTTTTTCTATTTAAGTTTTAGTTTAACGGTAAATGTATATTTAAAGCCAAATAAAAAAAAATATAATTAAAATTAAATACGTTAAAATTTCGTGATGTTTGTTTTTTGAATGAATTTTAATACTTGAAATAGATTTATCATAAAAGGAAAATAATGATTGCTAGACAGAATAAGTATAGTAATTGCCTTTCTTTAAATCGGTATTTTTTTTGTACTTTTGCACAAATTTTTTAAAAGATATTCATGTTAACAGTTAATAATTTATCAGTTCAGTTTGGCAAAAGAATTTTGTTTGACGAAGTAAATACAACCTTCACACACGGTAACATTTACGGAGTTATTGGTGCGAATGGTGCTGGAAAATCTACTTTCCTTAAAATTATTTCAGGTGAAATGGATCCTACTTCAGGTCACATTCATTTAGAGCCAGGAAAACGTATGTCGGTTTTAAACCAAAACCACAATATGTTTGATGAACATACAGTATTGGAAACTGTAATCATGGGAAATAAAGTTTTGTACGCCGTTAAAAAAGAAATGGATGAACTTTATCTTGATTACAATGATAAAAATGCAGATAGAATAGGGGAGTTGCAAGTGCAATTTGAAGAAATGAACGGGTGGAATGCCGACTCAGATGCAGCTTCGATGTTATCAAATCTTGGTATTACTGAGGAACATCACTATACATTAATGGGGGATCTTGAAGGTAAGATTAAGGTGCGTGTCTTGTTGGCGCAAGCTTTATTTGGAAATCCTGATTTATTAATCATGGATGAGCCAACAAATGACCTAGATTTTGAAACTATCGCTTGGTTAGAAAACTTTTTAGCAAACTATGAAAATACGGTAATTGTCGTTTCACATGACCGTCACTTTTTAGATTCAGTTTGTACACATATATCTGATATTGATTTTAGTAAAATAAATCATTATTCAGGAAATTATACTTTTTGGTATGAGTCAAGTCAGTTAGCAGCAAAACAACGTGCACAGCAAAACAAAAAAGCTGAAGAGAAAAAGCAGGAATTAGAAGAATTTATTCGTCGTTTCTCAGCGAATGTGGCGAAGTCTAAGCAAGCTACCTCTCGTAAAAAAATGATTTCGAAATTAAATATTTCAGAGATAAAACCTTCCAGCCGTCGTTACCCCGCAATTATTTTTGATCAAGAGCGTGAAGCAGGAGATCAAATTTTAAATGTTCAAGGACTTAGTGCTTCTATAGACGGAGAAGTTTTGTTTAAAGGTGTGGATTTAAATATGGCTAAAGGAGATAAGATTGTCCTTTTTTCTAAAGATTCTAGAGCTACTACCGCTTTTTACGAAATTTTAAACGGAAACCAAACGGCAGATGCCGGAAATTTTGATTGGGGAGTTACCACAAATCAAGCCTATTTACCAGTTGAAAATCATTCTTTCTTTGAGAGCGATTTGTCACTAGTAGACTGGTTGCGTCAATGGGTAAAGACAGAGGAAGAACGTGACGAGGTTAATATTCGCAGTTTTCTTGGTAAAATGATTTTCTCAGGAGAAGAAGCTTTAAAGACATGTCGCGTATTATCAGGAGGAGAGAAAGTGCGTTGTATGCTTTCTCGCATGATGATGGAGAGAGGAAATGTATTGATGATAGATGAACCAACCAATCACTTGGACCTAGAGTCGATCACAGCTTTTAATAATTCATTAAAGAATTTTAAGGGATCAGTTATCTTCACTACGCATGATCATGAATTTGCTCAAACTGTTGGTAATAGAGTAGTAGAGCTAACTCCTAAAGGTGTTATCGATAGTTACATGACATTTGACGAATACCTTGACGATGAAAAAATACAAGAATTGAGAGTAAAGATGTACGCCAAGTAAAAATTATACTTTTTAATATCAATAGAAAAAGCTCCTAAATCATTATTAAGGAGCTTTTTTATTTTTAGTTATTTCTTTCCAAAAAGTTTGCTGACTACAATCAAAACGATTGCGATTATTGCAATGACAATAAATATTCCAACTCCCATTCCTGCTTTGAATATTCCTCCTATTAGTTCGCAACTTGTAAACGACAGTGAAGCTACAAGCAGCATAAGTACTCTTAGTATTTGATTTTTCATAATATATGTTTTAGCGATGTTTAATAATAAGGTAAAAGTACAATTGTTGTACTATTTGAATATTATATAATTATTATTAAGAGTTTCAATATTCTAAGATGTGTTTTGCAAAAATAAAATTTTAATACCTACTTTGAAATATGTATATTTGCTACACCAACAGAAACTAAGACTATGACCGAAAAAGTATTGCTTAATTCAAAAGAAGTAAACGTTATTTTACATCGTTTGGCTTGCCAGTTGATTGAAAAGCACTTAGATTTTTCGGATACAATTTTAGTCGGGATTCAGCCCCGAGGAACCTTTCTTGCGGAGAGACTTAAAAGTATTTTAGAGAAAGAATATGCAACTCCTGAAATTAAATTAGGGTACCTAGACATCACTTTTTTTAGAGATGACTTTCGTAGGACAGAAAAACCTTTAGAGGCAAATAAGACCAAAATAAATTTTATCGTTGAGAATAAAAAAGTCATTTTTATTGATGATGTATTATTTACTGGAAGAAGTATTCGCTCTGCATTGACTGCTATTCAGTCTTTTGGCCGTCCTTCAGAGATAGAACTACTCGTTTTAATCGATAGAAGATTTAGTCGTAATCTGCCTATTCAGCCGGATTATAGAGGCAGACAAGTAGATGCTATTAATAACGAAAAAGTCAAGGTGAGTTGGGAAGAAAATGATGGTGAAGATAAAGTCTATTTGGTAACCAACTAGTTTTAATCAGCATCAACCAACAATTTTTTAAATACAATAATCTCAAAATAAAATGAAAGAATTAAGCGTAGATCATTTATTAGGTATCAAATACATCAACAAAAATGATATTGACTTAATATTTGAAACTGCTGATCATTTTAAAGAAGTTATTAATAGACCTATCAAAAAAGTTCCCTCTTTACGAGATATTACCATTGCTAATATTTTTTTCGAAAATAGTACCCGTACTAAATTATCTTTTGAGCTAGCTCAAAAAAGACTATCAGCTGATGTAATTAGTTTTTCGGCGGCACAATCGTCAGTTAAAAAGGGAGAGACACTTATAGACACGGTTAACAATATACTTTCGATGAAAGTTGATATGGTTGTTATGCGCCATGCAAATCCTGGAGCTGCGTATTTTTTATCTAAAAATGTAAAAGCAAGTATAATAAATGCCGGAGATGGGGCACATGAACATCCCACTCAAGCCTTACTGGACAGTTATTCTATACGTGAAAAATTAAGTGATGTAGGAGGGAAGAAAGTGGTTATCGTAGGCGATATTTTACATTCTCGAGTGGCTTTGTCCAATATTTATGCTTTGCAAATGCAAGGCGCCGAGGTTAAAGTTTGCGGACCTAAAACATTAATTCCTAAATATATCGAATCATTAGGAGTACAAGTAGAACCTAATCTCCGAAAAGCTTTAGAATGGTGTGATGTAGCTAATATGTTGCGTGTACAAAATGAACGTATGGATGTAAATTATTTTCCATCAACCAGAGAGTATGCACAACAATATGGACTTGATAAGCAGCTATTAGATTCTTTACACAAGGAAATTGTAATAATGCATCCAGGCCCTATCAATCGGGGAGTTGAAATAACTTCAGATGTAGCAGACTCTAACCAATCTGTGATTTTAAATCAAGTAGAGAATGGAGTTGCAATCCGTATGGCGGTAATTTATCTATTAGCATCTAAAATTCAATAGGGGCTAATAAAATAACAAACTATAGTTATTAAAAATTAAAAGATAAAAGTATGAAAGTTAGTGAAAAAGGGCATTCAGTTACAATAAAAGATACTCAAGGCGATTTTAGTACTTTTTTGATGAAGTTAACAAACCAATACAAAGCTTTTGAACCTTTAAACATTATTGTAGACTTGTCTAAATACAGTGATCTATCAATTACAGATATCAAGTCACTTTCTCTGTTATCAAAACAACACAAGAAAGCTAAAAAATCTTTTGTAATCGTTGTTTTAAATATAGATTACAATGCAGTTCCTGATCAATTAACCGTGGTGCCCTCTTTATTAGAAGCACATGATGTTATTGAAATGGAAGAGATTGAGCGAGATTTAGGTTTTTAAATTTTGATTTTCATGTTTTAAATCTTCACCAATTAAAAATGTAAACTTGAATTTAACAATATTAGGTTGCTATGCAGCTACTCCCCGAACTTTCACTAACCCAACTTCACAGGTTTTAGAGATTAGAAATAGACTATTTCTTATTGATTGTGGTGAAGGAACACAAGTTCAATTACGAAAAAATAAGATAAAATTTTCGAAAATAAATCACATCTTTATTTCACATTTGCATGGTGATCATTTTTATGGTCTGATAGGCTTAATTTCAACTTTTACGTTATTAGGACGTACTACAGACATAAATATATATGGTCCAGTTGGAATTAAAGAGATCATTATGTTACAAATGAAACTTACTGATTCTTGGATTAATTACAAATTACATTTTACCGAACTGTCAAGCAAAAGTAGTGAACTAGTGTATGAAGATGATAAAGTCAGTGTAAGTACAATTCCGTTAAAACACCGTATTTATACTAATGGGTTCTTGTTTAGAGAAAAATTAGACAAGAGAAAATTAAATGTGGCGGCAGTTAAAAAATTTGATATCGAATCGTGTTTTTTTCAGAATATTAAAAACGGAAAAGACATTACACTTGATGATGGTAGCGTGATTAAAAATGAACAATTAACACATGATCCCATTGCTCCTCAAAGCTATGCATTTTGTTCCGATACGGCCTACAGTGAAGAGATAGTTCCAATTATTGCAAATGTAGATGTATTGTATCATGAATCAACTTTTTTACAATCAGAAGAGCTATTAGCAAAAAAAACAAAACACTCTACCGCTGTTGAAGCAGCTACGATAGCCCTAAAAGCAAATGTTAAGCAATTAATTCTAGGCCATTATTCAACACGGTACGAAAATATTAGCGTTTTTAAAGAGGAAGCTGAAACTATATTTGATAAAGTGCAGTTGGCAGATGATGGTAAAACCTTTGAATTTAGTAGTAAATAATTTAAATACGATTAGAGATATTAAAAAATAAAAAATCATGGAAGATTTAAGTAATTATAGAAAGTCATATGAAAAGAGTGAATTGTTAGAAACTTCAATTCCTGAGGATCCTATTAATCTTTTCAACCGTTGGTTTCATGAAGTAGAGGATTTTGGAGACGGTGGGGAGGTCAATGCTATGACAATATCTACCGTCGGAGCGGATGGTTTTCCTCGATCTCGTGTGGTATTATTAAAGAAATACACTGAAGAAGGTTTTATCTTTTATACCAATTACAACTCCGATAAAGGAAAAGCTATTGAACTGAACCCACATGTATGTCTTTCCTTTTTTTGGCACGCTATGGAGCGCCAGGTAATTATTAAGGGTATAGCCCGGAAAGTGTCTACAACAATATCTGATAGTTATTTCGAATCTAGGCCAGATGGGAGTAAGCTTGGAGCTATTGTGTCGAATCAAAGCGAGGTTGTACCATCTAGAAGTTATCTAGAGGAAAATTTAAAGAATTTAGCAGTACAATATGAAGGGATGGTCATTCCTAGACCAGAGCACTGGGGAGGTTATCTTGTTAATCCGGTAGAAGTGGAGTTTTGGCAAGGTAGACCAAATAGATTGCACGATAGAATTCGATATATAGCTCAAGATGACTTTAGCTGGAAAATTGAGAGATTATCTCCTTGATGTAAGATAAATACATTAAAAATGATTATTTTATGTAGTTTGTCGATTTTATTTGCTTTTAAACCGAATATATTACTATGTTTGGGTAGAGACAAATCAGAAACGATATATAAACCTAAAGAAGTTTGCCCCACAATCTACTTTAAACTTAAACTACTATTTTATGAAAACAATTTTACTCCGCGCTACAGTATTAATGTTTGTAATCTTATCAATGAATTCGTGTTCTTCAGATTCAGCCGAAGAAACTTCAGTAACTGCTAAAGCACAAACTTCAGTTCAGTTTGAATACACTGCATCAGAATTAGCGACAATGAAGTTAATCAACGATTACAGAGTGAGTAAAGGTTTAAGTGTATTACAACAAATCAATTATGTTTCAGTTAAATCAGAGGAGCATGATCAATACATGATCACTAAAAATGTAGTGAGTCACGATGGATTTGTTTCAAGATCTGAAGATATCGTTAAAGTTGTTGGAGCAAAGAATGTTGGTGAAAATATTGCCTACAATTATAATACGCCAGAAGGTGCTGTAAATGCTTGGCTAAAAAGCGAAAGTCATAAAGAAAATATCGAAGGTAATTTTACACATTTTGGAATTGCTATAAGAGAAAACGCGACAACTGGTAAAAAATATTATACAAATATATTTGTAAAAATCTAAAATATTTTAAAGACAAAAAAAAATAATTTGCCCCAAATCTAATTTTTTGTTGTTTTTACAGCAAGAAGAGGCCATCAGAAATGATGGCCTCTTCTCGTTAAAAGTTGTGACGTAGTATTCGCTATTGTAGTGTTTTCTTTTTCAAATGTGTGGCAAAGTACTATAATTGACCGTCTCTATTTTCTATTTTAGTAATCAAAGCAAAAGGCATGTAAAAAGATATTTCAAAACATAATTGTACCTTTCGTTATGAACGTAATTTTGTTATAGAAATTCATATAAGAAGAATTTTGGAAATTAGTAAAATTAAGTGTCTTATTAATAATGCACTATTGCTTATCAAGTTATTCTGATTATTTGACAATTGCGGGTTAATTGTAAGATAATTATCTTATTTTTGTTTATTTAATGTATTTAGTCGATTTTATTTGCTTTTAAGCAGAAATAAGTAGTATGTTTGAGTATATATAAAATACAAACGATATATAAACTTAAAGAAGTTTGCCCCACAATCTACTTTAAACTTAAACTACTAACTTATGAAAGCAAAATTACTTAGCATCCTGTTTGTTGCAGGAATAATATTTATGATGAGCTCTTGTTCTGCGGATTCAGCAGAAGATAATTCGGTTACAGCTAAATCGCAAGTTGCAGTAAAATTTGAATATTCAGTTTCTGAGTTAGCAGCTATGAAATTAATCAACGATTACAGAGTTAGTATTGGTTTAAATGCATTAGAGCCAATAAATTATGTTTCTGTTAAATCAGAGGAGCATGATCAATATATGATCACTAAAAATGTAGTGAGTCACGATGGTTTCGTATCAAGATCAGAAGATATTGTAAAAGTAGTTGGTGCAAAAAATGTTGGAGAGAATATTGCTTATAATTACAATTCTCCAGAGTCAGCTGTCAATGCTTGGTTAAAAAGCGCCAGTCATAAAGACAATATTGAAGGTAATTTTACACACTTTGGGATAGCGATTAGAGAAAACGCTACTACAGGAAAAAAATATTACACTAATATATTTGTTAGAATATAATGTGTAACATACAGTAAATACAAAATATATATAGTTCCCCAAATCGTATTTTTTTTGTATTTCATCATAAAAGAGGCTCTATTTTAGAGTCTCTTTTTTGTGGTACTTATAAATGACTTATAATTTGTAATTGCTTTCTACCTTTAATAGTTAATGCGCGCGCCATTTGAAAATTAATTTCATCAGATTGTTTTCTAATTAGTTTACTTTCGGAAGCTATTGCTCTCTATAGTTTGTCATGTATTACTGCTGTAAATTATATTTATCAATCTCTGATAAAATATAACTTCATCTTAATTTATGGTACAGCTTGCTATTAATTTAAGCTATTGTATAAATCATAAAGTTTCGAGAGGAACAAGTATATGTTCTCAATTAGTCGATTGGCATTACAATGGTAATCAAAACATCTTATTTTTTATAATTATCATACAATCTCCAGTATGAAAATTTTATTTTAATTTCTATTTTTATTACTATTCCCATTTAACAGCTTTTTATTTTGGAATCCCTGATATGATTTCCTAGGCTACTACCAAATACTTGTAATTTGGGTGAGTTGATATACTGCATTCATCACAAAATTTCTGAAGTGAATATGATGGTTGAAATAATTTAAGCACCATTCAAAGGTATAATGGAGAAATGATCACCATGTAACAATCTAATGATTTTAGCCATAGTATAGAATTCAAATAGATGGCTTATGGTAGCTTCAAGATCATATTGAACAATTAATCTTTTTAGTCAATGATCAACTGCGCAATACGGTTGTGAACCTTGTATATTGATCTTACTTATTTTAAGTTCTAGCATATCTACTGATGTTTTGTCCTAGGACTTTCCTTGATCTGTTATTAAGGTGCTCTCGCACTATTTTTAGTTGTTGTTCGGACATGCTATTAAAGTCTGTTTTCTTTTAAACATAGCGTCTAAAAAGCCCATTTGTATTGCAATTTGTATCTTTTTACTAGATGAATAAGAATTCACAAAAATAGATATTAACATCTTTGTTTAGGGTTATCCATTTGTGATTATCCATTTCCATTTTATTAAAGTAAGTAATTGTATTTCTTGCTTCTAGGATTAAGATGTTTATAGTTGTAGGCACAGCTTGCGTATTAGTTTTCGATGTGCTGCATTTGAGAAAAATGACGCATGTAAATCCTGATTTTCTCTTAATCTTTTTAATTATTGCGATTTTCGTCTAAAGCCCACAATTTAGCCACCGTTAGTATTGAATCATTTTGATATAAATTTTTAATATTTCCAGCGATTTGTTAGATAGAGTGATTATTAAGTAATCTCATGTATACAAATACTTTTAACATCAAATCAGTGTTTATTCATCAAGATTTCTTTTGTTTAAATAATAGTCATTAGCACAAAAATCTAAAAGATATGCTTGCTAAAGATCAAAGGGAATGTAAATCTATTTTTTAATTTCTCTGAGAATCAAATTACTATTTTTGTCTAATTGCATGGAAATATATTTAATTCATCACTTTTCGGATAATAAAGTTTTTATTATAACACGTTTTAAAAAGGGTAATCGGGTAGGCTTCTTTTCCTTTAACAACAAATTCATAAAAGTAAAAGTGTTGCATTAAGTTGTTGAATGTACCACTTGATTATAAGCTTTTAGTACTTTTAGTAGTTTTTATAGCAATAGAAACAGGTACGAGTGTAGCAGGTTATCATAATACATATTTATCAACTATGATTAAATTTTGAGGGCTGTACTTAAAAAATAACTATAAGGTCAAGTTTGTATAATATAATTTTTATTTTCAAGTACTTTCATTAAGTACATTTTTAAAATCATAGGAATGAAATAATCCATTTTTAAATAATGAAATTAGGTAATGTAACAAAATTAGAAAGTAGATTAAGTAGGATAGGGGCTTCCCTATAGTTTTAATAGTTCTTAGGTCTTTTTTTGGCAGAAGACTAATAAGCCTATATCATAATGCTCTTTTTAGTTAATGTGGCTTAAATAGGTTAAGAATTACTTTTGGATTAGATACAATTGTATTTTTAATATAAGAGTACAGATAAAATCAATTAAAATAGTATCCCATGATTTAATGATTTTCAATAATTTAATTATATAGATTTAGTAGGTTTAAACTAAACTATAATAAAAGGATTTTTTATCTGACGTATATAAGTAAGAGCCTTTAATTATCGTAGAGAAGTAAGTAAGGATACATTATTCTATTTATTAGAGTTGTTGTCAAGCTTTATAAATATTTCGATCAATCTGTAAATATCTAAGACTAGAACAAAAAAAAGTATTTACAAATTTTACATTTGTAAATACTTTTTTAATTATTTGACTAAAGTTATTTAATCTTTATATTGGAATGAACTATATAATTTAAAACTTATAGTTTAGTTATTATAAATTCGCTTCTTCTGTTTCTTTGATGTTCTTCTTCGGTACATTCTACGCCATCAGCACATTTATTTATAAGTTGTGACTCTCCGTAACCTTTTCCAGTTAATCGTTTTGCATCGATTCCATTTTTGATTAGCCAACTAATTGTTGATTTGGCTCTTCTATCGGACAATGCTTCATTATACTTGAATGTTTGTCTACTGTCTGTATGTGAACGAACATCTATCTCCATATTCGGATTCTCTTTTAGGACATCTAATATTTTTTCTAGATCAAGTGCAGCTTCGCGTCTAATATTTGATTTATCAAGGTCAAAATAGATCATCGTAATCCCGAAACATTTACCTAAATCATCACCTACTACTACATTGCAACCCACCTTTTCTAAAGTTGTTGGTTTGTATGTAGTTCCGCTAACTTTAGGAATAATTACCTTTTCCTCTTTAGAACTATATTCAGGTTTTTGGATTCTAATGCTATATGTTTTTCCACATTCTACAGTAAAAGAATAAAAGCCTTTTGCATCAGATATAACTTCACCTATTAAGTTCAGTTCTTTATCAAGTAAACTTACTTTTGTATTTGGCAAAATCTCGTTTGTTATTAAATCTGTTACTTGCCCGTTAAGCAGCTGCTCACATATTAATTTCTTAGTTTCAGTAAATTTATAAATATCGTCGTAACCTAATCCACCATCTTTATTCGAAGTAAAAAAACCTACTCTTGATTTTGTATCAATTATATAAGCAAAATCATCTTTAGGAGAATTGATCTCAGCACCTAAATTTATAACTTCAGTGAATGATCCTTTTGAATCTATTTTTGACATAAAAACATCTAAACCTCCAAGTCCGGGATGACCATCAGATGCAAAATATATTTCGTTTTCATCATTTAAAAAAGGAAAAGTTTCCCGACCTTCGGTATTGATTTTAGGTCCTAAATTTTGAGGAGTTGTATACGTACCATCCTCATTAATTGAAACTTTGAATAAGTCTGATTGTCCCAAAGTTCCTGGCATATCTGATGCAAAATATAATGTTTTCTCATCAGCACTTAAAGCAGGATGTGCGGTACTATAATTGTCACTATTAAAAGGTAGCTCTTCTATATTTGACCAAACGTTGTTAATGAGTTTAGCTTTATAAATTTTAATTAATGTAATTCCTTCGCTATTTCTACCTCTTTTCCCTTCGAGATAGTTATTTCTTGTAAAATAGATTGTTCGACCATCTTTTGTGAAGATAGGAGTAGACTCATTAAATTTAGATTTGATGTTTTGATCAAACTTTACTGGACTTTCAGGAGTCATGTCTTCGGTAAGATTAGCTGAATAGAGGTTGGTAAAATGCTGATTTGTCCACGTATGCTTACGTTGTCCTAGGCTACCTGTATCTCTCGCAGATGTAAAAACAATTTGATTGTTGTATATAGTTGTTCCGTAATCTGAGTATATTGAATTTATACCAGCATCTTCTATTTTGTAACGTCCTGAATTTGCTTTAATATCTTCTAAATAGTTTTTGTTTTTTAGAAATAATGCTAATCTAATATCATCATTATTAGTACTATTTAGTTTCTCTAAGATTTTGTTAGCTTTTGCATTATCACCAATTGAGCGTAAAGATTGTGCATATCTATAATAGTATTCAGTTCCAAAGTCAGATGAGATGCTAAAAAGTTCAGTATACCATTTAGCTGCTTGATCTAATTCTCCATTGAAATAGTAGGCATTCCCTAAATTCTTAAAAATTTCGGTAGACTTGTAACCTTTATTTGCAATTCTTTCATAAGTTTTTATTGCATCAACATAGGCGTAATTATCATATTTTTTTTCTGCATTAGCAACTTTTTGCGCATAACACTTTGATGAAAATACACTTACTATTAGTAGGGAAATATATATAAAGTTTTTCATAGTAATTGTTTTAAAAGAATCTAGGTGTTGTAATTTTCTTATTATTTTTAAATATGTCATATCGTAAAAATACTTCATGTGATCCGGCGTTATAATTTCCTAATCGAGTGGTATCAAGATCGTAGCCATATCCTATATATAATCCATCAGTAACTTGAAATCCAACCATCGCATTAACCGCAGCGCTCCACCTGTAAGCAAGACCAACCGTAAATTTTTCATTAATAAGAAAGTTACCAGAAATGTCTACTTGTAAAGGTGCTCCGCTTACCAATTTGGTTAGCAATGCAGGTTTAAACTTTAAATTATAGTTTAAATCAAATACATAACCAGCAATTAAGTAGTAATTAATTTTCTCTTTGAATATTGCTACTTCATTGTCGTCATATCTGTCGGATTCAATGAAATTCGGTATAGAGAAACCTACATATGCCTTATCCGAATGGTAGTAAATACCTGCTCCGACGTTGGGAGTAAACCTATTATTATAGTCACGTATACTGGGATCACTTTGTACAGGATTAAGTTTACTAGCATCTAAACTAAATAAATTAGCTGTTGCTTTTAAACCGAATGAAAGTTTAAAAGTTTCAGATGTAGGTACCGTATATGATAAATCTGCAGAGATTGTGTTTTCATCAGTGGGACCGATTTTATCATTGATAATAGATACTCCAAGCCCCAAGTTACTATTATTTAAGGGAGTATTTATGGATGCTGTGTTTGTTACAGGAGCACCATCAAGCCCAACCCATTGAGTTCTGTGTAATGCAAATATACTCATTACACCTCTTGATCCTGCATACGCTGGATTAACATTAATGGTGTTGTACATATATTGTGAAAATTGAGCATCTTGTTGCGCAAATCCTGACCATCCTGTTAGTAATACGGCAAGTAGTAGAAAATTTTTCTTCATTTGATTTAATTTATAAACCTGGGTATTTTACACCCTGGTTGTTTGATTCTTATCTAGTTAGGTATAGGTAGCCATCTTTTTTATTAGTCACTAATTGACCATTACCATCGACAGATGTATAATTAAGGATATAGAAATAGGTTCCTACTGGTAAACCAACCGATTGGTTTACGGTAACTCTACCTTCAGAGAATCCTTTAAAAGCTCTATTAACATTGTCGTAGTCTTTTACTTCATAAACAAGTACACCCCAACGATTGTATATTTCTACTGTATTAGTTGGGTAACAAGTCGTATCAGTAATACTATCAATAATAAATGTTTCATTTATTCCATCTCCATTAGGGGAGAAGGCATTGTGAACTACCACATTCCCACAAGGTAAAACTAGTGCTGCTTCAACAACTGCGTCATCTGATGCTGAAATCTCTGTATTCCCAGGACCAGTAGCTTTTACATAAGCAATATTAGTAACACTTAAGTTTGATATATCGTTTTGTGTTACGCTATAGTTTTGTTCATAATCGATTGATTTTCCTGGTTCTAGTGTAGGTACTAGTATTGATAAACCTGTTAATGGGTCAGTTACCAAAACTGCGAATAATGTTACATTACCGGTATTCGTTACCTTGATTGTATAATTCAAAATATCTCCAACATTAGTATAATTTTCTGAAGTAGAATTTTTTACTATTTCTAAACTAGGACGTTGCGCTAACGGAGTCTCCGTAGGGGTATCGTTAGTAGTTGTAGTACCAGAGATATCCGTTACACTATTTCCTTTTGGATCTTTCGCTGTAGCCAAAGCGGTGTTCACCACTTTACCCGTATCGATATCACTTTGAGTGATCGTGTACGTTCCTTTGATTGTACTATTAGAAGCGCCTACTGCAAGCGTTGCAATTGGGTTTCCAGTGATCGTTAAACCAGTCATCGGATCCGTTACGATTACATTCGTAAGGGTAGTGTTTCCTGTATTGGTTACTGCAAAAGTATAGGTAATTACATCACCTAGTTTTCCAGTTCCACCTACTGCAGCTGTTTTCACAAGTGCAATACGAGGAGTTTGCGTTAATGGGGTATCCGTAGGCGTATCGTTTGTCACGGTAGTACCAGAGATATCCGTTACACTATTTCCTTTCGGATCTTTCGCTGTAGCCAAAGCGGTGTTCACCACTTTACCCGCATCGATATCACTTTGAGTGATGGTGTACGTTCCTTTGATTGTACTATTAGAAGCGCCTACTGCAAGCGTTGCAATTGGGTTTCCTGTGATTGTTAAACCAGTCATCGGATCCGTTACGATTACATTCGTAAGGGTAGTGTTTCCTGTATTGGTTACTGCAAAAGTATA
>NZ_JACRUI010000004.1 GCF_014305095.1 Flavobacterium kayseriense | reverse complement strand
AAATTGGTAGACACGCTGGACTTAAAATCCAGTGAACAGCAATGTTCGTGCGGGTTCAAGTCCCGCTCTGAGTACAATAAAAAACCGTAAACGTTTAGACGTTTGCGGTTTTTTTGTTTATCGCCCTTAAATTAAACCCTATATAGAGTATTCTAACTTGGAATCAGGTTCGAAATTTGAGGATCACTTAAAAGAGATTAGATAATTCAAACAAGAGCAAATCGATTTTTATAACGTCTCTAAATCTTATTCTGAGTGCTTCAAATTTATTAATTGTAAATGTGTTTTTGGTACTGGTCCGTATTTATTTCATGTGAATGCAAGTTGTATTTGATTAATTTTATATTGTTTGATAATACAATGTTTTTAAATAATTGTTAAATCAAAGAATAACTTGGTTATTCTTGATGTTGTTTGAAATGATTTTCTGCTTTAATGTGTATTTTTGTAGTCTAAAATAAATTTTAAGATGAAAAAACTAGTTTTTCTTTTGACTATTGTTATTATGTCAAATTTACAAGCACAAGAGCGACCTAAATTGGTTGTGGGTATTGTTGTTGATCAAATGAAAATGGAATATTTATATCGATTTTCAAATGATTTTTCAAATGATGGGTTTAAAAGATTAATGGGTAGCGGGTATACGTTTCAAAATATGCATTACAACTATATGCCAACTTACACAGCGCCTGGTCATGCTTCGATTTATACAGGAACTACGCCTTCAGTACATGGTATTGTAAGTAATGAATGGTTTAGTAGAAAATTAGGAAAAGAGATGTATTGCACAGATGATGCTGATGTTATTACTATTGGTGACGGTACTAAAGAGGAAGGAGAAATGTCTCCTAAAAATCTGTTATCAACTACTATAACCGATGAATTGCGAATGGGTACTAATTTTCAAGGGAAGGTGATAGGTATAAGTTTAAAAGATCGTGGTGCAATTCTACCTGCTGGTCATTTTGCTAATTGGGCTTTTTGGTATAGTAAAACGGGTTCTTTTATTTCGAGTTCGTTTTATGGTCAAAAACTACCTGAATGGGTGCAGAAATTTAATGATGAAAAGCACTACATGCCATATATCAATAAAGGTTGGGATTTATTCAAGCCAAAAAGTACATATAATGAGAGCTTAGAAGATAATAATCCTTATGAAGGTAAATTATATGGAAGTAAAGCACCTATTTTTCCTTATGATCTAAAAGATATGTATGATAAAAATGATGCAGGTGTTATACGATCAACTCCTTTTGGAAATAATCTATTAGCAGAGTTTGCTATGAAGGCTATCGAAAAGGAAGAGTTAGGGAAAGATAATATTACTGATTTTTTGGCAGTTAGTTTTTCATCAACTGATTATGTAGGTCATTCAATGGGACCAAGATCTATGGAGCTTCAAGATACCTACTTGAGATTGGACCAAACAATATCTGAATTTTTGAACTACTTAGATAAAACAGTTGGTAAAGATAATTATCTATTGTTTTTGACTGCAGATCATGCTGGAGCAGAAAATGTTTCTTACTTGAAAGATAATAAGTACAATGTAAATAGTATTAATCCAAAAGATATTAGAGCTAACTTGAAGGATTATAGTATGAAAACGTTTGGTGCTGATGTGGTATTAAATTACTCTAGTTTTAATCTCTTTTTTAATAGAGAGGTGATCAAAGCTAAAAATCTTGATTTGGCTGTGGTGAAAGCTAGTTTTAAGTCTTATTTGATGACTCAAGATTATGTAAAAAGAGTATATACCGAGGAAGAAGTATTGAATTCTACAGGAAATGATTATTTCTTGAATTTTATAGCCAAAGGATACGATGTTACTCAAAATGGAGATTTAATTATTTTAGATAAACCAGGTTTTATCGAATATCAAGGTACAGGTACTTCACACGGTACAACTTACACTTATGACACGCATGTTCCTGCTATTTTTTACGGATGGCATATTAAAAAAGGAGAGTCTTATGCTAAAAAGGCCATTACTGAGATAGCGCCAACGATTGCTCAGAAAATTAAAGTTTCTTTTCCAAACGGCACAGAAGCTCAAGTATTAGAAGAAATCTTAAAAGATTAATTATTTTCAGTAAACAAAAAAGGTGTATTTTTTAAATACACCTTTTTTATTATTTATACCGTAGCGGTTGCGGGTAGTGGAATTTGATTTTTAAGCAAGTCTTCAAAAGTTTCGTGTGCTCTAATTAAATGTCCTTCTCCATTCATCCACAATACTTCTGCTGGTTTATATCTTGAATTGTAGTTAGAAGCCATAGAATAGCAATAGGCTCCTGCGTTTCTAAAACTTAAAATATCTCCTTCTTTTATTTCTTGAATTCTTCTGTTATTTGCAAATGTATCTGTTTCACATATATAACCTACAACCGAATAAAAACGTTCTTTTCCTTTAGGGTTTGAGATGTTATCAATATGGTGTTGAGAACCGTATAACATTGGACGGATTAAGTGATTAAAACCACTATCTACGCCTGCAAATACAGTTGAAGTTGTTTGTTTTATTACATTTACCTTCACCAAGAATGATCCTGCTTCGCTTACCAAAAATTTACCTGGTTCGAATATTAAGGTCAAGTCTTTACCGTACTCTACGCAGAATGCGTTGAATCGTTTTGATAGTTTCTTACCTAACTCTTCGATATCTGTTTCGATATCATCTTTTTTGTAAGGTACTTTGAATCCGCTTCCGAAGTCTAGGAATTCTAAGTTTTTAAAATTTCTTGCTGCATCAAATAAAATTTCTGCTGCATACAAGAATACTTCAATATCAAGAATGTCAGATCCTGTGTGCATGTGGATACCAACGATGTTCATTTTAGTATTTTCAACGATACGAACAAGGTGCGGTAGTTGGTGAATAGATATTCCAAACTTACTATCGATATGTCCTACAGATATGTTGGTGTTTCCACCAGCCATAACGTGTGGATTGATACGTATACATACGGGAACATGTGGGTGTTTTGTACCAAATTGTTCTAGTATAGAAAGGTTATCGATATTGATTTGAACTCCCATTGCGTGTACCTCCTCAATTTCTTCTAGAGATACGCCATTCGGTGTATAAAATATTTTTTCTGGATCATATCCTGCATGTAGTCCCAATTGTACTTCTTGAATGGATACGGTATCTAACCCTGAACCCATTTCTTTAAGCAATTGTAGGATTGCCACATTTGATAATGCTTTCATAGCGTAATTGATACGCAACTTCTCTACCTTAGAAAATGCTTTGGTTAATCGGTTGTATTGCGATTGTATTTTTTCGGCATCATAAACATATAATGGACTGCCAAATTGTTCTGCTAGTTGTAGAAGGTCTTTTGATTGCATTGTTATTATTTTTTGACAAATTTATTACACTTTAGTTGTTCTCACAAGCAAAAGCATGATTTCTAACAAAATGTAACAATAAGTTACAAATTAAACATTAGGTTGGGTTTTAATTCTTTTTATTGGGTGAGGGATGGCAGCGGATAGCCCACAGTCCCGTTTTTTAGGGACGAGGACTTGCAGCGAACAGCCCGACCATGCAAGAACGATAGTGGCTGCATGGGAACCCCCAAAAACAAAAATGACTGTCTACTTGTAAAGTTAAACAGTCATCATTGCTACTTATTTTTATCTAAAGAGTTGGTAAGTCACCTGTGCCTTTAGTTGGTAGGTTAGTCGACCCCATTAGAAATAGATCTACTTCGCGGGCCGCTTCTCTTCCTTCGGATATTGCCCAAACAATTAACGACTGTCCTCTTCTCATATCACCAGCGGTAAATATATGCGGAACATTAGTTTGGTAATTTGTTGCTTTATAATTACTTCTTGTATCAAGATTTAAGCCTAATTGGTCACTTAATGTTTTTTCTGGTCCAGTAAAACCAAGTGCTAACAAGGCAAGATCGCAAGGCCAAATTTTTTCGGATCCTTCTTTTTCTACTAATTCAGGTCGGTTTCCTGCGGTCATTTTCCAAGCTACTTCTACCGTTTTCAGGCCTATTAACTCTCCGTTTTCGTTGGCGATAAACTCTTTTGTGTTGATGAGCCAGTTTCGTTCGCAACCTTCTTCGTGCGATGAAGATGTTTTAAGTTGCAATGGCCAGTAGGGCCAAGGTGTGCTTTCGCTTCGTCCTACAGGGGGCTTAGGCATTATTTCAAAATTAGTAACAGATTTTGCACCATGACGATTTGAAGTTCCGATACAATCAGATCCAGTGTCACCACCTCCAATAACGATTACGTCTTTTCCTGTAGCTTTTATTTGATCTGTGATAGTTTCGCCATATAAAACTTTAGTTTGCTGGCTCAAGAAATCCATTGCTTGTACTACGCCTTTAGTTTCGATTCCTTTTGTAGGTAAGCTTCTTCTCTCGGTAGAGCCACCGCATAATACCACGGAGTCAAATTGATTTAGTTGTTCAATGGAGTAATTTACTCCTACATTCACATTGGTTTTGAAAATGATTCCTTCGGCTTCTAGTATAGCTACACGTCTATCTATAATTCCTTTTTCTAACTTAAAATTCGGAATTCCGTAGCGTAATAAACCACCTATTGCATTGTCTCTTTCAAAAACGGTAACGGTATGTCCCGCTCGGTTAAGTTGTTGTGCAGCTGCTAATCCGGCTGGTCCAGAACCAATTACTGCGACTGTTTTACCTGTACGTTGCACGGGAGGCTGTGGTTTAATCCATCCCTCAGCAAAACCTCTTTCGATAATATTTTTTTCAATATTTTCGATAGCTACAGGTTCTTTTATGATACCAAGTACACATGATTTCTCGCAGGGTGCAGGGCATAAGCGACCGGTGAACTCGGGAAAGTTATTGGTAGATTGCAAAATGGCTAATGCATTCTCCCATTCCTCCTGATGTACCATATCGTTAAAATCGGGTATTAAATTCCCCAAAGGACATGAGCTGTGGCAAAACGGGATTCCGCAATCCATACATCTCGATCCCTGTTCTTTAATTTCGTCTTTTGCTAAAGGAATGGTAAACTCATTATAGTTTGAAACCCTTTCCTGAACTGCTATATTATCTTCGTTTATTCTATCGTATTCTTTAAATCCACCTATCTTTCCCATGACTATGCTATTAGTTCTTCAATTTTCTTTTCGTCTGCTAATCGTTGCAATGCGATTTTATAATCTCTTGGCATTACCTTGATAAAATGTTTTTGTTGGTTTTCCCAATCTTCCAAAATGCGTTTTGCTAATGGACTGCTGGTGTACAAAGAATGATTTTTGATCAATCTTCTTAGATGTACGATGTCTTCTCTTTCTAGTGTTTCTAAAGCCACCATTTCCATGTTACATAATCCATTTTCGAATTGTTTCTTTTCGTCAAAAACATAAGCAATACCTCCGCTCATTCCAGCTGCAAAGTTTCGTCCTGTTTTTCCAAGAACAACCACAGTTCCGCCAGTCATGTACTCACATCCGTGATCTCCAATTCCTTCAACAACTGCTGTTGCACCAGAGTTACGTACACAAAAACGCTCTCCAGCAATTCCGTTAATGTATGCCTCACCTGTAATGGCGCCATACAATGCGACGTTACCAATGATAATATTATCTTCAGGTTTAAAAGTGGCAGTTGGTGGCACTTTGATAATTAGTTTTCCTCCTGATAATCCTTTACCTAAATAGTCATTGCAGTTACCATGAATTTTGAATGATAAACCATTAGTGGCAAAAGCACCAAAACTTTGACCTGCTGAACCTTCAAAATCAACTAAAATAGTGTCTTCTGGTAAACCTTGTGCCCCATAAATTTTAGAGATCTCGTTACTTAAAATAGCACCTACAGATCGATCTGTATTTTTAATTTTAAAAGTAACTCTTGTTTTCTCTTTTCTGTAGATTGACGGAATCGCTTCCTTGATAATTTGGAAGTCAAGAACATTTTCTAATCCATGATCTTGTTTAGTTGTATTGTGATTAGGTACTGTTTTAGCTTTTTCAGGTTTGTATAAGATAGTTGACAAATCTAAACCGCTAGCTTTATAGTGCTTAATCGCTTTATTAACATTCAGTTTTTGTGATTGTCCTACCATTTCTTTCAATGTTCTAAATCCTAACGAAGCCATGATTTCTCTTAGTTCTTCGGCAATGAAATACATGAAGTTAATAATGTGCTCCGGTGTTCCTTTGAAATTTTTTCGTAATTCAGGGTCTTGAGTTGCAATACCTACTGGGCAGGTGTTTAAATGACAAGCGCGCATCATGATACAACCCGAAGCAACTAGTGGTGCTGTTGCGAAACCAAATTCTTCCGCACCAAGTAAGGCAGCAATGGCAACGTCACGACCTGTTTTTAACTGACCATCACATTCTAAAACAACGCGACTTCGTAAATCATTTAATATTAAGGTTTGTTGTGCTTCTGCAAGGCCTAGTTCCCAAGGAATACCTGTGTGTTGTAAAGAGGTTAACGGCGCAGCACCTGTACCTCCATCAAAACCAGATATTAAAATCACATCAGCTTTTGCTTTTGCAACTCCAGCGGCAATTGTTCCTACACCAACTTCTGAAACTAATTTTACGTTTACTCGAGCTTCGCGATTCGCATTTTTCAGGTCGAATATCAGTTGCGATAAATCTTCAATAGAATAAATATCGTGGTGTGGCGGTGGCGAAATTAAACCAACATATGGTGTTGAGTTTCGTACCTCGGCAATCCATGGTACTACTTTTTCTCCTGGTAGTTGTCCTCCTTCACCTGGCTTAGCGCCTTGTGCCATTTTTATTTGAATTTCTTTTGCGCTGGTCAAATAGTTGATCGAAACACCAAAACGTCCAGAAGCCACTTGTTTGATAGCACTATTTTTAGAGTCTCCATTAACTTCTTTTTGGAAACGTTTTGGATCTTCTCCTCCTTCGCCAGAGTTGCTTTTTCCACCAATTCTGTTCATTGCAATCGCAAGATTTTCGTGAGCTTCTTGGCTGATTGATCCATAAGACATGGCGCCGGTTTTGAACTTTTTTACGATTTCTGTCCACGGTTCTACTTCATCAATTGAAATGGGATCTAAGTTATTAAACTCAAAAAGCCCTCTAATTGTCATCAATTTTTCACTTTGGTCATTGACCATATTAGAGTATTCCTTGTAGCTCTCAGGACTGTTCAAGCGTACTGCTTGCTGTAACTTAGCAATAGTAGTTGGATTGAACATGTGTTTTTCGCCTGTTCGTCTCCACCTGTAAATCCCTCCAATTTCTAGTGATAATAAGCTAGCTACTTTAGAATTTGGAAATGCTTTTTGATACCTTTTTTTGATTTCTTTTTCAATCTCAGTCAAACCAATCCCTTCAATACGAGAGGGAGTGTATGGGAAATATTTAGTTGAAAAAGTTTTATTTAATCCTAAAATTTCGAAGATCTGTGCTGCACGATAGGAGTGTAGTGTCGAGATTCCAATTTTATTCATGATTTTTAAAATACCTTTCGCTATTGCTTTGTTGTAGTTCGCAATGGCATAGTCAGGATCAATATTAGTGATGTGTCCTGAGGCAACTTGTTCTCTAATTATTTCGTTAACTAAGTAAGGGTTTATAGCGCTTGCTCCGTATCCAAAAAGTAAAGCGAAGTGATGTGGCTCGCGGGGTTCAGCAGATTCAATTATGATTCCGAATTTAGATCGTACTTTTAAAATATTTAAGGAGTGGTGAACGTAGGAGCACGCTAATAACATTGGTATTGGTGCCATACTTTCGCTAACACCTCTGTCTGAAAGTATAATAATATTGTATCCTTCTGAAACTGCTTTAAACGTTGCTTGAACACACTTTTCTAGTGCTCTCTCTAATCCATTTACTCCTTTGTCTATTTTGTAAAGTGTTGATATCGTTGCTGCTTTAAAGTCAGGATGGTCAATATTACGTATTTTATCTAAATCTTCTTTAGAGATTACCGGATTTTGAATCTTAAGTTTTTTACATTGCTTTGATTCAATTTCGAAAATGTTAAAATCGCCACCAATTGCAAGACTAATATCAGTGATTATTTCTTCACGAATTCCATCTAGCGGTGGGTTTGTTACTTGAGCAAACAATTGCTTGAAGTAGTTGTAAAGTAGTTGTGGTTGATCTGATAGGATAGCTAACGGAGTATCATTACCCATTGAGCTAATTGCTTCAGCACCTTTAGAACTCATAGGAGTAATGATCGTTTTTAGATCTTCGATGGTATAACCAAATAGGCGTAATCTTGTTTCGTAATCAAGGTTTTCAGTTGGTGTAGTATTATTGGTGTACGGAATTTTAGCTAATTGTAGTAAGTTATCATTCAACCATTGTCTATAAGGACGTTTTGTAACGATGGCATTTTTTATTTCATCATCTTCAATAATACGGCCTTCATTCATGTCAACAAGGAACATTTTTCCAGGCTCCAAACGACCGTGCTGAATTACATCTACTGGATCTACATCAAGTACACCTATCTCTGAGGACATAATTACAAATCCGCTTTTAGTTAATGTGTATCGTGAAGGGCGTAAACCATTTCTGTCTAATAATGCCCCAATTACGTTTCCATCTGTAAAAGGAATAGAAGCGGGTCCATCCCATGGTTCCATAATACATGAATTGAACTCATAAAACGCTTTTTTGTCATCTGACATGGTTTGGTGTTTTTCCCAAGCTTCAGGAACAACCATCATCATGGCTTCCGGTAAAGACCTCCCTGTCATTAATAGTAGTTCGATAACCATATCCATAGATGCTGAATCTGATTTTCCTTCTAAAATAATTGGGAAAAGTTTTTTTATATCGTCACCAAATATGTCGCTTTGCATTAGTTCTTCACGAGCACGCATTCTACTAATGTTTCCACGTAAGGTATTGATCTCTCCATTGTGGCACATGTATCGAAATGGCTGTGCTAGTTCCCAAGAAGGAAAGGTGTTGGTAGAAAAACGTTGGTGTACAAGCGCTAGTCTTGTAACCAAGTCAGTATCGGTCAAGTCGGTATAATACCTACTGATGTCCTCAGGCATTAATAGTCCTTTATATATTATGGTTGTTGTAGAGAGACTTGAGAAATAGAATCTATGACTTTCTGATATTTTTGAATTGATAATTGCGTGTTCCCCTATTTTTCGGGCCGCAAATAATTTGGCATTAAATTGCTGCTCTGTCAACTCTAAACCATTCTTTCCTATAAAAACTTGCTTAACTGTGGGCTCTTTTTCAGCGGCTATTTGTCCCAAGTTAGAGACATCAACAGGTACATCTCTCCAACCTAGAACCTTCAGATTTTGGTCGTTTACTGCTTTTTCAAAACTAAGGATACAAAAGTCTGTTTGGTTCTTTTTCTTTGGCATAAAAACCATCCCTACGGCATACTCTCGAACTTCGGGAATTTCGAAATCACATACTTTTTTAAAGAAGTCATGAGGAATGTCAAAAAGTATTCCTGCACCGTCTCCCGTTCGTCCGTCTGCACTTACGGCACCACGATGCTCTAATTTTATTAAAATATCTAAAGCTTTGTGAATTATGTCATTTGATTTAATCCCGTTTAAATTACAAATGAATCCTGCGCCACAATTATCATGTTCAAATTCTGGCAAATAAAGGCCTTGTTCTTCAACTTTCATGCTAATAATTTTTTTATACAAAAATAGAGATTTCGATACGTATAATGCATGAAAAAGTCGTTAAACCAAATATTTTTACGGTAAAAGTATATTTTTACCTAATAAATGATAATAATACTGCATGTGGGTCTGTCTATTATTATATTCCTATTCTAGCCATTTTATGGTGTGTGAGTAAAGATTATAAAATGTTATAAATATCAAGTTTACAACGTTTTCGCTATTTTTTATTCTAATCTCCTTATTAAATGTTAAATGTACTACCAACGATTTTACCGCGATTAGTTTTATTGTTTAAATTTTAGAATTTTAATTAGATAAAACATTTCTCTGTTTAGATGAATTTTGTTATTTTTGTCCCACTTATATTCTGAAATAACTTCAGGATTCAGACAAATTCTATATTATGAACATACACGAATATCAAGGAAAAGAGATTTTAGCTAGCTACGGAGTTCGCATTCAACGTGGAATCGTTGCTAATAATGCGGTTGAAGCTGTTGCTGCTGCAAAACAATTAACTACTGAAACGGGAACGAGTTGGTATGTTGTAAAAGCCCAAGTACACGCAGGTGGACGTGGAAAAGGTGGTGGAGTTAAACTTGCCAAAAACTTACAACAAGTAGAGGAGATTTCTGAGCAAATAATAGGTATGCAACTAGTTACTCCTCAAACTTCAGCAGAGGGTAAAAAAGTACGTAAAGTTTTGATCGCTGAGGATGTTTATTATCCAGGTGAATCTGAAACTTCTGAGTTTTATGTTTCTGTTTTATTGAATAGAGCAAGTGGTCGTAATATGATTATGTATTCTACTGAAGGTGGAATGGATATCGAAGAAGTTGCTGAGCACACTCCTGAATTAATTTTCACGGAGGAGATCGATCCTTCGGTTGGTCTACAAGGTTTTCAAGCAAGAAGAATTGCTTTTAACTTAGGCCTTTCTGGAAATGCTTTTAAAGAAATGGTGAAATTTATCGATTCTTTATACAATGCTTACGTAGGTTCTGATGCTTCAATGTTTGAAATTAACCCAGTATTAAAGACATCAGATAATAAAATTTTAGCAGTTGATGCTAAAGTTAACATTGACGATAACGCATTATACAGACAAAAGGCCTACGCCGAAATGCGTGATGTTCTTGAAGAAAACCCAATTGAAGTTGAAGCTAAAGAAGTAGGATTAAACTACGTAGATCTAGACGGAACAGTAGGTTGTATGGTTAACGGAGCTGGTTTAGCGATGGCAACTATGGATTTAATTAAGTATGCTGGTTTTGAGCCTGCTAACTTTCTAGACGTAGGAGGAACTGCTGATGCAAAACGTGTTGAAACTGCATTTCGTATTATCTTAAAAGATCCTAACGTAAAAGCAATTTTGATCAATATCTTTGGGGGAATCGTTCGTTGTGATCGTGTTGCTCAAGGAGTTGTTGATGCTTACAAAAACATGGGTGATGCTATTAAAGTACCAATTATTGTTCGTTTACAAGGTACTAACGCAGCAATTGCAAAAGAATTAATTGATAATTCTGGAATGCCAATTTTATCTGCAGTTGAATTTCAAGAAGCAGCTGACCAAGTAAAAGCAGCACTTTCTTAATTTAAGAAATAGTTATATAGTAAAAAATCCTGAGTGTAAGCTCAGGATTTTTTTATGTATTGATGTGAAATAAAGTTCGTTGATTAGAAGGAGTGATTTACTAATTACCTAGTTGCTCAAGTAGATCAGACTCATAGATTGTAAAACCCTTTTTACTTTTTTGTGCTACTGTAAAAAGAGCCTTTGCAACGGTATCGCCATGAATGGGTTTGTATTTTTTTAAACTCCCAATAAGTAAAAATGAAAATATTTTCATTACAACAGCTCCGACTTGTTCTCCAAATCTAAATTCTTTACGATCACCTAATAAAAGGGAAGGCTGAACAATAGAAACACTATCGAAACTCGAATTTTTAAGAAATGACTGAATTTCACCTTTAGTTTTTAGATAAAAGTTACCTGATTTTTCATCGGCTCCAAGTGAAGATATAAGCAAAAATTGCTTTATACCATTTTCTAAAGCTATAGTGGCAAATTGTTTTGGATATTGATAGTCTACTTTTCTAAACGCTTCTTTGCTTCCTGCCTTTTTAATGGTTGTTCCTATTGTACAAAAGAAGTCATCACCTTGCACGAGATTAGCATAAGATTCTGGTTTATCAAAGTCAATTATTTCTAAAACCAACTTTGGGTGTTTGAGCTGCATTTCTCTTTTGCTAAACGCAATCACTTTCTCATAATCACTGCTTTCAAGTAGTAGTTTAAGCAGCTTGCTGCCAATTAAGCCCGTACCTCCTATGATTAAAGCAGTTTTCATAATCGTTTTATTATTTGTTTTTGCCAAAATTAAATTTGACTTTTTCTACCACCTGAACTTTATTATTTCCTTTTGGAAATTGTTTTTTCGAAGGTTTCTTTGTGGCCGACTTAGATTTAGTAGGAGCTTCGTCGCCTCTAGATTTTTCTGCGTCTCTTGGTTTAGCCTTAAATTCTGGTCTTTCTTTTGCTCCGTCTTTAGCTGGAATTTGTGCTTTATGCTTCGCTAGAACGTCTTTTGGGTTCTTAGGGTTTTCCTTTGTTCCACGCAAATGAATAACTAATCCGTTAAGGAAGTTACGTAAAACTTGGTCACCACATTCCATGTAATTTTCGTGTTTCTCGTCACGGAAGAAAGCACCTAATTCTGATTTGGTAATTCTAAAGTCTACTAACTCTAAAATTTCAACTATTTGGTCATCACGTAACATTAGCGCTACACGAAGTTTTTTAAAGATATCGTTATTTGTCATCGATTTATTTTTTACAAAGGTACGTTTTTAATATAATTTAGAACTTATTAATTTATTGTACTTCATATAGTCTTGATCCAGTCCCATCTAGTTCAGAGTATATGATCTTACCTTCTATTATTGTAACTCCTTCGGCTATATCTTTCGCTAATAGTAGAGCCCCATCCATATCTACATAGTCTAAAATAGGTAATAGGTGTGCTATTGCCGAAATTCCTATTGTCGACTCCGTCATGCAACCTACCATTGTTTTTAACCCAAGTTGCCTAGCTTGTTCAATCATTCTTTTAGCAGGTGTAATTCCACCGCATTTCATTAATTTCACATTAACACCATGAAAGTGCTTGTAACATTTAAGAATGTCGGTTTCTGTAATACAGCTTTCGTCTGCTATTATTGGTAATACTGATTTTTTAAAAAGTTCTGAATGTCCATCCCAGTCCTCTGCTGCTAGTGGTTGCTCTAAAAATTCAACGCCTAACTTTTTTAGTACTACAGCATTTTGTAAAGACTCGCTGACTGACCAACCGCAATTCGCATCAATGCGGAATATGGCGTTGGTGTGTTTTCTTAATTCCGTAACAATAGCGATGTCGTCAGAAGTGCCTAGTTTTATTTTATAGATTGGCCACGGCTTTTGTTTCATCTTAATTACCATTTTTGCGATCGTATCTATTCCAATAGTGTAATCAGTCAGGGGATTATTGGTTATAGTGTAATTCCACATTTGAAATAATTTTTGCTTTTTCTTCCGTGCATATAAATCAGTATAGGCAACATCTAAAGCACAAAGGGCAAATAAATTGTCTTTGAGATGCATATGCATTTGCTTCCAATAAATCTCTGGGGTACGGTCAGAATCACGTTCTATTATTGGTCTAATTTTTTCTAAGTCGCTTATTATTGTGTTAACACTTACATTGTAGTACGGATTTGAAGTTGCCTCTCCATACCCTGATATTCCTTCGCTTTTTAATTCTATAATTACGGTAGGTTGAGTATTTATTGATTTTCTTGAAATACTAAAGGTATGTTGAAGTTGTAAGTCGAATGTCCTGATAATTAGTTCCATTTTTTTGCTGCTAAATTTTAAAATTTGAGCCATTGGATAGCTTTAACGAAACCATCACGCCATAGTTTTTCATTGTGTTGACCTCCTTTAACAATTCTCTTTTCATTGAGATTTAGGCAGTAGCATCTTTTTGAATTGATTACTGTTTCCATTTTGTTTAAATCGGCAACCATATCTGCACTTTCATTGTCACCACAAATGAAATAGATTTTACTTTTGATTTTTTTTTGTCTCTGAGTATAGGAATAGATTTCGTCAGAGAACCAAAAGGAGGGAGAGAATACGCCCGCTTTCCCAAATACTTTAGGGTATTTTAAAGTCGCATAAAAGGATAGTAAGCCACCGAGGGAACTTCCCATGATTAATGTATTTTTTGCAGTATTCTTAGTTCTGTAGGTGGAATCAATTTTAGGTTTTAATGTATTCACTATAAAGTCTAGATAATCGTTTGCTTTTCCTCCTCCATATTTATCGTTTTTAAAAGGGGTAAGTTCGTCCATTCTCTTGTCATTGCCATGCTCGATGCCTACTACAATAACTTGTGCTTGTAAACTATCAAGCTTTTCATCTACATTCCATTCTCCAGAATAAGAGGTTTTAGGATCAAATAAATTTTGGGCGTCATGCATGTAGATTACGCTATATTTTTTATTGGATGTAGAATAGCTTTCTGGAAGGTAAAGCCATATTTTTTTTTCGGTGTTTAGCTGTGGCGCTTTTATAGTAAAAGTGCTGACTTGTTTACTTACCTCTTGTTTTTGTGCAAAAATGTTAAAACTCAATAAAAAAAATAGCAAAAAAAGGATTTTTTGTTTTATCATGAGTAGTTTTTGTGATTTCGTTTATAAAAGGATATTTTAGCTAAAAATAATAATTACATGGATATGGAAGAAGAAAAAAAGAATTTACTTTTAGATATGATTGCGTTTTCAACTGTAGATGGAGAGTTGCATAAAAAAGAGTACGACTTTCTGTTTTTAGTTGCAAATGTTCTAGATATTGAGAAAGGTGGTTTTAATGATTTATTTCATCAAGAAGCACCAAAAAATATAATACAATCTGAATTTAAAAGAATCCAACATTTTTATAGGTTAGCACTTTTGATGAATTGTGATGGCGTCTTGCATGAAAAAGAAATTACAACTATTTATCAAATATCATTATCGATGGGATTAAATCCTAATGCTACTAAGCGCGTTTTACAAAAAATGAAAAAGTCTCCAAATACGATCATTGAACCAGGAGAATTATTGCAAATTTTTAAGGAGCAACAAAATTAAGTAAGCTGTTCCTGTAATTTTTTTATATCATCTCGTAATTTTGCTGCCTGCATAAAGTCTAATTCCTTTGCTGCTTTTTTCATTGATTTTCGCTTTTCGCGGATAATTTTCTCTAGTTCAGGTTTAGACATGTATTGTGTTTCCGGCTCTGCAGCAGCATCCATAGTAAGGCCCAATTCGTACTCAACCAAAGGATTCTTAATAAAAGCACTTTCAATTTTTTTATTTAGTGCTTGAGGTGTTTGGTTGTTTTCTGTATTAAAATTGATTTGCTTCGTACGGCGATATTCTGTTTCATCTATGGTTTTCTGCATGCTTGCTGTTATTTTATCGCCATACATAATTGCTTTTCCATTGATGTTTCTCGCCGCTCTACCAATAGTTTGTGTTAAAGAACGGTGACTTCTAAGGAAACCTTCTTTATCTGCATCTAAAATTGCTACCAGAGAAACTTCGGGTAAATCTAAACCTTCACGGAGTAAGTTGACTCCAATCAGTACGTCAAAAATTCCTTTTCTTAAATCTTGCATGATTTCGATGCGCTCCAAAGTATCCACATCCGAGTGTATATAGCGGCATCTAATATTTACTTTGGTTAGGTATTTAGCTAGTTCTTCGGCCATTCTTTTAGTAAGTGTTGTCACTAAAACGCGCTCGTCAAGTTCACATCGTACTTGAATTTCTTCGATTAAATCATCAATTTGGTTTAGGCTTGGTCGAATTTCAATCACAGGATCTAATAATCCGGTTGGACGAATTACCTGCTCTACTACAACGCCTTCTGTTTTTTGTAATTCATAGTCTGCAGGCGTTGCTGATACATAAATTACTTGATTTTGCATTGCCTCAAACTCTTCAAACTTTAATGGTCTGTTATCCATTGCAGCCGGTAGTCTAAATCCGTATTCTACTAAATTTTCTTTGCGGCTTCTATCGCCACCGTACATAGCATGTACTTGTGAAAGGGTTACGTGGCTTTCATCTACAACCATCAAATAATCCTTTGGAAAATAATCTAAAAGACAAAAGGGTCTTGTTCCAGCCAATCTACCATCTAGATAACGAGAGTAGTTTTCGATGCCAGAACAATATCCTAGTTCACGGATCATTTCTAAATCAAAATTAGTTCGCTCCTCTAGTCTTTTCGCTTCAAGGTGTTTTCCTATTTCTTTAAAATAATCTACTTGCTTAACTAAGTCCTGCTGAATTTCCCATATGGCACCTTGTAAAACATCAGGGGATGTTACAAACATGTTAGCTGGATAAATAGTTAGTTTTTCGAACTTTTCGATTACTTGAGAAGTTTTAACATCAAAAGATTCAATTTCTTCAATTTCATCACCAAAAAAGTGTATTCTAAAAGCATCATCGGCATAGCTAGGATACACCTCGACGGTATCTCCTTTAATTCGAAAGTTACCAGGTGTGAAGTCAGCTTCCGTGCGAGAGTACAAGCTTTGCACTAAGCTATGTAACAATTTAGTTCTTGAAATAGTTTGGTCTCTCTCTATTGCAATTACGTTTTTTTGAAATTCAACCGGATTACCTATACCATATAAACAAGATACAGATGCGACTACTAAAATATCACGACGGCCAGAGAGTAGGGAAGAGGTTGTGCTTAAGCGCATTTTTTCTAGTTCTTCATTGATGGATAAATCTTTTTCAATGAAAACTCCTGTTACGGGCATAAATGCTTCGGGCTGGTAATAATCGTAGTAGGATACAAAATACTCAACAGCATTATTAGGGAAAAATTGCTTGAATTCTGAATATAATTGTGCCGCTAATGTTTTATTATGCGCTAAAACTAGTGTTGGTCTTTGTACCTCTTGAATTACATTGGCAACTGTAAATGTCTTACCAGATCCTGTTACACCTAAAAGGGTTTGGAACTGATCTCCATCGATAATTCCTTGCGTTAATTTTTCGATAGCTTGTGGCTGATCTCCTTTAGGTTGGTAATCTGATACTACTTGAAAATTCATGTTTTGAGAGGCATTTTTAGACCTACAAAGTTACGAAGTTTATTGGCATTAATAGAGGAAAGTAAAGATCAAAAAAAACCATTCTAGTTAACGAATGGTTTTTAGTTATTGTAGTGTTTACTTGATTCTTAGCTTTTCTTACTAGAATCAATCTAAGAAAATTGACTATTTTTCTGTGTTTTTCAATAATTGTTCTAAGTGCTCTCCCCAGATTTTAGGGTTGGAATGGGTACCATGTCCCGAAGTCTTATCAGTTATTGGGAGTAAAATGAAGCTTCCGTTTGTAACATTTTTAATTTCTTTTTCCATAATGCCTAACTCAGGAGGATTTACTTGGTCATCTGCCGAATTAATAGCAACTAATGGTGCTTTTATTTTACTAAGAAAAGGTTGTGGATTGTAATCCCTACTAGAATCAAATGCGTAGATTAAATCATTTGCATCTAAAATAGAAGAGTATCTGCTTAAAGTTTTTTCCATCATGGCTTCAGCTGTTTCTCTAGTAGGGGCATTTATTTGCCATTGTAAAGGGCTGCTTACCATGAACATTAGTGACAGTATTGCTCCTGTCATTCCTTCTTTAGGTTGTTCAATGTAGTTACCGCCCTTCCATTCAGAATCCATCTCAATTAATTTGATTGCCATTTTTCTTTGAATACGATTTCTACCTGCAATTTCTACCGGTAAGCTAGCTAGCGGCATTAAAGCATCCATGAAGTCTGGATATGTATAACCCCAAACCCAAGTATGCATTCCACCCATTGATGTTCCCATTACTAAACGAAGGTGATCTATTTTTAAATGTTCAGTTAGAAGCTTATAGTTAGCTAAAACCATGTCATCATAATTGTATTTAGGGAACTTCATTCTCATACCATCACTAGGTTTTGATGACTTACCGTGTCCAATGTCATCGGTTAAGATAATAAAGTATTTAGTGGCATCTAAAAGTTGCCCTTTTCCAAACAGATTTCCGCCAAATTGGTCACTTAAAAAAGCAGCCCCTGTTCCTGTGGTACCATGCATTATTAAAACAGCATTATTAACTTGCCCATTTTTGTCCTTAGTTATTTTTCCTATGGTTGTATAATGTAGCTTGAGTTCTTCTAAATTTTCACCACTTCTAAAGTTGAAATTTTTAATAGTGTAGTCACCCTCCAAAGGTTTTGGGAAAGCCATTTGCGCATCAGTAGTTTGAATACAAAAAATAATTAGTAGGAGTAGAAACAATAATTTATTTACTTTCATTTTCAGGATCGTTTAATTTTTTATAAAAATAAGGATTATCTATCTTGATTTTGAAAGTATAGCTGTTAAATGTAATGACGAAGTTTCATTACAACAAAAATAGTTAGAGCGATCAGGAGTCTTTATTTTTTTTCCTACTTTATTTGGCACGGAAGGTGAAAGTCATTTATCATAATATGAAGTGATAATGAAAAACCATTCGAGTTAACGGATGGTTCTTAAATTTTTATAGCTAAAACGTGAAAGTATAATATTTTTTAAAATAAGTCTAAATATTAAAGAGGGGAATTTTAAAACTTCCATTCCTTTTGTTGTTTTTCGCTTAAAAATGTCCAAGCTACTATTCTGCTTATTTTTTGGCCTTGTGCCATGTCTATAGTTTTAATAGTAGCTGCATTTACTTTATTTAGGGTCTTGTAGATACTAGTTAAGTGTGATTGCTTAGAAACTAGAGTTGTGAACCAGAAACATTGAAGTGGGTACTTTGCACTCTCGAATATCATTTGGGTGATAAAACCTAATTCGCCACCTTCACACCATAATTCGGCATTGTGACCTCCAAAATTTAAGATAGGTTTGTTGGTTTTTTTACTTTCTAGATTGGATATTTTTCTAATTGTTCCTTTTGTCGCTTCATCAAGTGATTTATGAAATGGAGGATTGCAAATGGTAAAAGTAAATCGATCTTCTGGAGTTATAATGTTTTTGAATATAAAACGCGATTCTGTTTGTTGTTGTAAACTGATAACCTCTGCTAATTGTGGATTATTTTCAATTATTGAACTACAATTTTCTATAGCTTTTTCGTCAATATCAGTTCCTAAAAAGTGCCAACCATATGTTGCATGTCCTATGATAGGATAAATACAGTTTGCTCCGATCCCTATGTCTAGACCATTAATCGTTTCACCTTGAGGGACAACACCATTGTTGTTACTACCTAATAAATCAGCAATATAATGGATATAATCTGCTCGTCCAGGAATAGGAGGGCAAAGGTAAAATTCTGGAATATCCCAATTTTTGATTCCATAGTAACTTGTTAGTAATGCTTTGTTTAAAGCTTTAACAGCGTTAGGGTCGCTAAAATCAATAGTTTCGATAGCATGTTCGTTAATTAAAACAAATGGTTTTAATTCAGGAGAATTCGTTATTAAAAACTCAAAATCATACCTTGATCTATGCTGATTTCTTGAGTGTAAATTCGTTTTTTCTGTGAGCTGCTTCGACATCATTTTTTGCTGTTTCTTGACATTTTAGGTCTTTCTTTGTCAAAATCTGGTGCAAGTTATGTAAAAAGAATGCTTTACTCTATTTATTGTAGGGTAGTTTTTATTTTTTTTATTAATCAAAGCACTCCATGATTAACAAATCTCCGGCCTCATGTTCAATTACAACCATTCCGTCACTGATGACATGATTACTGCTTCCCGTTCGATAGCCAATTGTGAGTGTGTCATTCTGTAAAGGATAAAATAAATTTTGAGAATGAATTCCAGTAACTTCACCTATTGGTATTAATGAAATTGGTGTTTTAGCAGTGTACCATTTTTCGAACTTTTTTGGTAATAAAAAAACTTTTGAATGGTCATCTAAAATAACAATTTTTAATTTGTCGCGATATTGGGCTATGTTCGTCAGATTCGTAATAGTGTGATCGGTACGTTTTCCTGTTGCCCAAACCACATTAACAGCAGGGATTTTACGTTCGTATAAATAGTCAAACGCTTTCTCAAGATCTGTTTTGTTTTGGTCGGGAGTATGAACTACTTCTAACGGATATTGTTTTTCTTTATAGTAGTTTGGATCAAAATCCCTATCGAAGTCTCCAAGTAAAACGTCGACTTTGATGTCTAATTTCATGACACGTTCCATGGCTGAATCGAGAACAATAACCAATGGAGACCACTCTAACAATTGTCCTAACAGTTCTGTATTACAAGAGGAACCGTTAGCAATTATTAAAGCTGGTTCTTGATCGTCGCGAACAATATGGTGTGAAGACAAAGTAGTTAATTTAGATTATTGAGTACAAATATAGTAATTGTTTGTAGTGTGATATCGATTTGTGCCAATTGAGATTGTGTTTGATTATTGAACAATGTATTCTCGCTTGTCAGTTTCGCTTAACGAAAAATACCCCAAGGGATAGTCAGTGGCATTAGTCATGTTTACGATATTGCCACGAACGGTTGCAGGTGGACTTTGAAATGGACTTCCTCCTCCATTACTAGCGATGCTTAGTAAAACGCTTAGATAGTTGTAATATGATTTTGATATTCCAAAATGGGTTACGGTAATTTTATCATCTTTCTTTACTTTATCACTCAGGGAAACACTGAAAAATCGATTTCCTTGATAAAAAGTATCTTCATCAACATAAAAGTTTTGCAACACTTGACTGGAGTAATTGTAATTGTACAGATAGTAATTGTTTTCGTTAGCAGGATCGTTAAAATAGGTTTTGATCTCAATGTTATCACCAGTGAACCCTCCCTTGTCATTTTGAATTATTTCAGTTATTGGTGCTACTGATTGTAGTTTTTCAGTTGCGATATAAGTCTGATTGTTGCTAGTGACTGTAAGCGTATATGTTTCATTAACTACAGGAACAAAATTGTTGCAAACATACTCTCCTGTGCCGCTAATTTCGTTAAAGGTAAAGATGCCATTGCTGCTGTTTTTGACAATAACTGATGCTCCAGAAACGACAGGAACAGTAGTGTTATAAAAACCTGTCGTAGTTGTTAATTTTATTTTCTGTAAGGCTCCTGAAGTTCCTTTTTGCCATTTTATCGAAGCTTCGATTACAATTTTCGCAGGTGCTTCAGCAAGATCAAGTTGCACTACTTCCTCGCAAGAATTGAGTAATAAGATAGAAAAGAAGGCTATAATTAGATGTGTTTTTTTCATTTTTTTTTAGAATTTAAAATTGTAACTAACAGCAGGGACGACTCCAAAAATGGATGTTTTCACTGCTTCATTTGCTCCTGAATCTTCATTTTGTCTAAAGTTGATCGAAGCCGCATTTTTTCTGTTGTAAATGTTATAAATACTAAATACCCATTCTCCTTTCCAATTCCTAGAGTTATTTTTAGTTGGGGTTAAAGTTGCCGAAACATCTAAGTGATGGTAAGCAGGAAGTCTGTTTTTATTGCGTAATCCATAACTCGGCACAGTGATTCCTAAATACGTATATTGGCCATTAGGATAAGTTACAGGCTGTCCTGATTGAAGTGCAAAATTACCTCCAAAAGACCATTTCTTATTCAGATTATAGCTTGTAGTTACTGCTAAATTGTGCAATTTGTCATAAACAGAGTTATACCAATTGCCATTGTTAATTCCAGACTCTGCAGGAGTTCTTCCAGGAGTTTGCTGTTCAGATTTTGAAATAGTATAAGAAATCCATCCATTAAATCGCCCCTCGTTCTTTTTAAGCATAAATTCTAAACCGTAAGAGCGCAATCGTCCGTTCAGTATGATTTGTTCAATGGCTTCGTTGGCAATCAAATCAGCACCATCAATATAGTCTAATCTATTTTTGACTATCTTATAATAAGCCTCAACTTCTAAGGAGTAGGCATTATCTTTAAAATTTCGGAAATATCCAAGAGCCACTTGATCTGCTAATTGAGGTTTAATATAATTGTCAGCAGGCAACCAAACATCTAATGGAGTAGGAGATGAGGTGTTAGAAATAAGTTGTAGGTATTGCGACATTCTATTATAACTCCCTTTTATAGATTGGGTGTCGTCTAGTTGATAGGCAATAGATAATCTAGGTTCTAAGTTATTGTAGGTTTGAATGACTTTATTTTTACCAAAAAATTCTGTTGCTATTGGGGTTGCTTTCTCGTATAATTGTAAGTCAGGATTGAAAGTAACTGGATTATTATCAGTATAATAATTGACAGTCGAAGCACCTAGTCTATAAAACATACTATATCTTAATCCGTAATTAATGCTTAGTTTATCAGTTATATTTTGCTCTGCACTTAGGTAGACTGAGGGTTCGAAAGCATATTTTTTATCAAGTTGGTCAAAATTAATTCCTGATGTTTCATTTGATGGTCTAATAGTTCCGGGGTTAAATTCATAATAAATTCCATTAACACCATAGCTCAGTTTGAAATTATCAGAAATATAATTTTTAAAATCATACTTAATATTGTAATTTTTTATACCCGAATCCCATTGAAAGCCTACGAAATCGAGGTTAAGCCCGTAATAATAATCACTGTAAATTAGAGATAGATTCGAAAATAATTTATCGGAATAAAGATGATTCCATCTTAAATTTAAAGTAGTATTGCCATAAATATTAGTAAAGCTATTATTTAAAGAAAAGACATCTCTACCAAAATAACCCGACAAGTACACGCTGTTATTGGAGTCGAATTTATAATTTAACTTCATGTTTAAATCATAAAAGTAAGCTGCGTTGTTTTTTTGCTCTTCAGATAATTTTAAAAAGAGATGTGCATAAGAACTTCGCCCCCCTATTAAGAATGCGCCTTTGTCTTTTACTATTGGGCCTTCGAGTAATATTCTGCTTGAAATTAAGCCTATTCCCCCATTAGTATGAAACTCTTTGCTGTTGCCATCCTTTTGATAAATATCTAGAACAGAAGATACACGGCCGCCATAATTAGCAGGAATTCCCCCTTTGTATAATTTTAAGTCCTTGATTGCGTCAGGGTTAAAAACAGAGAAAAATCCGAAGACGTGAGATGAATTAAAAATTGTTGCTTCGTCAAGTAATATTAAGTTTTGATCAGCACCTCCACCACGAACATTAAAACCAGATGCGCCTTCACCAGCATTAGTAACTCCCGGGAGTAATAACAGTGATTTTAGGACGTCTACCTCACCAAGAACAACAGGCATTTTTTTTATAGACGAAATGGAGAGTTTGTTTAAACTCATTTCAGGAGATCGAATATCGTTGCTGTATTTTTTATCGGTAATGATTACTTCTTTTAATTCTTCTCCATCAACGATAAGATTGATGTCCAATTTTTTATTATCTGAGAGATCAATTTGACTTGAAAAAGTTTGAAATCCGATATAACTAACTAATGCTTTGTAGGTTCCTGCGGGAAGAGTAATAGAGTAAAAACCGTATTCATTAGTGGTGGTAGTCGATTTTAGCTCAGGGAAGTAGATAGTTACTCCAATTAGCGTTTCATTATTTCTTCCATCAGCAACGGTACCACTAAGTGTGAATTTCTTTTTAGCTGGATCTACAGTGCTTTTTTCTTGCGAAAATGCAATTGCTGTAAACGATAAACATAGAAGAAAATGAATTATTTTTTTTACTAACATCTTTTTTATTTAGAATTGCAAATTTGATTAAAAGATAAATAAATAGTGTTTAAACAAAAATTAAATATACGTTAATAAAAAAAGACAACCAATTGTGGTTGTCTTTTTCTAGATATATGATAGGTAGTAGCTTACGCTATTTTAGCTAGTATAGCATTAAAGGTTGCGCTTGGTCGCATCGCAATACTAGTTAAAGCAGGATTAGGTTGGTAGTAACCTCCTATTTCTTGTGCTTTACCTTGTGCATTAATTAACTCCGTATTTATTGTTGCTTCGTTTGTTTTAAATTCTTGTGCGATAGGAGTGAAAATTGCTTTTAAGTCGGCATCCTTATCCTGAGCAGCAAGTGCTTCAGCCCAATACATAGCTAAATAAAAATGCGATCCACGGTTATCAATTTGACCTACTTTTCTAGCAGGAGATTTATCGTTTCTCAAGAAAGCGTCATTAGCCTGATCTAAAGTTTCAGATAAAACGATCGCTTTGGAGTTATTTAAGCTTTGTCCTAAATGTTCTAATGAAGCACCTAGTGCCAAAAATTCTCCAAGAGAATCCCAACGTAAGTATCCTTCTTCCGTGAATTGCTCAACATGTTTAGGTGCTGATCCTCCTGCACCTGTTTCAAATAATCCACCACCATTCATTAAAGGAACGATTGATAACATTTTTGCAGATGTTCCTAATTCTAAAATTGGAAATAAATCGGTTAAGTAATCACGCAATACATTACCAGTCACAGAGATCGTATCTTCTCCTTTCTTGATGCGCTCTAATGTGAAATTAGTTGCTTCAATTGGGTTTAAAATACGAATGTCTAGTCCAGTAGTATCGTGATCTTTTAGGTATAAGTTTACTTTTTCTATTAACTGTCTGTCGTGTGCTCTTTTATCGTCTAACCAAAAAACAGCTGGAGTTGCAGATAATCGAGCTCTGTTTACAGCAAGTTTAACCCAGTCTTGAATAGGTGCGTCTTTAGCCTGACACATTCTAAAAATGTCTTTAGCATCAACAGCTTGTTCCATAAGAACAGTTCCTTTTGTATCTACAACGCGAACTATACCGCTTGCAGTCATTTGGAATGTTTTATCATGAGAACCGTATTCTTCTGCTTTTTGAGCCATCAAACCTACGTTAGGAACACTTCCCATTGTTGTTGGATCAAAAGCACCGTTCTTTTTACAAAAGTCTATTGTTGCCGTATAAATTCCAGCATAAGAGCGATCAGGAATAACGGCAAGTGTATCTTGCGATTTTCCGTCTTTATTCCACATTTGTCCTGATGTACGAATCATAGCAGGCATCGAAGCATCTACAATTACATCAGAGGGAACATGAAGATTTGTAATTCCTTTATCTGAATTTACCATTGCAAGCGCTGGTCCGTTTTCAATTGCTTGATTAATGGCGGCTTCTACTTCTGCTTGTTCTGGGCGTCCCGCTATTTTAGCATAAACATCACCTAAACCATTGCGTGTGTCAACTCCTAATTCTGAAAATAAAGCAGCATATTTTTCAAAAACGCTAGCAAAATAAACTTCTACAATTGCACCAAAAATGATTGGGTCAGATACTTTCATCATCGTTGCTTTCAGGTGAACTGATAACAATATGTTTTTTTCTTTTGCTTCAGCTATTGCTATTTTTACAAAAGCTTTTAATGCTTGTAAGTGCATTACAGAACTATCGATGATTTCGCCCACTTTAAGCGGAGTACTTGCTTTCAATACAGTAGTTGTACCATCTTCTGAAACAAATTCTATTTTTATATCAGTAGCTTCTGTTATAGTAACTGATTTTTCACTTCCGTAAAAATCACCACTTTCCATCGATACAACTTCAGTTTTTGATTCAGATGACCATGCTCCCATAGAATGGGGGTTTACTTTAGCATAGTTTTTTACTGCTTTTGGAGCTCTACGGTCAGAGTTACCTTCACGCAAAACTGGATTAACAGCTGAACCTAGTACTTTAGAGTATTTTGTTTTAGTTTCTTTCTCGATATCCGTTTTTGGATCTTCAGGAAAATTCGGAATCATGTAACCATGAGATTGCAATTCAGCAATTGCTTCTTTTAGTTGTGGTACTGATGCAGATATGTTTGGTAATTTAATGATATTAGCCTCTGGTGCAGTTGCTAGTTTTCCTAGGGCTGCTAACGAGTCTTTTACTCTTTGTTCTTCGGTAAGAAATTCAGGGAAATTAGCTAAAATCCTTGCTGCTAAAGAGATGTCTTCAGTGGTGATCTCTATTCCTGCAGTTGCAGTAAATGCTTGAACAATAGGTAAAAAAGAATAAGTTGCTAATAAAGGTGCTTCATCTGTTAAGGTGTAGGCAATTTTCGATTTCTGTGTCATTGTTATTATTTTATAATCGTATCCGTGGTATATTAGGATGTAGAATGTATATTTTGCTAAAAATTAAGCAGAGCAAATATATGAAAATCAGACTAAAAACGTATAGCGTTTTAGGTGCAAAATAGCCAATAAAATGAGAACTAACGAGATTTTAATAAATTGTTATTTTTGTAGTTGGTTTTTTTACACAAAAAAAGGTCCCAACATTGTTGGGACCTTTTATGATAAAGAGATAGTAAACTATCTTCTTTTGTCTTTGATTTTTGCTTTTTTACCAGTAAGTTGTCTGAAGTAGAAAATTCTTGCTCTACGTACAGCACCTTTCTTGTTGATTTCAACTTTTTGTAAAGCTGGCAAGTTAACTGGGAAGATACGCTCTACACCAACTGCACCTGACATTTTACGAATTGTAAAAGTTTCAGTACTTCCAGTACCTCTTCTTTGAATTACAACTCCTTTAAAAAACTGAGTTCTTGTTTTTTCACCCTCTTTAATTTCGTAGTACACAGTGATAGTATCACCAGCTCCGAATACAGGGAAATCTTTTCTTGTAACAAATTCGTTATTAACGAAATCTACTAAATTTGCCATTTTAAATGCTAATTATGGTTTTGAATTAGAGCAACATACACGGATCTCGCCAGAGGTTAGTCTAAAGTGGGTGCAAAAGTAGAAAAAAAAGTTTAAAGTTTATTGTTTATTTTGTTTAAAGTTAAAAAGTTCAGAGTTTTGACTGTTCAACTCATAATTTTTAAACTTTGTTTATTCTTCAAGTAAATCGGGTCTTCTAGTTTTAGTATGTTCGTAGGCCATGTCTTCGCGCCATTTGTCAATTTTAGCAAAGTTGCCACTAGTTAATACTTCGGGTACTTTCCATCCTTTGTAATCAGCAGGTCGGGTATAGATTGGTCCGGATAAAAGCCCATCTTGAAAACTATCTGTCAAGGCTGAGGTTTCATCGCTCAGTACACCTGGTATCAATCGGATTAAAGCATCTGATAAAACTAACGCTCCTAATTCTCCTCCTGATAAAACGTAATCACCTATAGATATTTCTTTAGTGATAAAATGGTCTCTCACACGCTGATCTACGCCTTTATAGTGCCCGCATAAAATGATGATGTTTTCATACATCGACATAGTGTTGGCCATTTTTTGATTTAAAGTTTCACCGTCCGGAGACATATAAATGATCTCATCGTAGGTTCTTTCGCTCTTCAAATGAGTGATACAAGCATCTATCGGTTGTACCGTCATGACCATGCCGGCACCTCCGCCATAGGGATAGTCATCTACGCTTTTTTGCTTGTTAGTTGTATAATCTCTCAAGTTATGAAAATGCACCTCTACAAGTCCTTTTTCAATAGCGCGTTTCATAATCGAAGCTTCAAAAGGACTCCTTAATAGTTCAGGTAAGACGGTAACAATATCAATGCGCATAATTTTTAGCTCTAAGTTTTAAAAGTCCAAAGGTACAAAGTTTTTTAATGGAAATTTGTGAAGTAAGGTATGCTAAAATAGGAGCTAATCAAAAATAAGTTAGCCTCTAGAATTTAAATTTTAGAGGCTAACTATCATGTGTACTATGTTATAGTTTACATACTTTTACATTAATTTATTGAAGAAAATAGCATTCCACAGTAGTTTTTCGGTTCCTAACCAAAAAGCTCTAAAATTGGTGTTGTCCGTGAAAACTACTATTTTTCCACTTCCTTTTCGGATGGATTGAAAAGGAACAGACTCTTTTAATAATTCTAAGTTAGGGTTTGAGATGTAACCGCTTATTAAAGGCGATTTGGTATACTGAATTGGATTGTCATAACTATTTTTACTAGGCTCTATAATTATGGAACTGTTTCGGAACATTGGGAGAGAATTTCTTGGCATTCCAAAGTTGATTGGGTGAGACAAATCCAATTTGGCTTCAAAAATAGCACCTGCCACTAATTGAGCACCCCTAAAATCATCTTTTTGTTCAAAGCTAATATTTTTAGCCTCTTGTTTATTTGTTTTATAGGCGAGCTCTATCATTTTTGAAGCGCTCAACCATTTTATGGCGTCTTGATAAGCTATCAAGGTTCCGCCATTTTGTACCCATTGTTCTATTTTAGTAGTTGTTTCTTTTGAAAGGCTACCGTAATATCCATTAACTAAAATTAAGGTGTTGTATCTGTTTAGATTTACGTTTGATAATTGGTCAACATCTATCTTGGTCAAAGGCATTGCTGCTTTTTGATCAAACATATGCCAAATTTCTCCTGCATCGGCAGGATCAACTCCTTTGCCCACAACCATGGCCACTTTTGGTGTTTCTAAAGTTTCAAAATTGGGATTTCCAAGATTTATACCATCCGTAAAACCTGTTTCGACTGCTGTAATATCAAAACTATACTCGCTTATTATATCAGTCAAATAGTTATGTATTTCTTCAGATGTCATTTCCTGATTTTGTACCGGAACAAATAGGCTTCCGTAACTAAAAGCTTTGCCTTTATTAGAAAAAGGTTTAGACGTAGTTTTTACTCGTAGACCTTTTGATAATAATTGGTACAATAGTTTTGGAGATTTATGATCAGTCCATTCAATTAAATAACCAATATCACTTTTGGTGTTAACTGCTCCAACTTTTGCTCTTGGTTCATATTTTGCCCCTCCATCGGCAAGAGAATTAACGCCTTCAAAATTCACGTTAAAAGCCAAATCAAAACTCCAAGCCGAAATATCATAAAATAAACTGTCTTTGAATTTTGTTTGACGATCAAAAATAGCATTGATCAACTTCGTGTTTTGCTGCTCAACAGGAATGATGTAACTCATGTCCTTGTTGAATTTTTTATTATTGATCGTGATGTCATTTTTTAAGGCAAGCATTTCAATTTTGTGCTGACTTAAAATTTTTGCTAATTCATTTACTCTAGTGGCATCTTTTTCATCACCTACAACGAAGCCCTTAAATTTACTCTTTTTACTTTCAGATCGTGCATTTGTATAAAAATCACGCTGGTATTCTAGCAAATCGGTTCGCATCTCTGAAGTAGCTTGCAAAGTTGATAAACTAGTAGTGAATTGGTTTCTAATCGTAAACGGAAAAGTAATAATTCCGTTAGCGCTCTCTTGAGCATGACCTCTAGAGCTTGCTTGCTCAAATAAAATTCCTACCGAGCCATTAATATCGGGGTAGGACGAACCTTTGCCGTAATAAAAATCATCGTAATTCTCTTCGATAAAGTAAGAACTACCTATTTTATCTAATGCTTTAGCATGGTAACTTGCGATTTTCATCGTCAATTTCTGATTCAACTCTGGAGTCAGTGGATTGGTTCTTGTAGGTTCACCAGGCTGAAAAAAGTAGGTCGAATTGGTTCCCATTTCGTGAAAATCACACAAGACATTAGGCATCCATTTTCTAAAGGTCTTGATGCGGGCTTGACTCTCTGGTAGCTGTACAGGCAACCAATCTCTATTCATATCAAACAAATAGTGATTAAATCGTCCGCGTGGCCAGCCTTCATTAAACTCACGATCATTAGGATCCGTGACTAAGTTGGTACTTTTATTGCTATTTACCCAAGTAGAGAAACGCTGGATTCCATCTGGGTTAAAACAGGGGTCTAATAAAATTACGGTATTTTCTAGTGTTTTTTCAAGCTCTGCGCTTTCGCAAGCAGCTAAATAATACGTTAACGCTATCGCAGCTCCTGATCCACTCGATTCGTTTCCGTGAATAGAGTAGCCTAGATAAACCACAATAGGCATATCAGCAATATTGGTTTGCTTATTTCCTGCAGTCAGATTTGCGAGATGTTGTTCATTAATTTCTTTAATACGAGCTAAGTTCTTTGGACTCGAAATGGTTAATAGTTGCAATGGTCGGTTTTCAAACGTATAACCCGTAGTTTCAATTGCAATTCTATCAGATACTTTGGCTACTTCTTTCATGTAATAAGCCAGTTGCGTATGATCCGTATGCATTTCGCCTAATTCAAAATTAAACACACTTTTAGGAGTAGGAATGTTTTTGTTGTAGGTTACATTTTGAGGTAAATAATAATCGAGTGTTGGTTGCTTTTTTTGCTGTGCGCTGACAGTGATAGCTATTAAAAAAGTAAAATAGTAGATAAACTTCATAGTTGTTGGTTTTGATTTGGTTTTAAAAGTTAATTGATCTTATAACGTGGTGAACATAAATCTAGATTAATTGATATTAAACTGCTGAGGCATATTTAATTTTTAAGTAATTCATTTTATCATACCTCATTTTTTTGATTGGTTAAAAATCAGATTTCATGATCAAGCAAAATAAAGCAAAACAAATATAGCACTAATTTTTATAGTGTCAAGATTGCTTTTTAGAGGATTTGAGGCTCAATGGTGATTGCGAACAATATCTACGATATCGTTTTTGTAAACATTTTTTTTTAACTACTTTTATAGCGAAAATTAAATCAATCTATATTATATGAAAGCTTTTTCAAAAATTGTTATATCCGGTAGCATGTTTATGGCTCTTGCGTCACTGCAAACAGTCCGTGCTCAAAATAATACAGTAAAAATGACTAATCCGTTATTACAAAAAAGTACTTTACAATACCAAGCACCACAATTCAATCTTATAAAAGACGCAGATTTTAAACCTGCTTTTGAATATGGACTGGCTGTTCAGGATAAAGAAATTCTGGCTATTGCAAACAATCCAGCTAAACCTACTTTTCAGAACACCGTACTAGCGGTTGAAACTTCTGGAGTAGATTTAAAAAGAGCTACTGGGATGTTTTACAACCTAACAAGTTCTAATACAAATCCAAATTTACAAGTTTTGCAGGCAGAATATGCCCCTATTTTCTCAGCACATAGTGACAAAATGTACTTGAATAGTACGTTATACAAACGTTTCAAGGCAATCGATATCAACACACTCAAGGGAGAAGATAAAAAATTGACCGAAAGTTATATTCAGGATTTTGAATTAGCTGGAGCCAATTTATCAGATGCAGATAAAGAGAAAATGAAAAAAATCAATGGAGAGCTTGCAATCTTGGGAACTACATTTGGTGATAAATTATTAACTGCTCGCAAAAATGGTGCTATATTGTTTGATAAAGCAGCGGATTTAGATGGATTAAGTGCAAGTGAACTTGCTGCTGCAAAGTTAAAGGCAACAGAAGAAGGTCATGACGGAAAATATTTAATCGTTTTGCAAAATACAACACAACAACCTGTTTTACAAAGTTTAACTAACAGAGCCTCTAGAGAAAAAATTTTTAAATCATCTTGGACTCGTGCAGAGAAAAATGATGAGGGAGACAGCCGTGATGTACTAGAGCAAATGGTAAAATTGCGTTTGCAGAAAGCCAAATTGATGGGTAAAAAGAATTTTGCTGAGTGGAAGCAACAAGATCAAATGGCTCAAACACCTGAGAGAGCAATGAATTTGTTGGCTGAAATAGCTGCACCTGCAGTTGCAAAAGCAAAAGTAGAGGCAAAAGAAATTCAGGATTTAATCGATGCACAAAAAGGAGGCTTCAAATTGGAACCTTGGGATTGGGATTTTTACTCTGAGCAAGTGCGTAAAGCCAAATATGATCTAGACGAAAGTCAAGTAAAACCATACTTTGAGCTAACTACTGTTCTTGAAAAAGGAGTTTTCTTTGCTGCTCAAAAAATGTACGGAATAACTTTTAAACAACGTAAAGATCTACCTGTTTATCATCCGGATGTTGTTGCTTATGAAGTATTCGATAATGACGGAAAATCAATGGCAATCTACTATTTAGATTTCTACACTAGAGATAATAAAAAAGGTGGAGCTTGGATGAATAGTTTTGTGAAACAATCACATTATTTAAAACAAAAACCTGTTATCGTAAATGTTTATAACTTTTCTAAACCGGTAAACGGAAACCCTTCTTTGATTAGTTTTGACAATGTTACAACTTTGTACCATGAATTCGGACATACATTGCACGGTTTGTTTGCTAATCAAAATTACGCAAGTCTTTCTGGAACTTCTGTGCCACGTGACTTTGTAGAATTTCCTTCTCAAATAAATGAGCACGCGGCTTTAGACCCAGAAGTATTGAAAAACTATGCATTGCATTACAAAACTAAAGAAGTAATTCCTCAGGATTTAATTGACAAAATTAAAAAGGCAGAATCGTTTAACAGTGGGTACCATGTTACGGAACTTTTGGCTGCAGCCACTTTAGATATGGCTTGGCATAGCGTAGAAAATGAAGCTGATTTTAAACCAACATTAGTTTTCGAAAAAGAAGCACTTGAAAAATATGGTTTATTGGTAAACGAAGTGCCTACAAGATACCATTCTCCTTACTTTGCACATATTTTCTCAGGAGGCTATTCTGCTGGATATTATGCTTACACTTGGTCTAAAACTTTAGATTACAATGTATACGACTGGATGAAGGCAAACGGTGGTTTAAGCAGAGAAAACTCTGAGCGTTTTAGAAAATATATTTTATCTGTGGGTAACAGTGTCGATTTAAACAAAGCTTTTGAAGAACTGATTGGTCATAAAATGGAGGTGGAGCCTTATTTAAGAAACGCGGGACTTCTAGAGAAATAATCAAATATTTTATCTTTTTAAAGGAAATGACATTCGTAAAGGATGTCATTTTTTTTTGTAGCAATTCCAGCTGTCCACTCTATCTATTATGCCGAACCCCGGCATAATAGGATGCCGTTTCCATCTGGGCTAGGGAGCAGGCTTATCGACAAGATTTGATTATTAAATCGTAAAGTTTCCTTAATGTTTTTCATTGCGCATTGATAATCCTTAAATTTACAATTCGTATAGAAAATCACAAAAATGAAATTCAAAAAAATAGTACTGCTCTTTTTTATCACAATAGCAACTTTTGCACAGCAAGAAAAATTACAATGGTTAGACCTCAATCTCTCTAATTATGAATATCCTTACCCATCTCATTTTATTACGATAAATGTACAGCAGCAGGAGCTCCAAATGGAATTCATGGATATAAAACCCTCCAATTACAACGGAAAAAATATTTTATTGCTTCATGGAAAAAATTTTAATGGGGCTTATTGGCGAACAACCATTGATGCATTATCAAAAAAAGGTTTTCGAGTAATTGTTCCTGATCAAATAGGTTTTGGAAAATCAACAAAGCCCGACAATTTTCAATATACTTTTCAGCAATTAGCACAAAACACCAAGCATATTTTGGACTCTCTCGGAATCCAAAAAACAGCAGTTTTAGGTCATTCTATGGGGGGCATGATAGCCACGCGCTTTGCTTTAATGTATCCAGAAGTTACGGAAAAATTAATTCTAGAAAATCCTATTGGTTTGGAAGATTGGAAGTTAAAAGTACCATACCAAACCGTAGATTGGTGGTACAAAAACGAACTAACACAAAGTTACGAGCGTATTAAAAAATACCAATTAGATAGTTACTACGATGGAAAGTGGAAGCCAGAATACGACGAATGGGTAAACTTATTAGCCGGTTGGACCTTAAATTCTGATTTTAAAAGAATTGCTTGGAATTCTGCCTTAACATACGATATGATTTTTACACAGCCTGTTGTATATGAATTCCAAAATATAAAAGCACCTACCTTATTAATTATTGGAACTAGAGATAGAACAGCTTTAGGAAAACCATTAGTTTCAAAGGAAGTACAAGCAACTATGGGATTGTATGACAACCTAGGGAAAGAAACACAAAAGAAAATACCAAATGCAAAATTGATCGAAATCCCTAATATAGGGCACATGCCGCATATCGAAAGTTTTAATGAATTCATTCAACCATTACTACTGTTTCTTGAGAAGTAGAAGCATTAGCAATGGAAATTATATAACAATTTCTAATTTAACGATAATTTATATCGCAAAACACCGCCTTAATTTTGGCGTGACAAACAAACAATAATTATGAGTACAGAAAATACGATCAGTTTACAGGAAACTTTAGACAATGCTAAAAATGCATGGGAAGCTAAAGCACCAGATCAAATTAAAGAAATATATGCAGACGGAATTGCCGATGTAGTACGACAAAACTTAATTGCTACTGCAAAAAAAAATGATGATATCGCACCTGATTTTATCTTGACAAATGCTATTGGTAAAGAGGTGCAATTGAATGATTATTTGAAGAAAGGACCGGTAGTTTTAACTTGGTATCGTGGTGGTTGGTGTCCTTATTGTAATATGACTTTACATTATTTACAAGAACAATTACCCACAATTCAATTAAAAGGAGCAAGTCTAATAGCGTTGACACCTGAGTTACCAGACAAATCTATGTCGACTGCAGAGAAGCACCAATTGGAATTTGAAGTACTAAGTGATGTAGGAAACAAAGTCGCTAAGGAGTACGGAATCGTTTTTAAATTAACTGATGCCGTAGCTGATTCATATCAGAAGGGTTTTGACTTGCACGGTTACAACGGTGATGATTCAGATGAATTGCCATTAGCAGCAACTTATGTAATCAATCAAGATGGTAAAATAGTTTATACTTTTTTAGATGCTGAATATCGTAACAGAGCAGAAGCAACTGAAATATTTAAAGCATTAGATACTTTACAAGAATAAAAGGATAGTGCTAAATTAGTAAACCCTCATTGGCGAAACTAATGAGGGTTTGTTGTTTTAATTTACTTTTAATGAAAAATTAGCTTTTGTTTACAGCACAAATTTTTAAAACAGAACGTACTTTTGCAGGATGAATTTATCAAACAAAAATGTCCTGTTTATGGCTATTGCTACAGGTCTTATAGTTGCCAACTTATATTACTGTCAGCCGCTTATTGTTTTAATTGCTGACGAATTTAATATTCCGCATGCCGATGCAGGAACAATAACCTATCTCACACAAGCAGGTTATGCTATTGGTTTATTCTTTATGGTGCCATTAGGTGATAAATTAGAGCGTAAATCGCAAATACTATATACCACTTTTGCCACTGTCATTGCATTAATTATTGCAGCAACCGCGCAAAGTTATTTCGTGCTTGAAATCGCTTCCCTTTTAATAGGAATCACCTCTATTGTTCCGCAACTTATTTTACCGCTAGCAGCATCACTAAGTGCTCCAGAAAAGAGAGGTAAGGTTGTGGGAACCATCATGAGTGGACTCTTAGTGGGGATTTTGTTATCACGAACTTTAAGTGGATTCATAGGTGAAGTATTAGGGTGGCGTGCTATGTTTTGGATTGCTTCTGGACTTTGTTTGCTTTTATTCTTTATTATCAAAAAACAATTTCCTTATAATAAACCTGTTTTCGACGGCTCATATGGTCAACTTATCGGTTCACTTTTTACTTTAATAAAGGAACAACCTTTACTTCGTGAAGCAACCTTAATCAACGTATTTAGCTTCGCACAATTTGGTGCTTTTTGGACTACAATGGTTTTATTACTCTCTGCTGAACCCTTTAATTTTAATAGCGCCACTATAGGTTTATTCGGTATTGTAGGTGCTTCGGGAGCTTTGGCCGCACCCTTAGTTGGTAAATTAGGGGATAAATGGAGTTCTAGAGTTGCCGTTGGATATGGCTGTGTATTAATAGCCTTGAGTTTTATTGTTTTTTACTTCTCAGGAGCGAGTGTCGTAGGTCTTGTCATAGGAATAGTATTAATCGACATTGGTCTTCAAGGCGTGCATATTTCAAATCAAACACGAGTTTACTCGATCGTGCCAGAGGCGAGAAATAGAATGAATACTGTTTTTATGTCGTTCAGCTTTTTGGGAACAGCAGCAGGTTCTGCCTTTGGCTTGTTTTTATGGCAATTAGGAGGGTGGCATGCGGTAGCTTTAGGTTGTTTGTTATTATCGGGGCTGGCATTTTCAGTGTATGGATTTACCTATAAAGCTAGAGGGAAAGCGGTAGAAAGTAGTAATGGATAAAAATTAATTTGTAAATTTGCAATTCAATAAAAATAAATAAAGATGGAAAACGGAATATACGCTAAATTCAACACTGCAAAAGGTGCTGTTTTAGTAAAACTAACACACGATTTAACTCCAGGAACAGTAGGGAATTTTGTTGCTCTTGCCGAAGGAAATATGGAAAATAAAATTAAACCTCAGGGACAGAAATTCTATGATGGTTTAAATTTTCATAGAGTGATCCCTGATTTTATGGTTCAAGGAGGATGTCCTCAAGGAACTGGAACAGGAGATCCAGGGTACAAATTTGATGATGAATTTCACAAAGATTTACGTCATAATGCACCTGGTGTGTTGTCTATGGCAAATTCTGGTCCTGGTTCAAATGGATCTCAATTTTTTATCACTCACGTTGCAACACCATGGTTAGATGATAAACACACTGTTTTTGGAAATGTAATCGAAGGACAAGATGTGGTAGATGCTATCGCTCAAGGTGATGCTTTAGATTCAGTTGAAATCATTAGAGTAGGTGAAGAAGCTAAAAACTGGAATGCTATCGAAGCATTTGTAGGTTTAAAAGGAGCTCGCTTGAAAAAACAAGCCGCTTTGAAAGCAGAATCAGAAGCAAAAATGGAAACATTAGCAGCAGGTTTTGAAAAAACAGAAAGTGGATTGCGTTACCAATTCATCCAAAGAGGGGATGGAAAACAAGCTGTAGCCGGTAAAACAGTTGCTGTACACTACGAAGGTTCATTAGAAACTGGAAAAGTTTTTGATTCATCATACCCAAGAAAAAAACCAATCGAATTCAAACTAGGTCAAGGGCAAGTGATCGAAGGATGGGACGAAGGTATTGCTCTATTGAAAGTAGGAGACAAAGCACGTTTTGTTATTCCGTCTGATTTAGGATACGGACCAGCAGGAGCAGGAGGAGTAATTCCACCAAACGCTACTTTAATTTTTGATGTAGAATTAATGGATGTAAAATAACATTCACTAGTCTTCATTATTACACTATATAAACCGTTTCAAAACTTATTTTGAAACGGTTTTTTAGTTTCAAACAAGAGTTGCTATTGTCTTTTTAGTAGCAAACTTTGGATCAAACTTCAGCAGAATTCCTCAATAAAATGCATTCTGTTCATCAGGTTTATGTAAATGTTAAATAGAGGTTATTTACTGCTTTTTCGTCATTAATTTTAATCATAGAATAATACTCTCTTAATTAGTAGAAATGGAATAAAAAATACTTTTGGACAAAATAATTAACCATCCAAATTCCATTTAAAATGAATTTTAAGTACTGTATTCTCCTCCTGTCTTTATTCGTTATTTCGATTGTAAGCGGTCAAAGTAAAGCTACTCTAAGAGGAACTATCACATCAGATCAAGGTAAAAATATCAAAGGAGCCTTGGTAACAATCAAAGGTCTAAAGCAAAGCGCACTCTCTGATAATGCTGGACAATTTGTTATTCAGGATCTAGAATCAACAATCTATCAAATTTTAGTTTCTCGCGAAGGTTATCTTCCTTTAGAAAAAGAAGTTACTTTAAGTGCAAGAACTGCAACAATTAATTTCGAGCTAGAAGAAATGCCCGCCATGTTAGAAGGGATTACCGTAACAGCTCAAAAGAGAGAACAAAAAAATAAAGATGTTCCCATTGCGATTACGTCGTATGGTAGTGATTTTATAAATAAACAAGGGACTTTTGAATACGATGCTTTGTCAGATTATGTTCCAGGATTTCAAGTGCAAATTCAAAGTGTTAATAACCCGGGAGTAGTAATACGTGGTATAACCAGCGATAGTGGTGATTCTAGAGTTGAGCCTAGAGTTTCTATCTTTCAAGATGGTGTATCTATTAGTAAATCACGAGGGTCTGTCGTAGAGCTTTTTGATGTAGAACGTGTTGAGGTTTTAAAAGGGCCACAAGGAACATTATTTGGTCGTGGTGCACAAATTGGTGCCATGCACATTATTCAAAATAAGGCTAAAAACGAAAGCACAGGAGCCTTAAAAGTAGGATACGGAAATTTTGATCAAGTTTTAGCTAATGGTCACTTTAATACGCCACTAGTAAAAGATAAATTATATTTTAGAGCCGCTGGAATATACAATGCTCGTGACGGATATATTAAAAATCTTTCAGGTGGTACTTTAAACGGGAAGCAAACGCTTGCATTTAGAGCAGCATTAAAATATGTCTCTTCAGAGAAAACGAAGATTGATTTGATTGCCAACTGGCAGCATGATACACCTCCGGGAACCTCATTTAAAAGTGGTACTTATGCTCCTGCAGGAGGGGATACGAATCCAAATACTTTTGCCGACTTAGAACGCGGGGAAGAATTAGGTGTAGACCGAACGGTAAAAGGAATCACTGCGATTGTTAATCATGAATTCAATCCAAATTGGAATTTGACAGCTACAACTGCTTATCGTGATTTTGACTCGAATGAGGCTTTTGATGCTGATGGTACTGCGGCTCCTGCTCTGTTTTTTAGAGAAATAGCCAAAGGAGAACAATTCAGTCAAGAGTTGCGTTTTAACTTTGATACAAACTCAAAATTCAGAGGTTTTATTGGAACTAATTTCTTTGCAGAAAACGGAAGTCAATACGTGCCTTGGGAAGTAAACGAACAGAGTTTTGCAATGTTACTTTTGAGCCCAGCTACTTTTGTAGTCAACGGTCAACCTCAATATTTACCTTCTATCCCGAATGATCCTGCTACTTTTGGACCTTTGGCAGGAGCACCTTTCAATCCAAGTAATTTTGAATCTAATACCAATTTCTCTCGTAATTACTCAGGAGATATTTTCGCTGATGCATCTTATGATTTAACTTCTAAACTGTCCTTAACAGCAGGTTTGCGCGGTACATGGGAAAATGCAAATGCAGGTTACCAAGTGCAAGATGCCACCACAGCGTCTAATGTGGGTTATTTGACAAATGTATATCCCAATAATTTGTTTGCCTCGACAAACAACCAAAGAATTGTAGCTAATAAAAACTTTTTATCCATGGTAGGACGTTTTGCGGCAAATTATATGGTTAACGATAATATTACATTATTTGCAACTACCTCGAGAGGAAGAAGACCTAATGTAATTAATATCACAGCAGCTCGCACAAGAGTTTTGGCTAATGAAATCGTTTGGTCGTACGAGGTTGGTGCAAAATCTTTATTTTTGAATAATAAATTACAGTTCGATATCAATGCGTATATCTACGACTACTCTAATTTTCAAACGAGTGTCACTTCTTTTGTAAATGGTGTGTTTACTACAGCGGTTCAAGATAGTGGTAATGCATCTTCTTTTGGTTTTGAGACTGCTTTTCAATATGCTTTTAATAAAAACGCTAGTTTTTTTGCTAATTACGGTTATATAGATGCCTCTTTTGATGATAATGATGCCAATGGAAATCCACAAGCATTAGCAGGTAATACTTTTAGATTAACACCTAAGCACTCTATCTCTGCAGGACTTGACATCACTCCAAGATTAAACAGTAGATTAGAGTTGTTTATTCGACCTTCTTTTACTTATAAATCAAAAGTATTTTTTGAAGAAACGAACTTGTCCAATATTTCACAAGCGGGATACGGAATTTTAAATTCCAGAATTGGCCTAATAATTGACAAAAAATATGAAGTGAATTTTTACATGAATAATGTGGGTAATAAAAAATACATTATCGATGCCGGAAATACGGGTCAGGCTTTTGGAATCCCTACCTTTATAGCAGGTGCACCACAATTGTTTGGTATGCAAGTTTCGGCTAAATTTTAGGAAACATTTTTTAACGACTTAAAATAGAATGATTATGATGATAAATAAATTGTATACTTTTATATTTGTTGCTTTTTCCCTTACAGCAATAGCTCAACAAAGTAGCACACAATACGACTTGCAGACAATAGATAGAGTACTACAGAATCAAGAGGCAGCCGTACCCGGAATTAAAGCTGGAAACGAAGCAGCGATTATTTGGGCCAAAGCAAATGTGCATGAAAAAACACCATTAGCTTTTGTGTACCTACATGGTTTTGGGGCAAGTAAAAGAGAAGGAGCGCCCGTTATGAAAATGTTGTCTGAAAAATATAATGCTAATGTTTATGAAGCGCGCTTAAGTGAGCACGGTATTGATAGAAGTAATGGATTTGAATTTCTGACTCCCGAGAATTACATCGCTTCTGCAAAAGAAGCTGTTGCCATAGGAAAAATACTCGGAGAAAAAGTAGTTATTGTGAGCACTTCGACTGGAGGCACATTGAGTCTTGCCTTGGCTGCAGCCGATAATGAGATCGCTGGTTTGGTCATGTATTCACCATTTATAGATGTAATAAATCCTCAAATGGAAATTCTCTTAACTCCTGAAGGGAAGGCTGGTTTTATAAAAATGAATGGAGGCGAAATACAAAAGCAAAATAGGCCGGCAGAAGAGGCGAAATTTTGGTCGACATCGTATCATGTAAATGGATATGCTGCTTTGATTAAAATGCTAAAGGACAACATGACTACAACAACTTTTAAAAAAGTAAAATGTCCTGTTTTTGTGGGTTATTATTTTAAAAATGAACAGGAGCAAGATAAGGTTGTGTCTGTTCCAGCAATTTTAAAAATGTATGAAAGTTTAGGAACGCCGCAAAATCACAAAGAAAAAGTAGCTTTTACCGAAGTAGGGAACCACGTTATCGCTTGTGATATAAGATCTAAGGATTGGGAATCGGTTTATAGAGAAACAACCTTATTTCTGGACAAACAATTAGAAAAAAAATAAGTATGAAAACGATACAATTTTTCTTAGGAATGCTTCTGCTCTGCGACTTAACTTTTGCGGAGGCACAATCCAAAATACCAAATACAGCGGAGAAAATAAAAACGTATGTTTTTGATTTGCAAGGGCATAGAGGAGCACGCGGATTAGCTCCAGAGAATACCATTCCCGCATTTAAAAAAGCTTTGGAACTTGGTGTAACTACTCTAGAAATGGATGTAGTGGTTACCAAGGACAAGCAAATAGTAGTATCTCATGAACCATGGTTAAATGATCAAGTAACGCTAGATGCGAACCATAAAAACATAAGTAAGGAAGACGGATTGGCCTACAAAATTTTTGAACATACCTATCAAGAAGTACGTGCTTTTGATGTGGGAAGCTATGGCAATGTGCTTTTTCCAGAACAACTAAAAGAGCAAGTGAGTAAACCTTTGTTGAGTGAGGTTATAGCTTTCGCAGAAGCGATAAATCCTAAAATCAAGTACAATATTGAGATCAAAAGTACTCCTGACGAAGAAAAAAACGGATATCAGCCTACTGTTCATGAATTTGCAGATTTAGTAATAGTACAAGTACAAAAAATGTTACCAACAGATCGGGTTATTATTCAAAGTTTTGATCCAAGAGTATTACAATACATTCATAAAGTATATCCAAAATATACTTTGGCCTATTTGGTTTTTGAGAATGACTTCAACACAAATATTGCCGATTTAGGTTTTAAACCTCAAATATATAGTCCGTACTATGTATTACTTAATCCTGCTGAGGTAGCGACTATACATCAAAATAAAATGAAAGTGATTCCATGGACAGTGAATAAACGAGAAGAAATGGAATCTTTACTAGCAATGGGAGTAGACGGTATTATTACCGATTATCCTAACCTAGCTCTACCGCTAAGAAAGTAGTTGATGCAAAATAAAGAAAATGCAAAACGCCTCTGAACATAATTCAGAGGCTTTTTTTATAGTATTACTTCCATTTTATACCACATCCAATGCTTGGTTTTTGGTCTGGATTAATAGTTCGGTTGTATAAAATTCCGTCAATAGCTCCGCGCAAATCACTACCGCTTAACGGGATGCCGTTGCCAGGACGGCTATCATCTAATTGGCCGCGATATACTAACTCGTCTTGACTATCAAATAAAAAGAAGTCAGGAGTACAGCTGGCCTGATATGCCTTAGCAACTGTTTGATTACTATCGTATAAATAAGGAAATTCAAAATTATTTTCAAAGGCGTATTCAGTCATTAGTGTAGGGCCGTCTTGTGGGTACATAACAACATCATTACTTGATATAGCAATGATACCTAAACCTTGTACGCGGTAATCATTAGCAATCATAACAACTTCTTCAATTACATGATGTACAAATGGACAGTGATTGCAAATAAAAAACACGAGTGTGCCTTTTTCGCCTCTTAAATCAGCAAACGAAAAGGATTCCTTGCCCCATGTCCTATCCGGTAGTTGAAAATTGGGCGCCTTTGTTCCAAGTAATGCCATTTTAGAAGTGGTATTTGCCATTGTAAAAAAAGTATTTAAATTTTGAACCTTAAAGTTAGTGAAAAAGGTTTGCTTTCTTAGTGAAATTTGTAATTTAGTGAGGAAGTAATTTATTCTAAAAAGCGAATGGAAGGTAGTTTAAGTTGGGAAGATTTTGATAAAGTAGCAATGTATGTTGGAACTATAATTGGGCTAAACGATTTTCCTGAAGCAAGAAAACCAGCTTATCAATTGACTATTGATTTTGGTGAAGCGATAGGAATTCTAAAAACGTCGGCGCAAATCACCAAACGATACACCAAAGATGATTTAATTAATCGTCAAATTGTTGCGGTAGTAAACTTTCCAAAAAAGCAAATCGGAAAGTTTATGAGTGAATGTTTGGTTCTTGGTGCCATAGGCGAGTCGGGTGATGTAATTTTACTAGCTCCTGATTTTAAAATTCAAAACGGATTGCGCATTGGCTAGCTACTGTTTTTAGTGTAAACTTATCACTTTGGTTATTTGCCATTTATTATTTGCAAACTGCCACATAATAATAAATTTGCTAATTGTAGAAGGGGTGTTGGCTGGTTCTTGGTTGTTGTGAAATTTATGAAGTCCTATTTCGACCGCGCCAAAATCTTTTATTGGATATACTTCGATGCTTCCTGCAACTAATTCTCTCGTCACTTTACCGCAAATGTTTTTTTTGGTTCCGTCTAGAATATCTTGTTTAGATGTCATTAGACCACCTTTGTCGTGATAAAACTCTAATGTGTCGGCATAAATTTGAGCTTGCATGTTCATGTCACATTTATTATAAGCATCAAAAAAAGTACTATCCATTGTAGTAATAGCATCATGTAACTGTTGGTTTTCAATAGTATACCGGTATGGAGATTGTGCTGAGGTTTCTTTTTTAGGAGCGCAGGAAACTATTATTAGCACAATTGAAGAATATAAATAAAGAATACTTTTTTTCATCACCTCAATTTTAAATGGTTGACTTTAGTTAAGGGTTAACTAATTATAAATTAATTTGATTTTTCGATTGGTAAGCTTTCACTTTGTCCCCATTCTGTCCAAGATCCGTCGTAGACTGATCTGTCATTGCTGGAACCAATTATTTCATATGCAAGATAATCAATGCAGGCCGTGATACCAGAACCACAACTAAAGATTAATGCTGTCTCTTGATTAGGTAAAATAGCTTTTAATTTTTCTTTAGATAGAAAATACCCGTTTTGGACAAGGTCAGTATACGGAATGTTAATTGCACCAGGAATGTGTCCGCTACGCAGTCCAGCTCGAGGTTCTGGAGTTAGCCCTAAAAAACGGTCGTTAGATCGAGCATCGATTAATACAGCTGTTTTAGATTTTATATTAGCTAACACATCTGCTGTGTTTTTGACCATGGAAGGATTGAAATTCGATTCGAAATTGCCAGGTGTAAAGGTATTGGGACTAATTTTTTCAATAGGGAAATCGGCTTTTACCCATGCAGGAAGTCCTCCATCAAGCACCCAAACGTTTTCATGTCCCATGATCTGAAACAACCACCATGCTCTCGGGCTAGAGTAAATACCTAAACTATCATACACCACAATTTTACTGGTAGTATTAATGCCGAGATTTTGAGCTGCTATAGCAAACGCTTTTGGATCAGGAAAGGTGTTAGGTAACGGATTGGAACTGTCGCTAAAATTATTTTTAATGTCAAAAAAGCCAGCACCTTCAATTTGGATACCTGCAAATTCAGGACTAACATTAGCTTGGTTAACTTGCTGGCTTGCATCAAGAATAATTAAATTTGGATCTTGCAAGTTGTTTTTTAACCAATCTATGGATACTAATGTGTTTTTCATAAGTTGCTATTTTAGTTTGTTCCTTTACGTCTTTTATTCCATTTGTAAATTTCGATCCACAATATAGAGGTCGCGCTAATCGCCAGACAGGTAATTATTTGCAAAAATGTCAATGGTTGAACCTCAAAAAATGATGCAATCGGACTAATGTAAATAATCATTCCTAACATGACTAATGTGACCGTATTCACAAAGATCATCATATTGTTTTTGTTTTTTAGAGAGGTGAATACAGAATAGTAAAAGGAACGGTTTACGAGGGATAAAAGTACGTTAGAAAAAACTAAGGTAGAAAAAACCATCGTGCGTGTTTCAATTTCAGATCCTCCGCTCTGAACAGTTAATTGATATGTAACTAATATGGCAATCGTTATAACAAGCCCTTGAATAATACTAATGGCCATCTCTTTAAATGATAAAAAAGTACTACCCAATTGTCTAGGCATTTGTTGCATGCTGTTTTTTTCGGCAGGTTCATTTTCATATACGATGGAACACATTGGTCCCATAACCAACTCAAGAAAAATAACGTGAACAGGAGTAAAAATGTCAGGGTAGATCCATCCGAAAAACAGGGGTAGTGATACCGTTAATATAATAGGAATGTGTATTGAAACGATGTATTGAATCGCTTTTTTTAGATTGGTGTAGATGCGTCGACCTGCGGCAACGGCTATAATCATTTTTGATAAATCATCATCTACGAGAATTAAATCAGCCGCTGATTTAGCGATTTCAGTTCCTTTTTTACCCATGGCTACACCTATATGGGCCGCTTTAAGCGCAGGACCATCATTTACTCCGTCACCAACCATAGCCACAATTTGATTGTCTTTTTTAAGTGCTTTTATAACCGCTAATTTTGCCTCGGGAAACATACGCGTAAACAAAGTTGTCTCGTGAATGGCTTGTATCATTTTTGTAGCGTCTAGTGCCATGATGTCCTGACCTTCTAAACAATAGTTTGCGTCTTTAATCCCCGCTTTTTCAGCGATAGCTTTAGTGGTGGGGCTATTGTCACCAGTTATCACTTTAATGGTTATTCCTGCTTTGTAAAATTGATTCATCACTAGCTCGATGTTTGACTTAGGTGGATCGTAAAAAACAACCAAGCCAACTAGCTTAAAAGGAATGTTTTGCTGGTCTTTAGGAAAATCATGCTCTTGATAATTAGATTGTGCTACACCCAATATACGGTAGCCTTTCGATGCTAAGCGATCAATTATTTGGTTTATTTTTTCGCGTTCCGCGTCACTTATTTTTGATACTTTTAAAATTGTCTCGGCACCACCTTTGGCAGCAATAATTCTTTGTCCGTTTTCATTTTGGAATACATGAGTCATCATTGGTGGCTTGCCTTCTAGCGGATATTCATGGACTATTTTAAACGAGGAGCGAACGTCATTTGCAGTTGTGCTTTTAAACTCATCGTGTAAAGTTTTTTCCATCGGATCAAATGGTACTGGTTCACTAGCCCACATCGCAATTTCGATGACTTGTTTAGCATCGCTATTATTCCAATCTTCTTTTTCGTAAAGCGAGTCGGACTCAAAAGAATATACCGACTGTAGACTCATAGTATTCTCTGTAATTGTTCCCGTCTTATCGGTGCAAATCACAGTGGCGCTCCCTAATGTTTCTACTGTTCTGATTTTTTTAACGATAATGCCTTCTTTCATCAAACGCCAAGAGCCTAACGCCATAAAAGTGGTAAAGGCAACGGGTATTTCTTCCGGAAGGATAGACATGGCTAGAGTTAAGCCCTTTAATAAACTATTTAAAACGTCTTGTGTTTTATAGTAGTACACTCCCCAGACGAGCAGAAAAATAACAATTCCTATCACGGCCATTCCCTTTACAAATTTTTCTATTTGAATTTGTAAAGGTGTAGGCTCATTTTTAATATCAAGAAGAGATTGTCCTAATTGTCCTATTTTTGTTTTGGAACCAATTGCTGTTACTCTATAAACGGCTAACCCAGATGCTACTAGGGTTCCGCTGTAAACAATTTTATGTTCGGATTTTTCAGATTTAAACACAGCATAAGGTTCACCACTAAGCGTGGACTCATTCACTGAGAAATCATTACTATGTATAATTTCGCCATCCGCATTAATTGTATTTCCTTCAGTAGCAATTATTAAATCTCCTAATACGATAGTATTGGTTGGGATACTTTGCGGTTGTTTATTTCGATATACAGTAGTAAGGGGCTCGTTTAGTTTTTCTAAGGCTTCTAGTGCTTTTCGGCTGCGGTTGTCTTGGTAAAAAGAGATTCCAGAAACAGCAACAATAGCGGCTAGCATAAAATAAGCTTCGTTATTCTGACCTAAAATAAAATAAATAATGGCAACAGCAATTAACAGTACCAACATAGGTTCCTTGAAAAGCTCAAAAAGAGCTAGCCACCATTTATATTGTTGTTTTTGTACCTGTTCATTGTAACCTGATGTTTCTCTAGAACGATTAACTTCGCTGTCAGTAAGGCCAATAATGTGGTCAGGAATGTTTATTTCTTGTGACATACTTCATCATTTTTAAGATGCTAATCAAATATACTATTTTAAATTAAGTAGCTGTAAAAGCAATCCTTGATGTTTCAATCTCTTCGCTTATTTATAGTTAGTATAGCTAAAAAAAAGTCTAAAAATCAATTGACTTTTAGACTTTTGCTATGATTTTTTGCTAATATTTAAATCTTTTCTTGGTTGGTATTGTCTGGTGAAGTCTCGACTGCGCTATGAAGTACCATTTGTGGAAACGGAATCTCGATTCCTTCTTTGTCAAACGCCACTTTTAGACGTTTGCGTAATTCGCCAGTCACTTCCCATTGTCTACTTGGAAGTGTCTCTCCTAAAATTTTTAACATTATCGCAGAATCAGCAAAATCATTTACACGCAAAAATTGTGGAGCAAGTAGAATAGCATGTTTCCAATCAGGGTCATTTGCTAAAGTAATTCCTACACTATTAATCACGCTGATAACATGCTCTAAGTTAGTGTTGTAACTCACACCCATATCTAGGTTGATTCTGGAAAAATCTTTCGATAAATTAGATACTTTTTTGATTTCGCCATGCGGAATGTGATGTGCCGTTCCGTCGAGATCGCGTAAAGTTGTTTTTCGCAAACTAATTTCTTGGACGGTTCCGCTTGCATTATCAAAACTTACTATATCACCCACGCGATATTGATTTTCTAAAATAATAAAGAGACCAGATATAATGTCCCTGATGAGGTACTGACCCCCAAAACCAAAAGCCAATCCCACTATTCCGGCTGCTGCTAAAATAGGAGCGATCTCAACTCCAAATTCCTCTAAAACCATCAAGGAAGCAATGATTATAATTCCAATTTTAGCCGTAGTATTGAAGATCTGAATTAAAGTATTTTCTCTTTTCTCTTCTGCCTCTTGGGATGATATTCCGTCTGGACGAACTGCAATTCGTACTGCTTTTTCTATAAAGCCTGTGACGATTTTATTTAGAATTATTGCTCCAATAATTATGAAAATTATTTTCACTCCATTAGTTAATAACCACGGAATTACTAATTCAGCATATTTGTCGAGATATTTGTTTGTGATTTCAGTCATGTAAAAATTTTTTGTAGTTGTGTGAAAAGTAAAAAGTCCAAAAATCAATTGATTTTTGGACTTTTTGTTAAGTAAGTAAGAACATTAATTTATAGGTTATAAATTAAATATCGTCAAAATCAATATCTGTAAAACTTGATGTTTGTGGTAATGCTTCTTCATCTGCAGAAGCTATTTCTACAGCATATTCCTTTTTAAAATCTTTTTGATGTCTCTCTGAGATTACTTCTTCTCCTTTGTGGTTTAAAACATAAGAGGTCATGTCTTCTAGGATTTCTGCAAAAGCAGCAAAGTCTTCTTTGTACAAATAAATTTTATGTTTTTTAAAGTGAAACGATCCATCTTCTTCAGTGAATTTTTTACTCTCAGTAATCGTAATGTAATAATCATCAGCCTTAGTTGCTCGTACATCAAAAAAATAAGTTCTTCGTCCAGCACGCAAAACTTTAGAAAAGATCTCTTCTTTTTCTAACATGTCATGTTCTCTCATAATCCGTTCTCTCAATTAAATGGTTGTTAATTAGTAATCAAAAATCTTAAAAATATATCTATTATACAACAATTACAGCAATTCTTTTTCTGAAAGTTGCTTTAGGTATAAAGACTTGTAATAACCTTCTTGATTTATCAACTGGTTATGAGAGCCTTGTTGAATGATTTTACCATCTTCTAGAATAATAATGGTATCAGCGTTTTTAGCTGATGATACCCGATGACTTACAATTAGAGTTGTTTTATCCTTACATATTTCAAATAAATTATTTAAAATCGCTTCTTCTGTTTCTGTGTCAACAGCAGATAAACAGTCATCAAAAAGTAAGATTGGGGGGTTTTTGATAATCGCTCTAGCAATCGATACACGTTGCTTTTGTCCTCCAGATAATGTGATTCCTCTTTCGCCTAATACTGTTTCATATTGGTTATTGAACCCCATGATGTTTTTATGTACCACAGCGCTTTTGGCTGCCGCCTTAACCTCGTCATCAGTGGCGTTTTCTTTACCAAATTTGATATTGTTTTTGATGCTATCAGAGAATAAAAAGGCATCTTGAGGCACGATTCCAATGCTGTTTCTAAGGTCAAAAAGGTTCAATGTACTGATCTCTTTCTGGTCGATTTTGATAGAACCAGTCGTGGTGTCGTATAATCTTGATATTAAAGAAAGAAGAGAGGATTTTCCTGAACCTGTTTTACCAAGGATTGCAATTGTCTCTCCTTTTTTTATAGTAAAACTAATGTCTTTCAAGGCTTCTATTTTAGTATCATTGTAGGTGAAACTTACATTTTCGAAAGCTATCGAACCTTCTATTTCTGACTTGTTTGTATTGTTGTTTTTGATTTCGGGTTGAATTTTTAAGAATTCATTCAATCTTTTTTGAGATGCTTCGGCTTCTTGAACCATTGAGGATACCCATCCTAAGGACGCAACGGGCCATGTTAACATGTTAACGTACAAGATGAATTCGGCTATGGTTCCAATACTTTTTATGGTGCCGTCGATATACATTATTCCTCCAAAATAAATAACCACTAGATTACTGATTCCTATTAAAGCGATCATTAATGGTCCAAAAAGAGACTGTACTTTAGCCAAGCTAAGACTTTTGTTTTTGCTTTCTACGGCCAAGTTCTCCATGTTATTTTGATGTTGCTCTTCAAGGGAATATGCTTTTATAACCCGTATGCCTGAGAAAATCTCTTGCGAAAAACTAGAAACTTTTGATAAATATTGCTGAAAAATAGTACTTCGTTTGTTGATCTCTGAACTAAGTTTGAAAATCCCGTAGGAAAGCAGCGGTAAGGGTAGTAGGGTGTATAAAGTAAGTCGTGGGGAAACGTTATACATGTATATAATTACAATAGCGAAACGTATAATGGTGTTGATCGAGTACATCACCGCGGGTCCTACATACATACGAACCTTAGAGACGTCTTCGCTTATACGATTCATCAAATCACCTGTTCTGTTTTGTTTGTAAAAATTTTGAGATAAATTTTCATACTGTCTAAACACTTCGTTTTTTAAATCAAATTCGATGTGGCGCGACATCACTATTAGCGTTTGACGCATTAAGAAAGTTAGGAAGCCAGCAATAATAGTTGTGGCTATAATTAGTAAAATATTTGAAATTAGCTCTTCTCTAATTACAGCTGAACTGATGTTTTTATCCTTGGCAAAAGTTTCAATCACTTTAAAGGACTGACTAATCAGCTTTGGTGTAAAGAGCATGAAGATTTGTGCGATAATTGTAAACACAATTCCTAGCGAAAAGCTGTATTTGTATTTGATGAAATATTTATTTAAATAACTTAATTCTTTCATTTTATTTAGGATATTCGCTAGTGAATATCTTATTTTTTAAGGTTAATCGTTGTTTTATTGCTAATTTTTAAAAGCGCACTTTGCTTTCTATTCTGTTAATAATACAAATATTAGAAACAAAACCTAAATATATTCATTTTTTATGTATTTTTGACTCGTCTTTTTGACAAATTCATAAAATCAATATCATAAAAATTAGCACTATGGATGCAACTTTCACAACTGGAAAGGAACTTCAAAAAATGGATCCCGTTTTTGGACAATTATCATTTGATGATCACGAACAAATTGTATTTTGTAATGACAAAGATACAGGATTAAAAGCAATTATTGGTATTCATAATTCGGTTATGGGACCTGCTTTGGGAGGAACGAGAATGTTCGATTACGCTAATGAATGGTCTGCCTTGAATGATGTTTTGCGTTTGTCTAGAGGAATGACTTTTAAAGCTGCAATCACAGGATTAAATATTGGGGGAGGTAAAGCCGTAATAATAGGCGATGCGAAAACTCAAAAAACTCCTGAGTTAATGCGTAAATTTGGTGAATTTGTACATTCACTAAGCGGTAGATACATAACTGCTGAAGATGTAGGAATGGAAACTAAAGACATGGATATCGTTAGGGATGTGACTCCTTATGTTACTGGTATATCTGAAGAAAGAGGAGGAGCAGGGAATCCATCTCCTGTAACTGCTTTTGGTGTTTACATGGGAATGAAAGCGGCTGCAAAACATAAATTTGGATCTGATTCACTTGCAGGAAAGAAAGTTTTGGTTCAAGGTATTGGTCACGTAGGTGAAACTTTAGTAGAGTATCTAACTAAGGAAGGTGCTATCGTAACTATCGCTGATATCAACGAAGAGAAGTTATATGAAGTTGGGAATAAATACAACGCTACAATTTACACAGGTGAGGACTTATACACTGCTGATGTCGATATTTATGCACCTTGTGCAATGGGAGCAACTATAAATGATGCTACTGTACACAAAATTAAAGCTAAAGTAATTGCTGGAGCAGCTAATAATCAATTAGCAAATGAAGATGTTCACGGTGCTATTTTACAAGAGAGAGGCATATTATATGCACCAGATTTCTTGATTAATGCAGGTGGGATCATCAATGTATATGCAGAATTGGCGCATTACGATAGAGCTGAGATCATGTCGAGAACGGAAAATATCTACAATACTACTTTGGAAATCTTAGATTATGCTGTTGCCAAAGGTATAACGACACATCATGCAGCATTAAATATTGCTCAAAATCGAATTGATCAAAGAAAGATCGAAAATAGTAAGAACTAATTTTACTACTCGAATACAAGAGCCATGGTTTTCTACTTTCATTGAAAACTGTGGCTTTTTTATGACCATATCAATTAAATAGTAAGGTTTGCCTTTTTTGTAATAGTTTAATTTTATTTTAAAAAAGGAAATTCTTATTTTTGCACTCTAATTTTATAAAAGTTCTTACAAGGTGGTAAACAGAAGACACATTCGCGTTAAGGTTATGCAATCCATTTATGCGATGCATCAAAATGGTTCAGATAATTTAGAAAAAGAAGAAAAGTTTCTTTTTCATAGTATCGATAATATTCAGGATTTATACCTTACAATGATTTCTTCCTTAATGGAAATTTGCAAAAAAGAAACTGAGTTTTTGCATAAATCAAGTTTAAAACATCTTGCAACTCCTGCAGAACGCAAGCCAAACGAAAAATTTATTAAAAATCGTATTTTCGAAATTCTTGCAGAAAACAATTCTTTAAGCATTGCTCTAGAAACACGTAAAATTGATGCTTGGCATTTACACGAGGACTACATTGTATTGCTCTTAAACGCAATCAAAGAGAGTACCTTTTACCAAGAATACATGAATAACTCATCTAGTTCTTTTGAAGAAGACAGACAACTTATTGGAGATCTATTCATGGAAATTATCGTTCCAAACGAAAAATTATATGAATTTCTTGAGGATGATAAGTTAACTTGGATCGATGATATTCCAATGGTAAACACGCATATTATCAAACAGTTGAGAGCGATGAAGCCTATCGAAGATGATAATTTTAGAGTACCAAAAGTATACAAAGATGCTGAGGATAAGGATTTTGTAAAAGATTTGTTTAGAAAAACAGTCTTAAATGAAGCTGCTTTGGCAAAAGAATTTGAAGACAAGACACCTAACTGGGATAGTGACCGTATTGCTGAAGTGGATACTATTATTTTGAAAATGGCTATTTGCGAATTTTTAAAATTCCCATCAATTCCGGTAAAAGTTACTTTAAACGAATATTTAGAACTAGCCAAAGAGTATTCTACACCTAAAAGTAGTATTTTTATCAACGGTATTCTAGATAACTTAGTAAAAGAACTAGAAGCTAATAAAAAATTAATTAAAGCCGGTCGCGGTTTAATGTAAGACTAATAAATAAAAAAGAGAATTAAAATTATGGAACAATTAACTCAATTTGCACCGTTTTTACTAATGTTTGTAGTAATCTATTTCTTCATGATTAGACCTCAACAAAAAAGAGCTAAAAATGAAAAGGAATTTGAAAGCACATTAAAAGTTGGCGATAAAATCGTTACTAAAAGTGGTCTTCATGGTAAAGTTGCTGAACTTGCTGAAACTACAGTAGTAATCGAAACTATGGCAGGAAAATTAAAAATGGAGCGTTCTGCAATTTCTTTAGAGATGAGTGCAGCAGTAGCTAAGAAATAATTTTTTAGATAGTAAATACAAAGAGTCCCATTAATAGTGGGACTCTTTTTTATTTATACTTATCATTTAAACCTTTGTTTTGTAAAATCATAGGCTTTATTTTCTCTATTCGAGCGTTTTTAGTTTCCTGTCTTTTTGCAGTTATTATATACTCTACAAATTCTTGTTGTTTCGCAATTGTAAAGCTTTCAAACGCTTTCGACAAATTCGAATCGTTACTTAATTCAGTATTTAATTCTACTGAAAGAAGAGTGGCTTTTTTTTGAGGCTTGCTACTTTTTCCTGATTTTTCATTAGTGATAGCTTCTTTGATATAAAGTAAAATGATTTCTTGATGTATTTCTTCTATATGTTGGAACCGCCATTGGCGCAAGGATTTAGTAACGCCTTTTTGTGCATTAACTAGAACATTATATTCGTCTTTCAAAAAAACACCATTGTAAAACCAAATTCCAAAATAAGTTTTAAAGCCACTTATTCCCAATACATTTTTACCGTTTAAAACATAAACTGGACCACCCCATTTGATGGTTTCTACTAATTCAGTTTGACCAATAATTTCCTTAAGTAGATTCAGTTCTACCGTCCAATTATTGTTTTTGTCCCAAATATGTTTTTTAGGTTCGAATGATTCCACTTATTTTTTCTTTTTAGTAGCAGGTAAACCAAAGTTAGGCAAAGCTGTCAACTCAGCAATTTTCACTATTACTTCTACCGCTTTTTGCATGCTTTCTACGGGTACGTATTCGTACTTTCCATGAAAGTTATGTCCACCAGCAAAAATATTAGGACAAGGTAACCCCTTGTAGGATAACTGACAACCATCAGTTCCACCGCGAATAGGTTTTATTAATGGTTTGATGTTTACTTCTTTCATTGCTTTTTCGGCAATGTCTACGATATGTTTAACAGGAACTACTTTTTCCTTCATATTGTAGTATTGATCTTTAATTTCTGTAATTACAATATCTTCTCCAAATTGCTTTGCAAATTTCTTGTTGATTTTTGCTGCAATTTTTCCAATCAATTCTTTTCTTTTCTCAAATTTGAGTTTGCTATGGTCTCTGATGATTAATTCTAAAACCGTTTCCTCGATGCTACCAGTTAGGTGATGCACATGAAAAAATCCTTCATAGCCTTTAGTTGTTTCGGGTGTCTCTTTTTTAGGTAGCGCATTAATGAAATCGTTAGCGATCAACATGGAGTTTATCATTTTACCTTTGGCATAACCGGGATGTACGCTTTTACCTTTAAATGTAATTTTGGCTCCAGCCGCATTAAAATTCTCAAATTCTAATTCCCCAATCTGACTTCCGTCCATGGTATATGCCCATTCAGCGCCAAATTTAGCCACATCAAAATGATGTGCTCCGCGACCAATTTCTTCATCAGGTGTGAAACCTACTCTAATTTTTCCGTGTTTGATATCTGGATTATTGATTAGAAATTCCATTGCAGTAACAATCTCTGTGATTCCAGCTTTATCATCAGCACCTAATAATGTAGTTCCGTCAGTTGTGATTAATGTTTGTCCTTTGTATTGCAATAAATCTTTGAAATAGCTTGGTGACAAAATGATGTTTTGTTCCGCATTCAATACAATGTCTTTACCATCATAATTCGTTATGATTTGTGGTTTTACGTTAGCTCCAGTAAAATCAGGAGTAGTATCAAAGTGAGAAACGAAACCTATTGTTGGAACTTCGTGTGTGACATTACTCGGTAAAGTCGCCATGATGTAAGCCTTGTCGTCTATGGTAACATCTTGCATACCAATAGCTTTTAGTTCGTCAACTAGTTGATTGGCTAAATCCCATTGTTTCGCAGTACTTGGGGTTGTTGTTGAGTTCGAATCTGATTCTGTGTCAATAGTTACATAACTAATGAAACGATCAATAATATGTTGCATAAATGTGTTTTTTTATTAGGACTGTAAAGGTACTACTTAAGACTGATGTTTTAAAACTCGATTTATAAGTGACGTTATACAGTCTGCTTTAGGGTTGGTTATTTCGTTGTTTCTTCTAATTTATTTTCAGCACCATATTTCATTGCTTTTACTTTTACAGTGCCATTTGCTTTAATTGTTACTAAAAATAAATTATTGTAATCTTCATCGGCAATGGTAGTAAATGGTTTCACACCGCCAGCAGCTTCAACTGTTTCTAGTACGGTATTAGAATGGCCAACTATCAGTATCGTTTTTCCATTATTTTTTTCTAGAATAGTTGGAATCGCTTTTTTCAAATTTCGTGAATCATACGGTTGAATACTAAGTTCGTGGTCATTTGCAGTTGATTGTCCTGTTGCTTTTGTTCGTTTATAATCAGTAGAGTAGATAGCCTCTATCTGCTTTTTTCTTAAAATTTGTGATAATGCTTTAGCTCTTTCGGTTCCTTTTGCAGTTAGTACAGGATCTTTTTCTTTAGGATCATCGGTCATTTTTTCGGCATGACGCACGATGTAAACTTTAGTCACTGCTTTGTTTTGAGCAAAAAAAGATAGTGACACTAATAATAAGAGTAAGGAGAGGTGCTTTTTCATTGTTTTATGTTTATTTCTGCTAATTTATTGCTAATAAATTAAAAAATAAAGATTAATAAGTTCTTTAACAGCCTCATTGTTTTTTTAAGTATAATAATTTATTTATCGGTTAGATAATTCTATTTTTGCAGCACACAACTACAATACTATGTACAAGCTACTTATTCGCCCTTTGTTTTTTCTTTTCGACCCTGAAAAAATACATTATTTCACTTTTTCGTTACTTCGTTTTACTTCAAAAATCCCAGGGTTTTCTGCTATTTTTCGTTCACTATATTTAGTTAATGATAAACGATTAGAAACAGAAGTTTTTGGTTTAAAATTTAAAAACCCTGTTGGTCTAGCAGCTGGTTTTGATAAGGATGCAAAGCTGTACAAGGAACTATCTAATTTTGGTTTTGGATTTATCGAAATTGGTACGTTAACACCCAAAGGTCAAGATGGGAATCCTAAAAAACGTTTGTTTCGTTTAAAGGAAGATTCGGCAATCATTAATCGAATGGGTTTTAATAATGGCGGAGTTCTTAAAGCGGTAGAACGATTAAAGGCCAACAACGGTGTTTTGATTGGAGGTAACATTGGCAAAAACAAACTGACTCCAAACGAAGAAGCCACATCTGATTATGAAATCTGTTTTGATGCACTATACAGTTATGTAGATTATTTTGTGGTGAATGTGAGTTCTCCTAACACACCTAATTTACGTGCCTTGCAAGACAAAGAGCCGCTCACACAACTGTTGCAGACCCTTCAGGATAAGAATTTGGCTAAACCAAAACAAAAACCAATTTTACTAAAAATCGCTCCTGATTTAACGAATGAGCAATTAATAGATATAATAGATATCATTGCCGATACTAAAATTGCAGGTGTGATTGCAACAAACACCACAGTCTCTCGTGAAGGTTTACAATCAGTGAATAAATCAGAAATGGGCGGACTGTCAGGAAAACCGTTAACAAAGCGCTCTACGGAGGTTATTCGTTTTTTATCTGAAAAGAGTAATAAAGCATTTCCAATTATTGGAGTAGGAGGAATACATACTGCTGCTGATGCAATCGAAAAATTAGAAGCAGGAGCTAGTTTAGTTCAACTCTACACGGGATTTATCTATGAAGGACCTGCTTTAGTTAAGGCGATAAATAAAGCTATTTTAAATAAGTTTTAAAATCATAGTTTTGTTATTATCAGCAAAGCGTACTTCTTATTAGAGATTATGCTTTTTTTATTTATAAAAATTTTCATAATCTTAGCCGTTGCCTATTTATTTGTTTTATTATCTTTGAAAATATATGAAACCAGTAAAAATTATAGAATGTCCACGTGATGCCATGCAAGGTATCAAGCCCTTCATTCCAACCGAAAGAAAAGTTGCTTACATACAATCCTTATTGCGTGTGGGTTTTGATTCGATCGATTTTGGAAGTTTTGTTTCCCCGAAGGCGATTCCGCAAATGGTAGACACTGCCGATGTTTTGGCACAACTGGATTTATCTCAAACCACTAGTAAGCTATTAGCGATTATTGCTAATACTAGAGGTGCCGAATTAGCTAGTCAGCATGCAGAAATTCAATATTTAGGTTTTCCGTTTTCTATATCTGAAAATTTTCAGATGAGAAATACACATAAAACAATAGCAGAATCATTAATAACGTTGACGGAGATTTTAGAAATAGCTGACCAAACCAATAAAGAGGTTGTAGCCTACCTTTCTATGGGCTTTGGAAATCCGTACGGAGATCCATGGAATGTAGATATAGTAGGCGAGTGGACCGAGAAAATGTCAAATATGGGCGTTAAAATTCTTTCGCTATCAGATACTGTAGGGAGTTCAACACCTGATGTGATAAGCTATTTATTTTCTAATTTGATTCCGAAATATCCAGATATCGAATTTGGAGCACACTTACATACCACTCCTGATAAATGGTTTGAGAAAATCGATGCGGCCTACAAGGCTGGTTGTGTGCGATATGATGGCGCAATTCAGGGTTTTGGTGGTTGCCCAATGGCTAAAGACGATTTGACAGGGAACATGCCTACTGAAAAATTACTATCTTATTTTACAGCAAATAAAGTAGAAACTAATTTGAACCCATTGAGTTTTGAAAGTGCCTACAATGAAGCTTCCAAGTTGTTTGGCGAATTTCATTAATTCTCATGTATTACAGCTTTGTTGTTTTAGGCAATAAGAGTTTTAGTAATGCGTTTTCATAGTAGTCAAATAATTTTTTCAATTATATATTAAAATGAAATACCACCGTTGTATCGCCTTTATTGGAATTTTTACATTAATTCTTTTTAATACTTCATGCTCGAGCGACCTGGATTTCAATCAAGTTAATGATGTAAAGCTAGAGCCTACCTACATCGCGAATCTCTCTTATTTTGATATTCAGGCCAACGAATTTATTGTAAATGGTTTAGAGCGCGATATTGCTTTTGATGCACAAAATTTTGATGTCTTTAGAGATAAATACTTTAAAAGTTATTTAAGAAAAGTGGACTTCTTTTTTGAAGTTGACAACACCATCGCTAGATCATTTAGCATTGATATTATTTTATTTGATCAAAATGATCAGGTCCTATATGTAAAAAGAATCACTATTCCTGCCTACACGGGTGTTCCCAACACGATCACTGATACAGATGTTTTTGAAAATACTAAGTTAGACCTACTCAAACAAACAACTAGATTAGGTTTCGCAATAGTTAAAAATCCGGGTGCTCCACTAACTGTAAATAGTACAGGGAATTTAAAATTAAGGTCTAGTGCAACAGTTTATTTAGTGATACAATGAGAAAAATATACTTATTTGTAATCCTATTTTCGAGTTTCTTCACCGTCGCTCAAAACAAACAGCTGTTGTATAACTTTACACCCATTCCGCAGTCTTTAATGACTAACCCTGGTGCCGATGTAAAATATAAATATTATTTCGGTATTCCTTTACTCTCAGGAGTATCCTTTCAAGTAGGTTCATCAGGATTTTCAGCTTATGATTTATTTGCTAATAATGGTATTGATTTTAATACTAAATTACGATCTGTCGTTTACAATGCCTCGCGTAATGATAAAGTAACGGTTAATGAGCAAATAGAACTTTTTAGTGGCGGTTTTAAATTGGGTGATTGGATGGAAAATAAAGGGTATATCTCCTTTGGTATTTACCAAGAGTTCGACTTTATTAGTTATGTTCCTAGAGATATTGCCATATTGGCTTTAGACGGTAATCGCGATTATTTAGGTCGCTCTTTTAATCTGGGAGATCTAAATTTAAAAGCCGAAATGGTATCGGTACTTCACGTTGGTTATCATAAAGATATAAATGAGAAATTAATTCTAGGAGCAAGAGCAAAAATCTATTCAAGTCCTTTTAATGCTACTTCTACAAAAAACTCGGGTTATATCTTGACAACTCCCGGTACTACTACATTTTACGACCAAGTCATTTATGCCGATATGCAATTAAATACGAGTGGAATTTCTAAATATCTAGATGAGGATTATGAAGGAGATGTCGTTGCCGATATTAGGAAAAAAGCATTATTTGGGGGTGATTTGGGCTTAGGTTTTGATGTGGGGTTTACCTATTATCCTCAAAAAAACAAGCAACTTACTGCCAGTCTAGTCGATATTGGATTTGTTTCGCACAGTAAAGATGTCGAAACTTATACCTATAAAGGAATGTATCAATATGAAGGAGTAAATCCCAACTTTACAGATGCTAATGTGCCAAAAAACATATACGATGAGTTTAATGATGCAATTCCCTTAGATACGCTCTATAACAAATACACTACGTGGAGACCCATGAAATTTAATGCCTCTTATCAGTACTCCTTCAATAATAATCAAGGACGAGAGGATTGTAGTTGCAGCGCTGATGATGATGCTTATAAAACGGCAGTGGGAGCACAATTATTTGTAATGACGGCACCTCGAGCACCTCTAATGGCACTTACTGGCTATGTTAGACACCGCGTGATAAAAGGGTTAGATTTAAAAGCAACCTACACTGTCGATTCCTATTCCTCGAGCAATATAGGTTTAGGCATGGCAGTAAATGCAGGTAAATTTAATATGTATGTTTTAGCAGACAATCTATTAGAATACCGAGATCTCTCCAAAGCCAATAGTTTGTCTTTACAATTTGGTTTTAATTTTGTTTTTAAAGACAGTAATGATCCTCCTTAATTTATATTTAAGAAGCTTCTTCCAGCTATTCATTGCAAGCACTCCATTAAAATCCTCTTTTTAAATACTTGTAAAAGAGCTTCCTTTGGTCGCTTTTTACACGCTATAAAAAGGAAGGATTCTAATTATTGTGGCTTTCCATTACTATCTGGGCTAGGGCTTTAAGGCTTGAAATAGCAGTCAATACAGCTGCTTCTTTATTATTGAAATTCATTTTAGAACTATTCAAGATAATTTTGTATATTTGCACGCAATTCAACAAGAAATTGCACCATGATAGCACACAACTCCAAGATTATCGGCGAAGGTCTAACTTACGATGATGTTTTACTAGTACCAAACTACTCGAATGTGCTTCCCCGCGAAGTAAGTATCAAATCAAAATTTTCACGAAATATAACGCTTAATGTTCCTATTGTATCCGCAGCTATGGATACAGTAACAGAATCTTCTATGGCTATTGCTATGGCTCAAGAAGGAGGAATAGGTGTTTTGCATAAAAACATGACTATTGAGCAACAAGCTGCCAAAGTACGTAAAGTGAAACGTGCAGAGTCTGGAATGATAATAGATCCTGTTACTTTACCGCTTACCTCTACAGTAGCCGATGCAAAAAGTGCCATGAAAGAATACGGAATTGGTGGAATTCCAATCGTTGATGAAAATCAAAAGTTGAAAGGTATTGTAACGAATAGAGATTTACGTTTCGAGAAAGTAAACTCAAGACCTATTATTGAGGTAATGACAAAGGAGAACCTTATCACAGTTGCTGAGGGTACTTCACTTGAACAAGCAGAGGTGGTGCTTCAAGGTCATAAAATCGAAAAACTACCTGTAGTGAATGATGATAATAAATTAGTAGGTTTAATCACTTTTAGAGACATCACTAAATTAACTCAAAAACCTATTGCTAATAAAGATGTTTACGGTCGATTACGAGTTGCAGCTGCTATAGGTGTAACTGGTGATGCAGTAGAAAGAGCAGAAGCATTAGTAAATGCAGGTGTAGACGCTATTATTATTGATACAGCTCACGGCCACACACAAGGAGTGGTAAATACCTTGAAAGAAGTAAAAACCAAATTCCCTCAAATAGATGTTATTGTAGGTAATATTGCGACGCCGGAGGCAGCATTATTTTTAGTAGAAAATGGAGCTGATGGAGTAAAAGTAGGAATAGGACCTGGTTCAATTTGTACCACTCGTATCGTTGCAGGTGTTGGGTTTCCTCAATTCTCAGCAGTTTTAGAAGTCGCTGCAGCATTAAAAGGAACTGGTGTTCCCGTTATTGCCGATGGTGGTATTCGTTACACCGGTGATATTCCTAAGGCTTTAGCCGCAGGAGCCGACTGTGTAATGCTAGGTTCGCTTTTAGCCGGAACAAAAGAATCTCCGGGTGAAACTATTATTTTTGAAGGTAGAAAATTTAAATCCTACCGTGGGATGGGGTCTGTTGAAGCAATGGAAACAGGTTCTAAAGACCGTTATTTTCAAGATGTTGAAGATGATGTGAAAAAACTAGTTCCAGAAGGAATCGTAGGCCGTGTTCCTTACAAAGGAGAATTAAATGAAAGTATGTTACAGTTCATTGGTGGTCTTCGTGCAGGAATGGGTTACTGTGGCTCAAAAGACATTCCAACTTTGCAAGAAACAGGACGTTTTGTTCGTATTACTGCTAGTGGAATCAATGAAAGTCACCCGCACAATGTAACAATTACTAAGGAAGCTCCTAATTATTCTAGATAAGGACTATGATATAAAATAAGTAAGGCTGTCTAAAATAACTATTTAGACAGCCTTTTTTATGCATAGGAACGCTTATTATTCTTTTTTGAAGAGTTTTTCAAAAGCATCATACACAGCTAAGTGCAAAGCGTCGCCGTGATTTTGTTTTTCAAAAAAAGAAAAGTAAACAGTTGTGCTATTCTTTTTTTGTCCGTTTATTTTGTCATACAACGCTTTTGCAGTTCGTTCCATAACATCTCCCTCTTTCCCCACAGCAATATATACTGATTTTTTAGAAGAATAGCTTGTTGCTTGCATTGCTATCAGCGATTCGTTGTCCCACCACAAGCTTGGACTGACAATAATATAATTGTCAAAAAGAGTTGGCTTTTTAAACAAAATTTCTGTGGCTAGTAATCCACCGAGAGATTGACCAATCAGTGTTCTACTTGATGAGGTCCGGAAGTTACTATCGATATAAGGTTGTAATTCTTTCTCAATGAACTGAATGAAATCAGCTGATTTTCCAGTAGTAGGAAAGTCGTTTTTATCCTTTTGAACTTTGCTTGGAAAAGTGAAATCCCTTTTTCGATCGGTATTCGCAATTCCAACAATTATTGTTTCTGGAAGCATGTTAATCCATGAAAAAGAGCCAAATTGAACTAAGCCTACAATATGTATGAAATCCTCGTCTAATGATCCATCAAGTAAATAAATTACTGGGTACTTTTTAGTTGATTCAGTACTATAGCTTGGTGGTAAGTATATATTTAGAATACGGTTTTCCTTTAAAATATCCGACTTGAATTCTCGTGTTTCTCCAATCGTTATAGGCAGGGAATTACTTAATTTTAATTCTGTTTGCGCCCACGATGAATTCAATATAAATAATGCTAAACAAATTACAAGTAATTTTGAACGTTCCATAAATCTTTTTTTTACGTTTACTCTAGAGTGTTTTGGGTTAAATCATTTTAGCAATTGTAAATTACTTGAGTTAATTTGTTTTACTTATTTGTTTTTTTAAAAATTTTAAAGTCAAATAGAAATAGTCCAATTCCCGTTGCGCAAATAGCACCAGCTAAAAAACCAAGACCTTTAAATTCTATTGCAGAAAAGTTGAACAGTAAACCAATAATAAGTAAAACTGCTCCTACTATTTTATCTTTTGACATATTACGTCTATTTGTGATCTTAAAAAGCGAGTTTTTCCATTTGAAAAAACTCGCTTTGCTATAGCCCCATTTACTAATTTTAAAGGAAAGTAACGCAATCAATAATTAATCGTATAAGCTTCCCTGATTTAGCGTATGGTAGCCAAGTTAGTTGACTGTTTATTTCGTATAAGCTAAAAACAAGCATTCATACAACTAGAATGATGTTCTAGATATCTCAATTCCTGAAGGATAAGAGATATTTCCTGAATCTTCAGCTGTAATATAGATTTCTTTTACTTTGAATGGAGTACTTGTTTTTAAAACAGCTTTTTGTCCGTTTTTACTATACAATAATCCAATGTTTTTTGTCCCATTATCTTCTGTGGTTATCCACACAACATAGCTGCTTTTTGGTGGATCAAGTCGTTCTGCACTAGCTAGATTTTTAGCGGTAACTTCAATTGTAGTATTGTTGTTTTTGTCTGTTGAAGTTTTTGCAACTATTTCTGCTGCCGGTGTAACTGTTGATGTTGGAAACTTTGCAGTAGATCCACATGCACTTAGAATAACTATCAATGCAGCTGCTATAAAGTATTGTATTTTTTTCATCTTTTTATAAATTTGATTTTTTTCCTCCGTTACAGGTCTGGGAAATTTACCTCGACTGTTTGTAATTTACTTTTCATTAATCATAAAATAATTTTTAACAGATTAACAAATTTATCTGTATGGCAATAGACTCAATCAGTCCTTTAAAGATAAGAAAAATAAGAACAATTTGCAAATAAATTAACTTTATATTTGGGCTATCCTTTTTTATGTAGTTATGCTATATTTGCTGTATATTTAGTAGTAATGAAAAACACTCAAACAAAAATTTTCTTGGTTTTTTCTATACTTTTATTTTTGTCAGGAGTTTTTTTTTATTTTCACAAAGATAAAAGTCTTGATTTTTTTAATGAAGTAGGTAAAACGGAAATTGATAAATCTTTTATATTTAAGTATAATAAAGCAGAGGATTATGCTCTTAATCATTTGTATAAAATTGATTCTGTAGTTGCAAATTCTAATCTAACTCTATCTTCGAAAGTTAAAATTTACGATTACAAGAAATATTTTTATGAAGTTATCATTAAAGATTATCAAACTGCGCACCGCTATGCCGATTCTGCCTTTGTTTTAGTAAGAGATCAAGATCCAAAAAAACATAAAGATGACTTTGCGATGGCGTACCTTGGCAAAGGAGATGTGTATTACAGTCAAAATAAGTTTAACGAGGCTTTTTACTTTTACTATAAGGCGAGACAATTTGGTTTAAAATATTTTGATAATTGTATTAAATCTGATTATAGTTATAGGATTGGTATGATTTATTACAAGCAAGGTTTCTTTGAAGATGCCAGATTGAATTTCAGTCAAGCATTAATTGAAATTGGCAATTGTGAGGATAGCTTTGATAACTACTACCGGAAACAAGAAATTTTATCAAATATCGGTTTATGTTATTTTCATTTAAAAAATTATGACAGCGCAGGTTCCTATTACGATAAAGCACTACAATATGTGCAATCGAACTCCTCTAAATACACGAATAAAAAAAAATCGAACGAAGAAGCTAAAGGCGTTATTTATGGGAATATCGGAAATGTTTATCAAGAAAAAGGAAAATTAGCTCTTGCTAAAGAGGCGTATACAAAGAATGTAAACATTAATATGAGGGCTACTTATGATATTGCTAATGCTCAGCTAAGCTATATTAGTTTGGCAGAATTGTTATTAAGTGAGAAAAAAATGGACAGCGCCTTCGTTGCTCTTAACAAAATTAAGAGTTCTTTTGATAAAGTCAGTACAAAGAAAGGTGAAGTAGAGTGGAACAGGGTAATGTGGCAGTACTATGTGCAAGGGGGAAATAGAGTAGAGGCTTATAAATATTTAGAATCTTTTCACAATAAAAAGGAACAGTGGTTAGCAACTGATATTGCAGATAACCAAATTGACTTAGCGGATCAATATGCTTTATTTGAAGACCAACGTAATGCAGAGAATTTGAAGGCCGAAAATAGCCTTAAAAATTTATATCTTTTTATCACCATTTTTATAGCAATTGTAGCTACTGCTTTTCTTGTATTTATTTGGATTAGTTGGAGAACTTCAAAGAAAAATGTTTCTAAATTAAATAAATTAATGGGAACGATTCTTACTCAAAATGGGGAACTTGAATTTGCTTTTATGTCTTTGTCTGAAAGCACTTCAGCTAAGGAGAAATTGATAAAGTTAGTAGCCCATGATTTGAGAGCTCCATTAGCTTGCATGAGCATGGTGACGACATTGATAGAGGAGGAAGAGAACGAAACCGAACGAAGTACATTAATGACGTTAATGAAAGATTCTTGTAATACTGCATTAGGGCTTGTTGATGAAACGCTAAAATCAAGTTCAGATCCCACATCCTATGAACTAAAAAGGAATATTGGAATTAATAGTTTTATTATTGAATGTATACCTTTATTAGAAATATTAGGCTTAAAGAAACAAATCAGAGTTTTAACTGATCTACCTGAGAATGAGATTTTAGTCAATTTAGATAGCGGAAGATTTAAAAGAGTTATTAATAATCTTGTAGTAAATGCTATTAAATTTAGTTTGCCTGGATCAAAAATTAAAATATCAGTTACGCAAGAAAACAATGTAGTCATCATCGCTATAAAAGATCAAGGCGTAGGAATTGCCTCGGATCAATTGGTTTCGCTATTTGATGGTAGCGACACTTTTAAACGAATTGGGACCAGTGGCGAACCCTCTTATGGTCTTGGCTTGTCCTTTTGCAAGCATGTCGTTACTGAACATAATGGTCATATTAGAGTAAATAGTTTGGAAGGTAAGGGTAGTACATTTTATATACAATTGCCTACTGCCGAATAGAAATGGATATGTAAAATCACTTGATATATACTATTCAATAATAGTACTAATTGCATCACTGTTCGAAGGTAATTGTAATCAGTGTGTTCAAAAATTCAGCAATACAATTTACCAGAATTTACTCTTTAAACAGGGTGTTCATCAACTTATTATTACCTACTATCCACAAAATGTCATTTCTTTCGAGTATTATGTTCGACTCAGGATTGAGTAAACGCTTACCATTTCGTTCTATCCCTACAACTAATCCGTTCGTGAGTTCACGAAGTTTTGACTGTCCAATACTTTGTCCTATAAAGTCTTCGTTTTGGAGCTCAATTTGCTTTAAAATTACTTCATTAGTAACTTTCTTTGGAACTTCGATTTCATGCTTTCTTAAAAATTGTGCAAATTCTTTCACTTGCTCATCTGATCCAATAACACAAATCTCATCTCCAGGGAAAAGTCTTTCTGTTTTATTAGGAATTTGAATCATGATTTCTCCCCGCTTGATAAAAGCAATGTTTACCCCCATGAGTTCTCTAATACGAACTTCTCTCAAGGTTTGCCCCGCTAAATTGGATTCTTTAGCAATGGTAAAGGTGCTCATATGGCCATCCCAAGGGGTAAGATTGGCATAACGGCGATCAATTTTTTTCTCTTCTCTGTCGTTTAGGTTTTTTAGAAAGTGACTTTCTATTTTGTGGTATTGCTTGTGCAGTTTCTTTGGGAAAAAGGCATAGATAGCAATTGCAAAAACTAAAGCGATAAAAGCAACGGTAGGGGAGAAAAATATATTTAAAAGAAAACCAATATAAAAAACAGCAAGCCCCATTCTAAAGAAAATTAGCATCAGGATTGGACCTCTATACTTTCTTTCCTTGTATAGTATTTCTACTTCTTTTACAGCAACACGACGTAAGGACAATGCCCATAAAAAAGGAGCAATTACTATTATTGTGATTAGTGCAGCAATTGCATTTCCGAATTTTGATGATTCTACTAAAGGCAATATGTATTTACTAGAAATGAGGATAATTGAAGTAATGATAATCGTATGTAAAACAATCTGCAATAAGTGAGTCCTGATTACGATTTGCCACGTACTCACAGATCGAATTGCTTGAGCATTAGAGCTATATCGCTCAATGCGTTTGGTCCATCTACGAGGAAGTGCCTTTTCTAAATAGCCTGAAAACGGCACTGCTAGTTTTACCATAAATGGTGTAGTAAAAGTTGTTACAGCCGATACAGCTACCACTACAGGATATAAAAAGGAACTCGTCACATTCATTGTCATTCCAAGCGTTGCAATAATAAAAGAGAATTCCCCTATTTGTGACAAACTCATTCCTGTTTGAACGGATTGCTTTAAAGGTTGCCCTGATATTAAGGCACCAATAGTTGAACTTATGGATTGTCCAAAAATAACAACCAATGTCAAAATCGCTACAGGCAAAGCATATTCTACAAGAGTAGTAGGATCAATTAACATCCCTACAGATACAAAAAATACAGCCCCAAATAGATCCTTGACAGGTTTGATCAAGTGCTCAATTCGTTCCGCTTGTGTAGTTTCAGCAATGATAGATCCCATGATAAACGCTCCTAAAGCAGGAGAAAACCCAACATTTGATGCCAGAATTACCATCATTAAGCACAAAGCAAGGGATATAATTAGTAACATCTCATCAGTCAATAAGTGCTTTGCTTTTTTTAATAATGTCGGTATAAAAAAGATACCTCCAATAAACCAAGCGGTCAAGAAAAAGATTAATTTCAAGACAGAATACAGTAATTCACTACCCGAAAACTGTTGGCTAACAGCTACTGTAGATAGCAATACCATCATCAAAATAGCAACAATATCTTGTACAATCAGCGAGCCTATAACTATACCTGCAAATTTTTGTGCTTTTACTCCAAGCTCATCAAATGTTTTTAAAATAATAGTGGTCGAGGAAATTGAGAGAATCACACCCAGGAAAATAGAATCCATTTGTTTCCACCCCATCCAGGTCCCCACAAGAAAGCCCATCAATACCATGACAATAATCTGGGTAACGGCCGTGATGGAGGCGGTGCCCCCAACTTTCATTAATTTTTTAAAACTAAACTCAAGCCCAAGGCTAAATAGTAGCACGATTACACCAATTTCTGCCCATACTTCGACGCTTTTAAGATCTTTGACCGAAGGGAAAAAATCAAAATGATTCCCAGCGAGAAATCCAGCAATTAAGTATCCTAGAACTAGTGGTTGCTTTATTTTTTTAAATAAAAGTACAGCAATACCTGCAGTCATTAGGATTAGCCCTAAGTCGCTTATTAATGGTTCCAAATGGGTGGTAGCTTCGGCTACAGTTGCTGCAGTACTCATATTTTTTATTTGTAGCTATTCCAGCTTTTCACTTCAAGCTTTTAGTCAAAAAACTTTTTTATTAGGCAATGTCAGGAGTTTCCGTTGGTCACTCTGCCATAAGCCATAAAAATAGTTTTTTTTCTGCTAGGCTTTCCATTCCAATCTGGGCTATGCTTTGGTTAATTATATTTTTTCTAAGAGAAATTTATTACTCTCTTAAAAAAAAAGCTATCGATAAAGATAGCTTTTTTTACGTATTTCAATCTGCTTTTTAAATTCCTAAGAAATTGCTAGGAGTAATTTGCAGTAATTCGTTTTTTATAGCTTCGGATACTTCTAGTGTTCCTATGAACTCGTGAATGGATGCTTTTGTAATGGCTTCATTTGTTCTGGTCAAGCCTTTTAAAGCTTCGTACGGGTTTGGATATCCTTCACGACGCAATATCGTTTGAATTGCTTCAGCTACTACAGCCCAGTTTTTTTCTAAATCTTCATGAAATTTAGACTCGTTTAATAGTAATTTATTCAACCCTTTCAAAGTCGCTTCAAATGAAATAATAGTGTGTCCCATAGGTACTCCTATGTTTCTCAAAACGGTACTATCCGTCAAGTCACGTTGCAAACGAGAGATAGGTAACTTAGCCGAAAGGTGTTCAAAAATAGCATTAGCAATTCCCAAATTCCCCTCTGAGTTTTCAAAATCAATTGGGTTTACTTTATGGGGCATAGCCGATGATCCTATTTCACCTGCTTTTATTTTTTGTTTAAAATATTCCATTGATACATACGTCCAAATATCTCTGTCAAGATCAATAACAATAGTATTGATTCTTTTTAAAGCATCAAAAAACGCTGCAAAATGGTCGTAATGTTCAATTTGTGTCGTCGGAAAAGAGTGGTGTAATCCTAAAGTGTCACCTACGAACTTGCCTCCAAATTCTTTCCAATCAATTTGCGGATACGCAACATGGTGAGCATTGTAATTTCCAGTTGCTCCTCCAAATTTGGCTGCAAAAGGGACATGAAACAATAATCGCATTTGCTCCTCTAAACGCTCTACAAAAACGCCAATTTCCTTACCCAATCGAGTAGGTGAGGCTGGTTGTCCGTGCGTACGCGCAAGCAACGGAATGTTTGCCCACTCGACACTTAATTCTTTTAATTTAGCAATTAATCCAATTAAGGATGGCATATATACGCTCTCAAAAGCTTCTTTTGTAGAAAGCGGAATAGCTGTATTGTTTATGTCTTGTGATGTCAGTCCAAAATGAATGAATTCTTTATATTGTGATAATCCTAACTTTTCAAATTTATCCTTTATAAAGTACTCTACCGCTTTTACATCGTGGTTTGTTACTTTCTCTGTTTCTTTGATCCAAAGGGCATCCTCAGTAGTAAAGTTTTTATAAATAGCACGCAAACTTTCAAACAAATCGGTTTTAACATCCGCAAGTTGTGGCAATGGTAATTCGCACAAAGCAATAAAATATTCGATTTCAACTAATACGCGGTATTTGATTAAAGCTTCTTCAGAGAAAAAGGGAGCTAGAGAAACAGTTTTACTTCTATATCGTCCATCGATTGGCGAAATAGCATTCAATTCGTTTAAAGTAGTCATTGTTGTGTTATTTGTTGTAAAAGCACAAATGTAAAGCATTAAGGGCAATATCGAAAAGGAATAGTTTTTAAATTAAATCCAAAAGTTCCTTTTTTAACTGCTTCATTCCTTCTGAAGCAATTTCGGGAATTACATACAAGGGATTCCTTAAATTCGGGATTTTGATTGGTTTGGGATCAATGTAGTAAACAGGAGTTGTAGCTTTTGTAAAATCGATTAGCCCTGCGGCGGGATATACTTGTAAGGAGGTTCCAATGACTGCAAAATAATCAGCGGTTTCAGTAAGTTCAACAGCTTCTTCAAGTGCTGGAACTTCCTCGCCAAACCAAACGATATGCGGACGCAATTGCTGTTTATTTTTGTCACAATCGCCAAAATTCAAATCCTCGGTCCAATCTAGAATGTAATTTGGATTTTGGGTGCTTCGTACTTTTAATAACTCACCATGCAGATGCAAAACATTGGTGCTCCCAGCGCGTTTATGTAAGTCATCTACGTTTTGCGTAATGATCTGCACATCAAAGTCATGCTCTAATTCGGCCAAGATATAATGAGCAGCATTGGGATTAACTTCCTTGAGTTGTTTGCGCCTTTGGTTGTAAAAATCCAGTACTAAGGCAGGATTTTTATGCCAACCTTCAGGCGTAGCGACCTCCATTACATTATGTCCTTCCCAAAGTCCGTCACTGTCACGAAAAGTCTTAATACCACTCTCGGCGCTAATTCCAGCTCCCGTCAAAACCACTAATTTCTTTTTCATTTGAATGTTTAAATTGTCTTTTTTATTTACGAATTTATGCTTTAATCAGAATGTATTCTATAAATTTGTTTGTAAATTACTTTTAAAACAAAATGCGATGAATAAAATATATCTCCTTTTCTTATTTATGAGCAGTTCAGTTTTATTGTCCCAAAATACTAATTCTTCTTTGCATGCCCCAAAATTTGAGGACGTTTTTTTACACTTAAATGTCAGTCATTTTGAAGTTAATAAAATATCTTTTGATTTTTCAAAACTAGAAACACCGTTTTCTCTTTATCACCCCATGCCGGGATTAAATGTCTTTAGATTGAATACAAAGTCTTATTATTCTATGGCAAATACAAGTCGCTTGTTGGGGAATGAAATGAAGAGCTATGAGAAAGAACCAATTTTTCCTGATGTAAAAAAAACAAGTTTAGGCGAAGCTGTATTTTTACAGGTGATGAATTCGTTGTTTGACAAGTAAAACTGATTCTTTTTCCTAGTTTTGCAGCAAATAAAACAAATATGATTGACTTAGAGTATCTCGAATTTCTTGAAAATATTTTAACAGATAACCGCAAGGAGCGCTTTTTAAATGTACTAGAAAACCGAACGAATCATTTTACAATTGCTGTAGAGGATATTTTTCAAATGCACAACGCTAGTGCCGTGATGCGCAGTTGTGAGGTTTTTGGTATTCAAGAACTTAATGTTATCGAGGAACGCTACGGAAAAAGTATTGACAAAGAAATTGCCATGGGTGCCCAAAAATGGGTTGATATCAATACATTCGATTCGGTAAAAAGTTGTCTTGATTCTGTAAAAAGCAAAGGCTACCAAATCATAGCCACAACCCCTCATGAAGATGATTGCTTACTAGAGGATTTTGATATTACTAAACCAAGTGCTTTGTTTTTTGGTACGGAGCGAGATGGACTGTCAGAAGAGATTATGCAACGTGCAGATGGTTTTTTAAAAATTCCAATGGTGGGTTTTACGGAGAGCTTGAATATTTCCGTTTCTGCAGCGATTATCATTCAAAACTTGACGAATAGATTGCGACGATCGACCATTGACTGGCATTTAACAGATGAGGAGATGTTAGTTAAGAGATTGGCTTGGGCCAAAAGTTCGATTAAAGATATCAAAAGAATCGAAGCACGTTATTTTGAAGAAAACCCGCGATAAGATTTGTGTTTTAATTTTTGTCATAGATAGTAGTTGTAGTACTGACTGAAAATGCTATGTTTTATGGGAGTAGGGTAGCGAGTATAGTAAGCTCCTACTGTCACCTTATAAAAAAAACATGTAAAGGAATGCTTTAACAAATAGATGGATTAGGCATATTAAGAATGCAAGCATCTATAAGTTTTATAACATGCAACATTAGTTCATAAATATAATCAAGTCAACATAAAAAATCCCCAATTACAATTGTAGTTGGGGATTTTGTCATTATAGTCGCCTTAGATTAAGTAGGCTTTTTGATTTATTTTACATCAAAGCGATCCGCATTCATAACCTTAGTCCAAGCTGTAATAAAATCATTAACAAATTTTTCTTTACTATCGTCTTGAGCATATACTTCAGCATAAGAACGCAAGATAGAGTTAGAACCAAATACTAAATCCATGCGTGTAGCAGTCCATTTAACAACTCCAGTTCTACGATCACAAATATCATACAAGCCTTCTGTTGTTGGTTTCCAGCTATTCCCCATATCAGTTAAGTTCACAAAGAAATCAGTAGTTAACGCACCTATTGAGTTGGTGAAGACACCATGTTTAGTGTTACCATAGTTAGTTCCAAGAACTCTCATCCCTCCTACAAGAACCGTCATTTCTGGCGCTGTTAATCCCATAAGTTGGGAACGATCTAACATCATTTCTTCAGGGCTTATAGTGTAATCTTTTTGATTATAGTTACGGTATCCATCTGATATTGGTTCCAGTGGATCAAATGACTCTGCGTCAGTCATTTCAGCAGTGGCGTCTCCACGTCCAACTGTAAATGGAACAGTAGTTGGAAATCCAGCTGCTTTTGCTGCTTGTTCTACACCTAGGTTACCAGCTAAAACAATCGTATCAGCAACACTAGCGCCAAATTCAGCAGCGATGGGCTCAAGAACAGATAATACATAAGCTAAACGTTGTGGTTCATTTCCTTCCCAGTCTTTTTGAGGTGCTAAACGAATACGCGCACCATTCGCTCCACCACGCATATCTGATCCACGGTACGTACGTGCACTATCCCAAGCTGTATTGATCATGTCTTGCATAGATAATCCAGATGCAGCGATTTTATTTTTTAAACCGTCTACGTCATAATTTTTATTTCCTGCAGGAATTGGGTCTTGCCAGATTAAATCTTCTTGTGGTACATCAGTTCCAAAATATCTTGCTTTTGGTCCCATGTCTCTGTGTGTTAATTTAAACCAAGCACGTGCAAATACATCAGAGAAATACTCCTGATCGTTCATGAATTTCAATGAAATTTCTCTGTAGATTGGGTCTACTTTCATAGCCATATCTGCATCTGTCATCATTGGGTTCAAACGAATACTTGGATCCTCCACATCTACTGGTTTATCTTCGTCCTTGATACTTACGGGTTCGTATTGCCAAGCGCCTGCTGGGCTTTTTACTAGTTCCCATTCATGGTTGAATAACATTTCGAAATAACCACCATCCCATTTTGTAGGGTTAGTTGTCCAAGCGCCTTCTATTCCGCTGGTTACTGCATCTCGGCCTTTTCCTGTTCTTGTAGGGTTGCTCCATCCAAAACCTTGCTCTTCTATTGGTCCGCCTTCTGGAGATTCTCCTAAAATGCTTGCATCACCATTACCGTGTGCTTTACCAACGGTGTGACCTCCCGCTGTTAATGCAGCAGTTTCCTCATCATTCATTGCCATTCTAAGAAAAGTTTCACGTATGTGGGCAGCTGTTTTTAGTGGGTTTGGTTGACCGTTTACTCCTTCTGGGTTTACATAAATTAAACCCATATGCACAGAAGCTAATGGTTTTTCCATTGTAGATGGGTCTTCTAAGTCAGTATAACGTTGCTCACTTGGAGCTAACCATTCTGTTTCAGATCCCCAATAAATATCGATTTCTGGGCTCCAAATATCTGGACGTCCGAATGCGAACCCAAAGGTTTTTAAACCCATGCTCTCGTAGGCGATAGTACCAGCTAGAACCATTAAATCAGCCCAGCTAAGTTTGTTTCCGTATTTTTTCTTGATAGGCCATAAAAGTCTTCTGGCTTTGTCTAAACTAGCGTTGTCTGGCCAAGAGTTCAATGGGGCAAAACGTTGGTTTCCAGTTCCACCTCCACCACGACCATCAAAAGTTCGGTATGACCCAGCAACGTGCCAACTAAGACGAATCATCAATCCTCCGTAATGTCCCCAATCTGCAGGCCACCAATCTTGGCTATCTGTCATTAAAGCATGAACATCTTTTTTTAAGGCATCAATGTCTAATTTCTTTAGCTCTTCGTGATAATTAAAGTCTTTTCCTAGCGGATTAAGTTTCGTGTCATTTTGGTGTAAAATATCCAAATTAAGTGCATTAGGCCACCAACTTGTAACTGCTGCTTGATTTCCTGTATTTGAACCGTGCATTACAGGACACTTACCTGCTGATGCAGAATGAGAATGATTGCCTTCTACTATTGTTGTTCCGTCAGGTGCAGGAGCTTGTCCGTGGTTTACCGGACATTTACCTTGCTCGTTGTTTGTATTATTTTCCATATTTAAAATTTTATGAGTTGGTTATCGTTTTCTTTTAACAAATCTACACTATTAGTGTCTTTGATTGGGTAAGTAGTAATCTTGATATTTTATTAAGCGATAGTAAAAAACTATAACGGTTTTTTAATCCATAGTTTAAATATATGTCTTATATTTTGGCCTCCTATCAAAAGTAACGAAAATTGATGAAATAGGGGTAGAGGTAAGTGTCTGATTTTGTGTAATTATGATTTTTTTAGCAGTTAGGCGATACTACTTTATAGGTTATTTAGCAATAGCAAAGGATTTTAGGTCTGGTTTGTTAGCGTTACGTTATTTGATGCTAAGCGCTTTTATTGAGGCGAATAATTTTATATTTTGATGGTTAGCCCTGATAGTAGTGGAAAGCCTATGCAGATTGAAAGCTACTTTTTTCTAGTGGTGACAGAGCGACCAGCGGAAGCTCCTGCCAGCGCTTTGAAAAAGAGCTGTAAAACGAATAGCTTGTAGCGAATAGCAGGATTGGCTAGAGGCAAAAAAAATCCCCAACTACTTTCGTAATTGGGGATTGTTAATTAGCTAGATGAAGAATTATTATTCGTTTACAATAACCCAAGCTCCAGTTGTTAATAAAGCCTCTGCTTTTTTATATTTCATAGTTTCTGTTTTACCAGTTGCTATTTCTTTAAGAGTTACAGTATCGTTGCGATTGATTTTTGGCATGTCTCGAACAATAGTTTCTGTTACTTGACGTGGTTGCGTTTCTCCTGCTTCACGATTCATGTTCTCGCTGTTTGGAATTTCGTCTTTACTTAATTGCAAATTTTCTTTTGGACGAGTTACCTCTCTTGCTTCCTGAATTTCTGGAGCTGACTGCTGTGGCAAATCACCTTTGAACAAGAATGATATAACTTCCTTATTGATACCGTTAAGCATACCATTGAATAAGTTGAAAGCTTCAAATTTGTAAATAAGCAATGGATCTTTTTGTTCGTGAACAGCCAATTGAACTGATTGTTTCAATTCGTCCATTTTACGTAAGTGTTTTTTCCAAGCTTCGTCAACAATAGATAATGTGATGTTTTTTTCAAAATCAGCGATTAATTGCTTTCCTTCTGTCTCGTATGCGCGCTTTAGATCAGTAACTACATTTAATGATTTAACACCATCTGTAAAAGGAACGACGATACGCTCAAACTGATTGTCTTTGTCTTCGAAAATGTTTTTAACGATTGGGAAGGCTTCTCTAGCGCTACGATCACATTTTTCGTTGTAATATTTTAATGCTTCTTTGTACACTTTCCCCGTCAACTCCATTTCTGTCGTTTTCGCAAAATCGCTTTCGCTTACAGGAGAGGTGATTGAGAAATAACGAATCAAATCAAATTCGAATGATTTGAAATCATTTGTTGCTTTTGTATTTTGAACGATTAGTTCGCAAGTGTCATATAACATGTTTGCGATATCTAATTTTAAACGCTCTCCAAACAAGGCATGACGACGACGTTTGTATACGACTTCACGTTGTGCATTCATAACATCATCATACTCTAATAAACGTTTACGGACACCAAAGTTATTTTCTTCTACTTTTTTCTGAGCACGCTCGATAGACTTCGTCATCATAGAATGTTGGATTACTTCTCCTTCTTCTAGTCCCATTCTGTCCATTACTTTAGCAACTCTTTCAGAACCAAACAAACGCATTAAGTTGTCTTCTAGCGAAACGTAGAATTGTGAACTTCCCACATCTCCTTGACGTCCTGCACGACCACGTAACTGGCGGTCAACACGACGTGAATCGTGACGTTCTGTACCTACGATGGCTAATCCACCTGCTGCTTTTACTTCAGCAGATAATTTGATATCCGTTCCACGACCTGCCATGTTGGTTGCAATAGTAACTACTCCTGGTTTACCTGCATCCTCAACGATTTGTGCCTCTTGCTTGTGCATTTTGGCATTCAACACGTTATGAGTAACCCCTCTCATTTTAAGCATACGGCTTAACAATTCAGAGATTTCAACAGAGGTAGTACCAATAAGTACCGGGCGACCTGCTTTTGATAATTCGGTTACATCTTCAATTACCGCGTTAAATTTTTCACGTGTTGTTTTGTAGATGAAATCTTCTTTGTCTTGACGTGCCATTGGTCTGTTGGTTGGAATCTCTACCACATCCAATTTATATATTTCCCAAAGCTCTCCAGCCTCAGTAACCGCTGTTCCAGTCATACCCCCTAATTTGTTGTACATTCTGAAATAGTTTTGCAAAGTTACCGTTGCAAAAGTTTGAGTAGCCGCTTCGATTTTTACATTCTCTTTGGCTTCAATCGCTTGGTGTAGTCCGTCAGAATAACGACGACCGTCCATAATACGACCTGTTTGCTCATCGACAATCATAATTTTGTTGTCCATGATCACGTATTCTACATCTTTTTCAAATAAAGAGTATGCTTTTAACAACTGTGTTAAAGTGTGGATACGCTCACTTTTGATACTGAAATCTTGGAATAGAACTTCTTTTTCTTCCGCTTCAGCGTCTTTGTCTAATTTTTTCTTTTCGATGTTAGCAATTTCGGTACCAATATCTGGTAGAACGAAAAAGTCAGCATCAGTATCTCCTGATAGGAATTTGATACCATTATCAGTCAATTCTACTTGATTGTTTTTTTCTTCAATTACAAAATACAACGCTTCATCAATTTTATGCATTTCACGGTTGTTGTCCTGCATGTATTGATTCTCTGTTTTTTGAAGCAATTGTTTGATTCCTTCTTCACTTAAAAACTTAATTAAAGCTTTGTTTTTAGGCAATGCTCTATAAGCTCTTAACAATTGGAAACCACCTTCTTTTGTATTTCCTTCTTTGATTAACTTTTTAGCTTCAGTTAAAAAACCAGTTGCTAGCTGACGTTGTAAACTTACTAGATTTTCGATTTTTGGTTTCAACTCGTTGAACTCATGACGATCTCCTTGAGGTACTGGACCAGAGATGATTAATGGTGTTCTAGCATCATCAATCAAAACAGAATCTACCTCATCGACAATAGCGAAGTTGTGTTTTCTTTGCACTAAATCAGCCGGTGAGTGTGCCATATTATCTCTTAGGTAATCAAAGCCAAATTCATTGTTGGTACCATAAGTGATATCAGCATCGTATGCTTTTTTTCTACCTTCAGAGTTCGGTTGGTGATTATCAATACAATCAACAGTTAATCCATGGAATTCAAATAAAGGAGCTTTCCATGTACTATCACGTTTGGCCAAGTAATCATTCACGGTTACTAAATGCACACCATTGCCGGTTAAGGCATTTAAATATAAAGGTAATGTTGCAACTAATGTTTTACCCTCACCCGTTTGCATCTCAGCTACCTTACCTTCATGCAGTACCATACCACCAATTAACTGAACATCATAATGAATCATGTCCCAAGTAATTTCTTTACCAGCAGCATTCCATTTGTTATGCCAAGTTGCGGTATCAGCCACTAGTGTAACATACGGTTTTGTCGATGAGAATTCACGATCAGCAGTAGTAGCTGTAACAGTGATTTCTGCATTGTCTTTAAAACGTCTTGCTGTTTCTTTTACAACTGCAAAAGCCTCAGGAAGAATATCCATTAAGGTTTTTTCAGATACCGTGTAAGCCTCTTTCTCTAGAGCATCAATTTCACTGTAAAGATCTTCTCTTTTGTCAATGTCTTCGATTCCTTCTACTTCTTTTTTCAGAGCTGCAATTTTAGCATCAACACCTGCTCTAGCAGTTTTGATTGTTTCTTTAAAGAAAACAGTTCTTCCTCTTAACTCATCATGCGATAACGCTATTAGGGTATTTTCAAAAGTTTTAATTTTGTTTAAGTAGGGTTGCAAAGCCTTTACGTCTTTTTGGGATTTGTCTCCCACAAAGGCTTTAATAATGCTATTTATGAAACTCATAATATTATATATTTCTAATTAGTGTATCTCGCTGTAAATTTAACCAAAAAAAAAGCCTCTTTTGAGACTTTTTCTGGGTTGTTTTTTAATACTCATCCTCATTCCAAAGATAATCTTCGTCTGTAGGGTAATCTGGCCAAATCTCTTCCATTGATTCGTATATCTCGCCTTCATCTTCAATAGATTGTAAGTTCTCTACTACTTCTAGTGGAGCTCCTGCACGTATAGCGTAATCAATAAGTTCGTCTTTGTTAGCAGGCCACGGTGCATCACTTAGGTAGGATGCTAATTCTAATGTCCAATACATCTTTTGTCGATTTAGTTTTGTGCAAAAATAAATTTTTTACTGAAAAAGACAAGTAAAAAATCATTTATTTTCAAAAAAAGTTAAGAACGTTGTGTTTGATATTTAGTTGCGAGTTGCAATAAACAATTTTTAACTCCTAAAAATGATGTAAAACATTTTTAAAGAGTCATCAATCAATGGATTAAAGCGTAATCTAAAATTACAGTTTTATTTTCTTGGAATCCATTTTACTTCCTCCGCTTTAAGGTCAAAAGACAACTTTCGTGCCAATACAAAAAGATAGTCAGAAAGTCGGTTTAGGTAGGTAATTGCTATCTCAGCAATAGGTTCATTGTGGTTTAAATGAACTGCTAAACGCTCTGCACGACGGCATACGCAGCGTGCTATATGACAATGTGACACGGTTGTGTGGCCTCCTGGTAATACAAAATGAGTCATAGGTGGCAAATCAGCTTCCATCTTGTCGATTTCGTTTTCAAGAAGCTCAACATCTGAATCTAAAATGCCTAATTTTTGCAGTCTAAGTTCTCCATTTTTCAATACTTCTTTTTCTTGTGGTGTCGCTAAAATGGCGCCAATAGTAAAAAGTCGATCTTGGATTTCAGCTAAAATATCTTTATAGTGCACATTCATTTCTTGATCACGAACTAATCCTATGTAGGAGTTTAATTCGTCAACGGTTCCGTAGCTCTCTATTCGAATATGATCTTTAGGGACTCTGGTTCCTCCAAAAAGCGAGGTTGTTCCTTTGTCTCCTGTTTTAGTATATACTTTCATTTGAATTCTTATGATTATCTAGTCGTTTACAAACTAGGTTTTACTTATGTTTAAGCCAATTAGCTTGTTTATGGTGCTCCTTAATTTATATAATGTTCAATGCCGCGTTTTCTGTTTAGTACCTTTAGGGTTAAAAGCTGTAAATGCGTTTCTCATTGATTGCCTCAAAGATAAAGTAAGTATACGGAAAGAAAAAAAGGATTTTAATCTATATCAGCCTTTAAGCAAGAAAAGCCACTCTTTCGAATGGCTTTTCCTATCTAAGTCTATTATATTTAGTAGCCAAAGATTTCTTCTAACGATAGTTTTTTAACTTCTCCTAACTTCTGCATTTCTTCCATAGGAATATTTTTTTCTGAAGCTACAATTGCATAAGTAAATGGTTTTTTAGAGATGTTTTTACTCTGAAAAGCAACGATGTCATTCATAGTGATATTGTTGACAGTGTTATAACTTTCTTTTCGAATGTCCTCTGTTAAACCAAGTTCTTTCGCTGCTAAATAATTATAGATGATATTGTCTTGTGTGATTCTTTCCGTTTCAATATCTTTCTTCACTTGTGTTTTAGCTAATGCAAGATTGTTCGTTAATTCTGGCATTGTAGTTAATAATTCGTTCATGCTAGAAGCAGCATCTTTGAATTTATCGGCTTGACTTCCTACATATCCCATGTAGTAGTAAGAATCAGTTTTCTTTTGTGGTGCAATATAATAGCCAAAAGTACTATATGCTAGTGCTTTACTTTCTCTAATTGTTTGGAATACGATTGACCCCATTCCTCCACCAAAATAATTATTGAAAACATTAACGACTGTGTTTTGTTTTGCATCGTATTTATCTGTGTTTCTAATCCATCTTGTTTCTGCTTGTACCATGTCGTAATCAGCAAAAAGAACTTGATTTTTAGTTTGTTCCGCTTGTTTGAATTCTTTTGGAGCAGAAGCTACAGCAAATTTAGCAGGAATAGCGTGTGTTTTTTGTAATTCAGTAACTAATGACTTAAGATCTTTAGGGCCATAGTAAATTACAGTTTGTTCGTAATTGTTAATACCTTTAATTTTTTGGATTAATTCAGCAGATGTTATAGTGGCTAAATCCTCGTTAGAAAAGCTATTGTTAAATTTGTTTTTTGGTCCATACATAGCGTAGCTTGTCAATCCTTGTAAAATAGCATTTTTATTGGCTTTAGCATCAGTTCTTGATTTTGTAATTCTAGCTAAAAGCGCTTTTAACGCAGCTTCATCTGGTTGTACGTTGTTGATGACTTCCTCGTAGAGTTGTACTGCTTTACCAAAGTTTTCTTGTAAACCTTCGATTGAGACAGTGGTATATTCTTCACCTGTACTCACATTAAAACTACACGCAATAGTGTAAAATGCTTTTGCAATTTCTTCAGATGATTTTTTATCTGTCCCTAAAAAACGGATGTATTGCGTAGCCAATGATTGCTTTAAATCATTTAGAGTTCCTATTTTATATCTGTATTTTAAACGGAAAATTTGATTGTCAGTGTTTGGTACATATAAAACTGTTGCAGGTCCAATATTTGATTTTTGAATGTCCTTGTTGTAATCAATAAAAACAGGTTTACTCGCATTGCTTGGCATTGCATCGATTCCTGTTACAAAAGGAGATTGTTTATCCGCATTTGTTGCAACTGGTGTAATTTGTGGTTTTTCAATATTTTCCGAAGCTGTTTTTTCTCCTTTTCTCTTGTAAATAGCCGCGTAATTATCTTTTAAATACTTGTTTGCAAAAGCAACAATATCTTCTTTTTTAATTTTAGATAAATTGTCTACGTAAGCTACCTGATCTTTCCAATCTAATTCTGAAGTAAAAGCATCCATTAGCGTGCTTGCTCTATCTGAATATTTTTCAGTTTCGTAAATTTTATCTTTTTTAATATTGTTAATGATTGATGTGATCAATTGGTCATCAAAATTTCCTTTTTTAAGATTTTCAATTTCGTTTAGCACTAAGCTTTTTACTTCGTCAAGCGATTGTCCATTAGTGGGAGCCGCTGACAGATATAAAATTCCGTGATCGATCAAAGTATAGGTAAAAGCACTTGCGTTAAGTAATCTCTGTTTCTTAACTAAGTTTAGATCCATTAAACCTGCTTTTCCGTTAGTCAAAATTTTGCCAACGAGATCCGCTAACAGCACATCTTTGTCTTTATTACCAGGCAATCTAAATCCGATAGTTAAATTTTCAGCATCTGGTCCAACAATTTCTTTAATAATCGGAGCTGTTATAGGGGCTTCATTTTCGAATGTATATTTCTGGAATGGTTTCGTTTGCATTTGACCAAATGACTTGTCAATTTTAGCAATTACTTCATCAGCATTAAAGTCACCAGACAAAATAATTCCCATGTTATTGGGAACATAATATTTGTTAAAATAATTTCTAATTTCAACTAATGAGGGATTTTTTAGATGCTCAACTGTACCAATAGTAGTTTGAAGACCATAGTTATGTTTCTTGAACAAACTAGCAAATAACTCTTCGAATACTTTACTACCATCACTATCTAATGATCTGTTTTTTTCTTCGTAGACAGCCTCTAATTCTGTGTGAAAAATTCTAAAAATAGGATTTCTAAAACGTTCTGATTGTACGGCTAAATATTTATCCAATGAGCTGCTAGGAACATCATCTGTGTAAACGGTTTGCTCAAAAGAGGTAAAGGCATTGGTTCCTTGCGCTCCCATTGCACTCATCATTTTGTCATATTCATTAGCGATAGAATATTTACTAGCTACACCAGAAATAGAATCGATTGCTTTGTATATTTTTTTTCTTTTTGTTTCGTCTTTGCTTTTGTTGTATTGCTCATACAAATCACCAATTTTGTCTAACTCGACTTTCTCCTTAGCCCAGTCTTGTGTTCCATATTTATCAGTACCCTTAAAAAGCATGTGCTCGAGATAATGTGCTAATCCAGTATTTGTTGCTGGATCTGTTTTGCTGCCTGCTTTTACGGCTACGTATGCCTGAATTCTTGGATCCTTGTTTGTGGGACTTAGAATAACGGTTAAACCATTTTTCAACGTATAAAAACGGGCCTTAGCCGGATCGTTTGATACGTATTTGTATTCGTAACCATTACTAGTTTGCTTTTTCCATTCAAATGGAGTTTGTCCTTGTGAAATAACACTGACAAACAGAGCAATCAAAATTAAAATTGATTTTTTCATTGTTTTTTTGTTTGTTAATAAAATTGTTTTAGTTTTCTTTCTAATTGGTTATGGCTGTATTGAATTAATAATTGCTTGTGTAAATCTTTCAGTAGCACCATCACTCAAATTAAGATATAGGTCAGGTTCTATGCACTCGACTTCCATCAAATGCAATTGATTATCGATTATAATACCGTCTACTCTGGCATACAATAAATCATCTGCAAAACGATTCACTATTTTTTGCGCCTGAGTGATTAAATTGCTGTTAGGTTCAACTAAAGTATATTTCCCGCCAAACTGTACCTGGATTCTAAAGTCTCCTTCTACAGGTTTTTTATTTACAGCATGAGAGAATTTTTTATTAAAAAAGATAAATGATGTTTCTCCTAAAGATAGAATTTCAGGGATGAATTCCTGTAAAAGCAATTCTTTTTCAGCTGCTATCACTTTATATTGAAGACTAATAATTTCGCTATCGGTTATGTCAAAAACTTCAGTTTGGTATGATCCAGCCGAAAAAGCGGGTTTTATAACTGCTTTTTTCCAAGTGGAAGGGATTAAAGTTTTTAAACTCAAATTTGATGTTTTATTAATAAAAATGGTTGGCAGTATTTGAACTCCTTGTTGTTCCATTTCTCGCAAATAAAACTTATGCTTGTTTTCTTTTATAATAGCAATTGAGTTTAGGGTTTTGATTCCTAATTTTTCAATCTTAGTAAGCCAGGTATTAAACTGGACTTCTTTTTCAAAATAGTCCCAAGTATTTCTAAAAACTAAGTAATCAAAATCAGACCAATTAACATTTGGATTATCCCAAATTACTGGAATAGCTAGAATAGAATGCTTAGCGAGCTCTAATATCAAAGGTTGGTCCTGAGGGGTTAGCTCAGGTAATTGATTACAAGTTAGTATTGCAATTTTCATGTACTATATTTGCTAATTATTTTTCCTTACGAGTATCACTTTCCACAACTCCATCTCGTAGTCTAATAATACGGTGAGCATACTCAGCAATTTCTTCTTCGTGCGTAACTAATATAACAGTATTGCCATTAGCATGTATTTCATTAAAAAGTTTCATGATTTCTACAGATGTTTTACTGTCTAAGTTTCCTGTAGGCTCATCTGCAAGGATAATAGAAGGTTTGTTTACTAAAGCGCGTGCTACCGCAACACGTTGTCTTTGTCCTCCTGATAGTTGGTTAGAGTGGTGGTCCATGCGATCTGAGAGGCCAACTTGAGTCAAAACTTCTTCGGCTCGTGCTTTACGTTCTGATTTTGAATAACCGGCATAGATCATTGGTAGAGCCACATTGTCTAAAGCAGTTGTTCTTGGTAATAAATTAAATGTTTGAAATACAAAGCCAATTTCCTTATTGCGGATTTCAGCAAGCTCATCGTCTTTCATTTTACTAACATCTTTTCCATTCAGAATGTAGCTACCAGAAGTGGGAGTATCCAAGCACCCAAGGAGATTCATCAAAGTAGATTTTCCAGAACCCGAAGGTCCCATTAACGCGACATATTCTCCTTTATTAATCTCTAAATCGATTCCTTTTAAGACATAAACAATTTCTTCTCCTAGAACAAAATTTCTTTTTATATCGGATATTTTAATTAATGGGTTTTCCATTTAAAGCTATAGTTGATGATTTATTAATGCAGACCTTAAAAGTACGAAACTCTTTGCCTCTTTGTATAAGTTGTATTAAATGCATTTTTGTTACACGCTTATCATTTTAAATAGATAAAATATTTCTTTCATAATGTATTTGATAGGCCGCACTTATATAGATAATATAGTATAATAGTACCATTTGTAACAATGCATTAAATTAGCTGTGAAGATAGCAACTTCTCCTAATTAAATTTTAGATTATAGTTTTATATTATTACCTGCTAATGTTATATAATTTTAATATTTTATCAAAATTATCATAATTTTATTAATTAATTACAAGATTATAATGTTTGTATTGAACATATTGTAATTGTGTTTACATTTGCTTCATACTAACAATTAAAAAAATAAATTATGAAAAGTAGCAACTTAATTCTAGGACTTACAGTAATTGCTCTAGGTTTTACATCATGTAAAAATGAAAAACAAAAAGAAGCAGAAAAAACAGTTGATAGTTACGTAGTTTACGTAGACTCTATAGGAAATGTAACTCAGGATGAAGCCAAAACAAATTGGGAAGCTATCGAGGCTAATTATACTGTAAAGATGAATCAAGCTGAAACGGCACTTACAGATCTTGAAGGAAATAAAGAAATGGCAGAGAAAATCGAAGCCAGCAAAGTAAAGTACCAATCATTAAAAGATGCTATTCAAGCTGAAATTGCTGCTGAAATGCCAAGCGGTAAACAATTAATACGTAATTCATTGTTTGGAGAAGGTAAAATAGGAGAGGATATGAACTTTGCTTGGGTAAATGCCTCTAATATCTTAGGAGTATATGACCAATTCGTAAATACAGTTCAAGCAAATAAAGATACTTATTCACGTGAGGACTGGGATGAAATTAAACTAATGTATGAAGCGTTAGATAGTAGGAAAAATACAGTTGAGAAAGAAGGTTTGTCATCTGATGATAACAGAAAAATCGCTGGCTTGAAATTGAAATTTGCTCCTATGTACACATTGAACAGAATGGGTGCTAAGACAGAAGAAATGGAAAAAGCTAAACAATAATAAATTGGTTATATTGGTTAAAATGACAGTCAGTAATGGCTGTCATTTTTTTGTTGTTGTATAATCAAGATTACCCAGCAATAATGTTAGGTCGTTATTTTATATATTTTTCTGATGTCTTTTAATATTTCATCAAAATCTATATCAAGATCTATCAATTTCCCAGAGTGAATGTCAAAAACCCATCCATAAACTTTTAAGTTACGCTCATTATAGGCTTGTTGAACTTCGGCAGTTTTAATTACATTGATGCACTGCTCCTGTACATTAAGTTCAACTAATCTTTTGTATTTCATTTTTTCATCTACAATAGCATCTAGTTCTTCCCTGTGAATGCGGTAAACATCTCGAATGTTTCGCAACCATGGATTTAGTATTCCAAGATCAGTTTGTTGCATTGCTGCTAGAACTCCACCACATTCATAATGACCACACACTACGATGTGATTCACCTTTAATGCGGTTACGGCATAATTAATAACAGACATGGAATTCAAATCAGTATTTGGAACCATGTTGGCAATATTTCGATGGACAAAAACAGCTCCTGGTTGCAAGCCCATTAGTTCCTCCGCAGAAACTCTACTATCTGAGCAACCGATGTATAAGAATTCTGGAGATTGTCCTTTGCTTAAATCATCAAAATAATTAGGTTTATCAACCAATTTTTTTTCAATCCAGGAACTATTGTTTTTAAATATTTGTTCAATATCCATCGGTTTTGTTTTTAGTATATCGTTATAATCGAATTATAAAATGTTCTTTCGGTTGTTCTCTCCTAAAGAAAACAATTCCCCACTGGAAAACATCGATGGTAACTGTGATCAAGGAATGCTCTTTAATGATGTTCCAAGCTTCTTCCATGTCAGGGGACCAATGTATGTCATCAAAAATCCACACACTATCATTTGTAATTGTTGGTAATAATTTTTCAAAATAAGCTATTGTGGCTTTTTTAGAATGATTTCCATCAAAATAAATCATGTCAAATTTAACTTCGGTGGCGGGAATGGTAGCCAAATAGGAATCGAATTCTGATAGTACGGAATTAATACCTTCTAATTTGAATTCATTAAATTGCTTCTGGGCAATATTAGCTGTTTCACGGCAGCCTTCTAAAGTGATAATTGCAGTTTTATCGTTTCCTAAAGCGAGTGCGGCAGTTGCAAGTCCTAATGAAGTTCCAATCTCTAAAATCGATTTGGGCTTAAAATAATTTGAAATTCTGAAAAGTAGTCGGGAATGTTTCGTGCTTATACCCGCAGTTTTTGCGATTTGTGCAATAGATCTTACATTCGACTTAAAAACTTTAGAACCTACGCCAAAATCTATCACGGTAATCGAATTTGAATTAGCCAAAAGTGATTGCCTATACTTTTCTAGAATCGAATATTGGGGTTTATTTTTCTTGTCGTAAAAACATTTGGTTATGAGGTTAAATACAAAAGGAGAATGAACCGCATGTTCATTTTTAGAATACCAAAGAAATTTTAAGTATGATTTAATCTGGAATAACATAGTAAAGTGCTTCGAGTGTTCAAAGATACAAAGTTTAAGACGTTTACTTTACTAGATTTTCAAGTTAAAAATATAGTTTAAACTTGAAAATTAAGTCACTTCAAAAAAAACTATATTTGCGCTCTTAAAAATAATAGCTAGGATTTCAAAAGATGATGAACGAAGAACAAATAGATGAAGGAGTAATTACATCGGATGAAATTAACCGTTGCATTGCCATTTTATCGCAATTAAACACAAATACAGATCAAATTTTTGATATTCCAAAAGAGCAGCGTATCGCCTTGATTAAAGCAGCGGGTCAGTTTTCGAGACCTGATCGTGATGAACTTGCTCGTCGTAAAAAAGATGGTGTAAAAGCGAATAAGCGTAAAATGGAGAAGCGAGATCGGACTGCTCGTAAAGAGACAGGAATTCGATTTGCTCGCGAATCGGCAGTTTTTATGGCACCAAAGTTGTTGGCTGCTGCCGAATTAGAAAACAGAGAAACCTTAGAACTTGAAACTCCGAGGCAATGTTATGTTTGTAAAACTGATTTTACTAAAATGCATCATTTTTACGACACCATGTGTACGGATTGTGGTGATTTTAATTATGCTAAGCGTTTTCAAACGGCTAATGTAAAAGGACAAGTAGCTGTAATTACTGGCTCCCGATTAAAAATTGGGTACCACATTACCTTGATGTTGTTACGTGGGGGCGCAACTGTTATTGCAACTACGCGTTTTCCGGTAGACTCGGCTCTGCGTTTTGGTAGAGAGCCTGATTTTATGGATTGGGGTCACCGTCTAAAAATTCATGGATTGGATTTACGACATATTCCTTCAGTAGAAATCTTTTGTAATTTTATAGAACAAAAGTATGAGCGCCTGGATATTTTAATCAATAATGCAGCCCAAACAGTACGTCGTCCTGCAGGGTTTTATACGCACATGATCGAAAATGAAGAAAGACCAATAAGTGATTTACCAAAACAAGCACAAGAGTTATTATTAGATCATTTGAACTGCTTAAATGAATTGAAGGTATTGACCTCCGGAGCGTCTTCTAATGAAAATATGCCAGTAACTTGGCACGGACCTGAGCCTGGTATAGGACTTAGAGCTTCCGCCAAATTATCTCAAATTCCGTACTCTTTTGATAATGCCTTGGTTGCAACGGAAGTTTTTCCAGAAGGAGAACTTGATGCCGACTTACAGCAAGTTGATTTGCGAAAAACAAATAGCTGGCGTTTGAAGCTAGGCCAAATTGAAACTACGGAAATGATCGAAGTACAATTAGTCAATTCAGTAGCGCCTTTTGTACTGTGCAATCGCTTATCGGAGGTAATGAAGAAAGATAATACAGGTCAAAAACACATTATCAATGTTTCGGCAATGGAAGGGAAATTCCATCGCTTTTTTAAAGAAGCCCGCCATCCACACACTAATATGGCGAAAGCAGCTTTGAACATGTTAACGCATACCGCTGCGGGAGAATTGGCAAAATCTGGCATTTTTATGAATGCGGTCGACACGGGTTGGGTAACTGATGAAGATCCTGCTGAACTCGCAAAAATGAAGCAAGAACAACAAGACTTTCAACCACCATTAGACATTGTTGACGGAGCAGCTAGAGTAATGGATCCTTTGTTTGATGGAATTAATACAGGAAAGCATTGGTGCGGTAAGTTCTTGAAGGATTACAATCCCATTCCATGGTAATGTTTTAGAAGCGATTGTTTTGAATGCTATTTTATATAAAAAAACCACAGTCCAAATTTTGTTTTACTGTGGTTTTTTTGTCCGGATATCATTAACAATCTATTATTTTAATTAATGGCTTTAAATCGTTTCATTTCTTCTAGCGGTTCTATTGCGTTATAGTCTTTCCATATTTTTGGGTCGTACGATTTGATGGTTGTGTATTTAAAATCTTGCTCTTTTATTTTTTGAATCTCTGCTGTTGTAAATGAGGAACGAGACAAATTTAAAAATTCTATTTTCGAACTTGAATTCCCCTCAACCTTAATATCAAGAGAAAGTACGTCTTTATCTTCGCGAGTTAGTTCAATGAATTTTAATGGGCGACTTAGATAGAAATATTGGCCTCTTTCGATGGTAGCGTACTGCAAGTAATATCCATTGCTGTCACTTTTTTTCTTGTAGATGATAGTTCCTGTACTTCTATTGTCGGCTACTTTAATTCCAAGCAGAAGTTTTAAATTTAAACTATTTAATTTTTCTCCTTCATCAAGGATAAATTCTGCTCGCAGGACTGCATAATCATTTTCAGAGATGTACAATTTCCCCACATATTTAGCCTTGCTTTTTCGCGGTTTAAAACTAAGGATGTAAGCAAATTCATTTTCGGCAGTATAAGTAGTGCCTTCATAAGTATAATCATATAGTTCTGGTTTTTTGATGAAGTTATATTTCTCGCTTTGCGAAAAGTTATTTCCTATCAAAAAGGAGTTTAAATTCGTTTTGGTCGCCGTCAACTGATTTCTTATTTCTTTTGATTTTTTTTGTTCACGCTTTTGATTAAAATCCTTTCGCAACGAAATCGAATCTCTAGATCCAAATAAGCCGCTTTTTACACGGTAAAACTTGGTAGAATCTAAATGTTGTAACATCATATTCATTGCCTTCTTTTCTAATTCTTCAGAGGAAACAGCACTACCTTCTTGTTTTAATTTGGTAGCTTTTAGCACGTCTAATTTAGACAAAAAAGATGTTTTGCTATCTTTAGTTATATTTGCCGTATAGTAATTGCAAAGTATATCTGTGAATTCTTTGGGAGGATTGCGAATTAAACTATTGGCAAAGTTTTTAAGATCAGAATTTACTTTTACAAGCGCTTGTTTGGAGAAACCGGGAGATTTATCAATTTCGACTTCTATTTCTTTTGGATTAAAATACTCGGAGTTTCTGTAAAATAATAAGTCTTTAGATGGGCTGCCGTCACCTTTATAATTGGTTGCTAAATTCGCTTTTACATTAGCCATGATCTCATATGCATTAGGCTTTTTGTTAGAAACATTGACATCATTAAGTTCAAAAATACTAGGAGTAAGTGCAATGGTATAATCGTTGTTTTTTAATGAATTTAAGGCTATTTCTTGATTTGCATAACCAAGGTAAGAAACAAGAAGTATGGTGTTGTCTTGGCTATTTTTTTCTGAGAGTGTAAAGTATCCCTCAGCATTTGAAATCATACTTTCAGATTTATTGATCAAGATATTTGCATAAGGAATGCTTTCTTTTGTGTTGATGTCAATTATTTTTCCTTTGATGTTTTGTCCTATGCTAAACTGTAGTGATAATACAAGTAGGAGCAAGCTGAAGTTGATTTTTTGCATTTGTTAAATTTTTGATTGATGATGGATGATTTCGTCACAACGATTGATTTTATTTCGTTTTTATGTAAAAAAAATTATCATTTTGAGATTTCAAATATATAGGATATTCCATTACTAATCAGAGGGCTTATGCTAATTTGTTGTTAATTTCTTACGGACTTATATTAGCTGACTCTCAAAAAAAACCCCCACTACTTTTAAACTTTAGAAGCTAAAAGCAGTAGGGATTGTATGTTTATAAGAACTGAATTGAATTCTCTATTTTATTTGTGTAGGTGATTAACCTTCCATTTTAGCGCTTAATTCGAACCAACGTTCTTCTTTAGCTTCCATTTTATTGATGAGATTTTGCAATTCATTTCCTTTTTTCTCAATATCGTTCTCGGCTACTTCTCCCTCAGAGAATAAAAGCTCAATTTTAGTTTTTTGCTCTTCTAAATCTTTAATTTCACGCTCTAATTTTTGAAATTCTTTTTGCTCGTTAAAGGTCAAGTTTCCAGTAGGATTGTTTTGTTTCCAATCTTTCTTCTCTGCTTTATTTTCCTCTTTTTGAGCCACATCAGCACTGTCTTCGTAAGCTCTAAAGTCAGAATAGTTTCCTGGAAAGTTTTCGACAACACCTTGTCCTCTAAAAATAAATAAGTGATCCACAATCTTATCCATAAAGTAACGGTCATGTGATACAACTAATAAACAACCAGGATAATCTAGTAAAAAGCTTTCAAGTACATTTAAAGTTACAATATCTAAGTCGTTAGTAGGCTCATCCAGAATTAAAAAGTTTGGATTCTGAATTAAAACGGTACACAAATACAAACGTTTTAATTCTCCACCACTTAATTTCTCTACGTAATCGTACTGTTTTTTGGCATCGAATAGAAAGCGTTCCAGTAGTTGTGAAGCCGAAATCATACGTCCTTTCGAAAGCGGAATAAATTCTCCATATTCTTTAATAATATCAATAACGCGTTGTCCAGGTTTAGGGTTAATTCCGCTTTGTGTGTAATAACCAATTTTTATTGTATCGCCTACAATCACTTTTCCGCTATCAAGAGGCAAAGTTCCGGTTAGTAAATTTAAAAAAGTAGATTTTCCTGTTCCGTTTTTACCAATAATTCCAATACGTTCACCACGCTGAAAATCAAAAGTAAATTCGTTTAAAATAACGTGGTCTTTAAATTTTTTAGAGATTTTGTGTAGCTCAATTATCTTGCTACCCATGCGCTCCATGTTAATTTCGAGTTCCACTTTATTTTCTTTTCGGCGACTTTGTGCTTTTTCCTTAATATCATAAAAGTCGTCCTGACGAGATTTAGATTTCGTTGTTCTCGCTTTAGGTTGTCGTCGCATCCACTCTAATTCTTTTACAAAAAGGTTTTGCGCTTTATCAACACTAGCGTTTTCTGATGCGATTCGTTCTTCTTTTTTCTCTAAATAGTAGGAGTAGTTTCCTTTGTATTGGTATATTTTTCCGTTATCTAATTCAATAATTTCATTACACACACGCTCTAGGAAAAAGCGGTCGTGCGTAACCATAAATAAGGTAATATTTTCTTTAGAAAAATAACTTTCTAACCATTCGATCATCTCTAAATCTAGGTGATTGGTAGGTTCGTCAAGTATTAGTAAATCTGGTCTGTTGATCAAAATAATAGCCAATGACAAGCGTTTTTTCTGACCTCCAGAAAGATTTTTCACTTTTAATTTGAAGTCCTCTAGTTTTAGCTTGAATAGAATTTGCTTGTATTGTGTTTCAAAATCCCATGCATTATGTTGGTCCATTCCATCGAAAGCTTTTTGATAGGCTTCCTCGTCTTCCGGGTTTTCCAATGCTTTTTCGTAGGCTTCAATTACTTTCAAAGTTTCGTTGTCAGAGGCAAAGATGCTCTCCTCGATTGTAAGCTCGTCTTGGAGGTTGTTATCTTGAGATAAAAAGGCCATACGAATGCTTTTACGCAAGATAACTTGTCCTGTGTCTGGTTCATCAAAACCGTTTATGATATTCATAATGGTTGTTTTTCCAGAGCCGTTTTTGGCAATAAAAGCAATTTTTTGGTCTTTGTTAATCCCAAAAGAAACATCTTTAAAAAGGGTGCGTTCTCCAAACGACTTTGAAATATTCTCTACTGAAAGGTAATTCACTGTGCTAATTTTTTGCAAAAGTAAGACTTTAAATATCGATTACCGAATTGTTTAAAGCAATCTGCGATTTTCGTGTTAAATTTTTTAAAGATGTGTAGAAAACTAATTTAAAAAAACAGTAGCAAATCGTTTTACTGATTATCTTTGTTTCATGCAATTATCTGTCGTTATTCTCAATTATAATGTTCGCTATTTTTTAGAGCTTTGTCTACTAAGCGTACAAGAAGCTTTGCGAAACATCGATGCTGAAATTATCGTAGTGGATAATGACTCGGATGATGATAGTTGCCAAATGATAAAGAGTCGTTTTTCAAACGTTAAACTCATAGAGAATTCCGAAAACACAGGATTTCCAAGAGGAAACAATATAGGAGTCGCCCAAGCTCAAGGAGAATTTGTTTGTATTTTAAATCCTGATACAGTTGTTGCCGAAGATACGTTTGAAAAAGTTTTGGCTTTCGCCAAAGCAAAAAAAGAAATAGGGATAATTGGAGTAAAATTGATCGATGGTCGAGGGAATTTTTTACCTGAAAGTAAACGCGGTGTACCAACGCCCTTTGTTGCTTTTACTAAAATGGCAGCTTTGTATAAAGCTTTTCCTAAATCAAAATTATTGGGTCAGTATTATGCGCAGCAATTAGGTCAAGACGAGTCTGGTGAAGTTGCGATACTTGTAGGCGCATTTATGATGATGCAAAGAGAATTGTATATAGAATTAAAAGGTTTTGATGAAGATTGTTTTATGTACTCTGATGATATCGATTTGTCGTACCGGGCACTGTTGGCTGGAAAAACTAATTTTTATTATGCCGATACAAAAGTGATTCATTTTAAAGGAGAAAGTACCGTTAAAGATGGTGTGTATATGCAACGATTTCAGAACGCCATGCATTTTTTTTACAAGAAACATTTTAAGGTTTCTTGGTTCTTTTCTCTTTTCATGCGCATAGGTATTTTTTTGTTTTCCTTTCGAAAGAAAGTACAGGGGAGGCAAATTTTAAAATCGTCGTCAAGAACCAAACATATTTATTCACAGAACAAAGAACTTTTTACATTGATGCAATCTAAGCATCATAAAAATGTTGTGTTTCATGATTTGACAACAGGAAAATTGGTAATTTCGGCAGGAGTTAACAAAGATGATGAATGCGAAATTGTATTAGATTCAAATTTTATTACCTTTAAGCATTGTATTGATTTTATGGAATCAGTAAAAAACAAAGGATTAACATTTAGAATTTTACCAAAAAATACTAATTTTTTAATAGGAAGCGATAATTCTAACGAAAGAGGAGAGATTTTCAAATTATGATGATAAATTATGTTTACTGTAATTTATGTTCAAAAAATTTAGTAATTTCGCAAACTGATAACATAAATCACCTGATAGGGTAACAATATGGCAAGATTTGAATTAAAACTTCCAAAAATGGGAGAGAGCGTTGCAGAAGCTACTATAACGAATTGGCTTAAAGAAGTTGGGGATAGAATTGAAGCTGACGAAGCAGTACTTGAAATTGCAACTGATAAAGTAGATAGTGAAGTTCCTAGTGAGGTTTCAGGTATTTTAGTAGAACAGTTATTTGGCAAGGACGATTTAGTGCAGGTAGGACAAACTATTGCTATCATAGAAACCGAAGGTGGTGAAGCCTCTACAAGTTCAGATAACGTAGCTCCAGAAGTGGTAGCTGCTGTAGAGAAAACAATTGATAGCGCTAAAGATGTAGCTGCTGCACCGGTAGCAGGAAATGCTTTGGATACTTCAAATTCGGATAAATTCTTTTCTCCATTAGTAAAAAATATCGCTGCTGCAGAAGGTGTTACTGTAAATGAGTTAGACTCAATTTCAGGTACAGGAAAAGAAGGAAGAGTGACTAAAAATGACATATTAGAATACGTAAAACACAGATCAAGTCAGCCAGTTATTGCGAAAGTTGCCGAAACGCAAAAGCAAGCGGCTGTTGCATCGGTACCAGTTTCTCAAAAAGCGGCGCCAGTTTCTGTTAATGGAGGTGACGAAATCGTCGAAATGGATAGAATGCGTAAGCTGATCTCTGGTTATATGGTTGCTTCTGTTCAAACGTCGGCTCACGTACAGTCGTTTATCGAGGTGGATGTGACTAATATTGTAAAATGGAGAGAGAAAAATAAAAATGCTTTCGAAAAAAGAGAAGGGGAGAAGTTAACTTATACTCCTATCTTTATGGAAGCAGTTGCTAAATCTTTGAAAGATTTCCCAGGTTTGAATATTTCTGTAGATGGTGATTACATTATCAAAAAGAAAAATATTAATTTAGGTATGGCTGCATCATTGCCTAACGGTAATTTAATTGTTCCTGTAATTAAAAATGCTGATCAATTAAACTTGGTGGGTATGGCAAAAGCAGTGAATGATCTTGGTGGACGTGCAAAAGCAGGAAAATTGAAGCCAGATGATACGCAAGGAGGAACTTACACTGTTACTAATGTAGGTACTTTTGGAAGTGTTTTTGGTACTCCCATTTTGAATCAGCCACAAGTCGGTATTCTAGCTCTTGGGGCTATTAGAAAGGTGCCAGCGGTTATAGAAACACCAGAAGGAGACTTTATTGGTATTCGTCAAAAAATGTTCTTGTCTCACAGTTATGACCATCGTGTTGTAGATGGAGCGCTAGGAGGTGGTTTTGTAAAAAGAGTTGCAGAATACTTAGAAGCATTTGATGTTAATAGAGATGTATAGATCTTAAAAATAAACATTTAGAACCCGATAAATTTTTTAATTTATCGGGTTTCTTTTTTCAATAAAGCTCAGAGCTTGTTTTAAGTGGTTTTAGCATGATTTATTAACTCATTTTTACTTTATAATTAAACGCAAACCTATATATTTGTAATCATACAAAATTTTAAAATGGAATTAAAACTTACCAAACCAATTTGCTTTTTCGATTTAGAAACTACAGGAATCGATATTGGGAAAGATAGAATTGTTGAAATATCAATATTTAAAGTTTTTCCTAACGGAAACAAAGAGAGTAAAACATGGTTAGTAAATCCTACCATTCCAATTCCGCCACAAACCACCGCGGTACATGGTATTACAGACGATAAAGTAGCAAATGAGCCTACTTTTAATGAATTAGCTCCTGCGGTTTATAATATGATTAAGGATAGTGATCTAGCTGGATTTAACTCCGATCGTTTTGATATCCCGTTGCTAGCTGAAGAACTGCTTCGTGCCGGAGTTGATTTTGATATGAAGAACAAGGTTTCGGTAGATGTGCAAACTGTTTTTCATAAAATGGAAGAACGAACATTAAGTGCTGCTTATAAGTTTTATTGTGGTCAAAGTTTAGAAAATGCACATTCAGCAGAAGCAGATACAATGGCGACTTATGAGATTTTGAAAGCACAATTGGATCGCTATCCTGAGCTGGAAAATGACATGAAATTACTATCAGAGTTTACTACAAGAAAGAAAATTGCTGATTTTGCGGGAATGATCGCTTTTGATAAAGATGATGAAGAGATTTTTACTTTTGGTAAACACAAAGGAATAAAAGTGAACACAATCTTAGAGAAAGAACCAGGTTATTTCAGTTGGATACAAAATGCCGATTTTCCTTTGTACACTAAAAAAGTTTTGACGGCAATAAAACTTAGAAAATTAAATACGAAATAAGTAATTGAAGTTCTTAATTGCTAAGATTCTGAGTTTTAACTTTGGCTTAGTACCTAATAACCTAATTAACTCAGCAACTTTAAAAACATGAAAATAATTTGCATTGGTAGGAATTATGTTGATCATATAGAAGAATTGAAAAATGAACGACCAGCTGAGCCAGTTGTTTTTATCAAACCAGATTCGGCTATTTTATTAAAGCAACATCCATTTGTAATACCTGAGTTTTCTCAGGATATTCATCATGAGATCGAACTTATTATAAAGATCAATAAAGTAGGGAAGTATATAGAGCCTAAGTTTGCTCATAAATACTATGATGAAATAAGTGTAGGTATCGATTTTACAGCTCGCGATTTGCAAGCCAATTTAAAAGCGAAAGGTTTGCCTTGGGAAAAATCAAAAGCATTTGATGGATCTGCTGTTATTGGTGATTTTTTGCCAAAAGAGCAGTTTAGTTCACTAGAAAATCTTACTTTTGAATTGACTAACAATAACGAGATTGTTCAAAAAGGAGATTCTAAGTTTATGTTGTGGAATATTGACGAGTTAATCGCACACGTTTCTCAATATTTTACTCTCAAAATAGGAGATATTATTTTTACAGGTACGCCCGCTGGTGTTGCAGCTGTAAAACCAGATGATATCTTGGAAGGATTCTTAGAAGGACATAAACTATTTAGAATACAAGTAAAATAATGGCTTTACATTACAACCTTAGCAAAGTGTACGCACTTTCAGATAACGATCCAGAATTTGTAAATGAAATTCTAACATTGTTCGTGACCGAAGTTCCAGATGATTTGGCACAAATCAAAGAAGGAATTAAAAAGAAAGATCATAAGCATGCTTATGCTTATGCTCATAAAATAAAACCTACGTTAGATCTTTTAGGGATGAACATGGCTTTTGAGGAAATTCTTCAGGTAGAAGCATGGACTAAAATTGAAGGCAAACGAAAAGATATTGATCACACATTTGATAGTATAAAAACTCAAATAAAAGAGGCGATTAAGGAAATCAAAAAAGATTTTAATTTGTGATTTCTTAAAACTGACCTTTTAAAAAAAAAGAAAATTCAACATTCTGACTTATAGAGTGTTGAATTTTCTTTATATAATAAATTCTATTTTTTAAATAGCTATGAAAGCAACTATAATAACTATTGGTGATGAGATTCTAATTGGGCAAATTGTGGATACTAATTCTGCCTTCATTGCCAAATCTTTAGATAAAATCGGAGTAGAGGTCAACGAGATGATTTCTATTACTGACGATAAAAATCATATTTTAGATACTTTTACAAAACTACAAAACAACGTTGATTTGGTTCTAATTACAGGTGGTTTAGGGCCAACTAAAGATGACGTTACCAAGAAGACTTTTTGTGATTATTTTGAGGACGAATTGATAGTTGATCAAAAAGTTTTAGAACATGTTACGGAATTGATTGAGGGTATTTTTAAAAGGCCAATCAATCAGATGAATAAAGACCAAGCGCTTGTCCCTTCAAAATGTACGATATTGCATAACGCAGTAGGAACTGCTCCTGGAATGTGGATGAAGAAAGAGAATACGGTTTATGTCTCCTTACCAGGTGTGCCGTATGAAATGAAATATTTGGTAGAGAATGAGATTATTCCTAAGGTTGTTAGGGAGTATGAACGACCTTATATACTTCATAAAACGGTTTTGACCCACGGTCAAGGAGAGAGTTTGGTGGCGGAGCGAATAGAAGATTGGGAAAATAACTTACCTGAATTTATTAAATTAGCTTATTTACCTGCGCCAGGTAGAGTCCGTTTACGACTGTCTGCGAGAGGGAAAGATAAGGGTTTTTTAGAAAGGGCATTAGAGGAGTATCTGGCGTCGTTAGACGCTATAATAAATGATATAATTGTTGGATATGAAGAAGCGAATACGATAGAAGTTGTTCTTGGAGAATTATTTACAAAACAGCAAAAAACAATTGCAACAGCCGAAAGTTGTACTGGTGGAAGTATAGCCTCGCTTCTGTCCTCTGTTCCGGGATCGTCGGCTTATTTTAGAGGAAGTGTTGTGTCGTACGCTACGGACGTAAAAATAGATTTACTAAATATTCCACCGGAGTTAATAACTGAGTTTTCAGTAGTTAGTGCTGAGGTAGCTTCTGCTATGGCTTTGAGTGTTAAAAAATTGATGAAAACAGATTATGCAATTGCTACCACTGGTAACGCGGGGCCTTCAAAAGGGGATTCAAATGCTGAAATTGGAGCTGTATTTATAGCAGTTGCAACACCAAATGGTGTATTTGTTGAAGAATTTAATTTTGGCCAACCACGTGAAAAAGTGATAGATAGGGCTTTATATAAGAGTTTAGAAATGTTGTACAAAGAAATTTTAAAAAAACAGTTGTAATTTTTTTGCTTCATCCGTTTATTTTTCTTTTCTTTGCACCCTGATTTTGAATAACGATAAAAGATAAGTATAATGTCAAGAGTTTGTGACCTTACAGGTAAAAGAGCGATGGTAGGAAATAACGTTTCTCACGCTATGAATAAGACTAAGAGAAAGTTTTCTGTAAACTTAGTTAAAAAGCGTTTTTATCTTCCAGAAGAAGATAGATGGATTACTCTTAGAGTAGCAGCATCTACGATAAAAACAATTAACAAAAATGGAATTGACGCTGTTTTGAAAAAAGCAAAGTCTGAAGGATTTATTAAATAATCTTTTTCCAAAATAAAACTATAGCAAGATGGCAAAGAAAGGTAATAGAATCCAGGTAATTTTAGAGTGTACAGAGCACAAAACATCAGGTGTTGCAGGTACTTCAAGATACATTACAACTAAGAACAAAAAAAATACTCCAGATAGATTAGAGATTAAGAAATTTAATCCAGTTTTGAAAAGAGTTACTGTTCACAAAGAAATTAAATAATAACAGCATTTTAATTAAGGTCTTACAGTAATTTTACTGAGGATTTAACTAAAATACAAATAACATAGAATCATGGCAAAGAAAACCGTAGCATCGTTACAGACATCTTCTAAGAGATTATCAAAAGCCATCAAAATGGTGAAATCTCCAAAAACTGGTGCATATACATTTGTTGAAACAATTATTGTACCTGAATTAGTTGATGAATTTTTGAGTAAAAAATAATTCATTACAGCAGTATATAGATTAGCTACTTTCTTTCGGAAGTAGCTTTTTTATTTTATATCTTTACCAGTTAGAAATCGTATTGGTTCCATAGATCCGATGATTCATTTTTAATACCAATGATACAATGAGTTTTTTTAAAAGAATATTTTCATCAGAGAAGAAAGAAAGTCTAGACAAAGGTCTAGAAAAAACCAAAACAACCTTTTTCTCTAAATTAAGTAAAGCAGTTGCCGGTAAATCTAAGGTTGATGATGATGTTTTAGATAATTTAGAAGAAATTTTAGTTTCCTCTGATGTAGGTGTCGATACTACTTTGAAAATTATAACTCGAATAGAAGAACGTGTTGCAGCGGATAAGTATTTAGGGATAGACGAGTTGAATCGTATATTGCAAGAAGAAATTGCGGCATTATTATCTGAAACCAATACTGGAGAAGCAACAGAGTTTGTCATACCTATCAATAGTAAACCATACGTTTTAATGGTTGTTGGGGTAAATGGTGTGGGTAAAACTACGACTATTGGTAAATTAGCCTATCAGTTTAAAAAGCAAGGGTACAATGTTGTACTTGGGGCTGCAGATACGTTTAGAGCGGCAGCAATTGATCAATTACAAATTTGGGCAGACAGAGTAGGAGTTCCTATTGTAAGACAAAATATGGGTTCTGATCCCGCTTCAGTTGCATTTGATACTTTGCAATCAGCTGTGGCGCAAAATGCAGATATCGTTATCATAGATACAGCAGGACGCTTACATAACAAAGTAAATTTAATGAACGAGCTTACAAAGGTAAAGCGTGTGATGCAAAAAGTAGTTGTTGATGCGCCGCATGATGTACTTTTGGTACTTGATGGATCAACTGGTCAAAATGCCTTTGAACAAGCTAAGCAATTTACAGCAGCTACAGAGGTCACTGCATTAGCGGTTACAAAACTTGATGGTACTGCAAAAGGTGGAGTTGTAATTGGTATCTCAGACCAGTTCAAAATTCCAGTGAAATATATAGGTGTTGGAGAAGGAATTGAAGACCTACAAGTTTTTAATAAATTTGAATTTGTAGATAGTTTTTTTAAATAATGCTAGGTACCATGAAAGATATTAGTCCGCTTCAATTGTATTTCATAAGTCTAATTTGTTTTGTTATCGCCAATGTGGTTAGAGATAAATCGCAATTCGCACATGGAGCTTTTTTAGGCGCTGGTGTTGTGTTATTTTTATTTGGTGTTTACAAGAAAGTGAGTTCAAAGTAGAACTCGTTTTACTGTGTACTATCCTATTTAGTTTCTTCATAATATTTAAAATATATTACTATTTAACGTGTTTTAAAGTTTTAATTCTTATCGAGAGTCGATACAACTAAACTAGTTAGATTTCTTCCATAACCATTTTTTAAAGCGATTTTTTTATGAGTTATATATCTACTGAAGAAATATTAAAAGAACGAATAAAAGAACTAACTTGCTTATATGACGTTTCTTCTGCGCTTGCTAAACAAGATAGTGCGATAGAAGACAAGTTTGACTCAATTTGCTTTATTTTAAAAAATGCTTGGCGTTTTTCGGAAGATTCTATTGTCGAATTTAAATTAGAGCACTATTACAGCACCACAAACATCCTTCCTATAGATACTATCTTTCAAAAAGTAATAATTAAAATCTTCGATAATGATTTAGGTTATATTAAAGTACACTACCCCTCGGATAAATTTTGTAATCAGCATTTTTTGAATGATGAAGAAAAATTATTAAAAAAAGTAGTCACTGATATTACCTCTTTTTATGAAAAACATTTAAACGAGAGGAAAGAAATCCTTTTAAAGCGAAGTGCTGAGCGTATTGATAGACTTTCTATTTTAGGTGAAATAACAGCTGGAATTGCACATGAATTAAATACACCGTTAGGAAATATATTAGGCTTTGCTGAGTTTATTAATGAAAAATCCAAGGAAAAACAATCACAGATGGATAGCGCTAAAATTATAAAAGCAGCAATTTATTCTAGAGAGGTGGTTAAGAAATTAATGTTTTTTTCATGTGAGATGCCTCAGAACATGAAATTTGTAAAAGTCATTCCGATACTTACAGAAGCAGTGAGTTTATTGCGACCTAACTTTGTAAAAGCCAGCCTTAGATATGAAATAGATATTGAAGACTTTGAATTAGAAGCACAACTTGATCCTATTCAATTTACTCAAGTATTATTTAATATTTTGATAAATGCGATATACGCTTCTCCTCTTGATACGATTATCATAATTAAAACGTACACCTTAGAAAATAGTTTTTTTGTAGAAGTGAAAGATCAAGGCGTAGGTATTGATCCTAATCTAAAATCTAAAATATTCGAACCTTTTTTTACTACCAAACCTATTGGAGAAGGATCCGGCCTAGGTTTAAGTGTAGTGCACGGAATTGTAAAAAGTCATAAAGGGGATATAATTACCTTTGATAATAAACCTAAAGGAACTGTTTTTCAAGTTCGATTACCGCTAAGTAATTCCAAATGAAATTAAATACAGAAAATATTTTAATTGTAGATGATAATTATGATATGCTTGAGTTGCTTCATCGCAATTTAAAAGCTCTAAATTTTCATACTTATAAGGCTTCCTCTGTTGTCGAAGCGATTGAAATTTTAAAATTTACTAAAATTGATCTGCTAATCACTGATTTACAAATGCCTGGCATTAACGGTATTGAACTTGTAAAATATGTTCAAGAGCGTTTTCCTCTTATTCCAAAGCTTGTAATTACTGGATTCCCTTCTGTTGATAGCGCTGTTGAAGCCGTTAAATCAGGTGCTTTAGATTACTTAGCTAAGCCTTTTACTAATGACGAACTAAAAAATGCCGTTTTAAAAGTTTTTGGTAATAAGGATGGTTTTAAAGTTACAACTAAAGAAGTGAAAACTACTGTTTTTGAAAATGTTGCTAACTATGGTAATATTGTTGGTCAATCACAGCAAATGGTAGACCTGTTTGATGTAATTGAGCGTGTAAAAGATAATAGAGCAACCATTTTAATACAAGGAGAGAGCGGAACAGGTAAGGAGCTTGTAGCAAAGGCTATTCACAATCAAGGAATATTCACCTCTAAACCATTTATTGCTGTAAATTGTGGTGCTATCCCAGAAAATCTAATAGAATCAGAGCTTTTTGGATATGTTAAAGGGGCATTTACAGGTGCAAATGAAACAAGAGATGGCTTTTTTCAAGCAGCTAATGGCGGTACTATTTTTTTAGATGAAATTGGAACAGCACCCTTAAGTACGCAAACAAGATTACTACGTGTACTTCAAGAAAAAGAAGTAAGCAGAGTGGGGTCTCAAAAATCTGAAACAATAGAACTAAGAATAATAGCTGCGACTAATGCAGATCTTTATGATCTAGCTAGTAAAGGACTGTTTAGAGAAGATCTTTACTATCGACTCAACGTGGTAAATATTGAGACGCCTCCACTAAGAGAACGTAAGAACGACATTAAATTATTAACTACGACATTTTTAACTAAATATGGGGCAGAATACAATAAGCCTTCTATAACTATTTCTGATAAAGTGTTTGATGTTTTAAAAAGACATTCTTGGCCTGGAAATGTTCGAGAGCTTGAAAATGTTGTACAACGTATGATAATTATGAGTGCTGATCAAATTGAGTTAAGTGATGTTCCTGAATATTTAAAATATTCAATTCCTCAAGAAAATGAAGAACTTAAATCTTTAAAAGATGTTGAAAAAGCGCACATACTTAAAGTGCTTGCAGCAGTGGGAAATAATAAAACGCGTGCGGCCGAGATTCTTCAAATCGATCGCAAAACACTTCGTCAAAAAATTGAGAATTAGTTCCGTTTTTATTGGGTGATTTCTCCCATATCGGGTATTTTCTCTCCGGTAGTTTTTCTTCTATTTTAATTTATTAAAAACCTAAACCCTTAGATATAAGGGTTTTTTTGTTTTATGGTACATCAATATGTTGTGTTGGCATACCTATTGTCTATTAGATGCAAAACAATGAATAAAAAAAATAAATTGTAAAAGATGAATACACTAAATCAACAAACAATGGACTTTGTTCCTATTAGCAAGTTTTCAGGCATGGGAAAAAGGAGTAATACTTTGAGTTGTGGCGTTATGCTAGCTGATAAAATAGAGGTAGCGATCACAGAGAGTAGTGCCGGATTATGTAGTAATTGCGACGCTAACTCTTACTGCACTTTGCAGCGAACTAATAAAATGTTTTGTGAACTTTATAATTAGAATATATGACAGCAGTAAAAGAGAATACCAAAAAAAGCATGTTGGATAATGTGATGCAGCAGTTTAATAAAACGGCAGATTTGATCCATTTGAATTCTAACATCAGAAATATTTTATCAATTACTAACAATGAAATAATACTTCATTTTCCAGTTAAAATGGATACGGGTGAAGTAAAAATTTTCACAGGATATAGAGTACAACACAATAATGCGCTAGGTCCTTATAAAGGAGGTTTGCGCTATCATCCTACCGTAGATGTAGAAGATGCTAAAGCTTTAGCAATGTGGATGACTTGGAAAACGTCATTAGCGGGATTGCCTTACGGAGGTGCTAAAGGTGGAATCCAAATTGATCCAAGAGCGTATTCTATTGGAGAGTTGGAAAGGATAACAAGACGTTTTACCTATGCTTTAGGAGAGAATATAGGCCCAGAGCACGATATTCCAGCACCGGATGTGAATACAAATGAGCAGACCATGGCATGGATGGCAGATACTTTTATGTCTACTAAATCATCATCAGAGCGTTCTCGTAATCAACATGTTGTAACAGGGAAACCCGTAGGTTCTGGTGGTTTAGAAGGAAGAAATCGCTCGACTGGATATGGTGTTTACTTGACAATTAAGTTGCTATATAAAAGTAAAGGTGAAAGTTTAGTTGGGAAGAAATTTATTGTTCAAGGTTTTGGAAACGTAGGCTATTGGACTTCTCATTTTTTAACAAATGATGGCGCTATTTTAGTAGCGGTACAAGATGCTCATGCTACAATTTTTAATGATGCAGGTATTGCTGTAGAGGATTTGTTTGTGCATTCTAAGCCAAGAAAAGGTTCGATTCAAGGTTTTCAAGGGGCAGATGAAATTGATCCATCTTCTTTCTTTGGATTAGATTGTGATATTTTAATTCCAGCTGCATTAGGGAATCAAATCACTGCTGAAAATGCCTATTTAGTAAAAGCTGATGTGATTGCGGAAGGTGCAAACGGTCCTATAGATACGGAAGGTGAAACAATATTACTTGATAAGGGGATCACGATAATTCCAGATATCTTGTGTAATTCTGGAGGTGTAATTGGTAGTTATTTTGAGTGGTTACAAAATAGGAATGGTGAATTGTGGCAGTTGGATGAAGTTATGTTTAAGATCGACAAAAAACTTACTGAGGTTTTCCTTAAAGTAGAAAAAGTTGTTGTTGACGATAAAACCGATTGGAGGACTGCGGCATACATATTAGCAATAAAGCGAATAGAAACCGCTTACGTTCAACGTGGTATTTTTCCATAATTTTAATTAAGAGTGTAAACCTTTATAGTTATTACCCATTTCTATAAAGGTTTATCTTGTCATTAAATTCATTTATATATGAAATACGGTCAACTAATAGTAGATAAAAAAGAGCAGGGATTACTACTTAGAAGTATAGCTAATGCTCACAGTATAGAAGATGCTTCCTACGCTGCATCATTAAAAAAACTAAAATTAGAGCTACTCACAGCAAAAATTCTAGAATCTCAGAAGATGCCGCAGGATGTGATACGTTTTAATTCAGAAATAACAATTACAACCTCTGGTGGATCGGAGCAAAGTTTCCAAATTGTTATTCCAGAAAAGAGTGATATAACCAATCGTAAGATTTCTATTCTGTCCCCAATGGCATTGGCGCTATTTGGATATGCACAAGGGGATATACTCGAGTGGGTTTTTCCTTCAGGGATAAAAAACATCGCTATTATTGATGTAAGACAGCCCCAATAATTTATAACAGAGAACGATATATGAAAGATTTAATTTATAAACACGAAACGATTGATGAGGTCCAAATGAAATTTATGGATCAAGACATTAAGTTTTGGACAGAAGAGATCGCAATGATTAATATCGAGATCTTATTTTTTGAGAGAATGCTAACTTCACGTCTTTTTAAACAAGTAGAGAATAGCAAAAGTAACGTTGACACTTTATTGCAGGATTTGAACACCGTACAAATTTTAAATGAATCTTTTCAAGATCAATTGGTCGAATTTTGTAACAAACTTGAAATGATTAGAGAATGTGATGATGTTCAATGTGAAACCTTTTATTTGAATAATCACACAAAATTTAGAGCTGCGGTGGAGAGTCACTTTTCGTCTTATCGAATTTATAAAGTGAATGTTATTTTGTTTTTGGATGAATATTTAGGTGAATAATTTTTTTCAACTTCAAATGATCTAGCGCGATTGTCTTGTAGGTGGATTTTAATTATACAAAGCATTTATTTTTGTCCAAAGTGCATTATCAAAATCAGATAAAGCTAAATTAACATTGTCCGCGGCTTCACCCATTCTAACAACCACCATTTTTTTACTAGGTATCACGTAAATCTTTTGATCATTTTTGCCTAGTGCCATAAACATATCTTTTGGACCTGCAGGTATTAAACTGCCTTGAAACTCTTGTTGTGATTGTGGTAAACGGTAACTTGATTTGCCGTTTAGCCACCACAGATATCCGTAGGCTTGATTGATGATTTGTGAAGAGGTTGTAGCTGCTGTGCAATAGTTTGGATTAATGATGGTGTTGTTTTCCCATTTTCCGTTGTTGAGTACTAGCAATCCAAAACGTGCCATACTTCTGGTTGTGCTAAAATATACACTACTATTATCAATGGTAAGCCATGCACCATCCATTCCTATTTTATCTCGTAGTTTGGTATTAAAGTAATTTGACCAAGTTTGTTCGCTTGCTTGAGCAATCACATCCTGCAGTTTTACATAAACGTTGTGATAGGCCCAACGTGTTCCAGCATCGGCTTTGTATTGTAAATTTCCTGGAGCTACTCCATCACCATTTAAGATGTCTTCAATTCCTGAAGTCATGGTAAGCAGGTTTTTGCAAGTAATTAAGTTTTCTTTATTTAGCGGTTCACTCGTCCAACCCGGTCCTAAATAGGTAGATACTTTAGCGTTTATATCGATTAAGTTTTCTTGTTCTGCTATTCCTGTGACAGCAGTCGTTAATGTTTTTCCTGCGCTTGCCCAGTACCAATTAGTAGATGCGCTATGGTTATTAAAATAGTTTTCGATTACAATTCGTCCGTTTACGATGATCATAAAAGATTTTGAGTTTTTTAATTCAAGGTAATCGAGCAGTGGTTGCACCGCGTTTTGGTTCCAATTTAGGTTTGCTATAGATTTCGTTTCCCAGATAGTGTTTGTTACCGGAGGGAAGTACATGTTTTCTGAAATCGGATTGCTTCTTACAGGCTCTTTGCTACAAGCAATACAGCATACAAGTAGTACTAATATTGAGGTATGTTTTATCATTTGGTATACGGTTATTTTTTGCTTTGATCAAAAATAGCTAAAATAGTTTAATGTATTTTTCTTTTGCTTTGCCCTTTTTAAGAGTAACTTTGTAAAAGGATAAAGATGTTATGTACCGGGATTTCCTAGCCCTGATGGAAGCGGCATCCCGAGTGTTGATTGTGGAAGAATGGAACAATTAACACGAGGATACAGCGAACAGCGGGAAATAGCTCCTAAAAATTATAGTTATATATTTAAATAGTATTGCACATGAAAAGTAGTTTTAAAATTTTATTTATTTCCTTATTGTTTATTGCCTGCAAGCAAAAAATTGAGCCTACTGATATTGCTAAAATTAATGGCTATTGGGAGATAGAAAAAGTAGTTTTTGATAAAGGGGATGACAAGGATTATAAGATGAATGAAACCTATGATTTTTTTGATATTAAAGATAACTCAGGATTTAGAAAGAAAGTTATGCCGCAATTAAACGGGACTTTTTTAGTGAATGATACTCAGGAAGCGGTAGCGGTTCGTTTTGTAGATGATCAGGTGTTTTTGGATTATAAAACTCCATTTATGAAATGGAGTGAGGAAATTGTAACGCTTACTGATGCAGAATTAGTGGTGGTAAATGCCGATAAAAAAGAATATCATTACAAGAAAACAGAAGCAATAAATTTATTAGGAGATGGCGAAAAGACTAAGTAATCAGAGTACGGTGGGTGATGTGTTGAAACAGATTATTCAAGTTAATAAGTTACAACCCGGCATGGATCAAATAGATGTTAAAGATGCCTGGAGTAATTTAATGGGAAATGGCGTGAATAGTTATACGCGCAATGTAGTGTTAAAAGGAAGTACACTTTATGTAGAGCTGACATCGGCGGTTTTAAGGGAAGAGTTGAGTCATGGTAAATCAAAAATTATTACGATGATTAATGAGGAATTACGCCGCGATGTTGTTAAAGATGTCGTTTTGAGATAAGAATTTAAACGAAAGTTTGTTTTATAAAAAATCCCGTCATGCTCGTGCAGACGGGATTATTAATATTGTAGATTTTTAAATTTGACTTTAAAAACCATGTATGTTTAGCAATATATTAGAACTGCTCTCTTCCAGCAAAATGGAAAGCACCTTCGATAGCTGCGTTCTCATCACTATCAGAACCGTGTACTGCATTTTCTCCAATTGAAGTAGCGTATGCTTTACGGATAGTTCCTTCAGCAGCCTCAGCTGGATTTGTAGCTCCAATTAAAGTTCTGAAATCTTCTACTGCGTTATCTTTTTCTAAAATAGCAGCAACGATTGGTCCTCTTGACATGAATTCAACTAATTCACCGTAAAAAGGTCTAGCAGCGTGAACAGCATAAAATGCTTGAGCGTCAGCAACTGTAAGTTGTGTTAATTTTAAAGAAACGATTTTGAAACCTGCATTTGTAATCATTGCAAGAATGTTTCCGATGTGTCCGTTAGCAACAGCATCAGGCTTGATCATTGTAAAAGTTCTATTAGTAGCCATTTTTTTGTTTATTTTTATATTTTGGGCAAAAATACTATTTTTTTATTAGAATTGTTGCTAAAATTTTAGTTCAAATTACAGAATTGTGATTGTGAAATTTTGGTCTAACGGTTTTAACTGCTTCAGTAATGTAGAAATTAGCTTTTCGCCATTTTCCAAATAAAATTCTGAGAAATTAGTTTGTCTCTCTTGCAAGCTTTTATTTGGGAAAAGTTCGTTCTGTAAATCGGTTACACGTTCTAAAACGTCTGCTAATTTTCGTTTTTGAGCTCTTAATAAGCGTTTTTCTAAATTATCTAAACCCTTTAGTTGTTTTGTCTCTTGTGCTTTGACGGCACCTACAAATGAGGTGTCTGTTTGCTCTGTTATGAGGTGTAAAGTTTCAAACTGTTGTTTTAACTGTTCTTTTAGCGGGGACATATCTATTGAAAACGCAGATAATTGAGCTGTTTTCTTGTTCACTAAATTCATTTGTTTCGAAAATAAATCTGTCCAATTTAAATTTAGTTTGTCTGCTTTTTTAGCCTGCTTTTCGGTGGCTAATAGCACTGAATTTCGTACCAATAGCATTGGAAAAGTAACTTTTACTGCATCAAAAAAAGATTTTAGTTCTAGCCAGTAGGCAATTTCACCACCTCCACCGATATAACAAAGATTAGGCAGAATTACCTCCTGATACAATGGTCTCATGATAACATTAGGGCTAAAGCGCTCTGGATTACTTTCCAATAAGACTAAAATTTGTTCAAGACTAAACTCTTGCTTAGTATTATTTATTTTGTAAACATCATTTTCTAATATAATACGTTCTCTTACCGTGTCCTCAATATAAAACAAGTTAATTTCACGAGGGTTAACTTGTATGTTGTATTCTTGAAGTTGTTCTGTCGTCTCTAAAACTGCTTTATGGGATGTATGCTGTACAAGTTCATCTTTTACAAACGGGATGAAACTGCGTTTTAAGTCAGTGCTATCGGCATCTAGAATAACTAGACCGAAGTCTCCAAATAAAGCATTGGCTAAATAACGCGTTGCATCAGCTAAATTATCATGCTCTAAATACGACTTTGTAAATATTTTTTTTAATTGTTCTGCATTAGTGCTTGTGCCTAACTCTTGCTGGTAAATATCGAAAAATTCACTTAAACCTTCCGTTGATAATCGGCCTACAGGTCCTGTACTTTCCTTGTTCCATCGAAATTTTTTACCTTTAAAATTAAAATAATTAATTTCTTCAAAATCATGGTCTTCTGTTGCCATCCAGTAAATGGGTACAAAATCGTTGTCCGGGTATTTGGCTTTTAACTCTTTAGTGAGGTTAATGGTAGAGATGATTTTGTACAAAAAATACAAGGGACCGCTAAACAAATTTAGTTGGTGTCCCGTGGTTATTGTAAAGGTATGGGTTGACTGTAACAAATTAATGTTTTGCGCAGTTAAATCCGAAATATTGATCTTAGAATATTGTTCTTGTAATGCTTTTACAAGGAGTGCTCTATTTCCATTGGAGAAATTTGCTGACTTTTCTTGTAATTGCTTTCCAAAATTTTCTAAAGTAGGGAATCGATTATATAGTTTGTTTAGCGTATCTTTTTGATTCAAATAATCATTCATCAAAGGAGAAAAATATCCAGAATCTTGATAGCTGATACAGTCTGTTGGCATGTGTAAATTTGTTTTTGTAAAAATACCAAAAATATTGGAACTTCAACTTTCTTGATTTCATAAATAAAAGTCAAATTTAGAAGTACTACTGTATAAACTTCCAGATTTCAGCAATGACTTTAGCGCTTCAAGCTAAAATGGCCTTTGTATTCTTTTCCATCTGCCCAATTTACTACAAACCAATAATCAGTTGCAGGAATCAGTTGCCCATTATAGGTTCCGTTCCAGACTTGGTTTTGATTAAGTACAGTTATTAGCTTACCGTATCGATCAAATATTTTAACTGATAATTGCGGTTCATTTTCAGAGAATCGTATACTCCAAGTATCATTATATCCATCACCATTAGGAGTGAAAAATTTTGGATACATTAATAAATTCACCTCCTCAGTGACCGTGCCGCAACCATTTTTATCTCGTACATGAACCATGTATTTTCCGGTAATAATGTTCATAAATTCATTATTGTCTTGAAAATTGGTTCCGTCAAGTGAGTATTCATAATTACCTTGTCCAGTTACAAACACTTTGATGGTATTTTGATTATCGGTCCAATCTTGTGTTTCGATACCAGTTATGAAGGCAACAGTAGATTTATTTACAGTAAAATTTTTAGTACTAGAACAAGAAATAGTATTGTAGTTGTTAGTGACCGTTACCGAATAATTACCAGGATTTTGAATTAGGATTGTTGGCGAAGTTTCACCAGTTGACCATAGGTAATTGTCGTGACCGTTTCCTGCATTTATTGTAATCGAACTTCCTTCGCAAATCGGCATTAGATCTTGAATAGGAATAATAGGTTTAGTATACAATGTCAGATTTAATTCAACTACTTGATGACAACCGTTATGAGAGTCGATACGGACAAATAAGGTTTGTGAACCTATTGGTAAAATAAAATTATTGATAGAATTGATTTGACTATTTACTATTTTATTTTCAGCAGCTGCAAAAGAATTATAATAAGAAAAGCTATTGCCTGTAGGATTTATAATCAATTTTTGGTTGTAGGTCGGAAGGTTTAAAGTTTCTTTTCCATCATTATCTTCATCACAAAATTCTACCGAGTAATTGGTTGCATTCAACGTATTGATTAAAAAGGTGCTTACTGCAAGCTTATTGACACTTTCACAACTATTCACGGTTTGTGACGCGTAGTAAATGGTATTGTCAGCGATTAGAGTGGTGTTTGGTAATGCAGTATTAGAAGCATCGTACCATTTTATATTGATTCCCGTAATGGCAATATCGCTCAATTTAGCATTTTGTGTACTACAAAAACTTTGATTAGCGTCTGCAGTTGGTGTAGGTGTATTTTGAATATTTATAAAAATAGCAGCTCTATCACTTTCACAACCGTCAATCGTTTGTGAAGCATAATAGGTGATTCCGTTTTGCAGTTCTGTTGTGTTTGGTAAAACCGTTCCATTCGTCAAAGCATTAAACCATTTTATGTTTTGGCCACTTACTGTAATATTGTTGATTGTTGCATTATGTTGGATGCAAAAGGTTTGGGGAGAAAAAGCTACAGGTCTTGCAGGGAAATCAATGAATGGAATTACGATGGACGTTGATGCTTCAGAGATACATCCAGCTGCATTCTTAATTTTAACCAAGTAATCGCCAGAGCTCAAATAACCAGATGTTGGGTTTAAACTCCAAGTTAAACCATTATCAAAACTATATTGACTACCAACACTTGTTATAGTAATAAGTCCTTTTGGGTTTAAACAGTTTGGTTGTAATATTGTGGTGGTTGGTAATTCAGGATAATCAGTAGGTCTAATTATTTGAATTATAACTGCTTCTGATTCGCAACCTGCTGCATTTTTAATCTTGATCTTGTATAAACCAGAGGGCAAGTTACTAGAATTAGCATTCTTTGTCCAACTTAAACCATTATTAAAACTGTATTCAGAAGCAACTGTTGTGATGCTAATTAATCCAAAGGGATTAGCACAACTTGTTGGTTGAGAAATGGTGTAATTAGGTATACTTATTGCGTCTAAAGGAGGGTTGATAGTAGCTTTGACAGAAAGAGATTGGCAACCATTAATACTATTTTTAATTTTGATGAAATAATCACCCGTGGTTAAATCTATAGCAGTTGGAGTAGCAGACCACGTAATTCCATTATCAAAACTGTATAGATTAGCAGTAGTACTTATGGTTATTTTTCCTTTGGAATTTGTGCAACTACTCGGCTGTTCCACTGAAATAGTTGGTGTTTGCGCCGGAATATTTACATTGTAAAGATAAGCTGATTCATAATTTGATTCGCAGCCTAAATTGTTTTTAATTTTTAAATAATAATTTCCAGAATTTAAATTGGTAAATGTAGCGATCGCTGACCAAGTAATACCATTATCGATGCTGTATGCTGCAGCATTTGTTGTAAAAGTTATTTTACCTAATGCTTCGCAATCAGGTTGCGTAATAGAGAACAATGGTTTATTCAGGTAAAATTTTGGAACATAAATGTTTTGTGGATAAGATTCGCATCCTAATTCATTTTTAATTTTTATAGTATAAAATCCTTCCTCTAAATCTTTTTTAGTTGGATTTGTTCCCCATGTTTCTCCATTATCAAAGCTATAAAAGGCTGATGTAGTTGTTATAGTAATACTTCCCCCTGTTCCACATATTGGGGCAGTTGATGTGTAATTTGGTTTAGGTAAATAAAAAGCATAAAGTGTTACACTTCTATACCAAGATTGGCAACCGAGGTTATCCTTGACCCTAATTGTGTAATCTCCTGGAAATAAATTTGATGCTGTATTGTATTGACTCCAGGTTCTACCACCATCAAAACTGTATTGATCAAAAAGGGGATCTATTGTAATAGTACCCTTGTTGCCAGATTCGCAAGTAGGTTGAGTTGCTTCTACCTGAAATCCTGTTATGTAATATTCATTGAAAACAACAGAATATCTTGTTTCAGATATGCATCCAGATTCGTTTTTTATTTTAGGATAATAGTAACCAAGTGGTAAATTTGTAGCAACAGGGTTGGTACCCCAGGTTTCTCCACCATCGAAACTGTAAAAAGGCGCTGGTGTCGTGATTGTAATACTTCCCGCTCTTTCACAAGTTGGATAGATAGCTATGTATTCAGCCTCCTTTATTTTAACAGGAGTAAATTCTACCGTAGGAGCTCCTGATTCACATCCTTCTTTATTTTTTGTTTTTAGTTGATATTTAAAACCTACTGGTAAGTTTGTAGCAGTAGGATTAGTACTCCAACTATTTCCATTATTAAAACTATAAAAATCGGCTGAACTTGTTATAGTAATGCTGCCTACTGCATTATCATCACAGGATGTTGGTTGTACCATAGAATATGTTGGGTCTGGAAGAAGATTCTGATCAATATAGAACCAGTTATATTTACTGATACAACCTGACTCATTTTTAATCCTAAGATAAGCACTAATAGAGCCCTGGGAATAGTGAACGTAGGTTGGATTTGTACTCCATGTTGCACCATCATCAAAACTATAAAATGCCGCTGGAGTTGTAATAGTAACACTTCCTGAAGTAGTGCATGTTGGTTGTACAACAGAATATTCAGGAGGATCTAAGTAATATTCATTATTTATAACTACGAAATTATTTTTTGATTCGCATCCTAGATCATTTTTAATTTTCAAGAAGTACGTTCCGTAAACTAGATTCGAAAAGCTAGGATTTGTACTCCATGTTACTCCGCCGTCGGAACTATAAAATGCTGCAGGAGTTGTAATGGTAATTCTCCATTTTGATTCAGTTTCACAATTTGGATTTGTTATTTTGTATGTAGGTTCATCAAAATAAAAAGCAGGTAACTCTACATATTCAACATCAGATTCACAACCTAATGCATTTTTAATCTTAACTGGATACATTCCTGAAGGTAAATCCGACTTAGTAGGATTGACTTCCCATGTTACACCATCATCAAAACTATAAAATGCTGCAATTGTGTTTATGGTAATACTCCCGTTTGTTTGACACTGAGGCTTTACAATAGTATAAGTTGGTTTTGGGATGTATGAATTTATTTTAACTGTGCTGGCTAGTGATTCACAATTAAGTTCGTTTTTTGTTTTTAGTACATAATTACCAACTTGCAAATTAGTGAAGATTGGTGTTTCTAACCATGTTTGTCCTCCGTCAATACTATATTGATATGAAGATTTTAAAAAAGTAATACTTCCAGTTTCACCACATGTGTTTGGTTGGATAAATTTGAATTCTGGATAGGTAGCATAATATTTTTCAAAATAAATAGGATGAATGGAAGATTGCGATTCACACCCAGATTCATTTTTTATTTTCATATAATAGGCTCCAGGGAGCAAATTTGTAGCAGTTGGATTAGTACTCCATGTTTTACCATTGTCAAAACTATACTCTGAAGCAATTGTAGTAATTGTTATAGTTCCACCTATATTGCATAATGGCGCTGTTGATGTAAAAGTGGGGTATTCAATATAAAATGGAAAAAGAAAAACACTTTGTGAATAGGATTCACAACCGCTACTATTTTTTATTTTAAGCAAGTAATTACCTTCAGGTAAATTTGTTTTGGTGGCATTGTTTTGCCAAGTCAAACCATTATCAAAACTAAATTGCGACGCTGGTGATGTTATAGTGATAGTTCCACTAGAACTGCAAGTTGGTTGAATTATTGAGAATGAGGGTGTGTTTAGTAATATTGGAGGATTTATTGTTACAATTGTAGGTGTAGAAATACAACCTGAAGCGGTTCTTGTTTGGATATAATATTTACCATATTCCTTTGTGATAAAATTGGCATCTGTTTGCCAAACTAAATCTTTTGAAATATAATAGTCTTCTGAAAGCAAAGGCAAACCTTTTTCAAAACTATTTTCAATTCCAGGAGCATTAACTTTAATGTAACCATTTGTATCTTGACAATTAGGCTGAATTACTGTGACAGATGGATTAGGAATATAATTGTTGATAGTTAATTTTGAACTAATATAGCAATCATTTCCATCAGTAACTTTTACCGTGTATTCTCCTAGATTTGTTTTGATTGAGGGAATTGAATATGATTTATTGTTCGCTCCGTTTATAGCGATACCATTTTGATACCACTGGAACGCTGTTGCTAAACTAAAAGTTTTATTCAGGTTAGCCGTCAATATTAAATCATTATTGCAAAAATTACCAGATTGATTAATAGTGACACCATACTTTTCAGCTGTATTTAATATTAAGTTATCATATAAGAATGATGGTTCATATTCTGTATTAAATGACGGTGGTAAAACTTTCTCTGGCCCAAGCATGATGGCGTTAATATCAATATTTGTAGTAAAACTAAGTGTTATTTCACTCCAAATGGTCTGAGGCTGATAGAGCACTTTTCCAATTTCAATCCAAGAAGAGTCAAATGAACTTGGGTCAGTAGTGGTAGATAATAGTAAATTATTTTTGTTGTTGCATCCATAAAGTGTTACGTAGGTGGGGTGTAAAAAGTTAAAATCAAAATTTTTGCTTAAGTTCGATGTTTCGATACTCATTAGTGTAGCTATATTCAATGTTAATTGATAGTTTACTCCCGAAAGTAATGGTGTTGGTAATTTAGTAGCTAGATATTCTTTCTTATTGTTTTTATAAACAGCTCTCACAATTCCTTTGCCATCAGGGAAATTTTGAAGATTTTTTTTGTAAATCTCATTAAAAAGAGAACAATCGGCATTTATATAGTCTGGAGATGGGATAGTTCCTTTTGACCAATTATTAAATGTAGCAATATCATTGTAATTTTGAGGACAGCTTGTTTTTTCTTCAAAAGAATGATTTGGTAAAAGTGAAGTTATTGCAGAATTGTTACAATTGCAATCACTATCGTTTAAGTCTATTTTTCCGTCTCCATCGTCATCTAAACCGTTGTTGCAGATTTCTTGAGAAAAACAAAAGCTTGAAAAAATGAAAAATAGAAATAATAATGTTTTTTTCATAAAAGATAGTCTTGCAAAGGCATAATTTTTCAAATGTAATTAAATACGCTCATAATTTAATGTTCTTTGTAGTAGAATAGTAACATTCCGTGATTTTTTGCGCGGGGAATAATAGAAACTAAAATTATCCCTCATGTTTGGTTGGCAACAATTTCTCTTGAAAATCAAACTTTTGCTCATCGCACCACCTTTTAAACCATTAAATACTCCTTATCCGGATACGGCATACATTAAGGGATCATGGACACTAAAGATATTGAAGTTTTTTATCCTAATTTAGGTATCAATGTAATTTTGAAATTGTTTTCTATCGCTTCAGGCTAAAATGACCTTTGTATTCTTTTCCATCTGCCCGATTTACTACAAACCAATAATCAGTTGCAGGAATCAGTTGCCCATTATAGGTTCCGTTCCAGACTTGGTTTTGATTAAGTACAGTTATTAGCTTACCGTATCGATCAAATATTTTAACTGATAATTGCGGTTCATTTTCAGAAAAGCGTATACTCCAAGTATCATTATATCCATCACCATTAGGAGTGAAAAATTTTGGATACATTAATAAATTCACCTCCTCAGTGACCGTGCCGCAACCATTTTTATCTCGTACATGAACCATGTATTTGCCGCTAATTAAGTTTGTAAACTGATTATTGTCTTGATAATTAATTCCATCAATAGAATATTCAAGGTCACTGTTACCAGTAGTATACACCATAATCGCGTTTTCATTATCAGTCCAATCCTTGATGTCAATGGAAGTAATGCTGGCTATATTTGACTTTGTGACTTCAAAGTTTTTAGTATTTGAGCAACTAATTAGATCGTAATTTTTGGTTACGGTAACCCAATAGTTATTTGGGCTTGTAACTATTATAGATGATGTGGTTTCTCCAGTTGACCACAAATAGTGATCAAACCCTAAACCAGCATCAATGGTAATACTGCTGCTTTCACAAATAGGAACCACATCAGGAATTGTTATTTTAGGTTTTGCTAAAAGAGTTAGTTTTAGTTGAGCGATTGCGAAGCAGGCCGAAGCTGAATTAATTCGAACATAAATTGTTTTAGCTCCCAAAGCTAATTTAAAATCAGAAAAATCAAGAATTTGATTGTTTGTCAATTGATTTGATGCGGCTGCATAGCTTGAATAATAAGCAAATGTATATCCCACGGTGTTAGCAATTAGCTTTGAATTATAGTTCATCAAATTTACTTTTTCAGAACCATCGTTTAAATCATCACACAACAATTCTTCATAATTATTTGCGGGCAAAGTATTGATTAATGATATAGTAATAGCTAATTTATTGGTGCTTTCGCAACCGTTCACTGTTTGAGTGGCATAATAAGTACGACCGTCTTGCAAAGAAGTTGTTGTTGTTGTTAGCGAATTATTCGCGGCATCAAACCATTTGACTTGAGATCCAGTAACTATAATAGCGCTTAATGTTGGACTCTGACTTGCACAGAATGTCTGGATTGCCAGTCCTATTGGAGCTGAGCTATCTTGGATAGTAATTAAAACTGGTGTTCTAATACTTTCACAACCATTTATTGTTTGGCTAGCGTAATAGGTTGTTCCGTTTTGCAGTTGCGTTATAAATGGTAAAACCGTTCCATTAGTCAAAGCGTCATACCATTTTATATTTTGGCCAGTCACTGCAATTTCCTGGATTGTTGCATTTTGTTGGATGCAGAATGTTTGTGAGTTTGACAGTGTTGGTTTGATAGTGAAATTTGTAAATGGAATTATAATAACAGAGGATGAATTTGAAATACAACCAATATTATTTTTAACTTTTATTAAATATGTTGCAGGAGCTAGATTTGATTGTGTTGCATTTGTTGTCCATGTTGTACCATTATCGAAGCTGTATTGTGCAGCATTGTCGGTAATAGTTATCGAGCCTTTTAGATTATTACAGTCAGGTTGGATACTTGTAAATACGGGAGGGGTGGGGTAATCTGTAGGGATATTGATTAGTACAGCTATTGGTAATGATTCACATCCGCTGCTGTTTTTAACACGAACTAAGTGTGTCCCAGGTATGAAATTCCCTAAAACTGGATTAGTTGAATAATGTAAACCATTGTCAAAACTATATTCATATGCTGCACTAGTGACAGTAATTGCTCCAAATGGATTGCCGCAGCTAGTTGGTTGCACAACAGAAACTGTGGGAGTTAAAGGCGTATTTGGTGCTGGATTGATTGTTGCTGCAAATGTATTTGATGCACATCCATTTGTTAATTTTGTTCGGATTAAGTAGTTTCCTGGCGCTAAGCTAGCGGTGTTATTTGTTTGCCAACTGTTACCGTCATCAAAGCTATACAAATTTGCAGTAGTTAATACTGTAATTGTCCCAGTAATTGTCCCACACCCTTGGGGATTTGAAATAATTACTTTTGGCACTTCAGGAGTTACAGGAGCTGCGTTAATTGTTACTGTATTGCTTAGGGATATACAATCTGAGTTATATTTTATCTTTACATTATAGGTCCCTGGCGTAACATTAGATTTTGTATTCGAATTCCCATAAGTGATTCCATTATCAAAACTATATAAATCTGCAATAGTTGTGATACTTACTGATCCTAAAGAATTAGTGCAATTTGGTTGAACTACGGTAAAGTCGGGAGCTTGGAGTGCCGATATTGCATTTATAGTTACTCCAGTAACATCTGAAATACATCCTGCAGCATTTTTTATTTTTATCTTGTAAATACCAGGTGTAAGATCATTTTTTGTATTAGAATAAACATAAGTTAATCCATTATCAAAACTGTAAGTTGCTGCATTTGTAGTAATGGTAATCGAACCTTTTGGCGAGCTGCAATTGGGTTGCGTTGCGGCATATGCTGGGGCTGCGATTGTTGTGCCTGAGTTTAAATTCACTACGTTCGTTAAAGATTCACAACTGTATGAATTCGTTTTAATTTTAATAATATAAGTGCCTTCTCCAATATTAATTTTTGTTGGGTTTGTTGTCCAGCTATTTCCATCGTTAAAGCTATAACTAATAGCAGGAGTTGTTACGGTAATCCGTCCATCTGTTGCTCCACAGGACGATGGTTGAACAATCTGGACCGATGGTGGAGCTGGAATAGTAGGTGGGGTACTAATATAGATAGAATAGCCAGATGAGGTACAGCCTAGCGCATTTTTCACAATAACAGTATAATTACCGCTTGCTAAATTTTTCTTAATAGGATTTGTAGTCCAAGTTACACCATTATCAAAACTATACTGATCTGCTATTGTATTTATTATTATGGTTCCAAAAGGAGTAGCACAGGTTGGTTGAATTGAGGAGATATTTACGGAGGCTATGTAATATTTATTGATCGAGTAATATTGCGAATATGAAGTACATCCCTTAGCATTTTTGATAAGAATAGTATAAGTTATTGGTTTTGGATCTAATAATATAGGATCTGAAGTCCATGTTGTACCTCCGTCAAAGCTATATTGATCAGCTGGCGTAGTTATGCTTATGCTTCCGCCATTTCCGCAACTAGGTTGTATTACTTTTACCTTTGGATTTTGAAGATAATATGGCTGAATATAAACGGATATAACATATGATTTGCAGCCAATAGTATTTTGTATTAATAGGTTATAATACCCAGAGGTAAGTCCAGTAAGTTGTGGATTTGTGGTCCACGTTTTGCCACCATCAAAACTATAGGAATCCGCTACTGTTGCAAACGTGATACTACCGTTAGTGCCACAAGTTGGCTGAATTAGTGTGAAATCTGGATTAGGTAAGTAATAGTTTTGGAGACTTACATTGGATAGATAAAAATTAGATGTACAACCTGTAGCATTTTTTATGCCTAAATAGTAATAACCTGGGTTTAGATTAGTAAACACGGGGCTATTACTCCATGTAGTGCCACCATCTATACTGTACAACGCTGCTGCTACCGTAAAGGTTATATTTCCACCATTACCACAAGTTGGCTGCACTGTTGTGAAAGTGGGATTAGGGAGATAAAAAGGGGAAAGCGATATATAGTTAGGAATTGAAACACAGCCAGATGCATTTTTTGTTTTCACACTGTAGAAACCTGGAGTGAGATTGTTAAAAACTGGATTTGTAACCCAATTTTGACCATCAAGGCTATAAAAATCTGCAGTTGTTGAAAAAGTGATTGATCCATTTGTTCCACAGCCAGGTTGTACTGCGGTTACTTTTGGTGGAGCCAAATAGTTACTATCCAAATTAACACCAAAACTATTTGAAACACAATTAGCTTTTTTTATTTGCAAATAGTAGTATCCAGCACTTAAATTTGAGAAAACATTATTTGTGCTCCAAGTTTGTCCGTAATCAATACTGTAAAAATCAGCAGTTGCGTTGAATGTAATTGAACCAATATTCCCACAACTAGGATTGATAAAAGTGTAATCAGGAGCGGGCAGATTGTATCCAGATATATACACGGAGATTGAATTAGAACTACAACCCAGATTGTTTTTTGTAGATATATTGTAATATCCAGCAATGTTTAAATTTGCTAAAGTAGCATCTGTTCCCCAAGTGCTGCCTCCATCAAAACTATAAAAGTCTGCAATTGTATTTATGGTGATACTTCCAAGAGCAGTGCAGGTGGGTTGGGTAACAGTATATGTTGGCGCATCGATATATGGATTATTCAAATAAATTCCGTTTCCATATGATACACATCCCATACTATTCTTTACTATAACGTAGTAAAAGCCCGGCGGCAATGATTTCGTATTTGAAGTTGTCCAGGTTTGACCGTTATCGTAGCTGTAAAAATCGGATAACGAATTTATACTGATTTTTCCATTTGCACCGCAAGTGGGTTGCTCGATACTAACAATTGGCGCACTCAATAATGGTTGATTTAAATACGCGTAATTAATGGCGCTGACGCATCCTAGACTGTTTTTTACTTTTATTTTATAAGTTCCGTATGGTAAATCAGCTGTATTATTAGTGGTCCAGGTTGCTCCATCATCAAAACTATAAAAGTCAGCAACTGTGTCGATTGTAATATTACCATTACTTCCGCAAATAGGTTGTATAGTAGTAATCCTAGGGTATGAACTAGTAAAATCATCCAAATAAACATAATTAAAATTAGATGTACAGCCCAAGGCGTTTTTAATTCCTACGCGATAACTTCCTGCAGTTAAATTAGTCAAATTATTGGTAGTAACCCATGTTGTTCCCCCATCAAAAGTATAAAAATCAGCAACTGAATTAATAGTTATACTCCCAACAACAGTACACGCAGGCAGTATTAAAGTATAGGTTGGATCATCTAAAGTAGTGCTACTTAGTAACACATTATTAGCGGCAGAAATACATCCTTGCGCATCTTTTGTACGGATTTTATAAAGTCCAGGTTTCAAATTGTCGTCAGTGGAATTATTGACCCAGGTTACACCATCATCAAAGCTATAGTATGTAGATGGTGTTAAAATTGTAATTCGTCCAACATCTCCGCAAAATAAAGGACTAGAATAGGTATAACTTGGGTAAGAAGTTGATACACCAGTTATTGTTGCTTTCTGAGAATAGGAAATACATCCGTTTATTGTTTTTATTTTAACGGAATAACTTCCTGGATATAGATTATCCTTAGTATTGTTTGTAGTCCAAGTTACTCCGTCGTCAAAACTATATTCGGCTGCTGTTGAGGTTATAACAATGCTCCCTGTTGTACTGAAACAAGAGGGTTGGGTAATTTGCAAAATAGGAGAAACGGCAGTTTGACTCGGTTCAATACTAACAGTGGCAGTACTACTACAGCCAAAAGAATCAGCTACAGTTACAGAATAATTACCAATGGCGTTAACGGTAATACTTTGCGTAGTTTCTCCTGTATTCCAAAGATAGGTAGATCCCGAAGTTGCTGTCAATAGAGTACTTCCTGAGCAAACATTTAAAATACCTGTAATGTTTGCCGTTGGATTTTTCACTTCTAAACTAGTCGAAATTATTTTAAAGCATGAAGCGCTTTTATTTATTCGAACAAATAAAGAGGTACTCGTACTCGGATAGCTAGTAAAATTGGTTATTTCATTTAAATTGGCTGCTGCATCATCATAATTTTTGTAGTACTTAAAACTTAGACCAGTGTTTGAAGCAACTACCAGAGCATTAAACTTTGTCAAATCGAAATTCTCAGTTCCGTCCCGATTTGCATCACATTGCGAAATTTTTGCTGTATTTACATTAAAATTACAACTGGAATCACAATTCAAAAATGAAATATCCCATCCCGGATTTGCATCAGAATCTACGGCTGAATTGAATGAAGTTCCCGCGCAAGTAGAGGCAGTAGGGGTATCATAATCAACTTGAACTCCTACATTGTAATTAGCATTGCTAGTATTTGGAAAATTACTAGCACTTAGGGTGAAGCAAAACTTTTTATTTGTTGTGTCCAAACTTGAAGTTGTAGAAGTGCTGTATACTGAAACATTACTGCTATTGTAAACAGTTAAAGTGATTTTTTTTACAGTTGCCGCTATTCCTCCAGAATTTGGCACAGTATAGCTTCCACAAACTGCAACAGGTAAAGTAGGGCATACTTTATTTAGAGGTTCAAGTTCTACAGATCCTTGAAAATTTTCATCGGAATGCAGCAAGCAAATATCATCAATGTACATATAACCAAAATGTCCACCGAGTCCACATCTAGACGCCATAAATTCAACGGTAAATTCTTCATTGTTAGGAATAGACGAAATATCTAATAATCCAGATTGCCAGTTTGATGTGTACAAAGTTACATAATTGGAACTTTGACTTGGGACTTTGGTGAAAATACAGTTTTTTTCATCTCCTACTAAACAAAATTCGTTTACTACAACCCCTTTTTTATTTAAAATACGCGCTTTTACAAATGCTTGATTGTCAGCATGGCTGTTGTCGTAAACACTTTGTAATACGGCTTTGTAATTAAATTTCAGATAATTTTCATTATTGGTTTTGAATCTTTTACCTTGAACAATTGCTCCATAAGTAGAGGAGTTTTCGTGATTTATTTTAAGCGCATATTGATCAAACCCCTTAATGTCTCCAATATAAGGGTCTACCAAGTTGGATGAGACACTGGTAGCCATTAGATTAAGATTATTGGGGTTGTAAAGATTTATGTATGAATCAGCATTATTTGTAATAGAGCGACATTGGGTGGGCCCAGCAGGATCACCTATTGTATAAAGAAAATTTTTAAGGTAACTAGAACCAGTAATACTTTCATGTTGTTCAAACCCTCCATTTGAACACATTTCAACGGCCTGTTGTAGGGCACTTTTTTTTGAACTTAGTGTTGCTTTTTGTAACTCTTGAAGTTCTTTGACCCTTTTTTCTTCCCGACTTTTTAAAAATGTTTTTTGTGCTTCTTCACTTTGAATTAGGTTTCCTTTTTGGTCTTCTACCAAAATATGTGATGATTGTAGCTTTGTTTCTTGCGAAAAAACAAAAAATGTTGGGTAAAAAAGAATAAACAGGACTATGGCTTTAACCTTCATTGTGAGAATTTTGTGCACAAATATACATAAAATCTTATAGTTTCTTAGAGGTATATCAATTATCATATATGAATTTTACCTTTGAAATATTTATTCAAAACAAATTAAAAAAAGGATATTAGAAAGAAAAAGTTAATTCAAATATGACCAATTTAATACTAGTTTATTGTAAGTAATGATATATGATAAAAAATAATAATTATCGCCTACTTTTGCATAAAATAATATCCTTTTGAAAACAAAACTATTTCTAATTACGCCGCCTTTTACGCAATTGAACACTCCTTATCCAGCAACGGCATACATTAAGGGGTTTTTGAATACAAAAGGTATTGAAGCTTTTCAAGCTGACTTAGGTATCGAAGTAATTTTGAAATTGTTTTCGAAAGAAGGCTTACAAAGTTTGTTTGAAGTTGCCCGTTTAAAGTTTCAAGATACCAGCAGTTCGATTTCAGACAATTCAAAACGTATTTATGCTTTGCAGGACGAATACATCAAAACAATTGATCCTGTTATTGCTTTTTTGCAAGGAAAAAACCCAACCTTGGCTTTGCAGATTTGTCAAGAAGATTATTTACCTGAAGCTTCTCGCTTTGCACAATTAGAAGAACTCGATTGGGCTTTTGGTACCATGGGAACGCAGGATAAAGGGAAGCATTTGGCAACTTTATACCTTGAGGATATTTCTGATTTTATTGTAGAATGTGTAGATTCAAACTTTGGCTTCAGCCGATATGCTGAACGTTTAGGTAGATCAGCTAATTCTTTTGATGAATTGTACCAAGCGTTGCAACAGGAGCCTACTTACATTGATTCCGTTTTGCTTTCGACTCTAAAACAAAAAATTGAAGCAGTTAATCCTACTTTATTTTTAATTTCTGTTCCCTTTCCAGGGAATTTATACAGTGCCTTTCGTTCAGCGCAATGGGTAAAAAAACATCATCCCGAAATTAAGATTTCTATGGGTGGCGGTTTCCCTAATACGGAACTAAGGTCATTATCAGACGCTCGTGTTTTTGAGTTTTTCGATTACATTACTTTGGATGACGGCGAAGTGCCTGTTGAAGAACTTGTAAATGCTGTTAGTTCGAGCGCAGTCGAGAAGCAGTACAAAAGAACTTTTTTATTAGAAGACGGAAAAGTGGTCTATAAAAATAATTCTGTAAAACCAGATTACAAGCAATCCCAAGTGGGAACTCCAGATTATTCTGATTTGTTATTGGACAAATACATATCGGTTATCGAAATCGTAAATCCCATGCATCGTATGTGGTCTGACGGTCGCTGGAATAAGCTCACTATGGCCCACGGATGCTACTGGGGCAAATGTACTTTTTGTGATATATCTTTAGATTATATAAAAATTTACGAACCCATTGCTGCTAGTTTGCTATGTGATCGTATGGAGGAAATGATGGAGCAAACAGGAGAAAATGGATTTCATTATGTTGATGAAGCCGCGCCCCCAGCTTTAATGCGTGCCTTAGCGTTAGAAATACTTCGAAGAAAATTATCAGTGACTTGGTGGACGAACATTCGATTTGAAAAAAGCTTTACCGCTGATCTGTGTTTACTTTTAAAAGCATCGGGTTGCATTGCCGTTTCGGGTGGACTTGAAGTTGCTTCAGATCGTTTATTGAAATTAATAGACAAAGGCGTCACCGTAGAACAAGTGGCTAAAGTAACACGTAATTTTACCGAAGCGGGAGTTATGGTGCATGCTTATCTCATGTACGGATATCCTACTCAGACCGTGCAAGAAACGATAGACAGTTTAGAAATGGTCCGCCAATTATTTGAAGCAGGAGTATTGCAATCGGGGTTTTGGCATCAATTTGCAATGACTGCTCACAGTCCGGTAGGGTTGTATCCTGAAAAATTTGGTGTGGTAAAAGAAACTGAAGTTATTGGTACCTTTGCCAACAACGATATTAACTACACTGATAAAACAGGAATTAACCATGATAAATTTTCATTCGGACTCAAGAAATCGTTGTTTAACTTCATGCATGGCATTTGTTTTGACTACGAATTGCAAGAGTGGTTTGATTTTAAAATTCCGAGGACTACAGTAAAAGAGGACTTTATTTTTAACGCTGTTCAACACGATAATGATTTACAAATTAAAACTACAGCTAAAATTGTGTGGCTTGGCGGTAAACCTGCGATAGAGCATTTTACTAAGTCTAAAAAGGGAAACTCTTGGGAAATGGTAGCACTTACTTTTCATGATAAAAAAGAAAGTTTCACCATTCAAACCAACAAAAATGAAGGAGAATGGTTAGCGGATACGTTATCTAAAATCGCTGTTTCTTGTTCGAAAACCTATACTTTTCAAGAACTTAAAGTTGATTTCGAGAAAAATTTTGATGATTTTGAGTTGTTTTGGTTTGCAAAGCCAATTCATACCTTAAGGGAATTTGGACTATTAGTACTTTAATTATATTTTAAATTAGCTATACTAAATTAGCATAAAACTTTAGTTTTTACTTTACGAAAACGTTTTCTTTTCCTTATTTTTACATTCATAAAAATTACACTAATGAGTGATAACTATAAAGTAAAAGTAAACGATTCATTTTCCTTCGATATTAACAAGGAATCAATTTCTCAACTTGATGCAGTACCAACAGAAGCAAACCACTTGCATATTCTGCATCATAACAAGCCTTATAAAGCTGAAATTGTTTTGGCTAATTTCAATCAAAAACAATATGAGGTCAAGGTAAATAACAACACCTATACTGTTGCAATTTCCAATGATTTAGATCAATTAATCAAAGACTTAGGTTTTGAAGTAGGTTTGACCAAGCAAGTCAATGCAATCAAGGCACCTATGCCAGGACTAATTCTAGAAATTAATGTGGTCGTGGGACAAACCGTCAAAGAAAATGATCCTTTACTGATCCTTGAAGCGATGAAAATGGAAAATAGTTTTCTTTCGCCTCGCGATGGAGTAATCAAATCGATTGCTGCGAATAAAGGAGATGCCGTAGATAAAGGACAGTTATTAATTGAATTCGAATAAAGGATGAAAAAAATATTAGTTGCCAATAGGGGAGAAATAGCGATTCGTGTAATGAAAACGGCCCAAAAAATGGGTATTAAAACAGTTGCAGTATACTCTACCATAGATAGAAATGCACCTCATGTCAAATTTGCTGATGAAGCAGTTTGGATTGGTGAAGCTCCATCAAATCAATCGTATTTACTAGGAGATAAGATAATAGAAGTAGCCAAAAAACTTGGCGTTGATGCCATTCATCCTGGTTATGGTTTCTTGAGTGAGAATGCTGATTTTGCTGAAAAAGCAGAACAAAATAATATTGTTTTTATAGGTCCAAAGTCTAAGGCTATCCATATCATGGGAAGTAAGCTAGCTGCTAAGGAAGCAGTAAAGCAATACGATATTCCTATGGTTCCCGGACTAGATGAAGCAATAACGGATATTGCAGAAGCGAAAAAAGTCGCCGCCCAAATTGGATTCCCTATATTGATAAAAGCCTCTGCCGGAGGTGGTGGAAAAGGAATGCGTGTTGTTGAAAATGAAGCAGAATTTGAATCTCAGATGAATCGTGCGATTAGTGAAGCTTTGAACGCTTTTGGTGATGGTTCTGTTTTTATCGAAAAATATGTAGCTTCTCCTCGTCACATCGAAATCCAGATTATGGCCGACAGCCACGGCACTATTTTGTATTTGTTCGAACGCGAATGCAGTATTCAGCGTCGCCATCAGAAGGTAGTTGAAGAAGCTCCTTCTTCGGTTTTAACACCGGAATTGCGTAAGCAAATGGGCGAGGCTGCTGTTTTAGTTGCTAAATCTTGTGATTACCTTGGTGCAGGGACTGTCGAGTTTTTATTAGATGAAAACAACAATTTTTATTTTCTAGAAATGAATACGCGTTTACAAGTAGAGCATCCTGTAACTGAATTGATTACTGGCTTAGATTTAGTCGAAATGCAAATAAAAGTGGCTCGTGGCGAAGCGCTAACCATCAAGCAAGAAGATTTAAAGATAAAAGGACATGCAATGGAATTACGTGTTTATGCCGAAGATCCATTAAATGATTTTTTACCAAGTGTGGGTCATTTAGATGTATATCAGTTACCTGAAGGTATAGGAATACGCGTTGATAACGGTTTTGAACAGGGAATGGATATTCCTATTTATTATGATCCAATGCTTGCTAAATTGATTACTTATGGTGGTACCCGTGAGGAAGCAATCGAAATCATGATCAATGCTATCGATAATTATCTTGTAGAGGGTGTACAAACTACATTGCCATTTGGTAAATATGTGATGGAGCATGATGCTTTTAGATCCGGAAATTTTGACACTCATTTTGTCAAAAAGTATTACAACGCTGCTTCATTGCAGAAGGAAATGGAACAAGAGGCCGAAATTGCTGCTTTAATCGCATTACAGCGTTATTTCGAAGATCAAAAAATAGTGCGCTTGCCTAAGTGATCGATTAAGTCTAGTGATTGAAGATTAAAAGATAGCCAAGTAAGCAGTTAAAAATAGTAAGATGAAAGATAAAATAGAAATATTAAACGATAAAATTGCTAAAGCCCATTTGAGTGGAGGTAAAAATAGAATTGAAAAGCAGCACCAAAAAAAGAAATTAACAGCAAGAGAACGGGTTAATTATTTAATGGATGAAGGGTCTTTTGAAGAAATTGGAATGCTAGTAACCCACCGTACCACTGACTTTGGTATGGAGAAAGAGCAGTACTATGGAGATGGTGTAATCACTGGTTACGGAACTATAAACGGCAGATTAGTCTATGTTTTTGCTCAAGATTTCACCGTTTTTGGAGGTGCGCTATCAGAAACGCATGCTGAGAAAATTTGCAAAGTTATGGACATGGCTGTCAAAATGGGAGCGCCAATGATTGGGCTAAACGATTCGGGTGGTGCTCGTATCCAAGAAGGCGTTCGCTCTCTAGGAGGTTACGCTGATATCTTTTATCGAAATGTGCAATCGAGTGGAGTAATTCCTCAAATTTCGGCTATCATGGGACCATGTGCTGGAGGAGCGGTATATTCTCCTGCAATGACTGATTTTACTATGATGGTCGAAGATACTAGTTATATGTTTGTAACGGGGCCTAACGTGGTGAAAACAGTAACAAACGAAACTGTAACTTCTGAAGAATTAGGGGGTGCTAGCACGCATTCTACAAAATCTGGTGTAGCGCATTGTACTTCGGCTAATGACATTGAGTGCCTTGAGGATGTGAAACGATTGTTGAGTTATTTACCACAAAGCAATAAAGAGACAACCCATAAACTACCTTACATACTCAATGATGAGGTTAGAGAACAACTAGAAAGTATTATTCCAGATAATCCAAATAAGCCATACGACATGCATAATGTTATAGCAGGGATTATCGATGAAGATTCTTTTTTTGAGATTCATAAAAATTATGCAGAGAATATCATTGTTGGTTTTGCAAGGTTAGGGGGTAGAAGTATTGGTATTGTAGCAAATCAGCCACTGTTTTTGGCAGGGTGTCTCGATGTAAATAGCTCTATCAAAGCGGCGCGATTTACTCGTTTTTGTGATGCATTTAATATTCCGCTACTTGTACTTGTGGACGTTCCTGGTTTTTTACCTGGAACAGATCAAGAATGGCAAGGAATTATTGTGCACGGTGCAAAATTATTATATGCATTAAGTGAAGCTACGGTGCCTAGAGTAACTTTGATTACGCGTAAAGCGTACGGAGGGGCTTATGATGTAATGAATTCTAAGCACATTGGCGCCGATATGAATTTTGCTTGGCCTACAGCTGAGATTGCTGTAATGGGGGCAAAAGGAGCATCAGAGATAATATTTAAGAAAGAGATTAGCGAAGCAGATGATCATGTGGCTAAATTAGCAGAAAAAGAAAAAGAGTACGCTGATTTGTTCGCTAATCCATACACTGCTGCACAACGTGGTTTTATTGATGAGGTTATATTGCCTCAAAATACAAGACGAAAACTGTTAAAAGCCTTTAGTATGTTAGAAAATAAGGAGAGTGTAGTACCAAACAGAAAACATGGTAATATCCCTTTATAAAATCTTAATTCACGATAGTTAATTTTTACTGTATTTATTTAACAGATTCTTACATCTGTTGCTTATGAGCCCGATACTGTATCGGGCTCTTTTTTTTATACTTATTTTATGTAATCTTTCTCCTTTCATAGGCTTGGATCCTATTTCTCCTGCATTTAAAAAATTTACACTGGAAAATTTTTATTCACCTTTAATTATAATAGCAAGTAGTTTTTACAATTAGGCTATTCATCAAAGTAATAAAATTGCTATATCTCTTGTACGTAAATTCTAATTTCACTCTTGTTTGTTAAAAAATTTAATTTTAATCTGTACCCCTATAAAAAAAGGGGGTGTGTATTTTTATTTAATATAAAAACACGATTTAATACTTTATTAGTGTTATTTTTTGATTATTATTTTTTATAAAGCAGGGGTGGTGGTGAATTTAGATGTGTGAATTTTTTAATTTTTAGTTATCTAAAATAGAGAATACTTATTTTTTTAGACGGTTTTTTACTTATCGATAATTCTTCTTCTTCAAAGTCAAAAAGGCTACTGTAAATTGTTCATCTACGATAAAAGTTAATAAATTCGTCCCAAGAAAATAAGTAGTCATTTATTGAAATAACTAATTTATTTGTTGAAAAAATACAATATTTATAAATAAAAATAACTAAAACGGCTTTTTTGATGTATATAAATCAATACTGTAATACAGGATACTACACTAACAAAAACCAATAATTAACCACAAAAACACCTAACAACTAACCAAACTAATTATGAAAAAAATAATAGTAACATTAGGATTTATTTTGACCGCCTCAATGACTTTTGCTCAGGATACACCCTTAGAAATTTCAGGATCAGCAGATGTGTATTACAAATATGATTTTTCTAAAACAGGGAATATTTTTACCAGCTTTGCCACAGATCAAAATTCAGTTTCTTTAGGGATGCTTGACATTGCGCTTAAAAAAACCACGGGTAAAACCTCATTTGTAGGTGAACTTTCATTTGGACCAAGAGGACAATTTCAATCTATTCCTAACGGTGATGGAGCTGATCTTAACTCTTTTCACATTCAAAACTTGTATGCGACATATGCTGCAACAGATAAATTAAGTTTTACAGCAGGTTACATGGGAACGTTTATTGGATATGAAGTAATTTCGCCATTAGCTAACTTTCACTATTCTACATCCTATTTATTTACGAGCGGACCTTTTCAAAATGCAGGAGTTAAACTGAACTATGCTATCTCTGATAAAGTGGGAATTATGGTTGGTGCTTTTAATGATTCTTGGAACTCCTACAAGGCAGATCCTATTAAAGGGCTTAATGCTTTTGGTGCGCAATTATCATTTGCTCCTACCGAGAGTGTTAGTGCTTATTTGAACTTTATGGATGGTTCTGTTAGTGGTACGATCGTCGATTTGACTGCCTCGTTTCAATTATCAGAGAAGTTTAAATTAGGTTTAAATGCAGCCGATTTTTCTAACGTGGGAGATGTGGGATATACAGGTGTTGCCTTGTATCCAGGGTATGATTTAAGCGATACTTTTTCTTTAGGTCTCCGAGGTGAATATTTTAAATACAAGCAAGGATCAGGTAATACGTCTCTAACAGCTTTGACACTATCGGCTAACTTAAAATCAGGAGCGCTTACATTTATTCCAGAAGTAAGATTAGATAATAACTCTGACAAAGTGTTTTTTGTTGACTCTAATTTAGTTCCTTCCTCATCAGCGGCTCAGATCTCACTAGCGCTTGTATATGGCTTTTAATAAGCTTGAAAGTTGCTGTGCTTTGCTTAGGACAGTACTCTGCTAATACCATAATTTTTTTTTTTTTGAACTGTCGAAATATTGTAAAGTAGCTCGGCAGTTTTTTTTTGTTATTGATTAGATATCAAAGTCTGTTAAAAGCAAAAAAAAACGTCTTATCATGTGGTAAGACGTTTTAAATTATACATTGTATACTTTTTTACATTTTTTGATAAATAGCATAGATGGTGTTAACTGTTTTTTCATCTAACGTTGCCGTAGTGTCAGTTTGGATATAATGTAGCTTGAAGGCTTTGATCGCTGCAGATAAATTTTTAGTGTCGTATCCTATGATTCGAAGTCCTAAAATAGGATCAAAATTTACTGGTGCTGGCAGGCCGCTATCATCTGCCCATAATCCAAATCCGTTTTCAGCTAGTATTTTCCATGGAAAAAGTACGCTTGGATCTGTCTTTCTAGTGGGAGCAATGTCAGAGTGTCCTATAATGTTTTGAACAGGAATATCGTATTGTTTTTTTAATTTGCTTAACAAAGCCATCAAACTAGTTATTTGTGCTTCCGAAAAAGGTTCGCTACCATTATTGTCTAATTCAATTCCTATAGAGGACGAATTGATATCAGTATCTCTTCCCCATGATCCTCTTCCTGCATGCCATGCTCTTAAATAATCATTTAGCATTTGTACTACATTTCCATTATCTGCAATAACGTAATGCGCACTTACTTGCGTTCTAGTTAGCGTAAATGTTTTTATGGTTTGCTGAATAGAATCTTGAGCAGTATGGTGAATAATGATGAAATTTGGTTTTCTTAGATTAAAATTTACCGTTCCAATCCATTCCGTTTTTATGCCGTTTTCTAAGTCTTTTGGATTCATTTTAGAAATCGTGTCCTTAAAAGTATAAAGTTGCTTCGTATACACATTGTCGATTCCTATAATTGTTTTCGTGACTATAGGTAAAGGTTCAGGCTCCTTGATAGATATAGCCTCTTTAAAAGTATTCAACTGGGTGTCGTACACTTTTTCACTGTCTTTATAGGGATTGGTGCTGCATGATACAATGGTTATTCCTAAAATCAAGAAATAAAAATATTTTTTCATAGGTGTTCAAATCTTATACGATGGAGAGTAAACTAGTCTTTTTTTCTTGATTTCTTTTTTTCTGACTTTTGTCTATCTGAAGGGCCTTTTGCTATAAACTCTTTGTATTTAGCCTTTTGGTCTTCGTTCAAAAATTCGTTTACTTTTCTATTTGTGGTTTCAGAGAGTGCTTGGAATTCCCTTGCTTTTTGCTCTTGATTGCTTTCGGATTTCATCAGCATACCTTGATCCCTAACACTTTCTATAAGTACATTAGATATTGCTATTTCTTGCAATTGATCCAATTGTAATTCCTTTTTCATACCTTCCATTATCTTACCTACAGTCACCTCTATAGGGATTTCTTTTGGCTTTGATGGGGTTTGATTCATCTGACTCATCTGGTTCATTTGATTACTCCTACCATTTCCGTATCCGTTTCCATAACCATTTCCATATTGAGCAGAAACGAAATTAAACGTCATTAAAAGTAATGCAGTGGTAACTATTGCTTGTATTTTCTTCATATTTATTAGTATTAAATAAGGTGTAAAATAAAGATGTCGAATAGGTTAGACTGGTTCTCCGTACAAATCAAATTCTGTCGCTTCGATAATTTTTATCATAGCAAATTCTCCTGTTTTAACATAGTGTTTTGAGGCGTCTATTAGCACTTCGTTATCTACATCTGGACTATCAAATTCTGTTCTACCCACGAAATGACCACCTTCTTTTCTGTCAATAATGCATTTAAATACTTGTCCAACTTTTTCTTGATTCAAATCCCATGAAATTTGAGATTGTAGTTCCATTATTTCATTAGCGCGATCTTGCTTTACATTATCAGGAACATCATCTTCCAGTAAATAAGCATGTGTGTTTTCTTCATGAGAATAGGCGAAACAGCCCATTCGGTCAAATTTCATTTCTTGTACCCAATCTTTCAATATATTAAAATCTTCTTGAGTTTCTCCAGGATATCCAACAATTAAAGTAGTACGAATTGCTATTCCAGGAACAGCAGCTCTAAAGTCCTTAAGTAATTTAGTAGTTTTAGCTTGAGTCGTTCCGCGGCGCATCGATTTTAAAACAGAGTCTGATATGTGTTGCAATGGAATATCAATATAATTACAAATTTTAGGCTCACGTTTCATTAGCTCTAAAACATCCATTGGAAAACCAGTAGGAAAGGCATAATGCAAACGAATCCATTCGATTCCTTCTACAGCAGCTAAATTTTCAAGTAACTCTGCGAGATTTCTTTTTTTGTATATATCTAAACCATAATAAGTCAAATCCTGAGCTATCAGGATTAATTCTTTTACACCATCTCTCGCTAAGCCTTCCGCTTCTTTAACTAATTTTTCAATGGATTGCGAGACGTGCTTTCCTCTCATTAATGGGATTGCACAAAAACTACAAGGTCTATCGCAACCTTCAGCAATTTTTAAATAAGCATAGTTTTTAGGAGTAGTTGTTAAACGTTCACCAAGCAATTCATGCTTGTAATCAGCACCTAATGCCTTTAACAGTTGAGGCAATTCGGTAGTTCCAAAAAACTGATCTACATTCGGAATTTCTTTTTCTAAATCTGGTCTGTAGCGTTCAGATAAGCATCCTGTTACGAAAACTTTGTCTACAAGTCCTCTTTCTTTTTTATCAGCATATTCCAATATCATATTCACTGATTCTGCTTTAGCATTATCAATAAATCCGCAAGTATTAATAACAATAATATTACCTTCACTTTCGGCAGGAGCTTCATGTTCAACTTCCTTGCCGCTAGCACGAAGTTGACCCATTAATACTTCACTGTCATATATGTTTTTAGAACACCCTAAGGTAATTACGTTGATTTTATTCTTTTTTAAAGACTTGGTTCTCATAGATTTGTAAATTGGAGTGCAAAATTACGCTTTTTTTATTTAAACAGCACTCGTTTCCTTTTATTTAGTTCCTTTTTATGGAGCTGATCCCGCTGTGCGCTGCAATCTCCCGAAAAAAAGCGGGAGGATTTTCACTGCCATCGGGGCTGAAAAAAACCGTCCCAATATTAAAATACGAGACGGTTCAAATAACTTTTTTATGGTTTTATAATTCGAATAATAAAGATACTGCGACTGTATTATTGATGTTATTTATTTGTGCACCATTCGTTAATCCTTGTGAGAAAAAACCTTGTTGCGAGTCTCTTTTAGCATAAGCATAAGATAAATCTAATTTAGTTGAACCAAAATTATACCCTAATCCTCCTGAATATCCTGTTAAGTCACCTACTGTAGTTTTGTTTTTATAAGGGCTTTGCTCGTATCGGTAACCTCCTCTAAGACTCAGTCTCTCAATTTTATATTCGGCTCCTATTCGTAGTTCACCTGTGTTTTGAAGTGTGTTGCTCATTTGTGAATTTAAACTACTTAAAAAAGAGTCATTGGTAGGTTTAAATTTGATATTGCTATAATCTTTGATAGCATAGTCAAGACTTATTAAACCAGATTTACCAAATACATAGGCTAAACTTCCAGTCACTTTGCTAGGTGTTTGTAACTTGTAAGGTTCGTAAACATTAAGGTATCTTGGGTCTACAACATCTGAATCTAAGGTCCCTGTGTTGTTACTACTTACTGCAATAAGACGCTGAGACAATTCATCGTTTACGCGGTACCAAGTAGATGACTCATACGTTAGACCCGCGCGTAACTCATTTGTAACTTTAGCTATAGCTCCTAATTGAAACGAAAAACCGCTTCCGTAAGTATATAAATCATTATTGAATTGTACTTGTGTAACTCTGTAATCAGAATTTAAAGCATTGGAGTTATCTTCATAAAACACACTAGATTGTCTAAAGTCAATAAAATGAGAGTTTAAATTAAGACCTATATAAAGTTTATCCTTGTAAGCAGTTGAGGCATTAAATGATAACTTACCATTATATCCTGAGGTTACTACAGTATTTTCCTGATAATAGTTTCCTCCTGGCGCAACACTTGATAAGTAGGTTGAATTGTTGTTGTTTGGATCTGCTGCATCAATTATAAAACCTTGATACCCCAAAAACGCTTGTTGAGCACCAAATCCAGAAAGGCCATTGTATTGATTATTAGGTAAATTTCTTCCTAGAAATGAGTATAAGTTGTTGATTGATTCTCCGTTTTGCAAGTTTACAAACTCCTGCGGTACAGGTGCGCCATTATTAGCATTATTAGCATAACTTAGAAAATAGTTTCCTATAGAATTTGTTGGGTTTACACCCGCTGAGAAAGTAGCGTTATCAAAATTGTTTGTGTTTTCAAAATTTAACCCTACTGCAATTTTTGTCCAGTTGCTTTGTGGGTTTTGACTTTTGAAAACAAAGACACCACCGGCTTGATTTAAATTCAAAGAGTTATTATTTTCAGTAGTGTTTGTTCCAAAATAATTAGAATTATTTTTCCTGTTAGTGCTATTAATCGTGAATCCTACTTGATTATTTGCGAAAACAGCTGATCCGGCAGGGTTAATTCCTATTGATGATAAGTCTCCTCCAAGTGCACCAAAAGCACCACTCATTGCATTAAAACGTGCAGTTCCGGTTAAATTATCTTGTGAATAACGCAGTGCATCTCTAATTTCCTGTGATTGTGTAAAACTAAAGCTTAGCCCAGTTAACAGTATGAATATTTGTTTTTTCATTTTTGAATTTTGTTTATGCCAATTTAAAAGAGATCATTTTATCTTCATCCTCTTCCACCAGAAGATCTTCCACTACTTGACCCACCAGATGATCTACCGCTACTTGATCCACTTGAGGATCTACCAGTATTTGATGATGGTGTATAAGTTCGATTCTGAGTTGAGTTGTTGGTAGGAGTGTAGGACCTATCTTGCCTAGTATTGTTAGTTCTTCCTTGAGTTGGACTGTTTGAATTTCTATTTTGACTTTCTCCTCTTCTAAAGATAGGAGTATTCGTTCTTGTGCCAGAATTAAAGGATCCATTTCTGGAATAAGTACTGTTGCTGTTACTTCTTCCATTGTAGGTTCTATTAATTTGACTGTTACTTGTTCTAGAATTGATATTTCTATTGGTATTTGAATTGTAATTCACAGACCCTCTTCTTCCAGTATTATTCGAATAATTTCTACCAATAATCTGATTTCCATAAATCTGATTTCCGAAATAAGGATTTCCGTAATAACTATTGTAGCCGTAGAAAGGACTGTTCCATCTTAATATTCCAAAACCAAATCCTCGGTAACCAAGTCCGAAAGGGGAGCCCCAGTTATACCCTGCACCGTAGTAGGGGTTGTTCCATCCAAATCCGCCATCAAAAAATGGAGAATTCCATCCAAACCCATTATTAAAATAAGGATTTCCCCAACCATTGTAGCCAAGACCCCATCCCATTCCAAAATTATTAGGATAAATAGTTATGTCTGTTTGTGTGTAATTACTTCCCCATCCTCCATAATTGTTTCCCACTCCGTCAGTATTATCTGGGTTGTCTTGGTAATCATTATAGTTGTCAATGTCCGTGAAAATTTCTGATGACTGACTTTCTTCCTGTAAGGAGCTGAAATAACTTTTGTATCGGTTATTTGAGTCATTTGGAACTTGTCTCTGTGTATTCTGATTCCCGGAGTCCCCATAAATACCATCACCGTAGTAAGAACTGTTTTGATAAGATCCACAGGATGCTATCAAAACACTTAAGACAATGATGAGACTAAAATTGGGCAGTTTAAGGAATGAAAAAGTATTTGTTTTCATATCTATTTCGTTTTTTATTGTTGCACATTACAAAAATAGTTAGTTTTGCGGAACTATTTAGTTAAAATAATTAAAACAAAATTTGTGCCAAACTATTCATTATGAGCAAGAACCTTACTACCCGATCAGAAGATTATTCAAAATGGTATAACGAACTGGTTGTCAAGGCTGATTTAGCCGAGAACTCAGGCGTTAGAGGCTGTATGGTTATCAAGCCTTACGGATATGCTATTTGGGAAAAAATGCAAGCAGAATTGGATAGAATGTTTAAAGAGACAGGACACCAAAATGCTTATTTTCCTTTATTCGTTCCTAAGAGTATGTTTGAAGCAGAAGAAAAAAATGCCGAGGGATTTGCAAAGGAGTGCGCTATTGTAACGCACTATAGGTTAAAAAATGATCCTGACAAACCAGGTAAATTAATGGTGGACCCAAATGCAAAATTAGAGGAGGAGTTAATTGTTCGACCTACAAGTGAAGCAATTATTTGGTCTACTTATAAAGGGTGGGTACAATCCTATAGAGATTTACCATTATTAATAAACCAATGGGCTAACGTTGTTCGCTGGGAAATGAGAACGCGTTTGTTTTTACGTACTGCAGAATTTTTATGGCAAGAAGGACACACGGCTCATGCAACTAGAGAAGAAGCAGTGGAGGAGTCAGAGAAAATGATGAACGTTTATGCTGATTTCGCTCAAAACTTTATGGCAATTCCGGTTGTCAAAGGTTTAAAGACAGAGACAGAGCGTTTTGCAGGTGCTGAAGAGACTTATTGCATCGAAGCATTGATGCAAGACGGAAAAGCATTGCAAGCAGGAACTTCTCACTTTTTAGGTCAAAATTTTGCTAAAGCGTTCGATGTGAAGTTTGCAAATGCCGAAGGGAAACAAGAATATGTATGGGGTACCTCGTGGGGGGTTTCTACTCGTTTGATGGGGGCTTTAGTCATGACGCACTCAGATGATCAAGGTTTAGTGTTACCGCCTAATTTAGCTCCAATTCAAGTTGTAATTGTTCCTATATACAAAACGGATGAACAGTTGTCTGAAATTGCAGCTGCGGTTTCTGTTTTGACAGCTGACTTAAGAAAATTAAATGTAACAGTGAAGTTTGACGATCGTACAACTCAAAAGCCTGGTTTTAAATTTGCAGAATGGGAATTAAAAGGGGTGCCGGTTCGTATCGCTGTTGGTCCAAAAGATTTAGAGAATGGAACTTTTGAAGTTGCAAGAAGAGATATTTTGACAAAAGAAATTAAGGAGAAGGAAGGTATTGCAATTTACATAAAAGAACTTTTGGAACAAATTCAGAATGATTTATTTGATAAAGCTTTGAGTTATCGAAATAATCATATTACTGAAGTGAATGATTTCGAAGAATTTAAACAAATTTTAGAAGATAAAGGTGGGTTTGTGTCAGCTCATTGGGATGGTACTGCAGCAACTGAGGAGAAGATAAAAGACATGACAAAAGCCACTATTCGTTGTATTCCTTTGGATGCTAAGGAAGAGGTGGGAACATGCGTGTTTACTGGGAATCCATCATCAAAAAGAGTGCTTTTTGCTAAAGCATATTAATTTTTTTGATTTTTTTTAGTTTAGGTATTGCACTTCTCGAAAATAGTTGTATTTTTGCATCCGCAATACAGAAGCAGGGCCCGTTCGTCTATCGGTTAGGACGCATGGTTTTCATCCATGTAAGAGCGGTTCGATTCCGCTACGGGCTACTATTTTTATTGTGTTGCAGTATTCCTGGACTTTAAAAGGAAAATGGCCCGTTCGTCTATCGGTTAGGACGCATGGTTTTCATCCATGTAAGAGCGGTTCGATTCCGCTACGGGCTACAATTTCAATCGCTGGATTGATAAAAACTTAGAGGAATGATGGTCCGTTCGTCTAGGGGTTAGGACGCCAAGATTTCGTCTTGGTAACAGGGGTTCGATTCCCTTACGGACTACTAAAATTAGTAAAAGATAAAAATATAATAAAATGGCAAATCATAAGTCAGCTCTAAAGAGAATCAGAAGTAACGAAAAGAGAAGAGTATTAAACAGATACCAGCATAAAACTACTCGTAATGCTATTAAAGCATTAAGAATAGCAACTGATAAGGTAGATGCTACTGCAAAATTGTCAAACGTTATATCAATGATTGATAAATTAGCTAAGAAAAACATCATTCATGATAATAAAGCTTCAAACTTAAAATCAAAGTTGACTAAATTTGTTGCAAAATTGTAAAACTTTGTTTTGATCTTAATACTAAAAAAACCTCCTATATTAGGAGGTTTTTTTGTTTTATATAATTATTTATGAAAGCGCCTCTTTAGCCAAGTTTTTGATTGTGAAAAAAATATCGGCTCTCAACTGTAAATAGTATATTTGAGAGCCGATTGTAATAATTCTTACGATTTTGTGTTAATGTATTCAAGCATAGTTAAAGTAATTGGTTTAGATAAAAAGTCTAATACCATAGGGTATGTTTGTGATTTTTCTAAATCTTTGGGGTCAATCGTGGAGGTTAGGACAACTACTTTGATACTGTGAAACCTATTATACTTTGGTGCGTTAAAGGCGTCTAAGAATTCCCATCCACCCATTACAGGCATGTTTAAATCTAGAAAAATCATCTCAGGTAATTCAATTTTGCTTAAATCAACATCTAGTAAATCATCAAAATATTGCAGTGCTTTTTCTCCATTTTGAGCAGTGATTATTTCTTTAGAAAATAGGCTTTTCATGATTACTTTTTTACAAAGCATTAGCGTTATCGGGTCATCATCTATACATAAGATACGATCTAACATATTTATTTGTTTTTGAATGTTAACGTAAAAGTGGTTCCTTTGTTCACTTCACTTTTAATACTTATGGTTCCTGCCATAGCCTCAACTTGTGATTTTACTAAATATAGTCCCAGTCCTTTGCTGTCAGGATAATCATGAAAACGCTGGTAAAGTCCAAAAACTTTGTCCTTATTTCTGTCTAGATCTATTCCTATTCCGTTATCAGTAAAGGTAAGTATCGTTTTGTCTTTTAATTGGTTTGCTTCTATCGCTATTTCTAGAGTTTTATCAGCGCACTTGTATTTGATTGCGTTTGTTAGAAGATTTAGTAAGATACTCTCTATGTAAGGTTTGTTCATTCTTATAGAAGGCACATCTGCTAAGTTAATATTTAAAATAGGTTGTTCTGCTTCGATTTGAAACGAAAGTTGATTGCATACATTTTTAAAAACATCTTCAAGTAAAACATCTTCTTTTTGAACTGCGCTTTTGTCTTTAATGATCATTACTTTGGTCAAATCGTTTATCGTTTCGTTTAACAGGTTTGTGGATTTTTGAAATCCACCAAGAATTTCTGCTAACTCTGGATCGTCAATTGGTATGTCATCGATTAGATTAAGGAGTCCTGTTAAGTTTGAAACTGGTGCTCTTAAATTGTGCGATGTGATGTAAGAGAATTGTTTTAAGTCTTTATTGTTTTGGGTGAGCTCATTAATAAGATGTTCTTTTTCTTTTTCTTGCTTTTTTTCTTCAGAAACATCTTTTTGCATGGATACCCAATGAGTAAGTTCATGTTCTGAGTTATATATTGGTATCATAGAAAAACGTAACCAAAATTCTTCTTTGTTTTTACGAGTAGATAGTGTTTCAATTAGAGTTTCTTGCCTGCTATGTAATGTTTTCAGGATCTTATACATTGCGCTAAAACTAGCTTTCTGTCCTTGAAATAAATCAGGAGTCTTGCCAATAACTTCGTGTGACTCGAAACCAGTCATTGATGTATATGCAGGATTAGCGTAAACGATTTTTGGAAGTTTATGGTTGTCAAAATCTGCTTCCGTGATAATTATAGATTCTTTTGTTTGTACAATAACCGTTTCTAATAATTTCAACCTTAGTTCTTCTTCCTTTTGTTTTGTTATGTCTTGAATAGCACCTATCATTCTTACTGCCTTACCGTTTTCGTCTTTAAGTAAAAAACCTCTATCTAGTACGTATTTATAGGTGTTGTCTGCACATTTAAATCGGTATTCATCCTGCCATTTTTCTGTTTTTTGTTCAAGAAACGAATATAGTTTGATAGACATTTTTATACTGTCTTCCGGGTGGATATTTTCAAACCACCAATTAGAGCCGTTTCCTACTTCGTTTTCTCCGTATCCATAAACCGCTTGAATTCCTTTACTCCAGATCATTTGATCTTCCTCGATTTTCCAATCCCATATTGTATCACTAGTGGCTTTAGCGACAATGTCGTATTTATCGTTAGATTCCTTGAAGTCTTCGTTGATTTGTTTTAGTTGGTTGAAATAAATGGTACTTCTTTTGTCATTCTTAGTAAGAATGTATCTAAATATTAAGCCTGTTGTTAATACAAGTATAGCGTCTTTTATGAAGTTAAAGTAAGGGTAATTTTCTGTTTGGTAGTAGCTTAATGAAAACTTATAAAATATTATAACTACGAACAAGGCTGTAAGTAGGTAAATTATAATAATTTGGTTGGTTTTATTTTTCATTACTCAAATATAATTAAATATTGTTAATAACAAACGGCAAAATCTAACTAATTTTAAGCCCTCTTTTGTGTCTAAATGGTTAATAATAGGTAAAGTATTTGAGAAATATTTTTTATATCAAAATAAAGTGTACCTTTGCACCCATTAAAAATCACAGATGGAAGCTATTAGAAACATTGCAATTATTGCCCACGTCGATCACGGTAAAACAACTTTGGTTGATAAAATTATGTATCACTGTCAGTTATTTCGTGACAACGAAAACACTGGTGACTTAATCCTTGATAACAACGACTTAGAGCGTGAGAGAGGTATAACTATTACCTCAAAGAATGTTTCTGTACAATATAAAGGTACAAAAATCAACATTATTGACACACCTGGTCACGCCGATTTCGGTGGAGAGGTAGAGCGTGTATTAAATATGGCTGATGGGGTTTGCTTGTTAGTGGATGCCTTTGAGGGTCCTATGCCACAAACTCGTTTTGTACTACAAAAAGCTATTGACTTAGGATTAAAACCTTGCGTAGTTATTAACAAGGTAGATAAAGAAAACTGTACACCTGAAGAAGTTCATGAGAAGGTTTTTGACTTAATGTTTGAATTAGGTGCAAAAGAATGGCAGTTGGATTTTCCAACAGTTTATGGTTCTGCAAAAAATAACTGGATGTCTGATCATTGGGAAAACGTAACTGACAATGTTGAAGCATTGCTAGATATGGTTATTGAAAATGTACCAGCTCCTAAAGTTTCTGAAGGAACTCCTCAAATGTTAATTACTTCTTTAGATTTCTCTGCATTTACTGGTCGTATCGCAATCGGTCGTTTAGAGAGAGGTGTTTTGAGAGAAGGAATGCCAATCTCTTTAGTAAAAAGAGACGGTACAATATCAAAATCTCGTATCAAAGAACTGCATACTTTTGAAGGTCTTGGACGTAAAAAAGTTAGTGAAGTTATTGCAGGGGATATTTGTGCAATAATTGGTGTAGAAGGTTTTGAAATTGGTGATACTATTGCTGATCATGAAAACCCAGAAGGTTTAGCTTCAATTGCTATTGATGAGCCAACGATGAGTATGTTGTTTACGATTAATGATTCTCCTTTCTTTGGTAAAGAGGGTAAATTTGTAACATCTCGTCATATTCGTGAAAGATTAACTAAAGAATTAGAGAAAAACTTAGCCATGAAAATGGGTGAGACTGACTCTGCAGATAAATTCATGGTTTTTGGTCGTGGAGTACTTCACTTATCTGTTCTTATTGAAACAATGAGAAGAGAAGGGTATGAGTTACAAATCGGTCAACCACAAGTTATCATCAAAGAAATTGATGGTAAAAAATGTGAACCAATTGAGGAACTAACAATCGATTTACCAGAAACACTTTCTGGAAGAGCGGTAGAGTTTGTGACTATGCGTAAAGGTGAAATGTTAAGCATGGAAACAAAAGGAGAACGTATGATTGTGAAATTCAACATTCCATCTCGTGGAATTATTGGATTGCGTAATCAATTACTTACTGCTACAGCTGGTGAAGCTATCATGGCGCACCGTTTTATTGGGTATGAGCCTTACAAAGGAGAAATTGCTGGACGTAACAAAGGTTCATTAATTTCTATGGAGAAAGGAAAAGCAATTCCTTATTCTATCGATAAATTACAAGATCGTGGTAAGTTTTTTGTTGAGCCAAATGCTGAAATCTACGAAGGTCAGGTAATTGGTGAAAACTCTCGTGGTGATGATATGTGTGTAAACGTAACTAAGGAGAAGAAACAATCTAACGTTCGTTCATCTGGAAATGATGAAAAAGCTAGAATTATCCCTCCAATTATTTTCTCTTTAGAGGAAGCATTAGAGTATATTCAAAAAGATGAGTATGTTGAGGTTACTCCTAAATCTATTCGTTTAAGAAAGATTTACTTGACAGAAACAGATAGAAAGAGATTTAAATTCTAATATTTAAGTTTGTTTATAAGAGCCATTCGAAAGAATGGCTTTTTTTATGTTCAGTATTTATCCTTTTATTAATTTTTATCTGGCTAGTGAGGATTTTAAGTACTTTGTTTAATATTTCAAGGTTACATATAGTGAGCTAATTAGAGGTGTGTTTGTATGTCCTCTGTGAAGCACAAATAATATTGGTTTGTTAATAGTAATTAAGAATGTCTTTTTAGTACTATGTACGAATTTGGTTTTTATAAAATTTTAGATGGTTTCCAACTGATTTAAATAGTAAGCATTTAGAGTGCTTGTTTTTAAATTCAAGAGTTGGGGTTGTTGTTTATCTATGAAAATTAGTATTGGGGAGTGATCTTGTTCTGATTATATTGCAAGAAAAAGCCATTCGTACAGAATGGCTCTAATTATTATTATTATTATTTCATTTTCTTGTGATTATCTTTTAAGGGCAAAGTGTCCTTTGGCTTCTCTGCCATCTTCTAATTTTATTGTATACCAATAATCATCTGCGGGTAATGGTTGGTTATTAAATGTACCATCCCATCCTGGTCCAGCGGGATTCAATTGACTTAGCAATTTGCCATAACGATCAAAAATATAAATTATAGCTTTTGAATTAAATAAGGCGCTTGCACCTTTTAATTTCCAGTAATCGTTAAATCCATCTCCATTGGGTGTAAAGAATTGAGGTAAACCAAGAATGGCAACTGTTTTATTTACTATTCCACAACCATTCTTATCCTTTACATATACCTCATATATTCCCGGAGGAACATTATCAAAATAATTTGATTCTTGATAAAATCCAAATTTGTCATCAAGAGAATATTCATAATCGCCAGTTCCGGTCACATTTATTGTTATCGCATTGACCTCTGTTAGTTCTTCAATTTCAATATCTGTTATAGTAGCTGCACTAGAAGCTACAACAGTAATTGTTCTCATTCTACTGCAGCCGCCGCTCAAAGTTGTAACAGTTACGGTATATTCGCCCTCTGCATTCACATCTAGTGTTGGACTATTTTGACCATTAATGACCGTCCCGTCTTTTGTCCAGACATACGTGTAGTTGCTTGTAGGCGTTCCATCTACTATAGCCGCATCGAGTTGAACAAAAAAGGATGGTAAATTTGAGCATACTAATTGGTCGTCTAAGTGATCTTCATTTGTATCAATGTTAGGTTTTGCACTTACCACTAACTCAATATATGGACCTAGTCCGTAACAAGCATTATCTAGGTTACTATCTATTCTTACCCAAATGGTTTGTTGGTTGGGTGAGTTTGTGTTTCTATGATTCGTTGGATCTACTATTTTGTTTATTTCGGATAATGCATCTTGCTCATTTTCATAATAAGATATTGTGTAAAGAGAATTGGGACTTGGGAGTAGGTTTAAAATCTCTGTATTCACAGAACTAAAATCAAAAGTTGCAATTCCGTCAGTATCATCTTCGGACGGACTAATGTAGTCGTCACAAGTAGCTAAGGTTCTGCTAAAAGAGGAAGGAATTTGAGTAGTAGATACTACTAAATTAATTTGGGCTATACTGCTGCATCCATTACTATTTTCTACCCTTGACCATACTGTACCATTCCCGCTTGTGTAGGAGATTGGGTTTGTAATTAAAAATAGATTATTATTTGCTGTAGCACCACTAAATGTTGTAAAGTAAGTAAAGGTCATTACAGCAAAATCTGCGGTGATAGTATTGTTTTTTTCTGTTAGGTTAAAGTTTGATATTCCATCTGTATCGTCGTCACACTGTACTAAAGTTATTGGTGAGTTCAAAACGGGCAAAAGATAAACTGTAAGTGATGCGGGATTAGATATTAATCCGCAGGTATTACCGTTTTTTGTTAAAAGCGTACGGTATTGGTACCCATCCATAGAAGTTGTAACGCCATTAACGGTTAACATATTTGTTGTCGCTCCTGTATATGTACCACCGTTAACAATAGAAATCCAATTTGTGCCGTCTGTAGAAACTTGCCATTGATAGGTAGTAACAGTATTTGTGTTTATTGTAAATAATGCTTGCTTAAATTCACAAGTAAATTGATCTTTAGGTTGGTCTATGATTACTATTGGTGCTGCTATTATATAGTTTAAACTAGGGTTAGTATATCCATCGACCCTACTAGTTATTAATCCGTTATTATTTGTAGTAACTGGATTTGTTCCTAGAATTCCATCATTATTATTATCTGTAAATCCAGCTTCTATAACGTCAAAGCAATTATCGGCATCACTGTCTAGGTCAATGTAGTTGTAAAAATTATCGGTGTCAGTATTTGCTATGGTGTAGTTCAGCATACCAGAATCTGGACTAGTTTCTAAATTATTTGCTAATCCGTTTGTGCCAAAAGTAGCCGATGCACCATCAATGCGTCCGTCTAGATTACTATCTAGTGCTGTATTGCCAGATTCTTTAAGATCATGAATCCCATCATTATCACTGTCAAGATCCAAGTAATCTAGAATTGTATCTAAGTCAGAATCTATAGGTACTAAACCAGGCTCAAAAGCATTATCAAGTCCATCTTTATTAGTGTCGATACCTGAATATTTTTTTGTCTCGTTTCCTTGTGCCTCAATCCAATCAGGAATTCCATCATTGTCACTGTCAATATCTAGTAAATTAGGAATTCCATCTCCATCAGTATCGATTAATAAATAATGTTCTATCTGAAAGGTGCTTTTATTGCTACTAGTTTCTGATAGGTTTTTATGGGTAAATGCAACTGCGGAAGTAAGGTAAGATTGAAATTTAAAAGTTCCTGCACCGGCTACTAGAGGGATAGTACTGTTTAATCGAAAACGAATTTCGAAGGAACTGAATTCTTTTACACCTGTCTCATATTGACCATCGTAATTAGTATCAATTAATAATTGGCCATCAGGATCCGTTACCGTTATGGTTCTATCTGTTGGTACATTTAGTATAAAATCGCCATCACTATTCATGTAATCCGTTGCTGGCGTGCTTTGGTTAACATCATTTTGACTTATGTAAGTGAAGGATACCGATGTTGGTTGGTTAAAATTTAAAGTGTAGCTAGAACTATTGATCAATCCTGCAGGAACTTCAGATGAAAATCCATAAACAGGCTTACCAACTATTGTTCCCGTTCCTGTTTGCAAACCGGTGTATTCCGCTCCTATTAAAGGATTAGATTGGTTAAGAACTAGTTTAGTAGCTTCTACACTATTTATTATCCCATCATTATCTAAGTCAATATCTATATTACTATTTGTTCCATCATTATCATTATCTTCAGGACAAGAGCTTACTGGAATTTTATCTGAGAAAATAGGAACTGTACTTGGGCATCCTACAATGCTTCCTTGCACTTGATAATAGCCGGGCTGCGAAGGTGTATATGAATTAGAAACTTCTCCTAGTATTACGGCACCATTAAAATACCATTGAAATGTATCATAGGAAGATAGTGTGCTTATTTTTAAATTTACATTAGGAATACAAGCCGAATTAGCTACTGTGATTTTATCCATTACAATTTCTGGTTTTGTATCAAAACCAGAGTAATAGCCACCGTAAGTTGCGGCGCTATTGGTCCCGAAATAGGACACATAAACTTGTCGTGTAGATTTTACAGCAATATTTCCTGAAAGATTACTTACTGTATAACGCACAAAACCAGGGTTTCCCAGAACAGCCACTGGTGATCCGCTAAAAGCGCTATTGTTTATGGTGACCGTAGCACCAGTTTCGGTCACAATATTTAAACTACCAGAGTAAAAGGTGTTTCCTACGGTTTGAATTACAGGAATATTATCTACAATATTAGGTGTAGCACAATTTAAGGGTGGAACAAAGAATAGATTTTGATTCGCTGCACCAGTTCCACCTGCAATACTTTGATATGCAGAAACATTTTTAGTTGTTCTAATATATAAATTACCAGTTGTAAACTTACTTCCATCAATATCTGCATATTCGCCTCTATTTAAAGTTCTAAATAGCGTAGTTCCATTGAGATAAATCTCTGTGTTATCTTCATTTGCTATTAATATGATTCGCTCGATGTCGTCAGAACCTAAACCTTTAACAAAAATATATTCAGTTCCTGTCTTTTCTACAGGCACAATTTGGTCAAAACCTATATCTCTTCCTAAAGGTACTGTTTGTCCATTTTGTGTGCCTGTAAGACTACTATTACTCCCTCCAAAGGAACCAGAATTAACCACCACGGGTTTATCTGATTCTACGAGTGCACCAATCATTTTTGAGCTATTCGAAGGTGAAATTGCTGAGTTTTCTAATGCTAATACATAACTTTCATTTTTGTTTAGCGTAACTACGATGTCACCAATAGTTGTAATCCCACTTGTAAGGACGGTGCCTACGGGCAAATTAGAGATTGTAATTTTGGTATTGTTCTCTGTCGCTAAAACAGAAGCAAAGTTTAGTAATGAGGAATCGTTTAGAGGATTTGACATTGCGCCGAGACGAAATGTTTTACCAAGTCCACTATTTCCTTTAGAGACTAAGCCACCAGCGTGGTTATATGAACTCACTCCATTTTGAGTGACTAAACCAGCATTAAGCCGTACACTTACATATATTAAGTCTTCTGCTTCTACAATGAAACCTTTATTTGTTACAACTCCAATAGCCGTTTTAGGAGTTATTAAGCCTGTGTCGTTTCCTGTTCCAATGGAGTAAGTATATGGCGAATTATTTGATACAGTACCACTTGCTACAATAGCGCCATTCCGTGTTATTACAAAATTGACATTAGTAGTTGTTGGAGTCGAAATGTATAAATATTGATCTCCCGCTCCGATAGTGTTAGAGCAACTTAATGGTGGTATATAATGAGTTTTGCTAAATTGACTAAATGCGGTAATTGTTGCAAACAGAAATATAAATAGGGTAATTTTTTTCATGTGATAAAAATATAAAAATATTTTCTATCTTTTTAACTAAAATGGTTCTTTAATGACTTATGAGGTTGTTAAATTATAAGAGCATAGGTAAATAAAAACTATATAGTAATTAAAGTTTTACAAGCAGTAAGTGCTTCCAAACAATTTGCAGTTGCACTTACGTAAAAGAGGTGTGTTATTAATAGATTACTATTTTATAAGTCTGCTATGCCAAGGTGTGATAATTACTACAGATCTCTTCTTTTTAAAAGTTTATAGGATAGTGCCATAAAGATAAACGACCAAGCTAACACTATTACTATTGCTGAAAGTGGAACTCCGTAATCTTTAATATCATCTACACCAAGCTGTGTGCCAATATTTTTTATCACATTTAAACGAGTAAAAGGTTCTACAATAAGGTTTGACATTGATTCCAAGGGAAAAAATTGTGTAATGTAAACAGCTATTTTACTATCTGGAAAAATTTGAAATACTAAAAGACCTTTGGCAATACTTTCGATAATTCCCCACACTAGTAAAAAGCCTATAGCAAAAGCAGATCGTTTGACAAGAATTCCTAAAAATAAACAGAAAGAGAAGAAACCAATTAGCTTTACAAAAAAGGCGATGATGTATTCTAAGCTCGAAAAAACAATACTTGTTTCCGTGTACGATGAAAAACTATAACCTAATATTAAACTTAAAACAAACACAAAAATTGTTGAACATAGTGCAAATGCAATAATCGTTAGGAACTTAGAAAGAATAAATTCTTTTTTACTCATTCCGTCTATTAAATTTTGTTTTAAGGTCCCGTAGCTATACTCATTTGCCATCATTGATACAATTACTATAGCAAGAAAGAATTTTAGCCACGCGGCAATATAAGTGTTAAAATGCCAAATAAATGGGAAATTAAAGATTCCCATTTCGGCAAAGTGTAGTTTTATAGCACCAATTTCAAATTTTATAGAAGCTATTAACGCAATGAACGAAAGTAGAATAAAGTAGCATAAAGTTAAAACTTTGCTGGCTTTATTCATCCATATTTTTTGTAATTCTATTGATAATAATCGTTTCATTAGTTAATTTTTTTGAATTGATTTTGATTGGTTTGTCAAGTCTAAAAATTGCTCTTCAAGGCTATTTTTTCGTTTTACTAAATAGCTCAAAACGATGTTTTGTTCAAACAAAAAGCGGTTAAGCTCAGCGGCCTCAAGTGGAGATTTTAAATAGACATAAAATTTATTTTCTTGTACTTTGATACTTTCAATTGCTGGATGCGTCAGTAAAGCCGACTTTAGGGTTTCGTTGTCATCTGCCTGAATTTCGAAGAAACCTTCGTTAGCTGTCATTTCATTTACGCGTCCAGAATAAAGCACTTCTCCTTTTCTTAAAATTAGTACATGAGAACAAACTTTTTCTACTTCGTCTAATAGGTGAGAAGCAAGGAGAATTGTTGTTCCATGTGAAGCTATTTCCTTAATGATGTCTCTAATTTGATGAATTCCTTGAGGATCTAGACCATTAGTTGGTTCATCTAAAATTAAAATTTCTGGATCATTCAATAGCGCAGAAGCAATTGCTAAGCGCTGCTTCATACCCAATGAAAATGTGCTAAACTTGCTGTTTTTTCGATCTTGTAAACCAACAAGTTCTAATTTCTGCTGAATTTTATCGTACGAAATGTTTTTAATTTTACATACTAATTTTAAGTTTTCAGCAGCTGTCATGTAGGGATAAAAGTTTGGTCTTTCGATAATAGCTCCTACTTTTTTCAGTGCTTCATGAGTTTCCATTTTACCATCAAACCAGCTGTAATCACCAGAGGTTTTATTAACTACATTTAGAACAATACCTAGGGTTGTTGATTTCCCGCTACCATTAGGTCCTAAAATACCATAAACGTGTCCTTTTTGAATATCAAATGAAACATCTTTTAGCGCTTGCAAGCTGCCATATCGTTTATTAAGGTTTTTAATCGAAAGTATTGTTTCCAAAATTCTTGTCTTTTAGTTTCATGTATGACGAGTTTGAGTACTAATTGTTACTTGGGAATTAAATTTTGTTTAATGTTCCTACGATTTGGCGGAAATTTTAGAGTGGAATTAGTTATTAGTGGACAATAAAAATTGGAAATATATTCCGATTCTTATCACTTCAAAACTATGGAACTTCACTACGGACAAAGCATCGAAGTTTGATGCTCTTCATTCAAGGCTGTTGCTAGTTTTTAAGATCTAGACTAATTATAGAATTCCTGAATGATTTCTATTGCAATCAACTAGTTAGTGATTTATTGTTTTTTGGTTTTAAATTGGTGTAAATTTGTATTTAATAAAAACGACCATGAGCGATTCAAATATACTTTTCAAAAAACCTTCCTACCCAATCAATAAGCTACTTTTTGATTACTTAGAGCGATTTGATCGTATTTCTAAAGTTTCTGTTTGTTATGATGATTTATTGCGGTTTTCAGGAGCTATTAATGTATATGATAAAAATGATCAAGATACGCTATGGGCTCGTGTGTTTTACAATGAATTTGAAAGAAACGAAATTGATTTAAATCTTAAAAAGATCTATTCGTTGCTGCACTCAGATGGTAACGTGGATATTATTAAGTTTTTGAACGTAGATGCAATTGACTACTGCACTTTTGGTAATTCTAAACCTTTTAGAGTTAAAGTGAGAAATATTCTAAATGATAATTATACTCATTTTTACGTAAAAAAAGCAGATGCTTCGCGTATTTACGGTTTAGAGCTCGAACATATTTTATCACCTGATAAGATAAATTTTTTAGTTTATGAGGATACATTGATCGAAGAACACATTATAGGTATACCGGGCGATGTATTTATAGAAACGCTTTTAACAAGTTGCACTGAATCTGAGAAGGCACAAATTGCCAAAGAGTTTGTGAAATTTAATGAACGTTGTATGATTAGACTGTTGGGTGATATGAGAGCTTATAATTACGTTATAGTTCCTATTCATGATTTTGACCAAGTAGTATACAAAATACGTCCGATTGATTTTGACCAGCAATGTTATGAGGGTAATTTTAAGATTTACAGGCCTCAGTTTTTTAAAGAAAATTTACCAATGGTTAAATTGGTGCGTGAAAAACTACAAGATAGTTCTATAGAGCAGTATAAAAATGAAGAACGCGCTGCATTAGCAAAAAGAATCATATCTGCTGAAAATCGTATTAAAAGAATTTTAAGAATTATGGGGCAAGATAACATAGCTCCACCAGAACATATAGAGCAACTTAAAATGGATTTATATCGCTATACCAATGATATGAACTTTAAAAATGCGAAACGAATGGGTAATGTGTTGAGTGCTGCTTTTAAATTTATTACAAGAAACTACAAACACGCAAATTTATTTAAACCTGGTTTTTAATTACATTTCTTTATTAAAAGAGAAATCAACACATGAAACATATTGAAACAATGAAATACCCTTTTTTACTACTAGTGTTAGCTTTACTACTTTCTTGTAAGCAGCAGTCTGACATCTTGACTAAACGTTTTGCATTGCCTAAAAAATTGAAAGAAGTATCGGGTATTATCTATTCTAATGACTCTAAGCTACTCTATGCTGTTGAAGATAGTGGAAATGACAATGTTATTTACGGCTTAAATAATGAGGGAAAGCTGCAGCACAGTATAAGGATTGTCGATGCAAAAAATGTTGATTGGGAGGATATTACAAAAGATCAGCAGGGTAATTTATATATTGGAGATTTTGGTAATAATGATAATGAACGTAAGGATTTATGTATTTATAAAATTCAAAAAGATTCCTTGATTAAGAAGGAAGCTTATTCGACCTACAAAATTTCATTTGCCTACCCTGAGCAAAATAAATTCCCACCAAAAAACAAGGAGTTGTTTTATGATGTTGAAGCTTTTTTTGAGGTAGAAAACAATTTCTATCTTTTTACTAAAAATAGAAGTAGCTCATTTGATGGTACTACTTTTTTATATAAAGTTCCTAATAAAGCAGGTTTTCATCAAGCCCAATTAATCGGAAAATTTAAGACAGGTGGTAGTTTTTCAGAAAATGCAATAACTAGTGCTACTCTTAGTCCAGATGGGGCAACTGTGGTTTTATTATGTCATGCTAAAGTATGGTTGTTTACTAATTTTACTTCGGATAACTTTTTATCTGGAACAGACAAAGAGTTACAGCTAAATCATTTTTCTCAAAAAGAAGCGATTTGTTTCAAAGACGATTCCACTATAATAATCGCCGATGAAAAGACCAAAAAAATTGGAGGCTATGTTTATGAAGTAACCTTAGAGCAATTAAAATCCCAACCCTAAGCCAAATGTGATTCGGGCTTCGTCATCAGCGCTTTTAAAATAAGTTAATCGCGCAGTAAGTTTATTTAAGCTATTAAGCCACAAACCACCTCCAACCGATTGGTGCCATTTGTTTGAGGTTTCGCCGTCAAGCCAAACTCTACCATAATCAAAGCCACCAAAAACGCCAAATGACATAGGCACTATACTGTTTTTTATATTACCTAATGAATACCTCAAATCACTTGATTGAAAGAAAGACTGATTACCCAAGAAACGCTGGTTTCTAAACCCTCTTAAGTCATAATCTCCACCTAAACTTGCCCCTTGATAAAACTCATAGTTGTTGTTTAGAATTGCTTTTGCTTTTAATAAGGTGGCCAGAATAAGTTTTCCTTTAGAATCAATCCTATGATTGAAATTAAGTTTAGACTCTATTGTAGGAAAGTTGCGTTTAGTGTCATTTATGTTAATTTTCCAGCCTCCATCTATAGAAAAGCCCATTCCCATAGTAGGTAAAGAAGGATTGTCGTAATTTTCATAACTGTATTTTAGACTTGCTCCTGCAAATTGTTGACTATCAAATACAGAAGGGGATACTTGTCCGGAGATAGCAACAAAACGATTTATCGTTTGTTCAACATCATAACTTTCAAAACTAGTTTTTAAGACAACTGTACTTCCATAAAGGCCAACTTTTTTTAGTTGAGGTTCTGCTTTTAAAATTCTAATTCGGACACGATTGTAATCCATTCCTTTACTCTCCTGCTCATTAATTGTATTGTTTCCGTTTCCAAAATAATTAATTGCAAAGTTGGGACTAGTCACTTGGGAGGCTAAATCAAGATTCCATTGTCCCGTTATTTTTGGTATTAGTAAATTATATAAAAGCTCAAAACCTCCTGTCGCAAAGTAATAATTAGCCTTTAGGATGTGCTTTATTGTGTAAGGATTTTGTTTAAAATGGTTTACCGTGTAGTTTACACTAGCGCCAAATTTTAAACCGTCATCAGGATTAAAGCCAATAGTGGGTAATCCAGAGAAAGCGTTGTATTTTGGTTTTTTGTAATTGTAAAGATTAGTAAGATAGTCATCAGTTAACAATTTTTTAGTTTTAGAATCGATATCGAACGTATTATCCTTAGATTCAAAATCAATTATTTGAGTATTGCTTCCTCTCTCTACAGTGTAAATATCATTGTTTTGTCCACCAATAAGCTTAATGTTAAAGTTTGATTTTATATTTCCTTTTATTTCAAATTCATCATCATCATCCAAACCATAAACCCAAATATTCTTAGTTTTCGAGTCTTGTAACTCCTTAGTGTACAGTAACTCATGTCCTTCTTTTTTTATGCGATACACACTTACGGTACTATTATTTTTCGAGCTATGATTAATGCTGATTTTGTCTTTTTTATTTGTTCCAACAATAATAACTGTTTTCAAAAGAACCTTATTATAGGCTGTTGCATACTTTGTTAATTGCTCCCGTCTTTGTTTTAAATTTAGTTTAATTTTTGAAATGGTATAATCTTGTACCTCTTGAGGAATACTATCGAAGGCGTGATCAATTGTTTCATCAGATAAATGGTCTTGAATATACTTTGCTTGAGTGATCCAATCTTTTTCCGTACTATTTTTTAACAATGCAAGATCGAGAGAATACGCTTCTCTATTAAACCATTTTACGTTTTTTATATCTTCCCTAAATGTTTGCATGTGTCGCAAAGCCGGAATATTCATTAAAACAGATAAAAGTGCCCCATCAAACTTAGAAAATGCTTGATCACGATCCCTAGGGATTGGTTTATAAACTACTTGGTCTCCTTTTTTGTACTCTGCCCAACGCCATTGGTCATAATGTCTGTCCCAATCTCCTATGAGCATATCAAATAGTCTGGCTTTTATATATTCGTTCTCATCTATAACATATTTTTCGTCTTTGTGAAGGTTCTCTAATACATCCTCTGTGCTTATTATGGCATCCGGTTTTCCAAAGGTAGTTAGGTCTTTTTGACCGTCAGATGGTCGCTCTTCAACTAAGTATAATTCGTTACCAAATTCGTTATTAAATTCTGCTAGACCTTTTTGTTTAGGGATATATAATAATTCAGGATTGGTATGCAAAACCCCTATTTTTTGAGCAAGATTTCCAACTCCTAGGGGAGCGTAGGGATGTGCTGTGGTATAAAAGTCATATAAAAAACCTTCGGCATATGTATTTCTAAAATCATCTTCCACATATTGATCTTTAAAAGCAACACTTTGTAAAAAACGCCCCACGCTTTTTTTAACAGCACGCATTACGTATTCTTTTCCTTTAGAATCAACTAATCGCAACGATCTTGATTGATGTCCGCCACCTGCTCTTAAAGGACTTAGTCCACCATAGATGGTGTCAATGCTAGCTGTCCGTACATTTATAGGTAAGCCATAATATTTTCTGTAGTGAGTTCCAAAAAGGAAACGATAAAAACCACTTTTTTTAATCATTTCGGGTGTATAAATGGCGCTTTGAAAGGTACTTGGGATGGTGTCAGGATACTTAATTACTACTTCTTTTTTTGGATAGAAGATTCTTTTTTTTAGTAGCAATTGTGTTTTATTTGCCTCTCGACCAAAAAAGGAAACATTAGTTTCTCCATTTTCGTACACATCAACCACAGCATAACCATTTTTACCGTATGAAAAATCATTCGCATTGATTGCTCTTGCGGCCTCAGACTTAGAGCCTGCTCCACTAATTATTTGCTTTATATTCTCCTTGTCAATATATTGTAAATTATGATCATGTCCAGAAAGAACAACAACATTGTTTTGGCTCTGTAAAATAGTTTTAATTCGCTTGACATAAGCTGTATATTGTTTGTTTTGAATATCTTGTGGGCTAATTCCAGACGTTTTTCTAATTATATTAAATAACGATCCTACAATAGGTAAAGGTATATTTTGTTCTAGCGGGAATAATTGTTTTCTTAAAGAGAATTGTCCGCCATGTGTTCCGTTACTCATTAAGGGATGATGCATAGCAATAAATACTATTTTGTCTTTATTTTTTGTTAGTACACTCTCTAATTCCTCAAAAAAAGCTTCTCGACTCTTGATGGTGCAGTCGTCATTTATGGTTGGTGATTTATCCCAGTCCTCTAGAAACCATTGACTGTCTATTGTAACCAAGCAAATATTATCATTAATATCTTCATCCTGGATTGCGCAACCTTTACGTGGAGAAAATGCTTTTTTATCGTTTAAATAAGTTTGAATTATTTTTTCTTCTCTTTCTAATCCTTTGATGCCACTATACCAATCGTGATTCCCAGGAATAAATACAGTTTTACCTTTAAAATCTGTAGTAATTTTTAATTGATTCTTTAATTTATTTACAGCAATTTCATAGTTAGTTTTATCTTCTTCAGGAGGAACCCCTTTTGGATAAACATTATCACCTAAAAATAGCAATGTGCTTTTTTTATCGGCCTTAACTAATTTCTCTTCTAGTGATTGCAGTATTATTTTACTGTTATGATGATCTGAATCACCAGCATCACCTATTAAATAAAAGGTGTGCGCAATTTTTGTATGATTAGGTTCGTTATCGGTACTCGGGTTTTTATTGTTTTCTCCAAGTTGTACGTTATTAGTAGCACACGATTGTAGTACTATGACGGTAAAAATGAAAAGAAGGGATATATTGTATTTGAAGATTCGATTAATTGGAAACAATTTCATATTTTAGTAGCGTAAAAAATTTTTCATGAATCTTATAGAACAAGCTGAAAATTTCGTTTGTAAATTACTCAAAGATAAACTTTCTGACTCATATACCTATCATAATTTTAATCATACTTTAGAAGTGGTCAATGCTGTTAAAACGCTTGCTATTGCTGAAGACTTAAATGAAGTTGATACAGAAATGGTATTAATTGCAGCTTGGTTTCATGATACCGGATATATTAACGGATGTGATAAACATGAGATATCTAGTTCAAAAATTGTGCCTGATTTTTTAATTGATAAACAAAAATCATCTTCTTATATAGAGACTGTTTGCGATGTAATCCAAGCCACGACTTATAATTATAATCCTACAACAGTTCTTGCCAAAGTTATTAGAGATGCAGATTATCATCACTTTACAACCGATGATTATTTTGATCGCTGTGAGTTGCTTAGGGAGGAATGGCGCGTGATGCGCCAGATAGAATACAATGATTTAGAGTGGGCAAAAGAAAATTTGAAGGTTTTAAGAGACTATCATACGTATTATACCGATTATGCAAGGACACACTGGGAGCCACTAAAGCAAAAAAACATTAAATTGATAGAAGAAACAATAAAGAATATAGAGCTGAATACCACCAATCCTTTGACAAAAGATAAGCCAAAGAAAAAGAAATCTAAAAAAGTGAAGCCAGATCGAGGTGTAGACACTTTGTTTAGAGTAACATTAAATAATCATACTCGTTTAAGTGGTATTGCGGATAGTAAAGCTAATATTTTGTTATCTGTAAATGCGATTATAATCTCAATAGCTTTGTCATCGATTATTCCAAAATTAGATAGTCCTAGAAACACTCATTTAATCATCCCTACTTTTGTTCTTTTGATGTTTAGTGTGGTCTCTATCATTTTCGCTATACTATCTACAAGGCCAAAAGTCACAAAAGGTGTTTTTACGAGGCAAGATATTGAAGATAAGAAAGTAAACCTCTTGTTCTTTGGGAATTTTTACAGAATGCCTTTGGAAGAATATGAATGGGCTGTTAATGAAATGATGAAAGACAACGAATATTTATATAATTCCATGATAAAGGATTTGTACTTTTTAGGTCTTGTTTTAGAAAAAAAATATAAGTTATTGCGAATTACCTACAATGTATTTATGGTAGGATTAATAATCTCTGTAATAGCTTTTGTAATTGCTTTTAACTCTTCAAGTATTTAATGCAGCTCATCTAAAAGCTCTTGATACGAATATTTTTTATCGGAGATTTGCTCTTTCTTGTTATCCACCTTTATTCGAATTGCTTTTAGTCCCGATACTCCTTGTAATTCTTCGACATCAAATTGCTCAATTTCTGCTTCTAGTATTTTCTTGAATTGTAGAAATTTTATATATTTCAAATACTCAGCTTGTTCAAATTTATGAGAATAAACAATCGTGATCTTTTCTGATTGTGTTATTCTTTCTTCGGTGTTTTTAATATGTGCTTTATCAATGCGTTTTTTAACCACTTCGTAACGTGCGTTATAAGTTCCATCAACATCAAATCGTTTTTCGTCCATTCTAAACCGGATAGAGATAGGAGAGCTAAATACAAGAATCAATGATGTTACATCCAGTTTATACGGTAAGGCAGATTTTAATTGATGATGCTCCAATTCCATTTTACACATTGTTTGCAACTGCCACAATCTCAAATTATTTAGGTACAGTAAATCAAAAGTTTGTGTAGGTGTTATAGATGCACCGATGTACATATTGTGTTCAACACCATCAGTTTTAAAGCGTTCAAAATAATGCGGAAAAATGGCCTGTGCTGCTTCCTGCTCTTGGTCTATAATGCTTGACATTTTTTTGTTGATGATGGACATAGCATCATCAAACTTTTTTCGAGCATGGTAAAACAAATCTGTTTTAGGATCTAAATCTTCAAAATAGGTGGTAATTAGAAGCAGGCTCTCTTTGTCATCTTGATAAGTTGTTAGAATAGGGTGAATTTGATTTTTAATATAATTTTGAATCTGTTGTTCTGTATCTGCTTGCAGTTCGTTCTCTAAACCTAAAATATAGGATTGCATTTCAAACTTTCTTTGTTCTAATAATGAGAGTTCATTACTCGTTTTTAAATTGTTAAAGATGATTAACAGACGTTCTAGTTGTGCGATCAAATCCGTTTTCACCGTTTCATTACGATGTTCTGACGAACTTTTGATATCTATTTGTCCATAAAGCGGATAGAGCTCTTTAAAAACAATTTCTTTAAAAACATATTCTTTGTTGAAAACATTGTTTTGAAAATATTTCTGAACTTCGTTCTTAAACTTCCAGTATACACTCGAATGAATAGCAGTATATTCTCTTTGGATAATAGCTTCAACTTGATTTTGTAGATCACTATTGTATCGCTCTAAAGTATCTACGATATAGGGGAGTATTAAATCTAAATTGTTTGCGTTTAACGAATTTAGTTCCCCTATTTGAGAAGACACAAGTTCTATGATACCTAATAATTTATTTCCTTTTATTACAGGAGCTAAAATACAGCTTTGAATACCTTGTGAAAGTAAATGTTCTGCAAATCCTTGATTACTATCGGTCGAGCCAAATTTCATTACATTCGAAATACTAAAAGGCTTTTTAGATTCTAAAATGTTTTTGAGGGAACAGCCAAAAGTAGTATTCTCGCAGTTAATTTCCTCGTTGTCATTAAGAATGAAACTCTCTATGGTATTACTATTAAATGGGGGTTTCGTAAACTTGTTTTCTTCTTGATTGAACAGAATAAGACCTACTCTTAAATCAGGAATTTTAAAAATAGATCTAAAAATATCTTGTGTATTCTCGTCAATATCATTTTGTTTTTGCTCCGGTTTTAAAAGACTAGTTTTTAGGTTAGATATAGCACTCTCGATGGTGGCGTTAAATAGTGTAACAATACCAAAGCCTTTTAAAATCCAACTTTCTGGAGGGAATTTTGTTTTCCATAAAGCAATATCATCATAATTGTCCATCAACAAATTAATGTCATCGTTGGTTAAGGCAACGGCTTTGTCGGTTGGCATTAGTTCGATAAAATCAACATTGTATAAAATTCGGTAATGCTTGTGAATACCATTTGTATCAGGGATATCATAAAACAAAGGTCGGCTAATATCAAAATGCTGTTGGTAACAAGTATTTAATATGAGTAGGCAACTCATGATGTAGAACTCGTCATCGTTAAAATCTCTTATTGTCATATCAAAAGAATCTCCTGCATCTCTCAATATTGTTTTGAACCTTTCGGTAAAATTAAAAGTTAGGTTTTGAAAAGGGATTGTAACAGCCTTAATTTCATTATTTGTTAAAGCAGTAGGGAATAAGTCCGATAGTAAATTATGTATAAGTTCTTTGTGTTTATCTATAGTCGACAAATTAGAGATTCCTGTTCTGAACTCAGGTACTGATTCAATTTCAGCTAGTAAAGCTTTTGCATAATTAGAACGATAATCAACATCAGATTCAGCAATACTTTCCATGGACTCAACGAGTTTATGAAAAGAAATTAGCGTTTTGAAAGGACTTTCTTTGAATATATTAATGTTCATACTAAGGAATTGAGGCTGCAAATTTACAAATAAACGATCGTTGCAGGTCTATGAAAGATACAAAAAAAAATCCCCAATTAAATTTTTAATTGGGGATTGAATCTATTAGCAGCGAGGTCAACGCAAATTTCTCTTTAAATATTAATTTTTTTCTTCTTTATTAAAATAAACAAGGTAGTAATACATTTGTTTTTCCTCGTCCCACCCTTTTTCTACATATTTTTCAGCGCTTTCAGGATTGATGAAATCCATTTTTATTTGAATATTTGTATCTAAGTTTATCACGTTTTTTATTGATTTACGTGCGTCAGATACTGCTGCGTTTGCAATAGGAAATGAGGTTATATCTTCAATACTGTACTTTTCTCCTTTATCTACTTTGTAATTTTTAAATTCAGGTATTAAATCAGGATTGTCTAATACTTCATTTAAGAAATTAGTCTCTTCAAATTGATCATTTTTCGCAAAATAATTTACAGATCGGTTCATGAACATTACCTCTTCCTTCTTGTCTTCGGCTGGAAAGACAACATCTTTTGCAAAGTTTTGACAAAATTTCAAGTACTTTTTAGTAATGAAATTTTCATCTTCAAATGCATCAACAGATAAGAAATGCTCTAGCCAGTAACGCGCATCATAGCGGTTACTATCAACAGTTAGAATTTTATACCCTTCTTCTTTTTTGTGATTGAAAATAATGCATCCTTTGTCTAATTTACCTAAGTTAACACCTTGTTGCAAAATCATCTCAAGGTGCGTTCCTTTCTCTTCAAATTGTAAAAAGTCGGCTTGCAATTCACTTTTAAAGATTCCAATGGCATCTACAGGATTGTTGTCAATGTTTACATTTGTCAAATAAGTTACGTAAACTTCTCCATTTTTGATATGTGGATGATTAGATTGCTCAAATAAATGCTTTGTGATTTTCTTTGAAGTTTCATGTAATGTAGACGGGTTATCAAAAATTTCTGTTGCAAATTTAAACATGTCATTATAGTCTAAATCTACTTCATGAGCAAACTGATAATAATTTTCCTCTTTTTCTCTAAAAGGTTTCAAGAAAAATTCCTTCATCAATGGAACAATTTCATCATTAAGACTAAAAGGTTGTTCTGATAAAAAAATGGCTTCATTGCGACTTTTGTTTCCCACTCTGTGGATAGAAAGCGTCTCGATATGCGTATTAAATAAGTTAATCATCTTTTTAGGTTTTATGTTAGATAAAAGAGCCAAGAAAAATGACGTTGCTGAGGTCTTTAATCTTGGCTCTTGATTCTTTTTTTTAAACTATTTTAATTCCAATTCTCTTCAAAACCATAGTCCTCAAAACTATCGTCACCTTCAAACATGTCTAGATCATCCTCATCTAATCCATCTTCATAGTCGTTAGCATAGTCATCGGCATTATCTGCTTCAAAGTTTTTTTCCATAGCTTCATCTGGCATTTCACCATGGGAGAATAAAGTTTCAGGATATAAATTACCTACCTCTTGCTCTTCAACAGCAGCAAGTTCGACGAGGAATGTCCACATATTGATAAAATCATATACGTAGATAATCTTAGTGTTTTCATCATCAAGGATATCAGATAGTACATAATCGCTCATAATTTTTTGCTCTCCAAGAACATCTCCTGTATCAAAAAGCGAAATTTCATCTTCTTGATTCCACGTTTCATCACAAGTATAAAAAGAGGCTACTTCCATACCATCAAATCCAAATGAATTGAAGATTGCATTGTGTAAGTCTTCTAAAGTGTCATCAGCAAGTATCGCAATATCTCTAAAAATATCTTCTTCGGCATCTAGAATTACTCTGAATTTGTAAACCATAATCTTTGTTTTTAATGAGAGGTCAAAGGTAAAATTTAATTTTAAATATCTTCTTGAACTTTAGGCACAGATTCTTGATTTGTTAATAAGATTTTTTAGTATGAAGTCTAATAATTTATAAAGATCTTCTAAAAATTGTAGTCTAAATAAGTTGCAAAAACCATTTTAAGACTCCTTGTACAGATTGATGGTGGAGGCTAATCAGGAAGATTTTTGTGAATCATTTTTCTAATTTTCTTGTATTTTTTATGTGTGGGATAGTATCTATTGGGAGTCATATTATTTACTATAAGAGCAACAAATAAAAGAATTAAAACACCACTTAAAACAGGTGAAAGTACATACCAATATCCTAGCGCTTTAATTTGTGCAGACCCTGTCACTGCTATTAAAGCGGTAGCTCCGCCTGGTGGATGTAATGTTTTTGTGAGTTGCATTAGGATCACGGATATCGAAACAGATAGCGCTGCGGTTAACCACATAATATCAGGTGCAAGTTGCGCGACAGTGACTCCTACAATTGCAGAAATTACATGACCTCCTATTAAGTTTCGGGGTTGTGCTAAGGGACTTTGTATGACACCATAAATTAGAACGCACGAAGCTCCAAAAGATCCAATGAGGAAAACTACATCTGAATCTGGAAGTGTTCGAGATTGTAGATAGGCAATTATTCCTATTCCAGCAAAAGATCCTATAAAAGCCCAAAAATGCTCTTTAAAATCAACTAAAGTCTCCTTATACAAGATATACTTTGTTTTGCGGTATGTTCTCTTTATTTTTTGGATTGCCATAAAATTATTTTATTATTCCTGTTGCGTATGAGTAAACAGAATAAGGATAAATTGCCTGAGCTGTATATTTCGAAATGAGACAAACAAATAGAATTGGTAAAAATAAAGTGTAGTCATTAATCAAACCACAAATTAAAAATAAGGCAGTAAATGGGGCATGAATACTGGCACTTAACATGGCAGCCATTCCGATTACCATAAAGTTAAGCGGAATCACATTAGCATCAAAAAAAGTATTGAAGATTAATGCTACAAGTAAACCTAAAAAAGCACCAATAAACAGGCTGGGAGCAAAGACACCTCCGTCTCCTCCGGAAAATAAAGTAGCTGAGGTCACTACTGGTTTTAAAATAATGATCCCTATAAAAGTAACAAGTAATCCAGAAGTGATTTTAATCTCATTTGGGTTCGTGAATATCATTTTAATAGCATGGTATCCCTCTCCATAAAGTTCCGGAAAGAAAAATAAAGAAGAACTCAGTAGTGCTGATCCTATAAAAATGCGGTAATAGTGGCTTTTAATTTTTCCTAAATTGTTCTTGAAAAACAATACACATCGTGTTAGATAGACAGAATTGATTCCCGCAATTATTCCTAGAATGATAAAATAAGGTATCGCGCTGGTATGCCAAGTTGTGATGTGTACATTAAAAAGAGGTTCTTCATCAATTAAATAAACAAGTCCAAAAGCTACAATTACAGCAATGAGGTTACTAATGATAAAAGCACGAGTTACTTTTCTTGAGATTACTTCAAGCACAAAAAAAAGTCCAGCGATAGGACTGTTAAATAAAGCTGTTATACCTGCTGCAATTCCTGCGCAAATTAGCTCCGTTTTGTAGTCTTTAAAAACATTTTGCTTGCGTTGTGCAACTGATCCTATAGTTGCAGTTGCTACAACTGTTGAAACTTCAATTCCTGTTGAACCTCCAAAAATTACGGTCAATAAACCATTAATGTAATGAGATGGAATCTTGAAACTAGGGAGGTTTTTTGTTTTGGATGAAGTACTGGCAAAAATCTCGTTTATTCCTTTATTTTCTTTTTTATTAAAAACGTACTGTCTCAAAAAATAAATTACAGACAATCCAAAAACAGGAAAAATAAATATAAAGACCGGGTGTAGTGTGGTTTGATTAAAGAAGATTTCTTCATAATGTTCAGTGAGTTTCTTCAATGAAATCCCTAAAAAGGCAGAGAGAAAACTAATTAAAATCGATACAATAATTAATTTTCGTAATTTTATAAACGTAATGTTTTTTTTTATTTGGCTAATGGTGTGCATTTCAGGATCGATTTAAAATCGTTATTAAAGTTCCTTTTAGGAAATGCAAATTTAAAATATTTAAAATGAAATCGGCCATTTTATAGAGAACGATTCCCTTGCAGGATAATTTTGTGAGGTATCATAAACAAGTTACATGTTTTGTCTTCTATGCAAATGGATGCTGGAGCAGAAGTGATTTAGTAGGTGATGTATTGTTTTATAGCAACTTAAAAAAGGTATTACTTCACCTGACTAAAATCTTTAAGCATTTTTATTATTGTACATCAAAAAAGCCTAATCGAATGATTAGGCTTGTCTATTATTTTTTTGTTTCGGAGCAAAGTCCCACAATTTCATGAAACACATCATGCATCTCAGTTAATGATTTTACAATTACATCGTCAGATCCCTTTGTTGTAATTAAGTCATGCAGTGCATTACTCTGTCCCTTTAATTTTTCAACCGATGCATAGATAGCCTTAGTCTTAAATTCTGCAGGCATACTAGCAGTCATAAGTGCAGCAGCTTTATTCATCATTTCCTCGGACCTTGCTTTTATAGGTGTTAGATTCCCTTCCTCTGCAGGATGAAAAGTTTCTGACATTACATCGTGAAACTCTTTGATGGCGGGCCATTTATCGAATGTAGATTGTGCAGATACCGAATTTGCTACAACAAGAAGCAGCAAAACTAAGAATACTCTAAGTGGTTTCATTATAAATTATTTAATGTTAATGATTTTTGCCAAATATAGGCTATTTTTCTATTTGAACTTTTTTTAAATTTTAGCAACCTATTCATTCAATTTCCGAATCACTTTTGCGGGATTACCCACCGCTAACGAATTATCTGGAATATCTTTTGTAACCACTGATCCAGCTCCTATAACGCATCCATTGCCAATTGTGATTCCCGGACATATAACGGAATTGCCTCCTATCCAGCAATCATCACCAATCGTAATGGGTAAAGCGCTTTCTAGTGTTCTGCGCAAATCAGCTTCGAGTGGATGCGTAGCAGTATACAACTGAACATTAGGCGCAAAAAATACATTCGAACCTATGCGCACGGGAGCAGAATCCAGCACAACACAATTCACATTAAAGTAAACATTGTCCCCACAAACAATGTTATAACCATAATCACAGTGAAACGGAGGCTCAATATATAGGTTAGCTCCAACAGCTGGAATCAGTTCTGCAATTATATCTCTAGCTTTTTTGGTAATGCGGTACTCTAGAACATTCAAGCGGTGAAGCAGGTTTTTAGCACGTCGCCTATCTTTAACTAAGGTCGCGTCTCCAGCATGGTAATACACCCCAGCGATCATTTTCTCTTTTTCGGTCATCGTTTTTATTCTTTAATAAATGCTGTATTAGTTGGGCATGCCCTCCAAAATCCCGATAGTTATCGGGGTCGGTCGGGCTATTCGTTACAATCTTTTTTTTGGCCAAAAAGCCTCAAAAAAGGATTTTCACTGCTATCCCTCATGCAAAATACCTACTGCTCACAGTCACGTTTGGTGTAAATATAATCTAAAATAAAAATTACAACAACTCATCCTACATATTCAACAGTTCAGTTAGTTTCAATTTTTGATGGCACACATTTAATTTACATTTGAATCATCAAAATCAAACCACATGAAATCAATTATTACAGTAGTCATTTTATTTTTTGCAACAGCATCATTTGCTCAAAGTACTATTTCGGGAAAAGTAGTAGACAAAAAAGGAAAATTTATTGCAGGAGCAAACATATATATTGACGGTACTTATGATGGTGCTACTACAAACGAGAACGGACATTTTTCGTTTACAACTACTGCAACAGGAAACCAAGTGCTAGTTGCTAGCTTTCTAGTTTATGAAACGAGTAAAACAACAATAAATATTACTGATTTTCAAAACAAAATAATCGTATTACAAGAAACTAGTAATACACTAGATGCCGTTGTTATTTCGGCAGGCACGATGGAAACAGGTGATAAAGCAAGAGTAGCAGTCTTAAAACCGCTGGATATTGTAACTACGGCAGGATCAGCAGGAAATATCATTGCAGCGCTACAAACTTTACCCGGAACACAAAGTGTAGGTGAGGATGGCCGACTTTTTGTACGCGGTGGTGAGGCCAATGAAACGCAGACATTTGTTGACGGAATTCGAGTTGCGCAACCCTACAATGCAACTATTGGGAATGTGCCTACACGAGGTCGCTTTTCTCCATTTTTGTTCAGTGGAATCGCCTTTTCAACAGGAGGTTATTCAGCCGAATATGGCGAAGCGCTTTCTAGCGTTTTACTATTAAATACCGAGGATACACCCGATCAAAACAAAACCGAAATCTCCTTAATGACTGTTGGTTTAGGATTAGGAAATACTCAAAAATGGAATAAAAGTTCGCTTAGCGTAAATGCGTCGTACATCAATTTAGCACCCTATCAAGCTGTTATTCCTCAAAACTTAGATTGGAACAAACCGTTTCAATCCTTGTCTGGGGAGTCGGTTTACCGCTATAATTTTAATAACGGAATTTTGAAGGTCTATGCTGCTTTCGATTCTTCACAATTGGATATCAATCAAGAGAATATAAATACACCTGATAAGGTAAGAGTAGCTGTGAACAACAATAATTTCTATTTTAATACCTCATACAATGGCCGTTTTGGAACAGGATGGCAACTGGTGACGGGTTTAAGTTACGGTTACAGTAAGAACCAAATAGGGCTTGATCTAGATAATGTAGTAAATGACGAAAACGCCGCACACTTGAAGCTAAAACTAAAAAAGAATTTCTCTAATTATTTCAAATTGTCTTTAGGAAGTGATTATTTCATAACCAAATTTGATGAAGATTTCATACCTAATATAGGTGCGACTAAATCAAATGGGTACAACTCTAACATCGCTGCTATTTTTACGGAGGCTGACATTTTATTTTCTAAAAAGTTAGCTGCCAAAGTGGGTTTAAGAGCATCATACAATGATTTGCTTGATGAAACGGCTATAGCGCCACGAATTTCGATGGCGTATAAGGTGTCAAAAAATAGTCAGTTTTCTTTGGCCTATGGGAATTTCACTCAAAGCCCTAGCGTAGATTATATCAAATATTCTAAATTACATCAGTTCGAAAGCGAGAGCGCTTCCCATTATATTCTTAATTTTCAATATAGCAAAGACAATCAGACATTTAGAGCTGAAACGTATTATAAAGCGTATGACAATTTAGTAAAATATGCTACGCCAGCGATTGCTTACAACTCTGTTTTTAACAATACAGGATCAGGTTACGCAAAGGGATTGGATATCTTTTGGAGAGATGGCAAAACTATGAGGAATTTGGAATACTGGTTGTCCTATTCGTACATCGATACGGAAAGAGACTATAAAAACTTCTCTACCACTGCAACTCCAAGTTTTGTAGCTGATCACTCTTTGTCCCTCGTTACTAAATATTTCATCACTGATTGGCGCTCACAAATAGGATTTACTAATTCGTTTAGCTCGGGTCGTCCTTATAATAATCCTAATGAAACTCAATTCATGAACGGAAAAACAAAGGCATACAACAACCTTAGTTTTAATTGGGCCTATCTAATCAGTCAACAAAAGATCTTGTATTTCTCGGTTTCAAATGTCTTGGGAACGCAAAATGTATTCGGGTACGATTACGCTAGGAATCCGGACAATACTGGTTTTTATGACAGAAAAGAAATTATTCCAACTGCTGATCGATTCTTTTTCGTTGGTTTCTTTTGGACCATCAGCAATGACAAAAAAGACAATCAGTTGAAGAATTTATAATTAGTCGCAAGTTTGAAAGTCGCAAGTTGTAACAGGTCCAAAATTAAGATTTTTAAGACCTAAAAGTATTACTAGCAACAATGCTCACTTTAGACTTTAGACTTTCAAACTTTGGACCCAATAACCGATTCATCCTCAAAAAGCGACAGTTCAGTACTATTAAATTTATTTATTGTTACATCAGGACTACTTTTGAACTATAGATAATCAACGTTTTAATCATCATAAAACAATTAATCAACCTTAAAACTAGAAATCATGACTAAATTAATCACCGCATTCACATTATTTGTAATTACTTTTATTTCGGCTCAAGGCCAACAATCGGCAGCTACAGCGAGCGCAGGACAATTTGAACAAGGAATGGGAAAAGCATTTGGGCTTTGGAAACAAGGAAAAAATACCGAAGCTTCAGATTTATTCGAAAGAATTGCCGCTGCTGAGCCCAACAAATGGTTACCTAATTATTATGTAGCTTTGGTAAACACAACAGCTGCTTTTGGAACCAAAGATAAAGAAAAAGTTACCTTATTACTAACTAAAGCTCAAAACGCACTTAGTTTAGAACTTGCTAAAGACGAAACTAACGCCGAGCTTTTAGTGATGCAAGCGATGATTAATACGGCTTGGATAAGTTTTGACCCTATGACTAATGGACAAAAGCTCTCGGGAGCAACTATGGGATTATATGGTAAAGCAGAAGCATTGGCTCCAAACAATCCGAGAGTTATTTTTGGTAAAGCAGAGTTTGAAATAGGAGCGGCGCAGTTTTGGGGAACCGATACAAAACCCATGTGTGCTCAAATAGAAAAAGCTATTGGACTTTTTGCTACTTTTAAGCCTGAAACTTTGTTCTCACCAAGTTGGGGATTAGATAGAGCCTTAGCTGCACAAGCCAAATGTAAATAGTAAACAAGATTTTATTCAAAAAATAAAGATGAATATAAATAGATTTTTAAAAGAGTTTCCAAGAGCATTTTTTATTTCTCTGTCGATTTTTGTAGTATTACTTATAATTGATGTTCTGAACGGAGGCGTTATAAAATTTGATAACCATTTAAAAATCAATTTTTTATACACAATGCTTTACGGAATGGTGTTGTACTATTCTAATGCATGTTTATACATCTACTTAGATACTTTTTTTGAAAGTCGAAAGTATTCAATAAGAAGAATTGTAGTTGGGTTTTTAAGTTCATTTTTTCTTTCCTTATTTGTCATATTCTTGTTGCGGATTTTTGAAGATGTAGTTATAGAAGGTGGTACTCTATCGGATTTTCTGACTAATGAAAAACCAGCAAATTACATTGTGGCTACGATTACAACATTTGTAATATTATTAGGAATTCATTTGATCTATTTCTACAAGGCATATAACGAGAACAAAGTAAAAGAACAAAAAATAATTGCAGGTACTGCTAATGCCAAGTTTGAAAGTTTAAAGAATCAAATAGACCCTCATTTTTTATTTAATAGCTTAAACGTCTTAAGTTCCTTGATAGAAGAAAATCCAGATAATGCGCAACGTTTTACTACTTCATTATCTAAAGTATATCGTTATGTTTTGGAACAAAAAGACAAAGAATTGGTTTCTATCGAGGAAGAATTGACTTTCGCCAAAACATATATGAATTTATTAAAAATGCGTTTTGAGGACAGTTTGGAGTACGAATTAAAAGTAATAAATCCAGATCCAGAAGCCAAAGTAGTGCCGCTTTCACTACAGCTTTTATTGGAGAACGCAGTAAAACACAATGTAATAAGTGCCCAAAGACCCTTACAAATTAGAATTTATATCGAGAACGGCTTTTTAGTAATTCAAAATGACTACCAAAAAAAGGAAGTTTTACAAGACAGGCAAGGAGTAGGACTTCAAAATATAATTAGTCGCTATGCGATAATCACCAAGCGAAAAGTGATAATAGAACAAAACGAAAAAACATTTACGGTCAAAATACCAATTTTAACAAAACAAACCACTGTTATGGAAGCAGCAGCAAATTATAATGAGAACAATGCTTATTTTAGAGCTAAAAAAAGAGTAGAAGAACTAAAGGGGTTTTATGGAAACTTGATTTCGTATTGTTGTGTAATCCCATTTTTGATTTTTATCAACCTCAAATTTTCACCACAATTTCATTGGTTTTGGTTTTCGGCTTTAGGTTGGGGCTTTGGGTTAACTATGCATGCCTTACAAGTTTTCGGATACGGTAAAAACTGGGAAGAGCGTAAAATTCAAGAGATTTTAGAAAAAGACACATCTAAACAAAAATGGAAATAATTATGGAAAATACATATATACAAGACGAGCGATATTTTAATGCTAAAAAGAGAGTTGATGAAATTAAAGGATTTTATAGTAATCTAGCCTCTTACGTGTTTGTTAATTTAGGGCTCTTAGCACTTAATTTATGGACTTCGCCAAACCATTTGTGGTTTTATTGGCCTCTATTAGGATGGGGAATAGGAGTGGTTATCCATGGAATGAAGGTTTTTAATTATATGCCTTTTATGAGCCAAGATTGGGAAGAACAAAAAATAAAGGAATTCATGACCAAAGAGCAAGAGAATCAAAAAAAAGGAGCAAACAAATAAAGGACTAAATTATGGGACGTTACAGAAGAAGAATGTTTGAAAATTATCAAGAACAAGGCAATAACCCTGATGAGTTATATAACTTAGCCTACAAGCGAGTTAAAAGGATTAAAGGGTTTTATGTTCATTCGCTAGTGTTTGTACTGGTAAATGCTTTTATTATTTTTTCGAATTTTAATAGCAATGATAACAGCTCAGAAATATTCATGAAATGGGAAACCTGGAGTACAGCACTTTTTTGGGGAATTGGATTAGCTGCCCACGGATTGTCGGTTTTTGGTAGAGACTTGTTTTTTGGAACCGATTGGGAAGAAAATAAAATTCAGGAATTCATGAAAAAGGATCAAAGTGAAAAATGGGAGTAATTCAGTTTTTATCTCTGTTAATTACAAAAATGATTTAATGAAAAAGTACTTTCCTATTTTAATAATACTAACAATTATAAAATTAGTTATTCATCTCTATGGAAATCACAATTATGGTTTCCATAGAGATGAACTGTTGCATTTATCAGCAAGTGAGCACTTAGCTTGGGGATATTTTGAATTTCCGCCGTTTATCGCTTTAGTTGGTAAAGTTGCTCATTTTGTTTTTGGTTATTCCTTGTCAGGAGTTCGTTTTTTTTCCACTTTGGCGGGTGTTCTAATTCTGGTATTGTGCTGTTTAGTTGCTATAGAGCTTGGAGGAAAAAAGAAGGCAGTTTTGCTTGCTGGAACTGCAGTTTTATCTTTTATACCATATTATCGCAATCATATGTTGTTTCAACCAGTTGCTTTTGATCAGTTGTTCTGGATAGTAGGGTTTTACTTTTTATTGAAATATTTTAATTCTAAAAATGAAAAATTTCTTATTTATTTAGGAATATCTTGTGGTTTAGGATTGATGAATAAATACACTTTCCTAATTTGGATTATGGGAATAGTGATCGGGCTTTTCTTTTATCAAAAGGGCATTTTATTTAAAAACAGAACGCTTTATGTAGGAGGATTAATTACTTTAATAATTTTCCTGCCAAATGTATTTTGGCAATATGATCATGGTTTTCCTGCTTTACTACATTTACAAAAATTAAAAGAAAGTCAGTTAAATCAAAACGGAATTTTTGATTTTGTGTTAGGACAATTGAAACACCCCTTAGTTTTGTCTATAAGCTTGATAGGATTGTATGCTTATTTTTTTGATTCCAAACTAAAAGAGTATAAGGTCATGGGAATCGCAGCGGTGGTTACTTTCATTGTGATGTGGTTTATGCAGTCAAAAGAGTACTACTTTTTTGCCATGTATCCAATACTTTTTGCTGCAGGAGCAGTTAAAGTAGAAAGATTGCTTCAAGGCAGTCCTAAATGGAATTATGCAGTTGCAGCCGCTTTATTTATACCTATAATCCCTTTTATACCGCATGCAATTCCAGTTCTTCCCATTTCAACCTATGTTTCCTATTTGAATCTAAAACCTGAAGATGACGGCCGAGTTATTTTAACAGATGATTTTGCTGATATGTTTGGCTGGGAGGAGCAAGTGCAGTTAGTGCATAACTTGTACAAATCATTACCATCAAGTGAAAGAAAAAAATATATGATCTGGGCTGAAAATTATGGTGAAGCGGGAGCCATTCAGATAATAGGAAAAAAATACAAATTACCTAATCCTGTGTGTGCTCATGGTAGTTTCTGGTCTTGGGGGACTGGGAATACTAAAGGTGAATTTTGTATCAGTATTGGAAATGAAAAACGGGTAATTGAAAAATTTTTTAAAACTTGTAAATTAGTAAAAATGATAAAGCATAAATACGTAATTGACGAGGAAAATAATATTCCCGTGTATCTTTGTTCAGATCCAAAAATAGATTTTATCCAAAACTGGAGTTTACTGGAAAGTCATGTTTTTGATTAATTTTATGTTGATAATTACCAATTACTAAATACTCTAAACTTAAGAAATAGCTATATGACCACAATCATAATCGAAGACGAAAAACCAGCAGCAAGACTATTACAAAGAAAATTAGATAAACTAAATATTGAAGTGGGAGTGATGTTGCATTCGGTTGCTGAAGCTATTGAGTGGTTTTCTAAAAATGAACATCCTGATTTGATTTTTTTAGACATTCAATTATCGGATGGGTTGTCATTTGAGATTTTTGAAAAAATCGAGATTAAAAGTGCTATCATTTTCACTACGGCTTATGATGAATTTGCGCTTAGAGCATTCAAATTGAATAGTATAGATTACCTTTTAAAACCTATCGATGAGGATGACTTAGCATCTGCTGTTTCAAAATTTAAAGAACGTTTACCTAAGCAAGAAAAGTTACAGCTTGATTTTGAGGAAATTAAAAAAATGCTGGCAAATCCTTTTGATAAAGAATACAAAAAGAGATTTACGGTAAAAATTGGTCAACATCTAAAAGTAATAGCTGTCGACGAAATCGAATGCTTCTATAGCGAAAACAAAGGGACTTACATCCACACTTTTGATAATAGGGATTATCTTATTGAATCGACTTTGGAAATTTTAGAACAAGAGCTCGATTCTAAACAATTTTATAGAATAAGCCGCAAGTTCATCATTCCAATGAAAGCAATAAAAGAAATCATAGTATACAGCAATTCGCGACTTAAAGTAATTTTGCCATCCTATAAAGAGGAAGAGGTTATAGTAAGTCGAGAAAAGGTAGCAGACTTTAAAGATTGGTTAAGTAAATAGAATAGTAAAAAAAATCCCACTTGAATTATTTGAAAATAATGCAAGTAGGATTTTTCAACTAATAGATAATTTTTATTCAAATAAAGACATAATCTCTTTCTTAGTCTTACCTAATTTTTGCTGTAGTTTTCCCCACATCTCGTCATCTTTTCCTTCTTCGAATAACAAATCATCTTCGGTAAGTTCAGCATATTTTTGCTTTAATTTACCTTTCATTTCATTCCAGTTTCCTTTTATTTCCTCTGAATTTGGCATAATATATAGATTTAATAATTAATAAATGTCTATTACAAAGATGCTACTAAATGAAGTACAAGGTGTTATAGTTTTTTCGGGAAATGTTGTGATATTTCGATCTGTTGTTTTAGTAACGCTGATCTTCGACCTTGAGAACTGATTTTCTTATCGCAATTAAAACGAAAATCAAAATTGTGTATGCTATAAAAAACGGTATTATATAGGATGCTAAATTAAGTGCAAGCATCAAGGCAATGATCAATAATTGAAAACCTAGACCGTAGAGAGAGACTAGGGTCATAAACCAGTTCGGAAACGTTTTTACTTTGTACGCATCGCTATCCATCATATGAATTATCTTATCGAAACCTCCATAAACAACATTATAAATTTGGAATAAAATATCAACTGCTTTTTGACTCTCATTTCCTAGCGCTTTGGGTGATTTGTATTCAAAAATCTTGCTTGTTGTATCTCCTCCTACAGATTTATTTCTCAAAATCACGTAGTAGTAATTGTAAAGTGTTCCTTGTAGTTGAATACAAAAAAAAGCACCTAATGTCATTATGAAAGAGGTTTCAGTTATGTACCAAATAGTTACTAGAAAAAGAAAATTCAGAATAATATCAAACACGCTATCTAAATAGCGTCCGGTGTAAGATGGTGTATTTTTAATACGTGCTAACTCACCATCTGCGGCATCAATGCCTGACTTTAAAATGATAAAAAATCCAGCAAGATAAAATTGATTTTCCAAAATAAAATAAATAGCAAGCAATCCTGATACTCCAAATAGCAATGTTACGTGAATAGGAGTAAACCGTGTGTTTTTTAATAGATTAGCGAGCATAGTTCCAAAGGATCTCCCGTAATCTGATAGGTCAAGAAATTTATCTTGAGCAGCAAGTTTTGACATTTTAAGTTAATGAACGAGGAAATGCGACAATATAGTCAGTTGTATAAATGTGTTACGAAAGTACTTTTTTTGTTTTCGATTCCAAAATTAAATAAAATTGAATACCAAATAATAGTGTTGCTAGAACAATATGTATAGTTTGAGTTCCAAAAGGGAAATCAAAATAATACATACTAATTCCAGAAGCAATTTCAATTAGTAAAATATAAAACACCCAGTTTAACTTTGTGAATCCAAGTACTAATTTGTTGTTTAAAAATAGTAAATATAAATTAGTCAGTAATACGATTATAGAAAACGAACGGTGTATGTAAAATGAAAGTGTTGGGTTTTGAAGCCACATGATTGCAGGTACACCTGTTTCTGAGATATGATCAACATGCTCTCTTACGCTAGTTCCTAAAACGATTTGAACAATAGTTAATAGCAAAGATGCAATCAAAATCAAATTGAATTTTTTGTTGAAGACAATAGTTTTCTTGTTCTCTTTTACACCATATATAACAATCAATTGCAAGGCAACAATTAATAATGCAGCTAGCATATGTGTCGTGATTTTAAAAGGATTTAAAACAGAATCAACTACGGTTTTTCCTAACCACGCTTGGAAACCCATTAAAGCGCAAATTAAGAAGGTTAGCATGATGATTTTTTTATTCTCTTTCCAGTATCCAAAAGATAAACCAAAGGTAATCACGCAGGCAATTCCGGCTAATGCACCCAATAAACGATTGATGTATTCAACCCAAGTATGAATAGGATTAAAAATAGCATAGTCGTGTTTGGTGTATTTTTCCCAATTTGCTTCATCAAAATTTGATGCTGATACGAAATCAGTTTTCGCAACTAAAAGGGACTCCTCTTTAATAATAACCTGCCCTTTATCATATTCTTTACCAGAAGCAAACAATAGTTCACTTTGCTCTGTTGGAGGAATGTAGTATCCAAAGCATTTTGGCCAATCAGGACAACCCATTCCGGACCCAGTTAGTCTAACGAATGCGCCTGCAAAAATCACTAAATATACTAGTACTAACGCTATTTGTGCCGATTTTAAAAAATACTTTTTCACTTGAATTATTTTTGTATAAAATTATCTATTTTAAGATGAGAAATAAAATGCACAAAAGTTAAACTTTAATTAATCCTAACTTCTTTGCTCGCACTTGCATGAAATCATAAGCAGCTTGATACTCATTGGGAATATCTCCCTCTAAAATAGCTTCTTTAATCGCCTCTTTTAGCACGCCTATTTCTCTACAAGGTTTTAGGTTGTATAGCTCCATAATTTCTTCTCCAGTAATAGGAGGCTGAAAATTACGTACCTGATCTCGCTCTTCAACTTCAACAATCTTTTTTCGAACAATAATGAAGTTGTTATGGTATTTTTTAAATTTAGATGGATTTTTAGTGGTGATATCTGCCTCGCACAATGTCATTAAATTTTCAACATCTTCTCCCGCATCAAATACTAAACGTCTCACAGCTGAATCTGTTACTGTTTCCTGAGACAAAACAATAGGTCGCGAGCTCATGATAACCATTTTTTGAACAAATTTCATTTTATGGTTCAACGGCATGTGCAAACGTTCGAATATCTTTTTCACCATTTTTCCGCCTAGAAATTCATGCCCGTGAAAAGTCCATCCTTGCTTTTTGTTAAAACGTTTTGTTGGCGCTTTCCCAATGTCGTGTAATAGAGCCGACCATCTTAGCCAAACGTCATCAGTATTAGGACATATATTATCGACTACTTCTAGCGTATGGTAAAAATTATTTTTATGTGTTTGACCTTCAATTTCTTCTACATTATTTAAAGCGGTTAGCTCAGGTAAAAGAATGTCGAGAAGTCCAGTTTTATATAGTAGTAAAAAACCAATTGAAGGTTTATCAGTCGAAAGTATTTTATTCAATTCATCGACAATGCGTTCCCCTGAAATAATTTTAATTCGATCTGCGTTTTTAGTAATCGACTGCAACGAATTTGTTTCAATTTCAAAATTTAGTTGATTAGCAAAACGTATGGCACGCATCATACGCAGCGGGTCATCTGAGTAGGTTATATCAGGGTCAAGAGGTGTTTTTAAGATCTTTTTTTCTATATCTTTCAATCCATCAAAAGGATCTAGTAGTTCACCATAATTATTTTTGTTCAATGATATTGCCAAGGCATTTATGGTGAAATCACGACGGTCTTGATCATCTTTAAGAGTGCCATCTTCAACCACTGGATTTCGGCTTTCAAAGTGGTAGGACTCTTTACGAGCACCAACAAATTCAATTTCAGTATCTTCAAAACGAAGCATAGCGGTGCCGTAGTTCTTGAAAACTTGTACTTTAGGTTTTTCAGGAAGTAATTTAGATACTTGTAATGCCAGTTCAATTCCGCTACCAACAGCGACAATGTCAATGTCTTTTTTAAAATCTCTTTTTAAAATCAAATCTCTTACAAAACCACCTATAACATAGCTGTCAATGTTTAGTTCTTGAGATGCTTGAGAGATAACTTGAAAAATTTTATTATGTAATGCTTCTTTGTAATTCATATGTTTCTACCGCGGATGCGCAGATTTTTTATTTTTTTGTGCGAATAATTCGTTTGTATTCTAAGGAATTAGAATTAAAGTTTACTAGCAATGCTAATTCATTACCTGACACTTTTAGATAATTTAAGCATTGATTATAATGGCTATTATTAAAACAATCTACAGTTTTAACTTCTAAAATTATAGATTTATAAAGGACAAAATCGGCGTAAAATCGGTGTTTTAAAATGGTGTTTTTATAGTTCACTGAATACTCTTTTTCACGCTCATATGGAATGTTGTTTATGCCAAATTCAAATTCTAAAGCATCTTTGTAGACTATTTCTGAGAAACCTTTCCCTAAAGTTTTATGAACTTCAAATAGAATTCCAATTATCGTATAAGTTTCATCAGCATATAAATACTCTTCCATAAATTAAAAATTTTAATCTGCGAATCTGTGGTCCTATATTTACGATCTCCAATTATTAGCTATTTCCGAATTACTTTTACCTGCGAATCACTGGTTAACTTGATAATCGTTGATGGTTTTCCAGCAATTTTATCCTTGTGCAAATTTACAACATAGTCTACACCCTTTATAATTTCGGGACTTATTTCTTTAAAACTTTTAGGAGTAGGTTGACCTGTTATGTTAGCTGAGGTGGAAACAAGTGGTTTTTTCATTCGCTCCAATAATTTGAAACAAAAAGGCTCTTTTACAATGCGTATTCCTAGCGTTTTATCAGGAGCAATTAAGTTGGGAGCTACGTTTCTTGGTCCGTCAAGAACCAATGTAGTTGGGTTTTCGGATAAGTCCATTATCTGCCAAGCTACCTCGGGTATTTCTTTGAAAACATTGTACATCATCTTCTCACCGCTCATTAAAACAATCATGCTTTGGGTTTCGGCACGTTGCTTTAATTTGTATATTTTGGCGACAGCCTCAGCATTAGTAGCATCACAACCTATTCCCCAAACCGTATCAGTAGGGTAAAGAATAATACCACCATCTTTAATGACTTCGTATGCTTTTAAGATTTCTTCTTGCATTGTAATTGTTTATATTTGCAAAGATATTAAATCAATACTATTTTACCTTTATAAAACACAATGCAACTTCTCCTATTTATTTTAGTTTATCCGCTTATTTTATTTATTTCGATCTTACCTTTTAGATTGTTGTATATTTTGTCTGATACTATTTTCTTTTTGGTGTACTACATCATTCGTTATAGAAGAAAAGTAGTTCGGGATAATATTGCTTTAGCTCTACCACATTTGTCTGCAGAGGAAAGATCAATTGTTGAGAAAAAAGCATACAAACATATGTGTGATATGTTTCTTGAAATGATGAAAACAATGTCTATCTCTAAACATGAAATAGAGAAACGTTTTGTCTTTAAAAATTTAGAAACTTATTTAGATTTTGAAAAGAAAGGTAAAAGTGTGATCATGATGTTGGCACATTATGCTAGTTATGAATGGGCTATCATTATGAATACTAAAATCACATATGAAGGATATGGCATTTATAAAAAAATAAATAATAAGTATTTTGATCGTCTAGTTATAAAGATACGCTCTAAGTTTAATACACGTTTAATACATACCAATGACAGCTCAAGTGTAATAGCTGAAAATGTTAAACTTGGTAAAAAAGTGATCTATGGTTTTGTGAGTGATCAATCGCCTCAATCGAAGCCTAAAACTCATTGGGCTCCGTTTATGAATATCGGAGTTCCAGTTTATACTGGCGCAGAGTTCCTATCAAAGAAATATGATATGTCCGTCGTTTATCTTAAAGTTACCAAAGTAAAAAGAGGTTTCTATGAAGCAGAGTTCGAAATTTTAGCCGAAAACACTGAAGGGATACCAAATTATGAAATCACTGATTTATTCCTTAGAAAAGTAGAAGCTCAAATTGTAGCAGCACCAGAATTTTATTTGTGGACACATAGAAGATGGAAACACAGGAAGTTTTAAGTTGATTTGATGTACATTTCTCTCAAATAATGATACTTTAAGCCAGCACCTTGCGCTACTAAAATTGCCCATAAGTAGCCCTCGTATCCATTCATGAAATTGCGGTTTAAAATATATTCTCTGAAAAAAGTAAACGGAAAGTTGATGTAAAGTTTAAACCAAGTGCTTTTCTTACCTCTTTTATAATATTCCTCTGCTTTTAATTGAGCATACCTGTCCATTTTAGAAATAGCTTCTTTTAGTTCGTCAATAGTATAATGCAGTAGGTCACCATTTACTTTGGCGGTGGCGCCAGTTATTTGTATGCTTTCATGTACGACATTATCTGTAACTCCTCCTTTAGTTTTATTAAATAATCGTAAGATCCAAATGTTACTTTCCTTACCATGATTAAATCTTCTATTTAAAAAAATATGTCTTCTTTTGATTAAAAATCCAGCATTATCATCGAAGTTTTTTACTGTTAAATTGGTGATGTTTTTTATTAATTCATCACTTAGGATTTCGTCTGAATCAATAGATATAATCCACTCGTTTTTGCATTTAGACATTAATAGTTGCTTTTGAGCTCCAAACCCTTCAAATTTGTTTTGAAAAACGGTGGCGTTGTACTTTTTACAAATATCTAGCGTAGCATCGGTACTGTACGAATCCATGATAATGATTTCGTCACACCAATATAGTTTTTTTAGAACATTTTCGATGTATTTTTCATTATTGAAAGTCAGTATAGCGGCTGATATTTTTTGAGAATTCATCTGGTTTTTTTAGTATCAAATGTATTATATTTTATATTTGCAAACAAGAATTTTCAAAATCTATGGATAAACTAAAAATTGATTTTTTTATAGTTGATCACACTCCAATAGGAGGTGTTCAGCGTGTAAGTTGTAGTTTAATTAATCTATTCATAGCCTCCGGTATTGAAGTGGAGTATTTGCTTTCACAACACAATAATTTTGAAACCCCTCATTTTCCTTATCCTAATTCGATAAAATACTTAAATTTGAGGTCCTCTACAAAAGAGCTTGAAGAAAAATTGTTTAAACAGTTTACTGAACTTAAAATAAAAAATTTAATATTTTCTGGAGACAATATGTCCGTTTCGATTGCTTTGCTAAAGGCAGCAAAGCGTGCAGGAGTCAAAGCTATTCCGCAGTATCATGGTTCACCACATGCCTATTTAGACAAGTATATCTCAGTATCGGATATGCTGAATAAGCCATTTTTGGCCGTTAAATATTTGGTTGCTCAATGTTTTAGACCATTTAAGATTTTAAAGCTAAAAAACTATTTGTTATTATCTGAGAATGGTATAGCCTGTGTTAGTAAAGGGTCAGCCAACGAAATAAAAAAATTATATAGGAATTCGCCACAAGTACTTGATAAAGTGTTTACAATATATAACCCTTTACATATAGATGTAAATAGAATTTATTGTGATGTTAACCTTAAAGATAATGTCATTGTTTATTTGTCTCGATTGGAAGATAAACATAAAAATTCGTTCATGACAGTAAAAGCTTGGAAGCAAATTGCACATAAGTATCCTAACTGGGAATTACATATTCTTGGTGATGGTGCAATTGGTGATAAAATGAAGAGTTATGCTGCAAAAAATAATATTAAAAATATTGTATTTAAAGGAATGGTTACAGATATCGGTACTCATTTATCTGCTAGTAAAATATCTATATTGTCTTCTAACTGTGAAGGTTTAGGGATGGGTCTAGTTGAATCTATTTGTTACTGCAATGCTATAGTAACGACAGCTAGTCATGGAGGTGTTGCTGACCTAGTTCAAAATGGAGTATCGGGATTGGTAGTTCCTAGAAATGATCACAAAGCTTTTGCAGAAAGTATGGAAAAACTCATGAGAAATGATTCTTTGAGGCTTCAATACGTGGAAGAATCGCATAAGGTTTTAGAAAAATTTACAGATGATAAAATCGTTCAAGAATGGAGAAATCGATTTGAATCATAGGTATTGATCCAACCCATTGTCACATCTTTTCAATCTTTGATTGATCACTTTTTCAAGTATTAAATCATTAGCGGGTAACATTTTTTTACTATTTTCTTTATGATAAATATGCAATACGTTTGCATTGAATTTAATGTTTTTTCTAACGATTTCAGCGTTTAATAATCTAACTACAAGTTCAGTATCCTCACGACCCCAACCTATAAAGTCTTCATTAAAACCATTAACTTTTACTAAATCATTTTTAAAACATGCCATATTACATGATCGCACTTGCTTATAACTTTTAGTTTTGTAGCTTATTAGGTTTGATAAAAAAGAATTATTAATCTTATTTTTCGCGTTTGAAATTATGTTGTCAGCTTGGATATCAAAGGTATGTAAGTCATTTTTGATTGCTTCTTTAGAGTAGTTTTCGGTCAAAAGTACTCTAGTTCCAATGGAGAATTGATTTGGTTTAGAATGTTTAATATGATCCAGTATAAAATTAGGGTGTAAAATTAAGTCACCATCGATCATAATTATATATTCTCCTGATGCTTTCGCAATTGCCTTGTTTCTCGAGGCTGCAGCTCTAAATCCATCATCTTCCTGCCACGAATGAATAATGGGGATTTTTATTTTTTGTTGCCAAAGTTTAATTAAATCAGCTGTTTCTTGTGTAGAGCCGTCATCGGCAATGATTATTTCATCAGGCATAACAGATTGTTTTTCGATACTTTTTAAGGTACAATTCAATGCTTCTGGCCAGTTGTAAGTAGTTACTAATAATGTTGTAGTCATAGTACAGTTATTCGTAATAATTAATTTTAATTATCCATAATTGATTGATAAAGTTGGTTCAACTCTTGGTAGATCGCTTCATCATTAAATTGTTGCACAAACTCAAAACCTTTTTTAGAAATGGTAGTTCGCAAATTAGCATCCTTTAGTAGTAATTTGATTTCTGATTCTAATTCTTCAGTGTTATTTGGATCGATATAAATACTATCAGGTCCTCCTGCTTCTGGGAAAACGCCAAATTTATTGGTAATCACAGGAACTTTAGAAAATAATGCTTCGATAATTGGGATTCCAAAACCTTCAAAAATAGAAGGATATACAAATACGGTAGCCAGCTGATAGGTTATAGCTAAATCTTTGCTAGTTAGCCCTTTTAGAAAAATAACTTTGTGGCTCATGTTATTTTTTGCAATATAGGTTTTTATTGCAGCACTATACTTTGTTTCTTTTCCTACTAAAACTAAGGTTGTATCAATATTTTTGATCGCTTTTACAATTGTAAGTGCATTTTTTCGCTCTTCTATTGTTCCTACGTTCAAAATAAATTCCTTTGGAAGATGGTAGCGGTTTGCAACTTCGGTTTTTTCATCAGAACTATATTCTTCTTTAAAAACAGCATTACAACCTTGATATATAACTTGTACTTTTGCAGGATCGACCTTCAAAAATCGTACAATATCAGTTTTTGTCTGCTCGCTAATTGCAATAATTTTGTCTGCATGTGTTGCCGCCTTTTTGAATTTAAAATAATGTATTTTTCTATCAAAAAAGGAATACAACTCGGGGTAATGCATAAAAATAAGATCATGAATAGTCACGATACTTTTTATGTTCTTTTGTTTTAATCCCATTGGAATTTCTCCCGATAAACCATGAAAAAGAGTAATCTCGTCTTGAATCAGATCGGCTACTATACCTTTTTGCCTCCACAGGTTATAGAACTTCGTGTAATAAGGAGTTCTAGGTTTCTTTTCAAATACGTTGCTTTCATTGGTAGTAAACAAATTCTCCTTTGATTGCTTCGGATTGTATAGGAAGTACTTGTTATTAGCAGAATATTGGCTAAGAATACGAATCAAGTCACGGCTGTAATTGCCTAAACCTGTTTTATTGTGAAAAACTCTTTTTGCTTCAAAGCCAATATTCATGATAATTTTATTTGTATTAATTTATACTGCTACGTCGTATTCACGTAAAGCATTGTTCAATGAAGTTTTTAAATCAGTTGATGGCTTACGCGTACCTATGATTAATGCACATGGAACTTGAAACTCACCCGCAGCAAACTTTTTAGTATAACTTCCTGGGATAACTACTGAACGAGCAGGTACAAAACCTTTCATTTCAACTGGAGTATCTCCTGTAACATCTATTATTTTTGTTGAAGCAGTTAAGCATACGTTAGCTCCAAGAACGGCCTCTTTACCAACGTGAACTCCCTCAACTACTATACAGCGAGAACCGATAAAAGCACCATCTTCAATAATAACTGGGGCTGCTTGTAATGGTTCTAAAACACCACCGATACCAACACCTCCGCTTAAGTGAACATCTTTACCTATTTGAGCACAACTTCCCACTGTAGCCCATGTGTCAACCATAGTACCAGCATCTACATAAGCACCAATATTAACATAACTTGGCATCATAATTACACCACTTGAAATAAAAGATCCGTATCGAGCTGATGCACCTGGAACTACACGAACTCCTTTTTCAGCGTAGTCTTTTTTAAGAAGCATTTTGTCATGGTACTCAAAAATTCCTGCTTCCCACGTTTCCATTTTTTGAATAGGAAAGTACATTACTACAGCTTTTTTTACCCATTCGTTTACTTGCCATCCGTCACCCTTAGGTTCTGCAACACGTAATTTTCCTGCGTCAAGAAGTTCAATAACTTCTCTAATGGCAGTAGTAGTAGTTTCTTCTTGAAGCAGAGCTCTGTTCTCCCATGCTTGCTCTATAATCGTTTGTAATGAGTTCATTTTTTTTATAATTTTTTTAATGGATTTGTATGTAATTTTAAATATTTCTTAGCCATAAGTTCAGCTCCACTCGTGTTTAAATGGTCTTCATTTCTGTAGACAATAGAGTTGTCTATTTGGGTTGTAAAATGTGTTTGGTCAATTTTTACGCTTTCATTCATGTCAATAATAATTACCTGAGGAAATCTTTTTTGAATTTTGTACACTAAATAATCGCTAGATCTTGGCTCGGGAGCAAAGATATAACTTTCGTCATAATTTTTTGGATAAGCTTTTGTCAACATTAATTTATGTAATTTCATTTCCGGCAGTGCTCGGAGACAATCAAAAATAACTACATTCTTATTCAGTTTTACTAGTTCTTCAATACTATTTAACACTCGATTGCTATTTATTTTTGATCTACTAATATTGTTCCAGTTAGCAGCAATGAATATTGTTTTAAATTGCTTTGCATATGTTAATCTATCTAGACCATATTTTTCATCCTTAGTAGGTTTGTTTTGATCATCGTGATTCACTAATATTGGATACCCTCCAGCGGCTGAATCATGTATGTACATATTAGCATCTTTTGCTAGAACATCTAAAAATGCAGCAGTATGGTTAGCGAATGAGTCTCCTATTAGAACACCATTCAAGCTATCTTTTTCAATTCCTAAAAAGCACTCTTCGCAGTTACCTATTTTAAATTTATCAAAACAATTTTTTCTGAGGTTACTCGGGTAATTAGTTTTGGGATTGAATTCAGACAAGGTAGGATAGCGGTCAGGAAAACCATCATATTTGTCCACAATTCCATAAATGCTAACTGAGATTGCTACAACAGGTAGCATTATATAAAGCAGTGTTTTCTTGAAATTGAATTTTAAGGTGGTTCGAAATGGCTGCTCAATGTATTTCCAGCTTAAATATGATAGTAGAAAGATAATCAGTAACGCACTTATCCTAGTTGCTCCAATGAGTTCGATACCAAAATATTTAAGAAAGGCAAATAGTGGCCAATGCCATAAATACATCGAATAGGAAATGGTACCAATAAGAACAATGAATTTATTTCTTAAAATTGTATTAACCAATCCCTCATTTCTGTCATTTCCTTTATTAGAGTAAATTAAAAACGCAGCCCCAAGACAAGGCCACAAAGCATTTATACCAGGAAATAAACTTTCTTTTTGTAAAAATACTGCAGGTAGTAAGATTAGTAATAGTCCAACTATAGATAAGATAGTGTTAATCATTTTTTTAGCTAGAGGCAGCGATTGCCAAAAAACGGCTAATGTTGCACCTATGCCCAGTTCAAAAAATCTTCCTTGAAGTAAAAAGTATGCTGTGTTTTGATCTGTATCAGTCAAATAAATGGAGTATCGTAGCGAAATAAATAAGATGCACAGAATGGCAATTCTTTTGACTTTAATCGATTTTAATTTAGATAGCATCAAAAGAATAGCCGGCCATATAAAATAAAATTGTTCTTCTACAGATAAAGACCAAGTATGTAAGAGCGGCATAAGCTCTGAGTTTTCAGCAAAATATTGCTTGTTGTTTATCCATAAGTGAATATTATTGGTAGAAACAATAGTATGAATAAGTGTTCGTGAGAAAGCTTCAAAATCACTTGCAAACATAAAATAAGCAGGAATAGTACAAACAAGTAGAACAAAAAATAATACGGGAATAATTCGCCTAATCCTCCTCAAATAAAACTGTTTAAAAGAAAAACTGTTAGTCAGTATTTCCTTTTCGATTGTGTTTGTAATTAAAAACCCTGAGATTATAAAAAACACGTCAACACCTACATATCCGCCGGGGATCCAAGAGAAATTAGCGTGAAAGAAAACAACAATGAGTACCGCTATAGCTCTTAAGCCGTCAATGTCTGATCTATAAGAAAAATCTTTATTCATTTTAAAATTTTTTCAAAAATAATTTATTTTAATTCAATAAACAATTTTATTGCGTTTTAGCTATATCTGATGTTTCTTACTTCTTTAGTTGGTAATTGAATTGTTAAAAAGCTTAATTTAGCAGACTCTAAAACACAACAAATGCCTAGAATTCTCGCTATTGATTACGGACAAAAACGAACAGGAATAGCTGTAACTGATGAAATGCAAATTATAGCATCAGGATTGACTACTGTTCCTAGCGCAACAGCCATTGCTTTTTTGAAGGATTATTTTTTGAAGGAGAAAGTAGAGGCGGTGCTTATTGGTGAGCCAAAACAGATGAATGGTCTACCTTCAGAAAGTGCTTCGATAATCAAAGGTTTTGTAACCCATTTTACGAATCATTTTCCGGAGATGAAGGTTATTCGTGTAGATGAACGGTTTACCTCTAAAATGGCGTTTCAGTCCATGATAGATAATGGTATGAAAAAAAAGCAACGTCAAAATAAGGCATTGATTGATGAAATTTCAGCTACCATTATGCTGCAAGATTACCTAAACAGAAAAAGGTTTTAGTACTCAATTTATAGAGAAAAATAACTACAAAGTTTTTTTTGTTAAATCTAGTTTTTCCTCATTTTTATACTTTTTTTAGGAACTATATAAAGTATCTTTGCATTTTAAAAAAATGTGCTATGGCTGATACAATTATTCGTTCAAATACTGATGTCGTTCTTATAGGAGCCGGAATTATGAGTGCTACTTTAGGACTGATGCTAAAAGAATTACAACCAGATATTACAATTGAAATTTTTGAAAGATTAGATATTGCGGCTGCCGAAAGTTCCGATGCTTGGAATAACGCTGGAACTGGGCATTCGGCTTTTTGTGAATTAAATTACACACCTCAAAAAGAAGACGGTACTATCGATCCAAAAAAAGCGATTAGTATTGCAGAATCATTTGAAGTTTCAAGACAGTTTTGGTCTTACCTAGTTCAAGAAAATAAGATTACTGCGCCAGAAAATTTCATAAAAAGTGTTCCTCACATGAGTTTTGTTTGGGGGGCTGAGAATGTAGCGTTCTTAAAAAACCGTTTTGATACGTTGCAAGCAAATCCTATTTTTAAGGAAATGACTTATAGCACTGATTTTTCTAAATTGAAAGAATGGATGCCTTTAGTAATGGAGGGTAGGGCAGAATCTGGAGAAGTAGCTGCAACTAATATGCCTATTGGTACTGATGTTAATTTTGGTGAATTAACGCGAAGTATGTTCAATTATCTAACAAGTTTAGATGGTGTTACGATGCATTTTCATAATGAGGTTAGGAAAATTAATAAACGAGAAGACGGAAGGTGGAGATTAAAAGTAACTGACTTGTCATCTGGTCAGAAGAAAAAAATATATACTAAATTCGTTTTTATCGGTGCTGGTGGTGGGTCACTCCCACTATTAGAAAAAGCTGACGTTCCTGAGGGTAAAGGGTATGGCGGTTTCCCAGTAAGTGGGCAATGGCTTAAATGTACTAATCCAGAAGTTATAGCGAAACATGATGCAAAGGTATACGGTAAAGCTAGTGTAGGCGCACCGCCTATGTCGGTTCCGCACATAGACTCTCGTATGATCGATGGTCAAAAAGCATTACTTTTTGGACCGTTTGCTGGATTCTCCACTCGATTTTTAAAAAATGGATCCTACTCTGATCTTCCTTTATCAATCAAGACTGATAATATTTATCCAATGATTGTTGCGGGTATTAAGAATATTCCGCTGACAAAATATTTAATTCAGCAGGTTCGACAGTCACCAAAAGATAGAATTGAGGCACTTAGAGAATATGTTCCAAGTGCTCGATCTAAGGATTGGGTTCTAGAACGTGCGGGACAAAGGGTTCAGGTTATTAAAAAGGACGAAAAAGAAGGTGGTATTTTAGAATTTGGAACAGAAGTAATCAATACTGCTGATGGTAGCTTAGCTGTTCTATTAGGCGCATCGCCTGGAGCTTCTACTGCAGTATCAATTATGGCGGAGTTAGTAGACAGATGTTTTAAAGATCAATTAGCTACTCCAGAATGGCAGAAAAAAATGAAAGCCATGATTCCATCCTATGGTCAGACGCTTAATGATCAACCGGAATTGCTAGCTAAAGTTAGAAACAATACGGCTGACGTCTTAAAATTAAATAACTAAAACACAAAACAAATCCCAATAGTCTCTATTGGGATTCTTTTTTTTCCGCCAGTAACGTTTTTGTTATTTTGAGAATATTTTCAGATAAACTAGTCAACCATATTAACTGCTCTATGACTAACTGAGCTTCTTGCATTTTTAACTTAAAATCAGCTTCGTCCTCAAGTGCATTACTTTTAATTTCTCGTTCTCTAATTTTATTTAATTCTATAAATCTCTTTTTTAGGCTCTCGTCAATAAGTTCAGGATTCATTACTGTGCTAACTTTATTATCTAAAAGCAAAATAGCAGAATCTAAATTTTTTAATACAGCATTCACCACCTCATTAAATGCCTCTGAGGCTTGTGTTGTTTTATGAGACTGAATGTAGGTTCCTAATGATGCAAGGGAAGATAATAAAGAGTGATTAACCACGGTTAGTTTATATACCTGCTGTAGTTTACTTTGCTTCGATTTTGGCTCTTGAATCATTCTTTGAAACGATGCCATTAAGTTTCCTATATCTACAAAAGCTTCTTTTCTTGCCAAACGATAGGCAGTCGTTACTTCGCCTTTTTTATTATATAGAATAGAAATCTGGTTTAAGTAATTTCTATTTGCTGAAATAGCTTTACTGATGAATTTGGATAAATTTAAAAACTCCCATGAAGGCCAAATAAAGGAGTTGGCTAAAAATGCCAAAAGTGCTCCAACACAGGTGTCCAGAATGCGATATTGAACTACATCGGTAATATTAGGGGTTAAGATCGCGTATATGAACACAACATAGATAGTTACAAAAGTTGCTCCAATTTTATAATTACTCGGGGTATAGGTAAACCCTAAAAGCATGGCTAAGATGGCTAGGGCCGCTGTTATTGCTGTATTATTTATAAATAGGAGAACTCCAAAAGCTATTGCACCCCCTAATAATGTGCCAAAAATTCTTTGGTAGGTCCTTTGGTTTGTAAGTCCGTAGCCAGGCCTCATGATTACTACAATTGTAAGTAAGATCCAATACGTATTTTGAAAAGGCAGAACTTGTCCGATAATAAAACCGATTAAGATGGTAATTGTCAAACGTGAGGAATGTCTGAAAACAGTGGAGGAAAAACTTAAATTTTCAATTAAAGTATTCCATAAATAAGTATTTGGAGAAATGAATTTTTCTAAATCTTTATCTCTACCCTTAAATTCATTTGCTTGAATATTCTCTATAAAAGCACGTTCAATTGTTTTAATTTTTTCAACTTGCTTCTCTGCATAATGTAGCATGTTGATCAACATCAACACGCCTTCTGTTGATTCTCCTTTATCTAACTGCTTTTCATAATCTGTAATCGCAATTTCTAGCTTCTGTAACTCAGTAAGTAAATTATGTTTTGATGTATATTTTGTCCTGTCCTCAATGCTTTTGCCAACTTTTTTTAAACAAGCCGCCAGTTTATAAGCAAGATTTTGATAGGTTTCTAAAACCTTAGGGTGCGCGTCAAACTTTTGATGTAATTTATTATGATCAAATGAAGTAGCTATGGCTAATTCCATTATCTCCACTAAAGAAATAAAAGTAATTAGCATTTTTCTGTTTTGATTTGATGAACCTATATTAGTTCTGTTTCTGATCAAAACTTCTCTTATGTTTTCATGAATAGCGTTCAATTCAACCTGAAAATGCAATTGCTTTTTAGTGATTTCTTTACGATCAGAGTTTAATTTCCATAAGTCACCTCTGAGTTTTAGGTACTTTGCAGTTAATAAAATACCCTGCGCAATTTGCAGTTGGATATAACGATTAGGTCTTATGTAGTAAAACAAAAGAGAAATAAGTAGGTAAAATAATCCGCCTGTCAAAAGTAAACCAGAATGGCGAAGCATTTCCCAGCCACTGTGTAAATTAGCAAAGGCAAGCGATATAGCAAGCAAACCAGAAAATGATACCATTGTAGCTCGCTGTCCATAGACGGAAATCATAGACATTAAAAAGATCAGAAAAACTAGAACGGGATAAAACAGTAAAGGGTATGGGTGTATAAAATTAATAATGAGGTTCATTCCCGCAACCGTAAAAGCAGCAACAAGCATTCCGTTTACTTTGTGTTTTAAACTACTAGGGATATCGCTGGGGTAGGTTAAAATAGCGCCTAAAGCTATGGTAAATCCCGTAGAGAAATAGCCTAAATAACTAAATAACAATGCAGGAATAACTGCAGAAAAAGTTACTTTTAGGGCATTAGTAAAATGAGTACTGTCAATAAAATTTTTGATATTAGTAATCATAGATGTAAGATTGTCTTCAAAGGTAAGGATTGTGGGATTTATCCATAAAAAAAAGAGTACTAATTATAATCGAATTACAAAAAAATATTAAATACCCAGATCCGTTTATTCATTGTCCAAAATTTTACTATTTTTGCCCACCATATTTAAAGGGGTTTTACTCCTTAGATGGTTAATAAATCTTAATACAAGAATAATGATTTTACCAATTATAGGTTACGGTGATCCAGTCTTGAGAAAGGTAGCAGATAATGTAACTGCTGAATTCCCTGACTTGAAAGAAACGATTGTTAATATGTACGAAACCATGTATAACGCTAATGGCGTAGGTTTAGCAGCGCCACAAGTTGGAAAAGCACTTCGTATATTCGTTATAGACACTACGCCTTTTAGCGATGATGAAGATCTTGATTCAGCTGAACAAAAGCAGTTAAATGGTTTCAAACGTACTTTTATTAATGCAAAAATGATAAAAGAAGAAGGCGAAGAATGGTCTTTTAACGAAGGTTGTCTCAGTATTCCGGACGTTCGTGAAGACGTTTATAGAAATCCCACGATTACTATAGAGTATTGCGAAGAAGATTTTGTAATGAAAACAGAAGTTTTTGATGGCTTAATTGCACGTGTTATACAACACGAATACGATCATATCGAAGGAATTTTGTTTACTGATAAAATTTCGTCATTAAAAAAACGATTGATTCAAAAAAAGCTTAAAAATATTATCGAAGGGAAAACATTCCAAGAGTACCGAATGAAATTTTTCGGTAAAAAAGGCAGATAAAGAGCGAGTCGGTATAGTTTTTGGTTGACATAAAAAAAAATACAATTCAAATTGAATTCTTAATAAAATAAATAAAATGAATTTAGAAAAAATATTATCCATTTCAGGAAAACCAGGTTTATATGTTTTAAAAGTACAAACGCGTACTGGTTTTGTTGCAGAATCATTAGCTGATGGAAAAAAAATATCAGTAAGCCTTAAAAGTAACGTAAGTTTATTATCAGAGATTTCAATTTATACCTACGAAGGCGAAAAACCTTTGGTAGAGATCATGAATAATATTGCGGCTAAAGAGAGTAACGGACCGGCTATTTCACATAAAGAAGATAACGCTACTTTAATGAATTACTTTAGAGAAGTTTTAGTTGATTTTGATGAAGAAAGAGTATATCCCTCAGATGTAAAGAAAATCTTAAATTGGTACAATACACTACAAGCTAAAGGATTAGTGGTTTCTGAAGAAGCAACAACTGCTGAAGTAACAGAAGAAGCTTCTGAAGTAGTAGAAAACAAACCAAAAAAAGAGAAAAAAGTTAAAGAATAATTTTTTTTGATAAGAGTAAAAATCCTGCTTTCTATACTAATTAGAAAGCGGGATTTCTTATTTTTACCCCAATAGCTTACTCATACGAAGTTAAAACCGGTACGAAATGAACACAAGACAAAAACAATTAGAAGCCTTCAATAGATTACTAGATATTATGGATGATTTGCGTGAAAAATGTCCTTGGGACAAAAAGCAAACCATGCAAAGTCTTCGTCATTTAACAATTGAAGAAACCTATGAACTTGGAGACGCAATTTTAGAAAATGATTTAGTTGAGGTCAAGAAAGAACTAGGTGACTTAATGTTACACCTTGTTTTTTATGCAAAGATTGGAAGTGAAACCAATGATTTTGATATTGCAGATGTATGTAATGAAATTTGCGAGAAATTAATTCACCGTCATCCTCATATTTATAGCGATACTGTGGTAAAGGATGAAGAAGAGGTAAAGCAGAATTGGGAGAAATTAAAATTAAAAGAAGGTAGATCTTCAGTTCTAGAGGGAGTACCAAAAAGTTTGCCTGCATTGGTAAAAGCAAGTCGCATACAAGAAAAAGTAAGAGCGGTGGGTTTTGATTGGGACGAACCACAGCAGGTCTGGGAGAAAGTTCAGGAGGAGTTAGACGAGTTTCAAATTGAGGTACAAGCCGGTGATCAGGATAAGATGGAAGCTGAGTTTGGAGATGTTTTGTTTTCGATGATTAACTATGCCCGTTTCTTAAAGATCAACCCCGAGGATGCTTTGGAACGCACCAACAAAAAATTTATCAAACGCTTTCAATATTTAGAGAGTAAAGCTGGAGAGTTAGGAAAGCCATTAATGGACATGACTTTAGCGGAGATGGATGTTTTTTGGGAAGAAGCTAAAAAACTATAATTTGTTATTCTTAACATAGATTAAAACACAATATGTCAGAAAATAAAACCGAATTAAAACGCTCATTAGGATTAATTGACGCCACAAGTTTAGTTGCAGGTTCCATGATAGGTTCTGGAATTTTTATTGTTACCTCTGCTATGGCTAGAGATATCGGATCAGCAGCTTGGTTATTAGTAATCTGGTTAGTGACTGGTTTAATAACTGTAGCTGCAGCGCTAAGCTATGGCGAACTAGCAGGAATGATGCCTAAAGCGGGCGGACAATTTGTTTATATACAGCGTGCCTACGGTAGATTAGTTTCTTTTTTATACGGTTGGACCGTGTTTACAGTCATTCAAACAGGTGTTATTGCGGCTATTGCAGTAACATTTGCAAATTATTCTGCTATATTTTTCCCCGCTTTAGACAATGTTATTTTTACAATGGGAAGTAGTTTTGCGTTCACAAACAGCAAAGCACTTGCTGTTATTAGCATCATACTACTAACTTACATTAACACTAAAGGTGTTCAAAGCGGAAAAACAGTCCAGCTAATCTTAACTTCAGCTAAGTTGATTGCGCTGTTTGCCTTAATAATTTTAGGTTTGTATGTGGGTTTACAAACCAATATTCTCTCAGATAATTTTGCTAATATGTGGGAAGCAAGTAAAAACGTAGTTAACGCAAACGGTACGATCACCGTTACTAAATTAACTGGTATGGCATTGTTGGGAGCCGCTGGAGCAACGATGATTAATTCTCTTTTTTCAAGTGATGCATGGAATAATGTGACTTTTATCGCAGGTGAGATTAAAGAACCCAAAAAGAATATTCCGCGCAGTTTGTTTCTTGGAACGCTAATAGTTACTATAATTTATGTGTTGGCAAATGTAGCTTATCTTGCTTTGTTACCGATGCAAGGAACTCCAGGCGCTGAGACGGCGTTTGAAAACGGAATCATGTTTGCAAGTAACGATCGGGTAGGAGCTGCTGCGGCAGGCATGATTATGGGGAATGTGAGTGTTTTTGTAATGGCCGCACTGATTATGGTATCTACTTTTGGTGCCAATAGCGGATTAATATTGTCAGGAGGTAGATTATTCTATGCTATGGCAAAAGATGGATTGTTTTTCAAACAAGCTACGGAACTGAATAAGAATCAAGTTCCTGCTAAAGCCTTATGGGTACAATGTATTTGGGCAAGTGTATTAGCGGTTTCAGGTAAATTTGGAGATCTATTAACCTACGCTACTTTTGCTTCTTTACTGTTTTATATTTTAACGATAATTGGAGTCTTTGTTTTGAGGAAAAAAGAACCTGATACTGAACGTCCTTATAAAGCATTTGGTTATCCATTTATACCAGCAATTTATATTCTTGTTACAGTTGCAATATGCATTACTTTATTGGTTTACGATACGTTTAATACAGGTTTAGGCTTAGGAATCGTAGCTCTAGGAGTTCCAGTATATTATTTAGTAATGAATAAAAAATAATTATTCGGATAGTTTTTTTAGCATCATATGATTTTTCAAAGCTATTTTCTTGCCAGTTAAATCGATCAAATCACTTTTTTTGAAATCAGATAAAAGACGGATGCAGCTTTCTGTAGCGGTTCCAATCATGCTTGCTAATTCATCTCGAGAAAGTTGAATTTTTAAAGTGCCGTCAACGTTTTTACCAAAAGTGTTCTCTAGATATAATAAGGTTTCAGCAAGTCGTTGCTTAACTGTTTTTTGAGCCATATTTACCATATGACCATCAGCATCTTTTAAGTCTCCACAAATGGTTTTCATAACATTCATTGAGAATTGATTATTGCTGTCAAAAAAACTCATGACTTCTGCTTTGGGAATAAAGCACACTTGCATATCCTCTAAAGCTACTGCAGTCAAGTTGACTGGTTCTTCGCTAATCATAGAACGCTGTCCCAATAATTCACCTTTAGTCACTAATTTAACTATTTGATCTTTGCCATTTGGGCTTAATTTGGTTAGTTTACAAACACCATCTTTAATACAAAAGATACCATTCACATTCTCACCTTCTTCAAATATCACTTCCCCTTTTTTAATAGTATGAGATGTTTTGCAATCAGCAAGATGTCCTAATTGGTCTTTGTTTAGCGCTTTTAAAGAGCTAAATTCTCTAACAATACATTGTTCGCATTTACCCATTGAAAAGAAGTTTGTGTTTCACCGTAAAAATAAGGCTTTAATATGATATATGTCATGTTTACTTTAACAATCGTTTAAGTTCTTTGTGTTAGGTAAAATGAGCAAAGTTATGGACACACAAAACTGTTTCCATTGTGGGTTAAATATTGTAGAATCAGAAGAAATTATTTTTGACGAAAAAAAGTTTTGTTGCAACGGTTGTAAAACGGTGTATGAGATTTTTAGTGTCAATGATATGTCGTGCTATTATGATTTTGAAAATTCCCCTGGAGCAACCCCATTAGATATTAATGGGAAATATGATTTTTTAGAAAATGAAAATATTGTCTCAAAATTATTGGAATTTCAAGAGAGTGCAACCGCTATCGTTTCACTTAATATTCCTCACATTCATTGTAGCTCGTGTATTTGGATTTTGGAAAATTTACACCGCCTTCAAGAGGGAATAAGTAGTTCACAGGTTAATTTTCCTGAAAAAAAAGTACGTGTTACTTATAATCCCGAAGTGGTTTCTCTAAAAACAATAGTGTATTTATTAAGTTCTATTGGCTATGAGCCATACATCAGCTTGGAGAATTATGAGACAGGAAAAAACAATATCGATAGGAGCTTAACTTATAAACTAGGAGTGGCTTTCTTTTGTTTTGGGAATATTATGTTGCTTTCATTTCCGGAATATTTTGAGGTAAAAGAGTTTTGGTTAGATAGTTTCAAGCCATTTTTTAGAGGATTAATCTTTGCACTATCACTTCCTGCATTTTTCTATTCCGCCTCAGATTATTATGTTTCGGCTTATAAAAGTATAAAATCTAGGATGTTAAATATTGATATTCCGATAGCCTTGGGAATTATCGTCATGTTTATTAGAAGCACGGTCGATATTTTATTCGATTACGGTTCGGGCTTTTTTGATAGCTTAACTGGTTTGATTTTCTTTATGCTCTTGGGGAAAATGTTCCAAATCAAAACGTATAGTTTTTTAAGTTTCGAAAGAGACTTTAAATCGTATTTCCCGATCGCAATTACCCGAATCAATAGCGATTCTTCTGAAGAGAGTGTGCCTATTTATGATATTCAAAAAGGAGATCGATTATTAATTAGAAATCAAGAACTAATTCCTGTTGACGGAATTTTAATTAGTGATAAAACCGCCATTGACTATAGTTTTGTTACCGGAGAAGCTGATCCTATAACTAAAAACTCAGGCGACAAAGTATTTGCTGGTGGGAAACAGATGGGCAAAGTCATTGAAATGGAGGTCTTACATTCGGTTTCACAAAGCTACTTAACGCAGTTATGGAGCAACGATGTTTTTCAAAAAAATGTAGAACGCAAACACAAAACCATAACCGATACGATTAGTAGGTATTTCACTCCAGCATTATTATTCATTGCGTTTTTGGCCTTTGGTTATTGGGTTTTCATTGATACCAATACCGCTTTTAATGTTTTTACAGCTGTGCTTATTGTCGCTTGTCCTTGTGCACTAGCACTGACCGCTCCTTTTACTATGGGGAACGTACTAAGAATAGTAGGCAAGCAGCAGTTTTATCTTAAAAATGCATTGGTAATTGAGCAATTAGCGGCTGTAGACACTATTGTTTTTGATAAAACAGGAACCATAACAACTAATAAAAAATCAAATATATTGTATGAGGGAGAGGTGCTTTCGAGCCAAAATACAATACAATTAAAAAATGTGCTTCGGGCGAGCAATCATCCGTTGAGCCGAATGTTGTATGATTATTTCCCAGACAGTACAAAAATAAAAACTACTTATTTTGAAGAGATCACTGGACAAGGTATAGTGGCAACAATTGATGGAGTTGAGGTACAAGTAGGTTCGGGGATTTTTGTTGAGAATAAAGCAGAAAATCATAATTTACAAACAGCTGTTCATGTAAAAATAGGCGGTATTTATCTAGGTAAATATATTTTCAATAATCAATATAGAGATGGTTTAGAATTGTTATTCAAAAATTTAAAACAAGAATATCAAATCAAAGTATTATCTGGAGATAACGAAGGAGAACGAGCAATTCTAGAAGAATTATTACCTAAAGGAACTGAACTTATTTTTAATCAAAAGCCAGAACAAAAGCTAGAATTTATAAAAAAACTACAAGAAGACGGTAAAAATGTTATGATGGTGGGTGATGGTTTGAATGACGCAGGCGCTTTAGCACAAAGTAATGTAGGTATTTCAATTTCTGAGAATGTCAACGTTTTTTCACCAGCTTGCGATGCTATTTTAGAAGCCAAACAATTTGAAAAATTGGATTATTTTTTGAAGTTATCTAAAAAAGCAATGTTAACTATTAAAATGAGTTTTGCTTTATCATTATTATATAATATTGTAGGATTGTCCTTTGCAGTCACAGCAAATTTACAACCGTTAATCGCAGCTATTATCATGCCTTTGAGTACCATAACAATTGTAAGTTTTGTGACGGTTATGAGTAATTATTATGCTAAAAATTTAATGAGAAGATAGCAATGATAATTCTGATAGAAAATAGATAAATATGATATATATCATATTTGTTATAGAACGATTAAGGTAATTTTGTTAACATAATTTTAAGGTATGAGTGTCATTTATTTATTAATCGGAATCAGCATATTTGTTGCCCTTGGTTTTTTTGCAGCCTTCATTATTGCTGTAAAAAGTGGCCAGTATGACGATGATTATACGCCTTCAGTACGAATGCTATTCGATGATGAAATCAAGAAATCACCAAAAAAAGAAATACAAACAATAAAAGAAAAACAAATTTAATTATGGAAATGCAGCAGTTTTATTATGACAACAAAATTGTAAAGAATTTCATTTACGCTACCATTCTTTTTGGGGTAGTGGGAATGATTGTAGGGCTTACGCTAGCTACAATGTTTCTTTTTCCTAACTTGACTGATGGTATTTCATGGTTGAGTTACGGTAGATTAAGGCCTTTACATACTAATGCAGTTATTTTTGCATTTGTAGGAAATGCTTTTTTTGCGGGAATGTATTATTCCATGCAACGATTGCTAAAAGCTAGGATGTACAGTGATTTTTTAAGTCAGCTTCACTTTTGGGGATGGCAGTTGATCATTGTTGCGGCGGCAATTACTTTACCTTTAGGATACAGTACTTCAAAGGAATATGCCGAACTTGAGTGGCCTATAGATATAGCAATTACCTTTATTTGGGTTGTTATGGGGATCAATATGATAGGAACTATGATAAAAAGAAGAGAGCGCCATTTATATGTAGCGATCTGGTTTTATCTAGCCACTTTTGTAACAGTTGCGGTATTGCATATTTTTAATAGTTTAGAAATTCCTGTTTCATTGTTTTCAATGAAAAGCTACTCTGTTTATGCAGGAGTTCAAGATGCATTAGTACAATGGTGGTACGGTCATAATGCTGTGGCATTTTTCTTGACAACGCCATTTTTAGGTTTGATGTACTACTTTGTGCCTAAAGCAGCTAATCGTCCAGTGTATTCTTATAGATTGTCTATTGTGCATTTTTGGTCTTTGATATTTATTTATATTTGGGCTGGACCACACCACTTATTATATTCTGCTTTGCCTAACTGGGCTCAAAACTTAGGAGTTGCTTTCTCAATAATGTTACTTGCTCCATCTTGGGGAGGTATGATTAACGGATTGCTAACTTTACGTGGTGCTTGGGATAAAGTGCGTGTAGATCCAGTATTAAAATTCTTCGTAGTTGCAATTACAGGTTACGGTATGGCTACCTTTGAAGGACCTATGTTGTCTCTTAAAAATGTAAATGCAATTGCGCATTTTACAGATTGGATTATTGCTCACGTTCACGTAGGAGCTTTAGCTTGGAACGGATTTATGGCATTTGGTATGATTTATTGGTTAGTGCCAAGAATGACAAAAGGGCCTTTATTTTCTCTTAAATTAGCTAATTTCCATTTCTGGATAGGAACACTAGGAATTTTACTGTACACATTACCAATGTATGTTGCGGGTTTCTTACAAGCTTCAATGTGGAAACAATTTAATCCTGATGGAACTTTAACTTATGGTAACTTTCTTGAAACGGTGACGCAAATCATGCCTATGTATTGGATGCGTGCCATAGGAGGTACTCTATACCTTATAGGAATGCTTGTTTTAGTATATAACGTTACTAAAACAATAATGGCTAATGAAACAATAGAAGATGAATTAGCAGAAGCACCTGAATTACAAAAAATTAGCAGTAGTCGTATCAAAGGAGAAAAATTTCACCCTTGGTTAGAGAGAAAACCAATCCAATTAACAATTTTAGCTACAATCGCTATTTTAATTGGTGGGATCATCCAAATTGTACCTACCATTATGGTAAAATCAAACATACCTACAATTGCAAGTGTAAAACCATATACTCCTTTAGAATTAGAAGGGCGTGATTTATATATTAGAGAAGGTTGTGTAGGGTGTCACTCTCAAATGGTCAGACCTTTCCGTTCTGAGGTAGAGCGTTATGGTCCACAATCTAAAGCTGGAGAGTTTGTTTACGATCACCCGTTTTTATGGGGGTCAAAACGTACAGGACCAGATTTATTAAGGGTAGGTGGTAAGTATAATGACAACTGGCACTTTAACCACATGTGGAGTCCACAAAGTACTTCACCTGGATCTATCATGCCTGGTTACAAATGGTTATTTGATAACAAACCGTTAGATATTTCAGATATTGAAGGGAAAATGAAAGTAATGCAAACACTTGGAGTTCCTTACACTGATGCTGAGGTTACAAATGCTAAAAAAGCAATGAGACTGCAGTCGCAAATAATAGAAGACAACTTATATGCTGATCCTGATTTTGTGAAAAGCTATGAAGAGAGTAAGAAAAAGGCAGCTGCAAATGGGGAGGAATTTGTACCCATGCGCGAGCGAGAAATTGTAGCCTTAATAGCTTATATACAAAGGCTAGGGACTGACATTAAAGTAAAAGATAATAAGTAATTGAGCCGCAAAGTTTCAAAGTCAGAGGCTATAGATTTTCTAATCCAAACACTTTGAAACTTTACGCCTTAGAAATTAAATATATATACATATGTTCGAACAAGTAAAACACAATATGGAAACTATCGCAGGTGTTGCGATTTATCCCATTATGTCATTATTGATTTTCTTTATCTTTTTTGTAGGATTAGGAATTTGGGTCTTCTCTTATAAAAAAGAAAAGATTGAGGAGTTGAGTCAAATGCCATTGAACGATAAATAAAAGTATAATTTCAAAATAATTAAAATGAAAAAATTAATCCCAGTATACGTAAGAGTACCCGTAATTTTCTTTTTCGTGTTTGGCGCAATGGAATACTTTATAGATTCAGGTGAGCAGCCGGCATTCATAAGGTACCCTATGGTTTCTTTATTCTTATTTGTATTTCTATTTCTTTTAATAGCAATAGAGATCACCATTAGTGCAATAGACAATATTACATATCAGTTGCTTACAGAGCAACAAAAAACTCAATTAGAGGTCGTTGCTACTATAAGCTATAAGGAAAGTGTTTGGTTCAAAAATTTAATGCAAAAATTAACCAAAACTGAACCTATTGAAAACGAACTTGATATATTATTAGATCATGATTATGATGGTATCAAGGAGTTAGATAATAATTTACCCCCATGGTGGGTCTATTTGTTTTATGCTAGTATCGTTTTTGGAGTTATCTATTTAGTGCGTTTTGAAGTAATGGGAGCAGATAATCAAGAAATGGAGTTGCAAAAAGAGTTGGCTCAAGCTAAAATTGATGTAGCAGAGTATATGAAGACTGCTCCAGATTTAATTGATGAAAAAACAGTTACTTTACTTACTGAACCTGCTGATTTAGCGGAGGGAAAAACTATTTTCATGACTAATTGTGCTGCTTGTCATAGAGCTGATGGAGGAGGTCAAATTGGTCCTAACTTGACCGATGATAACTGGATTTTAGGTGGCGGAATTAAAAATATTTTTCACACTCTTGTTAATGGTGGTCGTGATGGTAAAGGAATGATTTCTTGGAAAGGAACTTTAAAACCTAAAGAAATGCAAAAGGTAGCAAGTTATGTTATTTCTCTTAAAGGAAGTAATCCCGTAGACCCAAAAGCACCAGATGGTGAAATTTGGGTAGAGGAAGTAGTAGCAGCTCCCGCAGAAAAGTAATAGCACTGATTCACTAGCTTTTGATGTCAAATAAACGGTATCAGAAGGTAGAATTAAAATACCAATCAAAATGTCAAAATTACCAGACGAAGCGTTTAGAGATACAATTGGAACTATTGATCAAGAAGGTAAAAGAAAATTTATTTTTCCCAAGAAGCCCTCTGGCAAGTTCTATGATTATCGCAAATGGGTAAGTTATTTTTTACTGGTTGTTTTAGTTGCCAATCCGTTTATAAAGATTAATGGTAACCAATTCATGTTATTCAACATATTAGAACGCCGTTTTAATATTTTTGGATTTCCTTTTTGGCCACAAGATTTTTACATTTTTGTTTTGTTTATGATCGTAGGCGTAGTCTTTGTGATTTTGTTTACAGTGATTTTTGGGCGCATTTTTTGTGGATGGATTTGTCCCCAAACCATATTTCTAGAAATGGTTTTTAGAAGAATTGAATATTGGATAGAAGGAGATCGTGGTGCCCAAATCAGGTTGTCAAAACAAGAATGGAATGCCGAAAAAATAAGAAAGAAAGGCATCAAATGGTTTATTTTTCTTATTATTTCTTTCGCTATTGCCAATGTGTTTTTGGCTTATTTAATTGGTAGTGATGAGCTAATCCAAATGATTGAAGATGGACCGGAAACACATACCAGTACCTTAATTGCACTATCTATTTTTACTGGAGTTTTCTATTTTATATTTGTATGGTTTAGAGAGCAAGTCTGCATTATTGCATGTCCTTACGGAAGATTGCAAGGGGTCTTGCTAGATAATAAATCAATTAATGTTGCTTACGATTTTGTACGTGGCGAAAAAGAAGCAGGAAGAGCTAAATTCAGTAAGCAAGAGGATAGAGCTACTACGGGAAAAGGGGATTGCATTGATTGTAAACAATGTGTAAATGTTTGTCCTACTGGAATCGATATTCGTAACGGTACACAATTAGAATGTGTAAACTGTACCGCATGTATTGATGAATGTGATGTGATTATGGAAACCGTAGGTCTGCCAAAAGGATTGATTCGCTATGCCTCTGAAGACGAAATAGAGAAAAAAGAGCCTTTTAAGTTTACCGCTAGAATGAAAGGGTATTCAGCTATTTTATTAATATTAGTTGGTATTTTGACAGGGTTATTGTTTTTACGTACTGAAGTTGAGGCTGTTATTTTAAGATTGCCTGGGCAATTATTTGAACATAAAGGTGATAATATTAGCAATGTGTATACCTACAAAGTGATTAATAAAACAAATAATGATTTTAAAGACATTCATTTTGAATTGGTAGGAATAAAAGGAACACTTAAACTTGTGGGTAACCAACATTTAAAAGTAGTGAAACAGGGAATGACTAGCGGGACGATGTTTATCGAAGTCAATCAGTATTTATTAGAAAGTGATAAGACCAAATTGAGGATTGAAGTATATGAAGGCGATAGAAGAATAGAAACTGCCGTAACGAGTTTCTTAAGTCCGCGATCTTTTGACTAATTATATAAAAAATCAGCATAATATTAATATAGTGAACCTAGAGAAATAATGGAAAATTATAGTAACGAAACTTCGGCAATTACCAGCGATAAAAAGAAATTTAGAATTAATTGGGGGGGCGGAATTGTGATTGCAATAGCGCTTTTTATGTCCTTCATTTTGTATTTCGTGATTAAAGTACAATCTAATTCTAAATATGATAACGAATTAGTAGTCGAAGAGTATTACAAGCACGACGCTAAATTTGGTGACGAAATGGTACGCGTTCAAAATGCGCATGATTTAACCCAAAAGCCTACATTCACTAAAACAACTGAAGGCGTTACTTTAGAATTCCCTACTGTATTTGAGCCAAGTAAAATTAAAGGTAAAGTATCCTTATATAGACCGTCTATGAAAAATTTAGATTTTGAAATTCCCATTTCGCTATCTAATCCAACTTTGCTCATACCTAAATCAAAATTGGTAGGCGGTCGATGGGATATTAATATGGAATGGGAGTATAACGGAAAAGCATACTTAAGTAAAGAGACACTTTATATAGATTAGATTATTGAAGTATCAATGTTTCAGAGCTGCTAAGAAACTAAATTTCTAAGTAGATCTTAATTCAAAAATATTAAAATGCTGTACACCGCTTTCTTGTTTGGATTAATAAGTAGTTTGCATTGCGTTGGGATGTGTGGTCCTATTGCGATGATGCTGCCTGTGGATCGCAATAATAAAACAAAAAAAGCAATTCAAATCATTACCTATCATTTAGGTAGACTAGCTGCTTATGGTACTATAGGATTGATTTTTGGTTTAGTAGGAAAGGGTTTTTTTATGGCTGGACTACAACAAAATATGTCGATATTTATTGGAGTAGCAATGATAGTAGTAGTACTCGTTCCTGAGAGATCGTTTGCTAAATACAACTTTTCAAAGCCAGTATTCAAATTAATTTCTAATGTAAAACAGCATCTTGGTGCTCAGTTCAAAAATAAAAGTTACAAATCCCTATTTACAATTGGTTTGTTAAATGGCTTTTTACCTTGTGGTATGGTGTATGTGGCACTTTTTGGTGCAATAGCCATGCAATCAGCAAGTCTAGGAGTAGTGTATATGGTATTATTTGGACTAGGGACGGTTCCTATGATGAGTGCAGTGGTTTATGTGAATTCATTTGTTACAATACCACTTCGAAACAGGATTCAAAAAGCAATTCCTTATGTTGCTGTTTTTATAGGGTGTTTGTTTATTTTAAGAGGTTTAGGATTAGGGATTCCTTATGTTTCCCCTTCTAATATGAGCTTGTTTGTACAAGCCGAACCCAATTGTCATTGAAAAAAGCATTTTAATTTAATATAAAACTAACCAACATGGAAAGACATGATCTAGTACACGAATTCCCAGAATACGCTGAGAAAATTCACGAAATGAAACAAAGTGATGCACATTTTAGAAAATTATTTGATGAATATAATGAAATGGAACATGAAGTACACCGCGTTAATACAGATACAGAGGTGGTTACTGATGGGCATGCACATGAATTAAAAGCCAAACTATTGTTTTTGAAAGATGAATTGTATGCAATGCTAAATAAAGAATAGAACAGTAACTTACTTTCTTTAGAAAACTAAAATTCGCAAATTAAGATTTTATTAAAATCTTAATTTGCGAATTTTTACTGTACTGTTGAAGTTTAATTTTTAACATTCCCTTTTATATAGAGCCCAATTGTCAATTAGAATACTCCCCAATTGTTAGTTCGACCACATTTCAATAATCAGTTCAAAAGGGCAGGAATTTGTCAGTTCGAGCGGAGTCGAGAACCATCATAATGTTTTTACTACGCCTGATACGATAAAAAAAGAACTAAATCAGTCATTATATTGTCATAGAGAATAATTTTGTATCTGGTGCTTTTCGTTTTAATAGCACATCAAACGCCATACAAATGTTACGCACATAAGGTTTACCAGCCTCTGTAACTTGCATTCCCTCTTTATTCAATACAACTAATCCATCATCTTCCATCTCTTTTAGCTCTATTACTATCTCTGGAATTTCCTTAAAATAGGTACTGCGCTCTTTCCATGATGTTTCAAATTGGCACATTAGGTTCAAAATATGCTTTCTGATAATAAGATCTTCGGTGGTTAATAAGTGACCTCTGTAAATAGGTAATTTGTCCCATTCTAACAATTGGTAATAGTCCTCTAAGTTTTTTTCATTTTGCGCAAAGCTATACCAGCTATCGCTTATCGATGAAACCCCTAGTCCAATCATTAGTTTTGTTTTAGAGGCGCTGTATCCCATGAAATTACGGTGCAATGCTCCATTTTTAAAAGCAGTGTATAATGAGTCCGTTTCTAGAGCAAAATGATCCATACCTATTTCATGATAGCCATTCTTAAGTAATAATTCTTTTCCTACCTGGTACAATTGTCTTTTCTCTTGATCTTGAGGGATGTCTTCGTCTTTAAAACCGCGTTGTCCATTACCTTTAATCCACGGGACATGAGCATAACTATAAAATGCAAGTCTATCTGGTTGCAAGGATTTTGTTTTCTCTATAGTGTCAATCACATCCTCTACAGTTTGGAAGGGAAGTCCAAAAATAATGTCATGACCAATTGAAGTATAGCCTATTTCTCTAGCCCAAAAAGTAACTTTAGCTACATTATGAAACGGTTGTTCTCTATGGATGGCTTTTTGTACTTTAGGCGAATAATCTTGAACGCCAAAACTAACCCGTCTAAATCCTAAATCATAGAGTTTTTGTAAATGAGCGTGGGAAGTATTGTTTGGGTGACCTTCAAAACTAAATTCATAATTGGGTGCTTTTGCAGCATAGCTAAAGATACCGTTGATCAAGTCTTCTAAATTTTTAGGAGAGAAAAAAGTAGGTGTGCCTCCCCCTAAATGAATTTCTTTGATAATGGGTTTTTCGTCAAGTAATTTGCAGTACAAACTCCATTCTTTTATGATTGCTTCTAAATAAGGATGCTCTACATCATGATTTTTTGTAATTCGTTTATTGCAACCACAAAAAGTACACATGCTTTCACAAAACGGCAGATGAATGTATAAACTAACGCCTTCGTTGCTATTACTTTCAATAAAAGATTTCTTAAAAGTTTCTATCCAAGTTTCATAAGTAAAGTCAGCTTCGTTCCAGTAAGGAACGGTAGGGTAACTAGTGTATCTAGGACCTGGAACATTGTATTTTTGAATCAGGGAATTTTTCATAATCTGTCTTTTTACTTCCCTCAAAAATAGAGGAATTAGGCTAGATGTAAAATGATAATTATCATATTCAATTACGCTAATGAACGCTAATTAGTAGTAGTAAGGCATCAAAAAACCTCAAACTAATGACTAGAATGAGGTTTTTATGGTTTTATTTTAAACTATTTATTCATGCTTTAAACTACGCAATTGCTTTAGTTTTTCCTTCCACGTGTCTAAACTTTCTTTGTGAATGGCAATGTTCTTACGAACCTCTAAAACAATAGAATTTTCCTTTTTAGCATTTCTCGTATTGGTAAAAAACTGAATATTGTTCTCTAATTGAAAAATTTCATTTTGTACTTCTTCAATTTTACGCATAATAAAAATTTTCTCTCCCTCTAATTTTCTGGTATCATTACTGTCTGCCAAGCTGTCGATTCTATTGGCAAAACGCATCATATCAGAATCTTTTTTACTTAAGCTTAACTTGTCAAAAAGAGCATCTAATATTTTATTAAACTTCCCTTCAATATGTCTTTTTGGAAAAGGAACCTTACCAATATTTTTCCAATTTTCTATGTGTAGTTTTATAGCGTCAAGATCGGTTTTATGGTCTCCTACTAACTGAAAAGCTCGTAGTTCTTCTAAGTAAGCCTTCTTATTTTCAAAAGCAGCCACTTCTTCAGCATTATCCTCGCTTTTGTGTTCTTTTAAATTGTCAAAATAGGCATTACAAGCCGCCTTAAATTCAGCCCAAATTTTATCAGAGTATTTTCTTGGAACATGACCTATTTTTTTCCACTCTTCTTGAATTTGTTTCATTACAGGAGTAGTAGCAGCAAAATCTTCGCTGTCTTTTAGCTCTTGTGCTTTTGCAACAAGTGCATTCTTTTTAGCTAAATTATCGTTTTGTTCTTTTTTAATATCCTTGTAGAAGGAGTTTTTAAAAGAGTTAAAATTTCTCACAGCTGTCTTAAAGGCATCCCAGGTTGCTTCATTAACGTCTGACGGAACTTTTCCAGCTTCAAAAAAAGCAGTTCTTAAAGCTTCCACTTTTTCAATTTGCCCTAACCATTGCGAGTGAGCATTAACTTTCACCGTTGCCAAAGTTTCTATTTGGCTTATAATTTCTTTTTTCTTTTCTAAGTTTTCAAGTTCAGTACCTCTCATTTTTTCAAATAAAAGTTCTCTCTTGTCATGCATTTGTTTGGTCAAATCGCTAAACTGATTCCAGATCGCATCTCTATGTTCTCTTGATACAGGTCCTATGTCCTCTTTCCAAATTTTATGTAAATCTTGTAATTCCCTAAATGCTTTATTCACATCTGTTTCCTGAACTAATTCCTCTACACGAGCAACTATTTTCTGCTTCAATTCTAGATTGTGTTTAAAATCTAAATCTCTCGCTTCTCGGTCAAGGTGCAAGTAATCATAAAAATTTTCAACATGAAAATGGTAATTATTCCACACGTGGTTGTACTTGTCCTTTGGAATCGGACCTGCATTTTTCCATCGTTCTCTCAGTTCATTAAAGTGTTTTAAGGTGTCCTTAATGTTTTCGTTGGGATTTATCAGCTCTTTCAACTCTTCTACGACTGCTAATCTATTTTCTAGATTCGTTTGTAAATTTGTTTGTAAGCTCTTAAAATGTGCATTTTTATTATCTCTGTATTTCGAATAACTTTCATCAAATTTCACCTTAAGCGGAGAGTGGTAATGAAAATCTTCTGTAGTATCGGGATTTTCAGTATGAAATTCTTCTTTCTTTTCTTCAATAAAATGATTGAATTTAGCTAAAAATACTTTCTTTATTTCCTCAACATGTTCTTTTATAGATAGTACCTTGTCTGTAGCAACCAGTTTTTGTAATTCGGTTACAAGCGCCTCCATCGATAAGGTATCATATTCCAACATAGGAATCTCATGACGCTCTCTTACCGATTCATCCTCACCTTCCTCGGCATTCGAATCATCAATGGCACTCAAGGCTTTTTGATTTTCGTGTTCTACAACAGTAGTAGCATCAGCTACATCTACTGACGTGTTGGCATCTACGCTACTTACTTCTTCAGTAGTTATCGCGTCTTCTATTACAGCGTTTTCAGATGGGTTGGATTCCATCGATTCGCTTACTACATTTCCATCTGCCTCTTGCAGGTTATCATTCGTTTCTTCTAACATTTTGTCAATGTTTAAGGTTTGTACTCAATTATAGGTGACGAAAGATAGTAAAGCAGCAGGAAATTACAAAATAAATCCTTTATTTATAGTCGTTTTACACTGAGATTTAGTTGTTTTTGGAGCTGTTTCCTGCTATCCACTGTATCTTTTTTATCTCTAAAAAGGAGATAAAAAAGGATGTCGTTCCTATCAGGGCTAGTGAATAATGCTTTAATTCACTGTTGGGATTGATCAAAAAATCCTGTTTTAACTCCGCTAGCTCGCTAGTGCAGTTACAACAGGATGTAAATATATTTGGGTAAAAATTTATTTATTCCAAATTTCCCATGATTTTTCAGCTTGATACACTAGCATATCATAACCGTTTTTGGTAGTCGCGCCTTTTACTTTTGCTTGGCGTAAAAACTGAGTTTCTTCAGGGTTATAAATAAGATCGTAAGCAATGTGTTTGTCTGTAAACAACTCGTACGGTATAGCAGGCGATGCTTCAATGTCAGGACTTGTACCAATAGGGGTACAGTTAATTACAATTTGGTAATTATCAAATGTAATAGCAGTTAGACTTGCATAATCAATGGTGTTCTCTTTACCTCCTCGAGAGACAAAAGTATACGTAATACCCAGCTCCTCTAGTGCAAAAGCGATTCCTTTTGATGCGCCTCCGGTACCTAATATTAGCGCTCTTTGATGATGCGGTTTTAAAAGGGGTTGTATCGATTTCTTAAAACCGTAATAATCGGTGTTGTATCCTTTTAGCTTTCCTTTTTTTGTGATCTTTATCGTATTTACTGCTCCAATACGAGCGGCTTTTTTAGATAAGGAGTCTAAATGAGACAGTACAGCTTCTTTATAAGGAATCGTGACATTGATTCCTTTTATATCCGATCCATTTGCTACAATAACAGGAAATTCACTAATATCTTGCAAATCGAAATTTTCGTAGGTGCAACCATCTAAATTTTCATTCTTGAATTTTTCAGTAAAATAGCCTCTCGAGAACGAGTAACTTATGTTGCGACCAAGTAAACCAAAACGTTTTTTTAGGGACTCGATCATTCTATTTTTTTGTATTTGGCAATATAATTCTGAACTGTTTTATTAGACCAAACTACTGGAAAAAGGTCTTCTATCAAAATGTAATTATCAAACTTTAATCGCAACCCGTTGCTTAAGTGAAATTTAGCTTTAGTAGTATCCTGAATCATAAAATAAATTCCAGCAAGGCGGTACTCGATCTCGTTTTCCTCAGGATAGAATTCAGTGGCTTGCAATAAGGTCTGAATGGCACTTTCAAATTCACCTAGAAACTGTAAAATGTCAACCCAAAATAACCATGTGTCTAATTCGGTATCACCAAATTCAACCGCTTTTCTAAAACCAAACTCTGCTTCTTCAAAAAAGTTCATCTGTTTGTTTATAGTGGCATAACGCTTCCAATACAAATTATTTTGATTGTCGATTGCAAGCGCTTTATTGACATAAAACAATGCTTTTTGATAGTTTTTTTGACGGACATAAAAGTCTGTAATAGCAATCCATCCTTTATCTAGAAGAGGGTCTTCATGAACGGTTTGATTATAAAATTGCAATGCTAGTGCAGTATTACCTAGTTTTTCATGACATTTCCCAATGCGAAGTAGCGCATAGGAAGTCGCATCATCTAGCTCAATGGTTCGCGTATAACTTGCAATTGCTTCTTCATAACGTTTTAGACGTTCACATGCTTTAGCTCTCTCCATGAAAGCACCTAGGAACTCATCATCGATTAACGTGGCATAATCAAAAGCACGAATAGCATTTTCGTAATCCTTGACACCGTAGTACAAGCGACCCATTTGGTGCCATGCAATTTCACTATATGGGTTTTTGTCAATGTACTTATTTAAGAATGCAATAGCATCTAAGTTTTGATCCAAAAATTCATAGCAATACACAACGTTGTATAAAGCCGATTGATCTTCGAGGTCTTCTTCAAGACATTTTATGAAATTCTGTTTTGCTAATTCAAAATTGTCCATGAATAAGTATTCCATTCCAATTAAATTATACACATCGGCATAATCATCCGTGAACTGTAAAGCTATTTTTAGCAATTCAACCGCCTTTTCATGTTGGTCTCTTTTTGAACAAATATTTGCTTTTTGAATGTAAATTTCTTCATTGTTAGGTTCAATTGCATACAACTCATTTAAGAGTTTTTCTGCAATTTCTAGTTTGTCGTCATACACCAACATCTCTACCTGTACTAGTTTTAAACCAGTAGATTTGGGGTGTTGATCTAAGGCTAATTTTAACGCTTTTTTAGCTAGAGCGGCCTTTCCCATATCAAGATAATGAAGAATTATTTCTTCAAATTCTTCTGAGTCAAAAAAGAGCACTTTGTTGGTTTTCAACATAGACTCAAATTTGGATAGTGATTTGCTGTAATCTTCTTCTTCGTTGCTTAATTGCATACTTGTTTTTTTGAATTTGGCCTACTTTAAAGGTAGGGTTCCTTACTATTTTTGTGAAGAAAAATTTGAATTGTTGTGAACAATTTAATTAACAATCAATCAAAAGTTAATGTGCATTGTTCAGGGTACTTATTTTTCAATCGTCATTAGGACTTCGTCCATCACTTCTATTATTATCGCACAACCTTCCTTTATTTCTTCTTCAGAGATCGTCAAAGGAGGTGTGATTCGTATGGCGCAACCTTCAAAAAGGAGCCAAAATAATATGAGTCCGCGATCTTGACATTTTAAGATCACTTGGTTAGTAACATCTGGACTGCTAGTCATTGCTGCTAACATTAATCCTTTTCCTCTAACTTCCTCTATCAAAGGATGTACCAAAAGCGTTCTAAATAGTATTTCCTTTTCTATGGCTTGCTGCATCAAGTCAGTCTCAGTAATTTCTTTCAACGTAGCGAGACATGCTGCCGCAATGACAGGATGTCCGCCAAAGGTTGTTATGTGTCCTAATTTTGGATTATCACTTAATAAATCCATCATCTCTCCAGAGGCTGTGAAGGCACCTACTGGCATTCCGCCACCCATTCCTTTTCCCATAACAACCACATCTGGTACTACATCGTAGTTTTGGAAACCAAATAATTTTCCTGTCCTTCCAAATCCAGGTTGGATCTCATCTAAAATCATTAGGGCACCTACTGCACTGCAACGTTCTCGAACTTTCTTTAAAAAATCATTATTAGGTTGTATGAATCCGGCGCCACCTTGTATAGTTTCTAGTAATACTCCTGCCGTTTTAGAAGTTATTTTCTCTAAATCAGCTTCATTATTAAAAGTTATAAAATCAACATCCGGAATCAAAGGCCTGAAAATTTGTTTTCTCTCCTCAAATCCCATCACACTCATTGACCCCATGGTGTTACCGTGGTACGCATTGTGGCAAGAAATGAGTTGGCTGCGACCTGTAACACGTCGCGCTAACTTTAGTGCACCCTCGATAGCCTCGGTTCCTGAGTTAACTAAGTACGTTTTATCTAGTGGTGCTGGCAGTAAAGAAGCCATTAATTTACAGTATTCAACTGCAGGACTTTGTGAATATTCGCCATAAACCATTACATGCGAGTATTTGTCAAGTTGATCTTTAATTGCTTGGTTTACTCGTGGCGGTTGATGGCCTAAGGTGCAAGCAGATACTCCTGCTACAAAATCTAGGTATTTCTTATTGTTGGTGTCGTATATGTAAGAACCTTTTGCGTAGGAAACTTCCATTCCAAGAGGATAAGGCGATGTTTGCGCTTGGTATTTTATAAAATCGTTTTTCAACTGTGCTAAATTTAAATATTGTACTGATTTGCTGCCTTTTGTAAAGCGACTTCCCTTGTACTATTTTGTCTTCTTCTTTTTATCGTAATCTAATGTTTCTTTTCTAACTTTCAATGGTGTATTTTTTTTCGCTTCTTCGGCTTTTCCTTCTTTTATCATCTTATCATTAAGATTGTTTTCTTCCTCACTAAAAATATCGTCCTTGGATTTTATTCGTTCGTCGCCTCGCCAAGCTAATCCACGTAATACTCTACCGTTTTCAGGTAATTCTGTTTCAGGGAAAATATCGCCGTCAACTTGATTAAAGAAAGTGATAGTTTCAATACCTTTATCTTCAAAAATTAAATTGATTTTACTACTCTTATTTTTGTTGATACCTATAAGTTCCTTGTCATCATTACGCATATAATAGACTACTTCAGTATTTTTAACTATATCAACATCATGTAATTGCCCTTCCTTAAATTTACCAAAGAGATTGAGTCCTTTGACCTGATTATAGCCGGTTCCTAAGGTGTCCCTCGAGACGAGAAAGGTATTATTGAGCACTTTTAGAGAGTCCAATTCTCTAGTAGTATTATTCCCTATTAAATGCATGAGGTCACCTGTGATCTGGTTTTCTCCATTCCATAAAATTGGATTTCCAATCAACTTGGTTAAAGCATTTTTTGCACTCGAGTGAATCGAATCACATTTTCCACTCATATCTGTTTTGAAAAAACGAACATTATTGTAAGCTCTAATAATTCTATTATCTTCTTTGCCAGTAACCATTAATCGTTTGCCATGAATGTAAACAGAGTCATTTTCGACAAAGTTAACTGCGACTGCTCGTTTAGTAACAAACATGGAGTCTTTTTGTTTGTAAATTTCGGCGTAATGTCCTTTTACAATACCTCGATTTACGGAGTCGGTGATTTTTACATTTCTAGTAGCCGATGCAAATTCTTTATTACGATCATAATACAAGCTATCACCTTGAATGAGGCGGTCATCGTATTTTATGTAGGATTTCCGCAGAAAGTGGGCTAGATTTTTTTTAGTATCATAAAAACCTTTTTCAGTATAAATATAATTGGATTTACTAGTGATGGTTGATGGGCCAAATAAATACGAGTGTCCTGAATTAGTGTAATAATCTAAATGATTAGACTTAATGACGTAGGTTTTATTAGTAATTGTAACGGCCGTTAAAAATTGAAACTTTTTTTGATTTACAAAATATTTACCAGCCTTGCTCACTAAAGTGTTCTCCTTATTAACGATGGTTCCTTTTGTATTATAAAATACTTCTTGAGTATTTCGATCAAAATTGATAGTATCAGTTGCTAAAGTCGCATCAGGGGAACTCATAAAAGCATCTCCAGTGGCAAATGCTTTTTTTGCATTTCCGCTATATTCGGCATATTTACTATTCAAAAATAAGGTATCACCTTGTACCAGTTGAACATTCCCAAAGGCCTTAATGTAATTTTCCTTCTGGAAATAGTAGGCTTTATTACAGGTTAAAACAACGCCATCATGGTTTACACGAACATTTCCTGTCAATAAAATGGCATCAGGGATGGTTAACTGATTTACATCAAAATAATCAGAATGCTCTACATTAATTTTCTTAGGTGCTTGCGCGAAAACGGCTTTGTAGGTAAGTAAAGACAAGATACAGTAAAAGAAAAAAACGAACTTTCTCAATGGATTTATTTTTTGTCAAATTTATGAAAAAGGAAGCAATCCTAATCGATATTAGTATTTATTTATAGTTGTTGCTGCGAGAGCTTTCTTTTTTAAAGTATTTGTAGCTGACAAGTTATAAACATATGTTTGTACTCACACGTTGTAGTTGACGTATGGTCTACATTTGGATAAATATTGAATCCGTTGTTGCATCTAGTTTAAAAAAAAATACATTAAATTTAAAAATTGATTTAATCCTTTAACTTGTAATTTGGCGGTGCAGAGGAGCTTTATTTGAAAACTAGATATAATAATGACAAAAAGAATAATAATTTTGGGCTTAGCCTTATCACTACTACAGGTAGGTTGTAAAACTAAAGATGTAAAAATGAACGAACAAAAAGAAACGCTAGCTGAGAAAAAAATAGTAGTCTATCAAGTATTTACGCGACTTTTTGGAAATAAAAACACCTCAAACAAACCTTGGGGAACGATAGAGGAGAATGGTGTAGGGAAGTTTAATGATTTTACACCACTAGCTTTGCAAGAAATAAAAGCTTTAGGAGTTAATTACATTTGGTATACTGGTGTTCCCCACCATGCCGTGATACGCGATTACACAGCTATTGGTATTTCTAACGATGATCCAGATGTTGTAAAAGGAAGAGCTGGTTCACCTTACGCTGTGAAAGATTACTATAATGTAAATCCCGATTTAGCAGTTAATCCAGCCAAACGATTAGAAGAATTTGAAGCTTTGATTGCCAGAACACATAATGCTGGAATGAAAGTTATTATTGATATTGTTCCCAACCACATTGCGCGCAAGTACGAGGGTAAAAACAATCCAAAGGGCGTAAAAGATTTTGGAGCCAACGATGATCAAACAGTCGAGTACAAAAGAGACAATAATTTCTATTATATTCCAAACACCAACTTTGAAGTGCCCGATACGGCAAAACCGTTAAATGGGGAAGAAAATAGGTTTAGCGATGCAAAGTTCAAAGAATTTCCTGCTAAATGGACTGGTAATGGTTCTCGATTAGCGAAACCCGATAAAAATGATTGGTACGAAACGGTGAAAGTGAACTACGGAATTCGTCCGGATGGTTCCAAAGATTTTCCGGAGCTGCCTACTGGTTATGACACAAAATCCGTTCGAGAGCATTTTGAGTTTTGGAAAGATAAAGAAGTACCGGATTCTTGGGAAAAATTCAAAGCAATTGCTTTGTATTGGACAGCCAAAGGTGTTGATGGCTTTAGATATGACATGGCCGAAATGGTTCCTTACGAATTTTGGAGTTACATGAACTCAGCGATTAAAATGGCTAATGAAGATGCTTTTTTAATGGCAGAGGTTTATAATCCTGCTGAATACCGGAATTACATTCATTTAGGTAAAATGGATTATTTGTATGATAAAGTAGAAACTTATGACAAACTTAAAGACGTTATACAAGGAAGGTCATGGCCGGATGATTTAACTCATATTCAAAACGGAATGAAAGATATTGAGCATCATATGTTGCACTTTTTAGATAATCATGATGAGCAACGTTTAGCTAGTCCTGAGTTTGCTGGATCTGGAGAAAAAGGGAAGCCTATGATGGTCGTTTCGGCAACAATTAGTACGTCACCAACCATGATTTACTTTGGGCAGGAAGTAGGAGAGGCGGGAAATGAGAATGCTGGTTTTGGGACTCATTCTAGAACCTCTATTTTTGATTATATAGGAGTGCCTTCTCATCAACGATGGATGAATGATGGAAAATTTGATGGAGGACAACTTACTGATGGAGAAAAAGACTTGCGTGATTTTTACAAACGCTTACTTAATTTTACGATAGCGAGCTCTGCCTTGATGGGAGATTATGAAGATTTACAATTTTATAACAGACCAATTACGGCCAATTACGATCCTCTTATCTATTCCTATGCTCGTTGGTCAACTGACGAAAAGCTAATTATTGTTTCTAACTTTTCATCGGACAAGACTAGTGATTTTGAGTTAAAGATACCTGCAACTATAATTCAAAAATGGAGCTTAGCTGATGGTCATTATATAGTTGTCGATCAACTGTATCAAAAGAATAAAGTAGTTCTGGATGTTGTAAGCGGCATAGGGAGTTTACATGTTCGTATAGCTCCATTGGAGTCTTTCATTTATCAATTAGATAAAAAGTAAGCAATGAACTAAAACAATAAAGCTGGTACTCCATGGAATACCAGCTTTTTTTATATCATTATATTAGTTAGTACTTTCGTCTGATGGCTGCTTCGTAGTTTTCGTTAATCTTTTTCCAATTAATAACATTAAAAAAGGAATCAATATAATTTCTGCGTCGGTATTGATACCCTAGATAGTAAGCATGTTCCCATAAATCTAATGCCATGATTGGTTTACCGGGCATAGGAGCATTTTTCATTAGTGGGTTATCTTGATTTTGCGAGGATGTTACTTGTAACTTTCCATATTTATCTACGATTAAAAACACCCATGCAGAACCAAATTGCTTAGTGGCTTCTCCTTTAAAAGTAGTTACAAAATTAGTGTAAGAACCAAAATCTCTTGTTATGACTGCTGCTAAAGTATCTGTAGGGGTCCCGCCAGTGTTTGGAGCCATAGACTTCCAATACAAACTGTGGTTGTAATAACCACCTGCATTGTTTCGCAGTTCAGTATCATTAGGGTCTACTTTGGCTAATATATCTTCAATCGATTGGTTCTCGTACTCGGTTCCTGCGATTGCTTGGTTAAGGTTGTTCGTGTAGGTAAGATAATGCTTAGAGTAATGCATCTCTAATGTTAGCGGAGATACGGTAGGAGCCAAGGCGTCATAGGCATAAGCAAGTTTTTCAACTTGAAAAGATCCTTCGTCGGCTTTTACGTCGTCAGCAAAACCTATAGTTACTTTTTCTTGAGCTGTAGGTAGCGGAACTTCAACTACTTCCGTTAGTTTTTTATCATTGCAAGAAGTTAAAAAACTAATTAATAATATGCTTGATAATAAAAAATTAATTTTTTTCATGATTGCGGTTTATTTCTTCAAAATAGAATTAATAATTTCAATATAATTTTCTTTGGCTTCATCAGCAGTAAGATGACTTATTTGCATCCAAGCATTTATCTTAAAAGCATCCCTAAGATGGTAGGCTGCACTTTGTCGCAAATCTACATGTCCAAAGGTAGCTTGTTTGTAAAAAGCATAGAGACGCAATTGCACATCTTGAGGTAAGGAGGCTTGAGTCATTCCAGAGGCGCTTAAAACAGCCTCTTGAAACCTAATTTCTAAATTGTTATTAGTCATTGTTTTTTACAGCAATGATTGTTTTTCCTCCAATTGCTTTTTGGTTTAAAACAACATCAACTTTAGTTCCTAAGGGTAAAAATAGATCTACTCTTGATCCAAACTTGATGAACCCTGCGTCAGTACCTTGTACTACTTGCATACCTTCTTCAGCATAATTAACAATTCTTCTGGCCAAAGCACCTGCAATTTGACGGTATAAAATAGCACCAAATGTGTTGTTTTCAATAACTACTGTAGTTCTCTCGTTCTCTTCACTAGCTTTAGGATGCCAAGCAACTAAAAATTTACCGGGATGGTATTTACTAAACTTGATTATACCATTCATAGCATATCGAGTTACGTGTACATTTATTGGTGACATAAAAATAGATACTTGTAGGCGCTTATCTTTAAAATATTCTCCTTCAAAAACTTCTTCAATAACCACAACTTTACCATCAACGGGCGCTAAAATTTGATTTTCATTTAAGATGAAAGCGCGTTTAGGGTTTCTGAAAAATTGTAGAATAATTATTAAAATCAATAATCCGCTACCTTGCAATAACCATTTAAGCCATTCGGTAGTTATAAAACGATCAGATAATAATAATACTGCAACAGTAAAAATCATTCCTAAAAAAATAGTCTTGGTTCCTTCTTTATGAAACATAATTTAAAATTTGGTAAAATAAAAATACAATTGGTGCTACAAATATAACACTATCTAGTCGATCTAGGATGCCTCCATGTCCTGGCATTATTTTTCCGCTGTCCTTAACTCCAGCAATACGCTTAAATTTAGATTCGATTAAATCTCCTATGGTTCCAAAAACACCTGCTAATAAAGCAATTATTGTCCATATTAAAATCGATTTTTCGCTAAAATTTGGGTTTGGTCTAATGTATAATTTTGAAATTAAATAACCTGCAAATACAGCAAATACTACTCCTCCTACAAATCCTTCAATTGTTTTTTTAGGAGATATGCGCTCAAAGAGTTTGTTTTTCCCTATGGATTTTCCAACAATGTAGGCAAAGGTATCATTAGTCCAAATGATAATAAATAAACCGATAATGATTTTAGGATTGTAATTATTGATCCCGAAGGATATTTTAGTGATAAAGATAAAAGGCAAGACGATATATCCTAAAAGGTAAAGGTATTTTGAGACCTTTGTAATGGATTGCACTTTGTCGTCAAACAACAACACCATACATTTTATAGATACAAACAGTGTTATTAATAGTAGAATGCTGTTAAGTAAAGGAATATCAACGTCTAGCCTTACGTCAATTCCAAAAAATTCGTTCAAATAAAGTTCGGATTCTGATCTGTAATAGCTCAATAAAGTAACCACACTGTAGATTAGAAATACGAATATTAGAGGTATGGTTTTACTTATTTGTACAAGAGCACAAAATTCATAAGCAGCAATAACTACAAAGACACCGAACAAAAGTATGAAGCTTTCAGTCGAATATAGTATAGAGGCTATTAATAAACTAATATAAACAGCGCCCGATAGTGCTCTCTTTAGAGTTTCGTTCATATTAAAGATCTTCTAAAAGCAACAAATAAAGGTTTTTAGCGGAACTCCCGTATTGCGTAAAGTCCTCTTCTTTGGCTTTTTCAAAATATTTAATTGCAGTAATGTTGGTAGGGTAATTTCTCTCGTACTTCTTTTTAATAGCACTTAGGCTATCGCTCTTCATCGCTAGAATCTGACTTGTTGTAGCGTAAATAATGATATCAGCAGGTAGCTCATTTGGTTTATTCTGCTTTATCTGATTAGATGAAAATAAAATTGATCCCTCCTCAGCAATTAAGTTTTCACAAGATGAAAATAAGAATTTAGGAGCTGTAACTTGTTTGTAGTTTAGTTTGTTTTCTTCGAGGATACTAAAAAGAGTGGGGTCAAAGCAAAGTACGTCGCTTTCAAACCAATCATTTTCTTCCAGTATATTTTCAAATTGTTCTTTTACTTCTGCAAGGTTTTCACAGTATAAAAACTTGCCTCCGTTCTTTTTAAAATTAAAGATAAACTGCTCGTCAATAGACATATCTGTTTCAGATGAAGCACCATTGTTATCCTTCTCCTTTTCTTCTTCTGAAGTAGAAATACTAGAACCAAAAATTTTTCTAAAAAGACTCATATCTTATGGAGGTACTTTATATGTTATTTGAAAACGTCCAAAGATAAAAAAATCTTAATTCAAAAGAAGCTTTTGAATTAAGATTTTCTAAATATAACCGAAAAGGTGTTGTTAGGATACTACTTCTTCCAAATTTTTGTCGAAAGTACGTTTTCCAAATATTGCTTCTAAATCATCTTTGAAGATAACCTCTTTCTCGATTAGTATATCAGCAAGTTGATTTAACTTGTCTTTATTTTCTTCAAGGATCGCTATCGCTCTTTGGTATTGACTTTCGATTAAAGTTGAAATTTCCATATCAATCACTTTAGCCGTTTCCTCAGAGTATGGTTTAGAGAAGTTGTATTCACTTTGACCCGTTGAGTCGTAGTAAGTAACGTTTCCAATTTTATCGTTTAAACCGTAGATAGTTACCATTGCTCGTGCTTGTTTGGTCACTTTTTCTAAGTCACTTAATGCTCCAGTTGAAATTCTGTTGAAAGTTACTTTTTCAGCAGCTCTTCCTCCCATAGTAGCACACATTTCATCTAGCATTTGGTCTGGACGTACAATTAAGCGCTCTTCAGGTAGGTACCATGCTGCTCCTAAACTTTGACCTCTAGGTACAATTGTTACTTTGATAAGAGGTGCTGCATGCTCTAACATCCAACTTACAGTTGCATGTCCTGCTTCGTGTATTGCGATTGCTTTTTTCTCTTCAGGAGTTACAATTTTATTTTTCTTTTCTAAACCACCAACGATTCTGTCAACGGCATCAAGGAAATCTTGTTTGTCTACTGCTGTTTTGTTGTATCGTGCTGCTATCAAAGCGGCTTCATTACAAACATTAGCAATGTCAGCTCCAGAGAAACCAGGAGTTTGTTTTGCTAAAAAGTCAAGATCAAGACCTTCAACTTTTTTCAAAGGAGCTAGGTGTACCTTAAAGATTTCAGCTCTTTCTCGAATGTCTGGTAAGTCTACAAATATTTGTCTGTCAAAACGACCTGCACGCATTAAAGCCTTATCTAAAACGTCAGCTCTGTTAGTTGCAGCAAGTACAATTACATTGGTATTTGTTCCAAACCCATCCATTTCAGTCAATAACTGATTTAAAGTGTTTTCTCTCTCGTCATTTCCGCCAGACATATTGCTTTTTCCTCGAGCTCTACCCACAGCGTCAATTTCATCAATGAAAATAATTGCTGGTGACTTCTCTTTGGCTTGCTTAAATAAGTCACGTACTCGTGATGCTCCAACTCCTACAAACATTTCTACAAAATCAGAACCTGATAAAGAGAAAAAAGGAACTTGTGCTTCTCCGGCAACTGCTTTGGCTAGCAAGGTTTTTCCTGTTCCAGGAGGCCCTACAAGTAAAGCACCTTTAGGAATCTTACCTCCAAGATTGGTATATTTCTCGGGGTTTTTCAAGAACTCTACAATTTCTTGTATTTCCTCTTTAGCACCCTCAAGTCCTGCTACATCTTTAAATGTCGTCTTAACATCTGTCTTTTCGTCAAAAAGTTTAGCTTTTGACTTCCCAATGTTAAAAATTTGTCCACCACCGCCTGCACCACCGCCAGACATTTTTCTCATAATGAAGATCCAAACACCAATGATAATGATGATAGGTAATAAGCTGATGATAATGTCAGACCAGTTGCTTTTTGCAAGAAAATTAAAATCTTTCAACTTTCCTTCTGCAACGGCTTTTTCTAATTTTGTTTGAAAAATTTGGTCGTTACCTATTTCAAACGTGTATTGAGGTCCTTTATTTGGATTATCAAAAATGTCCTTAGCTACTTTTTGGTGTTCTTTCTCCTTAAGTGCTTCCGGTTTTAGAAAAACTTCCGCTTCTGTTTTGTTGTAAACAATTACTTTTTCAATTTGTCCTTTCTCTAGAAATCCATTGAATTTTGAGGAGGTTAATTGTGCTGGCTCTTGCAAGCTTGAGCTTCCAGTTATAAAACTGATAAATAAGAAAATAAGTAGAATAGCAGTGTAAACTAACCAAGGACTTACTTTAAATTTATTAGGATTCGGATTGTTGTCTTTTGCCATTCTGTTTTTAGTATTTGTTAGCTATTGTGGTAATTTTTGCATCTCCCCACAAGCTTTCGATGTTGTAATACTCTCTAATTTGTTTTTGAAATACATGCACAACGATATTAACATAGTCCATAAGTACCCACTCTGCATTATCAGATCCTTCAACATGCCATGGTTTATCTTTTATTTCTTTCGAAACAACTTTTTGGATTGAGTTAACGATTGCGTTAACTTGTGTGTTTGAGTTTCCGTTGCATATTACAAAATAGTCACATACGGCACTATCAATTTCTCTAAGGTCGAGAATATCTATGTCATTTCCTTTTACTTCTTCGATTCCCTTTATAATGTTTGCCAAAAGGTCATCATTATTTATTGTCTTTTTTGCCATGAAAATATTTTATATAAGTTTGTAAAGTTACCATTTTTTGTGATTATTTTTGAACCTTAACATATAATTAAATTATGTTTAAAAATAACAACTAATGAGAGTAATCAAACTCGATGCCATAGATTCAACAAACGAGTTTCTTAAACAACTCGATGTTGCAGAAAATTTGGAAAACTTCACTGTTGTAACGGCTGAAAATCAGACGAAAGGTAAGGGGCAAATGGGTTCTGTTTGGGATTCTGAAGTAGGTAAGAATCTAGTAATGAGCGTTCTTTTGAAGAATATAATTATTGATGTTAATGCGATTTTTACACTAAATATTGCAGTTGCATTAGCGATATATAAGGCTTTAGAAACAGTTAATATACCTGCTTTATCCATAAAGTGGCCAAACGACATTATGTCATACAATTACAAATTAGGTGGTATTTTGATTGAGAATAGTCTAAAAAGTGATGGCGCGATAGTTTCGATTGTGGGAGTTGGACTAAATGTAAACCAAACCAATTTTGAAAATTTACCAAAAGCGTCTTCTATGGCCGCTGTTTCAAAGGTTTTCCATAACAAAGAACAGTTACTGTTTTTAATTATGGAAAATTTAAAAAACAACATCAATTTAATAGCAACTAGACCCGAGATATTGTGGGGCTTATATTCAGATTATCTTTTCAAAAAAAGTGTTCCTATGCCCTTTAAAGGAGTTGATGACAAGAATTTTATGGGAATTATTCAAGGGGTATCTCCATCTGGTAAGTTGCAAGTTCTTTTAGATGATGATTCCACAGCAGCATTTAATATCAAAGAAGTGCAGCTGTTGTATTAATGGACCCTTTGTGCAAGCAGTACTTTAATTACATATAAAAACGATTGTTAACATTAGTAGATTTATTTTCTCTCTCCAATTTGTTGTCTCCACATTGCGTAGTAGAGCCCTTTTTCATCTAACAAGTCGGCATGTTTTCCTTGCTCAATTATTTTTCCTTGCTCAAGAACGAATATTTTGTCAGCATGCATAATAGTCGAAAGTCTGTGTGCTATTAATACCGTGATCTGATTTTTTTGAGACGAAATACTTCGGATCGTTTTGGTAATTTCTTCCTCTGTAATAGAATCAAGCGCCGATGTAGCTTCATCAAATAATAATAATCTCGGTTTTCTCAGTAAAGCTCGTGCGATAGAAAGTCGCTGTTTTTCGCCACCCGAAACTTTAATTCCTCCTTCACCAATAGTTGTATTTAGTCCGTTTTCGGCACGAACTAATAAGTTTTGGCAAGCTGATTTTTGCAAGACATCATTGATCTCGTCATCTGTTGCATTTGGTTTAACAAACAGTAAATTGTCTTTGATTGTTCCTGAAAACAATTGTGCATCCTGAGTTACAAAACCTAATTGCTGTCTCAGCTCCGTTAAATCTATTTCGTTAGCATTTTTTTCATTATAATATATTGCTCCTTCTGCTGGTTTGTAAAGTCCAACCAGCATTTTCACTAAAGTTGTTTTACCGCTTCCTGATGGACCTACAAAGGCAATAGTTTCCCCTGCTTGAGCTTCAAACGAAATATCTTGAACAGCGTAACTTGCAGCCGATTGGTGTTTGAAGGAGATGTTAGAAAATCGTAAATGGTCTATGGGACCAATTGTTTTAGGATTAGATGGAATTTCTTCACTTTTTGAGTTCATCAAATCGGCAAAATTATCCATAGATACCTTAGTCTCGTTGTAGGTAGCTATTACATTACCCAACTCTTGCAGAGGGTTGAATAAAAAGAAAGAGAAAAACATTAAGGTTATTAAATCCCCAGGTAAAATTATTCCTTGAAAAATAAACATGTACAAGGCAAAAACTAAACCGGTTCGCATAAAGTGCACAGTTGTCCCTTGAATAAAACTTAGGGAACGAATGAAACGTACTTTTTTTAACTCTAAACCAAGTATTTTAATCGTAGTTCCGTTTAATCTTTCGACTTCTTGTTCTGTTAATCCTAAACTCTTAACAAGCTCTATGTTTCGTAAAGACTCCGTGGTTGCACCAGCGAGAGATGTTGTTTCTCGTAAAATTTCAACAGAAACTTTCTTGATTTTTTTACCTAGAAATGAACTGATTATAGCAATGACGGGAACTGTCGCTAAAAAAATAGGACCTAATAACCAGTGAATATTAATTGCGTACACCACTACAAATATAATTCCGATTAAAGTTTGAAAAACCATAGAAATAGAGAGCGTAATGTACTTTTCACAATCTGATTTTACTTTTTGTAATCGACCCAACGTTTCACCACTGCGTTGATCTTCAAAGTCTTGAAAAGGCAATTGCAATGCTTTTTGGATTCCCTCTGTGTACATTTGCGCACCTGTACGCTGTATGATTATATTTGTGAAATAATCTTGGAAGTTTTTAGCAATTCTGGAGATCATGGATGCTCCAAGAGATAATCCTAACCATCCTAAAACTGCTTTGGTGAAATTGCCATAATTGCCATTAAAATCAGCAACTCCTACACCACATTCATTTAACAATTTTCCAATAATAATAGAATCAAATAAGGAGAAACATTGGTTTATTGCTGCTAAAAAAAGGGCTAAAAACAATAAAGGCTTGTGTGCCTTTAGGTAGGTATATAAAATTTTCATTGTAATTTTCTAAAATGGAAATGCAAAACTACAACTATTGGTTTCAAATAGAATTATCCAAGGTGAAATTTAATATAAATTAACAACATAGCTTTTCTAATTGACATCATTCAGCTGTTTTAAATTTTGTTTCCATCGTTGATAGAGCTAATTTAGTGCTTCAGTAAAAATGCAGTCAACTCCTAAATTTTGCTTATGAAAAATAGTGTATTCTTGTCGGTTTTATTCCTTCTTATCAATAGTATGTCTAGTTATTCTCAAGATAGCAAAAACGACATCACCTCATACACCGATAAAGTAAATGTTTTTTTGGGAACTTCTGGAGATCATGGCCAAATGTCTCCTGCAGCTTCTTCACCTTTTAACATGATGAGTATCGGACCACAAACCTATCCTCATATTCATGCAGGTTACGAGTATTTAGCCAAAGAATTTATTGGTTTTACACATACTCGAATAGAAGGTGTAGGTTGTTTAGGGAGTGGAGGAAACCTATTGGTTAAACCAATTGTAAACAGCAAGCAAAATACAAAATTGCTAAAGAAAACAGAAAAAGCTTCACCTGGTCTGTATGCAGTTTCCTTCGAAAACGGAATTGAAGCAAAAATACAAGTGGAACATAATTTTGGTATTCATGAGTACCTTTTTCCACAAGGGCAAGCCGGACTTTACATAGATTTATCTTATGCTTTTGTAAATCGCTTTGTTGCCGAAGAACATGAAGTTTTAGGAAATACGATCAGCGGGTGGGTCGAAACCAAAACTACTTGTGATAAAGGGATATATCGGATATACTATGCAATCGAAATTTCGAATGCCGCTTCAATAAATGCTATAGATACTCATAAGCTTCTTGTTGAAGGGGCAAAGGAAGCTAAGGAAATGCGATTACGCATAGGTTTTTCATCGGTTAGTACGGTTTACGCTAAAGAAAGAATTAAAACGGTTTCGTCGTCAGTTCTTGCAAATCAAACTAAAGCAGAGTGGAATACATTACTCGGTAAAATTAAGGTAGAAGGTGAGAAAGATAGAGAAGATTTGTTTTATTCCCTTTTATACCGAGCCTTGCAAGCTCCTTTTTTAATTTCAGAGAAAGATGGCACCTATGCAGCTATTGATGGTAGCATTCAAAGATCTAGGGACTCTATATATAATGGTTGGGCAATTTGGGACAATTACAGAGAACAATTACCACTCCTGTCTTTAGCTTATCCTGAAAAGTACGGTGCCATTACGAAGTCGATTTCCAATTTGTATGTGTATGGGAAAAATAATTGGGCAACAAAACATGAGCCTTCGCCAACCGTCCGCACTGAGCATGCGATGGTTGTACTTCTGGATGCATATAACAAAGGATATAAAGTTGATTTCAATACAATTAAAGATTCTTTAATCGCCGAAGGGAATCGCTTGGAGTACAATTCTGCAGACAAAGCACTAGAATCATCCTATGATAATTGGGCTTTGTCAGAAATACTGAAAATTACAAAGGATGTGCAACTTAGTGAAGATTATCTTCAAAAAGCAGTAGAATACAAAAGTTATTGGAAGAAAGATTTTGCCGATTTATCTAAGGAAGATGTTGATAAAATGCCTGCTAGAGGAATGTATCAAGGTACAGTTTGGCAATACAGATGGTTTGTCCCTTTTGATTTGAAAGGATTAAAGAATTTAATTGGTAGCGAAGATAAATTTGTTGCACAACTCGATCAGTTTTTTGATGAGGACAATTACAACCATGCAAACCAACCAGATTTGCAAGTGCCCGGTTTGTACAATGCTAGCAGACAACCGTGGAAGTCTCAAAAATTATTCCGTGAGCTGTTGTTGGATACTGTTGTCCAAAGTTATTTTAACGATAACAGCAAAGGAATCGATTCTTACATTGGTCGTATTTACAAAAATCAGCCTCAAGCGTACGTACGTACGATGGATGATGATGCGGGTACGATGTCCTCTTGGTTTGTCTTGCGCAGTATTGGGCTTTCTGCAGCTAATGTTGGTGATTCTATTTATTATTTAACAGCACCTATTTTTAAGAAGGTTACACTACAACTGGCAAAAAAAAACACTTTTACAATTGAAGTTAAAAATTATAACAAAGATCATTTTTATGTCGAAGCAGTTTGGTTGAATAATAAAAAAATAAACAGGAACTGGCTAAGTCATCAAGAAATCATGGCAGGTGGACTACTGTTAATAGAAACAAGTGCAGAGCCAAATACATCTTGGGGAACTACAGATCAGTGGATTTCTGAAATAAAACCGTAAGGAGTTAGACGTATTTTAAACTTCCTTAACTAAAGTTTAACTACATTGTGTAAAATTATATTGTGCGCAATATATATCTTTGCGTCAGTTTAAAAGTAGAAATATGGTAGATCTTTTAAAATTAGATGCTCAAGTTTGTTTTCCCGTATATGCTTTATCGCGGGAAATCACAAATTTATACCGGCCAATTTTGGATCGGCTTGATCTGACCTATCCTCAATATTTAGTACTTCTAGTCCTTTGGGAAAATACAGCGCAAACTGTAAATCAAATAGGAGGTAAGCTACAATTAGATAATGGAACATTAACACCTTTACTCAAAAGATTAGAAGTTAAGGGGCTAGTAAAGCGAACGCGCAGCACTGTTGATGAACGCGTAGTAATTGTTTCACTGACTGCCGCTGGTGAAGAGCTAAGGGAAAAAGCACAATGTGTTCCGGAGACCGTAGTTCAAGCTTTAAATGTGTCCCTAGAGGATTTGACACAGTTAAAAAATGCAATCGAAAGAATAATAAATAGAAATAAATAATAAAAAAAAGTTCTCTAAAACATGAAAACATTATATACGGCTGAGGCCACCGCAACAGGTGGTAGAAACGGTCACGTTAAAAGTAGTAACGGAATACTAGATGTACAAGTAAGAATGCCCAGATCACTGGGAGGAGTTAATGATGACTTTGCTAATCCAGAAATGCTTTTTGCGGCAGGATATGCAGCTTGTTTCGATAGCGCTCTAAACTTAGTGATCAAACAAGAAAGTATTAACGCGGGAGAAACTAGCGTTAATGCTAAAATAAGCATCGGACAATTAGAGAATGGTGGTTTTGGTTTAGCGGGTGAGTTAGCCGTAAATGTTCCAAGTGTTTCTCAAGAAAAGGCACAACAATTAGTAGAAAAAGCGCATCAAGTATGCCCTTATTCAAACGCAACTCGCGGCAATATCGAAATAAAATTAATAGTAACGAATAACTAAAAAATAGAAAGATGGCATTAATAGACGATTTAAAATGGCGTTACGCTGCAAAGCAATACGATCCAACTAAAAAAGTAAGTCAAGAGAATGTTGATAAAATTGTTGAAGCGGCGCGTTTAGCACCTACTTCATCAGGATTACAGCAGTTTAGAGTATTGGTTGTGAGTAACCAAGAAATTAAGGAGAAACTAAGTGCCAAAGTGCTTAATCCCGAAGTGATGGTTGATTGTTCTCACGTTTTAGTATTTGCTGCTTGGGATAAATACACAGCAGAACGTATTGATACTATTTATAACAAAACAACTGATGACAGAGACTTGCCAAGAGGGCGATTTGACAGTTATACGGATAAAATAAAAGGTATATATTTAAATCAATCTGCTGAAGAAAATTTTGAGCATACGGCACGTCAATCGTATATTGGTTTTGCGATGTCTATCGCACAAGCGGCGGAATTAAAAGTAGACACAACGCCTGCTGAAGGTTTCGATAATGCATTAGTAGATGAAACATTAGATCTTGCTTCATTAGGTTTAAAAAGTGTGACTTTGTTATACCTAGGATACCGCGATGCCGAAAAAGATTGGTTAGCGGACATGAAAAAAGTACGTAACACGAAAGAGGATTTCGTAATTGAAATCAAATAATAGGGTAGTAATAACTCTTTTGAATCATATATAAATCATAAAAAGCCAAACTTGAGTAATCAAAGTTTGGCTTTTTACTGTTTTTATATTTTTGGTGATTAAAATGTTGCTTATACTTTTCTGTTTTTCAAAAGTATTTGTAGACTAGAAGACAATGAAAATCTATTTTTCTTTAAATAAGAAACCAAGTCCCATACTTTTGAGCATTTTCTTTTCAAAATTCCAAAAGAATTTAAATTGCCCAAAAATGGTTCCTATTAGTACGAGTAACACTTGATAGAGCGGAAAAATAATCAGTAAACGGATTAATATAAACCAGTTCCCAAAATCCTCTTCAACTATTCCTAGCCATAAACAAACAGGTTTTGAAACCCACGCAGAGGTAGAGCCGGTAATAGCAAAAACGATAAATATAATGGCAAGTTGAAGATTAGATTCAATTCCCCAACGTTTCTTTAATTTCTTCATCTTTATTAATAATGATTACAAATGTAGTAACATTATCTCGAAGGAACATTGCCAAACAGTCTTTGATTATTCGTATTTTGAAAATAAATCATATAGTTATATATTAAGTAATTTACTTCATACCCATAGTCTACACCATACTCATAATTAATAGTCATTTCATATAGATTAGGATTAAACCGACTTGGTTGACGTGCGCGACTGTTCCATTCTGTTATGTACATCCTATTTTTATTTTCTAAAAAAGTTTGCGAGTGATATCCTCTCGGGAAGGAGCGAGAGACAAGCCAGCTCGTAAATCCAGGATCAATAATTATGACCTCATATTCTAGTTCGTCATTGGCAATCCTTATTGTATCTCCATGTATTGCTTTGGCATTTTCGGGAGCGTTTACGGTCTTTTTATTTGCTGTGCAACCTACAATGATAAGTAAAACCACTACCAATGCATATATATAATTTCTCATAATCATTTATTTAACCCTAAAGTTACAAAATATTAATTATTCGCTCTATGCATGATGGATAAATACTTTTAGTGTAATTATGCTCAAGATGTTGATTGTTTAGTAGATATTTCGATAAGAGAAATAACCACTAAACGATAGATCTTTTTACTTAACTTTCAATTTTGATGTAGAGAAGCTTTTAGGAGATTTAGATTCTTACAGGAATTATTTATTTCCTAAAAAGACCACCTAACATTCCACCAAGACCGCCACCTTTTTTAGTAACTGCATCCATAGCATCACTTATATCAACTTTTCCATCACCGTTTTGGTCTAAACCAAATTGTCCACCATATTTAGTAATCGCGTCCATAACCCCCGCATCATTACCACCAGAGATTGCACTAATGATATCCGAAATTTCAAAACTACTATCATTAGGATCTTTCGCTTTTCCCACCAGTGAAGCTAGTATTTGTGGTATTAATTTCGAGGCTATTCCAGTCGCATCAGATGCGCTAAAGCCAAATTTTTCACCTAGGTTACCCGTTAATTCTTGAGTTAGCTTTTGCACTACAGGGTTTGAAACATCCGCAGCATTGTTTCCTTGAAACAGTCCAGCTAATTGGCCTACACCACCTTCTGCAACTATTTTTTGAAGTCCTCCTATTACTGAATTACTTGCTTCGCCTATTACAGCTTCGTTTTTTTCGTTAGGAACTGCTGGGTTGTTTATAACAGTGTCTACTCCAAATTGTTGTGCTAATTGTGTTAGTTGTTCGAACATATATAATTTTTTTATCGTGTTCTTAAAGTTACAAAAAAAAGTGGATTTGTTAAAATAATTTAACAAATCCACTTACTGTTGCTATAAAAAAGAGCTTAATTACCCAATCAAACTAATGATTTGAGAGGCTAATTCTGTTCCAATTCGATCCTGAGCTTCTCCCGTTGCAGCACCAATATGTGGTGTTAAAGAGATTTTTGAATTCATTAAAATAGTCATTTCTGGAGTTGGTTCGTTTTCAAAAACATCCAATCCAGCAAATAATACTTTTCCGCTGTCTAATGCTTTCACTAATGCCACTTCATCAATAACACCACCACGAGCACAGTTCACAATACCTACATCGTTTTTCATCATAGCAAATTCCTTTTCTCCAATAATGTATCCATCTTGTGCAGGAACGTGCAAAGTGATAAAATCACTTTCTTTAAACAATGATTCTAATGATTGTGATACAATAGTAGTAGTGATCGACTGTCCGTCAAAAAATGCTACTGTCACATCTACTTTTGGGATAAAGCTATCCGCAGCAATTACCTTCATACCTAGTCCAAGAGCCATTTTTGCAGTAGCTTGACCAATACGACCAATACCTACAATTCCTAATGTTTTTCCTCTAAGTTCAACACCGTTAGCATAAGCTTTCTTCAAACCATCAAAATTAGTGTCGCCTTCTAGAGGCATATTTCTGTTCGAATCATGCAGGAAACGAACGCCTGAGAATAAGTGAGCAAATACTAATTCTGCCACAGACTCTGATGAAGATGCTGGCGTATTTATTACATGAATTCCCTTGCTCTTTGCATAGTCTACATCAATATTATCCATTCCTACACCACCGCGGCCAATGATTTTTAATCCAGGACAAGCGTCGATAATATCTTTACGAACTTTAGTCGCACTACGAACTAGAACAACACTCACGTTATTTTCGTTCACATAATTAGCTACTTGTTCTTGTGCTACTTTTGTTGTTATTACTTCAAATCCACCTGCTTCTAAAGCTAGAATTCCACTTTTAGAAATTCCGTCATTTGCTAATACTTTCATTTTTTATGGCATTACGAGTAAAGATTATTACTTTACTTATTATTTTATGATAATTTATTTAGGAGCTATTTCCCGCTATTCGTTTCAATCTTTTTATTTTTTAAAAAAAATAAATAAAAAGGATTTCCACTACTATCGGGGCTAGGAATCCGTACTCTATTATGCTACTTTAGACTCTAATTCTTTCATAACATCTACTAAAACTTGAACACTCTCAATAGGCATCGCATTATACATTGATGCTCTGTAACCACCTACGGAACGATGTCCCGGAAGACCTGATATACCTGCTGCTTTCCACATAGCGTCAAATGTTTCTGCGTGAGCCGCATCATTCAACAAGAAAGTAGCATTCATATTAGAGCGATCTGCAACGGCAGCAGCTCCTTTAAACAATGGGTTTCTGTCAATTTCGGTGTAAAGCAATTCTGCTTTAGCGTTGTTTAATTTCTCTACAGCAGCAATACCACCTAGGTTTTTCAACCATTGTAAGGTAAGTAGTGAGGCGTACACAGGAAAAACAGCTGGAGTATTATACATACTTTCTGCCTTGATGTGTTTTTCATAATCTAAAATACTCGGAATAGTTCTACCTGATTTACCAAGAACCTCCTCTTTCACAATTACTAAAGTAGTTCCGGCAGGTCCCATATTTTTTTGAGCACCAGCATATATAATATCAAATTTTGTAAAATCTAATACTCTAGAAAAAATATCCGAACTCATATCACATACGATAGGCATGTCTAATGATGGGAATTCTTTTATTTGAGTACCAAAAATAGTATTGTTACTGGTGCAGTGGAAATAATTTGCATCAGCAGGAACACTATAACCTTTTGGAATATTGTTGTAATTTTCCTCTTTTGATGAAGCAACAACGACAGTTTCACCAAAAAATTTAGCTTCCTTTATTGCTCCGCTAGCCCAAGTTCCAGAATCAAGATAAGCCGCTTTACCGCCTTCTTTCATCAAATTGTAAGGAACCATTAAAAATTCTAGACTGGCGCCACCAGCTAAAAATAAGGCTTGGTATCCTTTGCCTTCTAATCCTAGTAATTCAAGTGCAAGAGATCTAGCCTCATCCATTACTGCAACAAAATCTTTACTTCTGTGCGATATTTCTAGAATAGACAATCCCGAATCGTTAAAATTTAATATAGCTTGTGCTGATTTTTCAAAAACTTCTTGTGGTAAAATGCAAGGTCCTGCGCTGTAGTTGTGTTTTTTCATTGTGTAGTTTGTGTCCAAAAAATTAAAAAACAAATTTCGGTAATAGGAGTTTAAAAAGCGTTAATTTTTTCGAAATTATTACACTATTTTTAATCATATTGTTAACAAAAACGATATAGTGTCAACGTTATCTGCATAATCCCACAATTTTGGATGCTGTGTTTGACCAAAGTCAATACTATTAGCAATTAACTTGTTACTTACAATACATTGCAGGTTGTCTTTTTCTCTTTCTAATCGGTTTTCAAGCTCTGCTATAGTATCGTAAGTCTCATAAAAAACACTCGAAATAGGCGAGGCGTGACTACTGTCTTCTTTTAGTGTCAAAAAACCATTATCAAGTAATTTAAAATTACTCATTAAAAACACTGCCTTGTTATAATCATAATTATTAGCATATTTTTGATAATGAATAACGTCTTGGTAGACAAAAATAGCTTCAAAAAAAGCATCGAATGTATATCCTTTTGGAACAAAAAGCTTAGACACGTTGCGACACCCTAATCCAAAATACCTAAAAATATCTTCTCCTAGCGCAGTCAACTGCTCCGTTGTTTCGTTGCCATCGAGAACCACTACTGAGTTTCTACTTTTTCTGATAATCGATGGTTTATTTTTAAAATAATACTCAAAATAGCGTGCCGTATTATTACTACCGGTGGCTATTACAGCATCAAAGTTTTCTAATTTTCCTTCGACAAAAGTAATTTTATCACTAAATTCAGGTGCTACAGCAACAATATATTTGGCTAAAAAAGGCAGTAAATGTTGATCGTTTGAAGAAGTCTTTATTTTAACATTATGCCCTGTAATCAGCACCGATAAAAAATCATGAAAACCTACTAAAGGGATGTTACCGGCAAGAATCAAGGCAACATTTTTATTAGAGTTTTCACTCAATTCATAGTTGCTTAACCACTCATTCAAGTGATCTTCGGTTAATGCAGTAGCCCATGACTGAATCGAAAAATAAACTTGCTCAGGAGTATACCATCCGTTGTGCGATTGTGATAGTGCGATGAGTTCTTCAAAGGCATCAAAAAACAAATCGTTATGCAAAACGTCTGGTTTTTTAGTGGAATTATTCTCTGAAAATTGGCTCAAGAATTTACCTAATGCAACAAAAACACTTTTTTTTGTTTCTAATGTCATAATGTTTGCTTATGAATTGTTTTGATTGTAATTTTGCACAAAAATAAGCTTTAATAAGTCGAAAGTCAAAAGTCTTAAAGTCAAAAGTAACCGAATTCGGTTTTTTAGCTCTCAATACTAAATAAAAAAACAAAATGGCAATAATAATAACTGATGAATGTATTAACTGTGGAGCATGTGAACCAGAGTGCCCAAATACAGCAATTTATGAAGGAGCTGATGATTGGAGATACAAAGACGGAACTAAATTAACGGGTAAAGTTGTTTTACCTGACGGAACCGAAATTGACTCTGATGAGGCGCAAACGCCTATTTCTGACGAAGTATATTATATTGTTCCAGGAAAATGTACAGAATGTAAAGGATTTCATGACGAACCACAATGTGCTGCTGTATGTCCTGTAGACTGTTGTATTCCAGATGATAATCACGTAGAAGATGAAGAGACATTGTTAAACAGACAATCTTTTCTACACAACGAATAAATGTTAAAATGGACTAGTTAAAAATCCTGAGTTTATAGCTCAGGATTTTTTTTTGCTATTTTTTAAAAAAAGGATAACAAAAAAAAGGAACATCAGTTGATGTCCCTTTTTCTATGTTTGCAATTAGCTTAGAAATTAAATCCAAGTCTAGCGTAGTAATAAGCTCCGCTAAAACCCATTTGTACTGCATCCCAGTATCCTCCAGCTTCTGTGTTTCCTTGCTCATCTTGTTTAGTTGGATAGATGTTTAGCAAGTTATTACTACCTGCACTTAGTTTTAGGTTTTTTGTTAGTTTGTAACCAAAAGTTAAATCAGTGATTACTCTCGGATTATAAACATCATCTTCGTCATTATAATCAACAAGTACAACTTTACTAAAGCGTGTGAATGCTAATCCAGCGTCAAATTTATCTTTCGAATAATTGAAGTTTAAACCAAATTTATTATTTGGTGCCGAAGCCAACAAAAAGGCTTTTTCACGTTTTCCAAAGAAAGTACCTTCGTCTAAAGTACCATTTTTTACATTACTGATTTTCATGTCATTAATGTTACCAATTAAATTAACTCCAAATTGACCTGCATCAAATTTTTTCTTCCAAGAGAAAACGATGTCTAGACCATGCGTTCTAGTATCAACACCATTAGCAAAAAACTGGGCCTCAGCAACTCCTAGATTTAATGCAGTTGCATCAAAATAGCCAGTAAGTACAATACGATCTTTTACTTTAATATAATATCCATCAACAGTCGCAGTAAATTCGCCAAAAGAGGCGGTCATACCTAGTGAGGCGTTAACTGCTTTTTCTTCATTTAGTTTTTGTATTCCAAACGCTCTAGTAACTGGGCTATCATTTGGCGCAAGCAAGACCTCAGTTGCTCCACTTCCGTTAAAATTAGTAAATCGTAGGTTGTAATAGACTTGTGCTAACGATGGCGCTCTAAAACCAGTACTCACAGATCCTCTTACATTAATTTTATCCGAAACTTTTAGTCTTGAAGCTATTTTACCATTTAAAGTACTTCCAAAATCGCTATAATTCTCAAAACGTACTGCTCCACTTATCATTAAAGCATCAGTGATGTCAAGTTCAGCATCAGTATAAAGTGAAAAGTTAGTTCTGCTTTTATTGACCTCGTTCAAAGGACTATATCCAGGGAAACCTTGAGAACTTCCAGGTCTGAATTCTCCAGTAACGGGGTCTACAGGAGCACTTTGAGTAGAAGGATCAGTAATTGGATTACCGTTAGTATCATACGTCGTGTAAGAACCTTCTTCTCCAGCAAAGATTTTGAACTTTTCAACTCTAAATTCAGTACCAAAAGCAATATTTAAACCATTTAATACACTTCCGTAATTTTTAGAAACATCAAAATTGGTTGTGTTTTGAAGTAAACTGTGTCCACCTGCATCAAATTGAGTAGGTGAATTTCCTTCTAAAGAGGCGTTCAAAGTACCTTTTATAGTGTAATCAAATTTATTATTTCCTAGCGTGTTGCTGAAATCTAATTTCCAACCGCCACTTGTTTCCGTTCTGATTCCCGCAGCGATAGAGTTATCATTAATTTTAGAAGTAATTCTAGGCGTATATCCCCCGGGATAGATAGACTGAACTACTCTTTCACCATCATTTCTTGTAAAGGCATAGGCATCTGTATCTCTAAAGTTGCTTCCACCAAAGGCATAAAATTCTGTTTTGTCAGAAAGTGGTACTGCAAAATTTCCAAATAAATTTAAACCTTGAATTTCGGCATCACCAAAACCTTTTCTGAAATCATAGCTTGGACGAAAAGTTTTGTTTTTATTGATAAATTCCCCAGTGAAGTTGGCATAACCTCCTTTGTTACCTAATGCAACACCATAATTTGCAGCTACTTTAATAGAGCCTCCGTCAAAATTTTGATCTTTTCCATACGTGTTTCCATTGCCGTTTTTATCTAGTCTAAATCCCTTTGTATTAGGAGTTCCTGGCAAAAAATCTCCTTTGGCATTCGTATTAAAAAAACCATAAGTAATGGCTCCTGTTAACTCATTAACGTTGTCATTTGTAACAATATTAATTACTCCAGCAATAGCATCAGATCCATATTGTGCCGCTGCACCATCTCTCAAAATCTCGATTCTTTTAATAGAAGCCGCAGGAATGGCATTTAAATCTGTTCCTGTGTTTCCTCGTCCGCGAGTTCCAAACAAGTTAATTAATGATGATTGATGTCTTCTCTTACCGTTTATTAAAACTAAAGTTTGATCTGGACCTAAACCTCTTAAAGATGCTGGATCTACGTGATCAGCTCCATCAGAACCGGATTGTTTGTTGGCATTAAAGGAAGGAGCAACGTACTGCAATAATTCGTTTATTTCTAGTTTACCACTTTGGGTTGTAACCTCTTTTACGTTGATTATATCGATAGGAACTGCTGAATTTACTACCGTTCTTTTTGCATTTCTAGATCCAACAATAACAACATCACTTAAAACTTGTCCGCTACTTTCTGCAAGCGTAATATTTAGTGGTGTTTGTGAAACCTTTTTTTCTACTGTTATATAGCCAATGTAGCTAAATACTAAAGTGGCGTTATCAGCCACTTTGATGCGATAAGTTCCTTCTAAATCAGTAGATGCACCGTTATTTGTGCCTTTTTCAAGAATGTTAACGCCAGGTAATGGTGCTCCTGACTTATCTTTTACTACACCTGAAATTTCTTTTTGAGCAAATAGAAAACCAGTGTTTAGCATTAAAAGAAATAATAGTAACTTTTTCATAAGTATCGTCGTTTTGTTATTTTTTCGTGATTTTATATCCAAATATAGTATTTATTTAACAAAATATTAGCAAAATAGAAAATTTTGGTTTAAAAAGTCAAATGGCAATCAATTTTTATCATATACTCAAAATTTAATTTTATTATTGTGAAATTCGGAATGAGAATAAAATTACTTGCTTGTGATATTAATGATGTGATTTTGTGATCTAACCTATTTTAAATGGTATATTTGCACTTTTTTAGAGGAATTATTTAAAAACTCTTGGCAGGAAACTGCTACTTGTAAACTGAAATATATGAAAGCAGGAATTGTAGGATTACCTAATGTTGGAAAGTCAACATTATTCAATTGTTTATCAAATGCAAAAGCGCAAAGTGCTAACTTTCCTTTTTGTACTATCGAGCCTAATATTGGAGTGGTAAATGTACCGGATCCGCGTATCAATAAATTAGAGGAGTTAGTAAAACCGGAGCGCGTGCAAATGGCAACAGTAGATATTGTAGATATCGCTGGTCTTGTAAAAGGAGCTAGTAAGGGAGAAGGATTAGGAAATCAATTTCTTGGAAACATTAGAGAGTGTAATGCGATTATACATGTATTGCGTTGTTTTGATAACGATAATATTGTACACGTGGATGGTAATGTAAACCCTATTCGTGATAAAGAAACAATCGATATTGAATTGCAGTTAAAAGATTTAGAAACTGTTGAAAAGCGTTTAGAAAAAGTAAATCGTGCTGCTAAAACAGGAAACAAAGAAGCAATCACGGAGAAAACACTTTTAGATCGTATTAGAGAAACATTGTTACAAGCTAAATCAGCTAGAACAATAGTTCCTCAAAATAACGACGAAGAGCTTTTAATGGAGGCTTTTCAGTTAATTACGGCAAAACCCGTTTTATATGTTTGTAATGTTGACGAAAATTCAGCAGTAAACGGAAACAAATACGTTGACCAAGTAAAAGAATTAGTTAAAGATGAAGATGCTGAAGTTATTATACTTTCAGTGGGTGCAGAGGCTGATATCACTGAATTGGAAAGTTATGAAGAACGTCAAGTTTTTCTTGAGGATATGGGGTTAACGGAACCAGGTGCTTCGGTGTTAATTCGTGCTGCTTACAAATTATTAAAGCAACAAACGTATTTTACAGCCGGTGTAAAAGAAGTTCGCGCATGGACAATCAATATTGGGTCTACTGCGCCACAAGCAGCTGGAGTTATTCATACTGATTTCGAAAAAGGATTCATCCGTGCTGAGGTGATTTCGTATGAAGATTATGTTGCTTATGGCTCTGAAGCGAAAGCAAAAGAAGCAGGTAAATTTAAAGTAGAAGGAAAAGAATACATTGTAAAAGATGGAGATGTAATGCACTTCCGTTTTAACGTGTAGTCCGAAACAAAAAATAATAGAAACACTAGAGGAGACCTGTAAAAGTAATTTTGCAGGTTTTTTTGTGTCTAAGCTTTACTTCAATTATAGTTTACTTCTGTTATTCTTCATTACCTAATCCCGCTTTCCATTGCAAGATTTCTCCATCTTCCCTTTTTTTCTAAGTCAAAAAAAGGAGCTTCTTCTAGTCGCTCTTTTTTGCCAAGAAAAGAGAGGAAATCTGTTCAAAATGCTTTTCATTTCAATCAGGGGTAAAAGTAAAAGACATCTTGATTTTTTATGTTTTATATTTTTATGTATCTTTAAAATAAAAATAAATTTATGAAAATTATAGCCTTTGGAGCAAGTACTAGCAACAACTCAATAAATAAAAAATTAGCAACGTATGCTGCCTCCCTTTTTGAGAATGCAACGGTAGAAGTTTTAGATTTAACTGATTTTGAGATGCCTCTTTTTGATGTCGATCTCGAAATGACAATTGGGGAACATAAGCTGGCGCAAGCTTTTTTAGATAAAATTAAAGGCGCTGATCTACTGGTAGTTTCTATGTCTGAACACAATGGGAATTACAGTGCCGCATTCAAAAACGTATTTGATTGGTGCACTAGAATCAATGGCAAAGTTTTTCAAGAAAAACCAATGCTGTTGTTAGCGACCTCTCCCGGCGCTAGAGGCGGAGCTAGCGTTCTAGAAATTGCTAAAAATGCTTTTCCAAGATATGGAGCATTAGTAAAAGCAACATTTTCGTTACCTAGTTTTGATGAAAATTTTGATGTCAAAAAAGGACAGATTTCGAATACCGAATTAGATAATGACCTTAGAGGAATTATAAGTTTGGAGTTCTAAAACAACGATTATCTCTTAATTTTCTGCTAACGATAGTTGTCAATATCATTCTTAATAACTTTGATGGATACTGCTTTTAAAATATATCGAGATATGCTATATTAGCACGAAATCCACAAAAATCAAATGTCAGATCAAAATCAATATACCGAAGATAATATTCGGTCACTCGACTGGAAAGAGCACATCCGAATGCGTCCTGGTATGTATATCGGGAAACTAGGTGACGGTTCTTCTCCTGATGATGGTATTTATATTTTACTTAAAGAGGTGCTAGACAACTGTATCGATGAATTTGTCATGGGTGCAGGTAAAACGATTGAGGTTTCTATAAAGGACAAAACCGTAGCTGTACGGGATTATGGACGTGGTATTCCGTTAGGGAAAGTAGTTGATGTGGTCTCTAAAATGAATACTGGAGGGAAATATGATTCCTTAGCCTTCAAAAAATCAGTAGGTTTAAATGGTGTGGGGACAAAGGCAGTAAATGCTTTGTCTAATTACTTTCGCGTAGAATCGGTAAGGGAAGACAAGCAAAAAGCGGCTGAGTTCTCTGCTGGGAATTTAGTGTTAGAGGAGGATATCATTGATACAACAAAGCGAAAAGGAACTAAGGTTACCTTTATTCCTGACGAAGCCATATTTAAAAATTACAAATTCAGAAATGAATATGTAATTAAAATGCTTAAAAATTATTGTTACCTGAACACCGGATTAACAATTATATACAATGGCGAAAAATATTTTTCAGAAAACGGATTGAAAGATTTGTTAGATGAAAATATCGCTATCGAGGACATGGTGTACCCTATCATTCACTTAAAAGGTGATGATATTGAGGTAGCATTAACGCACAGTAAATCGCAATACAGCGAAGAGTACCACTCCTTCGTAAATGGTCAAAACACAACTCAAGGAGGAACACATCTTGTTGCCTTTAGAGAAGCAGTTGTAAAAACGATTCGAGAGTTTTATAATAAAAACTTTGAGCCTTCGGATATTCGTAAATCGATTGTAAGTGCTGTAAGTATCAAAGTGATGGAACCTGTTTTTGAATCACAAACAAAAACTAAATTAGGTTCGACTGACATGGGCTCAGAGGCGGGAATGCCCTCTGTACGAACCTTTGTTAATGATTTTATTAAAAATAAATTAGATAATTTTTTACATAAAAATCCTGAAACTGCCGACTTGCTTTTACGCAAAATTTTACAAGCAGAACGCGAGCGCAAGGAACTTTCTGGTATTCGAAAATTAGCCAAAGACAGAGCGAAAAAATCGAGTTTACACAACAAAAAACTGCGTGATTGTCGCGTGCATTTACCAGATATCAAAAACCCACGATATCTAGAAAGCACCCTTTTTATCACCGAGGGGGATTCTGCTTCGGGATCGATTACAAAGTCTCGAGATGTAAATACGCAAGCCGTTTTTAGTTTACGTGGTAAGCCTTTGAATTCGTATGGGATGAGTAAGAAAATCGTTTATGAAAACGAAGAATTCAATTTACTACAAGCGGCATTAGATATCGAAGATGATATGGAAAACTTGCGTTACAACAACATTGTAATCGCAACAGATGCCGATGTCGATGGAATGCACATTCGATTATTATTGATTACTTTTTTCCTTCAGTTTTTTCCAGAATTAATAAAAGAAGGTCACTTGTATATCTTACAAACGCCATTGTTTAGAGTTCGTAACAAGAAAGAAACTATTTACTGTTATTCTGAAGAAGAGCGACGTGCGGCAATCGAAAAATTAAAACCAAAACCGGAGATCACACGATTTAAGGGGTTAGGAGAGATTTCTCCTAATGAGTTTCAGTTTTTCATTGGAGAGGATATTCGTTTAGATCCTGTTATGATGGATAAAAACACTTCGGTAGAGCAGTTATTATCGTTCTACATGGGTAAAAACACACCAGACCGCCAAGAATTTATCATCAAGAATTTGAAGGTAGATTTAGATGTAATTGAGTCATAAATTACAATAATTATGGAAAATCAAGATGTACGCTGGAAGCAACGTTTTGCACATTTTAAAAATGCTTTCAAGCAATTGAAAAATGCAAAAGAGTTACGAAATGATAGAGATTTTACTGAATTAGAGTTGCAAGGCGTTATCCAAGCATTTGAAGTATCGCAAGAGTTATCTTGGAAAGTTCTGAAAGACTTTTTAGAGGATCAGGGAAAAACCGATTTATTTGGAAGTAAAAATGCAGTTAGGGAGGCTTTTAATGTTGGATTAATTACAAATGGAGCTGTATGGTTTGATATGATTAAAAGTAGAAATTTGACTTCTCATATCTATGATCATTCTGAAATACTAGCAATACTCGATATTATTTTAAATGATTATGTTACAGAGTTTAAGGTGTTCGAAAATAAAATGCAAAGCCTAGTATAATGTTTGGAATCTACCCCGAAAGCTATAATGAAATTCAAAGTATTTTGGAGAATTGTTCTTCTATAAATGAAGTTGTTATTTATGGTTCGCGAGCGAAAGGAAATTTTAGAGAGGGCTCGGATATCGATCTTACAGTTTTAGGAGATCCTAATGAAGCGGACATAAATAAATTATGGCATGACTTAGACGAAAGTTACATTCCTTACAAATTTGACATTTCAATTTTTAAAAAATTGAAATCTGATGATTTAAAAGAGCACATAAAAAGAGTGGGTAAAACTTTTTACAAAAGAAAAAACTGAAATAAATTCAGATAAATGAAAGACGAAGAAGACGATAACATCATTCCTAATAACGGAGACAATACTCCAGATGAGCCTACTGCAAACGATCATTCTGAGGGCGACAGCAGCGAAGAGATTATAAAAGTAGATGCCAGCAAATTTGAAGGCGGACATTTTTATAACAACTCAGAGGATGGCGATGGTAATGATACCATAACCAAAGTTACAGGAATGTACAAGGATTGGTTTTTGGACTATGCTTCCTATGTAATTCTAGAACGTGCCGTTCCTGCGATTGAAGACGGTTTTAAGCCGGTGCAACGTCGTATTATGCATTCGCTAAAAGAATTGGATGACGGTCGTTACAACAAAGTAGCTAACGTTGTTGGCCACACCATGCAATACCACCCACACGGTGATGCAAGTATTGGTGATGCGATGGTGCAAATAGGACAGAAAGAATTACTAATCGATTGCCAAGGAAACTGGGGAAACATCCTAACCGGTGACGGAGCCGCAGCTTCAAGATATATTGAAGCTCGTTTGTCTAAGTTTGCGCTTGAGGTATTGTATTCTCCTAAGATCACAGATTGGGGTACTTCCTATGACGGTCGTCGTGCAGAGCCAAACAATCTTCCTGTAAAGTTCCCTTTGTTATTAGCGCAAGGAGCAGAAGGAATTGCGGTTGGACTTTCGACTAAAGTGCTACCTCATAATTTCAACGAGCTTATTGATGCTTCTATAAAAATATTAAAAGGGAAGCCATTTACCTTGTATCCTGATTTTATGACGCAAGGAATTGCCGATGTGTCTAACTATAATGATGGATTGCGCGGTGGTCGTGTGCGCGTGCGTGCTAAGATTGCCCAATTAGATAAAAACACATTGGTAATTACCCAGATTCCGTTTTCGACCAATACTACGACCTTGATCGACAGTATTTTGAAAGCCAACGAAAAAGGGAAAATCAAAATCAAGAAAATAGAAGACAATACCGCTGCTGATGTAGAGATATTAATTCATTTATACCCAGGTGTTTCTCCTGATAAGACAATCGATGCGCTCTTTGCTTTCACAGCCTGTGAGACATCAGTAGCGCCTTTGGGCTGTGTTATTGAGGACAACAAACCGTTATTTATAGGTGTATCGGCGATGTTGAAAATCTCGACAGAGCGAACTCAAGAGTTGCTACGTCAAGAACTCGAAATTCAATTAGAGGAGTTAAAAAATAAATGGCATTTCTCTACTTTAGAAAAGATCTTCATTAGAGAAGAAATGTATATTGATTTCAAATTATATTCAGACAGAGAGGCCTTGTACAAATATATGTACGATCGCTTTGAGCCCTTCTCTAAATCTTTTGTAAGAGCTATTATCGACGATGATTTACAGCGCTTAACGCAAATTCCAATGATTCGTATTACTCGCTTCGACTCGGATAAAGCAGATGACTTTATTTCGAAATTAGAAGAGGAAATGAAAGAGGTGCAATACAACTTAGAGCACTTAACTGATTTTGCTATTGCTTATTTTACCAAATTAAAGGAAAAGTACGGTAAAGGCCGCGAACGCCAAACGGAGTTGCGAATATTTGATGATATCGAAGCGACGAAAGTAGTTTTACGTAATACGAAATTGTACGTTAATCGTGAAGAAGGATTTGTAGGTACTAGTTTGAAAAAAGACGAGTACGTTACAGATTGTTCGGATATCGATGACGTAATTGTTTTTCTGCGCGACGGAAACATGATGGTGACTAAGGTAGATGCCAAGACCTTTGTTGGTAAGGATATCATTCATATAGCCATTTTTGACAAAAGCGATAAGAGAACGATTTATAATATGATTTACCGCGATGGAAAATCGGGTCCTTCCTATATCAAGCGTTTCAATGTATCAGGAGTGACTAGAGACAAACCGTATGATTTGACAAACGGAACAAAGGGATCACAAATTCTATATTTTACTTGCAATCCTAACGGAGAAGCGGAGGTAATTACCGTTTTATTGCGACAAGTAGGAAGCATTAAAAAATTAAAATTTGATATTGATTTTGCTAAATTAGCGATAAAAGGTAGGGCTTCTAAAGGAAACGTGGCCTCAAAATACCCAATTAAGAAAATCGAAATTAAGGAGAAAGGAATTTCGACTTTACTACCTCGAAAAGTGTGGTACGACGAAACCGTACAACGCTTAAATGTAGACGGTAGAGGAGAGCTTTTAGGCGAATTTAGACCAAGCGATAAAATTTTAATTATCCAACAATCAGGGAAATTGAAAGTAGTAGTTCCGGAATTGTCTACTCATTTTGAGACGGACATGGTAGTACTAGAAAAATGGGTTCCTAAAAAACCAATCTCTGCTATTTATTACGATGGTGAAAAAGAGCGTTATTACTTGAAACGCTTTTTAGTAGAAACAGAGAATAAGGAAGAAACGTTTATTACGGAACATGCCAACTCTCAGTTAGAAATTGTTTCGACTGATTATCGTCCGGTGGCCGAAATTATTTTCCCAAAAATTAAAGGGGTCCAGAAAGAAAGTATTACAATTGATGTCGAAGATTTTATTGCTGTCAAAGGTTTTAAAGCATTAGGAAATCAATTAACTACTGACAAAATCAAGCAAGTAAATATGCTAGACCCGTTACCATACGAAGTTCCAGTTGAGGTTATTCCTGAAAAAAGAACGAATCCAGATGATGATGATACTGATGTACAACTTGACGATGATGGTCAAGTAATATTATTCTAAATAAAAAAAGCTCCCTAGGGAGCTTTTTTTATGATTATTATTTCTTTTTCTTGTTGGCTTTCATGTTCAAAACCTCTACCAAAAGAGAGAAGGATATGGCAAAATACAAATAACCTTTAGGAACAGGAGTTACATGACTGCCAAAAACAAGTGCATCTGCTAAATGAGCACTCTCGGTAATCAGCATAAACCCAATTAAAATCAAAAATGATAAACCTAATATTTGTATCGACGGGTGCGTATTTACAAATTTACCCACAGGAACTGCAAATTGCATCATGATTAAAACAGAGATTACTACAGCTGTGATCATAATGTACAAAGCACCAGGGACACCGTTCGTCATTCCTACCGCAGTTAATATACTATCAAACGAAAATACTAGATCGATAAGTATAATTTGAAAAATAACGCTCCCAAATGACTTGGTTGCTGCTTTTCCTAATTCTTTCTCTTCTTCCCCTTTTTCGTCAACTTTCTCTCTGATTTCATTGGTGCTTTTATAAATCAAGAACAAACCACCCAGCAGTAAAATCAAACTCTGACCCGAAATTTTTGCACTCAACCAACTAAAATTAAGTGTAAACCATGGTTCCTTCATTGCGATTAAATAGGAAATACCCAAAAGCAATGTTATTCTCATAAACATCGCTAAAAACATTCCAATTTTGGTTGCTTTTTTACGTTTTTCCTCGGGTAATTTTCCAGTTGCTATTGAGATAAAAATAATATTATCTATTCCTAAAACAATTTCAAGAAAAGTCAATGTCAAAAGTGCAATCCAAGCATCAGGGCTATAGAGTATTTCCATGGTGTCGTATATTTATTTTATAGTTAAAACCGTTTTAGTTCGAAATTTTAGTAACTGTTCCTCTTTGCTTTTGATCGGATCCTACCATCCCAAATTCAAAATTATAAGTATCTCCTTTAGTACTTAATATTTTCATGCCAATCGATTGTTCTTCGGCCTTGTTTTTGGGGTGTAATTTTTTCAATACATATTCGCAGTCGCTAATCCATCGAATCGATGCCGTATCGATTTTGCCTTCAAAGGTTTCAATTTCAATACTATCATTTCGTTCAAACAGCGTTGTTTTCTTGACTCCATCAACCTCATATTCAAATTTGAATTTTCCGGTCTTAAAATCTTTGCAGTTTTTTTCGTTGTCATAACAAGAAATGACAAGTAGAATGAGGGGCAATAAAATAAGTTTTTTCATTTTTTTTTTGAAGCTTAATCCTGCTATTCGTTTCAATCTTTTTATCCTGATAAAAATCAGGATAAAAAGATTGAAACGAATAGCAGGGCTAGTTTATAATCGTTATTCTAATTTTCACTGAATTTTAATATCGTATTTATCGAGCAATCCTGGAATTCCTTCTGTCGAAAATTTTGCTTTTCGCATCGGATTAAATTCGGGATCAATCTTGTAATTGTAAGCCGTCAAGAAATTGACTTCTTTTAATTGCGTATCATTAAAAATAGCATTTTCTAAATTACAGTTCTCAAACAAGGAATTGGATAAGTTCGTTCCTATAAAACTTACCTCCTTCAAAGAACAAGAAGTAAAGGTTGTTTTAGGCATTTTTTTATTAGCAAAGGACGAATAGTCGAGAGTGCAATCGTTAAAACTCACTCCAAACATAAAATCAGCACAACTGGAAAATTCAATACCAAGCAATTTGCAATTCAAAAAACGAATCGTTTTTAAACTTGTGTTTTTTAATTGAGTCATAGAAAGATTGCAATCTATAAACTCACAATCCATAAAACTATTGTTCGAAAAATCACTATTCGAGAAATCACAGTTTTTGAAAACACAGTCTTCAAATTCTCTGTTACTGACTTTCTTATCAATAAAAACGACTTTATCAAACGTTTTTTGAATGTGAATAAGCTCTTCCATTAGTCGTTAAATAAACTTTGCATGATTATTTTTAGTCCTTTGTACATCAAATACATCGCTCCTAAACAAGCGCCTATTCCTATTGCCAAAATTAAGTAATGCCACACATTCTGTTGGTTCATAAAAGCATTGTAAATCAGCGACGGACCTATAAATAATAGAGGTAACGCTCCAGCTAAATACTTTATTCCTTTGGATAATAATTCTTTATTAGTTCCCATTTTTAAAATGATAGTTGCATTCCTATTCCATTTTTGCTGGAGAGAATATTTATTTTTTCAATTTGGAAACCTACTTTCCTAGTTGTGATAGTTTCATTGTATCCATCAATGGCTGTTTTTGTTTTTTTAGAGTGACCAATAAGGACTGGAATAGAAATAACAGCAGATGCTAAACCCACAATGGTTAAAGCTGATGGGTAAACTTTATCCTGAGATAATCCGGTGACTAAGTCGGTAATAATAAAACCAGTTCCAAAACCTAAAAGAAATCCTCCAACAGCTGATTTGGTTTGACCTGCACTGTAACTCGCCAATAGCTCTGGTTTAGTACTAAGCAACTCTTTTACCTGGTTGTTAGTTAGCTTGCTATTATTTTCATCATACACGCGCCCTTTTTTATAGGTTAGTTGCTGACAAAAAGCAAGTGAGCTAACAAGAATAAAGAACAAGGTCATTAATTTTGATTTCATATGGTATAATTTTACTGTATTTTTATATCTGGTTTACTGGTTTTGATAAAAATTAACTGCTTTACGCACACTTCCGTGGGTTGCTAATAAAATAGCTGCTGCTTCATAATTCACAGGAATTTCGTCCATGATCATTTTTACTCCCCGATCTACAAGTTTGCTATTACTCAATTGCATATCGACCATTTTATTGCCTTTTACTTTTCCTAGTTGGATCATAGTCGCGGTCGATATCATATTCAAAACCAATTTTTGCGCCGTTCCTGCTTTCATTCTAGAACTTCCAGTTACAAATTCAGGTCCTACAACCACATCAATTGGGAATTGTGCCGTTTGCGAAAGCGGACTATCAGCGTTGCACGAGATGCTTCCTGTGATAATGTTATTCTCATTGCACATTTGTAACCCACCTATCACATAAGGTGTTGTTCCTGAGGCTGCAATTCCTATTACAACATCGTCCGAATTGATCTGGTATTCTTTTAGGTCTAACCAAGCTTGAGTTGCATCGTCCTCGGCGTTTTCTACAGCTTTACGAATCGCTGCATCTCCACCTGCAATAATACCATTGACGAGGTCAAAAGGTACGCCAAAAGTAGGAGGGCATTCAGAAGCATCGACGACACCTAAACGACCGGATGTACCTGCTCCAATGTAAAATAAGCGACCTCCTTTTTTCATTTTAGTTACCACTTGTGCTATTAAAATCTCTATTTGCGGTAATGCTTTTTCTACAGCAAGCGGAACGGTCTGGTCCTCTTGATTAATATTGATCAGTAATTCATGTACTGACATTTTTTCAAGATGCTCATATTTAGACGGTTGCTCGGTAGTTTTTGTGAATGCCATTAGTGTTTGAGGTTCAAAGTTTTGAAGATTCAAAGTTACAAAGTTTTATCCTTTTGCCCCATGTAAAAAGGTGAGATTTATAGATTTATTATACTATTTTAGGAAGAGATACCAAATAAGAATCAAGAGTTCACAAAGCGATCAATAACTACAATAAATTGTGATTGATACATTTTTTAAATACTTCAGCAATTTGCTTCTATTTGATGTATTGGAATTGGTGTTAGTCCTGCAATAAAAGAAAGTTCATCTGCCTTCCACCTTGGTCTTTGAACAAATTCAAAAGAGGATATTCTCATAAAGAAGTACTAGTGTGCGTTATATTCATAACAAGTATTCTGGTTCTTATCGGCAGCTACAGAAAATGAATAATTTAATTTTGAAGTGCTAGCATTGTTTGAGCTTGTTGGAACTAGATGACAAACCGTATAAATAGGTACATAACTGGGGATAAGAAGGTGAGCTGCTTTAAATTCAAAATAGGGATTCTACATTCAGCTTCAACGCAAATTCTTACAGCTAGAACAAAATACCGCATGAGAGTAGATGATTGTAACAGCCATAGAGCAGCACGGACAACTATTAGTACTTATCAATTTACTTCTTCTTCGTTTTCTAAGTTGGTAAAAGGTTTTAAAGATAATTTTAATGTAAAAAAGCCTAAAAGTCCTGCAGTTAAAGAGGCTAGGAGGATTACTAATTTTGAATTATTGATTATATTCTGATCCTCAAACGCTAATAATGTAATAAATATAGACATCGTAAATCCGATACCACCCAATAAACCTACGCCAAAAATAGATTTCCAATTTAGATTTTTTGGAAGTTTACAAATCCCAAATGTAACTGCTAAAAAAGTAACGATGAAGATGCCCAATGGCTTACCAACAACTAATCCCATAGAAATCCCTAAACTATAACTCTCGGATAATGTTTGTGCAATATCTCCACCAAAAATAATTGCGGTGTTTGCTAACGCAAATATGGGTAAAATAACAAAAGCAACCGGCTTATGTAAAAAGTGTTGCAAAGCATACGAAATTGATTTTTCGTCTCCATTTTGAAAAGGAATAGCAAATGCTAGTAAAACACCAGTAATTGTTGCATGAACACCCGAATTCAGCATAAAGTACCACATTGCTGCTCCACCAATTAAATACACGGCAAGATTATTAATTTTCATTCTATTGAAAAGTAGAAGTAAGGCAAAAATACCTAAGGCTATAAATAGATTTACAAAAATTAAGGTCTTTGTATAAAAAACAGCGATTATAATGATGGCAAATAAATCATCTATAATGGCCAGCGCTGTCAAGAATACTTTTAGTGAGAGTGGTACTCTGTTTCCCAAAAGAGATAAAATTCCCAATGCAAATGCGATATCAGTTGCCATTGGAATTCCGATTCCTGATTGCGTTGACGTGCCATAATTGAAGAAGAAATAAATTCCAGCAGGAACTAGTAATCCTCCAACAGCTCCAAATATGGGAAATAAGGCTTCTTTGATATTAGAAAGTTCTCCCTTATATATTTCTCTTTCTAATTCTAAACCAATTAGTAAAAAGAATATGGCCATTAAACCATCATTTATCCAGTGTTCTATCGATAAACCAACTAATTTATTTTGGAAAAAGCCTTGATAGTCGGAACCTATATTTGAGTTAGCTAATGCAAGGGATACCACAGTACAGGCGATTAAAACAAGACCACCCGCCTTTTCGCTTTCAAAAAATTCCTTAAAGAGTTTAGTTGCTTTCATTTTTGTATTGTTATTCAGTAGTTACAAAACCACAGATGTGGTCTGTGTTTTAATTGAGGTGCTAAAAAAGTGCTCACCACCTTTTTTCAAAAATAGCATATTTATTTTTAGTAAATAGAAGATTGGCTTTGTTGTTGGTTTGCTTCTACAATTAATGAAAGCTGTAATAAAAAACAAAATTGATTTTGTACTGAAAGCGAATATACAGAAACCTTTAAAATTTAGCATCGGAATTAATTACTGCTGTGTTTAAATCAAACTCCTATTCAATTAAAGAGATGTAAGTAAAGCTGCCACGAATTAGACTCTAAATGATTTTCCTTGCAAAAACTAGATAGGTAGCTGAGTCTTGATTTGGATTAATCCACGACGCAACAAGCACTTAAAAGTCAAGGCTTTTTTTAGCAGTTTACTGTCTTGGCGCTGGCGAAGTTTTGGGTTTTATAGCAGAAAACTGTATTGTAGCACATCCTTTGATTTGGAAACTGAATTTAAAAGTAGTAGCAAACTTGTTATAATTAGTAAGCTCTGCGAATGTTTTTAGGTTGTAATTTTATTTAGTATTCAGTTTTGCGTAAATGTCTAAACTTATAAATTTTCCGTCTTTGATTTCACATTCTCTCATCGTTCCTTCATGATCAAAGTTTAGTTTAGCTAATGCTTTTTTACAATTTGTGTTTTCGGTTTCTACTATTCCTTCAATTCGATGTATTCCTAGTGTGTTAAATCCATAATCACATAGGAGTGGCATGGCTTCGGTCATTATCCCTTTTCCCCAAAAATCTACTAGCAACCAAAAACCAATTTCTGCTTTTTTATGTTCTTTATTTAAATTATTTAATCCACCTGCGCCATAAAATATTTGATTGTCTAAAGAACAAATAGCCCACCAAAGTCCGGTTTCCTCTTTTTCAAGGTCAGCAAAGAAATTCATCTGCGCTTTAGTTTCTTCTACTGTTTGATAACTCACACCGTAATATTTAATAATGTCTGGGTGAGAAAGTCCTTTGAACACATTTTCAATGTCGCTTTGAACAAATTGTCTAAGTAAAAGTCTTTCTGTTTTTATGGTAGGAAAATCGGTTAGCATCTCGTTTGTTTTTTCTTAATTATTGTCCTTGCCTTAAGAATTGTTTTTGGTTTTAAAAAGCCTAATTACGCTTAGACTTAGCAATTGCACCCAAGAAACAACCTTTATGACCACTTGTCTTGAAATATACAACAGTGAATTTTGTTGTAATTTAGTGAAAAACATCGTTTTTTCTCAGCCTGACTTTTTTAAGTTTCAAGAAATTAGTGTTTTCGAAGCACTAAACGGTCTACTAGAAGTGAAATTGAAATATAGCACAAAACCTCATTGAACAAGTTGACTGGCAACTTAGTATTGGTGCTGCTAGTGACTACTGTTGTGTTGTTAATCAGCAGTATCGTAGCTTTCTCATCACTTAAGTCTGTTTATCATTTACTAAATAAAATGGTTTGCTCTACTATTTATTAGTGAGAAACTACTTTTAGTCCTATAATAGAACCTATTAATGTAGTAATAAAAAAAAGTCGCAGAAAAGTTGCTGGTTCTTTAAATACCAAAATCCCTACTAAAACTGTTCCAACAGCTCCAACTCCTGTCCACACGGCATAAGCAGTACCTATTGGTAGCACTTGCGTAGCTTTGATTAAAAGTGTCATACTTACCACAAGAGTTATAAGAAATCCTACGTACCATAAGTACATTTCGGTTCCAGTAGTTTCTTTTGCTTTACCTAAACAGAAAGCGAAGGCTACTTCAAATAAACCTGCTATTACTAAAATTATCCAATTCATTTACTTTGGTTTTTATTTGTTTGTCTAAATCGTTACGTGTTGCTAGCGTTATCAATGATTATTTCCGTCACAAGGCTGCTACTAACTTCAGTCTTCGAAATAACTACTATTTATTTCTTTCAAATATACTGCATCTTCTCAAAATAAAAGGCAGGAAAGATGTGCATTTAAGATAGTACACAGCACAGGAATACGAGTCAAATTAATGAATTTTGAGTTTAGAAGACATGATTTTCCTAGGTAATCCCGTTTATGTTGTAGCTACTTTTTTAGAAGCTATAGAATTTACTATGCAGATTTTTAAATCCAAAGGTGTATCTATTGTTAAAACAGCTTACTTAGTGTGGGTATATTGAAGTATGCAACGATGGCTTTTGAGGGAATTCAAAGGGAAAAAGAGTTTTTTCACAGCCTGACGTTTCGCCACTTTGAGATGGCTGGAAGTTCATAACCGCTCAATTTTCTGCTTAACGAAAACTTGATGCGTAAGGATAATTCCACTAAATTCCAGCTAGATGAAAATAGCGGTTAGCAGAAGTACATTTATTCACCAAGTAATTCTTCTACCTCTTTTTGTAAAACGGGTAAATTTTTAATCACGATTCCCCAAATTACATCATCAGAAACTGAATCATAACCGTGAATAATTCTATTTCTAACATCTACAATTTTTCTTGAGTTCGATATTATAATTTCGCTATCAAGTTTCAGAATTCGATTCATGGCTTCTCCAATTATTTCGATGTTTCTTTCAACCGCTCTTTTTGTTCTTAAATCATTTTGGTAAACCTCAAATAATTTAGGAGTATCAATAAAATAGCTTTCTATTTCATTGATTGAGCTTAAAATATCGTAAAGCCAAGTTTTAATATTATTGTCCATAAATCAACTGTTTTTTTTGATTTATAGTTTTTCTAAAAAAAGGATTTTTAATAGCTTTTTCTTCAAGTAAATCAACACTTCGTTTAAAAATATTCTCCAAAGAAAATTTCAAATCATAATAGTTATCTCCATAATCGAGGACATCCAATTGTTGGAAATCAACGATTAAATCAACGTCACTTTCAGGATTAAAATTATCAGTTAAAACTGAACCAAAAGCATACAATGATTTTACTTTATGTGATTTACATAAGTTTAAAATGTCGTTTATATGACTTTCAATTAAATTCATTTTTCTATTTTTTTATAAAAGTAATAAAAACAATTTTGAGTTGTATAATTTATTCTAAATATCCTTGTTTTTGGCCGTATTTCTGCTAACGTCAGTCTGTGAAAAAACTTCAATTTAGTTCTTTCAAATATACTGCATCTTCTCAAAATAAAAGGCAGGAAAGATGTGCATTTAAGATAGTACACAACACAGGAATACGAGGCAATTTACTGAGTTTTCAAGTTTAGAGGACCTGACTTTCCTTGGTAATCTAGTTCGTTTGTAGCTGCTTTTTTAGAAGCTATAGAGTTTACTATGCAGATGTTTAAATCCAAAGGTGTATCTATTGTTAAAACAGCTTACTTAGCGTGGGTATATTGAAGTATGCAACGATGGCTTTTGAGGAAATTCAAAGGAAAAAACTTCCGTTTATTTCTTTCAAATATACTCTATCTTTTTAAAATAAAAGGCAGGAAAGATGTGCATTTAAGATAGTACACAGCACAGGAATACGAGTCAATTTAATGAATTTTGAGTTTAGAAGACATGATTTTCCTTGGTAATCCCGTTCGTTTTGTCGCTGCTTTTTTAGAAGCTATAGAATTTACTATGCAGATGTTTAAATCCAAAGGTGTATCTATTGTTAAAACAGCTTACTTAGCGTGGGTATATTGAAGTATGCAACGATGGCTTTTGAGGAAATTCAAAGGAAAAAAGAGTTTTTTCACAGCCTGACGTTTCGCAGCTACACGATGCACAAGGATTCGGAATTCGAGTATTTTCGGCTTAACGAAAACGTCTTGCGAAACGATAATTCCACCAAATCCTTGTGTATTGTGTAACTGCTGTTATGGGCTGGCCTTATTTTACGCTAATGTTTTTACGTCATTATACAATATTTTTAAATGGTCGTCCGTCAAATCCATTAAAGGTTCATACATAAATGAATTAACGTGAATATTTTCTGGAGTCATTAAATTTACTCTATCTAAAATTCCTAAGTTGTCTTTTTCTACAGGGAATTCTGCTCTATATTTATCGACAATTTGTCCTGTTTGTTTTTTCAATATGTGATTATGAAAATTAGGGTCAACTATTTTTGAGATCATAAATTTTTCTGCAAGAAGTCTTATTCCAATTGAGATACAGATTTTATATTTTATGTCTATGGGATTCCCATCTGCGAGATTATAGATTTCCTCTGCTTTGGTAATTATAAGGTCAAAAACATTATCGTTTGAATTTGCTTTTATTTTTGTCTGCTGAAAAGTTGTGTTAAAAACATCTAAAACCGATTGAACTGTTATTTCTTCTGTTTTATTAATTCCTTTATCCGCTCTTTCAGGCTTCATATGAAGTAATGAAGTTAAAAGTAAATAATTATTGTTATCGTCTCCAATAGTGAAATCAATTAGGTTTCTTACAAATGGAACACAAGCGATAAAAGTAAAATCACAAATGTCATGATTACTTCTTAAAACTGGAAAGACATCTCTTTTTTCTCCGATACTTAGCTCTATTTGTCCCGATTTTCTGGTTGTAGTCCAATTACCTTGGTAGTTAATTTTGGCTCCTAATCTGCTTTTAATAGTTTTGTAGAAATCAAAATTGTGAGTTAGAATAATCATAAAAAAATAAGGGTCGTCCAAAACGTCTTTTAGATATTCTATTATGGCGTATTTGTTTTTATAATCAAATGAGTCTGCTATATCGTCAACAATTACAAGTTGGTTTTTGTTTAATTTCCTTCTTGTCTCAATTTGAAAAATAATATTCAAAAGATAAAAAACTCTTTGTTCTCCCGTGCTTAGTGATTCTTGTAGTTCAGTACCTCCTAAAAATTTTGTATCATCAGGTCCACTTCCGTCTGTATACTTAAATAGCAAAGATGCAGGTTCGCTATTTAATATTACACTTTCTTGATTTTTAATATGTACTTCAAAAGGAACTGTAAATCTTCTTTTAAAAATATCAATTACATTTTTCCAATCATCTTGTTCCTTTTTTGCTTCGAGTATGATTTTATCCCTTTGAATAGATGAGTCTTTATGTAATTTTAAAAGAATATTAAACTCGTTTTTGAATTTAGCTAAGTAGTTTAATATAAGTTTTTTCTTGAAGTTAGATAAATCTGCAAATTCTTTAATAATTTCTTGATTTTCTTCTACGTAATTTCTAAACTTTCTTAGTTCTGCATTACTATTAAGTAATTTATCAATTTCATTGAATGTATTTGCTAATAAAGGATCTTTAAGAACTTTCTCTTTTTCGTTAAAGATTAAATCTTCTAATTCTTTGGCATTTGTTATTTCCTGATCTTTTATCTTTACTTTATGATTTGCAGAGAAGAAATTGTTGTCTTTGAGTGATTTTGTAACAGTGTCGGCATTATAATGATTAAATGTTCCCTTCATAAAAAGAGCGTCATTTTCATTAACAAGAGTATCATAGACTTTTATGTAATCTTTAATTTTTGATTTAAAGTCTTTACTTTCAAGAAATTTTATGGTTTTATCATTAAATACTTCTGAATAAAGTATATCTGAATATATTGGCTCTTTAATTTCATTTATTTCAGCATCATATGTTTCAAACATTTTGAAAAGCTCTTGTCTGAAAACCGATTCAATTTCGGTTTCAACTGCATTGCTCTTAATTCCAAGTAATGGTTGAATTTGTTTAAAAAAATCATTTTTTGACTCGATTAGTTTTGAATTTAATGCGTCGTATTCATTTTTAAGCTTTTCATTTGCAAGAATTGTAGATGCTTCTTTGAAATCTGTTGACTTCATTCTTTGAATAACAAAAATTTCATCCTTTTCGATATCAATCCCATCAATTTTTACTTCTCTGTGATTTACTCTGTTTGAAAAAATTCTGTCTTTTGAAAGTTTACCTTCTGCTATATCGTCAAATGTTGATGCAAGAGAAGATTTCATTACTCCGTTTGGAGCATAAATAAGTTGTGTTTTTGATTCTCCAAAGTTGAATTTATGCTTGAACCGTCTTATTCCATAACAGTTTTCTAAGTGAATTTCTAATTCTGTCATTGAGGTTGGTTTTTGTCTGTTGTTGTTCGTTAAATTTCCGATTCTGCTCTAGGCTTGCCCATAACGTTATGCCACTTTGAGATGGCTGGAAGTTTGTAACCACTCAATTTTCGGCTTAACGAAAACTTGATGCGAAACGATAATTCCACTAAATTCCAGCTAGCTCAAAATGGCGGTTACCAGCTGTGTTTATTACAATTTTCCGCTTTCTATTAAGTTTTCTATATATTTCTTAGGCATTCTATATTTGATACCTCTGCCAAATACTGAGGGATGATAACCAATGTAAATTTCAGTTTTAGGATTGATTTTGCTTTTTATGTGTGTTTTAAAATAGTTTTTTAGGGTTTGACTTTGTACAATTATTACGTCTGGCATTAATATATTTATGCTATCAATTAATAGACGATTTTCAAACTGATGATTAATTTGAATTCTATCACTACTTCCAGTTCTATCTTTTCTGTCAATAGTTACAAAATTGTAAAAATTAATCAAGGAAATATAATTTAGAACATCTTTGGGAAGAGTATTATGATTTAATAATATTGCTTCTTTAAAAAAGCTAGTTTGATTTTCTAACAAGCTCCAACTTTCTTTCCAATTATATTGATTTTGCAATAAATATAAAGCAGTGCCGTAAACTCCCGCCATATGTGGGTTTTTATCTGTTAAGATGTTAGTGCATACCGCATTTCTTCTCTCAATATAATCCTGAAATGTATTTTCTTGGAATTTTTCATCCTTGCCCATATCTAAACTTATAAACAGAATTTTTCTTTTAGCATTTGGGTAGTTTTGACCAATACAAGCTTTACTAGCAAATCTTCTACTTGATTTATTTACTATTCCTGTTACTGAGTCTATATTAAGTTTTTCGAAAAAATCTTCATATAGTAAGTCTAATTTAGATTGTAATTTTAACATAAGATAATTCAGCTAATTTTTTCAATGTCAATGTCACTCATTTTTAGCCATCCTTTTTCGCATTTGGTGTCATACTTATCGCTAAACATGTTGCAAATTTGATCCATTTCTCTGGTAGAGATTGAACTTGATGAGCCACAAATTACTTCTATACTCATTCCTTTCATTAAAACAATTCTATTTGAATTGTGGTTTTTTCTAATCGTAATTTTCATTAAATAACCCATAATTTTTTTTTAATTTTTAATTTACATACTCTTTTCGGTTTTCTGCTTCCCCGTTTTCTGCAAAATTAAAATGTCAATACGTCAAACCGTATCGTTATTTTTAGCAATTCCATTTTTTTAACATAGCTGGTAACGTCAGTCTGTGAAAAAACTTCCGTTTATTTCTTTCAAATATACTCTATCTTTTTAAAATAAAAGGCAGAAAAGTTGTATATTTAAAAATGCAACACATCACAGGAATACCGCGCAATCAAATGAGTTTTTCGAGTTTAGAAGACCTGATTTCTCTAAACAATCCTGTTCGTTTTGTAGATGCTTTTGTCGACGCTTTGTCATTAGTGGCTTTAGGGTTTAAGATTCAAACTTTAAAGACAGAAGGTCGTCCAAGTTTCGATACTAAAGTATTTCTTAAAATATATTTGTACGGTTATTTAAATGGCCTGCGAAGCTCTAGAAAGCTAGAAAAAGAATGCGAAAGAAATATAGAATTACAATGGCTTTTGTGCGGTTTAGTTCCCAATTATCATAGCATTTCTGATTTTAGGAAACAGAATCCATCTGGATTAAAAAACCTATTCAAACTCTTTGTGACGTTTCTTAAAGATTCTGATTTAATTGCAGGGGAAACCATTGCAATCGATGGCACAAAAAGTAGAGCACATAATGGCAAAAAGGCCAATTTTAATCAAAAGAAGATAGAACGTCACTTGGCTTACATCGACGAAAAAACGCAAGAATATTTAGATCAATTAGACCAAAACGATTCCCAAGAAAACAGTAGTACGATTTCTAAAATTCAAGAAAAAATAGCACGTTTAAAAACTAATAAAATAGGTTACGAGATACTGCAAGAAAAACTAAAAGCCAGTGGGGATCCACAGATTAGTACCACCGATGAAGATGCTCGCGCTCTGTTAGTACAAGGTGTCGTGGTAGAGGTAAGTTACAACATCCAAGCGGCGGTAGACAACAAACACAATTTGGTAGTTGCTAAGCACACTATCAATCGAAATGATCTTAATGCCTTAGGAGCGATTGCTTTGGAAGCAAAGCAAAATTTGGAAGTAGACTCACTAACAGTTTTAGTTGATAAAGGTTACCACAACGGACGAGAAATTACGCAATGTAAAAGCAACAATATCACTACCATTGTTGCACATCCTACACCAGGAAGAGCTAAAGATAGCGTTACACAAGCGGAATATTTGGTAGCTAAATTTATATACAATAAAATTGACGATACCTATCAATGTCCACAAGGAGAGACGTTAAAAACAACCGGAAGATGGCATAAAAAAAGCGGACGAACCGAGCAAAGCGGCTATCAATTTAAGAAATACCGAACACCTGCTTGTAAAGCCTGCCCTGTAAGACATCTTTGTACGAGCAGAACTGGAGGTAGAGAAATAGATAGGAGTGAGTATGCCGATGCAGTAGAAGAAAACAACAAGCGCTATCAAGAAAACCCGCAATTGTATCGCACTAGGCAGGAGATTAATGAACATATTTTTGGAACGATTAAAAGACAATGGGGTTACAACCATACTAATTTAATCGGCTTGGAAAAAGTCAATGGCGAACACAGTTTGATTATGCTAGTGTACAACATCAAACGCTGTATTAATATACTGGGCGTTCCCGATTTGCTTGCCAAACTTCTAAAATGGAACTCACCCTATAAGACAAAAGTCTTGCTTTTACTAAAAACGACGAATTTAAACTCGTATGCAGACTTCCTTATGTTACAAACTAAATTAGCTGCCTAAAAAAACAGCCCTCTGAGAAGGGCTTATTTGAGTTGTGATATCGTAAAATGTAATGATTATTGTAGAAAAAAGAGGTTTTTTCACAGCCTGACGTTATGCCACTTTGAGATGGCTGGAGGTTCGTAACCGCTCAATTTTCGGCTTAACGAAAACTTGATGCGAAACGATAATTCCACTAAATTCCAGCTAGCTCAAAATGGCTGTTACAGGCTGGTTGTTTTTGTCGAAATTATGATTTTAACCGCAAACTTTTCAAGTTTCCGTTGGCAGATTCCAACTTTTACACTTTCCATTTGCTGTTCCAATTTAGGTTTCAACTTCATTTTTTTTTAAAATTTCAGAACGGATTTAATGTCTTCTGAAATTTCTTGTTTATTTTCTATTTGTTCATAAAATTTAAAAGCTTTTTGTCGCATTTTTTCGTCATTTTTAATTTTAGAAACTTTGAGTAAACATAATGAATAGTGAATTTTAAAGTTTTCATCTTTTTTATAAGTTGAATAACATTTTTCTAAATATTCTAAACCTTCATCATATTTTTTATTTTGAGATAATAAAACTCCTTTTAGAAATATTACTTCGTCTTTTAATTTTGGATTTGATAATTTATATTTTTCAATTGCGATATTTATATTTTCTAAACCTTTATCTACATCTCCGAAAATAGGAGAAGTTAATGCAAAACCATAGTAACCTTCAGGGTTTTCAGGAAACAAAGAAATTATTTCATTATACTTTTTTCGAGCAATTTTTAATGATCTATCTTGACCTAATCTTAATCCTTCAGAAGCTAAATTTATTTTAAATTCTAATGTTTTTTTTGATAAACTGTCAGCCATTATATAGCAAGCCATTGCCTTTTCGTCATTCAATAATCTCAAAGTGTATCCTGTGAAAAAAATTGCATCACAAAATGTCGTGTCGGTTTTGTAAGCTTTAAAGAAAATATTTGAAGTTATTTTGAGATATTTTGGGTCTAAAGATTTATTCAAATATAAAGTTTCAATACCTAAATTAAAAAGCTTCATTGCTTCCGGATTTTCAGATTTACAATACAAGTTTTTACCTTCAAAGTAATCTTGAGAAAAGGTTAAATTAAAGCTTAATATTAGTAAAGTAATAATGATTTTTTTCATTTTAAATATTTCTGTTTTCTATGCGGTTTTTTGGTTCAACTTGCCTGTAACGTTTTGCCGCTTGGCGAGGTTGCGAACTTCGTAACCGATTATTTTCCGTTAAAGATAAAATTTCTTACGAAACGCAAAAGTGGATTTACCACAAAATTCGCAATCTTGCCAAACGGCTGTTACCTGCTGGCCTTTTAGCTTTCTTTCTTTAATTTTTTAATTAAATCTTCAAATGCAATATTTATCCAATCTTTCTTCCACTCTGTTCTGAAATTAATATCATTTGAATCGGGTTTGTCTGTTAAGTCTTTAATTCTAACAATTGTTGGAATAGGAATACAATCTCCAATTATTAAAGCTTCTTGTCTTTCTAAAACAGGTAAAGTATCAGTAATTGCACTTATGCTGTCTGGCATTAATCTTTTAACATATTGTTGGTCTGAAGGATTTGTTAATCTCATTGCAACAAAATTATTACATTGAGAAAATATAGTTTCGGAGATTTCTGAAGGTCTTTGACTAACAATCATTAAGGACAATCCATATTTTCTTCCTTCTTTCGCAATTCTCTCAATAGATTTTTTAACTGAATGGTATTTAGCGCCTTCACTTTGAGGAATATAATTATGTGCTTCTTCTAAAACTAATAGAAAAGGAATTTCTTCTGAATCCTTTTTTAAATTTTTATAGTAAAAACAGAAGTCAAAAACTAATCGGCTTATTAATGATACTACTATACTTAATACTTCAAATGGAATACCGCTTAAATCAATAATAGTTATGTTTTCATTTGAATCGTCTTCGAATCCTATGAATTGTTTTAAAATTTCAGAAAGTTCTTCAGTTTTATATTCTGTTATAAAATCAGCTTTTCTTGGTTTTAATAGAAAAGACAATCTATCATCATTTATTTTGGTTTCAAGTCTTGGTACAAATCTATCAAATTCGTTTGCATATGGACCACCATTTATTTTGCCACTTGATTTTTCTTCAAATTGAATTTCTTCAAAAAGTTGATATTCATCATTGACACCTGCAGCTTTTACTTTGATTTTCAATTCTCCTGTTTTGGCATCTTTTGTTGCTACATTTTGATTAGAAATATATCTAAAAACTTCGTCAATACTGAAATAAACAGGTGTGTCATAATTGACTTTTGGCAAAGTAGAGTTATGCCTTTTTTTATTTAATGTAACTGCTGTTTTAAATAGTGAGACTTGGTTGTGAGAATTACTTTCTCTACTTTCAATAAACATTTCCTCAAGTTCTTCGGAATTCATTAACCAATAAGGTAACACTAGATTTGAGACATTTAATTTTTTTGATTTTGGAAATGCTTTAGCATATTCTCCGTGTAAATCAAAAAGTAAAATATGTGTATTATTTAGAATCCCTTTTCTTATTTGTTCTTCATTTGCTTTTATTCCTTCTTGTAAGATTCTTGCAACTGTTCCTGATTTACCCGAACCAGTTGAACCAACTACAGCAATATGCTTACTGAAAAATTTATCGCCGTCTATACTAATATCTATTTGTGAGTTTTGCGCTAAAGTTGAAAAACAAAACTGTTTATCTTCTTCAATTGAACTATAAATACTTTTTAATAACTCTTCATCAGCAATTTCTACATTATTTGGTGGAATTGCAATTTGTTGTCCGCCTCTTCTAAATTTTCCTTGATCATCCAAAAAACCAATTGGTTGTGAGTCTAAAATGAAAGTTGGAGTTGTAACATTACTAGTTTCGCCAATTAAATTTGTTTCTTTTATTTTAAAACTTTGAACTAACGCAATTATTGCAGTATTTGAATCATCTGAAATTTTCAAATAACTTCCTATTGTAAAGTCGGAAGTATCTTGTTTAAATTTTTCAGCATCCAAAACTTCAACTTGAATAAGGCTAGGTGATACTGTTAAAATGCGAAAAATATCTGAATTATTTGTTGCCATTTTTTAGACTGTTAGGAGTTTATGGATTTCTTTAAGATTGATGCAATGTTTAATATCAAAATATTGACCTTTCGAAAACTTAAATGGATTATTTTCTTTTGAAAAATATAAGTAGACATTTGGAGAACTAATTTCTACGATATTAAATTCAAAAGTTTGTTTAGAAATTACTTTAAGACTATAGGAACTTTTAGATAATTTTGTTCCATTTTTTGATGTGTTTATAATCGGTTCTTTATTAAAAACAAAATTTGAAAATAATATTTCTTCATATCCATCATTGAATAAAATTTCGTTCTTAATCAATTCTTCTTTTATTGCTTTTAAATTTTTAGAATCAGTATCAAGTATTAATGTTATTGGTTTTGAATCTCGAAGAGAAGTATTTAACCTATAATATTTTGAAATTAAATTTTCAATGAAACTTAAAAGTGGTAATTCTGAATTATCAGATTCTAAAATATCCTGACCTATATAGATATATTTAGTTTTATTTGGAACTAAAGCTTTTGTATATTTTAGATTTTGTGAAATTAATTTAAAATATTCATTTCTAGAACGTAATTTTATAAACCATTCATTAAATAGTCGTTGACTACAATTAATTTCATTTAAAAAGTCTTTTTTTGTTATTTTTCGATTTGATAATCCTTTTTTAATTGCTTTGTCAATTACAATTCTTAACGAATTATTATAATATAATGTGTCAGCTTCAAATTCCGTACAACTGAAAAAATCTTTTAATTTATTAACAACTAATAATTGTTGTTTGTAAAATTCTATTCCGAATATAAATTTAAATTGAAGCAAAAATGAATTTAATTGAGCATCGGAGATGCTCTTTTCAATTTCATAATGTTTTTCAATTTTATTTATTTTATAAGTTAGTATTTCTTTTAATCTCTTTAAATCTATTTTTGGCTCATTTCCAGGTATTTCATTTTCAAAATGTGCATATAGAACATAATTATAGATACTACTAGTTTTTGGATTAACAAAATGGTCTAGCATCAATGAAATTGGTTCTCTAACTGCTGAATTTATAAAGTTTGGTTTTGACAAATACTTGCATTGAATGGTAGTTTCATCTGTTGAATTAATGTCAATATCTTCAATTCCTTCAATCGTAATTTCGTCATCATCGTTTGCTAATTCTAATAATTTTAAAATAGAAGTATCAAATTGATAGTAATAACCTTTTATTGTTGCTTCCGCACTTCTTGTTGCCATTTTTTTCGGTTATAATTTTTTTATATTCATTGTTTTGCGAGGCTTTCTGGTAGGCTTGCAGGTAACGTTTCGCCACTTTGAGATGGCTGGAAGTTCGTAAACGCTCAGTTTTCGGCTTAACGAAAACGTGATGCGAAACGGTAATTCCACTAAACTCCAGCTAGCTCAAAATGGTTGTTGGCAGTTGGCTTTTTATTTAGTTTTTTTTCTTAATTCGGCTATTTCATTTTCTAAATCGGATTTAGCTCTTAATTTCCAGTTAGATTGAACTTTCATATTTTGAGATTTCGTTTGATTTAAAGGTGGCGGATTTGGTACTCTTGTTGCAGAAATATTATTTTCAGGATTTTTAAAACTTCGAGTTATTCCGCAAGCTCTTATTTGAATTAGTTTGTTTGATTTACGATTGGCATAAATCAGCCACATTCCACTTTTATCAATTACAGGTCCGCACTGTTGATTATATATTCCGCCATAAACTTTTCCGTTTAATACTCCTTTAAAAGATTCAATAACTTTAATTTCAAACGTGTGTTTTTTAGAATCAATTTTCAAAATTTCTCCGATAAAAATATATTTTGATTCCGTAAATTCTCTCTTTTGAATTTCTTTTAGATTTTTAGAAATTTTACAATCGCAGGCTAATGATTTACTTGAAATCAAGAAAGTAAAAAATAGTATTGTTAAAATTTTTGTTCTCATTTTTTTCTTAAGCTTAATGCCAACTTGTATATAACATCAAATATATACATGTTTTTTGATATTTTTTAATGATCACTAAGTTTTTTCTGTCTTTTTTATTTGTGAGTGCAGTAGGTGCTTGCGTGAGGGTTAGGAGCGAAAATCCTTTTATTTTTTGAAAAAAAATAAAAGATTGCAGCGCATAGCCCGACCCGTTTTTTTGCGGGGCACGCCCAAATATGTTATAAAAAGTAGGCTAGTAAGATTCCTAGGATGATCATAGAAACCTTGGCGATGTTAAATTTATGGCCTTCACTGCTTTCGAAGATGATGGTAGACGAAATGTGAAATAAGATTCCGATGACTACAGCGGTGATTTGGGTGGTGTATTGGTTTAAAACCGGAGAATAGTCGGATACAAATGTACCTAGTGGTGTCATGATCGCAAAGGTGATCATGAAAGCAAAAATAGCTTTGGTGTTAAGATGTGAGTTGATAAAAAAGGTGGTTAAAATAATCGCAATAGGCAAGTGGTGTATGGCGATTCCTATGGCTAGATTGTCTTCGTGATGCCCTACGGGGAAACCTTCTAGAAAAGCATGAATACAAAGGCTAATAAAAAGTAACCACGGAATGTGGGTCATGTTTTCTTTGCCGTGTACGTGTCCGTGCTCAGCACCTTTAGAGAAAAACTCAAGTATGATTTGGAATAAAATCCCCAGCATAATGAAAATCCCTGTTGCTTCGTTTTGACTCTCGTACACATCCGGTAGCAAATGCATAACGGTTAAAGACAACAGAAACGAACCACTAAAAGCCAATAGCAGCTTTAGGTTGGTTTTATTCTTTGGTTTTAATACCGATGCAATGATGTAACCTAGCAGTACGGATAGTAAGGGTAAAAGGTAATTCATAGGGTAGGAGGAGTCGTTAGAATCGAAGGTCGTGTCTCGTTGTGGCTATTACTTAAAAATTAAAATTAGGCGCTCGCTATCTAGTTTGTGGAATTTTTTTAGCTTATAATCCCCAAAAATATCCAGCAGGTAGATTCCAGCTTCGTCCATCAAGGTTTCAAAATCTTGCAGGGTTAGCGCTTTTACTTTCTCGAAAAACAAGAACGCTTTGCCTTGGTCCTCAAAAGCGATTTCTTTGATGATGTGACCGTCTTTTAGGTAGCGTTTTAAGTTAAAGGTGATTCCGTCAACCACTTTAGTTTCCTCAGGAACTAAGGTGTCTAAAACATTGTTAACGTTCATAAAGTCAATAACTGCAAAACCGTATTCGGAAAGGCTTTCTTTGATGGCTTTTAGGGTAGTTAGGTTGTCTTCGTCGTTTTCGAAATAACCAAAGCTAGTGAATAAGTTAAAAATAGCATCGTATTTTTCCTCAAAAGGTTCGCGCATATCGTGTACCTTGAAGTGCAAACTACTGTTGGTGTTTTTTTGCGCTTCGGCTATACTATTTTCTGATAAATCAGCTCCTAGTACGTCAAACCCCAATTGGTTCAAGTAAATAGAATGTCTTCCTTTGCCACAGGCTAAATCCAATACTTTTGCCTTTTCAGGTAAATTTAAGTAATGGGTGATGTTATCCATGAAAACCTGTGCTTCTCTATAATTGCGTTCCTTATAAAGGATATGGTAGTATGGCGTATCGAACCATGAACTGAACCAAGTCTCAGTTGGTTGTTCGGGATTTATTGCATTTGGTTTTTGTTCTTCAGACATTTATCTTTTTCAATTTATTCTATCCGGCAAATTTAGTGTATTTTTGCAGAAAAATAACTATCAGCTATAGATACAAAATGAATCTAAGTGTGGTGATTTGATTTTTTAAAGCAAATTAAACTAGAAACAGGAATAGGGCTGTTTCAATTGACACAAACAAAATGGAAAATAATTTTAAGATGATTGCCAAAACCTTTTACGGTTTTGAAGAAATATTAGCAAAGGAATTACTAATGCTAGGCGCGCAAGATGTGGAGCAGGGTGTAAGAATGGTGAGTTTTAAGGGTGATAAAGGATTTATGTACAAAGCCAATTTATCGTTGCGCACCGCACTAAAAATATTGAAACCTATCTATTTTTTTAAGGCAAATAATGAACAAGCTTTATATAAAGGAGTAGCCGGTGTGAACTGGTCTAAATACATCAATGCTAACCAAACGTTTGTGATTGATGCTACGGTGCATTCCGATAACTTTAATCATTCCGAGTTTGTATCGCAAAAATGTAAGGATGCGATTGTAGATCAGTTTAGAGAAAGAACGGGACAACGTCCCAGTATTGATAAAGTACACCCTGATTTAAGAATAAACATTCATATTGATAGAGACCAGGTTTCGGTAGCATTAGATACCTCAGGTAACTCGCTTCACCAACGTGGGTATAGAACAGCTACTAATATTGCACCTATAAACGAAGTGTTAGCAGCTGGAGTGTTGTTACTTTCAGGTTGGGACGGACAAGGTGACTTTTTAGATCCTATGTGTGGGTCAGGAACTTTCCTTGCTGAGGCAGCGATGATCGCTTGTAATATCCCAGCTAACATTAACCGCAAAGAGTTTGCTTTTGAGAAATGGCACGATTGGGACAATGAGTTGTTTGATAATATCACCACTAGTTTGTTAAAGAGAGTACGTGAGTTTCATTATACCATCACTGGTTATGACAAAGCACCATCGGCAGTACAGAAAGCGAAGGACAATATTAAAAATGCCAACCTAGACGAATACATAAAGATCGAAGAAAGGAACTTTTTTGATACGGAGAAAACAACCGAAGGGAAACTGCACATGGTTTTTAATCCGCCTTATGATGAGCGTTTAGACATTCACATGGAGGAGTTTTACAAAAGTATAGGTGATACCTTGAAGAAAAATTATCCTGGTACTAACTCTTGGTTTATTACAGGAAATCTAGATGCCTTGAAATTTGTTGGACTTAGACCTTCTAGAAAAATTAAACTATTTAATGCAAGTATCGAAGCACGTTTAGTAAAATACGAAATGTACGAAGGAAGCAAGCGTACCAAGTTTCAAGTGACTGAAGGTGATGCAGAATAATACAATAAGTAGAAATACAAATAAGAGGAAATAAATTAGTCATCGTCGTAGATTAAAAATTCGTTATAGTATAGTCATTATGACTTTGGACAAACGATATTTGACTTAACCGACATTAAAACACATAAAATGACACGATTACAAGTAAGAGCTTTTTTATACCAACTAGGGTGCTTTGCATCATTGTTTATTTTAGCACGTTATTTAGTAGCTAGCTACACTGGTCTAACTGGTTTTTGGGTTCCCTTTATTGCGTTTGTGATAGGTACTTTTTTAGCACCAAAATTCCAAGCCGTAAAAACCAAAGACGGAGAGAAATTATACATGAAATGGGTTTTTGCTAAAGGTGTAAAAGAAATAGGATAGTAATTCACTTTTCATAAAACAGCCTAGTTTAAAACAATTTAGAGAACAATAAAAAAACCGCAAATTCAATTTTGAATTTGCGGTTTTTTGTGTCAAGCGATAAGCAAGATTATTTTTTAGGAGCTTCTTTTTTAGCTATTGGTGCTAGTTTTATTTTCTTTTTATAAATAGGAATAAAATAAGAAACGGTGTAATTAAAACCAACTCCAAAAGTACCATCATAGGTTTTGTTAAATCCAGGGATGTACAAATTATCGAAGTTCTCGGGTTTTTTATTGGTCACTAATTGATTCAATCGCAAGCTAAAACCCATGAATACATTATTAAAAACTTTGGCTTTTATCCCAGCAACTACTTCAATCCAGCTTGCAGACAGCCCTGAATAACTCTCTGTAGAGGGGTAAGCAGGTTTCTCTCCAAAATAAGGATTAGAATTATAAATTTTAAACGAATTTAAATCTTGACTAAAAGTGCTAAAACCGTAACGCATACCTATCGAGATCACGTTTTCCATGTCTAACCAGTTTTCATAAGCGTTGTAATCAAATCCTACTTTAAGGTAGGATCCTTTAGATGTGAAATTTAAACGATCGTCATCAGTGGTTTTGTTTTCATTACCTAATTCGGCCGCCAAAAAATATTTTTTTGTCAATCGGTAGTCGGCTACAATCTCGACACCTTTATAGTTCTTGTCATATATCGCACGAGTCAAGCGAAAAACATCAATTCCTACACGCAAACCGTAGCGATCTGTTTTTACAGGGATACTATCTACTACTGAGCTTGCCGTTTTTACAGCAGCCTTGCTAACCGCAGCTTCAGGAAGAATTCCTTCTGAGTCCGTAGTGTTTTTAGGTGCTGGTTTCTCTTGCGCTGCTGCAGCTAAAAAACAGAAAATCAAGCAAATGCTAAAAAAATATTTCAAGGTGTGTTTCATTTTCGGTTTCTATAGTACTGTTTTTTACTGCAATCGTATTCATCCATTTGCCATCAGCAGTTGCACCATCGGTATGTACAAAAGGCGTTGCTCGATCAAGTAGGTAAGTTGTTTTAAAACCACAAGCTCGTGATACAAATTCGTTTTTTCTAGTATAATTCAGTCGAACGATATCCTCGTTTACCACAGCAGGATTTGCATTGCCAAAATTTAAAATAAAACGAAAGGTAGTGGCATCAACATCTGTTTGTAAAGGAATAGAAACAGTGTTGCCATTAATTAGTGTGCTTCCGCTAAAAGTTATTCCCTCAGTCATTCCTTCGCCTATAATGGTGAGGTCAGTCACGCTTTTAGCTACTGATGCATTATTTACGTCATAAAAACTAATCACTAACCTGGGAGTAGTACTGGTATTAGCATCACAAATATCATCTTTCTCGCAGCTGGAGAAAGTGAAAGCCATAGCTATAACTAGAAGAATTATTTTTTTCATATCAAATATATAGTGAGTAGTAAATAGTGAGAAGTTAATAGTGAGTAGTCAGAAGTTAAAAGTAATTAGTACACAATGGAGACTAATTACTTTTAACTAATTACTAGTAATAATCTATCTCAACTCAAGAAGAACTACATTTTCTACGTGATGCGTTTGCGGAAACATATCTACGGGACGCACGCGAGTTACTTTGTACTTCTCGTCCATCAAAGCTAAGTCTCTAGCTTGCGTAGCCGAGTTACAACTTACGTAAACCACCTTAGCAGGAGCAATTTTCATGATTTGTTCAATCACGTCTTTGTGCATTCCATCTCTTGGTGGATCAGTGATAATTACATCCGGTTGTCCGTGTTGCGCAATAAAAGCGTCGTTGAATACCACTTTCATGTCACCTACATAAAACTCACAATTATCAATAGTATTGCGCACCGCGTTTGCTTTTGCATCTTTTATAGCATCAGGAACACTCTCAACACCTATTACTTTTTTTGCTTTTTTAGAAACAAACTGTGCAATAGTACCAGTTCCAGTATATAAATCATAAACAATTTCTTCACCCGTTAAACCAGCAAAATCTCTAGTGATCTTATATAATTCGTAAGCTTGATCTGAGTTGGTTTGGTAAAATGATTTAGCGTTAATGCTAAATTTTAACCCTTCCATTTCCTCTAGGATGTAATCGCGTCCTTTGTACAACTTAATATCTGTATCATATAAGGTATCATTTGCCTTATTATTTACTACGTATTGTAGCGATGTAATTTGAGGAAATTTCTCGTAAAGGTGATCTAAGATTAACTCTCTGTTGGCTTTGTCGTTTTCAAAAAACTGAATCAACACCATGATCTCGCCAGTCGAAGCTGTACGTAACATCAGGGTTCTCAATAAACCAGAATGTTCTCTTGGATTAAAAAAAGTAAGTCCGTTTGCATTAGCAAAATCACGTACTTCGTTTCTAATCGCATTCGATGGATCTTCTTGTAAATGACATTTATTGATGTCTAGAATTTTATCCCACATTTTCGGGATATGAAAACCTAAAGCATTTCGGTTTCCTAAATCCTCTGTGCTAGCAATTTCTGCTTCGGTCAACCAGCGGCTGTTCGAAAACGAAAATTCCATTTTATTGCGGTAGAAAAACTTTTTTTCTGAACCTAGAATGTCTTCAAATTCAGGTAATTCAATTTTTCCAATACGTTGCAAATGGTTTTTCACCTCGTTTTGTTTAAAAACAAGTTGCTGATCGTAGTTCATATTTTGCCATTTACAACCACCACAAACACCAAAGTGCTCGCAAACAGGTTCTACACGGTACTCTGAGAATTCATGAAAATGAATCGCCTTACCCTCGTAATACGCTTTACGTTTTTTAAATGTTTGTACGTCTACCACATCGCCAGGAACGACATTAGGGATAAACACTACCTTACCATCGGGAGCCTTTGCTACCGAAACGCCTTTTGCACCAGCATCAAGGACTTTTATTTGATGAAAGACAACTTTGTCTGTATTTTTCTTAGCCATGCCGCAAAAATAAGCGTTTGTAAACTTTTATAAATTCAATTTGTGAAATATTTTTAAAAACAACTGTTTTTATTTGGGCCTAATCCTGCTTTTCTCTTCAAATCCTCCTTCATCTAGCGCTGCTAGTAAGTGATTACAGGAGCTTCTTTTAGTCGCTCTCTAATCACAACTAGCAGTTCGCTCGCTTCAGTTCGGGTTTTACGCTGCAATCAGGGGCAGGCGAGTAGTTTTCTTAGCGATTTTCTAACATAAAAATCTAGTTTGCCTCTACAGTACTACTTTTATAGGAGTTATGAATTAGTAAAATAAGAAAACCAAAAATCACGGCACCTACAATTAAAGCATTATTAATGATGCCGTGTGCCGAGAAAGAAAGTTTGATTAATATAGTCGAAATTACAAACCCGGAGTTCCTAATGATTTTATGAAAACTATCAGAGTAGAAAAAAGAAAAGAGTAACAGGATAACATCAATGATTATCAAAAGGATAAAGAAATCTTCAAAGAATATATTGTTGATGTTCTTAAAATTGGCAATATCATTCCACTCATTTTGCTGATTAACGATTATCCAATTTGCAAACGAATAAATAGCAAGAACAAGGACCACTGGAATTAAAATGGTGGCAATCGTTTTTTTCAATTGAATGAATTTAGTTATTTTTAATTGCGTTTTTTCGGCAATTACGCTTTTAGTTTCCTTTTTAGCTTGCTGCTCTAATTTTTTATAAAATTGTTGAATCAAAAAGAACAAGATTATTGCTGAAATGAGGTCGTAGGTAAACTGCAAGTCGTTTTCTGACTGAAACCAGTTGCCTGAAAGTTCCATATAACCAATATCCTTAAATATTCTACGAATCACGATCAGGGTTATAATTTCGTATTGCTTACCTATATAACTAGAAATAGATCGCGGTAAATAAAACACGAGTAAGAACACTTCGTAAACAAGAATAAACGAAAACGGGGTGTAAACTGCTGATATAGGGCTTTTAGTTAGTTTTGAACTTAGGTGAATTAGATCTTGGTGTACCAGAAAAATAATTAGTAAATGCGCTAAAAAACTAACAATAGCGATCCCAATTATGATGCGTTCGAGGCGTTCTCTAAAATTTTCGGATAAGAAATTAGTAATTATTTTCTTCATAGATAAAAAGTGGTATTTAGAGAATTATGAGGATCAATACAAGCATTGATTGATGGAGCAAAATAGTTTTGTAATCATAAACGATACCTTAGACTTGATCAACTCCACAACGCTACCAAAGCTAAGAAAACTATCTTATAATAAACCATTTAACCTACTGTTTTGTTTCTGTAAACTAGAGGTTTAGCGTAATTATTTTTTGAATGCTCATTAGAAGTGCCTATAACTGGAGTAGAGGAATTATTGTTATAAAAAAATGAATATATAAGTTGTGAAAAAGATAAAATGAAGTCCTAATTTTTTGCTAAACCGCCGCTAAATTGACTAATTAAGCTTAAAAGTCCTTAACTTTAAGGAAATCTATAATTATGAAAGCATTAAAAACACTACTAGTTACATCTTTTTTACTATTATTTGGAGGACTAACACAAGCACAAAACGACGGAAGTTCAAAAGTCGATAGCAATATTCCGTTAGTGGTATCCGAAAGTTTTAATTTGATGTATTCAGAGAAAGATCCCGTTTGGTTTTCAAGATACCAAGGCGCCGGCAATCAAAAATTAGTGTACATCGCAAAATTTATTTTTGACAAACGATATTGTCAGGCAATTTATGGAATTAATGGTAATCAAATTGCTTTTGCTGCAACAGTAGAATACAATGAGCTACCAGAAGCTGCTAGAAAATACATGAAACAAAACTATCCTACATTCTCTATTGCCGAAGCGCTTTTAGTAACAGATAGTGATAAGGAGGTCACCTACGAGCTAGGAATTTATATTGATGGTGTGTATGTTATTCAGGTTTTTTCTAGCGGTGGAACATTCTTAAAAAATACTAAGGCGTAATAGGAGTTTACCGTGGAGAGCAAGAAAGTTATAGTTTTCTTGTTCGCTTTAATATCTCATAATTAATTATGGTTAGAAAATAAAAAACGATATCCGCACAAATTTTACCTGCTATAACTCCCGTTAAAGCGTTGCCCGTAAGCAAAGGCAAGGTATACATGCAAAACGGACGTACTAAAAACAAATCTAGAACTACGGGGTACCCAAACTCCAAAAGTAAATTTCGGGCAATAGTCGTTGTCTTTTGCCATACAGTTGTGGTAGCGCTGTCATTGATAGAAAGTTGTTTGTAACTAGCGGTTATGATTACGGCATAAAAAGCGAAGTATTCAGCAAAAGTGATCAGATAAGCTGTAGCAACCGCAGTAAAAAAAACGGCCAACTGAGAACAGAGTAAAGCAGTTGCAGTCGCTGCTAATTCGGCATATTTATAGCGATCAAACCATTCTTTATATCTTGCTCTAGTTAACATTTTTGTTTTTTGGATGCTAAATTACAGTATTGCATTTACTATAGAGAACAGAATGCCATTAAAGCGCTTTTTTGAATAAATCAAAGTTAAATCATACGATCTATTGTATTGGAATCGTTTTTGGCAACTTAGTTCGTTTTGCATTAGGGATAGTAGTGGCATCCTTTATTGTGTCGTTGTTTTAACGAGACAATAAAGATAAAACGGATAGCCCGACCTTATTGCCAAAGTAGTTTGATGTTAGTATTGTGATACCGCGGCAATAAGGAAATGCCCGCATGAACAAAAGCTTTATTTCATAAAAAGTTGAATTAAGAAAATTTAGGAGTAAATCATAAAAATTACAGATAAAGGCAATATATTTACGGGATTATTATTTAGTATTCTGTTTTATGAAAAAATTACTTTATCTATCGCTTTTATTTATTTCGGCGACGCTTATAGCTCAAGAAAATAAACCTAATTATGTTGCCGATAACTACACCAAGAAAGAGGTGCACATAAAAATGAGGGACGGAGCAGAGTTGTTTACCGTAATTTACTCTCCAAAAGATGTTTCTAAAAAATATCCTATCATAATGCAGCGTACACCGTACAACGCAGCTCCTTACGGCGCAAATGATTTTAAGCGTAGCATAAGTCCTAGTGAGACGATGATGAAAGAAGGGTATATTGTAGTGTACCAAGATGTTCGTGGTCGCTGGATGAGCGATGGTTTGTATGATAACATGCGTGCCTTTATTCCAAACAAGAAAACTAAGAAAGATATTGATGAAGCATCAGATACTTACGATACTATTGATTGGTTGGTAAAAAACACACCAAACAATAACGGAAATGTAGGGGTTTGGGGAATCTCATATCCTGGATTTTACTCGACTTATTCTTTATTAAGTAATCACCCTGCTCTGAAAGCGGTATCGCCACAAGCATGTATTAGTGATTTTTTCTTTGATGATTTTCACCACAACGGAGCGTATTTATTGAGTTACTGGAAAGCCACTCCGTTATTTGGTATCCAAAAAACAGAACGCACGACTAAGTCATGGTACCAAATGCCAGAATTAGGAACTAAGGACGATTATCAATTTTTTCTAGATGCAGGACCTTTGTCAAATTTAGATAAGTATTACGGTAAAGACAACGAATTTTGGCAACAGCTAAAAGACCACTCTAGCTATGATGATTTTTGGCAAAAAAGAGGGATTTTACAACACCTAAAAGACATTAAACCTGCGGTTATGACGGTAGGAGGGTTTTTTGATGCCGAAGATTTATACGGACCTTTAAACACATATCAGGCGATTGAAAAAAGTAGTAAAAACTACAATACAATTGTAATGGGGCCATGGAGTCATGGTGATTGGGCGAGAAACTCAGCGAATGCTACTATTGGAAATATCAACTTTGGTGATAGTATTTCTGGTTTTTACCAAAAAAATATTGAAGCAAACTTTTTCCGTCACTTTTTGAAAAACAACGGCAAAGGAGAGAATAAATTACCAGAAGCGTATATGTTTGATACAGGTGCTAAAGAGTGGAAAACCTACGATGCTTGGCCTCCTAAAAATACAGAGAAACAAGATTTTTACTTGCAAGGAAGTAAATTGTCTCGTCAAGGACAACGCAATTTTGCATTTGAAGAATTTGTAAGTGATCCTAAGAAACCAGTTCCTTTTACAGAAGATATCAACCAAAGAGGGATTACACCTAGAAAATACATGACTGATGACCAGCGTTTTGCTGCGCGTCGCCCTGATGTACTCGTTTTTGAAACTTCGGTTTTAGAAGATGATACTACACTTGCCGGAGATATACTTGCAAAATTACAAGTAGCAACTACAGGAACCGATGCGGACTGGGTTGTAAAAGTAATTGATGTTTTTCCTGCTGATGCCCCGGAAAATAAAGAAATGGCTCCTTATCTAAAAATGAGTAATTACCACATGATGGTGAGAAGCGAAGTGATGAGAGGTCGTTTTAGAAATAGTTTTATCACGCCACAAGCTTTTGTTCCAAACGAAAAAACAGCAGTAAATATCAAATTGCAGGATGTGATGCATACCTTTAAGAAAGGGCACAAAATTCAAATCCAAATTCAAAGCACTTGGTTTCCTTTGATCGATTTGAATCCGCAAACGTTTGTAGATAATATTTTCTATGCTAAACCAGAAGATTTTAAAAAACAAACACACCGCGTTTATAACGACTCTACTATCGAGTTTACGGTATTAAAACCATAGTTGTAAACTTAAATAATTATATTTTTTTAGAACCCCAATCGATTTTGATTGGGGTTTTTTTATTTTAGTGCGATAGCCTTATCTGCCATACGATTCGATTTTATATTTTAAGTACAATTACTGTAAATTGCTTGTGGTATAAGTTTGCTTTAATTTTAAATTTTAGTTAAATATTCGGCTTCTATTTAATTCCCTTTTTTTAATTCGTTAAATTTGGATATAATCAAAAAAACTAATTATGAAAAGAAATGCAACCGCAGTATGGAATGGCTCGCTTAAAGAAGGAGCTGGAAAATTAACTACAGAAAGTACGACATTACAAGATACACAGTACTCTTTTGGTTCTCGTTTTGAGACAGGAGTAGGCACAAATCCAGAGGAATTAATTGCAGCAGCACATTCTGGATGCTTTACCATGCAGTTATCTGCTTATATCGGTGAGGCTGGTCATGAAATTGATAGCATCGAAACAAAGTGCGTAGTCGATTTTCAAGATGGTAGCGTGGTAAGTTCTCACTTATCAGTCCACGCCAAAGTGCAAGGGATTAGCGAAGCTGATTTTCAAGAGCTCGTAACCAAGGCAGAGAAAAATTGTCCGATTTCAAAATTACTAAATACTAAAATCAGTTCCGAAGCGGTTTTAGGCTAGTATTTTATCAGTATAGAGTTGAGCTGGAAAACCGGTGCGACTTGAAAGTAAAAGGAGCTTGACAAAACGTCAAGCTCCTTTTTTATATTTATTAAAGGTTGATTTAATTGGTAATCTTAAAGCTTATTTACTTTTCTTAAATAGAATTTGAGAGTGCTCGTAGTTCATTTTACGCTTGGTTAATGTTATTCCGTATTTTGATTGTAGTTGCTCTTTCATCGTTTCAAAATTACCTACTGAAAGAGTAAAGTCATAAATGGCAGTTTCATTTGTTTGATCGATAATTAGATGTTTTCCATCTTGATTTAAAGCAAAGCTAAGTTGCTTAATACCGCAGTTTTTTAGCGTGAGTTTTTCTTTGGTTGTTATAACCTCATTTGCTCTTTGTTCACCGTTTGATTTGTGTTTGGTTAATAAAGTAGGATTTACAACTTCTAGATGCCAGACGGTAGTGGGAAGGATCTTTTTACCTATCGTAAAATCATAACTTTTCATTAACCGCTCTAACGCCATGCTTTTGGTTTTTATGCTATCCTTTGTTTTGTTTTTAAAAATAAAATTGAGTCTAGAATCCAGTTTTTTTGCATCATTGGTGTTCAATAGACTTTCATTTGTTTTTAGTAAGTAAGCGATAGTCGCTTTTAAGCTTGCGTTTTCATATACCAAACTATCGGGATAATTTTTTAAAGAACTATCGTCATGTTTGTCAAAGGTCTCCCGAATTGCAACAACATATTCCTTTGTTTTACTATTAACTTTAACAGCACTTTGCGACATAGCCAACAATCCTAAACCAACAAATACGGCATTATGTAAAGCATGCATAAAAAATCCCATCATAAACCCATAACGAACGCGTAAATAACCGATGATGGAGCCTAGGATGATTTGTGGAGCAACTAAAATTGGCGAAAGCAATAGGATCGTAAGGGAAAACGGGAAATTGAAGAGATGTACAAAGCCAAAAATCAGCGCAGAGAAGTAAAAGATGTATTTGTAACGTTTTGTCCAGAAGGAGCGTAGACTATTGGACGTTTTCTCACGATTGGTAGATCCAGTTAATGAGGCTAGTCCAATAATCGTTGTGAAAACGTAATTGTGCCGGTATCTTAAATACAATCGAAATAATAGTTCTTCGAAAAAAGGGGTTATAATTACAGCGACAAAAAAGAAGACTGCAACAGGCATTGATTGCATCATTTTTAAAACGGAGTGGTCTTTATTATCAACCAGTTCTAGAGACTCAAGTCCTTGTAATAGAATTGAAAAAAGTAGAATAAAAGGAATCTCGATAGCGAGTAACGATAATAAGAGTTTAATTTTTTGTTTTGTAGAAATGGGTTCTCCTGCTTGGTCTATGGGATTTTTTAAAAATAATACAAGATCAGTGTAGGCTAGTTTTATTGTGTGCGTCATAACTATAGAGTTTTAGTGTACTCGTTTCCAAATATATTAAAAAGTAAGATAATATCTATTTTTTTCTACTTTTTTACTCATTTGAATAAACAAAGGCGTTACAAATCGTAACGCCTTTGTTGTTATATTTCTTTTTGAAAACAAACACTATCTTCTATTCCAATGTATTGGCCATAGTTTTCGGTTATTTGAAAGCCATTTTTTAAATATAGCGCTATCGCTTCGGGATACTTTTGTCCAGTTTCAAGGATACAACTTGTAAAATTATGTTGTGCAGCCCATTGCTGTAAACCGATAAGAATTTGAGTTGCAATTCCTTTTCCTCGACCTTCGGGTGTTACATACATTCTTTTAATCTCAGCTATGGAACCTTGGTACGCTTTAAAGGCACCACAACCTATAGCTTGATCTTTATCGTAAGCTACCATAACGTTTTTGATGTCGTCTGTCTTATTAAATTGAGCGTAAAAAGTATGCTCATCGCCATCTCGAACTGCAATATCTTTATCAAGAGCTTCAATCAAATGTATAAAATCGGGATTGTCAGCGTTGGTTTTTAGTATAGTTATCATTTAGTCGAATAAATCAGACGATAAATAACGATCTCCGCGATCGCAAATAATGGCAACAATAACTCCTGATTCCATTTCTTCGGCAAGTTTCATGGCTGTAGCCACTGAACCACCACTACTCATACCTGCAAAAACACCTTCTTCTAATGCTAATCGTTTAGTCATTGCTCGTGCCTCGGCTTCGCTTACTTCTACGATGCGATCCACTTTTGCGGAATCAAAGATTTTAGGGAGATATTCTTGTGGCCACTTTCTAATTCCAGGTATTTGCGAACCGTCACTTGGTTGTGCACCTACGATTTGGATATTTGGGTTTTTCTCTTTCAAATAAGTAGAAGTTCCCATAATCGTACCAGTGGTTCCCATCGCTGCGACAAAATGCGTTACGGTTCCTTCGGTGTCATTCCATATCTCAGGACCTGTAGTTTTATAGTGTGCTTTCCAGTTATCCTCATTGGCAAACTGATTGAGCATAATATAGCCTCCCTCAGCCACTTTTTTATCTGCGTAATCCCTAGAGCCTAAAATCCCTTCTTTGGCTGGTGTAAGGATTACAGTGGCTCCATATGCTCTCATGGTTTGCGTTCGTTCCTTTGTCGAATCCTCTGGAAGGATCAATTCGATTTCTATGTTCATTAGCTGCGCAATCATCGCCAAAGCGATTCCGGTATTTCCGCTGGTCGCTTCGATCAATTTATCACCTTTTTTAATATCGCCACGTTCTAGGGCAGAGGCGATCATATTATAAGCTGCTCTATCTTTGACACTACCTCCAGGATTATTCCCTTCGAGCTTTAAAAGTAATTTTACGTTTTTGTTCTTAACTAAGTTTACAGATTCTACTAATGGCGTATTCCCTATAAGATTCAGAATATTTTGAGGTTTCATATTATTTGATCTCTTTAATTTTAACTTCGGTTGTTGTTGTGTTTAATACCAATGATTTTGGCGGAATCGATTTGGTAACCCAAGCGTTTCCTCCCACGATACTCTTTCGGCCTATCACGGTGGTGCCGCCTAAAATGGTTGCATTGGCATAGATACAAACATCCTCTTCGACCGTTGGATGTCTTTTTTCATTTTTCATGTCCTTGCTTACGCTGAGCGCACCTAAAGTTACTCCTTGGTAGATTTTGACCTTTTTTTCGATAACTGCGGTTTCACCAATAACGATTCCGGTTGCATGATCAATAAAAAACGGAGAGGCAATTTGCGCTCCGGCATGAATATCAGTTCCGGTGATGCGGTGTGCATATTCACTCATTAATCTCGAAAAGAGTAAAAGATCTAAGTTGTACAATTCATGGCTTAACCGATAAATTGCAATGGCATAAAAACCAGGATACGCTAAGTAGACTTCTTCGATACTGTTAGAAGCAGGATCATTTTTAAGAATATAATCGGCATCTTTTTTTAGCTTTTCAAGTACTGATGGGAGTTTATCAAGAAAACTATCCCAATACGAATCACACAACGCATGTGGTTTTTTGCAGGCTATAGCCGATATTTCCTTGAATTGTTTTTCTAACTCATCAATACTTTCTTCTAGCGGAGCATTACTATCAAATAAAGTGTAAAATAGTTTCTCAGTAAAAACTTCTGTTTTTGTTTTGATACTGTAGTTAATCGTCGAATGACTTTTTAATAAGCCAATATTTTTAATAATCAGATCTCTTGTCATGATTATGGGATTGAAATGTTAATAGAAAAAAAATTGTGCGCATTTTTAGTAGTACTCTCACTAAATGGACCAGGGAATTAGGTTTTTTCCATAATTTCATGTGAGAAATCATTCAGAATACTTCTAATATTGGAGCGAAAACAAAGATATTGAACTATTTTGAATAAAGCAGTCAAAAAATAGCTTGAATAGTTGATGATTGTACTAGCGAGCAATACTATTTTTTAAACTAATTGCGATGGAGCTTACTAATTCATTTATGGGATTTGATCGCAAAATTGAGAGAACGCTAACGAAAGTTTTGGTAATATTTCAAAAAGTAGCCTTTTGACAACATAGGATTTCTTTTGAGGATGGGACAGTAGTTCGTAAGTAATACTAGGGGGGAAGTTAGTAGCAGATGAAAAGAATACATTTCCTGAAAAAAAAAGAAAAAAGCATAAAAGGTTTAGGAAAGGATTTTTTTTTTCTTTCGCAGAAATAGAAAAGCAAATTTAATAATGCTTATAAGCATAACCGGCAATCATAAAAACTACATTTATGACTCCAAAAACAAATACAATTTTTTGACTAAAAATACGATTATTGACTAAGTGCAAACCGATAAAAACAAGGAATAAAAGGGAGGGGATAATGGCTGGAAACATTTCAAAAGAACCTCTAAAATCTCCTCTCAAAAGGAGTAGAAGGGAACGCTGAAAACCGCAGCCCAAACACTCTATTCCAAAGAGTGTTTTGCTCAAGCAGGGGATCATGTATTTTTCTAGATTCATGTGTTTTTATCTGGGTGTAATTTACGAAATTATTAGAAAGCTTTTTCGATAAAAATGAAAGACAATTTTAAAAGTGTTACTTTTGAGAATTGAAAATAAGGAAATGAAAAAAATTGTAATTTTAATAATGATCGTCGCCATTGTTGTTGCTTTTTATGAGCAGGTGAGTCCTGATAAAAATGTATATGTGACCGTAATTGCTATAGTGATTTTCATGTACGGCATGATGCGATTAAGTGCAAAAACACCAAGTAAGAACCAAGATAAAGAGGAAGAAGATGTTCAATAAAGGAGATAAAGTTTCAGTATTAGACGAAGCCATAAACGGTGTGGTAATTAGTACCAAAGGGCAGGAGGTTACCATCGAAACTGAGGAGGGTTTTATGATGACATTTTTTGTCAACGAACTACTTAAAGTAAACGATTCCAGTAATTTAATGGATTCTATTAAAAGAATCAATGTAGATGAAATAAAAAAGGAAAAAGCCATCCCAAAACCACGCAGTTTTGTCAAAGAACGTAAGGATAAGCACGAAGTTTCGGCGCCAGAATTCGATTTACATATCGAAAAATTAGTGCCCAATAAACGCGGAATGTCTAATTATGATATTTTGACTTTACAGTCTGAAACGGCAAAACGTCATATCGAATTTGCGATAAGAAACCGTATTCCTAAGATCGTTTTTATTCACGGAGTTGGAGAAGGCGTTTTAAAAGCCGAGCTTGATTTCTTATTAGGTCGGTACGATAATATTGATTTTAAAGAAGCAAATTATCAAAAATATGGTCAAGGTGCTACTGAAGTTTATATCAAACAAAGTAATCGGTAGTACTATTGTAAAGCAAAAAAAAAGCCCTCATTTGAACTAACAAATGAGGGTTTTTTTTATATGGTATTAGGACTGATTTTCTCTTTTTAATTGGTGGTGAAAAGGTCTCCAAAACTATAACTATCTGCTAACAAAAAGCTGTCATTTCCTTTCTTAAACGTGACCTTTTTTAGCACGATAGTATGCCTGAAAGTATTGGGTCCACTAGTAGTGGTAGTGACCTCTATTATGCCACTTGCGGCACTAACTCCAGCAACTGCACTCCACTCTTGATTTACGGTTGGGGTAGTAGGTGTAACAGTATTACAAAAGTAGCTATTTGTTAAAACACCGCCTGAGAATAAACGATACGTTAGGCTGTTTGTAGTGCTTGTTAGTAAACCTGTTCTAGGCGTATTTAAGGGAGTAACTTGATTTGCGATTAAGCTAGGATCAATATTTAACTGCATCGCTTCGCTACTTGTAAAGTTGTAAACCTGATTAGATGTACTACATTTATCTAGTGTTTGATCAAATAAAAAGGGTAGGGTGGTAGCGGTAGTGGTGTAATTTCCAAAAGGAAATGTGGGGTAAGTTTGGTTCCCATTACTTTTTGCAAACGTCACATTGTTAAATGTAATGTTATGGTTGTAACCAGTTATTTTAGTACCATTAGTAGTCGCATTAGTCTCTTTTATAGGAGTCGTGGTAACCACTATTTGTCCATCAGAAGCACTCCATTGATCCGTTACAATTGGTGTAGCAGGTGGGATAGTTGCGCATATGTTATCAGTTGATACAGTTCCATTGTAAAAACGGTACACCACTCTGTTTGTCGTGTTAATATCTAATGTTTTTGTAGTTGTTTCATTGGTAAACGTAGTAGCAGGAATGTCTACTATTAGCGCTTCCTGATCTTTTAACTTGTAAATAATACCATTAGTACAGCTTTCTACTGTTTCTACATCTTCAAAACTAATATTTTCCTGTATTAAATTTCCATCATCGCAACTGTTTATTGCAAAGACGATAATTAATAGACTAATAACTTTTTTCATGTTTTACATATTTGTAACAAAAATAGAATTTTTAAGTTGTTTCAACTGCGGTCTCCTTTAAAAACAGCTATTTTAACAATATATTAATTTTTTTGACCCAAAAAGAATAAAGGTAAGCCTTGCTCTTGTACTCAAGTACAATAGATGAAATGATTATCTTTGCAGTAGAGTAAGAATGGATACAGATCTTAATTGTCTCTTTTTATTTCTTATCTAATTTTTTAATAAACAGTAATGAACAAAGTATATCTCGACAATGCCTCTACTACGGCAGTACATCCCTTGGTTATTGAAGAAATGACAAAAGTTATGTCACATGATTACGGTAATCCTTCGTCTACACACAGTTACGGGCGCAACGCTAAAAGTATTTTAGAATTATCTAGAAAGTCTATTGCGAAGCAATTTAATGTTTCGGCTCAAGAAATTATTTTTACTTCTTGTGGTACAGAGGCCAACAATTGGATTTTGCGATCGGCTGTAGTTGACTTAAAAGTCAAAAGAATCATCACTAGTAAAATTGAACACCATGCAGTTTTAGAGACGGTTCTAGCGTTGCAAAAGGAATATAGTATTCAAGTAGATTTTGTTGCGGTTAAACCAAATGGAGAAATTGACCTGACGAACCTAGTGGAGTTATTAGCTCAGGATGTCAAAACGTTAGTTAGCTTGATGCATGTAAATAATGAAATAGGGACTGTTTTAGACTTAGAAAGAGTTGGAGTGATTTGTAGGGAGCATAATGTCTTGTTTCACTCAGATACGGTACAGTCAATTGGTAAAAAGACTATCGACTTACAAGTTGTTTCTGCTGATTTTATAGTGGCAAGCGCTCATAAGTTCCATGGTCCTAAAGGTGTTGGTTTTGCATTTATTCGAAAAAATTCGGGATTACAGCCCCTTTTTCACGGTGGAGAGCAGGAAAAAGGACTTAGGCCAGGAACCGAGGCTCTACATCAAATTGCCGGAATGGCTAAGGCGCTAACTATCTCTTATGATAATTTAGAACAAGACGAAAAGCATATTTCAAATTTACGTACTTATTTATTAAAGCAACTAGATCAAGAACTTGAAGGCTATCAAATAAACGGGAGTAAAGAGGGTTTTTATACAATGCTCAACGTTCAGTTGCCTTTTACAAATGATAAAACAGCTATGATTTTATTTCATTTAGATATGCAGGGAATTGCTGTTTCCCGTGGTAGCGCCTGTCAGAGTGGTAGTATTAGGCCTTCTCACGTATTGGAACAAATGTTATCAGTGGAAGATCTAAAAAAACCAAGTTTACGCATCTCATTTAGTCAATTTAACACTAAAAATGATGTTGATCTTTTAATAGCCGCCTTGAAGAAAATTTAAGTTAATGGCTAGTGTTTTTCCTACTATTTATTTGATACATTTGCGAAAAAAAAAGCAATGAATTTAAAAGGGTATTGTAGTGTTTTAGCACTTGGGATTTCAATAGCAACATTTGGTCAAAATAGTAAGGGAGACATTGAGTTAGGTGTTAATTCAGGCATTAATTTTAGCTCAGTCGGAAATAATGAGGGTAACTCTGACGTAAGTACTGCGTTTAATTTGAGTGCCTCAGCAGATTATTTTTTCTCTAGTAGATGGAGTTTGAAAAGTAAATTAATTTATGACAAAAAGGGATGGGATAATGGTTTTGTAGAAAATTCGTCTTTCGATCCTTCTCTCCAAGATTCCTATAAAACAAATTTTAATTTAAATTATTTGACCATTCCTGTACTGGCAAGCTGGCACTTTGGTAGAAAAAGAAACTGGTATTTGCATTTTGGACCGTATGCAGGGGTTTTACTAAATGCAAAAGAAACTACTTTTGATACTAAATTAACAAAAGTCTTTAACACAATGGATTTTGGTGCTTCGTTAGGAGTTGGCGTAAAGATTCCGCTTTCAGAAAAATTGAAACTTTCATTAGAGTATGATGAGCAAGTAGGGTTTATAGATATTTTTAAAGAAAACTCAGGTTCCAGTATTACAAATAGTCGCACTAGTTTTAATATTGGTCTTAATTTTATGCTTAAGTAATAAAAGAGCCGCTAGGAAGTAATCAACTTTTTAGCGGCTATTTATTTAGATCAAAGGGGATTCCTCCGGGGTTCCTTCTATTGGTTTTTCAATTTTTTGCTCTCCTTTTTTAGAAGTTATCATCAAACCTAGCATCATCACAATAGCAGTTAGTAAAATAACTTGTATGATCAGTGACTTGTTTACAATATCGATTGTGCTTTCGGGTGCAATAGTTAAAAACAATAAAATGGTAATCAATCCTCTTGGCGCTACGAAAAGCAATGGTGATAGCGGTATTTTGGACATTTTTAGTTGAATAAAGCGAAGCACAAATAGCATCAAAACTATTATTCCTGCCCATCCTAGCGTGTCTGTATTAATTATTTCAGATGTTTTGATCAGGTATCCAAAAAGTAAAAAGAACAAAGCACGAACTAAAAAAGTAGCTTCAATAATAAGTTCTTTAAATTTAGAAACCTCTTTGTTTAACAAATCTAAACGGAAACTTTGTGTCCATTTGTATCCTTTTAACTCATCTAAATTACCAATAGACAATCCAAAAACAAGAATGAATATTAAAGCAGGTAGATGCCAAATTTTAGAAATTTCGTAGATTAATATAATTAGAAGAATGATCGGTACAAACTTGATATGATGGTCTATTTTATTAAGTAAAAAAGATAGTAAAATCGTAGCTACAAAGGAGATCACAATTATTATTAATAATTCAAGACAAAAATACCCGAAAGTTTCCAGTCCAAAGGTTGCGTTGAATGCTACAAAATTAAATAGAATCACACCAAAAATATCAGATAAACTACTTTCATAAATAATAAACTCTTTTTGATCTTTGCTTAAGTTTCGTACGCTAGGTATCGCTATTGCGCTACTAATCACGCAAAATGGAATTGCGTTTGTCAGACAGTCTTTGAAGGAATAACCGCCGTAATAATGCATCATATAAGCTAAGGCTATGGCTAGGACTACCAGTGGAAGAAAAGCCCCTAAAGAGGATTTTTTAATCAATCCTATTTTAGATTTATTTAGCTCTAGTTCAAGCGAGCCTTCTAGAACAATTAAAATCAGACCAATTGTACCAAGAATAGGTAGAGTAGAGCTTAGATCTGGGATTTCGATATCTAGTAATAGCGTTGCTTCTCTAACGAACCACCCTAAAACCAACAGTAAGATTACAGAAGGGATTTGTGTGCGAGCTGCTGTTAGATCAAATAAATATGCAACTAGTAATAAAAGGCAAAGTGCGATTATGATTGTCATAGACTTTTTTTATGTATGTTGTACCGCCACCAAGTAAATTATGGTAACGTAATTTTTAAATATAGCATTTTAGAGTGTGATATTACAAAAAAATACTGCATTGTAAGCATAAAAAAGGGCAAATTAATTATCGTTTATTCTTAATTTGTTGCTGTCAAACTATTTACTTCTGTTTATAAAAATCAAATGTGATAAAATAGTAAGTAGAGTATAGCCCTGCTTTTTAGCAAATCAGTTTTTCTGCTCGTGTATTTTAGGCGGATGAAACTGGTACTTATATCAATTAAATAGTCTACTAGGTATCAATCAGCAGCTATAAGCTAAACTTAATTCCTAATTATAGTGATGAAAAAAAAATTGGTGGTATTTAGAGGGGAGGTAACGCAAAAGTGATGAACAAACTTAGTACTATTAATGATTTGCTCTACGTAATATCAAAGCCTATAAGCTTATTTAATTTAAAATTTTCTTTAGTTCAGCTGTTGTGATTGGTTTTACTATGTAGCTGCTTATCGCATCATACTTTTTAGCTTTCTGGACATCAGCAGGATCTACAGAGCTTGTTATGATGTAAATTGTTATTGTTTTTTTATTAGGAATTTGAATAAATTCATCTAAAAATTGCCATCCATCCCAAACAGGCATATTTAAATCTAGTAAGATGATATCAGGCTGAGGTTCATTGGCAAGAATAATTGCTTTTAAACTTTCGTAGGCCTCTTTTCCATTTTCATACACAACTATGCTTTCGCAAAAGTTAGTCATTTCCATGATTTTTTTTGTTCCAAAAACAAAAATTGGATCATCATCAATTATGCAGGCAATATTAATTTTTTTCATAATTAAAATATATTTTAAATGTTGTTCCTACATTTACTTCACTTTCGACTTTAATTTTACCGTTCATTGATTCTATTTGATTTTTTGATATAAACAATCCAATCCCACGAGCATCCTTATTCGTGTGAAATGTTTTATACATACCAAATAGTTTATCTCCATTCTTCTTTAAATCGATGCCTATTCCGTTATCCTCGATGTGTAGCACAACATATTCTTGTTCGTATGTGGCGTATACTTTGATAAAACTTTCTCTATCATTAGTGCTATATTTTATACCATTTGTTACAAAATTTAACAAAATACTTTCTAAATAAGCAGGAATAGCCAGTATTTCTATCGATGAGTCAATTCCGTTTTCAATTTGCACTGCAGCTCCATTAGCTATAGCACTCACGTTTTTTATGGTTTTCTCCATATAAGAATGTAAATTTAGTCGATCTAAGTTTTCTGCTATAACGGTATTCATTAAAACAATCTCATTCAAGTGAGCTATTGTCTCTTTTAGATTAGTAGAGGCACTATTTAGTAATTCAATGTATTCATTGTTTTGCATTTCAGGGTATTCGTGTGCGTATAGATCGAGCATCATTCCTATATTCCCAGAATGCGAACGTAAATTATGTGACACGATATGTGCAAAGTTTTTTAATCGTTCGTTTTGGTCTTTCGTGACTTCAAGTAATGATTGAATATCTTTTTCGGTTTTTTTGATGTAACTAATATCTGCTGCTACTCCTAAATACCCTGTAATTTTATTATCCCTAACTACTGCGGTTACAGTTAATTGAACAGGAAATTGAGACCCATCACTTTTAACATAGGTCCATTCTCTAGTTTCAAATTGTCCTTTGCTTGCCCTGTAAATAAAAACATCAAACCCTTTAACTACGTCATTGTGCTCCTCTAAAATTTCTTTTGACCTTTCTTTAATTTCTTCTTCAAGATGAATCACAATTGGAGTGTGCTTATTTATCATTTCTTCTTTACCATATCCTAGCAAATTTTCAGCTCCTTTATTAAACGTTGTAATTAATCCGTGTTGATCGGTTTCGATCAGTGCAACGTGGGTACTTGCTTCAAATAATGCTTTTATCTTGGCATTATTCTCTTCTAATTGTTGTTCGGCTACTTTTTGAGCAGTAATGTCTATAATTTGAGAAATAAAGTATAAAATTTCATTTCCTTCGTCTCTAACTGCTGAAACTCCTAAAATGATGTATACCATTTTATTATCCTTAGAAAAGTACCTTTTTTTCATGTGATAATAAGTTCTTTTTCCTTGAATGATTTCTTTTAAGAGCTGCATGTCAAGTTCAAGATCATCGGGATGTGTTATCTCTTGAAATGTTTTTTGTACTAGTTCTTCCTTTGTGTATCCTAAAATTTCGCAAATTCTAGAATTTACTTTCAGCCATTTTCCGTTTTTATCAATGAAGGCCATTCCTACGGCAGCGTTCTCAAAATTTCCTCTAAAAGCGGCTTCACTAATTCTAAGCTGCTCTTCTGTCTTTTTTCTGGCTGTAATATTTGCGGTGTGTATCAAGATGCCGCCCACAGTTCCATTGTCATTGAACCACGGTTTTAATTCCCAAGAAATCCATTGTACAGAGCCATCTTTTCTAAAAAATTTTTCCTCTTCACGCTTAATTGGTATTCCTTTTAAACAATTTTGATGATGTTGTTTCCATTTATCGCTAGTTCTGGGAAATAGTTCATAATGAGATACTCCAACAATATTTTTAGTAGTTAATTTATAGTCTTCTTGCCATTTTTTAGAAGCGGCTAGGTATTTCATTTGGGTATCTAACATAGCAATAGCAGTAGGAGTCTGCTCAATAAAAAGCATGTTCCTTAAAACCGATTTTTTTTGCTCTGTTATATCCGTATGAATGCCAAACATCAGTAAAGGCTTATTGTCTGCCGTCCTACTAATTATTTTTCCTTTATCGAGAACCCAAATCCAATGGCCATCCTTATGCCTAATTCGGTACTCAGCTTCATAGTGATCTACCTTTTGATCAAAGCAATCTTTCATTTTTAAATTAGACACAATCACATCATCGGGGTGAATTAAATTCCTCCATTTCTCGGTAGTTACTGGCGCTATCTCATCAAGTGAATAACCTATAATATTAGCCCATATCTCATTATGCTGCGTTTCATCAGTTTGAATATTCCATTCCCATGTACCGGAATTAGTAGATATTATGATACTCTGTAACTTTTCTTTTTGTTGTTGTAAAGATAAATTAGCTTCCTTGACCTTCGTTATATCCTGAAAAGTTCCATACACTTTTGTACAGATACCCTTTGATGAAATGGCTTGACCTATCGCTCTAACCCATTTGAGATTTCCTTTGAAGGTTGTTATTTGTAATTCTAGGTCATACGATGTTCCTTCAGTCACACAGGAATTAAAGTGACGTATTATACTCTCTTTGGCTTTACCCTCAACAAAAAAATTAATTGCAGTTTCTAAATTTGTAGTGTAATCTGATGGAACTTCGTGAATTTCTCTTGTAATTCTACTCCAAAATATTTTTTGTTTTTTTAGGTTTACTTCCCAATACCCAATTAGTGCAGCTTCGTTTGATTTTTCAAGAAACTCTCCTTGTTTTTTCAATTTCTTCAAATACTTCTGAGGGTCAGGATTTAAATTTGATCCTCTGAAACAGCTTACATAGGCGATCGTTTCTCCAAGGCTATTTGTAATGGTTTTATGTTTGCATTTCATACTATGCTTTGATCCGTTTTTATGAATCAGTACCACAACTTTTTCCTTGGTATAGGCATATAGGTCGGTAGTCTCTACTATGTTTTCAAGATTAAAATATTCGTTGTAATCATAACCTAAACTTGTACATAGTTTTGAATTAATCCAGACGTTTTCAGGATTGATAATATCGGTGTATATTAGGCCATCTACGTCCCATTTCTGTATGAAATCAAAAAGGGAAGCGTCTTTATTAATGTGATCCAAAAGTTTTTGGCTCGATTTATTCATCGGATTCTAATTTTTAACTTTAAAATTTTTACTAAGGAAACTCTTGGTCGAATTTGAAAACTTGACTTCAAGTAAACTGTTACTTTGTAACTTTATTTATAGTAAATAAAAAAGTAAACAAGGTAGTAATAATTTTATATTTTTTTTAGAAAAAAGCTAAAAAAGTAAGAAATTTTACTTGGTTAAATTATTGGCTTTAGTTTGCGTTTACTTTAATGCCAAGTTTCTTTTGTATTACTATCGACCTAAAGTAAAATGCTCGAACTTAATTTTCGTATAATGACAAGCGGTTTTTAAGTGCTAGCATTTCTTTTTGTAAGTCATCAATCTTTTGTAATAGATTTAAAACAATATCTATTCCCTCCAAGTTAACCTCCAGATCTTGATGCAACCTCATTATTTTTTCGATTTCGTAGAGGGAATCTTTTTGTATATAGGCGACTTCTTGGATACTATGAATTTCTAGTAGTCCTGTAGCTACTAGACTATTAAAAAACTGATCATTTACTTGATATTTTACGCATAATACGTCAATGGGAATAAGGTTTTCTATCATCATGATGTTCTTAAATTAGAAAGTTGCTTAAATAAATCTTTTTCTTTTTCTGAGATGTTTTCTGGAATTTGAATTTGGTACGTGATGTAGAGGTCGCCAAACTCTTTTTCTTTTTTATAAATAGGGAACCCTTTTCCTTTTAATTTTATTTGGGCTCCATTTTGAGTACCTGCTGCAACCTTAAGTTTTACCTTACCATCAAAGGTGTCCACGGTAATATCACCTCCAAGTACAGCGGTGTAAAGATCTATTTCAGCGGATGTATAGAGATTATTTTTGTCTCTTTTGAAATTCGTATTGTTACTAATAGAAAAAGTTATGTAGAGATCTCCCTTTGGTCCGCCATTAGCTCCTTCAGCCCCATACCCTGCAATTTTAATTACTTGTCCATTTTCTATACCAGCTTCTATGGTTAGCCGTATGTTTTTCCCATTGATAGTTAAGGTTCGTTTATGGGTGCTGTAAACATCTTTTAGATCAAGATGAAGTTCGGCATTAAAATCTTGTCCTTTATAGCCCGAGTTTCTGCCTCTGTTTCCTTGTCCAGCAAACATAGATTCAAAAAAATCAGAATAATCACCACCTTCAAATCCTTGAAAACCTCCTTGCGATCTGTTGCCTTGGTTTTGGGTTTGCTGCTGTTTTGCTTTTTCGTATTCAGCTCCATGTTCCCAATTTTCTCCGTATTGATCGTATTTCTTTCTGTTTTCAGGGTTACTCAATACTTCATTGGCTTCGTTAAGTTCTTTAAACTTTAATTCGGCTTGCTTATCATTTGGGTTTAAGTCCGGATGGTATTTACGAGCCATTTTTCGATAAGCTTTTTTTATCTCTGTCTCGGTTGCTTTTTTGTCTATTTCAAGGACTTTGTAATAATCTATAAATGCCATAGTAAAGTCTTATTAATTACGGATTCAGTTTGTTTGTATTTAGAGAATAGTTTAGTAAGTAGTAATTTAATCTTATTCCCAAATTTACTCATTAAATCATAAAAAGTACTTTGTAAATTGTTTTATTTCAAGTGTATGAATTAATTTACGTTACGAAGTTATAGTTTGTATTATAGATTAGGTTTTAGATAGTTTGTTGAAGCTGCCTAATCTTTACTACTTGCTCAGTCTTTAGGGACTAAGTTGTCGCAGTGATGCATTATACAAATAAAGCCGGCAAAATAATTTTGACGGCTTTGCTTTTGGGGGTAATGAAATGTAAGTTGTTGTTGAATTACTTTTTAATTAAGTACTTAACATTATCAACTTTTCCATTTATAATAGTTTTTAAGAAATAGTTTCCTTTTTGTAAGTTGGATAAAATTAATTGTATGTTTGAATTTCCACTTTTAACATCATGAGTAGTTTGTTGAATTAATTGTCCGCTGAAATTGTAGATCGCTAAATCAACTTTTACATTAATCACACTATCAACTGTAACATTTACAGTATTCAAGAAAGGATTAGGGAATACAACTACATCAGTAAAGGTGGTTCTATTTTCAATTTGTGTTGAACAACTTCCTAATTTATCACCGTGGGCTAAATGACTAGCCACTGCATTTTCATCAATACAAATTGTTTTTCCATTGTGGCATACTTCTACTTTTGGATTTTTTGGATTATTTCCGCAGCTTACATCGATAACATTTACCTTTTTTTCAGTAGCCGATAAACAGCCATTAGCATCTTTTACAATTAAAGTGTAAATGGTTGTAGACGTTGGGCAAACCGATATGCTTTTAGTCGTTGCTCCGTTGCTCCATTGATAAGTGTATGGTAATACACCTCCGGTTATATTTCCTGCATCAAGTGTTGTGCATGAGTTTTTAGCATACCCGTAATATACAGTTGATTCAACTGATGAAGGAATTGAAATTAAGGAAGGTTCAGTAATTGTAAAATTAGCAGTCAATTTATTGTTTAATGCATCCAATACTACTACGTTATATATTCCTGCTTCTAAATTTGAAATAGCGTTAAAATTTGATTTTGTTCCATTACTCCAAGTATAGGTGTAAGGAGCGATACCTCCAGAAACAGTGACCTTGGCAGTACCGTCAGCTTCACCATTACAGCTAATATTAGTTGCGTTTGTAGCGTCTAATGAGAATGCTTTTAATTGCAATCTTGCAGATACAGGGAAGTGATCTGAAGCTGTTTTTGTGTAATCAGATGTAAAGAATTCATAATGTACTCTTGCTGATCCATCAATATACAAGTCCGCTAACTCATTAGAAACCATGATATGATCAATCATATTTTCGTAAGTAGCGTATGACCTAAATCCTTGTTCACTCAATGTTTTTGTTAGTACTTTGTATCTTGCACTGTCATTTACATAAGCTTCAAAAGTAGATACTGTTGTAGTTACAGATGATACCGTGAAGTCTACATCGTCATTATAATCTCCAAGCAGAATTAAGTTTGCTGTTGGATATTGAGCATCTAAAGTATCTTTTAAAACTTCGACATCAAATTTACGCATGTCATATTTGCCTTGTGCATCACCACTAGTGTTAGCTCTAGCGTGAAGGTCTATGATGTTAATTTGTTTTGTGTCTCCGCCAATGGTTACATCAGCTGTTAGCATAAACGGTAATCTTCCACTAGCAAAAAATCTTGATTTATCACTATCTGGATAATTAGTTAAAGCAGCAATACTACCTCCATTATAAAAAGGGTGTATTGTTTGTAGTAATACTTTAGTTTTTACCGGTTTTACTGTTTTGTTTTTGTAGATGAAACCAACCTTTTGTTTTGGACTAGTATTATCGCTTGGATAAGAAGTAGCCTCTGATAATACAAAGCTATAATCATTCATTTCACTTACCATTTGAGCGAATAATACATCATCAGAAACTTCTTCAACAGCATAGATATCTGCATCTAGTTGTTGTAAAACATTCTTAACAGCTTCTTTTTGTATCGCATCTGAATTTGGTTTGCCTGCAGCGGGCGAATTTTTTTCATCACCAAACCAAGCTATATTCCAAGTCGCTATATCTAAAGTTTTATCTTTTGCAATAGCTAAATCATTTCCTATTTGTTGGTATTTATTTGCACAAGGAAAATCGGCTCTCATTCTAGGTAATAATTGCTGAGTAGCAAAGTAATTTGCTACAACTCCTACGATTTCAGAACAATTAGCAGGCTGTGCAAACCCTACAAGATCACTCACGTCAGCATCTAAACGCAATTGTGCTGCTCCACTTAAATCTGTAATATTAATACTTGAATTACCAAAAATTATAGCACCAGGCTTAGGAAAAGCAGTATTTACGATTCGAACTAATTCAGCCGGGTGATTTGCCATCTCACTTAAAGTAATCGTTTTAGGTTCAATAAGTGCAGTAGCTGGACCATTATTAGTAACTGCGCTTACAGGACTAATTTGAACTTGTTCAGTGTATGTGCTTTTTGTTCCAGTAATGGTCAAAGAATCACCTATTTTAAAAAGTCCTGATCCGTGAACTGTTTTATCAAAAACAGCTATTGCTCCGGTACCATCTTGGATATAAGCAGAACCTGCAAATTGATCTGAAACGGTCAAAGTACCAGTAACGGTTACAATTTCGCCATCTACTTTTGTTCTCGCTTCGGCTATTGGAAGCACAACAATGATCTCGCTAGCATTACCAAAAAACTGACCTTTATTTACCGCATTATAAGTAGCAGTAGCTGATTGCCAAGTAAAATCGGCATATGTAAATCCAGCACCAATTAGTTGAAGTGAGGTTCCAACAGCGGCGTTACTTTCCTCTGTTATTCCAATATCGGTACTTGTCATGCCATTTGCAGGACCGTTAGTCGCAGTAAAACTGCCTTCGTAACTTATAAACTGAATCACTTTACCGTTAGGGTCAACCAAAGCAAGTCCGTCAGGAGCACCATTTTGTAAATTTAAAATAGGAACAAAAACAGTTCCGTATCCATTTAATTGATCAGCTATAATTCCTGATAAATTTCCTACGGGAGTGTAGCTTGCTCCTCCGCTTCCATTATAAGGAACAAGGCTCCAGCCTGTTAAGTCAATTCCGGCATAACCAGCAACTTCAACACCTTCTCCTATATCCGTTCCAGCATTGTCATAGTGTATTTCGTTGATGAATACTAGATCTCCAAATTTTTGTCCTTTGTTAGTTGACCCAGAAGTGCTTGCTGCTGTTTCCCACGTAAAATCACTGTATTTTGTTCCTCTACCAGTTAATTGAAGAGAGTTACCAACTGTTGCTGTACTAGTTTCCTCGATACCAATATCAGTACTAGTCATACCAATAGCAGGACCATTGGTTGCCGTGAAACTTCCCTCATAACTCAAAAACTGTACTACCTTATTTTCAGCATCAACTAAAGCTAGTCCATCGGGTGCTCCATTTTGTAGTCCTGGAATGGGTACATGTACTGTTCCATATCCATTTAATTGATTAGGTATGATTCCAGAGAACGTTCCTATAGGTGTATAACTCGCGCCATTTGCTCCATTGTACGGAATGATTTTCCACCCTGTAACGTCAATCCCGGCTAAACCAGCAATTTCTACTCCTTCGTTTACATCTGATCCTGCGTTGTCATAATGAATTTCATTAATGAAAACAGAACCAGCAGTTATTGGGGTGGTATTAGTTAATGTTTTAACACTTACTACAGCACTTGCTTCAGATGCGTTGTCGTTAGCATCTAGAGCCACCACTGTAAAATTATAAGTAGTATTTGCAGTTAGATTACTTAATGTGAAAGAAGTAGTGGTAGAACTTGCCACTTGTACAGTTCCATTATAAATTTCATAAGAAGATGCTGCTGTTACTGCATCCCACGTTAAGGTGGCAGCTGTTTGAGTAATGTTACTTGCCGTCACATTTGCAGGTGCAGTAACAGGAGCGGTAATAAGTGTAAATGATTGCCCATTATTGATAGCTCCATACGTGCTTTTAGCACTTGCTTGCCACGTAAAATCGCTGTATTGCGTTCCGTTACCTTTTAATTGTAACGATAAGCCAGCAGCTTCTAATCCGTTTTGCGAAACTCCAATGTCCAAACTTGTCATTCCAATTGCAGGTCCATTAGTAGCTGTAAAACTACCTTCATAACTTAAAAATTGTACCGCTTTACCCGAAGCATCTACTAGAGCAATCCCGTCTGGAGATCCATTTTGTAAGCCACTAATTGTCACGAAAACGGTTCCAAAGCCATTTGATTGATTTGGTATTATACCTGATAATGTACCAATTGGTGTATAAGTAGCTCCAGATCCTACGGCACCATTATAGGGAATAATACTCCACCCAGTTAAATCTGTTCCAGCGGTTCCGGCAATTTCTACTCCTTCTCCTACGTCTGTTCCCGCGTTATCGTAATGAATTTCATTGATAAACACCACAGATGCTGATGGAGTTGGAGGTGGCGTGCCTACTAAAGTTTTAACTGCTATACTGTTGCTGTTATTAGAAATGTTTCCAGCCGCATCAAAAGCCTTAACTGAAAAAGTATAATTAGTATTAGCTGTCAAGCCTGTCAAAACATAATTGGCAGTAGATGATGATGCTATCTGTACTGTTCCGTTAAAAATACGGTAGCCCAATACACCTACATTATCTGTTGACTGTACCCATGTTAAAGTTGTTTCCGTAGCTGTAGTATTAGTTGCAAATAATGTTGCAGGAACAGAAGGGGCTTCGGTATCCATTATTACGCTACCATCAAATCTGTTTTGTGCTTGTGGCCCTCCCCAAATTGCAGTTGCAAATGCAGGGTTATCAATAAAGGGATTTCGATTTCCTTGAACGCCTTCTAAAATTGTATTTCTATTAATCTCGATTTGAGAAACCGGATCTTCAACATTCCATTGCAATAAAATATCCGGAATATCTGCATTAAAAGTATTTGTTCCCACGGTAACTACATTAGGAAGACATTGATTTCCATATCTCAGGTACATGTACATTACCATACGTGCAATGTCTCCTTTCCATTCATCCCCAGGATAAAAGTAAGTCCCATTTATTAATTTTGCGTTACCTGAACTAGCTCCAAAAGGATAGTTATTTCGTGTGGCATTTAAAGTAATATCTGAAGCTCTCAAGTGATGTGCATCACTTCCAGGTCCTTCGCTACCTAAATTGGGGTTGCCTAATGACCTTGCATAAACGTGTTCTCTATTCCAATTACCACTATTACCACCGTTAGCGTCCTTAGAACGAGTACGATCATTAAAAGTGTCGGTATCAGTGTCGTTGTAACCGTATATTAATAACACTTTAGTAGGATCAGTTGGATCTAGGTCAGTTTGTTTTAAAGCATCCCATACTCCTGGAGTATAACTCAAGTTAATTGTGTTGCTACTTATTAAGGTGGCAAGACTTGACTTTAAGGTGGTTCCATTTTGGCTAATGTTAGTTCCATTGTAGTAAGTTGGAACTTGAGCAAATGAAATAACACTTAAAAAAGAAAATACAGCTACTAGAATAAACTGCGTTTTTAAGTAAAATTGCTTCATAATTTTAAATTAATTTATTGGACTGTAAATGTATTCAATAATGTAATTTGTTAAGATTCTTTATATTAACAAATTGTTAAAATTATTAACAATTGATGCTATTTGTTAGATGATTATCTAATAATTTACAGTAATAACTGATTATTTAATAGCTATATAGAATGGCTAGTAGTGATTAATTCATTGCCTTTGAACATCAATAAAAATGGTTTACATTTGCATTTTATTAAAATAGTGAATAACTATTTTCTAGAACGTCTTTTTTACTTTTGATATTTTCTATTTAATTTCAATAGAAAGAGAATCATATCTATTAGTGTAAACATCAATTTTACCAAGCTATTTTTATAAATTTTTTAAAATAACGAATGAAACAGTACCTCAATTTATTTGACTTCACACAAAAAGTAAATTACAAAACAGAAATTTTAGCGGGTTTAACGGTTGCAATGACGATGATTCCAGAATCACTATCTTTTGCAATTTTGGCTGGTTTTCCTCCGTTAGTAGGACTATATGCAGCTTTTATTATGGGACTTGTTACAGCTGTTTTTGGTGGTAGACCAGGATTAGTCTCTGGAGGAGCTGGAGCAACAGTAATTGTTTTGATTGCATTAATGAAATCCAATGGTCTTGAGTATGTCTTTGCAGCCGTAGCATTAGCAGGAGTTATTCAAATTATTGTAGGACTATTTAAATTAGGTAAATTCATTCGGCTGGTGCCCCAACCTGTAATGTTCGGGTTTGTAAACGGATTAGCCATTATCATATTCTTATCTCAACTAGATCAATTTAAAACGATTGTAAATGGAGAAAGTGTTTGGTTGTCAGGAAGCCCACTTTATATTATGGTAGGATTGGTGCTTTTAACAATTTCTATTGTGTTGCTTTTCCCAAAGGTTTCAAAAGCGATCCCAGCCTCCTTAGTAGCCATCATCGTGGTATTTGGATTGGTTTTAGGTTTGGGTATTGAAACTAAAACGGTGGCAGATATCGCTTCAATTAGTGGTGGTTTTCCTCCATTCCATATTCCAAATATCCCTTTGACTTTTGAAACATTACAAATAATTTTCCCATATGCCTTGATAATGGCATCTGTAGGACTTACTGAAGGGCTATTGACATTAAACTTAGTAGATGAAATCACAGGAACAAAAGGAAAAGGAAATAGAGAATGTATTGCTCAAGGTAGTGCGAATATTTTAAATGGCTTTTTCTTCGGAATGGGTGGCTGTCCAATGATTGCACAAACATTAGTGAATTTATCAGCTGGTTCAAGAGCGCGACTATCTGGTATTGTGGCTGCATTAACTATTTTAATTATTATTTTATTTGGAGCTCCTGTAATTGAAAGATTACCAATCGCAGCGCTTGTAGGTGTTATGGTGATGGTTGCAATTGGTACGTTTGAGTGGATTAGTTTTCGAATCATAAACAAAATGCCAAAACATGATATTTTTGTTGGAATTTTAGTCGCTATTATCACAATTATGTTGCATAATTTGGCTTTAGCGGTACTAATAGGTGTTATTATTTCAGCCTTAGTATTTGCATGGGAAAGTGCTAAACGTATCCGTGCAAAAAAATATATGGATGATAAAGGGGTAAAACATTATGAAATTTTCGGACCTCTCTTTTTTGGATCTACAACAGCATTTGCTGAAAAATTTGATGTTTTCAATGATCCTGCCGAAGTAATTATCGATTTTAGAGAAAGTAAAATTGCCGATATGAGCGCGATAGATGCGCTAAACAAAATTACAGAGCGCTATGCTAAAATTAATAAAAAGGTGCATTTAAGGCATCTTAGTTCAGATTGTCGTCAATTACTTCACAATGCTGAGGAAGTAATTGAAGTTAATATAATGGAAGATCCTACATACAAAGTTGCAGTAGATTAAAAGAAAAAAGGCCTTGAAATTATTCGAGGCTTTTTTTTTAAAAATCGGGATAAATAAAATGGTGCGTAATTAAGTGCGATTAGTCTACTCTTTTTTATTACTAAAAAAACAACTCTTTGGTAATGATATAAATTCCCATCACTAATACAAACCAACCAAAAGCTGGCTTTAGTTTACTACCATCTATTTTTTTAGACAAAGTAGTACCAATAATTAAACCTATAATAGCCATTAATGATATAATGACAAGAAATTTATAATCGACTGTTATACCAGCGAGTAAATCACCTGTAAAACCTATCATCGAGTTAATAAAAATAATGAATAGGGAAGTCCCTACCGCTTGTTTCATAGGTAGATTTCCAAAAAAAAGTAAAGCAGGAATTATTAAAAAACCACCACCTGCACCTAGAAAGCCTATTATTACACCTACTAATAATCCTATAACGGCAAGCATTGTGAAATTAATTTCAGAAGCCTCTACTATTATTTTTGTTTTTTTAATCATCGAGAAGGAAGTCGCAACCATCAGCATGGCAAAAACAATCATGATGAGCAAGTCCTTTGTAATATCAAAACCATCTATTGAGCCTATGTTTGATGGTATGTAGGGAAGAACTGATCTCCGAATAAAAAGTAGAGAGATTATTGAAGGAACAGCAAAAATTATCGCTGACTTAATTTTTAAATTCCCTAATTTATAATGGCTATAAGAACCGATCATAGAAGTGAAACCAACTATAAATAAAGAATAAGTAGTAGACTGCTCTGGACTTATTTTAAAAAGGTAAACAAGGATAGGTACTGCCAGAATAGAACCTCCGCCTCCAATTAGTCCTAAGGACAGTCCGATAATGATTGAAGCTAAATAACCAATATATTCCATCTATACTTTTTTTTACAAAGGTTGCTCATATCTTAAAAGGATGTAGTAACAATTGTCACATAGGCCTTATTTATTTCAAAAGTTCAATGTGATTACGATGAAGTACTACCATTCCTCTTTGTTCCATTTTTTTTAACAGACGAGAAATCACCTCTCTTGAAGTATTTAATTCAGTTGCAATATCTTGGTGTGAAAATTTTAAGTCGCAACAACCACAAGCATCTGCGTGTCTTTTTAGGTAAAATTCTAATCGCTCGTCCATGGCTCTAAAAGCGATGTTGTCTACCACCTCTAAAATTTCCTCAAATCTTATTCGATAGGTTAAAAGAACAAATTCGTTCCAAGTACGGTGCTCCATCATCCATTTTTCCATTAAAGGAAGTGGAACAATGATAATTTCAACATCATCTACGGCTTTGGCCATAATACGACTTACTTGGCTTTTAGTAGCACATATCATAGATACTGCGCATGCCTGTCCTGGTTGAATATAATACATAAAAAATTCACCTCCATTTTCACCTTCTCTGTAAATTTTTATTTGTCCTTTGGTAAGGAGCATAGTATGGTTAATATACTGACCAGTGCGCATTATGACCTCTCCAGCTTTAAAGGTGTGAATTTTTGCACTAGTTTCAATATCATTGTTTAACTCCTTTGAGAAAGTAGGGAATAAGGTGTTAAGTATTTCTTGCATTGAGTACGCTTTTATGAATTTAGTATTGTCCTATTGTAAAAGTACAGTAATTTTTTTGATACAGTTGGTAGATTACCAAAGTTAATAGTAACTTATTTGGTCGTAATTTGTATTTCAGTAATTCATAATTATCCTATGGATTTTATGGGCTATTTTTAACTTTTACTAGTAAAGATTGTAATTCAATGTTTATTAATGGTACTCGAAAACGTTTTCTATGATTAATTAACTAATTCGTATTTGAGCACTTTAATCTTCGGTAAAAACTTTGTATTTTTACAAAAAAGAGAACTATGAATTTAACACAAGAAGATTGGATTTCGCAACTTAAAGCGGATACAAACGCAGTAATATTAGATGTAAGAACAGAGGATGAATGCAATGAAGGTATAATTGAGAACGCGATCACTATAGATATTCACCAAGGTCAAGCTTTTATTAATGCTGTAGAACAATTAGATAAAACTAAAAACTATTACGTTTACTGTCGCTCAGGTGCTCGCAGCGGAAAAGCGTGTGAATTACTGAATGAGATCGGTATCGAAAATGCCTACAACTTGACTGGTGGTATGCTAGCTTGGGAAGGTGATGTGGTAAATCCATAAATAGAAGAGGCTTAGGCCTCTTTTTTTAATATAATTTAAAGATAAAGAGATGAATACAATTCCAGAAGAATTTCAAATTAAAGATTTATTAAATCAGGATACCTACTTGCTGAATGGGAAGTTAGAAAAATGGGAGGGTCAAACTTCACCTGTTTTTTCGACTATTTCATCAACAGAAGACTATTTACCAACTATTTTAGGATCGATTCCTTTTATGGGAGAAAAAGAAGGCTTAGAAGCAGTTGAGGCTGCTGATGTGGCTTATAATAATGGGCAGGGTTTGTGGCCAACTATGAGGGTGAAGGACCGTATAAAATGTATGACTCGCTTTGTTATACAAATGGAAGGTACGCGTGATGAGGTGGTGAAATTTTTAATGTGGGAAATAGGAAAATCATTAGGTGATTCACAAAAAGAGTTTGATCGAACGGTTGAGTACATTTATGATACGATTGAAGATTATAAAAAATTAGATCGCGATAGTGCTAAATTTACTAAAAGTCAAGGCGTAAACGCTATGGTTCGTCGTGGACCATTAGGAGTCGTATTGTGTTTAGGACCGTATAATTATCCTTTAAACGAAACTTTTGCTTTACTTATTCCTGCTTTAATAATGGGGAACACAGTGGTTTTTAAACCAGCAAAACATGGTGTCTTATTGCTATCACCTTTAATGGAAGCGTTTAGAAATAGTTTTCCTGCAGGTGTGATCAACGTTGTATACGGTAGAGGGCGCGAAGTTGCATCGCCTATTATGGCATCAGGAAAAGTAACTGTACTTGCTCTAATTGGAAACAGTAAATCAGCGATTGCATTACAAGACCAGCACCCAAACAAAAATAGATTACGTTTAATTTTAGGGCTCGAGGCCAAAAACCCTGCGATTATACTACCAGATGCTGATCTAGATTTAGCCATTCAAGAGTGCATTGCAGGAACCTTGTCATTCAACGGACAGCGTTGTACTGCTTTAAAAGTATTGTATGTACATGAGAATATAGCGGTCGAATTCAATAAGCGTTTTGCGGCTAAAGTAGATGCATTAGCTTTTGGAAATCCGTGGGAAAAAGGAGTGATGCTAACGCCACTTCCAGAAAAAGAGAAACCGGCTTACATTCAAGAGTTAATTGATGATGCAGTAAGCAAAGGTGCTAAAGTTATCAACGAAAAAGGAGGGCAACATAGCTCAAATTATATTTTTCCAGCGGTCTTGTATCCAATAAATAAGGAGATGCGTGTTTATCACGAAGAACAATTTGGACCAGTTGTACCTATTTTGACTTTCAATGACATTCAGGAGCCATTAAACGATATGGCAGAGTCTAACTACGGTCAGCAGGTTAGTTTATTTGGGAAAGATATCAAAACCTTAGCTCCACTAATCGACACTTTAGTGAATTTAGTTTGCCGTGTCAACCTAAACAGTTCATGTCAGCGAGGACCAGACATTTACCCATTTACAGGACGTAAGGACTCTGCAGTGGGAACCTTAAGTATTCATGATGCATTGCGTTCGTTCTCGATTAGGACTTTTGTAGCATCAAAGGATAATGAATACAACAACGAGATCTTGCAAGCACTGTTAAATAGCGCTGAATCAAATTTTATTACTACAGATTATATTTTGTAGATAAAACTCAAAAATAGTTTAAGCCGCCTTTCGTTATTGATTAGGCGGTTTTTTTATAGCCATTTTTTTTATAGTTAGGTATTTAGTTGAAAGTTTTTGTAGCAAAGGAGTAAAACCAAGAGCGTGGTTGTGGTTGTTCCGCTAAACATTTATATATTTACTATCGTGAACAAAAATAATATTGCAATTTGCTAACTACCTTATTAAAAACGAACCAAATATGAAAAAATTTATTGCTTTCTTGTTTCTTTTGCAGTTACAATTTTCTGTAGCTCAAAACGGAACCGAACCTGTTTTACTAACAGATATGTTAAAGATAAAAGCCGTTAGTAATGTTACTTTAAGTCCAGATGCCACCATTGCAGCTTTCACAGTCACATCTGTAGAGGATGATGAAAAAAGTAAAATAGATTACAAATACAGAACGCACATTTATACAGTAAGTACAGAAGGTAAAAGTTCACCTCGACAGTTAACATATGGTATTGATAGTGCCCCTAAACCAGTTTGGAGTCCTGACGGAAAAAAAATTGCGTTCAGCCGCTTAGTTGGAGATAAAACACAAATTTTTACCCTGTCAATGCAAGGTGGCGAAGCGATGCAAATGACAAAATACAAGTACGGAGCTAGTAATCCGAAATGGTCTCCTGATGGGAATAAAATACTTTTCTCTGCAAGTATTCCTTTAAAAGATTTGCTACGCGATTCTATTTTAAACCCTACTAAATCAATTCCTGTTTGGAAGATGGAGAAACCGGGGTTTGACAAAAACGAACATGTGATTGCCAATACGGCTAAGCCAAATCCAAATGGTACTTTGGCAGAAATTAGAGCGTATCTAGAGAGGAATGCAGATGATAAAAAGGCTATTGTGCTAAATAAACTAAATTTTCAAAGTGAAACAAATCTATCTTCTGATGTAAATTTTAATCATTTTTTTGAAGTAAGTCCCAACAATAACGAAGAGCCAAAAGCAATCACAAAGGGATTTTATAGTTTTAGTACCGCCGATTATACTCCGAACGGAAAACAGATTATTCTGTCTGGAGATGTTGATGATACTGAAAATCCAGATCGCTCTCAGGAAAGTGAAATTTTTATTGTGGATACTGATGGTAGTAATTTTAAAATGATACTAGGCGAAACAGGTAAAAGATTTAGTGGTGCTTCATTATCTACATCCGGTAAATGGTTGGCATTTGTAACAAGTACCACTTCTTTTGTCACAGTACCTACATTAGCTATTATGCCTATTAATGGTACGGAAAAAGACATCATAACGATTTCGTTTGATCGTAATAAATCAGATCTTACTTGGAGTAAAGATGATAAGTTTTTATATTTCACAGCTCAAATGAATGGGGGGAATGTTCTACACAAACTAAACATTGGAACTAAAAAAATAGAAGCTTTATCCAGTGTTGATGAGGGGATTACTAGCTTTGATATAAACAATAATACAATAGTGTTTTCTAAAACGCAGGTCATCAATCCATCTGAATTATTTTTAGCTGATGCTAATTTAAAGAAAGAGCGAAAAGTAAGTAACTTTAATGATTGGGTTTTAACTAAAAAATTATCGATTCCAACAAAGAAATCCTTTGTGAACGAATTAGGAATGACGGTAGAGTATTGGGTAATGCAACCTTCTAATTTTAAGGCGGGAGAAAAGTATCCTTTGCTTTTAGAAATTCACGGTGGTCCATCAGCAATGTGGGGACCTGGAGAGGCAAGTATGTGGCATGAATACCAATACTTTTGTAGTAATGGGTATGGAGTAGTATATAGCAATCCCAGAGGTTCTGGAGGGTACGGTTTAGATTTCCTAAGAGGGAACATCAACGATTGGGGAACAGGTCCATCAAGTGATGTATTGACTGCACTAGATAAAACTGTAGACGAAGGATGGGCAGATAAATCAAAACTGCTAATAACTGGAGGATCGTATGCGGGTTATTTGACCGCTTGGATTATTAGTCATGACAATCGTTTTAGAGCAGCGTGTGCACAACGTGGGGTTTACGATTTAAATACCTTTTTTGGAGAAGGAAATGCTTGGAGATTGGTGCCAAATTATTTTGGAGGGTATCCTTGGGAACCAAAAGTAAAAGAGATTTTAGCACGTGAGTCGCCTATAAATTATGTACAAAATATAACAACACCTTTTATTATTTTCCACGGTGGTAACGACAGAAGAACAGGTTTTATCCAATCCGAGATGCTATTTAGAAGCTTAAAAGTGTTAGACCGTCCAGTAGAGTTTGTGGTACATCCCGGTGCTACTCATGAAATTACAAGAAACGGTGATAACCGCCAACGTATGGATCAAATGTTACGTACCTATGAGTTTTTCCAACGTAATTTAGATAAAAAATAGAGTATGCTATTTAGTTGAAGCATAATTTCAGATTAAATCAAAATACTATTTTCTATAAACGACAAATCCCTATCGAATTCGATAGGGATTTGTCGTTTATGAGATTATATCTTTTATTTTTCTAAGCACTCAACAGATGTGAATTTGTATTTTACTTTTTCGAAATCAATAGGTTCGCCTTTTGCGAAATAAGAAGCGCCTAATGCAAATTCGATCTTACCATTACCTAAAATTAATTCATTACCATTTTTTAAAAATGCCATGGGATTTTTAAACGTCTTTTTTTCATTAGTACCTTGAATAAAGGTATAGCTTGCAAATAAAGTGTCACCACGAAATTCTCCCACAATTTGGCCTAATTTTGTTGGCTTATTTTCGATCTTCATTTCGAGATCACCAGTAACCGTACCTGCTTTTAAGGTGTTTATTTTTAGATTAAGAGTGTCTTGCTCGTAAATGGCTTTGTAGCACTCAGTACTTACCGGAGTCTCAATACTAGTTTTGGCAGCATCGCCTTCCTTTGCAGTTGTATCATTTTTACAACTTGTGAATCCAATACCAGCCAATAGTAAACATAAAATATTAAAGTTTTTCATAATTGGTTCTCTTATTAATTAATAATTTTAATAGTAGTTTAGCTAATTTACAAAATTATTACATGCCATGCGTCACAGTCAAGACTAAAACTTTTTTTAAATGGCGGGATTAGTACTTAGGTACATACTTTCTCTGCTTTGGAGTCTGATTTTTTAAATTTTGTACTCATTGTTGATCCTACGGATGCGATTACAACACATATGACCGCTATGATTTCATTAGTTGTTAAGTACTCTTGCAAAAACAATAAACCGCAGATAGAAGCAGCTGCAGGCTCTAAACTCATTAATATACTAAAAGTTCGCGCCGGTAATTGTCCTAGTGCTTTCATTTCTAGTGTAAACGGAATAGCACTGGAAAGCAGTGCTAAGGCGATACCTAAGTAGAAAAAATCAGGAGTCATATTTTGAAATCCTTGTCCTATAATTCCAAAAGGAAGAATTAATAGTGTTGCAAAAAGCATTCCTACTGCGACAGCTTCTCCGCCTTTCATTATTTTGGATACTTTTCCTCCCAACACAATGTAAGCAGCCCACAGTGCACCTGCAACTAAGGCAAATACAACACCTAAAAGATCAACACCATTGTCAGACCAAGGCGCTATTAAGACTATTCCGGCTGCTGCTAAAAGGATCCACAAATAATCCAATAACCTTTTTGAACCTACTACTGCAACTACTAACGGACCTATAAATTCTAGTGTTACTGCCAGTCCAATCGGGATACGCTCTATAGCGAAGTAAAATATCAAGTTCATTGCTCCCAGCGATAATCCGTAAGGAATCACGACTTTCCACTGGCTAGCATTTATTTTAGACAAATTAGGTCTATATACGGCTAGTAAAATCAAGGCAGAAATTCCTATGCGTAACGAAGCGGTAGCAGCAGCACCTAATTCAGGAAAAAGCGTTTTTGCAATGGCAGCTCCAGATTGAACGCTTATTATAGCCAAAAGCACAGCAGGTATAGGAGGGATATTAAAAAGTTTTTTCACGTAGACAATTTCAATTTAGAACTGTAAAACTACAAAAAATAGAATTTGGTAACGGTGGTCTGTTGGCTAAGTATTTTAAAACGGGGAAAGAGGTTATTGTCTTCTGAAGTTTAGACTTGCGATGGAATTCAAACTTGGGAACGTTTTGACTACTTTTGAATAAAAATAATCCCCATGAGTTTTAAACATGTCTTTAACGCAAAATTAAATTGGACTTCAAAAGAAGAACTAGTGCCCTCTAGCGCTAAAAAGTATACTAAAAGTCATTCGATTGTTGTTGAGGGAAAAGAAATGATGCAAGTTTCGGCTGCCAAAGCTTTTAAAGGTGATCCATCCTTATATAATCCCGAGGATTTATTACTTAGTAGCGTCGTTTCCTGTCATATGATGTCGTATTTATATGTTTGCCAGCAAAACGGAATTGAGGTTTTGTCTTATCAAGATAATGCGGAGGCCACTTTAGAGGTTTTAGATAATGGTTCGGGACGATTCATTGAAGTTCGTTTATTTCCGCAAGTGATCATTAGTAACAAAGAGCAAATTGCTCAGGCACTTCTATTACACCAAGAAGCAAATAAGCTTTGTTTTATAGCTAACTCTTGTAACTTCTCAATTGTGCATCAAGCAAATTGTGAAGCTGTTTAACAATTGATTTTGTAGAAATAGAGGATAAATAAATTACTCTCCCATTTTATATCTCGGCAAATTAATCTCATGTGCTTGTGGGTAAGGTGCTCTTTGGGTACTACTCACATCTTCCTTCATTCGTTGTTGGGTGATAAATTGATGATCTTTCGAATCAGAATACCTTGGATCAGGTACAAAAGGGAGTTTTGCCATTTTTAAGATGGTTAGTGTAGGGAAGTGGTAATCAACTTCAACAGTTCCTAGTAGTAAATAGCAGCCGCCACCTTGAAAAGGGTATTCGATCAAATTATCCGGAAAATGAGTCGTGTCAAAATAAGTACCTTCATAATCTACCCAAGTGCCAAAATACATGGTTCCTCTAGCTGTGGGAACTTGTTTTCTCGAAATAAGGTAACCAAGCATACGCACTTGTTTTTTATGGTGTTGATCTAAATTTTGTGCCATAACATCGCCTCGATACGGACTTTGTAGTAATTCAAAAGTAGTAAATGAAGTAGGGAATCCTAAGAGTTCAATCTCGTCAAAAGCATCCTCAAAACGGGAGCGTTCTAATTTTGGTAATTGGTATTCCTTTACAGATTCTTGCAGCAGTAGCATTTGATGATCTGATGGCGCCGCATTAAACAATAAACTTGCTAAAACTAACAACTGATTTTTTGTTTTACCGGTTTCCCTGAAAGCACCTATAAAAATCAACAATTTCAAACTCTCTAATCCAATTTTTATTCGATTGCAAAAATCTTCTAACGAAAGGTATTCCCCATTCTGTGTTCGTTCGTTTACAATAGTCCAAGCTAATTTTTCTGCTAAGCCTTGCAAATGCATAAAGCCTAAATAAACGTCTTTGCCGTATAAGATAGTGGTAAATTCGCTTTTATTCACACAAGGATTATGGATTGTAGCTCCTGACATTCTCGCTTCGTGTACATACACTTCGGTTCGGTAAAAACCACCTTGGTTGTTTATGACAGCCACCATAAATTCTATAGGGTAATACACTTTTAAGTACAAACTCTGGTAACTTTCGACCGCATACGAAGCAGAGTGTGCCTTGCAGAATGAATAGCCCGCAAAGGATTCTATTTGGCGGTAAATTTCATGACTTAGTGCTTCGGTATGTCCTTGTTGTGCACAACTGATAAAAAAATCGTCTTTTACTTTTTGCAAAGCCGCTAGCGATCGTCCTTTGCCACTCATAGCGCGACGCAAAATATCGCCATCGGCAGCAGGCAAACCACCAAAATGCAGGGCAATTTTAATCACATCTTCCTGATAGACCATAATACCGTAAGTTTCGCCCAATTGTTCTTCAAAAACCTTATGGAAATATTCAAATTGACTGGGATGATTGTGCCTAAAAATATACTCTTTCATCATACCTGATTTTGCCACTCCGGGTCTAATAATAGAGGATGCGGCTACCAAAGTTTTGTAATTATCACATTTTAAACGGCGCAATAATCCACGCATGGCAGGGCTTTCGATATAAAAACAACCTATGGTATTTCCTTTTGATAAGTAGGTATTGGCTTTGGGTTCATTTTTAGAAATTTTTGTATCCCGAATATTAATTTGGATGCCTCTGTTTTTAGCAACCAGTTTTACTGTGTCGTCAATATGGCCAATGCCTCGTTGACTCAATATGTCAAATTTCTCGAAACCTATTGCTTCTGCCACATGCATATCAAAAAGTACTATTGGAAAACCTTTTGGAGGCATTTCTAGCGGTGTATAATTGGTAATAGGCTCTTCGGATATGATGATGCCACAGGAATGCATGCTACGCTGGTTGGGGTATTTTTCTAATAACATGCCGTATTCTTGCACCTCTTTGACCACGCTATTGCTTTGTTGCAAGCGCATGGGGTTTTTGGCTAGGTGATCGAGTTCCTCTTTGGGTAAACCAAAAACTTTGCCGACTTCTCTAAAGATCGAACGGTATTTGAATTCGACATTTGTACCACAAAAAGCCACATTTTCGTACCCATAACGATTAAAAATGTATTCTAGAATTACATCTCGCTCTTGCCAGCTCCAATCGATATCAAAATCAGGTGGGCTTTTGCGATTAACATTCAAGAAGCGCTCAAAATACAAGTCGAGTTCGATGGGACAGATATCAGTAATTCCAAGGCAATACGCAATGATAGAGTTGGCGCCGCTTCCTCTACCAATATGCAAGAAACCACGGCTATTACTGTACCTGATGATGTCCCAAGTGATTAAAAAATAGCCGCTAAATTGTAATTCGTGAATCACTTTAAGCTCTTTCTCGACTCGTGCTAGTGCGGCTTTATGACCTTTCCCGTACCGCCATTCCATTCCTTGATGCGCTAATGTTGTAAGTAATGCAATGTCACTTTCGGAGGAGTTGGTATAATTTTTTTTGTTTTTTGGTGTCTCAAAATCATACTGAAAATCACAACTATCAATAATCATTTGGGTATTAGCAAGCAATTGTGGATAGTCTTTGTAAACTGCCCGCAAGCGTTCCTCAGTTACCATGACCTCTGTAGGTGCAGCGATGTCTTGAGGAGTCAATTTAGACAACAAAATATTGTTATCAATTGCTCGAAGTATTTTGTGTAATTGGTATTCTTTTTTAGTGCGGAAAGTGACAGGTTGTAATACCACCATTTTATCTAAATGGCCTTTGTAGCCAAATAACTTCCCTACTTCTTCCGGTCGAATACCAATATATTCGTTCGTTTTTAATACCGATGGCGCTTTCGCGAAAGCGTAAATAATGATTACCTCTTGAAAATTTGGAGCCTCTAGAGGTAAAGGGGTTTGGTCGAAATTATGCTTGGTCAAAAACCGATTCATCTCTGCCAATCCGCTTGCATTTTTAGCCAAACCAATGTATCTAAATTCATTTTCCCAACGAAATTCGATTCCAACCAAAGGTTTTATGCCTGCATTTTTACATCCGATAATAAAATCATAAATTCCTGTAACGGTATTGATATCTGTTAAGGCCATAGCGGTAACGCCTGAACGAAAGCCTTTTTCGATTAAATCGTCAAGCGGAATCGTGCCGTATCGCAAGGAGTGAAAAGAATGACAGTTGAGGTACATGGTAGTTATATAATGAGATTTGTATTTTTTGGTTAACACAGATTCTACAGATTTTCTCAGATAGATCCAATAAAAAATCTGTATAAATCTGTAAAAGCTGCGTGCTGAAATATCTAGCACTTTTAATTAAACAGAATAATCATCACAATAAAGTGAAAATGCTTTTTTAGAATAATTATATTTTTATTTCACGCAGATCTAGCTAATTTTCGCAGATGTACCAATAAAAAATCTATATAAATCTGTAAAATCTGCGTGCTGAAATATCTAGCACTTTTAATCAAACAGAATAATCATCACAATAGAGTGAAAATGCTTTTTTAGAATAATTATATTTTTATTTCACGCAGATCTAGCTGATTTTCGCAGATGTGCCAATAAAAAATCCGTGAAAATCCGTGAAAATCTGCGTGCTGAACTATCTAGCACTTTTAATTAAACAGAATAATCATCACAATAGAGTGAAAATGCTTTTTTAGAATAGTTTACATTTTTATTTCACGCAGATCTAGCTGATTTTTGCAGATAGATCCAATAAAAAATCTGTATAAATCTGTAAAATCTGCGTGCTGAACTATCTAGTACTTTTAATTAAACAGAATAATCATCACAATAAAGTGAAAATGCTTTTTTAGAATAGTTTACATTTTTATTTCACGCAGATCTAGCTGATTTTCTCAGATGTACCAATAAAAAATCCTTGAAAACCTGTGTTTAATTTTAATAAATCGCAATCGCAATAAATTCATACGACAAACTAAAAATTCCGTTTCAAAATAACATCCTTCGTATTAGGTTTCAAGGCTGCACCTGCGCACCGCATGACGGCATCAAAGCCATACCTGCTTTTCATTTTATCCATCGCAGCGTAGAGCGATAACATTTCCTGCGTATCCTCAAAAAGATCAATTTGATAAGTTCCGCGTACCAAACCACTAAAACGAACACCCACTAATCGCAATCGCATTCGACGTTGGTACAGCACTTCAAATAAGCCTAAAACTTTTTGCGTTAGCAAATGATCGGCTGAGGTATAAGCAATTTTGCATTGCTTCGTTTCCGTATCAAAATTGGCATACCTTATTTTCACTACAACTGTTGAGGTTAGCCACTCCTCAGACCGCAATTGAAAAGCCAATTTTTCGACCATACCACACAAAATGGCTTTTAGATGTGTTATATCGATTGTGTCTTGTACAAAAGTATGTTCAGTAGCAATCGATTTGCGTTCGGTATACGGTTCGACTGGATTGTTATCGATGCCATTGGCTTTTTTCCAAATCTCGACTCCATTTTTACCAATCATGCGTTGCAACACTTCGGCTGGCATTTCGGATAACGTTTGTATGGTTCGAATTCCAATGCGCGACAAAGTCTGAAAAGTCACATCACCTACCATAGGAATTTTTTGGATCGAAAGCGGATTCAAAAAAGCACGTACTTGATCTTGTGGAATGTCTAAATGTCCTTTGGGTTTGCCTTCTCCAGTACCAATTTTGGAAACCGTTTTATTAATCGATAAGGCAAAACTTATCGGTAATCCTGTTTCTTTCAGCACCCGTTGTGCGAGTTCATTCGTCCATTGGTAACAACCATAAAAACGATCCATTCCTGTAATGTCGAGGTAAAATTCGTCGATACTTGCTTTTTCGGTAATAGGCGATTTTTCTTGAATTACTTCGGTCACCGTATGTGACAATTGAGAGTAGCGCTCCATATCACCTTTGATGACCTTGGCTTGGGGACAAAGTTTAAGCGCCATCGCCGTAGGCATCGCGGAACGTACTCCAAAACGCCTGGCTTCATACGAGCAGGAAGCCACAACACCACGATCACCTCCACCAATAATCAACGGAATTCCTTCCAATTGAGAGTTGTTCAATCGTTCACAAGACACAAAAAAAGTATCCAAATCCATATGTACAATTGCGCGAGCCATTTCGTTTTATTTTAGATTACAAAATTAGCACAGATAAGAACATTTTTTCATATATTTGTTGTTACAAATTATAACAAATTAGTTATGTCCTTATTTTCAGACAATATCAGAGCCTTGCGAGTGAAGCATAAAATTTCGCAGGAAAAAGTAGCAGAAAGCCTTTTGATTACTAGGGGAAGGTATGTGAAATACGAAGATGGAACCTCGGAGGCACCCTATGAAATCCTGAAGAAAATAGCGCAGTATTATCAAGTGAGCATCGACTTATTATTGTCGGTTGATATTCGGAAAGTAGAGGTCAGTGATTTGTTAAAACTCGAAAACAACCGACTTATTTTACCTATTCAAGTAGATCAAATGGGAGAAAACCGAATTGAAGTTGTTACCCAAAAAGTAAAAGCGGGTTACTTAAGCGGCTATGCCGATCCGGAATATATTGAGCAACTGCAGCAAATATCTTTACCATTTTTGGGAGTGGGCAAATACCGTGGTTTCCCTGTAGAAGGGGATTCGATGCCGCCACATCAAGACGGAGATATTATTGTAGGACGTTATGTAGAACGCTTGGGCGAAGTGCTAGATGGGAAAACCTATATTTTGATCACGAGGAGCGAAGGTATGGTGTACAAGCGATTAAATAAAAACAAAAAGAACGCTTTAGTAGTAGCCTCTGATAATTATTTCTATCCGGCTTATGAAGTCAAAGCTTCGGATATTCTTGAAATTTGGGAATACCAATGCAGTATTGCAAGAAGTGATAAAAAGACAGAAGCTTTAGAAAACGATACCATCAAAAATATGTTTGTTGAATTGAAACGAGACATTAACGAAGTAAAAAACACTATTGGGCTAACCACTTAGTATTGGTTTAAAACTATAATAAGAATCAATTGTATCAAGAACATAAAAGCTGTTTACCCTTTTATATTTAAAATGAAAAATCAAGAATACGCAATAGTAGATATTGAAACCACAGGCGGAAATGCCACTCATAGCCGAATTACCGAAATAGCAATCATAATTCATGATGGTGAGCAAGTAATTGATCGTTGGGAAACACTAGTAAACCCTCAAAAAGATATTCCGCCAGCTATATTTGCCTTAACAGGTATTACCAACGAGATGGTTAGTAATGCTCCTGTTTTTGATCTAATTTCGGATAAAGTATTTGAGTTACTGTCTGACCGCGTATTTGTGGCTCATAATGTAAACTTTGATTATTCTTTTGTGCGTCATGAACTAGAACGAGCGGGTTTAAAATGGACTGCCAAGAAATTATGCACCGTAAGAGCCGCAAGAAAAATTAGACCAGGACTGCTTTCGTACAGTTTGGGCAGACTTTGTGATTCATTAGCTATTAATTTAGACAACCGCCACCGAGCGGGCGGTGATGCTGATGCTACCGCTATCTTGTTTAGTCGTTTGTTAGAATGGGACACTGATCAGGAGATGGATAAAATGATCAAGAAAACCGCCCCAGATCAACGATTACCTCCTAATTTACCTAAAGAAGATTTTGAACAATTGCCTGAAAAACCAGGTGTATATTATTTTTATGACGAGCACCATAAAGTGATTTATATCGGTAAAGCCGTTAATTTAAAAAAACGAGTAGCATCCCATTTTACAGGACATAAAATCACACCACAACGACAAAATTTTTTACGTGAAATTTACGCGATTACCTTTGAACTATGTGGTACTGAGTTGATGGCTTTGTTGCTAGAGTGTACCGAAATTAAGAAGCTATGGCCCATTCACAACAAAGCATTAAAACGTTTTGAGCCTAAATTTGGTTTGTTTGAGTACGAAGCTAGAAACGGTTATCGCTACTTAGCTGTTGGTAAACTAGCTAAAAACCAAAGTTGTATTGAAACCTTTGATACTATTTACGGTGGTATTAATTTACTGCAAGACTTAGCCAAACAGTTCGATATAGATCAACGATTTTGTAAATACGGAAGCTTATCTGATGGTGTGTTTGCAACACCAATAGATGTTACTCCATTACCAGAAATTGATTACCACAACGACCAAATTCAAGCGGCACTAGATTTTCATATCTCTAACAGACCAAGTTTTGCTATTATTGATAAAGGACGAAATAATGAAGAACGCAGTTGTATTTGGGTCGAAAACGGACACTTTTACGGAATGGGATATCTTGATACTGATGTTGTAATTAATGACCTTTCTGAAATCAGAGAGTATGTGACGCCTTATCCTTCGAATCAATATATAACGGACCTGCTTTATTCTTTTGCACAAAAATATCCATCTAAGATTCAAATTCAGTCCAAAGAAAACGCAGAGTTATAGACTTCCCACTGTGGTTTTTAGATCGGTTATTACTTATTTAGTAGTACACTTTTCCAATTTCTATATTTGAGATAAAGCGACTTCTCACATGTAAGCTAAAAGTAACAATAGCAGCACGATTAGCGGTTAAAAGGAAAGATAATAGAAACAGTATGTGTTAAAACTAACAAAACTTTAGCAATTGTTTGAAAACCAAGACTGTAAATATGTCGTAAATTACAAAAGATACCTAATTGAGCGGAGTAAATTGACCGAAAACGTTATCTACTCATAATCAATTACTTATAATAATATTCAATCTTTAAACAGTATAAAATGAAAATACTAAGTTACTTATTTGTGTTTTTCACAGTGATAAGCTGCACTAATGCACAAACAAAAAAATTATCTCTTGAGCCTAAAAACGGACAAGCTGTTGCTGTTTTTGCATCAGGATGTTTCTGGTGTACAGAGCATGTTTTTGAAGCCGTTGTAGGCGTAAACGAAGCAATATCTGGATACAGTGGAGGATCAACTAAAAATCCTAGCTATGAACAAGTAGGTTCTAATAGAACGGGTCACGCTGAATCGATCGCTGTTTTTTACGATCCAAAGGTAATTTCGTATAAAGAGTTGGTGAATGTGTTTTTTGCATCGCAAGACCCGACAACACCTAATCAGCAAGGGCCAGATCGTGGATCATCTTATCGCTCGATTGCTTTTTATAAAACTCCAGCTGAGAAAAAAATTATTGAAGACAAAATTAAGGATTTGACTGCTAAGAAAGTATTTGCTAATCCAATAGTTACAGAGGTGAAGCCTGTTGTTGATTTTTATGAGGCAGAAGACTATCATCAAGATTACGTTAAAACTAATCCTAATCAGCCATACGTTAAAGGAGTTTCAGTACCTAGATATAACAAGTTCAAAGCTGCTTACAAAGGTAAATTAAAACCAAATAATTAAAATCATGAAAAGATACCATCAATTTATTGCTACTATATTAATCTCCTTTAGTTTTATTGCTTGTTTACAAGCTAGTAAGGGGAAAAAAGAAGTAGCCGAGACAGGGAAAGAAATACAAGTGGAGCAGTCTACTTTATCATTATCAGACACTATTTTGAAAAAAGTAGTTAAAACCGATGAGCAATGGAAAAAGGAGCTAACTCCTAATCAATATTATATTTTACGTGAAAAAGGGACAGAGCGCCCTTTTCAGAATGAATATCATGACAATCATAAAAAAGGAACATACTACTGCGCAGGATGTAATTTGCCTTTATTTACATCAAAAACTAAATTTGATTCAGGCACAGGATGGCCTAGTTTTTATGATGTTTTAGACATGAGCAGAGTAAAAGAAGTAGTAGATAAAAGTGCAGGAATGGTTCGAGGAGAGATCGTATGCGCGCGTTGCGAAGGACATTTAGGACATCTTTTTGATGACGGACCTAATCCTACAGGACTACGTTATTGCATGAACTCCGCTTCATTGACATTCGAAGAAGCAAAGTAATAATTTGGTTAATTATTCGAAAAAAGGGCGTTTGTTTCATCTGAAATAAACGCCCTTTTGGGTTTCATTCTTGTTATATTTTTAAAATTTATTCATAAAAGTGATGATACTAAACAAGTATTTAGAAGATTAAGTACTGCTCTTGTAAATTATGAAGGAATTTTGAAGCGATACAAACGATTGTTTTAACGGAACTCTAGGTAGAAATCGCAATACAAACCGTTAGATTGTATTTTTATATTTAATTAAAATATTTTTTTGAATTTTCCAAAATATCATTTTTACTATGTTCGCCTAAATAATAATAAAATTTACCATCTGGTTTGATCAAAATATAATTGCCGTATCTTATTTCATAGGGAAAAAATAATTTCTTAAATAAATTGTTTCGGTCTGCAATCCACTTAATCCTATCCGCATGATAATAGTGTAAATTATCAGATTCTGGAGCATTTATCCAAAATTGACTAATATCTGCTATTTTATGAAGATTTTCCAAGTAATCGTTGTCTAAAATATTCCAATTTGATCTCGATTTAGTATTAGCGGCTTTTTTAGGAAAAGCAGTTAAATAGTTTATCACAATATTTTGTGTTGTGTCAATTCGCTTAGCGCTTATTTCAGTCAAATACTCTTTTAAGTTCATAAACGTCATTTTGTCTAAATGACCAAATTTTTGACGAGTAACTAACATTCCTACTTTAGTGGTGTCATTTTCGTAATATACATCTAAATTTTTATGATGGTCAATACTTTCTGTGAATTTTTGTTTCTCAACTTTTTCTCCAATTTCATTGTAGAAAACTTTTTGTTTACGTTGTCCAAAAAGTAAGGAAGTAAAACAGATTAGGATAATTATTATTTTCATATTTTTTTTTAAATGAGTTATTAAGTTGGTTTATACTTGTAAGTAAAGTTAGGCGCGTAGCTTTTAGTTGGATTTCAACGAAAATACTAATATAATTGTGGCTAAGTACTAAATTTAGAAAATTGCAATTTGAGGCTAGTATTTATTACTTAAATAAATTTCCAACACTCCTAAAAATAGTTTTCTTTTTTCTTTTAACAATTATAACTTCACCCATTAATTGTTCTGCAGCACTCATTTCAACTTTTAACTCTTTTGTTGTATTGGTTACCTCTATTTCTTTTCTTTCCATGCCAATGTAACTAAAGGCTAATGTTATTTTTCGGTTAAAATACTTTGAAGGAATTTTTATTTTAAAATTTCCATTAATATCTGAATTAACATTATTCTCTGTGCCTAATTGTATGATGCTTACTCCTGGCAATGGATAACTTTTACTGTTTTCTGCCATGGATTTCTCAACGACTTTTCCGTTAATCTCAACATAATCGTTTTTGATATTTTTTAATTTGGAATTGTTTATACTATTTTCAACGATTTCGATTTTGTCCTTTTTGTTTTGTGAGAACGAAGGTTTGGCTAGAAAAATAAATGTAATGGTAAAGAATAATGCAATCCGATTAAAAATATTTTGACCTGTTGGTTGTAGTTCCTTATTGATTTGATGAGGTAAAAATCGCCCACAAATATTGTCTGATTTTTTAATGTTGTCTAAAAGGTGTTGGTCTGAATAAAATTGAAAATTAATAACTTCTTTTTTACACTTTGAGCAAAACTTACCTTTTTGAGATGAAGTCATTTCATCCCATTTCTCATTGCATGGTTTAGGTATTTTAATTGTGTAGAACATTCAAATTTTAGTTTTATTTGCCTTTTGGTAGACATATTTATTTTATATTTAGGTTTTAACCTTCGTTATAAATCGCTACAGTTTAAAGTTAAAATTTTTTTCGAGACGTAACTCTAATTTTACCAAAGAATCCGAAATATTTTAAAAAAAGCTATTAGCACTCGATTATCTTCAGAATAGTAGTTATTGAATTTCGTTTCGTAACATGAATAAAATCATCAAAATTACTAATGTAACTATGTTAGTTTTAGATTTAATATATTTCTGTTCGTTAACGTTTATAAATATTTGGATCATCAAATATCCACTAATTATTACGATGGGTAAATAGTCCAATATTATTTCAACATACCAAATTTCTGAAATTCTGCTTGCAGTGGCACTTTCGCCATAGATTCCGCAAAAAGCAAAAATCTCAATTACAAATAGTAATAAAAAAATCACAAAAAGTAGTACGCTTTTAATTGCAATACTTTTATATTCGGTTTCTAGTTTAGAGAGTTTTTGTAAATTCAAAATGAGTCATTATTACAATAAAAACATAAAGTAATTGTCAAAAAATGTCTTCCAAATAAAAAGTATTTGTATTTCGGTTTGGTCACTAAAATTCCACTATAAACTGGTATTTGGATTATAGTTGTGATAAACCGAATTAAACTTATTTCATTATTTAAGTTGGCTTGTATCATTGTAAAAGGTAAAATTACTTTTGCAGGAATATATGTTTCGTGTGCTCCAGCTGCAAAGATTATCGCTACATCATACATAAAACTGCAAGAATTAATATGTTCGATTCTATTTTCATTTGAGTGAGTTATAACTACAAACTCACTCAAGTTTATGTGTTTTTTCTTAATTCACAAAATAAATGTCAAAGTATTTTCTTTCAATTATTAATTTAAATCTTTGTATGATTGTATAATAACTGTTTAATTGCGTGAGGGATAGCAGTGAAAAGCCCACAAACAAGTGTAGCGATAGCGTAACTTGTTGCGGACTTGTAACGGATAGCCCGACCCGCTTAACCCATGAAATGAGGGTTTAGCGGGTCACGCCCAAAATAATATAATTGTAATTTCTGTAAATTAGTTAGCTATGAGAACGATTATCTTTGATAAGCCGCAACTAATTGTTTGGCTATCTCAAGAATATCAGCTGCTATAAAATTAGGTGCAATGGACAAAGGATAGATTGCTTGTCCTTCACGAGTGATAAAGCCTGTGGCTAATCCTGCATGTGCAGCGCCTGCTATGTCCCAACCATGCGCTGCGATCATAATCATTTGTTGAGGTTGTACCCCTAGCTTCTCGGCTGCCCATAAATAGGTTTCCTGCGCTGGTTTGTACTTAGCAATGGTGTCGATGCTTAATGCTTGCTCAAAATAGTGGGTGAGCTTAGAGTTTTTTAGTTGCTCTTGCAAGGCAGCATCTGGAGAGTTAGTTAAGGTTATTAATCGAAAACCATTGTCTTTCAATAATTGCAATCCCTTGATCACATCAGGGTAGGTTTGCAATGATTTGATAGTTGATAAAGTAGCTTTTATTTCCTCAGGAGTTACAGTAACTTGCAGGGAAGTGGCCGCCATATCGAGTGTTGCCGCTGCGATGGTCGTGAAATTATGGTATTCATTAATGCTGTTAGATACGGTTGAGTAATGCAGCAACATTCCAAACCAAATTCGGAAACCTTGTTCTTGCCGTAAAAGTGTATTGATGGCTTTTTTTAGGGGCGTCATATCGAGTAAAGTTTCGTTTACATCGAATATGATTACGGGCTTAGTTGTTATTTGGGTCATTGTTGTGTGCATTACTTATTTATACCATTTTTTAATCGTTTCAAGTGCAGGCTTGCCTTGCGGAGTATAATCGACATTGTTTTTCTTTTGTTTGTGATACTCATCAGCATACCATTTCCATGCAAATCCGCCTGCAAACCATGACTTTTTGCTTAAGGTCTGAAACAAAGCTTCGTACGCATTGGCTTGCGCCAAATTATTCATAGTTGTTTGGATTTCGGTCCAAGGTGCTTTTGCGGCTTCATCAGAATTGCGGTAGCCAAACTCGGTGAAAAGTATTTTTTTATTTATTTTAGTTTGGAGTTTTTCCATCTTTAGGATGTGTTCTTTCCAAGCTTTGTTTAGCTCTGCTACCGTTGGAGTAACAGCATCAGACAATGGAAAATACGCATCGATACCGATATAATCAAGTTCATTCCAGAATGGGACTTTATCAAAATCATCCCAGTTAGCAGCATAGGTTAATTTCCCAGTATATATTTTACGAATTTTTACAATTAATTGCGACCAGTATTGCGGACGTTTTGCGATTGAATTCCCTAGTTCAGTTCCAAAACAAAAGAGTTCCATCTTTTCGGATTGGGCTAAGCGTGCAAAATCAAGAATGTATTTCTCATAATCAGCCTCCCATTTTTCCCATTCGGCATCATTTGAAAAGTCAAGAATTCCAGTATAAAAGCCATGGTTAACCCATAAATGAGGTTTAAGCATTACGCTCATTTTATAATCGTGCGCTAATTTATTGCTCGCTATTATCCCCTCAGTCCTTTCACCCCACCATTGGCGTTTATTATTATATCGAATAGCGGCATTTTCAATGTCGACAAAAGCGTAGGGAATCAAGGAAACAGAATTGACGTGATGAGCTTGTAGCTCTTCAAGTGTTACGCTTCTTAACTCTTTGATGGGAGCAACTAAATTCATCCCTTTGTATTCTATCTTAACAGCACGAGGGATTATTGACTTTGCGCTATTAAAGTGAAAAAAGGCATAGCTACTACTAATAATTAATAGAGCCACAGAGAGTATGATAGCGTTTTTTTTCATAAAAGTAAAGTTACTCATTTTAAATAGTGAAACTAAATTATTGTCAAATTTTAAGTTTTTTTTTCGGTTTTTCTAAGCAATTTATAGTTTCTATTTTCACTTTAGAGGTAATTTAAGTTGCTTTTTTTGAAGCAGTTTTACGTAAAACCAATTTTTATATCGCTACCTTTTCAAGTATTCTCTTATCCCATAGCTTGCCACAACGCCTTCTCCTGTAGCTGCTGCCACTTGCGCAATAGCACCAAAACGACAATCGCCTGCGGCAAAAATACCCGGAATGCTAGTTTGATTTAGTCCTTTAGTGAGAATGTGACCACTTTCAGACAGGTTGATTAATCCTTCAAAAGGCTTAGTATTAGGAAGTAATCCAATGAAGATAAAAACGCCGTCGGCCTTTATTTCGTTCTCTTTGTCAGTTTCATTATCGGTGTAAGTCATTGTTTCAAAACTTCCGCTATCGTTGGCAATAAATGCTGTTGGCGTTTTATTTAAAAAAACTTCAATATTAGAGAACGTCTCTAGTTTTTCACTGTAGATTTCATTTGCCGAAAACTGCTCACCTCGATGAATGATACTTACTTTTTTGCAAAAGCCTGCTAAAAACATTCCTTCTTCGAGTGCGCTGTTTCCGCCACCAATTACAATTACTTCCTTGTCGCGATAAAAGGCGCCATCACAAGTAGCGCAGAAATGAATTCCAGAACCAATAAGTTCTTGTTCCCCATCGATGCCAAGGGTGCGATAAGTACTTCCTGTCGCAATAACAATTGATTTAGAGCGATATTCCTGGGAAGGGGTTGTTACTTTAAAAAAGTTTTGCGCTTTCTCTATGTTTTGTATTTCTTCTCCCGTTTCTATTTTGGCTCCTAGTGTTTCGGCTTGACTTTCCATTCGATCCATTAAATCAGGGCCAGATACCTCTTTGAAGCCGGGATAGTTCTCTATTTTTTTTGTTATATATGCATTCCCTCCAATATTGGTTTTTTCTAAAATGATGCTATCAAAACGATCTCTTTGTGCATATATAGCAGTAGTAAGTCCAGCCGCACCACCACCTATAATGAGTACATCATATATTTTAGTGTCGGCTACTTTATCGATACCGAGTAACTTTGTTAGTGTAGCGTTATCTGGGTTGGAATAGGCTTTGTCGTTGAACAAAATGGTTGGTATGATTCTTTTTCCATTATTAGCATTCATCACAAATTCACTCGCTCCCTCAGTTGTCTCAACATCTATGAATTCAAAATTTATTTGATTGTCTTGTAAAAAATGTTTTGCACGCTGGCAATCAGGACACCAATCGGCTCCATACATTACAAGTTTGCCTTGCTTGTTAATGCCTAATGTTTGGGCTAATTCATGATTTTGAGGATTACTATAGGCAGTATCATTGATTAAAACGGTTGGAATGATTCGTTTTCCTTTATTATAACCTTCTACCAGTTGTGATGCCTCAGGAGTAATGTCAATATTTATATATTCAAAATCAATTTTATTTTTTGCAAAAAGCTCTTTTGTTCTTCTGCAGTCTGGACACCATTCAGCACCATACATTTTTATTTTTTGTTCCATTTATTTTAGTTTTGTCAGCTATCGCTGTCGTTTTATTTAATTGTTTTTAAAACTGCTAAAAGCATGTCGCCACTAATTCGTTGTTTATAATTAGGGTTAATGTATTCAAAAACAATTTCTCCTTTAGTAGTAACGATTAGTACTGTTGGCACCGGTAAAACAGTTGCTGTTTCTCCTTTTTGCCCTTGGGTAGCTACATATCCTTTTATTGCTGACGGCGTTTGAAAAGCGATGCCAACTTCCTTTATGAATGCACCGTTTTTATCGGATAGTACTTGGTATTTGATTTTATCTTTCTCCTCGGTATTTTTTAGATTTCTATAATCGTCTGGACTAACAGCAACGATTTGGTAACCTAAATCTAAAATTTGTTGCTCTATATCCACTAAACCTGATAATTGAGCATTACAATAGGGGCACCATCCACCTCTATAAAATACTAAAACTGTTGGCTTAGCTGTTAGTATGCTATTAAGCGCTATCGTTTTTCCATCTGCATTTAGTAATTGAGCAGGGGGTAGTATTTCTCCAATTAAAAGTGGACTGATATCCTCTGCTTGTAGTGGTGCTGTTTGTGCGTTAGCTGAGATAGTAAAAAAAGCAATAAAAACTAATGCTAAAATTGTTTTATACATGTGATTGTATTTTTAATTAAGGGATTAAACTAAGTTCATGAAGTTACGAATAATTTTCTAAATGGGATTCCCAACTGTAGGATTCAAACCTAATTTTATAAGGAGTTGTATCTACTGCAAGTACTTTAGTTAGCGCTTGTTTTATGCCTTTTGTTCCACCAAAATCAGCACGGTACCACAACAGTAACTTGGAAGTTGTAATGGTTTTAGTGCGATGATCTATAGTTGTCTCTTGCTCAAGAAAGGAATGCATTGCGCTATCCAATTGTTGATCTGTTTTTTCAAAATTGTAGAAAGCGATAGGAGGGCAGCTCTTGGCACCGCAATTTAATGCAAAGTGAATTCGAAAATCGATTGTTTGCACTTCCATATCTATTAATAAGGTAGATGCAAAAGGATTTCTTAAGTAACCAAAACTCCATTTCCAGCGATTTTTTCTTAAAATTCCGTGCTCGATATCGTCGAGACTAAAAAGATTTTCAGCAATAGGAATCTTCTTAGCACTAAAAATAGTTTTGCGATTAACTGCTGATTTACGTGCCTCTATTTGATAAAAGGCGTTGTAAATATTGATCCAAAATGCCTTTTTAGCCGCATCTTTATTTAGTTTGGCTTTTAATTGAGTCAAAGTGACTGAATGCAAAAAGAGTTGTTCCTGTTCCGTATCTAAATTCATTTTTACATTAAGTAATAATTTTTCAGATATAGAAAGTAAGCAGTTTGGGCAGTCCATAGGTAGCTATTTAGAAGATTAAAATAAATTATTACATCATTTTTGATCGGAATAAAGCAGTGTTGTTTTTTCTGCTTTCATTATCTGCTGCTCAAATAAAATATAGCACACTACTAAGCCATATTCCACGGCGATGAGCCAATAGTTCTCTTTGAACTCAGGAGTTGAATACGCTATATAACTTAGGAAGATGGTAAAGCTCCAAATTATTGGAAAGTTGTATTTTGTAAATATACCTATTAGTATCAAGTTTATGACATACCAAGGATGAACAGTAGTCGAGCTGAAGAAGTAAACGGTAAGGACTAATAAGAAGCTATTAAAAAGCTGCAACGTATTGATGTTCTTTTCCTTCAAACTTTGATAAGCGATAAATAAAATAATGCAAACAGGAATGATTTTTCCTGTGATATGGATGATATTGTAACCTGTAATCCAAAATCCTATTTCTCGAATGATGTAATAAACACTAGCGTTGAATTCAAAATTCGTAAACCATAATCCAATAGTTTCGCTGTAATTTTGAATTAGTGCATTAGAAAGAAAGGGAAGAAAAAGTAGAACATTAACTCCGACTACAATTATATAAAACACGATTGCTTTACCCCATCCTAATTTTTTTAAGAACAGAGGTAGAAGGAGTAAGGGCAATAATTTTACGGATATGGAAAGTGCTAAAATAACGGCGGCCATTTTCCATTTATTTTGCTCTAGCAAATACATAGACCATACGAAGAAGAAAAGCATTACACCCTCAAAATGTAAATTTCCTGTAAGTTCAATTAGTACTAGCGGATTCAAAATGAAATAGAAAATTCGGTGCTTAGCAACTCCTAATCGACCGAGTAGTTTACTACCAAAATAAAGTGTTCCTATGTTTGCTGCTATAATGAGAATACGCATTGCAATTACCGTACTTAGTATGGATTTTGTACTAAAAAAGGCCGCTACTGCAAAAATAAATTGGTTTACAGGAGGATAGTTAGAGTAATGCTTTGCGCTTAAACTTCCCATACCACTATACAATTCTTTAGCATTAGGAATGCCTAAGTCTGATTGAAGAATCAGGTCTTTTGGTAACTGTAAGTAAGGGTTCATTTGCTGAATCAATAAATACCCGTCCCAAATGAATCTAAAGTAATCCTGTGATAAATTAGGCAAAGCCAAAAGGACCGCCAATTGAAACAAAACTGCCGTAATGGTTAGGAACTTAAAATCATCCTTTTGCCATTTTATAATTTGTACAAAAGACAAAAATAGGACGCTTACACATATTATCAGATTTATAAATTGCGAACGATCAAGAAAATACGCTAGGTACGTGTAAAGGAAAATACTTAGGGTGATTAAACCATAAGTTTTCTTGTTATTTAGTTTACTATTTATCATTTATTCCCAACTACTGACTTGACAAATACAAAACCAAACCCTAGAAATAACATTAAATGGAGGGCAATTAAACTGTAGTCATTCAAGCGTATTGCGCTATACATAGCGAAAAGAAAATAAAGTATTAGTATTCCTTCGGCGATGATATTTTTAGAAATGGTTTGAGAGATATAGCTATTCTGTTTCCATTTGTCTTTTAGCGCTTCGATGTTAAGTTTTGGAGTTCGCACAAATTCGCTTTTTTTGCCCCATAGACCCTCTAAAACGGCGATAGTATTGTGAAAAGAAAAGCCCATGGCAATCGTATAAAAGGTAATAAAAAGACCCATATAGCTAACGAAGTTTCTAAAGCCGCCGCCGTGAATACTTTTATATGTAGCCCAGTAACTAATGAAAAACAGGATAGATGTAACGATAAAGAAAATTAGTATGTCAAATACTCGATTAAATACTGGGAATTCATTTTTGATATACAGCATGGGTACACTTAATATTGCCATTGTAAAAATGGCTAAAAACATGGTGCTGTTTAATAAATGCAGCATTCCATGTGCTTTCGTTTTAAACCCAATTGATTTTGATTGCAATACACGCGAAGCGTTTTTACTAAAATTTTCGGCTCCGCCTTTGTTCCATCTAAATTGTTGCGATCTTGCAGCACTTATTATGGCTGGAAGTTCCGCTGGTGTCACGACATTTTCTAAGTACTTGAATTCCCATTTTTTTAACTGAGCGCGGTAGCTTAAATCAAGATCTTCGGTTAACGTGTCACTTTCCCAATTACCAGCATCTATTATGCATTGTTTCCTCCAAACACCTGCGGTACCGTTGAAATTGATAAAATGTAATTTTGAATTTCGTCCTACTTGCTCTATGGTAAAATGCGCATCTAATGCAAAAGCCTGAATTTTTGTTAAAACAGAATAGTCACGGTTTAAATGTCCCCAGCGGGTTTGTACCACTCCAATTTTTGGATTCTTAAAATAAGGGATTGTTTGGTAAAGCCAATCTTTTTGAGGTACAAAATCAGCATCAAAAATAGCGATAAATTCTCCTTTAGCAGTAAGTAATCCTTCCTTCAAGGCGCCAGCTTTATAGCCAGTCCTATTAGTTCTGCGTATGTGAGTAATATCAATACCAGTGGCAGCTATTTGTTTGATTAATTGGGCTGTTTCTATCACACTATCATCAGTACTATCGTCAAGAACTTGTATTTCTAGCTTGTGCTGCGGATAATTCATTTGAGCAATAGTAGTTAAAAGGCGTTCTACTACGTATTTTTCATTATAGATAGGTAATTGTATGGTCACGAAAGGAGTTTCGCTCGGGTTATTAAGATCGTATTGTTGTGATTTGTCTTTTTGTTTTTTGCTTTTAAGATAATTTAGCAACAAATTAAAATGAGCCAAACTATACAAAAACAATAGTACAATCGAGATGCTGTATAGGATTACTATGATGTAAGAAAGTTGTAACATTTTATTATTTAAAGGTATATTTAAAGATCCATCCTATTATTTTTACTCCAGCCATAATCGTGCCTTTAACCGTACCCGATACTTTAGAAACGCCAATTCTATTTTTGTAACGAACTGGAATTTCTTTATAGCTCATTTTTTGTTTCAAGACCTTTAGTTGCATTTCTACTGTCCAACCATAGGTTTTGTCTTCCATGTTTAAAGCTAGTAATTTATTATATTTAATTGCTCTAAAAGGACCTAAATCAGAAAATTTTGCATTAAAAAATATTTTCATAAGAGTTGTCGCTAGCCAATTCCCAAAGACTTGTTGCGGAGTCATGGAATGCTTTTCTCTAAGTGAAGCTACTCTTGCACCTATTACAAAGTCAATATTATCATTTTGTATTGGAGCTATTAACTTAATTAATTCCTCTGGATAGTCTGAATAATCACCATCTAAAAAAACAATGATGTCTGGTTTTATTTCTTGATTAGCAATGTAGTCCATTCCCTTTAGGCAGGCAAAGCCATAACCTTTGCGACTTTCAGACAATACTGTTGCTCCTGCATTTTTTGCCACTTGAATAGTGTTGTCTGTCGAGTTGTTACTTATTACAATAATCTCGTTGACAAAGGTTGGAATTTCTTTAATTACGTTGGCAATTGCTTTTTCTTCATTATAAGCAGGGATAATTACTTTTATGTGATTCATTAGAAGCTTATTTTATTGTCTTTTTTGAATTCTGATAAAGAATTCCATTCTTTTAGTTTTTTACCCATGGCATATTTTTCAGCTCTAATGATATTGTTCTTTTGATAAATTAAAGTTAATCCATTTAGCTGATCGTTTTCGAATTCACTTTTTTTATCAATTTGTTTATTGGATTTATAGAAAACCCACCATTTGCATTTTTTATTTTCCTCAAAATGTCCTTCTGCTTTTTTGTTTCCGTTTTCAAAGTAATAAAACCAGTAGTCTACTTTTTGATTTTGGTTTAGCCAGCCTTCTGATTCCATATTTCCATTTTTAAAATAGGTTTTATGATACGTTTTCTGAGCGGAAGTTTGAATAAAGACAAACAAAAACAAAATATAAATTGCTTTTTTCATGTTATTTGTTGTTTAGTAAATCCATCAAATTGACGTCATTACCTAATAATATTTCGTTTGAATTGATACGTCCTGCTGGAGTATCGTTTTCTAATTTAAGTACACCACGCGGACATACAGCTGCACAAATTCCACAACCTACACATGAAGAGCGTACTATGTTTTCACCTTTTTGAGCATAGCTACGTACATCAATCCCCATTTCGCAATAAGTAGAGCAATTTCCGCAAGAGATGCATTGACCTCCGTTCGTAGTAATTCTGAATTTTGAAAATAAGCGTTGCTGTAAACCTAATATTGCTGCCATTGGACAACCAAAGCGACACCAAACACGATTTCCTAAAATAGGATAAAAACCAACGCCAACCACGCCACTAAAGGCAGCTCCTATAGCAAATCCGTACCATTCACGTAATGAATTACCATCAATAAAAAGGATGTTTCGGTTACCAGAAAAATAATTGATAAGTAAAGATATAATTATAATAGCTACCAACGATAGCATCGTATAAACAGCATCGGCATCTAAGTCTTTTCGTTTGAAAATAAATAAAACACTTGTAAAAACAGCAAGGAAAATAACGATGCCCCAAATGAAATGATCTTTAGTAATAAAACTAATCTCTGGATTGTCTGATAGAAACGTGAAAAGAACGGCAATCGTCATTACGAATGAAAATACCAATACAGAGTGAATCATCCATCTTTCTATTTTCCATGCGGTAACAGATTTATTAGACAAATGTCTAAAACTATCTCCAGCTGTCTCAGCAAGACCTCCACAACCACAAACCCATGAACAATACCAGCGTTTTCCGTAGAAATAAGTTAATATGGGAGAGATGATAAAGATTAAAGCTATTCCAAAAATTAACATAAACATTCCTAAATTACCACCGTCGAACATGGCTTTTAAATGCCAATCATTAAAGAAGTAATAATTAAGAGGCCACATGTTTTTTATATCCTTTGCGAAATACGCTTTTTCTGGATTTAATTTTTCTAGAATTTCAGGAATTAGAAATGCAAATCCTAATTGAAAAAACATGACCGATAAAGTACGGAATAATTGGTATTTATTATGGCGGTATTTTAAAATAAATTTATATCCAAGGCCAAGGATAGCAATAGTATATAAGGTTCCATAAACAAACCATTGACTTGCCGCTTTACCATTTAAAACATAACTAAGCGGATCAAAAAAGCCTACAATTCCTGTATTACTACCACCTTCTTGCGCCAATCCTAAATATTGAGGAAACCAATACAGTACGATATAAAAAGAGGTAAGTATGATACCTGTCATCCAAGCCCAACTCCCTTTACTAGTAAAGTCCTTGTGCCAAACGCCATTATTTTTTATGCCTTCGGGCTGATTTAAATAGGTTCTATTAGCATAGATTGTTATTCCTGCTAAAATAGCTGTTATAGAAGCAGTTAACCATACGCCTTTATTAGGGAACGATACATTAAAGAGCGCTAGTGTCATGATAAAAAGACCAACTAATCCCAGAGTAATCCCTAATTTTTGAACACTATCCATTTGCATGTTCTCATGAGATGCGATAGATATATTTTTGATTGATTTACTCATTTTTTAGTTTTGTTTAGTAGCAAATTGGCTAATGAATTGTTTTTGAATTGCTTGATTGTAGGTTGTATATAATTCGGGGTCAAAATTTGCTGTTGCTAAGTTTGCGATTACATACTCTACCGTTTCTTTTTTAGTTAACACGGCATCAAAAAACTCATGTCGCATTCGAATTCCAAAAGTATTAATCCCTAAAAAGGTGTGATCTTTTTTATCAAAAGCGATTCGGATTGCTTTTTTACCTGAATCATGTTCCCAATAAAAGTGCTCCTCATTTTCTTTGGCTTTAGCCCATACCCAACCGTAGGTTTGATATTCTATGTCTAAAAACTTAGCTGAATTAAACCAATGTCCAGGAGAGTATTTTGTGGGTGTTCCAGTGAGTGTTTGTGCTAATGTCTCTCCCATCATTCTTCCAGTGTACCACACTGCCTCAATTGGTCTACGCTGGTCAATTGCTTGTTGTTGTTCAGCACAGTCTCCAATAGCATAGATATCTTTAATATTGGTTTCTAAATAGCGATTAACTTTGATTCCTTTGTCTAGTTCAATTCCTGATCCTTTTAAAAAAGCTATGTTTGGTGAAACACCGGCAGTAAGACCTACAATTTCACATTCAATAGTTTCTCCTTTATCAGTAAGTATTGACTTTACACGTCCATTTTCATCTGACGTAATTTCAACTAAATTGGTATCTAACCTTAAATCGATATGGTGCTCAAGGATATGGCGATTAATCATCTGGCTTTCGCCAAAAGGTAATACACCGCTCCAAAATGATGCTTCACGCACAAGAAATGTAACGGCGATGTCTCTCGATCGAAGCATTTCAGCTAATTCAATGCCAATTAGGCCGCCACCTACTATTACTGCTCTTTTTGCTGTAGGAGCCCATTCTTCTAAGGATTCTAAATCTTGTTTGTGATACAGGCCAGTCACTCCTTTTAAATCTTGTCCAGGCCAACCATATTTATTAGGTTTAGAACCTGTTGCCAAAACTAATTTATCAAAACTTATTTTTGTATCATTTTCTAATAGAATTTCTTTTTGATCCGGTACAACTGAAGTTACCAACCCTTGAATTAAATCGATATTATTTTTTTTCCAAAAATCATTTTCGTAAGGCTGCGTGTGTTCTAATTTCATGTGCCCCATGAAAACATACATTAGCGCTGTACGTGAAAAGTAAAATTCATGTTCAGCAGATACAATTGTGATTTTCGAATCTGATTTTTTTCTGATATGTCGTGCCAGCGTAACACCAGCAACTCCATTTCCAATAATAACAATATGTTCCATGTTAAAGAATTTTTTGGTTAGGTTAGTAGCAAATTAGATTGATGCTAATGGTTACACTTTTAGTAATCGAATTAAAAAATAGTTTATTTAGTTTTGAAGTCGGCGCCTGCATTAAAATAGTCCGCATCCACTGCAACAAATTTTATATTGGTTAATGTAGCGTGTCCTATTTCATCAGTTAGTCCTTTACCTTCTTGCCATCCCCAGAAAATCCATTTTGTGGCAACGGGTATACCATTTATAGGAGTATAGTCTAAATATTGTATGGCATGAGGATTTTTTTCTGCTTCTGCTTTTCCGCTTTTTACGGTAACTATATAAGCTGCTTTATCAATTAAATTGGTAGTTGCATCTGCATAGACCACATACCAATCATCGGGTGCATCTCCTGTTCCTGATGTAAAAGTTAATTTTTCAGTCAAGAATTTATTGCTGTCTTTTTCTTTATTATCATATGCAGTCCAAATCGTTCCTGGATCAGTAAGTTTGTAAGGAAAGAGGAAAAAATAACTCCAAGTGTAAGCATCAAATCGAACCGCCTCTTCATTAGGAATAGTACTATCATAAAATACTTTATCCTTGTCGATAACTATTTTAGCACCATTTGTATATTCAATAACACCCTTACTTGAATTAGTCAGAAGCGTAAATTTTGCATTCATTCTTTCCGTTCCTCCAAATTCTAGTTTTAAATCAAATTGTATGGCTTCTTTTGATGAAAACTCTTTGGCGAGATGTGCTTTTTCAACACGTTCTGCAAAAGTTACGTTTTCTTCATTTGATTTGCATCCACTGATAGTAATTACAAGAGAAGCTAATAGAGGTAGAATATTAATTTTCATTACAATCTAATTTATTTAAATTAACGTTTATTTTATTGTTTTTACTTAACTAATTATGAGTGCTTTATGATGTTTAAAGTTGCTCTTCTTCTATTATATAAAAACACTAATTACAAATATAACTTTTAGTTTCAGTCTACTTTTAGCATTGGAAACAATTATTATTTGTAGGTACAAATATCAGTAATTTAGATGGGATTACAATTAGTTTAGATTCTTTTTATTGAAAAACAGGAGTAATAAATCAAAGTGTTCGAGCATCACAATACTCATACTTTAACTATTTTTAAAAAAAACAGCCGCAAAAGTTGATTTGCGACTGTTGATTACAATAACCAAAAACAATCTCGGTCATTACTTCTTAATTAAATTTTCTTATGGTAATAACACTTTGTCAATAATGTGTACGATACCGTTTGTACATTTGATATCAGGAATTACCATGTTCGCTGGAGTAGTTATTCCATTACTTTTTACTGTAAATGCTCCGTTAGCAAAAGCACTGTAAGTCAATGTTCCTCCACCAGCTGTCATAGCTGTTAAGCCAGTTTGCTCAGATGTGAATTTACCTGTTCCAACTGCATGGTTCAATAAAACTGAAGCTAAGAATGATGGTGATGCTGCTGATACAGCTGCTACATTTGGAAATCCTGCTGCGATAAAGGCAGCATCTGTAGGTGCATAAATAGTGAAATTGTTATTTGGATCGGATAAAGTAGATGCTAATCCTGATCTTACAACTGCTGCTACTAAAAAGGTAAGTTCTGGTTTTTTGAATACACCTCCACCTGCAACAGCTTGCGCCGATGCAACAATGTTTGCACCCGTAGCAAGCATAACTTTGTCGATTGCATGAACAGTACCATTGCTTGCTGCAACGTTAGTTATAACAATTTTTGATCCATTGATATACAAATCATTTCCTCTTGCAATAAAACGTCTGGTTAGACCTTGTAATGCTGATCCTGAAGTACTACCCGCTGTAAACTGAGTAGATGGTAAGTTTCCGTTAGAAACGTGATATAGTAGTGTGTTCGTTAAAAATGTATTATTTAACGCTCCTAGGCTGCCTGCATCAACTAATCCTAATCTAGCAAAAGCATCATTTGTAGGTGCAAAAACGGTAAAGTTTCCAGAGGCGTCTCCACCGTTTTTGTTACTTAAAACTACTGCTACTCCACCTTGAATAGCTGCTGCTTCAAGTGTACTGAATGCTGGGTTTGTTACTGCGATGTTTGCAATAGTTGGTTTTTCGTCAGCGTAATCGTCATTACAAGATACTAATGAAGCTAGTAATGTAAATGCTAATAAAGCACTTTTTATATTTGAATTTTTCATTTTCTTAATTTAAAGTTGTTGATTAAAATTTGTATACTACTGCACCATAGTAACCAGTTGCTTTTCCGATGTTTCTACCTGCTACTAATGTACTAGCACCTGCAGCTAAACCGAAATCTTTATAAAGAGGAGTGTACAAATTCACACCCACTTTAGTATAATTAACTGTAGTTGCTGGGAAGAATCCTTGAAAACCTTCTCCTAAAATATCGACACCGCCGTTAGTTTTTTGACCAGCGATATAAGCATCTCCATAAAATTTAGAAGCAGCATATCCTAATTTAAGTTCTGATGTTATAGAATTTGGTACATCATTTGACGCTAGATTTACACCAAATTGTCCAGAAGCAAAAACGCCGTTATCCATTTTGAACATTGCAAGTCCAAGTCCGCTAACTGTTGTACTTCTATTTCCAATCGCGATAATAGATTGTAAACCTTCATCAGCTCTGTAATCACTAAGTGGTGTTTTCAATCCTACTGCACCAATTAATCTTAGAGAAGACTTTCCAAAGTTATGGTAGTATGGATTGTACTTTAAGTAGAAAGATACATCTTGAAATCCGCTTCTTTCGTTAGAAAAGTTTAAATTATTCAAAACATCTTGAGAAGCACTTCCTTCAGCTTGAATATAAGGTACTGATAAAACAAGATCTAATTTATCAGATACTCCATAAGTGGCATACAAATTGGTACTGTTTAATTGTACTTCATTAAACACAGGCACACCATCTGTTTCTTGTGGCACCAAGTATACTTTATCATATTTTTCGGAACTATAAGAAACTGAAATGTTTCCTTTTCCTTTACCTTGCATAAATCCACTAATTGGACTTTGAGAATGAGCTGTATTAACATATCCAAATGTTGTCACAGCTAGAATGAGTAATAATTGTTTTTTAATCATAATATTAAATTGTTTTGTTATACTTTCTATCATTTACGGGAGATAGATTGTTATGGTTTTAAAAAAAGTAAAAAAAAACATAATTATTTATTAAATAGCTGTTTTTCAGCTTCTTAAAATTAAGTTAAATAATGTTGTTTTTAATGTTTGTAGCAACTTCGCGGTAATTAAGAGCTAATTTTCTGAGTTGTATATGATTCACCATTTTTTAAAAGGAGGAAGGTTAATAGGAGAGCATATTTGTATCTAAATCTATATAGGTAGATGATAGGATAGGTATAAGACTATTTAAATTTTGTATGCATCACAGTCTATTTATATCGTTGCAGTATTTTATCAGTTGCAACGAGATCAAAGTATTTTATTGCGTTAGAAATGTGAAAATTTTATGGACATCATCATCTACTCTATGGCCCTAACGATGCAACGGTAGTTTGTTGCTATTTTATAATGGCCAAAAAAAAAGTAAGACTATAATTGGATTATAGTCTTACTTAGGAGGAATTATTTTTTTTAGAAAACCAATCAATAAATACAAATTTTTAACAATAATCTGTAAAAGTAGAGCCTACAAATCTATTGGAAATTCTAATTTTGAGAGATAAACAGTTATTCGTTTAGACCCCAGTTGTATTCTTTAAAATTTACTTGAGCATTACTATTTATTTTTGTAGTACTGAATTGGTTTAAAAAATCAATAACAGAACCTTTTGTTTTAAAGTCGGCTGCAAACCAATCAAATATTTTTGAAACTTCAATTTTGCTAGCCGTAATTGTGTTTTTAGATTTATCGTTAATAAAACTTTTTGTCACTGCTTTTAGTTGCTGCTCCAACTTTGCTTCGGTAAACGCTTCGTTTAATAAAATAGGACATGAAACAGAGGCACAGTTGATCGCAAAGTGTATTCTTGGTTCATCCATTTTACGAAGTATTTCGTTTTCGATTCCTTCTAAACTGTATTTTTTTCCAGCAAGAGAAATAAACTTTTTACCCCAAGGGTCATTAATATCTTTGATACTCTTAGTGGGATAATTATCAATAATTAACTTAACTGTATACGCATTGTATGCATTGATCCAGTAGGCAAGAGTCGCATTTCTTGAGGTCGATTTAGTTGGTACATTTGCTGATAACTCATTAAGGTACGCTGTCACAGCTTTGCTATCCTTTTGAAAACCTTTGTAATTAACAAGGCCACTTTTAGAAACATTTTTTTGCAATAAAGCCGTCCAATTAGCATGATTAATTGCTGCTACTTCACTTTTTGATGCAACTACAGTACTTGGTTTTTCAGTTTTAGTAACTATTGTTGTTTCCGTTTTGGTAATTATTTTATCGTTTTCAGCTATCGAGATATTATCATTAGCTACTTCTATGATCGAAGTAGTGACTGTGTCCGAAGTGGTTACCACTGCCGTATCAGTTGAGGTCATCGAATTATTATCAGAAGCAGTGCTCTCTGCGCTATCTTTCGTTTTTCCACAAGAAAGTAGTGGTAACATTAGTAAAGCTAATAGGAAATTTTTCATAGAATAAATTTTTAGTTATTGTAAAATTGTGTTTAGGAAAACATTTCCTCTTGAGATTTAATTATTTTTTAATGGATATAATTCTTGTTTAATAAAATTTTTCGGGAATTCTCCTTCGTCATTAAAACCAAGTTCAATATCTCTACCGCTACTTGGGATATAATTAGTTTTAAATATGTAATCCCAAAGACTTAAGGAAATTCCAAAATTCACACCATACTTGTTAGGGATTTCCTTACTATGATGCCAGATGTGCATTTTAGGATTATTAAAAAGGTACTTTAAAACTCCATAATCCCATCCTAAATTGGCATGGTTTAAATGACCTATTGCTATAGTTATAAAATGGACAATGAAAACATCTTCTAAGTTTACGCCTCCAACCAAAATGATAGGAATATATAGCAGCGATTTGTAAACAATGGGTTCCATCCAATTGTATCTAAAATGAGCTGCAAATCCCATTTCTTTCACGCTATGATGTGTCTTATGTATTTTCCATAAAAAAGGTATGGTGTGTAAAAGACGATGTACGTTCCATTGCAAAAAATCACTTGTGACAAAAAATAGTAGTAAGGCTAAAGGTTTTGATAACGATGAAATAGAGAATAATTGAATGGAAGCTAATTCAAGTCCAACTATTTTAAGTCCGTCATTTATAAACTGTTCTGCAACATTCGATAATGCAATTAAGAGAATTAAGTTCAGTAGAAAAAAATTGAAGAACAAGTAAAAAAGATCTAGCCAAAAATCTTTACGAAAGATAGCTTGCTGTTTTCTCCAAGGAAATATAATTTCTAGAAACCAAACTACTAATGAAATTGCGATTAAACCATAAAAGTAATTGTCCCATTTCCAGAACAAAATTTCGTTTTTTAAATAATTGAAATATCCACTGTACGAATTTAAAAGGATATCAAAGTATTTTTCCATTTTATGAGCTGTTAGTTTCAAACTTTATTTTTACTTTACTGCGTGTAATTTAGAACTTAATTTAGGTTGTAAAAATAAGATTTAATTCTCGTAAACCTTTATTCCTTTATCTAAGTATTGACTCCACCTTTTATTGTAGGTGTGAACACTATCAGTCGCCTTTTTTTGATTGTTATAAACAGTTCCATTTGCATTTTTATACTCAAATATTCCGCCGTACAAATTATAAACATTTTTATAACCCATCTTTTGCAATTTTTCCGCAATTTTTTCACTGCGGACACCAATAGAGCAATAAACTGCTATGGGCGTATTTTTACTATTTACTTTTTTAGTCACCTTTGTTTTGTCAAATTTACTGTAACCAACAAAGATCGCATTCTTAATATGGCTCGTGTTAAATTCTTTTGGCTCTCTCGCATCTAAAACCACCATCTCAGGTTTAGCTTGCAATTCTTGAACCGATATATAAGGTACCGTTTTATTATTTAATCTATCTAGTTCTTGCGCAATCGTGTTTTGTGCTTGAACAAATGTAGTAAGTAGTAAAACAATTAGAGTAATTTGAATTTTCATGTTAGTGCTTTTTATTTTTTATCAATGAATTCATTTGTAACGTATCATTTACTATACCATACTTTTATTAATTTAAATTTTGTTACCTCTATTTAACCTTATCTCCTTTTATATACGAGATTTAATCCGTTTGGTTTTAAAACAAAAAGTTATTTATTTTCGTATAGACTTACTCTTATACATTAACGGTGTTAAGTAGCACCTTTTTTTCACGGTAAAAGCATTGTGGGAAGTACTAGTAAAGAATGATCTAGATTTTTATTGAATTAAAACAATTGCCATTTTGACAGTTAGTTACCTTGATCTCGTTATCCTAAAATTTGTGGTTTTTTCAAAACGCAGTATGTATTATTAAAAGTTGGCTAACAACTACTATTATTAAAGTAACTATTTGTTTTGTTACTAAATTAACTACCTAATCAATTATAGTAGGTATTAGGTAGTTAAATTATAGATTTTATATTTTTAAAATTGAAACTTGAATTAATTTACAATTTATTACAAACATTATTTTACTTAAACCATTTTTACTGTTTTTCGTTCTAATATAAATTTAGTTTTTTGGTATCGTAAAATAAAATATTGAACCTTTGCCCAATTTTGATTCCACCCAGATCGAACCACCTAGAAACTCTACTTGTCTTTTGACAATAGAAAGCCCTATACCCGTTCCTTCATACTCTTCGTTGTTATGTAGTCTTTGAAAAATAACAAAGATTTTTGAAAAGAATTGAGAGTCGATTCCGATTCCATTATCTTTTATGCTAAACTGCCATTCAAGCTCTTTTTCTAAAGCGTTAATTTCAATAATAGGCGCAATACCTTCAGTCGAATACTTTATAGCATTGTCAAGTAAGCAGTGAAAAACTTGAGTTACTGCTGCTTTGTATGACAATAGCACTGGTAGGCTATCTGAATTAATTTCAACAGACTTATTTTTTATACTACTTCTTCGTAATAATTTGTAGCTATTTATAATTTCATTTAATTCAATACTTTCCTTTTCTTCAGTTGATTTGCCAGCTCTTGAATAATCTAGTAGATCTAGAATTATTTTCTTCATTCTTGTAGCGCCATCTGTAGCAAAATAGATGTATCGTAATGCCTTTTCATCAAGTAAATCACCATATTTGCGCTTCAATAGGTCCATAAAACTGGATATCATTCGCAGCGGTTCTTGTAAATCATGCGAAGCGACAAAAGCAAACTGCTCTAGTTCTTCATTAGATCGTTCTAGCTCTTGGGCATGTAATTTTAAGCTATGGTTCAATTCGCTTAATTGCAATGTCAATTGTTTTTGATGCGTAATATCAGTCATGGCACCCACCATTCGAATTGCTTCACCTAAATCATCACGGATGATTAATCCCCTGTCAATTATATAAATAATCTCTCTTTTGTCATTATATATCCGGTATTCAAATTCCCAACGATTAACAGTAGGATTAGCTAAAGCTTCATTAACACTTTCTTGAATTTTTGCAAGATCGTCTTCATGAAATTTATCTTTCCATAAATCAGTACCTACTAAGGTCTGTAGTGTTGTCCCGCCAAAGAATCGCTCTATAGCTTTTGAACGGAAAAAAGTATTGTTTATAATGTCCCAATCCCAAATTGCATCGTTAGTTGCCTCAGTTACTTTTTCAAATCGCTCGTTAGATTTGCGCAATTGCTCCTCTATTCTTTTACGAGCAGTAACATCACGGAAAAATACCGATAAACCATTAGTTGATGGATAAATATGATTTTCAAACCACATATTATAAGGTTCATAATATTCTTCTACATAGCAATACTCTTGTGTTTTCATAGCTTTTTCATAAGCACGATGTAACGATTGATTACGTCCTTCGGGAAATTCAGTCCAAATGTGTTTACCCACTATCGTTTCTGGATCAGTATTGAAAATTTCCCCCGCTTTTTTGTTCATATGAGTATAACACCAATTGGAGTCCAGAGATACAAAAGCTTCAGTGATGCGCTCTAGAATGCTATTTTTTTCTTTATAAACAAGTATGAATTCTTCTTCCGCTTTTTTACGCTCGGTAATGTCTAGTACAATGGCAATAAAACTTTTTTTGTTACCAATTGACACTAATTGTAAATGAACTTCAGTAGGATATAGGGTTCCATCTTTTCGTTCATGTGAAGTGAAAAATATAATTTTGCTTTTTTCTTTATTTATCAGTGGACTAATTAAATCTTTAAAGGATTCTAGGTTGAAGTCGGGCTTAATGTCGAAAGGTGTTAAATTACGTATCTCATCTTCAGTATAGCCAAGATTTACCAATGCACCTTTATTTAAATAATTAAACTTAAAGGTTTTATAGTCAAAAATATAAATTTCATTAAGGCTATTTTCGATGGTGGTTAGTAAACTGTTTCTCTCTAATTCAGACTTTTTGCGTTCTGTAATATCTTGACAACTACCAACTGCAATTAAAGGAGTTTCATTTTCATCAAAATCTACTTTCCATCGCTCTTCTACTGTTTTTTCTGTGCCATCTTTTGATAGGATGCGGTGTTCAATAAAGTGATTACGCTTCGTGCTATCCATTAATGAATCGCCTAAGGCTTTCTCAACTTTTTCTTGATCTAATGGATGAACGTGGCTCATGAATTTTTGATGGTTCATGTCCTCGCCATCATTATCAATTCCAAAAATGCGATAGGTTTCATCAGACCAACTTAGCGTAAAATCTTTCAAGTTAGTTTCCCAACTTCCTATTTTAGCGATTTTTTGAGCATTTTCGAGATGAGTTTGCTGCAATTGTAATTGAAAGGCTAAAGCTCGATATTCTTGCTCGCTTTGCACTATTTTTAGTTCTGTATTTTTACGTTCGGTAATATCTTGGAAACTTCCGTAAATTTTCACACAAACATTATTGATTCTTTCACTTTTACCTGATGCCTTAACCCAACATTTATTTCCTTTTCCTGTGATTAAAAGTAATTCTTCTTCAAACTCAACTCCGTCTTGAATCAAACGATTTATGGCACGCTCCGTAAGCGTTTTGCTTTCTCCAATTTGGAGTTCAATTAAACCGGTTAACGAAGGATCATAATTTTTGTCTAGTTCTAAAATATCCCAGATAATTGGCGACCAATACATACCATCTTCACGTTCGTTTAAAACATCCATTTCCCAACTTCCTAAACGTGCAATTTTACTAGCCTCCTCAAGAAGCATTTCATTTTTAGCCTCTTGCGTAATATCTAAAACAATAGAGTTAAATAGGATAGTACCGTCAACTAAAAAACTAGGAGTTCCGTGACCTATGTGAGTTCGTAACTCCCCATTTGGATGCATATATTTAACTCGACTGGTCCATTTCGCTTTGTTTGTAATTGAGCTAAGTATGCTGTTTTGTACTTCATCGAAGTGATCTGCTTTTTTAATTTGATTCCACACTATATTGAAACCCTCAGTAACTTGGTGTTTTGTAAAACCCCATAATTCTTCAACATCACCTTGAATAGATCTAATAGAATCAGTTCCGTCAGGGTGTATTAAATACTGGAAAATAATTCCGGGAAGATTATTTGAAAGAGATTGTAATCGCTGTTCAACATCCTTAATAGAACTGATATCTTGAAAGCTACCGTAAAATTTAGTACATGCGCCATTTATGAATTCAGGGTTCCCAATTGATCTAACCCATATCTCTTTTTTATTTGTGGTAACTACTACTGCTTCAAAATCAAAGGCTTCACCGCTGCTTATTGAATTGGAGATTCCAGTTTTTACCATTTCACGGAAATCTTCTCTGTAAAAGGTAATAGCTGATTCTAATTCTGGTGTGTAGGTATTTGGATCTGTTTCGTGCATTTTATGAACCTCCTCAGACCAATACAGTGATTGATTACTAAAATCGACTTCCCAACTTCCTATTTTAGCGAGTGATCCTACTTTTTCGTTCAGTTCTCTTAACTTCTTTTCTTCTGTAATACTTTTTACAATCGAGAAAACTACGCCTTCATCTATGGAAGGTTGACTATTCCAACTTAGCCAAACTATTTCTCCTTTTTTAGTTAGGTAACGAACTTCAAATTTAAAGGTCGATTGTCCTTTGATAATCTTTTCGAATTCTGTTGCTGCAATATCAATGTCTTCAGGATGAATGAATTGTTTGTAGGATTGAAATAGTAACTCCTCTTCTGTGTAACCAAGTATTGTAGTTACAGCTTGATTAATTTTCACAAATCGACCATTAAAATCAATCGTACACACGATATCGGGTATAGATGCAAACATTATGTTTAAATCAGTTTCTAGTTTTTTACGGTTTAATTCTGACGCAATAAATTGTTCTAAGTGAGCAAGGATTTCACAATGTTTTTTTAGATAAGCAACATCTTTCTTAGTACCAATTTGAAGAACGCCTATAACCTCATTTTTAATAATTAATGGCACACCTAGTAGCGATTTTAATCCTATTTTTTCAGCTGCTTTTTTTCTTACAAATTGTTTGGATATTTCGATACGATCCCATAATATTTGTGTTTTTTCAGCCCAAACAGTACCGCATAAACCTTCGTTTAATTGCAATGAATTGACACCTTCGGTAGTATCGTAAAAAATTAAATCGTTTTGATTTCCTAGGTAGTGACATAACAATTTCATTGCATTTTTTTCTACAGAGGGTACCCATAATTCAATTAAGTCAAATTTCCCAAAATTACTAAGGGTCTTACACAAAGATTTAGCCGCTTTTATGTAATTTTTTTTCGTGTTGAAATCAGTACTAATTTGTGCAAGTAGTTCTTTTTCTAATTCTTTATTTTTTTGTAGAGTGACATCACGTTCTATAGCAATCCAGTGTGTATACCATCCATTATTATCAGCTACAGGTGTAACTGTAAAATTAATCCAAAATTCTTCCCCGTTTTTCTTATAGTTAATAGTAGTCACTTCATAAGATTCCCATTTCCTTATCGCTTCACCTAACTTCTGCAAATCCTCAGAATTTGAATTTGGACCTTGTAGAATGCGAGGTGATTTACCAATTACTTCCTCAGCAGTATAACCGGTCATTTTGGTAAACGCATCATTGACATAAATAATTATTGGCCCTGGATGATCTAATGGTTCAGCTTCGGTAATTAAGACAGCATCATGTGTATTAGTGATTACACTCGTCAATAATTTTAATCGCTGCTCTTCCTTTTTTTGTTTAGTAATATCTCGAGATACTGATATTATTTGATCGATAGGCTCACCTTGCTTACCTACTGGCGATACTAAGACATCCCACCATTTAGGTGTTCCTTTGGCAGTAGCACATAAGGCTGTAAAGTGAGCCACTTCGCCACTTAACGCTTTGTCTAGTGCCTTTTGTACTAACAGCTCATTTTGAGGTCCCCATAAAGTCGACCATTTTTTGTTTTTAACGGTTGAGAAATCATCTATTTCCATTTGACACAACCCGTTGTAATTCATGTATTGAATTTGACCTTCGATGTCTAGTATTTTAAAACAATCTGGACTGCTTTCTAAAACAGTACGATTAAACTGTTCACTAGCTTCAATTTGTTTTCTAGTATTTATAGCTTCAGTGATATCTCTCGAATTAGCCACTAACCCTTGCACAGCTGGATTGTCAAGCATGTTGGTTAGGACTGTTTCAATCCAACGCCATTCATGCTTTCCGTCTCTAAGACGAAAGGGAGGTACAACTACTCTTTTTTCAGTAATAACCTCTTTCATACTCGTCATACAGTGTGCTGCATCATCTGGATGAACAAAATCAAAAACGCTTTTATGGAGGAAATCTTCAGGGGTTATTCCCAGTATTGAAGTCGTAGTGGGGCTAGTATAAATGTACTTACCCTCTGCATTGACGATGCTAATCATGTCTGAGCCATCTTGAACTAAGGCCTTAAATCTCAGTTCACTTCGCTGAATTAGTGCGTCTTGTACTACTTTATCAGTGATGTCTCTAGAGTTAGAAACAATACCGTTTATTGCAGGGTTATCTAACATATTTGTTAGTACAGTTTCAATCCAACGCCATTCCTTTTTGTAATTTAAAAATCGATAAGGCTCTACAACAACTGTTTTAGTACGGCTTATTTTTTTTAAACTCTCTAAAGTTCGCTGTTCATCATCTGGATGTATAAATTGAAAGGCATTTTTACCAATATACTCTTCCGGAGTAAAGCCAAGGACTATTTGATTTGTGGGACTAACAAATTTATAATTACCATCTTCATCTAATATCGTAACCATATCAGAGCCCTCTTGAACTAGGGCTTTAAAACGTTGTTCGCTTAACTGGATGATTTTATCATGCTCATTTTTTTCTTTACCATCTCTGGCAACACAGTATATTAATTTGGTTTCGCTATCCCATCGAGCAGACCATAAATTATAAGCAATATCCCCATTTTTCTTTTTGTATCGGTTTTCAAAAGATCTAATTTCTTCCCCGTTGAAGATAGCACTTGTAATAGCATTAGTTTTAGCGATATCTTCCTCTAAAATTAAATCTAGAAAAGGTGTATTAACCAATTCTTCGGGCAAATAGCCCCACAGGTCAACTACAGCCGCACTGATGTAAACAAAATAACCTTCACTATTTATTGTACAAAAAACATCTAATGAGGCATCAATCAATTGATTGGCTTCTGAACGTTGCTTTACTATTCGGGTAATATCTTTCCATTGACAAGCGATAGCGTATACCTTACTATCAGCATCATATAACGGCTCGAAAGTATTTTGACCATATTGAATTTTTTTTGTTTCTGGATGATAAAAGTGTTCCTCTATCTCAAAGTGCTCACCTTGAAATGCTCTATCGTAAAATGCTTTCCATTTTTCAGTGTAGCCTTCGCCAAAACCTTCTGCAAAAACGGGTTTATTAAGCTCTTTTTTTGCTCCGGTACCTTGCAGCATTAAATTTTGATAACTTTTATTGGCATAGACAAGTAGGTAATCTCTATCAACTACCCAAAAAAGTGCTGCACTTTGGTCTAAAAGCTGGGTGGTATAATCATTTTGTTTCATGCAAAAAAAAAGTATTTATTGATTTCTTTGGGGCTTCTTATTACTCTGATTAACTTAAATATTGCAATTAAACAATTAATTAGTAACATTGTCGTCACGAATTTAAAGGTTTATCAATGCTGTCTTATTTTAAAAAATCTAGAAGTATACAGGTAAAATTTAAAATAATGACTTTAAAATAGAAATTTTATTTTTAAAAAAGTACAAATTTCTTTCTCTCCTAAAATAATACTTTAATACTATTGTACAAAATAATAGTATTTTTTTTCTAATTTGATCGTAAACAACCTGTTGTGAATTATTTTTCAAGATAAAGCTACTAAATATATAAAGTTGGCAAAATAGTCTAATTGTTACTTTGTAATCGATTACTGATTAGTGAATTGTTTTTTATCATAACAGTTGAATGTAAAGTAATTTTAAAAAAAAAAAACATTTCATGACAAAATGGACTATTGTCTTTGAGGGTGTACTGCGTAATGAAGTCTAAAAATGAAATACTTCTACTTTAATTTTTACAATAAGCTACATTTTGAAATTGGTGATTAGTTTTGTTAGCTATCATTTTTTATTTACCATAGACTCTAAATTGTGAAGTAACATTAAAAGTGGAACATAAATAAGACAGTGAAATAGTAAACAATCGATACGATTTCTTTGTCAGAAGTTCTGGCAATTGCAACAGTACAGACAAAATCAAACTGATGTTCGTTTTTACTACATAGAAAAACCAATGATTTTACTTTAAATTATGATCAAAAGAATGTACACAAACTAAACAGGTATGTTGTCTTAAAATATAGCTAAAGGAATCTCACTAAATGATTATTTATATTTCGAACTAGTAGTGGATTCTTCTCTAATGATTTTCCGTACTGGCTATTTGTGATTATGGTCCTAGTTACATGTTGTGTTAACTCGCCGTTTGGAAAGACGAAACCTTCAATATCAAATTGAGCGAACTCGTCACGCGCTTTATAGATAAGGATGCAGGAACTCATGTAGAACACTGTTAAAGTGAAATTGTTTTGTACTGTGGTATAAAATTAGATTGACAAGAAATAGAAATCATAATTTTCGTGTATTCGATTAGGTTATTTTTAGATGTCGTTGAGCTGCAGTTTAAATTTCTTAAAAATATAAATCAGGTAAAGATTTCTTGAAACATAAAAAAGCGGTAAATTTAAAGTATTATTCTTCACTGATATTATTAAATAGATAGTTAAATGAAATTCAAATATTACTATTATTTCACCATTTTATTTTTAATGCTTTCTTGTTCGAAAAAAGTAGAAGGAATACATCCCACTGTTAGTGATGTGACCGAAAGTGTCTATGCCTCGGGAGTAATTAAGGCTGATGATCAATACACTGTTTTTTCTACTGTAAACGGTATTTTGCAAACTATAAAAGTAACCGCTGGAGAATCTATTAGTCAAGGGCAGTTATTATTCGAAATAGAAAGCAAAAAAGCCGACCTTGATACTCAAAATGCGCAATTAACTTTCCAATTGAGTGCAGAAAACAGTCGTTATATTCAAGATCGCATTGCTGAAATGGAAATTAAAGTTCAGGCTGCAAAGGACAAACTAACTCTTGACGAGTCGCTTTTGAATAGGAATAAAAAAGTAAGAGCTCTGGAAGGTATTTCTGAGGTTGATTTTGAAAGAATCGAACTGACGTATAAAAGTTCAAAACTTAATTATGAAAGTACTACAAAACAATTGTCGCAACTCAGATCGCAATTAAAAAATGATCAAAACCGAAATAGTAATAGACTGAAATACTCGCAAAAATCGCAAAGTGATTACAATATAAAAAGTGCTTTTACAGGACGTTTATTTGATGTCTTAGTCAAGGAAGGGAGCTTGGTAACTAATCAGACTCCGCTTGCCATAATAGGTAAATCAGATTCGTTTTTATTGGAATTAGAAGTAGACGAAAACGATATGGTTCGAGTGGCTATTGGTCAAAGAGTGGTGGTAACGATGGATAGTTACAAAGGACAAACTTTTGACGCTACAGTAGATAAAATTTATCCCATCATGGACGAGCGTTCTCGTACTTTTAAAATCGAAGCGCACTTTGTACAACCACCTCAAAAACTATATCCTAACCTAACGGCCGAAGCCAATATTATTATCAAAACCAAGAAGAACGCCATCACTATTCCGAGAAGTTATTTGATAGATAATCAATATGTACTCGTAAATGAAGATGAAAAAAGAAAAGTAAAAATTGGCTTGAGTGATTACGAAAAGGTAGAGATAGTAGAAGGATTAAAAAAAGAAGAAACGATTTACATTCCAAAACAGTGAATTACAAACTGATTTTAAATATCGCTTTTCACTTGCTAAGAGCCAGACTGAAACAAACTATTGTTGCTGCCGTGGGAGTTACTTTTAGTATCGCTATGTTTATCTCTTTGGTTAGTTTTATGAGCGGTTTAAATGATTTGCTCGATGGGCTAATGCTAAATAGAACGCCGCATATCCGAATGTTTAATGAAGTAAAACCATCGGAAAATCAACCTCTGTCATTATCGAAGGATTATAAAAAAAATACCGTTTTCATTCATTCGATCAAACCAAAAGATAGAGGTAGATCGATCTACAACAGCATGTCGATTATTAGTACTTTGAAGCAAGACAAACGTGTAATTGATGTTGCACCAAAGGTAACGGCCTCTGTTTTATTTAATTCTGGGACAATTGAGATTTCCGGCTTTGTGAACGGAATCGATGTGGTTGCAGAGAACACTCTTTTTAAAATTAGTGATTATATAAAAGAAGGTAAATTATCAGATTTGAATCAGAATAACAGTATTATTATTGGAAAAGGATTGTCGGATAAGATGTTACTTTCAAAAGGAGATATCATAAAAGTATCTACTTCAAATGGGAATTTAGCCTCTTTAAAAATAGTAGGTATTTCAGAAACTGGCATTGCCGATATAGATAATATGTCGAGTTATACGGCATTGACGACCGCTCAAACATTATTGGGGCAACCTAAAAATTATATTACAGATATTCAGGTGAACCTTTATAACAAAGAAGAAGCTGTGGCGATGGCCAAAGAATTCCATAGCACGTTCAACTTAGATACAACGGATTACTTGGCTGCAAATGTGCAATTTGAAACCGGAAGTACCGTTCGAAGCATTATTTCTTATGCAGTAGGAATCGTCTTGTTGATTGTAGCTGGTTTTGGGATTTATAATATTTTGAATATGATGATTTATGAAAAGATGGATAGTATTGCAATTCTCAAAGCCACAGGATTTTCTGGTAGCGATGTAAAATGGATTTTTATATCCTTATCTGTCATAATTGGTGTTGCAGGAGGTATCTGTGGATTAATTTTCGGTTATATATTTTCGAGTATTATTGATGTAATTCCATTCACGACGACTTCTGTGCCTTCTGTGACCACCTATCCCATTGATTATAATAGTAGTTATTATGGTATCGGAATTGTGTTTGCACTGTCTACAACAATCATCTCTGGTTTGTTTCCGGCGATAAAAGCAAGCAAGGTTGATCCCGTTGAAATTATTAGAGGAAAATAAGATGAAAAACACCGCATTAGAAACTAGGAGCTTAGTGAAATATTTTTATAATCCGACGAAATTTCAAGTCATCAAAGATGTTAATTTAAAAATTAATTATGGTGAATTTGTTTCTATTGTAGGAAAATCGGGTTGCGGTAAATCGACTTTGTTGTATTTATTATCCACAATGGATACGGATTATGAGGGACAGTTATTTATTCATGATGAACTAATTACGGGACAATCGGATAGAAATTTGGCTAAAATCAGAAATGAGAAAATCGGATTTGTATTTCAATTTCATTACCTATTACCTGAATACAATGTGCTCAACAATGTTATGCTTCCGGGACTTAAATTGGGAAAATATTCAAAACAAGAATTAGAGCAAAAAGCGATGAAGCACTTAAGAACCTTAGAAATTGAGCAGCATGCTTTAAAAATGCCCAATCAATTGAGTGGAGGCGAAAAGCAGCGGGTTGCTATTGCCCGTGCTTTAATAAACGATCCTTTGATCATCATGGGCGATGAACCTACTGGGAATTTGGATCGTAAAAGTGGAGATATTGTATTTGATATCTTCAAAAAATTAGCTACAGATTATAACCAAACCATTCTTATCGTTACGCATGACCCCGATTTTGCACAAAAAACGGATAGAATTATCACTATGGAGGATGGTAAGATCGTTTCTTGAAGAATCAGATCTAAATATTGGGTTTTCCTTATAATTATAAAAAATTTGACAATCTATATTTTTGATGTGGCTTACTTGATAGATTTGACTACTCAAATACGGGGAGGAAGTTTATTATATTATAAGGAAGCTTTGTGCTCATAATGTCAAGTTCAGGTGCTTTTTTACTATGAAATGGTTCCTATGCTAATTAATATTATTTTAAAAATTATATAAATGGATCCACATAAACTAAAATTATTGAAAGAGCTCGCTCAACTTGGGGATGTAAAGTATTTTACCAAAAGCAAAAAGTATATTATAATAGCTGAAGAGACAGTAAAACTAAAAACACAAGCTGATGCTATTTTGTATTTTTTACAAAAGTTAGATATTGATATGGTGAATTCTATTTTAGCAGATAATCGTACATATCAGAATTTTGAAAAGAAAAAATTCATCAGGAAACTGGATAATGCAATGGATGTGTTTCTTACCGCAGGTGATACTTTTTTAAACAAGTACATAGGGTTTTGCAATTCACAAGAATGTAATTTCAAGTGCAGCGGCTATTCATTTGTAGGGAATAATTCAAGTAACTATTTTGACTTAATTATTGAAGTTGAGGAGGGTATTGTACATGATATTTATGAATGCTCAAAATTTAAATGCCAAGAAGAAGGAGTAAGAAGAAAGATTCAAGTAGAAATTGATAAAAACGACATGCCTTTTTAAAAGCTATTTTGAAATAAACAGTAGGTCTAAGTTTGTTTTTACTTTAACAGTATATCATGATATTCTAAAAATTTGCTAAATATCCCTTTCTAAATTCAGCAAAAAAAAGTATAAATTACTACCTTAAGTTGGCGCCTAAAAAAACAAAACCCTTGTAAACAAAAAAGGTTTACAAGGGTTTTTGTGGAGTGAATGAGACTAGAATCGAACACCTTCTTTCTTTTTTAGGGCTTTTGACTAAGTAAAATTAATTTTTATCAAAAGGCTTGAATTACAATATAAACTCATGGTTTTTTAACCAGTTTTTGCAATCTGTAGTCCAATTTAAATCTATATCTTTTGGTTTTATTCCAAATCCATGTCCTCCCTTTTCATAAAGATGTAATTCGACTGGAACCGAATGTTTTTGTAATGTATTGTAATAGATCAAACTATTTTTAAAAGATACTGATTTATCATCAGTTGCATGTACAAGAAAGGTTGGTGGAGTGAGACGGTTCACTTTTTTTTCAGATGAATAATTGTTTACAAGCTCTTTATTTGGTCTTTTTCCAAGCAATGCTGTTTTCGAGCCAGAATGTGAAATATTTTTTTGCATCGAAATTACTGGATATATTAGGATAGCAAAATTTGGTCTAGCACTAGTGGTATCAATTTCAGAAGTCACTTTTTTATCATATTGTGTAGATAAAGTAGCTCCCAAATGTCCTCCAGCAGAAAATCCAATGATACCAATTTTATCAGGGTTAATGTTCCAGTTTGTTGAATTTTTTCTGATGTAACGCATAGCTTGTTGGGCATCTTGCAAAGGTCCAATCGCTTTATCTTTCATGATTTTGTCGTTCGGTAAACGATATTTTAGTAAAAAAGCAGTTATGCCAAGTGAATTTAACCATTCTGCAATTTTGACACCTTCTTTATTCATTGATAGATGCGAATAACCTCCACCTGGTAAGATAATAACTGCAGTTCCATTTGCTTTTAGGTCTTTAGGAAGGTAAACTGATAGTGTTGGTTTAATTACAAAACTTACTCCCTCGACGGTATTATTAAATAATTCTTGGTTTTCGATGTAACTTAAATCTTTTAATTCTCCAGGTATTCCATTAGGCCAAATTGGAAAAGTGGACTGTTGTGATACAGCATTGTTTAATGATAATATGCTTATGATACTATAAATTACAATGATTTGTTTTTTTATGATTTTTGACATTTTCAATTGTTTTTAGTTTGATTTGAATTATTGCGATAGGGATCGCTAAATGTATTTTTAAATGCGAAAGTTAATTTTTTAATATATTATCAGTTTAATCAAACTTTTTATATCGGTAATGTTTTTTATTCTGCTAATTTAATTATTTTAAAAAAAAAGTTGCAGTATAATTTATAAAAGTTATATTTGTGCAATCGATTACATTTTTAATTAAATAAGTGAAATCATTTTTAATCTGATACTTTCAAATTGTAATAAATTTAGAAAGTACCACGCTTTTTACAACGAAGCCAATTCATACTCATATAATTTTTAATTATGACAAATAAAACTAAATCAATTGGGAACTATCGATGGGCCATCTGTAGTTTGCTTTTTTTTGCAACTACAATTAACTATTTAGACAGACAAGTACTTTCATTAACGTGGAATGATTTCATTGCACCAGAATTTCATTGGACTAACAATGATTATGGTAATATTACAGCCTTGTTCTCTATTTTTTATGCTGTTTCGTTGTTGTTTGCAGGTAGGTTAGTTGATGTTTTAGATACTAAAAAAGGATTTCTTTGGGCAATAGGTGTTTGGTCTGTCGGAGCTTGCCTACATGCTTTTTGTGGTATTGCCACTTCAGGTATTATTACAGGAAATTGGTTTGTGGGCTTTGAAGGCGCAAAAGATGCATTAAAAACAGTCAGTGATACTGGCTTGGTTATATCGGTAAGTGTTACTCTATTTATTTTTGCTCGTTTTGTATTGGCTCTTGGTGAAGCAGGAAATTTTCCAGCAGCCATAAAAACTACAGCTGAATATTTTCCTAAAAAAGATCGTGCTTTTTCTACTAGTATATTTAATGCAGGCGCAACTGTTGGTGCATTAGCTGCACCTATAACTATTCCGTTTATCGCAAAAGCATTTGGTTGGGAAATGGCATTCATTATTATTGGTGCTTTGGGGTTTATATGGATGGGTTTTTGGATTTTTATGTATGACAAACCAGAAAATCATCCTAAGGTAAGTGCAGATGAGCTCTCATATATTCAGCAAGATGTAGTTGCAGATAGTAAGATTGCAGGATATGTGCCAGAAACCGCAGTAAAAGTAACATTAAAACAATGCTTGCAATACAAACAAACATGGGCTTTTGCTTTTGGTAAATTTATGACGGATGGTGTATGGTGGTTTTTCTTATTCTGGACGCCAGCTTATCTGAGTTCGGTTTATGGAATGGATTCTACGCAAGCCGCTTTACCATTGTTTGTTTTATATATGATTACTTTATTATCGATTATTGGTGGTTGGTTACCTACTTATTTTGTTGAAAAGAAAGGAATGAATCCCTATGAAGGGAGAATGAGAGCCATGTTGATTTTTGCGTTTTTCCCATTATTGGCAATGATTGCGCAGCCTTTAGGGCATATTAGTTATTGGTTGCCTGTAATTATTATTGGAATTGCCGGTGCGGCTCATCAAGCTTGGTCAGCTAATATATTCACGACCGTTGGGGATATGTTTCCTAAAAAAGCAATTGCCACCATTACCGGTATTGGAGGATTAGCTGGTGGTATTGGCTCAACTTTTATCAACAAGGGGTCGGGGATGCTGTTTGATTACAGTAAAGAAACGAATATGTCTTTCATGGGATTTGAAGGTATTGAATCTGGATACTTTATTATATTCTCCATTTGCGCTGTTTGTTACTTAATTGGTTGGGCGGTGATGAAAACTTTAGTCCCAAAATACGCGCCAATTACTGATATGTAATATTTTAATAAGATTTTGAATTATAAGGAACTAGTTCTCTATCTCTTTTTTACAAAATCAAAAACTCAAAAATCAATTTTTAAAATAGAAAAATGGATTAACGAATGAATAAACATTTAGGTTTATTGATATATTTAATACATTTGTAATCGATTGCATTAAAATTTAAGTTATGGCAAAATATAGTTCAAGATACGCTTCTAGTCCAGAAGCAGTAAAAAAATACGATACACAACAATTAAGAGACGAATTCTTAATTGATAATTTAATGGTTAATAATGAGATCAGTTTGACTTATTCGCATTACGACCGTTATGTTGCAGGTTCGGCTGTTCCTATTAATGACTTGGTCTTAGAGAGTATAGATCCATTAAAAGCATCTTATTTTTTAGAAAGAAGAGAAATGGGGATCATAAATGTTGGCGGAAGCGGTTCTGTTGTTGTTGAAGGAGTTACTTATGAATTGAATTTCAAAGATGCTTTATATATTGGAAGTGGAAATAAAGAAGTACTTTTTAAAAGTACTGATCCAAAAAATCCAGCAAAATACTATATCAATTCAGCTCCAGCACATACTAGTTATCCTTCGAAAAAAGTGAGTTTGGCCGAAGCCAATAAACTAGAATTAGGGACAATGGAAACAGCAAATCATCGAACGGTTAATCAAATGATTATTGGTGGTGTAGTAAAAACTTGTCAATTGCAAATGGGTATGACAGAATTAAGACCTGGTAGCGTTTGGAATACTATGCCAGCACACGTTCACGATCGTAGAATGGAAGTTTACTTTTATTTGGATATTCCAGAAAATCAAGCGGTATGTCACTTCATGGGGCAACCGCAAGAGACAAGACATATTTGGATGAACAATCATCAAGCGGTAATTTCTCCTCCATGGTCCATTCATTCAGGATCAGGGACTAGTAACTATACTTTTATCTGGGGAATGGCAGGTGAAAATTTAGATTATGGCGATATGGATGTTTGCAAAATCAATGAATTAAGATAAAATACTATGACTTTATTTAATTTAGAAGGTAGACGTGCTCTTATAACAGGCGGAACTCATGGTTTAGGTATGGCTATGGCCGAGGGATTAGCAATCGCTGGTGCAGAGTTAGTGATCACAGGAACTACTCCGTCAAAAATGGAAGAAGCGCTTACCTATTATAAAAGCAAAGGTTATACTGTCTCTGGTTATTTATTTGATGTAACAGATGAAAATGCTGCTTCAAAAAATATAGAATTAATAGGGCAAGAATTGGGAGATATTCACATATTGGTTAACAACGCTGGAATTATAAAAAGAGAATTGGCCATAACAATGCCTGTCGCAGATTTTAGACAAGTGATTGATGTGGATTTAGTTGGCCCTTTTATTATGTCTCAATTAGTAGCTAAGCAAATGATTGAACGCAAGGAAGGGAAAATCATTAATATCTGTTCTATGATGAGTGAACTAGGGCGAAATAGTGTTTCGGCTTATGCTGCCGCCAAAGGAGGATTGAAAATGCTAACTCGTAATCTAGCAACAGAATGGGCAAAATACAATATCCAAGTGAACGGAATAGGTCCAGGCTATTTTGCAACTAATCAAACAGAACCGATTCGTGTGGATGGACATCCTTTTAATGAATTTATTATTAATAGAACGCCAGCAGCTCGATGGGGAGATCCTGAAGATCTTGCAGGAACCGCAGTTTTCCTTGCTTCAAAAGCAAGTAATTTTGTAAACGGACAAATTGTTTATGTTGATGGAGGGATATTAGCTACCATCGGGAAACCTTCAAACGAAAATTAATTTTTAAGACATCTATAATGAGTACTACATTTATAAACGATAATTTTTTATTAGAAAATAAATACGCGGAAGAATTGTACCATAACTATTCTAAAAATCAGCCTATTATTGATTATCACAACCATTTGTCTCCGAAGCATATTGCCGAGAATACCGTTTTTGACAACATTACTCAAGTTTGGATCAATGGTGATCATTACAAATGGCGCGCCATGCGTACGTTAGGGATAAATGAACAATTTGTCACAGGAAATGGTTCTGATAAGGATAAGTTTATAAATTGGGCAAAAACAGTTCCTTATACTATGCGTAATCCTTTGTATCATTGGACGCATCTGGAATTAGCTCGTTACTTTGATATTTATGATTTGCTAAATGAAAAATCGGCAGAGTCAATTTATGAACAAGCTTCGGCTAAAATAAATTCCTCGGCATTTAGTACTCAAAATTTACTTACCAAAGTAAATGCGGAATTTGTGTGTACTACCGAAGATCCAATTGATACTTTAGAGTACCATAAACAATTGGCCAAAAGCGATTTTAAAACCAAAGTAAGTACTGCCTTTAGGCCTGATAAAGCGATCTTAATTTCAGTTGACGGCTACAATGAATACATTGATGCGCTAGCTCAAGCTGCTAAGGTAGAAATTAATAATTATACCAATTTGTGTACAGCATTACTTAACAGGATAGACTATTTTGATAAAAACGGTTGTAAATTATGTGATCATGGTTTAGATCAAATTTATTTTGAAAGTTTCACACAAAGTGAAGTGGATGCTATTTTCAAAAAGAAAAGAGAAAATGGAGTATTGAATAATGAAGAAGCTTTGAAATTTCAAAGTGCCATTTTATTGTTTTTATCTGAAACCTACCATCAATACGGATGGGTACAACAATTTCACTTAGGAGCTTTACGAAACAATAATGCCCGTATGCATAGAATTCTTGGGCCCGATACAGGTTGGGATTCAATTGGAGATTATCCGCAGGCACAAAAACTATCGTGCTTTTTAAATGCGTTAGATAGTAAAGATAAGTTGACTAAAACAATCATTTATAATCTAAACCCAGCAGATAACGAAGTGATGGCTACTATGATTGGAAATTTTAATGATGGAAGCGTGAAAGGAAAAGTGCAGTTTGGATCAGGATGGTGGTTTTTAGATCAAAAAGACGGAATGACAAAACAATTAAATGCACTTTCAAATATGGGGTTAATTAGTTGTTTTATAGGGATGTTAACCGACTCAAGAAGCTTTTTGTCATTTCCAAGACATGAATATTTCCGAAGAATTCTTTGTAATCTTTTAGGAGATGAAATAAAAAGAGGGGAGTTGCCAAATGATATGGAATGGATTGGTAAAATGGTGTCGGATATTAGTTATAACAATGCCAAGGAGTATTTTAAATTTTAATAAAGACTAGTATTTAATTTAAACACAATGAATAAAGTTGTTGCTTTTGGTGAAATAATGTTGCGTCTTTCTACAGAAAGGCATTTGCGTTTTGCGCAAGCGAAAACATTTACAGCTACTTATGGTGGTGGTGAGTTCAATGTTGGGGTTTCGTTAGTAAATTATGGTATAAATGCTGAATTTGTAACTCGCTTACCACAAAATGAAATTGGTGCTTGTGCTTTGAGGGAAATGCGTAAGATGAATGTAGAATCTAAAAACGTGATTTTTGGCGGAGAGCGCCTAGGTACCTATTATTTAGAAACTGGTGCAGGAACTCGTGGGAGTAATGTAGTCTATGATCGTGCTCACAGTGCAATGGCTACCATTCAAAAAGGAATGATTGATTGGGAAAAAGTACTGGAGGGAGCTACCTGGTTTCATTGGAGCGGAATTACAACAGCGATCTCTGAAAGTGCTGCCGAAGCTTGTCTTGAAGCTGTTAAGGTAGCGCATCAATTAGGTTTAACGATCTCTTGTGACTTAAATTATCGCGCTAAATTATGGCAATATGGCAAAACCCCTAGTGAAGTAATGCCCGAGTTGTTAGCCTATACAAATGTTGTTTTGGGAGATATAGATACCGCTTTTTTTATGTTAGGTCAAGTCAAAGTAGATCCGAATTATGAAGATCTAAAGTCACTCCCTGTTTTATACAGTAAGTTGTTTACTTTATGTCCGAATTTAAAAATTGTTGCTACAACATTGCGTTATTCAGTTAGTGCTTCGCATCAAAGAATTGGAGGTGTTTTATTTGACGGAAAATCAATTTTTAATGCAGCCATTCAAGAAGTAACTCCTGTTGTAGATCGTGTAGGTAGTGGTGATGCATTTATGGGAGGATTAATTTATGGATTGTTGGAATACAAAAATGATAAGCAGAAAGCATTAGATTTTGCTGTTGCAGCTTGTTGTTTAAAACATACTGTTTCAGGAGATTATAATTTAGTTACCTTAAATGAAGTTGAAAATATGCTGGACGGAAATGTTTCTGGTTTAGTATCTAGATAAGAGATTATGGCAAAGTATTCAAGAATTGAAGTAGCAACTGTGATGAAAGAGAACGGAATGGTTCCTTTATTTTTTCATTCAGATATTGAGTTGAGTAAAAAGGTATTGAAAGCCTGTTACGATGGAGGTTCTCGCTTAATGGAATTTACCAGTAGAGGTGATTTCGCTTTTGAAGTTTTTGGAGCCTTAAATAAATATGCTTTGGCTGAATTACCTGGAATGATCTTAGGAGTTGGCTCAGTTACCGATGCTGCTGCAGCTTCACTTTATATGCAACTAGGAGCTAATTTTATTGTTACTCCAGTTTTGAGAGAAGACATCGCTTTGGTTTGTAATCGCAGAAAAGTACTGTGGTCGCCTGGATGTGGAACTTTAACAGAAATTGCAAGGGCGGAAGAATTAGGATGCGAAATTGTAAAATTATTTCCTGGAGACGTTTACGGTCCGCAGTTTATTAAGGGAATAAAAGGACCATGCCCTTGGACTAGTATTATGCCTACAGGTGGTGTTTCTACTAATAGAGAAAATTTAAAGAGTTGGTTTGACGCTGGTGTAACCTGCGTGGGTATTGGGTCGCAATTGATTTCAAGCGAAATATTAGCGAATAAAGACTTTGAAGGCTTGCGATTAAAAGTTCAAGAAACCTTGTTAACTATAAAAGAGTTAAGGAGTTAATTAATGCATTTAGGGAGCAAAACAAGACGATAGAAGATAATACATAGGATTTTGAAAAATAATTTGGCATTAGCAGGGAAGTCTATTGTAATTACAGGAGGAACTGGGGTTATAGGTGATTCATTTATAAAAAGTGTTTGTAATGCAGGTGCTTCGGTTGGGATTTTGGGTAGAAACGGAAAAGTTGCAGCCCAAAGGGCTAGTGAAATTGTAAAAATGGGAGGAATTGCAATTCCTTTGATTGCAGATGTAACTAGTGAAGCGCAGTTAATTGCAGCTCGGGATAAAATGTTACAAGCTTTTGGCAAAATTGATGGACTAGTTAATGCTGCAGGAGGTAATATTCCGGAGGCAGTTATACAGCCTGATCAAGATATTTTCAAACTCAATATGGCAGCCATTCAAGAAGCGATGAATTTGAATTTGTTTGGGTCAATACTACCAACACAAGTTTTTGGCGAAGCGATAAAAAATAATGGCAGGGGTAGTATTGTAAATATTTCTTCGGTTACGGCTCACTTAGCTGTTACTAAAGTATTGGGATATAGTTTAGGCAAAGCAGCCATAGATTGTTACACCCAATGGTTTGCAGTAGAATTGGCAAAGCGTTTTGGAGATAAAATCCGGATGAATTCAATAGTTCCTGGATTTGTATTAACCGAGCAAAATAGAACGCTTTTAACTAACAAAGACGGTAGCTTAACTGAAAGAGGCCATCTTATCATCAATAAAACCCCATTTAATCGCTTTGGGACAGCACAAGAACTCGAAGGAGCACTCGTTTGGTTACTAAGTGATGAATCTCAGTTTGTTACTGGCTCAAAAATCACTGTTGACGGAGGTTTCTCTGTGTATAGCGGTGTTTAGATATCGAGAAATTTATCAAATAAAAAAGTACACTTTATATCCATATATAATGAAAAAATTAAATAGAATAAGTACAGGTTTAGAAAAATTGCAGCCTATCAAAGTACTGCAATTTGGCGAAGGGAATTTCCTAAGAGCATTTATCGATTATGCGTTTCAGGAATTAAATGAAAAGGTAGATTTTAATGCTGGAATTGCTGTCGTACAACCTATTGAAAACGGAATGGTCAACATGCTAAACGACCAGGATGGCTTGTATACTTTGTTCATGAAAGGCTTGACAAAAGGAAAAGAAATTCAAGAGAAAATAGTGATTTCAAACTTGGTATCAGGAATCAATCCGTATACTGATTTCAATGATTATTTGGCTTTAGCTAAAGAAGAAGAGTTGGCATTTATTATTTCGAATACAACAGAGTCAGGTATTGCTTATGTAAGTACAGATACTCCAACGATGCAGCCACCAAGTTCGTATCCAGCGAAGTTAACAGTACTTTTACACGAAAGATTCAAACATTTTAACGGAGAGGCAGCAAAAGGATTGGCGATTATTCCTTGTGAATTAATTAATAACAATGCCGATACGCTTAAAGAAATTATATTAAAATACAGTGATGATTGGAATTTAGGAGCTGATTTTAAAAACTGGATTGAAACTAACAATTCATTTCACAACACCTTAGTAGATCGGATTGTACCAGGATATCCAAGAGCCGAAATTGATGCTTACAATAAAGAACTAGAGTACGCAGATAATTTAATTGTTACTGCCGAAACATTTTTTCTTTGGGTAATTGAGGGAGGATCTGATTTAAAAGCAAAATTACCATTCGATAAAACAAATCTAGACGTTAAAATTGTTGCAGATATGCAGCCGTATCGCACTAGAAAAGTCAGAATTTTAAATGGTGCACATACAGCAATGGTTCCTTTCTCATTAATGTATGGAAACGAAACGGTAAAAGAAACAGTAGATAATGCTTTTACTGGGGCATTTATCAATAAAGCGATTTTTGAAGAAATCAATGAAACAATTGCAATGGATAAAGTAGAATTAAATTTGTTTGCAGATGCAGTTTTAGATCGTTTTAGAAACCCATTTATAAAACACAATCTTTCTAGTATTGCCTTGAATTCGATTTCAAAATTTAAAGTTCGTGTCTTACCAAGTGTTTTGGGATATATTGAAAAATTTGATAAGGTACCAACAAACTTGACTTTTGCATTTGCGTGTTTGATTCGTTTTTATAAAGGATCTTGGAATGAAGAGACTTTGCCAGTTGATGATAGCAAGGAAATTACAGATGCTTTTCAACAAATATGGGCGTCAAATAGCAGTACAAAAGTAGTTGCACAAACTTTGTCAAACCAAGATTTCTGGGGAGAAGATTTAACAAAAATCAAAGGATTATCAAGTGCTTTAGTATTGGCATTGAATGAAATTGAGGCAAATGGAATTGAGCAAGGTTTTGTGAATTTTAATAAACAAGTTTAGTAGTAGTCACGAATTATAGTATTTATAATTATGCAAAAGAAATTAATAAAAGTAAATCCATCTGATAATGTGGCGGTGGCTTTAGTAAATCTCACTCAAGGAGAAGAGATACAATTTGAAGGAGAACTGATCAAAGTACTTACTGATGTAAAGATGAAGCACAAAATTGCGATGACTGCATTTGACAAGGGTGATCGTATTATTATGTATGGTGTTTTGGTAGGAAAAGCAAGCGAACGAATCGAAAAAGGTGGTTTGCTTTCGACGCTAAATGTGAAGCATGAAAGTGATAAAGTAACGGGAAAGACAGAAACAATTGGTTGGACTGTTCCTAATGTAGATAAATGGAAAAACAGAACTTTTCAGGGCTATCATAGAGAAGATGGCCAAGTAGGAACCGAAAATGTATGGTTATTTTTTCCATTGGTTTTTTGTGAAAATAGAAATATTGAAATTTTAAAAGATATTTTCGAAAAGGAATTAATGAAGCCAAAAGAAAACGATTACCAATTGTTATTGCGTTCATTGGTAAATTCTGAAAGTGGAGTAGAAGGAAATAGTGGCGGTTCTAATGAAACGGATCTATTTAAAAATATAGAAGTAAAATTCATCACGCATCAAGGTGGTTGTGGCGGAATTCGTCAAGATTCGCATAGTTTAGCCAAATTGTTAGCGGGTTATGTCAATAATCCCAATGTAGCAGGTGCAACAGTTTTGAGTTTGGGGTGTCAAAACTTACAAATTCAGATCTTTAAGGATGCACTAAACGAAATAAATCCCAATAGTACTAAACCCGTGTTGATTTACGATCAACAACAAATCGGTACTATTGATGCTATGTTAAGTAGTGTTGTAAAAGATACTTTTGAAGCCATTAAAAAGGCAAATGAGTTGGAGAGAGCACCTGCACCATTATCCAAATTAACAATTGGCCTAGAATGCGGCGGATCAGATGGTTTTTCGGGTATTTCGGCCAATCCTACATTGGGAGTAACTTCGGATCTATTAACTGCTTTAGGAGGAACAACAATACTTTCAGAGTTCCCTGAATTGTGTGGAGTTGAACAAGAATTAGTGAATCGTTGCAATGAAGAAGAAGATGGAGTACGCTTTTTGGAGCTAATGAAATGGTATGAAAAAACGGTTGTCGATGCTGGATCTGGATTTGACATGAATCCGTCTCCGGGGAATATTAAAGACGGTTTAATTACCGATGCGATGAAATCAGCTGGTGCTGCCAAAAAAGGAGGTACTTCGCCCATTGTAGGGGTTTCAGACTATGGAGAATATATTTCAAAACCAGGTTTAAACTTGCTTTGTACTCCAGGCAACGATGTGGAATGTACAACCGCAATGGTAGGATCGGGTGCTAATATGGTTCTTTTTACTACAGGTTTAGGAACACCCACAGGTAACCCTATCGCACCTGTCGTAAAAGTTTCCTCTAATTCTGAGTTAGCCAGAAAAATGTCGGATATTATTGATATTGATACTGGAGGAATTATTACAGGCGAAAAATCTATAGAGGAGATGGCTGATGAAATGCTAGAATTTATAATTAACGTAGCCAGTGGTACCATTAAAACAAAAGCTGCTATTCTAAATCAGAATGATTTTATCCCTTGGAAAAGAGGAGTTTCTTTATAGTAATTTATTTAGTTTTGTTTAAGTTGATAAGCGTGAAAGTTATATACTTCACGCTTTTTTTATTTGGGAAATTTTAAAGATGATTTTCTGATGTGAAGCTCAGGCATCAAGACAACTTTTTTTTCTATTTTTAAATTATCACTATTATTTATTTGTTCCAAGAATACTTTGGCGGCCATCCTACCCATCTCTAAAGGTGACTGATCTACAGTTGAAATTGATAGCTCCATAAACTTGGTAAAAGGTTCATTTCCAAAACCGAAAACACAAAACTCTTCTGGAATTTTCACACCAAATTCTTTTAATTTTTGAATCGCACCTAATGCCGCGAAATCACTAGTAGAAAATATAGCAGTTGGGGGATGATCGAGTTTTAATAATTGTTCCACTACTTCTCGACCAACTACAACGTTACTCTTTATAGTTATGATATAATCTTCAATCAGTTCAATAGAATTATCTGCTAGAGCTGCAACATAACCATTGTATCGATCTTCATATATTTCTAATGAGCGATCTCCTGACAGAAAAGCGATTCGCTTATTTCCTTGGTCAATTAAATGCTGCGTTGCCAAATAAGCACCTTTAAAGTCATTAATAGTAACAGAACTAACACCTTCCATATTTTTTTTCCTGTCAAAGAAAATTAGTGGAACATTTTTTTGTACTATTCTTTCAATAAAGGAATCATTTTTTTTAGAAACATTTGAAATTGACATCAATATACCATCCACCTGAGCATTTAATAAGGTGTTAATATTTTCAATTTGCCTCTCCTCATCTTCATGAGTTTGACATATAATTACTTGATAACCGTTAGGTTGTAGTTCTTCTTCTATTCCTCTTATAACTGAAGCAAAGAAATTGGTATTGATTCTAGGAACTATGACACCGACGTTATTACTTTTTCCACTTTTAAGAGCTAACGCTAATTTATTTTGTTTGTAATTCATCTTAGCGGCGGTGCTCATCACAAGAGTACGGGTAGCAGAACTTATTTTCGGGTTATTGTTTAGAGCCCTAGAAACAGTAGCAGCTGTTATATTTAACTCTTTTGCAATATCGTATATTGTAGTTTTGTTGCTCATGTTGTTTTTTAAAGCGGTAAAATTAAACTTTTTTTTTGATTATGGGGCGTATTTGTTATCGATTACATTCTTGCTTCTACTACTATATTAATCTCTTTTTTGAACCTTAATCTAGGATAAGCATACCTCATTAATACCATGGACAAATATATAAGATGTAAAATCTTGCTGTGTTTTGGCAATAATCGCTTTTAGTAGATCCTTAAGGAAGCATAAAGCACTAATAATTTGCTATATTTTTACTGTATGTATAATTAAATGTATTTTTTTCTATTTGATATGAATTTTTAATAGTTTTTTTTTGGTAAATTAAAAAAATATAGATAGGTTTGTGCAATCGATTACATTTATTGTTTTAATTTTTAATTCACATTATTTAAATATTTGAATTATGATGTTGTTCTGCAAAAAATGGGTTAAAAATTAATTATATTCTGCTTAGATGTTACCATTCTTTTTAAATTAATAATCTTCTATATGTTAGAAAAATGAAAATACTACGAAATATTTACTTTCTTGTTTTAATAGCATTGTTTTCATCTTGCAAAGGACAGCAATCTTCAAATAGTGTTACCAAGAATGCTTGGCGTGAAATGGAGCAAATAGTACTTAAAGTGAAAGAGCCAACATTTGTTGACAAAACATATAATATTTTAGATTTTGGAGCAAAGTCTGATGGTATGTTCAATAATACTGATGCTATCAATAAAACTATATTACATTGTTCGAATAATGGTGGTGGAAGGGTTCTTGTTCCTTCAGGAAGATATGCCACGGGTCCTATAGTTATGGAGAGTAATGTAAATTTACATTTAGAAGCTGGTGCTGAGTTATTGTTCAGTACTAACCCTGCAGATTATCCTATTGTTCACACATCATATGAAGGTACTGAATTAATGAACTATTCTCCTTTGATTTATGTATACAAAAAGAACAATGTATCGGTTACTGGCAAAGGTATTCTAAACGGGCAGGCAACTAATGAAAATTGGTGGCCATGGTCGGCAGGAACTTCTTATGGATGGAAAGCAGGTATGCCAAGTCAGAAGGATCCTTTGAATCTGTTTCGTTTGATGGAGATGGCACAGCAAGGTGTTCCAGTTTCGGATCGTGTTTTTGGCGATGGAAATTATTTGAGACCCACCTTTGTTGATTTTTTTGAATGTACTAATGTTTTATTAAAGGATGTGAAAATTATAAATGCCCCTTTTTGGGTTATTCATCCTATGAAATCATCAAATGTTATTATTGATGGAGTAACTGTCGAAAGTCATGGTCCTAATAATGACGGTTGTGATCCTGAATATTCAAAAAATGTAATTATTAAAAACTGTACTTTCAATACAGGAGATGATTGTATAGCGATTAAATCAGGTAGAGATGCTGATGGTAGACGAGTAGGTATTCCTAGTGAAAATATTATAGTACAAAATTGTAATATGATAGATGGGCATGGAGGAGTAGTTATGGGTAGTGAAATTTCTGCCGGAGTGAAAAATGTATTTGTTGAAAATTGTATAATGGACAGCCCAAATCTTGATCGTGCAATTCGTATCAAATCAAATTCTAAACGAGGCGGACTTGTAGAGAATGTATACGTTAGAAACCTTAAGATCGGACAAGTAAAAGAAGCAGTATTGAAAATTAATATGTTTTATGATGTATATGGTAATCAAACGGGAGATTTTATTCCACAAGTACGAAACGTATTCTTAGAAAATGTAACTGTAAAAAACGGTGGGCAGTATGGTATATTGGCACGAGGACGTAAAGAATTACCTATTCAGAATGTGCTTTTCAGCAACGTGAAGATTGATAAGGTAGATGATGCCTATTCAATAGAAAATCTTGAAGGATTGAGATTTATAAATACCTACATCAATGGAGTTTTGATGAAAAATCCAAAATTAAACTAACGACAACCAATTTAAAACTAACAAACGACTAATTATGATTACAACACATTTATTTAAAAAAGGTAATAACATTTTTTTAGCCTTTCTTTTATTGCTTGGTATATTGTCAGGTAATACTATGAATGCTCAGGGTAGTGTTATTATTACTGGGACTGTAACTGATGCAGCTAATATGCCAATTCCCGGTGTGAATATTATGGAAAAAAGCACTAAGAACATTGTAACTTCTGACCTAGATGGTAAGTTTTCCATGCGCGTAGCAGGACCAGGTAGTGTATTAATTTTTTCGTATTTAGGTTATGAATCATTAAGTAAAACAGTAGGGAAAGATAAGTCACTGAGTATTGTTTTAAAAGACTCTACTTCAAAATTAGATGAAGTAGTTGTAATTGGTTATGGAACTACTCGGAAGGCTGATTTAACCGGTTCAGTGTCTACAATTTCAGGGGAGGAATTGAAAAAAACACCAATTTCTAATGTTGCTGAAGCTTTGACGGGGAAAATTGCAGGAGTTCAAATTACTTCATCTGAAGGCTCTCCAGATTCTGAAATAAAAATTAGAATTAGAGGTGGTGGATCACTTACTCAAGATAGTTCTCCATTAGTCATTGTCGATGGTTTTCCAGTCAATAGTTTGAGTGATATATCACCATCAGATATTGCAAACATTACAGTATTAAAAGATGCGTCATCTACTGCTATATATGGTTCTAGAGGAGCAAATGGAGTAATTATAGTTACAACAAAAACAGGTAAAGATGGCAAAATATCTGTTAGTTTTAATACTTTTTATGGTATCAAGAAAATCGCTAACACAATAGATGTATTACAGCCAGAAGATTTTGTAAAATGGCAATATGAATATGCTTTATTAAGAAACGACGTTAGCTCCTACGAGAGATATTTTGGTCAATGGCAAGATTTTGATCAATACAAAGGGCTCAAAGGTAATAATTGGCAAAAACAAATATACGGCCGCTTAGGGGAAGTAAATAGTCGTGATTTAGGGATCCGCGGAGGGAGTGAAAAATTAAATTATAACTTTAATTATGCTCATTATGATGAAAAGGCCATTATGGTTGGATCTGAATTTAAAAGAAACAATTTATCGTTTAGTATGAGAAATAAAGCAAGTGACAAAATTGATTTGTCTTTTACTATGCGTTATTCTGATACAGAAATTAATGGAGGAGGAGTAAATGAGCAAAACGAGATCTCTTCTGCAGATGCTCGACTTCGACACAGTGTTGGGTATTCACCAATACCTTTACCAGGTTTAACCACTGATAATACTGATGAAGCAGTTTCTAGTTATTTAGTTAACCCTTTTGTTTCAGTAGCAGATAATGACCGTTTACAAACGAGAAAGAATTTTAACATGCTTGGTAGTTTGTCATGGGATATATTTAAAGATCTTAAATTTAAAACGGACTTAGGTTTAGATAATTTTAATTACAAAGATTATCGTTTCTACGGACGCTCAACTTATTATGTTAATAATGTGCCTACAGCAACTAATCAGGGCAGTCCAGCTCTAGTTATAAGTAATCGTGACAATATTCGATTTAGAAATGCCAATACTTTAAATTATGATTTTAAAAATTTACTTGGTACAAATCATAGAATAAAAGTTCTAGTAGGGCAAGAAATGATTAAGTTTAAATCAAATGAAATAGAAAGTACAATACATGGATTTCCTAAGTTTTTTGACTTTAATACTGCTAAAAACCTGACAACTCAGGGAGTACCACAAGGAGTTGATAATAATTATAGCCCTGATGATATTCTATTGTCCTTTTTTGGAAGAGTAAATTATGATATAAAAAATCGTTACTTGTTCACCGCAACTTATCGTGCTGATGGATCAAGCAAGTTTCTAGGTAATAATCGCTGGGGTTATTTTCCTGCAGCTGCTGCAGCATGGAAAATTAGCGAAGAGGATTTCATGAAAGATATTTCTTGGCTTAGTTCTCTTAAGGTAAGATTAAGTTATGGGGAAGCTGGAAATAATAATATTCCAACTGGGCAAACAGTTCAAAACTTCCAATCATCAACTTCAACTTGGATAAATGGTGTTACTAATTATTGGGCTGCTTCAAAGACTCTTGCTAATCCTGATCTTAAATGGGAAACTACAGTAACTCAAAATTTAGGAGTTGATTATGAGTTTTTTAAAGGGCGCGTAAGTGGTACATTTGAATTGTATAAAAATCTCACTAAAGATCTCTTGATTCGTTTTCCAGTTCCTGGAACTGGCTATGATTTTCAATTCAGAAATATGGGAGAAACCCAAAACACAGGATTTGAAGCTTCAATAAATGTTGTTGCAATTGATAAAGCTGATTATGGATTAAATTTTTCTGCAAACATTGGATTCAACAAAAACAGGATAAATTCATTAGGTCTTTTAAATGATTTTGGACAAAATACAAATTGGGCTTCTACGCAAATCGGAAATGATTATGTTGTAAAAGTAGGGCAACCAATAGGCTTGATGTATGGGTATAAAAGTGACGGTAGATACGAAGTCTCTGATTTTGATTTTATTGGAGGAAATTATGTTCTTAAAACAGGTGTAGCAAATAGCTCTAATGTTGTGGGAGCAGTTAGGCCTGGGACAATGAAGTTAAAAGATTTGGATGGTGATGGTCTTGTTGGTGCGAGTGATCTTTCAGTAATCGGAAATGCAAATCCAAAACATACAGGAGGTATGGTTATTAATGCCAATGCATATGGTTTTGACTTGTCAGCTGCCTTTAACTGGAGTGTTGGTAATGATGTTTATAATGCCAATAAAATTGAATTTACAACATCTAATTTGAATGGACAATACAGAAATCTTAGTACGGTAATGGAAGATGGAAACAGATGGACTAACCTTGATCCAAATTCAGGACAATTAGTTACAGATCCAACTGCACTCGCGGCTCTAAATGCAAGTACCACTATGTGGTCACCTTATATGTCTCGTTTTGTTTTTAGTGATTGGGCAGTTGAAGATGGATCATTTTTAAGATTAAATACGCTTAGTTTGGGGTATACTTTACCTAGTAAGTGGATTTCTAAATATGGAATTTCTAAATTCAGGTTATATACTACTGCCAATAATGTGTTTATTATCACTAACTACTCGGGCCTCGATCCTGAGGTTTCCACAAGAAGGAATACGCCATTAACGCCAGGTGTTGATTACTCTCCATTTCCAAGAAGTAGACAACTAGTTTTTGGTCTTAATCTAAATTTTTAATTTTAAAAGTATCAAAAGATGAAACATAAAGTAATTATTGTATCACTAATTTTATCAGGTTTTTTTGTTGGTTGTCAAGATTTGGCTGATAATTTTTTAGATGCACCAGCAATATCAACTCTAGATGAGTCGGTTATTTTTTCCACTCCAGGTTTAGCCAAAGGCGCAATCGATGGTATAAAAATACCTTTTGCAGAAACAAATTCCTATCGAGGTAGATTTTTACCTTTTTATGGACTTAATACCGATACAGAATGGCTTAACACTTCGCAAACAGCCGGTGACAACGCTGACCTATGTGTCTATGATACCAAGCCTAATAATACAAATATGAATACTACCAACAATGCTTGGGCAATGATGTATTCAGGTATCGAACGTGCAAATATTTGCATTCGTGGGCTTCGTGCATTTGGAAATCCAAATCCAGGAAATGAATTAGGGCAATTACTTGGGGAAGCCTTAACATTGCGCGCTATTTATTATGCCGATTTAATTAAGGCATGGGGAGATGTTCCAGCACGTTTTGAACCTATAAACTCAGAAACTTTGTACTTGCCAAAGTCAAGTCGTGATGAAATTTATAAACGGCTTATACAAGATTTGGGAGAAGCAGCAACCTTAGTTGCTTGGCCTAATCAGAGTCCTGCAACGGCAACGGTAGAGCGAATTAATAAAGCATTTGTAAAAGCTTTTCGTGCTCGTTTAGCAATGGCCGCAAGTGGTTTTCAACAGTACCCTGATGGTGTACGTCGAAGCAATGATAGTGAACTTTCAGTAGCAAAAATGTATAAGCTAGCTTTAGATGAAACTCGCGAGGTGATGCAAAGTGGAACAGCTCGTTTAGAATCATCATTTGAGACTTTGTGGAGAAAATACAATGAAGAGAATATCGCAGCAGGCGGCGAATCATTGTGGGAATTACCTTTTGCAGAAGGAAGAGGACGTATGCTTTTTACTTTTGCTGTGCGTCATACTACAAGTGATCAATTTCATGCAAATGGTAATAATCGTGGAGGAGTAGCAGGACCGCTTCCCACTGTTTTCTATGATTTTGATGAAGTCGATACACGAAGAGATGTTAGCTGTGTACCTTATAGATATGGAACTGCTGTAAACGGAATTGCAAAGCAAGAGTTGGGTAGGTCTGATACTTGGTATTTTGGTAAATATCGCTATGAATGGACCAAGCGCTTTATCACTTCAACTAACGATGATGGAATCAATAAAATGTATATGCGTTATGCGGAAGTACTTTTCATAGCAGCTGAAGCTGCAAATGAATTGGAAGGTGCGACGGCTGCGGCACCTTATTTAAAAGAAATTAGAAGAAGAGCTTTTGCAACTCAGTTGCATCCCGTTAAAGTAGATGCTTACGTTAACAACTTAATAAGTAAGCAAGCAATGTTTGATGCTATTGTAAAAGAGCATAAGTATGAATTCACTGGTGAAATGGAGAGAAAGCAAGCGCTAATACGCTGGAATTTGCTTAAAAATAATTTAGACGAAGCAAAAGCTAAAATGACTAATTTACAAAATAGAACTGGTGAATATGCAGATGTACCAACTACACTTTATTACAAATTTAAAGCAGATAATGTATCATTGACTATCTATGGTTTAAATAGAGGAGAAATTGCTAATCCAGGGCCTGATTACTCTGCATTTTCATGGCAGTCACTAGTAGATACAAAGGTTAATTCTTTGTATAAAACTGGGGTTAATCCTGATAACAGGCAGTTTTGGCCTATATGGCAGGTTTTCATCGATGGTAGCAATGGAAAATTAGTAAACGACTATGGCTACTAAAAATTTAAATAATTTAATTCAATTGTGATTATGAAAAATACATTTAAAATAAAAGGTTTAGTTGCTTTGCTTTTGTTGTCATCTTTTATAATAGGATGCACAGGATACGGTGAAGAGTTAATAAATGGACTTGAAGTGAGTAGAGCTTTTGCGCCAATAAGCCTTACAGCTAGAGTTAGAAATCAAACAACTGTAGAACTTAATTGGACAGTAAAAGAAAATATAGATTTTTATGAAGTAGAAATTAGTGCAGATGATCCTTTATTTACTTCTATATTTAAGAAAATAAAAGTGGCTCCTACTGAGTTACCATTACAGGTTGCCTTGGAGGGAGAAACAGTTTATTCTATAAGGGTAAAAGCAATTAGTGCTGTTGGACGCGAGGATTCTAAATGGTCAATTGTTACAGTTACGACTTTGTCCGAGCAACTATTTTTAGCATCTCAGGATGCGGATATTCAAGCCAAACAAGCTACTTTTAGATGGGTTGCAAATAGTAATGTTACTGAATTAGTGGTTAATCCGGGAAATATTCGCAAGGTTATTTCAGCATCTGAAAAAGCTGCTGGTGTCGCAACTGTAACTGGTTTGGTGGGAGACACATCCTATACTGTTGATTTATTTAATGGTACAAAAAAAAGAGGATTTAAAAGTTTTAAGACTTTGGTAGATATAGGGAATGGTATTCTAATTAATCCAACTGATGACCTTAATGCAAAAATTGCATCCGCTAGCGCAGGTGCTGAATTGTATTTGTCTCCTGGGGAATATAAGGCATATGTGGGAGAAATAATTCTAAATAAATCGATTACAATTAGAGGACTTTACCCATATAATAAACCTAAAGTGTATCTTAAATTTACCCTTAATTCAGGAACTGCAGATGTATCTTTAGTAGATCTAGACTTAAATGGAGATACAGCGATAACAGGTGCGAATTCAGCTGTATTAACTATCGGTAATACTAGCACCACTTATGGCAATTTACTAATTAGAGGTTGTGATGTCCAAAATTATGAGAGATCATTAGTATACGCTTCAATGGCAAGTTCTAAAGTGAGCTCTGTTACTGTCGAAAATTGTAAAGTTACAAATGTTAATACAAACGCAGGTGCTGATTTTATAGATTTCAGAACAACTTTCGTCGGGGCAGTTAGTTTAAAGACTTCAACTTTCAATAATTGCTCAGCGGGCCGAGATTTCGTTAGGGTCGATGCTGGTACTTTTTCAGGAACTGGCTTAACAACGAATGTGTTAATAGACAGATGTACTTTGTACAATGTTTCTAATATAGCTAATGTACCAACAACTGCTCCTAAAAGACTGTTATATGTTCGCTCCTTAAATAATGCATCTATAGTTAAAAACACTTTAGTGGCTGAGACAAGTGCAGTTTACTCTAATCAAACAAATACAGCAACCCCAAGTTATACGGCTAATTACTATTTTAATGCACCATTTGTTATGGATGCAACGATCTCTGGTAACAAGCCTGATACATCAGGCGTCGTAGCAAATCCACAATTTGTAAACGCAGCTGCTGGTAATTTCAAAATTCAGAATCAAACTTTAATTGATAATGGAATTGGAGATCCGTTTTGGAGATAAAATAACTTTTAGATTTTAAAGGCTCGGTTTTTATCGAGCCTACTTTTTAACTTGATTTATGATTAATTAAAGACGAAATCAAAATGAGAATAATTTACATTTTACTAATAGTTAGTTTTTTTTCTTGTTCGAAAGAGGAAACGCCAAGTGTTGCAGCTACTATAAATGTTAAGAGTTTAACTATTGTAGGCGATAATATTACAACTGGAACTAGCAAGCAATTTAGTGTTTCAATATCACCTGAAAATGCAACAAATAAATCAGTAGCTTGGCAGTCCTCTGATAGCACAATTGCTGAAATATCATCCAGTGGTTTACTTACTGCCAAACAAAATGGTACCGTAACTATATCGGCTACTGCTATTGATAAAAATACAGTTATTGCAACAAAAATCATTTTAATTTCCAGTTTTGCTAGTGTACCTACTAATGAATTTTATGTTAGCAATGCAGCAGAATTAACAGCAGCAATCGCCAAGGTTCAAGCTGGTTCAACGATAATACTGAATGAAGGCACTTATGTATTCAATTCTAAAATTAATTTGACTGTTTCAGGTACTCCTGATAAATTAATTACCTTAAAGGGACAAATAAATAAAAACAGACCGAAAATAGATTTTTCGTCTATGCCTGAAAATTCTTCAAACCAAGGGATCGTGCTTCAAGGTAATTATTGGCACATAAAAGGCATAGATGTTTATAAAGCAGGAGATAATGGATTGCAGGTCAAGGGAAATAATAATCTAATTGAGTTTTGTACTTTTTCAGAATGTGCAGATACTGGACTTCAGTTAGATTCGGGTGCTGCAAATAATACTATTCTTAACTGTGACTCCTACTTTAATGCCGATTCAACACTCGAAAATGCTGATGGTTTTGCCTGTAAATTGACAGCGGGGACTGGAAATAGATTTATTGGCTGTAGAGCTTGGCAAAATCTAGATGACGGTTGGGATGGATACCTTAGAGGTACAGATAATATTACAACTACTTATACTAATTGTTGGGCCATCAAAAATGGGTATTTAAAAAGTGGAAGTAAAGGTTCAGGCGATGGAAACGGTTTCAAAACGGGCGGTAGTGATGATAAATTACTTAAGCACAACGCAATTTATAAAAATTGTTTGGCTGTTGATAATGTTGCAGATGGTTTTGATCATAATAGTAATAGAGGTGTGGTAGAAATATATAATTGCTCAGCCTATAATAATGGAGTTAATTATTCTTTTAGTAATACAAATCCCTTGGCTAAGCTAATCATGAAAAACGCATGTTCTATGGGAGCTTTTGGATCAGCTGGGGCCGCAACGACTGACGTAACTAATAATAGCTGGCAAAACGGAATTGTTACTGATGCCGCTGATTTCAAAAGCTTAGCAAGTTCTCAACTATTACAAGCTCGAAAAGCAGATGGTAGTTTACCTGATATTACATTTATGAACCTTGTTTCAGGAAGTGATTTAATAGATAAAGGAATTGATGTTGGGTTACCCTTTAAAGGTAACGCTCCTGATATTGGTGCATTCGAGTTTTAATAATCATGAAAGGATGTACTTTGTATAAGAAAATATTTTTTCAGCTTATTTTAATAGGGAGTAGTTTTTTTTGTTATTCACAAAATAAAATTCAGAGAGATACTTCCTATACCGTAGCAAGTACTTATAATAAATTAATTAAAAAATATCCTGATATTAATGTTGTTTCAAAACAGATTGAAAACAGTATAACAGAAGAGACGGAAGTTATTTACAAAAAAATAGGAAACAGGATTTTGAGGTTAGATGCCTATTATTCAAGTTTTCCGGATAAACACCCTGCCGTTTTATTGATTCACGGTGGAGGATGGAAGTCAGGAGATAAATCAATGATGAGTCCAATGGCCGCTAAACTGGCTGCAAACGGCTATTCATGTTTTACGATTGAGTACCGTTTATCTCCAGAAGCGAAGTATCCCTCCGCAATTTACGATGTTAAAAGTGCAATTCAGTTTGTGAAATCAAATGCAGCAAAGTTTAATGTAGATACGACTAGAGTTGCTGTTTTAGGCTGTTCCTCAGGCGGACAAATGGCAGCTTTAGTTGGGACTACTAACAAAAATAAGGAATTTGAGGATAAAATTGATTTGAAATCAAAAGTTAGTACAACTATTCAAGCGATAGTCAATATAGACGGTATTTTGGCATTCAAACATCCAGAATCTAATGAGGGCGAAATGGCGGCTTTATGGCTAGGTGGGACTTATGATGAGAAGTCATATGTTTGGAATGATGCATCGGCTCTGAATCATGTTGATGAAAAGGCACCACCAATATTGTTTATTAATAGTAGCTTTGATCGATTTCATGCTGGTCGAGACGACATGATTTCAATCTTAAATAGAAATAATATATATTCTGAGGTAAAAACAATTGTTGGTTCGCCTCATTCTTTTTGGTTATTCGATCCTTGGTTCGAGCAAACTGTTGAGTACACAACACAATTTTTACAGACAATCTTTAAAAAAATATGATGAAAGCAACAACGTTATTTTCTGCGGCTATACTAATAGCATTTTCAAATTGTAAAGCACAATCTACATATGATATATCAACTGCTAAGTCCTATGCAGAGATATCTGTCAAGCAAGGAGGTAAATGGGAGGGTCGTAAATATATTGGAGGCACATTTAAAAATGTAGATACTCTGAGGCTAGCTCCCGAGCATACGGATCATTCGTTTGATATACGATACGAAGGACCAGGATGGGAAAGCAATAAAATTGGATATCGATTGTATTTAGATTGGCGAAATGCTATTGATATTTATGGAAAAAAGACAGAAGCTATCATTCTGCCTCAAGTAGGTCAAGATGGTTTTGATTCTTATCACGAAATGAGTGATTGGGGAGCTGATATACTTAAGGCTGGGAAAGGAATTGGGATCGGTTCTATCGATCGTTATGTGAATAATGAAAAACTACATTTTTATGAAGTAGATGTTACAGAAGCAACAGTTAAAAACACAAGAGATAAATCGATTGTAAAAATCGATTATACAGGTTGGAAAACAGCTTCAAACAAGATAAATTTCATGTCAGAATTAACAATTAAACCTGATGATAGATATACCCAACATACTATTAAAGCTTCGCAAGCTATAGAAGGTATTTGTACAGGAATTGTCAAACAAAAAAATACAGAATTACTCCTAAAAAGTAGTACCAATAAAAAATGGGCATATCTTGCAACCTATGGGATTCAATCATTAGTGCCGGATAATTTGGGAATGGCTCTGTTTTATGAAGTAAGTACAGTAGCTGATGTTGTTGATGCTGAGTTTGATCATCTTTTAGTTTTTAAACCAACGACTAAACCTGTTTCTTTTTACTTTTTAGGTGCATGGGAACAAGAAAAAAATGGAATCAAATCAAAACAGGAATTTGTAAGCTATTTAGATCAAAAACTAGAAGAGCTTAATAGAAAAAATAAAATTTAATACTGATGTTTAGTTCCATTTTGAAACCGACTTTTTTTTACAAGTATCTAATCTTGTCATTGCTGTTTTCTAGTTTAAAAATATCAGGGCAAATGACAATTGTGAAAAGTCAAAAATGGTCTGAAAGAGCAGCTATTTCTGTAATGAATAATTACCCCAAAGCTTGGCAAATTGATGATAACAAAAAGCCAAAATGGGACTATAAAATGGGTTTTTTACTTTTTGCTTTTGATAAATTATATCAGAAAACAAATAATAGCACCTACTTGAGTTATATAAAAGAGTATACGGATGAACTTATTGAAAGTTCAGGAGAAATAAAGGGATATAATGTTTCGGACTACAATATTGATTTTGTTAATCCAGGAAATGTACTGTTTACACTTTATGATGTCACGAAAGAGGAAAAGTATAATCAAGTAATGCTTCAATTAAGAGATCAAATTAAAAATCAACCTCGAACTGCAAGTGGCGGGTTTTGGCACAAGCAAATATATCCCAATCAAATGTGGGTAGATGGTTTGTATATGGCAGAACCTTTTTATACTCGATATACAGTTGGATATGAAAATGCGGATTCTTTAGATGATATCGCCCTACAATTTAGTTTAGTGCACGACCACTTTACAGATGAAAGAACAGGATTGTTATATCAATGTTGGGATGAAAGTAAACAAATGGCTTGGGCAGATCCTAAAACAGGTACTTCTCCCACTATTTGGGGAAGAGGCATTGGCTGGTATATGATGGCTTTGGTTGATGTATTGGATTATTATCCTAAAAATCATCCTAAACAAAAATTGTTAGTGTCCTATTTAAAGGAGATTGCTCAAAGTGTTTTGCGATATAAAACAAACTCGGGTTTGTGGTATCAAGTTACTGATAAACCCATGTTAAAAGGTAATTATCTCGAGTCGTCAGCTTCGGCAATGTTTATATACGCTTATTCTAAAGCAGCTAATAATGGTTATTTGTCTTCCAAATACAAAAAGCAAGCCCAAACCTCTTTTGTTACTTTTATAAAAGAGTTTGTCTCTGTCGATGAGAAAGGCAACTTGAATATTAAGAATGTCTCACCAAGTATAGGTTTAGGAGGAAATCCCTTTAGAGATGGGAGCAATGCTTATTACATTACGGGTAGGCCCAAAGAAAATGGCTCGCCTGCTCTAGCGGCTTTTATATTAAGTGCAATTGAATTAGATAAATAGAAATTAGAATCATAAAAATGAGAAAAAACGCAAAAATACTTAGCATATTATCGTTTGTAGTACTTTGTTTGATAAGCTTTGCAAGTTGCAAAATGATATCACAATCAGCAACAAAGCAATCAGTAATTATTTCTAAGGACTTGAAGTGGTCAGAAAGAATGGCGCAGTCCGTGATGAAACGCCATGAACAATCGTTTATGATAGATGATGCTACGGAGCCCAAATGGGATTATGTTCATGGACTTGTTTTAAAGTCTATTGAAGAATTAAGTAAGAAACACAATAACCCTGCATATAAAAATTATATCAAGAGTTATGCAGATATTTTAATTGATGATAAGGGTGTTATTAAGACGTATAAATTAGAAAATTATAATATTGATATGGTTGTTGCTGGTAGGATTTTATTTGATTTATATTCTTCCACTAAAGACAATCGCTATTTGGTTGCAATGCACATGTTGAGAAAACAAATAGAACAACAACCAAGGACATCAAATGGAGGTTTTTGGCATAAGAAAGTATATCCAAATCAAATGTGGTTAGATGGATTATACATGGGGGAACCATTCTATGCTCAATACACGATTACATTTGAAAAAGGGAAAAATCTTGATGATGTGGCTAAACAATTTGAATTGATCCAGGAACATGCAACAGATAAAAAAACGGGATTGTTATATCACGGTTGGGATGAAAGTAAAAAAATGCCATGGGCAAATCCAGAAACAGGTACTTCACCTAATTTTTGGTCAAGATCGATTGGTTGGTATATGATGGCTTTAGTTGATGTCTTAGATTATTTTCCAAAAGATCATCCAAAACAAAAAGAGTTAGTAGGTTACTTGAATACTATAGCAGAGAATTTAGTAAGGTTCCAAGATAAATCAGGATTATGGTATCAAGTAACTGATATGGGACCAAAAGAAGGAAATTATCTGGAAGCATCAGGAAGTGCTATGTTCACCTATGCTTTGGCAAAGGGAGCAAATAAAGGATATTTACCTCCTAAATTTAAGGCTTTAGCAAATAAAGCTTTTGACGGATTGACGCAAAAGTTAATAAAAGTAGCTGTTGATGGTGAAGTTACAATCACGCAAGCCTGTGCTGTTGCTGGTCTTGGTGGTAATCCATATCGCGACGGTTCCTATGAATATTATGTAAACGAGCGTAAAAAGGACAATGACCCTAAAGCGACAGGGCCTTTTATTTTAGCAGCGTTACAATTAAATAGATAATTAAAAAACGGAGCATGAGATTTTCGAAAGTTTACCTATTGCTATTGTCTGTGAGTAATCAATATATGACTGCTCAAGTAAATATTGAAAATACTATTTCAAAAGTATGGATAGCAGATAATGGAGATGGAACCTATAAAAATCCCATCCTTCATGCTGATTATTCTGATCCTGATGTAATAAGGGTTGGTGAAGATTATTATATGACTGCTTCATCCTTTAATTGTATTCCAGGACTGCCCATACTTCATTCTAAAGATATGGTTAATTGGGAGTTGGTTAATTATGCACTTCAAAAACAACCTCCATTTGATGTTTATGATACGCCACAGCATGGAAATGGTGTTTGGGCACCTTGCATTCGCTACCATAACGAGATGTTTTATATTTACTATCCAGATCCTGACTTTGGTATTTATATGATTAAAACCAAAAATCCAAAGGGACTCTGGTCCGAGCCAACATTAGTTAAGGAGGGTAAAGGAATCATAGACCCATCTCCGTTATGGGATGATGACGGCAAAGTTTATCTTGCTTATGCATTTGCCGGAAGCAGGGCAGGAATCAAAAGTATTTTGGCAATTTGTACATTAAATTCAGAGGGCACGGCAGCAAATAATGATGATGTTATGATAATTGACGGTCATATAGGCGAGGGAACTATTGAGGGGCCCAAATTGTACAAACGAAATGACTTTTATTACATATTTGCGCCCGCGGGAGGAGTAGCTACTGGATGGCAAACTGTTTTGCGTTCCAAAAATATTTATGGTCCATATGAAAAAAGAAAAGTATTGGAGCAAGGTAATACGAAAATCAACGGACCTCATCAAGGAGCTTGGGTACAAACGGTAAGCGGTGAAGATTGGTTTTTTCACTTCCAAGATAAGGGAGCATATGGAAGAATTGTCCATTTACAGCCAATGAAATGGCAAGATAATTGGCCTGTTATAGGTGAAGATAAAGATAAAAATGGCGTTGGAGAGCCTGTAGCAAGTTATAAAAAACCAAATGTGGGAACAATATATCCTATAGTAACTCCTCCTGATTCAGATGAGTTTAATGCTCCAAAATTAGGATTACAATGGCAATGGCATGCAAATCCAAAACTCTATTGGGGGCTTCCTTCTAGTAGTGGGTATTATACTTTATTTTGTCAGCCTAAAGTCGAAAACACAATAAATTTATTTGAAGTACCAAATCTTTTGTTGCAAAAATTCCCCTCGAATCAATTTACTGCTACCGCAAAAATGACTTTTAACTCTAGATTTGATGGGGAGAATACTGGCTTGATAATTATGGGTTTGGACTATAGTTATCTTAAAGTACAACAAGATGATGGAGCATTATTCATTTCTCAAGTCAATTGTAATAATGCAGATAATAAAGGTATCGAAACTAAAACCGAAAGCATAAAGCTGGCTAATAAAACGTTTTATTTACAGGTTAAAGTAAAAGAGGGAGGAATCTGTAGTTTTTTTTATAGTGTAGATGGGAAGCAGTTTGAATCCGTAGGGAACGATTTTAAGTCCACAGCAGGAAAGTGGATTGGTGCTAAAATAGGTTTTGCAGCACTTAGAGAGGGAAAAATAAATGATGCTGGAAGCGTGGCAATTGATTGGATTAGATTTAATAAAAATAATTAAAATAGAAGAAAATGAATCATTTTAAAAAAGTTGTAATTTTTGTGTTATTTTCTTGCGTAAGCTGCATTAGCATTCATGCGCAAGTAAACGATAAATCATGGAAAAGTATTACTGAAATAGAGGATGCGAACTGGTTTTCATCAAATGAAGCAAAAGCAATTGCCGAAAATGTATTGCTTTATCAACGAAATATTGGAGGCTGGCCTAAAAATATTCAAATGCAAAAGTCACTTTCTGATACTGAAAGAAACCAATTAGTTTTATTAAAATCAGATCTTCATGATATAACTACTGATAATGGAGCAACCTACCAAGAAATGGTATTCTTGTCAAAAATTTATAGGCAAGTTCCTGATATAAGATATAAAAATGCTTTTTTAGCGGGATTGAATTATATTTTAGAGGCACAATATGATAATGGGGGATGGCCGCAATTTTACCCCTTGAAAAAAGGCTATTATACTCATATTACGTACAATGATGATTCAATGGTAAATATTTTAAATGTACTCAAGGAAATTAAAGATAAAACTAATTTTTACTCGATTCAACCATCTGACGAAGTCTTGGCAAAAGTCACGACAGCCTTTAATAAAGGAATCGATTGTATTATAAAAACGCAGTACAAACAAAATGGAGTTCTGACTAGTTGGTGTGCACAGCACGATGAGAAAACTTTGGCACCTGCTAAAGCTAGGGCATATGAACTTCCCTCGTTAAGTGGAAAAGAATCCGCTCAAATTGTTCTGTTATTGATGACGATTCAAAAACCATCAAAGGAAGTAATCAATGCAATTAATAGCGCTGTAATTTGGTTTGAAAAAGTTCAAATTAAAGGTTTGAGAGAGGATCGAATCGTTCAAAACGGTAAAGTTATTGATAAAAAAATGGTTCCTGATAACAATGCACCTGCTTTGTGGGCTAGATTTATGGAATTAGATAATAACAAACCTTTCTTTTGTGATAGAGACGGAATCAAGAAATACGATTTATCTGAGATAGGAGAAGAACGCAGAAATGGCTATGCGTGGTACACCAATGAGCCTAAAGAAGTATTTAAGAAATACGAACTGTGGAAAAAAAAAATCTAGTTGAAAATGATAAGGCTACAATAATAACCAAAAATTCAGCAAAAGACGAAAATAATATTATCGTAGCACAAGACGGAACTGGTGATTTTTATAAAATTCAAGATGCCGTAAACGCAGCAAAATCTTTTCCTGACGAAAGAATCACAATTTTTGTGAAAAATGGAATTTATAAGGAAAAAGTTAAAATCCATTCTTGGAATCCTAAAATAACATTAGTTGGTGAAAGCAGAGATAAAACAATTATAACTTTTGATGATTATTTCAATAAAATAGGTTTGGGTAGGAATAGTACTTTTTATACCTATACTGTTTTAGTTGAGGGGAACGATTTTTATGCAAAGGACTTGACTATAATCAACTCATCGGGAGAAGTAGGACAGGCAGTAGCATTAAATGTGAATGCTGATCGAGTAATGTTTTTGAATTGTTCTCTAATAGGCAATCAAGACACACTTTATACTTCAGGGGAGGGGACTAAGAATTATTTTAAAGACTGCTATATAGAAGGTACTACTGATTTCATATTTGGCGATGCTACCGTTTTATTTGAAAATTGTATTATCAATAGTAAAAAAAACTCCTATATAACTGCGGCCTCAACTCCACAAAACAGCTCTTTCGGTTATGTTTTTAAAAACTGTAAACTGATAGCAAATGAGGGGATTGATGAGGTTTATCTTGGAAGGCCTTGGCGTATTTATGCTAAAACTGTTTTTATAAATTGCGAATTGGGAAAACATATAAAGGAAGTCGGCTGGCATAATTGGTCTAAATCAGATGCCGAAAAAACCGCTTTTTATGCGGAATATAATTGTACTGGAGAAGGTTTTAAACCTAAAGAAAGAGTTTCATGGTCACATCAATTAACTAGGGCTCAATCTAAAAAATATACTCTAAATTTAATTCTTGGTGATAAGGGAAGAGACTTAAAAAACATCTGGTATTTAAACTTTAAATAAAATAATATGAAAAATAGGTTGATGATTATTTTGTTGATTACTTCTAGTTGTTTTGCCCAAAAAACAACAATATTTAGCATTGGAGATTCAACTATGGCAAGTAAAGTAAATCCTGCAGAAAATCCGGAGCATGGCTGGATACAGGTGCTAGCGCCATTTTTTAATAGTAGTATCATTATAGATAATAGAGCAGTAAATGGTCGAAGTACCCGCAGTTTTTTAAATGAAAACAGATGGGATTCCGTATGCAAAATATTGAAAAAAGGTGATTATGTTTTTATACAATTTGGGCACAACGATCAAAAAGTAGAGGACCCAAAGCGCTATACAAATCCACACACTGCCTACCGTTACAATTTAATTAAGTTTGTAATGGATTCCCGTGCAAAGGGAGCAACTCCTATTTTATTTTCATCTATCGTTAGAAGGAATTTCAATGAAAATGGTGTCTTAGTTGATACACATGGCGATTATCCCATGGAGACCCGTTTAGTAGCGCAACAATACAATGTGCCTTTTATTGACCTAAATTATTTAACAGAAAAACTGGAAGAGTCCTATGGTATGGAAGAATCAAAAAAATTGCATTTACATTTTAAAGCGGGAGAAAATTCATATTATAAACAAGAAAAAAACGATGATACGCATCTATCAAACTTAGGGGCTACGGAGGTTGCTAAATTAGTAATAGCTGCCTTAAAAATGAGTGATTTAGATTTAAAAAAACATATAAAGTAGATCAATATGAAAAGCATATACTTATACTTACTAATGATGTTTTGTTTCCATAGTATATTGGCACAGCAAAATACTAAATTAGTGTCTCAAGAAATAGAAAGAATTGTTAATCGCATTAAATTACCAAATATTGGAACTTATACAGTAAATCTGAAACAATTCGGTGCTCGAGGAGATGCAATTACAAACTGTAAGCCTGCTTTTGATAAAGCTATGAAAGCATGTGAAAAGCGCCAAGGCGGAAAAATATATGTTCCAAAGGGCGAATATCTTGTTAATGGTCCTATTCATTTTAAAAGCAATATAGAACTACATCTAGAAGAAGGAGCAGTAATACGTTTTGGTTCTAACCCACTAGATTATCCAATAGTGTTAACTAGTTGGGAAGGGACTATGCTTTATAATTATAGTCCGATGATCTATGGTAATAATGTTGAAAATATTGCTATTACGGGTAAAGGAGTGATTGATGGTGAAGCGCATGATACATGGAACAAATGGAAGTCTTTAGAAAAAAAAGATCAACTATTAAGTAGAGAAATGAATCATAATAATGTTGCTGTAAAAGATAGAATATTTGGTCAAGGTCATTATTTAAGGCCACAGCTCATTCAGTTTATCAATTCTAAAAATATTTTGCTTGAAAATTTTAAAATTGAAGATGCTCCATTTTGGTGTATTCACTTATTGAAGTCTAAAAGTATCACAATTCGCGGAATCAGTTATGACGTTCAAAATTATAATAATGATGGTATTGACCCAGAATATTCGAGTGATATTTTAATCGAAAATATTAAGTTTAATAATGCAGATGATAATATCGCGATTAAGGCAGGTAGAGATGATGAAGGCCGATCAGCATTAGATGGTTCGTCAGAAAATATTGTAATAAGAAATTGCGAGTTTAAGGGGTTACATGCTATTGTTATTGGCAGTGAAATGTCTGCAGGCATACGTAATGTATACGTAGATAATTGTAAGGCTAGTGGATATTTAAAACGAGGAATTTATATTAAAACAAATTCAGATAGAGGAGGGTTTATTAAAGATATTTATTTTTCTAATATTAGTTTAGGTAAAGTAGAGGATTGTATTTACATGACCGCAAACTATCATGGAGAGGGAAGTGGTTTGTTTCCTTCTAAAATTTCAGATATTTATATTTCTAACATCAGTTGCGAGAATGCTTCAAATGCTGCTATAGTTATTGAGGGATTTCCTGAAAGTAAAGTAGAGAACATTACATTAGAAAATATTAAAATAAAAGCTGCTAAGAATGGAATGACATTAACCAACACGAAGAATATTAGTCTGAACGAAATTATAATAGGAGATCAAATTGGAGTACCTAGTGCAGTAAAATAGGTATCAATTGTTTCTAAAAAAACAAATTTTGTTTAAAAAAAACCCTTGTAAACATTGAGTTTACAAGGGTTTTGTGGAGTCGCCGGGAATCGAACCCGGGTCCAAACAAGCAACTAAAAAGCTTTCTACGCGTTTATTTCCTGATTAGATTTTCGATAGTGAGCTAGGCCAGAAACAGCCACACACTACTTATCTTCTTAATTTTGAAATCCACCCGAAGCTTATGGAAATCTAGGTTTATTTTTACGGTTCTCCTGGACTGAACGCCACAAACCAAGGCTTTCAAGGAGAATCCAGCTTTCCTATCTGATAGGAACGTGGCGTAATCGTACTGTAATTCGGATTATGCAGCTAAAGCGTAGTTATTTTCGCCGTGTAAAATTGTAAGATCTTATATTTACGAGCAAGGTCTCAATGCTCGACGTGCTTACTTCTCAATTCGACTTGCTGTCAAAACCAGTCGACCCCAAATTATTTCAAAATCTATTAATTTTGAGTGTGCAAAAATACAATTTTTAACTTGAATAATTATACTTTGATTACTATATCTACTGCAAATATTATTCCTCTTTGTCGTCTCCACCTAATTTAAAAGGATAATCACCAAATAATTTCGAAAGTTTACGTACTTGATAGGTTTTCGTTGTGAACTTATTGGACAAAGCAATAATTGTGACCTTCTCTTTTTGTAATGTGATAAAGGATGAGGTATTACCATGCCACCAACCATTATGGAAATAAAAGTTTTGGCCTGTTTTCCAGTTAATAATTCTGATCCCTAGTCCATAATTTTTTTCTCCGGGATGTTCGTTACTAAATCCGGTGTAAACTAATTTTAAAAGTTTAGGATTTAAAAAACCAGGTGCATTGCGGGCTAAATCAAATTTCAACAAATCTCTTGGAGTAGAGTAGATATTTTTGTCTCCATATACAGCATCAAGATAGTCTTTACCTATTTCTACTTTATTGCCCTTGTATGAAGTTACTGCTGTGTCTTTATCAGTTTCGTAATCAAATACATAGGTGTTTTTCATTGAAAGCGGCTTAAATATCATCCTATCCATGGCTTTCTTGTAACTCATTTTTGTCACTTTTTCAATTACTAATGCTAATATGGCATAGTTAGTATTACAGTAAGTGAATCGAGTGTCAGTTTTTGACTCTAGTCTAATATCCTTTGTAGCCATGATATCAAGAATATCTTGGTTTGTTAATATTTTGTGTCGATCCCATACTCCATCTTTTTTGTCAGTAAAGTAAGCATAGTTACGCATCCCTGATCGGTGGTTTAAAAGTGTTTTAATCGTTACATCAGGGTAGGGGAAAGTCGGTAATATTGTATTGACTTTTTGATCTAATTTTATTCTGTTAGCATCTATAAGTTTTAAAACTGCCGTTGCAGTGATTATTTTACTTACCGAAGCTAAGTGAAGTGGAGTAGTGGCAGTGATTGGCGTTTCGGATCTGAAATTTGCCATACCTTCATATTTTTCGAAAATAATTTGCCCATTTTTCGCTACTAGAATACTTCCATTCATGCTGTTATTTGGCCACGTTTTAGTATAAAAATGATTGATGGCATTTTTTTTACTGCTAACGTAATTAGGATCTAGACGAGCCGATTTTTGAATCGCTGGTTCCAAATGCGGCATTGTATCCTTGGGTATTTCAGTAGTTTCCTGTTTTTGATCGGTTGTGTTTTCTTTACACGAGCCTAAAACCAAAAGTAAAAGGAGTATTTGTAGTATATTTGCTTTTTTTCTTAAAATCATCAGTGTGGTGCTAGATTGGCAAATATATAGAATCAATCTCTTTTGTTAAATATTTTAATTAATGTTAACAGTATTTTACCAGGTTTCCTAAATGCTTTTGTATTGTTTTGGAGTTCAGTCTTTAATAATCTCTACATTAACTTTTAAAGAGAAAAAAGTGTTTAAATCAATCCTAATTGTTATATTTATAACAATTAAGCCGCGTTTGGTTATATTAATTTATTTTTAAGTAGTACAAAATTATGAAGTTCGGAATTTTAAAAGAAAGAAAGAGTCCGCCAGATAGAAGAGTTGTTTTTTCTCCTGATGCTCTGGTACAATTACAACAAACATATCCTACCGCAGTTATCAAGGTTGAAAGTTCAGATATTAGAATTTTTACTGATGATCAATACAAGGCAGCAGGTTTTGAGGTTTCGGAAAATTTGGAGGACTGTGATGTTTTATTCGGTGTAAAAGAAGTTCCTATCGACAGTTTAATAGCTAACAAAAGTTATTTCTTTTTTTCTCATACTATTAAGAAACAGCCCTATAATCAAAAATTACTCAAAGCTATTTTAGAAAAGAATATTGATTTGTACGATCATGAAACCATCGTCGATGCTAATAACAGGAGATTAATTGGTTTCGGTAGATATGCTGGAATAGTGGGTGCGTACAATAGCATTCGTGCCTTTGGCTTAAAGTTCGAACTGTTTAAACTACCAAAAGCGGAGACATTGTCTGGTAAAGAGGACTTAATTAGACAACTTAAAAGAATTACTTTACCACCTATTAAATTTGTCATCACCGGAACGGGCAAAGTTGGTGGCGGAATAAAAGAAATTTTAGACGCTATAAAAGTAAAACAAGTTACCGTTGATAATTATTTAACCAAAAACTACGCTCAAGCAGTCTATGCACAAATAGATGTAATGGATTACAACAAACGAATTGATGGTCAGGTGATTAATTGTAAGGACTTTTATATGAATCCCGCTGCTTACGTAGGTGATTTTGAGCGTTTTACTAAGGTGTCAGAAATTGTGATTACAGGGCATTTTCATGCTAATGAAGCGCCTGCTATTCTTACCAAGGAAATGCTGCAAAGTAAAGATTGTAAGATTAAAGTGGTTGGAGATGTTTCTTGCGATATTAATGGACCAATTGCTTGCACTTTACGTGCTTCTACTATTGAAAATCCTAACTATGGCTATTTAGCGTCAGAACATAAAGAGGTAGATGTTTTTCATCCGGCAGCTATAGTGGTTATGGCGGTAGATAATTTACCATGTGAAATACCTAAAGATGCTAGCGAAGGTTTTGGTACTATGTTTTTACAACATGTTATTCCTGCCTTTTTCAACAGTGATAAAGATGGAGTTTTAGCACGTGCTAAAATGACAGAGAAAGGAAAGCTTACCCCTCGTTTTAGTCATTTACAAGACTATGTTGATGGTAAATAAATAACAAGTAGGACTTGTAAATAGATAATATGCAATTTTAAATTACTTATTTACAAGTCCTTATTTTTTAAACCATTTCTTCTGGTTTTACCCAAGCATCAAAGTCTTCAGCAGATACAAACCCTAGTCGTACTGCTTCTTCTTTCAAAGTGGTTCCATTTTTATGCGCTGTTTGCGCTATTTCGGCTGCTTTGTAATAGCCAATTTTTGGATTCAAAGCGGTTACTAACATTAGAGAGTTAGAGACTAATTCCTCAATTCGTTTGTAATTTGGTTCTATTCCTTGCGCACAATGTATATCAAAAGAGGTACAAGCATCACCTAGCAATCTTGCTGATTGTAAAAAATTTGCAGCCATCACGGGTTTAAAAACATTAAGTTCATATTGACCTTGCATTCCTGCAACAGTAATTGCAGCATCATTTCCTATTACCTGTGCACAAACCATTGTAAGTGCTTCACATTGCGTTGGGTTTACTTTTCCGGGCATGATAGATGATCCAGGTTCGTTTTCAGGAATATGTATTTCTCCTATTCCAGACCTTGGTCCTGAGGCAAGCATCCGAATGTCATTTGCTATTTTGTTAAGAGAAACAGCAATTTGTTTTAAGGCACCATGGGATTCTACGATGGCGTCGTGAGCAGCAAGTGCTTCAAATTTATTAGCTGCAGTAACAAAAGGGTAACCTGTAAACTGTGCGATATATGTTGCTACATTTACGTCGTAACCCGGAGGTGTATTGAGTCCTGTCCCTACTGCTGTGCCGCCCAGTGCGATTTCAGATAAATGAGGTAAAGTATTTTGTAACGCTTTGATACCATAACTTATTTGAGCTACATAACCTGACAGTTCTTGTCCAAGCGTAATAGGAGTAGCATCCATAAGATGTGTGCGACCTATTTTTACCACATTGATGAATTCGGTTGCTTTTGTCGCTAATGTATTTCTAAGATTTTCAAGAGCTGGAATTGTAAGCTCTACAATCATCTTACAAGCCGCGATGTGCATGGCGGTAGGGAAGGTGTCATTAGAGGATTGAGACTTGTTGACATCGTCATTAGCCTTAATAACTGGTTCTCCTTCTCCTATTGCAAATCCTTGAATTACTTGTGCACGATTCGCTATAACTTCATTAACATTCATATTGCTTTGCGTCCCTGAACCGGTTTGCCAGATCACGAGAGGGAATTGGTCCTTTAATTCGCCATTTAGTATCTCATCGCATACGGTTGCTATAGCGTCCCGCTTTTCGATGGATAAAATACCAGAATCACAGTTGGTGTAAGCAGCTGCTTTTTTTAAATAGGCAAAACCTTCAATTATTTCGTGTGGCATAGAGGCAGCAGGACCTATTTTAAAATTATTGCGGGATCTTTCGGTTTGTGCTCCCCAATATTTATCGGCAGGAACTTGAACTTCACCCATGGTATCTTTTTCTATTCTGAATTTCATTTTGTGATGGATTTAAAATTATGATTTATAAAATACGGTTGAAGGATTTGGAATGCCCTAGCCCAGATAGCAATGGAAATCCCACGCTTTTTTGCGTGGATTGTAATGGATAGCTGGATAAAGCTCCAAGTTATTCTCAAAAATACGGATAAATAGTATTTTACAAAAATTGGATTGGTTTTTTATTGCTATAAAAAAATATTACGCTTATATTTGTGGCTACATTCAAAATTCCGGAAAACATGTTTGAATTTTCACAGTATTTAGGCTTTTTACTTTTTTTAACTATCCTTACTATAGGATTCTGGTTAATGTTTTTTCTAGTTAGTTTCGTATCCTATTGGGTAGGTGGAGCAACTTGGGAAGCTTATAAAGAGAAAAAAGCTAAAAAGAAAGCAGAACAATCAATGTAAATTGATTTGTGCATAAAAAAAGGACCCGTGTATGCGAGTCCTTTTTTTTATAGCCTAAAGTTAAATAAAAAAAGGACTCATTTTCATGAGTCCTTTTTTAAATATTATCCTGGAAAACCGCCACCATCTTCTTCTCTATTTGTTGGTGCATTTTTATCTCTATCTGTTTTCTTTTTGTTGATACGGTAAGTAAACGATAAATTAAATTGTCTTCTTCTCCATTGCATTTCACTTGATGAACTAACACTTGGTAAGTTAACTTCTGATCTCATTTTTCTTGAGTTAAAGATATCACTAATGTTAAATGCAATTGTTCCTTTGTCTTTTAAGACATCTTTACTAAGTGAAGTATTGATACCATAAACTCCTAAGCTTCTTCCTTGAGCTGTTCTACTAGGACCGCTATACGTTCCGCTTAACTGCCAGTCAACTTTGTAAGGTAACGTTAATCTTGAATTCACTCTTGTAAACCAGTTTGTTGCTTGGTTATCTAAATTTTGAGTAATCTCTACATTGTTTGAGTTTATGTAACTAAAATCTCCTGTAGTTGTAGCATTGAATAAGTTGAAGCTACTGTTGATTTTCCAGTTTTTAGTTGGGCTGTAATTTACAGTAAATTCAAGTCCAAATTTTTGTTCTTTACCAATGTTGATCGGTGTACTTAAAATTACGGGCGTAGTACCTACAAAATCTCCGTTTTCGTAACGTACAAATGAGAATACATTTTTAGTGTTTTCAAAGTACATCGAAGTATTGAAAGTTACTTTGTCCCAACGATTGATGTATCCAATGTCAAATTTATCAGTCAAAGAAGGATCCAAATCTGGGTTTCCTTGAAATATATTGATATTACTAGAGATATTTGGAGTTGGATCTAAGAATCTTCCTCTAGGTCTAGATAAACGTTTACTATAGCTTAAAGAAGCACCGCTCTTGTCTGATATCTCATAATTGATAAAAGCACTTGGGAAAAAATTATTATACTTTTTATTATTGAAATTATTTGCATTAAGTAAATTGATGTCAATATTGGTATCTTCCCATCTTAAACCAAATAGGTAAGATAATTTATTTACTTTAAAACCGTACTGTGTATAAATCGCATTGATTTTCTCATTGTACTGTAATACATCAGGGCTAATACTTCCTACCGTTGTTCCAGGGAAACTAAAGTCTTTAGTTAGTTCGTTAAAGTTTCCTTTGTATCCTGCCTCAAATTGGCTTGATTCACCAATAGGTAAAACGTAATCGGCTTGAATTTGAAATTGCTTTTGTACACTGATATTTGCAGTTCCACCAAATGTATTTCTATCAGGGAATGTATCATTGATTCCAGTGATCGTAGAGCTGTCATCGTCATTATCTCTACTGTAAAGACCATCTAAAGTTAATTTATGACCTTTGTTGTCAAAATTTTTCAAATAATTAGATGCGAATTCAAGGCTATTACCACTTGTTGAACCAATATTTGAACGAACGCTAGAGTCGGTAAAATTTCTGTTAACATCAAAATTATTGAAATTAACTATATCCTCTGTACTACCATTATTGTCTCTGTAACTAACGGAGTTAGTCCAAAAGGTGTTTGGAGTAATAGACCATTCAAAACCAGTTTTAGTACTGATTCCTTTTCTTAATCTTTCTGTATCGCGGGTTTCATCTATAAATCCAGTTGTTGAACCATCAGTAGCAAAATACTGTGAATTTGTTTTACCAGCACCTTGATTATTTCTATAGTTGTAACCGGTAGTGGTAAAGTAATTCATTTTCTCGGTTTTATAGTTTAAGTTTCCACTTAAACCATAAGTCTCAGGATATCCTGTCGAGGCGATAAATGTTCCATTTAAACCTAGATTTTTTCCTTTTTTAAGTATGATATTTAAGATACCAGCTCCACCTTCTGCGTCATAACGAGCAGATGGATTTGTGATTACTTCTACTTTATCAATTGCATCTGCAGGAATTTGGCGCAAAGCTTCGGCCATATTCAAGGCGTTAGATGGACGACCGTCAATGAAGATACGAACGTTATCGCTTCCTCTTAAACTTACGTTTCCTTCGACATCTACAGAAACAGAGGGTACATTTTCTAGTACATCACTTACTGTTCCTCCTTTTACAAGCATGTCTTGTCCTACGTTGTAGACTTTTTTGTCTAGTTTAATCTCTACAGTAGATTTTTCGGCACGAATAATTACTTCGTTCAATTGTGCTGCATCCTCTACAAGACTAAACGTACCTAAATTGGTGTTTTCTGTCAAACTGCGTTGGTTTAAATCGATTGATTTAAAAGAAATAAATTCGATTTTAATATTATATGTTCCAGGAATCACGTCAATATTAAATTCTCCTTTTGGACTGGTTATCCCACCAGCAATCATTTTTGGGTTTTTACTATTAATGAAAGTTACTGTGGCATACTCTAAAGGTTGCTTTGTTGTTTTCTCGATAACAATTCCAGTAATTTTTATTCTTTCTTTTTGTGGTGCTGCATCCTGCGCAAAGGTAGTAGCGAAACTAAAAAATAAACTAAGGGTTAAAAGATACTTTAAAAAATTTTGCATTGGTTTTATGTTTTTTTAAGGATAAGACGCCAAAAGGTCAATTTAGTTTAATCTACAATTCATAAATAATTGTTAAAAATAAAAAACAACTATTTTAGGAATTCAGAAACCTGGCTTAAGTCTCTGCCTATGATGGCTTTATCTCCCTTTATCACTATGGGTCTTTCTATTAAAATAGGATTAGAAATCATGGCATTTATAACCTCTTGATCCGTTAATGACCTGTTTTTGTAATTATCGATCCATATTTTTTCCTTTTTCCTGACCAAATCCAGCGGTGCTAACGCTAGTTTTTGAAGCAGTAAAGAGAGTTCCTCATAGGAAGGAGGAGTTTCAAGATATTTTACTATTTCATACTCAACAGCATTAGTTTCTAAAAAAGTCAAACAATTTCTTGACTTTCCGCATCGAGGATTGTGGTATATTTGTATAGGAGTCATATTTATTATTTAGAAGATTTATATAAAGGAGGCACTATCAGACTACAAAAATAACGGTTGAAGCTTTAAATAAAGTATAATATTTAAATTATAACAGATGTTTATAGAACAAGGAATAACTAAAGGGAATTTTTTTGGGAAATATTTGATGGGTTCAGTGCTAATCTTTTTTGCATCAGCAATAGGACAAACGCCATTGATTATTGCGATAGCTTATGAATCTGCCACTTCGGGTCGTGCGTTTCCAACTGGTAATGATACTATGATGCGATTTTTTGAGCCTAACTTAACGTTGTTTTTACTCCTAATATCGTTTGTATTTGCTTTGTACGGTGTGTTTTTAGTAGTTAAATATCTGCATAAGCAAACCATGTTATCAGTAACTACCGCTAGGAAAAAAATTGATTGGTCTCGCGTTTTTTATTCCTATATAATCTGGAGTATATTTACTGTTTTATCTACAGCCTTGTATTTTTTTATTACACCTCAGGACTTTGTAGTCAATTTTAAACCCGTTCCCTTCTTCATATTACTTGCGATTGGTACATTACTTATTCCTATTCAAACAACCACTGAAGAGTATGTTTTTAGAGGCTACTTAATGCAAGGTTTTGGTAATTTATCTCGTAACAAATGGTTTCCCTTATTAATGACCTCTTTAATTTTTGGAGGAATGCATTTTTTTAATCCTGAAGTGACAAAAATGGGTAATATCTTGTTAGTTTATTACGTAGGAACAGGTTTGTTTCTAGGAATACTAACACTCATGGATGACGGACTTGAATTAGCGTTAGGATTTCATGCTGCCAACAATTTAATTGGTGCGTTATTGGTCACTTCTGATTGGACTGTTTTTCAAACTCATTCTATTTTAAAGGATATTTCAGAGCCGGAAGCAGGTGTTGATGTTATCCTGCCTTTAGTGGTGGTGTACCCGATTCTTTTGTATATCTTTAGTAAGAAATACCATTGGACAGAATGGAAGGAAAAACTAACAGGGAAAATCAAACCGCACGCAAATCAATAAAAGGTAATATCTAACGAACAATGGAAAACGTAACTTATCAGAATGTTCACAATCGTTTTAAACTAAATGGGAATCATTTAAATAAACAAGATTTATGTAGTTTATCCTATGCCTTAATTAAGGAAGGGGATGTGTTTGAGAAATCCATTGGTGATTTTTTATTGGACTGGTTTGACCAAAATACTTATATTGACCTACAAACTTCTGGGACGACCGGACTGCCTAAGCTAATTAGGATGAATAAGCAAAATATGGTGAATTCTGCTCTAGCAACAGGTGATTTTTTTGATTTAAGTCCGGGAGATAAAGCGTTATATTGCTTACCTACGCGATACATTGCAGGAAAAATGATGTTGATTAGAAGTTTTATTCTAGGGTTAGAAATCGATTTTGTTCCGCCTAGTACTCATCCCTTAGCCAAAAACACAAAAGTATATGACTTCATAGCCATGGTGCCTTTGCAAGCTCAGAATTCATTACAAGGGCTGAGATATGTAAAAAAAATGATTGTTGGTGGTGCTAAGATGAGTAAAACACTCGAAAAAAGTTTACTTAAGGTGCCAACAGTGGTATACGAAACCTATGGTATGACCGAGACGATTACTCATATTGCAGCTAAAAAGATAGGAGAAAAAGCATTTTCTATTTTACCAAATATTGTGATTTCTCAAAATGAAAACAACTGTTTGGTGATCGATGCACCAAAAATTACTGACGAACATATTGTTACTAATGATTTGGTCGAATTGATAAATGATCATCAATTTGTGTTCTTGGGACGTATTGATAATGTGGTGAATAGTGGTGGCATAAAACTAATTCCGGAACAAATAGAAGAACAATTATCAGCACATATTCCCGCTCGCTTCTTTGTTGGAGGAATTCCTGATGCCGACTTTGGCGAAAAGCTAGTACTAGTAATCGAGGGTGAAAAAACAGCTTTATCTGAACATATTTACGATGGCTTAGATAAGTACCAAAAACCAAAAGAAGTTTATTATATTTCGAAATTTATAGAAACGGATAATGGCAAAATTAAAAGAAGAGAAATGCTAGAGAGTTTATAATTGCACAATCTTTAGTTTAACAAAAAAGCATCATGATAGTAGTGTCATGATGCTTTTTTGTTTTGCTTAAGTATTGTTATCAACCAATTAGTTCTTTAATAAAGTCGCACTTTTCAAATCATTAATAATCCACTGAACTTCTGGATCTTTACCTTCAATTTTATCTTGAAGTGTTGGCGTGACTTCATGATCTGGATAAATACCGTGTCCCAAAATGGTTGTTTTGTAATAAGGAACGACATTCATGACGCCTATTCTTACCTTTAATTTAGAATTAGGCAATTTAATTTCAGGCATAAATCCGGCAACAGTTCCGTTATAAGCACCACCTGTTTCTTGACCTACAAAAGTCGCTCGTCCAGATCCTTTTAAATTAGAAGAGATAATACTGGAAGCAGAGAAGCTCCCTCCATTGATAAGTACATAGAGTTTCCCCGTAAATGCGGTTGCTTTTAGTTGCTGTACCTTAGTATACCATTGGGTATAATATTTCCCATCCTCCTCTTTACGTACTTCAAATAAAGCGTAGGTGTAGGCAAGTGGTGCAAAAATTATTTTGATGATCTTTTCAGGTAGTGAACCGCTTTCAAAATAGCTACCTCGTACTAAACTAGCTCTTGAAACCACTTCAGACTTGTCTAAGAAAACAAAACTTGAGTCGGCTAAGTACGAATACAATTCTGCAATTTCAGCTAGTCGTCCACCACCATTAGAGCGGAGATCTAGAATGAGTGTTTTCGCTTTACTAGCTTGTAATTGCTCGAAACTCTCTTTGTAAAATTTGTTATAACTTTTGTTTTTAAAACCTCTAATTTTCATGTAAGCCACACTACTGTCTTTTGTTGCGAAATTAAAGTTACGGGTGAAGTTTTGAGCCTCTTTGTTGTAGCCGTTAATTCGTTTTTTTCTTCTTAATGCTTTTGCAGCTTCTTTCTGAGCTTGTGTTAAAATTTGTTTTACTTGTGGAACTTTTTCTTTAAGACTGTCTTTTTTAGGCTTTTCGGAAACTTTTCTAAATATGGTAATGTCTTTTATGCTATCCTTAAACTTAAACCGGTATTGAATACTGTCCATAATTCCTTTTTCAGAAGTGAAGTAGGAAGCCATTTTTCTGCTTGCCATAGCGCTTTTATAAGTGGTGTTAAAGCCATCTGAGGAAAAGTACTTGTCGTATTCTGTAATTAATTCAGAAGGTTTGATGGTATTCATACTAACGATTTCCGTTCCTGCTTGAATCGACGGATCGTGTGATTTATTTTTAATTACATAGAGTTTATCGTCTATGACATCCAAATCAAATTGCGAAATAGGACCAACACCTTTTTTTTCTAATAGTTTAGCTTCTTTTTTAGTCAATTGTTTGGTTGGAGTATATATAAACGAATGACCTTGACGCACTGCTGCTACCAACGGACTTAGTTTTTTGTAAAAGCCAAGAGGTTTAAGCGGACTAGTAATCGTAGTTTTGAGGCTATCGAATTTGTAATCTAAAGCAGATTTATCGATATAGCCATGTAAATTAGGATGTAATTGCTGAAGTTTTCTATAAGTATAATCGACATCTTGCTTCATTTCTTCCACTGAAATAAGCGTGTCCAATTGTGCGTTTTCTTTTTTAACTGATGAACATTCGATGAAAAGTATCGCTGCAAATGTTATGAGTAGTATTTTTTTCATGCTATACATTTTTGGTAAGTATTTTTTCATAGGCTCTACGAGCACTTCCTCTAAAATAGACTTGTCCACAATAGGCATAACCTAATTTTTCAAAAATAGTAATCATGGCTTGGTTATCAAAATTAGTATCAGCTTTGATACTGTAAATTTCATTAGCTAAAGCAAATTCTTCTATGTAGTAGAGTAGTTTTTTAGCTAATCCTTTCCCTAATTGATTCTCGGCTATCGCAACTCTGTGAAAAACAACAAAATCATTGTTGGTCAACCATTGTCCTTCAATATTCGCATATTCCGGTTCGTCGTTAATTAGGAGTGCAACATAACCTACGATATCCTCATCTTCGAGCAACACATATCCAGCATTTTTAGTAATATCATTTAGGATCACTTCTGGATTAGGATAACCATCTTGCCATTGGTTGCTTCCATCTGCTTTTCTACGAGCGATTGCTTGCTGAAGAATGACCCATATTTGAGGAATTTCGCTTGTTGTGGCTTTTCTAAATTGTTGTTGCATAGGTTTTTAGTGGATTATTTTATAGAGCTTAGGATTATTTTTTATATTCCAGGCTTACGGTTTTCTTAAAATAGTATGAAAAGTAAAATATAAAGTGCTAAAAACAGTCTATAAATTTGAAATCAAATATATGTTTTTATTTGAATTAAGAAGTACTTCTCCTTTTTGCAGTTAGCAATCGATATCTAAAACTGTCGTAATACAAACTAATCAATAAGATAGCACCTGCGATAATCAACGTATTTAACTTTATATTGGACGTAGTGTATAAAATTCCTCCTATCAATCCACCTGCAAAAAAGAAAGTAATGATAGCAATTCTAAGTTTGATATTGTCTTTTAGTTTCTCTCTTTGAGAAAAAGTATTTTCAAAAAATAACTGAGAAATATCAATTCCTAGATCGGTAAAAAGGCCCGTAAGATGGGTTGTTCTCACTACGGCGTTTGAAATTTGTGTCACAAATGAATTTTGCATACCCATAGCAAAAAGAAGTAAACAGATAATACTATTAGGATAGGTAATTTCGATTAGATTACTTATCAGTGCTATCCCAATTAAAATTAAAGCTTCGATTACAGTTGTTATAACAAAGAGGTTTTGTTTTTCTTTTTTTCTAAAAGTCTCAATAATAAAACTAGAAATAAAAGAGCCTAATAGAAAAGAGAAAATAAAAAGAAAGTAAATGGTTCCTTTCCAAAATTCGAAATTCATTACATCATTTATAAAAAGTGCAAAATGTCCGGTTACATTAGTAGTTAATTGCTTGAAGGATAAAAACCCCGTCACATTAACAATTCCGGCAACAAATGATAAAATAGTGGCAATTCGTAGGTTGTGCTTTTTAGTTCTACTCTTGCCTTGATGTTTGAACATGAGATTTTGTTTTTAAAATCGGTTAACCATCAATGCTACTTATAGCGTAGTAGTTAAATCAATTTCGAATGGTTTGTTATTTTCTGTCGCAATGAAGGTAGTAAGAAATACGATGGTAAGAATGGAAACATCATCTTTTAAATAATTGCTTATTCATTATTTGAGCTTTTTACTTGTAATATGGTTTTGATTTGTACTTACTAACTACTATCATTTGCCTTCAAAAACTTCAATTATTTTAGAACTTTTTACGGTTTATTTTAAAAGGTATTCCTCCGTAGTCTTTACTGTAGCATAGAACGAACTTAGTCCTGCCAAGAATGCATTTTGCACATCGTCTGCTTTTACTTTTTTACCATTTATTTCCAAATCTCTAGTTGCAGTAGCATCGCTAATCAGTGTGCATTCAAAATCAAAATCTTTTGCTGCTCTTACCGTGGCGTCAATGCACATGTGTGTCATCATACCTACAAGTACTAGTTCACTAATATTCTCCGATTTTAAATAGTCTAGCAATTCTGTTTCTCTAAAACTGTTGGGGTAATTTTTTATGATCAGTTTTTCTCCTGTTAAAGGCGTCACATTTTTGTGAATTTCTTGACCAGATGTATTGGGTAAGAAGAAAGTACCGCTAGCTGATGCCAAATGCTGAATGTGAATAATAGGTAAGTTATTTTCTCTGAAATTTGATAATACCTGTTTTGCTTTTTCACTAGCTTCTAATGCACCCACTAATTCCATGGCTCCGTTTTCGAAATAATCGTTTTGAATGTCTATGATAATTAATGCTTTGCTCATGATTTTATTTTTAAATGAAAGGTAAGGAAATATGACCATTTAAATAGTATGCGAGTAGTTTTTATATTATTTAGTAGCTTGGTTTATCAATCGTTTAATTAATGTTATTCTCTTAAGATGATTTGGAAAATCGTAATCTCTTAATTTTCGGATTAACGAAAACTTGATGTGAAACGGTAATTCCATTGAATCCCAGCTAACTCAAAATATTGACAACCAGCTATTTTACTTTTTGTTTATCTATAAATTTAACTAGCACTTTGCTATTCGTCATCAATAGATACCCAATTAGAGTTTTAATAAAATGAAAAATTAGCCAAGCTAAATTCGGATAATTTCCAATAAGTTCTTTCTGTTGAATAAACTGAAAAATTTCTCTGATTAGGTTAGGAAAACTATCAATAAAAGTTGTTCCACCAATTAGAATTACTATAATTTTTAAAACAGTATTTTTAGAAACTGTTGTGTCAATTCTGTTTTCGGTAAAATGTTTTTCTAATCCAAGCTTAGAAAGTAGCGAAGAAGTTTTGAATAAGAACAAGCAGGCAATTAGAACGTACGCAAAGAGAGCAATTATTCCAAAGACTAATTCAGGAATCGCTGTATTCCAACCTTTGATGAATTGACTTGTGAATAATGTTACTGCTATTTGAGGAAATATGTATAGGCAATTCAATAATAGCCATAATCCAATTCCTTTAAGTATGATGTTCCAAAAAGTTTTAATATCCATAGTCATTTTTTAGGTTGTGGTGAGTGAAAATCTCTGTTAACATCCATCTACCACCAAATATACATCACTTTTCTTTATTTGTCAGAAATTATTGTGAAAATTTAGACTGCTGTCATTTAGCCCCGATAGCAGCGGCATCTCCCGCCTTTTTTTGGCGGGAATACAGCGTATAGCGGGAGAGTTGCTGAACTGAAAAATAGTGTGTTGCTCCTAAAAAAGAATAATAGTGTATTAAACCTGAATCACTCCTAGGTTAAATTGTTTTTCGATAGGCGCGTGGTTAGCCGCTTCGATTCCCATAGAAATCCAAGTACGGGTATCGAGTGGATCGATAATGGCATCTGTCCAAAGGCGAGAGGCAGCGTAATATGGTGAAACTTGTTCGTCATAACGGGCCTTGATCTTAGCGAAAAGAGCAGCTTCCTTAGCTTCGTCTACTACTTCACCACTTTTCTTTAATGATGAGGCTTCGATTTGTGCTAATACTTTGGCGGCTTGTGTTCCGCCCATTACAGCAAGTTCGGCACTTGGCCAAGCAAAAATTAAACGAGGATCGTATGCTTTACCACACATCGCATAATTTCCTGCACCGTAGGAGTTACCCACGATAACCGTGAATTTAGGCACCACAGAATTACTGACGGCATTCACCATTTTGGCACCATCCTTAATGATGCCGCCTTGCTCTGATTTAGATCCTACCATAAAACCAGTAACATCTTGAACAAAGACTAAAGGAATTTTCTTTTGGTTGCAATTAGCGATAAAACGTGTTGCTTTGTCAGCACTATCAGAGTAGATAACACCTCCAAATTGCATTTCGCCTTTCTTGGTTTTTACTACTTTTCGTTGGTTGGCAACAATTCCTACTGCCCAACCGTCGATGCGTGCATAACCTGTAATTATTGTTTGTCCGTAACCGTCTTTATAAGCTTCAAACTCCGAGTTATCTACCAAACGATTGATGATATCCATCATGTCGTATTGCTCGTTACGGGCTTTCGGAAGGATTCCGTATAATTCTTTTTCGTCTAAAGCTGGTTTTTCGGCTTTCACACGACTAAAACCAGCGGTGTTATAATCCCCAATTTTATCTACGATATTTTTTATTTTGTCAAGAGCGTCTTTGTCGTCTTTGGCTTTGTAATCAGTAACGCCTGAGATTTCGCAGTGTGTCGTTGCTCCACCAAGAGTTTCATTATCGATGGTTTCGCCAATAGCAGCTTTTACCAAATAGCTTCCCGCAAGGAAAATACTTCCTGTACCTTCTACGATAATAGCTTCGTCACTCATGATAGGTAAATAAGCTCCACCAGCAACACAACTACCCATGATTGCTGAAATTTGGGTGATTCCCATGCTACTCATTTGAGCATTATTTCTAAAAATACGTCCGAAGTGTTCCTTATCAGGAAAAATTTCATCTTGCATTGGTAAATAAACCCCTGCACTATCTACTAAGTAAATGATAGGTAAGCGGTTTTCCATTGCAATTTCCTGTGCGCGCAAGTTTTTCTTGGCAGTTATAGGAAACCAAGCACCCGCTTTTACAGTAGCATCATTAGCAACCACGACACATTGTTTTCCTCTAATAAATCCTATTTTAACCACGACACCACCTGATGGGCAGCCACCGTGTTCCTTGTACATTCCTTCGCCTACGAAAGCACCAATTTCTATTGCTTTTGCTTTTGGGTCTAACAAATAATCGATACGCTCTCTAGCAGTCATTTTTCCCTCAGCATGCAATTTTTCGATGCGTTTTTCACCACCACCTAATTTTACTTTCGAAAGGTTGTGCTTAAATTGCGATAATAAAAGTTTATTGTGATCTTCGTTTTTGTTGAAGTTTAAATCCATCTTGTAATAGGGTTATAAATAGTTGGTGCTAAATTACAAAATCAATCGAAATAAATTTTATTATTTAGAGTCGATTCTAAAAAATTTTCGCTTTAAACATAAAAAAACAGAAGCGAACTTCTGTTTTTTTATGAATATGATAAAATCTATGCGTTTACTTCTTAGATTCGTTAACAAGTCTTTTTAGTATAGCCCATTGTTTTAAAGCATCTCTAGCTTCTACTGCTGGATAACCTAAAACGGTTTTACCTGCAGGAACGTCGCTAACAACACCTGATCCTGCACCAATTATAGCTCCGCTACCCAAAGTAGTATGGTCCTTAATAGAAGCGCTTCCGCCAATGATGACACCATCGCCTAAAGTTACGGATCCAGCTAAACCACTGTGTCCTGCCATAATACAAAAACGACCTAGTTTACTATTATGTCCTATTTGTACTAAATTGTCAATTTTACAACCATCACCAAGAACGGTTGAACTGAATTTTCCTCTATCGACACAAGAATTAGCCCCTATTTCGACTCCGTTGCCTATAATTACATTACCTATTTGCGGAATCTTAACTAATCCTCGTTGTGGACAAGGTCTGAAACCAAAGCCGTCTGCGCCAATAGTCGCATTAGGATGAATAATACAATCATTCCCAATATGACAACGCTCTCTAACAACGCTACCCGACCATATAACAGTGTTAGTACCTATAGTAGAGGCATCAAGAATCGTGACATTTGGGTATATAATGGCGTTAGCACCAATTTTTACATCGGGACCAATGTAGCAACCTGCACCTATTTTAGCACCAGTACCAATTGTAGCCGTATTATCTACTACTGCCGAAGGATGGATATCTACCGAAAATGCAGGCATAGGATGTGCAAATAATTCCAGCACTTGTGACATGGCTAAGTCGGCATTTTTTACTTTGATAAAAGCTCTATTTTCTCCAGGTTGTATGGCGATGTCCTCATTTACGACGGCAACACATGCCTTAGAGTTGGCCCATATTTTTTCGTATTTTTTATTTCCAATAAATGAAATTTCTGTTTCGGATGCTGCTTCTAATTGCTCAGGAGCAGTAACTAAGTGTGATGTTGATCCTATAACTTCTCCCTTAAGGACTTCATTTATTTCTTGGACTGAATACGATTTCATAAGTGGTAAGTTGCTAAATAGTTAAATTCGAATTCAAATAAAGTAAATAGTTAGTGAAATTCCAAATGCTTTATGAATAGGGAATGGAAGATTAACTAAAAATAGAGTTTAGATTGATGTATTGTGAATAAATTGCGAATTTACATAGCTGATGCTTCAAGTTTAATAGTATGAAGTTCTTGTTACAATGCGAAACTGGGGACAAAAAAACCGACATGAACTATGTTCTGTCGGTTGTAGAGATTAATTTATTTTAGTAATGAAAAAGTTGTTTTATTCAAATCGCATTCGCAAGTTAAAACAACTGTAAAGCTACCGTTTTGTGATAAAGTTTAGATAATTACCAATGGTTAAGTTTAATTGTATTTTACGGTAATTGGAATTTTTAATTTTTGAACCGTGTCCTTGCCATCAATTTGAGCAGGAACCCATTTTGGCCCATTTGCCAAAACTTTTATAGCTGCCAAATCCATCTCTTTGTTAATGCTTTTTATAATTTCAAAGTGATTCAAACTACCGTCTAATTCTACGTTAAAACCAATGATTATTTCTCCTTGGCTGCTGTTAGGTTGGCGAAAATTTTTAGCAATATAAGTATAGAATTCTTTAGGTCCGCCAGGAAATTGAGCTTCTTTACGATACGGAAAAAAGGCAATTTCGTTTCCGCTCTCGTCAAAGCACTTGCCATTAACAAAATCTCCATTTTTAAAATTCTCTTTTCGTTTTATAATGCCATTCTCATAATACGAAGTTGTAACTCCTTCAATCTTGTTTTTAACGTATTGTACTTCTCGAGCTTTACTTCCGTTTTTATGCCACTCAATCGATGGACCATCCTTCATTTTCTTGCGGTAGTTTGAAAACAAATCACTGTTTCGTTTGGTACCATCAAGGAAGTAGGTTGTTCTTTGCGTTCCCTTTTCAACTTCTTCGTATGTGCTATAATATACTGCATTTTCTGCCGAAGGTAATTCTTTGAAATCCTCGGTAAAGTAGACTTTTTCTTGGCTGTAGAAAGTAATTGAAATCAGCAAGAAGAAAAATAAAATTGATTTTTTCATGAGTAGGATACTTGATTTTTCAGCAAATGTATTAAAAAAAGTCTTACAGAAAATTGAAAATTTTCGGTAAGACTTAAATTTAACTTTAGGATAATATTACTCCTCTTCTTTTTGTCCCATCATCATTAAGTAGGCTTTTAAAAAGTCATCGATTTGGCCATCCATTACGCCGTCTACATTGCTAGTTTCATGTCCGGTTCGAACATCTTTCACCAGTTTGTAGGGTTGCATAACGTAGTTCCTAATTTGGGAACCCCATTCGATTTTCATTTTGCCGGCTTCAATATCGGCGCGTTGTTCTTGCTTTTTCTTTAATTCGATTTCGTACAACTGAGAACGAAGCATTTGCATGGCGCGTTGTCTATTGTCTTGCTGAGAACGCGTCTCTGAACATTGAATTTGAATTCCTGTAGGTTTATGGTACAATTGTACCTTAGTCTCGACCTTGTTCACGTTTTGTCCACCCGCTCCACTAGAACGTGAGGTTGTAATTTCGATATCGGCAGGATTGATTTCTATTTCAATACTATCATCCACTAAAGGATATACATAAACAGATGCAAATGAAGTATGTCGCTTAGCATTACTATCAAAAGGGGAAATACGCACCAATCGATGCACACCATTTTCACCTTTTAGATAACCAAAAGAATAATCGCCTTCAAATTCGAGTGTAACGGTTTTAATACCGGCAACCTCCCCACCTTGATAGTTCAATTCTTTGATTTTATAGCCATATTTTTCACCCCACATCATGTACATACGCATAAGCATGGAGGCCCAGTCACAACTTTCTGTTCCACCAGCACCAGCAGTGATCTGCAAAACGGCACTTAAGGTGTCTCCTTCGTCAGAAAGCATGTTTTTGAACTCAATGGCTTCAAGATGATTTTCAGTAGCTAGATGTTGCTCATCAAGTTCCTCAGCAGTGAGTTCACCCTCCTTATAAAACTCATAAGCAAGTTGCAACTCATCCGTAAGTTCGATGGCTTTATTGTAGTCCTCGATCCATTTTTTTTTATTTCTAAGATTCTTTACAATTAGTTCTGCTTCTTTGGCGTTATTCCAAAAATCAGGAGCAAAAGTCTTTTCTTCTTCGTTAGAAATTTCAATCAGTTTGGCATCAACGTCAAAGATACCTCCTCAACGCACCAAGGCGCTCTACAATACCTTTAATTTGTTCGGTAGTTGTCATAAATTATGTAATTTTGTAGGCAAAAATAGAAATTTTTTACGTCAGACCAACTTAGAGTTGTTCATTTAAATAAAACATATGGAAATAAATTTAGTTAGCGATACGGTTACTAAGCCCTCATACGAAATGTTACAGTATATGTTTAACGCCCAAGTGGGTGATGATGTATACAAACAAGATCCCACTGTTATTGAATTAGAGTCGAGTTTAGCGACTATGTTTGGGATGGAAGCCGCTTTGTTTTTTCCTTCAGGAACGATGGCAAACCAAACAGCCTTGAAATTACATACCCAACCAGGAGAACAAATTATAGCCGACAAATATGCGCATGTGTATTTGTATGAAGGTGGAGGAGCATCGTTTAATAGTGGTGTTTCTTTTAGTTTGCTAGATGGGAAGCGCGGTATGATAACAGCTGATCAGGTAGCAGGCGCGATTAACGATCCTGAGTTTTACCATAACCCGCTAACGAGTTTGGTGTGTGTCGAAAATACGACTAATAAAGGAGGTGGTGCTTGTTACGAATTAGAAGATCTAAGAGAAATTAAAAAAGTTTGCGTAGCTAATAATTTGAAATTTCATCTTGATGGAGCACGTATATGGAATGCATTAGTTGCCAAAAGGCAAGACCCAAAAGCATTTGGAAAAATATTTGATACGATATCGGTTTGCTTGTCTAAAGGTTTGGGAGCTCCTATCGGTTCGGTTTTATTAGGAGATAAGGCAACGATTCATCGTGCGCTTCGCATCCGAAAAATATTTGGTGGTGGTATGCGTCAGGTTGGTTATTTGGCTGCAGCCGGAATTTATGCTTTGAATAATAATATCGAAAGACTTGCAGAAGATCACCGCAGAGCTAAGGAATTAGGAGCGATGCTAAGCTCTAAAAGTTGGGTTGCTAAAGTAGAACCAGTAGAAACGAACATACTTATTTTTACACTAGCCCCTTCTTATGACGAAAAGGTTTTAATCGAAAAGTTGAAACAGAAAAATATTTCGATAAGTTCGATGGGACAGGGCAAGTTACGTATTGTTACCCATCTTGATTATAGAGAGGTGATGCATACTTACGTATTGGAAACGCTTTCTAAGTTTTAAGAGAAAAGTAAATAAAAAAATGAGTTACAAATCAATTGTAGTAACTCATTTTTTTTGTTTTAAACGATAGGTTTTATCCTGTCTATTTAAATAAATTATCCATTCCTGGAATCATTGGCATATCCATTTTAGCCACAGCATCAAGTTCAGCTTCGTTGACTTTCGTTGCTTTTTCGATTGCTTTATTAAGTACTAAAATCATATAGTCTTCTAGTTGCTCTTTGTCTTCTAAAAGTTCGTCTGCAATGGTGATTGATTTCACTTTTCTATTTGCAGTTAAGGTTACTTTTAGTAATCCATCTGTACTTTGCTCATCAACGAGAACAGTATCTAAGCGCTTTTTTGTCTCTTCAATTTTATTTTGGGTCTCTTTTAACTTACCCATCATTCCCATTAAATCCATTTTTGTTCTTTTTAAGTTATTGAATACGAAATTACTGTTTTTAGGGCAATAAGCAATGTAAAATATTCATAAAAGGGGGAATCTAAACCTTGTTTGTGTTATTTTTGCAGCAGCTTACACAAATACGAAAGTCCAAAAAATGATAGAAAAGATACAGCCGCCCGTTGCTACAATTATACCAACCACTTTTGAAAAATTTGACGATACGAGAATTGATAATTATTTTTGGTTAAATGACAGAGAAAATCCTGAAGTAATTGATTATTTGAACAAAGAAAATCAATATTACCAAGACATGACCGCAAGTCAAACTGGTTTTCAAAAAGAATTGTTTGAAGAGATGAAAGGCAGAATTAAGGAAGATGATGAGTCTGTTCCTTACCTATACAATGGTTATTATTACATCACTAGATTTGAAACAGGTAAAGGGTATCCTATTTATTCTCGAAAAAAAGGTAGTCTCGATGCAGCAGAAGAGATTATGTTTGACTGTAACGCATTAGCCGAAGGGCACAAGTATTTTAAATTAAGTGGTTTAAGTATAAGTATTGACAATCAATATGCTACTTATGCGCTTGATTTAGTAGGTCGACGTATTTACACCCTACATGTTAAAAACCTCTTTACGGGTGAAATATTAAAGGATACGATTGAGAATGCTACTGGTAATTCTACTTGGGCAAATGACAACTCAACTATTTTCTATACGAGACAGGACGAAAAAACGTTACGTTCTGATAAAGTTTTTAAACACAAAGTAGGAACAGAGACTGCTACTGATGAGCTAGTTTATTTTGAAAAAGACGATACTTTTAATGTAGGTGTTGGAAAAGAAAAATCAAGAAAATATATTTTAATAAGCTCTTCAAGTACCTTAACAACAGAATTTCGAACTTTACCTGCAGATATTCCTGAAGGGAAATTTAAGGTATTTCAGAAACGTAAGAGAGGACATGAATACAGCATATCCCATTACGGAGACAGTTTTTACATTGTAACAAATAAGGATGAGGCCACCAATTTTAAATTGATGAAAACGCCTGAAATAGCTACTACCATGGAAAATTGGGAAGAGGTTATTATGCATAGGGAAGATGTTTTACTAGAAGATATTGATATTTTTAAGGATTATTTAGTCGTTTCTGAGCGAACTAATGGCTTGAACAGAATACGCATTATGCCTTGGAGTGGAGAAGGGGAGTACTTCCTGCCTTTTGAAAGCCAAACCTACACAGCATATACGTCTACTAATGTTGATTTTGATACGGACATTCTTCGTTATGGGTATCAATCTATGGCGACACCTTCGTCGGTTATTGATTTTAATATGAAGACTAAAGAGAAGGTCGTTTTAAAAGAGCAAGAGGTTCTGGGAGGAAAGTTTGATAAAAATAATTATATCGAGGAACGTGTTTGGGCTACGACTCAAGATGGTACAAAAGTTCCGATTTCTATGGTTTACCGAAAAGACATGGAAAAGAATGGTGAAAACCCGTTGTTGCTTTACGCATACGGCTCTTACGGCCACTCTATGGATGCATATTTTTCGACTACTAGATTATCGCTTTTAGATAGAGGTTTTATTTATGCTATTGCTCATATTCGAGGTGGAGAAGATTTAGGCCGACAATGGTATGATGATGGCAAGCTACTTAAGAAGAAGAATACATTTACTGACTTTATAGATTGCTCGAAATATGTTATTATGCATAAATATACTTCGTCAGCGCATTTGTACGCAGAAGGTGGCTCTGCAGGAGGACTATTAATGGGAGTACTTGCGAACGAAGCGCCTGAATTGTATAATGGAATTATTGCACAAGTCCCTTTTGTAGATGTGATGACAACGATGTTAGATGATACCATCCCGCTTACGACAGGAGAATATGACGAATGGGGAAATCCAAATAAAAAGAAGTATTACAACTACATGCGATCATACTCCCCTTATGATAATGTAAAAGAGCAAAACTACCCTAATATGTATGTTTCAACAGGATTGCATGATTCACAGGTGCAATATTGGGAGCCTGCTAAATGGGTTGCTAAGCTACGTACCATGAAGACAAATGATACTGTTTTATATTTAGATACGAATATGGATGCTGGACATGGTGGAGCATCTGGGCGATTTGAAGCGCTTAAGGAATTGGCAAAAGAATTCACTTTCTTGTTCGACTTAGAATCGATTACAAAATAATTACGCTTTATTAGGAATAAAAAAATCCCATTTGCTTAAGCAAATGGGATTTTTGAGTTTTATAAGACTAGGAATTGCTTAATCCAGCAACTGTGGATTGTTTAAGATCAATTCGATCTTTTTAATAGTAATAGTTATTTGACTCATTTGTAATTCTATATTTCTGAAGAATAGGCTGATGTCTCTATTTACCCAACTCTCAGAAATGACTCTTGAACCCAAACTAATTCTTAAAATAGCGCTTTCAATATCATTTGTGTACTTAACATTTACTGCTTGACCAATATGACATTTTTGAGCAGCTAATCTAATAATCTCTAGAGATGCATCTTCAAACTGTTCTGATAAATCAGAATTCAATAAGCTGTACAGTTTTTTTACCTTGTCAACAGACAGCGGTTCGTTTTTTAGAAGAATAAAGAAAGGGAATATGGTACGAATGTTTCTAATTCCAAATTCCTTACTATTGTAACTCTTCATTTTAGTTTCGTCACCATAAATAGGTTCTAAAAAACTAGCTTCATGTATCGATTCTTCAACAAAGTTACAAAACATCTCGATACCCATGTTACGGTACAAAATAGGCGTTTTGTAGTAGCGATCCATTTCGACTATTGCCGCATTCCATCGCATGTATGACCCATAATTATATCCATCAGACAATTTGGTAGAACAAAACCAAGAGGCAGGCCAGTCTGAATTATTGTAATATTGAGTTAGTCCTTTAGGTAAGGGATTTGTAGCAGAATGAATCAGCTTTGTTACATTTTTAGGTAAAATCAAAGCACCAGCATAAGGAGGGCCCGTAAAAAACTTGCTACCCGTAACCGTCACGATGTACCCTTTATTTAAATAATACTGAATGTCTTTTGGATCTAACCTCAATTGCGAACCATCTACGATAATTTGCATGGATAGATTTTCAATTTTGTTCAGTTTTTTGATTAAGTCATCGCTTGGAGATTGATAGCCTAATTTTGATTGATCCATGGTGTGTAATACAACCTGTCTGCCTTCCTCTTTTGTTTTGGTAACAGCGGCAAATACTTCTTCATCTAATTGACTAGTCGATTTTAAAGCGCCGTTTTCATCTCTAAACGGAATTTCGATTAAATTGACATCTCTAAATCCTTCGATACGTTCTCCTTTTTTAATTGGATAATTTAAAGCTGTAGTATTTTCAAAGTGACATCCACGCAATGCTGCGGCTACTCCGCTTCCTGTTTCATCCGAGGCTACTAAGATATGTGTAATTTCTTTTTGACAGATGGTTTGTGTTATGGCCGCAATCTGAAGGGAAGAGTCAGTTCCAGAAGGTGAAAATATGATTTCACATTCTTCATTAAGTTTAAAAATTTTTCGAAGACTACTTTTTAATAACTCAGAAAATTCAGTTGTCGTTTTCTTAAAGCCGTTTTTTAAGCTATTTCTAATCAAGATACTTCGTACTTTATCTGTCTTGTCAAAGGCAAAATTAGAAACGCTAGAAGCAGTAGAGGATGCAAAAGTAAAGGCTTCAGGTCTAGGGAATGGTCTGCAACCATATTTATTCAACAAATGAATTTCGTCAATATTTAATCTAAGGTCACCTCCGGCCATTAATAAATATTCGGTTGGTTTAGCTAAATTATCAACTATTGCTTTCCATGATGCGTCAATTACAGCATCCGAAGTTTTAAGTCCATGAAAAGACTGTAGTTCTTCATGTTTTGATAATGTTTCTGCAGCTGAATCCGAATTGTCTTTAATCAAATTTATTAAAACAGAATCCAGATTTTCTAATTTTTCTTTATCATCTTTAGGAAGTAAATTATAAAAAATTTTAATTACTTCTAAGGCGGTAATATCACACAAAGCGATATCTTTTTTATCGTTATTTAGGGCTTTATACCATAATTGCCATTCGATTCCATAGCGTAAGTAAACTAACGCTAAGATAGGTTGGTCCAAAAAAGCAGCACCAATAATAATCGATTTATTAGGTACGATTTTAAAAACCGTAGGTTCACTAGTAGAAGTGATTATGTTGATATTGTTTATTTTTGGTACGGTGTTGAATCTTTTTAGGATGCGTACTAAATAATTTACATTCTCTTTTTCAAATAAACTTGTTCTATTGTATTGATTTTCAATTAGAATATTGTTTGTCATAAGGTATTTTATTTAAGTGTTCCTTTGAACGATTTTAATCTAGTTCGAGTACTTTTAATTGTAAAAAACTTCTTTTATTGGAAGCACTTATTAGCATTAAAAATCACTCAATATTTTTGTTTATTTGTCTTTAATAATTAGACTGCTGTTTACTGCCTGTATTAATTTTAAGCGTTAAACAAGTACGAATATTCTTTTTGATTCTGTGAAATAGCATCTGTAAAAGAGCTTATAATTTGCCTCTTAAGCACCATTTAATTCTTAAAACGAAGGCAAAGATAATGAACTTGTATTCGTATAAAAAACATATCTCTTTTTAAAACTATATAAAAAACCGCATAGTATAATTAGATAGTTATTTCTAACGTATGCTTAACGGTCGGATAGATTACTAAAAGTGAATTTACACTATTAAATGAAACTAATGCAAATCTTTTTTCTTTAGATAGTCATTTGAGAAATGGTAATTAAAACGATGGCCGCTAGCGCAAAAACTAGACCGACGTAGTTTTTTGTATTTAGTTTTTCTTTAAATATTAAAATCCCCACCAAGCTTCCTATAATGATAACCCCCATATTCATGGCTGCAAAGACAGTCGACGGATTTTTAGCAAAAGCTTGGTGTGCTTTAAGATAAAATAAAATATTACTAAAGTTAAAAACACCTACTAATGCACCTAAAACCAAGTTGATAGGAGCTATTTTTATTTTTTTGATAATCAGTTCGTATATCACAATTGCGATCATGATGAACAGCGAAATCCCAAAAACAATAAATAGAGAAGAAGTAAAGGGCAAGCTGGTAGCTAAAGCAATTTGCTTAAACAATATATCAATTGTGCCAAAACCAATTAAAACAACCATTGGATAGACCCATTTGTTGTTCTTGTTCTCTGCCTTCTTACTAAGAATAAGCAATAAGGCCGGAAGTGCAATTACAAATGCAATTACTTTTAAGGTGTTAAATTCCTCATTAAATAGCAGCCAAGCGGCAAGAATGGGAATAAAAAGTGATAACCGCTGCGCAGCATCTGTTTTTACAATTCCCATATACTTTATAGATGCAGCTAAAAACAGGAATATAGAGGGAAGTAAAATTCCAAGCGGTACATAGATACTCCATGGTGCAGTTGCATCTATATCAGTGATAGTAGGCTTAAAAATAAAATAGCATAATGATATTGCAAAAGCGTAATTCCAGGCTACAATTTGCGCGGTATTGATAGTGTATTTGCGACTTATCTTAAAAATAACACCTACGATCACACTACTTAAAATACTTAAAATAAGGAATAACATATTGTTTTATTTATATTCTACATTCTGAAACAAAAAAACTCTAGCCTAAGCTAGAGTTTGATATTTAATTAGGACCAAGTATTATGCTTCTTCCATGGTGTGATATACATTCATCACATCGTCATCTTCTTCTAGTTTTTCAATCAACTTTTCTACGTCGGCCATTTCGGCTTCTGTCACTTTTTTAGTGATTTGCGGAATTCTCTCAAAGCCAGACGAAAGAATTTCGATACTTCTGCTTTCTAATTCTTTTTGGATCGTTCCAAAGCTTGTAAAAGGAGCGTAGATTAAGATTCCATCCTCGTCCTCAAAAACTTCTTCAGCACCAAAATCGATCAATTCTAATTCTAATTCTTCAGCATCAAGGCCTTCAGCAGGAATTCTGAAATTACAAGTATGGTCGAACATGAATTCAACCGATCCTTGTGTTCCCATTGTGCCGTTGCATTTGTTAAAGTAACTTCTAACATTAGCAACCGTTCTGTTGTTATTATCAGTAGCCGTTTCGATCAAAAGTGCAATTCCGTGTGGAGCGTAGCCTTCAAACAAAGCTTCTTTGTAGTTGGCAGTATCTTTATTGCTGGCATTTTTAATAGCGCGCTCTACATTGTCCTTAGGCATATTGGCAGCCTTAGCATTTTGTATTACAGCTCTTAATCTAGAGTTGGCATCTGGATTTGGACCACCTTCCTTAACCGCCATTACAATATCCTTACCTATTCTAGTAAATGTTTTGGCCATTGCTGACCAACGTTTCATTTTTCTACCTTTTCTAAATTCAAATGCTCTACCCATTTCTGATTATTTTTTGAATTGAATTTTCAACTTTCACGAAGAGAAATCAATGTTTTGTATTTTTAAGTCTGCAAAAATAACGCTTTTCATTTTAATTCAAAAAAAATAAAACGTCGCATGCACAACTAGTACTTTTACTTCTTGTAAAACGGCAATTTTACCACTTTTGCAGGTACGTCGTTTTTACGAATACGAATGTAAATGTCTCCATCCACAGCAGCATTTGCTACAGTAACATAGCCTAAACCAATTCCTTTATTCATAGAAGGTGACATCGTTCCCGAAGTAACAATCCCGATAACAGCTCCGCTTGCATCTACGATTTCGTAATCGTGTCTTGGCACCGCGCGTTCCTGCATTTCAAAAGCAACTAGTTTTCTGGTAATACCAGCTTCTTTCTGCTTTTTCAAATTTTCAGAGTTGGTAAATTCTTTTGTGAATTTAGTAATCCAACCTAATCCTGCTTCTAGTGGCGAGGTAGTATCGTTGATGTCATTCCCGTAAAGGCAAAAACCCATTTCAAGACGCAACGTATCACGAGCTGCAAGACCTACAGGTTTGATTCCAAAAGCGGCTCCAGCCTCAAAAACCTTATTCCAAATCGTTTCTACTTGGTCATTTTTACAATAAATTTCAAATCCTCCTGATCCAGTATACCCTGTAGCAGAAACAATTACATGTTCGAAACCAGCAAAATCAGCTACTTCAAAGTGGTAATACGGAATCGCGCTCAAGTCAATCGATGACAAGGATTGCATTGCTTCAACGGCTTTTGGTCCTTGAATTGCTAATAAAGAGTAATCATCAGATAGGTTTTTCATCTCGACACCCAAATCATTTTGTGCCGAAATCCAATCCCAATCTTTGTCAATATTCGACGCATTTACAACTAGTAAATATTGCTCTTCTTTCATTTTATAAATGATCAAATCATCTACAATTCCGCCATCATTGTTTGGCAAACAAGAATATTGTGCTTTCCCCACAGTCAAAACTGAGGCATCATTCGAAGTTACTTTTTGAATCAAAGCCAATGCATTTGGTCCAGAAAGTAAAAACTCTCCCATGTGTGACACATCAAAAACCCCTACAGCAGTACGAACCGTTTCGTGTTCGGCATTAATTCCTTCATAAGTAATGGGCATGTTGTATCCCGCAAACGGAAGCATTTTAGCTCCCAAACCTTCGTGTATGTGCGTAAGCGCAGTATTTTTCATTGTGTTTCGGTATAAAATTTGAAGTGGCTAATTTATTTAAAAATTATCATATTTAGCCCATAATTTATGATTAATCCATATATTTTGAAGCCTTTTCCTGCTGTACATTGCAAGTCCTCACCCTGTAATTTGTTTTTATAAAGTACCACTAAGCTTCTTTTAGTCGCTTTGTGGTCCTAATAAAAACTAAATTCCATTATTCCGGGCTTTTCATTTCCATCAGGGCTAGGAAAATGCGTCTCTGGATCCTAATTTTAATAAAAAAAACGACAAATCCATAAATTTAGACTTGTCGTTTTTCATAATTATTTGACTAATATGCTTAGTACTTAGCAGCTTGTCCTGCTTTAGGTATCGATGCTTTTATAAAATCTCTAATATCTTCATTAGCGGTTTCAAGATCTTGTTTTCTGAGGTACATCATGTGTCCGCTGCGGTATCCTTTCCAAGACATTTTATCTTTCAATTTTCCGCTAGGATCCATTTGCCACATATTGTACTTAGCATTAAAATAATCGCAAGCACCATCATAATATCCAGATTGCACCAGTAAATGCAAATACGGGTTTTGAGCCATCGCCTGACGCAAGTTTTCTCCAGTATTATCATTAGAGTTATCCCAAGGGCGTACAGGACCAAACATATTATAGGTAAAGTCGGTTTTGTATTTCAAATCGTTACGCAAGTACATGTTTATTGCAGGGGTAAACGAATGCAACCACGACGTTAATTCGGCATTAAAATCGACACGGTCACCCGCATCTTTTTTGTCAATACCTTTGTATCTAGAGTCAAGTCTACCTACGGTAAATCCTTGGTCTCTCAATAATTCTTTCCAGAAATATCCAGTAGGCACATCAAGGTTATTTTGTAAAATCACCTTTTCTGACATACCTGAGTAGCGTGCCATCTTTGCTGCAATTTCTTTTCTTTTCCCTTCCTCAAGCGCGCCTCCTTTGCTCATGGCAGGCAAAAGTTCGTTCATGGTAAATTCCTCTACTTCGGGTAACATATCATTTAAATCTTTGCTTTGTAAGTCGGCAGGAAGCATTTTGTGGTACCAAGCAGTAGCAGCAAAATAAGGTAATTTCAAAGCACCATCCGTAGCTACTCCACGATTAATTCCCAAAGTAGTTGGAGAAACTAATATTACACCATTCAAGTACATCCATTGTTTTTCTTGAAGCTCTAGAGCCAACCCAGATACTCGAGTAGTTCCGTAGCTTTCTCCTATAAGATACTTAGGAGAGGCCCAACGATTTGTTCTTGTTACAAAGCTACCAATCCAACTTGCTAAGTATTTTACGTCAGCGTTAACACCAAAAAATGTTGCTTTGGGCGTATCCTTACTTATAGCACGAGAATAGCCTGTATTAACAGGATTTACGTAAACTATATCAGCAACATCAAGAATAGAATATGGGTTTTCTTTTATTCCGTAAGGCTGTACAGGATATCCTTCATCATCAATCTTTAATAGAGTAGGACCGGTATACGCTATGTGCATCCATACTGATGCAGATCCAGGACCTCCGTTAAAAGAAATAACTAACGGACGTGATTCATTATTTTTCACATCTGTACGTTCATAATACGTGTAGAACAAGCCAGCGATCGCTTTTCCGTCTTCATCCCAAACAGGCATAGTTCCGGTAGTGGCTTTGTAAGGTACTTTTTGTCCTTTAATGGTGGTAACATGTTCTGTTATGACACTTTTATCAGGATTGAAAACTAGATTACTCTCTGAAGGTTTTTCGTTTTTCGCAGCACTCTTATCGGTAGAGTCTGTTTTTGGTTGTGCTATGGTGCTCATAAAGCTAGCAATAGCTACGAATAAATAGAGTGTTTTTTTCATAAAGGAGATAGTTTATTGGAATTGGTTTTACCGTTAATTTTAGATTACTAAAGTATGATTTTTTGAGATAATAGTAAACATCTAGGAGGTCTTTTTTATTGATTTCACAACAAAATTGATTTTAAAGGTAATTAACAGCAAAGAAATAAATTTTAAAAGTAACCAGATTAATTGGCTTAAAGAGATGGTAATTCGTTTAAAAGCGTATTTTTATATAAATTTCAGCAAATGTATTTTATACCTATAACTAAAAAAGAAATCCAAGATCGCTATCAGATCGTTAGTGCTTTTGCTCACAAAGGCACTCAAGGTCATGCTTTACTAATCGCCGGTAGCTATGGGAAAATGGGCGCTGCTGTTTTAGCGTCAAAAGCAGCAATTAAAACGGGTTGCGGACTTGTAACTGCATTTGTGCCTGAATGTGGATATGACATCCTTCAAATTGCAATTCCAGAGGTAATGGTTATTACTGATGTTGCCCAAAGGCATCTGTCTAATGTTAAGTTTCAAATCAAACCGCAAGCCATAGGTATTGGACCCGGTATAGGGCAGGAGCAAGAAACACAAAAAGCGCTACATGATTTTCTAGTCTCTAACATAATACCTCTAGTTCTTGATGCCGATGCCTTAAATTGTGTTTCACGGAATAAAGAATGGCTGCATTTACTGCCCTCAAAAACAATCGTAACGCCCCATCCTAAAGAGTTAGAGCGGCTCATTGGTCCTTGGGAATCTGAAGAGGAGCAATTCGAAAAAACTATTGCTTTCTCAAAACAATATAATTTAGTGGTCGTAATGAAAGGAGCACCGACTCATATTATCGATGGAGAAACTGTTTACAAAAATACGACAGGAAATGCCGCTTTAGCAACCGCAGGAAGCGGCGATGTATTAACCGGAATGACTACAAGTTTGTTAGCACAAGGATATGAAGCAGTCAATGCTGCTATTTTGGGAGTCTACCTCCACGGACTAACTGCCGATATCGCCATTACTGAAACTGGAACGCAGTCTTTTATTGCTTCAGACATTATTTCGAATATAGGGAGAGCATTTTTAACTTTAGAAAACGACACAAATAATTAACTAGTTATATTAATTATTGTGAGCATTGTTATTTGTAAATTTGTACCTCAGTAAATTTCAATTATGACAACTAACCTGGATCTTCGCACCGTAAATGTAACACGGTACATCACCCCATTGCGCGAGGGTGGTTCCTTACCCGCTTTGGCGGAAGCCGACGATGATTATAAATATGTACTCAAGTTTAAAGGAGCAGGACATGGCGTAAAAGCTTTGATTGCCGAACTTTTAGGAGGGGAAATAGCGCGCGTTTTAAAGCTGGCTATTCCAGAATTAGTGTTTGCAAATCTTGACGAAGCCTTTGGTCGTACGGAAGCCGATGAAGAAATACAAGATCTTCTACAAGGAAGCCAGGGATTAAATTTAGCATTACATTTTTTGTCAGGAGCAATTAATTTTGATCCTGTCGTGACCGTAGTTGATGCTAAAATGGCGTCTCAAATAGTATGGCTGGATGCTTATATAACTAATGTTGACAGAACGTTTAGAAATACAAATATGCTGCTATGGCACAAAGAGTTGTGGTTAATTGATCATGGAGCAAGTTTCTATTTTCACCATTCTTGGACCAATTGGGAACAACATGCTAAAAGTCCGTTTAAGTTAATAAAAGATCACGTTTTGCTACCGCAAGCGAGTATGATCAAAGAGGCTGATGACATGTTTAAAACTATTTTAACGCCATCTACCCTACAAGCTATTGTACAATTAATTCCCTTAGATTGGTTGCAATGGCAGGATACCGATGAATCTCCCGAAGCCATTAGGGAAGTCTACTATCAATTTTTAGTGACTAGATTGAACCATTCTGAAATTTTCATAAACGAAGCACAAAATGCAAGAGAAGCACTTATATGAGTATGCCGTAATTCGGGTTGTGCCAAGGGTAGAACGTGAAGAATTCCTAAATGTAGGAATTGTACTTTTTTGTAAAAAAGCCAAGTTTATAAAGATGATTTATACAGTTAATGAAGCAAAATTAGCTCTATTTTCTCCTGATTTTGAGTGTGAGCAGTTGCAACGGAATTTAGATTCTTTTCAAAAAATTGCTCATGGTGCTAAAGAAGGTGGTCCTATTGCTCAGTTCGATATTCCTTCTCGTTTTCGCTGGTTAACAGCATTGAGAAGTTCTGCAATTCAAACATCACGGCCTCATCCGGGACTTTGTGATGACTTAGAGCGTACCATCAGCCGGCTACATGAAGAAATGGTCTTATAGTTTAGTCTATAAAGCAATTGCTTTCTCTAGTACCACAAAATCTAATGTTTCGCTCCCTAACACAGAATGTAAATGACTTTTTGGAAAAGGTGCTTTAAGGCCCGTATCTACGTAGCCTTTACGAATATAATATGCTATTAATTCTGATCGGATTGATATTACAGTCATCACTATTTTAGGCAAGTTTAATTGTTTTGCGTGAAGGTCAGCTTGCGCCAAAAGTTTGGCACCAATACCACTATTTTGTAGTTGAGGCGCTACGCTCAGCATTCCCAGATACAATTGCTTCTCCTCGGCTGTTAATAAAACACAGCCTAAAATTTGGTCAGCTTCAGTATATTTTAACAACGTATTTTTAGGGTCTAACAGAATTTGAGTTAATTCCCCTCCGTCAGTTCTTTGGCCTCCTAGTAATTCTGCCTCAGTTGTCCATCCTGCTTTAGAGGATTCGCCACGGTAAGCGCCATTGATTAGTGAAAGTAATGCAGGAATATCTTGTAGAGTAGCTTTTGTAATCATTTGTGTGATATTAGGTCGGCTTTTTATTTATTACGCAAAGATAGAAAAACAAGGGATTATGGAGTAGTAACTTTTACTAAATACCTACTATGGAAGAATCTAAAATGAATTAAGTTATTGTTTTTTTGTAGTATCAGTTTGAGGCTCTTTTTTAAAAGGCTATTGAGCTTAGAACAAACGGATTACCGCCCATAATGCCATGCTAGAAATCAGAATCCAAAGTGCGATACCTTGCGCTAAAGGCTTGTACCCAACAGCTGAAAGCACTTCTTTTGATAGACCGCATCCGATAAGAAAAAGAGTCAATGTTAAACCTGATTTTGCAATAGAAGTAAGATAGGAGCTGATTTCCTGTACAAAGGGTAGGTAGGTATTAGCAATCATGGCCAAAACAAATAGACCAATAAAATATGGAATCTTGACCTTTGTGCCTTTACTTTTGAAAATAAAAGTCGACAAGAAAGCGATAGGTATAATCCACAATGCTCTCGCTAATTTAACGGTTGTTGCTATTTCAAGAGCCTGCGGTCCGTACTTACTAGCAGCACCTACAACTGAGCTAGTGTCATGAATAGCAATAGCACACCACATTCCGAATTGTGTTTGTGATAAGTTGAGGTAATGTCCAATAAATGGAAATAGTAGTAATGCAATCGAATTAAGTATAAAAATAGTTCCAAGTGCAATAGATATTTGTTTTTCTTCGGCTTTAATAACCGGTGAAATGGCAGCTATCGCACTACCTCCACATATAGCAGTTCCCGCGCCAATTAAATAGGATGTTTTTTTGTCAATTTTTAGCGCTTTACCCAAAAAATAACCTGCTGTTAAGGTAACAATGATCGATATAATCGTGAATATAAGACCATTTTGTCCCGCTTTTAAAGCACTCTCTACGTTCATACCAAAGCCTAAACCAACTACCGATATTTGCAAGAGTAAATGGGTAGCCTTGTGATTGAGATGCAAGTAAGGGTGACCTATAAACTGAGCGATTATTAATCCCATCAGCAATGCGATAGGAGGAGTTATAAAAGGAGATAAACAAAGTACAAATGCTACTAAAAAGATAAGCTCTCTGGTAGTTATGCTTTTGTCTAGTATTTTCTTTCTATTTGGTTCTTGTTCTTTAGTTGGCATTGCTTAAAATAATGATCTGTTTTAAAACAATGCAAAGAACTACTTTATTTGCTACAAAAGGAAATTGTATTTTGCGATCTAGTATAACTAAAAGTTATACTAGATCAGATATTGAATCGTATCAGTGTTAATTTTATTTCCCTAGATCAACACCTTTTATAAATTGAATTACGCCTCTCATAAATACTTTTTGATCGTCCCACATCGCTAAGTGGCTCCCATTAGGGCAGTACAAGTAACTGCCATTTTCCACTAATTTACTCTGCTCTTCCATCGCTTTTGGATCCATGGTGTCATATTTAGCACCTACCATTAGCGTAGGAACTGCAATTTCTTTTAATCTGTTTTTGACATCCCAATTAGCAAGACGACCACCTATCCCAAACTCGCTCGGACCTTGCATAAGGGTATAAACCTCGTTATTTGTATGTTTGAAAGAACGATTTACCGCATCAGGCCATTCTTCTAATCTGCATAGGTATTCTTTGTAAAAATTGGGTATTAACAATTCCATATAGCGAGGATTAGCGAAATCCTTTTTTGCTTCTAGCGCTCTAATCTCAGCAAGTACCTCGGGTTTCATCTGTTTAGCTAGCACATCGTTTGCATAGGCTCCATATTCTGTACCGCTAGCCATCATGTTGCTTACGATTAATCCTTTTAAGTTTTTTTGGTATTTCAAAGCATACTCCATTCCTAGAATTCCTCCCCATGAATTTCCTATCACATAAAAGTTAGAGCTATCGGCGCCAATTGCTTTACGAACTTGCTCCACCTCTTCTACAAATCGGTCAACGGTCCATAACGAACTGTCTTTTGGTTGATCGCTATAGTAAGAGCCTAGTTGATCGTATTCGTAAAACTCGAATCCTTCTCTTTGAAAAAAAGTTTCAAAACACTCCATATACTCGTGGGTCATTGCGGGACCACCGTGAAGCAATAAGATTTTAATTTTTGGATTTGTGCCAAAGCGTTTCGTCCAAACCTTAAATTCACCAACGGGCGTTTGGATCGGGATCATTTTAACACCTGCCGTTTCTAATGAATCGCCATAGTTGAAATAGTTAGAAACAAAGATCTCATTTGAATTTGATTTTTCTTTGCAGGATGTTAGTATCAGAAAAACGAGTAGTAAGGAAAGATAACGCATTTTAGTTTTTTTGGTTGGTTATGAAAAAACTAAGATAACGAAAACGGACTAGTTTTTAATGGTACATTAAACTATTATTTAATTCGTTTAATTAAATGTAAATCAAATCATTACTATGGAATAGCGATTAGAATTTATACTTATCCTAGTACATTTATTTTTAGTTCTTATATTTGTTCGTGTATATAATGGAATTCCAAATAGAAAAATCATGATCCTAAATAAATCACTTGTAATTGAAGGAGCTTCACAGCAAAAAATGGCAATAGACTTGAGCTATGCCGAGTCAAAAGAGCAGAAAGGAATAATTATTTTTTGTCATGGATTTAAAGGTTTTAAAGATTGGGGATGTTGGAAAATGGTTGCCGACTATTTCGTAGACAATGGTTTTGCTTTCTTGAAGTTTAACTTTTCACATAATGGCTTGGGATTGGAAGATTCAATTGATTTTGATCAATTAGACAAATTTGCAGTGAATACTTTGGGAAAAGAAATGGAAGATATAAAAAGTGTCGAGGAGTTTGTGGTTAGCAAATTGCCAACGATAGTTCCAAATATTGATACCGATACAATATTTATCATTGGGCATAGTAAAGGCGGTGTTTCTGCATTGCTGTATTGTTCGCAGTATAAAACTAAAATTAAGAAGGTTTGTACTTGGGCAAGTCCGTTTGATTTTCACCGCTCGTGGAATTCAAAATTTAGAAGTAAATGGAGGGCCGATGGTGTTCAGTACATTAAAAATGCGAGAACGAACCAAATGATGCCTTTGGATATTGCTGTTTTAGATGATTTAGAAAGCAATGAAGAAAAATACAGTTTGGCTATAGCTAGTAAAAAACTACTCATTCCGTATTTGATTATTCAAGGAACCGATGACCAAGCAGTAAAAATGGATGAATTTAATTTATTAAAAAAGCATTTTACCAAAGCTAAACAGCATGTTATCGAGGGTGCGAATCATGTTTTTGGTGCTTCACATCCTTATGTCGAAAAAGAATTACCACTACACACGCACGAATTAGTTAGTGAGACAAAGACGTTTTTCTTGGTCTAAAATGCTTTTCTATGTTGTCCTATTTTCTTGCGTAAGGGATAGTAGCGGCATCCTTTTATGGAATGGAATGCAATAAAAGATAGAGCGAATAGCCCGGCCTTACTGCAACGGAGTGGAAGTAGGGATACGCCCAAACTTTAGTAAAAAATAGTTCTACCGCAGACACATTAATAAAAAGCTATATATGTGGTAGAACATAGTTAAAGTTTATTTTAGTTTTCCTTCCGAAAAAAGTCGGCGGATTTCTTTCTTGTCAAATTTACCTACACTTGTTTTAGGGATTTCATCTAAATAGACATAATCTTTTGGGATTTGGTATTTTACAAATTCTCTATCGAGAAACTCCATTAATTCGGTATCTGTAGTCGTTTGCTCTTTATTGGCTAATACGATGGAAGCCAATGGTTTTTCGACCCATTTTTCATCAGGAATGGCAATTACTGCTGCTTCTCGTATGTTGGGATGCGCCATTAAAGCCGACTCCAAGGCGACACTTGAAATCCATTCGCCGCCACTTTTTATAAGATCTTTGGTTCGGTCTTTTATCTCCATGTAACCATCTGAATCAATTGTACTTACGTCGCCGGTTTTAAACCAACCATCAGCAGTAAAACTTTCATGATTATTAGTTTTGAAATAGGAATTAATTACCCAAGCACCTCTAATTTGCAATTCGCCCATAGTTTTGCCATCTGAAGGCGCTAAAGTGCCCTCATCTGTCATAATTCGGATTTCAACACCAGGGAAAGCGATTCCTTGTTTGGCACGAATATTTAGTTGCTCCTCTTCGGGTAAGTCATAATGCTGTGGTTGCAATCGTGATACAGTTCCTAGTGGAGAAGTTTCAGTCATTCCCCAAGCTTGCACTCCTTTTATTCCAAAATCCTTGTCAAATCCTTGAATTAGACTTTTAGGTAGTGCTGAACCTCCTACCAAATATTCTGTAAGTGCTAATTTTTCTTTTGGAGGATTTTGTTTCATTGCGTGGTAAACTCCTAACCAAATTGTAGGTACGCCATTAGCTTTAGTGATTTTCTCTTCTTGCAAAATATTGATGATGGCTTCTGGCTGTAAATTTGATGACGGCAGAACCATATCTGACCCTGATAACAAGCATAAATAGGGGAATCCCCAGGCCATAACGTGAAATTGAGGTACAATTAAGAGTAGTTTGTCCTCGTTGCTAAAATTACCTGCATTGGGAGATATGATGTTAGAAGCGTGCAAATAAGTGGAACGATGGGAGTATAAAACTCCTTTTGGTAGACCGGTTGTTCCGCTCGTGTAACACATACCGCAAGCTTCATTTTCATTTAAGAGTGGCCATTCATAATCTTCTGATTGATCTAAAAGTAAGTCCTCATAACGAATAGTGTTTTGTAATGTTGTTTTAAAATCTATAGAAGCATTAAGCAGAATGTAACATTCTACTGTTTCTAGTAGTGGTGCGATTTTTTCCATTAAAGGAACTAAGGTAGCATCAATAAATACAACTCGGTCTTCTGAATTATTAATGATGTATTCTGTTTGTTGGCTTGATAATCGAATGTTTATAGGATGACAAACGGCGCCAATTCCTGCTATACCATAATACAGTTCAACATGAGCAGCATGATTCCAAGCAAATGTACCTACTATATCTCCTGCTTTAATTCCTAATTTTTTGGTTAGGGCATTAGCTAGCTTTTTGCACTGCTTGTACATATCACTGAATTGGTATTCGTGACGATTTCCATCAGGTAGGTAAGTAATTATTTTTTTGTTAGGATAAACACTGTTCCCATATTCAAGAATAGTAGTCGTAGTAAGTGGGTAATTCATCATTAAGCTATTCATACTATATATATTAGAAGATTAGGTGTAAGCGTATTATCGTTTGCACTGCAGCAGAAAAAAAAAGTTACTTTGTGCTAATTTAGTGATTTTTATAATAAACTTGAAACTCTCCTTTCACAATTTGCTGCTAAAATTGTATGGAAATTTAATCTCTATTTTATGATAACTATCTTTGCTAGAAGCAAAGATCAAGTGAAATAATGGATAGTAAGCTGTGGTTAGAGAAACAAAAAAATCCGATTAGCTAGCACAAACCGGATTGGTAATTAAAGAAATAAATGATTAAAATATTTGTCCTATTCCGAAGAAAAACAATTGGTCTTCGGTAGAAACACCGTAATCAAAAGATAGTATTGTTGATTGATTCCATCCTATTCTTAAGCCGCTTCCATATGATGTTTTAATGTTTTTTAAGTTTAAATTCTGCCAACGGTCTCTAACTGTTCCAGCATCAAAAAAAGGAGCAACTCCAAAAGTAAAACGTTGTTTACCTAGTCTTGCTTCAGCTAGTCTAATCCTCAACTCGATATTTGTAAACCATAGCGAGCGAGCTAAGAATCTATTGGCTCTATATCCGCGCAGCGACTGTCTTCCTCCTAAGGAGTTAATACTTCCATCAGGGCTCCATTGATCTTGAAATTCAAAAAACGGAGCATTCGATCCAAATATATTACCAATTCCTAATCGGCCGGCGAGAACGGTTCTTTTACCAAAAGGTAATTTCTGATAAGCTCTACCTTGCACAAATAATTTATTAAAATTGTATTGTGAACCTATATATTTACTAGAGTACTCATTTGCGATTTCAAAATAATATCCTTTTGTTGGGTCGGGTTCAAAATCTCTAGTGTCGTAGATCAAAGCAGTTTGAAAAATAGAAATCCATCCGCCATCTAAACCTGAAATTTCTTCTTGTTCAAAATCTCTTTGCAACAATGAAAATCCATTTGCTGCTGTGGTTTCTTCACCAGAAATAGGGTCTATAGCGTCAGCCTCTTCTCCTTCAAAGGTTTTGTATTTTAGATTCTGAATTTCGTAACCACTCATTACTCTCCATCTTCCGTTTCCTATGGCATAATCAGCTTTTAAATTCAGCATGTATTCTGTTTCTCTAAATCGGTTGGAGAGTGCATCAGTAACTATTGCTCCCTCTCCAGGTTCTCCAGCACGAGTCGTTTTTCGAGCGCGATCAAATTCATCATAAGTGCTAAAAGATGTATTAGGGTCTGATGGTAGGCTTAGTTGATTTAGGGTCGACTCTGTAAGTCCAAAATACAGATTTGATGGATTTTGTTGTGCTTTGAAATCAATTTTGAATCTCCAACGCGTTCCTTTATAGTAAGGAATATCTAAAGATAGAACGAGTTCTCTTGCGTTTGAAGTATAGTAAGCCATATTCGCCTTTAATTTAGCTAAATAGGGAGTGTAAGCGAATAAAGGATTCGTTCTTTCGCCATTATAAAAAGCATTGCCTCTAAGTCCAAATCCAAAACCAGTAACTGGATCTGAAGAAAAATCTGGAATTCCTGTTATAAAAGTTCCTTCTTTTTTTTTAGCTAAATCGTCATCGGACATTCTCTTTGATTTAATAAAAGAGAGGCTGTCTTTTTCAGGTGCATTATTTTCCTGTGCCCTCGTACTAAACGTTATCATTAAGACGAGACCAATAGTTACAAAGTATTTCATTATTCTATATTTTTAAATTTTCTACAAATGTCAGTACCAATTTTGTAGAAAATTTGAAATTTAGAATGAGATAGAAAAAATGTGGCTTTTAGTATCGAAAGTATACTGAATTTTCCAACCGTGTACCTCGCAAATTTGTTTAACAATGGCTAATCCTAAACCGCTATTTGCCCCATTTTTAGTCATAGATGCAAATCGTTTGTATAATTTACTTTCGAGTAAAGGTTGCGTTCCAGTGTTGGAAACAGTAATGCCTTTTTTTGTAAATGCTAGATGAATTAGTGACTCTTTATCTGAATGCTTGATGGTATTGAGTAGAAGGTTGTTTAATAAAACTTCTACAAGTGTAGTATTGCAGTCTAGTAAAACATCACTTTGAATAGTTTTTGTAAAATGCTTGTTTTGGGCGATAAAATAACCTTGCAAATTTTGCTCAACGTCAGTAGCGATCGTACTTATATTCATCGCTTTTGAAATTTGGAACTGGTTATTTTCCATTTTTGCCAGCAGCAATAAATTTCTATTAATTCTTGAAGCTCTTGTCAAAACTGTATTTATTTCTTCAACGATTAGGTACTGCTCATTGGTGATCGATTTTTGCTGTAACAGTAAGTCAAGTTTTCCTTTTATAATTGCTAATGGCGTTTGTAACTCATGTGATGCATTCTCAGTAAATTCTTTTTGAGTTTTAAATACAGTTATATTTTCCTCAATTAAGTGATTTAATGAAGCGTTTAGTTGCTCGAACTCCAGGGTGTCTGATTTTTGAAATTCAATTTTAGATTGCTTGTTTAATTGAAACGATTTTAATTGTTGTAAAGTATGCCTGAAAGGTTGCCATAATTTGTTAGACAGCCATTTGTTTAGACCTAAAAATCCAATAATTAATAAAATATAAAATAGGAAAGTAAGTTTTGTTATTTCCCAAATAGTCTCTTCGCTTTCTTCAATAATAGTTTCTACAGAAAGTAGGTAGCTTGACTCATGAATTTGAATTATCTTAGAAAGTCCTCTAAAGCGATTAATATCTTTTTTTCTGACGTAAGTATTTTGCCTCGAGACGGTGTAAAGAGAATCGGGTTTTTTAGTATAAGATTCTATTTTTGACAATTGTGTATGAGGCTGTACTTTGTTCCATAAAAAGAGACTTTTTTCCAGTTCGTCATTGTCAAGTTGTAAATGGTTGAACTCTATCTCTGTTCTTTGCGCTATTAATGCGTTGTTTTCATCTATTTCGCTAATCCAGATATTATCAATCAAATAAAAATAGACAGGAATACTTGCTACCAAAACAAGTAATGCATAAACAGCAAACGAGCTTAGCGATTTATTTAGTAAATTTTTCATGCTACCCATTTATAACCGGTTCCGTAAACTGTTTTTAAGTAGGATTCACCTCCGGCATTATTTAATTTCTTTTTTAGATTTTTAATGTGTGCATAAATAAAATCATGATTGTCCAGCATGTCAGCAAAGTCACCAGAGAGATGTTCTGCTAAAATACTCTTTGAGATGACTTTATTTTTATTACCCATAAAAAAAAGTAGTAAATCAAATTCGGTTTTTGTTAAATCTATTTTCTGTTCGTGAATAAAAACGCTTTTTGCAATTAGATCTATACTTATTTCGTTTTGTATTATAATAGTAGCGTTATCAAATTGCTTTCGTCTAATGACTGAAAATATTCTGGCAGCTAGCTCTGATAAATGAAAAGGTTTCGTTAAGTAATCATCGGCTCCTAATTGTAAACCTTTAATTTTATCATCTAAGGCATCTTTAGCTGAAATAATGATGACTCCGTCTTGCTTTTTTAAAACTTTTAGATGTTCTAAAATATCGATACCGTTACCATCAGGTAATGTAATGTCTAGTAAAATGCAATCATAAAAGTAGGTGTTTATTTTTTCAAGAGCTTGATTATAAGTTGTAGCAAATTCGCAGATGTACTCTTCACCAGCAAGATATTTTGCAATATCATTACCTAATTCTTTTTCGTCTTCGATGATTAATATCTTCATGGTTCAAAATTACATTATGATTTTGAATTGTTTTTGAATTTATTTGTAATTTCAAGTTAAGTGCTACCAATTGAAACAAAAAAATCCGATTAGCTAATGCCAATCGGATTTTTTGAATTATAGTAAGGATTACTTTGTTCCTCTAAATTAAAAATCTACAAGTGAATTACTTCACCATAAGCATCAGCAACAGCTTCCATTACCGCTTCACTCATTGTAGGGTGAGGGTGTATTGATTTTAGGATTTCGTGTCCAGTGGTTTCTAGTTTACGTGCTACAACTGCCTCAGCAATCATATCAGTAACGCCAGCACCAATCATGTGGCATCCTAACCATTCTCCGTATTTTGCATCAAAAATTACTTTGACAAAACCGTCTGGAGTTCCAGAAGCTTTTGCTTTTCCAGAAGCAGAGAAAGGGAACTTACCAATTTTTAATTCGTATCCTTTTTCTTTCGCTTGTTTTTCAGTTAAACCTACTGATGCAATTTCAGGTGTAGCGTAAGTACAACCTGGTACGTTTCCGTAATCGATTGGCTCTACGTGCATTCCTGCAATTTTTTCTACACAGTTGATTCCTTCAGCAGATGCTACGTGAGCAAGTGCTTGACCCGGAGTAACGTCACCAATTGCGTAGTATCCTGGGATATTTGTTGCATTGTAAGCGTTTACAAGGATTTTATCTTTATCAGTAGCGATACCTACCTCTTCTAGTCCTATGTTTTCGATGTTTGTTTTGATTCCAACTGCTGATAATAACATATCTGCTTCAAGAACTACTTCTCCTTTTGCTGTTTTGACATAGGCTTTAACACCTGCACCACTAGTATCAATTTTTTCTACAGAAGAGCTAGTCATGATTTTTACTCCTGCTTTTTTCATAGAACGCTCCATTTGTTTAGAGATGTCTTCATCTTCAACAGGAACAATGTTAGGCATGAACTCAACAATAGTAACTTCAGTTCCCATTGCATTATAAAAATGTGCAAATTCAACTCCAATCGCTCCAGAACCTACGATAATCATTGATTTTGGTTGTGTAGGTAATGTCATTGCTTGACGGTACCCTATAACTTTTGTACCATCTTGTGGCAAGTTAGGTAATTCACGAGAGCGAGCTCCAGTAGCTATAATTATATGGTCTGCACTATATTCTGTAACTTTATTGTCTTTATCCGTAACATCAACCTTTTTACCTGGTTTTAGCTTACCAAAACCATCAAGTACGTCAATCTTGTTTTTTTTCATTAAAAATTGAACTCCTTTGCTCATATCTGAGGCAACTGTTCTACTGCGTTGTACGACTGCAGGGAAATCTTTATCAAATGAAGATACAGTCAATCCATAATCAGAGGCATGTTTTAGATAATCAAAAACTTGAGCTGATTTTAGTAATGCTTTCGTAGGGATACATCCCCAGTTTAAACACACACCACCTAGGTTTTCTTTTTCAATTACGGCTACTTTAAACCCTAATTGTGATGCTCTTATGGCAGTAACATATCCACCTGGTCCACTTCCTAAAACTATGATATCGTATTTCATTGTATAAGTTTTCTAAATTATTTGATTTGGCGAATTTAAGGAATTATTCTGTTTTTAAAAAGATTAAAAATCCATTATTAAAAATCTATTGAAAAATAAAACAATTTAAAGAGTAAAAGTGCTATTTCATCACCTACGCCTATGCTTGATTAGTCATTACCACTTTAATAGTTACTATATTCCACTATTTTTATTGCGATTCCCTTCCTTTAGATTTACATTTAAAATATTTTTTTTTCGAGTATAAAAATTAATTAGCTACCGAAAATTGTGAATCATACAAATTTTTATAATAGCCACCTTCACGATGTATTAATTCCTGATGCGTTCCTTGCTCGACAATTAGTCCTTGATCCATTACCACAATTTTGTCAGCGTTCATGATAGTTGCTAAACGGTGTGCTATAACAATAGATGTTCTACCTTTAGTGATGGTTTCTGTGGCGCGCTGAATCATTTCTTCGGAGTAACTATCAATTGAGGAGGTGGCTTCGTCAAGAATTAAAATACTTGGATTACTAACATAGGCACGTAAAAAAGCAATTAACTGTCTTTGTCCTGAAGAAAGCATAACGCCTCGTTCCTTTACATCAAAATCATAATTATCGGGTAAACTCATTATAAAATCGTGTACACCAATATCTTTTGCTGCCGCTAAAACTTCTGCTCGACTAATTTCTGGATTGTTTAATGTGATATTGTTGTATATTGTATCAGCAAATAAAAACACATCTTGTAAAACCACAGCAATTTGTTTTCGCAAGGAATCTAGCGTGTAGTTTTCTATGTTTTCGTTATCAATATAAATTATTCCGCTATTAATTTCGTAAAAACGATTTAATAAATTGATAATGGTCGATTTTCCAGCACCTGTAGAACCAACTATTGCAACAGTCTGTCCCGATTGGACTTCTAAATCGATGCCTTTTATAACTTCCTCGTCAGCGATATAGCTAAAATGAACCTCCTTGAAAATTATGTTTCCATCAAATAGTGGCGCCTCAATTTTTCCGGTATCTTGTATTTGATCTTGGGTATCTATAATTTCAAAAACGCGATTAGCAGCAATCATTCCTAATTGCATTTCATTAAATTTATCTGCAATTTGACGCAAAGGGTTAAACAACATGGTAATAAACATGGTGTAGGAGAATAAATCCCCAAAGGTGGTGAAAGTATCGCCATTCAATATTTTCATCCCACCATACAACACAATAAATCCAAGTGTTAGTGACGAAATAATATCGGCAATAGGGAAGAAGATAGAGTTGTAAAGAATGGTTTTAATCCATGCTTTTTTGTGTTTATTGTTAATTTCTCGAAACTTATCGGCTTCGATTACTTCTCTGGTAAACAGCTGAACAATTTTCATTCCGGTAACGCGCTCCTGCACAAACGAATTCATATTGGCAATTTGTGTGCGCACTTCTTCAAAAGCTACTTGCATTTTGCGCTGAAACACTCGAGTAATAACCACTAAAATAGGCATAGCCACAATAACAATCCATGTCAATGTCCAATTCATGTAAAACATAAACGCTAGTACAACAATCATTTTCATCAAGTCACTAATGATCATAAAAAGTCCTTGGCTGAAAATACGAGCAATCGATTCGATGTCTGATACGGAACGAGTCACTAATTGTCCCACCGGCACTAAATCAAAATACTTCATTCTAAAACTCAAAATATGTTTAAAGAGCTTTATTCGAATGTCCTTCACAATATCTTGTCCAAGCCAGTTCGACCAAAAGACAAAATAAAACTGCGAAAAAACCTCAGCTAGCAATACAATTCCCATCAAGGTAATGTAAAACAAAAGCCCTTTGGCATCCTCTGTTTGGATGTAACCGTCTACGGTTTGCTTTAATAAATAAGGACGCAAGGCCGCAAATACGGATAGTGAAATAGCAAAAGCTATCACCCCATTGAACCGCCATTGGTATGGTTTTGTATAATATAATATTCTCTTAAATAATCGAGTGTCAAATGCTTTTGCTTTCATTTTTTTGCTGCTCTTTTTCAGTTTTCAGGAGCTTTTTCCTGCTGTTCTTTTCAATCTTGCTTGCCAAAACCTGGCAATCAAGGATTTCCATTGCCATCAGGGCTAGTGATTTGTGTTTTATATCAAATTAATCGTTCTTATTCACTAAAAAAGGATATTCGATTTTAGTTAAATATAAGCCATGTGCTGGTACTGAAAATCCTGCTTTATCTCTATTTTTACTTTCAATAATAGTATTAAAATCAGCTACCGTGATTTTTTTCAAACCGACGTTTACAAGTGTTCCCACTATGGAGCGCACCATATTTCTCAAAAAACGATTAGCCGAAATGGTAAATAGTAGCTTATTGTTTTCTTGCTTCCAGTACGCTTCATAAATTGTACAATCGAAAGTATTTACATCCGTATTTACCTTAGAAAAACTTTGGAAGTTAGTATGATTAAACAGCAATTGTGAAGCCTCATTCATTAAATCAAGATCAAGTTGCTGGTGAAAATACCAACTAAGCTCTTGTGAAAAAGGATCTTTAAATGTGTTAATATGGTATTCGTAGGTTCGCTTTGTGGCATCAAATCGGGTGTGAGCTTCATCAGATACTATAAACACATCAAAGACAACAATATCTTTAGGCAAGTACGAATTAATTTTGTGAATGAATTGCTTGCTATCAATAGTATCGTCATAATCAAAGTGTGCGAACATTTGCGATGCGTGAACACCAGTATCAGTTCGACCAGCACCCATAATGCTAATATCAGTATTAAGTATAACAGAGAATGCCTTGTTTAAAACTTCTTGTACAGAAGTTGCATTAGGTTGGTATTGCCAACCGTGATAGGAGGTGCCGTTATATGCTAATTTTATAAAATATCTCAATTGTAATTTTGCTTTTGAACCTAAGGCGATAGTGTTCCCTTTAATCTGTCTTGGTTTGAAACACAAAGATACTTATTAATTATTTTTGAAGTAGGCGTATTGCGCTAATGTTTTTTAGAGAAACTTATTTTTTTATTTGGAAACAGAATCTTTAATTTTACCGAAATCCCATAGCCCTGATAGCAGTGAAAAACCCACGCTTTTTAGCGTGGATTGCAACGGATAGCAGGAAGAAGCTCTAAGGAATAAATCAGTTATAGTAGTATGAAAAAAATACTTTTGCTCTCAGATACGCACAGCCACATAGACGAGACGATTATGAAGTACGTTGCGCAGGCTGACGAAGTTTGGCATGCGGGAGATATTGGAAATTTAGTAGTGACGGACACTATTAAAAAAGTAAAACCTTTGCGGGCTGTTTATGGCAATATTGATGATGATAAGGCTCGTTTAGAATTTCCTTTGGACAATCGATTTTGGTGTGAAGGCGTGGAGGTTTGGATCACGCATATAGGTGGTTATCCCGGAAAATACAATCCAAAAATTAAAAAGGAGTTGGAGACTAATCCGCCGCAATTATTTATTTGTGGGCATTCACATATTTTGAAAGTGATGTTTGATAAAAAGAATAATTTTTTACACATGAACCCAGGAGCTTGTGGTAAAAGTGGGTTTCATCAAGTGCGCACGATGTTACGTTTTGTAATTGACGGAGATAAGATCAAAGAGCTTGAAATAATAGAGATAGAGAAAAAATCTTAATTATTCTTGTATCGGATGGGGGTAATTATGGTTACTGTTGTGCCCTCATTAGGAGCGGATTTCACAATAAATTGCCCTTTAAATCTCATGATTCTAGCTTTTGTTCGGTTCAGACCAAAACCTTCTACAGCATGGATATCTTTGGCGTTAAAACCTATTCCATTATCAGTCACGGTGACACTAAGCTCTCCATTATTTTCAGTTAGATATAGGCTTCCTAGATTTGCATGACTGTGTTTCATAATATTATTTAGTAGCTCTGCAATTGTGAAATATATCTTCATTTCGAACTCCTCTTGGTATCTAGTTTTAGCATCTACTGTACTTTCATATCCGAAAAGAATTGTAGCATTTGAGTTTTTTTCACATAAATCGTTTAACGCATAAAACAAACCAAAACGCACAAGTAATGATGGAATTAGCTGATGGGAAAGATCACGGACTTTTTCGTGCGCGTCATTTAGTATAGCTTTTGTTTTAGCTATTTCTTCGGATTCTATTTTGTTTATCGAGCTGTAAACATTTAAGTGTAAGCCTGCAGAGGACAATAAGGCACTTATGTTGTCGTGTAGAAATGAAGCAATTTTTTTTCGCTCCATTTCCTGACCATCAATAGAGGCGTTAATTATATTTTGCTGTATTTTACTTTGTATATTTTTAATATTATTTTTTTGCTTGAGGTTTGTAATCTCAAAATAAAAGTATAACAAAACAATTATTAGTAGTAGCGCGCTAATTATTAAAACACTTGAGCGCTTGTTTTTTGTTTGTGTCTCTACTAAAAGTTGTTCCTTTGATTTATATTTCGTTTCAATATTATCAATCTCTCTTTTGTATTCATCAATTTGTAAATTGATTCCAGCCACATTTACTTTTTTTTGCTTGGATTCATAATTTAGTTCCTCGTTTAGGATGTTGTATGCCTCTAAATTTTGGTATGCTTTTTTATGTTCATCTATTTTGAACAAAAATTTAGAATATTCTAAATGTGAGTAGGATAGATCAGATTTCTCATCGTACTGTTTGCCTAGTTTTATGGCATTTTCAAAATAATAGATTGTTTTGTCGTTATTGTTTTTATTGTTGTTATACATGCCATTGAGCATATTTAAAACTACAATAGTAGAGCTATCGCCAAATTTAGGATGATATTTATTTATAAATTCTAAGTAGGGAGCTCCTTCATCAAATTTTCCAATATCAAAATAGGCCCAAGTTATATTGAGTTTAGTAAATACAATTTCAGTAGAATCACGTATTTTCGAACTGTATTCTAGGGATTTTTGATAGTATGTAATTCCGGTCTCATATTCTTTCTTATCAAAACAATAAATGTTTCCCAGGTTATTGTAGAGCCAATTTTTTAATTGATTATTAGTTGTTCTTTCGGCAAATACAAGCCCTTTTTTGTAATAATAAAAGGCTTTATCGTACTCTGAAAGTTCGTCAAAATTAGCTCCTATAATGTTGTAGGCTTTTGCAATAAGATTGTCATCTTCGGTAGCGATGGCGTGTTTTAGAGCAATACGGGATTTAATTAATGACTTTTCGTATTTTTCATTACGCATTAGAAGAGTTGCGTCATCTGTAATGTTTGAGATTTCTGATTTAGAAAGTTTCTTTACTTGTGAGTGGGAACGGGTTGCAGATAAGAGGATAATCAGAAAAAAGATTTGAAAGCGGTAGCAATTCATGCGTTGAAAGTTTAAATTACGCTTTTATAAATTTGTGTTTCATTGCATATTTCACAAGACTAATAGAATTTTTAGCTTTTAGTTTTTTCATTATATTTTTGCGGTGGGTCTCGACCGTATTCGTACTAATGAATAAGCGTTCACTTATTTCTTTACCACTAAATTCTAAAGCGATAAGAGTAATGATTTCAATTTCTCTACCAGACAACAAAACATTTGTTTGTGTTTTGTTTTTATTTAGTTTGACCATGTTTTCAGTAGCCGTACTAAAAATTTTTTCTCGAACACTGGTGCAAAAGTATTCCTCTCCATCAGAAACAATTTGGATTGCTTCAACTATATTTTCACCTGCGCATTGTTTGGTTAGATATCCACTTGCGCCTAGTTTCATTACTTCTTTTATGATTTTCACATCATCATAGCTAGACAATATGATTACTTTACAGGGGAATCCTTTTTTTGAAAATTCTTTGATGACTTCTATACCGTCTTTTTCGGGCATGCTAATATCTAAAACGAGAATATTAGTATTATTTGCGATCACTTCATCATAAATATTGGTCCCGTTTTGAGAGTATCCCACCACTTCATAATTAGGAACAGTATGCAATAAAGTTCGCATACCGTCAATGAGGACTTGGTGGTCATCGGCGAGATGGATTCGGATTGTTTCTTTCATGTTTAGTTAAGTAAAGCCAAATTTATAAAAAAATATCTGAATTTTCTGTATGAGATTTTATTTATAAAATGATAACATGAAATAAAAAAACCCGAAATGTTGCTTTCGGGTTTCTCTCGCACTAATAAATTAAAATTATAGGTTTACCTCAACCTATCCACTGATTTTACAAGATCCTCATCCTTCTTAATCGCCTTATTAGCTAACACTAAAAATACGATTGCAACGATAGGTAGAAACATCCCAATACCTTTCTCAGAGACAATAGCCGTCTCTCCAGATAAATTTAGTGAACGATATACAAACAATCCCAATAAAATCAAATTTAATATGATGTTCAATCTGCCTATGACAAATTGATTTTGTCTTTTATTATAAGATAAGATACTCCAAACCGTTAATGACGTACTTAAGCCGTACAAAATAACATAAAACTGGTCATACATGAAAAAATATTCCTTTGAATCATTCATTGTCCATAGCGGAAAAACGAAAGGTAAAATTCCTGTCGCTGCAAAAGCAAGAAGCAAATATATGGTCTGAATTCTTTGTATCATTTTGTTAGTATTGTTTCACAAAAATATATTTTCTTTTTTAAAAATACTATTGTATCATTAAATTTTATTCGTATTATTGCATCACAATACCGTAAGCACTTCATACTGCGGTCAATTCAAATCATAATAGTACTACCAATCTTTTCATAGTATTACCAAATTAATTAAACTCATAGAACATTCATGTTTGACATTTCTGCATTAAAGGAAATGAAGCTAGCTGAGCTTCAGGATATTGCTAAATTAGCAAAAACAATAAAGTTTAATGGTGTTAAAAAAGAAACCTTAATAGGGAATATTTTAGAACACCAAGCGGCAGCTGCTGAATCTAAACCATCAACTAATATAGTGGTAGAAGAGGATGATAAACCTAAACGTGCACGAATCGTTCCAGTTAAAAAAGTTGCAATTCAAAAAGCTTCAAAGATAGCAGATAGTAACAACAGACCGGAAGTTGAGCAAACTACTACTGAGTCGCCTACCGATTCAGAAATAACATCAAATGAGATTTCGGATCAAATACCAACTGAGAAGAAAGCGGCTAAGGTTATAAAGTTTAGTAAATCAGCTTACGAAAAAAAATTAGCCCTGAAAAAAGATAAAGAAGAGGCTAAAGAGGTCGTGAAAAACGAAGAGGATGTTGCATCTCACGCAAGTACAACGGAAGTTGTTGAGGTGAATGAAAACACTGAAAAAGTAGTTCCAGCTAAGAAGATTAATCCTAATCAGCTAAACAAACAAAATCAGCAAAATCAGCAGAATCAAAATCCAAATTTTAAGAATAAAAAAAATAATTTTAGCCATTCTGATTTTGAATTTGATGGTATAATAGAAAGTGAAGGAGTATTAGAAATGATGGCTGATGGCTATGGTTTCTTGCGTTCTTCTGATTACAATTATCTAGCTTCGCCAGATGATATTTACCTATCAACCTCTCAAATTCGTTTATTCGGATTAAAAACTGGGGATACGGTAAAAGGGGTGGTCCGTCCCCCAAAAGAGGGGGAAAAGTTTTTCCCTTTGGTACGCGTTTTAAAAATTAATGGTCACGATCCTCAAGTGGTTCGAGATCGTGTATCTTTTGAGCATTTGACACCTGTTTTTCCTTCAGAAAAATTCAAATTAGCCGAAAAACAAAGCACGATTTCAACTCGTATCATAGATTTGTTTTCTCCAATAGGAAAAGGACAACGTGGTATGATTGTGGCTCAACCAAAAACAGGTAAGACGATGTTGCTTAAGGAGATTGCCAATGCAATTGCAGCGAATCATCCAGAGGTTTATTTAATAGTATTACTGATTGATGAACGTCCAGAAGAGGTTACTGATATGCAACGTAGTGTGCGTGGAGAAGTAATTGCTTCGACATTTGATAGAGAACCACAAGAGCATGTGAAGATTGCAAATATAGTTTTAGAGAAAGCAAAACGATTAGTAGAGTGTGGGCATGATGTTGTAATTTTATTAGATTCTATAACTCGTTTGGCAAGAGCGTACAACACGGTTCAGCCAGCATCTGGAAAAGTATTGAGCGGTGGAGTAGACGCCAATGCACTGCAAAAACCGAAACGTTTCTTTGGAGCGGCTCGTAATGTAGAAAACGGAGGTTCTTTGAGTATTATAGCTACTGCTCTAACAGAAACTGGTTCTAAGATGGACGAAGTTATTTTTGAGGAATTTAAAGGTACAGGTAATATGGAGTTGCAATTGGATAGAAAAATTGCAAACAAACGCATTTTCCCAGCTATTGACTTGACGTCATCGAGTACGAGACGTGATGACTTATTATTAGATCAAAAAACGCTGCAACGCATGTGGATTATGAGAAAATACCTTTCTGATATGAATCCTGTTGAAGCAATGGATTTTATAAACGATCGTTTTAAGAAAACGAGAAATAATGAAGAGTTCTTAATTTCTATGAACGACTAAAATAAAAAGATCTTTTCTTCGAACTCTAAGTTCATGGTTAAGTTTCAATAAAAAACCTCGATACTAGCTTAGCTGGTATCGAGGTTTTTTAATATTATTATCTTTTTAGGTTATTCCTTTTCTGGAATTTCTTCTGTAAATTTAACTTTCTTAGGTTTTTCTGTACCTTCTTTACGTTCTAAAAGAGCCATGTAAAAACCATCAAATCCAGATTCTGATGCTAAAATCTTTTGATCTTTAATGAAAGTAAATTGCTTACCAATATCAGTTGTTAAAAAACGAGCTACTTGATCTTGATTTTCAGAAGGTAATATAGAGCAAGTTGCATAAACTAATTTACCACCTGGTTTAACAATTTTTGAATAACTTTCTAGTACTTCTGATTGTACTTTACGAATGTTATCGATAAACTCAGGTCTTAGTTTCCATTTTGCATCAGGGTTTCTTTTTAAAACTCCAAGTCCGCTACACGGTGCGTCAATCAAAACACGATCTGCTTTTTCATGCAGCTTTTTAATCACTTTAGTTGTGTCAATAATACGATACTCAATGTTAAAAGCACCGTCACGTTTAGCTCTTATTTTTAATTGCTTTAATTTACTTTCGTATAAATCCATTGCAATTAACTGCCCTTTGTTTTCCATTAAGGCCGCTATGTGTAACGTTTTTCCTCCTGCGCCTGCACAAGTATCCACTACTCGCATACCTGGCTTAACATCCAGGAATGCAGCAACTAGTTGTGAATTGGCATCTTGAACTTCAAAAAATCCTTGTTTAAAAGCATCAGTCATAAATACATTAGCTCTTTCTTTTAGCACTAATGCGTCTGGCTGATCTTTTAAATAATCAGTATCTATATCTAAGTCCATTAAGATTGCTCTCAATGTTTCTTTTGTAGTTTTAAGTGTGTTAACCCTAAGGATAACTTTAGCTGGTTGGTTTTGAGCTGTAATCTCTTGAGCCCAAACTTTTTCACCTAATTCTTTTACTCCTAATTCATCCATCCAATCTGGTATAGATTCTTTAAGAGCTCTCACTTTTGATAATTCATCAAAACGTCCCTTAATCTTTCTTTCAGGTGTTCCTTCTAATTGTCTCCAATCAGGGATTGGGTATCCTCTAAGAACTGCCCAAACTGAAAACATTCTCCAAAGGTTATCTCTATCGAATGGCTCTTTTACCTCGGCGATCTCGCCATATAATCTTTTCCATCTTACGATCTCGTAAATTGTTTCAGCAACAAATTTCCTGTCAGAACTTCCCCAACGCTTGTCTTTTTTTAGGGCTCTGGCCACCACTTTATCTGCATATTCTCCTTCATTAAATATTGCATTCAAGGAGTCGATTGTAGTATAAACTAAATTTCTGTGTAATCTCATTTTAATTAATTGAGGTGCAAAGGTACTATTAATTGGTTGAAAGTTATATTTTTAAATATGATTGTTGCTTTTAAATTTAATCATAAAAAAAACACTGCTGTAAAAAGCAGTGTTTTGTATTCGTATAAGACTAATTCTAGTTATTTTACTCTTGTTAGTCCCATGTTTTCAGGTATATGTAATACCATTGGGAATTTTTCTATTTTAACGGAACTACTATCCAGTCCAAAAGCGCTTTCTTCGGAAAGACATATCTTTTTAATAGCAAAATAAGTACTCATTATAATATTTTCGTGCCATTTCAAGACATTATCGTTCGATAAGAATTTCTCTGACAACACAAATTTAAAATCACCAATAATATTATTTTTATTTAGTGACTCGTAGCGACTGGTGATATCTACCTCTCCATTTTTAACCATATCTTTAATGACTTCCCTAAATAGCAGGTTTATCTTTGTTGGCTCTCTAAAACCTAAATTAAAATCAATACGATATAGGTCATCTTTTAATATTTCACTTACTCTGTATTCTGTTTTATAAGGTTCGGACAAAATATTAACGTGAACAAACCAATAAATATCTGCTCTTTTAGGTCTTTTTTGTAAAATAGAATACATTACTTTTTCCTCAATTTCATCTGCTCTTCCAGCATTCGTCATATAGACTAAATGTGTAGCATATTTTGGGATAGATAAATCAGCGCTTAGTTCACTAAGTACTTTTTTGTAATCGTTGATTTTTACAATTTTAGTGTAACTTTTATTTATTTTTTTTGCTGTGTACCAAATGAACATCACACTTATTAATAGTAAAGCAATAATCAAAGTTACATATCCGCCTTCGGTAAATTTTGTGATATTTGCTGCTAAAAAACTAAATTCAATTACCAAGTATATTGTTATCAAAGGTATCATGAAATACAGTTTTACTCTTTTCATGATTAAATAGAAATTAAGTAAAATAGTAGTCATTATCATACACAGAATAATAGCTAAACCATAAGCATGCTCCATGTTACTTGACTCTTCAAAATGTAAAACGATACCAACACATCCTATAAATAAGAGCCAGTTGATAGAAGGGATGTACAATTGTCCTTGCACTTCTGTAGGGTACTTTATTCTAACTTTAGGCCAAAAGTTCAAACGCATAGCTTCATTAATCAGAGTAAAAGAGCCGCTTATAAGTGCTTGCGACGCAATAACAGCTGCCATTGTAGCGATTACAATTCCAAATGGTTGGAACCAATCTGCCATGATTAAATAAAACGGATTACCATTATTACCTCCCAACGATTGCAATGTTTCTCCTTCATGATGAATTAAAAATGCGGCTTGTCCGAAGTAATTTAAGATTAAAGCGGTTTTTACGAAGATCCAACTTATTCTAATATTTTTTCTACCGCAATGTCCCATGTCTGAATACAGCGCTTCTGCTCCCGTAGTACACAAGAAAACGAAACCTAGAACAAAAAAACCGTCAGGATGAATACGCAATAATTGGTAAGCGTAAAAGGGATTAATAGCTTTGAAAACTTCAGGATGTTGTACGATTTGCAATATTCCAAGTACACCAAGCATGGTGAACCAAACTAACATCATGGGAGCAAAAAACTTACCAACTAATTTAGTTCCAAATTGTTGGATAACAAATAGAATAAATAAGATCCCTATGACAATGGGTATTGTATTAATCTGAGGGTAATAAGTTCTAATCCCTTCTACAGCTGAAGAAACAGATATTGGCGGGGTTATAATTCCATCTGCAAGTAACGCACTTCCACCAATGATAGCGGGAACAATCAGCCACTTGATTTTAGTTTTTTTAACTAAAGCATATAAGGCAAATATACCACCTTCTCCATGGTTGTCTGCGCTTAAAGTAATTAAAACATACTTGATGGTCGTTTGTAAGGTAAGGGTCCAAAAAACAGCTGAAATCCCTCCTAATACTACATCTGCATTTATTGTGTGTGTGCCAAGGATGGCTTTCATTACATATAAAGGAGAAGTTCCAATATCACCATAAATTATACCTAAAGAAATCAATAAACCTCCAAGTGTCCACTTAGAATGTAGGTTCTTGCTCGATGCGCTCATGTATTTATTTTAAAAAACTTGTCAAATTTACTGATTTAAAATAGAACTGACTTCTTTATTCTTAAAAACAATAAAAAACACGGTCTATTTAGACCGTGTTTTAATTTGATTGAATTTTTATATATTTCTGTTGCCGTTTCGAGAATTATTACTACTACCTCTGCCTTGAGGGCTACTCTTTTGAGCTTCTGTTCTTTGAGTAGGAGTAGAAGTTCTAGAGCTACTACTTCTGTCTGGCGAACTCTGTCTTTGAGGCATCGTTCTTTGTTGTTCGTTTTGCGGAGTACTTTGCCTACTAGTAGAAGTTCTGTTTTGAGAATACTCTCTTTGCGGTGTCACAGTACGCTCCGTACTTTGCGTGCGACTTTCTCGATTAGTATTACTTCTATTTTGGGAATAATCTCTTTGCTGACTTGAGCTGCGCTCTGTGCTAGGTGATCTATTTTCTCTCGTTGCAGTTCCTCTATTTTGAGAATTATCTCTTTGTCCTACTGAGGCTCTAGCATTGTTTTCTCTAGTCGTGTTGCCTCTATTTGTCGAGTAGTCTCTCTGGTTAGCGCTTCTTTGCTCTGTACTTCTTGATGCGCTGTTACTTCTTGAAATAGTTCCTCTATTTTGAGAATAGTCTCTTCCTGAATTTTTAGAGGCTATTTCTCTCCTGTTATCATTGTTTCTAGAGTAATTTGCAGTTGATCTTGTTCCTCTTCTTTGATCTAATTCATATCTATTTGTTACTGCTACATTTCGTCTCGAAAATGAATAATTAGGATGTTGCCTTTCATATCCGTTAGATCGTCTACTGTTGTAAACTAATACAGCACGTGAGCTACTTCTTGTAGAAACGTAATTATAAGAATTATTAAAATTCAGATTTATATTAATATTGTTTCTATATCTAAAAACTGGATAAGGATTCCAGGCTGTGTAATATCTTGGATAATAATTCCAATACCAATTAGAAACATAAGGACGATAATTTACTGACCAAAATGAAGCATAAATTACAGGTGCAGTATAGTATACTGGCTCGTAAATGTAATTAGGACCATACATGTATTCATTACCCACAATTTGCACTTGTATTTTATTAGAACGATTTCTCTCAATATCTATAGTAGCGACATCTTGATAAACATCTCTATCCAAAACAGACTGAATGATTACAACGTGTACGCTTCCCTCTACTGTTTCTATCACCCTTAAATAATCAACCTCATTATCATCATTCAAATCCAAGTTTGAAATTTGGAATTCGGGGTCGTTTAAGCGTCGTTCAAAATCAGCAAGATCTCTTGAGTCACCAAAAATATCCGCAACAGCTCTTAAGTCTAAATTGTCACTGATATCATTGTTTACCGCATTTACTCTAGTTCCACTTTGAGCTTGCATTTGCGAACCCAAAAAGGCAGTCAATAGACTTAAGATTATTATTTTAGTTTTCATATTGGGTGTTTTTATTTGTAACATTTTTAGAATATCCAATTACTGTGCCAATTAAAATTATGAGGTATTGCTGATCTAAAATATAATTGTAATTTAGCTACCCACTAATACTTTTAGCTATGAAAATTTTCTATCGGATTGTTGCTGTTTTTATTCTTTTCAATTCTTTTCAAACCGCAATAGTAGGTCAAAATACAAAAGGTGGTAATCAATTTAATGATGTAAAAATTGATACTTTGTTTCAAGATAATAGTAGTATTAGAGCGATAGTAGTTGATGCAAATAAAATTTGGTACGCCGCCAATAGGTCTAAATTTGGATATTATGATTTAGATAAGAATGAAAAGAAAGAAAGTTTGATTCAAGGAGATTCTCTCAATTTGGAGTTTAGAAGTATAGCTCAGAACGTCAAAAATATTTTTTTTATTAATGTGGGAAATCCAGCTTTCCTTTACAAAATTGATAAAGCGAGCTTGCAACCCACGATCGTATACGAAGAAAATCATGAGAAAGTTTTTTATGATAGTATGCAATTTTGGAATACTAATGAAGGTATCGCTATGGGGGATCCAACAAACAATGTTTTATCAATTATCATCACCAGAGATGGAGGTCTTACTTGGAATAAACTCCCTGCTGATATCCTTCCTAAAGTTGTTGCGGGAGAAGCTGCTTTTGCCGCTAGTAATACTAACATTATTATAAAGAGAGATCATACTTGGATTGTATCAGGGGGTGTGAAATCGCGAGTGTTTTATTCTCCAGACAAAGGACTGTCTTGGACGGTTTATGAAACACCTATAGTTCAGGGGCAAGCAATGACCGGAATATTTACGGCTGATTTCTATGATGCTAAAATTGGCTTCATTGCAGGAGGTGATTATACTAAGCTACAACAGAATTTCGGGAATAAAGCTATCACTTCGGATGGAGGTAAAACATGGCAGCTAATTGCAGAAAATGAAGGTTTTGGATATGCATCTTGTGTGCAATACGTTCCTAAAAGTGATGGAAAAGGTTTGGTAAGCGTTGGCGCTTCGGGTTTGTTTTATTCATCAGATAGTGGTTCAACTTGGAAGCAGTTGGCTAAGGATACATCACTTTATACCTTACGATTTATTGATAATCATACAGCAATTGCAGCAGGTAAAAATAAAATGATTCGAATTCAATTTTTAAAATAAAAAAAGCCCAATTCTTTTTGAGAATTAGGCTTCTTGTTTCTGTTATTTTTTTGATTTGTATTGTTGTAATAGCTTACGATTAAAATCTTCTTCCGCTTTTTTAAGTTTTAGAATTTTAACGGCGGTCAAGACTTCTTTTAAATCATTTGAAAATTTAGTTCTCAGATTAAAAAGCTCTTCTTCGCTATTTTCTATTTGATTCAATAGGGTACTTGCATCTCTTTCGGTCATTTTACCAAGAGCGTCATCATTTATTCTGCTTTTGTATGTCCTCATTTTTTGGTGTCTAATTTCGAATTGTTTGTCATCGAAAGTATTATAGATTGGCCAAAACTTTTCAGCTTCCTTTGTGCTTAAATCCAATTCAGCGGTTAAAAAAGATACTTTTAAGGACTTGATTTGTTCTTTTTTATCTTTAATATTCGAGCTCTGAGCATAAAAGCTAAATGAGGTAAGCAATAACAATATCGGAAGAATTTGTTTGATATTCATTGTGTTTAAAATTTAAATATAATAGCGTATAATCTTTTTTTTTTTTAATTTACTCTAACAATAACTGTTCGAGATTTCCATTAGTGACAAGTATGTCTTCAATAGTATTATTTCCTAATGAGTTATCATCTAATGCTACATTCGTTTTTATAGAATTAATATCGTCCTCGTCTAAAGCATCTATCAAATCAAATTGATTAATATTTGATTGGTAGCTTAAGTAATTTTCAAGGGTAACACCATCAATCTCTTTTGATAATGGAGCAGGAGTGTTGATAATAGGAATTATAAGTGCTATAGCCACTATAGCGGCAACAAGCAGCATTACTATATTACGCCTCTGTGAAATTGATACAACTTTTGTTTCCTCTTGAGGTAATTTTTGTATCAAATTTTGGGCGAAAGTTTCAAAATAATCATCAGGAGCTTTAAAGCCTGATTGTATTTTTGGACTGTTATCTAATTTAAATTCTTTCATGTTACTAATAAGACTGTATTATTTAGAAAAGGTTTAACCAGTAGTTACAATTAATTCGATCTTTTTCACCGCATGGTGATAAGATGCCTTTAATGCTCCAACTGAAGTACCTAAAATTTCTGATATTTGTTCGTACTTCAATTCTTCAAAGTATTTCATTTTAAAAACAAGTTGCTGTTTTTCTGGCAAAGTAGCTATTGCTCTTTGAAAAGCTATTTGCATTTCATCTCCATCAAAATCAACATCTGCTTCTAAGTTATCAATTGCTTTATTTTGAACTGCTTCAGAGGTTGTTCCTCCTTTTTTTGCTTTTTGATTTAAGAAAGTCAAAGATTCATTTGTTGCAATACGATACATCCAAGAAAATAACTTACTTTCACCTTTAAAATTTTTTAAATTTTGAAAAATTTTTATAAATGTATTCTGAAGGACATCATCAGTGTCATCATGATTTATTAAAATAGTACGGATATGATGATACAATGGTTTTTGATAATCAGACAAGAGTTTTTGAAACGCTTGATTTTGCGTTTTTGGATTTAATAACTGTTTTATAAATTCTTTTTCTTCCTGCAAGACTATGGTTTGTTTTATTAGAGTAGAATTTATGAATTTGGTTTAATTGAAATTTGTAAAAAAATTAAAATTCAAATTCTTCCTCGATCGCCTTAGGGGCTATAGTGTTTTTTGATTCCACTTTTTTCTTCGCTTTTGCAGGATCACTATTTTTAGCTGGCAAAGGTTCAGCACTTGCTGCTGAATCAGTTGAAGCTTGCGGTGATGGTATGTACTCCCTAACCGGTTGCACTTTTGGTAGCAATGGAATATAGATTTCAGTTATCCATTTTGATGGATTTCTAACCTCTGATCTCCCTTTTTTATACATAGCTATAAAAGCATATTTAGGGTCTCTTTGTACTTGTTTTTGATTTAAAACAGCTAGTGCTTTGTCGTAGGCCTTTTTCGTGTGGGAGTAGTCACCAGTAAGCGTTACCTTAACTGCTTCAAAATTCACTAATTTTCCTGAATTGATATCGCTACCGGCGCTTAGAAAAATTTCGCTCTCAATAGGAAGGGCTATTGATATTTTTGCTAATCCTAAAATAGTGTCGTAACTGTGATAAATAATAAAAGGATTTCCATTACTATTAATATCATTGTCAGCACAGAAAGAGGTAATCTTGGGAACAACTATTTTGAAATTTTTATTTATTTTAGAAATTTCACTTGTAAAGGTTTGTGCTACGTAATATAATTGCGGTTTAGTTACCAGTCCATCATCTTTAATAGAGAATGTTTTAATTTCGTAAACTAAATTCTTATCAAGGTTTACTAGGCTTTTTTCATACATTGTACCAATTACTTTGTCAACTCCACCGTTCAAGGCACTGTATATTTTAAAGAAAAAATCCATTTTGCCTTTCGTACTCCATGTTACTTTTGTTCCTCCAATTGTGTCTTTAAATTTCCAATTTACTGTTGACGTATTGCCATCAAAATTCATTCTTTGAGCAATACTATCGTTTTCTTTTGTAAAAAGAGTTACCATATTACCAGCACCCTCTTTTCCTTCCCAGCTATAGGAAGCTCCCTTACCTGAAGTGTTTTCTGGGTATCTAAACTTCATTTCAGGATCTTGATCAGACCAAGTTCCAAAATCTTCCCAATTGCGATAATCGTTGACATAATTATAAACAGATGTGGTAGACGAATTTATTATTTTACTTCTTTCAATTAAGAATTCACCTTTTTGTGTAGCTATAAAAATGGATAGCGCAACTAAACTTAGTAAAAATAAAAGGAAGAGATACTTTAATATTCTCATAATAAATGAATTGTTAGGTGCGGTAAAGTTAGAAATTTTATTAATATTCTAAACAAACTCTAGGTGTTTTATGGATTTGCTAATTGTTTCAAATAACTATCCTTCATCATTTATAATAAATGTCATCTTAAGTAGTTATCAAAAGAAGTAATGGTAAATACATAGTTAAAATGTAAAGTATTATTTTCCAGCGTTGTATCGATTAGGGTAAGACTTAATTATAGAAATGAAAAAGCACTTCACACTATTGAATTAAAAGTTAAATATTTTTTTCTTTCGCTAAGGCAAATTGATTAATCATCAAAACTATCTTTGAATTCCTGTTTTGTGATAAATAATACTGTATTTAAAATACTAATGTTAAAATAGGAACTAGGTTTTGTGAGCTAATTTTATTAAAACTAACGCTTGAAGAAGATTTTAATCACGAATAAGATTCCAATAAAAATAAAAAAACCAATCAAAATTTTATAATTGCCTTTGTAAAACTGTTTGTGTGTCCCAATATCTTTGCGATAAGAAAACACCATGGCTATTACGAAAGCAATGAAAAAAGCACCTGCAAATAATAATTGACCTAGACTAAACATAATTTGAAAATTTTACTGCAAAAATAGGCAATTGTTTAATAATACTTACTATTTTGCTACTTCATTTACTCAATTAATATATTTATGCAAAAGCAAATAAACGCTGTAAAGGAATTTCATACTGCCTTTAAAATTGGGTACAGTCAGACCCCAAAAGCCGATTTAGGTAAAAATAAAAACAAGCTTCGTTTTGATTTAATGAAGGAGGAAAATGAGGAGTATCTAGAGGCTGTAAATAATAACGATTTAGTAGAAATAGCAGACGCATTAGGTGATATGATGTATATTTTGTGTGGTACTATCGTTGAGCATGGGTTGCAAGATAAAATCGAAGCTGTCTTTGATGAGATACAACGTAGTAATATGAGTAAGTTAGATATAGACGGGAATCCTATTTACCGTGAAGATGGTAAAGTAATGAAAGGTCCCAATTATTTTAAACCAGATTTTTCAAAAATACTAGGTAAATAATTTTTACAAAAAAAAAGCGATTTCTGTGAGGAAATCGCTTTTTACTATATAGGTACTAATTATTGTACTTGAACTGTCCAACCAAAAGTATCTTCGGCCAACTTGTTCTGAATATTTGTTAATTTTTCCTTAAGTTGGCTAGCGTATGAATTCTCAATTTTGGGAAGTTCGTAATACACTTCTTTATAAGAGAAACCAGCAATAGGATTTACAACCGCAGCCGTTCCTGCGCCAAAAATTTCTTTTAAAGATCCGTTTTTAGCTGCTTCTACAAGCTCAGACACTAATACTGAACGAACGTCTACTTCTATTCCCTCTTTTACTGCCAAGTCAATCAAACTTTTTCTAGTAATACCATCTAAGATTCTCTCGCTTGTGGGAGCAGTCATCAAAGTGTCATTAATTCTAAAGAACACGTTCATCGTACCAGCTTCTTCTAATTTGGTATGAGTAGAATCATCAGTCCAAATCACTTGTTGAAATCCTTGCTTGTTAGCCAAAGTTGTTGGGTAAAACTGTGCAGCGTAATTTCCTGCAGCTTTCGCAGCTCCAATACCACCGTTTGCTGCTCTAGAGAAATGTTCTGCAATAAGAACTTTTACTTCACCAGAATAATATGATTTGGCAGGTGATAATAAGATCATGAATTTATAATCTTCAGAAGGATTTGCCATTACACCTGTCCCTGTTGCGATCATGAAGGGTCTAATGTACATCGAACTTCCTTTTCCTTTTTTAATCCAATCGTTATCTATTTTTAAAACTTGATTTAGTCCTTCCATAAAAATAGCTTCTGGTACCTCAGGCATCGCCATTCTCGCTGCAGAGCTGTTAAAACGTTTGTAGTTTTCATCGGGTCTAAAAAGCCAAACAGCATCATTATTATCTTTGTAGGCTTTCATTCCTTCAAAAATAGCTTGACCATAATGAAAAACTCTTGCTGATGGATCTAATAAAAAAGGCGCATAAGGCTTTATAACAGGAGTTTGCCATTGTCCATTTTTGTAATCACATTCCAGCATATGATCAGTGAAAACAGATCCAAATTGTAAGTTTTCAAAATCGACTTCATTGATTTTTGTTTTGGCCGCTTTTTCAATGTCAATTTTAATGGTTTGAGTGGTGCTCATAATGTATTATTTTATATTGTTTTGATTTTTAGTACGATTGTCGTCAATAAAAATCAGTTTAATGTAATTAACTTCTTTATTTGGCGTAAAATTAAACAAAAAAGCATGAATTCATTACTAAAAAAACAGGAAACATCCATTTAAATGTGATTTATTTGTTTTTTTTAAAATAGACGTTAAACTGTGATATTTTTGCGAAAAATTCAGTTAAATTAAATTATTTACATGTAATTGTATTAATTTTGATCACTGGATGCGAGTATTAAGCAAAAGGAATAAACCTTTAAGAAGAATTTTATATTTTGAAAAGAGAAATTATACAAACCCTAGATGGTTCGACAACCATACATATTGAAGATTGGGATGAATGTTATCATTCTAAACATGGTGCAATTCAAGAGGCAGAACACGTATTTATCAAAAACGGACTCTCCTTGTTTAAAGACAAAAGTATTTCCATTCTTGAGATTGGTTTTGGTACAGGATTAAATGCCTTTATTACCTATTTACAGAGTAGCAAATTTAATCAAGTCATTGATTATGTTGGAGTAGAGGCTTATCCCATAACGTCAGAAGAGTTGAAAGCAATGAATTATGTTGAGGAATTAAAGGCTGAAAACAAAAGAGACTTGTTTGATTTGATGCATCAAAGTGAATGGGGAAATAAAATACGAATCGATGAAAACTTTTATTTAAGTAAAAGGCAACAGTTTTTTCATGACATTGAAGACAAAGGTAGTTTTGATTTAATCTATTTTGACGCTTTTGGTTACCGCGTACAACCTGAGCTTTGGAGTACCCTTATTTTTAAAAAAATGTATGAGGCATTAGCTCCCAATGGGATTTTAGTAACCTACGCCGCTAGAGGTGTTGTGAAACGAAGTATGATTGAGGTTGGTTTTACCGTAGAAAAATTAGCAGGGCCACCAGGTAAAAGAGAGATGTTTAGAGCTACAAAAGGTGTAGTGGAGTAATTATTTGTCACCTATTTCAAGAATTTATTGTACACCTAATGCAATATAAAAGTAAAAATTAAGTTAAAAAATAAGGTTGTAATTGTAAAAAATGTAGATTTACAAAAAACTAAGAAAACTTAAAACTAAATATTAAACTTAATTAATTATGTCAAAAGTCATGTTTGATTACACAAAATCAATTCTGGAAAGAGTTAGTTTTGATCCTGTACTTTTTTGTAAGGAATTAGAGAAAGCTATAAATGTTTTATTACCATATGAAATGGAACAATTGAAAGAATGGCTTTTTAGTTTTACATTGGAAAAACCAGAATTAAAACAATGTTTACTAATTGTAGCTTCATAAATATAAAAAGGAATCCTAATCAAGGGTTCTTTTTTTGCAAACTATTCTCGTTAAAAATATGAAAAATGGCATTTTAACGGTATTTTGTGTTTTTTAACGGTATTTTATATTGTACTTTTACAGAGAGTTTATACATTTACGTATGATTATTAAATAATAACTTTAAATTTGTTGGTTATGGCGAGAATGATTTATGATTATACTAAGACGGTTCTTGAAAGAGTAAGTTTTAACCCTGATCTTTTCAACAAAGAACTTAAAAAAGCTGTTAAAAATTTACTTCCATACGAGATGGAGCACCTGAGGAATTGGCTCAATTTTTTTACTATGGAGAAACCAGAACTCAAAGAATGCATTTTAGTAGTTATTAAAGAAGATAAGAAATAGAAAAAGGGAATCTAATTTTAGATTCCCTTTTTCTATTTCTTATGTCAAGTTTTTTTATTTCTTATGTAAAGGACTTATTATTTGAACATTTTGAAAAACGATCGCTCCTTTAATTACTCCTGCGATAGTGCTTCTCAGTGCATCAATAATTTGTATTTTTAATTCGCTTTTAGGGAAAATAAGACTTACTTCTCTTGCTGGCTTGGGTTCTACGAAATGGCGCAATTTAACTTTATCCGATTCTTTTAAGTCTAACGTATGTAAGTAGGGTAATAATGTGGTACCAAGACCTTCATCAGCTAGTTTTATGAGCGTTTCAAAACTTCCGCTTTCAATTTGAAAATGATTATTATCACTATTGTTACTGTTTTTACACAGGTTAAGGATACCATCTCTAAAGCAGTGACCATCTTGTAGTAATAAAATTTCGTCAACATTTAAATCGTTTATTTCAATTTCCTTTTTTTGAAAAGAATGATGGTTCTCAGGAATATAGGCAACAAATGGTTCAAAATACAATACTATCTCTTTAATTTTTTCCTCAAGTAGAGGTGTAGCAGCAATGGCCGCGTCTAAATGGCCATTATTAAGTTTTTTTATTATTTCGTCAGTATTTAGCTCTTCGATGATGAGCTTTACCTTTGGATATTTTTTAATGAAATTATTTAAAAACATAGGTAAAAGTGTTGGCATAATGGTTGGAATTATACCCAATCTAAATTCACCACCAATAAACCCTTTTTGCTGTTCTACTATGTCTTGTATACGATCTGCCTCGTTAACAATGTTTTTTGCCTGTGTTACAATTTTCTGACCTATATCTGTAAGTTGTATTGGTTTCTTTGTTCTATCAAATATTTGAATACTTAACTCCTCTTCAATTTTTTGAATTTGCATGCTCAAAGTCGGTTGAGTAACAAAACATTTCTCTGCTGCAAGGGTGAAATTTTTGTATTCAGCTACAGCTAATACATATTTAAGTTGTGTGATTGTCATGTTTTATAGTAATTTCTGATACAAATATAAAAACAATCAATTTGTTTTATAGGCTAAAAGCAATCTTTCGTGCGTATATTTGGTAAAAAGAGCACTATGAAAAACAATATTTTAGGATTACCCGTAAAAGAATCAGAAGTAATAGTAACAGAACTAAATGCACTCTTAAGTAATTTTCAAGTTTATTATCAAAATTTAAGAGGTATTCATTGGAATATTAGAGGAAGACGGTTTTTTGATTTGCATGTAAAGTTTGAAGAGTTGTATAATGACTCTCAACTAAAAATTGATATGATTGCTGAGCGTGTCTTGACTTTAGGTGGTACGCCTTTACATACTTTTGAAGATTATATTAAAAATAATGAGTTAGCAGTTGGGAAAAATGTTTCAGTTGATGTAGAAGCTATTAATTTAATTGTTGATTCTTTATCTCATTTACTCAAAATGGAACGTAAAATATTAAATGCATCGGGCGATATAAATGATGAAGGTACTAATGCAATGATGAGTGATTTTATTGCAGAGCAGGAAAAAACAATTTGGATGATGCAGGCATGGTTAGAGGAATAATGTAACTTCTTCAAAGAAAAAAGTCGCGAAGATAGAATTATCCTTCGCGACTTTTTTTATGGTATCTCTTTTGTATTACTAAAAAAAATTGTAGCATTGTGTTGTTTAAGTGAATTATCACCTATTTTTGCAGGTAATGAAAGTAATAGCGCGCCTTTTTTTATTCTTATTTATAGCTTTTTTATCTACGCCAGCAATCCTGACAGCTATAGATAAGTCTGCTAACACGTCCATGTTTTTTAACGTTTCCGAGGAAGAACACGTCAAGAAACAAGTCGTTAACTTTACATATGTAAATCTTTTTCAATCAATGGCTGCCGAACGCATAATTGCCAAGACAACCAAGATACATTTTGCATCTTTGAAAAAATATGATAAAATATCAAGAATTATTTTTTCTCCACCTCCAAATTTAGTGTAATACATAATTGTGAGCCCAAATGGGTACTAGAGCTTCCGTTGTCAAAAATGTAGGCTAATCATTTTTTAATGTTATTACATATCATGTCAAAAAAATTCAATCTTTTTTCAGACTTTAAATCCGATTTTGCATCGGGTTTAGTTGTCTTTTTAGTTGCTCTTCCTCTGTGTCTAGGAATTGCTTTAGCCTCTGGAGCACCGTTGTTCTCAGGTATTATTTCTGGTATCGTTGGAGGTATTGTTGTGGGGTACTTAAGTACTTCGCATTTGAGTGTTTCAGGACCAGCAGCAGGTTTAACAGCAATTATACTAACCGCAATATCAGATTTAGGGGCATTTAATATTCTTCTATTAGCCGTTTTTATAGCAGGTTTAGTACAATTGGCATTAGGTTTCTTAAAAGCAGGAACAATATCTAATTATTTCCCTAGTAACGTTATAGAAGGAATGTTAGCCGGTATAGGTCTAATCATTATTTTAAAACAAATTCCGCACGCCATTGGATTAGATTCTGATTTTGAGGGTGACCAAGCCTTTTCTCAGATTAATGGGGAAAATACATTTACGGAGTTATTCTCGATTTTTGATTATTTCCAGGTCGGTTCAATAATAGTAACAGCGGTATCGCTTGCGATTTTGATATTGTGGAATAAAGTTTCCTTTTTAAAGTCATTAAAAGTAGTGCCAGGAGCCTTAGTTGCTGTTGTAGTGGGTGTTTTGCTTAATGAATATTTCATTCAAACAGGAAGTAGCTTCACCATTAGCAAAGATCACCTTGTAAGCTTGCCAGTACCTGAGAGTTTTGACGAGTTGAAAGCTATTTTTGTATTACCTGATTTTTCAGCAATTACAAATTCTAAGGTTTGGGTTGTAGGTTTTACCATAGCGATCGTAGCTTCCATTGAAACTCTATTGTGTATCGAGGCAGCAGATAAGATGGATAGTCAGAAACGTTTTACTGATACGAATGTTGAACTTAAAGCACAGGGTATAGGTAATATGATCAGTGCAATGCTTGGTGGTCTACCTATGACATCAGTAGTTGTTAGAACATCTGCAAATAACGCCGCTGGTGCAAAATCAAAACTATCTGCAATAATACACGGTGTTTTTCTTTTGGTGAGTGTTTTTGCAATTCCTACAATTTTAAATAAAATACCATACGCAACTTTAGCAGCAATTCTATTATTAGTAGGTTATAAACTAGCCAATCCTAAGACTTTGAAACACTTTTGGCAGAAGGATAAAATTTATCAATTTATTCCTTTTCTTGCTACTTTTGTATTTGTTGTTCTAACAGATCTATTGAAAGGTGTTGCTATTGGTTTAGTAATCAACGTTATTTTTATTTTAATAGGAAATTCAAAAAGAGCCTATAGTTTTAGAAAAGAGGAATATCATGATGGAGATATCATTCATATTGACTTAGCACAAGAAGTTTCTTTCTTAAACAAAGCTGCTATAAAATCTACCTTAACCGATCTTCCAGATAATTCAAAAGTGGTTATTAACGCTAGAGAAACTGCCTATATTGCTCATGATGTATTAGACTTAATTAATGATTTTAAGCAAATTCAATCTCGAGAAAGAAATATTAAGGTGAAATTAACGGGGTTTAAAAAGGCGTATAATATTGAGGATTCAGAGCCTTTCAAAAAATCAGTTACTGTAGAGCATTACGATGCTTTGAAGAGGAAAATAGTTACAACTAAAGAGTAAAAAGTATAATTTAAAATTAAACACAATGAGCGATTTTTATAAGAAAATATTAGATAATAATAAAGTTTGGGTTGAGGAGCAATTAGCAATGGATAAAGACTTTTTTAAAGATTTATCTGTGGGTCAAAATCCACCTTTATTGTGGATTGGCTGTTCTGACAGTCGTGTACCGGCAAATGAAATTATAGGCGCTAAGGCAGGAGAAGTTTTTGTGCATAGAAACATTGCGAATATGGTAGTTCATACTGATATGAACATGTTAAGTGTTTTAGATTATGCTGTTAATGTTTTAAAAGTAAAGCATGTAATAGTTTGTGGTCACTACGGTTGTGGTGGTATAAAAGCAGCTATGGGTAATGATTCTATTGGAATTATCGATAACTGGATTAGACATATTAAAGATGTTTATCGTTTGCACGAAAATTATTTGAATTCAATCGAAGACCTAACAGAACGCTTTAATACATTTGTAGAAGTAAATGTAAAAGAACAAGTTTATGATTTATCTAAAACTTCTATTGTTCAAGGAGCCTGGAGAAATGGTCAGGACTTAACGGTTCATGGTTGGGTATATGGATTAAATTCAGGTTATGTTACAGATTTGCAGGTGAATATGAGTTCTAATGCTGATCTAGACGAAGTTTACCAACTAAAATTCTAAGATAGCGTAGCTAAGATTATAGAATAATAAATAGGCATTCCTAAAGTTATATTAAAGGGAAATGTAACTGCTAATGCCATTGGCAAGTACAAACCCGGGTTAGCTTTAGGAACGGCTATTTTTAAAGCAGCTGGAACTGCTATATAGGAAGCACTAGCGGCCAAAATGGCAAAAATAAAGCGATTACCAATAGAGTCAGTTATCATATGGCTGCATAGGGCAACAATACAACCATTTATTAGTGGAATAGCAATTGCAAAAAGTACGGCAAACCAACCGCTCTTGATGAAATCCTGAAGTTTTCGTCCACTCACAATACCCATATCTAGCAGAAAAATTGATAAAAAACCTTTAAACATATCTGTTGTAAATGGTTTTATACCCATTGCTTGCTCTTCACTAGCCAAAAAACCTATCACTAAGCTACCCAAGATTAATAAGACGCTACCGTTTGTAAAGGAATGTTTTACTAATGATAGTAAAGTAGTTTTGGGCTCCTGTTGTTTATTAAAAAGCCGAATTAAAATTACGCCTATAATGATTGCTGGTGCTTCCATTAATGCCATTACGGCAACCATATGTCCACTAAATTCTTGACTTTGAATTTCTAAAAAACTCGCAGCAGTTACAAAAGTCACTGCACTTACTGATCCGTAAGCAGCCGCAATCGCACCCGAGTCGTAGCTGTTAAATTTTCGTCGTAAAATAAAATAGGAGTAGAAAGGTATCGCTGTAGCAATTCCTATTCCAAATAATACCGACCAAACAATTTCTAAGTTGAAATTACTGTGGGCTAATTCTTGTCCACCCTTGAATCCGATGGAGAATAGGAGGTATAGAGCAATAAATTTGGAGGAATTTGGAGGAATTTCTAAATCGCTTTTTAATCTAACGGCTATGATACCTAATAAAAAAAAGAGTAATGCAGGATTTGTTAGATTATCTAAAAGTAGATTTAAGTTCATTTTATTTTGTTTTTGTTGCGCGTGATAAGCGATCGTTGATTGAGTTCCCTAATTCATTTTCAGGAAAGTAGGAGGCGATAATAATGTCTAGGTCTAAATTGTCTAAGCGATGCATGGCGGCATATAGGTTTTTAGAGGCTTCTTTTAAACTTCCACTTTCAGATAGAACTTCCACGACCATCATAGGATTAGGAAAAACGCTTTTAGTAAAGCTAATAATTCCTATTTTTTTATTTTCATATTCTCGTACAGTCGACTGTAGATCATGTGATAAAATTATTTTTGTATGTGGAGCATAATGTCTTGAAAGCATTCCTGGAGCTTGCGGAGCAGTGTCATTTTTTAAAAGTTTTTTAAGAGGTCCAATTACAGCTTCAATTTCCTCGACAGAAATCGCTCCTAAGCGGTATAAAATAGCTTCACCCTCTTCAAAGCCAATAATAGTAGACTCTATTCCATTAGCGCAAGCGCCACCATCTAGAACCATTTTTACAGTAGATTCAAAGTAGGCCGCGACGTGGTTTGCTGTAGTAGGACTAATTGATCCAAACGGATTTGCACTTGGTGCCGCAAGCGGAAAGTTTAATGATTTTAATAGTGCCAAAGTAAGCGGATGGTTTGGTACTCGCACTGCAACAGTGTTTTTACCAGCTGTTATAAGGTCTGGAATGGTGTCCTTTTTCTTTAAAACTAATGTTAATGAACCAGGCCAAAATGTTGTTGCTAATACTCTTGCTTTTTCAGGAACTTCAGAAACAATGTGGTCTAGCTTTTCTATAGAGTCAATATGAACAATTAAAGGATTGTAAGAAGGACGCTTCTTTGTTTCGAAAATTTTACTAATAGCAGATTCGTTGTATATATTACCAGCGAGGCCATAAACGGTTTCAGTAGGTATAGCTACTAATTCTCCTTGTTCAAGAATATTTTTAGCGTCTTGTATTGATGTAGAAGTTTTAATCATTTAATTAAGGGTTACAATAATCGCAATACGTAGGGTCTTCAGTTCTTTTTTGTTTAGGATAAAATTCTTCTTGAGTATATCCGCATGTTGTACACTCGTTTAGATGACTTAAAATAGAGCGTGTTGGTAAGCCGCAACTGCTGCATGGTAAACCAGCATTCACACGCACTACATCAAATCCAGGGATGCAACATCGAGGACATTTTTTATTAATTTTCTCGATGAGTTTTTCTACTGCTCTTGCTATAACATTCATCCTTGTGGGATTGTAGATCGCTCGCATATCTGTTTCGGCATAAGCTTGCCCGTAGTTGGTTTTCAGTTGTCTGTACTTTTGAAGTAACAAAACCTCACTTTGAATTCCTTTGTATATCTGACGGGGATTTTTCGCTTTATCTTTTAAGATGATAGCATGCGAAGGGAATTGTATTTGTTGTGCAAAAGCAAGCAGCTGCTGTTCGTTATTTATTTGTTCGGCATTCAAATTGGTATTTAAACTTAATTCACGTGATACTATTTCTAAGTTATTTCTATAATCTTTGAGCATGACTAGTTCGTCATCAGCATGAGCAAAAAGTAAACTTGGATGTCCACCAAAAGAACCTTCATTTGCAATCACTAAATCACAATTAGAGTGTAATCGTCCTTGATCACATTTCGCCCTAATTGTTGTTAGAGGATCATATTTACGTAATATCTCCCCTGAGAAAGTACCTAAATTATCTGTTTCAAAATCATCCATTGTGAAACAAACTACCCCCAAATTTTTTTCGATCAAAGGTAGTATTACAGCTTCTTTTTGGTGTTTAGTAGCAATAAATAATTTTCTGTTTGCGAACATTTTTTAATCCTCAGCGGTGATAGTTATTGTACCTTGAATTTTAAGTTTTAAATTCTGTTGACTGGCTTGTTCAAAAAATGAATTTAAATCGTTTTTTGATTCAAGAAGTTGCGCAACTCTCTTACTCGAATGATCTAGATCTTTATTAAATCTAATATGATTACTAAAATCCTCTCGGTTATGGAAATCTACTTTGTAATTAATTAAAGCTGTTAGAACAGTATTAGCATCTTGGGCCGTAAAAACCCCATCTATTAATTTAAATTGTTTCAAATCTTTCATTTTGTTTAGTTTTTAGTTTGACTTGTAGCTAATAATATTCCAGCGCCCAGAATCCCATTGCTTAAAACACTGTTATCAACGAAGGAAAAGTAGAGCCCTATAAGCAATGTTAAAAGTCCAATAATAAGTTTTGTTGTTTTGAACCCTTCAGAAAATGTGGTATTTTTCATGATTTTGTTTTTGTATTAACTATTTATCTAGTTTATATTGGTATTTTGCTTTTTCTCTTTTTGTTTTCCTTAGCCAGAAACAATTGCGATTTAATACTAGTTTTGTTTTATCGTTTGTTTCTAATAGAATTATTTTCTTTGCAAATCTCTACTTTAGTATTCATATATTTTTATTTATATTTGTAATGACATATATAAAATATTTTTATGAATTACACCTTGCATCAATTACAAGTTTTTTTAAAAGTTACTCAAACAAAAAGTATTACAAAGGCAGCAGAGGAATTGCACCTAACGCAGCCGGCTGTATCGATACAGTTGCGAAATTTTCAAGATCAATTTGAAATACCCCTAACGGAAATTATTGGAAGACAGCTATATGTAACTGATTTTGGTAAAGAAATTGCTATTGCCGCAAATACCATTTTAGATGAAGTATATGCTATAAATTATAAAACAATGGCATTCAAAGGGCAGCTTTCTGGTCGTTTGAAGTTAGCAGTCGTATCGACGGGTAAATATGTTATTCCTTATTTTTTATCTGGTTTTTTGAAAAATAATTTGGCAGTAGAATTAGAAATGGATGTCAATAATAAAACAAAAGTAGTTAAAGCTCTAAAAAACAATGAAGTCGATTTTGCTTTGGTTTCCGTTCTTCCCAAAGATTTAGCGATTGAAAGTGAGGTTTTACTTGACAATAAACTAGTATTAGTAGGTGATACCAATTTAGAAAGCATGCCTCAAAAGGAGATAACAAAATTTATATCTAGCACCCCCTTATTGTTTAGAGAAATGGGCTCGGCAACACGTATGGCAATGGAAGGATATATCAACCAAAAAAAAATACAGTCAAAAATGGCTATTCAGTTAACATCTAACGAAGCGGTGAAACAAGCTGCAATCGCGGGAATTGGAATTTCTATTATGCCTTTGATTGGGTTAAAAAATGAATTGGATAATAGACAGCTGCATATAATTCAAAGTAGTGGTTTACCAATGGTAACTAATTGGAGATTAATTTGGTTAAAGGGTAAAAAAATGAGTCCAGTGGGGTCCGCATTTTTATCTTATATTCAAAAAGAAAAGCAAGCCATTATAGATGAAAAATTCTCATGGATTAATAATTATTGATCATCTAAATTTTCATTGAATGCAGATGGTAACATCTTAGGAATAAACTTAATTAGAATTGGTAATAGTAAGCTGCCTCCAGGTAATAAAAAAATGGTTAATGATGGTATTGTTTTGCAAATATCCAGCAATTGTTTTTTTACTTTCTTTTTTTCTTTTTCATCTAAATCTCTACGTGTAGAGTAGGCAAGTAGGAGCACTAATTCCTTACTTTGCATGATTTCTTTCGCTAATCGATTTTTATTACGAGTGATAAGTGTAATAACTGATTGTGTAGTCTGGTCGTAAAAATGTTTAACGGGATTAGAGTAATTAAAGTAACGAATTTCTTTTTTATTAGTTCCTATAAAATGATCCGTATTGTAGATACTTTCAATTACAAAATTATCATCGATATTTAGTATTTCAGCAAGTTTATATAAAAAGTAAGCTTCTTCATTTTCTATTTTACCATCACTCCACATAGCCATTCCAGCCATGTCAATCATGTAATATTTTTCTAAATCCGATTCGAAGTAACCAAGTTGTAGGTCCTCTAAATTCTGAACACTTACTTTAGAAAATTTGCTGTAGCGAACGGATGCTTCAAAAAGTTTAATTAATAAATCATCATAGTTTGTTTTTTGCGATTTTGTTTTTAGCGCAAGGGAAACAATACTCAAAACAGTCTCTTCTATTTTTTTTAGATATTTTTCGGGGATAGTACCGTGAAGTAAATATTGTCTAAAAGCTAGTATGTCAATAAATAACAATGCATTAGTAACAATATGCGAAAAATTCTTGCTTATGATGTCAATATTTGTCTGAACACGATCATCAATCATTTTTTCTAAATTGAGAGATGGTGCTCCATTTGGTAAAACCTTTTTAAATAGATTGAAACCTTGTGGATTCATTTCGTTATAGAACGAAAGTGCTTTTTGAATAAATTTTTCAGGATTATTATCTTGCGTTGTAATGCCATATAAGGAATAGAGCGTACTTAAGAGAGCCACCTTTGGTAATTCATTTTGTACCCAACCTTCAGTAGCTATGGGAGTAGTAGTCTCAAAAGACACAATATGCCCGTATATGAAACCAGTTTTTCTAATTTTTTGATAAAACAAATCCGTACTCATGGCAATAGCCTTCTCTGAGAGTTTTTGCTTAGTAAAATATTTAGCGATCCATCCTGGCGCCGAAGGGTTAATCATGGCTTTTTATTAAAGGTACAAAGCTATGCTTTTTTATGGTTTTGTGTGAAAACTAATCTTTAATTAATAATCAAATTAACTTAATTTGTTATTATTGTACTAACACTAAATCCTAGATTTATCTCGATTCTAAAAAGTTCATGATCAAGAATATTTATTTAAAAGCAAAAAGGGCTATCTCTCTCTTTATAGAGTGAGATAGCCCTTACCAATACTAGTTTAAATTCGACTATGATTCAATAGTAAGTATCTATGCTTTGATCTTTAAATGTCTAAATTAAATAAATTAACCTATTATTTGATGATTGCTGAACAAGCTACTCTTGCTCCTGCATCTCCTGAAGGTTGAGAAGTGAAATCGTCTGTTCCTTGATGAACAATTAATCCTTTTCCTAATATATCTTTAGTTGGGTCACCTGATCCCATATTCCATTCGTCTGTAGTCAAAGTTATAGTTCCGTTTCCATTTGCATCAGCTGTAAAATTACCAATATCCCCTTTATGGTATTCACCAACGCCCCATTTTCCATGCTTTTTAAAAGTTGGATTCCAGTGACCTCCTGCTGAGCTACCATCTGCTGCTGAACAGTCTGATTTTTCATGAATATGTATGGCATGAACTCCTGGTGTTAATCCTGATAAAATGGCAACAAATGTTACCTTACCATTTTTTTCAACAAACGTTGCAGTTCCCGACACTTTACTGTTGCTTTTAGGTTCAAAGTCAATTACTAATTTTTTAGCATCTGCTGAATTACCATTTATTTTGCATCCAACGACTAATGCTACAATTAAAACTATAGATAGAATTATTTTTTTCATGTTTATAAGATTTAGATTATTCAATAAAGTTACTTAAAATTGCCCTTCTATTCAAGGGTTTTACTGTTTTATATGGTTTTTAAAGTTTCTGTTATCTAAAATACCGGTCTAGTAAGGAAAGCGTCAAGGATTTTCATAAGTAAACTGATGTACTGCTTTAAAATAAGAAAGAGCTATATGCAAAGCTTTTAGGTGAAATTTTTCTTCGATAGATTAAAGGTAGTTTCCTGAATAAAATACTTATTAAACTTTGTTGACCCTTCAGATTTAAAATGTGAAATTATTTTGAAATTGAGAATTTTAATCATTTATAAATTCTCTTTCTGCGAATTGTTTACTTTCTATTTGGGGAATAAAAAAACCGCAACGTTTCTCAACAATTGCGGTATTTAACAAATAATCAACTAAAAAAACTATCTTTTTTCCTTAAAAGCAATAAGCATTTTCTGCAACTAATTTAGAAGTAATCGTTTCCCTTAATGCCACAATATTTGGCATATTAGTATATTTGGTAAAACGTCTTAATCCCATAAGCATCATACGTTGTTCGTCTCCTTCAACGAAAGAAATAACACTTTCTTTTCCTTTCAAAGTAACGATGTCTACAGCTTGATACAAGTATAATTTTGCCATAGCAATTTGTTCCTGTACTTTATCTTCACCTTCTTTTTTAGCTAATTTTTCTGTTCTCAGAAGAGTACTTTCAGCCATATATATTTCGATTAACATATCTGAAGCAGCCATTAATATTTGTTGGTGAGAGTCTAATTCAGTTCCAAATTTTTGAACTGCGCTACCCGCAACCATCATAAATGCTTTTTTCAGTTTTATTATCATGTCTTTTTCTTCAGCAAATAATTCAGAATAATCTGGAGTATCAAAAGAAGGAATACCCATTAATTCCTCACCAACTTTCGTAGCAGGACCTAACAAATCTACATGACCTTTCATTGCTTTTTTAATTAACATTCCAACAGATAACATTCTATTGATTTCGTTAGTACCTTCATAGATACGTGCAATACGAGCATCTCTCCAAGCACTTTCCATTGGTGTGTCTTCTGAGAATCCCATTCCACCAAAAATTTGAATTCCTTCATCTGAACAGTTTTGAACATCTTCAGAAACAGCTACTTTCAAGATAGAGCACTCGATAGCATATTCTTCAACACCTTTTAATTCTGCTTCTTGATGAGAAATACCTTCTGCTTCACGAGCGATAATTCTATCTTCTATATCTTTAGCAGCTCTGTAAGATGCACTTTCACCAGCATAACAGCTAGTTGCCATATCTGCTAATTTAGAACGGATAGCCCCAAATTGTGCAATAGGCGTATTAAACTGTACTCTCTCATTAGCATAGCTAACGGCACCTGAAATAACTCTTCTTTGCGCATCTAAACAAGCTGCTGCTAATTTAATACGACCTACATTCAAAGCGTTCATTGCGATTTTAAATCCATTTCCTCTATCAGATAACATGTTCTCTACAGGAACTTTAGTATCATTAAAGAAAACTTGACGAGTAGAAGAAGCGCGAATACCTAGTTTATGCTCTTCTTCACCCATAGAAATACCATTGTCATCCGTATTTTCGACGATGAAACCAGTAATGTTTTTATCGTCTCCAATGCGAGCAAAAACAATGAACAACGAGCAAAAACCTGCATTCGAAATCCACATTTTTTGACCAGTAATCGAGTAATATTTACCATCTTCAGATAAAACAGCTTTAGTTTTTCCTGAGTTAGCATCTGATCCAGCGCCTGGCTCAGTCAAACAATAAGCACCAAACCACTCTCCTGAAGCTAACTTAGGTACGTATTTTTGCTTTTGCTCTTCTGTTCCGTACAAAGTAATTGGCATAGTACCAATTCCTGTATGAGCTCCAAAAGCGGTTGAGAACGATCCTGTTGCTCCAGAGATGTAATCACATACTAACATAGTAGACACAAACCCCATTCCTAATCCACCATAAGCTTCAGGTACAGCAACACCAAGCAGACCTAGGTCTCCTGCTTTTTTCATACACTCTTGTGTGTACGCATAATCTTTTTTCTCAAAGCGATCTTTATGTGCCCATAATTCCTTGTCCACAAATTCTTTTACGGAATCACGCATCATTAGCTGCTCTTCCGAAAAATCTTCCGGAGTAAAGATGTCTTCGCACTTTGTTTCTTTAACTAAAAACTGACCCCCGCGGGTTACGTCTTTTTTAATTGAATCTGCCATTTTTTATGTTTTTATAAGTTTTTATAATTTGAAACCTCCTAATTGTTATCTCAGCTTAAGAGGAACCTCAATAATTGATTTTAATTTGCTTGTACAAAGACTTTCTTTTTACGATAATCACCAAAAAGAAAATCTTAATTTACATTAACTCAAATACTCCGGCACTACCTTGACCTGTACCCACGCACATCGTAACCATTCCGTATTTGTTACCACGACGTTTCATCTCATCAAATAATTGAACTGAAAGTTTTGCACCTGTACATCCAAGTGGGTGACCCATTGCAATTGCTCCACCATTTACATTGATGATATCCGGATTCAAGTTTAATTCTCTTATTACTGCTAATGATTGAGAAGCAAATGCTTCATTCAATTCAATTAACTCAATATCATTTATTGACAAACCTGCTTGTTTTAATACTTTCGGGATTGCTTTTACCGGTCCGATACCCATGATTCTAGGTTCAACACCCGCTGAAGCAAAGTTTACTAATCTTGCAATTGGTTCTAGGTTCAGTTCTTTTACCATCTCTTCGCTCATAACAAGTACGAAAGCAGCACCATCACTCATTTGTGAAGAGTTACCCGCTGTTACACTTCCACCAGCTTCAAAAACAGGTCTTAGTCCCGCTAAAGCTTCTTTTGATGTTCCAGCTCTTGGTCCTTCATCTTTGTTTACAACATACGATTTAGTTTCTTTCTTACCGTTTTCATTGATAAACGTTTGTTCTACCGTAATAGGAACAATTTGTTTGTCAAATTTACCTTCAGCTTGCGCTTTTAAGGCTTTCATATGTGAATTGTAAGCAAACTCATCTTGATCTTCTCTTGAAACGTTAAACTGTTGTGCTACTGCTTCGGCTGTTAAACCCATTCCCCAGTAGTAGTCTTCGTTTCCTGCTTTGGCAACAGCATAATCCGGAGTTGGTTTATAACCACCCATCGGAATAAAACTCATGCTCTCAGCACCACCTGCAATAATACAGTGTGCCATTCCTGATTGAATTTTGGCTGTAGCCATACCAATCGTTTCTAAACCAGATGCACAGTAACGGTTTACGGTTACTCCAGGAACATCCTCTACTTTTAATCCCATCAAAGAAATCAAACGAGCAACGTTAAGTCCTTGCTCTGCCTCAGGCATCGCATTTCCAACCATTACGTCGTCAATACGCGTTTTGTCAAAATCAGGCAGTTCATTCATCATGAATTCGATGGTTTCTGCTGCTAATTCATCAGGTCTTTTAAATCTAAAAACTCCTTTTGGTGCTTTACCAACTGCAGTTCTGTATGCTTTTACTATATAGGCTGTTTTCATAATATTGTTTTGAATTTTGAATTATAAATTTTTTGTTGAATTTTAAATATTTCGAAACATTTAAAATTCAACATTTAAAATTTAAAATAATTAATTACGTAGTGGTTTCCCTTTGGTTAACATAAATTGGATTCTTTCTAATGTTTTTCTTTCTGTACACAATGACAAGAAAGCTTCACGTTCAAGATCTAATAAATATTGTTCGCTTACCAATGTTGGTTCAGATAAATCACCACCAGCCATAACATAGGCTAGTTTGTTAGCAATTTTCTTATCGTGCTCTGAGATGTATTTACCCGCTTCCATTTGGTCTGTTCCTACTAAGAACATTCCTAAAGCTTGTTTTCCTAATACACGAACATCTGTTCTACGAATCGGTTGCGTGTAACCCGCTTCGGCCATTAGTAAAGCGTGTTTCTTAGCTTCGGCAATTTGACGGTCTTTGTTTACTACGATAACATCTTTACCGTGTTGGAGCAATCCAGTGTCAAATGCTTCGTATCCAGATGTAGATACTTTTGCCATAGCAATAGTCAAGAAATATTCTTGTAACACATTAAGCTCAACGTCATTTTTATGGAATAAATCTGAGGCACGCAACGCTAGTTCCTTAGAACCACCACCACCAGGAATCACACCTACACCAAACTCAACTAATCCCATATACGTTTCTGCAGCAGCTACTACTTTATCAGCATGTAAACTCATTTCGCATCCACCACCAAAAGTCATTCCATGTGTTGCTACTACTACTGGAATAGAAGAGTAACGCACACGCATCATAGTATCTTGGAACATTTTGATAGCCATATTCAACTCATCATATTCTTGCTCCACGGCCATCATAAAGATCATACCAATATTAGCACCTACAGAGAAGTTTCCGGCTTGATTACCAATAACTAAACCTTGATATTCCTTTTCGGCTAAATCAATGGCTTTATTGATCGCTTGTAAAACGTCACCACCAATAGTATTCATTTTTGAAAGGAACTCTAAGTTAATGATTCCATCACCAAGATCAGTGATTACACCACCACTGTTGCTCCATATTTTTTTGCTTTCGCGAATATTGTTCAAAATAATAAAATCATCTTGTCCAGGAACTTTAACTTGTGCTTTTGCAGGAATGCTGTAAAAGTGCGTTGCTCCATCTGCAACAGTGTAAAAGCTTTTGTTTCCAGCAGCTAGCATTTCTGTTACCCAAGCAGCTGGCTCTAAACCTTCCGCTTTCATAATTTCGATTCCTTTTTCTACTCCAATAGCATCCCAGATTTCGAACGGACCATTTTCCCAACCGAAACCAGCTTTCATAGCGTCGTCGATTTTGTATAATTCGTCTGATATTTCAGGTATTCTATTGGAAACATAAGCGAACATTCCAGAAAAACTTTTTCTGTAAAACTCTCCTGCTTTGTCTTTTCCTTTAACAAGAACTTTAAATCGATTGATAGGTTTATCAATTGATTTAGTTAATTCAAGTGTAGCAAAAGAAGCTTTCTTAGCCGCTCTATATTCTAAAGTATCTAAGTCTAAAGTCAGAATTTCTTTTCCTACTTTTTTGTAGAAACCTTGTCCAGTTTTGCTTCCCAACCATTTATTCTCCATCATTTTGTTTACAAACTCTGGAAGTTTAAATAAGTCGTGTTGTTCATCACTTGGGCAGTTTTCATAGATTCCGTTAGCAACATGTACTAAAGTATCTAATCCAACAACGTCTACAGTTCTAAAAGTAGCCGACTTAGGTCTACCAATTACTGGTCCAGTCAATTTATCTACTTCTTCGATAGTCAATCCCATTTCTTTAACCAAATGGAACAAACTTTGGATTCCGTAAATTCCGATACGGTTTCCAATAAATGCTGGAGTATCTTTAGCAACAACCGAAGTTTTTCCTAAAAATTTCTCTCCGTATATAGTAAGGAAGTCCAAAACTTCAGTTGAAGTTTGTGGTCCAGGGATAATTTCAAATAATTTTAAATAACGCGCAGGGTTAAAAAAGTGTGTTCCACAAAAGTGTTTCTGGAAATCTTCACTTCTTCCTTCACTCATAAAGTGAATAGGAATACCCGAAGTATTAGATGTAATCAACGTTCCTGGCTTACGGTATTTTTCCACTTGTTCAAAAACTAGTTTCTTAATATCTAGTCTCTCAACAACTACTTCAATAATCCAGTCCACATCAGCAATTTTTGCCATGTCATCAGTAGTGTTTCCAGTCTTGATACGATTGGCAAACTTTTGACTGTAAATAGGAGAGGGTTTCGATTTCAAAGCATTCATCAAATGCTCGTTAACTAAGCGATTGCGAACGACTTTACTTTCTAATGTCAATCCTTTTTTAGTTTCAATCTCAGTTAGTTCTCTTGGAACGATATCAAGTAGTAAAACTTCGACACCAATGTTGGCAAAATGGCAAGCAATTCCCGAACCCATAATTCCGGATCCAATTACTGCAACTTTTTTGATTGTGCGTTTCATACGTTGTTTTTATTTGTTTTTATTAAAATATGCTACTATTTCTAGCGTTTTAGAAAGCCATGAAATAAGTGCATACGTATTATTTTTACTTATTTCCCTACAGTATGAACATTGTCGTTTTCTTTTTTCTCATTTACCTGAAAAATATTTTTATCAACAATTAATTCATTTATAATTTCAGCTACTTCAACAAAATGTTGCAGTTTTTCCTCTGAAATATTATTTTTTACTGCCTCATTAAATTTTAAGACCGTGTTTTTAGATAATTCTCTTTTTTCTTTACCAAAAGGAGTTAGGTAAATCAAAACACCGCGTCCGTCCTCTGGATTTTTTTTTCTAATGATCAATCCTTTATCTTCCATCGATTTTAGTGTACGAGTCAAGCTCGTAGCTTCCATTCCCATTTTTGGACCTAAAGCCGTAGAGGGAGTCCCACCTTCCTTGTCAATACTCAACAAAGCAAAACCAGTCGCCATGCTCGCATCATACTTAGAGGCTTCTTCATTGTACATTCTGGCAACTGCTTGCCAAGTAGCTCGAAGGATGTAATCTATAGTTTTGTCTTTCATATTGTCGCAATCGATTTCAAATATACTAAAAATTTACTATGCATGCATAATAAATAAAACTATTTTTTTGTTAATACTACCTAAATTTAATAAATCTCTTGCAAATTACGAGCTGTTGCTTGTGAAATTCGACTTTGTACACGTACGCACAACTAGGTAATCGGGATCGTTATTAGTACAAGTGTATCTAAACATGCTGTCTTTTGTGGTGCTTCGCTTGATATCAAGAGCCCACTACTATCCCTTATGATGAGCAATAGTTTAAAATAGAATATGTTACGCTTCAATAAATACAGTAGGTGGTTGCTTTTACAAAGTTTTTCGTTGCAAAAAAGGCATAAAAAAACCACGAAAACTAATTCGTGGTTTCTACTAATTTTACTAACTGTATATCTTATCAAATAGTTTTTCGTAGATTTTTAAGATAATCTTTCTTTTCAATTTAAGAGTAGGAGTCAAGTGACCTCCTTCTATAGACCACAGATCAGGAGTTAGTTCAAATCGTTTAATTTGTTCCCAGTGTCCAAATTTTAAATTAATACCATCAACCTCTTCCTGAATACGAGCGATTACTTTTTCATTAGTAACAATTTCTTCATTTGTAGAACCAATGTTTAACTTATGGATAACTGCCCATTCTTTTACGAATTCAAAATTAGGTTGGATAAAGGCAGCAGGCATTTTTTGTCCTTCGCCTATTACCATTATTTGTTCGATAAAACGAGATTGTTTCATCATGTTTTCAATCATTTGTGGCGCAATGTACTTTCCTCCTGAGGTTTTGAACATTTCTTTCTTACGGTCGGTAATTTTCAAGAAACCATCCTTGTCAAATTCACCTATATCTCCAGTATGAAAATAACCATCTACTATTACCTCACTCGTTAATTGCTCGTCTTTAAAATAACCCATCATGACATTAGGTCCTTTACAAAGAATTTCACCATCTGCAGCGATTTTCACTTCAACTTCATCAATAACTTTACCAACGGTTCCTACTCTAAAACCATTGTTTCTAAGGTCATTTACGGAGATAACTGGTGAAGTTTCTGTTAATCCGTATCCTTCCATTACGGGGATTCCTGCGGCAGCAAAAATGCGTGTTAATCTAGTTTGCAAAGCCGCACTTCCTGATACCATTAGTTCAAGATTTCCTCCTAGCCCTTCTTTCCATTTACTAAAGATAAGTTTACGCGCAATTTTTAACTGAAATTCATACCAAGCGCCATTTGCTCCATACGGTTCATAACGTAAACCTAAATCGATAGCCCAAAAAAACAAACTTTTTTTGATTCCTGTTAATTCTGCTCCCTTAGCGTATATTTTATCGTATACTTTTTCTAATAATCGTGGTACAGCAGTAATAACCGTGGGTTTGACTTCTTTAATGTTGTCACTAATTTTCTCGATAGATTCTCCAAAGTAAATAGATACACCATAATATTGGTACAAATACAATATCATTCTTTCAAAAATGTGGCAAACTGGTAAAAAGCTTAATGCGCGACTACTTCCTGCTTCAAATGGTATTCTTGGCGCACTGTTCAAAACATCCGAAACAATATTTTTATGCGATAACATGACTCCTTTAGGGCGTCCTGTAGTTCCTGATGTATAGATGATAGTCGCTAAATCTTCTGTACTTACATTATTTTTGCAGGTTTCTACATCGATTTGATTGCTTTGGTCTTCACCTAAAACCAATAATTCACTCCAGTTTTTGCAGTTTGCTATAGTATCAAAACTAAATACTTCTTTTAAGTTAGGAACCTTATCGCGGATTAAATTAATTTTAGCCAGAACTTCTGTATCAGATACAAAACAGTACATTGCTTCAGAGTGGTTTAATATATACTCATAATCTTGTTCTGATATTGTTGGATAAATAGGTACTGTTTGTGCACCTGTTTGAAGCACACCAATATCCATAATATTCCATTCTGTTCTGTTACTAGAAGAAATCAAAGCAATTTTGTCACCTTTTTTTATACCCATTCTCAATAAAGCTCTTGAGATCGTATTGGCTTTAGCAATATATTCTTGAGTTGAAGTTTTTACCCACACACCATTTACTTTGCTAGTGAGAGCATCAGGAATGCTAGTGAATTTATCTTGTTGATAATAGGGAAAATCAAAGAGGCGTGTTATAGGAGTCATCATTGGAATATCGTATTTATTCGCAAATTAAATAAAAATTAGTGATATTTTTTAATTTTCAAAAATTAAATAGCAAAATAGAACTTAATTACACAAACTTTACAAAGTTGTACTAAAAATATAGTAAGCATATATACTCAATATGTAAGTAATGGAGGTCTTTACGGTTAGTACATAAGAGTAAGTAATCCTTTAGTAAATATGTCTCACTATGATTTGCGCATCCACAGACAAGGATACTATGTCAATTTTTATTAAGTAATGATTCATTACCTAGTATTTTACAAGAAACTATTTGTACCCGATTTTATTATTTTTTCATATCTTTCAAATAAATATAAATATTATGAAAAAAACGCTATTCCTTGTAACCATTCTGTTTAGTACTATTTCCTTTGCTCAAGACACATACCTGCACTGCGGTAAAATTATTGATACCAAAACGGGTAAAGTTTTAAGTAATAAAACCATCATCGTATCCAATAATATGATAAAAGCTGTTCAAGATGGTTTTATTAATCCAACTAACGCACTAGATAAAGCGATTGATCTAAAAACTAAAACAGTTATGCCAGGCTGGATCGATATGCACGTGCACGTAGAGGAGGAAACGAGCCCCACGCATTATGGAGACGAATTTACATTGAATGATGCCGATATTGCTTTTAATTCCATTGGATATGCTAAAACTACTTTAATGGCTGGATTTACAACCGTAAGAGATTTAGGCGGTACGGGTATTAATGTGTCTTTAAGAAACGCAATTAATAAAGGAAAAGTAGTTGGGCCAAGGATTTTAACGGCTGAGAAGGCATTAGCCTCTACTGGAGGACATGCTGATCCTACAAATGGTTATCGCAAAGATTTAATGGGAAATCCGGGTCCTAATGAAGGTGTCGTTAATGGTGTTGATGATGCCAAACAAGCAGTGAGACAACGGTATAAAAATGGTGCCGATTGGATTAAGATTACGGCTACAGGTGGTGTGTTATCGGTAGCAAAAAGCGGAACTAATGCTCAATTTACTCAAGAGGAAATGGATGCGATAATCGCAACAGCAAAAGATTATGGGTTGCAAGTTGCCGCGCATGCACATGGAGATGACGGAATGCAACGAGCTATAAAAGCTGGGGTAAAAACTATTGAGCACGGTACAGAAATGAGTGATGCTACAATGGATTTAATGATAAAATACAATGCCTACTATATCCCTACACTTTCTGCGGGGAGTTTTGTAGCTGAGAAAGCATTAATTCCTAATTATTATCCTGCAATTGTAGTCCCTAAAGCATTGGCGATTGGACCAAGAATCAAAGCTACTTTTGCAAAAGCATATAAAAAAGGAGTGCCAATTGGTTTTGGTACCGATGCAGCTGTTTTTCCTCATGGAGAGAATGCGAAAGAGTTCATTTATATGCAAGAGGCGGGGATGCCAGCCATGAAAACGATACAAGCGGCTACTATAGTTAATGCAACTATTTTAGAAATGGAAAAAAAGATAGGAGCTTTAGAGGTAGGGTATTTAGCTGATATCGTTGCCACAAATGACGATCCTACAAAAGATATTACTACCGTGACTAATGTCGTATTTGTTATGAAAGACGGAATAGTTTACAAGCAATTGTAAACGCTACGGTATTAAGAGGTAATTATAATTAAAGATTTCCTTTCTATTCCTTAGAAAAAGGTATTTGCATGAGATAGTTTAAACTCACTGTCCTTGCAAATACCTTTTTTTTTATTGTTCTCAAATCGCAATCAAAAAGTTCTTTGTTTTAAAGGATGTAAATTACCTAAATTAGGTATTATTTTAACTCGATTTTATCAATAACAAGTTTGAAATTCTCTTTCTTTTTATTGCCTATTAAAAAGGTGATTTCTTCTATAGAATCTTTAGCAAAATTAGGCTGATTGAGTTTTCTTCCCCTAAAGGAAGGATAAAAGTCTTCCAATAGAAATACGATGTCTTGCCAAGTACCTGATGTATTGAAGGGAAGGATGTATGAGTAATATTCGCCAGAATCAGACTTGATTCTCAATTGGTATTGTTTACCATCTCCTTGTACCCTAATTAGTATGCTCGAAAATTGTTTTATTTGTTTTTTCGGAAAACGGTAACGCACCGAGGAAAATCCGCCGTTGTTATCTAGAGAAATACTCCCTTCAAAGACGCCATGACCTTCCTTAGTTAATGAAATCGTGCTTGATGATTCACCTCCCATCACGACATCATTTACTATAATCCAATCTTTTATGGAAGCATTTTTTGTAAAGTCAAATAATAGGTTGGATTGTAGAGTGGAAAATAAAAGTATCATAGTAAGTAGTAGTTGCATGATTAGTTAAGTTATATAATTCAAATATAGAGCATAATCGTTTGTTTTCCAATCTAGGTTTATCTTCGATTGGGATATAGTACTTCTTTTTTGTAGTTAAAGTAGTTAGGAATGAAACGCATTTTGATTCACCTAATAAAATTTGTTTAACAAAAATACAAAAAGATTAAACAAAATCAAATTATTAGTTTTATATTTGTGATCTAATTAATTAACAAAATATAAAAAATATGAAAAAGTTAGGTCTTATTTTAACAATGGTAATTACAGGATTTTTATCAAACGGGGCTTTTGCTCAAGGAACAGTAGTAGATGTTGCAGTAGGGAATAAAGATTTCTCTACCTTAGTAGCTGCTCTAAAGGCGGCTGATTTAGTAACTGCTTTACAAGGCGATGGTCCATTTACTGTTTTTGCTCCAACCAATAGCGCTTTCGCTAAAATTGATTCGAAAACATTAAATTCTTTGTTAGAACCAGCGAATCAAAAAGCATTAGCAAACATTTTAACCTATCACGTAGTTTCAGGTAAATTAGCAGCCACTGATGTTGTTGCTGCTCTAAAAGCAGGTAACGGACTAGTTGAACTAAAAGCTTTAAATGGCCAAGTTTTAACTGTTACGCAAAAAGATGGTAAAATTTGGTTGAAAGACACTAATGGTAATTACAGCGAGATTGTAGTTACTGATGTAATGGGATCTAATGGAGTAATCCATGTGATTGACTCTGTTGTTATGCCAAAATAATTAAAAGTCGCTTTCCAAGAATACAAATAGCCTCGAATTTACTCGAGGCTATTTTTTGTTGTATAACTACTATAAGTTCGATGAACGGATATTGTTTAATTAGCTGGATAATTATAATTAACACAGCTAGAAAGAGTAAAAGGTAAGTGGTACTAATTTTGACTTTAGGTTGGTAAATTACTATTGTTTTATTGTAAAACTTGCTCAAGTTTACTATGCATAATTAGTGAAAAACTTATTTGAATGTAGACTTTGCTTTTAAAAATTCAAGTACTGGCTTTAAACTTTCAATTGGACTCTCTTCCATTGGAGTGTGTCCTGTTTTTTCTATAATATGGAGCATGCTGTTAGGCAGATCAGTGTGAAACCGTGCCGCATTTTCTATCGGAATTAATAAATCATTAGATCCCCACAAAACTAATGTAGGTTGGTTAATTTTTTTAATCTTCTTGTAGGCGTTTGTATCCTTTACTATAGCAAAACGATCAATAAATGCCTGACGATTACCTTCTCTTAAGGTTAGTTCATAATATCGATCTACTAAGGAGGGAGTAACTTTTGTTGCATCATAATAGATGTTTTCAATACTAGATTTTACGATAAAACGGGGCGTTATGTAGGTTAAGATTTTGTTTAGCACGGGAGTTTGGCCAATTTGAAAGGCGAGAGGTACACTCTTTGACACTACTGGATAACCCGTAGCATCAATCAAGATCAATTTATCAACCCTTTGTGGGTGTTTAAAAGTATAATTCCAAGCGATTTCTCCTCCAAGGGAATTCCCAACGATAATACAATGCTTAACTTTCAAGGCATCTAGAAAATTTTGAATAAATAGGGTATAATTTTCAATCGAGTAGTTTCCGTGGGAAAACGGACCTGTTAATCCGTAGGCAGGCAAATCCATACGGATCACTCTATTGGTGTTTTTTAATTGGTTTGTCCAAGAATCAAAAGTATGTAAACTTGCCGCTGTGCCATGAATAAGTACTATTGGAATACTATCCATTTTATCACCTTCATCCCGATAATGTACCTGCATTTCGTTAACTTCAATAAACGACGAACTGGCTGTAGCATATTTGGTTTTTAGCTCCTGCAATGGAATATCTTTATGACCAAAAATTAGGGTTATAGCGATACTAACCATGATCAAAATGCTAATTATGATTTTTAAAAATCTAAATAAATATTTCATAGATAATTGCTGCTTGATTTTTCTAAAAAGTTGGTATGTTATTAAACGGAATTTGATGCATCGCATGTTCTGCAATAGCCGTTATGGATAAAGAGGGATTTACTCCGGGGTTTGCTGAAATCATTGAACCATCAATTATATAAAGGTTTTCATAGCCAAAGACTTTATTGTTTTTGTCGATCACGCCTTCACTTGAAGTCGCACCCATGACCGCACCTCCTAAAATATGAGCTGTTGAGGGAATTCCTGCAATTGTTTCGATAGCAAAGGACGTACTAACACCATTTACGGCCTTACTGTATTCTTTAATTAATTTAACCGATTCTGGAATGAAAGGAGAGGGTTTTTTGCCGGAGGTTACCGTAGAGTTCATAAAGCCTAAAAAGTTTATTTTAAGTTTTAGAGTACTGTCTAACGTTTGCATAAAAAGCAGAACAACGGTTTTTTTTGCCCAACTATTTCTAAAATAGATAGTAAAATAGGTTACTGGTGATTTTAATAATGACCAAAGGACTCTTGCTATACGTACTATAGTATTTTTTCCACTAACATAGGGTAAGTGAATTAATTTCCATGCATTTGAACCTTCGGAATAACGACATATTTCTAAGTGGCTATTTTCGTCGACATCAAGAATACTTCCTATAGCTACCCCTTTTGAAAAGTTTTTGTCGTTATCCAAAGTTGAAACACTCACCAAAGTCTCATTGTTAGTTCTGATATCTTCTCCTAAACGATCAGATAGATGAGGTAATGATTTCGATTTTAACTGCAATAGTAATTTTACAGTGCCTAGTACACCACCTGAAAAAATAACACTTTTACTTCTAATTTTAATTTTCTTGCTAATGAATGAGGTACTTGATTTGATGAAGACTTCATAGCCATTAGATCCATCAGTAGTGCCAATGGGAGTTACATTATACACTTCTTGTTCAGCCATAATCACTGCGCCGTAATGCTGTGCCAGGTATAAATAATTCTTGTCAAGGGTGTTTTTAGAATTATTTCTGCAGCCGGTCATACAGGCTCCGCAAAAATTACAACCTGTTCGAGCCGGTCCCAGACCATCAAAATAAGGATCTGCTTTGGTCACATTTTCTTCATCAAAATAAACGGCAACATTAGTTGCATCAAATTTATCTTCAAGACCTAAATTTTGAGCTACCTTTTTTAATCCCAAATCGCCATCAAATAATTTTGGATTTTTTGCTGCACCAAGCATTTTTAGCGCTTCTTGGTAAAAGGGAGCCAGTTCTTGTTCCCAATCTTTAAGTGTGCTCCAACTTCCCGTTTTAAAAAAGGTAGATTTTGGAATAGGTAAAGTGTTGGCATAAACTAAGGAACCACCACCAACACCAGTACCGGATAGCACAGCTACATGTTTAAATATCGTTAATTTCATGATACCAAAAAAACGAAGACCTGGCATCCAAAGCCATTTTTTAAAATTCCAATTGGTTTTAGGGAAATCGTTGGCTTGGAACCACTTTCCTTTTTCAATTACTGCAACTTTATACCCTTTTTTTGATAAGCGTAAAGCACTTACAGATCCTCCAAAACCACTTCCTACAATGACATAATCGAATTCCATTTACTTTACTGATTTTAAAGGTTACTGCATTCTAGCTAATTTAATTCGTTTTTATTGAAAACTTTAAAGAGAAGTAGGTACTGCATTATTTTTTTGTGCGTAAAAATAGCATGGCAATAGCAGTTGTTAATATTCCCATTACTAAAGCACCGACAGCCCCTTGGATAGCATAATTTTCATAATTAAAATAGGCTTGTGCTTCAGTTATTGTGCTGTAATATTCTAATTCAACTGATCGTTTAATCACATTTGGGAAATAATCAGGCGTAATGAAATAAGTAGTTATATACTGGGTAAGCGGACTAATTATTGCAATAATTATACTTAAAATTAAACCAGAAATTAATCCTTGTTTGTAGGTCATTTTACCGTGATAAAACACGCTTTTTTTCTCTTTGAGAGCTAGAACCATAATAGTAATGGCAGGTATTGCAAATAAGTTTGTTAAGTAGACATGATAATCGATATAAACATCATGCAAGCCACTAACTTTTTCTAATACCATCCAAAGCAATCCTGCGATTGAGAAAATTATCGCCCATTTGATTTCGATTTTACTATCCATTTTTTTACTTTTTTAAAGACTGCCTGATAAATATATCATTTTTCACGAAACAATAAATCATTTTGAACAAAATGTTCCTATTAGCTCAATAATTTACTTACTTCTTATTACTGCTTTTATAATATCAAGCTAATTTATAAGCAAATAGAAGGCAAAAGCGCTTTTGCAATGAAAATTTAAATAAATAGCAATAACGATTGGTTTGCTAGGATATATACTCCTTGAAAAGTATATTTTATAATTTCTACTTTTTATTAGTTTGACAGCTTAGCTTGGTAGTAGGCCATTTTATCCTGGTTTCCCTTAGCTTTCCACAGTAAGTACAAGTTACTTATTATTGCTGTTGATGTGCCATACTTGAGTGCCAATTCATAATTTATTATGGCTTCATCCGTTTTGTTTTGCACTAAATATACGGTACCAAGATTGCTGTAAGATTGAAAGTAATCAGGGGAATTAGCCTGTAAACTACGGTTGTAATATTGTATAGCCTGATCATAATTTTTCTCATATTGAAATAAAATAAAACCTAAATTTTTAAGAGCAAAGTAGTTTTTTGGGTCATTATTAACTGCTTGCTCAAAAATTGATTTAGCTCTCGCTGTAGCATTAGTCTCAAGTAAACTATGACCAAATGCATTTAAAAAATTCGGAAATTTATTTGAACCTCCATACTTTTCAAATGGTACACTGCATTTTTCAAAAAATTGTCTTGCTGCAACATATTTTTTATTTTTATAAGCCGCAAAGCCATTGTTTATGGCTTCAATGAAGTTTTTTTCCTCTGTAGAGCTGGTGTTTTTGCCTGAATTTAATGTTTTTGCTTCGTCGATCCTACCTAATTTAAGATAGCAAAACGATAAATTAGTGGTGATTTGGTCATTATTTCCATATTCTAATGCTTTTTTGTAAAATAAGATAGCACTTTTAAAATCACCCCCTTTTTGATAAGAAAGCGCAAGATTTTGATAGGTGGAAAAAAAGTCTGGGGAACTTGCTAGAAGTGCTTTCTGATAATATTCAACTGCAACTTGATACTCTTTCTCATTAAAAGAAATCATTCCTAATTTGAATAATCCATAAAAGAAATTTGGGTTTTCAACTGCTTGTAAAAATCTTTGTTTTGCTGCAACGGTATCCTTTAACCTCAAATAGCAATCAGCAAGGTCAGCTAAAAAAAGAGATGTCTTTGGATTATTTCCTATGATAGAATCTGCTATTTTATAATGAAATACAGCCTCTTGAAGTAATATTTTGGAAGAGTTTTGGCTTTTTTCAAAATTGATGGAGTCCAGCGCTACTGCTTCTGCCTGCTGTTTTATATTGTCGGCATATAACATATGTGTACGCCAACTTTTTGGAGAATCACTAATTCCTGCGGTAGTAAGCGTTAAATTATTTTTCCATACTGCAGTTCTCGTGATACTTTTTGAAGCGTATAGTATAACAAAAGGTAAGACAATCAAGATGGTTGTTAGACTATTTTTTGTCACCTTAAGTTGGATCGCTATTGAGTATATGCCATAAACTAAGATGATACAAAAGGCTAGTGATGGTACAAACATAAATCGTTCAGCCACTGTAGCACCAATGGTTATTGCAGGTACTATATTTGAAAATATCGAGAAAGTAACCAAGTAAAATAAAATTGCAAAACTTAGAATAGTTTTTTTCTTAAAACCTATACTTGCAACATAAATCAATACACTGAAAAGAATTAAACTCAATACAACCCAGCCATCGCTCATCGTTTTAATGGCTATTTGATTAAAGGAATAATCCCAAGATAGTGGATGTGGAAAAATTAATAATTTTATATAAAATAGATAAATATAAAAATTGGTAGCTACTCTCTCTGTTCCTTCAAGAGAGTAAATTATATTATTTAAAATGGTATCATAGCCATTGTTTGCTGCATCGAGTACTATAGACCTGATTATGAGATAGACTCCAGCTGCAATAACAAAGGGTATAGTTTGCACTAAAGATTCTTTTAGGCTTAAGTTTAAAAAATACCACGATAGTAGAAAAAGCACAGCAATAAACGTTAAACTTTCTTCTTTTGAAAGTAGTGCAGTGAAGAAGAGTAAACCAACCACCATCTTTTTCCAAGGTAGTTGATTAGTAAAGTTAAGCATCCAATAATTTACCGCACTAAAAGCAAACAGGCAGGATAGAAGGGTATCTCTACTTTTAATACTAGCTACAGCCTCAACATGTATGGGATGAACCGCAAAAAGTAGCAGAATTAATAAGGGAATTGTAAATGGAATATTTTTTAAGTTAAAAAGTCCCACCAAAAATAACCCTATGGCTACAAGTGTTAAAAAGTAAAGGACAATATTAATTGCATGTCCGTAGGCAGGATTAAATTCATTGAAAACTTGTTTTTCTAAAGCAAAAGTAAAAAGCGTAAATGGGCGATAAATTCCTGAATTATTGGAGTCTGAATTTATAAAATTCATACTTCCGTATTGAAATAAGTCAGTAGTAGATTTTAATCCTTTTGAAGTTGCGGTGTTTAGGTGTGAATAAATACCATCATCTGCGGTATATTCATAATTGTACGTTTGAAAATAAAGAGAACAACCAAAAAGTGAAATCAGGAGTATTCCTAAAAGATGCGTTCTAGAGATTATCATTTTTTGAATACTATATTTCATTTTATAACTTTTATAATTTTTTAGCTGCTTAAAATTTTAGAGGACACTACCGAAAATTAAATATGGTTTCCTCAATCTATTTCAAAAAGTAGTCTTAAAAATCGGTTTGTAATTTACCTTTCAAATATAAAATAAATATAAAATTTAAAAAATTAAAACTGTTGCATTAAGTTATTGAATTCTCCGTCAATTTTGTCTTGTCCTGATATAGGTTGACTATTTTTGGTTGTTTACTA
>NZ_JACRUI010000003.1 GCF_014305095.1 Flavobacterium kayseriense | reverse complement strand
AGGCAGTAATGTCATAGTCGAGTAGTACTAATAATCCGTAAGCTTATGTACACTTTTCCTCCCGAGCAATCGGGAGGGAGAAACTTTCTAAAAAAATACTTTTTTCTTTATCTCAGTATGTTAAGATATTTGCTCGACGCAGAGCAGTCCAAAGACGAAAGTCACAGGTCTCAAAGGAAACTTTAGACTTTAAGACATTCGACTTTAGACTAACAACCTTAAGGTGGTTATTGCGGCGGGGCTCACCTCTTCCCATCCCGAACAGAGTAGTTAAGCCCGCCTGCGCAGATGGTACTGCAGTTATGTGGGAGAGTATGTCGTCGCCTTTCTTTAGTAAAGCCTGTCTTTTTAAGACAGGCTTTCTTCTTTTATAGGAACTCCGTGTTCCCCGCCACGTCGGCTCGGTTCGTCGCCTTTCTTTTGAAAACCCCAACTTGTAAAAGTTGGGGTTTTTTGTTTTATATAAATGCCGTGTTCGCTTACCGACTAACAGATTATTGGACTAGTTTATTGGGAATTATCTTTGAATCAAATATTTATTTCTTGTATACAATAGTTTTAGTAGTTACTAAAAAATGTAAATCATTACTTTCTATCTATATTTACGTATCTAGGTAATTTCAATCTATTAGATAATTTTAGCAGGCACCGTATTCTGAATTGGTAGGTTATAGGTGTATTTATCGTTAATCATTCTTTATCTAGATGACTTTTTGGTTGTTTACAAGATTTGTTCTTTGATTATACTAACTTCTTAAGTATTCTTTCTTTTTCAAATTTCTTTTATTCGGTTTTTTACTAGAAATTACCTATTTTAGATAGTATTGTTAGTTTTTATTTATAATAAAATTTTGGTCTATTATCATATGTTCACATAGTTCTAGTTTATCTTTCTTGTGAAAGCCTAGTTTTTCGACATTATATATAACAAATTGTGAATCTTTATTCTTAATTGTAAATAGCCAATCTTTGATCCTAATTATGAGTTAAAAACTTATTTTCAAAAGTTACATTTGTTTATAATTGTTTTAGATATTATAGATTAGTTTTCTAATTCTAAATGTCATTGTGTTAACATCATAAAATTAGCTACATAAATTTGATATTACTTTTGTATTTAAAAGTTATTATATAAATTTAGGAAGTTTAATTTAAATAAGCTCCAATGGAAAGACGCTCTTTTTTAACCACTGCTACATTAGGTACAGCAGGTATAAGTACTTTTTTATCGACAAGTTGTGTTAACAAAAATGATAAAGATGACTCAATGATATTAGTTAATGATGTTAAAGATTTTGAACTTGACGAGGAGACTATTTTTAGTTTACAAAGTAAATTGAAGTTAGGTACATATACTTGTGAAAGGTTAGTAGAACTGTATTTAAGCAGAATTGAAGAGATAGATAAAAATGGTCCTTCAATTAATTCGGTTATAGAATTAAACCCGGATGCTTTAGTACTAGCTAGAGAGTTAGATAATGAGTTGAAAAACGGAAAATTGAGAGGTGCTTTACATGGTATTCCTGTGCTTATCAAAGATAATATTGATACAGCTGATAAAATGCAAACTACAGCAGGAGCTTTAGCTTTAGAGGGAAATAGAGCTAGAAATGATGCTTATGTAGTTAAAAGGTTGAGAGATGCGGGAGCCATTATTTTAGGCAAAACCAATTTAAGTGAATGGGCAAATTTTAGATCAACTAGTTCGTGCTCAGGATGGAGTAGTAGGGGAGGTCAAACTAAAAACCCTTACATTATTGATCATAATCCCTGTGGTTCTAGTGCAGGATCTGGTGTTGCAGTTTCCTCTAACCTCTGTACAATTTCTGTTGGAACTGAGACAGATGGATCTGTAGTTTGCCCTTCATCAGTAAGTGGCGTAGTTGGTATCAAACCTACTGTTGGTTTGGTAAGTCGTACTGGAATTATTCCGATATCTTCGACCCAAGATACGGCTGGGCCTATGGCGCGTACTGTTACGGATGCAGCAATCTTACTTGGGGTTTTATCAGGTATTGATTCTAATGATAATAGTACTTTAGATAGTAAACAAAAAAAGGAATCTGATTATTTGAAATTTTTGGAGAAAAACTATTTGTCAGGAAAAAGGATTGGTGTCGAAAAAAAGCAACAAGGAACCAATCAATTTATGCATGCTTTACAAAAAAAGTCTACTGACTTAATAAAAAGTCTTGGAGGCACTGTTGTTGAAATTGAATACTTGGATGCTATTAATGATTTAGGTGAATCTGAATTTGAAGTGATGCAATATGAATTTAAAGAAGGTGTAAATAGTTATTTGAAACAGGCTGATTTAAAAATTAAATCATTGAAAGATGTTATTGAATTTAATTTAAAGAACGAAGACGTAGCCATGCCTTATTTCAAACAAGAAACTTTGATTAGTTCTAACGAGAAAGGTGATTTAAGTGATGTTAAATATAAAGAAGCTCTAAAAAATAGTCATTTTAAAGCTATAAAAGTTTTAGAAAAAGTCATCGATGAGAACAAATTGGACGCTATTTGTGGACTTACTATGGGACCGGCTTGCAGTATAGATACCATATACGGTGATAGATGGGGAGATGTTTTTTTAACTTCACCAGCTGCCATAAGTGGTTTTCCTCACATAACAGTACCTTGTGGTAAGATTTATGAACTTCCTGTTGGTTTTTCTTTTTTTGGAAAGCCTTATACAGAGCCTGAACTAATTGGCTGTGCTTTTTCATTTGAGCAAGCTTCGAAAAGTAGGATTAAGCCAACTTATAAAAAGTCATTTTTGTAATTAATTCCTATCCTAACTAGATTGGTCAACACAGAACCTATCACCTTGGTGTATTAAAGATATCGCGCATTGTTCTTTTCAATTATTGGATAAGAATTAATTTCAAATATCTTATAACTGGTTGTTTAACTTAAAAACTAAATCCCTTTTAACAATGAAAGATAAGAGGGATTTGGTCTTTGACAATCCTTTTAAAATTTTACTTTTTTCTAACCTTTTTTGAATTTAAAAATAGCTTATTGTACTATTAATATCTATTACCCTTTAAAATCGATAGATAGGGAATTTACACAATAGCGTTCCCCTGTTTTTGTTGGGCCGTCATTAAATACGTGGCCAAGATGACCTCCACAATTTGCACAAACTATTTCCGTACGAATCATGCCATGCGTTTTATCTAAAACATTTTTTACTTTACCGGGGATCGCATCATCGAACGAAGGCCATCCGCAATGAGCATCAAATTTGGAGTCGCTTTCAAATAAAGGTTGGCCACATCCACCGCAGCAGTAGGTTCCTTTTTCATAGTGAAGATTATATACTCCTGTATGAGGATGTTCTGTTCCTTTCTTACGTAAAATACGGTACTTATCTTCTCCTAATTCTTCTTTCCATTGTTCTTCAGTTTTATTTAAAGGGTATTCCATGATGTATTATTTTTAATTATTTTGCAATGTAAAGTTAATCACTTTTTCTATGACTTTATCGTCTCCTAAAATCTTTCGATGTCCTAATCTATTTGTTAGCATAAGTTCACCAGCCGATAAATTTTTATGAATATGTATACCTGCTTTTACTGGTACTTCAAAATCTTGATTGTCGTGAATTACTAAAACAGGTATTTTAGTTGTCTGAGCTGCTTTGAATGCTGAATAATCACTCATTTTTGCACCATACTTTTTTTCAAAATGTTCCCGTAGAGAATTTGCATATTTATTGGGTAATTGCAATTTGGCTATAAAATCATCAATTATATCTTGAACGATATCTCCGCTTCCTATTACGGTTGCATTCTTTACATTTAATCCCTGTTTAATAGCGTTTAAAACCGACATTCCACCCAAAGAATGACCAATTGCCGCTTCAAAAGGACCATATTGTTTGTTTAGTTCATGTATTGATGCAATGAAATCTACCATTATGCTATTATTTCCTGGAGATCTTCCATGAGCTGGAGCATCAAAACTTATAGTTGTATATCCTGATTTTACTAATTCATCTGCAATTTTAAATAGTTGTGTTCCTCTTCCAGACCAACCATGGACTAGTAACACTTTTTTTTCACTTTTACCGTATTCATAAACAACAATTTCTTTGTTAATTTCAGAAACCATGATTGCTTTTTGAGTGCTGTTGGAGTCCATTGCACTTTCTCGCTTCGGAGTCTTGTGTTTTATTGGTGTTGTGAATAATTTTGCTGTATATAATGTGGCTAATTTTGGTGAAATAAAAGCGAAAAATTTACCTGTTAATATGATAAACTTAGGAATTTCTATTGTTTGTTTGTTATTAGCTGATTTTTTTGTCATTATAATAAATTTATAATTTGCCTTTTATTCTGTATAATTTTTACTAAATTTAGAAAAACATAAAAGTAGTATAATTAATAAATTTTGTACTAACAATTAACATTTAGAATGCTTTTACTATCTTTTAAAAGTATTATTTTCAATTAATTGTTGAAACGCAAAGAATCGAAAAATTAAAATATGGAAATATTTCATATCAGCGCAGAGTGTTACCCTGTCGCTAAAGTAGGAGGACTTGCTGATGTTGTAGGTGCTCTACCAAAATATCAAAATAAAGTTGGAAACCCCACTAGAGTTGTGATTCCGGCTTATCAAACAAAATTTAGAGCGGAAAATCAATTTGAATGTGTGCATTGGGGATTTGTTCAATTAGGTAAATTTAGTTTTCCTTTTAATGTTTTAAAGGAAACTAGCGATAAATTAGGGTTTGAATTGTATTTGATTGAAATTCAAGAACTTTTTGACAGGCCTAATGTATACGGATATGAAGATGATATTGAGCGTTTTCTTTCCTTTCAAATAGCGGCTTTAGACTGGATTATCGGAAGAGAGAGCTTGCCAAATGTTATAAATTGTCATGATCACCATACGGGTTTAATACCTTTTATGATGCTTTATAGTACTAAATATAGTAAACTCAAAAACGTTCCCTCAATGATTACCATCCATAATGGATTATATCAAGGGCAATTTGGATTCGATAAGTTACATTACATCCCCCAATTTGACTTAGCTCATGTCAATGTTTTAGAATGGGATCATTGTATTAATTCGTTAGCAGTAGCTGTCAAGTGTGCGTGGGCAGTTACAACGGTTTCGCCAAATTATTTGAATGAAATAAACTATTCAGCAAATGGTTTAGAAACCCTTTTTAATCTTGTTAGATACAAGTCTATTGGAATATTAAATGGTATTGATACTGAAGTTTGGGACCCTACCATTGATAAAATGTTAGAAAAGAATTATTCCATTAAAAATTTTGAGAAAGGAAAGCAACTGAATAAGGAGGTATTATGCTCGTTATTTAACTTAGATGCTACTAAACCTTTGTTTAGTTTTATCGGTCGGCTGCTAGATGAAAAAGGTGGAGATTTATTGCCTCACGCGTCTGCAATAGCATTATCTGAAAATTATCAACAAATAAATATTTTAATTCTTGGCTCAGGAAATCCTGCTATTGAGAAGCAGCTAAATAGTCTTCTAGGGGACTACAAAGGTAATTATAATACTTTTATAGGCTACAATGAAGAGTTAGCACATTTAATCTATGCAGGCGCTGATTTCCTGTTAATGCCATCTCGAGTGGAACCTTGTGGTTTGAATCAGATGTATTCCCTGCGTTATGGAACGATTCCAATAGTGCGTCGTACTGGCGGATTGAAAGATACTGTGATCGATTTTGGTGATGATGGCAACGGAATTTGTCATGACCAATCCTCAGTAGGAGATATATGCTATTCAATAAACAGAGCGATTAATTTATATCAAGATAAAGCACAATTAAATTCGATTAGAAAAAAAGGAATGAATATCGATCACTCATGGGAAAGAGTGTGTCAGGAATATTTAGATACATACAACTTAATAATTAACAAAATATGAAAGCGAAGAAGAACAACGTAATTTCGATTATCCTTGGAGGAGGGCAAGGTTCACGACTGTATCCTTTAACTGCTACTCGATCTAAACCTGCCGTGCCAATAGCAGGAAAGTATAGACTTGTCGATATTCCTATTTCAAACTGTATGAATTCTGATATTAAAAGAATATTTGTACTAACTCAGTTCAATTCGGCTTCTCTTAATGCGCACATCAAAAATACCTATACCTTCAATGCTTTTAGTCAAGCCTTTGTAGATATTTTAGCTGCTGAACAAACACCTGATAACCCAACTTGGTTTCAAGGTACTGCAGATGCGGTGAGACAATGTATGCCTCATTTTTTAAATCATGATTTTGAATATGCTTTGATACTATCAGGAGATCAGTTGTATCAAATGGATTTTAATAATATGCTAGAAGAGCACATTAAAAACAATGCTGATATCTCTATTGCCACTTTACCCGTGAATGCCAAAGATGCTCCAGAATTTGGAATTCTAAAAACGAATAGTGATAATTGTATTGAGTCATTTATAGAAAAACCAGCTAATGAATTATTACCGGACTGGGAATCAGATGTGAGCGATCAAATGAAAGCAGAAGGAAAGCATTACCTAGCTTCGATGGGTATTTATATCTTCAACAGAAAGTTATTGGTTGATTTGATGTCTAATCCTGATACCAAAGATTTTGGAAAAGAAATAATTCCGCAAGCAGTTGGGAATAAAAAAATACTGAGTTATCAGTACGAAGGTTATTGGACAGATATTGGTAATATTGATTCCTTTTTCGAGGCTAATATTGGTTTAACTGATGATGTTCCTAAGTTTAATTTATTTGATAACGATAATAAAATTTTTACTAGACCTAGATTACTTCCGCCGTCAAAATTTAATAAGACAATGTTGGATAAGTCAATAATGTCTGAAGGCTGTATTGTAAATGCCAAAGAAATAAAGGGATCTGTAATAGGAATTAGAGCTAGAATTGGTCAAGGTACCATTATAGAAAACTCTTATATAATGGGTAACGATTTTTATCAAAGTATCGAAGAGATGGAAAATGACCTCGATAGTGGACGCATGTTAGTAGGTATAGGAGAAAGATGCTTTATAAGTAATGCTTTAGTCGATAAAAATTGCCGTATTGGAAATGATGTTCAAATTAAAGGAGGCAAGCATTTAGCAGATGCATCTGAAGAGCTATATGCAATCAAGGAGGGCATTGTAGTAATAAAAAAAGGGGCTGTTATACCTAACAATTTTACAATAGGTTAAAACAACATTACATCTGTTTTCAAACAAACTAATGTTCTAAAATAATTTTAGAATTACAAAATTATACTATGAGTAAAGTTATCTCGCATTCCCTTTTTACTGATTTCGATATCGACTTGTTTAAGGCAGGGAAGCATTTTAGGTTGTACGAAAAGCTTGGAGGACATTTACTAGAAGTGAATGGAATTAAAGGTGTTTATTTTGCAGTTTGGGCACCAACAGCTAAATCAGTTTCTGTTATAGGTGACTTTAATTTTTGGTCACATGGAGAGCACAAGCTTGAAGTTAGGTGGGATTCTTCAGGTATATGGGAAGGGTTTATTCCAGACCTTGAGCAAGGAACTACTTATAAATATAAAATACAGTCTAACAATGGAGGCTTCTTTACGGAGAAAGCAGATCCTTTTGCTTTTTACTGTGAGCAACCACCTAACACGGCTTCGGTAGTGTGGAATTTGGAAAATAAATGGAAAGATGATAAGTGGATGAAAGTTCGAAAAGAGCATAACGCTCTCGATAAACCTTATTCTGTTTACGAAGTGCATTTAGGCTCTTGGAAACGTCATTCTGAAGATAACAGTTTTTTGACTTACAGGGAATTTGCTGATGATTTGGTGAGTTATGTTAAGGAAACAGGATTTACTCATGTGGAATTCATGCCCATTATGGAGTATCCATATGACCCTTCTTGGGGTTATCAATTAGTGGGATATTTTGCACCAACTTCACGTTTTGGGACACCGCAGGATTTTATGTTTTTAGTCGATAAATTGCATCAAGCCGGTATAGGAGTTATTTTAGATTGGGTACCATCTCATTTCCCTGATGATGCGCATGGACTGGGGTATTTTGATGGTTCTAATTTATATGAGCATCCTGATAGAAGAAAAGGGTATCATCCAGATTGGAAAAGTCTAGTATTTAATTATGGTCGTAATGAGGTTCGCTCTTTTTTAATTAGTAATGCTTTATTTTGGTTACAAAATTATCATGTAGATGGTCTCCGTGTGGATGCTGTAGCTTCAATGTTGTACTTGGATTATTCTAGAAATGATGGAGAATGGGAGCCAAATATTTATGGAGGGAATGAAAATTTAGATACTATCAGTTTCTTAAAAGAATTTAACGAAGCGGTATACCTAAATTATGATGGTGTACAAACAATTGCTGAAGAAAGCACTTCCTTTCCTATGGTTTCTCGACCTACATCTGCAGGGGGACTTGGTTTTGGTATGAAATGGATGATGGGTTGGATGCACGATACTCTACAGTATTTCCAAAAAGATACAGTATATCGAAAATATCATCAAAATGATCTAACTTTTTCGATGACTTATACTTATGCCGAAAATTTTATGTTGCCTTTGTCACATGATGAAGTAGTTTACGGTAAGAAATCATTAGCCGAGAAAATGCCAGGTGATGAATGGCAAAAATTTGCAAATTTACGATTATTGTATTCTTACATGTTTGCGCATCCCGGTACAAAATTACTTTTTATGGGTAGTGAATTTGGACAAATGAAAGAATGGAATTTTCAACAAAGTTTAGATTGGCACTTATTAGAAAATGCTAATCATAGCGGTATAAAAAAAATAATAACTGACTTGAATAATTTGTACAAAAATGAACCTGGTCTATATGAAAACCAATTTAGCCCTGAAGGATTTGAATGGATTAATTATTCAGATCATCAAAATGCTGTTATGACGTTTATGCGCAAAGGTAAAAAGGTAGAGAATGATTTAATTATCGTTTGTAATTTCACTCAAGTGGTTCGATCTAACTATAGAATTGGACTACCTAGAAAAGGAAAATTAAAAGAAATATTTAATAGTGATTCAAAAAAATATGAGGGAAGTGATATTAGTAATAAAGGTAAATTATCTATAGATTCTTCTCCGTACGATGGTCGAGATTACTCTATAGAACTGCAATTACCGCCTTTAACAGTAGTAGTTTTAAAATTCGTATAATTTTAGTACGTATTTCCACAAAAATATAGCATTAGACAGCATCATTTTTTTTGATGCTGTTTTTTTATGATCATGACAGCGATTACTAATCGAATAATTTAGATTAACACTTAAAATTTAAGAATAGTAGTAAAAGCAATACGATATTTTATATTTTCCCTTTATGTATAGAATTAGGTTTTGATCTAATCTTACAACAATTACATATAATTTTGTAATTATTAAGCTGATATTAATTGTATTTTTGTTAATATAAAAAATAAAATTTGCTATGAAAAAACAATCTATATTATTAGGAATATGTACTTTAGGATTAGTATTCTCCTGCGCTGTAAATCCATTAACAGGTAAAAAAGCGCTAAATTTGGTGTCTAACGAGGAGCTTTTTCCAACTTCGTTTCAACAGTATGGTACATTTTTACAAGAAAATAAAGTTATATCTGGTACAGCTGATGCTAAAAGAGTAGAATCTGTAGGAATTAAAATTAAAGCTGCTGCTGAACGTTATTTAGCTTCTATCGGACAAACAGAGTATTTGAAAGGATACCAATGGGAATATAAGTTAGTACAAAGTCCAGATGTAAATGCTTGGTGTATGCCAGGTGGTAAAATTGTAGTTTACTCAGGTATATTACCAATCACAAAAGATGATGCAGGATTAGCTACGGTAATGGGACATGAAGTTTCTCATGCTTTAGCTAATCATGGAGCACAACGTATGAGTTATGCACAACTTCAAGAATATATTGGGTTAGGAGTTTCTGCGGCTACTTCTGGTAAGAGTGAAAGCACCAGACAGGCATTTAGTACTGCTTATGGTTTAACTTCTCAATATGGAGTTATGTTACCTTTTAGTAGAAGTAATGAGAGTGAGGCTGATAAAATTGGTTTGACTTTAATGGCTATTGCAGGATACAATCCTGAGGAAGCAATTGCTTTTTGGACTAGAATGTCTTCTAATTCAGGAGGAGCGGCACAGCCAGAGTTCATGAGTACACACCCTTCGGATGCTACAAGAATAGCTAATATAAGAGCGATGATCCCAGAAGCTAAAGCTACTGCTGCAAAATTTGGAGTTGTTTTTAAGTAATCTTTAAAAATATCCATTAATAAAAGCCATTTCTACATATAGAAATGGCTTTTTTAATGTCATAAATTGAAGCTATTTTAATTTATTAAAAAAACCTACTTTCTTAAATTAAAATAAAATAAATTCGTTGAAAAAATGGTTCAATGAAAGTATTGCAAAAAGGAGATAAGAGATTAATTAATGCTTGGGCTTTTTATGACTGGGCAAATTCAGTTTATAGTTTAGTAATAGCTACTGCTATTTTTCCTATTTACTATGATGCGGTAACAAACGATAATAATGGCAATGTTACGTTTTTAAGTATGGATTTTAATAATTCTACCTTACTATCGTACTCATTGTCTATTTCATTTTTAATAGTAGCCATTTTATCTCCTGTTTTATCAGGTATTGCTGACTATACAGGAAATAAGAAGCGGTTTTTACAGTTTTTTTGTTACTTAGGTTCTTTATCAGTAATAGCGTTATTTTTTTTTAAGGGTCAGGACACACTATGGATAGGAATACTCGGTACTATATTAGCAAGTGTTGGTTTTTGGGGAAGTATTGTTTTTTATAATTCGTACTTACCTGAAATTGCACATCCGGAGGAACACGATAGAGTGAGTGCCAAGGGATTTATGTTTGGTTATTTAGGATCTTTAATATTGTTAGGGTTTAGCTTAACTATGGTTATGAAACCGGAATGGTTTGGAATTACTGATAGTTCTTTACCAGCTAGAATTTCCTTTTTAGCGGTAGGGATTTGGTGGATGGGATTTGCTCAAGTAACTTTTTATTACTTGCCAAATAATGTGTTTCACAAAAAACCAGATGAGGATTATATTTTTAAAGGATTTAAAGAGCTAGTCATCGTGTTAAAAAGTTTATCTGCTCAAAAATCATTAAAACAATTTTTAACTGCTTTTTTTCTATATAGTATTGGTGTTCAAACTGTAATATTATTGGCCGGTTTGTTCGGTAAGAAAGAATTAGGTATTGACACTAGTAAATTAATTATCATTATTTTGCTAATCAATGTAGTAGCAATAGTAGGTGCATTTATCTTTTCGAGAATATCTGAGAAAATTGGAAACATTAAGACTCTGCAGATTACTGTTTTAATATGGGGCGGAATTTGTGTTGCAGCTTTCATGCTTGATGCAAACAGTCCAACTATAGACATACAATTTTATGCATTAGGAGGCACTATCGGAATGGTCTTAGGTGCCATACAATCCTTGTCGCGTTCAACTTATTCTAAACTGTTACCTGAGACGGACGATCATGCAACTTACTTTAGTTTTTTTGATGTAACTGAAAAAGTGGCAATAGTTGTGGGAACATTTATTTTTGGTTTTGTAAGTTCAGTTACAAATTCCATGAGGACCTCTTTTTTAATTCTAGCACTATTTTTTTTACTTGCTTTAGTGGTATTGAGTTTGATGAAAAAAAAGGAAATGATTAAAAATTAGTAAAGCAAAAGAAGCTGTATTTTAAAATTTTAAAACACAGCTTTTTTCTACTCTCATATACCTTTATTTTTTCGAAATTCGACCAGAGCCGCTAACCTTTGTATCTTTTGTTTTAGGATCTCCTATGTAATCAATATCTCCAGAACCAGATACTCTTGCAATTAAATTATTACTGCAGTTTACAGTTATGTTCCCAGAGCCGGACATGGAGGCATTTGCATTCGTAGTTAATAATTCGTGAGCACTTATATCACCTGAACCGGATAACTTACTTTCATAGTTGGTAGCCTTTCCTTTTAGAGTGATATCACCTGAACCGCTTAGAGATGCTATCACATCATTTGCATCAATTGTTAAAACAATATCTCCTGATCCAGATAATTTAGTACTAAAATGATTTGCTTTGATAGTGTTTTTACTAATTATACTGCCTGAACCTCCTAGTGAAACATCTGAAATACTTTCAAAAGGTACGGTTACTATAATTGCTTTTCCAGAGCCAGAGATCATATTAGTATTTTTCTTAGGGTATATTTTTAATATATTTCCTTCTACTTCAACTATTATTAAAGGAAGTAAGTTTTCTTCTCCTTTAATAGTGATTGCGCCTTCTTTTCCAGCAACGAGTTCCACATCAAAAGATCCGCCTATTTTGATTTCATCGTAAGGTACTGTAGTTCGTTTTTCGGTAACTATCTTACCATTTCCTTTAATTTTAGATTTGCTAGACCATTGTGCGTTGCAAGTAATTGAACTTAATAAAGCACAAAATAACAGAGATTTGATTGTTGTTTTCATTGATGATTGATTGTTAAATTATTGTTTTTTAAATAAATGTAAGTTTCCGTAATCGGATTTTACGGATAGATTATTTATACCTTTTTTGCTAAAATACCCCTGAAATGATTTGCTAAAATTTGTTTCCTCTTTATTAGAAAAAACCAAGTCATTATCATGCTTGAAGGAAGCATATCGCAGATTGATATCAAAATCAAAGTCATAATTGCCACTATAACCTAATTTCATATTAGAATATCCTGCAATGATAGCAACATCATTTGCTTTTGCGGATAATTGGTCAATATATATATCACAATACTTTGCTGTAACTTTTAATGAACCATTTATTTCACCAAATTTTAGCGTCATGTAGTTAGCCGTTCCCGTACTTGATCTAATTTTTTGCACGTTAAGCGTTCCATATTTACTGGTGTATTGTAGAATATCTGCTTCTAAAATGATCGTATCTGTGTAATCAGATAGTAGGTCAATTTTAGCTACTGAATTTACTTGCAATCCGGAATATCGAGCAGTTAGATTACCAATGTTTAGATACTCTATTGAAGAGTTTGGGCAATACTCTATTTGAATTGCATTTTTAGTACCGTACAATTTACCAGTGGTTAATTTTCCATATTTACAATATATATCAGTCCAAGACCATAAATCAGTTGTTGTAATATTGCCGTATTTATTACGTAAGGTTACGTTACCTTTTTTAGGAATTTTAATAATATAATTAATTTCAAAACTATTGTTGTTACCTTTCGTTTTAAGGTTAGTATTCCCGAGAATAGTTTTCGCAGTAATCAAATGTTTTAGAGGATTAATATCAATATCAATTTCGTTTATTCTTTGATTTACCCAGGTTTCATTGCTACCACTTACCTTGATATTTATGTCTAGCTCAATTTTATCTTCGTCCCAAGTCATTACTGAAATGTTACCATAAGAATTATCTATGTTTATTCCAGCATCTGCATTAACTAAATAGGCTTTTTTTATATTTTTTGTTTTAACAAACGCTACATCTACGCCATTCGAAAAACAAAAAAAAGACATGATAAATAATATAAAGGTGATGCTATACTTTTTTTTCATCAGGTATGTTTTTTAATTTTTCGTTGTTTTCAATATGTTGCAAAACTTCTTGTAAAAAAGATATTCTTATTTGAAGATTACTAATTAATGCATTAATAATAGGTTTGCTTTCTCCGTTCAACTCTAATTCGTTTATAATTTTAGTATAATCTTTATCTAAAATTTTCATTTGCTGTAAAGCATCTGCAATTATCTTCTCATTCTCGGGTGATTTTTTGTCTTTGACTTTTTCTAACTCTCTTTCGATTATAACAGTAAAAACAGAATCAGTTTGCTTTGTTTGAATAGAGGCAAATTTATAATCCTTTGGTGATTCTAAAGGTTTAGGTAGTATGTTTAAACAGAACAGTAGTGCTATAGTTGCTGCTATGCTTAAAGGTATAAAAAATTTAATTTTAGACTGAGCTGGTTTTAGTTTCTTTAAAAATCGCTGCTGATGATTTGCTTTTATTTCTTGGATATCCCATTCATCAGTAAATTGATTAAACAATTGATCTAATTCTTCATTTTCATTTTTCATATTTTCATCAATTTTAGTCTTAAACAATCTTTGGCTCTGCTTAAAGTTGTGCGGCAATTGGCATAGCTTATATTCATAATTTCGCTAATTTCTTCTTGATCATAGCCTTCAATAAAAAAAAGAGTTAGAATTACGCTGTAGCTAGCTTTTAATGTATTCATAGCTTCAATGACTTGCTGGACTCTTAAGTTAGTAAAGTCAAGAGTTTCACATTGGTATTGATCGACCTCTTCAATTTTGTGTATAGTATCAGTTAAGTCCTCCGGTTTAAATTTGGTATTTTTCTTGTAAAAATCAATACTCGTGTTCACGATAATTTTTTTTAACCATGCTCCAAAAGCCACTTCATTTTTGTAAGCATCAATATTGTTGAATGCTTTCAAAAAACCTTCTTGCATTACATCCTCCGCATAATGTTGATCTTTTACAATGCGGTAAGCAACATTGAACATCGCTTTACTATATCGGTTGTAAATTTCAAACTGTGCTGTTTGGTTTTTATTCTTGCATAACAAGAGTAATTCTTCTGTATTTAAGGTGCTTACTGTCAATATTTAGATTGAAGGTTTTATATATAGACTGTCATAATTTTTAAATGTTACAGTATTGATTACTATTTTTTAAAATTAATCTTTAAATCCTGTATTTTGAGAATTTTTTTTCAGGAAGTACTTTAAGAATAACTATATTTAGCTTGTTTTGGCACAATGATTGTCTTTTTAACCTCTTGTTAAATAAGAAGCTTAATTATTTATTGCGCCTTAGAAATAGGCATCAAAAACGCTTGTTTATTTATAAACTGAAATTTTTCACTGACAAAAAGACTTATATATACTATGTCAAATCATAAAATACGTACTATTGACAATCTGTCACTTCAAGAATTTGATTCAGATGCTGAATTAATTCCTTTATTAACGCCAGAAGACGAAGAGGAAATGATTAACGAGGAATTACCAGATTCCTTACCTATTTTACCTTTGCGCAATATGGTTTTATTTCCAGGTGTAGTAATTCCTATTACTGCTGGACGTGATAAGTCAATTAAATTAATTGATGATGCCAATGCAGCTGGCAAAATAATTGGTGTTGTTGCGCAAAAAAACGAGGAAGACGAAGATCCTACTAAAGATGATATTCATTCTGTAGGAACTGTGGCTCGTATTTTACGTGTTTTAAAAATGCCTGATGGAACAACAACTGTAATTTTACAAGGTAAAAAGCGCTTTGAAATAGATACGGTAACTTCTGAGGAACCCTACATTACTGCAACTATCAAAAACTTTGTCGAAGACAGACCAGATAGTAAAGACAGTGAGTTTCTTGCTATTTTAGATTCTATAAAAGAACTAGCGATACAAATCATAAAAGAGAGTCCAAACATTCCTAGTGAGGCTACATTTGCAATCAAAAACATTGAGAGTCAATCATTCCTAATTAATTTTGTTACTTCTAACATGAATCTTTCTGTAAAGGAAAAACAAGATTTGTTGCGCATCAACAACTTGAAGGAAAGAGCTTTAGAAACGTTGCGTTACATGAATATTGAGTTGCAAAAATTGGAATTAAAAAATGATATCCAATCTAAAGTCCGTTTTGACCTAGATCAGCAGCAACGTGAATATTTCTTGCACCAACAAATGAAAACAATTCAGGAAGAATTGGGTGGAGTTTCTCAAGAGGAGGAAATGGATGAAATGCTAGCGAAATCTAAGACCAAAAAATGGGATGAAAAAACGCAGAAGATTTTTGAAAAAGAACTCTCGAAAATGCGTCGTATGAATCCTCAAGCGCCTGATTTTGGTATCCAAAGAAACTATTTGGAACTTTTATTAGAACTACCTTGGAATGAGTATTCCAAAGATAATTTTGATTTGAAACGTGCTCAGAAAATTTTAGACCGTGATCATTTTGGACTTGAAGAAGTAAAAAAGAGAATGATTGAACACTTAGCTGTGTTAAAGCTAAGAAATGACATGAAGTCTCCAATTATCTGTTTAACAGGTCCTCCAGGTGTTGGTAAAACATCTATTGGTCGGTCTGTTGCGGAAGCGCTAGGTCGTGAATATGTTCGTATTTCATTAGGAGGACTTCGTGACGAGGCAGAGATTCGTGGTCATAGAAAAACCTATATTGGTGCTTTACCAGGACGAATCATTCAAAGTTTAAAGAAAGCAGGAACATCTAATCCTGTATTTGTTTTGGACGAAATCGATAAGCTGTCTAATAGTAATCAAGGTGATCCATCGTCTGCACTTTTGGAGGTTTTAGATCCGGAACAAAATAGTTCGTTCTATGATAATTTTCTCGAGATGGGTTTTGATCTTTCCAAAGTGATGTTTATTGCTACCTCTAACAATATGGCAACTATACAGCCTGCTTTGAGAGATCGTATGGAAATTATAAAAATGACTGGCTATACCATCGAAGAAAAAGTAGAGATTGCCAAGCAGCATCTATTTCCGAGACAATTAAAGGAACATGGATTAACTTCTAAAGACTTGACTATCGGTAAAAAACAATTGGAGAAAATTGTTGAAGGATATACTAGGGAGTCAGGTGTTCGTGGTTTAGAAGCTAAAATTGCTCAAGTAATTCGTAATGCAGCAAAGTCAGTTGCTATGGATGAAGAATACAATAAAAAAGTAACCGACGAGGATATACTAAAAGTATTAGGAGTTGCTCGTTTAGAACGTGATAAATATGAAACTAATGATGTTGCTGGAGTAGTGACTGGCTTGGCTTGGACAAGTGTTGGGGGTGATATTCTTTTTATTGAATCTTTACTTTCTCCTGGAAAGGGCACTATGACTATCACAGGGAATTTAGGGACAGTCATGAAAGAATCTGCCACTATAGCTTTAGAATACATTAAAGCTAATGCAGAACTAGTTGGTATCAACCCAGAGGCAATATCAAAACACAATATTCACTTGCACGTGCCAGAGGGTGCTACGCCAAAAGACGGCCCAAGTGCAGGTATTGCCATGTTAACTTCGTTAGTTTCTTTGCTTACGCAAAAACGAATTAAGAAAAATTTGGCTATGACTGGCGAGATCACTCTTAGAGGAAAAGTATTGCCTGTAGGCGGAATAAAAGAAAAGATATTAGCTGCCAAAAGAGCAAATATTAAGGAAATTATTCTATGTCATGAGAATAAAAGTGACATTGATGAAATTAAACCGGAGTATGTGCAAGGGCTGACATTTCATTACGTGAAAGAGATGAGTGAAGTACTTAAAATAGCAATTACAGATCAAAACGTTAAAAACGCTAAAACGTTATAAAATAATATTTAGCATTTATCAATAGATTCCAAAACTAAAGCTTACAAGAGTAAGAATTGGTTTTGGAATTTTATTTGTTTGTAACTTGACAATTGAAAAACTCAAATTGTGTATTTATAATTTTATCTTCGCATTTGCGTTTTAGTCAAAGCATAGCACCTCAAAAATGTTTAAAAAAATTGTAGTATGTTTATTTGTTTCTTGTTGCACTGTCTCATACAGTCAAATAGGAGGCAAGTACATATACCAATTTTTAAATCTAGTTACCTCACCAAGACAAGCAGCACTTGGAGGTAAAGTAATTACTATTTATGATGAGGATGTCAATCAGGCTAATTTTAATCCTGCTACGATAAATGCAGAGATGGACAATCATTTAGCTTTAAATTACGGTAGTTATTTTGGTGAGGTAACTTATGGAACTGCTTCCTATGCTTATACTTATGATCGCCACTTACAAACCTTTCAGGCGGGCGTTAACTACGTGAATTACGGTAATTTTGAAGGTTACGATGAAAATGGTCAACCTACCACGAGTTTCACAGGAAACGAAATCGCACTGTCATTAGGTTACTCTTACAACATTCCCAATACCCATTTACATATTGGTGTTAATGCTAAATTAATTAGTTCCACTTTAGAAACGTATAATTCCATGGGGGGAGCAGTTGACATAGGTGCAATTTATATTGATGAAAGAAACGATGTGAACTGGGGATTAGTTATTAGAAATATTGGTACGCAGTTTACAACTTATTCAGGGACAACAGAAAAATTGCCTTTAGAAATCATGTTTGGTGTTTCTCAAGAATTGGAAAATGTTCCCATTCGGTGGCACTTGACATTAGAAAATTTACAGCAATGGAATCTTGCTTTTTCTAATCCAAATAGAGCACAGTATAACTTGAATGGTGATAATGAAGCGGAAAAAATATCTGCAATAAACAATGCTTTGCGTCATGTGATTGTAGGTGTAGAGTTATTTCCTAAAAAAGCAGTGAATGTAAGGTTAGGCTATAACTTTAGAAGGGCCGAAGAGTTGCGAGTTGTTGATCAACGTAATTTCTCTGGGATTTCAGCTGGGTTCGGACTCAAATTAAACAAATTAAAATTTAACTATTCCTATTCCAGATATACTTTAGCGGGTAACACAAGTCTGTTTGGTTTAACTATTAACTTTCAATAACATTATTTTGGATAAAAAAATTACTATTGCCATAGATGGCTTCTCTTCAACAGGAAAAAGCACGCTAGCAAAACAATTAGCTAAGGAGCTATCTTATGTATATGTCGATACTGGAGCAATGTATCGAGCAATTACTTTTTTTGCGATGCAAAACGGATATATTTCATTTGAATTTTTTGACAAAGAAACTCTTATTCAAAGTTTACCTTTTATTACACTAGAATTTAAATTTAATGCAGCAGCGGGCTTTGCCGAAATGTATTTAAATGACGTTAATGTCGAGAAGGAAATTAGAACAATTGAAGTCTCAGGTTTTGTTAGTAAAGTAGCCGAAATAGATCAGGTACGAACTAAGCTAGTGGAACAACAACAAGAAATGGGTAAAAACAAAGGTATTGTTATGGATGGTCGTGATATAGGAACCGTTGTTTTTCCTGATGCTGAGTTAAAAATATTCATGTCAGCTAGTGCTGCTACTAGAGCAAAAAGGCGTTATGATGAATTGGTTGCTAAAGGTGATCAAGTCACTTATGAGGAGGTTTTACAAAATGTGCAAGAACGTGATTACATCGATACGCGTCGTGCTAACTCACCTTTAGCCCAAGCAAAGGGAGCTATAGAAATTGATAATTCTGATTTAAATAGAGAACAACAATTTGATATGGTATTAGCATTAGTAAATCAAGTAGTAAAAAAAGTATAATTTTTTGTAGATCTCATTTTTAATATTAGATTTACGGCCTGAATAAATTTAACCATATAAGTTACGATATGAATATTAGATTAAGACTTACAATTATGAATTTCTTCCAATTTTTTGTTTGGGGAATATGGTTGATTTCACTGGGGGGTTACATGGGACAAACTTTTGGTCCAATTGAGGGTGGGAGTATTGGTTTGTCAATTGGTAGGACCTATGGTTCTATGGGATGGGCTAGTTTATTCATGCCTGCTTTGCTAGGTATAATTGCGGATAAATATTTCAGTGCTCAAAAAGTTTTAGGATTAGCGCATATTGCGGCAGGTATTGCTATTTATTTTGCAACACAAGCTACTAACTCTACTGAGATGTATTGGGTCATTTTTGCAACAAGTTGTTTTTACATGCCAACTATTGCACTGAACAATTCAGTAAGTTATGCTGTTTTAAATAAATACAGTTTTGACGTTCAAAAAACGTTTACACCCATTCGTGTATGGGGAACGGTAGGTTTTATATTTGCTATGTGGATTACAGATTTAACAGATTGGAAATCAAACACAAATCAATTTGTTTTTGCGTCAATTGCGATGATAATCACAGGTATTTTTTGTTTCACACTACCCAACGTTCCAGCTGAAAACAGAAACAGTAATCAGACTTTAACTAGTAAATTTGGTTTGGATAGTTTTGTGCTTTTCAAGCAGAAAAAAATGGCAATCTTTTTCGTATTTGCAATGTTACTTGGTGCAGCATTACAAATTACTAATATGTTTGGCGATACTTTTATTAGAGATTTTGGTTCTAATCCAGAGTACCAAGGAACTTTTGGTGTTGAACATTCGGTATTAATAATTTCACTTTCGCAAATTTCAGAAACCTTGTTTATCCTTACTATTCCGTTTTTCTTGCGTAAGTTTGGAATCAAACAAGTAATGATATTTAGTATGATTGCTTGGGTGTTGCGTTTTGCTTTATTCGGAATTGGTAATCCAGGTTCAGGAGTGATTTTCTTAATTTTATCAATGGTTGTTTACGGAATGGCGTTTGATTTCTTTAATATTTCAGGATCATTGTTTGTAGAAAAAGAAACAGATAGTAAAATTAGGTCTAGTGCTCAAGGATTGTTTATGTTAATGACAAATGGTATTGGAGCAATTGTTGGAGGAGAGTTAGCAGGAAGGACGGTAAGTTATTATACCGTAGATAATAAGGTAGAGTGGCCAAGTGTCTGGTTTTCGTTTGCTGCCTATGCATTTGTGATAATGATAGCTTTTGCTATTTTGTTTAAATACAAGCACGATCCAAAGATTGCAGATAGTTTAAATCATTAAACTTTTTAAAAATATTTATAGAGAACCCGATGTCAAAATGCATCGGGTTTTATGTTTTTTTGAAATCCAAAGGTGAAACTTAGCCCTGATAGAGCCGATATCCTCGTAATGTAATGAAGAGATAAAGGCGATAGCAGGAGTGATCTTGTTATAGTAATTGAGTAACTGCTCCCTAAAATTACTGATTTCAATGGAATTATAGCTGTGGATGCAGCTTTTATGAGATATAAGAGGATCTGTATCTTATTTATTTTGCAGTTACATAAAAAAGTATTAATTTTGCACACCTTTTGGTGGATAAGAGTTTCCATTAGGTATCAACAATTTACATAAACAACTTCTGTTGTTTTCTACTACTTTAAGAAACTCAAGAGAATACAGAATACAAATTTTTAATCAGCATGTCTGAACAAATCCAATCACAAGAAGAGTTTTTAGCAAATTTTAACTGGCACAATTTCGAAGAAGGAATTGATGTTGTTGATGATCAGCACTTAAAAGAATTCGAAGAATTAGTTACTAAAACTTTTATCGCTACTGACCAAGAAGAAGTAGTAGATGGTACAGTTGTTAGAATTACAGATAGAGACGTTATAGTTGATATCAACGCAAAATCGGAAGGTGTTATTTCATTAAACGAATTCCGTTACAACCCGAATTTAAAAGTAGGTGATACTGTTGAAGTATTAATCGATATCCGTGAAGACAAAACTGGACAACTAGTTTTATCTCACAGAAAAGCACGTACTATCAAATCATGGGATAGAGTTATCGCTGCAAACGAAACAGGTGAAATCGTTAATGGTTTTGTAAAATGCAGAACTAAAGGTGGTATGATCGTTGACGTTTTCGGAATTGAAGCGTTCTTACCAGGATCTCAAATTGATGTTAAACCAATTAGAGATTACGATGTTTACGTAAACAAAACAATGGAATTCAAAGTTGTGAAAATCAACCACGAATTTAAAAACGTTGTTGTATCTCACAAAGCGCTTATTGAAGCGGATATTGAAGTACAGAAAAAAGAAATCATTGGTCAATTACAAAAAGGACAAGTATTAGAAGGTGTTGTTAAAAACATTACTTCTTATGGTGTCTTTATTGACTTAGGTGGAGTTGATGGATTAATTCACATTACTGACCTTTCTTGGTCTAGAATTAACCACCCATCTGAAGTTCTTGAATTAGATCAAAAATTAAATGTTGTAATCCTTGATTTCGATGATGAGAAAACAAGAATTCAATTAGGATTGAAACAATTAAACGCTCACCCATGGGATGCATTAGATGCTAACTTGGCTATTGGAGATAAAGTAAAAGGAAAAGTAGTTGTTATTGCTGATTACGGAGCTTTCATCGAAGTTGCTGAAGGTGTTGAAGGTTTAATCCACGTTTCTGAAATGTCATGGTCTACTCATTTACGTTCTGCTCAAGATTTCGTAAAAGTAGGTGATGTTGTTGAAGCTGTTATATTAACATTAGATAGAGATGACCGTAAAATGTCATTAGGTATCAAACAATTGTCTCAAGACCCTTGGACTGATATTACAACTAAATACCCTGTAGGTTCTAAGCATTCAGGTATCGTTAGAAACTTTACAAACTTTGGTATCTTCGTAGAACTTGAAGAAGGAATTGATGGATTAATCTATATCTCTGACTTATCTTGGACTAAGAAAATCAAACACCCATCTGAATTCGTTAACGTTGGTGAAAAACTTGACGTTGTAGTATTAGAATTAGATGTTGATGGACGTAAATTATCTTTAGGTCACAAACAAACTACTGCTAATCCATGGGATCAGTACGAAGATTCATTCGCTGTTGGAACTATCCACAACGGAGAGATCTCTGAAATCGTTGATAAAGGAGCTACTGTAGAATTTGGAGATGATATCGTTGCTTTCATTCCTACTCGTCACCTTGAAAAAGAAGATGGTAAGAAATTGAAAAAAGGAGAATCTGCTGATTTCAAAGTAATCGAATTTAACAAAGAATTCAAAAGAGTAGTTGCATCTCACACTGCTATCTTCCGTGAAGAAGAAGAGAAAAATGTGAAATCTGCATCTGATAATACTTCATCTAACTCATCTACAAATGCACCAGCTGCAACTTTAGGAGATAGTAATGATGTATTAGCTGCATTGAAAGCTAAAATGGAAAAAACTGAGAAAAAATAATTCTTAGTTGATCTAATAATGAAAGCCTCACAGGGATGTGAGGCTTTTTTTTGTGTTGTATTTTCTGATAATATTTATATATTTGAAAGTAATTATAAAATTAATTAAAATGGAAGAAACTACTTTACAAGAGAACGAAAGATTGTATTTAAGCCAAGAGGCACAAGGATTTTTAAAAGAAACGGCTAAATGGGGCTATTTCTTATCTATACTAGGTTTTATAGGTATAGGTTTCATGGTGGTATTGGCACTTTTTATAGGGACTATTTTTTCAGCCCTCAATGGTTTGAATGGAAACATGAATCCGATGATGGGAATAGGTACCGGATTTATCTCAGGAATGTACTTGGTTATTGCTTTATTGTATTTTTTTCCCGTATATTACTTGTTTAAATTTTCTTCAAAGATGAAAATGGCGATAAGGTCTAATGATACTAATTTAATTAATTCTTCATTTGAATTTTTAAAATCACATTACAAATTCCTTGGTATACTATCACTTGTGTTTGTTGTGCTTTATGGACTTGTAATTTTGTTCTCAATACTAGCTGGCGCCGTGGCTTTATTTAATTAATTTTCCTTTTTAAAAAGTGCTTTTAGTACTGCGTTATTTGCAGTAATACTAAAAGCACTTTTTTAGTTAATCAAAATTCTAACTTTTGCTTAATAGTAATTGCTCTTCTGGAGTAAATGTCTTGATTACATTGTAAGACTGTATATTGTTGATTTGCATTTGATCTAAAATAGCCACTAAATTACTGTAATTACAGTCTTTACTTGGCTTAATAATTACATTTATTCCTCGATCAGGTTTACCTATACTAGCCGAATATTTAAGTACTTGCTTGTTTTTAATTCTAATTTCTGTTGTCAAGCTTTTTTCCTTCAGATTAAAAGTAGTAGGGGTTTCAATAGGAAAATAAATTAGTCCTTGATAACAGACTACTTTATCATTTTTACCAATTAAAATAGTGTAAGATCTATTTTCGTCAGGCTTATAACAACCCCATCCATTTGTAGATTCATCATTATAAGGTATAGTGAGGTGCATTACATTTGCCTTCCTCATTTCGGCTGCGACCATAAAAAAAATCATTAATAGAAAAGAAACGCTAACCATAGCGGTTAAATCTATTTTATTATTCAATTTTCTGCTTCGAACTTTATAATTAGTATTTATCATCCGTTTGCTTTTTTTAGTTTTTAAGCATTTGCTTTTTTACCCTTTACTAAAAATAAGTAAAATACTGATTAGTTTCCCCTTTTCCTTCTTTTCATGTAGATACAATATTTTTTATAATGATTAAAACGAACTGTTAGCTTAGTTTTTTTGGATTTTATTTAAATAATTTCTTGTCTTTATTAAGTGAAATTAATTAATTAAATTACTGATAAACAGTATTTTATGTCTTATATTTTTAATTTAATAGTTTTTTTAAATCCATAATTGATTATTGGTCGTAAATGATAGTATAAAACACTTAAAATTATATTTATGAAAACTAGAAAATTTTTATCAGTAGCGCTTTTCGCTTTAGTATTTGGAGCAACCTCATTTGCACAGAAAACAGTTATGGTAGGTGGAGCAGCAATGTATCCTACTAAAAATATCGTTGAGAATGCAGTTAATTCTAAAGACCATACAACATTAGTTGCTGCTGTAACTGCTGCTGACTTAGTAGCTACTTTACAAAGTAAAGGACCATTCACCGTTTTTGCCCCAACAAATGCGGCTTTTGATAAATTGCCAGAAGGTACTGTTAGCACTTTATTGAAACCAGAAAATAAAAAAATGTTACAAACAATTCTTACTTACCATGTAGTTGCAGGAAAAATGAATGCATCTGATATTGCTGCGGCAATTAAAAAAGGGAAAGGTAAAGCAACAATGAAAACGGTTAGTGGTGGTACATTGACTGCTTGGATGAAAGGAAAAGATTTATATATCACAGACGAAAAAGGTGGTATGTCAATGGTTACGATTGCAGATGTTAATCAGTCTAATGGAGTAATACACGTGGTAAACGCTGTATTGTTACCAAAAAGTTAATTTTTTTTTTACAGTTGATTTTTTTTTTTAAAAGGGTTCTACTTATTTTTTTAGGTAGAACCTTTTTTGCAAATAAAAAATGCCAATTCTATATTAGAATTGGCATTTTTGTATATTCAAATTTTGTTTTATCTTAAACTCGCACCGAGCTCGGTTTCGAAGTTCTTTTGCAATTTCCCCATGATTTTGTCTATTTGGGCATCTGTTAAAGTCTTATTGTTATCTTGAATGATAAAACTTAATGCATAAGATTTTTTACCTTCTCCAAGATTTGATCCTTCATAAACATCAAACAAATTGATTTCTTTCAATAAGGACTTTTCTGTTTGACGAGCTACGTTATAGACTGAATCGTAGGTAACAGTCTTATCGATTAATAATGCTAAGTCGCGTCTTACTTCTGGATATTTAGGTATATCGCTGTACTTGATTTTGCTACTTGTCGATTTTATGATAACATCCCAATTAAAGTCTGCGTAAAATACCTCATTCTTAATTCCAAAGTGTTTTAGTATTGATTTTTTTACTACTCCAAATTCCACTAAAGCATTATGACCACTTCCGATCGCAATTCCTTCTGAAAAAACATCAGAAGTAGCGGGGCTATTTTGTGTTTTTTGAATTCCGAAACGACCTAATATAGCATCAACATATCCTTTGAATAGGAAAAAATCAGAAGGTTTTTGTGCGTTGGTCCACGTTTCTTGATTTCTATTACCTGTTAATAAAAGTGTCAAATGCTTACGCTCTTCAAAACCTGATAGTAGTTTGTGGTACGATTTTCCAAACTCAAAAAATTTCAAATCCGAATTCTTACGATTGATATTATAAGAGATCGCTTCTAACCCTGAGAATAACAATGATTGTCTTAAAGTTGATAGATCATTGCTTAAAGGATTTAACATAGTAACGTTATGTTCCTCTTTAAGCATGGTAGACAACTGTACATAGGATGGTGTTGTAAGTGAGTTGGCCATCATTTCATTGAAACCTTGCGAATTCAATTGAGTAGCTATTATATTTTGAAGCTTATAATCTTCATTTCGAGGTGAATTAGTAACAGTAGCATTTAGCTTGTTTGAAAAACCAATGTTGTTGTATCCGTATACTCTTAGGATTTCTTCTATAACGTCAATCTCTCTTTGTACGTCCACACGGTATGAAGGTATTGTTAGCCCCAAACCTGCTTCAGAAACACTATTAACTTTTATATCAAGTGACACAAGTATTTGTTTAATAGTATCTTTCGGGATTTCTTGACCAATAATTTTTGCCACATTAGCAAAATTTAAAAACACGGAGAAGTCTTCAATCTTTTTATTATATATATCAACGATTTCAGATGTGATTTCTCCACCAGCAACTTCCTGAATAAGTAGTGCAGCACGTTTTAAAGCGTAAGCCGTTATGTTTGGATCAATTCCTCTTTCAAATCTGAAAGAAGCATCGGTATTCAATTGATGTCTTTTTGCTGTTTTACGTACACTAACCGGGTTAAAATAGGCGCTTTCTAAGAAAATAGAAGTAGTATTATCACTTACTCCAGAATTCTTTCCTCCAAATACACCTGCGATACACAATGGACCTTTGTCATCACAGATCATCAAATCTTCTTCATGTAAACAGCGCTCTACATCATCAAGAGTGGTGAATTTAGTTCCAGCAGTCACTGTTTTTACGATAATTTTTCCATTTATCTTTGCGGTATCAAATGCATGTAAGGGTTGACCTAATTCATGTAAAACGTAATTTGTAACGTCTACAATATTATTTTTAGGGTTTAATCCAATTGCCTTCAATCGATCTTGCAACCATTTTGGAGATGCTTTTACTGTTATGCCAGATATGGTTACACCGCAATAACGTGGTGCTAAATTGTTGTCTTCTACGTTAACGTCAATCTTTAGTGTACGCATATCGACTCTAAAATTACTCACAGATGGAGTGATTAATTCGACATTAATTCCGCTTTGAATCAAACCAGCTCTTAAGTCACGTGCCGTTCCTAAATGACTCATAGCGTCAGCACGATTTGGAGTTAAACCAATTTCAAATACTTCATCATTTTCTATTTTGAATACTTGGGCTGCGGCAGTTCCAGGAATTAATTTGTCATCCAATACCATTATTCCATCATGGCTTTCACCCAAACCTAATTCGTCTTCTGCACAAATCATTCCGTGACTTTCTTGCCCTCTAATTTTACCTTTTTTGATAGTAAAAGGGACTCCTTCTTTATCATATAGTACTGTTCCTATGGTTGCAACAGGTACTTTTTGTCCTGCAGCAACATTTGCAGCGCCACATACTATTTGTACTGGAGTACCGGTACCAATATCAACTGTGGTTACTTTTAGTCTGTCTGCATCTGGATGTTGCTCACAAGTTAGCACATGACCAATAACAATTCCTTCTAACCCTCCTTTTACAGATTGGTATTTTTCAACCATTTCTACTTCAAGTCCCAGATCAGTTAATAAAGCCGATGTATCTTCAGAATTCCAGTCGATTTTGATGAACTGTTTTAACCAGTTATATGATATTTTCATTTGTCATTTTTATAAGGTTGCAAATATAATGATTGCATATTGTAGTAAGAAACTATTTTTTTTGTTTTTTAGGGTAATAAAAGAACACTTTTAGTTCATTTCTTTTTTTTGATTATCGTACTATTTTATTAATTAATTGTTAATTATGTAATTAATACATGTTAAAAAAACAGATATGAAAATTTTGTGCTACAATTTGAACATATTGTGCTGTTTATATCGTAAATTTAAAGGTAAGTTTGAATAAATTAAAATATAGATAGTATGAGCAACATAGCAGAAAGACCTGATTTCAAGGCAAAGTATGACAATTATATTGGTGGTAAATTTGTAGCTCCTGTGAAAGGAGCGTATTTTGATGTATTTTCACCTATTGATGGAAAAGTTTTCACGCAAGCAGCACATTCCACCAAAGAGGATTTAGAATTAGCAGTAGATCATGCCCATGAGGCATTTCAAACTTGGGGAAAAACATCCTCAACAGAACGTAGTAATCTATTAAATAAAATTGCTCAAGTTATAGAAGATAATTTACATTATCTAGCTACAGTTGAGACTATAGATAACGGTAAGGCTATTAGAGAAACACTTGCAGCTGATATTCCATTAGCTATTGATCATTTTAGATATTTTGCCTCCGTTATCAGAGCAGAAGAAAGTTCTATTACCGAGCTTGATGCGTCGACGGTTTCCATCGCATTAAGTGAACCTTTAGGTGTGGTCGCACAAATTATACCTTGGAATTTTCCTATTCTAATGGCGGTATGGAAATTGGCTCCCGCACTGGCTGCTGGTAATACAGTAGTACTTAAGCCAGCAGAGAGTACACCAATATCTATTTTAGTATTGATGGAACTTATTGGTGATATTTTACCTCCAGGAGTTGTAAATATCGTAAACGGATTCGGATCAGAATTAGGTAGAGCATTAGTAACAAACAAAAAAGTATCTAAAGCCGCTTTCACGGGTTCTACAACTACTGGGCGATTAGTGATGCAATATGCTACAGAAAATATAATTCCTGTTACTTTAGAACTAGGAGGGAAGTCACCTAATGTATTTATGAAGTCAGTAGGTGATGCTGATGATGCGTTTTTTGACAAAGCGATCGAAGGAGCTGTTTTATTTGCTTTAAATCAAGGAGAAATATGTACTGCACCTTCTCGTTTATTAGTTCATGAAGATATTTACGATAAATTTATTGCAAAGGTTATTGAGCGTACCAACGCAATAAAAATGGGAAATCCTTTAGACGTAACAACTATGATGGGAGCACAAGCCTCTCTAGTGCAAAAAGAAAAAATCATGTCTTACCTAAAATTAGGTAAAGAGGAAGGAGCTGAATTACTAGCAGGAGGAGATCAAAAAATGTTGGATGGTGATTTAGCTGGTGGATACTACATTCAACCAACTATTTTTAAAGGCCACAATAAAATGCGTATTTTTCAAGAAGAAATTTTTGGACCTGTTTTAGCAGTAACTACTTTTAAAACAACAGAAGAGGCTATAGCTATAGCAAACGATACTATGTATGGCTTAGGAGCTGGTTTGTGGACAAGAGATGCTCACGAGATTTATCAAGTTCCAAGAGCGATTCAAGCGGGTCGTGTATGGGTAAATCAATACCATGCTTATCCTGCAGGAGCACCATTTGGTGGATACAAGCAGTCAGGTATTGGACGTGAAAATCATAAAATGATGTTAGGACATTATCGTCAAACCAAGAATATGCTTATTTCTTATGATAAGAATAAATTAGGATTCTTTTAATAAATAGTTGTTGATTAAAAAAAGGTAAGTTTATAACTTACCTTTTTTATTAAAAGAAGAAGTGTAATTACTAAATACAGAAATGATGAAAAGGATTGATGCTACAAGCGAGGCAATAGAACTTATAAAAATTTTAAAAGAAAAGCACGGAGACTTAATGTTTTATCAAGCAGGTGGTTGTTGTGAGGGCACACAGCCTCAATGCTTTGAAAAAGGTGGTTTTTACCAACGAATGGGTGACGTGTGTATAGGCACAATCGAGGATGTAGAATTTTGGGTTGATAAAGATTTATATGAATACTGGAAACATGCACACTTTACCCTAAAAGTAATTGATGCATTTGGAGCTGGTGGTTTTTCCTTAGAAACCCCTTATAAAAAAACGTTTCAAATTGATTATCGCATTTTTACAGCTGCAGAAGAGTTGGAGCTAGAACCGGTTACCGTAATTGAATAATTTTAAGTATTGTAAAGTAATTGGTATTGTTTAGGAGTTATTCCTTCATGTTTTTTAAATAATCGGATAAAGTAATTACTATTATCAAATCCAGCCATGTAACAGACTTCATTTATTTGAATGGCTGGATTTTTTAGTAATGTTTTAGCATGTCTGATTTTTTCTTGAATGACAAATTCTATAGGACTCATCCCTAATTCTTTTTTAAAATAGCGATAAAATGAGGTTGTACTCATACACGCTTTATCACTTAAGTTTTTAAGACTTATACTTTCTTTAATATTTAGTCTAATGTAATCTAACACTTGTGTTATTGGAGAATACGGATCAGTATGTAAGCCATCATCGATCGACTTTGCTGTTTGGGTTTGAATGATTCGAATTAATAGTTCTTGTAAAGTTAAATCTGCTAGCACATCTTTAGTAATAGAGGTACTCATGCATTCCTTAATAAGTTTATTTATGGTAGCAGCTAATTCTACATTATTAAAAAAATAATAATTCTGAAAATTTAAGTGCCAAAATTGTTTTTCACCTTCCTTAGGATACCGTTCGTTTAAGAAGTCTAGAGTGCTATTAATTTTATACTGATCGATTGCTAAAGCCAAACATTGCGTCGGATTATTTCTTGATGCTTCGGGAAAATCAATTTTCATTTCGACATTCGAGGGAATCATTACTGTTTCACCCGGAAGGTATTCAAAACTAGGATCGTCAAAAAGGTGCATCACTTTCTTACCACGCAACATGCTCGTAACAACCAAGTCATTAAATTTTAGGGGAACTAAAGTTGAAGCTTCATAGGTCTCAAACAAATTTAATTCGCAATGATTTAAATTATATACGGTTCTGTTTTCTACTAAAGTTTTTAAAGATCGTTCGTTAGATAAATCAGGAGGTTTTATTAAAGCACGATTCGTATTCATAGATTTCAGTCTTTTTTGGTAAAGTCTAAATTTAATAAAAATTAAAGTTGCCTCGTACTAATATAGTGTTATTATTTTATATTAATTCTTCAACATGTCTTTTAATGTTTTCTGCTATTTTTCTGGTAGGAAGGTCATTATCATCGTAGCCAAAAGGTTCCTCGATTTCCTCAGCAATTAATTCTAAACTAGCTAATACATAAAAGATAAAAACAACCACAGGGATGACATAATACCCCAGATTAAATACGTAACCAAAGGGCAAGGTCATCACATAAAAGAATATAAATTTTTTTAAAAAGACACTGTACGAGTAGGGTATAGGAGTGTTTTTTATTCTTTCGCACGCACCACAAATATCGGTAAACGATTGTAGTTCGCTGTTGATAATAATTAATTGATCACCTGTTATTTTTTTACTTTCGTATAAGTCGTTTATTCTCATAAACATCATCTTAGCTACTTGGTTAGGTCTGTGGGTATGATGATCTACTGTGAATGTAATTTCTTCGGATAATTGTTTCCCCGTTTCTTCATCCTTCAAATGTTTATTTAGGATAGCGGCATAGCTAGGAATCATTTTTTTAAAATAATTTCTGTCTTTCTCATCCTTTAAAATGGCATGTAATTTTATGGCTAGATTGCGACTATTATTTACCAAGGCACCCCATAATTTACGTCCTTCCCACCACCTATCGTAAGCTGTATTTGTTCTAAAAACTAGTAAAAGAGAGATTACAAATCCCAACATGCCATGCATGATTGATATGTTTTTTACATGGCTATCATCTGGTAGGTGCCAATATTCAATTTCTAGATAGGCAACCCCTCCAGAATACAAACCTATCATGATCATCAATGGAACTAATTTCCTAAAAGTATCGGCTTTATGAAATCGAAAAATAAAAATTATCCACTTCTTAGGGTTGTATGAAATCATTGTAATCAGTTGTTTTTACAAATTTATATTTTAAAATTGATTTATGTCTCTTCATAAAAAAAATCCTCAATCAAAATTGCCAAAAGTAAAATTGAATGAGGATTAAATTGAATTAAAATTAAGGTCTATATACTTAAAAAGTTAAATTACCCGCAAGTTCCCTTAACGCTATCTCAGATAATTTCGCCTGATACTGCGCGTTACTGAAACGAACTTTTGCATTTACAAAGTTCAGTTGAGCAGTTCTAAATTCTAAAGTTGTAATTGTTCCAATACGGAATTTATCTAAAGTGATATCTAAGTTTTGCTTCGCAATAGTCTCGTTTGTTTCTTCCAAATCAGTTAACTCTAAGTTGGTTAAATAGGTTTGATAAGCAGTTGTTAACTGGGTTTGCAGTGCTAAACTTTGCTGTTCTATTTGGGCAGCTGCAGTCTCTATTTGAATCTTAGCAATTTTTTCATTTCGATTTTGTGCATTACCATCAAAAAGGTTTAAGGAAGCATTAAACCCATAATTAAGCCCTCTCGATGTAGATTGGGTAATAAAACCTAAACTAGATTGACTCTGTCCAAAGTTATAACCTGTACTTACTCGTATTGTAGGGTACCGCGCTGCTTTTACCTGCTTTAGTTGTAATTCGGATATTCGTTTATTAATGATTTGAGCTTGTAGCATAGGATTTTGATTATCAGCTAATGTCATTAATTCAGATAAATTTAATTGGTTGTCGATACTAATCGTTTCTACAACAGTAAAGTCAGTGGAGACAGTACGAGCTAAAATTTCGTTAAGTGAAGTCTTCGTATTAGCGTATAACTCTTTTTGGCGTAATAAATTTACTTTATCCGTATTCAAATCTACTTGCGCGTTTAACACCTCTAGTTTAGATGCTTTTCCTATGGAAAATCTATTTTTAGCTAGGTCAAGTCGTTGGTTGGAAATAATCATTGTAGAGTCTAACGCAGCTAGTTGTTGCTGTTGTTGTACTAAATTGAAATAAGTAGCATTTACATCGCTTATTCTAGTTAAAATAGCCAACTTTAGTTCAGCATCGCCTAATTTCTGTAGCTCTCTTAATTGTTCTTTACGAGCAAACATTCGTAAACCATCAAAAACCGTCCAATCTAAAAGTACGCCATAGCTTAAACTATTATTTTTTGCATTACTTAAACTATTTTCTGTTCCATCAATTCTAGTTTGAGTCAAATTTTGAACACTATTATTGTCTGTTACTGTGGCAGTAGCTCTAGGTAACATTCCTGCATTCCCAGAAGATACATTAGCATCATCAACTTTAAGATCATTTTTCGCGATTTTTATATCGTAGTTATTTTCCAATGCAATTTTCACAGCATCTTCGATAGTTAACAATTCCTGTGCATTAGCACTATAGACTGATAGAATAAATAGTACAAAATAGGGGGCAACTTGTTTAATTATTTTCATCTTATTTTGATTCTTTTTCATATTCTTCAATGTGTTCAAATTCTGGATAATGTTTTTTAGTTCGTGACCACATAAAGTAAAGTGCTGGAATAACAAAAAGAGTTAACACTAGTGAAAATATCGTTCCGCCTACAATAACAACTCCCATTCCTATTCTACTAGTGGATGCCGCACCTAATGACATGGCAATTGGTAATGCACCAAGAGATATGGCTAAACTAGTCATTAAGATAGGTCTTAAACGAGCCTCTGATGCTTCAAGAATTGCTTCAAGTTTTGGTTTACCCTGTTCTCGAAGTTGGTTTGCAAACTCAACAATCAAAATTCCATTTTTAGTAACCAAACCAATAAGCATTACAGTTCCAATTTGGCTAAAGATATTCCAAGTTTGATTAAATAACCATAGAGAAAACAAAGCTCCTGCTACAGCCATAGGTACTGTTAATATAATAATGAATGGATCAATAAAACTCTCAAATTGTGCAGCAAGGATTAAAAAGATAAGTAATAACGCCAATCCAAATGCAAATGAGGTATTAGAACTACTTTCAACAAAATCTCTCGATTCTCCGCCTAGGTCAGTTGTAAAGGTGTCATCAAGTACTTTAGCACGAATTTCTTCCATTGCTTCGATTCCATCACTGATACTTTTGCCAGGAGCAAGAGCTGCTGAAACGGTGGCCGACATAAATCTGTTGTTGTGATATAGCTGTGGTGGTTTACTTTGCTCTTCGGTACTTACAATGTTATCCATTTGTATCAATTCGCCCTTGTCATTTTTAACATACATCGAAGTTAAATCCAATGGTTTTGAGCGGTCTTTTTGATCAAATTGACCTATCACTTGGTATTGTTTTCCTTTTTTCATAAAATAACCAAAACGTTGTCCACTTAAGGAAAGCTGTAATGTTTGAGCAATGTCTATTACAGAGACTCCAAGACTTTCAGCTTTTTCACGATCAATTGAAACATTAATTTCTGGTTTATTAAATTTCAAATTCACATCAGTCATGGCAAAAGTAGGATTGTTAGCTGCCTCCTCCATAAACTCAGGAATCTTTTGCTCTAACTTAGCAAAATTCTGTGTTTGTATGATGTATTGTATAGGTAGTCCTCCACGTCTGTTTACAGCGATAGTAGGTTGCTCCGTAACAGATGTTTTTGCATCAACGTATCCTTTGGTCCATTTAGTTAGGTTATCGGCAATTTCATGCTGCGATAGCTCTCGCTCACCAGACTCTTTTAGAGAAAGTCTCATGAAACCACTGTTCACTGACGAAGAACCAAACCCTGGAGAGGTAATTGTTAAAGCTACTTTTTTCTCGGAAACAGAATCCTCAACCAATTGTGATATTTCTTGCATAAAACGATCCATGTACTCATAACTAGCCCCTTCAGGAGCAGTCATTCGCAATACTAATGAACTTCGGTCATCATAGGGTGCTGTTTCTTTTTGAATTAAATTGTAAAAAACATATATTAAACCAAAACAAGCAATCAAAATTGGAAAACTGATCCATTTTTTTTTCATAAAATTACTCAGTGAACTTGCGTAATTAGAGTTTAATTTTTGAAAGTATGGTTCAGTTGCAATATAAAACTTAGATTTCTTTTGCTCGCCGCCTTTCATTAAATAGGCATTAAGCATTGGTGTCAAGGTCAAGGACACGAAAGCTGAGATTAATACAGCTGCTCCAATGACGACACCAAACTCTCGAAATAGTCTACCAACAAAACCTTCTAAGAATATTACAGGTAAAAATACCGCAGCTAAAGTCACGGATATCGAGATAACAGCAAAAAATATTTCGTTTGATCCTTTTATTGCAGCTTCAATTGGTGTCATTCCTTCCTCGACTTTCTTAAAAATATTTTCGGTCACAACAATACCATCATCAACGACAAGGCCAGTTGCAAGAACAATAGCTAGTAAGGTTAATACATTTATAGAGAAACCAAAAAGCCACATAATAAAGAAAGTAGCGATTAACGATACTGGAATATCAATCAAAGGTCTAAAAGCGATTGCCCAGTCCCTAAAGAAAAGGTAAATAATTAATATCACCAAGAAAATTGATATACCAAGAGTTTCAGCAACTTCCAAAACTGATTTCTTTACAAAAATAGTATTGTCTAAGGCTATATTAAGCTTAATATCCTTGGGTAAGTCTTTCTTTAGATCTTCGTACTGCTCGTAAAACGCTTTAGAGATATCTAAATAATTAGCACCAGGACGGGGAACAATAGCAAGTCCTACTAAAGGTAAACCTGATTGGCTTAATTTTGTTTCAATATTCTCAGGACCTAATTCAGCTCTACCAATATCACTTAAGCGCACTGTTTTAGCTCCGTCAGTTCTAATGATTATATTGTTAAACTCTTCAACTGTAGCTAAATTTCCAACCGTTTTTACAGTAAGCTCGGTGTTATCACCAGTTAATTTACCAGAAGGCAATTCTACATTTTGTTGATTCAATGCCGCACGTACTTCTGCTACAGTACAACCGTAAGAAGCTAATTTTACGGGATCAATCCACAAACGCATAGCGTATCTTTTTTGTCCCCAAATTTGCACACCACTTACTCCAGGAATAGTTTCTAAACGTTGTGAAATTACGTTTTCGGCATAATCACTTAATTCAAGCTGACTTCTAGTATCACTTTGAACCGTCATCGAGATGATAGCGTCACTATTAGCATCCGCTTTAGAAACCACCGGCGGTGCATCAATATCTTGTGGTAAACTACGAATGGCTTGAGAAACTTTATCTCTCACATCATTTGAAGCTTCTTCAAGATCTTTGTCTAAGTTAAATTCAACGGTAATACTACTACTACCTTGCGAACTTGAAGAGGTGATGTTACGAATACCATCAATAGAATTGATTGCTTTTTCGAGCGGCTCTGTAATTTGCGATTCGATAATATCAGCATTTGCTCCGGTGTAGTTGGTTCTAATCGATACTTGTGCAGGATCAATAGATGGAAACTCCCTAACGCCCAGATAGGTGTATCCAATTATACCAAATAAAACGATGGTAAGGTTCATCACGATCGTTAATACAGGTCTTTTTATACTTAAAGTTGATAAACTCATTTTAATAGTTTAATGATGAGATGATTAGTTTAAAAATTACTTAATGCTTACTTTAACTGGAGCTTCGTTTTTAAGAGACATAACGCCGCTTGTGATTACAGTATCACCCGCTTTCAATCCCGATAAAATTAGTAATGAAGCATCTGTTCTAGTAGCGGTCTCTACCATTATTTCTTTGGCTTTGCCAAAATCTGAAATGAATACTTTTTTTCCATTTTGAACAGGAATAACTGCTTGCGTGGGAACCACAATGGCGTCTTTGATCACATCTAAAGGAAGTTCTACGTTAGCAAATGTTCCAGGTAGTAATTTTCCATCTTTATTTTCGGCAATAGCTCTTACCTGTAACGTTCTAGTTGCTACCTCTACCGCTGGCTCGATAGCATATACTTTTGCAGTATATTTTTCTGTAGAACCCGATACACTAAATTTTAAAATTGTATTTGATTTTACTTGATTAGCATATTTTTCAGGAATAGAAAAAGTGATTTTTAATTTCCCTGTATTTACCAAGTTAGCAACTGGCATGGTTGGTGTAATATATGTTCCTTTTGAGATCGAACGCAAACCAATTTTTCCTGAAAAAGGAGCGCGAACAGCCGTTTTAGCAATTTGTGCTTTAATCAGCTGGCTCATAGCTTTTGTAGAAGCATATTCTGCTCTAGCTACATCATATTCCTCTTGACTTATGGCTTCTTTTTGTAATAATAATTTTGCTCTTCTTTCATTTTCTCCAGCTAAGTTTTCTCTTGTACCTGCCTGGCTAAGCTGCGCTCTCAGTTCCACATCGTTTACTTTAAACAGTAGTTGTCCCGCTGTAACATTGCTTCCTTCATTAAAATTGATACTTTCTACAATTCCAGATACTTCAGATCTAATTTCTACTTGTTCATTCGCTTCGATAGAACCAGAGAGGGATAATGTGTTATCAAAAGTTTCAGTTTTAACAATGATACCAGTAACTTTCATTGCACTTTTTTTATCTGATTTTCCATTTTGACCTTCTGACTTACTTTTATTATCGACAATTCTGTACGTAATAAAAGCACCAAAGCCAAGGATTAATAAAGCGTAAACTACATGTTTTATTTTCATAATTAGGGACGATAGAGAGATTGATTATTGTAATATTATGTTAAAAAAAGCAAACTTATGTATTCCAATTTGCAATTGTATTATCATTAGAGTTTATTTAACAGTTGTACATACAAATAATTTTATTGTATTTTACCTATTCATTTTTGCATTAACTGCAAATTAATCTCGTTAAATGACCTAATTGTGTAAAATAAGGTCTGCTATTTATAATTGACGGACGAATGTCCGTTTTTGACTTAGACTTAAAAAAAACTTAAAGGTTTAATCTGTTGATAAAAAAATTAACTTATATAATTCCAAATATTTTTTTTCTTGGTTAGTTCAATATATACAGCACGCATAGTAGCATGTTCTGGTCGCTCCATTGCAATGTCAGTTTGCAAAATTTTTAAAGCATGGTGTCTCGCTAGGGCTAAAATATCTTTGTCCTTGACAATATCGGCTATTTGCAAATTTAATACACCGCTTTGTTGTGTTCCCATTAAATTTCCCGGTCCTCGAAGTTTTAAATCTACCTCTGCGATTTCAAATCCATCATTGGTACTAACCATCGTTTCCATTCGTGTTTTGCTGTCGGCACTTAGTTTGTGACTTGTCATAAGGATACAATAACTTTGATCAGCGCCACGTCCTACGCGACCACGCAATTGATGTAGTTGAGAAAGTCCAAAACGTTCGGCACTTTCAATGATCATAACAGAGGCATTAGGTACATTGACACCTACCTCGATTACAGTGGTTGCGACCATAATATTCGTTTTTCCATCTGAGAATCGTTTCATCTCAGCATCTTTTTCTGCAGGCTTCATTTTACCATGTAAAATCGAAATGGCATATTGTGGTAAAGGGAAATCACGTGATATACTTTCGTAACCATCCATAAGGTCTTTGAAATCCATTTTTTCTGATTCTTGTATCAATGGGTAGACAATGTAAATTTGTCTACCAATAGCAATTTCGTCTCTAATAAATTTCCATACTTTTAGTCGATTGCTATCAAAGCGGTGCACTGTTTGTATGGGTTTTCGACCAGGAGGTAGCTCATCAATTACGGATATGTCTAAATCGCCGTATAAACTCATAGCAAGCGTTCGCGGAATAGGAGTGGCAGTCATAACTAATACGTGAGGCGGAATCGTATTTTTTTTCCATAATTTAGAACGTTGTTCTACTCCAAAACGATGCTGCTCATCGATAACCGCTAATCCTAAGTTTTTAAATTTGACTTTATCCTCTAATAAGGCGTGAGTACCAATTAGTATTTGTAAAGTTCCGTTTTCTAATTCTTCATGTAAAACTCTACGAGCGGCTATTTTAGTAGAGCCCGTAAGTATTTTAATAGTTATGTTTGATTTATTGGCTAATTCTGAAAGTCCAATAAAGTGTTGATTTGCTAAAATTTCAGTGGGAGCCATCAAGCAAGCCTGAAAACCATTGTCTATAGCCAATAAAATACTCATAAAAGCTACAATAGTTTTTCCAGAACCTACGTCTCCTTGTAACAAGCGATTCATTTGGGCGTTGCTTCCCATATCCGTTCGGATTTCTTTTATTACTCTTTTTTGCGCTCCTGTTAATTCAAAAGGTAAGTGATTTTGATAAAAATCAGTAAAGTAATCGCCCACTTTTGCAAAAGGATGTCCTTTAATTTTATGTTTCTGAATCTTGTTTTTCATTATCAATTGTAATTGAATAAAAAACAATTCTTCAAATTTAAGTCGGAATTGAGCTTTCGCCAAGGCATCGGCACTTTTGGGGAAATGAATATTAAATAAAGCAGTGTTTTTAGGAATGAGCTTCAATTCCTGTAATAAATAATCGGGGATGGTTTCTATAAACAAAGCTTGCGTTTCTAGAAACAACTGCTGCATCATTTTATTAATACCACGATTTGTAATACCTCTATTGGTTAGGGTTTCCGTAGAAGGATACACGGCTTGCATGGCAGAGCGGAGACTTTTTTCATGTTCAGCCAACAATTCTATTTCGGGATGCGCCATATTATACATTCCGTTGAACGACGTACATTTGCCAAAAATCACAAGAACTTCATTAAGTTTTAAAGATTCACGAACCCATTTATGACCTTGAAACCAAACAAGTTCCATTTGTCCCGTGTCATCTACAAAAGTAGCAACAAGACGTTTTCTCCCTTTTCCAAATTCAACCGTTTTGATGTTTATTATTTTTCCAATAATTTGAACCTCGGTAACATTATTTTGTATTTCGTTTATTTTATAGTATCGGGTTCTATCAATGTATCTATTGGGATAAAGATTTAATAAATCTCCGTACTTATGTATTCCTAATTCTTTGCGTAGCAATGTACCTCTATTGGGTCCAACGCCTTTCAAATATTCTATAGGTGTAAGTAAAAGATTGTTTGACATTTTAAATTTATTGGGAATAATTTTGATAGTAAATTCAAAGAACGAAGATAGTTTTTAAATAGGTAAATAGGAAATTCAGAATTAACTCAATTTTGAAAAAAAATAATTAGAATGAAAAACAATGTATTTTAATTTTCATATTTGCATTACAACGAAAAAAATTAAAAATGGTTTTAGACTCAATTAAAAATTATGGACTGTATGCCAATATTACGGAACGATTGGCTGCAGGTTTTAACTTTATCAACACCTCAGATTTATTAGCTATCGCAGTAGGGACATATGAAATCGATGGTAAAGCAATTTTCGCTATTGTTCAAGAATATGATACAAAGGACGAGAAGGATTGTTTTCTTGAGGGACATACTAAATATATTGATATTCAATATATGGTTCAAGGAACCGAGATGATGGGTATTACTACAAAGGGAAATCAAAAAATTCAATCATTTGATGTAGATAAAGACTATACTTTTTATGAGGGAGAAACGTCTTATATTAAAGTAGGAGCAGGCATGTTTACCTTGTTTTTTCCAGATGATTTACATCGCCCTTGTATACGAGTTGGTGATGTAACCAAGGTTAAAAAAGTGGTAGTAAAAGTACAAATTTAGTAATCCGCTTTTGTTGTAGCTACGACGAGAAGAATTGGATGCCACTTCGTGCTGATTATGATTATCAATAGAAAGAGAATACCTTTGGGTAAATAATAGAAAAAAAAAACATATAAATTATGACAACTCATTTGGCTTTACTGCGAGGAATAAATGTATCTGGTCACAACATGATCAAAATGGATGCTTTACAAAAAATGCTTGAGAATATGGGATTCACAAATGTAATAACATATATTCAGTCAGGAAATGTTTTTGTGACAAGTAAAGAAGAAGATGCAGCGACTGTCGGATTCAAAATCAAACAAGAAATCTTTAAAGTATTTGGTTATGATGTTCCTACTATTGTAATTGGTCAAAATCATTTGGAAAGTTGTTTAGTGAATAATCCTTTTTTAAAAGAAAAAGAGGTCGATCATAAAAAATTATACGTTGCTTTTATCTCAAAAGAACTTCGCTCAGAAAATATAAATGATCTAAAAATTAGCCAATTTAAACCTGACGAAGCTAGTATTGACGCTAATAAAATATTTATTAAATATGCAGTTGGTGCAGGGAAAACAAGATTAGATCAAAAATACATTGAGAAAAAACTAAATGTAACCGCTACAATCCGAAACTGGAATTCCGTTAGTCAACTGCTTAAGATGTATCAAGATATGGCTTAGTATCTAGGATTTTAAAGAGTATCTCATACCGTTGTAGATTTCTATTTTAAGTACTTTTTTTTATATAAATTCTTACTTTATTAAGTATTTTCAAGATGAAAATATTTATATTTATTTTAATATTAATTGAATACTATTTGTTAAATGCTTAAAAACACCCTCTTTTGTATCCTTGCATTATGCTTCGTTACCACAGCCATTGGTCAAAACGGAAATCCCTCCGATTATTTATCAGCACAATTTCATAAAGAGCGAAGACAAGCTTTTCGGGCTTTAATGCCTTTTAATAGTGTCGCAGTGTTTTTTGGTAATCCAGTACGCAATAGAGCAAATGACGTAGATTATGTCTATCATCAAGATCCAGATTTTTACTATTTAACAGGATATAAAGAGCCTAATTGTGTTTTGGTGCTTTTTTCAGGAGATCAACTGTCTGCAGATGGGAATAAATATAACGAGTTAATTTACGTTCAAGAAAAGAACCCGAGTGAGGAGCAATGGACAGGTATTAGATTGGGTATTGCAGGAGCAAAAAAAGATTTAGGTTTTTCAGCTGCTTACAATGGCGAAATATTCTTAAAGTCTGGGATTAATTTCTCTAATTTTGATTCCGTGTTATTTAAAGAATTCAAAGAGGACAATGGCGACTCTGCTCTTAGAGATAAAGCTGATTTGTATAAGTTAATAGAATCGTTCAAGGCTCAAATAGGGTACAAGACAGCTGTGATTTCAAAGAGTGATTCAAAAGGAATTGGAGATGTTAAGAGCAAGAGTATTACAGCTAGTAAGAAAGAGAACTTTAATACCAATGCTATTCCGAGTTTTATGGCCAGCTTACGTGAAATTAAAGGTACAGAAGAGTTAAAATTATTAACTAAAGCGGTTCGTATTTCAGCTATCGCTCAAAGAGAGGTTATGAAAGCGATGCACACGGGGATGTCTGAAACTGAAATTCAGGGGATTCATGAATTTGTTTATAGAAAATATGGTAGCGAGTTTGAAGGCTATCCATCTATAGTAGGAGCAGGTAATAATGGTTGCATTCTACACTATATCGAAAACAGTAAAACTAAGGTTGAAAATGATTTGGTTTTAATGGATGTTGGCGCTGAATATCACGGTTATAATGCTGATGTTACACGAACCATACCTGCCAACGGAAAATTTACAGTGGAACAAAAATTGATATATGATTTAGTATATCAGGCTCAAGAAGCGGGAATAGCTGCTTCAAAAGTGGGCGTAACATTTGGATCCCTTGACGGTATTGCTCGCCAAATAATTAATAAAGGGTTATTAAAACTTGGCATTGTAAAATCTGAAGCAGATGGGAATCAATATTTCCCACATGGTTTAGGTCATCACATAGGCTTAGATGTTCACGATCCAGGCGCTTACAATGCTCTAGAGAGTAATATGGTAATTACTATTGAACCAGGTATTTATATACCCAATGGTAGTAATTGTGATAAAAAATGGTGGGGAATTGGAGTACGAATTGAAGATGACATTCTAATTACGCCTGATGGCCCCCTCAATTTAAGTGTAGAGGCGCCAAGAAAATGGCAAGAAATTGAAGAATTAATGAAGGAGAAGAGTGTGCTCTCCAACTATACCGTTCCTAATCTAGATTAACTGTTTGTTTCTATTTGATTATCAATTAGTACTAGTTAATCTTTATGGCTTAGCTATTAATTTCTTCTTGTAGTCTACAGTACTTTAATTTTTTTAACTTCATAAAGTTTCTATAAAAAAGGAGACAGTTTTAGTCACAGCATTGATTATGTTTTATTTTTACGCAAAATCACATTGAGTTATTTGTCTAAGTTGACAAATTAACTAATTTGATTAAGATAAAATTGGTGAAATAAAAAAGAAAGGAAATAGTTAAACATGATTGAACCACAGAAATTTAATCAGGAAGAAGAACGACTTAAAATACTTGAGTCCTATTCGATACTTGACAGTTTGCCGGAAGCTGATTACGAAAATTTAACGAAGATAGCTTCTCACATATGCAATACACCAATTGCTCTAATAACCTTTGTAGATGAAAATAGGCAGTGGTTTAAGTCTCGTCAAGGTTTAGATATTTCAGAAACGCCAAGATCTGTCTCTTTTTGTGGACACGCTATTAACGATCCCAAAAATATTTTTATAGTTCCAGATGCTAGGGATGATTTTAGATTTCATGATAATCCTGTGGTCACAGGGCAGCCAAATATTGTGTTTTATGCAGGAATACCATTAAAGAATGAAGACGGTTTACCATTAGGAACTATCTGCGTTATTGATCATCAGCCTAGAGTATTATCTGTTGAACAAATCAATTCGTTGAAAGCGCTTTCAGAGCAAACGATGAAATTGTTAGAGCTAAGACTACATAAAAAACAATTGGAAAAAGCTTTGGTTGAGTTAGAGAAGAAAAATCTAGCTTTAGAGCGTTTTGCTTATGTTGCTGCGCATGATTTAAAATCGCCTTTGCATAATATATCCGGACTTACAGATATGTTTTTATACAATTATAAAGAGTCTATTGACCAAGAGGGAACACAAATTTTATCTTTAATAAAAAGTTCTTCAGAGAGATTAAAAGAGCTAATAGACAGCTTACTAGATTATAGTAAATCAAATGTGATTGATAAGGAGAAAAACACAAACATAAGTGTTGTTCGATTAGAAAAGGAAATCACTAGTCTTTTTGCCTTTCATAATAATTGTTCAATAGTATTCAAATCGAATACAGAAGAATTGTTGGCCAACAAGTCGGCTTTAGAGCAAATTTTGGTAAACTTATTGACCAATGCGATAAAATATAATGACAAAGAAAAGATTGAAATAACAATTGATATTACTGAAACAAAAGGCCAATATGAAATCATTGTTAGTGACAATGGACCTGGCATTGTGAAAGAGCATCAAGAGATGATTTTCGAAATTTTTGAAACCGTGACATCGATAGACCGTTTTGGTGAAAAAGGAAATGGTATTGGTCTAGCAACTGTCAAGAAAATTGTAGAAGCCTTAGGTGGCGAGATTACCGTGGATTCCTCGCTAGGGAAAGGAGCTATATTTAAATTCACTTTGGCGCGTTAAAAAATGTCGCTTTGATATCTTGCTCGCTTTAATTTTAAGAGAGAAGTAACTAAACTTAAAAAGTAGTAGCAATGATCTTTTCTACTTTCAATTCCATAATTGAATACTCTATTTTAGTAAACTCGAGATATGGGTTCTATTTGTTTTAGAAAGAATGTAACTTTGGTGCTCTAATTTATTATTTATGAAATTTATCTTTCTTTTTTTATGTTCTTTCGCTTTCGCGCAGCAAACAAAGTTTGTCGATTTTAAATCGGTATCGGCAGAACTTAAATTAGATTCTAAAGAAAAGTCCATCTCTGGAAAGGTAATTTATAAATTTGAATGGTTAGAACTCACAGATACGATTACCATCGATGCACAAAACATGGCCTTTTCTGTAGTAAAGCTAAATGGAAAAAACATACCATTTATAAATACAGGTAAACAAATTCAGTTCATTCCTCCTTTTATTAAAGGCGACAATACGCTTTATTTAGAATATAAGGCTAAACCTCAAAAAGCGCTTTATTTCTTAGGTTCTGAAGAAAAAAATGACACGCAAATTTGGACGCAAGGGCAGGGGAGATATACAAGCAATTGGTTCCCAAGTTTCGATGATGTAAATGAAAAATTGATTTTTAATTTATCCATTATTTATGATTCTCGTTATCAAGTTATTTCAAATGGTCAGTTAGTTCAAAAATCAATTCAAGACGATGAGACTATATGGGAATTTAAAATGAAAAACCCTATGAGTTCTTATTTACTTATGTTAGCTATAGGGAAATATCAAGTTACTCATCTTCAAGCAAAATCAGGAGTGCCTATCGAATTGTATATTGAAGAAGAAGACCAAAGAAATTGGGAGTCTAGTTATCAACATTCAGCAACCATTTTTAATTTCATGGAGAAGAAAATAGGAGTAAAATATCCGTGGAATGTTTACAAACAGGTACCTGTACGAGATTTTTTATATGCAGGTATGGAAAATACGTCTGCGACCATATTTTCTAGAAGATATATTGTTGACAAAATAGGATTCGAGGATCGTAGTTATACAAGCGTGGATGCTCATGAACTGGCACATCAATGGTTTGGTGATTTAATCACGGCTAAAAGTGGTAAGGATCATTGGCTTCAAGAAGGCTTCGCAACGTATTATGCTTTACTAGCAGAAAAAGAAATTAAAGGTGAGGACTATTTTTATGCTAAATTACATGAATCAGCTCAGCAAATAAAATTTGCCTCTAGAACAGATAGCATTCCAATATTGAATGAAAAAGCAAGTTCATTGAGTTTTTATCAAAAAGGGGCTTGGGCATTATTTGTTATTCATGAATCCTTAGGTGATAAAGTTTTTAAAAAAGTAATTAAAAATTATCTGAAGCGATATGCTTTTCAAAACGTAGAAACTCAGGATTTATTTAATGAAATTCATAAATTATCGAATTTTGATACTACCAATTTTAGTAAAGTTTGGCTAGAATCAACCGTATTTAATACTCAGGAAGCCAATGGTTTACTGCTAAAAAACAAAAGTATGCAACTGTTGTTTGAAGTAGAAAAAATGAAGACCATACCAATTGCAGAAAAACTCCAATTTTTTACCAAACTTCTAGAATCAAACACTTCAGCCTACCTAAAAGTAGCTATTGTTAACCAACTTAAAAATGAAAATTATGAGTCGAAAAAAGAATTACTACGATTAGCTCTTGCTACCTCAAACATTGAGGTTCGAATGGCAGTAGCTAATTCTTTATCAAAAATACCTTTAGATTTTAGGACTTCTTATGAAAGTTTGCTTCATGATAAATCATATGAAACGCAGGAAACAGCATTGTATAATTTATGGAAGAATTTTCCAGAACAAAGAGTGAGTTATTTAGATCAAACCAAAGATTGGATTGGTTTTAACGACTATAATCTAAGAACTTTATGGCTTTCGTTGGCACTGTCTACTAAAGATTATAATGCGGATAAAAAGTTATTAATAGGGGAACTAGTATTGTATTCTTCATTTAAGTACGAAGCTATCACTAGGCAGAATGCTTTAGAGAAATTAATTGCTTTTCAATTATTTAACGATGAGGTGCTGATAAATTTAGTTAACGCTACAACACATCACATGTGGCAGTTTTCAAAGTTTGGTCGCGACACTATCAGACGATTGCTTAAGAATGAGGAGACTCGTACTTCTTTTAACAGAATACTTCCTAATTTGTCTGAAATAGAACAGTTTCAATTAAAGCGATTATTGATCGAATAGTTTTTACTAAAACAATTCGTTTACCTCATTTTTTATAAAGGATAATGCAGTACTGCTTGGTGCTGTTTTATCCAGTAAATCGGTAATAAGAACTTCTCTCAAGCTGTTGGCATCAGTAACTTTTTCGTTTTGTGTAGCTATTCTAATCATCTGAATAGTGGCATTTTTGGCTGTCAATACAATTGCCCAACATTTCTCCGAAACATATATTTGTTGTGTTAAGTTATGTTCGATTTCCTGTTCGATTTGAGCTATAATATAATTTTTATAATCATTTTTATCGTCTGATATTGGACTGATACGATTAACTAATTGTAAAGGATTAATTCGTTCCATTAATAATGTCAGTCGCTCATAAGCTTGCAATCGCAACGGTAAAGCTGTTTGTTGATTGTCTTTTTGAATTAGCCAAAGTCTGTTGTTTTGCTGATCTTTAAAGTGTGCATTAAAAAGTGAATAGGCAACTACTCCTGTAATTAAAGCGGGAATTGTATAGCCAAGTATATCAAAAAAAAAGGTTGTGTTCATAAATATCAAATTAAAAAAGCAAAAATATACTTTTTGCTTCTATTTCAAGACTAAATTGCACGGAATAACTTTATAGATTATTATTTTTACCAATTGGAAATGGGGATTTATCATAAAGCATAATTATGATGTTGAGGACCTTGATTTATATATAAGATGGAAACATATATTATTGCATTGCTTTGTGTCGCTGCCTTTGTAGCAGGTTTTATTGATGCTATTGTTGGAGGAGGAGGTTTAATTCAAACGCCAGCTGGTTTAGTTTTACTTCCTAACTTACCTGTATCAACAGTAGTTGGGACACTAAAAATTCCAGCGTTCAGCGGTACTTCTTTCGCTGCATATCAGTACATGAAAAAAGTGACAATGAATTGGAAATTACTTTTCATTATGATGGCTTTAGCATTGCCTTCCGCTTTTTTGGGATCAACTCTACTAACCTATATGAGTAATGATTTTATGAAACCGCTCTTGCTTTTTATCTTGTCACTTTTGGCTATTTATACGTACGCAAAGAAAAATTTTGGACAACATGTCGCGAAAGATATGTCTGATGCACAACAAATAATAAATGCTGTTTTGATCAGTGTTATTGTTGGCTTTTATGACGGATTTATAGGTCCTGGGACAGGAAGTTTTTTTGTAGTTGCTTTCATTGCTTTGATGGGATTTGATTTTTTACACGCTTCTGCTAATGCCAAAATGGTAAACTTAGCGACTAACTTTGGTTCGATCTGTTTATTTGTGATAAAAGGAAAAATCATTTGGGCTATTGCTATTCCTATGGCTGCTAGCAATGCTTTTGGTGGGTGGTTAGGTGCTAAACTAGCAATAAATAAAGGGAACGGTTTTATTCGTGTGTTCTTTTTAGTGGTGGTAATAGCTACTCTAGTTCGATTTGCCTATGATGTTTTTCATTTGTAAATAGATAAATATAACGCAGTCAATAATGGTTTTTATTCCATATAAAAAGCCTTTAAATTAGATGGTTTTAGCACTTTAAAAAAAGATTAGATGCCACTTTATTAACTCTTAAATTCTTATTTTTGCATAAATAGAAAATTTTCATGCAACAATACATTTCCCAACTTAACGAAGCACAAAGAGAACCGGTATTACAAAAGGACGGACCAATGATTATTATTGCTGGTGCTGGTTCAGGTAAAACGCGTGTACTGACAATTAGAATTGCTTATTTAATGCACCAAGGTGTCGATGCTTTCAATATCTTATCGCTGACCTTTACTAATAAAGCGGCTCGCGAAATGAAAAACCGTATCTCTGATATCGTAGGTTCAAGCGAAGCCAAGAATTTATGGATGGGAACTTTTCACTCGGTTTTTGCACGAATACTACGATCGGAAGCAGATAAGTTAGGATATCCTTCTAATTTTACAATTTACGATTCACAAGATTCTCTAAGAGCGATTTCAGGAATTATAAAGGAAATGCAATTGGACCGTGATATTTACAAACCCAAACAAATATTAAGTCGTATTTCGTCTTTTAAAAATAGTTTGATTACGGTAAAAGCCTATTTTAACGATCCAGATTTACAAGAAACGGATGCTATGGCAAAAAAGCCAAGAATGGGTGAAATCTATCAAAATTATGTTGATCGCTGCTTCAAATCAGGGGCAATGGACTTTGATGATTTATTATTAAAAACAAATGAATTATTAACTCGTTTTCCAGAAGTTTTAGCGAAATATCAAAATCGTTTTAGATACATCTTAGTAGATGAGTACCAAGATACCAACCACTCTCAGTATTTAATTGTTAGAGCTTTATCTGATAAATTCCAAAATATCTGTGTAGTAGGTGACGATGCTCAAAGTATCTACGCATTTAGGGGTGCAAATATCAATAACATCTTGAATTTTCAAAAAGATTATGAAGGTGTAAAGACCTTTAGATTGGAGCAGAATTACCGTTCTACAAAAAATATTGTGGAGGCAGCAAATACGATTATTGAGAAAAATAAAGTAAAATTAGACAAGATCGTTTGGACAGCAAATGAATTTGGACCGAAGATAAAAATTCATCGTTCTATGACCGATGCTGAAGAGGGGCGTTTTGTTGCGAGTACTATTTTTGAACAAAAAATGCAAAACCAAATGACTAATGGTCAGTTTGCTATTTTGTATCGCACCAATGCGCAGTCTCGTTCCATGGAGGATGCATTGCGTAAAAGAGATATTCCGTATCGTATTTACGGAGGGCTTTCTTTTTATCAGAGGAAAGAAATTAAAGATGTACTTTGTTATTTGCGTTTGGTTTTAAATCCGAAGGATGAAGAGGCATTAATGCGCGTTATTAATTATCCTGCAAGAGGAATAGGGAATACTACTATCGAAAAAATTGTAGTAGCGGCAAATCACTACAAACGATCGATGTATGAGGTGATGCAGAACATTGATAAAATTGATTTAAAGTTGAACTCAGGTACCAAACAGAAAATTCAAGATTTTGTAACCATGATTCAAAGTTTTCAAGTAATTAATGAAAATCAAGACGCATTTTATATTACGGATCATGTATCTAAAAAAACAGGATTAGTCCAAGAATTAAAAAAAGATGCTACGCCCGAGGGAATGGCTAAGATCCAAAACATTGAAGAATTATTAAACGGTATAAAAGATTTTACCGAAGGTCAAAAAGAGATTGATGGCGCTAGAGGAGCTTTGGGCGAATTTATGGAGGATGTTGCCCTTGCTACGGATTTAGACAAAGACACAAGTGACGAAGACCGTGTAGCACTTATGACAATACATTTAGCTAAAGGCTTAGAGTTTCCTCATGTGTTTGTAGTAGGTATGGAGGAAGATTTGTTTCCCTCAGCTATGAGTATGAGTACTCGATCTGAACTTGAGGAAGAGCGCCGTTTATTTTACGTCGCTTTAACTAGAGCGGAGCATCAAGCGTATCTAACTTATGCGCAATCGCGCTATCGCTGGGGAAAACTGACTGATAGTGAACCATCCCGTTTTATTGAAGAAATTGACTCGCAATATTTAGAATACCTAACACCAGCAGAGTCTTCGTATCGATACCAATCAATGATTGATAAAGATATTTTTGGCGATGTAGACAAATCCAAGCTCAGGTTGGCAAAGCCTGCAAACGGAACACCACCTATTCCAAGCGGTGATAATATGCCTAAACCGGATTTAAATGTACGTAAATTGAAACCTATTGGTGGTAATCCTAATGCCTCTGGAGCTGCGAATTTGTTTGATAATAAACTTACAGCCGGAAATGTGGTAATGCATGAGCGTTTTGGACGTGGCCAAGTTATAAATCTAGAAGGTGTAGGAGCAGATAAAAAAGCAGAGATAAAATTTGAAGTGGGTGGAATCAAGAAGCTTTTATTGCGTTTCGCAAAGTTGGATATTATTGGATAAAAATAAGTTTCAAATTAAATTTTTAAAGTTGTTTAGTAAACGCTTAAACTTTCAACTTGGTAATTGTAAACAAATATACGAATGGCACAATTTTTGAAAATATATGAAGATAAACCTAACGAGGCTGCAATAGCTAAAGTTGTTAAGGTTTTAAAAGACGGTGGTTTGGTTATTTACCCAACAGATACTGTTTACGGTTTAGGTTGTGATATTACAAATTCTAGAGCATTAGAGCGTATTGCTAAGATCAAAGGGGTAAAGTTAGAGAAAGCTAATTTTTCATTTATCTGTCATGATTTGAGTAATCTATCTGATTATGTGAGGCAAATCGATACAGCAACCTTTAAAATTTTAAAGAGAGCTTTACCAGGTCCATATACTTTTATTTTACCGGGTAATAATAATTTGCCAAAAGAATTTAAAAAGAAAACGACCGTAGGGATTCGTGTCCCTGATAACGCGATTGCACTTGAAATTGTGCGACAGTTAGGAAATCCTATTGTGTCTACTTCTATACGAGATGAAGATGATGTGATTGAGTACACCACTGATCCTGAATTAATTTTCGAGAAATGGCAGAATTTAGTGGACTTAGTTATCGATGGTGGTTATGGAGATAACGTAGGATCGACAATAATTGATTTATCAGGTTCTGAGCCTGAAATTATTAGAGCAGGTAAAGGAGATATAGAAATAATCTAAAATTTTGACTCATTTAACGGTGTTTTCTTGAAAAATTATTACCTTTGATGCCTTAAAGATGTTTAAAAGTTAATTATAGCATGTTATTCTTAATTATATTTGATTGGTTATTAGAGAAAAGTTAAGGATACATTAAAGCAGGTCGCAAGACCTGCTTTTTCTTTTTACTACCATTTCTAATTTAAATTTTAGACCGTAGTAGATAAAATTAAATACAGTTCAAAAAAAAAGCGTCTCTGTTAAGAGACGCTTTTTACCTATATAAAAAAACCTAATTATTTAGTTTGTTTTTTCATTTCTTTTTCAATCATTTCGTAGAATTGATCAATTTTAGGAAGTACTACAATACGAGTTCTTCTGTTACGCGCTCTATTGTCAGCATTATCGTTAGCTACTAATGGCACATATGAACTTCTACCAGCTGCGATTAATTGACTTGGTTTAACTCCTAACTCATCTGTAAGAACACGGATGATAGATGTAGAACGTTTAACACTTAAATCCCAGTTATCAAGTAAGATGTTGTTTCCTATGTAAGGAACACTATCTGTATGACCTTCAACCATACATTCGAAATCTGGCTTGTCATTAACAACTTTTGCAACTTTCGCTAAAACACTTTTAGCTTTATCTGTTACATTATAGCTTCCGCTTTTGAATAATAATTTATCTGCGATAGAGATAAATACTACCCCTTTTTCAACATTGATTTCGATATCTGGATCGTTCAAACCAACAGCGCTTTTTAAACTAGTCACTACAGCAAGTGTTACACTATCTTTTTTAGTTAATGCATCTTGCATTCTACTAATTTTTAAGTCTTTTTCTTTGATAGATTCCAAAGCCTTCTCAATGTTTTGAGCTCCTTTAGTCGTTAAAATCGTCATGTCTTTAGACGTGTTGATCAAGTTTTGATTGTACTCTTTCAATCCATCAACTCTTGCTAGAAGTCCAGCCTTCTCTTCAAGACAAGAATTTAATTTTACCGTAGCAGAATTCAACAAGTCTTGAGTTTCCTTGTTTCTGGATTCTAGATCAGCATATTTCTTTTTAGACACACAAGAGGTCAAAAGTGCGAAGAGTGATAAGGTGATTACGATTTTTTTCATAAAAATAATTTTTAGTTGAATTACAAAGTTAGCTTTAAATGATTAATTACAGTAATAATATAGTGTTAAAATCATTTAACAAATATCTTGCCAGAATTAACATAATATTGATAAACGATACTTTTTGTTGAATAGTATGTTTCCGACTGAAAATTGCTTCTTTTTTTATAAGTAACTGATAGTAATGTGTAAAAAGAATAATGAGCTTTAAGAATAGCTGTAAAATGGGCTGCTTTTCCTTGTAAAATAAATTGGATTCCTGCTAAACCATCTAAAATCATCCTTGTAAAAAGAATTGGAAATAATTTATTTTTAGGCAAATTCTTACTTAACATTAATAGTGAATTTCTAAAGTTAAGATACGTTTTTTTCGGATTACCTTGTTGGAGGGTCGCTCCTCCTACGTGATACACTGTTGAGTCATGCTGGTATTTTATTTTATAACCTTTATTGGTGGCGCGCCAACAAAGATCAATTTCTTCCTGATGAGCAAAAAAGATCTCATCGAAACCACCCAATTCTTTGTAAACACTACTTCTTATGAAAAAACAAGCACCAGATGCCCACGAAATTTCACAATTGTTATCATATTGACCAAGATCTTTTTCTACTGTATCGAACACACGACCACGACAATAAGGATAACCGTATTTGTCAATAAAGCCACCTGCTGCACCAGCATATTCAAAGTAATCTTTATTTTTAAAGTCTAGTAGTTTAGGCTGAATTATGGCAGTGTCTCTATCTTTCTCGAAAGTATTGAGAATAGGTTGCAACCAATTGGCTGTAACTTCAATATCTGAATTTACTAATGCATAAATATCAGCATCAATATGCTGTAGCGCTTCATTATAACCTTGTGCAAAGCCATAATTGGTGCTATTTTGAATTATTCTAACGGTGGGAAAATTAGCTTTGACAAAAGCTACTGAATCATCAGTAGAAGCATTATCAGCTACATATATGACTGCTTCGGGCGAAAATTGTACTACTGATGGCAAAAATTGTTCTAACAATTGAACACCATTCCAGTTTAATATAACTACTGCTATTTTTTTCAAGATAATACGGAATTTAAATCTGCAATGTATGAATAATCGATTCTAAAGATTGTAATCGGGAAGTTGAGGCAAAAAAACATATTTCTCGTTTTCAAAATCCATTTGGCAAAAGTAATGATTCAGGCCGTTAGTTACCATCAAATATTGTGCATTCATAGTTATATTGTAACGGGCGATTTGATCAAAGGTAGCTTGAGTGATTTTAACCTCGGGTGCCTTACATTCTACGAGAACTTGAATTTCACCAACGGTATTGAAAACTACGGCATCATATCGTTTTTTTAAACCATTGACTTTTAGTACTTTTTCAACATTTATTAAGGACTTAGGGTACTTTTTTTCTTCTAGTAAAAAGCGCACCACATGTTGTCTAACCCATTCCTCTGGTGTGAGAATGATAAATTTTTTCCTGATTTCATCAAAAATAGACACTTTATTTTCACTATTTTTGAATCGAAAGTCATACTGCTGAAAATTTAGTTTTTGCATGCGACAAAAGTAAGTAAATCAGCTAATAACCAAATTATCAAATAAATTTATTTTGGACGAAGTCATAAAAATTGTAAACGATATTAAGAGTGGTACTATCAAGCCTATCTATTTTTTAATGGGAGAGGAACCGTATTATATCGATAAACTATCTGATTACATTGAGCAAAATGTTTTGTCCGAGGAAGAAAAAGGATTCAATCAAACGGTTTTTTACGGTAGAGATGTTACCGTTGAGGATATTGTTTCATCGGCGAAAAGATATCCAATGATGGCTGAAAGACAAGTGATTATCGTAAAAGAAGCTCAGGATCTGACTAAAACAATTGATAAATTAGAATCGTATGCTGAGAATCCGATGGCCACAACGGTTTTGGTAGTTTGCTATAAATACAAGACATTAGATAAACGTAAAAAAGTTACCAAGCTTTTAGCTAAAAACGGAGTAGTTTACGAAAGTAAAAAGCTGTACGAGAATCAAGTTGGAGATTGGATAAAAAGAGTTTTATCGGGTAAAAAGTATGCAATCGAGCCTAAAGCATCAGCGATGTTGGTCGAGTTTTTAGGTACTGATTTAAGTAAAATAAATAACGAATTAGAAAAGCTGCAAATCATTTTACCAAAAGGTGCCACCATTACTCCCAAAGATATCGAGGAGAATATTGGTTTTAGCAAGGATTTTAATGTTTTTGAATTACGTAAAGCTATCGGTGAGCGCAATCAACTTAAGGCATATACGATTGCTGAGAATTTCGCAAATAACCCTAAAGACAATCCCATGGTCGTTACCACTAGTTTGGTTTTTGGTTTTTTTGTACAACTTTTAAAATACCATGGTTTAAAAGATAAAAACCCTAAAAATGTAGCTACAGTGATAGGGGTAAATCCTTATTTTTTGAAAGAGTATGACCTCGCTTTAAAAAATTATCCGATGCGAAAAGTCAGTCAAGTAGTTGCAGCATTGCGAGAAATTGATGTAAAGAGCAAAGGAGTTGGAGCAAGCGCGATGTCAAATGGGGATTTATTAAGAGAAATGTTGTATCATATTTTTAATTAGCGGTTAAATCACGATATTTGCAACACATAAATTATATATCACAATCATGGGAATGAATAAAAATACGGTCTTAGGATGGGCTACCTTTATAATGATATTGATGGGATTGCTATTAATAGGTCTTGGAGCTTTTAGATATAGCGAAGTTTCAGGCTGGGGATTTGTAGCTGTTGGAGTCGGTTTTCTTGCTAATGCATGGGTTTTTAGCTCATTAAAAGGGAGATTGTAAATAAAATATAAAAATTAAAATTAAATATAATGTCAGACGATAAAAAAGTAATTTTCTCAATGCAAAAATTGAGTAAAACCTACACTGGAGCAGACAAACCTGTTCTTAAAAATATTTATTTAAGTTTCTTTTACGGAGCTAAAATTGGTATTTTAGGTTTGAACGGATCCGGTAAATCATCACTACTTAAAATTATTGCAGGGGTTGATAAAAACTTTCAAGGTGATGTTGTTTTTCAACCGGGTTACACTGTTGGTTATTTAGAGCAAGAGCCAATATTAGATGATACTAAAACAGTTTTAGAAATTGTTCAAGAAGGAGCTGCAGAAACAATGGCTGTACTTGCTGAATATAATAGTATTAATGATTTGTTTGGTCTAGAGGAGAATTATTCTGATCCAGATAAAATGGACAAGTTAATGGATCGTCAAGCAGCTTTACAAGACAAAATTGATGCGCTAGGTGCTTGGGAAATCGATACCAAATTAGAAATTGCAATGGATGCTTTGCGTACGCCAGACGGTGATACGCCAATCAAAAATCTTTCTGGAGGAGAGCGTCGTCGCGTTGCTTTGTGTCGTTTGTTATTGCAACAACCAGATGTTTTGCTTCTTGATGAGCCTACCAACCACTTGGATGCAGAATCTGTGCTTTGGTTAGAACAACATTTAGCACAATATGCAGGAACTGTAATTGCAGTTACGCATGATAGATACTTCTTAGATAATGTTGCTGGATGGATTTTAGAGTTAGATAGAGGAGAGGGTATTCCATGGAAAGGGAATTATTCTTCTTGGTTAGACCAAAAATCGAGTCGTATGGCTCTCGAAGAAAAAGTAGCTTCTAAACGTCGTAAAAACTTAGAAAGAGAGTTAGACTGGGTTCGTCAAGGAGCTAAAGGTCGTCAAACGAAGCAAAAAGCGCGTTTACAAAACTACGATAAGTTGTTAAACGAAGACCAAAAGCAATTAGATGAAAATCTAGAAATTTATATACCTAACGGACCACGTTTAGGAACAAATGTTATTGAAGCTAAGAATGTTGCCAAAGCTTTTGGAGACAAATTATTATACGATAACTTAAATTTCACATTACCACAAGCTGGAATTGTTGGAATTATCGGACCCAATGGTGCTGGTAAGTCAACTATTTTCAGAATGATCATGGGAGAACAAGAAACAGATAGTGGAGAATTCTCTGTAGGTGAGACGGTGAAAATTGCTTATGTAGATCAATCACACTCGAACATAGATCCAAACAAATCAATTTGGGAAAACTTTGCCGATGGTCAAGAATTAATCATGATGGGTGGTAAGCAAGTAAATTCAAGAGCATATTTATCTCGTTTCAATTTTGGTGGTGGTGAGCAAAATAAAAAGGTTTCGGCACTTTCTGGTGGGGAACGTAACCGTTTGCACCTTGCTATGACTTTAAAGGAAGAAGGAAACGTATTGTTACTGGATGAGCCAACGAATGATTTGGATGTAAATACACTTCGTGCACTTGAGGAAGGTTTAGAAAACTTCGCTGGTTGCGCAGTAGTGATTTCTCACGACAGATGGTTCTTGGACAGAATCTGTACGCATATTTTAGCATTCGAAGGGGATTCAGAAGTGTACTATTTTGAAGGTGGATTCTCTGAATACGAAGAAAATAAGAAAAAGCGCCTTGGTGGAGATTTGACACCTAAGCGATTGAAATATAGAAAATTGATTAGATAATTGTATTTTCAAATCAAACCAAAAAGGATGTCTGCTTTGATTGCGTGACATCCTTTTTTTTATTTCTTTTTTTTGTCATTACTCATTAGTAATAAAACGGTGGCTACCAAACCAATGACTACAAAACCAAAGACAAAAACTATAATGATTGAACCGTTATCCCAGGTGTAAAGCGAAATGTTTTTCATACTATTCTATTTTAGAACTTCAAAAATAGGTAGCAGCACCAAGATAAAATATGATAATAATCAGTTATTACCTTATTGTTCTAAAAATTTATCTTTTAACTCATTAGTCGGAATCATACATTCCTCTTTTTTTCCAAACCAGCGGTACCTATTTTTAGCGATATAATCATAGATCATATTGCGTACGCTTTCTGGAATAATTTTAAAAACTATGGTTAAGGAATAAAGGAAACCTAAATTAGAAGTTATTCTTAATGCAGCGTCTGATTTATAGTAATACGCTTTTCCTGGCTCATAAAGAATAATACTATCCATTTTTGTTGGATCAACACCAATATAATTACAAATTTCAATTCCTAAATTGGATTGTAGCGCTACAAACCTAAAAACATCATTTGCGTCCCTTTTAACTATAAACTGAACAGCCGAATTGCAAAGATTACATATACCATCAAATAGTATTATTTTTTTATTAGGAGGTAAGTTTAGCATTTTGTATCGAATTCAGTTTTCTATTTCAAGCTTAATTTTTAATTCCAAGGGACAAGGAGCCTCTAAGATTAGATCTACATTAGTTGTTTAATTTTGTTGGGATTCTTCGTTCCTAAGAATGACAAAAAGGAGACTAATATTAAATCAATAATTTTATAACTACTTCTTAGCCGCCTCAACAAATTCAAGCGCTTCTAAACTTACTTTTGATGTAAACACTCCGTAGTTCACAGTAGCTTTGTTTTTTTCAATCACATCAATTGTTCCCACTGCACGACCGTCAAACATTCGTACGCGATCACCTACTTTCAAAATAGGTTTTGGTTTTTCGATAATAGGTTTTAATTTCTTCTCTTTCTTTTCTTTACGAATTTCTTCAACGACTAATGTTACTTCTTCAATAACTTCCTTCTTTTTGACAGCTATCGCTTTAGACTCTTTTGCAGTGGCTTTTTTACGTTTTGAATTTTCGATTTCGATAATTTTTAAAAACTCGCCAAGCAGTTCTTTTTTATTTTTATTGTTAAAGTATTTCTCGGCAATATCTTCGACTTTCTGACCAATGTAAATGGTCTTTTGATTACTATCATAAAGCTCCTGATAACTTTCTAGTTTCTGCTTTATTTTGACATTGATAGTCTCCATCTTTTTACCTTCTTCGCGTGCTTTGGTTTCTTCTTCTTTTAGATTTTGAGAAGTTTTTTCTAGTTTAGAACGTTCTTTTTGAAGCGTAGCTATTGTTTTGTCAAAACGGACTTTCCCCACTTCGATCTTTTTCTTTGCTCGGTTGATAAGGCTAAACGGAATTCCGTTTTTAAGCGCTACCTCAAATGTAAAGGAACTTCCTGCTTGTCCCAAAGCCAATTTATACATAGGCTCCAATGATTTCTCATCAAACATCATGTTGGCATTGGTAGCAAACGGTAGTTCGTTAGCTAGAATTTTTAAATTAGAGTAGTGTGTAGTAATGATTCCAAAGGCCTCTCGGTGGTAGAACTCCTCCAAGAAAATTTCGGCTAACGCACCTCCTAATTCGGGATCAGAACCAGTACCGAATTCATCAATTAAGAACATGGTTTTGCTATTACACTTCTTCAAGAAGTAATTCATGTTCTTCAATCGGTAGCTGTACGTACTTAAATGATTTTCAATAGATTGGTTATCACCAATATCTGTTAATATCCTGTCAAACAAAAATGTTTCTGATCGTTCATGTACCGGAATCAACATACCAGACTGCAGCATTAATTGCAATAATCCAACTGTTTTTAACGAGATGGTTTTACCTCCAGCGTTAGGTCCAGAGATAACTATAATACGGTTTTCTTGACCCAATTCAATGGTTTGAGGATGCGTGATTTCGTTTTTTTGTTTGTTGTTCAAAAACAAAATCGGGTGATAAGCATCTCTAAAATACATGCGACGTTCATCAGTAATTGCTGGTAAGATTCCGTTGATTTTGTTAGCATATTTAGCCTTAGCCGCAACTACATCAATATCACTTAGAAATTCTTGGTATTCAATAAGTAATGGTAAGAAGGGTCTAATAGAATTTGACAGTTGTTTTAAAATTCGGGTGATTTCCTCTTTTTCCTCATATTCTAAATTGCTTAGCTCTCTAGAGTATTGCAACGTCATTTCGGGTTCTACATAAGCAATACTTCCTGTTTTTGAACTGCCTAAAATAGTTCCTTTCACTTTACGACGGTACATCGCTAAAACGGCCAGTACACGTCTGTTTTGAACAAAACTTTCTTTGATATCATCTAAGTAACCTAAACCATTGTAATGTGACATGGCTATACCAAAACTTTGATTCACTTTACCACGAACACTATTCATGCTGCGTCTTGTGTCTAAAAGTACAGGTGAAGCATTATCTTTAATTTCACCATACTTATCCACTACATCATCAATCATGTGAACAATATCCTTCGTTAGTTCTACGCGAGCTGCTCGAGCATTTATGTTGGGGTAGTAATCATCAAATTTTCGTAAAAAATTCAATAAAAAGTTGACTGTAGATGCTAGCGTCGCTATTTTTCTAAAACTTCCAACTTCGAGAAAACTATCCTCGATTGCCAGAAATTTAATTTCGTGATTTATGGTTTCAAATCCGTGGTTAGGAATGGCATTGTTATTTTGAAAAGACGAAACATATTCTGATGTTTGCATTAATGCTTGCATCAAACTCTCTTTGTCTTTAAAGGGAGTTATGTTTAACGCTTTTTCTTTACCAATTTCGGTATTACATATACTCGAAATGGTTTCAAGGACCGTTGGGAATTGTAGATCTTGTAAAGTTTTTTCTGTTATTGATATCATTAGGATAAGTTACTTCTTTGCTACAAAAATAGTTAATAGTGAAGACTATTTTGTAAATAAATACCAAGTTTAACTAATGTTTATTTCTGCTGTAACATAAAAAATAATTGTTCCTTTTATCGATTAGATATCTCTGTGTATCTTTGTGTTCTTAAGTTTTAAAAATAATGCAATTACAACTACCGCCAAAATGGGATTCGCTACTAGCAAATGAACTACAAAAGCCTTATTTTCAGGATCTACAAGAGCAGTTAACCCAGGAGTATGAAGTAGGAGCTTGTTACCCTCCGCAGGATTTAATATTGGCTGCTTTTGATTATTGCGACCTTTCGCATTTAAAAGTAGTGATAATAGGTCAAGATCCCTATCATGGGGAAGGCGAGGCTAACGGATTAGCATTCTCTGTAAATGATGGAGTAAAGATACCTCCTTCTTTACGAAACATATTTAGAGAGCTAAACGATGATTTAGATCATTTATTTATGCCTACGTCTTGTAATTTAGAACGTTGGGCAAACCAAGGCGTACTACTTTTGAATGCAGGATTGACAGTTCGAAAAGACCAAGCAAACAGTCACAAGCACTTAAAATGGAATCTTTTTACGGATGCCGTAATTCAAGAAATTTCAAGTCAAAAAGAAGGTATCGTTTTTCTGTTATGGGGTGCTTTTGCACAAAAAAAAGGTAGTAAAATTGACCGAACTAAGCATTTAATTTTAGAATCAGGACATCCATCACCCTTAAGTGCTAATCAAGGAAAATGGTTTGGCAACAAGCATTTTAGCAAAGTGAATGCCTATTTAAAAGCTAACAATGAAAAAGAAATTGATTGGTTTTTGTAGTGCATTCGAAAACCTCTATAAAAAACAGATGGAATGTTAAAGTTGCTTGGTGAAGAATAACTTTATAAAAAGCGAAACTACATATGCTTACTCAAAAAACGACGAAGGTATTACTGAACGTAAATTTGAACCATTTTCTAAAAAATAAAAAAACCACTTCGGTTCTATAAACAGAAGTGGTTTTTCAATTTCAATTATTTAAATTGTGTTATTTGCGACTAACATCTACAAGGATAGCTTTGCTTGCCTTGTTTTCAACAGTTAAAATAATCTCTACATTTTTGACGGTTTTACCTTCTATAATGTACAATTTATTGTTTTTGCCAAACTCGGTGTTGCTTTTATCAAAATCTACATCACCGTAAGTTAGTGATTGTTTAATATCATTTTTATCAATCCAAGGTTCAGCCAACGTTTTAAGGGCTGCATCTGAGTACTCAAATGGTTTATTACGAATGTCATTTAAAACACGTGCATTTGGGAAATAACTACAACGAGTATCTTTACCGCTAAAAACAAGTGCTACAAAAAAACAACCTATAACTAAACCTACTAGGTAGTAGGCAAAACGATGTACAAACTTCATGAATTATTTTTTTTGCAAAGGTAGGGCAAAGATTATTTAAAACACAATTAAATTGATATCGTTATTAGGGATGTCAAACCAATCGCCAATGGCCTTATTAGTCAATATACCGTGGTATAAATAAACGCCACATTTTAATCCTTTATCGCATCGTATCGCACTTTCGATTCCGCCATCATCTGCGATTTGAATTAAGTAAGGTGTAATTATATTGCTGATCGATAACGAAGCAGTTTTAGAGTAGCGAGCGGGTATGTTGGGTACGCAATAGTGTAAAACATTACTTTTTATGAAGGTTGGTTTCTCGTGTGAGGTAACCTCTGAAGTTTCAAAACAACCACCCGTGTCAATGCTCACATCAACAATCACAGCGCCTTTTTTCATGTGCTCGACCATTGTTTCTGTAACTACAACAGGTGTTCTATCAATTCCGCGCATGGCACCTATCGCTACGTCACAACGTCTTAACGCCTTTAATAATGTTTTTGGCTGAATGGTAGAGGTAAAGATGCGTTGGTTTAAATTATTCTGCAGTCTACGCAATTTGGTAATAGAGTTGTCAAATACTTTCACATTGGCACCTAAACCTATTGCTGTTTTGGCTGCAAATTCTCCTACAGTGCCAGCACCTAAAATAACAACTTCGGTAGGAGGAACGCCGGTGATGTTACCAAAGAGCAATCCTTTTCCAAATTCGGTTGTAATCATTAATTCTGCAGCAATCAATATCGAGGCTGTGCCAGCAATTTCACTAAGTGACTTCACCGCAGGATAGGTTCCGTCTTCGTCTTTTATATATTCAAATGCTAAGGCAGTGATTTTTTTCTTGGTCAAAGCTTCAAAATAGCTTTTTTGTTTTGTTTTTAACTGAATAGCCGAAATCAGAATCGATTGGCTGTTCATCATTTCAATTTCTTCTAGTGTTGGTGGTTCTACTTTTAGAATCATCGGACAGCTAAAAACCTTTTTCGTGTCTTTCGTTACTTCGGCACCAGCATCACTATACTCTTTGTCTGAATAGCTTGAACTTTCTCCAGCTCCAGACTCGATCATTACGCGGTGACCGTGACATGTTAAAGAGTTGACAGCATCAGGCGTTAAACAAATACGGCGTTCTTGATGGCTTGTCTCTTTAGGTAAACCAATAAAAAGTTCGCTTCGTCGTTTTCCAACCTCTAGTTTTTCCTCCTGAGGCATTAGTTGCTGCTTTGTAAACGGTGTGAATGAAATTGACATTGTTGTTGTGCTGTTTAAGAGGTAAAATTACATAAAAAAGTTCAAAATACAGTTGACCTTGAGGGCTAAATCATATAAAAACTAAGGTTACAAAACTTTCTCCATTTTGATATCAGCACGTTCATAAATGCCGCTTTCTAATGGTATTGCTACAAAACCATATTTGTAGTATAAATGAATGGCTGATTGCAAACTTGTATTCGAATACAAAATCAGCTTGGTAGCATTCCTTTCTTTGGCAACTTGAAAACAGTGCTCTAATAGTATTTTTCCAATTCCTAATCCTTGAACGTTTGTTGTAACGGCCATTTTACTAACTTCGTAAACGGTGTTACTAACTCGCAAAAGCGAAACCGTGCCAACTATTTCATCGTTGTATGTTGCGTAGTAAATCAAACCGCCTTTGTCAATGATTTCTTCTTGTGGATTTGATAAGACAATTTCGTCTCGATCTTCTATTCGAAAATACTTTTGTAACCATTCTACATTTAAAATTTTAATATAGTCCTTTAAGTCAATTGTAAAGGGAATAATGCGAACCATTTTGGTAGTACTCATACAGTAATTAACTTAATTCTAAAATTCGTTTTCCATCGGCTTGCTCCCTAATTCTGATTACCGAATGCTCCTCTGGAATCAAATTCGGAATCTGTTCTGCCCATTCGATGAAGCACCAAGCACCCGAATATAAATAATCATCAACTCCCATGTCTAGCGCTTCCGTTTCGACCTTTAATCTATAAAAATCAAAATGGTAAATCGTTTCATTTTTAGTAGTTTGGTACTCATTAACTAAAGAAAAGGTTGGACTACTAGTTGCTTCTGTAACACCAAGAGTTTTACATAATTGCTTGATAAAAGTAGTTTTTCCGGCACCCATTTCACCATAAAAAAGGATGACTTTTTTAGGATTTTGAGCCACAACTATTTCCGCCACTGAGGCGATGTCTTCTAATTCATAAATAAACTCCATATTCTTGCTTCTTCATTTGCTAACAGAGAGCTCTAAATCCTTACTAAATTCGGAAACAAGAGCTCGAATGCTAGATACTATTTTGGATTAAATACTAGTGCCGGAATAATCATTTCTTCAAGCGAAATTCCACCATGCTGGTACGTATTTTTATAATAACTTACATAGTGATTGTAATTGTTTACGTAGGCCAAAAACAAATCATTTTTTGCAAAAATATAAGAACTGCTCATATTAATGCTAGGCAATCCTATTTTTTTTGGATCTTTTACAGCATAAACATCTTTATGCTCGTAAGTAAGGCTTCGTCCCGTTTTGTATCGAAGGTTCAAACTTGTGTTTTTATCTCCCACTACTTTCGATGGATTTTTGACATTGATGGTTCCGTGATCTGTAGTTAAAATCAATTTAAAACCTAGTTTTTGCGCTTGCTGAATAATTTCTAACAAAGGCGAATTCTTGAACCAACTTAGCGTCAAGGAGCGATACGCCTTATCATCTGCAGCTAATTCTTTTACCACATCCATCTCTGTTTTAGCATGCGAAAGCATATCTACAAAGTTGTACACGATGGTAACCAAATCATTGTTTTTAAGTCCCTTGAAGTTCTCAGCTAGTTTTTTACCAGATTCCATATTGGTAATCTTAAAGTAATCTTCCTTGATGTTTAATCCCAAACGTTTTAACTGTGCGGTCAAGAATTCGGCTTCGTACAAGTTTTTACCACCTTCCTCAGGATCATTTTTCCAGTATTGCGGAAACTGCTTTTCCATTTCAACAGGCAGTAATCCAGAGAAAATCGCGTTTCTAGCATACTGCGTCGCTGTGGGTAGGATAGAGTAGTAGGATAGCTCTCTCTCGAGTTTGTAATAATCGTTTACAACGCTCTCAAAAACTTTCCATTGGTCGTAGCGTAGGTTGTCTATAACCACAAACAGTACAGGCTTCGCTTTGCTCTGCTCGTCTGGGTCTCGAGAATTCTTTTTCTTCAGTTCAGGTAATACTAATTCCTTAAATAAGTCGTGCGAAAGTACCGGTTTATCTGCTTTAGGAGCAAACCAATCCTCGTAATTGCGTTCTATAAATTTTCCAAATTGGGAATTGGCCTCTACCTTTTGAGATTCTAAGATCTCAATCATAGCTTGATCTGTAATATTTTCGAGTTGTAATTCCCAAAAAACTAATTTCTTATACAACTCCACCCAATCCTCGTAACTGTTTACCATGCCCATTTCCATGGCAATTTTACGAAACTCCTTTTGGTAATCTAGCGTAGTTTTTTCAGAAATTAAGCGAGAGTGATCCAAGTTCTTTTTCAAGCTCAATAAAATCTGATTGGGATTCACGGGTTTAATCAAGTAATCGGCAATTTTAGAACCTATCGCTTCCTCCATAATGTACTCTTCCTCACTTTTCGTGATCATAATCATGGGTATAGCACTCTTTTTCTCCTTCATTTCCTGCAGCGTTTCCAGTCCGCTCATACCAGGCATATTCTCATCTAGGAACACCACATCAAAGTTTTCGTTCTCAAAAAGGTCTATGGCATCGCGTCCGTTGTTGCAAGTGGTAACACTATAATTTTTTTTCTCTAGAAAAATAATATGCGGTTTTAGGTAGTCAATTTCATCATCAACCCAAAGTATTTTTATTTTGTCCATATATATAGGTAAAAAGCGTTCAATTGTATTTGTTCAATAAGCCAAAGTACAGTTTTTTCAGGCGTAAGGGTATTAATATTTTTATAAAATTTTATACAATTATAGGCTAGTAATACTCTTGCAGCAGTACCTAAAAATAGCCAAAACTTTATTTTGGGCGTGCCCTCCGCAAAAGCTACGGTCGGGCAGTACACTACAAGTCCTCGCTTTGCTAAAAAGCGTCGCTGCGGGCTTTTCGTTTCCGTCCCTCACGCGAGATTGGGCATTCAGTATTCGAGTAGAATTAGAAATTGACATTTTGTAGCATCCAATTAGGTCTGTTTAAAGTATATAAAAACGTCGATTACGGGAAACCGTAAGGAAGAGTAGTTACAGCTATTTATCTTTGAAAAGTAGAGAGATAAAACATGTAATACAATAAAAATAAGTAAATCGCTTATGTACTAAATTCTGTTTCAAACTATAGTAAACAAATAGCATTATATTCTAAAACACTAATTATGGAAGGAGGAGTTTATTTAGTTTTGATTGTTTTAAAAATCATAGGGACCTACGTTTGCTCTAGTACTGCCAAAGAATTAAATCGCAGCGCTGTAGGATGGGGAGTTTTTGGTTTTATTTCTCCCATTATAGCTATGATTTGGATTAACTGCTTGAAACCAATTGAACAGTAAAAAAATATAAAATTAAAGTGTTTATAGCATCTTAAAAAGAATAAAATAAATTAGACTTTTATCAAATAAATCTTATATTTGGACACCACAAAAAAACAAATTAATCCATAACAATAGGAGCAGTAGCTCTTGTATTGTTGTGGATTTTCGTTTTTGAGGAGGTAATGGACAAAATACGTTTTTGTTTGTTACTATAACCCAGTTGTGAGCAAGTTAAACCTAGCAGTACGGTTAAAAACTGTGGAGAGAAGTTTTGAAAAACTTGCTCATTGAGTTCTGAAAGCGGAAAAGCATATAAACCGAAGTAAAATAATGCCTAAAAAAAACTCAAAGTGAGTAAACAATAATATTTTTTAAAATGATTAGAATGAAAAGAACATTCAAAGTTTTGTCAATTGCTTTCGCAATGTCAATTATGTTAACGTCTTGTTTTTCATACACAAGCGTAGTTGGTAAAGGTGCACAAGGTAACTCTCAGGTTACAAAATGGAATCATTACGTAATTGGTGGATTAGCACCAGTTGGAGTTTCAGACTCTAAAGAAATGGCTGGAGAAGCAACAGATTACACGGTGTTTACAAGACAGAGTTTTGTAAACGGTTTAATTGCTGCTCTCACTTTCAGCATTTATACTCCAACTACAACGACAGTAACAAAATAATAATACTTCAGGCGGTAATAGTAAAATAGTACCGCCTAATTTTAAATTAAAATGAAAAAAACAATATTTTACGCATCGATAATTACTGCATTGTATTTGATTTACATCATCATAAACATTTTTGTCTATCATTACGATAAGCTAAACAATTATGGAAATGGATTTTTAATTGGAAAAATAGTATTGTTATTAATTTTTGGTTTTGTAGTTTACCGAACAAATCCATTTAAACAAAAAAGTGAAAATAGACGTTAAATTAGCTCAGATGAACTGCCTACGAACGTTGTTTTGATCTATCTGGAATTTATTGGAATTATTGTTTCGTGTCACGTTTTCGTTAAGCCAAAAATTGAGCGATTACGAATTTCCAGCCATCTGAAAGTGTCAAAACGTTGTGTGTAATTTTAAAAAAATCAGTATAAATAAAAAACCAAGTATTATGACATTTTTTGATGAAACTAAATCAATTGTTGAGAACATAAATTTCCTAAGCGGATTTTTAATATTTATAGTTGCTCTAATCGGCTTATATCAATTAAAAATTGCTAAAGACAGTATAAAGATTAATTCTGAACGTGAAGCAGCAAAGTTAGCATTTGAACTATGTGAAAAATATATTCCAATTCTCAAACAGCTCCGAAATGAATTAATAAACAAAATGTACGATTTAGATATTGATGCTGAAAAAATTGAAAAATTAGATTTACATAAATTAGATGAAATTAATGAAAATAATGAAAATATAAATGAGTATAAAAAATTATTAGAAAAGTACAATGAAATAGAAGATGAATTATTTAACCTTGTAGACAAATTAGAGGAATTTTCTATTCCTTTTACAAGAAAATTAGCAGATGAGCAATTTGCATATAGTTCAGAGTTTTTAAATTTCTATCAATTGTGTAATCTCTGTTCTGTTGAAGTAATTAAAACTAGGAAAGAAAGACCAAATGATAAGGCAATATTTGAACATGTTATTGAACTATATTCCATTTGGAAAGAAAGAAATGAGAAAGAAAAAATTGAACATCAAGTTAAAAATTTACTTTCAAAAAGTTCAAAACTAAATCATAGGAAAATAAAACCAATTGGAACTTAATAAAAACTACACACAACAGCCATTTGGCAAGATTGCGAATTTTGTGGTGAATTCTCGTTTACGTTTCGCAAGATTATTTATCTATAGGGGTATATAATCGGTTACGAAGTTCGTGACATAGCTAAGTGGCGATAAGGTTAGTGGTAATGCATCAAAAATCACATTAAAATGAAACGAAAACAAATTTTAAAGATTTTCTACCTTATAATTTTAATACTATTTACTGGAGCAATGTGGAATGGAATATATCAAACTCAATTTCTGCAATATGACGAAAATTGGGGTCTACTTATTCAAATATTCTTAATGTCAGTTTGTGCTTTTTTTGGGATTATATTTATTTGGAAAAATTGGAAAAATTTCGTCATTGAAAATAAGTGGCCGACAATTTTATTTCTTTTAGCGTCGTCCCCTATTTCTGTGATAATAGTAGTTTTCAATTATTCAACAATTTTTGGAGAAACTTTAAATGTTTAAACGTCCACTAAAAGCTGTTTTGCGCTTGCTCGAATTTGATATCATTACCGTTTCACTTTAAGTCTAAATAAAGTCGAAAATAGAGTGATTACGAACTTCTAGCCATGCAAGGGTGCCAAAACGCTAACTATAACAGTTGTGTGAAACAGAGAAATAATTCTTATTTAAAATATATCAAATATAAAAACCAATGGAAGATCTAAAATTAAAATTGCAGCAACTACATGAACGAGTTGATTCCTTAAAAGACCAAATAAATACAGAAGAAGCGACTAAAAATGCTTTTGTAATGCCTTTTATTCAAATACTGGGTTATGATATTTTTAATCCAACAGAAGTAATACCTGAATATATTTGTGATATTGGTACTAAGAAAGGAGAGAAAATAGATTACGTAATTAAAAAAGATGGCGAACCTATTTTAATCATTGAATGTAAAAAATGGAATGAAAATGTCGATGCTCATAATTCTCAACTTCATAGATATTACCACGTTTCAAAATCTCGCTTTGGTGTTTTAACGAATGGTCACATTTATAACTTTTATGCCGATTTAGAGAAACCTAATATAATGGATGAAAAGCCATTTTTCACTTTAGACATATCAAACTTGAAAGAAACAAGTTTAAAAATCTTACATAATTTTTCTAAAAATGGGTATAATCTTGAAGAAATATTAGATTCAGCAGAAGGATTAAAATATATAAAAGCAATTAGAAAAGAATTTGAAAAGGAAATACAAGATCCCTCAGACGAGATGGTTCGACTTTTAGTAAATCGATTTTTCAATAAGCCTTTTACAGCTCCAAGATTACTTGCGTTTAAGGAATATACTAAAAAAGCATTTTCTACTTCAATAAATGAAACTATAAACTTTAGATTAAAAAATGCTTTAAATATATCTGAAACGGTTCCATCTAAAGCAACTGAACAAACAACTGCGATCGACGAAAATGTAGATACTCCAAAATTTATTACAACCGAAGAAGAAGTTGAAGGTTCACAAATTGTAAAAGCAATTTTAAGAGAAGTTTTACCTTCTTCAAGAATTGCATTTAGAGATACACAATCTTATTTTGGTATTTTATTAGATGATAATAACAGAAAACCAATTTGTCGCTTACACTTTAATTCAGCAAATAAATACATTGAACTTTTCCACAATGGAAAAGATAATGGAGAGAAAAAGCTAATTTCTTCTTTAGACGAAATTTATAATTTTAAAAATGAATTATTGATGACAATAAAAACGTACGAATAGAAGAACCTAAAAACGGCTGCAGCTTTAATCATTAAAAACTAGCTTGCATTTAGTGTACTTACTATTGCGCATCAAGTTTTCGTTAAGCCGAAAACTAAAAAGTAAAGATCTTTTAGGCACATAAAAGCAAAAAAACGTAACCATTCTTGCTAAGAACAAGATTTAAAAATATAAATAAGAAATCACATTGTAGAGATATTCATATAAAATAACAATCAAAATCATTCCCACTAATGAAAAAATTAATTCTAATCCTAACAATCTCGCTGATAACGACACTAGGATTCAGTCAAGAAGCGCAAACGAGTACGAAATCATACGATCCCAACTTGATAGGTTGTTGGAAAGGCTCCGAAGTTGGGCAACAACAAAAAGGCTTAAGTAAATACTGGGTTTCCTGTCGCTTTGCTGGTGGAAAAAGTGTTCTTTTATTTGTAGCCATTGATAAAAACGGCAAGGTAACGCAAGAAACAGAAAATGGAACCTGGTGGACAGAAAACGGAAAGTACTATGAGCTGCATGATTTTGATGGTGTTGTAGATAGTTATAATTACCGCATAACTACTGAAGGTGTTGATTTCCAGTCGATAGAATTAATGGGTGAAAAAGATACAAGCTATAAATTCACTGATTTCAAAATTGAAGATGATTAAGGCTTCTTTTTACCTAATTTAAAAAGAAATTCAAACATCAAGTACTATTTCAGTAAATAACACACCTTTATATTTATGAATATCGAAGTCTCAGCTAGTTTTAAAAAAATGACAACCAAAGCCATTTTTTCAATAGTGCTTTTTCTCTTGGTCTATGTGCTCTTGCTACTACTAGCCATTGGTATTACTGTTTTGTGTTTAATAGGTGCTTTTTATGTTATTACAGTTCGTCCCTCGTTTATAACCCTTGCTCTGGGAGTAGGTTTGGGTAGCTTGGGATTTTTTGTTTTAGGATTTTTATTCAAATTTATGTTCAAAAAACATAAAATAGACCGAACGCATTTAACCGAAATTACTGCCGCAAACGAACCGAAATTATTTCAATTCATTGCAAGTATAGTAGAGGAGGTAGGGACTGATTTTCCTAAAAAAGTATATGTTAGTGCAGATGTAAATGCCAGTGTTTTTTATGATTCGAGTTTTTGGAGTATGTTTTTCCCCGTAAAAAAGAATCTGCAAATTGGTCTAGGTTTAGTCAATGGTATCAGTGAGCAGGAATTCAAAGCTATTTTGGCACATGAATTCGGCCATTTTTCACAACGGAGCATGAAGGTAGGAAGTTATGTTTATTACGTGAATCAGGTTATTTTTAACATGTTGTACGATAACGACTCTTTTGATAAGACGATTCAGAAATGGGCAAATATTAGCAATTACTTTTCTATTTTTTTAATGATTTCAGTCAAAATCATAAGCGGTATTCAGTGGGTTTTAAGAAAGATGTATGAGTTTGTCAATATAGCGTATCTAGCACTTTCTCGTGAAATGGAATTTCACGCTGACGAAGTAGCGGCTAATGTCGCAGGAATTACTCCCTTGCAAGAATCGCTCTTACGAATGGATCTAGTCGATGCGTCTTACAATAAAGTGTTGGATTTTTATGGCGATAAAGTAGGGAGTAATTTTAAGAGCAAAAATATTTATGAGGAACAGGTATTTGTTTTAAATTATTTAGCTAACGAGAGCCAGTTGCAGTACAAAAATAATTTGCCGCTTGTGACAGCGGTCGAAATGAGTAAATTCAATAAATCCAAATTGGTTATCGAAAACCAGTGGGCGTCACACCCGTCTGTGGAGGATCGTTGTGCTAATTTAGAACGCGTAGGGATACACAAGCAATTCGAAAATAACAATCTAGCTAAATTCATCTTTCAAGACTTTGAAAAAATACAGGAAAACATTACCTCTCGTTTATTCAGTCATTTAGACATCAATGAAACATTTGAAGCAGTTTCCTTAACTGATTTTAAAAATGAATTTATTCAAAAACAAGCAGAAAATTCTTTTAATACCATCTATAATGGTTATTATGATAATAAAGATATAATGCATTTTGACATAGAGAACGCACCAACGATAGGCAAACAAGAGGAACTCGAACAATTATTCAGTAAGGAGAAAATAGATTTAGTATACGAGTACCTTGCGGTATCTAATGACGAACAAACCATTCAGAATATTCTAGATGGTGCAATTAAGCTCAAATCTTTTGATTACGATGGACATAAATTCAAATCAACTGAAGCAGATACCCTTTTGCCCCAGCTAAAAAAAGAAAAAGAAGATTTGAAGGAGCGCATTATCCAAAATGATATTGTCATATTTAATTATTTTAGACAGTTGGCTACAGTAGATCATCAAGAAGCAATTTTGATAGGGAAGTATAAGGTGTTTTTTGCTTTTGATCGCTCTTTTGACATAAGTTTTGAACAGTATAGCATGCTGATGCAGGCAACAGAATTCTTATCGGTTGTAACTCCAATTGAGCAAATCAAACCAAAACTTTTGAAGGTCTATGAAATAGAAGTAGAGATCAAAAAAGAAATTAGGGAAATGCTAGAAAGTAACTTGTACAAAAAAGTACTAACGCCAGAAATAATTGCTAGCTTTGAATTGTATCTAAAAGAAGATTATCTTTATTTTAGCGGAGATAAATACATAGAATCAGAATTGGAGTTGTATTCTCAAGCCATTTCTTATTATCGATTTGTATTATCGAGAGGTTATTTTGTGATTAAGAAAGAATTGTTAGATTTTCAAAATCAGCTCGTAATTAATCGTACCGTTGCTATTTTGAACTAAAACCGAACTGCCGAATTACAAAAAGGCAAGAACATATATAAACACTACACCTGTTAAAATTGGAACCAAAAATCACCACAAGTTCAGCCATACAAATCATAGGGATGCACGCAATTATGTCTTACACTAATTACGATGCAGCGATGGTATGGCAACGCTTTATGCCAAGGCGCAAGGAGGTATCTCATACTCCAAATATGGATTTATATTCCATTCAAGTTTTTAGCAAGAGCTATTGGGAGCAGTTCAATCCTAGCGCTACTTTTACTAAGTGGGTTGGCGTACCAGTATCTCAAGTAGATCGTGTTCCCTTTGATATGGATGTAATGATTATCCCAGCTGGATTGTATGCTGTTTTTACTTTTGTAGGTAATGAGCAAATGGCTCCTGCTTTTTTTGAGAAAATCTACGGTGAATGGTTACCAAATTCTATCTACGGGTTAGATGATCGTCCGCATTTTGAAATTTTAGGCACGAAATACAAGCGGTCAGATCCAACCTCTGAAGAAACCGTTTGGATACCAATTAAGTTAAAAAATAATGTACTTTAGCTTCAGAATAGAGCAGAAATAGCATGACTGAAAAAGAACGTTTGAAGGAATTGGCTTTACTTTTTTTAAAGTTAGGTGTAATTGGTTTTGGAGGACCAGCAGCTCATATCGCCATGATGCAGGAGGAAGTGGTCGTTAAGAAAAAATGGCTCGATGACCAACAATTTTTGGATTTACTGGGAGCGACAAACTTGATTCCGGGACCCAATAGCACTGAAATGGCAATTCACATCGGACATGAAAGAGCAGGATGGAAGGGGCTGATCGTTGCTGGACTTTGCTTTATTGTTCCCGCGGTACTGCTCACAGGGGTTTTTGCCTATGGTTATAAAGAATATGGTCAATTGCCTCATTTACAGCCTTTTTTATATGGTATCAAACCAGCGATAATTGCCGTTATACTAGGAGCTGTTTATCCTTTGGCAAAAAAGTCCTTGAAAACCGTTCTCTTGGGAGTTATTGCAGGTCTTGTTTTACTATTGTCACTTTTGCAAATTAATGAAATCATTTTGATTTTTGGTGCCGGCTTGGTCGCTTTGCTCTTGTATTCCATTCAAAATAAAGACCATTCGTTTTTTAAAAATAATTGGATATCGTTATCCCTTCTTTCCGCTTCTAAAGCGACTTCGGTAGGTATAACCAACTTTAACTTGTTTCTAATTTTCATCAAAATCGGAGCTATATTGTATGGAAGTGGGTATGTGCTTTTTGCATTTCTAGATGCTGAATTAGTTACGCGTGGCTTACTTACAAGAACGCAACTAATAGACGCCATCGCAGTGGGTCAATTTACTCCAGGACCAGTTTTCTCGTCGGTTACGTTTATAGGGTATCAAATTAATGGCTTGACGGGGGCTGCTGTGTCTACTTTGGCCATCTTTTTACCCTCTTTTGTCTTTGTAGCTTTATTGAATCCTTTGGTCAAAAAATTACGCAATTCGGTAACTTTTAGTACCTTTTTAGATGCGGTAAATGTGGCTTCGGTTGCGATAATTGTATCGATTTGTATTCAAATGGGGATAAGTACGATTATAGATTGGCGCACTATTTTGATAGCTTTAGTCAGTATGCTAGCGGTTTTTTACTTTAAAAAGTTGAATAGCGCCTTTATTGTTTTGGGCGGTGTTGTATTAGGTTACTTGCTGACTTTAATTTAATGTTTTTTCAGTAACTAATCCTCAGAAGGCAACTAATTGTATATCTATTTTGCGTTGTAAATAAAAAAAAAGCTACTAAACAATGTTGTTTAATAGCTTCTTTCAATTACAATTAATTAAATAATTCTGGGTACAAAATTATGTCTATTGCCATCCGCCACCAAGGGCTTTGTATAACTGCACGACGGCTTTATATTGTTGAAATTTATTATCTGCTAAACTTAATTCGGCATTCAAAGCAGCATCTTTTGCGGTTAAAACTTCTAAGTAATTAGCTAAACCATAATTAAGCAACTCATCCGAGAATTGGCTTGCCTTGCCAAGAGCATCAACCTGCTTTTCTCTAATGGTAATTTTATAAGTCTCATTGTTGTATTGTGCCAAGGCATCTGATACTTCTTTACCCGCAACAAGTAAAGATTGTTCAAATTGCAAATACGCTTTTTCTTGATTTGCTTTAGCCACTTCATATTTTGTTTTCACCTGTCTTTGGTTAAAGATAGGTTGCGTTAAACCAGTAATCACACTTGCAAAAAGAGAGTTGGCGCTAAACCATTCTTTCAGATCAATACTTTGAAAACCTCCAGAAGCGGTGACTCTGAGACTAGGGTAAAAACCACTTTTGGCTACATTAGTCATTTCAAAGTTGGTGATCAAGTTATATTCGGCTGCGATCACATCAGGTCTGTTTCGTAATAAACTAGCAGGAACTCCTAAAGTAATGGCTGGCTGCAAATTTTGGGACTCAAATGTAGCACGTTGTATTACGACAGTTGGATCATTTAGTAATGTACTGAGTGTGTTTTCGAGTATTATGGTACTGTTTTTTAAATCAGCAATGATTAGCTCTGTTGCATATTTTTGTGCTTCCGTTTGTTTTACACCCACTTCAGTAACATTTCCCGCTTTTTTAAGAGCAACAATTGTTTCGACACTTTTATCTCTGTTAATCAACGTTTTCTCAGCAATCTTTATTTGAGCATCAACCGATAATAATTGATAATATAGTGTTGCGATACTAGCAATTAGTTCGGTTTTTATAGCTTGATTAGCAGCTGTCGTTTGTAAAAATGCAGCATTGGCGGCACGTTTATTCGAACGTATTTTACCCCAAATGTCTGCTTCCCATGATAAGTTGCCAGACAGTTGGTATTGATCTACATTCAAATTTCTTAAAAACGTACCTGATTGACTATTTTTAGAAATCGTTTGGTGTGTCCAGTCTGTAGTGGCTGTTAGAGTAGGAAAGTAGCCCGCTTTTCCTTGCTTCATAGTCGCTTCGGCAGCAACTAAATTTTGCATGGCTATGCGAATATCTAAATTATTCTCTAAACCTTTACTAATATACTTTTGCAAAAGCGGATCAGTAAATACCTTATCCCAGGATATTGCTGCTAAAGATGCTGTATCTGTTGTTACTACTGCATTTCGATACAAGTTAGCTGTTTTAAGTTCTGGTCGTTCGTATTCTTTTGCAACGAAGCAAGATTGTACAAGCGTTGCTGTTGCTGTTAATAATACGATTTTATATATTTTATTTTTCATTTTCTTCTTCTAAAAGTGGAACATCTGAATCTTGAATCGTTACCGGAATTGGCTTGCTACTAATTTTTTCTTGTAAGCTTTGGAAAACGATAAATAGAACAGGAATGACAAAAACCCCTAATAATGTTCCAATTAACATTCCGCCAATAGCTCCCGTTCCAATCGATTTATTTCCTACTGCACCGGCACCTTGTGCTAACATTAATGGCAATAAACCAAATATAAAGGCAAAAGAGGTCATTAGAATTGGTCGCAAACGAGCAACCGCTCCTTGCACTGCAGCTTGGGTGATACTTAGACCTTTTTTACGAGCATCAACAGAAAATTCGACAATCAAAATCGCATTTTTTGCCAATAATCCAATAAGCATAATCAAGGTAATTTGGAGGTAAATATTATTACTTACATTAAAGAAGTAAGCAAAAATATAAGCTCCTGCTAAACCAATAGGAAGTGAAATTAATACTGCAAATGGGAGCATATAACTCTCATATTGTGCTGCAAGTAAGAAGTAAACAAATATTAGACACAAAAGGAAAATGTATAGCGTTTGACCGCCAGCACTAATTTCTTCACGAGTCAAACCCGAAAACTCATACCCATACCCGATAGGTAGATTTTGACTTGCGACTTCTTCAACAGCTTTAATCGCATCTCCCGTGCTGAATCCTTCATTAGGCGCTCCTGTAATTTTTACAGAAGTAAATAAATTGAAACGATCAATAGCTTGTGGTCCAAAAACTTTTACTAAGGTTACAAATTGTGAAATAGGAGCCATTTGGCCGTTGTTATTGCGAACCAAAACTTTATTCAACGATTCAGGATCGCTCCTAAATTGAGGTTCAGATTGGTAGACAACTCGATATTGTTTTCCGAATTTATTAAAGTTAGAAGCGTAAACTCCACCATAATAGCCTTGCATTGTTCCCAAAACATCTGTTACTGTTAAACCTGATCTTTTGATTGCGGCCACATTTAAATCAATACGATATTGTGGATAATTGGGTGAAAATGAAGTAGCAGCGTACTTAATCTCTGGACGAGTATTTAAGGCTGCCAAAAATTTGTTATTTACATCGCTTAGTTCTTGAATAGTTCCTCCTTTTTGATCTTGCAGTTGCAACTCAAAACCATTGGTAAAACCAAAACCAACAAGAGTAGGTCTAGCAAAGAACAATACCTTTGCATTTTTAACCACCGATGCTCTTTTAAACAACTCGCCAACGATCATTGATATTTCTTGGTTCGCATCCTTTCTCTCTGCCCAAGGCTTTAATTTAACAATAACCATCCCGTAATTACTACCAGTACCACTAATCAAGCTTCGACCAGAGATACGTAGGATTGCCTTAATTTCAGGTATATCTTTAACCTGATTTTCTATTTCAAGTAATGCTTTCTCAGTGTTTTCTAACGAAGTTCCAGGAGGTAAGGATACATCAGAAATAATAGCTCCTGTGTCTTCTCCAGGTACAAATGCCTTTGGGGTAATATTTAATAATAATACAAAAATAGCTGCAAAAAGAGCGATACCACCAAATGCCAACCATTTGCGCTTGATGAAAAACTCTACTGATCTTTTGTATTTTTTGGTTGTCGTATCAAACCCAACGTTGAAGGCAGTATAAAAACGCTCTAAAAATCCTGTTTTTTTAGCTCCATCATGTGGTTTTAAAAATATAGCACACAAGGCAGGAGATAACGTCAAGGCATTAATAGCAGATAAAACAATAGAAACCGCTAATGTTAAACCAAATTGCTTGTAAAACACCCCTGCTGAACCACTAATAAACGCCACAGGAATAAATACGGCTGACATCACTAGTGTAATCGAAATAATTGCACTACTAATATCGCCCATGGCACTATGAGCTGCTTTTTTAGGGTCGTGTTCTCCAGCTTCCATCTTAGCGTGGACTGCCTCGACGACGACAATGGCATCATCTACAACAATACCTACGGCTAGTACTAAGGCGAAAAGCGTCAATAAATTTATTGTAAAACCAAAAACACTTAAGAAAAAGAAAGTTCCTAAGATAGCAACCGGTACCGATATAGCGGGTATTAAGGTGGATCTCCAATCTTGTAGAAAAATAAAGACAACGATAAATACTAAAATAAATGCTTCTATCAACGTGTGAATTACTTTTGTAATCGATTCCTCAAGGAAATCATTGGCATTAATTAATGTGGTGTAATCAACTCCTTTTGGGAAATTTACTTTGGATTCATCCAAAACTTTTAAGGCACCCTCAATAACTTCTTGTGCGTTAGATCCTGCAGTTTGTGCAATTGCAATCGCAACCGATTGATTTCCGTTGGTGAGCGTGTTTCCGGCATAATTTACCGCTCCTAACTCAACTCTAGCAACATCTCCTAATTTCAAAACTTCGCCATTGCTGGTAGAACGAACAATAATATTTTCAAATTCTTTAGTGTCCTGTAGACGACCTTTGTATTTTAAAGTATACTGAAAAGACTGATTGCTATTTTCACCCAATTGACCTGGCGCCGCTTCAATATTTTGCTCGGCTAACAATGCCGTGATATCTGAGGGAATTAATCCATAAGCTCCCATAACATCTGGCTTTAACCAAATACGCATCGAGTAATCTTTTTGGCCAAAAATAACGGCTTCTCCTACACCAGCTACCCTTTTAATTTTAGGTAAAATGTTAATGTTGGCATAGTTTTGTAAAAAGGTCATATCATATTCTGGATTCTCACTGTATAAGGAGAAAATCAATATGTTATCGCTTTGTCGTTTGGATGTGGTAACTCCGGCTCTAGTCACCTCTTGTGGTAATAAAGGGGTAGCACGCGAAACCCTATTTTGAACATTTACGGCAGCTAAATCTGCATTAGTCCCTAATTTAAAATAGATACTAATCGAAGCTGAACCATCATTATTTGAAGTCGATGTCATGTAGGTCATGTCCTCGACACCATTAATTTGTTCTTCTAATGGAATTACTACTGAACTCATTACTACATCGGCACTTGCTCCTTGGTAGTTAGCCGTAACGGTTACAGTTGGTGGTGCTATTTCTGGATATTGGGAGACTGGAAGGGAAACAAGTCCTATCGCTCCTAGTATTACGATAATTATAGATATTACCGTAGACAATACTGGTCTGTCTATGAATTTTGAAAACATAAGGTACTATTTATTCAATTAAATGTCTGTCGATTATTTTTTTGCAGTCTCAGGATTTAGAATCGTTTTGTATGCGACTACTTCTGGCTTAATAAGTGTACCTTCAGCAACGATACCAACACCTTCAATTAGCATTTTATCGTTAATAGTAAGTCCGCTGTCTACCACGAAAAATCGACCTCCAGGAACAGGACGAACCTTAATAGGCATCGCTTTCACCTTATTCTCTTTGTCCACTACAAGTGCGATTCGCTTGTCTTGCATTTCTAAAGTTGCATTTTGAGGAATAATAATAACATCTTCTAACTGTGTTGGAATTTGAACAATACCACTTTCTCCAGAACGAAGTAATCTGTTAACATTAGGAAAACTAGATCGTACGTTGAAAGATCCCGTTTGCTCATTGGCTTGACCACTAAATGTCTGAATTTTTCCTTTTTGCTCGAATAAACTACCATTACTTAATACTAGATTTACAGCAGGCATATTATTTACTTTATCCTGAAACGTTTTACCCTCTGCATTCATCATAATATCAAGTTGCTGCTTCTCATTTACAGAGAAATAAGCGTAAATAGTGCTAACATCAGATATTCGTGTCAATGGCTCCACGGTTTGGCTACTTACATAGCTTCCTATTCTCAGCGGTAAAGTCCCAACGATTCCGTTCACGGGACTTTTGATCGTAGCATAATTAATACGAGCAACGATACTTTGATAGGTGCTTTTTACTCCAGCAAGGTTTGCTTTTGCAGTTGCAAGTTGCACGTCGCTAATAATGTTGCGTTCTACAAGAGGTCGTAAACGATCAACTTCTACTTGTGCGGCAGTAATTTTTGCTTTAGCTGCCGCCGCTTCTTGTGTAGCTGTTTGCGTTTCAAGTTTAAAAAGTAATTGCCCTTTTTTTACTTCTTGCCCTTCTTGAACGTATATTTTTTCAATATAACCATCTACTTTTGCACGAATATCAATATCTGTTATTCCTTCTAAACTAGCAGGGTATTCTGCTAATAATGTAGTGTTTGATTTTTCGATAGTAACTACTTTGTAGGTCATTACGGGAGGTGCCGTCACTGTTGCTTCTTTTTTACAGGATAGAAAGCTCATTGATAAAGCTAAAGCACTTATAAAGTATCTATTTTTCATTGTAGACTTGTTATTGGTATTGGATTTATTATTTATTTTTATTGTGTGTTTCTATTTCTTGAAATTTCTTAATAGTATTCGAGAATAACTTTTGAAGCTCGTTTACATGAACTTTGTAAGCCCTAACATTGTCTAGGTTACGCTGTTCTTCAAGGCAAGAGGCAGTATGCTCTCTGTAACTAATCATTCTGTTTAAAATGGTCATTTCAGAATCTATAATTTGCAGATAGTTTTCTAAGCGTTTACTAAGATCGGCAGCTTTAAAGTACTTTTTACGATCACCACATATAGTAAAATAAGTGACTTTTTCCATTTTAAGAAGTAAATTCAAATTAGTGGAAATAGAGCTTTTACTAGCACCAATTGTTTCTACTAATGCGTCAAAGGTCAATCCTGATTTACATCCATCGATTATTAGAACTCCTATTATTCGCGCTGCTAATGGCGGTATATTGTATAATTTTTCAAAATGAACGCCAAACATCTCTCTCAGTTCATTTTTTTCTTTTTGAACATCCATAGTTGTATTTTTTTTTGCAAAGTTAAGTTAGGTTCGTAAAACACTGAACTAATCGAACTTAATTTTTTGTTAATTTTAACGAGGAATTGTTACAGTATAGTTAGCACGAATTTGAGCTAGATTTGGTAGTATAGTATTACAAAAGAATAGGCTTAGCCGATACCTGTATTTTAAAATCTAATTTGTTTATATTTGTTCCTTAAAATAGATAATTTGTGAGTACTCTCAATAAGCTTAAAATATTCAATGATCCTATTTATGGATTTATCACCATACCAAATGCTTTAATTTACGATTTAATTCAGCATCCTTATTTTCAGCGATTGCGCAGAATATCACAAATGGGATTGTCTTATTTGGTTTATCCAGGGGCAAATCACACGCGTTTTCATCACGCATTAGGTTGTATGCACTTAATGCAAAAAGCAGTTGATGTTTTACGTTTTAAAGGAGTTACTATAAGCCCTGAAGAGGAAAATGCACTTTACATAGCTATTCTATTACATGACATTGGTCACGGTCCGTTTTCGCATGCTATGGAACGTAGTATTGTTGAGGATGTACATCATGAGCAAATATCTTTGCTATTTATGCATCAACTTAATAAAGAATTTGGTGGTCAATTAAATTTAGCTATTCAGGTCTTTGAGGGTGATTACCATAGAAAATTTATGTTGCAATTAATATCCAGTCAATTAGATATGGACAGAATGGATTATTTGAAACGAGATAGTTTTTATTCAGGAGTGGCTGAAGGAAATGTGAATTCAGAACGTTTAATCCAAATGATGAATGTGGTAGATGACTTTTTAGTTATTGAGGAGAAAGGTATTTACTCTGTCGAAAAGTTTTTAATGTCTCGAAGATTGATGTATTGGCAGGCTTACTTGCATAAAACTAGTTTAGTTGCTGAGCTTATCTTAACTAAAATTTTAAAAAGAGCCAAGGAGCTTACTTTAAAAGGAATCACACTACCTTGTAGTACTCCATTGCAGTTTTTTCTTGAAAACAAAATTACATTTGATGGATTTAATTCTACTATTTTAGATTTATTCTCCCAACTAGATGATTTTGATATTATAAGCGCTTTAAAAGGATGGCAACGTCATGACGATTATATCTTGTCAACATTGAGTGGGATGATTATAAATAGAGATTTGCTAAAAATTAAATTAACAAGTGAAAAAGTAGCTTTAGACGCTCTTACTCCAATGAAAGAACGTTTTGCTTTGGAAAACAATATTTCTTTAGCAGATACTAGTTATTTTATTTTTAAAGGAAAAATAAAAAATCAAGCGTACAGTAAGGAGGCCGAACCTATACGTATATTAAAAAAAGACCGTACTGTTGAGGATGTTATCGAATCATCAGATCAACTCAATTTAAAATCGTTGTCCAAATCCGTAACTAAATATTATATTTGTTTCCCAAAACAACTGATTTAAATAAACATTTAACATCTATTTTTTTATATTTTTGTCGCAATGAAAGAAATCACTACATTTTTTTTTAACATCTTAAAGACCTTACTAGGTGATCGTCCTTTGGTGTCTATGAAAAATATAATTAAGTAAGATGAAATTTACAGCAGAACAAATAGCGGGAATATTAGAAGGAGAAGTGGTAGGTAATCCGCTGGCTGAAGTGCAAAAATTATCTAAAATAGAAGAGGGTACTGCAGGATCTTTGACATTTTTATCTAACCCGAAGTATAATAATTACATCTATTCTACAGAAGCATCCATAACAATAGTTAATAATAATTTTGTTCCTGAGGCGGCGATAAAAACGACTTTAATCAAAGTAGAAGACGCTTATTTAGCCTTTTCTAAGCTGTTAGAGTTTTATGACCATGCTAAAGGAATAAAAAGCGGAATTGAACAACCGTCCGTATTATCTGAAAACGTAAAATATGGTAGTAGTTTTTATCTTGGTAGTTTTAGTTATGTAGGAGCAAATACTATAATTGGTAATAACGTTAAAATTTATCCCAATTGTTTTATTGGTGATAATGTTGTCATTAAAGATAATGTCACTATTTTTGCGGGTACGAAAATTTATTCCGAGACAGAAATTGGTGCCAATAGTGTCATACACTCTGGTGCAATTATAGGAGCAGATGGTTTTGGTTTTGCTCCAAATGTAGACGGAACCTTCAAGAAAATCCCGCAAATAGGAAATGTTATAATTGAGGATGATGTAGATATTGGATCTTGTACAACGATTGATAGGGCCACAATGGGGTCTACTATCATTAGAAAAGGGGTAAAGCTCGACAACCAAATACAAGTAGCGCATAATGTTGAAATAGGAGAGAATACCGTTATTGCTGCACAAACAGGAATTGCTGGTTCCACTAAAATTGGCAAAAATTGCATGATAGGTGGACAGGTGGGTATATCAGGACATTTAACAATTGGAGACAATGTTAGAATTCAAGCTCAAGCAGGAGTAGGTAGAAACATTAAAAACAACGAAATCTTACAAGGAAGCCCTTCTTTTGGTTACAACGATTTTAGTAAATCGTATGTGCATTTTAAGAATCTTCATAAGATTGTTGCAGAAATAGAAGAATTAAAGAAACAAATATCAAACCAAAAAAATGGAAATAATGGTTAAACAGAAGACCATCAATACAGAAATCTCTTTGACAGGAGTTGGATTACACACAGGTAGAGAAGTCAAGATGACTTTTAAGCCTGCTCCAGTAAATAATGGTTTTACTTTTGTGAGAGTAGATCTAGAAGGACAACCAGTTGTTGAGGCGGATGCTAATTATGTGGTTAATACGCAAAGAGGTACCAACCTTGAGAAATTAGGCGTTAAAATTCAAACACCGGAGCATGTTTTAGCAGCTTTAGTGGGTTGTGATTTAGATAATGTTATTATCGAATTGAATGCCTCTGAATTGCCAATCATGGATGGTTCTTCGAAATATTTTGTTGAAGCTTTAGAAAAAGCTGGAATAGAAGAGCAAAATGCTAAACGTAACGTTTATGTGGTAAAGGAAGTAATCTCTTTTACCGATGAAGCGACTGGAAGCGAAATATTAGTGATGCCAAGTGATCACTATTCTGTTACTACAATGGTAGATTTTGGGACTAAAATATTAGGAACTCAAAATGCCAACCTAAAAAGCATTGCCGACTTTAAAACAGAGATTGCTTCCTCAAGAACATTTAGTTTTTTGCATGAGTTAGAAACTTTGCTAGATAATGGTTTGATAAAAGGTGGTGACTTAAATAATGCTATTGTTTATGTAGATAAAGATATTTCTGATGCTACTATGGAGAATCTTAAAAAAGCTTTTGGTAAAGAAGTAATAAATGTAAAACCAAATGGAATTTTAGATAACCTGACCTTACATTATCCTAACGAAGCCGCTAGACACAAATTACTAGATGTAGTAGGTGACTTAGCGCTAATTGGTACAAAAATTCAAGGTAAGATAATCGCAAACAAACCAGGACATTTTGTAAACACACAGTTTGCAAAAAAAATGGCTAAAATTATTAAAATAGAGCAACGTAATTATGTTCCTGTTTACGATTTGAATTTGGAACCATTGATGGATATCCATAAGATCATGGCTGTTTTACCTCACCGACCACCGTTTTTATTGATCGATCGTATTATAGAAATGTCAGAAACACATGTGGTTGGTATGAAGAATGTTACCATGAACGAAAACTTTTTCGTTGGTCACTTTCCTGAAGCACCAGTGATGCCCGGAGTATTAATTGTTGAAGCAATGGCTCAAACAGGTGGTATTCTAGTATTAAGTACAGTTCCTGATCCTGAGAATTACTTAACCTATTTCATGAAAATTGATAATGTGAAGTTTAAGCATAAAGTACTTCCAGGTGATACGTTAATCTTTAAATGTGATTTAATTACACCAATAAGAAGAGGGATTTGTCATATGCAAGCTAACGCTTACGCTAATGGTAAATTAGTAGCTGAAGCAGAATTAATGGCGCAAATAGCCAAAAAACAATAGATTTAAATTAAGATCGCTTGAGGAATTCAAGTATTATTTTAATTTATATATAACAATAAAAAAAAGCAGATGAATCAACCCTTAGCATATGTTCATCCTGGCGCCAAAATCGCCAAAAACGTTGTAATAGAGCCTTTTACTACCATTCACAATAACGTTATTATAGGTGATGGTACCTGGATTGGGTCTAATGTGACTATTATGGAAGGCGCAAGAATTGGAAAAAATTGCAATATATTTCCGGGAGCAGTAATATCTGCAGTACCACAGGATTTAAAATTTGGAGGCGAAGAGTCATTGGCGATAATAGGTGACAATTGCACCATAAGAGAATGTGTTACCATTAATAGAGGAACTATAGCATCAGGTCAAACCGTTATTGGTGACAATTGTCTTATCATGGCAAGTGCACACATTGCACACGACTGTCATGTAGGTAACAATGCAATTATAGTAAATGGTGTTTTGCTTGGTGGTCACGTTACCGTAGGGAACTACGCCATAGTAGGAGGATTATCTGCCGTGCACCAATTTATTAATATAGGAGATCACGCTATGATATCTGGAGGATCCTTACTAAGAAAAGATGTACCCCCTTTTACCAAAGCAGCAAAAGAGCCCTTGTCATATGTTGGAATCAATTCAGTAGGATTAAGAAGAAGAGGTTTCTCAATAGATAAAATTAGAGAGATACAAGATATTTACAGAATTTTATATCAAAAAAACTACAATACAACGCAAGCATTAGGAATCATTGAGGCCGAAATGGAAGCTACTCCTGAAAGAGATGAAATTATCGATTTTATCAGAAACTCATCTCGAGGGGTAATGAAAGGGTACACTGGTAATTACTAAAATTATTTTTTTCTTTAAGGAATTTATAATTACAATTTAAAAATAAATATAAATCGCTAATAGCACAAAGCTAGTAGCTCAACGCAAATAAAATGGCATCTACATCAGATATTAAAAACGGGTTATGTATCAAATATAACAATGATATTTACAAAATCATCGAATTTCTTCACGTTAAACCTGGAAAAGGTCCTGCTTTTGTTAGAACTAAATTAAGAAGTTTGACTAATGGTAAAGTATTAGATAATACTTTTTCGGCTGGACATAAAATTGAAGAAGTACGAGTTGAAAATCATAAATTTCAATTTTTGTACCCTGAGGGAGATGAATTTCATTTCATGAATACAGAGACTTTCGAACAAATTTCTTTAAATAAAAACATTTTAGACTCACCAGGTTTATTGAAAGAAGGAGAAAGTGTAATGGTAAGTATTAATACAGAGACTGACTTACCTCTTTCTGTAGATATGCCTGCTTCAGTTATTCTTGAAGTAACATATGCTGAACCAGGGATTAAAGGAAATACAGCAACTAACGCTACAAAATCGGCAACAGTAGAGACTGGAGCTTCAGTAAATGTTCCTTTGTTTATTAATGAAGGAGATAAAATTAAAATTGATACTGCATCAGGTTCATACATGGAGCGTGTAAAAGAATAAATAATACATTATTAGAAAATGTGATTCTAGATAGTAGGTCACATTTTCTGATTTTACCTCCCTTAATTTAATTTATGAAATTTTCTAAAAAGTATTCCTTACAAGAAATAGCGAGTATTATCAACTGTGAATTTATAGGTGATGCTGATTTCGTTGTTTCTGGTATGAATGAAATTCATGTTGTAGAAAAAGGAGACATTGTTTTTGTTGATCATCCGAAATATTACGATAAAGCTTTGCAATCTGCGGCGACTATTATTTTAATTAATAAACAAGTAGAGTGTCCGGAAGGAAAAGCATTATTGATTTCTGATGATCCTTTCAGAGATTTTAATACACTGACCAAGCATTTCAAGCCATTTCAACAATCTTTTTTGGCTATAGCCACAAGCGCTATTGTTGGGGAAGGTACTATCATACAGCCTAATGTGTTTTTAGGGAATAACGTTATGATTGGTAAAAATTGCTTGATCCATGCGAACGTAGTTATATATGATCACACGGTTATTGGTGATAATGTTATAATTCACTCAGGATCTATTTTAGGAGCAGATGCTTTCTATTATAAGAAAAGAGCAGATGGCTTTGACCAGTTGATTTCTGGCGGTAGAGTTGTTATTGAAAACAACGTAGGAATTGGAGCCCTTTGTACTATTGATAAAGGAGTAACAGGTGATACAACTATTGGAGAAGGTACAAAATTAGATAATCAAGTTCATGTAGGACACGACACTGTAATTGGAAAAAAATGTTTAATTGCTTCTCAGACAGGTATAGCGGGTTGTGTGATTATCAAAGATGAAGTTACTATATGGGGACAAGTAGGGACTACTAGTGGTATAACTATCGGTGACAAAGCGGTTATTTTAGGTCAAACTGGTGTAACAAAATCAGTTGAAGGCGGAAAAACGTATTTCGGAACTCCTATCGAAGAATCCAGAGAGAAATTAAAACAATTAGCCAATATTAAGAAAATTCCAGAGATTTTAAGTAAATTAAAATAATTATGACTGCAAAAGAATTTGTTCAAAAATTTTATAAATCAGATGCACTAATTGATAGTGCTATCATGAAGGAGTTTCTTCATAGTGAAGTTACATTGGATTGGAATAGTAGTACTGGTTTTATTCAACACGATTATAAATCTTTACTGAATTTATCTAATGAATTAGGTAAAGCCTATGTTCGTTCTAAAATCAGAATTAGCCATATTATCGCCGAAGAGCATATGATAAGTGTACGTTATTCTCATTTTGTAAAAACAGTAGAAAATCCTAGAGAAGAGATGCTGTTAGCTCACTTTATGACTATTTGGGAAATAAAAGATGATAAATTATATCGAGGATATCAAATGAGTCAATTATCTTGATTTATTTTGGTAGTAAAAAGGCTCAAAATAATTTTCAAAACCTTACTTTTGCAAGACAAATATAAAAATCACATAAAATATATATCATGAGTGTTTTAGTTAATAAAGATTCCAAAATAATTGTTCAAGGATTTACAGGAAGCGAAGGAACTTTCCATGCTTCTCAAATGATTGAGTACGGAACTAATGTAGTTGGTGGTGTAACTCCAGGAAAAGGTGGGACGACTCATCTAGACCTTCCCGTTTTTAATACTGTTAAAGATGCAGTAGAAAAAGCAGGTGCCGATACAACAATCATTTTTGTACCACCAGCTTTTGCTGCTGATGCTATTATGGAAGCTGCTGATGCAGGAATTAAAGTTATCATAGCTATTACGGAAGGAATTCCTGTTGCTGATATGATTAAAGCTAATGCTTATGTTAAAGAAAGAAATGCTAGATTAATTGGACCTAACTGTCCTGGAATTATTACTCCAGGTGAAGCTAAAGTTGGTATCATGCCAGGTTTTGTTTTCAAAAAAGGAACAGTAGGTATTGTATCTAAATCTGGAACATTAACTTACGAAGCTGCTGACCAAGTTGTAAAACAAGGTTTAGGAATTACTACTGCTATTGGTATTGGTGGAGATCCAATTATTGGAACGACTACAAAAGAAGCAGTTGAATTATTGATGAACGACCCAGAAACGGAATGCATCGTAATGATCGGTGAAATTGGTGGTCAACTAGAAGCAGATGCAGCACACTGGATCAAAGCTGATGGTAACCGCAAGCCAGTTGTAGGATTCATTGCAGGAGTTACAGCTCCAGCGGGACGTACAATGGGACATGCAGGTGCTATTGTTGGTGGATCTGACGATACGGCTGAAGCTAAAAAACAAATCATGAGAGAATGTGGAATTCACGTTGTAGATTCTCCAGCTGAAATTGGTAAAAAAGTAAAAGAAGTTTTAGGATAGTCATTATCTTAATTAAAAATAGAATTAGCCTCACATTTTTGTGGGGCTTTTTTATTATAAATTGAATTAAAGGAATACCTTTGCACTTTATTAAAAGTGACTATTCTCTGTCCCTTAATTTAGTAAATAGAACATATGGTTGTAGTAATCCTCACTTATTGTGGGGTATTTTTTTGTGAAAGCCAAATAAAATAAATAATATAATATGTACAAGGAATTAAAAAAATTTAAAGTTAGCGATTCATTTTCATTTGCTTCGGAAGACAGTTTAGAACAAGTTTGTAATGCTTCAGAAGGAAGTGGTGTCTTTTTAGTATATGCAGTAGGTGAGGAAAAAGAGTTAATCATGGTAGGTTCTACTGGAACGGTTCAAAATGATGGTAGCTTGAAAATAAAAAATGGTGGTTTAAAAGAAAAAATTGTCGAAGGACATCAGTTTGCAAAAACAGGAAGAAAATATTCTTGGCCAGCACAAATGGCTAAAGAAGGTATTAGTGTTCTTGAAGTGGTTTGGTACGAAACATTTAATGACAAATCAAAAGCAATCCCAACAGCAGTAGAAGGACAAGTTTTGCAAAACTTCTTGGATGAAAACGGAAGGTTACCAAGATGGAATGTAGCTTTTTAATAAAGTACTACTCTACATAAATTATGATAAGCTTTACTTCGGTGAAGCTTTTTTTTATGGGAATTTTTCAAAATTCACGATTTCATTCTTGTTTTCTTTCTTTATGCATTACATTTGCAGCCGTTATCACGAATCTCATTATGAGATAGCAACCTGCAACAACGAGCAAGGTGCTAAAACGATAAGCCAAATCCTTTGGAAAAAATGTTGTTTTCACACAAACACTATCGGATTTTACTTGTCGTTCTAATTGTTTCATTTAGTATACATTTTTATGACAAACCATTTTAGAACAAAAGGAAATGCTTGGGCACTAATTCCTTTATTTATTTTTATTTTTACTTTTTTAGGAGCTGGAATTTGGCTGAATGATTTTTATGCTTTTCCTTCACCAGTAGCTGTAATTTTAGGTATTATAGCGGCGTTTTTATTGTATAAAACGTCTACAGATACTAAAGTGGAAACACTTATTGCAGGCTGTGGCGAAAGTAAAATCATGACCATGTGTTTGATTTATTTACTTGCAGGTGCATTTGCAGTGGTTAGTAAAGCTATGGGTGGAGTAGATGCAGTAGTAAGCTTAGGAATAAATAATATTGATGTTGCTTATTTTCCGTTAGGGATATTTTTAATAGCTGCATTTTTATCAACGGCTACAGGAACATCAGTGGGAGCTATAGTAGCAATTGGTCCTATAGCTGTAAGTTTAGCCACATCAAGCGGAGCGTCATTACCATTGATTGCTGGAGCTTTGTTAGGTGGATCTATGTTAGGAGATAATTTATCTATGATCTCGGACACTACCATTGCAGCAACGCAATCGTTAGGAACAGATTTAAAAGATAAATTTAAAATTAATCTATTCATCGCTTTTCCAGCGGCAATCATTACTATTCTACTGTTTTTCTATCTTGGACTAAATTCAGATATTACAGCTGTACCTATTGCAAAAACCGACTTTGAATGGATCGCTATTGTCCCTTATATATTAGTAATTGTTCTCGCTTTAGTGGGTGTTAATGTTTTCTCTACCTTGGTTATTGGTACCATTGTAGCAGGAATCATAGGTTTGTATGGAAATCAATTTACTGTGATGGAATTTACCCAGAAGATCTATGAGGGATTTACAAGCATGACCGAAATATTCTTATTATCAATGTTGTCTGGTGGTTTAGCTGCTATGGTTGATAAAGCAGGTGGAATCGACTATATTTTACATCAAATAAAAAGGCGTATTAAAAGCAAGAAATCAGCACAAATGGGTATTGGAACTTTAGTTGGATTGACAAATCTTGCTATTGCTAATAATACAGTTTCAATTGTAATTACGGGTACTATTGCTAAAGAAATTAACGATGAATATGATTTGAACCCGAAGAAAACAGCTGCGATACTCGATATTTTTTCGTGTGTGGTACAAGGTATTTTGCCATATGGAGCACAAGTATTGTTGATTTTGAGCTTTGCAAATGGTAAATTAGACTTTTTCGATTTAATAGGTAACGCCTTTTATCATTTATTTTTACTTGTTTTTACTATTTTAGCTATATATGCTGGTTTTTGGGATAAATTAGTACATCGTTATTTCAAGATCTAAAATGCTACATTTTCTTGCGTTATTCAAACTGAAATTTTTTTTAAAAAAAGAAATAGTATATATTTGGGCTATCGTTTTTAGCCCTGATAGAAGTGGAAATCCTTTTATATTTGCCGCGGCAGATATAAAAGATTGTAGCGGATAGCAGGATTAGCTTCAAATAAAAAATAAATTAATTTTTGATTATGAAATTACTAGAAGGAAAAGTTGCCATTATAACGGGCGCAAGTCGTGGAATCGGGAAAGGAATAGCAGAGGTTTTTGCTAAACACGGAGCAAATGTTGCGTTTACATACAGTTCATCTGTTGAATCTGCGCTTGCTTTAGAAAACAAGTTGAACGCTTTAGGAATTAAAGCAAAAGGATACCAATCGAATGCAGCAGATTTTAACGAAGCGCAAGCTATGGTAGACGCGGTAATTGCTGAGTTTGGTACAGTTGATATCTTGATTAACAATGCCGGAATTACGAAAGACAACCTATTAATGCGTATGTCAGAAGAAGATTTTGATAAGGTTATTGATGTCAATCTAAAGTCGGTTTTTAATATGACCAAAGCGATTCAAAGAACGTTCTTGAAGCAACGTTCTGGATCTATCATAAACATGAGTAGTGTTGTGGGAGTGAAGGGAAATGCAGGGCAAACGAACTATGCTGCCTCTAAAGCAGGAGTAATTGGTTTTACTAAGTCGGTGGCGCTGGAATTAGGTTCTCGTAACATTCGTTGTAATGCGATCGCACCAGGATTTATTGAAACAGAAATGACAGCTAAGTTAAATGACGATGTAGTACAAGGTTGGAGAGATGGAATTCCATTGAAACGCGGTGGTACTACAGAAGATGTGGCGAATGCTTGTTTGTTTTTTGCATCAGACATGAGTGCTTACGTAACTGGTCAAGTTATGAATGTTGATGGAGGAATGCTTACTTAAAAATAAAATTTGGTGAAAGTTATTGGTGTATTCACTAGTGACTAGCATTGAACGCTGAATAAAATTTAATTATGACAACAACTACCGTGCTATTATTATTTGTTTCAATATTAATAGCTGGTGGTTTATCATTTTTTCAATACATATATAAAGCCAAGAATAAGTCTAAAGTCAACTTGTTTTTGGCTTTTTTACGTTTTCTATCCCTCTTTGGAGTGTTGTTGCTGATGATCAACCCGATAATTTCAAGTACGAAATTAGAAATTATTAAACCGCCGTTAGTTATTGCTATTGACAACTCAAGTTCAATACTTAATTTGAAAGCAGATAGTACAGCCAATTTAATTTTAAAAACGATACTGGCAAATCCAGCTATTCAAGAAAAATACGCAGTCCAAACCTACCAATTTGATGTTGATTCTCGACCACTAGATAAAGTAGATTATAAAGGTAGCCAGACTAATCTTGATGCTGTCGCTAAAGATATAAAGGTTATCAATAAAAATATTTCGTTTCCTACTATACTTATTTCTGATGGTAACCAGACAAATGGTAATGATTATGTTTACAGTTTTGATGCTAATAATGCAGTCTTCCCCATTATTCTGGGAGATACAATCAAAGTGGTGGATTTAAAAATTAATCAGCTGAATGTAAATAAGTATGCTTTTTACAAGAATAAGTTTCCTGTAGAAGTGTTTTTAGAGTATGCAGGGGATAAAAATCTAGCAGCAAATATTCAAATTAGTCAAGGGAGTACCATCTTAGCAAAGGAGAATGTTTCTTTTTCTAAAACGAAAAATATAGCAGTTGTCAGCGTTCTTTTGCCTGCTGACAAAATTGGATCACAAGTGTATAAAGCGACAATTAGTTCGCTGGAAAAAGAAAAAAATACCTATAATAATACGAAAAACTTTGCAGTCGAAGTGATCGATCAAAAGACAAATGTGGCTCTTGTAAGTGCTATTAACCATCCTGATATTGGTGCTTTAAAACGTGCCATTGAATCTAATGCACAGCGTAAAGTAAGTATTGTTAATCCAAAGGATATCAAAACCTTGCAAGATTATGGAGTTTTAATTTTATATCAACCAACTACCAGTTTTAAACCGGTAATTGATTTGAATAAAGTAGCGGGCTTAAGCAGCTTTATTATAACGGGAACCCAAACAGATTTTGATTTTTTGAATCAAATTCAAAGCAGTTTTACTTTTAAAATGACTAATCAAAAAGAAGATTATTTGCCAAGTTTTGAAGGTCAGTTTAATTTATTTGCGATAGAAAATATTGGATTTGAAAGCTTTCCACCGCTACAAAATGCGTATGGTAAAATTCAGATCAATAGCGATCTTGCTGTTCTACTTTCGGCTAAAATTAGAAATCTAGAAACAGGTTCGCCATTGTTAAGTTTTAATGAAAATCAGGGGAAACGTAACGCTTTTTTGTTTGGTGAGAATATGTGGAAATGGCGTTTACAAAGTCATATCGACCAACAGTCCTATGAGAAATTTGATATTTTTATGGATAAAATTATTCAATATTTGTCTTCAAACGGGGCCAAGAAATCATTGGTAGTTAACCATGAAAGTTTCTATAATTCGGGCGATGCAATAGAAATCACTGCACAATACTTTAATAAAAACTATGAGTTTGATGAGAAAGCGCGTTTAACAATCGCCGTTATTAATTCTAAAACTAAGAAAGTTACTAATTACGATTTACTAAAAGGAAGTAATAGTTATAAGGTAAATTTAGATGGACTAGGAGCAGGGAATTATAACTTTAAGGTAACGGAGTTAACATCAAATGCAACTTATACAAGTTCATTTGAAATTTTAGATTTTGATATAGAAAAACAATTTGTCAATCCAGATATAGACAAATTAAGCCAATTGGCAAGCATCACCAAAGGCAAGTTGTATTTTCCAAATCAAATTGATCAGGTTGTGCAATCTCTTATTCAAGACAAAAATTATCAATCCGTTCAAAAAAGTACGACTTCTCGATCTCCAATTATTGATTGGTATTGGTTGTTAGTTTTAATTTCGATTTTCCTTACTACGGAATGGTTTGTTCGTAAATACAATGGTTTATTGTAATTCATTGTCCATCCATTGTGTTTCAAATCGTTCATACATGTGATTCAATTTTAAAGTGCATGTATTACTAACTGTTAAATAATAGTAAACTTGAATTTAATTTGTTTGAGATATGCTTAAAAAAAATACTTTTGTATCTCAAAATAAATAAACTAATGAAAAGTCAAAAAATTAAATCTTTAGGAATCTTAGCTGCAGTTGCAGTAGTTGGATTTTGTACCCTATCATGGGGTATTATTGGCCATGAACGTATTAATAAGGCGGCAGTAATGGCTTTACCAAAACCGTTACAAGTGTTTTTTTACAACCATATAGATTTCATTACTCAAGAATCCTCCGTTCCAGATTTGAGAAAATATGTGATTTCTGATAAAAATGAAGGACCAAAGCATTATTTTGATATGGAAAACTATGGCGATGTTTCTACTTTTCCTCAAAATATGGCTGATGCCCTAAAGAAATACGATGATAAGTTTTTGTCAAAAAGTGGAACTTTACCATGGTATATTCAAGAAATGATGGGTAAATTGACAACAGCATTCAAAGAAAAACGTAAAAACGAAATATTATTTATCGCCGCTGATTTAGGTCATTATATTGCTGATGCTCATATGCCATTGCATACATCTGACAATCACGATGGTCAACTTACGGATCAAAAAGGAATTCACTCTTTATGGGAAAGCAGAATTCCTGAATTATTTGTGAAAAACTATAAGTTTAATGTTGCACCTGCTACTTATTATGAGGATGTAGACAAAGCAATATGGGACATGATTCATGATACTCATAGTTTAGTACCTGCCTTATTAGCAGCGGATAAAAATTTAAGAACTAGTTTGCAACCCAATCAAATTTTTGTGACTGATGCAGATGGCAATGTGATAAAAAACAAGTACAATAGCGCTAGATATAGCGACGAATATGCTAATAAACTGCATATTGCATTAGACGGTATGGTAGAAAACCAAATGAAAAAAGCAGTAACAGCAACGGCTAGTTTTTGGTACACTGCTTGGGTAAATGCAGGAAAACCTGATCTAAGCAGTCTAGATGCTAAAACCCTTACTGCTCGTAATGGGAAACTTTTGAAAAAAGATGCAAAATTGTTTCAAAAAGGAGATCTTTTTGGTGTGATAGATGACAAAGACGCAGAATAAATTCTTCTCTGTTTCATATTAAAAAAAGCCTGTGAACATTTTCACAGGCTTTTTTCGTCTAGTTCTTTTCGTATTTTTTTTGTTTCAGCATATCCGAAGCAGTTTGGTAGTAAGCAATCGTTTCCTTGATTAAATCAGGTCTAGGTTTTTTTAATGGTTTTTCATCGTAAAACTCTTGGAACTCATTTTCAACTCCTGCTATAGGTTTTAACGTTAATTCAAATTGCTTCACTTGCTGCTTAGGAGAAAGTATTGTCAAAACATTATCTTTTATAAGTCCAAGGTCTTGGTAGGTAGCTATTAGCGCTCTAGGCTTATAACTTTCTTGTAGAACATCTTGACCAAAAAATTTAGATTGATAGTTGAAATTAAGTAAACCAAAAACAGTGGGCATTATATCAATTTGAGAAACTAAATTAGTGTAATGTTGTGGTGCTATATAACCCGGACTGTAAATCATAGCTGGTATACGGTACTTATCAATAGGTAATTCGGTTTTTCCAGCGCTAGAGGCACAATGATCGGCAACAATTACAAAAACAGTATTTTTAAACCAAGGTTGCTTTTTGGCCATTGTAAAAAACTTGTTTAGAGCATAATCAGTATATTTTACTCCACCGTCTCGCGATTTCGCATCGCCAGGAATATCTATTTTGTCATTTGGATACGTAAATGGTCGGTGATTGCTTACAGTCATCCAATGATTAAAGAAAGGTTTACCAGTGGTTGCTTGTTCGTTCATTGTTTTGATCGCTTTATTGGCCATATCTTCATCACAAACGCCCCATACATTAGAGAAAGTGATTTCATTAGGTTGTAATGTTTTTTTATCGATGATCTTGTATCCGTTACCGCTAAAAAAATCTTCCATATTGTCAAAAAATGAATCTCCTCCATATAAATAATTGACAGAGTATCCTTTCTGTGCAAATATATTTCCTGTCGAAAACTTATTTTTATTATCCTTTCTTTTTACAACACTTTCTCCAGCGGTAGGAGGTAAGCATAAAGTAACTGCTTCGAGCCCTCGCACCGTTCTATTTCCGGATGCGTAACAATTAGTAAACATCAAGCTTTCAGTTGCTAACTGATCTAAAAAAGGGGTGATATTTTGCTTGTTGCCATATGCTTGCATAAAATCAGCGCTGTAACTTTCAATAGTTATAAGAACTACATTTTTGTGAGTTTCAGCTGCCAGACTTTCTACAAGTCTTGAACTTGAGTTATTATGTAAACCTGGAATCTGCGCTCCTAGTATAGCGTAGGCTTCGTTTGTTGGCAGTGTTTTATAAAATTTAAAGTAATCCAACTCGCTATTCATAAAGGCTAAGTAGAAACGATACATTCCATTTGATTGCAACTCATTGGTGAACTTATTTTGAGAATTTTCTGAACGAGCCAGAAAAGGAATTGCCACAAAAGAGATAACAAAAAGAGCAAAATAAATTAGAGTGAGTTTGATTTTTTGAGAAAATGTAGGAAGGATAGAAATATAGTTTTTCGACACCTTCAAAATCAGAAAAGTGATACAACCCGCAATGAAAAATAAGGCACTGAATAGTGGAATTACTGGATAAGACTCCATTATATTACCAATTACTTCATTAGTATAAACTAAATAATTAACAGCAATAAAATTATATTTGACTCCAAACTCGTTCCAAAAAAAGTATTCACTAATCGCATTTTGCAATATCAGAACTACAAACAAAAAGAGTACAAAGGTAAATAGCCACAGCCTGATAGTAGCTCTGTACTTAGGTACAAACAAAAGTAAGGCAAATAAAATTGTTTTTAGACCAACAAAAGCTAAGCCTATTTCAGGTAATGCCCCGCCGTATTCTGATAGTATTGATTTGCCTGAAGCGATATAGATTAATAGTCCAATCATTAACCCTAAAATGATGTATCCATAAGGTTTATCATATTTTTTATTAGAAATAAAAATAAGATAGAGCCATAAAAAACCAGAGGCGATAATAAACACAAAAAAATCAGAAGCTAATCCTATTAAAAATATCTTGAAAGTATCAAATATTGTGAATGAAGCTTGTGTAATAGGATGAAAAAGGAGTACAATTCGTAGTGTCAAACTCACAACGAGATAAAACAGTGTAAGACTGTAGAATGGAGCTAATTTTTTGAACATTTCTTTTTTTTGTAAAATTACTTTAAAGGACTGCTTTAGAGTCTTGTGAAACCTTAAGATTTGCTTAATACTAAGCTTATCCTATTATAAAGGTATACTTTACTTTTATCTTTGTTTTTAAAACTAATAGGAAAGTACTATGTTAACTTTCTTTAAAGATATCCCATTATACAACTGAAAATGAAAAAAACAATAATTTTCCTATTGATGCTATCAGCATCTGTAACTTATTCTCAAGATTGGAATACCAATTTTCAGTTGGCTAAAAATGAAGCTATAAACAATAATAAAACCATCCTATTGTTGTTTTCTGGATCAGATTGGTGCGCTCCTTGTATTAAATTAGAAAAAAACATCTGGCAGTCTGCAGAATTCAAAAAATATGCTGAGGACAACTGTGTTATAGCAAGAGCTGATTTTCCAAAAAAGAAACAAAACCAATTACCAGAAGAATTGCAATCTCAAAACAAAAAATTAGCAGAAAAATACAATCCTGAAGGTGTATTTCCTCTTGTTGTACTCATTGATAAAACCGGAAAAGTTTTAGGGAAGGCTAGTTATCAAAACGTGTCACCTTCAGATTACATTACTATGTTAAACGGATTTGTAAAATAATACTATGAAAAAAATAATGCTTCTATTTTTTTTGCTCGCTAGTATTGCATCAAAGGCTCAAGTGATACATAAAAGGACCTTATCGATGTTAGGGAGTCCTTTTGAGATGATCGTAGAAGCTAAAGATATACCCGAAGGTGATCGATATATTGATCAGGCTGTCGCCGAAGTTTCCCGTATAGAAAATCTAATTTCAGATTGGATACCAACAACGGCGATATCCGAGGTGAATAAAAATGCTGGAATCAAGCCTGTAAAAGTTCCAAAAGAAGTTTTTGATCTTGTGGAAAGAGCGTTACGCATATCTGAACTTACATCGGGAGCCTTTGATATTAGTTATGCCTCTATGGACAAAATTTGGAAGTTTGACGGAAGCATGAAACAAATGCCATTACCTGAGGAAATAAAAAAATCGGTGGCGCGTGTAGGTTACAAAAAAGTAATACTAGATCAGGATAATAGTACCATATTCTTAAAAGAGGAAGGCATGAAATTGGGTCTTGGTGGTATTGGTCAAGGGTACATAGCCGATAAAATAAAAAGTTTATTAGTGCAGGAGGGAGTAAAAGCTGGAATTGTAAATATATCAGGTGATATCAACACATGGGGAAAACAGCTCAATGGGGAACAGTGGAAAATAGGAATTAAAAATCCATTGAATAAGGATAAAGTTTTTGCAACATTTCCTCTTGAAGATACAGCCGTAGAAACCTCTGGTAGTTATGAGAAATACGTGACTTTTGATGGTGTTCGTTATTCACATATCATTGATACTCGCACGGGGTATCCCGTTAGGGGCGTAATTAGCGTTACCGTTTTTGCCAAGTCCTGCGAATTTGCAGATGCTTTAGCCACAGGTCTTTTTGTACTTGGTGTCGATGTTGGAATTGATTTGGTAGATCAGTTGCCAGGAATAGGTTGCATTTATGTCGACGATAAAGGAAAAATTTTCACCTCAAAAAATATTGATTTAAAAAAATATAGCCATGAATAAAATAGTATCTATACTAGTAATAAGTTTTTTTATGCAGTCTTGTGTTGCAGTAAAAGAGTACGATAAATTATATATCAACGATCCTGATATGAAATTAGCGGCAAAATCATCAGAAAAGTATGAAACTACTTTTCAGGTGTATCGTGAAGCTGCAGCTGGCGCCAACGGCGGAAAAACGGGTGGTGGATGTGGTTGTAATTAGTAAATCGTGATGAAAAAAAATATAATTATATTGTTAGTACTAGTAAATATTAGTGCTGCTGCTCAAGTCAAAGACAGTGTTAAGGCATTTAAGAAAAGAATTTTAGAAAATACTGAAGTAGATTTTTTACTAAGTTATTACAATCAAGACGGTAAACATTCAGCCGTTAGCGGTGGTATTGGCTCCGAAAAATTATCGGATATCGCCTCAAATATCGTTGTAGCGGTACCGCTAAATGATGATGATGTCCTGACATTTGATGCTGGAATTTCTGCCTACACTTCGGCCTCTTCAAGTAATATTAACCCTTTTGATCCGTCTGCAGTTTCTGGTAGTACCACATCTAGGATTTACGGAACACCTTGGCAAGCTTCATCTGGAGCTTCAGGAAGTGATCAGTTGACTTCATTAACTGTAAATTACGCTCACAACTCTGATGATCGCAATCGCATTTGGAATGCTGATGTTTCATTTTCTAACGAATACGATTATACTTCGATAGGATTTGGAGGAGGATACACACGTCTTTTTAATGAAAAAAATACGGAAATCAGCTTCAAAGCTAATGCCTATTTAGACCAATGGAGACCTATTTACCCAAAGGAGCTTCTAGAGTTTGGAGAGAACGGCAATAATTTTCAAAACAGCAGTTATTTTTCGGGAGTTACTGTTTTTGATCAAAATGGTGCTGCTTCAAATGCTTATAATCCCACAGCATTTAGTTCTTACAATAAAGTGAATAGAAACTCCTATTCTGCATCACTATCATTCTCGCAAATTCTGACTAAAAAAATTCAGTTATCTGTCTTTTTTGATGTGCTTAAACAAGAAGGATTGTTAGCAACACCGTACCAAAGAGTTTATTTTGCAGATAAGTCAAATTATTATATTGGTCAATCCCAATTTATTCCAGTTTATACCTCTGCTCAAAATACAGGTGTATATCAACTCGCTGATGATACAGAACGATTGCCAAGTTCCCGTTTCAAAATTCCTATAGGCGTTAGACTTAATTATTATATCAATCAATATGTCGTTGCCAGAACCTATTATCGCTATTACGAGGACAATTGGGGAATTCAAGCCCATACGGCTTCTATAGAACTACCTATAAAAATAAGCTCCAGTTTTACGCTGTATCCTATGTATCGTTATTACACTCAAACGGCTTCACGATATTTTGCCCCTTACGAAACCCATGTATCGACCGAACAGTTTTACACTTCTGATTATGATTTATCAAAATTTAGTACGAATCAGTACGGAGGGGGATTTACGTATACCGATATTTTTACTCGCACTAAAATTTACATTTTAGGATTAAAATCCATAGATTTACGTTTAAACCACTACAATCGTTCGGATGGATTGTCAGCAAACATAGTGACTGTTGGTTTTAAATTTGAAGTAGAATAAATTATTTTATAAAATGCATATTTTAATTGTCGAAGATGAAGCAGGTATTGTTCAATTCTTGAAACAAGGTCTTGAAGAAGAAGGGTATAAAGTGAGTACGGCATCTGATGGTCATAGTGGTTTCGAAATGGTACAAAATACCGTTTTTGACATCATATTATTAGATTGGATGCTTCCAAAGATGAGTGGGATTGAATTATGCAAAGCCATAAGAATTAAAGATCATGCCACTCCTATACTTTTTTTAACTGCCAAAGACACCATAAATGAAACTATAGAAGGATTAAAAGCGGGCGCCAATGATTATATTAAAAAGCCTTTTAGTTTTGAAGAGTTAGTAGAACGAATTAAAATTCATTTTAGAACGCAAAAAGAAGTAGAGCTTTTAACCTTAGGCCACATTACAATCGATCTTGATAAGCATGAAGTTCTAGCAAATGGGGTAGTGGTATCACTTACGCAAAGAGAGTTCGAACTTTTGACCTATTTAGTACGTAAAAAAGGCCATGTGTGTACTAGAAATCAGATAATTGAGGATGTTTGGGACATTCATTTCGATTATGATACAGGTGTAATCGATGTATTTATAAATGCTATTCGAAAAAAATTAAATCTAAAAATAGAACAAGATTATATCAAAACAATTAGAGGTGTGGGATATATTGCCAATGACTAACTTACAAGATGCAGCAATTTTCATTTAAAAACCGTATCGCTTTTCATTACATTATAACTACTGCATTATTAATTTTTGTGGTGTTTTTTGCTATTTATTCAATTGTTAGATTCTCTGTTTATAATCATGTAAATAACGACATTAATAAGGAGGTCCAAAACCACCTGAATGAAATTCAAATCAACGGAAATTCCTATGTTTTACTTCATTTAGAAGAATGGAAAGAGAGAGAGCATAACACGGTAGATGTAAATCCCGTTTTTGTCCAATTTTTAGGAAGTAATAAAGAAGTGATTGAAAAATCTCCAAACCTAAAAAATGAGCAGTTAAATTTTAACACAAAAAGCGAAACTAATAGCCTATTTGACACTAAATTATCATCAATAAAAATTAGGCAAATACAGGTTGCTATTGTTTCAAATAATAAGATTGTGGGATATTTAATGATCGCTATGTCATTAGAATATGCCACGCTAATTTTGCAAAACCTATTGGAGATCTTAGTTATAGCCTATCCGCTAATATTACTCATTCTTTTTTTTATCGCTCGTTTTATTGCCGGTAGAAGCATTAGACCAATTAATACTATTATCGAAACTTCTAATAGGATAACCACTAATAATTTGAGTTCTCGTATTACTCTACCTCAAAAAAAAGATGAATTATTTGTGCTGTCACAAACGATAAACAATCTTCTTAACCGAATAGAAACTACCGTAGAGAGAGAAAAAAAGTTTACCTCGGATGCTTCCCACGAACTTAGAACACCACTTACTGTTATCAAAGGAACCTTAGAGGTTTTAGTGAGAAAGCCAAGGACGGAGGAAGAATATCACGAGAAAATTAGTTATTGTGTAGCCGAAGTAGACCGTTTAAATCATTTAGTTGATCAATTATTATTACTTGCACGCTATGAGAACCAAAAGCAATCGCTCAACATTGATAAAATTAATTTAAATGCGGTTGTTCTAGAGGTAATTTCTCGATTCTCTCATGAGCTAGAGTCCAAAAAGATTCAAGTTGTTTTATCCAAAAGAACCGACTTTTATTATAATACAGATCGATATTTAATCTCTATCATTCTTTCTAATTTACTTTCGAACGCCATTAAATATTCCAATTTAGGTGGTTCGATAACCATAACTTTTGTCGAAAGAGAATCGGTTCTAGAATGTCATATTACAGATACAGGTATCGGTATTCCTGAAGAAGATTTACAGCTGATTTTTGATCAATTTTACCGATCAAAATCTTCTGATCACCCTGAAATTAAAGGAACAGGTCTAGGATTGTCTATCGTGAATAGGCTGTCAGAGATGCTTCATATTACCGTCGCTATTCAAAGCCATGAAGGTCATGGCACAACGGTAATCCTAAGCTTTCTTTAAGTATACCTTAAGGCTATCTTAAGGGAATACACTCACAATTGTCTTACTTTTGATTATCTAAAAAACACAATAAATGTTAGAGAAAATAATCGCTTTTAGCCTTAAGAATAAACTCATCGTTTTATTATTCACTGCAGGGATTTTTGGATTCGGTATTTATTCCATTTTCCAAATTTCGATAGGTGCAGTTCCTGATGTCACTAATAACCAAGTTCAAGTAATTACTACCTCTCGCAACCTTTCTACTCAAGATATTGAGCAGTATATTACGTATCCGGTAGAGATTGAAATGGCTAATTTACCAGGAGTTCAAGAAATTAGATCAATATCAAAATTTGGTTTGTCAGTAGTAACTATCGTCTTTGATGATGATTTAGGTACTTATTTACCAAGACAATTGATTGCCGAAAAAATAAAATCAGCATCAGAAAAAATTCCGGCTGGTTTTGGAACTCCCGAAATGGGACCAATTACTACTGGTCTTGGCGAAATTTATCAATATACCTTAGAAGTAAAACCTGAATTTAAAAACCAATATTCTGTTACCGATTTAAGGACCATTCAAGACTGGGTCATAAAAAGACAGTTGTCAGGAATAAAAGGAGTAGTCGAAATTAATACATGGGGAGGGTTTTTAAAGCAGTATGAAATTGCCATTAATCCTGCGCAGTTAAAAGCGATGAATATTAGCACTACTGATGTTTTTACGGCTCTTGAAAACAATAATAGTATCGCTGGTGGTGCTTATATCGAAAAAGTAAATCAGAGTTATTTTATTCGTGCAGAGGGAAAAGTAAAATCCTTAGTTGACATTGAAAATATAGTGGTTAAAAATATAAATGGTCTACCAATTTATATTAAAAATGTGGCAGATGTCCGTTTTGGTAGCGCCAATCGCTTTGGGGCAATTACAGGAAATGGAGAAGGCGAAAAAGTACTGGGTCAAGTAATGATGCTGAAGAATGCCAACTCGAAGCAAGTGATAAACGATGTAAAGTCACGCATTACCGAAATCCAAAAGTCACTGCCTGAAGGAGTATATATAAATGGATTTTTAGAACGTAGCGAACTAGTAGGTAAGACTACTTTTACAGTTGCTGAAAATCTTATTTTAGGATGTTTGATTGTCATTTTTGTCGTTGTGTTATTGCTTGGTAATTGGCGTTCTGGCTTGGTTGTAGCCTCTGTAATTCCTTTGTGTTTATTATTTGCAATATCACTAATGAATATATTTGGTATTGATGCTAATTTAATGAGTCTTGGTGCAATCGACTTCGGAATAATAATTGATGGCGCTGTCATAATAGTCGAGTTTATTGCCTTTCAAATAGCTCAAAAAGCAGCCCAATTGGGCCCGTTGTCTCCTGAAGATCGTCAGATAGAGATTGATCAAATTACGTATAAAAGTGCTTCCAAGATGATGAATTCGGCCATTTTTGGACAGCTTATCATCTTGATTGTATTTATTCCCATACTCTCATTGTCGGGGATCGAAGGAAAAATGTTCAAGCCCATGGCAATGACTTTTAGTTTTGCATTAGTTGGAGCTATGATATTCTGTTTTACTTATGTCCCAGTGGTTTCTTCTTTATTTTTAAAAGCAAGAGAGGAAAACCCAAATTCTATTTCTAATCGCTTAATCGCAAAATTAAATAGCTGGTACATTCCTATTATAACGTGGGCTTTGACTAACACCAAGAAAGTTTTATATGGCGCAATTGGTTTATTAGTATTGGCTGTAGTAGTTTTTAGTAGTATGGGTGGGGAATTTATTCCAACCTTAGATGAAGGTGATTTTGTTATTCAACCAGTACTTAAAACAGGAACTACTCTGACCAAAACTATTGAAACAACTACTAAAATTGAAAATATAATTCTGAAAAAATTTCCCGAAGTAGATCAAGTCGTAAGTAGAATTGGTGCTGCCGAGGTACCTACGGATCCTATGAGTATGGAGGAAAGTGATGTGATTGTAAAGCTAAAACCAAAATCTGAATGGGTTTCGGCAAAATCAAAGGACGAATTAGCTGATAAAATTAAAGTAGCTATCGAAGAACAAATTCCGAATATGGAAATTGAATTTACACAACCTATCGAAATGCGCTTTAATGAACTAATCTCAGGAACGCGATCAGACGTTGCCATTAAAATATTTGGCGAAGATTTGGCTATTTTGGCTCAAAAAGCCGAGGAGGTAAAAAAAGCGATTGCTAAAGTAGAGGGTGCATCTGATATTATTATCGAAAAAACGGAAGGATTACCGCAAATGACTGTGCGTTACGACAGATCTAAAATTGCTCGCTACGGCCTAAATGTAGCAGAATTAAATGATATGATAGCACTTGGTTTTGCAGGAAAAACTGTTGGGAATGTTTTTGAAGGAGAAAAACGTTTTGATATGGTAATACGATTAAACCAATCAAATAGGCAAGGTATAAATGATTTAAAAAACCTATATGTTGCCACTCCCAATGGAGAACAAATTCCGCTACAAGAACTTGCCGCTATTGATTACTCAGAAGGCCCAGCAAAGATCTCGAGAGACAATACAAATCGAAGAATTGTAGTAGGTGTTAATGTTCGTAATAGAGATTTACAAAGTGTAGTAACTGACATACAAAATATAGTGAGTACTAAAGTGAAATTACCAACGGGCTATTATGTACAATATGGCGGACAATTTGAAAATTTGCAATCGGCAAAAGCGCGATTAATGATCGCGGTTCCTATTGCTTTATTCTTAATCTTTATTTTGTTGTATTTTGCTTTTGGTTCTATAAAAGAGGCTCTAATGGTGTACTCTGCGATACCATTATCAGCAGTAGGAGGAGTTTTATTTCTGTGGCTACGCGGTTTGCCTTTCAGCATCTCGGCAGGAGTTGGATTCATAGCACTTTTTGGTATTGCAGTCCTTAACGGAATTGTTTTAATTGAACATTTTAAAGAACTAAAGCATCAAGGAATGAAAAACATAGACGAACTGATATTGAAAGGAACTACAGATAGATTGCGTCCAGTTTTACTAACCGCGGCAGCAGCTGCGCTAGGTTTTTTACCAATGGCAATTTCGTCGTCTGCAGGGGCAGAGGTACAGCGACCTTTAGCAACAGTAGTTATTGGAGGTTTGTTTACTGCCACAATCCTGACCATGGTGGTCTTACCTATACTATTTAAGGTTTTTGACCAAAAGGAATTCAAAAAACCAAAATTCAAGAAACACAATAGTGCAACTTACTTACTAATCATTTTGTTCAGTACCTCATTTGCCTTTGCTCAAAATCCTGATTCTGAGTTGGACCAATTAATTTCAAATGGAATAAAAAACAATAAAGGAATAAAAAGTTATCAGTTACAAGTAGATAAGGCTCAAGCCAATATCAAAAGTGCGTATACGTTTGATAAAACTAATGTCTATTACAACTACGACAAGAACAACATCGCTTTCAATAATGAACCTTTGAAGGTCATTGGTGTTATGCAGCGTTTTGCATTTCCTACTGTTTACGGTGCGCAACGCAAAGTCTATGAATCCGATTATGAAAAAGAAAAAGCAACATTTGAACTTCACAAAAGCAAATTGGCGCTACAAATAGCTAAGAGCTATTTTCAAATAGTATATTGGCAAGATCAAGAAAAGCGGTACCAGTATTTAGATAGTTTGTACCAAAATTTTTCTAAAGCTAGCGATAGACGTTTTGAACTTGGAGAAACTAATTATCTAGAAAAGATTACTGCACAAGCTAAATATAGGCAGATTAAAACTAAATTAATACAGATAGGAAAGGACAAGAAAGCTGAATATGAATTGCTAACTTCATTGGTACAATCAGATAGTACTATTGCAATAAAAAACAACACAGTTGTTCCTTATATTAATGATCAAATAACTTCAAATAAAGCACTACATACTACTTATTTGGAAAGTGTTACAAATAACTACAAGAAACAAATTGTTCTCCAAAAACAACATTGGTTACCAGATTTAAATTTGGATTATTTTAGAGGTTCAAACAAAGGACTTTCACAATCTATTAATGGTTTTCAGGTAGGAATTTCCGTTCCTATTTTATTTGGAGGTAACGTAGCCAAAAGTAAGGTGGCACAGTTAGAATTACAAAGTTGGGAGCAACAACGGTTAAATGAAGAGCAAAAAATAGATCAATTTATTAGTCAAAAACAAAATGAGTTAGAGAAGTACCAAGAAGCAATTACCTATTACAATCAATATGGTAAAAAATTGTCCGATGAAATTATAAAGGTTGCCAACGCAAGTTACAAACAAGGTGAGATTGATTTCTTCCAGTACATTTTAAGTCTTGAAAATGCTACAACAATACAAGTAGATTACTTAGATAATGTCTTATTATTCAATAAAACACAATTAGACTCACAATACATCAACATACAAAATAACTTATAATGAAACATATAGTATACGTACTCACTTTGTCCCTATTTTTATTTTCTTGTAAAGAAAACAAGATAGAGGAAGTTGTCACAAAAGATACTGGTTTACTAATTGTAACCAAAGAACAGTTTGGATCTTCAGGAATGGCTATAGGAAATCCTCAAGAACAAGATTTTGATGTTACTGTCAAAGCATCAGGTAAAATCGATGTACCACCACAAAATAGAGCTAAGGTAACCACCTTTGTGCCAGGTTATATTAAATCTACTAAGCTTCTTGTAGGAAATAAGGTAAGTAAGGGACAAGCATTATTAACGATAGAGAACACAGAATTTTTAGATATTCAAAAAGAGTATTTGGAAGTAGCAGAGCAGATCAACTATTTAAAATCAGAATACGAGCGTCAGAAAACTTTGTATGATGAAAAGATTACTTCTCAAAAAAATTATTTGAAGGCAGAGAGTGAGTACCGCCGTACTAAAGCCATGTATCAAAGCTTAAAAGCAAAACTTAAACTTTTAAATATCAATCCAGCAGCTGTTGAGAAAGGTGTTCTTACCTCAGTAATTACTATTTATGCACCAATTGCTGGAGATATAGTAGTTATGAATGCTAATTTGGGAATGTATGCTGGGACTGGCGATGTTTTGTTAGAAATAATAGAAACAGATCACTTGCATTTAGAGCTTAATGTATTTGAAAAAGATATTTTACAAGTAAAAGAAGGTCAGCAAATTAAATTCAAGGTTCCCGAAGCTACAAACGAAACTTTCAAGGCCGAAGTGCATCTCGTAGGAAAATCGATCGAAGGAAACGATAGAACAATCAACGTACACGGTCACTTAGAAGAAAACCTCAAGCAACAACTCATAACAGGTATGTTTGTAGAAGCAAATATAATTGTTGCTACTAAAAAAGGACTTGCTATTCCAGTTGAAGCTTTAATTAAAGAAGGAAACAAAAATTTTGTACTTTTATTGGATTCGAAAACTAATTCTCAATACGCATTCAAAAAAGTTTCGGTAACAATAGGAGAAGTTAATGATCAATATGTTGAACTAATTTTGGGTGGTCAAATAAACGCTAAAAGCACTATTTTGATCAAAGGAGCCTACGATTTAAAAGAGTAGTAAATAATTATTAATTTTAAAAAATCACAAATTTATTTTCATTTCAAAGTAGTTTGAAAATATAGAGTTTTTTTTGAAATTACACAGTACCCTCAATGCTATGATAAACGACAACGATAATTCAATACTAACAATTGATAATTATTTAGATAATCATTACATACATCGAAGCAATTGGCTTCGAGCTGCCGTTCTGGGGGCAAATGATGGTATAATTTCTATTTCCAGTCTTGCCATTGGTATTGCGGCAGCAAGTGCTACTAGGGAACCAATTGTTCTGGCAACTGTCGCAGGTCTGGTAGCGGGTGCTTTATCTATGGCAGCAGGTGAGTATGTTTCTGTAAGTTCTCAGACAGATACCGAAACTGCAGACATTGAAAGAGAAAAAATAGAACTTAGAGAAATGCCAGAGGAAGAATTAAATATATTGGCGCAGATCTATGAAAAACGAGGACTCAAAAAAGAAACTGCAATGCAAGTGGCGATTGAGCTTACTAAAAAGGATGCATTAGCTGCGCATATAAGAGACGAATTAGGTATTAATGAAATTAGTCAAGCAAATCCAATTCAGGCAGCACTAGCTTCAGGAGCTTCGTTTACAATTGGCGGCGTTTTGCCTCTTGTTGTAGTACTTTTTGCACCAATTGAGGGTATGGAATATTGGCTTTACGGATCAACAATTTTGTTTCTAATACTCTTAGGTGGATTGTCAGCAAAAACTGGAGGTTCAAGTATTACAAAAGCGGTTATTAGAATTACAATTTGGGGTACAATTGCAATGGGTTTGTCCGCACTAGTAGGTTATGTTTTCGGTGTAAGAGTATAAAATAACAATTTAAAAATAAAATTATGAACGACGCACATTGGCACTTAGTAGTAAATCATTTTCCAATTATTGGAACTATTTTTGGTTTAGGAATTTTGATTGTAGGTTTCATTATGAAGAGTAAATCGGTCAAAAATACCGCATATATTCTTTTTGTAATTGCAGCTGCATTTGGTTTTGCAAGTATGTACACAGGAGAAGGAGCTGAGGAAATTGTAGAAGATATGCCTAATATAGGACATGAAATAATTCATGAGCATGAGGAACTAGCAGAAAAGTTGGCAATTCTATTATACGCCTTAGCGATTATTAGTTTAGGATCACTTTATACTGCTATTAAAAAGCACAAATTGGCTAAATTGTTGTCATTCGTAACTCTAATTTTAGCTATTGCTGCGGTTGCAGTTGCAACAAGAGTAGGTACTTCTGGTGGTGAAATTCGTCATACTGAAATTCGTGACAACGCGCTTCAAAAAACTATTTATCCAAATGATAAAGAGATTCAAATCAACAATGAGAACGGAGAATAGTACTGATTTAACAAAAAAACAACATTTAGTTAAACTAATAATTGGCTACTAATAAAAAAAACAATTATATTTGCATCTGAAAAATAATACAAGTCATGTTTACAAACAAATTACATCATCATCATTTTCATTATTGCTCTCAAGCGATGTGTTAATGGTATGCATGTAAATCATCATATTTAAAAACCCGTTTGAGTACATCAAACGGGTTTTTTATTGAATCTAACTGTACTCAGACATAACTATTCTAAAAATTTATTACAATGAGTACATTAAAAATTGCAATTCAAAAATCAGGACGATTAAACGAAGAGAGTATCCAAATTCTAAAAGATTGTGGAATTTCTATCAATAACGGAATCGACCAGTTGAAAGCTGAAGCGTCTAACTTTCCTCTTGAAGTTTTATACCTAAGAAATTCAGATATCCCTCAATATTTGATCGATGGAGTAGTAGATATTGCTATCGTAGGAGATAATTTATTAGTCGAAAAAGGAAAAGGAATCCAAGTGGTTCAGAAACTAGGATTTTCAAAATGTAAAGTATCTGTTGCTGTTCCTAAAACTTTCGAATACAATTCTATCAAAGATTTAGATGGATTGCGTATCGCAACTTCCTATCCAAACACTGTAATTGAGTATTTCAATTCATTTGGAATTAATGTAGATATTCACCAAATTTCAGGTTCAGTAGAGATTGCTCCCAATATAGGTCTTGCTGATGCTATTGTAGATATCGTTTCAAGCGGAAGTACTTTATTCAAAAACAACTTGAAAGAAGTAGAAATCATTTATAAAAGTGAAGCAGTTTTAGCCGTTTCTCCAAAGGTGACTCCAGATGTCCAGAAATTAATAGATACGTTAAAATTCAGAATCGAGTCAGTTTTAAGAGCGCGAAGATCAAAGTACATTTTGATGAATGTTCCAAATGATAAAATTGAAGAAGTTGGTAAAATTCTTCCTGTATTACGTAGTTTAACCGTATTGCCATTGGCACAAGAAGGATGGAGCAGTGTACACTCTGTTATTGATAAAGATACGTTCTGGGATGTAATTGATCAGTTAAAAGAGGCTGGTGCCGAGGGAATTTTAATTTGCCCAATTGAGAAAATGGTACTTTAATTAAGTTTCAAGTGGGAATTCATAAGTAGATAGGTTCGTTATGACTTAATCTATGAAGAGCTTTAAAATTTAAACTATAAAATCATGAATAAAATATACAATCCAACACCTGATACTTGGTCTGCAATTTTAGAAAGACCAACAAAAACGGTAAATGATATAGAACAAACTGTAAAAGAAATTTTTAGAGAAGTGCAAAAAAAAGGGGATGAAGCTGTTGCCAAATATACTGCTTTGTTTGATGGTGGCGCTCCTAAAGAGATTGCTGTTTCAACAACTGAAATAGAAGAGGCGATTGCTATAATTCCTACTGAACTAAAAGAAGCGATTCAATTAGCTAAAAGTAATATCGAAAAATTTCACTTTGCGCAGAAAACTCCTAAAGTAGCTGTTGAAACAGTTGAAGGTGTAGCTTGCTGGCAAGAAAAAAGACCGATTCAAAAAGTTGGTTTATATATTCCTGGTGGAACGGCTCCTTTGTTTTCAACAGTTTTAATGTTAGCTGTTCCGGCAAACATAGCAGGTTGTAAAGAAATTGTTTTGTGTTCACCGCCTGACAAAAATGGAAAAATTAATCCAGCTATTTTGTACGCCGCTAATTTATGTGGGGTTACTAAAATATTGAAAGTGGGAGGGATTCAAGCGATTGCAGGGCTTACATTTGGTACAGAAACAATTCCGAAAGTATACAAGATTTTTGGACCTGGAAATCAATACGTAACTGTAGCTAAGCAATTAGCAACCCAATTTGGAGTTGCTATTGATATGCCTGCTGGGCCTTCAGAATTATTAGTTGTTGCTGATGATACTGCTGTTCCCGCTTTTGTAGCTTCTGATTTACTTTCTCAAGCGGAACATGGTATAGACAGCCAAGTTATTTTGGTAGCAACTTCTAAATCATTAATTGATGCCGTTGAAACTGAAATTGAAAACCAACTGAAAGTGCTGCCACGCAGAGAAATTGCCGAAAAAGCTATTGCTAATTCGAAATTAATTTACGTAGAAAACGATACAATTGCCTTAGATTTAATCGATGAATACGGACCTGAACATTTTATAGTTTGTGTAAAAGATGAAGATTTTTACGTTGATAACATAGGAAATGCTGGTTCGGTTTTTATTGGGAATTACACTCCTGAGAGCGCTGGAGATTATGCTTCAGGGACTAATCATACGTTGCCAACCAATGGTTATGCAAAGAACTACAGTGGCGTAAACTTGGATAGTTTCATGAAAGCAATGACTTTTCAGAAGATATCTGAAAAAGGAATTCAAAATATTGGTTCGGCAATCGAACTTATGGCTGAAGCTGAAGGATTGCAAGCACACAAAAATGCAGTTACATTACGATTAAAAGGCATTAAAGATGGAAAATAGTTTCAATATAAATAATTTAGTTCGCGAGAACGTCAAGACCATGAAACCATATTCGTCGGCTCGCGATGAATTTAAGGATTTTGATGTGGCTCAAATGACCTTTTTGGACGCTAACGAGAATCCGTACCAAAATGGAGTAAATCGGTATCCTGACCCTCAGCAGAGGAATGTTAAAGCCGTTTTAGCAAAACAAAGAAACCTAAAAGTAGAGCAGGTTTTATTAGGAAACGGTAGTGACGAAGTATTAGATTTACTGTTCAGAGCTTTTTGCGAGCCTAAAACAGATAACGTGATCACTTTGCCGCCAACGTACGGAATGTATGGCGTTTTAGCAAACATTAATGCTGTTGAAAATAGAGAGATTTTATTATCCCCAGATTTTCAGCCTGAGATCGACAAAATCCTAAGTGCAGTAGATGCAAATACAAAAGTATTGTTTTTGTGTTCACCAAATAATCCAACAGGGAATTCATTTGATGATGAAAGTATAGTTACATTGCTCAAAAACTTTAATGGTTTGGTAGTAATTGACGAAGCCTACATTGACTTTTCAAAAAAGCCAAGTTGGTTGAATGAATTGGATGAATATCCTAATTTAATCATAACCCAAACCTTATCAAAAGCGTATGGTCTAGCTGGAATTCGTCTAGGAATTTGCTATGCATCTGCAGCGATCATTGCGGTTTTAAATAAGATAAAACCGCCTTATAATGTGAATGAGTTAACACAGCAAAGAGCTTTAGAAAGATTAGCTGATAAGGAAAAAATTCAATTAGAAATTGATTCAATAGTAATACAAAGAGATGATTTACTTAAAGTATTAAATGAAGTAAATTTTGTCTCGAAAATCTATCCTACTGAAGCTAATTTTGTTTTAATAAAAGTAGATGATGCTAATAAACGTTATGATCAATTGATTCAAAAAGGAATTGTAATTCGTAATCGTACAACGCAGCCTTTATGTGAAAACACCTTGCGCTTAACAATAGGTACAGCGGATGAAAATAAGCAATTGATAGAGGCTTTAGTATCAATTAGCGAATCATAAATGTGTAATTTAATCCAAATAAAAAATGTTTAAAAAATTTATCATTGTATTATTAATTTCATTGAGTTTTAATACTGTAATGAAGGCTCAGGATGTTCAAGCAAAAGAAACTGGCAAAATTTATTTCTTGAGGTCAACTGGTTTTCAAGGTTCTGCAGTAGCATTTAAAACCTTTATTGATGGAGAATTTGTTTGCAAATTGAATAATAAAAAGTACTCTATACATGAAGTTCCTGTCGGTAAACATGAATGCTCAGTTCAATTTGGAGGAAAGAAGTCTAAAGAGAAAGCCGAGAAGTTCGAAGTATTGGTTGAAGCAGGCAAGATTACTTATGTTCAATTGGTTTTTGAAACAGGGGCATTTGTAAATAACATTTATTGTGAAGAAGTTACTGCAAATACTGCTTTAAAGAAAATGGAAGGTATGACCGAAGACGATAAATGTCTTTAAAATATAATTAGGATTAAAATCCGATTTGCGTGAGGGATAGTAGTGGAGCTCTTTTTATGACGGAGAAACGAAGTCATATAAAAGCGGGAACGAATGGCCCGACCCTTTGGGACACGCCAAAATAAAAAATAAAACACAACTAGCCAATGGCCAAAAGCTAGCAGCTAAAAGCTTACATAAAATGAAAAAAGTACTTTTTATAGATCGTGATGGAACGATTGTTTTAGAACCAGAAGGTTTTCAGTTAGATAGTTTAGATAAATTAGAGTTTTATCCAAAAGCATTTCAATATTTGGCTAAAATCGCAACCGAATTAGAATACGAATTGGTTATGGTAACCAATCAAGATGGTCTGGGGACGGATAGTTTTCCTGAAGATACGTTTTGGCCTACGCAAAATTTTATTTTAAAAGCTTTTCAAAATGAAGGAGTTCTTTTTGATGATATTTTTGTAGATCGTTCTTTTCCAGAAGATAATGCACCCACACGCAAGCCAAGAACAGGAATGTTGACTAAATATATTGACAATCCAGAGTATGATTTGGCGAATTCCTTTGTGTTAGGAGATCGTTTAACAGATGTGGAATTGGCTAAAAATCTTGGAGCAAAGGCAGTTTTCATGAACGATTCTGATGGAGCAGGGAGTGAAGAGATTAGCGCCAAAAGAGAAGAGTTAGATGAAACAATAGTCTTGCAATCGATGGATTGGAAAGTTATTTACGAGTTCTTGAAACTAGAAGCACGTTCGGCTGCGATTTCGAGAAAAACCAATGAAACTGATATTTACATTAACTTGAATCTTGATGGTACGGGGAAAAGTAAAATTGAAACCGGAATTGCCTTTTTTGATCACATGCTTGACCAAATTGCACGTCACGGGCAAATGGACTTAGAAATTCTTGTAAAAGGAGATCTAGAGGTCGATGAACATCATACTATTGAAGATACAGCAATTGCTCTAGGAGAAGTTTTTGCGAAAGCATTAGGAAACAAATTAGGTATTGAAAGATATGGTTTTTGTTTACCAATGGACGACTGCTTAGCGCAGGTGGCTATTGATTTTGGAGGTAGAAATTGGTTGGTTTGGGAAACCGAATTCAAACGTGAAATGGTAGGTAAGATGCCAACAGAGATGTTCTTGCATTTCTTTAAATCATTCTCTGATGGTGCTAAGGCCAACATCAATATCAAAGCCGAAGGTGACAACGAGCATCATAAAATTGAGGCTATTTTTAAGGCTTTCGCCAAAGCGATAAAAGTTGCCGTAAAACGCGATACCGAAAAAATGATTTTGCCATCGACGAAAGGGATGCTTTAATAAGTCATAAAGTCAAAGGTCTTAAAGTCAAATGTCCTATAGCTAGGTAATTGTAAACGACTTTAGGACTTTCGACTTTCGACTTTAAGACTATATAAATGAAACTAGTAATAATAAACTACGGAGCAGGTAATATTCAAAGTATTATGTTTGCTATCGAAAGATTGGGATATAAGGCGGTTTTGAGTAATGATCCAGCCGAGATCAAAGCAGCAGACAAAGTGATTTTTCCGGGTGTGGGTGAAGCGAGTTCAGCGATGAAAATGCTTTTGGCCAGCGGCTTGGATGCGTTGATTCCTACACTGACGCAGCCTGTATTAGGTATTTGTCTTGGAATGCAATTGATGTGCAACAAAACCGAAGAGGGAAACACAAAAGGATTAGGCATTTTTGATGTAGATGTGATTAAATTTACACCAAAAGTAAAAGTGCCACAAATGGGTTGGAACACGATTTATAACTTGAAATCGGATTTATTTAAAGACATTGCTGAGAACGAATACATGTATTTAGTACATAGTTTTTACGCTCCAGAGTGCGCCGAATCGATTGCTACTACTAATTACGAACTAGAATATGCTTCGGCATTGCAAAAAAACAATTTTTACGGAACCCAATTTCACCCTGAGAAAAGTGGTGACGTAGGGGAGAAAATTTTGGGGAATTTCCTAAAATTAAATGATTGAAAGATTTAATGATTTAAAAAATCTGGATTAATAAGTACTATGTTTCAAATTGCCAATCTTTAAATTTTACAATTTTTAAATCTTTAAATTAAAAAAATGAGAATAATACCAGCCATAGATATCATTGATGGAAAATGTGTTCGCCTATCTAAAGGGGATTACAACACCAAAATTATATATAACGAAAACCCGCTAGAAGTAGCTAAAGAATTTGAAGCACACGGAATTGAATATTTGCATTTAGTCGATCTAGATGGTGCAAAATCAAGTCGGATTATTAATCATAAAATCTTGGAGCAAATTGCGACTCAAACCAAGTTGAAAATTGACTTTGGTGGTGGTTTAAAATCGGATGAAGATTTAAAAATTGCTTTTGAAAGCGGTGCTAACCAAATTACAGGAGGAAGTATTGCCGTTAAAAATCGTGATATTTTCGAAAAATGGATCAACACTTTTGGGGCCGATAAAATTATACTAGGAGCTGATGCTAATAATGAAAAAGTAGCAGTGTCAGGATGGTTGGAAGAATCAGATCAAGAGTTAGTTCCGTTTATACAGGGATACCAAGAGAAAGGGATTCAATACGTGATTTGCACAGATATCGCTAAAGACGGAATGCTAGAAGGTCCAAGTTTTGATTTATATAAAAAAATTCTAGAGCAATGCAGTGTAACTTCGAGCATGACATCTCAAGCCGAGTCGAGCATGTCATCTCGAGCGGAGTCGAGCATGTCATCTCGAGCGGAGTCGAGAGACGGCATTAAATTAATCGCGTCAGGTGGAATTTCGACTTTCGATGAATTACCAAAATTAGCGGACTTAGGTTGTGAAGGAACGATCATAGGAAAAGCGATTTACGAAGGAAGAATTAGTTTGAAACAATTAGAAAACTACATTATAAATAAATAGAATATTTCGCAAATATTCGCAAAGAAAATACAAAGATTCGCTAAAATTTTTGTGTATCTCTGCGAAAGCTCTGCGAATTTCTGTGCAACAAAAAATGAAATGCTTACTAAAAGAATAATTCCCTGTTTAGATATTAAAAACGGACGTACGGTAAAAGGCGTAAATTTTGTAGATTTGCGTGATGCTGGTGATCCAGTAGAGTTAGCGAAGATTTATTCAGATGAAGGAGCCGACGAATTGGTTTTTTTGGATATTTCAGCGACTGAAGAACGAAGAAAAACATTAGTAGATTTAGTTCGTAAAGTAGCTTCGACGATAAACATACCCTTTACTGTTGGAGGCGGAATAGCATCAGTGGAAGATGTTGAAATTTTGTTGCAAAATGGTGCCGACAAAGTTTCGATTAATTCATCAGCTGTCAAAAATCCTGATTTAATTAACGAGCTAGCGCAAAAATTTGGAAGTCAATGTGTTGTTGTTGCTATTGATGCGAAGCAGATTGATGGTCAATGGATTGTTCATTTAGTGGGAGGTAAAGTACCTACAGAATTGAATCTATTCGACTGGGCGGTTGAAGTAGCTAAAAGAGGTGCAGGAGAAATATTGTTTACTTCTATGGATAATGACGGAACCAAGAATGGTTTTGCTAATGAAGCTTTGGCTAAATTGTCTACTTTAATTAATATTCCAATTATCGCTTCAGGTGGGGCGGGAAATATGCAACATTTTGTAGACAGTTTTATTGAAGGAAAAGCAGATGCAGCACTGGCGGCAAGCGTGTTTCATTTTAAAGAAATTGAAATTAAAGCCTTAAAAAAAGAACTTAAAAATAATAATATCGAAGTTAGAATTTAAACTTACTTTTAGACATTTGACTTTACAACTTTAGACTCACAATAATGAACATAGATTTTACAAAAAATACAGATGGTTTAATTCCTGCAATTATACAAGATAGCGAAACTAAAACGGTTTTGATGTTGGGATACATGAATGCAGAAGCCTATCAAAAAACAATAGACACACAAAAAGTAACTTTTTTTAGCCGTTCAAAACAAAGGCTTTGGACTAAAGGAGAAGAAAGTGGAAATTTCCTGGAATTGGTTGATATAAAGAATGACTGTGATGGTGATACCCTATTAATTCAAGCAAAACCAATTGGTCCTACTTGTCATACCGGTGCAGATACCTGCTGGCAAACAGAAAACAAAGGAGATTATGGCTTTATATCTAAATTAGAGCAAACCATTAAAACAAGAAGAGAAAATGCAGACTCCGAAAAGAGTTATGTTGCCTCGTTGTTTAAATTGGGAATGAATAAAATTGCTCAGAAAGTAGGAGAGGAAGCGGTAGAAGTTGTAATTGAAGCACTTGATAACAAAGATGATTTGTTCTTAAGCGAAAGTGCCGATTTATTGTTTCATTATTTAATTCTTTTACAAGCAAAGGGATTTGAACTTGATGATGTGATTAGCGTTTTAAAGAGTCGCCAGAAATAAAAATAGTACCTTAAAAAAGGATTTTTGATAGCCCAATAGTGAAATATTTCAGTATTGGGTTATTTTTTTCCTTTCATTTGAACGTGTAATGCACTATATTTACTAGTACAATTTTACAAAAACACTTTTTTGCATTATGAGTTTTGATGACCATATGATTACAACTAATTTAAACACTACAGTTATTAAAACAGGACTACATATTATATTAACAACTGATGAAGATGACTCGAGGCCAGTATACCTATCGGGGAATTTCAATAATTGGCTGACCCAAGACAAAGCTTATGTAATGGAAAAGATTGGTAGTGGCTTATACCATTTTAAATTTACACATGATTTTGAATATCCTGATACGTTACTCTACAAGTTTACAAAAGGAGATTGGAGTGAGGTTGAAATTGATGCCGATGGCAATATTACCAGTAATAGATCTACAACCAATCATTCTGGAGTTCAAAAAGAGCACGTTAGTAAATGGAGAAGGAACTGGTTACCTTTTAAACCAAACTATCTGCCCAAAATAGTATTGATATCTGATGAGTTTGAAATTCCTCAACTAAATAAAACAAGAAAAATATGGGCGCTTCTACCGCATGATTATGATAGTTCTTCTGAAAGTTATCCCGTAATGTATTTACAAGATGCGCAAAATTTGTTCAATGAAAAGGCGGAGTATGGCAATTGGGAAATTGATAAAAAATTGGCAGTAATGTCCGAATACAAAATCGGAAAAATTATTATTATCGCAATAGAACACGCTAAAGAAGACCGAATAAAAGAATACAATGTCGGAACAACCCTGTTGGGGAAAGGCCAAGGTAAAAAATACATTAAGTTTTTGACAGAAACCTTGAAACCGTTTGTAGATTCTAATTTCAGAACCAAAAAAGAAAGAGAGTTCACAGGGATAGGAGGAAGTTCGATGGGCGCATTAGTCAGTATTTTTAGCGGAATTCGCTATCCCGAGATTTTTGGTAGACTAATGATTTTTTCACCATCATTGTGGGTGGGTCCCAAATTAAAGATCAAAAGTCATGAAGAGGCGCAGGATACAAAAATATATTTGTATGCTGGAGGAGATGAAAGTGAAACGATGATTGATCAAGTTCAAAAATTTAAAAATCAAATGATTGAAGATCGTTTTGTGGCAAACAGAATGAAAATTAATTTAAGTATAAATAAATTAGGAAAGCATACCGAAACTTTTTGGAGTGATGAATTTCCAAAGGCAATTGAATGGCTATTTTTTAACACTAAAGAAAACTAAATGAAAATTAAAGAAGTAACACAGTTAGAAAATTTTTCAGGAACAGTGATCGTTCCAGTTTATGAGACTAATCCCAAAAATATAGTTCCAATTGAATTTGAAGAAATAGTGCTCTCGTCAAAGGTTTTTTTTGGTAAAAAGAACAGTCGCTATGTTGTTGAAAAAGGTAATGCGTTATACTTATTTATCGGAATAGGTAAAACAATTGATTATTCAAACTTAAAGACCCTTTTTCGTAGCGTTTCTCAAAAGGAGGAAAGCTATTTTAGTCAAAATGTGGCGCTATATATTCCTGATGCTTTTAATGAGGATCTAGTGGAGGCAGTTGTATCTGGGCTACTTCTAGGAACCTATAATTTAGGACATTTTAAGAAAAAGGAAGCGCATTCGTTTTTAAATTCAGCATTCCAATTAGAAATTTTTTCCTCAAAAAGTTATGCTTCCGTTGTAAATAAATCGATCAAAATTGCACGTGCTCAATTAGAAGTACTAGCTCTTGTAGACCTACCTCCTAATACTGTAACTCCTCATTACCTGGGACTATGGGCAAAGGAGAAAGGAGAGAAACATGGGTTTGAAGTAAAAATTCTTGGACGAGAAGCTGCCAAAATTGAGGGTTTAGGCGCTTTTTTAGCCGTTGGTCAAGGAAGCGAAAATGAACCGCAATTCATTATAATGGATTACGTTCCTGCGACTAAATCGGATACCTTTAAACATGTAGGTTTAGTTGGCAAGGGAGTTACCTTTGATACTGGAGGACTCAACATTAAAACGGCAGGGATGTTGCACATGAAATGTGATATGGCTGGCGCAGCAGCAGTATTAGGTACTATGCAATTAATATCTGATTTACAATTACCCATTAAAGTGACTGCAATTGTTCCTTGTACAGAAAATTCAGTTAGCGGAAAATCATTTTTACCTAGCGATGTGATTACAAGTTACAGTGGTAATTCAATAGAAATTATTGATACTGACGCAGAGGGACGTTTAATATTGGCTGATGGAATTTCCTATATGCTAAAAAATTATAAGCCAGAATACTTAGTAGATATAGCAACACTAACAGGTAGTAGCGTAGGAACTTTTGGTTATGAATGCGGTGCCTTATTTACTAATAATGAATCAATTGCAAGACAATTACAAGATGCTGGAAATTCAATTGGTGAACGATTATGGCAATTACCGCTTTGGGATTGCTACAAACAAGATATAGAAAGTGATATTGCCGACGTAAAAAATTATAGTGGAAAACCAGTCGCCGGAGCTATCAGTGCAGCTAAATTTTTAGAATTTTTTACAGAGGAGCATACCGCTTGGGCGCATTTAGATATTGCAGGAGTAGCTTTTGGTGATGACGAATTTGCAAAAAGTAAGCATGCGACTGCTTACGGTGTTCATTTATTGACTAAATTCATTGAAAATATATAGACTTATGGAAAATGTTAAAACTTTTATTTGTATTTCAAATTATTTCAAAGGAGCTGATTTTTTAACGCACCTACATAGCCTTGGAAATAAAGTTTATCTCATCACTAGCGAAAAGTTACGAGATAAACCTTGGCCACATGACGCCATTGAGGAAATATTTTATATGCAAGGTCAGGATATAGATTGGAATCTGGAGCATTTATTATTAGGAGTAGGCAATCTTATGAAAGCTAATAAAATTGATGCGATAGTTGCTTTAGATGATTATGATGTTGAAAAAGCTACTTATTTGCGCGAGAACCTACGTATCGACGGTATGGGACAAACTACCGGTCGCTATTTCAGAGATAAGCTTGCGATGCGCATGCGAGCAAAAAGTTGCGGTATTTCTAACCCTACATTTTGTTCTCTTTTTAATGACCACGATATTAACACATTTGCTGATACCGTGCAAGCTCCATGGGTTTTAAAACCAAGGTCAGAGGCATCTGCATCTGGAATCATAAAGGTTTTTGATAAAGAAAGTTTATGGATACATATTAACGAAATGGGAAATAACCGTTTTAAATATCTTTTAGAACAATTTAAGCCAGGTGCAGTTTATCATTGTGACAGCTTAATTTTAGATAAAAAAGTTATATTTAGTTTAACCTCTAAATATCTAGCCACACCAATGGAAATTTCACAGGGTGGTGGTGTTTTTAGAAGTTCGAACATTCCGTATGGGTCGGATGATGATAAGGCAATAAAAGAGGTTAATGAGCAAGTCATGAAGGGATTTGGTTTAAAACATGGTGCTGCGCATACTGAATTCATAAAGTGCGATGATGATGGTAAAATATATTTTCTAGAAACATCTTCGAGAGTAGGAGGAGCACACCTTGCCGAGATGGTTGATGCTGCTTCTAATATTAATTTATGGAAAGAATGGGCCGCTATAGAAGATGCCTTGGTAAAAGGGAAAAAATATAAATTACCAAAGATTAAAAAAGAATATGCAGGTATTGTTCTAACTTTGTCTAAAGATCAGAAACCAAATTTATCTTCTTTTGCAGATCCTGAAGTTTGTTTTACAGTCCCTCTAGATTACCATGCCGGAATTATTGTACAGTCTAAAAAAAGTGAACGAATTTTAGAGTTATTAAATAATTATACAGATCGCTTGGTCGCTGATTTTTCTGTGGTGGTTGCACAAGAAAAAGTAACTAAACTACATTAATATATTTTAGAATAAAACAGTAATAATTCCTATCGTATTTCATGAAAAAATATCTTTTACCCTTGATTTTAGTGTTTTGTTTAGCACAAAATAGCCACTCTCAAGGGCTATTATCTAAATCTGATATTCAGTTTACTAGGCAAGACTCTTTACGCGGCAGTATCACTAAAGAGCGATCATGGTGGGATGTGAAACATTATCATTTAGATATCAAAGTAAACCCTAAAGACAGTACTATAACAGGTTCAAACACTATTAAGTATTCCGTTTTAGAAAGTCATGATGTAATGCAAATTGATTTGCAGCAACCTATGGCTATTAGTAGAGTGGTTCAAGATGGGGTAAATTTAAAATTTAAGCGAGAAGGAAATGTATATTTCATTACTATGGCTTCACCACAAAAAACAGCAGCAATTAAAGAACTTACTGTTTTTTATGGCGGAAAACCCAAAGTAGCTATCAATCCGCCTTGGGACGGCGGAATCACATGGAAAAAAGATGCAAATGGAAAACTTTTTATTGCCTCCTCTTGTCAAGGTTTGGGTGCTAGTGTTTGGTGGCCTAATAAAGATCATATGTATGACGAGGTAGAGAATATGTTGATTAGCGTGAATGTTCCAGGGGATTTAGTAAACGTATCCAACGGTCGTTTGCAAAGCGTAAAAACAGTAAAAGATGGAACAAAAACTTATAATTGGTATGTTGCTAATCCGATAAATAATTACGGTGTCAATATCAATATTGGTGATTATGTTTCCTTTTCAGAAAAATTTAAAGGTGAAAAAGGAAATCTGGATTGTACCTATTACGTTTTAAGAGATAATTTAGCCAAAGCCAAAGAACAATTTAAAGATGTTCCGCGCATGTTGCAAGCATTTGAACATTGGTTTGGACCGTATCCTTTTTATGAGGATAGTTATAAATTGGTAGAAGCTCCCTATTTGGGTATGGAACATCAAAGTTCCGTTACTTATGGAAATGGTTACAAGAATGGCTATCGTGGTAGAGATCTAAGTGGAACAGGCTGGGGATTAAAATTCGATTTTATAATTATTCATGAGTCGGGTCACGAGTGGTTTGCAAATAACATTACTTACAAGGACATTGCTGATATGTGGATCCACGAAAGTTTTACAAACTACTCTGAAAGTTTATTTTTGGAATATTTTTATGGTAAAGAAGCTGGCTATACTTATGTAAGGGGGATTAGAAAGAACATTAAAAATGACAAACCTATAATTGGTCAATACAATGTGAACAATGAGGGTTCGAGTGATATGTATTACAAGGGTGCTAATATGCTACATACCTTACGTCAAATCGTTGATAATGATGCTAAATGGCGCATGATTTTGAGAGGCTTGAGCAGTACATTCTACCATCAAACCGTATCAACAAAGCAAATTGAAGATTATCTGTCGAAAGAAATAGGGATAGATTTGGAACCTTTTTTTAATCAATACTTGAGAGATACTAGAATACCTACCTTAGAATATTTTTTAAAAGATGAAACTTTAGGTTACCGTTGGACAAACTGTGTAGTAGGTTTTAACATGCCAGTAAAAGTTCAAATAAGTGGTCAAGAGCAATTGCTAAAAGCAAATACAGAATGGCAAAAGAAAGCAGTTAATCAAAAAGAATTAAAATTAAGTATTGACAAAAATTTTTATGTAGCGAGTTTTGAAATTACAGAGTAAAATATACTAATTTTAACCTCGATATATCAAAGTGAAAATCTTAAAAAGTGAAATGACTATGAAAAATTGCAGCACCTTATTCTATTCTCTTTTATTCATAAGCACTACTTCTTTTGCTCAAGACAGTAAGACTGTAAGCTTAATTCCTGAAAATACAGCTAAAGACTCTGTTACTATCGCAGTATCTAGTGAAATGCTTGATGAAGAGGTATATTGGAGTATTATTGAAAACTCGATAAAAGAAACCAGTTCTACTGAGGACCAAGAAATTTTTTTGGTAAATGAAGTTGAAAAATTGACTCCTAAAGAAATGATAGGTTTTCGTTTGCGAACGGATAAACTATTGTATGATTCCTATACCTCTGATCTTTGGTGTGCTGCATATATAATGCATGGAGGTTGCAGCGATGATGGTTTTGAATATTTTAGATGTTGGCTAATATCTAGAGGGAAAGACACGTTTTACAAAGCGAAGGCCAATCCTGATACTTTAATTGATTTGGTTAAAGAAGGTGAGGAATTGTATGAATTTGAAGGATTTTGGTATGTGGCAATCAATGCTTTTAAAAATGTGACTGATAAAGAACTCTATTCCTACATCGATTACGATTCTTTCGTAACTAATGATGAAAACTATCCATTGTTGAATTTCACATGGAATGTTGATGAGCCTCAAACAATGAAAAACGTTTGTCCAGTGCTTTATGAAAAATTGTGGAAATAGTTTTACTCTTTTTCAAATAGACCAATTGTACCTCCAACCCAGTCTTTATCTTTATTGAATTTAACGCCAATCATTTCACCTCGACTCAATCGAACCAAATTACAAAGTAGGGTAGGTGATGCATCTTTCTTTTTCCACGTACATAGCACACGCACTTCTGCTTTGACCTTACCATCAGGAGATTGAACTACAGGACTATAAGTCACCTTTTTCTGTAAGATGTATAATTCTTTATCAACAACAGCTTTAATATCTTCTTTCTTTACATTAAAAACCACACCTGAACCTGAGAAAGAGAATAAAGGTTTTAATACGTAGTTTTGAAGGTCTTCCGGAATTACTTTTAATTCGCTCAACAAAGTTGACTCAATGAAATAAGGACCTTTTAAAAAGGGTAAAATAAATTTACTGATTCTAAAAAACCAATTAGGATGTCCTGCCCATTCGACGTCCAATTCATCAGCGAAACTAAATTGTAGCCTTAGGTCTGTTCTTAAATCTAATTCATCAAAAATTACACGATTGTAGATTCTTTTTATAACAATTTCAGTTCCGTCTTTATTTATATAAAAAAGCTGTTTTCCTCTTTTAAAAACCTCTGTAACGCACACTATTGGAATTCCAAGAACCCGGTTACAATAATAAAAATCGATTTTAGTATTTTGCTTTTCAGGCTCTATTTCGAGTAAAATAACATTTTCTTTCGGATGATCATTGCAAATGACATCTTCAATATTTTTTAAATATTCTTGTTCGGTAATATTATTAAAAAATGGCGTTAGTTCTTCAAGAAATGCATAATGATTTTTAAATTTGCTATACAATTCGATCTGATAATTGTATAGAGAAGGAAAGCCTTGTACTTCAATTAATTTTGGAATTATTTTACCATCCTCTTCACAAATGCCAAAATCAATAGCTAAAAAAGTAGTGTGCTCATCCTCGTTAGGGACTAAATGATTTAATTCTAATGATTTATCAGTGAGAGATTTAAATTCTTTAGATTGAATGAAAGCTATAACTTGATTTGATCCTTCGATTAGTTGTTCTTTAAGCTCTTTGGATATAAAAAAGGGACTTTCTGCCACTCTAAAAGTAGGCGCATAATTAAAATCAGAAGCAATATCATCCTTAAATGCCTGATACTTTTCCGATGTAAATTGCTCATTAAATAATTTTCTATACTTATTTATCATGCGCTCTCAGGTGGATTAATTTGACATTATTTTTTTAGTCCTAATCAAATCATTTATTGCAGTTCTCAGAAAATTAGGAATTAATGTTTCGTTTGTTCGATAAATTTTGTCATCGTCTAAAAGGTCTTCTAACATATTCCTAAACTTTCTTTTCCCTTTCATTTCTCTGATTCTATCTTTGGCTTCCTTGTTTCGTAAATGAGAAATAAAACTAATAGGATCAGCCTCTGGATGAAATTGAGTTCCTACAAAATATGGCGTAAAGCGTACCGCCATGATAGCGCGTTCATATTGAACGTGATCTCTTATTTTTTCTAATGAAATGATTGTGGCTCCCTTTTTCTTAAAAACATTCAAATTGGGTTGAACAACCTGATAATCTCTAGAGTCTATTGCATAAAATGGATCCGCTAATCCTTCAAAAAGAGAATCATGTAAGCCCTCTTTTGTTTTATGCATAGTCATTACACCAAATGAGGTATCGTTTCTTTTGGTTATTTCAGCAAGACCAAAATGCTTGCAAGCCATTTGAAACGAATGACAAATAAACAAAACGTGCTTTTTAATGTTGTTTTCAGCATTCCACGTGTTTAATTCATCAATAAAGCTATAATACTTCACATCCCAATTACCATCTCCTACTAAGGGATTTCCGGGTCCACCCGTAGAAATATAAATATCGTATTTGCTAATTTCAGGTAGTTCACCTTTTCCTCTAACATCAAAAATTTTAAAACCTACAATAGGTTCGAACCTACTTATTATATCTATGATACAACGCATTCCTTGATTTGGTACACCGTCATACATATCTAGAAGTGCAATCGTGATCTTTTTAGTGCTCATTTTTATTTTTTATATGGTAAATCACAAAGATAAACTATTATGCTATAAGCCCTTTGTAAATTCACTCGTTATAAAATCAACTACTTTTGTTAAGTCTTTTGTTTCTTCAAAAACGGCTAGTTGTTTAGCTGCTCCAGTACCATTTTTTAGAATTTGGTGTACATAATTAATATGGTCTCTACTACCTAATTCATCCACAACATCATCTACGAATTCTAAGAGTTCAACAAGTAAAATACGAGTTTCTACTTCCTTCTGAAGACCAAAATCAATCATGGATCCTTCAATTCCGTATCGAGCGGCTCTAAACTTATTTTCCTTAATCAATGCAGGACGATAGGTGTTAAAGCTCATATTGTGCATATTTAGTTTATATAATTTAGCTACAATAGCCTGTATTACAGATACTATACACATGGTTTCCTCCACCGTTAAACACATATCGCAAATTCGAAATTCGATCGTGTCATAAAAGGGATGCAAGCGCAAGTCCCACCAAATTTTCTTTGGATTATCAATACAGTTTGTTTTCACCAAGGTTTCCAAGAAATTGTCATAGGCAGCAACTGACTCAAAATATTCTGGTAAACCAGTTCTGGGAAATTTATCAAAAACTTTTGTTCTAAACGATTTATATCCAGTTTGTCTTCCTTCCCAAAAAGGAGAATTAGTCGAAAGTGCAAATATATGGGGTAAAAAATAACAAGCTTGATTCATTAATTGCAAGCCAATTTCTCTATTTTCAATACCAACATGACAGTGCATACCAAAAATTAAATTAGAGCGTGCGGCATCCTGCATTTCGTTGACAATCATGTGATAACGAGGATCATCAGTAATGGGTTGGTCTTGCCATTTAGAAAAGGGATGTGTTCCAGCACCACCAACAATCAAATCTTGCTTATCAGCTAATTCAACTATTTTAGATCGCAAGAATTTAATTTCCTTTTCGGCTTCATGAACATTTTTGCAAATATTTGTTCCAACTTCCACAACCGATTGGTGCATCTCAGACTTAACTTGCTCATTTAATATAATTTTTGCACCATCAACTATTTTTGATAAATGAGAGCGCAAATCTCTCGTAACCGGATCAATGATTTGGTATTCTTCTTCTACGCCAAGGGTAAAAACAGGTAATTTTTTCATCTTTAATTTTTTAGAAGCTATTTACTTCGTCAGTTCGCTTCGCTCGTATCTATCTGTTACAATCAACCTCGCCATACAGGTAGCTAACTGGAGCCTCACTAGGATTTCTATTACTATCTGGGCTAGATATTTGAGTGTATCACATTATTATTTTGTCGCAATAGCCTCTTTCATAAAGGTTCCCCAAGTCAAGTTAATTTTTCCAGGTTTTTGTTTTTTAGCAGCAGCGATAGCGATCTTTGCAGACTCTTCAACCACCCATTCAAAATTTTCTGCTCCAACAGAGTTAACGTCTGCATCAGGTGCTGGATTTCCAAAATCAATGGCGTATGGAATACCGTCTCTAACCGCGAACTCTACCGTGTTGAAATCGTATCCTAGGCCTTTACAAAGCTTTAGAGTGTAGTCCTTTATAGAGGCTAATAATTTTTTATCAACTGGAGGTCCATCTAAAACATAACGCAAGTGGGGCTCATTTCGGGGCTCGTATTGCATAATTTTCACCGCTTTGCAACCAAGGCAATACACTCTAAAGTATTCAGTAAATATAATTTCTTCTTGCAAAAGCATTACTAGTTGTCCTGTTTCTTGATGCTTTTCCCAAAACTCTTCTTTGTTTTCTAAACGATATACATTTTTCCAGCCACCACCAGCATAAGGCTTCATATAAGCAGGGAATTTAATATAGTCAAAAATGGCTTCCCAGTTCATGGGGTATTTTAAATTGCGGAAAGATTTGCCCGTTGTATCTGTAGGGTGCTCTGCAGAGGGTAGTAAAACAGTATTAGGTAGTGGCACACCTAAGGTATCGGCTAATGAATTATTAAAAAATTTATCATCAGCGCTCCACCAAAACGGATTATTAATCACGTTAGTTCCAGTTAAAGCAGCGTTTTTTAAATAAGCTCTGTAAAAAGGTACATCTTGAGATATACGGTCAATAATTACGGCATAATCTCCGTCTTTGTTTTGAACCACCATATCAATACTAACTGCTTCAGCAATAATATCCTTTTCGTTTTTTGAATTTACTCTATCTATAAAGGCCTGTGGAAAAGTGTCTTCCATTCCAAATAATATTCCAATTTTCTTCATTGCTCTGTTTTTTATATTTTAAACTTATTATTTGTGGGATTAAAAAAACTTGATTCGGGATAAATAATGCGGAAACATTTCTTTCCAAACAGGCCAATCATGTTTTCGATCAGCTCTCACATCAAGCCAATGCTGGACTCCTCTGTCATTTAGAACTTTATGAAGTTTCAAATTCGCATCATAACAAATGTCCCAATTGGAAGTTCCTAGAACAATATCCATGTTCCATAATTCATGATCTTCAAGACCAGATAAGTAATCAAGTGGGCTATTGTAAAATACATCGTCGTTATGAAATCCGTCTAGAAAACTTTTTATCTCAAATGCTCCACCCATTGAAAATAAATGACTTACATAACCGGGATGTCTAAACGCAAAATTGGCGGCATGATAGCCTCCAAAGCTGCACCCTGCCATCGCTACTTTGCCAGAATGGGTATTGTTCTTTACTTTTTCTACAATTTCGTGACAAATCATTTTATCATACCTAACATGATTTTCTATACGGTGTACGGGATGAATATTCTTGTTGTAAAAACTATCTTTATCAACACTGCTTGGGCAATAAATTTGAATTAATCCTTGCTCAACAAACCATCTTGCCGACTCAATAAGTCCCATATCCTTGTTTTCGTGGAAGCTTCCCATGGAAGTTGGAAATAAAACTACAGGATAACCTGCATGTCCAAAAACTAACATTTCAACTTCTCTGTATAGGTTTGGTGAATACCATTTAAAATATTCCTCTTTCATAACTTTGTTTTAAACAATAATAACGAAAAAAAGTGTGCCAATAACATATTATGTCATTGTGTTGCTTCTTTTAATGTTTTTTACAAATCAGATTATCAATAACTTATAATACTTTAATTTTACTGGTGTGTCCACCTAGTATATTGCGATATTCATAAAATTAAATCCGCTGATTTTACTTTTTTTCTATGTCTCTGGGTTGATCAAATAGTTGAACCTGACTTTTTAATCGCTCTAGCAACATAGTCATCATCCGTTTACTCAGATTGGAAGAATTATTACTATACAATAAATATTCCTCCATGGTGAAAAGTCCTATGACCATTCCTTTTAAAGTATTTCGGTATTTTACATCTTTTTGAAGAGCATTTTCAATTACGCCTAAGCGCTTATCAATGGTAAGATTATAAAAATCTCCTTTGTACTTTGTGATGTAATTTTTAAATGAGGCTATAAATAAGTCGTTCTGAAGTTTTAAAATGGGCCTGAGAACTCTATTTTGGAAAATTTCTTCTGCGGAGGAATCAGTACTTATGGAGCCTATTGTTTGCCCTCTTAAATCCTTTATGAATGTATCTCTTTCGATCATTTTTTTTTCTTAAAAATAAAGAAAATTTTATTGAGATGAGTTACTTTAGCGTTACTAAAAAAATGTTTATGCGCTTTCATACTAGAAAATGGGTTAAACCCGAAGATTTAAATCCAAACGGAACTTTATTTGGTGGACAACTTTTAGCTTGGATAGACGAGGAGTTGGCTTTATATACCATTATTCAATTAGAAAACTCCAGAGTTGTTACTAAGCACATGTCCGAAATTAATTTCAGAAGCTCAGCCAAGCAAGGCGATATTATTGAGATTGGTATTGACGTTGTTAAATTCGGTAAAAGTTCGCTTACGCTCAAATGTGAAGCAAGAAATATGATGACTCGAGAAACAATTATTTCAATTGATACTACGACAATGGTCAATTTAGATGCAGACGGAAAACCCAAACCTCATGGAAAAACTGAAATAGAATTTGTAAAAAATAGAGTGTAATTTTTTTTTTAAATCTTTTTAACTACTGCTTGATAAATACAATATCTAAATAGTGTGTATATGGGTTTTTGTACAAGATTAAAAACTTTATTGTTATTTCATTCCGGTGAATGTAAGTACTAGGACTTTGTAATTGTAACTTTAGACGGTAGTTCAAACACTTCCAATCCAAAATAGGGAACAGATGCAATAATATGGTCAAAAACATCAGACATTACATATTCATAACTTTCCCATCTTTTATCGCTTGTAAAAGCATAAATCTCTAAAGGTACCCCGTTTACAGTAGATTGCAATTGACGACACATCAGTAACATTTCTTGATTGATGGCGGGATGATTAGCTAAGTATTGCATAATATACTTTCTAAAAACGCCCATATTTGTCATGTTTCGACCGTTAATGGCAATCGATTTATCAATGCCACGATCCGTATTGTAATTATTAATCTCCGCTTTACGGCTATCTATATAAGCGGTAATAAGGTTGATGTTTTTTAGATTATCTAATTCCGAATCATTCAAAAAACGAATACTACTGGTTTTGATTAAAATGTGTCTTTTAATTCGTCTTCCATCAGAATTTAACATTCCTCTCCAGTTCTGAAACGAATCAGAGCTTAAGCTGTAGGTAGGAATCGTGGTGGTGGTATTGTCAAAATTCCGAACCTTAACAGTGGTTAAATTAATTTCAATCACATCTCCGTCTGCGCCAAATTTCTCCATTGTAATCCAGTCGCCAATACGAATCATATCGTTTACAGATACTTGAACACTAGCGACAAATCCTAAAATAATATCTCTAAAAATCAATATTATTAAAGCCGAAACAGCTCCAAAAGTAGTCAGTAATTCTGTATGTCCTATCTCGAATAATCTGGAAATAATAATAATAATACCTACTATCCAAAGCAGGATCATGATTACCTGAATGAAACTGTCGATAGGCTTATCACTGTAACGAGGCTTTAGCTTTAAATAATCTCGCAAGGCATTAAAAATTGTTCTAATAATCCATAGAACAAGTATCACAATATAGATGCCTACAAGTTTGCCAAAAACACCTTCCCAATACTCATATTTTTCTAAAATAACGGGTACTGATTTGTAGATGAATAACAAAGGAATCAAGTGAGCTATGTATTTTGCTGTTTTATTAGTTACTAATAAATCATCAAAACGTGTTTTTGTTCGTCGGGCAATAAAAACCATTATTGTAACCAGTAACAGCCTGAAAACAATATATATACTATAAGCAAGTAAGCACAGTATAGCAATGTTAATCACTAAACTAATGTAGGAAGCAAAAGTATAATTCATCCCTATTTTTCTAAAAAAAGGATAGAGTAAAGTAAATATTTTAGAAGCTGCTTTAAACATTTTTACAGTATTTCTTTTCGATATAAAAAGTTCCAAACGGAATTAATGATGCAGCTAAAATAATCCCCAAAGTCGGATAATTCCAATTTTGCTGTTTCTTTAATAAGATAGCTAAAATGATATATGCAATAAATAAAAATCCGTGAGCCATACCAAAAGGCCTAAGAATAACATGATACAAGTCAGGATTATACGTTTTAAGGATAAGCATATTAGCAATTAACACTAAATAAGATATTCCTTCTAGAATGGCTGTAACCTTGAAAACCTTTAACATTGCATTTATTTTATTTGATTTAGGCCAAAATTAAGTATTATGATTCATTTTTTGGGTATTACAACCTAAACTAATTTACTTTTGTAATCCTAAACTTTGATAATGAGCAAGCGAGAATTAAAAAAGTATCTAAAAGATTTGACTAAAGAACAACTCGAGGAGCAAATGGTAGCGCTTTATGAGAAATTTATTCCCGTAAAGGTTTATTATAACTTTGTTTTTAACCCAAACGAAAATGCACTCTTGCAGGAATATAAAGTTAAAGTCTCACATGAATATTTTCCAATTCAAAAAGGCAAAATAAAGCGAAGACCTAAAATGCGTCGTTCTGTGGCTCAAAAAATGATCAAGCATTTTATCCTTTTGGGCGTAGACCCGTATGTAATTGCTGACGCTATGTGTTATCAAATTGAAATAGCACAAGCTTATTCTGTAGATCATTTTATTAAACAAGAGTTGTTTTTTAAAAGTATGTTAACCTATTTTGAGCAAGTGATTCGGTTTTCGATAGCAAACGGAATGGTAACCGATTTCAAGTCTCGGCTAATTTCTATAAGTAATGAAACCACTACACAACGGTGGCAAAACAAGGAGGGATTTGTTGCGGCGCTAGAGAAAATAGAGGATTAAGTAGATTCCGTTAATCAAAATTATTTAATGACATCGGGATATTTTCAATTAAATATACCCGATAAACTGTTTTTTAGACGTATTTTTGCAAAAACCCAACAAAAAACAATGTTTGAAAATACTATAGAAATAGAAAAAGAAGACAGAAAAGAACTTTATGCATACCAACAAGGTGACATCGATGCTATATTTGAACGTATCGATAACGGACCTAAACAACATCACCTGCTTTACCAGCTTCCTACCGGTGGTGGTAAAACAGTTATTTTCTCTGAAATTGTTCGTCGTTATTTATCCAAGCACGATTTAAAGGTCGTTGTTTTAACGCACCGAATCGAGCTTTGTAAGCAAACATCAAAGATGCTTAAAGGTTTTGGAGTAAAAAACAAGATCATTAACAGTAAGGTAAAGGAGTTACCAGATCAAAATGATTTTTCGTGTTTTGTTGCCATGGTAGAAACCCTTAAAAATCGTATTTACGACGAAAAATTACACCTTGACAACGTAGGTTTAGTAATTATTGATGAGGCCCATTACAACTCTTTCAGGAAATTACTAAGTTCCTTTACAAACGCGTTTATTTTAGGAGTAACGGCAACGCCATTAAGTTCTAATATTAAATTACCAATGCACGAAAGCTACGATGAATTAATCGTAGGTGACACTATTAGTTCGTTAATTAACAATGGGTTTTTGGCTCGAGCAACAACCTATAGCTACGATGTAGGGTTAACTTCTCTTAAAGTAGGTATTAATGGAGATTACACAGTAAAATCCTCTGATGATTTGTACACTAACATGCACATGCAAGAGAAACTGTTACACGCCTATACTGAGAAATCATTAGGTAAAAAGACCCTAATTTTCAATAACGGAATCAATACTTCATTGTATGTATATGAAACTTTTAGGGAAGCAGGCTATCCAATACGTCACTTAGATAATACTAGTAATGCAGAGGAACGTAAGGACATTTTGCATTGGTTCAAACATACACCTGATGCTATTTTAACGTCAGTGGGAATTCTTACCACAGGTTTTGATGAACCTACTGTAGAAACAATCATATTAAATAGAGCAACAAAATCCTTAACCTTGTATTACCAAATGATTGGTCGTGGTTCTCGTAAACTACCTAACAAGGATGATTTTACGGTGATTGATTTAGGTAATAATGCAGCTCGTTTTGGTCTATGGAGTGAGCCGGTAAACTGGCAACATATTTTTAAATCTCCGGAATTCTATTTAGAAAATCTGCGTGACGACACTGAGATTGAACTTTATTTTAAGTATTCAATGCCACCTGAATTACGCGCTAAATTTAGTAATACTGAAGATGTTACTTTTGACATAGACGAAGAACATAAGCTCGCCATCAAGCAAAATTTACGTTCAAAGGTTGTGCTAGAGAAATCTTTAGAGCAACACAGTACCATGTGCGTTTACAATACAGAGACGCTGCAGGAAGCAAAAGCATTAGCTAAGGAACTTGATGATGATATTGATTGTCGTATCAAGCGCTATTCAAAATGTTTGAGCCAGTGCAGTAAAAACTATCGTGAATGGCTAATTGACGATTACAAATTAAAACTAACTTTGTTACTAGGTAAAAAGTATCGTGAGAAAATCATGAATGAGCCTGATGACGAGGAGTAAAATAAGGAGCTTTTTCCTGCTGTACACTTTATCTCTTGTGGTGAACACCAACACAAGAGGATATCGTTTCCATCAGGGCTAGAAAGTTGCACATCAATCACATTTTCATAAAATAATACATCCACAACATATGTCAAAACAATTCTCAGATCTTGGAATTTCGGCACCAATTTGCAAAGCGTTAAGCGAATTGAAAATTGTAACGCCAACAGAGATTCAGCAAAAAGCAATTCCGCTATTATTAGCTAATAAAACAGATGTAGTAGGACTTGCTAAAACAGGAACGGGAAAAACGGCTGCTTTTGGATTACCACTTATACAATTAATTGATACAAATAAGGCACACGTTCAAGCTGTAATATTAGTTCCAACAAGAGAATTAGGGCAACAAATTTTTACTAATTTAGAAGCTTTTTCGCAGTTTTTACCTGATGTTTCGATAGCAGCAACTTGTGGAGGAATACCTATAAAACCCCAAATAGAACGCTTGACGAATCCAACTCATATAGTTGTAGCCACACCAGGACGTTTAATTGACTTGATTCAACGAAAAGCAATCAATCTGAAGGAAACCAACTTTTTAGTTCTAGATGAGGCTGATGAAATGGTCAGTATCTTAAAAGAAAGTTTAGACGAAATAGTAGCTGAATTACCTAAGGATCATAAAACGATTTTGTTCTCAGCAACTATGCCGGGGACCATCAAACAATTGGTGCAGAATTACTTGAACAAAAATGTAGTACAAGTAAGTGCAAGTATGGAAACTGTAGGGAATCAGGATATTGATCACGAATATATAGTGGTCGATCCTATCGAGAAACTAGATGTTTTGATGCACTTTTTAAATTCGAAAGAAGGAGAACGCGGAATTATATTTTGTAAAACAAAGGCAGCAGTAAACAAACTTGCAAAAAATTTGGCAATTAACCGCTTTTCATCAGGTGCTTTGCATGGAAGTTTGTCACAAGGAATTAGAGATCGTATCATGGAGCAATTTCGTGAAGGACATATCAATATCTTAGTAGCCACTGACTTGGCGGCGAGAGGAATTGATGTAAAGGAAATTTCGTACGTAGTAAACTATCACTTACCAGATGTCTATGAATCTTACGTGCATCGCAGTGGACGTACAGCTAGAGCAGGAGCAAAGGGTTTATCTTTAACTGTTTTACAGCCTGAGGAAGAAAAAGAAATTGTTGATTTTGAAAAAGAACTAGGTATTAAATTCAGTAAGTTCAAGAAACCTTCGGCTTCAAGTATCGAAGAAAACAATACCTTATTATGGGCAAAACAAATTTTTAAAACAAAACCCAACCATGATGTTGATGCTGAATTAAAAACAAAAATAAAAACAGTCTTTCATCACCTTACAAAGGATGAGTTGATAGAAAAACTTTTGGCTAATTATTTGTTGCAGAACAAAAATGAACCAGCTGAAAAACCCGTTAAAAGACAAAAAATGAAAAAGTAAATTCTTCTAGAATTCAATAAAAAACCATTACACAACTTATACAAGTTCCGTAATGGTTTTTTTTATTTTACGGAGCACACATATTTCTAGAAGTCTTGTTATTTATAATGAACTTTTTATATTTTAGCAAGGTATTATTTTTCCATAAGAAAAAGTAAGAATGGTCTTGATTACAACGTGCTTTTTGGTAGGCTTATAAAGAGTCATGTCATTACGCATCCAATTTAATGGTGCTTTTATTATAATTAGTTGTACTAAAGAGGATTGTTGATACCTAGATTTCAAAAATCATTTTTACTAAACTTAGTTTCTATAAATTCGCATCATTTCAGGTTAATTAAAATATATGAAAAACGATTTCTTTGGTTTTAGCAGTCTATTTTATGATAATCCACTGTCGTGTTGGATTTATGAATTAGAGACTTTCATAATACTCGATGTTAACTCGGCGGCAACACAACAATTTGGTCACAGCAGTAATTCATTAATTAATAGTGACGTTACTAACTTTATAGTTGAAAAAGAGCAAGAAGCATTTATAGATGCTCACGCTTCAATTCACAATAAAAGCGGTTACATACAACTAGGGAAATTCCAATTTCTTACTAATTCAGGAGAAACACTTTACCAAGTGGTCAATGGTTATAAAATCATTTTTAGAGAACAAGAATGTTTTTTAGCAATCAGTCAAGTTTGTGAGGCCTTAAAAGCAAGTCAACCTGATTATAAAAAAATGGTGAACGCTTCTTTAGACGTTTTATGTAGTATTAACAAGGAAGGTAAATTTGTTTATGTAAGTGAGGCTTCAAAACAACTTTGGGGATACTTACCGGAAGAGCTTGAAGGAAAATCATTTGTAGACTTAGTTATAGAGGAAGACATTAACAAGACTAATGCTGCCGCAATTGATATTTACAGTGATAAAGTAATTAAATCATTTACAAATAGGTACAAGACAAAAAATGGTGCAACAGCATACAATTTTTGGACTGCGAAATGGAGTGATGGTGATAATCTTATGTATTGTGTAGCAAGAGCTGATGAGGAAAAAGCTAAACAGGATAACTCATTGTTTAATAGTGAATTACGTTTTAAAGCTCTCGTTCAAGAAGGGTCTGATGTTTTTAGTATAGTAAATAAAGATGGTTATTACACTTATGTTAGTCCAACATGTAAAACTATCTTAGGTATATCACCTGAAGAAATATTGGGTAGGAAAACTACAGATTTTATACATCCGGAGGATTTAGAGGCTAATTTAAAGAGTTTAAACAAAATTTATAGTCAGAAAAAAGTAAATGTAAAACCATTTCGCTTTTTAGACAGCAACAAAGAGTGGAGGTGGATAGAAACAGTTTTGACTAACATGTTAGATATTCCAGAAGTGAACGGAATTGTTGCAAATTCACGTGATGTTACAAAAAAAATCAAGGAGCAACAAAAATTAAAACTTTTTGAAAGTGTTATAACTAATTCCAAAGATGCGATTGTCATTACAGAAGTAGAACCAAGTAATAAAGGACTAGATCCTAAAATTATTTTTGTCAATGAGGCCTTTACTTCTATGACCGGGTACTTACCAATAGATATAATAGGTAAAACACCCCGTATATTACAAGGTCCTAATACAGAAAGGAAAGAATTAGATAAAGTAAGCAAAGCTATCTCTAAATTCGAGACTTGCGAAATAACTACTATAAATTACAATAAAGCGGGTGAAGAATTTTGGGCAAATTTTGCTATAAGTCCAGTAACAGACCATGATGGTCAATACACACATTGGGTCTCTGTTCTAAGAGATGTTACAGAACAAAAGATACAGGTATTAGAAAAAGATTTACTTTCCCAAATTAGTAGCAACTTTAGCATCCAAAATAATCTCTTGAATAGTCTCACAGGTTTATGTGAATCCATAAGTAATTTTGGGAACTTTGACTTGGTCGAAGCTTGGTCTTTAAATCAAGAAAAAAGCGAAATGAAACTGCTCTCTCATTACACAGCTTTGCCTTCTGACGAACTATTTTATCAACATGAAATACAACTAAACAAGGTTTCTCGTAATGAAGGCTTGGTTGGTAAAGTATGGGCAAATAAAAAACAATTACTTTGGGATGATGTTTGTAACAATGAGGAGTTTGTTCGTCGCGATGCTGCAAAAACTATAGGTTTACAAACCATATTAGGGATTCCCTTAATTTACAATGAGGAAGTCGTTGGCTTACTACTAATAGGAATAAAAAACAAATCTCAATATTTTAAAAACTACAGTAGGATATTTAAAAAGATAGAACAATTTGTAGGCTCTGAATTAATTAGAAAGCAGCTTGAAAATGATTTAAGCCACTTGTTTAACGCGATACCTGATGTTTTATGCTTATCAGATTTTAATGGGAAATTTTTAAAAATCAATAAATGGGGTTGTGAACTACTGGGCTACGCTAAAGAGGAAATTCTATTTCATAATTTAATAGAATTTGTACATCCTGATGATCGTGAAAGTACTTTTATAGAAATGAATAAGCTGGAAAAGGGAGAAGCAGTCTATGAATTTGAGAATCGATTTTTAAATAAAAATGGAGAAACTATTTGGATAAGTTGGAATAGCAACCCTTCAATTGAAGAAGGTGTCATTTATGCGGTTGGAAAAAATGTTACTTCAGAGAAAAAGTTAAGAAATTTAATCCAACAATCTAATAATTTAGCCAAAATTGGTAGTTGGGAATTTGATCTTATAAATGAAGAAATATTTTGGTCTGTTGAAGTACATCAATTGCATGAGACAGACGCAAAAACATTTTGTCCAAGCCTAAAAACAGGGTTAAGTTTCTATAGAGATGATTTTAAAGAAAGTGTAGCACTACATATTAAGAAGTGTATTCAAAAAGGAGAATCGTTCGATTATGAAGCGGTTATAGTGACTACTACTAAAAAAGAAAGATGGGTTCGTTGTATTGGAACAGCTGAGCTACTTAACGGGGAATGTCAACGCATTTATGGTAGTTTTCAAGATATCAGCGAGCGCAAAGAGGCTGAGCTGAGGCTACAATCGCTATCAGATAATATACCAGGTGTTGTATACCAATACGTAATACACCCCGATGGGACAGACAGTTTAAAATACGTAACGAAAGGCTCTTTACAGATTTGGGGCATTGAGGCTGATTTAGTTGTTAATAATAATCAATTGGTTTGGGATCAAATAAAGGCTGGAGGTGAAATAGATAAAATAAATAAAAGTATATACGATGCGATAGAATCAAAGTCAAAATGGACAGCTACCTGGAAATACATGATGCCAAATGGAGAGTTAAGAAATCACCTAGGGTATGGTTCTCCAACCTTTTTATCTGATGGTACTGTTATTATTAATTCTGTTATCCTAGACGTGACAGTTGATGTTAAAAATGAAGAGTTATTACAACAGGTAGTACAACAAGTTAAAATTGGTAGTTGGGAGCTTGATTTGACTAGTGGAAAACTAACTTGGTCTGAAATGGTACATCGAATAGTTGAAACTGATAGTACTACTCATATACCTGAACTTGCAAGCACTTTGTCGTTTTGTAGAAAAGATTTTTATGATTACGCATTACTTAAGTTCAATGAATGTGTAAAAACAGGACAATCGTTTGATTTCGAACTTGTAATTGTAACGGCAAATAAAAAGGAGAAATGGGTTCGCGTAATTGGAAATGCAGAAGAAATTGAGGGACGTTTTCAGCGTATTTATGGTAGTATTCATGATATTAGCTCATCAAAAGAAACCGAAAACCGACTCTTATCAATTTCACAAAATTTACCTGGTGTAGTTTATCAATATTTGATAAATCAGGATGGGTCAGATACGTTACAATATGTTTCAGGTGAAGTACACGAATTGTGGGGGTTTAGTGCTGAGGAGGTAACTCAAAATATAAGTTTGGTGTGGCATCAAATAAAAGAAGGTGGAGAATATGATATTGTAAAGGATAGTATTTTAAAATCTATAAAGACAAAAACGAAGTGGACTTGTCGATATAAATATGTCACACCTTCTGGAGAAATACGTACACACCTTGGTTACGGAAGCCCTAATTTTTTGACAGATGGAACGATTACCTACAATTCAATTATATTAGATGTTACGCAGGAAGCTAAAAATGAAGTTTTATTAGAACAGACAACTGAATTAGCTCGTATAGGAAGTTGGGAATTAGATCTTATTAATCAACAAGGTGACGCTATGTATTGGTCACCATTGGTCAAGAATATTTTAGAAGTCGAGAGTAATTATAATCCTACTTTGACTAGTGGATTGGAATTTTACGAGGGTACTAATAAAGATAAAGTTACAGAGGCTATTTCAAACTTAATTAAACATGGATTGCCATTTGATGAGGAAATTTTAATTAAAACATGTAAAGGATCTATTAAATGGGTTAGAATTATTGGAAATAGTGAAACTATAAAAAACAGGAGGGTAAGGGTATTTGGTAGTTTACAAGATATTAATGATAAGAAACTTGCTGGAGAAAAACTGCAAAAAGCATTTAAAGAAAAAAACGAGATTCTAGAGAGTATTGGAGATGCATTCTGTTCATTTGATAAAAATTGGATTGTAACCTACTGGAATAAGGAGGCTGAAGTAGTATTAGGTAGAGAAAGAGATAAAATTGTTGGCAAACATTTATGGGATGAATATCCAGATGTAGTTGGTACTGAATTTTACAATCAATATCAGAAAGCCGTTCTTACTAAAGAAGTAACTTCTTTCGAAGCACATTATTCGACAGTAAATAAGTGGCTAGAGGTCTCTGCATATCCCTCTGAAGAAGGATTATCTGTTTATTTTAAGGATATAACGCTACGAAAAGAAGGTGATATTAGATTAGTTGCAGCAAACGAAAGATTTGAAAAAGTTACGGAAGCTACCAAGGATGCTATTTGGGATTGGGATTTAATAAATGAAACTTTTTATCGTTCTAAAGCGGTGGAAAACTTTTTTGGTAAGGATACTCTTAAGTTAATGACTAATAATGATTTTTGGAGGGATAAATTTCATATAGACGATCTTGATACTATACAAAAAAGTATTCAACACGCTATTAGTGATCCTAACTGTGATCGATGGGAACTAGAGTATCGAATTTTTAACGAACAAGGTGAGATTATCTACGTAGCGGATCAAGGAATAATTATTAGAAATAAGAATGGTAAAGCTACGCGAATGGTAGGAGCGATGACTGACATATCAGAGGAAAAGAACATGACCATAAAATTAAATGAGTTAAACCAATCGCTTCAGCTACAATCTTTTGAGTTAAAGCGTTCCAATGAGGAACTAGAGCAATTTGCCTTTGTAGCATCGCATGATTTACAAGAGCCTCTGCGAATGATTACTAGTTTTATGGATTTGTTACAAAGAAAATATGGTGATCTTCTTGACGAAAAAGGACATAAATACATTCATTATGCAACAGATGGTGCCATAAGAATGAAACAAATCATTTTAGATCTTCTTGACTACTCCAGAGCAAATAAACCTGCTGAAGGAAAACAGAAAGTAGATTTTAATGATATTATTACCGAATTTAATACCCTTAGAAGAAAAATAATAACTGAGAAAAAAGTAGTTATTACATCAGACCATCTACCTGTCATGATCACTTACAGAGCAGCAGTAACGCAAATATTTAATTGTATTTTAGATAATGCTATCAAATATTCGGAACAAGACAAGCAACCTGAAATTGTAATAAAGGTAGTAGATAAAAAGACTTCCTGGTCATTTACTATTAGAGACAATGGTATAGGTATTGACCCTCAATTTCATGATAAGATATTCGTAATTTTTCAAAGATTACATAACGTAGAGCAATATCCAGGAACAGGAATAGGATTATCTATTGCTAAAAGACATATCGAGTTTCTGGGTGGTACAATTTGGCTAGAATCAAAAGTAGGAGAAGGCAGCATTTTTCATTTTACAATTGCTAAAAATGAAGAAATGCCATTACTTAAAAAGCAAATTTCCTAAATTAAAATAAATAGTTTTTTGTTGCAGACGTCTATTGAATACAACATCTCCTAGTAAGATGAAAATTACGTTAGAGAACCGATTAAGCTAAAATATAACACATTAATCATTCTAATTATTTAAGTTAATTAGAAAAGCAGACTTAAAAAAAGATAGTGAATTCGCAGATAAAATAATATAACTAAGTTTATAATTTTTTAATAGTAAATAAAACTTTGAAAGACTTTGCTTATATTGCGTTTGCTAGTTTAAAAGGATTAAATTATTCAGTTTAATAGTTACCGTGATGTGTAAATAAAGTAGGATAGATTTATAATGCAACATAGAATGCTGAACCTATTCAAACCCATTAATTAAGTTCGTGTTTAATAAGAAATAATCATGTTTTATGGTCGTAAAAATTGGAGAAATCCTTTAAAGCACATTTAAAATAGGAATAGTATTGTTCGTCTATTTTAAGTAGTTTTGTTATAATTTACAACTCTAAAAGTTATAGTAGCACTGTTATGATTACTCGACAAGAAAGCCAAGATTGATAGGTATTAATCTTTCATGATAGCATTAAAATTGAGGAAAGGAGAATAAAATAATTTCGCAATTAAATAATTAAAAATTAAAGCGCATGAGTGCCAATTTATTAAATCTTGCCCACATATTATTAGTAGAAGACAATGAAGGGGATGTATTGCTAACCTTGGAGGCTTTTGAAGAGTGCAATGTAAAAACAGAAATAAGTGTTGCAAAAAATGGACAAGAGGCTTTAGATTTTCTTTTTAAAAGAGATAAGTATTTAAATGCCAAGAGACCCGACCTAATTTTATTAGATATTAATATCCCTATTTTTAATGGCCATGAAGTCCTACAGCAAATTAAAACTGATCCCGAACTAAAAAAAATTCCGGTGATAATGCTTACGACTTCTTCTAATCAAAAAGATATTGATAAAGCATATGAAAACCATTGTAATAGCTATGTAGAGAAACCATTAAATATAGTAGAATTCCTTGCAGCAATAATAAAAATAGAGCAATTTTGGCTTCAGTTAACCACTAAGGCAAGTTAATTATGAGTGGACTGATAAAAGATAATTTAGATAATTTAACTATTTTAGTAATCGAAGATAACATAGGTGATTTTGTTTTAATCGAAGACTATCTACTAGATCAATTTCAAAATATAAAAGTTATCCATAATTATGACTATAAAAGTGCCGTAGAATTATTGCAAAATTCTCCGGAGAATATTTCCTTAATTTTGATGGATTTAAACTTACCTGAATTAGGTGGCTTATCCTTAATTAACAGTATGTTATCTCATAATTTTGAAATTCCAATTATTATCTTGACTGGATATACTGATTTGGAGATGGCTAAAAAGAGTCTTCAAATGGGTTTTTATGACTATTTAGTAAAAGACGAAATAAATCCAGTAATCCTACACAAAACGATTACATTCACCTTAAATAGGAGTAGCTTTATTAATCAGTTAGAGCATGAAAAACAGAACTATGAAAATCTTTTTAACTTTAACCCTCAACCTACTTGGCTTTTAGACTCTAAATCTCTTAAAATATTAAATGCCAATTTGGCGGCACAATTAAAATATGGTCTATCACATCATAATTTTTTAAAAATGCATTTTACACAATTGCATCCCTCAGTTGAGGAGCAAATGGTAAGAAACAACTTAATTAAAAGAGATAAGGAATTTCCTAGAAATAATTTTACTCATATTTTAAGTGATGGAAAAGAGATTAACGTAAATATTTATTTCAGAGAAATTAATAGTGAAGGATACAGTCGTTTAATTGTACAAACCAATGATATTTCAGAAACATTGAAGCACATTAGTACAATCGAAGTGCAAAATGCAAAACTAAGAAATATTGCTTGGACGCAATCACATGTCGTTAGAGCTCCTATATCTCGAATTTTGGGAATAATTAATCTGTTAGAAGAAGAAAAAGAGAATCAGGAAGAATTCATGTTTTGGATGAGTCAACTTAAAATTTCAACTAATGAAATGGATCAAATTGTGAAAAACATTGTTAGTGATTCAAGTAGTTTTGAAGAAGAATAATAGAGCCAAATGAAAAAAGAATTATACATAATCGATGATGACAACATTTACAGAATGATTGCCTCACGCATGATTACTAGAGTTGCACCGGATGCTCTTATAACAGAATGCGAGAATGGCCAAATTGGACTATCGGCATTAGCGCAAAACACCAATCTAGACTCAGAGATCATTGTCTTACTTGACATCAATATGCCCATCTTAAACGGTTGGGGGTTTTTAGATCAAATTGTTGATCTTAACTTTTTTAAAAATAGTACAATTAAAATTTACATTGTATCCTCGTCCACGGACGAAAGTGACTTACTGAAAGCACAACAGTACGATTTCTTAGGAGGTTTTTTACACAAGCCGCTAAGCAAAGAGGATTTAATTTCAATTATTGATGTATCCTAAGGTTTCCAACGTGCTATAATTCTAACAGATCCATATTTTTTATAACGGTGTCAAATAGTATTTAACGAATATAGATATCGTTAGTAATAACTTCTTTTAACGCTATTTTAATACTTCTGTTTTTAGTAGGAGTTTTATTTATTGTATATTTAGTAAAATATTTTATTCTTTTAAAGTTAAAATAAATATATGGAAATTGTTATCATCGGAGGGGGGTTTGCTGGACTAAACTTAGCAAAGGAATTGTTAAATCAAAAAGATATTCGTGTCACACTTGTGGATAAAAATAATTATAATTTTTTTCCACCTCTTATATATCAAGTGGCGACCGCTTTTCTAGAACCATCAAGCATTAGCTATCCTTTTAGAAAATTTTTTGCGGGCAAAAAAAACCTTCAATTTCGATTAGGACAATTAAAGGCTGTTGTTCCCGAAGAAAATAAAGTAATCCTTCATAATGGAGAGTTAACCTACGATCACTTAGTATTTGCTACTGGCGCAGAAACAAGCTATTTTGGAATGGATAACGTCAAAAAAAACGCTATCCCCATGAAAACGCTGAATGACGCTATTGTGATGCGAAATACAATTTTAAAAAACTTAGAAAAAGCCGCAATTTGCAAAGATATTCGTAAACGAAGAGAGCTTCTAACTATAGTTGTCGCGGGCGGTGGACCAACAGGTGTAGAGGTTTCAGGTATGTTTGCTGAACTTAAAAAAAATATATTTCTCAAAGAGTACCCAGAATTAGCCACAGCTGCTAGCAATATTTATTTAATAGACGGCGGACCGGCTTTATTGGCACCCATGAGCAAAGCTTCGCAAGATGATACTTACAAAGCATTAACGGACTTAGGTGTTGTGGTAAAACTTAATACACAAGTTGTCGATTATAAAGATGATAGCGTCTATCTGTCTACTGGTGAAACGATTCAAACCAAAAACTTAATTTGGGCTGCGGGAGTTTCAGCAATGACATTCGAAGGAATTCCTGCTGAATGTTATGGTAGAGGCAAGCGAATGATTACTGATGCCTACAATAAGGTTAATGGAACTAAAAATATTTACGCAATCGGAGATACAGCATTACAACTAACAGATGAAGCTTTTCCTGACGGACATCCGCAGGTGGCTCAAGTTGCAATCCAGCAAGGAATTAATTTGGCCTCCAATTTCAAGGCAACCTTAAAAAATAAACAGCAAGTACCTTTTAAATACAACGATAAAGGATCAATGGCGATAATAGGTAAGAACAAAGCAGTTGTCGACTTACCAAAACCAAAAATGCATTTTAAAGGTTTTATTGCGTGGGCCATTTGGTTATTCATTCACCTTGTTTCTTTGATTACATACCGAAACAGGATACAAACTTTTTTTAACTGGATGATTTCTTATTTTGCAAAAGACAACTCTCTTAGAATGATCATTAGACCTGATAAAGCAAGGAGGGCAGAGACTAAAACTGTCTAAATATAATTATGAAAATGTAAAAAGACTATTGTGATTAGCCAATTTGGTAATTATAATAGTCTTTTTATTTTTTTTCTACCCAAATTCAATATTATAAAAGCTAGAATAGTAGTCGAGGTCATAATGATAACCATGGGAATGATCGAATCTTTTACAAAAACTCCGACTGCAAATGATACTAATGCTCCTAGTCCAAGTTGCAATGCACCCATCAATGCAGAGGCACTACCCGCATTTTTAGAAAAAGGGGCAAGGGTTAAACCTGCTGTATTGGGATTTGAAATTCCTAAGCACCCTAAGAATAAAAACAACATAAATATGGTTTCATACAACCCTAGAAGATCATAGACCGCTAGAACTAAAAACAAGATACTTATAATCGATTGTATAATCAAAGCACTATAAATCATTTGTTCGCTAGAAAACCTTTTGAGTAAAACAGAATTTAATTGACTAGAACCTATAAAGCTCAGTGACATAAAAGCAAAAATCCATCCATAGGTCTTTGCATCTACATCAAATACATCCATAAATACAATTGGGGAAGCAGCTACATAAGTAAACAATCCGGAAAAAGCTACAGCACCTGTAAGGGCATAAGTATAAAATTGTGGTTCCTTTAAAATACTAATAAAATTAGAAATGATAGGCTTAGGTTTTAATGAGATCGTTCGATCGGGTGTAAAACTATCGGGCAAACCAAGTTGCGCAGCTATTAGAATTACAATCCCCATGCACATCAAAATGAAAAACACAGTATGCCATCCATAATACTCCGTTACATATCCTCCCAATGTAGGTGCTAGCATTGGGGAAAGCCCTACAACTAACATTAATAGTGAAAAGACCTTTGGAGTGTCTCTAACAGGGAACAAATCACGAACCATAGAAACTGAAGCCACCGTTGCAGCACAACTACCTACTGCTTGTATAAATCGCAAACCAATAAAAGTATCAATATCGTTAACATAGACACAACCTAATGAAGCTAAAATATAAACAAGCAAACCAATAAAAAGTGGTTTTTTACGTCCGAAGCGATCTAAAAGTGGTCCATAAAGTAACTGTCCGGCAGATATCCCAATGAAATAACTAGACAAAGTCATAGATACTTTTGCGACAGTAGTATTTAAATCTTTTGCAATTCCAGAAAATCCAGGTAAATACATATCTATCGAAAATGGTCCTAAAGCGGTCAACGATCCTAAGATTAATATTAATTGTAAGTACTTAGATTTAGACATGAAACGAATTATTAAATTTTTGGCAAAGGTAGACAAAACCTTTCCTACCATAGCTTGTGTGTAATAATTTATTGTAAATCATTAACTGATTTATTTCAATAAGTAGACAGCTGTGAAGAAATTAAAGTTTTATTAAATGAGTTCAGGTTAGGCTATGGCCAAGGTTTCTTAATATAATTGTATAACAATTCAACTTTAGTTACTAATTAATAAGAGTGTTCCTGAAACAAAAAGAAGAACATATATTACCTTTTTTAATAATATATCATCGACTCTGGCATAAACTCTCTTGCCTAGATAGATTGCTAACAAGAAAAAAGGTAATACAAAAATTGAGTTGTAAATTTCCTTGGATGTTAGTACACCACTAATAGCTAAGGCTGGTACTCTCATCAATGTTACTAATCCTAAAATTCCGAACATTGTAGCTCTGAAAGTTTTTACATCAGCGGTTTCCTTCTGGACAATCATAACATACAAAGGTCCTCCCGTAGAAAATACACCTGAAAATAAACCACCTAAAAAACCGAATATTGGTTTTAATATGCTCAATTTGGAAATTTTCTTGTTTTTTCGCAAACTATAAAGAACAAAAAGTATAATGAAGAGACCTAAACCTCTTTTAAGTAGTAAAGGTTTACCATATTTTAATAAGTATACACCAGCTATAAGTCCAAAAAAAGAATAAAAAGCAAGGGTTTTGAGTAACTTTTTATCTATGTTACTCCATTCTTTTACTATATAAATAGGTGCTGAAATTGAATAAAAAATTGTGATATAAGAAACAGCTTCATTTAATGGCATTACTAAAAGTAATATAGGTAGAGATACTAAACCCCCTGCAAAGCCTATAATAGATTGAATAAAAAATCCAGCGAATATTCCGATTATAAGTACGATTAGCATTGTATTCATAATACAAAAGTAGAGATAGATTGAATAAATTAAAAACCTTTTCGCCTAATAAGCTAAATAAACATCAAAATAGAGCGGAAGGTAAGATTATAATTAACAACTATCAAGGTTCATTTGATAGCTTAAAATCCTATTTATGATATACTAGCACTAACTATATAATCGTGCTAATAATAGCATCTTTCTCAGTTAATTTAAAATAAACATCCTTACTAAACATATATAATTGAGAAGGCTTCTTAGCTGTACCTACTTTCTTTTTATCTTGAAGAGGAACTATGTATGGTTTTGTTAGTACTTTTTTTCTAAAATTTCTATTGTCTAAAGTAACGTCTAAAATAATTTCATAGGCTGACTGTAGCTCGTTTAAGGTAAACTTAATAGGCATTAAATCAAACATTATTTGCTCAGTTAAAACTTTGATTTTAATATCATTATATGCATCAGTGATAATGTCTAAATGATCAAAACCCATTACGGGTAAGTTATTTACTGGAAACCAATGTGCCTCTCTTTTCGTATCATTTAAACTTACCTCACTAGCTTGTAATAAAAAGTAGTAAGCAATGGTAATAGTACGTTCGTTAAAATTTTCTTTTTGAGCCCAAATACGATCTTTCTCGTTCATCAAACGATTAGGATTGCCAAATACTTTAAACTGCTTCTTATACAAATTATCTAATCCTGTCAGCTCTTTTAAAACTCGGGTTGCTGTTTGATCTATATCTTCATTTTCTAAAACGTGATAACCTGTTAGAACAAAATCGTCGATTAAAACTTTTTGATCCACATCAGACTCTAAGTATCTCTTAGTCAATAAAACGTTCAAAGACTTAGTATCAAAGTCAAAACCAAAAACGACACAATCAACAGAAAGATTGGGGATTATTTGTGGCTGTATAGGCATAGTAAAACTGAATTAGGATTGAAAGAAAAGCAGATTACAAATCTACTCTTTTTTGATTAAAATCATTAGATATAGAGTAGGTGTTAAGCAAATCTTTTAGTTGACAAGAGCTACTTATGATTGCATTAGTTCGTTTACTTCTAAATCAGTTACTACCGGATTTGCACCTTCACGACTAGCCACTAATGCGCCTATAGCACAGGCGTGATCTATAGCTTCTTGTGGGTCGTCATTATTCATTAATTTACTTGTTATAGTTGCTAGAAAAGAATCTCCCGCGCCTACAGTATCAACAACCTCAACATGATATCCTGAGTTGTAATAAAAATTGTTATCTATGTATAATACAGCGCCTTGACTACCTCTAGTTACACAAATACATTTAGCATTTGTCCTCTCAGCTATAAAAATAATATTTTGATCAAACGACAGATTGGTAGAGCCTAAGAGTGTTGCAACTTCATAAATCTCATCATCATTGAATTTGATAAAATCAGCTTGACTCATTAAATTTTCAAGTACTGCAGCAGTGTAATAAGGCTGACGTAAATTAACATCGAATATTTTATATTTCGCTACTTTCAGTAGTTCGTTCAACGTATTCTCTGAAGTTTCATTACGAGAAGCCAAACTTCCGTAAATGAAAATATCAGCATTTTTCACCAGAGCGATTGCCTCATTTGTAAGTTGGATATTATCCCATGCTCTTGGTTGCATAATATCATAAGAAGCCGAACCTTTATCATCTAGTATAACCTTAACTTTACCCGTTTTATAGTAGTTGTCAACTTGAACACCGCTAACAGCTACTTTATTTTCTTCAAGAAAGTCAATTAATTTTTTACCTTTTTTTCCCTTTCCTACGCGGCTAATAATCGCCACTTCATTCCCCATCGAAGCTAATCTAATGGCGACATTAAGTGGTGCTCCTCCAATTTTTTTGTGAGTAGGGAAGACATCCCATAGTATTTCTCCAAAACAAGTGGCCTTTATCATAATTTTATATTTATGAATTGCTGTTCAATTCGATTATACATTTTTCAACTCCATAGGCTACAATATCATTGTATGCTTTTGTATAACCAGCTACAAATGCTGCCGAAGTGCTTAAGGTACCAAAAACAGCTTCGATCTGGATGAAGGCAACTGGATTTGTTTGTGCTAACGTCGCTTGTGCAAAAAGAACTTCTTGTAAAGCATCTTTGATATTGATACTTTCTTTCTTTTCGTTAACACCCAAACTGTAAATTGCCCAAGCAGCAATCACAAAGGCAGCATGCGATACGGATCTATTAGCAGCCAATTGTCCTTGAACCGTAGGCATTATAAATTTTGGCATTTTTGCTGATGTCTCAGAGCAAATGCGTTCGATTTGATCTTTAATATATACATTGCTAAACCTAGCCACTAATGTTTTCTTGTATTGCGTTAGATCCACGCCTTCAAGATCATTCAGCGTAGGTGTCACCTCATTATCTAAATAAATAGCAAGGAATTTAGCAATTTCAGGATTGTGAATAGCCTCATCAATAGTATTGTATCCCATTAAACTACCTAGAATACCTATCACAGAATGTCCTGCATTAAGCAATCCTAATTTCATTTTTTCGAAAGGAGCAACATCTTTTACAAATTGCACTTCTACAGCCTCTAAATTAGGACGTCCAGCAATAAAATCGTCTTCGATTACCCATTGTTGAAAAGATTCACATACCGCAGGCCATTGATCCTCAATTCCAGAAGTTTCTAATAATAGCGCTATATCCGAAGGAATTGTAGCCGGAGTAATACGGTCTACCATACTATTTGGGAAAGATACATTTGATTCTATCCAAGGTAATAAAGCTGGTTGTGCAAATGCGATATAGGACAACAACATTTTCCTAGTTACATGTCCGTTTCCTTCAATGTTATCACACGATAAGATAGTGATCGGGCCGTTATTATTTTCTTTTCTTAATGCTAAAGCTTGTGTTAAATAACCAAAAATTGTTTTAGGCTCAGCTGGATTATTTTTATCGTGAACTATTGTTGGATTTTCATAATTGAATTCTCCAGTCGCTTCGTTCAAATTGTATCCACCTTCAGTGATAGTTAACGTAATAATCTTGGTCGCTTTATCAGCCATTTTTTCAATAACTGCTTTTGGACTATCAGGTGCAAATAAATATTCTGTAATCGAACCGATGACTTCCTTAGTTAAGCTGCCGTCTAATTCCTTAATTACTAATGTATATAAACCATCTTGCTCTTTTAGAACGTTGTAAATTTTTTGGTCAAAATTAAGTAAAGCCACTCCGCAAATACCCCAGTTAGCATTAGCTGCATCTTCAAGTAATTGATCAATATACATTGCTTCGTGTGCTCTATGAAATCCACCAACACCTACGTGTACGATGCCTGTTGTGATATTTTTTCTATTGTAGTTTGGTACAGCTACTCGTTCAGAAATTGCTGATAAGTTGCTGCTATTTAATTTATACTGCTTCATGATTTATTGTTTTTTTCCTTCGAATTTTTGAAATAATACGGCTAAAATGATAATTCCTCCCTTTACAACTTGTTGCGGGTAAGATGGAACATTTAAAAGATTTAAAATGTTACCTATTAACCCTAAGATTAACACTCCCATTAAGGTATTAATAGCAGTTCCTTTCCCTCCATTTAGACTTGCTCCTCCAATAACTACTGCTGCAATAGCATCTAGCTCCCATGATACTCCCATATTAGGAGAACCTAAATTAGTTCTTGAAGCAGTGATGATTGCTGCTACTGCTGCCAATGATCCAGAAATTGCATATACTAAGAACTTGTATTTGTTTACTTTAATACCAGATAGGCGAGAAGCCTCTTCGTTACTTCCCATGGCAATAACTAAACGACCAAACACATTGTATTTCAACATCACAGATGCCATGGCGACAATGATGAAAAAGATAATGGCTATATTAGGAATACCTAGAGTTGCATTGTTTGCAAAATCAGACATGAATGCACCTCCAGCTGTTTCAAATGTTACAGGGGAACCTTTGGCATAAATAAAACCCAAACCTCTTGCTATAGTCATTAGTGCTAATGTGGCAATAAAAGGGGCCATCTTTTGATAGGCAACCAAATATCCCGATACACTACCTAAAGCAAATCCCATAACGATTGTCAATAATATAGCAGCAGGTAGAATGACTAAATTTATTAAAAGTGCAAATGTCACAGCTAGTAGAGCGACTAGCGAACCAACAGATAAGTCAATTCCTCCAGTTAGGATTACAATAAGCATCCCAATACTGATAATGCCTATTCCAGATACTTGTTTTAGTAAATTAGATAAGTTCGTTTGCGTAAAAAACACATCAGAAATCAAAGCTGAGAAAATCATCAGCAATACAAAAATGACAATTGTATTGTGCTTAATTAAAAACTTTAGAATTCCTCCTGGAGTGCTAAGCTGTTGTTTTATAGTTAGATTCATTACGTTGTATTTAATATTATTTAAAATTTAATTTTTTAATTCTTCGCCAATAGAGTATCTCAAAATATTTTCTTCAGAGAATTTATCTTTAGGTAATTCTCCAAAGATGCTTCCTTTGTGCATGACTAATATTCGGTCTGCAATTCCCATGATTTCTGGCATGTCAGACGATATTACAACAACAGCAACTCCTTTTTTTGCTACTTCATTGATTAGGTTGTAGATTTCGACCTTGGCGCCTACATCAACGCCTCTAGTTGGTTCATCAATAATAATAAGTTTACTATCGATACTCAACCATTTTGCTAATGCGACTTTTTGTTGGTTTCCTCCCGACAAATTTTTGACATCAATTTCAGAGCTTGGGGTTTTGATATTAAGCTTAGCAATTAAATCATTAACATTAGTATTTTCCTTTTCGTCATTTATAAAACCTAGCTTGCTAGAAATAGTTTTAAAACTGGTAATACTTATATTTTTACGAATAGATAAAGGCAGAAAAACACCTTCTTCTTTACGATCTTCAGATACAAAACCAATTTGTTGGTTTACAGCTTCAACCGGATTTCTGGTTGTAATCACTTTACCGTTTAAGGTTAAGGTTCCTGATTTCTTTTTGTCGGCACCAAAAATTAGTTTAGCCATCTCTGTACGACCGCTTCCTCCTAATCCCGCAATTCCTAAAACTTCACCTGCACGAACAGCAAACGAGACATCTTTTACAAAACCGTCGTCTCCGCTTAATCCTTTTACTTCAAATACAGGTTTTTCACTAACAGTAACGTCTCGCACCGGAAATAAATCTTCTAATTCTCTACCTATCATCAATCGAATGACACCGTCTTTATCGATATCTTCTTTAGGCACGCAACCCGTGTCAACTCCATCTTTTAAAACAGTGATCGTGTCTGCTATTTTAAAAATTTCCTCTAGGTGATGCGAAATATAAATGATGGACATTCCACCTTTTTTCAAGCGCTCTAAATTGGCAAAAAGTTTTTTGGCATCATTTGGATCAAATACGGTGGTAGGTTCATCAAGAATTAAAACTTTAGTATCTTCAGATAATGCTTTGGCAATTTCAACCACTTGCTTCTGGACGATACTTAAATCTCTAACAATTGCCGAAGCATCAATTTCGAAACCTAAAGAATTAATTAACTCTTGCGCATCCTTGGTAATTTTTTTCCAATTCATCCAGAATTTACTTGCACCTAACTTATGTAAGTAAATATTCTCAGCTACTGATAAATCATTTACTAATGAAAGTTCTTGGTAGACTACACTAATGCCGAGTAGTTGACCGTAATGGGTATTTTTTGGATTTATTTCTTTGCCATTAAGTAAAACTGTTCCGCTGTCCTTTTGATGTACACCACTTAATATTTTAACTAATGTTGATTTACCTGCACCATTTTCACCAAGCAAAGCATGAATTTCTCCATGTTTGACTTTTAGATTCACACCCTCAAGAACAGAAACAACCCCAAAACTTTTAGTTATTCCAGTCATTTCAAGACGGTATTCGCTTTCTGAATTTCCCATTTGAGTACTTTTTTTATTTTTAGAACAATGCTTTTGGATTGTAGTATTGTGCAGCGTTTTCTTTAGTAATTAATAAAGGAGCTGTATATGATTTTAATGGAAAATCCCTCTTTCCGTTAATATATTGTATGGCACATTCAACAGAATTTCGACCTATTTGCACAGGGCTATTCATTGCTGTACAACCGTAGAAGTCAGTATCCATGATGTATTTAATGGCTTCTTTTTGACCATCTGCTCCAGCAACAATCAAGATGTCATCTGTTTTACCAGCTTGTGCAATCGCTTTAATGGCACCTAAAACACAAACATCAGATTCTGTTATTACGACATTAATATCTGGATGTGCTACTAATACATCTTCCATAGCTTTCAATCCACCAGCATACGTCCACTCAGTGTACATTTGAGTAGCTACATTTAAATTGATGTAACCTAGTGTTCTTAATTGCTCCTCAGTAATTCCTTGCAACAATCCTTGCTTACGCGTTAGCCCTACAGGGTTTCCTGCATTCCCACTTAGTAATGCAATTTTCATTTTTTTAGTTCCAAATTTCTTAGCAACCCAAGCACCTGCTAATTCACCATTAGCTAGATTATTAGATTGAATAGTAGTAACAACTTCTGCAGAAGGGTCTATCGAACTATCAATGATGAATACAGGTATACCAGCTGCCTTTGCTACCTTAGTAACTGCAACAAGTGCCATAGGATCCTTTGGGTTAAGTAATAAAGCATCAACCCCTTTAGTGATCAAATCCTCTACTGCGGCAATTTGTTTATTGATATCACCTTGTCCGTCAGCTGACAAGAATTCCATTCCGTTAATTTCAGTGTTTTCTTTGATACTCATTAACAAAGCTTGGTAATAAGGAGCGTCAAGTGAAGGAGTACAATACCCAATCTTCATTCCTTTTAGATCTTTAGCGCTTTCAATCTTTGTAGCTTTTGAGCCACTAGACTGAACATCTGATTTTATCCTGTCGCTCTTATCAAGACAGCTAACAAGACTTAAAGCCACTGTTAACATTAATAAGGGTTTGACTGCTTTTTTGAAAAATGTTTTCATATTTTAATTTTTAAGAATTAGATCGAATAAGTATTTTAAAACAGCGCAATATCAACTTGTAATACTGCTTTTTGCTTTTCAGGATTCCACATTGCAGTCATTTCAATTGGGAAAGAAAAACCACCAGCTTTTACTGTGCGTGCATAAACAGCGCCTACATTGATGATATTTGCTTTTTGGTCTGTGTAAAAAGTTTTGTCAGTAAGGAAAGAGAAAGCACCACCAGTGAACAATGTCAAACTATTATTGTCTTTTTCCCAAACTTTATGCTTTACTTCTAGGTAATGTGTGTAGGAGTCTTTCAACGAACCATCATTTTGAACCTCATAATCACCAGATCTACCAGCTAAAATCGTTGCTAAATACAACGAAGTTTTATTAGTCACCTGATAACCAAAGTTTAAATCTACAAAATTATATCCTTGTGTTTTTTTATAACTCCAGTAATGTAATACATCCCCTCGTTCTTCTACACCCGTATAATTGTTGTGCGAAACGGCTTCGATAAAAAATTTGTCAGTAATGTGATAGGACGTATATATAGATAACTCTTTATAATTTGCGTTTACTCGGTCACCATCGTTAGTTGTTATTGGATCTACAGAGAAACCTACGCCACCCCATAAACCAAAAACAAATTTTTTATTTTTCGAATTGTATTCTAATGACGTTGCGACCATAGGACTTGGTGTTACCACGAAACCATGCCATGTATGCATATTTTTTAAATGCATGTGAATATTAAAAGGTTTGTAATCGCTACTATCTACGGCACTGCTTTTAGCGTCAATTGCAGTACTCTCTTGACCAAATATATTTTTAGGAGTAAATAATAGTATTATAGTGGCTAAGAAAAAAAGGTATTTGAAAGTATAGCTTACACTAACTTTAGCTGCCTTAGTCGTTTTTGGGTGGTTGATTAATAATTTCATACATACTATTTGTTAGCTTATCTTATAAAACGTATTACTGACGTTTAATAAAAACAAATATATATTAATTAGTAACATATAAAAGAAAATAGCTTTAAAAATAAATGATAATCTAAATAATTAATCAATAAAAATGATATATTAACATATTAATCTATATATTTTTACATATTTATAATGCGTTAAATGTACGCTTTATTGAATTATCTTAAAAATATTGATTGAATTTATGGTTTAATATAGTAATAATACAAAAAGACAATTATTCGAAAAAAAAAACAAAAATCACTACTACATCGTTTTTTTAGTAAGTTAATTTTTATGATTAGTTGTAAAATAGTGTAGATTTACACTTCCGAAAACGTTGTATTCATGATTAATGGCTGTTTCAAAATAGTAAAGTAATTGGAATTCTGTACTTAATCTCAAAATTTTGGTAATAAAATTATGTAACATTTAAGTAAATAATTATCTTAGAGTGTTACTAATTAAACCTTTAAAGAATCATGTTATTAATCGCAATCATTTTCCCAACGCTATCCTTTTTCCTAAGAGGTAAAATATTGACAGCGATTTTGTGTTTCCTATTGCAAATAACAATCATTGGCTGGATTCCTGCTTCAATCTGGGCAGTGCTCTCTTTACAAGATTCAAGAGCCGATAGACGCAATAAAAAACTAATTAAAGCTATTAGTAGAAAATAGAAAAATTGAGATTTCGATGAAATGAAGCTTTATAATTGAGGTTGCATTTTCAATTCAAACATTTTCATTTTCGAAAATAATATCATAAAAAAAGCCTGACAGATTATAAACTGTCAGGCTTTGCAAATGTATTCTTTATCTAAGATTACTCAGTAATCTCAACAACTTCAAGATCAAAAATTAGATCTTTACCTGCAAGAGGATGATTCCCGTCTAATACTACTGATTCTTCTCTTACTTCAACAACTAAAAGATTCATTTCTTGCCCTTCTGGAGTTCTAGAAACCAATCCCATACCCACTTCTGGAGCCATTTCTTGAGGTAATTCGCTTTTTGGTACTTCAATAATTAAATCCTCACGAGGATCGCCATAGGCGTCATCCTTAGTAATATTGATTGTTTTTTTCTCATTTAATTTCATAGCAATCAGGCCTTTTTCAAAACCAGGAATTAAGCTACCCTGTCCCAAGGTGAATGCCAATGGCTCTTTTCCTTCCGAAGTATCAAATACTTGTCCGTTTGCTAATTTTCCTGTGTAATGTACTTTAACCGTGTTGTTCTCTTTAACTTGAGTCATATTTTTTTAATTTTAAAACCTCCATTTCATTGTTGAAAAGGCTTCTGTTTAAACTTAATTTGACATTAAAAGCACCAAAACTGCGCCAAAATTGGTATTAATTCAATATTTATTTAAAAAATCAAGATTGTTTTAGCATAAATAAGCCTTCTGTAAGGCTTACAGCACTTTAAAGATATAATTTTCAAAAACGCTCGTAAGGGAAAGTAATTATGAAAAATTGTCAGTATGCTACATTTTCAGCAGCATTTGCAAGTTTGTACAAAAGTTATGATTTCTTTTTGTCATGAGTATTCTTAATTGAAATAGTAGTTAATTAAACGCTAATTGATCTAGATCAATGAGATTAGATATTAAGTATTGTAAATTTGTTTTTAATCACAAATAATTTATTACATATATGTCGAAACAACAATTATTAACACCATACAGCAAAAATATTACAGTAAACAATAGAGTCGTAATGGCTCCAATGACGCGTAGTAGAGCAGATAACGAAGGGAATGTACCTACTGATGATTTACATGGTTTATATTATGAGCAACGTGCATCAGCAGGATTAATCATTACAGAAGGTTCTCAGGTTTCTGCTGCAGCTGTAGGTTATATCAATACTCCCGGTATTTATACAGATGCACAGGTAGAAGGTTGGAAAAAAGTGACCAAAAGAGTACACGATAAAGACGGGAAAATTTATATTCAGTTATGGCATGTAGGCGGAATGTCACACCCTGATTTTCACAATGGTGCGCTTCCTTTATCGGCTTCTGCTATTAATCCAAATGAAAAATCGTATACTCCCGAAGGCTTTAAAGATACAGTTACCCCAAAGGCAATGACTATCGAAGAAATTCAAGATACCGTTGCTGATTTTAAAAATGGAGCAGTAAATGCTGTAAGAGCTGATTTTGATGGTGTAGAGATACATTCTTCCAACGGTTATTTGTTTCATCAATTTTTTAATGGAACTTCGAATGTGAGGACAGATGAGTATGGCGGTAGTATCGAAAACAGATGTCGTTTCTTTTTTGAAGTCTTAGATGCGGTAAAAGAAGTTATACCTCAAGAGAAAATAGGAGTTCGTTTTAATCCTTCATTAGATGGTATATTCGGAATGAAAATGGATGAAGAGACAATTCCAACCTTTGAATATATTATTAAAAAGTTAAATGATTACAATTTAGCTTACGTGCATTTATCAGAGCCTTTTACAGACGTTTCTACTATCCCGTTTGCCGTGCAAGAAATTGCTAAGCACTTCCGTCCATTATATAATGGTACCTTAATGATTAATTCTAATTTTGATCAAGAAAAAGGAAATAAAGTAATCGAAGACGGCTATGCTGATCTTGTCGCTTACGGAAAACCTTATATTTCCAATCCCGACTTGGTAGAGCGTTTTGAAAACAATTTAGAACTAGCTCCCTCGGATCAAGATACTTTTTATGTTCCGGGTGCAAAAGGATATACTGATTACGAACGGGCATCGAAATAATTAATTTTCGAAAAAGTAAAATATAAAACTTTTTTGTTATACATTTAATACAAAAAGCATTGATAATCAAACTATTGATGTTTTTTTGATACTATATAAATAAATTTTAAAATAAATAAAATGGCTACAACAACAGTAAAGGCTTACGGTACAACGGCTGCAACAGAAGATTTAAAACCGTTAAACATAGAAAGAAGAGCAGTAGGAAATGACGATGTGAAAATTGATATTACCTACTGCGGTGTATGTCATAGTGATATACACACTGCTAGGAACGAATGGCATGGATCCACGTATCCAGTAGTTCCAGGACATGAAATTGTAGGTCGCGTAGTAGAAGTGGGAGATGGCGTGAGCTCTTATAAAGTTGGAGATTTAGTAGGTGTAGGTTGTTTAGTTGATTCTTGTCAAACTTGTTCTTCTTGTCAGCAAGATTTAGAACAATTTTGTGAGGAAGGTGCTACTTTTACTTACAACAGCCCAGACAAACACATTGAAGGTAAAGAAACCTATGGAGGGTACTCAACTTCAGTAGTGGTTGATGAAAAATTTGTATTGCGAATTCCAGAAAATTTAGATGAAGCAGGAGCAGCGCCATTATTGTGTGCTGGAGTTACTACATGGTCTCCTTTAAGTCACTGGAAAGTAAAAGCTGGAGATAAAGTTGGTGTAGTTGGTTTAGGAGGTTTAGGTCATATGGGAGTTAAGTTTGCTAATGCCTTAGGCGCACACGTTGTAATGATTACAACATCTCCAGAAAAAGGTAAAGATGCCAAACGCTTAGGAGCTCACGAAGTTCTAGTATCTAAGGATGCTGAGGAGATGAAAAAACACCAAAACAGCTTCGATTTTATTTTAAATACGATTCCTGTAGGTCATGAAATGGATCCGTATTTAGGATTATTAAAAATTGATGCAACAATGGTCTTAGTTGGAGCAGTTGAGCCTTTAAAGCCATTTCATGGTGGAAACATTATCATGGGACGCAAACGTATTGCAGGTTCTTTGATTGGTGGTATTAAAGAAACTCAAGAAATGTTAGATTTCTGTGGAAAACATAATATTACTAGTGATATCGAATTGATTGATATGCAAGATATCAACAAAGCGTATGATCGTGTTACAAGTAATGATGTAAAATACCGTTTTGTAATTGATATGAAATCACTTAAATAATATCCTGTTATTTATTTATTGTAAAGCAGCATCTAAAATATATTTAGATGCTGCTTTTTTTTTTAGCATTAATTATATTTATTATTGTAGATAATTGCACCAAAGACTAGCCTACAAAACTATTAAATACTAATTACAATTTGTTTTGTTCACTCCAAGCAGCGGATCCCCACTCATCTAAGCTTCTTAAAATAGTTTCTAACGATAAACCCTTTTCAGTCAATTCATACTCTACTTTAGGAGGAACCACTGGATAAATTTTTCTAGATATTAGTCCGTCTTGCTCTAATTCGCGTACCGTTTGCGTAAACATTTTATTAGAAATAGCTAAAATGTGTTTTTGTAATATTCCGGAACGTAATGGACCTCCTAATAAATGAAATAATACTAATGGTTTCCATTTGGTTCCTATTAAATTCATTGTGAAATGTAAAGGGCAAAGATTTTCTTGATTCATTTTATGTTTTTAAATAACTCATATTGTGCATAATACTCCTATTGGTAACTATAGTACTTTTAGGTAAGTTATTGCTATACAGGCAAATATAGCATATCTTTGCAAAACAAAAAATATAATTATGACAACAAATAACAATTACCCAAAATCATTTTCACACATTGGTATTACTGTTCCAAAAATTCACGATGCTGTTCGTTTTTACTCTGAAGTAATGGGATGGTATGTTATTATGGAACCATCAACGGTGAAAAAAGAAAGTGAAACAGCGATAGGACAAATGTGCATTGATGTATTTGGAAATGATTGGGAAGAATTTGAAATTGCACATCTTTCGACTTCGGATGGAGTGGGAATCGAATTATTTTCGTTTCCAAATGGTGTAAAGGAGGCGCCAGAATTTAATCCTTTTAATACTGGATTGTTTCATTTTTGTGTCCAAGATCCCAATATTGAGGAATTGATCGAAAAAATAGTGGCTTACGGAGGCAAACAACGCATGCCGATTAGAGAATATTACCCAAATGATAAACCATATAAAATGTGCTATGTGCAAGATCCATTTGGTATCGTATTCGAAATTTACACGCACAGTTATGAACTAACATACTCATCAGGTGCGTATGCTGTTTAAAATACAAATGAAATGTAAAAAGCGATTTAGAACCTACTCTAAATCGCTTTTTTGATTTTACCTAAATACTTTTCTTAACGACCTTAGTAATTCTGCTTTTCTAGTTTAGCCCTGATGGCAGCGGCATCCTCTTGCTGGGCGATAGCCAAAGTAAGAGATACAGCGAACAGCAGGAGGGATGCTCAACTGCAAACTATTGTAGTGCTCCTTATTTAAAAATCAATTTTCACCTTAAAAAACGCATCTTAGAACGGGATATAAAACAGGAAAAATTGGGAATTAATTAGTAATGGATCTAGTTGTTTTGGCTAATGATTTTTTAACTTTATACTTTAAATAAAAATAAGGAACATGGAATATGCGATTACAATAAATCCAGCAACAGGAGAAGAGATAACAAAATACGAAAGGCTAACATCAACTGAAGTTCGAGATAAAATTACGATTTCTAAAGAAGCTTACTCACTCTGGAAACAAAAATCGTATGAAGAAAGAGCTGTTTTAATGCACAAGCTTGCTGATGTTCTTGATCAAAACAAAGAAGAATATGCGCAGCTAGCCACTCGCGAGATGGGTAAAGTAATAGGTCAATCTCGGAAAGAAATAGAAAAATGTGCCTGGATATGTAGGTATTATGCTGATACTACTTCTAGCTTACTCGCTGATGAAATCGTTCCTACAGAAGCATCTAAAAGTTATGTTACATTTCAGCCAATTGGTGTTGTACTAGCTGTTATGCCCTGGAATTTTCCTTTTTACCAAGTAATTCGGTTTGCTGTGCCAGCACTTATGGCGGGCAATACCGGCATTTTAAAACACGCTACAAATGTACAAGGTTGTGCTCTAGCAATAGAAAAAGCTTTTTTAAAAGCAGGTTTTCCAGAAGGTGTCTTTAGCAACCTGAACATTGACTCCAAAAAAGTTAAAGAAGTAATTGAAAATAAGAATATCGTTGCTGTAACTTTAACAGGAAGTGATCCTGCAGGTCGCTCGGTTGCCTCAATAGCAGGTCAGAATCTAAAGAAGACAGTAATGGAATTAGGCGGGAGTGATGCATACATTATTTTAGAGGATGCTAACTTAGAAGAAGTGACTGATTTAGCCACGCTGGGAAGACTACAAAACAACGGACAAACGTGTATTGCAGCCAAACGATTTGTTGTTCTAGATGCTATTTATGATAAATTTTTATCGCTATACACCCAAAAAATGAAAGCTGCAAAAATGAGTGAACCTACAGATGAAACGTCGTATTATGGACCTATGGCAAGAGTCGATTTACGAGACGAACTACATGAACAAGTATTGAAAACAATAGCGCAAGGAGGGAAGCTCATACTTGGAGGATATATTCCTGATCAAAAAGGTGCTTATTATCCAGCCACTATACTTGCTGATCTAAAGCCGGGAATGGAAGGTTTTGATAATGAGTTATTTGGTCCCGTAGCATCTGTCATTCGTGCCAAGGATGACGATGAAGCAATTGCATTAGCTAATAATTCTCAATTTGGATTAGGTTCCGGAGTTCTAACAGCAAATAAGGAGCGTGGAGAAAAAATTGCTTTACAGTTAGAAGCAGGAAGTAGTTTTGTAAACAAATTAGTAGTTTCCGATCCGAGATTACCATTCGGAGGTGTTAAAAATAGCGGTTACGGTAGAGAATTAGCAGCGTATGGAATTCGGGAATTTGTGAATACAAAAACGATTTGGATTGATTAACAGCTAAATAAGTGTTGTTTTAATTGTTTTACTAGCCTAATTTGGTTGTACTTGATATAGATCAACGAGGTTGTCGCGATAGCATTGTAAATTTGTATTTTTAAAAAGTTAAACATAAATTTATGAGTACACCAAACATAGCAAAAGAAGATATTATTGAAGGATTTAAGTTTAGACATGCAACAAAAGAATTTGATGCTACAAAAACGATTTCAGATGCTGATATGCATTTTATTTTAGAAACAGCTCATTTGTCGCCAAGTTCATTTGGTTTTGAACCTTGGCATTTTATCGTAGTTCAAGATGCAGCATTACGAGAATTATTGAAGCCTGTTTCATGGGGAGCGCCTTTAAAATTAGATACTGCAAGTCATTTTGTTTTAGGCTTATCGATGAAAGCGCCTATGGTAAAGCATGATTCTGAGTACATTAGCATGATGATGAAGGACGTTAAAAAAATGCCAGCTGATGTAATTGAAATGTATTCTAAATTCTATAGAGAATTTCAAGAGAGTGATTTTGAATTAGATACAGATAAAAAGTTATTCGATTGGTCTTCTAAGCAAACTTACATTGCTTTAGGAAATATGATGACGGCTGCAGCTTTGACAGGTATTGACAGTTGTCCAATTGAAGGATTTCATCAAGAAAAAGTGGAAATTTTATTAAAAGAGAAATTTGGTGTTGATACTGATAAATATGGGTTATCATTTATGATTGCTTTTGGTTATAGAAAAGCAGATCCAGCAAATCCTAAAACAAGAAGAAATATCGAGGACATTGTTACTTGGTTGTAATTTAAAACCCAATACAATATTATATTTTGGCTGTTGTGATTTTTAAATCCAACAGCTTTTTTTGTTACAAACAGTAATGTAAAGTACAAAAGTTATATATAGTGATCATTTCTACTCCTTTTTAACGTTACATATAAATGAACTATAATTTATATTATGTAAAATAGAATATTTAAAAATATCGCATTGTCAACTTTTAATCCACCGAATTGGTTATACTGCTTAGGCGTACTTTTGACTAATTGCTATCAAAATTGTAACGATACTAGTTTAAATTTAGATTATTGATAAAACGCATACTAAAGGTTAATGATTAATGCCATCACACTTTAAAAATTGCTATTTTTGTAGCACTAAATATGTTTACGAATTATGAATACAATCGCTGCACAAATTGCTGATTTTTTAAAAGAATTCACACCCTTTGATCACTTAACTTTTGAGGAGTTAGCTGAAATAGCGGGCAACATTCGTGTGGTAAATTTAGAAAAGAACAAAACATTGTTTCAAATAAACGATATTTTGCACGACAGCTTTTATGTAGTTGCATCAGGCGTTATTCATCTTTCTGTGATTGCTGATGCCGAAGAAACGATTTTAAACAAATGCCATGAAGGCTCGATATTTGGATTAAGAGCTTTTTTTGCTAAGAATAATTATCAAATGACTGCAAAAGCACGCGAAGAAAGCATTGTTTATGCTATTCCTATCGCTATTTTTAAACCATTTGTTACGAATAATTCAGCGGTTATGAATTATTTACTTGAAAGTTTTGCTTCTACTAATCAATCCTCTAGTACGAGTAATTCACAAGGTATTATAAGTTCAGACTCTTTTAGATACACAGACCAACAGTCTGAAATACAGTTTTTTCAAACCTTATCGTACAATACTGCTCCATTAGAAATTACCGAAAACAATTTAGTTAAAGAAGTAGCTCAGTTAATGTCGGAAACTCGCATAAACAGTGCTATTGTAATTAATCAGGACTTACCCATTGGGATTGTTACTGATACGGACATGCGTTCTAAAATAGCTACAGGACGTTTCTTGATTACAGATGTTGTTTCGAAAATCATGTCAAAACCAGTAGTTTGTGTTATAGAGAATGTTTCTCTTGCAGAAGCACAACTATTGATGCTTAAAAATAATGTTAGTCACTTATGTGTTACTAAAGATGGTACTGATAAAACTGCAGTAAAAGGAATCATATCGCAACAAGATTTAATTGCTGCACAAGCTAGTAATCCAGGTGTATTGATTAAGGAAATAAAAAAGTCACATGCATCTAAAGATCTGAAACAAATTCGTGTTCGATTAACTAATTTAATTCAATCTTCGATTCAAAAAAACATACCCTTACCGCATATTAACAATATTGCAAGCGAAATTAATTTTGCAATATTGAAGAGAGCAGTAGAGCTAGCTATTTTAGATTTAGGCTCCCCTCCTGCTCGATTTGCTTGGCTAAGCATTGGTAGCCAAGGTCGTAAAGAGCAATTATTGTTGACAGATCAAGATAGTATTTTGGTCTTTGAGGATGTTGCTCCAGATAAATATCGTGAGGTAAAAGATTACTTTTTAAGATTAGGAAAAAAAACAACAGCAACACTTGAAAAAATAGGTTATGAGGCGTGTCCTAACGGGCATATGGGTAGTAGTATTTCTTGGTGTAAATCTTTGACTGATTGGATAAAACAATACAACAATTGGATAAATACTCCAGGTGAAAATAGCAATGATATTAGTAGTATATTCTTTGATTATGAAATTGTTTTTGGAGAACAAAAAATTGAAGATGCTATCACAGAAGTCATTTTTAAAAGCACTAAAAACAACACGCTATTTTATGACTTTTTAGGAAACGACGCTTTGCGCAAAAATTCCCCTTTAAGTTTTTTCAAAAAATTCATTGTAGAAGAAGAAGGCCCTCACGAAGATAAATTTGATATTAAAACTAGAGCTATTATGCCACTTGTTGATGGTGCTCGCTTGTTCGCGCTAAGTAATGAGATTAGAGGAATCAACAATACATATGTTCGATTTAAGCAGCTCGCAATTTCTGATCCTAAGCACGCTGAAATATTTTTAGATTGTGCTGAAGCCTTTTTGACTTTGTCTAAATTTAGAACTCTTGAAGGTTTAAAAAACGAAAATTCTGGACAATACATAAACTTAGAAGAATTATCCAAACTAGATAAAGATAAATTAAAGAATGCTCTAGCTCCGATGCGTGAGTTAGAAGAATTAATAAAAAGTAAATTTCAACTAACTCAATTTTCTTAATTATGTTAGACTGGTTAAAACAAATAAATAAAGAAACTCCTGATTTTTGGAAAGTCTACTTAACAAAATTTGGTAAAAAATCAAATCGGTATGTGGTGCTATCGACAGAAACCTCAGGTATGAACTTAAGTAAGGACGTCATCTTATCAATTGGTGCCTTTGCAATAATAGATGATACTATCTACATCAAAGATAGTTTTGAAGCGGTGTTGCTACAATATAAGTTTTTGCATGATAATCATTTATCTAATGAGTTTATTATTGAGAGTACATTACCTAAACTTGCCGAAGTCGACGCCATAAAAGCTTTTATAGATTACTTAGGAAACGCAGTATTGGTAGGTCATCATATTGATTTTGATGTAGATATGATTAATGCTACTTTAGAAAGATTAGATTGCGGACGTCTAAAAAACGAGGCATTAGATATCGATATCATGCATCGAAAATATCATGATATAACAGACAAAGAATTTTCCCTAGATAAACTAGGAGATGCATACAAAGTAGAAAGAAGTGAGAGGAACACTGCTACAGAAGCTGCTTACACCATAGCATTACTCTTTTTAAAACTTAAATCAAGATTGGGTCTTAAATAATGTTGCCTTTTACTTTACTGTAATCGCTTTATAATATCGACCATGATGCGAAATAGAAACGGGAAGTAATTCATGAGAATAGTTGCAATGAATAAAGGGAATTCCTTCCTTTTTTACAATCGTTTGCTGTTCATTAACACAAGTAATTAGATCAAAATGAGATTCATCAGTCACTGCTATGCTATGTAAAAAATCATTTTCTATAGTCGTTTTGGTATAATAGTATTTCCCTTTACATAGTACTTTACCCTCGTACTCATTACTATACAAACACTCTAATTCTTGGGGAATAAAAGCTCTTATTCCCGTTTCTCGATTATAAATTTTATAAACGGCTTCCTTTCTACTCCATAAATTCCAAATGATAAGCTCTGGATTGTGGTGAGTTCGAATTAGTTTTTGCTCTTGGTCGGTAAATATTTTTGATATAAAGCCAGTTCGGCGCCAATTACTTTCTATTTGGGCTAAAGCTAAATCAACTACATCATTACCAATCATTTTTCGCTTAATTTGGTTTCAATAATTAAAAGTGTCGACTTTACATCCATCATTTTCTCCATCGATTCGTTGTCGATGTGAATTTGAAACGCATCCTCTACATCTAATATAATATCTACTAAATTTGCGGAGTTAATATTTAAATCTGCTATGAAATCAGTGTCTTCTGTAAAATTGTCAAAGGCGTCCTGATTACTTGAGTAAGGCTTAACAATACTTTTTAACTGCGCTATAATTTCTTCTCTATTCATTTTTTTATTTTTAAGCTTTATATTTTTTTAATATAATACATCCATTAACATCACCAAAGCCAAAACTAGCTTTAGCTATAATATTTAGTTCTAATTCTAACAGTTTTGTGGGTATTTTAGAAGCATCTACAATAGCCGTAATTTCAGGATGTAAATCTTCACAATTACTATTGGGAAAAACAAATCCATGATACAGCTGCAAAACTGTAGCCACGCTTTCCACACTTCCTGCACCAGATAAACAATGACCGACCATAGATTTTAAGGAATTGATGTAAGGAAAATTATTCCCTGAACGACCCAACGCTTTCGACCAATTTTCTATTTCTAGACTATCCTTTGAAGTAGCTGTTAAATGCCCGTTAATGGCATCAATATCATTAGGGTTTATATTTGCATTTTCTACTGCTTTTTTAATACAGTGTATAACAGCCGTTGGGTTCGGAGCTGTCATAGTACCTAGTCCTCTCTGACCGCCTGAATTAATAGTACCACCAATAATTTCGCCATAAATACGTGCTCCTCTCGCTAATGCAGTATCTAAATCCTCTAGCACCATTGCGCCTGCACCACTACCGGGAACAAAACCAGATGCACTTGCACTCATTGGCCTTGAGCCTGTTTCAGGCGAGTTATTATGCTTGAAAGTGCACACACGCATCGCGTCAAAGCCACCCCAAATATAAGGACCGCTATCGCTAGTGCTTCCAGCTAAAATTCGTTTAGCTTGACCGGAAACGATTCTGTCATAAGCCATCATAATACTTTCGACACCAGTTGTACAAGCCGACGAATTGGTCGTTACTTGATTCCCTAAACCTAATTTTCCACCTAAATAGGCACTTATACCACTATTCATAGTTTGTGCAACAGCAGTACTTCCAAGTCTACGAGTTTGGAAATCGTCAATTTTATATATGCTTTCTCGAAATTTTTCGATTCCAGAAGTTCCCGTACCAAAAATAGTTCCGCTATCCCAATCTGGATCTTCATTTTGCTCAATAGGTAAATTGGCATCTTTCCAAGCATCTATTCCTGCTATAACTCCGTATAAAATACCTGAAGAATTAAAATTTCTAAGTTCTAATTCTGAAAAATATTGTAAAGCTAATTCGGTTGATATTGCTGGAGTACCTGATATTTGACAGGAAAATTGTAAACGCTCCAATTCTGCATTTTTTGTAATCCCCGAAATACCGTTTTTTATGGCAGTAGTAAAAGCGTCTAAACCTACACCATTAGGAGCGACAATTCCCAAACCTGTGATCACAACTCGTTTTTTCATTTTTTTATCAAATATTATACTGCTTTGTAATTTTTATTTTGAAACCATCATTCCCGCAATCTCTCCCTTACAAACAATTTGTCCCTCTTCATTTTTCATCTCTACTTTACATTTTAGTTTATTAAATCTAAAATAGATTTTTTCAGAAATCACAGTAACTTTTTCAGAGGGAAATACTGGTTTTAAGAAATCAATACTACTTGATGTTAAGGCAATTGTAATAGATGTATTAGTTGTATTATTTAATAAATAAATACCCAAACTAACTACTCCTATTTGCGCCATTACTTCTGTTAAAATTACACCAGGGGTTATAGGATTATTTTTGAAATGTCCTTCGTAAAAGTCCAGCGTAGGATCAAAAGTGAAATTCCCCTCTACTCCATTCTCATTTACTTTAGTTATTTCATCTACAAATAAGAATGGCTTGGAATACGGTAATTTAGAGATGATTTCATTGCTAGTCATGCACTGTAAAATTATTTATTAACATTTGACCTTACCTTTTAAAATAAAAAAATAATTAAGTTAAACTACGATCTTAAAACTGTAATAAAACCCTTTGAGCAGAAAATCCGGGTCCAAAACTTAGCATTACTCCTTTTGTTCCTTTTAAATCAGTCTTATCCATAAAACGTTCTAGAACATATAAAACGGTGGCACTCGACATATTTCCATATAGTCTTAAAACTTCTTTAGTATCATCTATGTTTTTGCCTAAATCAGAAAATAGAGCCTCGACTGTTTGCACAATCTTTTTTCCACCTGGATGGAATATTAAGTGATCAATATCGTTAATTTTTAAATTGTTTTTTTCTAAAAACGGATGAATAATCATGGGGAAATGGGATGCAATTGTATCCGGTACTTCGATATCTAAAACCATCTGCAAGCCGGAATTTGTAAGCTTAAAACCCATCATGTGTTCATTGTCATAAAAGTGATACATCTCTTCGGCTAGAATCTCTGGCCCACTGTCATCAGGATGAGAAGACAATAAAGCACAGGCCGCTCCATCACCAAATATTGCCGCGCTAACGATATTAGACATCGAGTAATCATTTAGTTGAAAGGTTGCTGTAGGACTTTCGACTGCTATTACAGCAGCTCGCTTTCCAGGATTAGCTTGCAAGAAATTCTTGGCATAGATTATACCGGAAATACCTGCAGCACAGCCCATCTCGGTTACAGGCAATCGTACGATATCTTGCCTTAACTTTAATTTATTAATTAAATAAGCGTCTAAAGACGGGATCATAATTCCTGTACAACTCACTGTAATGATATAATCAAGATCTTTTGGATCCCAACCCGATTTGTCCAATGCTTTTTGGAGTACTTTTTCACCTAAATCAATAACTTCTCTAGTGTAAATATCATTGCGCTCTTCAAAAGAAGTATTAGTAAAAACTTCCAAAGGATCCATTATCGAATAGCGCTTGTCTACAGCTGCGCCCTCAAATATTTTTTTTACTTTTCGAATAAAACGCTCGTCCTGACCTGTAAGCCAAGAGTCCAGAAAAGGGACAATCTCAGCTGTCGTTCTCGAATATTTTGGCAGTTGCTTTGTAACAGTATTTATTTTTACACTCATATTTTTGAAATTATCCATTGGTAACGAAAGGCCCATTTCCAATGAATGGTATAATTTTTAAAATTTAATTTTTTGGAAAATTCAATTAATTCTTTCTTTTTAAAACCTCTTAAAATTGAAATTAATCCATCTTCTCTTGACATATCATTCAGTTGAAAAACGAAACATAAACCTTGAAATAATCGATATGCTAGAGGACTTCGATGCAAATCATTAATCACGACACCAAGTCTCGAATTTTTATAAAAAGTATCCACAATATTCAAGATTTCTGCATCCTTGAAGTGATGCAAGGTTAATGTACAAAGGGCAATATCGTATTTTAATTCTTTAAAAGACGGGTCAAAGATATCCTCACAACGATAACTAATGTTTTTATAGTTTAGCGATAAACTTTTAGCGTGCTCAACCGTAAAATTATTAGCATCAATTCCAATCAAATTAAATTTAATATTATAATGTAAACCATAATCGGCAATAGCACGTAGCATATCTCCGTTCCCGCAACCAATATCAACAATAGTTATTTCGCTTATTTTGGAACTCTCATCTATCAACTCCCTGACTCCAAGTAAAGTTAACTTGTTTCCGCCTAAAAGTTGGTTAATTTTAGCGATTTTATCCAAAGCATCTCGTAAAACCTCACCTTCTAAAGCAAAATCATCCATGATCTCGGGTTCATCCGTTCTTTGTTTTGTATCTAGAAACATAAGTGATTGCTATAAAATGGCTTTACCATGTGTTTTTTTTATAATTATTGGTAATAGAAAAGGAAATACAATTAATATACGCATTAGCATAGCTGCAAGTTTTTCCTTTTGTAAAATTCTCCCTAATAGACGACCAATTTGTAATCGTTTCTTAAAATTATAGTTCCATTGTTCGCTATATTTTTTTTCAAAGACTTCTCTTGTTTTAATTTCTCCGCTACTATAACTAATTACTAATTCTGCCGCAATTTTAGCGCTGTGAATTGCCATTGCCATTCCGTTACCACACAAAGGATGAATTAAACCAGCAGTGTCTCCAATCATAAGAATATGATCTTCTACACATTTTTTTTCTTCAAATGATACTTGACTAATAGTTAAAGGCTTTTCGAATTGCAGGATAGCTTCATCAAAGATTTGTTTTAGATGAGGATTTTGACTCGCGACTTTATTTTCATATTCTCTGATAGATTTGTATTGTTTAAAAGTTTCGTAATTAGCTAGATAACATATGTTTACTAAATTGTTTTCAATTTTAGAAACACCACAATATCCTCCCTTAAAATGATGTAAACCTACAAGATCATCAGGAAAATTTAATTTATAATGCGCCTTTACACCAAGCCAATTAGACTGTTTCTGAATGAAACTGCGTCCTAGTTTTACATCTAAATTTGATCTTTTACCAAAAGCACCTAACACAATTGCTGTTTTGTAGGTATTTAAATTTGTAGTAATCGTAAAATAATCCTTAACGAAGTTAATGTCTGCTACAGTCTCTTGGACTATTGAGCACCCTCTTTTTGTTGCTTCAGTATATAAATACTGATCTAATTCATATCTACTAATTCCAAAACCACCTAAAGGCAGCTGTGTATTGATCGATTTACCTGATACTAACGAAAACGAAAGCTTTTCTATATGTGTTGGTTTCAAAGATTCAATATCTAATCCCAATGATTCTAGATAGGGTACTACCTCATTAGAAATATATTCACCACACACTTTATGTTTAGGAAATTCATTTTTCTCTATGATAATGACTTCCTGATTATGGTTCTTTAAGTGAATAGCTGCAACAAGTCCTGCTAATCCACCACCAACAATAAGTACAGCATCATTTGTCATATCTCGTAAATTTACTGTTTAAGATCAATATATTGTTTCAATATTTCATAAAATTTGAGATATTTAAGCTTTGTAAAGGTAAATGACCTTAATTATTTTAAATATGAAAAAAGTTAATCAGAAAGCATTCTTGATGGTATTGCTCCTTGCTCTTTTAATAACTTATTATTGCGCTGGATTATTTTATGATCCTAGATATATCGTTTTTATTAAGCCCTTTATTATTCCCACTTTTCTTTTTTATATATGTACCACTAACAAAGAAAGTTTGACTTTAAATTATTTAGCATTCGCTACTTTATTTTACATCAATGAAATTTTACTATTATTTTGGGAAGACTCAGTACCCTTATACAAGGCTTCCTTGATTGCCTCTTTTTTTTGTTATTTAGCTTTAATTAGCATGGGATACAGTTCAATTAAGAGTAGATCTCTCTTTACCGTGCCCAAAGGATTTTCATTATTTATTTTGGTTTTGAATTGTATTTTCTTACTAGCTGTGCTTTATATTTTAACTAGTTCAATAAATGATATTATTCTTAATGTTATCATTGTTTCAAACGCAATAATCGCTGTGTTTCTTGGAGCGACTGCCGTTATTTATTTAGGAAAATTCGCGGATAAAAAGGCGTATTACTATTTTTTCGGTGCTTTTGCTCTTATATTTAATGATATTTTTGCTGCTATTGGCACCTATATTATTGATAATATTGTCTTAAATACACTTGACAGAATTTTACATTTTACTGCCTTTTACATCATCTATCTTTTTGTAAGTAAGCCAAAAAAAAGGTTGGTAATCTTGAAATAGATTACCAACCTTTACATATTGTTTATAAAATTTTACACTCTATTTTCTTTTATTTCTTCTACAATTTCGGGATTTAATAAAGTACTAATATCTCCAAAATTTGAAAAATCACCTTCTGCAATTTTTCTTAAAATTCTTCTCATAATTTTTCCTGATCTTGTTTTTGGCAAACCAGATACAAACTGAATTTTGTCTAATTTTGCTATTGGACCAACGTGATCTGAGATGTGTTGGTTAATTTCTTTAAACAAGTTTTCCTTATTCCTAATTTCCCCCGACTCTTTTAAGATAACAAAACCATACAAAGCGTTACCTTTTACCTCGTGTGGGAAACCTACAATTGCACTTTCAGCCACGGCAGGGTGTTCGTTAATAGAATCCTCGATTGGTGCAGTTCCCAAATTATGACCAGACACAATTACAACATCGTCGACTCGTCCTGTAATTCTATAATAACCCACTTCATCTCTTAAAGCACCATCTCCTGTAAAGAATTTTCCTGGGAATTGAGAAAAATAAGTGTCTTTATAACGTTGATGATCTCCCCATATCGTACGTGCAATTCCTGGCCATGGGAATTTAATACACAAGCTTCCTACTACTTGATTGCCTTCAATTTCATTACGCTTTTCATCCATTAAAACCGCTTGAATACCAGGTAATGGTAGTGTTGCATAGGTTGGTTTTGTAGGGGTTACAAATGCAATTGGAGAAATCATAATACCTCCAGTTTCGGTTTGCCACCACGTATCTACAACTGGACATCGCTTTGCCCCAACGTGATCATTAAACCAATGCCAAGCCTCTTCGTTAATAGGCTCTCCAACGGATCCAATTACCTTCAATGTTTTTAATTCATATTTTTGAACATACTCTATACTTTCTTTTGCTAGAGAGCGAATCGCTGTAGGCGCTGTGTAAAATTGACTTACTTTATGTTTCTCTATTATTTGCCAAAAACGACTAAAATCAGGGTAAGATGGTACTCCTTCAAAAATTACAGTTGTAGCTCCGTTTAATAAAGGACCGTATAAGATGTAAGAATGACCTGTGATCCAACCAATATCAGCGGTACACCAAAAAACATCATTTTCTTCATAATTGAAAACATTTTTGAAAGTGTAGGCTGTCTGTACCATATATCCAGCGGTTGTATGTACCATTCCTTTGGGTTTCCCTGTAGAACCTGAAGTATATAAAATAAACAACGGATCCTCTGAATCCATTATTTCTGCTACACAATTATCCGATGCAGTATCTAATAAGGGTTGTAACCAAACATCTCTACCGTCTATCATTGTAACTGTATTGTTCGTTCTTTTAACGACTAATACTTTGTTTACCGATGAACAATTTTCTAATGCTTCATCAATAATATCTTTTAATTCTATTGTTTTGGTACCACGGAATCCGCCATCAGAGGTAATTACCATTTTACATTCACTATCATTAATGCGTGTCGCAACAGCCGTAGATGAAAATCCAGCAAACACTACAGAATGTATCGCTCCTATTCTTGCACAAGCTAGTGTGGCAACTGCTAATTCAGGAATCATTGGTAAATAAATACAAACTCGATCTCCTTTTACAATCCCTTGTTCTCTTAAAACATTAGCCATTTTACACACACGCTGATGCAAATCAGTATACGTAATATGCAATGCGTCTTCATCTGGATTATTTGGTTCAAAAATAATAGCTGTTTTATCTCCTCTCTTATTTAGATGCCTATCAATACAGTTTTTTGTTATATTTAATTTTGCTTCTGTAAACCATTTTATATCACCTTCGGCCATATTAAAGTCAACAACTTTATCCCATTGTTGGTACCAAGTAAAATTTTCTTCTGCAATTTTTCCCCAAAATTTTCTAGGTTCGCGAACAGATTTATTATAGTGTTTAAAGTATTGTTCTAAATTTTCAATTTTATAATAACTCATGCTTATTTATTTTTTTATAAATGTATTAAATAAGCGTTGAATGTAAAAGCAAATAAAATGATAAATTCGTATAAAAAAATACAAATTAGCATCGAAGATCTATGATATATTTAGAATATCATAAAAAATAACAGTTTTTGGATATAGTGCAAATTTAAAAAAGGCGCCAAAGTAAAACTAAGGCGCCTTTAAAATTAACAATATAGTATAACCAAAAATACAGAAACAACTAATCAGTAACCTAAGCATAAGATCAAAAATCATTCTATGCAGCTACAATAAATTTTTTAATTCTGTAATTTTTGGAAAAGATGACATCTTCAAAAAAATTAAACTTGTTTTATTTAAACAGAATCTTTTTAAAAGGAATTACTTCACTTAACTCGTTTTAGCTAGAGTTAAGTGAATGTAATTGGCATCATTTATATCATTAAATTGAATTTTATTATAACTAATTCAAAACAATAACCAACTTATGATAATGAGCAAATCTTAGCACACGCTCTAGTGCAGTAATTCCTGAAATTAATACAATTAAACTATTTTTTTCATTGCTGTCATGGACTCTCTTAGCCACGCACCTACTTCCTCTACAGGATGATTTCTGATTACACTATTTACTTCGATTAGTTCTTTATTATCTACTCCGTTTTCACCATTATTAAAAGGACGACCAACTAAATTACTAGGTGCATTTTTAACATAATCAGCTATTAATGGCTTACAAGCATGATCAAATAAATAACAGCCATACTCTGCAGTATCAGAAATTACGCGATTCATTTCGAACAATTTTTTTCTAGCAATTGTATTCGCGATAAGCGGTGTTTCATGTAATGACTCATAATAAGCAGACTCTTCTATAATCCCGGACTCAGTCATTGCTTCAAAAGCCAATTCAACTCCTGCCTTTACCATCGCCACCATTAAAACTCCATTATCATAGTACTCTTGCTCTGAAATTTCAAAATCACCTGCTGGTGTTTTTTCGAAGTTAGTATCTCCTGTGGCTGCTCTCCAAGCCAGTAAGTTTTTATCATCGTTATCCCAGTCTTCCATCATTGTTTTAGAGAAATGACCTGAGATAATATCATCCATGTGTTTTTGAAATAACGGACGCATGATATCTTTTAATTCGTTTGCAGTTTTAAAAGCAGCGATTTTAGCTGGATTAGATAAACGATCCATCATGTTAGTAATTCCACCATATTTTAATCCTTCGGTAATGGTTTCCCAGCCGTATTGAATTAATTTAGAAGCATAACCCGCATCAATTCCCTCAGCTACCATTTTGTCAAAGCATAAAATTGATCCTGTTTGTAGTAAACCGCATAAGATAGTTTGTTCTCCCATTAAATCCGATTTTACTTCAGCCACAAACGAAGATCTTAAAACGCCTGCTTTATGGCCTCCTGTTGCTACTGCGTAAGCTTTTGCTTGAGCTAAGCCTAAATCATTAGGATCGTTTTCTGGATGTACGGCAATTAAAGTTGGTACACCAAAACCTCTTTTATACTCCTCACGTACCTCTGAACCAGGACATTTGGGAGCACACATAATTACTGTAATATCTTTACGAATTTGCATTCCTTCCTCAACAATATTAAAACCATGAGAATAAGCAAGAGTTGAACCTTTTTTCATTAATGGCATTATAGCTGTGACAACCGCTGTATGCTGCTTGTCTGGTGTAAGGTTGCATACTAAATCAGCAGTTGGTATTAAATCTTCATAAGTACCTACTGTAAAACCGTTATCTGCCGCGTTCATAAAAGAGGCTCTCTTTTGAGCAATCGCCTCTGCACGTAAAGCGTATGAAATGTCAAGACCTGAATCTCTCATGTTTAATCCTTGATTCAATCCTTGAGCTCCACAACCAACAATTACAACTTTTTTACCTTTTAAAGCCGAAATCCCATCACTAAACTCTGATTGATCCATGAATTCACAAACTCCTAACTGTTCTAATTGTAATCGTAGTGGTAACGTATTGAAATAATTTGCCATTGTTTTTTATTTATTTATTTTTTAATTCTTCTAAAAGTGCTGAAATTTCCATTTTTTCTTTTGAAACTGATATCCTTCCTGAGCGTACGAATTGCATTATCCCGAAGGGTTTTAAGTTAGTATATAGTTCCTCGATTTCTGATCGTCTTCCTGATTTTGAAATCACAAAAAAATCTCTTGCTACTGTGACAATTTCTGAATTGCTTTCCTTTATAATATTTTGAATTTGTTTTTCGTCAAATAGCAAACTAGATTCGATTTTAAACAAAGCATTTTCTAAGAAAATTGTTTCATCATCTACATGATAAAAAGCCTTAATGACTTCTACTTGTTTCTCTATTTGTCCTACAATATTGTGAACCCATTTTTCAGTTGTATTCACGACTATTATAAAACGAGATACGTTTTCAATCTCTGATTCTGAAACATTTAAGCTCAATATATTAATGTGACGCTTCAAGAATATACCAGATATTCTATTTAGTAAGCCAACGTTGTTTTCTGAATAAACAGAAATGGTGAATGTTTGATTTTCCATTTTTTTTAATTTGAAAGTTTTTATGTTTAAAGTTCAAAGTCGGCCAACATTAAAATAAATGCTCCTATCTTTAAACCTTAAACTTTAAACTATTTTAAGACAAACGAATGTCTGAAACTGAGGCTCCTGTAGGTATCATTGGGAATACATTATTTTCTTTTTCGACCATAACTTCTAGAAAATAAGACTCTTTTGAAGCCATCATTTCAGCTACAGCTGCATCTAGATCTTCCCGTTTTGTTACCTTTTTTGCTTTGATATAATACCCTTCTGCTATAGCAACAAAATTTGGATTTGTCATTTCAGTAGACGCGTATCTTTTATCAAAAAACAATTGTTGCCATTGACGTACCATACCCAAAAACTCATTGTTTAATACCACAATTTTCACAGGTACTTTTGTTTGAAAAATTGTTCCAAGTTCTTGAATTGTCATTTGGAAACCACCATCGCCTATGATTGCAACTACTTCTCGATCTGGTCTACCCATTTTGGCACCAATAGCTGCTGGTAAAGCAAATCCCATTGTGCCTAATCCTCCTGAAGTAACATTACTTTTAGATTGTTTAAATTTGGAGTAGCGACACGTAAACATCTGGTGCTGACCAACATCAGAAACCATAATAGCGTCGTCATTAGCGTGTTTATTGATCATTTCAATTGTTTCACCCATTGAAATTCCTTTTCCATTTGTTGGTGCTAACTCTTCGTCAATTACTTTTTCGCACTCAACTTTGTACAATTCTTTAAATTTATTATGCCAATCATCATGTGATTTATTTGCTATTAAAGGAAGGATTGCTTCTAAAGCTTCTTTTACATCTCCAAGAACTGCCACGTCTGTTTTTACATTTTTATCAATTTCCGCAGGGTCAATATCAAAATGAATCACTTTTGCTTGCTTAGCGTATGTTTCTAGATTACCTGTAACGCGATCATCAAAACGCATTCCTAATGCGATTAAAACATCACACTCATTAGTCAAAATATTTGGAGCATAATTTCCGTGCATTCCTAACATTCCTACATTTAAAGGATGACTAGTAGGCAAAGCAGATAATCCTAAAATGGTCCAAGCTGCTGGAATACCAGTTTTCTCTACAAATTCTTTAAATACAGCTTCCGCTTGACTCAAAATAATTCCCTGTCCAAAAACTATAAATGGCTTTTTAGCATTGTTAATGATTTGGGCAGCTTCTTTTATCTTATCCAATTTTAATTTCGGAACAGCAATATAACTTCTAATTCCTTCGCACTTTTTATATGAGAAATCTAATAAATCAAACTGTGCATTTTTAGTGATATCAACTAAAACTGGCCCTGGACGACCTGATCTCGCTATGTAGAAAGCCTTAGCCATGATTTCTGGAATCTCCGATGCCTCTGTGATTTGGTAATTCCACTTGGTGACTGGTGTCGAAATCCCAATGATATCAGTTTCTTGGAAGGCATCAGAACCTAATAAATGTTTTCCAACTTGCCCTGTAATACAAACCATAGGGGTTGAATCAATCTGCGCATCTGCAATTCCTGTGACAAGGTTAGTTGCTCCAGGACCCGAAGTTGCGATTGCTACACCTACTTTACCAGTTGCTCTTGCAAACCCTTGTGCAGCGTGCGTTGCACCTTGTTCATGACGTACTAATACATGCTGTAGTTCATCTTTAAACTTATATAATTCATCGTAAACAGGCATAATAGCACCACCTGGGTAGCCATAAACCAAATCTACTCCTTCTGCTAATAGACATCTAATAACGGCTTCTGCGCCTGATATTTTATTTGTTCCCATTGGTTATAATTTTGTAGCGCTGAGGCTAAAGCTCTTTGCTTTATTTATCAGTAACACATCCCGTAGATGCACTAGATACTGATCTTATGTACTTTAGTAAAACTCCTTTTTTAATGCTTGTTTCGGGTTGTACCCATTTTACTTTTCTTGCAGCAAACTCTTCGTCAGAAATTTTTAGATTGATGGTGTTTTTTACGGCATCAATAGTAATAATATCACCATTTTCAACTAGTGCAATTCCACCTCCATCAAAAGCTTCGGGCGTTACGTGACCTACAACAAAGCCATGTGAACCACCAGAGAATCTACCATCCGTAATTAAAGCTACACTTTTACCTAAACCGGCACCCATTATAGCTGACGTTGGTTTAAGCATTTCAGGCATTCCTGGCCCACCTTTAGGTCCACAGTACCTAATGACGACCACATTGCCTGGTTTTACTTCTCCAGCACGAACTCCTTTTATTACATCATGCTCATTCTCATAGACAATGGCATCACCTTCAAAGTATTCTCCCTCGTTACCACTAATTTTGGCTACACAACCTTCTTCGGCAAGATTACCGTAAAGGATTTGGATATTACCTGTTGCTTTTAATGCTTTTTGGATTTCGTGAATAACGTCTTGTCCGTCGTTTAAATCAGGAACAGCAGCTAAGTTTTCAGCTAATGTTTTACCAGTTACAGTCAAGCAATTTCCGTGAAGCAACCCTTCTTTCAATAAATACTTCATTACTCCTGGAACTCCGCCTACTTCGTGCAAATCTTCCATTAGGTATTTACCACTTGGCTTTAAATCAGCAAGTAGTGGTGTTTTATCACTAATATCTTGAAAATCCTTTAATGTAATTTCGATATCAACAGAATGTGCCATTGCAATTAAATGCATCACCGCATTTGTAGAACCTCCTAGCACAGCCACCATGGTGATCGCATTCTCAAATGCTTCACGGGTCATGATGTCTCGAGGTTTGATATCTTTTTCTAATAATATTCTGATTGCTTTTCCAGCATCAATACACTCTTGTTTTTTTTCTTGGCTTAAAGCTGGGTTAGAAGAGCTATAAGGTAGGCTCATTCCTAAAGCTTCAATCGCTGATGACATGGTGTTTGCAGTGTACATTCCACCGCAAGCACCGGCACCTGGACAAGCGTTTTTAATAACCCCTTTGAAATCCTCTGGTTCGATAGTATTACTAAATTTCTTTCCTAATGCTTCAAATGCAGAAACAATATTTAGAGATTCTCCTTTCCATTTACCAGAGTGAATTGTTCCTCCATAAACCATAATCGATGGGCGATTCACGCGACCCATTGCAATTACAGATCCGGGCATATTCTTGTCGCAACCTGGAACGGCAATTAATGCATCATACCATTGTGCTCCCATAACTGTTTCGATAGAATCAGCAATTACGTCTCTTGAAACTAGTGAAAAACGCATTCCGTCTGTACCATTTGAAATCCCGTCACTTACGCCCACTGTGTTAAAAATAAGACCAACAAGATCTTCTTTCCACACGCCTTTTTTAATGTCTTTTGCAAGGTCATTTAAGTGCATGTTACACGTATTTCCCTCGTAACCCATACTTACAATCCCAACTTGCGCTTTGTTTAGATCTTCTTCAGTCAATCCTATTCCGTACAACATCGCTTGTGCGGCTGGTTGCGTTTCGTCTTGAGTGATAGTTTTACTGTATTTATTTAATTCCATTATATGTATTTCTGTCTGTATATTTAATTTACTTTTTCGATCTAAACAATCGTCGATTGTCCTATGTGGACATTGTCATTATTGAAGTACAATAAATCATCTTTGTTTAAGATGTAATTAGAAACGAATTCCCCGACCTCGTTAGTTCCAAAACTAGTTCCAGGATTCAAATCGATTGTCACAACATTGTATTCTATAGATTTCAAAACTGCTTCATGTACTTTTTGAGCTTCTTCATGCAATCCAAAATGCTCTAAAAGCATTGCAGCTGATACGATAGAAGCAATTGGATTCGCAATATTTTTACCTTTAGCTAATGGGTGAGAACCATGAATAGGTTCAAACAAAGCATTAGAAGTACCAAAGGATGCGGATGCCAACAATCCGATTGAACCAGTTATCGCGCTGGCCTCATCTGATAAAATATCCCCAAATAAATTTTCAGTAAGTATCACATCAAATTGCTTTGGATTTAGAATAATTTGCATAGCAGCAGTATCCGCATATAAAAAATTTAATGCCACATCAGGATAATCTAAAGCAATGTTCTGAACAACCTTTCTCCATAAACGAGAAGTTTCTAATACATTAGCTTTATCTACCATTGTTACTTTATTCTTTCTTTTTTCTGCCGATTTAAAAGCTAAGTGTGCGATTCTAGCAATTTCTTCTTCGGAATATTCCAATAAATCTGAAGCGATAGTTCCTTCTTGATTTATTTTTTTCTCACTGTAATAAGCTCCACCTGTTAACTCTCGAAAAACAACAAAATCAATTCCGTCGATTATTTCTTGTTTTAAAGGAGAGGAGTTTAATAAAGTAGGATATGTTTTAATTGGTCTCACATTTGTAAAAAGACCCAATTCTTTTCTTAGCTTTAAAACACCTTGCGCTGGATTAAGTGCCGTATCTGAATTGTTATCGTATGCGGGGTCTCCTACAGCTCCAAACAAAACAGCATCAGTATTTAAACAAAGGTTTAATGTTTGTTGAGGTAACGAAGTCCCTGTTTTGTCTATAGCTGTTGCTCCTACTAGGGCGTCTTCAAAAATAAATTCATGATGGTAAACTACACCAATCGCGTACAAAGCTTTTTTTGCTTGTAATATCACCTCTGGACCAATTCCGTCTCCTGCTAGTACTGCTATTTTTAAATTCATGATGTCTATAGATATAATTTATGTACTGCTCCTAAATATTGTTATTCCTGATTGGTTTCTAATTTCTACTAATTTCAGCTTGTAATTTGCTGACTTCAATAATTTGATGAATATCTTCATCAATAACTTCTTTTTTAATATCTGCAAATTTTAAAAACTCTAGATATACAATGTCTAATTGTACTTTTGTCAGTTCGTAGCCTACCTTTTTAGCTCTGTAAGCCAAGGCAGCTCTTCCGCTTCTGGCAGTCAATACAATTGAAGATTCGTTGACACCTACTTCTAAAGGGTCCATAATCTCATAAGTAGCTCTGTTTTTTATAACACCATCTTGGTGTATCCCAGAACTATGTGCAAAAGCATTCGCTCCCACAATTGCTTTATTGGGTTGAACAAGCATTCCCATACTTTCAGAAACTAACCTGCTCATTTCATTCAGTTGCCTAGTATCTATATCAGTATATAAATTCAAATAAGGATGTTGTTTAAAAATCATCACCACTTCCTCAAGAGCAGTATTTCCTGCGCGTTCCCCTATTCCGTTAATGGTACATTCTATTTGTCTTGCTCCATTGATTGCTCCTGAAATAGAATTTGCGGTTGCCATTCCAAGATCGTTATGACAGTGGCAAGACAAAACCACGTTTTCAATACCTTTAACATTCTCTTTCAAATACTTTATTTTTGCTCCATACTCCTCTGGTAAGCAATATCCTGTAGTATCAGGGATATTTAAAACAGTTGCCCCTGACTTTATCACTTCCTCACAGACTCGAGCCAAAAATTCATTATCGGTACGACCTGCATCCTCAGCATAAAATTCTACATCTTCAACATATGATTTTGCATGTTTTACGGCGGCTTTGGCACGTTCAATTATATCTTCTTTATTTGTATTTAATTTGTGTACAATATGTGAGTCTGATGTTCCAATTCCAGTATGAATGCGGGGATATTTAGCATACTTTAAAGCTGCAGCTGCAACATCAATATCATTTTTTACTGCTCTTGTTAATCCACATACAGTAGCGTTTTTAACTACTTTGCTAATTTCAGAAACCGATAAAAAATCACCAGGACTTGAAACAGGAAATCCAGCTTCAATGATATCAACACCCATCTCATCTAATCGTCTTGCAATAACAAGTTTTTGATCTGTATCTAATTTACATCCCGGGACCTGTTCTCCATCTCTCAAAGTGGTATCAAAAATTTGAACTTTCTCTCTATTCATTTTCATTTATTTAATGTAATTTCACATCTTCATAACAAAAATAGATTTCCAAACATCGAATCTAAAACAGATTTCAACCAAATATACTGCTCATAAGGTAATTTTTAAGCAATTAACTAATTGATAATCAGTATTATACATCATATTATTTTACAATGGCTAACCATCAAAAAGATTTCTTATTTGTATTAATAAAATCTTTGTCTAAATCTGAAAAAAGACAATTTAAAATTTTTGCAAGTCGTTTGGAGACGAGTTCAAATACTAAGTTTATTGAGTTGTTCAATGTTCTAGACAAATCTGATTTGTATGATGAAAAATTAATTTTAAAAAGTGGTATAATTAAAAAAGTACAGCTATCAAACTTAAAATCATACCTTTATAAGCAAATATTAGTTAGCATCCGACTTAATATTCCTAGTCAAAATATTCGTTATCAATTAAGAGAGCAAATAGATTTTGCTACTATCTTATACAATAAAGGATTGTACAAACAGAGTTTAAAACTTCTAGATAAAACCAAAATCATCGCCTTAGAAAACGATGAAAAATTAATGGCTTATGAAATAGTTGAGTTCGAAAAATTGATTGAATCTCAATATATCACTCGAAGTATTCAGGGTCGTGCAGATGAATTAGTGATTCAAGCAAAGGAGTTGAATTACCGAAATACAATTTCTAGTAAACTTTCAAACCTTTCTTTACAGCTTTATGGCATCATGCTTAAAACAGGGTATGTAAAGAGCGATGACGAGTACAAGTATATTGATGACTATTTTAACAAACACATCGCTAAGTTTGATGAGACAAAGTTTGGTTTTAGAGAAAAGTACTGGTTTTATAATGCAAATTTATGGCGAAGTTTTTTAGTTCAAGACTTTTTATCTAGTTATAAATATGCTTATAAATGGGTTACTTTATTTTATGATAACCAGCACATGATTTTTTTAAATCCAGTTTTCTTTTTAAAGGGGAACCATTATTTATTAGAGTCTTTGTATATGTTAAAATACATGTCGAAATTTAAAGAAAATTTGACTCGATTAGAAGAAACAATAGCTGATGCTCGATTTCCAAGTAATGATAATATAGCCTCACTCTCTTTCCTCTACGTTTACAATAACAAACTTAATTTTCATATTTTAGAAGGAACTTTTGCAGAGGCGGAATACCTTATTCCTGAGATCTTAAATAAACTGAAAGTACATAATGATCATTTAGATGAGCATCATGAGATGATGTTTTTCTACAAAATTGCGAGTATATATTTCGGAAATGAAAAGTACGCGGAATGCATACTGTATCTTGAAAAAATAATTAATAACAAAAACCTTAGTATGCGCGAAGATTTAATGTGCTTCGCCCGATTGCTATGCCTTATTGCGCATTATGAATTAGGAAAGGATTATTACTTAGAAAGTCAGTTAAAAAACACTTATAAGTTTCTATTGAAAATGAATGATTTACATGAGGTGCAGAAAGAAATAATTAAATTTTTAAAAAATCTAAATTCAATTTACCCAAGCGATATTAAGAAAGAATTTATAAAAATGAGGGCTCGGTTTATAGAACTCGATAATAATACCTACGAGAAAAGAGCCTTTTTATATCTAGATATCATTTCATGGCTAGAAAGCAAGATTGAAAACCGAAAAATTAGTGATATTAGAAAAGAGAAAGCAAAATTAAGTAACCGGTAGTAAAAAGTAAAAGAGGAGTTTGTTTTGGCTCCTCTTATTTTTAAATAAATTCTTTTCGTCCCCGAATAATATCTTCAAAGGAGCAACATTTTACATATTCTTCCTCTCCATTAATAATCATGGGTAAGTATACAAACTCTACTTCTGATAAATCTTCTTTTAAATAGAATGACATTTCATCTAAATTAAAAAACCATTCAGTATCGAACTGAACTTTGTGTAAGGTAGCGTCTTTTACAAGTAGGTTTTCTTTTAATGGCTTCATCAATGGTCAAATTAATTTGAAGCAAATTTACATCATAGAATTATATTTCTAAAAAATATTGGATCAAAAAAGCTGTTTGTTTATTAGCAGATTGTTTGGATGCTGAGACAGCTATTTGCATCTCACTAAATCCATCTAGGCCACTTCTTTCGAAATTAATAGATTATATATCAACATTATAATGTAACAGTAAAAGCTATGTGTATTTTAATTATTTTTAACAATAAATCAACTTATTAATTAAATTTATACATCATGAACGGATTCTTTAAAACAATACTCGCTGGCTGGGGCGCCAAAAAATTAGGTGGTGGATGCTTTGGAACAATTATACTTTTTATAATTATATATTGGCTATTAGGTCAATTTTAATCTAAAAAAAGAGACCCAATTAATACAATTAATTGGGTCTCTTTCATTTTGTTACTTTTTCTTTTTATTTTCTTGAAGCATTAATTCTTTTATATACTTAACAGGAGCACTACCATAACTCAAGAACTTTTCATGAAAATTTTTCAAATTAAAAGATTCACCTTGCTCTTTTTTAAGCAGTTCTCTAAAGTCATATATTTCAATATATCCTGAAAAGTAAGATCCTAATTGAACTTGAGAAACGCTTACTCGCGTCCATTTACCTTCGGCCTCTGTTTGTTGCTGAAAAGCTTCCTCAATTAACAATGACATGGCTTGCTCTTTACTCATGTTTTTAGTGTGTACACCGTAATCTAAAATCATATTGCATGTAGTACGTAAATTCCATTTGTAATACATTAACCACATCTCAAGCGAATTTTTATAACCGCTCTCTAACATCATTCTTTCCGCATAAACTGCCCAACCTTCAATCATAGCACCATTGCCTAATATAGCTTTTATAATACTTGGGGATTGGTTGCTATAAATTAATTGGGTATAATGACCCGGAATCGCTTCATGAATATTTAAAATTTGTAGTACGTAGTCATTGTATTCCCTTAGGTAACTTTCTGCTTTTTCTGCTGACCATCCGTTTAAGCTACCTACGTTGTAATACGTATTAGCATTTTTATCATAAGGACCAGGTGCAGATATAGAAGCTCCTGCTACACCTGCCATATAGGCCGGTTCTTTACGAACAACCAATGGTTTAGAAGGATCGATGTTCAATAGATCTTTTTCTTTAACATAAGCAGCTAATTCAGGAATTTGCTTTTCAATTTCTGATTGAAATTTTGCAGGTGTGGTATGTTGTAGTGAAATTTTATCAATGACTCTTTTTATCAACTGTAATTTATCAGTTGGCTTAACCTCCTTTTTCATGTATTTTGGCCATAACGAATCTGCTAAAACAAACATTTTTTCATGTAAATCAATTTTATGAGCTACTGCTTTTGCATAAACCGTGTCTGCACTAAAACTTGATTGGATCTCTAGATTAAATTTAGCATCATACAATTCTTTACCTAATCTAAAAGAACGAGGCGTTGTGTTTTCTAACTCTTTTAACCAGCTTACATAGTTCTTTATGGCAAGGACTGCCGCTTTAGCTTTAACTCTAATTTCTTCCTTCTCATTGAGAGCTAATTTACTTTTGTTTACAGCAGAATTTAAGTCCTGCTCAAATACTGCAATACCACCTAAATTTTGATCTATAGCAAGTGCTGTGTGCTCAAGAGTTGGATTTTTAATGTTCTTTTTTGCTGCTTCATAATAAGCGGGAACTGCTTTTAATTTTGTGTTTATACTGCGTAGGCGTACTTCTAGTGTATCATATTTGCCGTTTAATATTTCAGCAAATGCACCACTAACATTGTATTCAGCAGGATTCCATTCGTTTGATTTTAATTTATCTATATTAAAAATTACATCTTTTAATTGATTTTGGATAATATGAAAATCGATTATATTATTGTCTGACAGACTTTTTATGGGATAACGCTGTAAAGAATCAAGTTGCGAATGTGCAAAATCAAGTTGTTTCTTTTTGAAAACAGAGTCATTTACTACCAAAATACTATCTCCTTTATGAAACCCTTGACTAGACGCCCAATCAGGATAAATATCCCAAAGACCATTTATAAAACCTTCTTTATATTTTTCAAAGGCAATATTAGAGTCAATAACTGTTGATTTTTCTGCTTTTTTATTACACGATACTAATAAAGTGATAAGTAGGAATGCTAAAACTATTTTTTTCATTGGTATTATTTTAAGATTTTAAAGGTAAAAAAACTGTTTGAATAATCAGCAAACAACTACTTTTAAACAAAATAAAAAGTCGCAACATAGCGTTACGACTTTTAAGAGTTAGTTTTATGTGTAGCTGTTAGTATGCTATTAGGTCTAATAACACACTTTCAAAACGGCCTTTGGGTAAATACTGATCTTCTAAGGCTTTCGTAAACGGTATTGGCGTATCTAAACTTGCCACACGTTTTATGGGAGCGTCCAAATATTTGAAACATTCTTCCATAATCATTGCTGATATGTCACTAGCAACACCACCAAAAAGCGAGTCTTCTTGATAAATAACAACTTTTCCTGTTTTCATTACCGATTTAAAAATAGCTTCAGTGTCTAAAGGTTGTAATGTTCTCAAATCCAATACATCTGCGGAAATAGTTGTTTTTTTATCTAAAGTTTCTAATGCCCAATGTACTGCTGCTCCAAACGAAATTACAGTAACATCAGTACCTTCCCTCAATAAAGCTGCTTTACCAATTGGTAAGGTATAATAATCCGTAGGTACATCTTGGTAAACAGAACGATACAATTGCTTGTGCTCAAAAAATAGCACAGGATTGGGATCGTTGATTGATGCATTTAATAATCCTTTTGCATCAAAAGGGAATGCAGGGTAAACAACCTTTAGTCCTGGAGTTTTAGTAAACCAAGCTTCATTAGTTTGTGAATGAAAAGGCCCTGCTTGAGTGCCTCCACCGCAAGGCATACGCACCACAACGTCGGCTTTTTCTAACCAGCGATAGTGTGATTTAGCTAGTAAATTGACAATTGGATTAAATCCTGTTGAGACAAAATCAGCAAACTGCATTTCGACAATAGCTTTGTAACCGTTGATCGATAATCCCATTCCAGCCGAAACTACAGCACTCTCACAAATAGGTGTATTAATAACACGTTCTTTGCCAAATTGTGCTACAAAACCATCGGTGATTTTAAAAGCGCCTCCATATTCAGCAATATCTTGTCCCATAATAACCAAGTTATCATGACGCTCCATTGATTGTTTTAAACTACCCGAAATAGCATCTATAAAACGTATTTTTTCTTTTTGTTCTAAGGGATTAACTTGTTCAAATGTATACGGTTTGTACACATCATTTAATTCCTCACTTAACGATGCTTCAAGTTCAGGTTCAGCATTGGCTATAGCCAAACTTTCATCTATATCCTTCTTGATTTCCGAGCGCAAACTTTCGTCAAATTTGTCTGTTAATATTTTATTTTCCTTTAGAAACTTTCTGTAATTTTCAACAGGATCTTTAATTGCCCACTGATCCATTAATTCTTGCGGAACATATTTTGTACCACTCGCCTCTTCATGCCCACGCATTCGAAAGGTTTTAAATTCTAATAAAACAGGACGCGGATTAATCTTCATGGAAGCTTTCAAATCAGATAACAAATTATAAACCTCTAATATGTTGTTTCCATCGACTATATGACTTTCCATTCCGTATCCCTTTCCTTTGTCGGCAAGGTTTTCACAACGGTATTGTTCATTTGTAGGAGTCGAAAGTCCGTATCCATTGTTTTCGATAATAAATAATACTGGTAATTCCCAAACCGAAGCAATATTCAAAGCTTCATGAAAATCTCCTTCGGATGTTGCACCTTCTCCAGTGAATACTGCTGTTACTTTTCCGTTTTTCTTTAATTTATTTGCTAAAGCTATCCCATCAGCAACACCTAGTTGTGGTCCTAGATGCGAAATCATACCTATTATCTTGTATTCTTGTGTTCCAAAGTGAAAACTACGATCTCTACCTTTAGTAAAGCCGTTTCCTTTTCCTTGCCATTGGGAGAATAAGCGATGTAAAGGAATATTTCGTCCAGTAAAGACACCTAAATTGCGATGCATGGGAAGTATATATTCGTCAGGATCTAAAACCGCTGTAACTCCAACTGAAATGGCTTCTTGTCCAATTCCTGAGAACCATTTAGAGACTTTACCTTGGCGAATTAAAATTAACATTTTCTCTTCGATAAGCCTAGGAGTTAAAAGTCTTTTATATAAATCTAAAAGGGTTTCATTACCCAGATTACGTTTATCAAATATCATTGTTGATGGTTTTATTCTTATCTCAAAGATAAAAAAATATAACACTTTAGGATTATAATGTTATATTATTTTATTTTGTTTATAACTTTTGAAAAAATGATTTAAAAATAATCAATACCTTTGTTAAAGCAAAGTTTAAAGGCTTTGTATCTTATAAAATAATATTTTAAAGTATGCAAAACATTCCTAGTGTTGACTTGCGTGATTTCCTGTCGGATGACCCGGCACGTAAACAAAAATTTGTAAATGAAATCGGAAGTGCATTTGAAGATATTGGCTTCGTAGCACTAAAAGGTCATTTTTTAAATGATCAATTGGTAGAAGAATTGTATGGTGAAATAAGAAATTTTTTCGCTTTACCTTTAGAAACAAAACGCAGTTATGAGATTCCAGGCATTGGGGGTCAGCGTGGTTACGTTTCTTTTGGTACAGAACATGCAAAAGGAAGAAAAGAAGGAGATTTGAAAGAATTTTGGCATTTCGGTCAGTATGTGAGCGAAAATTCAAAATACGCTTCAGAGTATCCTGAAAATGTAACTGTAAATGAGTTACCCAAATTCAACGCAGTTGGTAAAGAAGCCTACCAAATGTTAGAAAAAACCGGTGTTTATGTTCTTAGGGCATTGGCATTGCGTTTAGGTTTAGATGAATTCCATTTTGACGATTTTGCCAAAGACGGAAATTCTATTCTGAGACCAATACATTACCCACCTATTACTTCAGAACCAGCAAATGCAATTCGCGCTGCTGCTCATGGGGACATCAACTTGATTACCTTATTAATGGGTGCGCAAGGAAAAGGACTACAGGTTCAAAACCACAACGGAGACTGGATTGATGCCATTGCTGAACCTGATGAGTTAGTTATTAATGTAGGTGATATGTTATCACGTTATACGAACAACAAATTGAAATCTACAATTCACCAAGTGGTAAACCCACCAAGAGAATTATGGGGAACTTCAAGATATTCGGTACCGTTTTTTATGCACCCAGTGAGCGACATGCCACTAAATTGTTTAGAAAATTGCATCGATGCAGAACATCCAAAACAATTTGATGATATTACTGCCGGTGATTACTTGTACGAACGTTTAGTAGATTTAGGTTTAATAAAAAAATAATCCCTAATTTTACTTCTAGTATTAAAAGACATTGAGTTTACTTAATGTCTTTTTTCTTTTTGCTCTCTATTGCTAAATTTCAAATGTTGTTTGGTACGAAGATATTGAAAGCAGATTTAAACATAACCACATCATAATTAAGAAAATAAATTATGGACTTACAAGACCAATTAAAAAACCTTTTCCCAGATCACGAGCCGGCTCCTGTAGAAGCAACGGAAGAAGTTCCACATGAATTATACGTTCAAAAAGAACCTATGATTTGTAAATTCGAAAAAAGAAAAGGCAAAGCAACCACCATTATTGAAGGTTATGAAGGAAGTGACGAAGATTTTAAAATCTTAGCCAAAGAAATTAAAACTAAACTAAGTGTTGGAGGCACTTTTAAAGATGATTCTATTATCATTCAAGGAGATTACCGGGATAAAATAATGGAGATTCTGAAACTAAAGGGATTCAAAGTAAAACGTGTGGGCGGATAAATACACTGCTTTAAACTAGCTTGAAACCTTAAACTTTAAACAAAAAAAACACATGATACAATCATCAGAATTAATATTAAACCCAGACGGAAGTGTATATCACTTGAATCTGAAACCAGAAAACATTGCCAATGACATTATCTTCGTAGGCGATCAAAATCGTGTGGAAAAAATCACACAATTCTTTGATAGCGTCGAATTTTCGACTCAAAAAAGAGAATTCAAAACGCAAACAGGAATATTCAAAGGTAAAAGAATCACTGTGATGTCAACCGGGATAGGTCCTGACAATATTGATATTGTAATCAACGAACTAGATGCACTAGTAAATATAGATTTAGAAACCCGCAAACCAAAAGAAAAACTTACCTCGTTAAATATTATCCGCATCGGAACATCAGGCTCTTTGCACGCTGATATTCCCGTAGATAGTTTTGTGATGTCTAAATTTGGATTAGGACTTGATAATATGCTTCGTTCCTATCTTATTGATGAAGTTTCGAAACTAGCAATGGAAGATGCCTTTGTAAAACATACAAATTGGGATGTGCGCAAAGGAAAACCATACGTTATAGCCTGTTCAGAGAAACTTGAAAAAATCATCGAAAGTGACAAAATGCATAAAGGAATAACTGCTACAGCTGGTGGTTTTTACGGACCTCAAGGTCGCGTGCTGCGTTTGAATATTCAAGATGAAAAACTAAATTCTAAAATGGATAATTTTAAATTTGAAGATAATAGAATAACTAATCTTGAAATGGAAACTGCTGCAATATATGGTCTTTCGGCACTTTTAGGACATAACGCCTTGTCCCTAAATGCTATTATCGCTAATCGCGCTTCGGGAACTTTCAGTGAAGATCCATACAAAGCAGTAGATGAATTGATTGCTTATACATTGGATAAACTGGCACAGTAATATAAATATTGTAATAAATTAAAAAAGTTAGCAAATCAATTTGCTAACTTTTTTTTAAAATATGCTCTCCTTTAATATAATCTGATGGTCGTTGTCTAAGGATTTTGTAAAAAGTATTACTAAAACTCGGTACACTATTATAACCTACAGCTAGAGCCACTTCATTGACCGCAAGGTTTTTTTCTAATAACAATTCAATCGCTTTCAAAATTCTTCGAATCGTGAGATATTGTATAAATGACATTCCTAAATCTTTTTGAAATAATCGATATAAAGAACGTTCACTAAATCCAAATTGAATCGCTAGCTTAGAAAACAAAATGGTTTCTCCTAAATTTTCATCTAAGTAATTAACTATTTTTATTAGTCGGACATCTTTTGAAAAAGGTAATGATAAGGGCAAATTATTCAAACAAATAGTTGGCAAAATTGCTTTTATTGCTTTTGTTATATCATATTTTCTGCTTCCTTTAATTAAATTACCATCCCATCTATTGGTAAAAAGCATCATTTGAAGCAACAAATCATTGACTGGATAGATCCCCTCACTTTCATAAAAAGCATGCTCATGCTTCTTAACCGGAAAATATAAATTTCTCATGATTACGTTTTCAGAATTGGTATGAATACTGTGCTCCACTCCCGCTGGAATCCACATAAAATGGCGGGCAGGCAAGAAATAAGTATTTGTTTGCGTAATTACATAAACAATACCACCTTCAGTATATAACATTTGAGCTTTTTCATGTTTATGAGTCGGAATAAGTAATTCACCCATTAAATCATGATGACAATAAATACTTTTTTTATCGATGTCAACTTTATTTATATAATACTTTTCTTCAATCATTTATTGTGTTTATGGTGTCCGAAATGGACAAATATTTGTCTTTTTAAGATATTTCGTCAGTTGTAAATTTCTGTAATATTGTAATATTGATAAATTAAAATATCTAATATTTTTAATTCATCAATAAAACATACCTATTATTATTAAAATCCTTACTTAAAATAACAATTATGCACTTAGAGCGAATTCGATTTCAAAGTTACAAAGACATAATAATTTCTGCACAAGAAGCTGCCAGTTTTTTAAAAGATAAAATGGTAGTAGGCACTAGCGGATTTACAAAAGCTGGCGATAGCAAAGCGGTGCTTCCAGCATTTGCAAAAAAAGCAGAATTTGAAAATGTAGCTATTACACTTATTACCGGCGCCTCTTTAGGACACAATACGGATGCTGATCTAGCCAAAAATAATGCATTATATAAAAGAATGCCTTTCCAGGCTGATAGTTCACTTAGAAATAAAATTAACGAAGGTGAGGTATTATTCATAGACCAACATCTAAGTGAGACTGCAGAATTATTGGAAAATAAACATTTACCAAAACTTGATTTTGCAATTCTGGAAGCTACTTACGTTGACGAACAGGGAAATATTGTACCCACAACCTCTGTGGGAAATTCAGCCACTTTTGCACACTTAGCAGATAAAATTATTATTGAAATAAACGCCTCTATACCTTTAAATTTTAAAGGATTGCATGATGTTTTTATTCATGATAAATATCCGAATAGAGATGTTGTCAATATCAAATCTGCAGACGATCGAATTGGAGTCGATTATATAACTATTGATCCTAAAAAAGTAGTGGGAATTGTGTTTACAGAACTTCCGGATAGCGCTGCCTTATTTAGTGCCCTAGACGAAAAAACAACTGCGATTGCTGATCATCTTTTAGCATTTTTTAAAAATGAAATCGAAGTTGGGAGACTAACAAAATCATTAATGCCTTTACAAGTAGGTATTGGAAAAGTTGCCAATGCAGTGATGTCAGGATTTTCAAGAGGGAATTTTGAAAATTTAGTCATGTATTCTGAAGTATTGCAAGACAGCACCTTTGAATTATTCGATTCTGGAAAAATGGATTTTGCCTCGGCATCATCAATTACCGTTTCTGAAGCCTGTTACAAACAAGTGCTAGAAAATTTTGATCAGTATAAAGACAAAATGGTTCTCCGTCCTCAAAACATTAGTAATTCGGCCGAAGTAATACGAAGATTAGGAATTATAGCTATTAATACCGCTATCGAATTTGATATTTATGGTAATGTAAATTCAACACATATTTCAGGGACTAATATGATGAATGGCATTGGTGGGTCTGGAGATTTTGCCCGAAATAGTTTTTTAAGCATTTTTGTCACGCAGTCTGCTTCTAAAGAATTCAATGCAATATCTCATGTAGTACCTATGGTTCCTCATATAGATCATACAGAACATGATGTAGATATTCTAGTTACTGAACAAGGTTTAGCTGATTTAAGAGGTTTAGCACCTAGAGAACGTGTAAAAGTGATAATTGAAAATTGTGCTCATCCAGATTACAAAGAGGAACTATCTGATTATTACAATCGGGCATGTTTAGGTGGTGGACAAACTCCTCACTTACTTCAAGAAGCTTTTTCTTTCTATACCCGATTTGCAAAAACTGGAAGTATGAAGCAAAAGAAAGCGATTGAATTATCTAACTAATTCTATATTTTTCAGTTTTTATTTTGTTGATTCCCTATTCATTTTTCTATGTTTAGGGAATTTTTTTATTTGAAATCCTCGTTTCTCTTAGTACCTTAGCATTAAATTTGTAAAATGAAAACAATTAAAATTGCTGGAGTGCCAGAACATTTCAATTTACCTTGGCACTTAGCTTTAGAAAATAAAGATTTTGAAGCTCAGAATATCGATTTACAATGGACTGATGTACCTGAAGGAACTGGCAAAATGTGTCAGATGCTCCGCAATGGAGAAGCTGATATTGCGGTAATATTAACAGAAGGAATTGTAAAAGATATCGTTGCCGGAAATCCTTCTAAAATTGTTCAGGTTTATGTAGAAAGCCCTTTGATTTGGGGAATTCACGTGGCTGCCAACTCCAATTACAATACCCTTTCCGATTTAGAAAATACTAAATGTGCTATTTCAAGACTAGGCTCTGGTTCTCAATTAATGGCCTACGTAAATGCCGGAAATCAAGGTTGGAATACAGACAATCTTAAATTTGAAATCATCAATACTATTGAAGGAGCTGTTGAAGCTTTGACCGCTGGTACTGCTGATTACTTCATGTGGGAACGTTTTATGACTAAACCATTAGTAGATAAAGGAATTTTTAGACGAATTGCAGACTGCCCTACCCCATGGCCTTGTTTTGTAATTGCTGTAAGAGATGAAACTTTAGATCAGTATCCAGAAGTGATTACGATAATTTTAGAGACTATTAATAAACAGACAAAATCATTCAAAAACATTCGTAATATTGACGAAACTTTAGCTAAAAAATACAATCAAAAAATAACTGATATACAAGAATGGCTAGAATTAACGACTTGGTCTGAGAATCCTATGTCTAAAAATTTGTTAAACAATGTCCAAAATCAGTTATTTCAACTTAAAATCATTGATAAAATAGGTACTTTTGAAGAAATTGTAAAAACGATCTAATCGGTGCGATTTTTAAATTAGTATGATAGACATTAAAACCCTTTCTTTTCAGAAAATAAAACAAACGCTACAGGTTAAAAAACCTTGGGACGATGTGATTATTTTTGTTTTGAATATTTTAATTGCTATTCCGCTCATTATTATTGCACATCAAAATTTAATTGAACTAAACTGGCCTTTCAATTTAGATAGGATTATACTTTTTATTGTTTTAATAATAGTTATTCAGCTTGTATTGAGACTCTTAAGAACTATCATAATCATTTGCATGGTCGTTTATCTTTTAGTTTTATTTTACGGAACAGTCATTGGTAATTACGGCTTCAATAGTGTCTACGAAGATTATGACTCTATGATATACACTATGTCTGACAATCCTAATCCTCAGGATATAATTATTTCTAAATTACTTCCTTTTCCTAATAAATCAAAGATCCTTCGAGCTATTGAATACAAAAACCCCAAGGTCAGAAATTTTGCTGTTATGGCAACTACGCAAAATTTTAAAAATGTTAAAGGCTACGCCGATTACAGAACTATTATTCAATGCTTTGCTGTATTTAAGGAAATTAATGAGCGATGGAACTACGTTAGTGATCCTAAAGATGGTGATTATATAGCTACGGCTAGCGAATCCCTAGATTATTTCTCTGGTGATTGTGATGATCATTCCATTTTAATGGCAGCGGCCGTTCGTGCTATAGGCGGAACTCCTAGACTAATTCATACAAAAGGACACATTTATCCTGAAATATTAATAGGAAGCAGAAATGATCTAGAAACTGTGAATTTTTTAATAAAAAATATTTTGTTTGTCAAAGAAAGTACTGGAAAACAACTGCATTACCACATAGATGAACGCAATCAAATTTGGCTGAATTTAGATTATACAGCCAAATATCCCGGTGGACCTTTTATGTCCGAAGAGATACTTGGAGCTTTGACCTTAAACTAGGATTTTTTTATTTCAGAGAGGATTCGGTAGGAATTTAGTCGAGCCTCATGATCATATACAGCCGTAGCAACCATTAGTTCATCAACTTGAGTTTCTTCTAAAAATAAATTTAATTCTTTCTGTACTTTATCAGGTCCACCAATAAAAGTGTAAGCAATCATTTGCTGTAGAGCACCTTCCTCAATTGGTCCCATAAAATCAGCATCCGAGTCAAAAGGAGGTTGCAATTGCTCTCTGTTACCCGTAATAATTCCTAAAAAAAGTTTCTTAAATGAAGTGGCTAATCGGGCGGCTTCATGATCAGTATCTGCTGCAATAATATTAACGCATGCTATAACACGCGGCTCGCTTAATTTAGCAGAAGGTTTAAAATTATTTCTGTAAATCGATAAAGCCGTTTTTAATTGAGCAGGTGCAAAATGACTAGCAAAAGCATAAGGCAAACCCTTGGCAGCAGCCAGATAAGCACTATCGGTGCTAGAACCTAAAATATAAATAGGGATATCCAGCCCTTCTCCGGGTATAGCACGCACACGACCCTTTTTATTTTCTTGTGAAAAATAAAGTTGTAATTCTTCAATATTACTTGGGAATTCCATAGCGGCATGATCGTCTCTTTTTAAAGCAGCAGCGGTAAATTGATCCGTTCCAGGCGCGCGACCTAATCCTAAATCAATACGATTCGGAAAGAGAGTTGCTAAAGTTCCAAACTGCTCTGCTACTACAAGAGGTGCGTGATTAGGGAGCATAATTCCTCCTGATCCTACACGTATTGTTTTTGTTCCAGAGGCGATATGACCTATAAGTATAACAGTTGCACTGCTTGCAATTCCAGGCATATTATGATGTTCTGCTAACCAATATCTCTTGTATCCCCACTTTTCTGCTTCTTGAGCAAGATTCAAACTGTTTCTGAAGGTTTGGGATGCGGTACCTCCGTCACGCACTATGGCTAAATCTAAGATTGATATATTGGTATTTGAAAGCTTATTTGTATTCATGATATTTTTAATTTATCTGACTGCAAAAATAAGCATTGCTAAACTCATAAAGAAAATAGGAGTACTAATTGATAGTTAAATTAAAAAAGAAACTCTGGAAAACTTATTATGATAAATTTTGTCTTTAAATTTGTAGTATGAAAATAATGGTCACTTTATTATCTTTTTTTATTTTAACTTTCTCTATCGCACCTAATTTGTTTACTACTAATGATGATTGCGATACAGAAAAGATTATTGGTGATCACAAAGATTCTAATTGTGATGCTGACTGTGATAGTAAATGCTCTCCTTTTTATTCTTGTGGGAACTGCTTGTGTTTTCCTATACAATTGCAAGTTCAAACAACTAATTTTAGAAGTAAAATAGTATCTAAATGTAAATCTCAAAATTATTATTACCAATTTGATGGTAGTTCTTCTTTCAATGACACCATTTGGCAACCGCCACAATAAAATAGTTTAGCTCTATCTCTTATGCACGATAGTAACATCTTGCATATAATTATTAAACTAATTTTAAGAAATTTTTACATGTTTAAAAACATTTATTTGATCATGGCGATAGCATTTATCGGCATGGCGCAAGCACAAAATAAAACCAAAATTGTAATAAGCGATTTGGTAACTAACCAACCTTTAACAGGCGCTAAAGTACTAATTAAAGAAGTTAATTTAGTCGGTCTAACTGATACCCAAGGTATCGTAGTTTTCGAAAATTTAGCGGATGGAACTTATAATTTTACTTTCAGTATTGAAGGATATAATTCAATTAATCAAATCATTACAATTCCATACTCTAAAGAGTTTATTGCTATCTTTTTAGAAAGGGAAGCCGAGGAAATGGAGGAGATTATTATCACTTCTACTAGAGGAACGAGAACGATCAAAAACAATCCAACAAGAGTTGAATTTATTGCTGGAGAAGAATTAGAGGAAAAAGCAAACATGAAACCCGGCGATATCCGAATGATGCTCAATGAAAGTACAGGTATTCAAACACAGCAAACATCAGCAACTTCAGGAAATTCGTCTATTAGAATCCAAGGATTAGATGGAAGATATACTCAAATTTTAAAAGATGGTTTTCCTGTTTTCTCTGGTGCCTCAAGCGGATTAGGTTTATTGCAAACACCGCCTTTAGATTTAAAGCAAGTAGAAATTATAAAAGGATCTGCATCAACTCTTTTTGGAGGTGGTGCTATTGCTGGTTTAGTAAATCTTATTTCTAAAACACCCACTGACGAGCGAGAACTTCGTTTTATTTTAAACGGAACCTCGGCGCTTGGATTAGATGTTAATGGATTTTATTCTCAGCGTTTCGAAAAAGTTGGTGTAACTGTTTTTGCTTCGCATGACCGCAATGCGCCTTATGATCCTGCAGACATCAAATTGACAGCCATACCTAAATTTGAGCGCTTTAATTTTAATCCTAAATTATTTTTATACTTGAACGATAAAACAAATTTGAATATTGGAATTAACACCGTTTTTGAGAATAGAATTGGCGGAGACATCGACTACATAAAAAACGAAAGCGAGAATCCTAATAGTTATTTTGAAAAAAATAAAACACGACGAATTAGTACGCAATTTACCCTTAACCATGCCTTTAACGAAAGAGAAAATATAACACTAAAAAACAGTTTTAATAATTTTAGTCGTATCGTCACTATTCCAGACTATCTGTTTGATGGTTTACAGAATAGTACTTTTTCTGAAATAACCTACTCCTACAACGGAGATTTATCACAATGGGTAACAGGTGCTAACTTATACACAGATAGTTTTACTGAAAGTAGCACGACGACTTTTCCGTTAAGGAATTACAATCAGATTACCTACGGTGCTTTTATCCAAAATACTGTAAAAGCTACTGAATGGCTTGATGTAGAAACGGGATTCCGTACCGATTATGTTCTAGATTACGGCTTCTCATTTCTACCAAGAATCTCCGCTTTGTTTAAATTATCAGATAAGTTGAATTCTAGATTTGGCGGTGGATTAGGATACAAAACACCAACTATATTTACAGAGGAAAGTGAGCGTATTCAGTACCGTAATGTTAGGCCAATTGATAGCGATAGTAACTCTCTTGAAAAAAGTTATGGTTTTAATTTTGATGTTAATTATAAAACCAATCTAACGGATGAATTGTCCTTATCAATAAATCAGTTGTTCTTTTATACCAATGTCAATAAGCCGTTAATTTTAACTCCAATATCTAGTACTGACTCTCAATTCATTAATATTGACGGTTTTTTAGACACAAAAGGAGCAGAAACAAATTTAAAGTTAGAATATAAAGATTTCAAGTTGTTTATAGGCTATACTTTTACAGATGCTTCAATAGAAAAAGACGGAATGAATTTCACAAATCCATTAACAGCTAAACATCGTTTAAACAATGTTTTAATGTATGAAGTCGAAGAAAAATGGAAAATAGGTCTAGAAGCTTATTATTACAGTAAACAAACATTAAATGACAACACAATAGGACGAGATTATTGGATTTTTGGAGTAATGATTGAAAAGCTTTGGGAAAACTTTTCAATCTATGCTAATTTCGAAAACTTTACTGATACGAGACAAACAAAATTTGGAAATATATACACAGGACCACTTACTAATCCCGTTTTTAAAGACATCTATGCACCTTTAGATGGATTTGTAGTAAATGCTGGATTAAAAATAAAACTTTAATTATGTTTGACGTATTGTCTCTAATTTAGTTCCAATAAATTATTATTTCCTACTACCCAAAAACCTCCCTTGCTGATTATCAATTTGGGAGGTTTTTTTAAGTTAAAAAATAAAGTTAAAAAACCTCCAAAATCAATGAATTTGGAGGTTATATGCATTTTTCTAAACGAGAATCTACTACTATTTTTTAATTACCGCTATAACAAGAGATCGCGAAATTAGTATTCAAGAAAACATAGTTGCACACACTATTTAACTCAAATATATTCTTAAATTTTAGATTTTAATCGGCTTAATGTTTCATTAGAGACATTAATATAAGAAGCTACGATTTTATTAGGAAGTCGTTTGACAATATTTGGATTTATTTTAAATAACTGATCATACCTTTCTGCCGCGCTCAAAGTGGTAAATGACATTAATCTTTTCGAATTATTAACATATGCTTTTTCCAAATAAATAGTATAAAAGTCCTTCCATTTGGGAACAATTTTTATTAGATGTCTAAAGTCGTTGTGACTAATGCAGAGAAGTTCTGAATTTTCAATCGCCTGAATAATTTCCTCAGCTGGTTCCTTTGTTATAAAACTAACTAGAGCTGTAGCAAATTGATTTTCGAAGGCAATATATCGAGTGCTATCTTTTCCTTCATCATTTATAAAATAAATTCTGAGACATCCCTTCTTTACAAAATAACTAAACTCGCTAACTTTTCCATGTGCAAGTAAAATTTCATTCTTATTCTTCTTTACAATTTTAAAATAAGACAAGATTATCTTTAAATCTTCCTCGTCAAAATCAATGCTTTTTTTTAAGTAAGCTGCAAGCTCGTCGAATTCGTTCATTTAATTATAGTCTCTCACAAATTTACGATAATGAACAATATCTTCTATCGATAAGACAACTAAATCATGTATGTCCGCAAATTTTATGATAGTAGCAATGTCTGCCATTGTTCCATCAGCATTCATTAATTCACATAGTACCGCTTCTGGCTGTAATCCCGCTAATTTCATTAAATCCATACTCCCTTCTGTATGCCCTTTCCTTTCTAATACGCCATTATTTCTTCCTCGCAATGGAAAAATGTGACCCGGTTTAGCTAAATCAGAACTACTTGCATTTTCAGTACAAGCAACCTGAATAGTTTTCAATCTATCTGCCGCTGAAACACCAGTGGTAACACCTACTTTGGCTTCTATCGAAATTGTAAATGGAGTTTGAAAACTACTTGTATTTTCCTTTACCATATAGGGTAAGTCCAGTTTATCCGCTTTTTCATTAGACATACAAAGGCAAACAATGCCACTGCATTCTCTAATCATTAACGCCATGTTCTCAGTAGACAAATTATGGGCCGAAAAAATTAAATCTCCCTCATTTTCTCTGTCTTCATCATCCGTTAAAATTACTCCTTTTCCGTTTTGTAGCTGTCTGAATGCGTTTTCTAAACGTTCTTGACTTGTACTTCCAAATTTTTCTAAAGGATTTGATTCTATAGCTACCATCATGATTTAATCGATTTAAATTTTACTTGATGCAAATCTAAAGCTGTTTTTTATCAAAAAATTTGACTTAAGTCAATTAATGAAAGTTTGGGAAAAAATTTATTTGAAGATAAAAGCGAATCCGTACTAAAATTTATGGGAAAATATAAACCAAAAAAAAAACTCCTCAATTTCTTGAGAAGTTTTGTGGGCGATGAGGGGTTCGAACCCCCGACCCCCTCGGTGTAAACGAGGTGCTCTGAACCAGCTGAGCTAATCGCCCTAATTGTGGGTGCAAATATAAGACTAGATTTTACATTTACAAGTAAAATTTTAAAATATTTATAGAAAAAATTCATAATAAGTTGTTACATACTCAATACCAAATCATTAGTAAAACCAACTGCTGATCTTATTTTTTTGGGAATGAACTTGTATAGTGGTACCTTTGTCGACACAAAATATAAATAATGGGAAGGTTCAAAGAAAACGATTTACCTAAATCAAAAATTACTGCTAGTTCTCTTAATAAAGCAAAGATTATTTTCAAGTATGCAGGTAACAACAGTTGGAAGTTTTATGTTGGTTTAGTTTTTTTACTACTAACAAGTGTAACCGCTTTAGCTTTTCCTAAGTTCATGGGAATGTTAGTAGATTGTGTGAATAAAAAAGACAGTGAGCTAGCGAACCAAATCGCTCTAGGACTAGGTTTAGTATTGATATTGCAGTCTATATTTTCTTTTTTCAGACTTTCATTATTCGTGAATTTTACTGAAAACACGCTTGCAAATGTTCGTTTAGCTTTGTACACTAATCTAGTAAAATTACCGATGTCGTTTTTTTCGCAAAAACGTGTTGGAGAGTTAAATAGTCGCATTAGTAACGACATTACTCAAATACAAGATACTTTAACGACGACTATTGCCGAATTTTTACGTCAGTTTATATTGATAATAGGTAGTTTCATAATGTTAGCTAGCATCAATATCAAATTAACTATTATGATGGTTTCAGTGGTCCCACTAGTGGGTGTTGCCGCAGTCCTTTTTGGTAGATATATTAGAAAGTATTCTAAAAAAGTTCAAGATCAAGTTGCCGAAAGTCAAGTTGTTGTTGAAGAAACCATGCAAGGAATTAGTATTGTAAAAGCATTTGCAAATGAATGGTATGAAATTGCCCGTTACAAAGGAAGAATAAATGAAGTAGTCAAAATCGCTATTAAAGGTGGTCAACTTCGAGGTTATTTTGCCTCTTTTATAATTATATGTTTATTTGGTACCATTGTAGCTGTGGTTTGGTACGGAGTTCAATTAAGTATTGGTGGTGAGATTTCGGTTGGTGAGCTATTTACTTTTATTCTATATTCTAGTTATGTAGGAGCTTCCTCTGGAGGAATTGCTGAATTGTATGCTCAAATGCAAAAAGCCATTGGTGCAACAGAACGTGTTTTTGAATTACTAGACGAAACTCCCGAAAACATAAAAGGTACTAACAATTTGAGTCCTGAGAAGATAAAAGGTAATGTTACTTTTAAAAATGTTGCATTTAGTTATCCTTCTCGAAGAGAAATTAATGTGTTGAAAGATGTGAGTTTCACGGCTAATTTTGGTCAAAAAATCGCTATTGTTGGACCTAGCGGAACAGGGAAATCGACGATCGCTTCTTTATTACTTCGTTTCTACGATATTGAGAGCGGAGAAATACTAATTGATGGAAAAAGCATCTATGATTTTGATTTAGAAAATTTACGTGGCAATATGAGTATCGTGCCTCAAGATGTTATCCTTTTTGGTGGAACTATAAAAGAAAATATCGCTTATGGAAAACCAGATGCAACTCACGATGAAATTATTCTAGCCGCTAAACAAGCGAACGCCTTTAATTTTATCGAAGGTTTTCCAGAACAATTTGAAACAGTGGTGGGAGAACGAGGTGTTAAGCTTTCAGGAGGACAGCGACAACGTATTGCGATAGCTAGGGCTTTACTTAAAAATCCAAGCATTTTAATTCTAGACGAAGCCACTTCGTCATTAGATAGCGAAAGCGAAAAATTAGTTCAGGAAGCTTTAGAGATATTGATGGAAGGTCGTACAAGTATTATTATCGCTCACAGACTTTCTACCATTAGAAGCGCCGATCAAATCTTAGTTTTGGATAATGGGAAGATTACGGAGCAAGGAACACATTTAGAACTTATTAATTTAGAAAACGGAATTTATAAGAATTTAAGTAATCTACAATTTAGCACTACTTAACGGAACAATAAGAGAGACAAATTTAGAGAGAGATTCGCTTTTGCAAAAGCGATACGTAACAATTTTTAAAATACCACAAAAAAAGGGTCTAACACTGTTAGACCCTTTTCAATTTATGCTTTAGAAGCTGCTTTTCTTCTTTTTCTTTCTTTTTTAATCAATGTAAGTTCTCGACTAGTTTGTCCTGCTACCGAAGTATTTTCTTCAGCGCGACGTATTAAGTACGGCATCACATCTTTAACTGGACCAAAAGGTAGGTACTTAGCAACATTATATCCATTTCTAGCTAAGTTGTAGCTAATATTATCACTCATACCATATAATTGACCAAACCAAATTCGGTTATCATTACTAGCAATCCCTTTGTCCTTCATCATTTTCATCAAGTCGTAGGTACTTTGCTCATTATGTGTTCCAGCAAATATCGCCATAATATCTAAATGATCCAGCATATAAAGGACTGCAGCATCATAATTAAGATCTGTCGCTTCCTTAGATGCACATATTGGTGTAGGATACCCTTTTTCTTCTGCTCGTTTATTTTCTTTTTCCATGTAAGCACCACGAACCAATTTCATACCAATATGAAACCCTTCCTCTTTTGCAATTAGATGCAAACCTTTTAAATAATCCAAACGATCCCAACGGTACATTTGTAAAGTATTAAAAACAATTGGTTTATCCTTATTGTATTTGCGCATCATGCTAGTTACTAAATCATCAGCTGCGTCTTGCATCCAACTTTCTTCACCATCAATTAGTAGTGATACCTCCTTCTTATGACCTTCTCTGCATACAGTATCAAAGCGAGCTACTACTCTATTCCATTCTTCCTGTTCTAAAGCAGTTAAAGTTTCCTTATTACCTACTTTTTCATATAAAGCTAAACGTCCTAATCCAGTTGGTTTAAAAACTGCAAATGGTATCGCTAAACGTTCTTTAGCAAAGTCGATTGTTTTTAAGGTCATTTTCAACGCTGCATCAAACTGCTCCTCTTCTTCCTTGCCCTCTACCGAATAATCTAAAACCGAAGAAACACCAGTAGTAAACATCTTGTCGACAACAGTCAAACAGTCATTTTCATTTACTCCTCCACAAAAATGATCAAAAACAGTAGCACGAATTAAACCCTCAACTGGTAAGTTAGCATTTAATGCGAAATTTGTAACTGCTGTCCCAATTCTTACCAAAGGTTGAATAGAAATCATTTTGAACAGAAAATAAGCGCGATCTAATTCTGTATCACTCTTTAATGAAAAGGCAACTTGCGTATTATTGAATATTTTTTCCATATTGTGAATTTTAAGCAAATATAACTATACTTTATATTTGAATAATGCTTATTCCTCAGAAAAAAACCCTCCTTCCTATTTTATATTTGTTTTAAATAAAGATCAATTAGCCCCCTTTTCTGTTCCTATAAAAACAAGTTTAGAAATAATTAAAAAGTAAATTAAATATTAATTATTCCTTGTCCTTCTAATTTTAAAAGTCGTGACCTTGATGTATAGTATTGCACTTCATCACTTAGGAGCAGTAAACCAATCGAATAAATATATTCAAAAATAATTACACAGATTTTAAGATTTTGTTATTTTATAATAAAACATCATTAATGTAGAATAACCTTTTTATAAAATACCTTAAATTCGCCAAAGCTTGCAGGATTCCCTTATTGAATTTAGTCGCAAGCAATAAATATCAAAAAGCTGAGAGTTAAATTGGACATAAATTATGCTCCATCATAAAAATCATCCTAGTTATAGTAGTGTAAATTACCTAGGGATTAAACAAGATACTATGTCACAAGAATTAAAAACCATCCAAGCGAGTAATCATCCTATCTATTTTAACGAAAATGGTTATCCTGCATTAAACCTTCATTTAAGTCAAAACAAATACTCCACTATTTTTATTATAGTCGATACAAATACAAATGAATTTTGTTTGCCTAAATTATTACCATTAATAGAAACGGATTCTGTAATTGAGATTATTGAATTTGAAGCTGGAGAAATAAATAAGAATATTGACACCTGCATCCAGATTTGGAATGTTCTAACTGAGCTAGGTGCAGATAGAAAAAGTCTAATCATAAATTTAGGCGGAGGAGTTGTTACCGATCTAGGAGGGTTTGTTGCCTCTACTTTCAAAAGAGGAATAGACTTTATCAATATCCCCACTACCCTACTTTCTATGGTGGATGCTTCTGTTGGAGGTAAAAACGGTGTAGATTTAGGGAATTTAAAAAATCAAATCGGAGTTTTTAATTTACCCTTAATGGTGATTGTCGATACGGAATATCTTGAAACGATGCCTCAAAATGAAATGAGATCGGGTCTAGCCGAAATGCTTAAACATGGGTTAATTTATGATCAAAAATATTGGGAGCAATTCCTAAACTTAAAAGAGATAGATTATGCTGATTTTGATCAATTAATTTATCGTTCAGTCGAAATTAAAAATGAAATTGTGACTATCGATCCTAAAGAAAAAGGATTACGAAAAGCACTTAATTTTGGACATACTTTAGGACATGCAATAGAGAGCTATTTTCTAGAAAGTGATGCTAAAGAAACACTATTGCATGGTGAAGCAATTGCTGTAGGAATGATCTTAGAAAGCTATATTTCATTGAAGAAACAGCTTATTTCACCCTCCGAATACCACCAAATCAAAGCAACACTAAAAAGTATTTATGAAGACATTATTTTCAATGAAACTGACATGAATCCTATTATTGATTTACTCGTTCACGACAAGAAAAATGAGTACGGAGCTATTCAGTTCGCATTAATTGAAACCATCGGTAAAATAAAAATTAATCAATTAGTTGAAAATGAATTAATTCTTGAAGCTTTTGAGGATTATAAATCTTAATTTTTTTTTACAAAAAAGGATTGGATTGCGTACATAATATTTTTTACATTTGCGGTAATGAAAAGAAAGCACAAAAGAGCAGTATTTACTACTCCCGAAAATCAAAATAATAAATCTTTATCAAGAATAATGAAGCGCTTTAATGCGCTAAAAGATAATTTTGATTTTGGCATTTTTCATTTCTTAAAAGTAGAACACGAAAAACTTCAGATTATTTATGCAAACATTAGGGTTTGAATTTTAGCATAATTTATTTATTTTTTAATTTAATCTGTCTAAAATACTCAAAGCTAAATGAATACTAAATACTCTGACTTAATAAATCAAACATACTATTTCCCTCAAGAAGAATTTAAACTGGAAAAAGACAACCTACAATTTCACAATATTGATTTGATGAAATTAGTAGAAAAGTATGGTACTCCATTAAAATTCACTTATCTCCCTCAAATTTCTAATAATATCAACAAAGCAAAGGGTTGGTTTAGAAAATCGATGGAGAAAAATAAATACGAAGCTAAATATTACTATTGTTATTGCACAAAAAGTTCTCATTTTGAATTTATCATGAATGAAGCTTTCAAGAACAATATTCATGTAGAAACTTCTTCGGCTTTTGATATTAATATTGTCGAAAACTTAATGGCTAACGGGAAAATCAACAAAAGTACCTATGTTATATGTAATGGTTTCAAGAGAGATCAATATATTGAAAATATTGGTCGATTGATTAACAATGGACATAAAAACACTATTCCTATTATTGACAACTACGAAGAATTAGATTTACTTCAAGCCGAGATTAAAGGAAAATTCAAAATTGGAATTCGTATTGCTGCTGAGGAAGAACCAAAATTTGAGTTCTACACTTCTCGTTTAGGAATTGGGTACAAAAACATCGTAAGTTTTTACAAAAAGCAAATACAAGAAAACACTAGGTTAGAGCTAAAAATGCTTCACTTTTTCATTAATACGGGGATCAATGATACTGCCTATTACTGGAATGAATTAGTGAAATGTATTAAGGTTTATATTGCACTTAAAAAGGAGTGTCCTACATTAGACGGGTTAAATATTGGTGGAGGCTTCCCAATTAAAAATTCTCTAGCTTTCGAATACGATTACCAATATATGATTGACGAAATTATCAATCAGATTAAAATTGCTTGTGATGAAGCAGAAGTAGATGTTCCTAACATCTTTACTGAATTTGGTTCGTTTACTGTTGGTGAAAGTGGTGGAGCGATCTATCAGATTTTGTATCAAAAACAACAAAATGATAGAGAAAAATGGAATATGATTGATTCTTCTTTCATTACAACTTTACCCGATACCTGGGCTATCAATAAACGCTTTATTATGCTAGCCGTAAATAGATGGAATGAGACCTATGAGCGGGTATTGCTAGGTGGGTTGACTTGTGATAGCGATGATTATTACAATTCAGAGCAAAACATGAACGCTATTTATCTACCTAAATATAATAAAGAGAAACCGTTGTATATTGGTTTCTTTAATACTGGTGCTTACCAAGAAACAATAGGTGGTTACGGAGGTTTACACCACTGTTTAATTCCGCAACCCAAACATATATTAATTGACAGGGATGAAAACGGAATTTTAGCCACTGAAGTGTTTTCTGAACAACAAACGTCAGACGATGTTCTAAAAATATTAGGATACAAATAAAATAACAAAAATAGATAATCAGTAAATCTAAAAATCATTACATTTGAAAACCAACGTATTCAAAGTAGTGATTTTTAAATATTTAAATACAACAAAATGAGTAAAGGACCTATTAGCCAGTTTATTGAAAAGCATTATTTACATTTTAATTCAGCCTCTTTAGTCGATGCTGCAAAAGCCTACGAAGATCAATTAGCAAACGGAGCTAAAATGATGGTAAGTATGGCTGGCGCGATGAGTACTGCTGAGATAGGGAAGATTTTCTCTGAAATCATTCGTCAAGATAAAGTGCATATCATTTCTTGTACAGGAGCCAATCTTGAAGAAGACATCATGAATTTAGTGGCGCATTCTCACTACGAGAGAGTTCCTAACTATAGAGATTTAACTCCACAAGACGAGTGGGATTTATTAGAAAGAGGACTAAATAGAGTTACCGATACTTGTATTCCAGAGCATGAAGCATTCCGTCGTTTACAAAAACATATTTTTAAAATATGGAAAGACGCAGATGATAAAGGAGAACGTTATTTTCCGCATGAATTCATGTACAAAATGTTACTTTCTGGAGTATTAGAGGAATACTATGAAATTGATTTAAAAGACAGTTGGATGTATGCTGCAGCTGAGAAAAATTTACCTATTATTGTACCAGGATGGGAAGATAGTACGATGGGTAACATCTTTGCATCATACGTAATAAAAGGAGAGTTGAAAGCCTCTACAATGAAATCAGGTATAGAATACATGACTTTTCTAGCAGGTTGGTATCCAGAAAACAGTTCAAAAGGAATTGGTTTCTTCCAAATTGGTGGAGGTATCGCAGGAGATTTCCCAATTTGTGTGGTTCCTATGTTGTACCAAGATATGGAAATGCATGATATTCCTTTTTGGAGTTATTTCTGCCAAATTTCAGATTCAACAACCAGTTATGGTTCGTATTCTGGAGCAGTTCCTAACGAAAAAATTACTTGGGGTAAATTAGATATGAAAACCCCTAAGTTTATTATTGAGTCTGATGCTACAATTGTAGCACCATTAATTTTTGCTTATTTATTAGATTTATAATACGATTTTTATGAGAAGAGTTATTGTTGAGTACGCCAAATTGACAAACGAAATTTTAAACTTATTAGTGGAAAGATTTCCTGACGGATATGACGATGAAGATATTATCCGTTTTAGAAATGCCAAAAACGAACTAATTGAAGCTGTAGAAGTACGTACGGAAGACACAATGTACCTAGTGAAAGTGAGTACTAAACTTGCTGATCGAATCGAAAACTACGATGAAGATGACGAAATTGATGATGTTATCGAACCAATAATTCCTGTAAAAGAATTAGGCCTTGATGATGACATGGATGACGACGACGATGACGACAATATAGATAAGCCTGAAACTGATGATGACGAAGATTCAGACGAAGCTGACTTTTCGGATGATGAAGAAGATGAAGACGAAGACTAATTGATATAAAAAAGGAACTCCTAATAGAGTTCCTTTTTTATTAGTGATTTAAATTCCCTTTTACATTAGATAAGCAACTCGAAATGATTACAACTACTACCCTACACGCCTCATTAAAAGAAAACTTTGGTTTTGAAAAATTCAGAACTAATCAAGAAGAAATCATTCAATCCCTTTTAGACGGAAAAGATACGCTTGCAATTATGCCAACTGGTGGGGGAAAATCAATCTGTTTCCAGTTACCAGCACTTTTATTTAATGGTATCACCATTGTTATATCGCCATTAATAGCATTGATGAAGGATCAAGTCGATAGTTTGAAAGCAAATGGAATTGCGGCATGTTACATTAACAGTAGTCAAACCGACGCAGAACAGCAAGCACATATTCAGGATCTGATAAATGGTACAACTAAAATAGTTTACGTTGCCCCAGAGAGTTTATCCTATCTCGATACTATTTTTAATTCTATCACCGTAAGTCTTATTGCTATTGATGAAGCACACTGTATTTCCTCTTGGGGACATGATTTTAGACCTGCTTACACGAATTTAGGATACCTTAAAAACCGCTTCCCTTCTACTCCAATATTGGCTTTGACCGCCACGGCTGATAAAGCGACACGTAAGGACATTGCAAAACAATTAAATTTAGACACACCGCAAGCATTTATTTCTTCTTTTGATAGAAAGAATTTAAGCTTGGAGGTTCGACCTGCACTTGATCGTGTGAAGCAAATTTTAGAATTTATTAACGACAAACCGTCTGAATCAGGAATTATTTATTGCCTTAGTAGAAAAACAACCGAGGAACTTGCTGAAAAGCTTCAAAAAGCTGGCGTAAATGCTAAAGCATATCATGCTGGTCTAGACATTAGTTTAAGATCATCTACGCAAGATGATTTTATTCATGACGATTGCAAAGTGGTCTGTGCTACTATTGCTTTTGGAATGGGTATAGACAAGTCTAATGTGCGCTGGGTTATTCATTATAATTTACCTAAAAATATTGAAGGTTATTACCAAGAAATTGGACGTGCCGGAAGAGATGGTCTACCATCAGAAACCATTTTATTTGAGAGTTACGGAGATTTGATTCAATTGCAAAAATTTGCGTCACAAGGATTAAATGCCGAAGTGCAACTCGCCAAATTGGAGAGAATGAAGCAATATGCTGATGCCTTAAGTTGCCGCCGAAAAATACTACTATCTTACTTTGGGGAATTAATTATAGAGAATTGTGGTAATTGTGATATTTGCAAAAATCCGCCTGCTTTTTTCGATGGTACGATTCTAACTCAAAAAGCATTATCAGCAATTAGTAGGCTGCAGGAGTCAGAGCCCTTACCTGTTATTGTCGATTTTTTGAGAGGTTCTAAAAACGCTTACATTTATGAAAAAGAGTATCAAAATCTAAAAACGTATGGCGTAGGTCAGGATTTATCTTGGTATGATTGGAATCAATATCTTATTCAGTTGATTAATTTGGGATATTGTGAAATTGCTTTTCATCAACAAAATAAAATCAGACTAACTCCTTTTGCTAGAAAAGTATTATTTGAAGGTGAAAAAGTACAATTAACAACAGTCCAAAAACCTACATTAGAGAAAATCGAAAGCAAAACTAAAAAAGGTAAAACAACAGCCAATTCCCTGTTTGAAACCTTACGAAAACTCAGGTATGCTATCTCTAAAGAGGAAGAAGTTCCTGCATACGTTATATTTAGTGATGCGGCTTTGCGACAAATGGAAACTAATAGACCGATGAGCGAAGACGAACTCATAGCTATAGATGGTGTTGGAAAAGCCAAACTCGAAAAATACGGACAGCCTTTTATAAAAGCAATAATCGATTTCCAAAAAAATAAGGGACTAAAACAAAAGAAAGAAGCTAGTACCTACAAAGAAACATTACAATTATACAACAGCGGCTTTACAGTTGATAAAATTGCTAGTAAACGAAAATTAGGTTTGAGCACTGTTATTTCGCATATCGCAAAACTGTACATAGATGGAGCCATAGACGATCTTTCTGCATTTGTTTCTGACGCTGAAATCACTACAATTAAAAATAGCCAAGTCAAATTAGAGCATCCTACAACACTAAAACCCTATTTCGACTATTTAGGGGAAAAAATAAGCTATGATAAAATAAGATTAGCACTCGCTTATTTAGAAAAAGAAAAAAATACAGTATCCTAAATGATAAAGTCATTTGAACCTATTGTAAATGAAAATACAAAAATTTTGATACTGGGAACTATTCCCGGACTAGCCTCATTAAAAAATCGGGAGTATTATGGAAATCCAAGAAACCATTTTTGGCAGTTAATTTACTCTTCTTATAATGAAGACTATAGTACAATTACTTTTAAAGATAAAATCGAATTTTTGTTATCTCACAACCTCGGACTTTGGGATGTTTTAAAAAATTGCGAACGAAGGGGAAGTTTAGATGTTGCAATAAAAAATCAAACCGAAAATGATTTTGAATCCTTTTTTAAAAAACACAAAAATATTGAAGCTATTATTTTTAACGGTAAAGAAAGTCACCGATTTTTCTTTAAAAAATATGGACAAATGCAAGGCATTACGTATCACATAATGCCTTCTACAAGTCCTGCAAACACGATGACTTTTATAAATAAACTAAATCTATGGTCAACAGCATTGCGTTAATTTATAAATAGCGCTCTTCAAATATTTTTTGATGATGTTTTTGATGTCCAATCAAAATAAATCCAATCGCACGTACCGAAACTGGGCAATTAGATGCCGTTCCTACATTCTTGAGTTGATCGATTGAGAAACTTTTAAACAGTGCTAATGTACTTTGACGAACAATAGATAATTCAGTCAGCAAACTTTGCAAGTGTCTATCAGCAGCATTTGTGTTCGCTACATAGTCGTTTTCATCATAACCAGGCAAACTAGTCTTGTCATTTCTTGAGATGCGTAGAGCTCGGTAGCTAAAAATACGCTCTGTGTCTATAATATGCTGAATGATTTCTTTGATGGTCCATTTCCCTTCCGCATAACGGTAATCAAATTTATCCATTGGAATATTTTGAACAAATTTTATAAATTCATGAAGACAAATTTCTAATTCCTCAATCATATTTGCATTGTCTGCCATCTGAATATAAGCAGCATAATAAGGCGCATATTCGGTATTATTTAATTCTATTGAAGTCATAATTTTATATTAAGCTGAATTTCTACTAGCGTTTGTGTTACCAAAAAGAGATCGCGTTACAATTTTTTCGTACACCTTGATCAACTCTTCATTAACAACTGATTCTTTATTTAATTCATTAATTCGCAACAAAGCATATTGCTGTATTGTTAACAATGGCAACACGATACGTTCTCTTATTTGAATAGATGCTATACCATCTGGATAGTTTTCCATTAACTCTTTGTGACCTGCTATTTTTAATAAAAGTCGTTTGGTTTCTAAGAACTCGTCATAAATAATTTGCCAAAATTCTCCAAATTCGGGATCGTTTTTCATGTAAGCTGTAAGCGGAAAAAAAGATTTTGCCATCGACATCATACTGTTCTCTAAAAGTGTTTTAAAGAACATGGAATCGTTATACAAATCTTGTACTTTATGCCACTGATCCGTTTCTTCAAAATGTTTCAATGCCGATCCTACTCCAAAAAACCCAGGTACATTTTGTTTTAATTGACTCCAAGAACCTACAAAAGGAATAGCTCTTAAATCTTTAAAATCGAGTTGAGCAGATTTACTCCTTTTAGAGGGTCGACTTCCAATATTTGTCTTAGCATAATATTTTAACGTGCTCATTTGCTCTAAATAAGGAATGAATTTTGGATGATTCTTGAAACTTAAATATTTAGTGTATCCTAAATTTGCCAATTGATCTAGTACTTCCTTATTAGCAACAGACAATTTGTTTTGTTCCTTACTGAATACATGATTTGTAACTCCTGCACTTAAAAGGTTTTCCAAATTATATCTGCAAGACTCTAAAGTTCCAAAATTAGAACTGATAGTTTGCCCTTGCACCGTGATTTGAATCTCATTATTTTCAATTTTTGGACCTAAAGAGGCATAAAACTTGTGCGTTTTACCACCACCACGCGCTGGCGGACCACCACGACCGTCAAAAAAGATCACTTTTACGCCATATTTTCTTGAAATAGCAGTAAGTTCCTCTTTAGCCTTATAAATACTCCAATTTGCCATTAAATAACCGCCATCTTTTGTTCCGTCAGAGAAACCTAGCATGATAGTTTGCTTCATTTCTCTTTGGGCTAAATGTTTACTATAAATGGGATTAGTATACAGTTGCTCCATAATCGCGTGCGCATTCAATAAATCATCTACAGATTCAAATAAAGGAATTACATCAACCGTTGGTTTTTCCCAATCATTTAAACGGATCATGGCAAAAGTTTCCATTACATTCAATGCACTTTCATTATTACTAATGATGTACCTGTTAGCTCCTAGTTCTCCATTATTTTCTTGAATAACTTTAATTGCTTGAATTGATTCAATAGTTGATTTTGTAATTTCGTTTGAAAAGTCAGTTGAATTCAAACTACCTTTTACATTAGAAAGTACCGCAATTTTTTCTTCCTCACTTAGATCGTAATAATTAGAAGGAAAAACACTTGAACTTGAATTAACATAAAAATCAACAATATCCTTAAAAACATCATCGTGAATTCTACTATTTTGACGAATATCTAGCGAAGCAAAATGGAATCCAAATAAGTTTACTTTGATTATTAAAGCATCTAACTGATCCAAGTACAATGACTGATGTTGATCAACTACAATTGTTTTAATCTTGTTTAATTGGGCTTTAAACTCCTCTAAAGTGATAAAGATCTCTCCTTTAGAATAGAAAACAGATCTATAAAGTTTATATTCAAGTTCTGATATCAAAGTGTCTACGTTATAAAACGTTAGCTTTCTTTTAAGGTTTCTAATTTCAATATAATAACACTTCAAAATAGAAGTTCGAAGTCGCTCTGCTACCTTTAGAGTAATCTCTGTTGTTACGAAAGGATTACCATCGCGATCCCCCCCAGGCCAAAAACCAAGTTTAAGTAATGCGTTTTGAATAGACTCTCCTTGGAACAGATTTTTTTGAAGGTAATGAACCATATCCCCCGAAGTTCTGTAGAAAACATTTTCCAAATACCATATTAAGCTAACGGCTTCATCAAAGGGATTTGGCTTTTCATTTTGAATAAATGGTGTTTTTCCTAACTGAGCCAGTAGCTCTTTTATATTTAATAAATTGTTTTGACGAATAGCATCTGTTAAATCATTTATGATTCCGAGCACTGATCCTGGATAAAACTGTGTAGGATGCGCTGTAAGCACGGTACGTACATTAAAATCTTCAAGGAACTCAATAAGTTCTGCCTTTTTACCTTTTGCCTCTGCTTTTTCTTTTATGTCACGCAGTGATCCTCGACCCTCCATATTATTCACAATCGAAAAAGCAGCATCTTCAACAGCATCAAACAAAACGATTTGTCTTTCTATGTACTGAATAAAACGAAACATCAAATCTATTTTATCTTTTTCATCGCTAGTTTGTAAGTACTTAATCGAGAAAAAGTCCATTATCTCTTTTGGAGTTTCTGATTTTTTAAAACCTTTCTCGCAAACTTCTGTAAATAAAGGCAACAAAACACCTGTATTGTCTATAGAATCAAACGGTAAGGTTATAAAAACGCTGTTGTAGATATTATATTTAGAAAGAACATTTTCATTAAAACGTTCTATTTTAGGAAGAGTATACATATTTTGTTACAGTTGGTTAGGTTTAGCTTAAAATAGTTATAAAAAAATAACCCCAAGAACTAACTTGAGGTTATATAGTAAAATATAGCATTCAAGTGCATTACATATTTTTAAAGATAGTGTGCATTAAACGCTTTTTGTCGTTAATGCTTTCTTCTAAAGAAATCATAGTTTCTGTTCTATAAACACCTTCGATATCATCAATCATAAAGATTACATCTTTAGCATGCTTCGTGTCTTTTGCTCTAATTTTGCAAAAGATGTTGAATTTCCCTGTAGTAACTGAAGCAACAGTCACAAACGGAATCTCATTGATTCGTTGCAAAACAAATTTAGTTTGAGAAGTGTTGTTTAAAAAAACACCTACATAAGCAATAAAAGAATAGCCTAACTTATCATAATCAAGGACTAACGATGATCCCATGATAATTCCAGCATCCTCCATCTTTTTTACCCTAACATGAACGGTACCAGCAGATATAAGCAGTTTTTTTGCTATATCCGTAAAAGGCACTCTCGTATTATCAATCAACATATCCAAAATCTGGTGATCTACTTCATCTAAACGGAACTTACTCATATTTCATTAATTAACATTATTAAAAGTTGTGTTTCAGTATAAAAATATACATAAAAAGAACAAAGTTATTAAAAAAATTACTTTTTTATTAAACCATTAACAATTTTTATGCTTTTATTTAAATAAAAATTAGCTTTTTGACTTAATTTCGGAATTCCACCATCATCATCCGAGTAAGAGCCTTCATTAGCATCGTATTCATAATGACCAAAGTAACCTTCCAGTTCTCCCATTTCTACTAAGTAAGCGTTAAAAGTAATATTATTCTCAACTAACTCTTCCTTATACTGAAATGCAAAATTCGTTATTTTTTCAATACCATCATAATTAATTCTGACCTTTTTATACATTAAATCATAAAAAACAACTTTATTTTGAGGAATATTCAAATAATCATCAATTCTATTAACAACTATATCGTTTTCGTACAGCGCAATAAAACTCGATAATAACGAAATAAATACAAATTTTCTTGTTTCTTCTCTCTCGTAATCATCTTGAAAATGACCTGCCTCAAATAAAATAGTTGGAGTGCCTAAAGACTGAAAGGTATCTCCGATGCAATTAATATTGAAGGAATCATCAAACCGGCCTACTTGACCGGGAATAAACTCTTGTAAACTATCATTTATTGCGGCTATAACGTTAATTGCTTTAGTCCTTGATTCATTTACTTCGCGCTCCACATTATAGGAAGGCGCCAAAAAAGACATTGTAGCTGGCTTTCCACTCTCATCAACACCAAAAATAGTGCGCTGATCATGTAAGTTATAGCAATAATCAGGCATAAAAGACTCGTAAGCAGCTCGTAAAGTCTTGCTTTCCGGTTGTGTAAGATCTTGAGAATCTCTATTTAAATCAACCTCATTGGCGTTTACTCGTGTGTACGCTTCAGCCCCATCAGGATTAAGCATAGGAATACAGCAAAAAGTAAAATGCTCTAGCAGTTTAGTTGCAAGATCAGATTTACCGTGTAATAGTTTTAAAAAATCGAACAAGCCTTTTGTTGTCGTGCTTTCGTTTCCATGCATTTGAGACCAAAGGTAGATTTTGATTTTTCCTGTACCTATAACGTATTTATAAATTGGTTTTCCTAAAACAGAACTTCCTATAATTGAAAGTTGATTATCTGTATTTAATCTTTGTAAAATAGGTTCTATTAAGTCTAAATTTAAGTATCTCCCTTTGATAGACTTTTCTTTATTATCGTAGAATAATTCTTCTAAATTCATAAGCTTATTATTGATTTACAAAAGTAAACATCTTTATTTTTACAATTGTAAACAGTATATTTATCTTCTTTTTTAATAATGTAAACAAATACAGGAACGGGAATTGGAATCGTTACCTACTCCTAATTAACAATTGTTACTATTTTATATTATTTAGTTTATATTATTTATTATCAATATATTAAAGATACTCATATAATCAATTACTTTTGTTAATTTACTTTATTAAAGATGATTTACATTTGTAAATGATGATGGGAACGCTTTTTTTGTTACATTTGTAATTAACTTCATAAATCAATTATTTACAATGGTAAACACTGAGGATTTCATTAAACGCTTAGAAATTATCTTGGATTATTACAGTCTAAATGCCTCTGGATTTGCAGATAAAATTGGTGTGCAACGTTCTAGTCTATCACACCTTTTATCAGGCCGAAATAAACCTAGTCTTGACTTTTTACTTAAAATTCTTGATGTATTTCCTGAGGTTGACCTCTACTGGATTTTAAACGGGAAAGGTAGTTTTCCGAAAAATAATGAAGTAATTGTAGAAAAGAATTTAAATACTCCTCCCACTGTTTCTAATACTGAAAATGAGATTGGCAATTTATTCTCGGATGATAAAAAAGAAAATACTACTAGGACTAATTTCGAAAAGACCGAAAAAGGTGCAGCTTCTCCACTTCAAAAAAACAATGAGAGCGAAATTGACAAAATTGTGATTTTTTATAAAAACGGTACGTTTAAAAGTTATAATCCTTGATTGATGAAAAATCCTAATTTTTTGGATTCAGCAGTTTACCTTCATTTCTTAATGAAGTACTCATTTGTTTAAATATGTTGTTCTGTAATTTGTAAATAGCGAGATATCATTTAATTCGGAACAGAATATCCTTTTTCTGGATTTTTTCCCTTTACCCCTTTATAATGTTGCAAAAGTATTTTGATTTCCTCATCAATATTTCCTGTAGGTAATAATGGATTCCCTAAGTTTACCTCTTTTTTTCCAAAATCAAAAGCAACGGGTACAATAGGAACATTTGCCTTTAAAGCGATATAATAGAAACCCGTTTTAAGAGTTGTTACTTTGTTTCTTGTGCCTTCTGGAGCAACTGCTAGTCTAAAGGTGTCTTTTTTGTCAAAAATAGCAGCAATAGCATCTACTTTATTTAATCCGCCTGCGCGATCCAATGGTGCTCCTCCCATATATTTAAAGTAAGGACCTAAAGGGAAACGAAATAGTTCTTTTTTGCCTACAAAATTCATTTCTAAACCTGTGATACCTCTCGTAAAGATACCTAAGTAAAAATCATGTGCACTTGTATGTGGCATAACCATTAGAACACATTTTTTTAGATTAGGGTCAATAGAACCAACTATTTTCCATCCCATCAATCTAAAAAAAATAAATTTGTAAATAAGTTTCTTCATTGTTCCAATTTTTACGCAAAATATATAATTTTAAACTTATTTTTGATTAAAACTGTAGTTGATGCTAAAAAAAATAGTAAGCTTCCTTTTCCCTTTAAAGATATACACTGTAAAATCAGCCGTTAGCAAATCGCTTGAAGTGACATGGGTAAATGGTGAATTAGTATTAGATTCAGAAAACACCAATTATTCCTACGGCAGTTTACAACAAATTTTAAAACATGGCTTACAAGCTATTGGATTTGAAAAGATCAGGAAAATGGATCATGTACTGCTTCTAGGTGTGGCTGGTGGTAGCATTTTTAAAACTTTGGTAGATGATATTAAATTTTCCGGAAAATTGACTGGTGTAGAGATTGATTCTGCTACAATCGAAATTGCCAATCAATATTTTAAATTAAATGAAGTGCCAAACCTTGAAATTATAATTGATGATGCTTTTGAGTATGTTTTAAAAACTACTGCAAAATATGATTTAATTGTAATCGATATTTTTCAAGACACGAATATGCCTAACTTTCTGTTTGAATCATTTTTCACCAAACGAATTTGTTTTTTATTGAGAAATAAAGGATTCGTTCTTTTTAATACCATGATTTTAGATAATAAAAGCAATGAACGAAATAAAAAATACCTATCTGATTTTAATGAGGCTGATTTTAGTATTCGTGCACTTCCTAGAGTTGAGCAACATAATGAACTCCTTATCATCGAAAACTTGAACTATTGATTTTTTATTAACTTTGACTATAAAATAAAAAGCCGCAATTCTACAATTGCGGCTTTTTTTATGGTGTTACAACTAAATCTATTTAGAGCTTAAGTACGATACAACATTAGTGTTGATGCGGTCGTCTATATTGTCTATGTTAGCTTTTATAAACTTTTCACCCAAGATTTTCTCATATAATTCAATATATCTTTCGGATACTGATTCGATATATGCCTCATTCATTTCAGGTATTGTTTGCCCTTCTTGTCCTTGAAAGCCATTTTCAATTAACCAACGACGAACAAATTCTTTAGACAATTGCTTTTGCTCTTCGCCTTTGTCTTGTCGCTCTTGGTATCCTTCCGCATAAAAGTAACGAGAAGAATCCGGAGTGTGAATTTCGTCAATTAAAACAATCTTTCCATCTTTCGTTTTTCCAAACTCATACTTAGTATCTACTAAAATCAATCCTCTACTTGCAGCGATTTCTGTTCCTCTTTGAAACAGTGCTCTAGTATATTTTTCTAAAACTACATAATCTTCCTCACTTACAATCCCGTTCGAAAGGATCGCTTCTCTCGAAATATCGGCATCATGTTCGCCATTCTCTGCTTTAGTAGTAGGCGTAATAATTGGTTCTGGAAATTGATCGTTTTCTTTTAAACCTTCAGCCATTGCTACACCGCAAATGGTTCGTTTACCAGTAGCATACTCTCTAGCCGCATGACCTGACAAATAGCCACGAATGACCATTTCTACTTTAAAAGGATCACACAAATGACCTACAGCAACGTTTGGGTCAGGCGTTGCAATTAACCAATTAGGAACAATATCTGCAGTTAATTCCATGAATTTAGTTGCGATTTGATTCAGAATTTGACCTTTATACGGAATTCCTTTTGGTAAAACTACATCAAATGCCGAAAGCCTGTCTGTGGCCACCATAACCAATAAATCGTCATTGATATTGTATACTTCTCTCACCTTGCCTCTGTAGACCGATTTTTGTTCTGGAAAAGTAAAGTTAGTTGTAGTAATTGTATTCATTGTTGTGTGTTATTGTTTTGGCAAAAATAGGTTTTTAGAAGGTATACACAAAATAGTGTCCCCACTTTTCAGCACCCGTTTATACTATTTTTCTAAAAGTGAATTATTGAATAAATTTAAAATTCGGCTATATTCATCTACCCATGAATAAGTTTCCTTAAATCCATGCGCTTCAACCGGGAAAGAGGCTAACGTCCAGTTTTTCTTTCCAAGTTCAATGAATCGTTGCGAAAGTCTGATAATGTCTTTGTACTCTACATTATTATCCACCATACCGTGTAACATTAGTAATTCCCCTTTTAAATTGTCAGCAAAATAAATAGGTGAACTTTTCTTGTATGCCAAAGGATCTGTCTCCGGGAAATTAAGAATATTTCCTGTATATCCGTGGTTGTAATGTGCCCAATCCGTTACAGAACGTAAAGCGGCACCAGCTTTAAACTCACCAGGTGTAGTTAGCATCCCCATTAAAGTGATAAAACCACCATACGAGCCACCATAAATCCCTACTCTATTGGCGTCAACATTAAAATTATCTACCAAGTATTTTTTTCCATCGATTTGATCTGACAAATCTTTTCCTCCCATAAAACGGTAAATACCCGTTCTAAAATCTCTTCCGTAACCATCACTTCCTCTGTAATCTATATCTAATACCGTATAACCTGCATCTGTCAATAAATTATGAAACATGTACTCTCTATGGTACGTACTCCAGTAATTATGCGCATTTTGTAAATAACCCGCACCATGTACAAAGATAATCGCCGCTTTGTTTGCATTGCTATTTTCTGGCTTATACAATCTTGCATTAACCATTGTTCCATCTTGCGCTTTGAAACTGATTACTTCTGGCGTTCGCCAAGCGTAAGCATTAAATTCTGGTGTTGTCGAAAAAGTGATTTGCTCCTGAATAGGATTCTTCTTATTATCGGCCACAAATAATTCCCAAGGTTTATTTTTATACGAATAGCGAATCAGTAATCTAGTTTCATCTGGAGACAAGCTTGTTTCATAAGCACCATCATTAGTCAATAAAGGCTGTAATTTAGCATCGGCTACAGCCAATTTGTATAAATTCCTATTTCCAGGATGAGTGGTGGTTGTAGTCAAGTAAAATGTTTTTTTATCTTTCGCTAAAATAACATCACGTACTTCCCACTTTCCGCTTGTAAGTTGTTGTTTTTTCTTGCTAGTAACATTGTACGTGTATAAATGAGAGTATCCTGATGCCTCAGATTGAAAATAAATAGTAGTATTATCTCCTAAAAAGCCTAAAGTTCCTGAACTGTAGGTGTAAGACGGTATACCTGGGCCACCTATCCAAGCTTCATCATGCTGATAATCAATTTCTTCAAACGTTCCTTCCGCTAAATTCAATTTTACAATCCAACGATCTTTATTATCTTGGCTTCTTATTTCAGTAACTGTAACTGAACCGTTTTCGTTATAAGTTGGTTCTTGAACGTAAATTAATCTTTCAGTCTTTTCTTTGTCCTTTAGATTATCATACAATTTGTAGTACTCTGGAGTGTCTTTTATATGACTTAATTTAGAAAAATTAATGTAGTAAACAGAATCCTTTAGTATTGAGTAAACACCAAACTTAATTGGTGTCAAATTAGCTTCAGAAACTTTTCTCTTAGTATCGGGTGATTTATTGTAACCATCTGCGGTTATAAAAACTTCCATTTTCTCACTTTTCAAATCGGTTGGCTCTGCGGCATTAAATGTCAAATAATTACCATTCGGATTTGCTTTTAATCCCTGAATATTGTTTTTACCATAAAAGTATTCTTTTGGAAAATCTGATTTTAATTCATCTGATTTTTCTTTATACCATTTTCTACTCGCTTCTTGATCTCTAACAAAAAGAAAAAGTTCTTTTTGCTGTGTTTTTAAAAATGATTCAGCTTCAACTTCCTCCTTGGATGCTTTACCACTTTTGAAATTTGACAGTTGCACCAAAGTTCCGTTTTTAGTATTGAACTTCATCATATTACTATTTTGCTCAAAAAATAGAATACCATCTTCCTGAGCTAATTGTAAGTTGGATACTGAACTACTTTGTTGAATGAGTTTTTTAGATATTTTCTCTTTAATCGCATAGCTGTACAAAGCACCTTTGACAATATAATAGGCTATATTAGAACCAGGCTTCATGGTAAAATTTAATCTTGAAAAAGCAGCTTCTTGAGACGAAACTATTTGGGGTTTTTTATTGTTTTTATCTACAAAGTAAGTGCTCGATCCAATTTCGTTTTTTGGATTCCAATCAAAGTAAATTTTTTGGCCATCAATAGACCATCTCTGATTCGAGGGTTGATTCCCTATGAATCCATCCCCTTTCATAATTTCCTCAAGTTGCAATTTTTGACTTTGTACAGCCACACTGAAAGTCAATAAGAACAGAATAATAATATTTTTTTTCATAACGTTAGTAAAGTTTTTCGATATTAAATATTGGTTAGTTTTAATTTATTTTTAGTTTTTAAGAAATTACTATACAAATACTTAGCTACTCCATCTTCACTATTAGATTGAATAGTCTCTAAGTGCGATAATTTCATTTTTAAACTATCAGGCGCATTATTCATTAATAGTCCCTTAGCTGTAGATTTTAGCATTTCTTCATCATTATATCCATCCCCAAACGAAATAGCTTGATTGAAATTTAAATTTTCAATTTCTAAAATTTTTGAAATTGCTACACTCTTATCAACTGATTTATCCATAAATTCCAAACAGTGAGGTAAGCTAAAAGCATGATTAAATAAATCAGAATGAGTTGCCACAATACGGTCACGAAGCGCTATCAATGTACTGTGTTTTTCATGCGTAAAAAATACTTTTATGGCCGTATAATCTTGAAGTGTGTCAAAGTCTACAATTTCAGGAATGTAATTCATTTTGGTTTGAAAGCTATTGACCTTAGGGTTGTCTTTACTTGTTTGCCAAACCGTTTCTTTAAAAAGCACCGTTGTTATCTCTGGACTGCGCTCTAAGGAGAGTATGGATTTTACAGCCTCACTTTCTATATTCGTAGCATACAGTAGTTCACGATCTGGAGAATGAATTCTAGCTCCGTTAGAAGTTACTAAATAAGTAGGAAAGCCCAGTGTATCAACTATTGGTATTGCATCAAGATGGTGTCTCCCCGTAGCAATAATTATAAGATATCCTTGTTCGTGCATTTCTTGCAAAACAGTTTTTGTATATGCTCCTATTGTGTGGTGTTCATTTAATAAAGTTCCATCTAAATCGCTTATGATAACCTTTATATGTTTGTTCATTATGCTATTTTACTTTTATTTATTTCCTCAAATTTATTTTAATTCTTCGCAGAAAGCAAAGAAATTGCAAAATCTAATATTTTATTAATGAGATACTTACTTAAATACTGACCTTCTTATCATTCGTCCAAATAAACGGTAACCTACCCTTTCTCTTAAAAAACTCAGACAGTTCGCATCGAAACCTATGGTATAGCGCTTGAAATTCTTTGCGGGGTTTTCGGCTATTTTTAATATTTCTTCAACAATTGTTGGTTTCAAATCTGTATTTTTCTTTGTTTTTCTCTCCACAACCTCATTAATTGTTTCCATTAATTTATTGTAAGAAGCGATCGTAGATTTTTCTGATCTAGTTACGTTTGTTTGAAAATTAGACGGTGTGTTTCCAAATTGAACAGTTGATACACTAATATTAAAATCCAGTAATTCGTAAGCCATACACTCAGAAAAGCTTTCTACACCATGCTTGGTAGCGTGATAAAAACTGCCTAAAGGCAAATTGACGAGACCTGCAATCGATGAAATATTGATAAAATGTCCTCTTTTTTGCAATCGAAATACAGGAATAAAAGCCCTGCACATTTTTACAACTCCCAACCAATTTACATTAACGATTTTATCAATCTCCTCATCTTCTGATAGTTCTACAAAGCTACGATAGCCTACACCTGCATTGTTTACAACCAAATCGATTGATTTGTACTGATCCATAATTTTATTTTTGGCATCAGTTATACTTTTAGTAGAGGTAACATCTAATTCGAAACATTTTATATTCTCAATCTCTTTAAGTTCTTTTCCTTGTTCTAAGCAAATCATGGTAGCAATTACATTCCAATTATTTTTTGCAAAATGAATAGCTAGCTCTTTACCTATTCCACCTGAAGCACCTGTTATAACTACATTCTTCAATACTTTTAGTTTAATTTTGATTATTATATGTAATAAATACGACCCCATATGGGGTCGCATAATTTTGATTATTTACGTGCTTGTTTTAAATTCAACATTATTAATCTTGATTTTCGATTTGTTTGTATGCATCAATTACTTTTTTCACTAATCGGTGACGAACAATATCTTTATCATCGAGATAAATAATGCCTATACCCTCCACATCCTTCAAAACTAATAACGCTTCTTTTAGGCCTGAAATTGTTCTACGTGGTAAATCGACTTGTCCTGGATCTCCCGTGACCATAAATTTAGCACTTTTCCCCATACGGGTCAAAAACATTTTCATTTGTGAATGTGTGGTGTTCTGCGCTTCATCTAAAATAACAAATGCATTATCTAATGTTCTACCACGCATAAATGCCAAAGGAGCGATTTGAATGATTCCTTTTAAAATATAATCCTCTAACTTTTCGTTAGGTAACATGTCACGCAATGCATCGTATAGAGGCTGCATGTACGGATCTAATTTTTCCTTCATATCTCCGGGAAGAAAACCTAAATTCTCTCCTGCCTCGACAGCGGGCCTAGTTAAAATAATACGCTTTACCTGTTTCTCTTTTAAAGCTTTAACAGCCATAGCTACTCCCGTGTAAGTTTTACCTGTTCCTGCAGGACCTACTGCAAAAACCATATCGTTCTTATTAATAGTATCGACTAATAATTGTTGATTAGGAGTCATGGCTTTAATAATCTTCCCACCTACACCGTGTACTAAAATTTTATCATTAGGCGTATTTCTCTTGTCGTCTTGCACATCTCCTAATATAACACGCTCAATCACATTATTATCAATGTTATTGTAACGTGTAAAATGAAGCATTAATCTTTGAAAACGTTTTTCGAACTCGTCTAAAATTTCTTTTTCTCCAAAAGCTTTTAAAGTTGTCCCTCTGGCAACTATTTTTAATTTTGGATAATATTTTTTAATCATTTCAAGATGAGTGTCTTGAGCACCCCAAAACTCTTTTGGCGCGATGTCTATGAGCTCGATAATTCTTTCGTTCAAAAGTTGTAGTTTTATATTAAAATTAATGAATCAATAAATCTAAAAAATCTGGAATTTTTTAATTTGGTTATTTTACTTTTTAAATCGAATTTGTTTTTGCTTTTTTGCTTTTTTGAATTTACTATTATTAGCTTTGCATTTCTCAAATTTAAGAAAAATTAGTTTTAGATAACACCAATAGTTATAAACAAAATTATGTCAATAATTACCCTCACCACCGATTATGGCTTGAAAGATCACTTTGTAGGTGCGTTGAAGGGGAAAATCCTATCTGAATATTCAGACGCGACAATTATTGATCTTTCTCATCATATCGATCCCTTTAATACGGTCGAAGCTAGTTATATAATTAGTGCAGCTTATGCGAGTTTTCCCAAGGGAACCGTACACTTAATTGGGGTAGACATGGAATTAAATAAAGAGAATCAACACATTGCCATGCAATGGAATGACTCCTATTTTATTGCCGCAGACAATGGTATTTTGAGCATGCTTTCACAAAAGATTGTTCCTCAAAAAGTAGTTTCGATCAATATTCATGACCGCTTACCAACTGATGCGTCAGGACTAGATGTTTTTGTAAAAGTAGCCTGCCATTTAGCAAAAGGAGGTTTACTAAATGTAATAGGTAAAGAAATACAAAATATCAAAGAAATCACAGAGCTGAAAGCGGCTGCATCCGGGGATAATAATATGCTCAAAGGACATGTGGTATACATTGATCATTTTGGTAATGCGGTAACCAATATCTCTAAAAATCAGTTTCTAGAAGTCGCAAAGGGAAGACCCTATGAAATCTTAATGCGAACAAAAAACATCAAAACAATTTTACCCAACTATTCTGCTATTGCCATAGCTGAAAAGTACCCTATAAAGAATTATGAGGGCGAAAAATTAGCTATTTTTAATGAAGCTGGATTTCTCGAAATAGCTATTTTTAGAAGCAATCCTTCTAAGGTAGGTTCAGCAAGTAGCTTACTTGGCCTGAATTATAGCGATCAGGTTACGATAGAATTCAAAAACAAAGAATAAGCAGTACCTAATAATCATTACTGGTAATGAACTAAACCATAGATAGAATTAAATATGTTTATACGAATAGTAAAATTAAGTTTTCACGAAGAAAACATACCCGCATTCTTAGAGAATTTTGAAGTTGTCAAAGATCGTATTCGTGCTGCTCCGGGAAATCGATTACTTGAATTGTACCAAGACAAAAACGATAAAAATATTTTCTTTACGTACAGCTATTGGGAAACCGAACAAGATTTAGAGAATTATAGAACTTCTGATTTCTTTAATGAGGTATGGTCGTTTACTAAAAAATTATTTAATGATAAGCCCGAGGCTTGGAGCGTGGACAAATTAGCTTCTTTAGCTTAACAAATCAAACAAATTTTAAATGAAAGCAATCATTTTACGAGAAATCAAATCTTTTTTTGGTTCACCTATTGGTTATTTAGTCATCGCCATTTTTTTGATTATTAATGGCTTATTCCTTTGGGTTTTTGAAGGAGATTATAATATTCTAAATTCAGGTTTTGCTGACTTGTCGCCCTTTTTCACATTGGCACCTTGGATCCTATTGTTCTTAATTCCTGCCGTTACCATGCGAAGTTTCTCAGATGAAAAAAAGCAAGGAACTCTTGAATTACTTCTTACTAAACCCTTAAGTATTTGGGAAATAGTCAATGGTAAATTTTTTGGTGCTATGCTACTAATTGTGCTAGCAATCATTCCTACTCTTATCTACGTTTATGTAATTTCAAGTCTGGGAGCACCCGAAGGTAACATTGACATGGGTAGCACTATAGGATCTTATTTTGGACTTTTATTTTTAATTGCTGCTTATTCTGCCATTGGTATTTTTACTTCCACACTATCAGAAAACCAAATCGTAGCCTTCATACTATCTGTATTTATTTGTTTTATTTTCTATTTTGGGTTTGAAGGCTTATCAGCTATTGTTCCATCCCTATCTATGCCTATTAGTGCTCTTGGAATGCAAAATCATTTTAAAAGTATGGGACGAGGAGTGCTTGATACAAGAGACCTTATTTACTTTATAAGTATAGCTGTATTATTCCTTTCGCTTACTGTTTATAAACTTAAAACCTTTAAATTGTAATGGTGCCTACTAAAAATAATAATTTAAAAAATATTTTAATAGTTGTTGCCGTCTTATTATTGGTAAACGCTATTGGAAATTCTCTTTTCTATCGTTTTGATCTTACTAAGGATAAAAGATACACACTATCCCCTACTTCATTGGCAATAATCAAACAAATAAAAGAGCCTCTTGCTGTAAAAATTTATATGCAAGGAGATTTACCACCAGAATTTAAACGTTTACAGCAAGAAACGCGACAATTACTAGAAGAGTTTCAAGCCTACAATTCTGATATTGCTTTTGAATTTGTTGATCCTTTAGAAGATGAGGAACACAGCACAGACAATGTAAAAGCGTTATACATGAAAGGAATGACGCCTATAAATATTACTGTTGACGATAAAGGAAAGCAGTCACAAGCTATGGTTTTTCCTTGGGCTATTGCCGTGTACGATAACAAAGAAGTTACAATACCGTTACTAAAAAACATAATGGGTGCATCTACAACTGATAAAGTGATAGGATCTATACAGCATCTCGAATATTCTATTGCTGATGCTCTAAATAAAATAACAAAGGAAAAACAAAAAACGGTTGCCATTATTAAAGGAAATGGCGAACTTAAAGACATCTATATAGCAAAATTTTTATTACAGGTAAGAGAGAGCTATCACCTAGGTCCATTCACTTTAGACTCAGTTGCTAAAGATCCCGAAGGAAGTTTAAATGCATTAAAAAATTATGATTTGGCAATTATTGCTAAACCTACCGAAGGTTTCTCTGAAGCCGAAAAACAAGTATTAGACCAGTACATAATGAATGGAGGGAAAACCATGTGGCTAGTAGATCAAGTGGCTGTAGAAATGGATAGCTTGTACAATGCAAGTGGCGCTACATTAGCTTTTCCTAGAGATCTGAATCTTAATGATATGTTTTTTAAGTATGGTTTCCGCATTAACCCTGACATCATAAAAGACGAAAAAGGCAGTCCTATTAAATTAGCTAGTGGTGAACAAGGCAGCGCGACTCAATACCAAGAATTCAACTGGAAATTTGCACCTCAAATATATCCAGAAAGCACGCATCCAATAGTCAAAAATTTAGGTGGTATCAAGTTCGATTTTGCTAATCCTATCGACACATTAAAAAACGGTATTAAGAAAACAATTTTACTGCAATCGTCTAAATATTCAAAAAAAGTAGGAACACCCGTTGAAGTCAATTTGAATATCGTAACGGAAGAAACAAGTCCAAACCATTATATCAATACAGGCAATATTCCTACAGCTGTTTTATTAGAAGGAAACTTCAAATCCATGTTTGAAAACAGAGTATTAGCCTTTGAGCAAAAAAAATATAGTACGGCAGGAGTTCTAAACAAAATGATTGTAATTTCTGACGGAGACGTGATTAAGAATCAAGTTGACAAAGATTTTCAACCTGTTGAACTAGGTTATGATCAACGATCAGGAACATTGTACGACAATAAGGATTTCTTATTAAACTGCGTTAATTACTTGCTAGACGACACCGGACTTATCAACATTCGCTCTAAAGATCTGGATGTACCACTTTTAGACAAGGAAAAAGTGTACGAGAACTATACCTTTACACAGATCCTAACTATCGGACTACCAATTCTAGTTTTAACTGTTTTTGGTTTCCTATTTACCTTCTTTAGAAAAAGAAGATATACCCGATAGATGTTAATAAAAAATTTAAAATAGTAGCGTAGTTTACGATATATTTGTAAAATGTATTGTCTTTTAGAAAATAAAACTAAAATAGATACCCAAAAAATAAAATAAAACAGATGAAATTTATAGTATCGAGTTCTTACTTATTAAAACAATTGCAAGTTTTAGGTAGTGTCATTAATAGTAGTAATACTTTACCAATTTTAGATAACTTCTTATTTGAATTGGACCATAACGAGTTAACCGTTTCTGCATCCGATTTAGAGACAACGATGTCTGCAACTCTTGCAATCGATTCTACTAGCAAAGGTAGTGTTGCTGTTCCTGCAAAGTTACTTTTGGAAATCCTTAAAACTTTTCCAGAACAACCCCTAACCTTTACAGTTGAGGAAAATAGTACGATTGAAATAAGTTCAAATTCTGGAAAATATGCGCTAGCGTACGCTCCAGGTGAAGAATTCCCTAAAGCTGTTAATTTAGAGGAGCCATCGGTTACTTTAGTACCTGCTGATGTACTAGCAACTGCTATAAGCAAAACAATTTTTGCTGCAGGTAATGACGATTTGCGTCCTGTAATGTCAGGTGTGTTTTTTCAATTTTCTCCAGAGGGTTTAACCTTTGTAGCTACTGATGCGCACAAGCTTGTAAAATATGCACGTACCGATGTTACCGCTTCTCAGGTAGCTGATTTTATTATGCCTAAAAAGCCTTTAACGATCTTGAAGAGTATTCTTGCTACTTCTGATGCCGAAGTTAAAATCGAGTATAACGATTCAAACGCAACCTTTTCTTTTGACAATTATATTTTAATGTGTCGTTTAATAGATGGGAAATATCCAAACTACGAAGCGGTTATCCCAAAAGAGAATCCAAACAAATTAATGATTGATCGTTCTCAATTTTTGAGCTCTGTTCGTCGTGTTGCTATTTTCTCAAACAAAACAACGCACCAAATTCGTTTAAAAATTGCTGGTGCTGAATTGAATGTTTCAGCAGAAGATATTGATTATTCAAACAAAGCAGAAGAAAGATTGACTTGTGATTATCAAGGAGATGATATGCAAATTGGTTATAACTCTCGTTTTTTAACTGAAATGTTGACTAACCTACAATCAGATATGATTATGTTAGAGATGTCATTGCCTAATCGCGCTGGAATTTTAACACCAGTAGATGGATTAGAAGAAGGTGAAACGGTAACAATGCTAGTGATGCCAGTAATGCTTAATAGTTAACAAAAAATTACCTTTTTGTTAAAATAGTTTTTTGATTATTGAATTATAATAGGTATCATTGTAAAACACTTCCGCTATTAACCAAACCATTTTTATATTTAAAAAAACCGTCTTGTTTTACACTAGACGGTTTTTTTTGTTTATCAAAGGTCGACTACAATAGCCTATCAGAAATCTAGTTTTATTTAGCCAATGTATCAATCATAACTATTTAGTAATCTGTATTAGCAAAACAAAATTCCAATTAAATGACACCCATTTTAGTCATCAAAAAAGTAGCACTTTTGTTTTTACAAATGCCATCTCGCAATTTGTAGTCAAAATACAAATCATCGTTCACTATTTCGACTTCAAAACATTTATTGGTTAGAATAGCGGGATACGCATTAGTAGTTAAACAAACCTCGATGTCATGGGTTGCAATTGCGCCAATAGCTTTCTGTGCTATTACTTTTTTGACTACTTCGATCGTACCATTTCGCTTATCATCTGAGTTAGTTCCTCGTAAAATCTCATCTAACAATACAAATGCAGGCTGCACTGCTAGCTCATCCATAATTTGCTTTAAGCGTTTGATCTCGGCAAAGAAATAAGACTCACTATCCGACAAGGAATCTGATAATCGCATAGACACTAAAACAGGCAACGGATGAACGTTAGCTGCACTAGCACAAACGACAGAGCCAGTTCCTGACAAAACCATATTGATGCCCAAACTACGTAAAAAAGTACTTTTACCTGACATATTTGAGCCTGTAAGAATCATAAAAGACTCAGGATAAAATTGTACCTCGTTCCCTACCCTTGTAGTAGCATTAAGTAAAGGATGACTCAGATTGTCAAAACTTATTTTGAAATCTGTATTCAAAACTGGAAATACAAATTCAGGATTATTATAGGATAAATTAGCTAAACTATTCAACATTTCAAATTCGCCTATAACAGTTAGCCAATCTTCTAATGCACTTGCATGCTCCTTTTTCCACTTTAATAAATCTTTTAAAGCGTGAAGGTTATACAAAACAGACCCGTTAAAGAGCGAAGCAGTAATTAAATTATTAATGCTGTCCATTTTAGAAAACAATTCAGCAATTGTTTTAAGGTGAACACTTGCATTTTGTTCTTTAAACTTTAGTTTTTGTTGTAAGGCTATTAATTTTGGTGCTATGAAATGCTCCTCTTCTACCTTTTCTAGTAATTTACTGTATTGTTTCAGTATTTTATCAATATTATCTGAACTTGCAATTTCTATTTGAATACGTTTAAAATACTTTCCTAATATCGCCAAATTGATAATAAACAAATAAGACATGAAAGAAACGAAAATAGAATTGGAACTTATAAAATACCCTGCTGCACTTCCTATGAAAAGCGCTGGAAATAAATAAGAGCAAACAATAATTAAGGGAGATAGGCCCGTACTTTCAAAAGTACTCCATCGTAGTAATGATTCGTAACTTGCTTTGCTATCCTGGCTTACTTTGGCGAAAGCCATAAAATCTTGACGCCAGTCTATTTTAGTAGTAAGCTCTTTTATCCCTTCTTGATTTTGAATTATTTCATCATTTGGAGCTAACGTTAGTACTCTTTTAGCCAAGGTCTTTTTGCCAATATAAGTCGCTGTTCTATTTATATTTTGGAAAAGGGAATGTGATCCAAAAATATCTAGATCATAAGCATACGGATGGTGAAAGTCGTTAAACTCTTGTCCGTTTTCAAATGGTAAACCTTTATTTTCAATAAATAAACGCTCGTCCTCGTTGATAGCTATAAGTGCTTTAGTTATGCTTTTGTCAAATACTAATTTAGAATGAAGTCGCATTAAAAAAAGGAAAACCACAAAAAAGGCAATAGCCATTACTAAAATAGCTGGTGTTTGTTTCTCGATGTAAAAATAGATCGAGATAAACAATAACACTATTACAATAAGCCTAATGACACTTATGGTATTGTATTTTTTATTTATCGCACTTAAGGCAACGGTAAACTGAGCAATCTTATCGGAGTATATTTTCATAGCTAGTATAAATGAGATACAAATATAAGTGTAGCTACTGAATTAACTACTTAAAGTACCCCTAATCTCTCGCTAATACCAATATAAAGTATCTAATTAAATATTTTATCGAATAGGCATAGCTAGAATAGGAATACTAAGATTTTGAGCTAATTTTTTAGTAAAACTAGGATTGAATATTCCTTCAAAAAAACTTCTTTTGTAGGTAAGCATCGTCAAAACATCGATATCTCTATTCAAGATAAAGTCGGCAATAGATTCTTTAACATCATCACTTAGCATTACCCAAAATACAACTCCTTCTTCTTCAAATTCATTTTCCCATTCCTTGATCGTTTCTTTAGACACATCAGAATCAGCGGTTTTAACGTACAAGCATTGCACCTGAGCGTTGGCTTTATTAGCTAGTTTCAATACATTTTTAAGTGCTTTTTTATCTTTGTCTCTAAAACGAGTAGTAAAACCTATTGTTTTAATTTTTTTGAATTTAGCTCCGTTAGGAATGCAATAAGTAGGTACTTCTATATCAACTAAAACACTTCCTGCATTAGTCCCAATAAAAAAAGCAGACCAGCTCGAAGCTCCTTCTGTTCCCATTACCACATAATCTATTTTATCATCCTTAACAGCCTTATCTATATTATATAATAATTCGCCATCCATAAGGCGGTGCGTCATTTTTATATGATGTAAATTATGTTCAAGCGCAATGCCACGTAATTTAGGTATTTCCTCTTTAAACATCTCAAATTTTGAAAGTTCCAAAGACTCATAAATTTCCATATAATTCTGCGGAAAAAACTGCGTATCTAAAATAGGAAGTTCAAAGGTATGCAATAAAATCAGCTCTCCGTTTACCACTTTTGCAAATTCTAAGGCATGCAAAAAAGCATTAGTAGCTGTTTCAGAAAAATCAGTTGGAAAAAGAATACGTTTCATCTTATCAGTTTTAGTGGTTAGTAAATCAAAAGTAACACTAAAGTTACATTAATATTATGATAAAGATCAGTAACTTACATTATTTTTAAGAATTTAATGGCTCTACCTACCTCAAAAAAAGAGTTCCGCTCTTTGCTGCTAGCAACTCTTTCTTCTAGCTGCTATTAGCTAATAATCATCTACCTTGGCATAACGCTCTACTCCCTAATCTAACCCAATAAACAATCAACTTAAATCCTTTTCATCGCTTCTATTGTTTTAGTACCTTTGCAGTCAATACACTAAATAATGCTAAACAACGACGCCATAGTAGCACTAGCAACTCCATCAGGAGCTGGAGCTATCGCCATCATAAGAATCTCAGGACAAGAAGCTATTACTATTGGAAATTCGGTTTTCAAATCCATCAAAGACAAAGATTTACTCCAACAAAAAACACACACCTTACACTTAGGTCATATTGTTGATGGCAGTAAAACTTTAGATGAAGTACTGGTTTCCATTTTCAAAGGACCTAACTCCTACACCGGTGAAAACACCATCGAAATCTCTTGTCACGGTTCTACATACATTCAGCAACAAATTATTCAATTGCTACTTCGCAAAGGTTGCCGTATGGCTGATCCTGGAGAATTCACGTTGCGCGCTTTTCTAAACGGAAAACTAGACCTTTCGCAAGCCGAAGCCGTTGCCGATTTAATTTCGTCAGATAATGAAGCTAGTCACCAAATAGCAATGCAGCAAATGCGTGGTGGTTTCTCTAATGAAATTGCCAAATTGCGTGAAGAGCTATTGAATTTCGCTTCGCTAATCGAACTCGAATTAGATTTTGCCGAGGAAGATGTAGAATTTGCCGATAGAACGCAGTTTCACGAACTCTTAAACCGAATCGAATTTGTCTTGAAACGCTTAATCGACTCTTTCGCTGTAGGAAACGTTATCAAAAATGGAATCCCTGTAGCCATTGTAGGAGAACCAAATGTGGGTAAATCAACACTTTTGAACGCTTTACTAAACGAGGAACGCGCTATCGTTTCTGAAATCGCTGGAACTACTCGTGACACCATCGAAGATGAATTAGTTATTGGCGGAATCGGTTTCCGTTTCATCGATACGGCTGGTATTCGTGAAACCGTGGATGTTGTAGAAAGCATCGGAATCAAAAAAACATTCGAAAAAATCGAACAAGCACAAGTCGTTTTATATCTGTTTGATAGTTTAAAGTTTAAAGTTCAAAGTTCAGAATACATTCTCGAAATAGAAAAAATCAAAAATCAATTTCCTTTGAAACCGCTAGTTGTTGTTATCAATAAATTAGATTTACTTTCAGAAAATGAAATTACAAACATTCGACAAGAGCTGGCAAGCCTAAATATTAAACTAATTTTTCTGAGCGCAAAACAAAAGATTGGTGTTGACGAACTTAAGAACCAATTACTTTCATTTGTAAACACAGGTGCATTACGTAACAATGAAACAATTGTAACTAATACAAGGCATTATGACTCTTTATTAAAAGCATTAGATGAGGTTACCAAAGTCAAATACGGACTAGAAACCAACCTCTCTAGCGACCTTATGGCACTAGACATTCGCGAGGCCTTATACCATTTCGGGATGATTACTGGGCAGGTTACTAACGATGAATTGCTAGGTAATATTTTTGCTAATTTCTGTATCGGGAAGTAAAACAATAGTTCGTTAAATAAGTAAAATTTTTAATAAAATAAGTTGGCTGTCCGGGCAGGCTATCCACTACAAGTCCGCGGTATGCAGCCCATAAAACTATAAACCTGAAACGAGCTCCCTCTGGTCGCTGTTTCGGGTTTTGTTTTATAATGGGCTTCCTCCCTTGCGGGCTTTTCGTTGCTATCCTTGACAGGGAGTCTATTTAGGTTATAATTATCTTTAGACCTAAAGTTTTTTTTTAGATCTGTTACGGTTTTCCGTACTATTTTACTTTCCTTTTTATTTATCTTAGCAAAAAATAACGCTTAGTTTTACAGCTATGATCAATAAAAAATCACTCTCTGAACGAGACATCTGTACCAAATTTATTACCCCTGCTTTAAAAAATGCAGGTTGGGATATTGACAAGCAAGTCCTAGAGGAGGTCTTCTTTACCGATGGTAAAATCTATGTAAGAGGGAAACTTACTGCTAGAGGAGATCGTAAACGAGCTGATTATATTCTTTATTATCAAGACAATCCTGTTGCAGTAATTGAAGCCAAAGACAATAAACATTCTATTCGATCTGGTATTCAACAAGCATTAGGTTATGCAACAACATTAGATATTCCTTGCGTTTTTAGTAGCAATGGAGACGGTTTTTTATTTCACGATAGAACCGTAAATGATGCTACTATTGAAACAGAACTTGCCCTAGATGAATTTCCGTCCCCTGAAGCTTTATGGGAGAAATATAAAAAATATAAAAATATTGCTACGCCTACTGGCGAAAAAGTAGCTCTACAAAAATACTTTTCTGATGGTTCAGGTCGAAAACCTCGTTACTATCAGCAAATTGCTGTAAACAGAACCGTTGAAGCCATTTCTAATGGACAAAACAGAATCATTCTTGTGATGGCAACGGGTACAGGTAAAACATATACGGCTTTTCAAATCATTTATCGTTTGTGGAAATCGAGAACTAAAAAAAGGATTCTTTTTCTAGCAGATAGAACAGCACTTGTGGATCAAACTCGTAAAGGAGATTTCAAGCATTTTAGAGATAAAATGACCATTATAAAAAAGAAGGTCACTACTAATGGACAAGGAAAAGACGAACTGGTAAGTACTAAAAAAAGAGGAATTGATACTGCTGACAAGGCATATGAAGTATTCCTAGGATTATATCAAGGCTTAACCAATAACGAACCAGGGATTGAAGACGCCTACAAAGATTTTTCTCCTGACTTTTTTGACCTAATTATCATTGACGAGTGCCACCGTGGAAGCGCCAATGAGGATAGTGCTTGGAGAGAAATCTTAACCTATTTCAATCAAGCAACTCATATTGGTTTGACGGCAACACCAAGAGAGACTAAGGAAACTAGCAATACCGAATATTTTGGAGAGCCTGTTTATACCTATTCTTTAAAACAAGGAATAGATGATGGATTTTTGGCACCATACAAAGTAATTCGTGTGGCGCTAAACGTAGATACAGAAGGCTACAGACCGCAACAAGGCAAAACCGATAAGGAAGGAAACGAAATTGAAGATCGCATCTACAATCGTAAAGATTTTGATAAAAAATTAGTTATCGACGAGCGTACAGATATTATTGCTCAAAAAGTAACCGAATACCTCAAAGGACTAGATCGCTATGCCAAAACCATCATTTTTTGTGTGGATATTGATCATGCTGAAAGAATGCGAAATGCAATTGCTAAACACAATGCCGACTTGGTTTCTGAAAATCACAAATACGTAATGCAAATTACAGGTGATAATGACGAAGGAAAACGGGAATTAGACAACTTTATCAATCCCGAAGAAAAATACCCCGTTATTGCTACTACTTCTGAGTTAATGACTACTGGAGTTGATGCACAGACTTGCAAATTAATTGTATTAGACGCTAATATAAATTCCATGACCAAGTTCAAGCAAATTGTAGGACGAGGAACGAGAATAAATGAAGAGTTTGACAAACTCTATTTTACCATTTTGGATTTTAGAAACGCAACTGATAATTTTGCCGACCCAGCGTTTGATGGTGATCCTTTACGTGTGAAACCAATAACCGAAGAAACCGATTTAACAACGATAATCGATGAAGAATATAAAGAGGAAACTCCAATAATTGACGTTGTAACAGGAGAAGAAATTGTAATTGAAAAACCTGAAATTAGAACACCTGTAAACGAACCTAATCCCGAATACAAAAAGAGACCTAAGCAGTACATCAACGGTGTAGATGTTTCGGTATTAATAAGCAGAGAATTGTTTTTTGATTCAAACGGAAAACCAATCACAATTAGCCTGCAAGACCATACAAAAGGAATTATAAATGGCAAGTACGCTTCACTGGATGATTTCTTAATCACTTGGAATAAAGCCGATAAAAAAGAAGCGATTATCAAAGAATTAGAAGAACAAGGCGTTATGGTCGAAGCACTTTATGCAGCCGTAGACAAGCCTGTAGATTTGTTTGATTTGATTTGTCATGTGGCGTATGATCAACCGCCATTATCTCGAAAAGACAGAGCAGAAAATGTGAAGAAACGTAATTATTTTACCAAATACGGCGACCAAGCCAGAAAAGTGCTGGAAACATTGTTAGATAAATATGCCGATGAAGGGATAGAAAACATTGAAAGTATGGATGTGTTGAGGGTAAAACCTTTTGATACTTTTGGTTCTATTTCTGAAATTGTGAATGGTATATTTGGGAATAGAACAAAGTACCTAGAAGCAATCAAAGAATTAGAAAACGAATTATACAAACAGGCTTAATTATGTGCATAATATCAAATAAAATACAATTTTGTAGTTGTGCAAATGACACTGTTGAAAAGCTAAAACATTATTGGATATTGCATCGCTACGCAAATGAAAAAAGGGAGATTTGTATGGGTTTACCAATGATGCCAACATCTATGTCGGATTTGAATTTTGTTGAGAATCAAGCCGTTTTACTAAAACGATTAAATGAACCGGATGCATTTGATATGCCAATTGAATTTAAACCAAAAGACCAATTAGAAATTGTTATTAATAACAGACCCAATTTTTACGACGCTTTCACCTATTCTTTTAAATATTACAAGGGGAAATGGACATCAGTAGAAACTGATCCATTTGATCTAATGAATCGTTTTGATGAAGAACAGTGCGGTAAAATAAAAAATGCTTTAAAAAGAAATAGTAAAAACAATAATTAACTATGACAATCGATTTAAAAAACAACATAGTTAATTATAGAAAAAAAACTATAGAGCAGCTAGATATAATTACACTTTTAGGCGAGCAAAACTTAGAGTTTAAAAAACAAGAAATTAATCTTAAAGAAATTAATACTACTGATTTATCTGTATTCGAATTAAAAAATGTTCTTTATTTATTTGTTATAAGGGATTGGGGAGATGTTAAAAATGGAGCCGAATTATGTTCTGCGATATCAATACTAAAGGCAGATAAAAGCAACCCTAAATTACCCAAGGTAAATACACCTCAGGGAAAAAACATATTATACTTGGGTAAGTCAACTGGTAATTTCAAAACAAGACTTAAGCAGCATTTGGGAGGTTATTCTCATTCAACTTATTCTTTACAATTTTCGAGTTGGACCGATAAACTAAAAACAATGAAAATTGATTTATATTACACGCAAGTTGACTTTAACACTGCAAAGAATCACAATACAAATGATTTATTAGAACTTTTAGAAACGGCCTTACACCTAGAACACCAACCATTTTTAGGTCGAAGTGGACATTAACAAAAATAAAATAATGAGCGATACTACCCCGTTTGTAAAATTAATTTCTGATTTCAATAGAATTCATAAGATAGAGGAAAGATTACCCACATTTATGGAGATTTCAAGATATCCGCATTTTGAGAATGTGTGCAGCAACATTTTAAACTTCTATTTTGATACTACACAATCACATAAATTAAACGATTTAGTTTTAAAATCATTATTAGAGTGTACCTCTTTTCAATTCGAGAATTACCCACCGATTGTTACCAAAAATTGTCATAGGGAATATTGCACTCTAGATAATAAAAGAATAGATTTGGTAATTGAAGGAGAAGATGTAGTTGTTGCCATAGAAAACAAAATCTTTCATTGGTTAAACAATGACTTAGGAATCTATGAACAAACTATAGTTAGCAATTTCTCACAATGTAACAATAAGATTTTCATAGTATTATCTATCAAAAAAGAAGTCACTACGGGATCCTTTGTAAGTATTACTTATGAAGCATTTTTTAAGAGATTAAAACAAAATTTAGGAAGTTATGCCGTCAATGCAAATAATCAATATGTTACTTACCTCTTAGACTTCATTAAAACAATCGAAAACCACTATAAAATGGAAGATACTAATAAAGAAATGTTTGATTTTATCATCAGTAATGACGATGCTATTGTTGCAATCAATCAACAAAAAAATATTTTAGATACTCAATTAAAAATATTGGTGGGTCAGATAAGCGATAGCATCAACCTTGAACTACCAAATGTTGAAAAGTGGATATATGAAAAAAACACCATTGTTTTTGATTTCAGTTTTGACGTTATTACTATTTCGGTTGATGTAACGATACAGTATCAATCAGTAAACGTGGACCTTTTCGTGAGAAAAAATATTGATACTTATGATAATTTAAATCAACTGGATTTGATTAAAAATAATAAATTCCCTAAATCGATAAGAGGTTACGAATTATTAAATAGAAACATCAATTTTTACGAAATAAATCAAGAAGAATTATCGAGAGAAATCTACAATCTTTTAATTCAAATAAAAAAATAAACAAACATAATGTCAAACATATCAAGCATACTCAAAAGCATACAAAACATCATGCGTCAAGACAATGGTCTAAACGGTGATGCACAACGAATAGAACAACTTGGTTGGATGCTTTTCCTTAAAATATTCTCCGATAAAGACAAAGAACTAGAATTACTCGACGATAATTATGTATCTCCTATTCCTGATTTGTTTCATTGGGTAAACCAAAAAGACAATTGGGCGGGTGATGATGAAGGAATGACAGGCGATGAACTACTGGAGTTTGTAGATCGCCAATTGTTTCCTGCCTTGCGTAACATTGATGTGAGCACAGGCAACCGTCGCGCGCTTATCGTACGTGAGGTTTTTGAAGGAAACAACAATTACATGAAAAGCGGTATCAACATTCGTAAGGTGTTGAACAAGCTGAACGAAATGGACTTTAACATTGCCAAAGACCGTCAGGCTTTTGGTGAATTGTACGAAAGCATCCTGAAAGGCTTGCAAAGTGCAGGAAATAGTGGAGAGTTCTATACCCCTCGTGCCATTACATCGTTTATTACTAATATGATCAACCCACAACTGGGCGAAAAAATATTAGATCCTTCTTGTGGAACGGGTGGTTACTTGACTACTGCTATCGAACATTTAAAACAACAAGCCAACAGCATTGAAGAACGCCAAAGCATTGCCAAAAATATAATTGGTTGGGAATACAAACCGTTGCCCTATTTATTGGCTACTACCAATTTGATTCTACATGATATTGAAGTGCCTAATATTACCTATCGCGATTCATTAGACCAACCCTTAAGCAGTTATACCGAAAAAGATCGTGTACATGCTATTTTGGCCAACCCGCCTTTTGGCGGAATTGTGGCTAATGGTAACGAAACCAACTTCCCGCAAAACTTTAGAACCAAAGAAAGTGCCGACTTGTTCTTGATTTTAATGATCCATTTATTAAAAGACAAAGGTCGTGCTGGTATTGTATTGCCTGACGGTTCGCTCACGGGCGATGGTGTAAAACAACGCGTGCGTCAAAAACTCTTAGAAGATTGCAACCTGCACACCATTATACGCTTGCCTAACTCCGTGTTCCAGCCGTATGCCACGGTAGCGACCAATTTATTATTTTTTACCAAAGGCACGCCTACTAAAGAAGTGTGGTATTACGAACACAAATTACCAGAAGGACAAAAAGCCTACAACAAAACCAGACCCATTCAAGCCAAGGAATTTGACCCTATAAAAACATGGTGGAAAGACCGCAAGGAATCTGATATTGCTTGGAAAGTAGATATACAAACCATCATAGACCGCAACTACGACCTTGATATAAAAAACCCAACCAAAGCAGAGGAAGCCCACGAATACAACAGCAGTGAACTGATGGATTTATTGCATAACTCCTTTGATAAAAGCAATACTTTATTGAACCAATTAAAAAAAGCGATAAAATGAAGTTAACTAAAATTGGTGATTTTTTAAAAAGAAGTAAATTTCCCGTAGACATTATAGATAATGAAGAATATAATCGTGTAACAATTAGAATTAATCACAATGGTGTTTCGTTAAGAGACACTGCAATTGGTTTGAAAATTGGTACAAAAAAACAATTTATTCTTAAAGCTGGACAGTTTATTGTTTCCAAAATTGATGCTCGGTATGGGGCATTTGGTATTGCTCCAAATGAAGTTGATAATGCAATAATTACAGGGAATTTTTGGGCTTATAACGTAGATTTCAGCAAACTGAATATTGAATGGTTTAATCAATTTACCAATTCCCCAGATTTTTATGATTTATGTGAAAGAGCTAGTGCAGGTATAACTCATAGAAAATACTTGAACGAATCTTTCTTTTTGAATTATGAAATAATGCTACCTACAGTTGAAGAGCAATTGATTCAAATTGAAAAGATAAAACTTCAAAAGATTTCTTCTGGCGTGTTAACATCAGAACTCACCCATCAACTAGATCTAATCAAACAATTACGTCAATCCTTTTTGCGTGAAGCGATGCAAGGAAAGTTAGCTACGGCTGTCAGGTCAAGCGGAGTCGAAACGCAACAAACAGGGCAACAACTTCTAGCAAAAATAAAAGCCGAAAAAGCACAACTCATTGCCGAGAAAAAACTCAAAAAAGAAAAACCGTTACCAGCTATTTCCGCAGAAGAAATTCCTTTTGAAATTCCAGAACATTGGGCTTGGTGTAAATTGGGGGAAATTTGTACTAAAGTAGGTTCTGGAAGTACTCCAAAAGGAAGTAACTATGCAGAAAAAGGAAAACCTTTTTTTCGATCACAAAATATCCATGACAACGGTTTAGTCTATAATGATATAAAATTTGTTTCTGATGAAGTTCAAAAACAAATGAATGGAACAATTGTGTTAGCTGATGATATTTTATTGAATATAACTGGTGGTTCGATGGGTAGATGTGCTTTAGTGCCTACTGATTTTGAAGAAGGAAACGTTAGTCAACACGTTTGTATAATAAGACCTTTATTGTCAGATAATATATTTTTACACAAACTTGTATTGTCTCCTTATTTTCAAAAGTTAATATTTAGTTCAACGACTGGTGCAGGAAGGGAAGGGTTGCCAAAATATAATTTAGAACAATTTATTATCCCACTCCCACCACTCCACGAACAAGAACAAATCGTATCCAAGCTAGAAGAATTAATGGCTTTTTGTGATGGTTTAGAGCAAAGCATTAAGGAAAGTCAAGGATATAATGAAATGTTGTTGCAACAGGTTTTGAGAGAGGCGTTGCAGGGAGAAAAGAAGAAATAATAAAAGTACTAAATATGGATATTACGAATTTTAGAAAATTAATAAACGATAGTCCGATTAAGGATAAATTGAATAATTTAAAGATCGTTTTAAATTATCCACATTTAGAATCGAAACTTGAATTAGACGGAATTCAATCCATTTATAAGTTTATTTACGATCAAGTTATTGGTTGGAATCATATTGAAAACATTCCGGAGTATTTAGCACATTCAAAAAGACACTTTGAAACTCTTAAATCAAGAATAACTGGTTTAATAGAGTATTTCAAAGAAAACAACGTAAGTCAATTTGATTATCAATGGAGTCAATTAATAAGTGTGATTCAAAATCCAAGATTTCAAAATGAATATTATGTTTTTTTAATTGATTCTCCAGAAACTGATTTTCTGTTGAAAGTAAACACCAAAAATATAAATCATACACAAGGAGCTATAGATTTTATTACTGGTGTTACTATTAACTTTAATAAAGGAATAGGATACTTTACAGGTGTATTATTTGCTTATGAATTTAAAAACCAAAATGAATCTGAAATCTTACAGAGAAGAAATAATGAAAAGATAAGTTTACGTCAGATAAGAGAAAAGTACAACAACTATATTGTTGAAGCAGAGAAACAATTGAACGGAAATCTCTCTGATGCAAAAGAAAACTTAACTAGTCATTTTGAAACAGTTGATGCCCTGAAACAAGAAAAAAACAAAAATTTTGATGATTGGTTTACCACTGTTCAAGTAGGTTTTGATAGCTTTTTTAAAAATTCAAGTGATTCAATAAAGAACAACGAAGACTTATATAGAGAAAAACTTCGTTTAGAAGCGCCTGCTAAATACTGGAAAGATCGTGCTATATTATTAAAATCGGAAGGCGATAAATATTTAAATTGGCTAATTAAAACGTCAGTTATTGCAGCAATTCTATTATTTATTCTATTGATGACATTAGGTACTGATTTCTACGAAACTGCTTTTAATGACAGAATAAAAGGAATCAAATGGTCAATTATTTTGATTACAATTGTTTCACTTTTAGCTTTCACCATAAAAATATTATCTAAAATGACTTTTAGTTCTTTTCATTTATCAAGAGATGCAGAAGAAAGAGAACAATTAACTCATTTTTATTTAGCATTAAAAAAAGACACAACAATAGAGCCCGAAGAACGACAGTTGATTTTGCAATCTCTTTTTAGTCGTGCTGATACAGGATTATTAAAAGATGATTCATCACCCACGATGCCCACAAGTATAATTGAGAAGTTTGCGGGAGGACGATAAAGCAATCTAATTAAAACTACCAAAAAAGAGTTACAACAGGTTTTGAGAGAGGTGTTACAGTAACAGAAAATTAATAGTGAAATAAGTTAATATTAATATTAACTTAAAAGTGAATAATAATTTGGAAAACTACTTATAAGTGAATACTTTTGCACATATAAAACCGATAGCACAATACGATAAGGTTTCTTATTATTCTATTTGTATAGGGGATAATCCAATTTCGCTATTTGAGGAGTTTATGGGATATCACACTGTAGCAAACAAAGAAAAATTAAATCATGTTTTAGAGTGGATCAAAATTATTGGAAATAAATACGGTGCACAAACCCATTTGTTTAGACCCGAAGGAGAAACTGCAGACGCATCTGCACTGCCTCCCAAAGTAGTAGAAAGAAAACCTCAATATGCAGAATTAGGTATAAAAAAAGCAAATAACATTCGGCTGTATTGTTTACGAGCAAATGAATCAGTAGTATTTTTATTCAACGGAGATATCAAAACTGCCAAAAAAGCGCAAGATTGCCCGAATGTAAAGAAACATTTTAAACTAGCTAATCAACTTACAAAAGCCATTGACAGTGCTTTTGCAAATAAAGAAATCCTTTGGAACGATGATTTAACGACCACTACTTGTGAGGATGATTTTATGCTACAATTCTAAGAAATTATGAAATTCCCAGAAAACAATATAATTAACACTTGGCTCACCGATAATGGAAGTCCTGAAATAGCACGATTAGTAGAAAAAAATCTTGTCATAGCCCATAAAATTCATGAAATGCTAAAAGAGCGTGGTTTAAAACCTGCGGATCTAGCACGCATGTTAGACAAAAAACCATCTGAAATTAGTAAATGGCTCACGGGTACCCATACTTTTACCACAAAAACAATTACTAAAATAGAAACCGTTCTGGGCGATGATATTATTCACATTGAACCACAAAAAGAATTTGTGTACTTAAAAGTCTATGTAAACCAAGAAGATGATTTAGAAGAAACCGCTTTTGAAAACTCAGAAGTATTTGTAACTGAAAGCAGTTTGGATAAAAAAGTATCTTAAGTAATGGACAATACGCAAATAATACCATCCAAAATTCATTTAACAAAGATCAAAACAGTAAAAGAAGATACTTCTCTACTGGATGAAAAATTAAATGTAAAACCTACTTATGACATAAAAGTAGCACATAACATGATGCACAATCTAGAAAAAGAATTGGTTAAAATTAGACTTTTCCTTGATGTTGTTGCGGTTATAGATGGTAAATCTATAAATCAAGGTGGCAACTATGAATTTGATTTTTTCTTTAAAATAGAAGATCTAAACAGCCATTACCAAATTCACAATGAAAAACCTTTGTTTGAAGGTGTTTTTGTGACCACGCTTTTAGCTATTTCCTTTTCTACATTGAGAGGAATGATGTTCTCACAATGGAAAAACACTTACTTACAATCAGTTATCTTGCCAGTTATTAATGCTGCTGAATTATTAAAAAGTAAACGATAACACATACTTTACAGATTTTAAAAACGGTAAACAATTAATTTTTATACTATGAATTGGAAAGTAATAAAAACCGAAGCCGAACATAAAATAGCCGTAAAGCGTGCAATGGAAATATTTCACGCAGAACCCGACACGCCAGAAGATGACGAACTAGGTGTTTTACTTATTTTGATAAAAGATTTTGAAGATAAAAACTATCCTATGCCCCAACTCGATGCCTTAGAAGTTATCAAAATAAAAATGGAAGAAATGGGTATAAAAAATAAAGATTTAGAACCTATTATTGGGAGTAAAGGACACGTATCAGCAATACTATCTGGCAAGCGTGAAATCACCCTAAAGATGGCTCAAAAGCTTAAAAACTTTTTTGGTATTCCAGCAGAAGTCTTTTTACATAGTGCGTAAAAAAATTGAAATTAATAAAGATACGCTCTAATAATGCGGCAAATAAACAACTTATTCACCGCATTTTTGCGGAGAATAGGTTGTTTTTTATTTTATACCTATTTAAATATTTTTTCTAAATCAATTTTGCCAAAATACTAATTTTAGTATAGTCTTTACAATAGTGTAAACAAAATTGTTTACATTTGTAGTATGAAAACATTGGTCGAAAAATATAAAGGCATACACCCTGGGATAATATTGGAACGCTTACTTGACAAAAAAGCGATTTCACAGCGTCCTTTTGCCCTTTCAATTGGTGAGCATCCACAAACAATAAATGCAATTACTAAAGGCAGAAGGAAACTCAATATAGCTCTAGCTTTAAAAATTGAAGAAAAACTAAGTTTAGAAGAAGGATCTCTTGCCCTTCTACAAACCTATTTTGATATTAAGGAAGAAAAAAGTAAAGCAAAACAAAATACTCCAGACTTAACTCTTTTAAGAAAATCTTTATTTTGGGATACCGATATTTCTAAAATTGACTGGCAAAAACAAAGTGTAGCAGTTATTAAACGGATATTTGAACGTGGTAATGATATAGAAAAAAAAGAAATTAATCGTTTCTATAAAAGTGTTAGAATTAAAGATGCACTTGCACAAACAATCCGAAAGCCATACACTATTTACAAAAATAAAGAAACTACATAATGCTACATTATAGTACTGTAAACGATTTATTGAAAAATAGCTTACTAAAATTAATGAAATCCGATGTATTTAATAATTTTAGACTCGTAGGCGGTACAGCATTGAGTTTACAAATAGGCCACAGAGAATCCATTGACATTGATTTATTCAGTGATTCAGAATATGGAGCATTAGATTTTAATTCGATTGAAAACTATCTACAAGAAAACTTTCAATATGTAGACTTTTTGAATACAATTCCAGCAATGGGAAAATCTTATTTTATTGGAGAAAATAAAGAAAACACAGTAAAGCTAGATATATATTACACAGACACTTATATTCAACACTACGTTGAAGTTGACGGTATTAGAATGGCAACTATTGAGGAAATTATTGCTATGAAAATAGATGTTGTACAACGAGGGGGAAGAAAAAAAGACTTTTGGGATTTACATGATTTACTTGAGTCTTACGATATTAGTCAAATGTTAGATTTGCACAAGCAAAGATATCCTTATTCACATGACAAAGATTTAATAATTAAAAACTTTACATCCTTTGAACAAGCTGATGAAGATTTTAATCCTATTTGTTGCAAAGGGAAATATTGGGAGTTTATAAAGGAGGATTTTGAAGAAATTATTCTCCAATTTAAATAGCTATTATTTCTTTTACTGTCTTTACAAATGAGTATTCTACTATATTAAGTACTCTTTTTGTACACCTCTACCCTACTAAAGCCTTACAAATACTGATAAATTAGATATTGTATCGGGAAATAGATTTCACAAAACATCATAAAATAAAACAAAGAATCCCAGTTAAAATGTCATAAAACAGCATTTCAACTGGGATTCTTCTTTCTGTTTATTTAGCTTTATTTGCAGATAGTTATTTCCATTAGTAGTATTTACAGCCAAGTCAAACCTATGCTATTTCAATGGTACGTGCAACAAAAAATTTAAAAAGCCAAATTATAGCAAAGGTAGCTGAGAGTGAAGAATTAATTATGGTGCCATTGCGATTGATGGATAAATAGATGTTGCAACATCATAATGGATATGAATTTGTAATTGATATGTATCAATGTAGATTTAAGGAAGTACGTGATGTAATTGACAGTATAGCTGTTAAAGAAATGGAGGAATGCTTAGATGTTTACTTAAAAGGGCCGAGAGTTGCTTGTTATTGTGATAATTTAAATTGTGGTATAAAGAATTTACAAATGACCTACAAACTTCTATTGAAGTTATTTCAAGATTATTCAAAAAACTAGAGCAACAAAGGATACTAAAAATGCATCGTAGTACTAGCAAACTTTTAAAATAAATTTCCTTATGTGATAAATGTTACAGATTATAAAGTTTTAACAAACAATATTTGCAGTATAAAATTTATAATTATGGAATATATAGGTTATTTTGCGTCAATTCTAATAGGCGTTGCTCTAGGGCTGATAGGTGGCGGTGGTTCTATTCTTACTGTACCTGTTTTAGTTTATTTATTTGCAGTTGAACCGGTATTAGCAACAGCTTATTCTTTGTTTATTGTTGGTTTAACCAGCGCAGTAGGAACTGTTGGTTATTTTAAAAAAGGGTTGGTAAACATAAAAACAGCCATTGTTTTTGGTATTCCATCCATAATTGCCGTTTTTAGCACAAGAGCTTATATTGTTCCTGCGATACCTAAAGAAATCTTTTCAACAGGAAGTTTCACACTCACAAAAGATCTTTTTTTAATGTTATTTTTTGCTTTAATCATGGTTATAGCATCTTACACTATGATTAAAAAAGACAAAAAAATCACCATAGAAGAAGCCGGAGAACAAAAATTTAATTATCCTTTAATACTTATTGAAGGTGCAATTGTTGGAATTATTACAGGTTTAGTTGGTGCCGGTGGAGGATTTTTAATAATTCCAGCGTTAGTTATTCTGAGTAAATTACCCATGAAAGAAGCGGTGGGAACATCGCTTGTAATCATTGCCGCCAAATCATTAATAGGCTTTTTTGGAGAAGGTGGAGAAAGTATAATTGATTGGCAGTTTCTATTTACCATTTCTGGTTTTGCAATTGTTGGAATTTTCATTGGTACTGCACTATCGAAAAAGATTGACGGTGCAAAATTAAAACCTGCTTTTGGTTGGTTCGTTTTGGTAATGGGTATTTATATTATTACGAAAGAGTTATTCCTAAAATAATATCCTTATGTGACATAAGTCACAAGAATACAGGTGTAAATTATATAAATTTATATTGTTATTTTAAAATCAAATCGAAAAAAAATGGCCAATCATTATCAAATATTAATTATAGGAGGTGGAAATGCAGGACTTTCTGTCGCTTCACAGTTACTTATTAAAAGAAGTAATCTAAACATTGGAATAATTGATCCATCTGAAAAACATTATTATCAGCCCGCATGGACACTTGTTGGTGCTGGTATATTTGACATCAAAAAGACCGTTCGAAATGAAAAAGATGTAATTCCAAATAATACTACTTGGATCAAAGAAGCGGTAAACGAATTTATGCCAAACGAAAATAAAATAAGATGTTCTTCGGGTAAAGAATTCACCTATAATTACTTGATTGTTTGCCCTGGTATCCAACTGGATTGGAATAAAATTAAAGGATTAAAAGATACATTAGGCAAAAATAGTGTCAGCAGTAACTACTCTTTTCAACACGCACCCTACACATGGGAAATGATTGAAAATTTTAAAGGTGGTACGGCAATTTTCACAAACCCAACAACACCTATTAAATGTGGAGGAGCACCTCACAAAATCATGTATTTGGCTTGCGATTATTGGCGTAAAAAAGGAATTTTGGACAAGTGCGATATCCATTATATTTCTGGAGCAAGCGTAATATTTGGTGTTAAAGAATATGCTGAAACACTAAAAAAAGTTGTAGCTAAATATAATATTCACGTCCACTATGGTGCTAATGTTACAGCGATAGATGGCGAAAAGAAAACAGTTGAATTTGAAACTAAAGAAATTGATGAAAACCTAAATCAGAAATTATCTTCTGAAAATGCTGGCTGCTACGGTATAGTAGAAAACAGCCCTGATAAGGAATTTAAAAAAGTACTATTGAATTTCGATTTATGCCATACAGTTCCACCACAATCAGCTCCTGATTTTATAAAAAGCAGTCCATTAAGTGACTCTGCAAATCCATTTGGATATGTGGAAATTGATAAAAACACCATGCAGCATACTCGTTTTGCAAATGTGTTTGCTCTAGGAGATTGCACCAATGCACCGTGCAGTAAAACTGGAGCCGCTATACGCAAACAAGCTCCGGTGGTTGTTACCAATCTTCTGGCATTTATGGATAATGAGAAAGGCACAGCACAATATGATGGGTACAGCGCCTGCCCGATTCCTACTCAATACGGAAAATTAATGTTAGCCGAGTTTGATTATACAAATACACCAAAAATGACTTTTCCAATAAATCAGGCAAAACCTAATTGGGCCATGTGGATCCTAAAAACAAAAGTTTTACCTTGGTTATATTGGAATAAAATTCTAAAAGGAACTGCGTAATACTTAGTACCGATATATTTTATTTGTTTGTTATCCCTTTTGAGTAAAATTGAAAGGGATTTTTTTTCCTTACGTGATATATATTACCATTAAAACCAGTTAACTCCCTCCTATTTGCAGCCTAAACACTCACTTACGTATTTTAAAATTAATATAAAATGGAAGTTTCAGCGAAAGAAGTGCATACCCTTTAAATCTCGGTAGAAATAGGGCTGAGATTAAACGTTCTCCTCTAGCCTTGCATACTTCTGACGAGTATAAAGCAGCAATGCCTGTGGACTGGCAGCCGGGAGATAAAGCAATTGTTCCTGCTCTTAAAACTGTTGAAGGATCAGCCGAAAGAAAGAAAAGTAATTTAGAAATGATTGTCTGGTAATTGGCACAAAAATCATATAAAAAATTCTAGTAAATTTTAAATTAAGGCCATCCTTGTGATGGTCTTTTTTGTACATAGTAAATAAAAACGCACGGCTTGATTTTTCTCTGTGACTTTTGTCACATACTATATTTACTGATATTATAGTTATTTTTTCATGATAATTATCACTTTGGATTTTAAAAGTGTCTTATACATTTGCTCTAATCTTATAAATCTAAAACAGCATTAATTCAAAAAAATTCAATTATGAAAATAGAACAAATTTACACAGGTTGTATTGCTCACGCAGCTTATTATATTGAAAATAATGGTGAAGCCGCAATTTTTGATCCTTTAAGAGAAGTGCAGCCCTATATTGATAGAGCGCTTAAAGACAATGCCAAAATAAAATATGTTTTTCTTACTCATTTTCACGCTGATTTCGTTTCAGGACATTTGGATTTAGCCAAAAAAACTAATGCGAAAATAGTATATGGACCGACTGCAAAACCAGCTTACGAAATTATTTCTGCCCAAGACGGACAAATTTTTGAAATTGGCAACTACAAAGTAAAAGTGATTCATACTCCTGGACACACCATGGAAAGTACTACTTTTTTATTAATTGATGAAAACGGAAAAGAGCACGGAATTATTACCGGAGACACCCTTTTTATTGGTGATGTTGGCCGTCCAGATTTAGCTCAACATGTCGTTGCTGATTTAACTCAAGACAAATTAGCGCGTCATTTGTATAATTCTTTGCGAACTAAAATTATGCCGTTGTCAGACGATTTAATTGTATATCCAAATCATGGTGCGGGTTCGGCATGCGGGAAAATGATGAGTAAAGAAACTACAGATACTTTGGGCAACCAAAAGAAAACAAATTATGCCCTGAATCCAAAAATGACCGAAGATGAATTCGTTACCGCTGTATTAACCGGTTTAACAAATCCTCCCGCCTATTTTCCAGCCAACGTATTACTGAATATTAATGGCTATGACAGTTTAGATGCGATACTAAAAAAAGCTAAAACACCTTTAAATCCAACCGAATTTGAAGTAGTAGCAAACGAAACTAGAGCTTTAATACTTGACACTCGTGACGCATCTGAATTTGCAGAAGGTTTTATACCTAATAGTGTTAACATTGGTTTAGATGGAAGTTTTGCAATGTGGGTGGGCGAAATGATTGCGGATATTAAACAAGAAATCTTATTAGTCACTGCAACTGGCAAGGAAGAAGAAAGTATGATACGTCTCTCCCGTATTGGATATGATCACACTATTGGTTATTTGAATGGAGGAATAAATGCCTGGAAAAAAGTAGGTTTTGAATTGGATACCATAAACAGAATTACAGCAAAACAATTAGAAGACGCTGTTGACTTTGATGAAACACTTATTTTTGATGTTAGAAAGAAAAGCGAATTTTTATCCGAACATCTAATTGGGGCAATTAATGTTCCGCTAAACGAAATCAATAATCACTTAGCAGAATTTCCAAAAGAGAAAAAATTCATTTTGCATTGCGCCGGTGGATATCGCAGCATGATTGCTGCATCAATTTTAAAACAAAGGGGTTGGGATAATTTTGTTGATGTTATTGGAGGCTTTGCCGAAATCAAAAACACCAAACTTTTAAAGTCAGATTATGTTTGTCCAACAACACTATTGTAAATAATATATTGTTTTCTATTTTAAAAAGATTGTCTAAAAAATGCAATCTTTTTTTTTTGCTAGGTCTCAATAAATGCTACCATTACCCATTCAATAAATTTCATCAAAAAAAATCCAATTGCAAAAGAGAAGTATCAAAAAAATGTAGCTCTCGCTTATGATAATCCCACTAATAAAATAGCACTTATAGTGATAAAAAAAGCTTGTGTAACTTATGTCACAGTTCTTAATAAATGTAATCCGTAATTTCGATTTCTATTTAGTAAAGTAACCTAAAAATAAAAGGTATGTTTTTTCAACACATTTACGATAAAAGTTTAGCGCAAGCCAGTTATTTTATTGGCTGCCAAAAAGCGGGAGTAGCAGCTGTAATTGATGCAAAAAGAGATGTAGATACTTACCTCGAAATTGCAAAGCAAAATAATATGAAAATTACTCATATTCTTGAAACGCACATTCATGCAGATTTTCTCGCTGGATCAAGAGAATTAGCCGCTTTAACTGGTGCTGATATGTATCTTTCAGATGAAGGTGGTGAAGGTTGGGAATATGAATTCCCACATATTGGATTAAAAGATGGTCAAAAAATAAAACTTGGAAATCTTATATTAGAAGTTATACATACACCAGGACATACTCCTGAAAGTATCAGTTTCCTTCTTACAGATACTCCTGCCAGCGATGAGCCAGTAATGCTGTTCACTGGGGATTTTGTATTTGTGGGTGATGTTGGAAGACCCGATTTGCTAGAGAAAGCAGCTGGTGTTGTTGGCACAGCTGATGCTGGTGCTTTACAAATGTACCAATCTGTTCAAAAATTCAATAATCTTCCAGATTTCATTCAAGTATGGCCTGGACACGGTGCGGGATCAGCTTGTGGCAAATCGTTAGGATCAGTTCCAAGCACAACAGTAGGATACGAGAAATTGAGAAATTGGGCATTTCAATACAAGCATGATGAAAAAGGTTTTGTAAAATATTTATTGACGGATCAGCCCGAACCACCAAAATATTTTGCGATGATGAAGCACTTAAATAAAGTTGATCGTCCACTTTTAACAGCGGTTCCTAAATTAAAAAAGTTAAATCAAATAGAATTAACAGAAGCTTTAGCAAAAGGAATCAAATTGATTGACGCCAGAGACAAATCAGAGTTTTCAAAAGGATTTATACCTGGAAGTATTAACATTCAAGGCAATAACTCTTTTGCCACTTGGGCAGGATGGTTTTTAACTTACGAGGAACCTTTTATGGTACTTGCTCCGGATTCCCAGTTAGATGATCTCACCAGAAAACTAATGCGAATTGGTCTTGACAACATTTATGGTTACATTCCTTCAACTGAAACGTTCGCAGGAAATTTGGATCAATCCCACTTCATTTCTCTTGAAGAACTAAAAGCTTTAAAAGGAGAACCAAATGTTCAGATCGTAGATCTTCGTGGCGCTGCTGAATTTAATGCTGGTCATATAGAAGGAGCTGACAATGTATTTGTAGGGACTATGGTAAATAATTTAGATAAGATAAGCAAAGATAAAAAAGTTGTAATCCATTGTCAAGGCGGTGATAGAGCTTCAATTGGTTATTCTCTATTAATAAAAAATGGGTATACCAATGTTGTAAACTATTCCCCAGGAATGAATGAATGGGTTAGTGAAGGCAATCCCGTAATAGCTTAATTGATAGCAATACATTCAAATTCGTAATAAAATAAAATAGAGCAAATATATACGGAGTGACTAATACAAGGAGCATCATACGTGACCTAAAATAGCGAACTAGCGATTCTAGATTTGCTACTGGAAACAGAACTTGATATGGAAAGGTTAATACAAGAAGGAGTAGAATTAAAGTATATTTTTGCAACCCATTTTCATGCGGATTTTGTTTCTTGACATTTTGATTGGATTAAAAAAATAGATGCAAAAATTGTGAATGGCCCCAATGCAAAGTCAGAAGTTGAATTCATTTCGGCCAAAGACAATCAGGGTTTTACAAATCACACTATCAAAATATAAGTAATGCATAGGCCCGGTCACGCTATGGAGACTACGCTCTACTTACTTACTGATTGATAAATACGGAAAAGAGCATATTATTTTCTCGCAGCATACTTCATGTATTGGTAATATACGCTGTCCTGATTTAGCTCAAAAAGTGGAATAATGAAGTAAGAAGAGTTGGTTGCAGTATCATTTCATTAGGTAAGAGACAAGGTAATGAAGTTAGATGATATTGTACTTGTACACCATGCTCGCGGTGTAGTTTCTCCGTGTTGAAAAAACAGGAGTAAAAAAACTATTCTGAAAATTGGTCAACATAAAGCTGCCAATTGTGCTCCACGCGGCAATAGTACGTAAACAGAACTTGTTCAATAAGTTGGCGAAAGTTTTTGCCCTCCCCTTGCCTCCTTTAATATGAAAGTAGCTATGGATAAGACGGAAATAGAAGTTTGGAAGAAAGTATTCAATAATGGCATTAAAGATAGTAATGCTGTAGCATTTGAAAATGTAGGTTAATAAAACGGAACTTAAATTTTAAAGACAAGAGACAATAGTGATTTTGCAAAAGGATATATCCCTCAATCAATAAAAATTGGTATTAATGGTGATCGAGCTCTTTAGGTAGGTGCTTTAATTGTCGACGTAAAAGAACCGATTGTCTTAGTTACTGAAACAGGATTTGATATAGAAATAGTTACACATATAGGGTATAGGAACTTTAGCGAAGATAGAGTTGGTTGCAACGCAATTGCAAAAATAACTGCTCTTAAATCCAATCTTATGCGTCAGAACACAGTAGTAAAAGAATAATAAATCAACCGTTAAATAAAAATAATTATGGGAATTTTTGGAAATATATTTGGTGGCAGTAGCAACGATGAGAATTTAGAAATAGTAATTAATAAGGGAGCATTTTTAGTAGACGTTCGTTCTCCTGGAGAATTCGCTGAAGGCAATGTCAAAGGTTCTGTAAATATTCCGTTAGATCAAGTACAAAATCAATTGGAAAAATTTAAAGACAAAGAAAATATTGTAGTTTTTTGTAGAAGCGGTAACCGCAGCGGACAAGCAAAATCAATTTTAGAACAAAATGGATTTACTAATGTTACTAACGGCGGAACTTGGCAAGATGTAAATGCAGCACTAAATAAAGCATGAGGAATTTAATAAAAATTGGTTTACTATTGTTAATCACATCTTTTTCGAGCAACACAATCAGTGCGCAAAACACAAAAGCAACAATAAAAAACCCGACAAGTCAAAAGGCAAGACCAATTATAAAAAAGGAGACATTATATGTAGATGTTAGAACAGCAGCAGAGTTTGCTCAAGGAAGTGTAAAAGGAGCAGTAAATATACCTTTAGACCAAGTTGAGAAGCAATTGATAAGATTCAAAGGTAAAAAAAGCATTGTTGTTTTTTGTCAAAGCGGTAGTAGAAGCAGCCAAGCCAAAGCTATTTTAGAACAAAATCACATTACAAATGTTATCAATGGTGGCCGTTGGGAAGATGTTAACGCAAAACTGAAAAAATAAAATTCATAAATCACGCAATAATAGTTCAGTTTGAAACAGCTTGATGCCTGTTTTGAATTGGACTATTTTTATAAAAATTATAAAAGATGCAATCAACATTCAAAATTTGGGAAACTAACCGAAAATTACATTTAGCGTTTTTAGAACAACTTACTTTAGAGCAACTCAACAAAATACCTGAAGGATTTAAAAACAATTTGATTTGGAACATTGGTCATATCATTACTACTCAACAAGGTTTAGTTTACAGACTATCGGGTTTACCAGTTGCAATCTCCAAAGAATTTCATAACAAATACAAATACGGTTCGGTACCAACCCAAACTACAACACAAGAAGAAGTTGACGAAATAAAAGAATTGTTGATTTCATTGATCCAACAAACCAAAGATGACTACGATACAGGAAAGTTTGTTTCGTTTATGCCGTACGAAACCCATATCGGTTTTCATTTAGCAACATTTGAAGAAGCCATAAATTTCAATAATTATCACGAAGGAATTCATCTTGGTTTTATGATCAATATTAGAAAATTTGTATAATAACTATAATTACAAAACAATGTTAAAAATACTTTTTACCAACTGGAACTTTATGCGAGCCATTCGATTAATTCTGGGAGTTTATATTATAATTCAATCTTTTCAAACACAGCAATATTTAATGATAATTCTAGGTGTTGTTTTTACTGTAATGGCATTGTTTAGCGTAGGTTGTTGCGGCAATAATGCTTGTGCTATTCCTTCAAAAAAAGAAGAAAATGAGTAATTTCAATGACATTATAAATTCTGAAAAACCAGTTTTGGTAGATTTCTTTACCACTTCGTGTGGACCTTGCCAAATGCTTTTACCAGTTCTAAATCAAGTAAAGGACAGTCTTCAAGACCGTATTACTATTATTAAATAGATGTAGACAAAGAACAAAAATTAGCACAAAGCTATCAAGCTCTTGGAGTTCCTTCATTACTATTATTTCAAAATGGGAAACAATTGTGGAAACAATCCGGTGTCTTGTCAGCAGACGAAATAATAAATATTATTTTAGAAAAGAGTAATTAAATGAATATAAATAGCAGTCATAATAAGAGAAATTGAAATGATAATCAAAATTAATTCAAATATTTATTCTTGCAAGATATAGATTGAATTACTGTAACTTATTCATTAAGAATAAGTTACAAATTTAAATTTAAATACTGAATTAGTAGAACACCTATTGTTAGATAGGACTTTAAAAATTTGAAAAACTTTAAATAGTTTAGGCAAACAAAAATGATGGATACAATAAAAAAAAATCACAAAGGAATAATTTTCGCAATAGTTTTAGGACTATTTGTATTAGTAGTTTCTAATTTTTTTACTTTTTTCAATAGTATTCTGTTGGGTTTATTAGTTGGGCTGATAATTGGTAATCTTGTTAAAATTCCATCAGAATTTCATTCAGGAATAAACTTTACAAGTTCAAAAATGTTGGAATATTCAGTAATTTTTTTAGCATTTGGCATCAATTATACACATATTGCAAAGTTAGGTTTGCAAAGTTTTATATTAATAACTGTTGTGGTTTTGCTTGTATTATTACTTACCGTATATCTCTCAAAAAAAATAAAATGCCCTAGTTCAGCAGGTTTGTTAGTAGGTTTTGGAACTGCCATTTGTGGATCAAGTGCAATTGCTGCATTATCGCCCTCCCTACAAAAAAATAAAGAAGATGTAGGTATTGCCTTGGCTGTAGTTAATTTATATGGAACGATAGGCATGTTACTTTTACCATTTGTTTTAACAACCTTAAAAATATCCTCATTTGATAGTAGCATCCTTATCGGTGGATCCCTTCATTCTGTGGGTAACGTAGCTGGTGCTGGTTTCTCAATGTCACAACTAATTGGTGAAGATGCAATAACCATAAAATTAGCAAGAATTGCATTATTATCGCCTGCATTGATACTTTTCAATTATATATCAGAACAAAAAACAACAAAAAATTGGAAGCAACACTTACAATTGCCGTGGTATTTATGGAGCTTTTTAGTAATTACCATTTTAGTTTCGTTAATAGACTTTGATAAATTTTTACTTGAGATTATGAATACGATGGTAAAGATTGTCTTAACAATAGCTATGACTGCAATTGGCCTTAATGTTAGTATTACGTCACTAATTCAATCCGGTAAAAAAGGATTGTTTTTTGGATTAATTATATTTTTAGCACAAATTGTATTGGTTTTAGTTGGGTTACAATTTATTTAAGTTAGGTATTAATCAACAACTAGTTGTTTTTGAAATTCAAATCTGAATGTAAAAACAATACCTAAGGAATATAACTAATACATAAAATACAAATTGGTTTATGACGAGAGGTAATTAAGACGCTGATTTAAAATTATTTTTCTACACCTAGAAGTCCATAATTATATTGAGGGAATACTAATCGCTGACTATTAACAATTTATAAAGGATAAATACAGATTATCAAAAAAACTCAAAAGGCTATACCTTTATCTAATATTATTGAAGATCTCTTCATAATGTAACAACCAAAATAGTATAATTTGAAACGATGTGACTTTTGTTACATAGATTTCCATTTTTACGAACTACTTTCGTAGATGTAAAATAGATTCCTATGAAAAAAAATATGGGTACTGTTGATAAAATCATTCGTTTTGCATTCGCTGTTCTTGTTGGAATACTGTACTATACCAACTTAATCAATGGCATATTAGCAATTGTACTAAGTGCTTTTGCGAGTATTTTCATTCTAACATCGTTTGCCAGTTTTTGCCCTTTGTATTTGCCATTTGGAATAAACACACGAAAAAAATGAAAACAGATAACGCACGTAATAAAGACTTAATTTTAAGAGAGAAGTTAGCATTGCAACGAACAACATTGGCAAATCAATCTACTTTTTTTGCCTTTTTAAGAACCTCCATGTATTTTTTGATTGCAGGCTTGAGTTTGAGAAATCTACTGAAAATTGAAAATAGTTTACTGATTGAAATCGCACTTTTCTTCACTTCATTTATCATTTTTGTTTTTGGAACAGTGAACTATATTAAACATAAAAAATCCATTGAAGAAAATAAAAAACACATAGGCGACTACCAATTAGAATATTACAAACTGTAACAGATACCGTTTCCTTTTATTTTGATAAATACACAATCTGGGAACTAGATGATTATAGGCAATATTCTTTTGGCCTAGAATGGGAGGTATAAAAAATACTATTATAAACGTGACGTAAAATGTGCTTAATAGCGTTACATTTTAATTTCACCTATGAGAATCGTAACTAGTATTGAAGATCTAGTTCTGATTTTAATGGCGCTCTTTTTGATTTCTAGCTAATTAAAAAAAATGATTTAATTGTTTAAAACAATAAATTTATACCATGAAATTTTTTGCGTATCTATTATGTTTTTATTTAACTATTCTAACTGCACTCCCATCTGTTAGAGTGATGAAGATGGAATTTTTTGAAAAAAATCAATCATCATGTAAAACAAATAATGACTCCCAATCAAGTTGTGAAAGAGGAAATGTTATAATGAATTTAAACTTTAGTCCCTCTCAATGTATTAATGCGCAATTCATACCATTTATTTTAGTTATACCATTATTTGAACCGATTAAAAAAGAGAAATCCAATTACGAAAAGATTTTTATTTCTCAATATATCAGCTCCATTTGGCAACCGCCAAAGTTTATTCCTTTAGTTTAATAATCCTCAAAATAAAAAAGAATTAAGCCCGTAACATTTTCCTAGTTATGAGGCAATACTATACCATGTACCTAAATGAAAATTAAAATAATAATTACAAGTATGATAGCCTTATTTGCTTTTTCAAGCTTTAAAGTTACAGATATCAGTCAAAAGTATATGAGTGTCATGAAAATCAATGAAAGTGATTTAAAAAAGCCTAAATCTCATTTTTCACAAGCAATGGTGAGTTGTGCAAAGTGTCACGATTGCCAAAACGACAATCCGATTATTCAAGATAGTATCAGAATTATTGAACAAGATGATTCTATAAATTTTAAAGAAAAATCATTTAAAGTCTTAAAATCTAAAACTAAAAAAGTCAACAAAGAGAATACTATTTCGACCGATGTTGAAAGTACTAATAATTTAAAACGTAGGTAAAATGAAAAAATACATTTTTATAATCATACTGATACTTTCCTTCAAAACAGCAGTAGCACAAGATTCGTTTTCTTACGATGTGCAACTTACACCCATTGCTATAGCTAACCTACCTGGATTACATTCTTATGTTTTTGCACAACATAATGGTAAATGGCTCGTAATTGGAGGACGAAAAGATGGCATCCATGCCAGACAACCTTTCAATGCATTTCCTCAAGCACAAAACAATACAGATATATATGTGATTGATATAAATACGAAACAATTGTGGTCTGCTTCTTTAAATTTACTTTCATCTGGAATTGCAGAACAATTACAGTCTACTAATATGAATTTTTACCAAGATGAAAATACATTGTATATTATAGGTGGTTATGCTTTTTCAGCAACTGCAAATAATCATATTACATTTGACAAACTAACTTCGGTCGATGTTCCTAACCTAATTACAGCAGTAATTGCAGGAACGCCAATTACAACCTATTTTAAACAAATTTCTGATGCTATTTTTCAGAATACTGGCGGGCAATTAGGTAAAATTGGCACTGATTTTTACTTAATTGGTGGGCAAGTTTTTACAGGTAGGTATAATCCAAATAACGGAGGTTCTTTTGTACAATCCTATACAAGTCAAATTCAAAAATTTACCATTGATAATTCTGGAATGCAATTAAGTTATGGTAACTATTCAACAGTTACCGATGCTATTAACTTACATCGAAGAGATTATAATTTAGTTCCTCAGGTCTTTCCAAACGGAGAAGAAGGCTATACTATTTCTTCAGGTGTTTTTCAAATCAATGAAGATTTACCTTTTCTTTATCCTGTAGACATTAAAAGCAGCGGTTATTTTCCACAAACACAATTTAACCAATATTTAAGTAACTATCACTCCGGGAAAGTTGGTTTATACGACCAAACAGAAAACCAAATGCATACTGTTTTTTTTGGAGGAATTAGCCAGTATTATTATAATGGAACAACTTTAATTCAAGATAATAATGTCCCATTTGTAAAAACAATAAGTAGAGTAACACGACTGGCAGATGGTACTCTAAAAGAATACAATCTACCTGTAGAAATGCCTAATCTCAAAGGTGCTGGTGCAGAATTTATTCCAAACACTAATCTGCCACATTATGACAATGATGTAATTAAGCTTAGTCAAATATTGGAAAATGAATTCATAATTGGTCATATCTATGGGGGAATTCAAAGTCCAACTATTAGCAGTTTTACAGACAACAAAAATACTGCTACTTCTGCCGACCCTACTGTTTATGAAGTTAAACTAATTAAAAACAATAACTTAAGCGTGGCATCAATTGATGGGAAAAACCCATTTACTTTTACTGTTTCACCAATTCCTATTGCTAATAAAATCATTAAAATTCAATTTAATTTACCTTACGTATCAACTTTAGATTATTTCATTTCATCGATAGACGGTAAAATAGTGAATGATGGAGAAATTGAAGGATTGAATATTGGGAATAATACCATGAACTTTAGTTTAGAAAATGCCAATACGGAAATGATAATACTTACATTTATTTTCGATCACAAATTTTATGTATCACAAAAAGTATATGTCAAGTAATTTCTCAATAATAAAAAAAACAAAAAGGAAAAGAAAGCTCTCCTACTCTCCTACTTATTTTTACCATAGGTTTGATTCTAATTAAAATTAATATTTGCTTAAGACTCTTTTTTAAATTCTATAAGTGACTAATGTTACATCTAAAAAAGAGTTCTTTTACTAAATTTACTTCATATTAATTCAAAAAATATAATTATGAAAATAAAAATATTTGTTGCTTTTTTAACAGGATTACTGTTTAGCAACTGTACGAATGAAAATGTTAACACCGATACTGTAGTTCCATTGACACAAAATGAAATAAACGATCTTAAATTTTTAAGAGAGGAAGAAAAACTAGCTCATGATGTTTATATTTATTCCTATAATAAATACAAATTGGCTATTTTTAATAGCATTTCTCAAAGTGAGCAAACACATATGAATAGCGTTTTATCATTATTAAATAAATACAGAATTCTAGATCCTGCCTCTGTTCAAGTGGGGATTTTTGTAAATCAGGACCTGCAAGTGTTGTATAATAATTTAATTATACAATCTAATATTTCATTGGTTGAAGCATTAAAAGTTGGTGCGACTATTGAAGATTTAGATATAAATGATATTGATGACTTTATAATAAATACTTCAAAATCAGATTTATTAACTGTTTATAGTAATCTAGCCTGTGGCTCAAAAAATCACATTCGTTCTTTTACAACTGAACTGATCAATAATGAGGTAAGCTATGAACCACAATTTATTTCTTTAGAAGAATATAATAGTATTATAAGTGCTCCAAGCGGGGGCTGCGGAAATAATTAATTAGAATAGAAAAGCTGCTTTAATCCGAAGATAAGCCGATATAAATTTTTAAATCAATTCAAAAAATAATACAAAAGAATATTTTATACATTTATATAACGATGAAATTTTTGATAACTACATTATGCGTTTATATTATAATGCTAACAGTGTTGCCCACGGTTAGAATTGTAAAAATGCATTATGCTCTAAAATCTGAATCGGCTTGTCAAAAGAATATTGCTGTTCATAACAGTATGCCATATGGCTGTCAAAAAGAGAAATGTATTTTAAATTTTAATATAGGGCAATTTATAATCAACCAAATAGAATTTGTATTTAAAAAAGACCATAATTTTGAGTCCATAAGTGAACAAAAATTATTTTTCGAAAAAGAACTGATTTCGAATTACTATAATACTATTTGGCAGCCTCCAGAGACCAACTCTTAATTGCATAAAATAAAATTTTACATATTCAATAAATAAAAACATAATAAAATGAAAAAAATAGTTTCATCATTAGTATTAGTGGCAGTCTTGTTCTCAATAAACATAAATGCTCAAGAACAAGAACCTAAACAAAAGAAAAAAGTAAGAACTGAAAAATCATGTTCTACTCAAGAAAAGAAGTCTTGTGGTAGTGATACAAAAGAGCAAGGTAAAGGCAAGAAAGACGCATGCTGTTCATCTAAAAAAGTAGAAAAAAAATCATAAATTCTAGTTTTAATTTGTTAAAAAGTGTTTGAGAAATCAAGCACTTTTTTATTTAGCAGCATTTCATCAAACACTAATTTTTATTATGCATCAAGATTAATAACTAATTAATTAACAATTATATAGGATAATTTCTCTTCCATATGTCATTTATTACATATTTTTTTTTCTTGTGTGACATAAGTTACACAAATTTTCTTTTTTAAAAGTGAATTTTACAAGACTAAAAAAAAAATATGGAAATTTTAGAACTTATTAGACAACCTTGGCCTTGGTATATAGCCGGACCATTAGTTGGACTTACTGTCCCAGCACTATTAATCCTAGGAAACAAATCCTTTGGAATAAGTGGAACTTTACGACACACATGTGCGATGTGTATGCCAGCAAGTATTCCATTTTTCACTTATGATTGGAAAAAAGAAATTTGGAATATGTTTTTCGTGATGGGAATTTTAATTGGTGGTATTGTTGCATTTAGTTTTCTGTCAAACCCCGATCCAATTATTATTGACGCTGGCCTGAGAACAGATTTAGCAACTTACGGAATTACAAACATCAACGGTATGTTACCTGAACAAATTTTCTCTTGGGAAAATCTATTGACTCTCAAGGGATTCATTATGATCGTTATAGGTGGTTTCTTAGTTGGTTTTGGCTCTCGTTATGCTGGAGGTTGTACCAGTGGTCACTCCATTTCAGGTTTGTCTAATTTACAATGGCCGTCGCTTGTTGCGACTTGTTGTTTCTTCATTGGCGGATTGATTATGGCAAATTTTATTTTACCTTATATTCTTTCACTTTAAAAATTATTCGATATGCAAATTAAAGATCAAAATACAGATTTCGAAACTCGTTCTCTCGACACTATATGTGTAAACGAGAGTGCATTGGATCACAAATGGTATCATAATATAAAGTACTTAATCGTGGGTGTCTTATTTGGTATTCTTTTTATTAAAGCCGAAGTTATCAGTTGGTACCGTATACAAGAAATGTTCCATTTCCAGTCTTTTCATATGTATGGACTTATAGGAAGTGCAGTTGTGGTTGGGGCTATATCTGTTTTTCTAATTAAAAAATTAAATGTTAAGACCATTTATGGCGAAAAGATTGAATTTCATGACAAAACCTTTAATAAAGGTCAAATTTTTGGTGGACTGATATTTGGTTTTGGCTGGGCAATGACTGGAGCTTGCCCTGGTCCTTTATTCGCACAAATCGGGACGGGTGCGACGGTAATGATTGTTGCTCTTTTAGCAGCGATAGCAGGAACTTGGGTATATGGATATTTCAGAGAAAAATTAGTTCATTAAAAACTTATGGATAAGGACACAAATAATACTAAACGTTTCATATTCCTTGCAAAGAGGCTGACTATGCTCTTTACGACTGCTATCTTCTTGGTAATATTCTTGTTTTCATTCCTGTTTTTTCACTCCTCTATCAGCTCTTGGTTTGAAAATGACAGTAAAGAAATGGATTCACTATATGTCGATGCAAAGAAAAAAGTGATTTTGCAAAACGAAATCGCTGGCTTCTGGAAAGCTCCTGATATTAGCCTGGTTACCGATGATGTTTTAAAAGAACAGTTGGAATATGGAAAAGATTTGATTTCCCATACCGCTAAATACTTAGGTCCAAATGGTAGTGTCAAAAAAATAACTAACGGGATGAGTTGTAGCAATTGCCACCTTGATGCTGGAACAAAGCCCTGGGGTAATAATTATGGGTCAGTGTTTTCTACATATCCAAAAATGAGAGGTCGAAGTGGACAAATTGAAGGGATTTACAAACGAATCAATGATTGTCTAGAACGAAGCTTAAATGGCGAGCATCTAAATGAAGAGGATAAAGAAATGAAGGCCATGATTGCTTATATTGAATACATTGGTAAAGATGTCCCTAAGGGTGAAGATGCCAAAGGTTCTGGAATTTATGATTTAGAGTTTTTAGATAGGGCTGCTGATCCTGTAAAAGGAAAATTAATATACGATGCTAAATGTGCAAGCTGTCACCAAGTGGACGGTCAGGGAATTTTAGCAGAGGACAAAAAAGAATATACCTATCCACCACTTTGGGGAACCAATTCTTATAATAGTGGCGCAGGACTATACAGAATAAGTCGTTTTGCAGGATATGTAAAATACAATATGCCTCTTGGCGCTACATACGAAAATCCGCAGTTATCCGATGAAGAGTCTTGGGATCTTGCGGCTTATGTTGATAACCTGCCTCGTCCATCAAAAGATTTGAGTAAGGATTGGCCAAATATTTCTAAAAAAGCGGTAGATCATCCTTTTGGTCCGTTCTCAGATGATTTTACTGAAACACAGCACAAATTTGGTCCTTTTAAACCAATAAAAGAGCAAAAAAAGAAGGACGAGAAAAAGTAATTTAAATCATCAATTATGAAAAATATAACGATTTTATTTGTTCTGATGTTTAGCCTCTTTTCTATTGGCACATTTGCCCAAAAAAGACAGGATAAACACAAATTAGTGTTTCAGTTTACCAATGCCAATGATACAATACAACAGAAAGCATTTACTAACCAGCTGAATAATTTGACTGCTCACTGGCCAAAAGCAAAATACGAAGTTGTGGTTTACAATATGGGATTAGAGTATTTGATGCTTACAAAATCAAAACATATCGCAGCTATTAAAGCGCTTCATGCAAAGGGGGTTCGTTTTGTAGTTTGTGAAAACACAATGAAAAGTCGAAAAATAACCAAGGAGCAACTTATGTCTGAGGTGGAATTTGTTCCCGCCGGCATTGCCGAAGTTGTTGAGAAACAAGAACAAGGCTGGAGTTATATAAAAGGAGGCTTTTAGATAGTTCTCATTAGAGATTTACTTACTCAATGATCTTTGGTATTGTAACTAATATCAGCGTAATCAAAAGGGACGCTTCTATTTTGTTGCAAATTAGTATAGTATTTTGTACTAGTAAGTGAAGTTTTCCCATTTGAAGAGATTATACGTAAATACTAGGTATTTCGTACAAAATATAGATTTAATATTAATCCTTTTAAATAAATAAAATGGAATCAAATAACAATCGAAGAAATTTCTTGAAATCAGTGGGAACACTGAGTCTGGGAGCGGCGATTATTTCACCCCTTTCTGCTCTTCCAAATACAAAACTAACTGGAGAATCTGATCTAGCAAAAGATATTGACACTAGCAAACCTCAAACCATTTCGATACTTCAGACCACTGACGTTCATTGCCAAATCCATCCCCATGACGAGTTGTTTTGGGAAAATGAAAAAGCGGTGTTTCGAAAAACCGGGGGTTATGCCTATATAGCAACCCTGCTGAAAGAGTTGAAAAAGAAAAACCCAAATACCTATACCATCGATACCGGTGATATGTTTCAAGGAAGCGAATTGAGCGTGGAAACCACTGGGGCCGCTTTTGTACCCATTTTAAATGCATTAAGTTATGACTTGTACTTACCTGGAAATTGGGAAGTGATTTACGGAAAAAAAAGAATGCAAACACTATTAGGTTCACTTGATGCACCAAAAATCTGTACCAATATGTACCACGATTTAGGCGAAGGGAAACGTGGGGAACTTATTTTTCAACCCTATGATATTTGGCATGTAGCAGGCGCAAAAATCGGTTTTTTAGGATACACGGATCCTCTGGTTCCCATAAGACAAAGTCCAAATTACAGTAAAGGAATCATTTATACCCCACCTGAAGACAATCTGCCCCATTACGTCGATGTGCTTAGAAATCAAGAGCAGTGCAGCTATGTCATTATAATTGCGCATCTCGGTTTGTCGCAGCAGATAGCTTTGGCAAATAAACCCGAATGTGAAGGTGTAAATTATATCTTAGGCGGTGATACGCATGAAAGAGTACGTAAACCTATTGTTTGTAAGTATTCAAAAGTGGTAGAGCCAGGTGCATTTGGTTCTTTTATAGGAAAACTTGATTTGACCATTCTTGATGGGAAAGTGATAAGCGATAGCTATGAATTAATAGAAGTGGCTTCGCCAAAAATAAAACCCGATCCTAAAATTGCAAATTTACTGAAGGAAAAAGAAAGTGTTTATCAAGAGCAAATTAATACCGTTGTTGGGTATAGCACGATTCCTTTGTACCGTTATTTTGTGGTGGAAAACCCCATTGATACGATGATATTGAGTGCCCTACACTGGAAATTTCCAGAAATTGACATCAACCTTTCAAACGGATTCCGCTTTTGCCCACCGAAAACCACCCCAGACGAAACTGGAAATATACCAATCACGAACGGATTCGTTTTTGATATGCTACCTGTAGACAGTACCGTACGAACCGCTAAAGTTAGCGGGAAACAATTGATAAACTGGTTAGAGAAAGAATTAAACAATGTTTTTGCTACAGACGCCTCAAAACGTTTTGGGGGCTGGGTCGTAAAGTTCAAAGGAATGGAAGTGCAATTCAACGCTTTTGCAGAAATGGGAACAAGAGTACAAAGTATTACCGTAAAAAATGTGCCGATAGATCCTGAAAAAATGTATTCGATAATGGCCTGTGAACGTGACGGCGATCCTGAGGACATGCTTTGTAGAATGAAAGGAGTTATAGATCCTAAAAACACGACATCAACTTTGCATTCTGTGTTGAAAGAATACTTAAAGAAAAATTCTCCCGTTACCCCTACACCGCAAAAAAACGCTATAATTCTAGATGCTCCAGAAACACTACTAACCCAAGTCAGTGGAGTTGATTATACTTTTAGATAGTATTCTGCCTATTTAATTTATGATATTATTTGCCCAACTGTGATAAATGTTACTTAATTTTAGTACTGTTGGGCTTATTTTTGTCAAGAATTAAAGACTTGTAAATGAACTATTTTTTATCTAAAATAATTTTAACCTTTTTTCTCCTCTTAGGTATACATTCGGTGGCCCAACATCAGGAAATCTCAGAAAAGCCAAAGATGTGGAAAGAAAAAAGTGATGAAAAAATTGATTCCACATCGATTTTGAGTGTTTTTAAGAACGGAAACTTTAGCGGCCATTTCCGCTACTTCTTCATGGCTACCGATAATGAAAGTGGTCTATCTGATTATTATGCTAATGCACTGGGCGGTGGCGTGAAATTTGAAACAGCTAAATTTCATAATTTTCAATTTGGTGTCAGTGGATATTACATTCATAATGTTGGATCATCGGATTTATCAGAAAAGGATCCAATAACAAATTCTTCCAATAGGTATGAAGTGGGGCTTTTTGATCTCCAAAACCCAACAAACAAGAACAATTTAAGTCGCTTAGAAGAATTATATATCAAATACAACTTCAAAAATTCAGACATAACAATAGGAAAGCAGCTATTGAACACCTCGTTTATAAACTTACAAGACGGCAGAATGCGCCCCACAGAAGTGGATGGAATTTGGATCGATTTTAATGAACTCAAAAAAACTAAAATTAATGTGGGTTACCTATACGGAATTTCGCCACGAAGTACCATGAAATATTTTAGGGTTGGAGAATCAATAGGTATCTATCCTACTGGCGTGAATCCTGACGGAACAAAATCCGGTTATGCAGGGAATTTAGACAGTGACGGAATTTATATTGTAGGTGTGCAAAATGAATCCATAAAGAATTTAAAAACACTTTTATGGAACCAATATGCTGAGAATATATTCAATTCGGCATTGTTCCAAATGGACTATAAATACGACTTAAATTCAAACTCAAAGCTACTTTTTGGTTTTCAGACGATTTATCAAAACGCCTTGAATTTTGGCGGGAATGAAGATCCTAGCAAAACCTATTTTGAAAAAAATGGAAATTCTCAAACTTTTGGAGGAAGATTAGGTTGGCAAAATAAAAAAATAGAAATAACTTTAAATTACAACCGAATAACAGCCAAAGGAAGGTATTTAATGCCTCGAGAATGGGGTCGAGACCCGTTTTACACCTTTATGGCCAGAGAACGAAATGAAGGTCTTGGAGATGTACATGCGGTAATGACCAAAATAGAATATACGAATCCAAAAAAGATATTCAAATCGCATCTGGCAGTGGGTTATTTTGATTTACCTGATGTAAAAAACGCTACATTAAATAAATACGCATTACCTGCTTATATACAGACTAATGCAGATGTTCGCTACCAATTTCAAGGAATTTTAAAAGGTTTTGACGCACAAATATTGTACGTGCACAAGTTCAATTTAGGGGAGACCTACGGGAGTAAAAATTATGTTTTCAATAAAACCAACATGAGTAATATCAACTTTATACTCAATTTCAATTTTTGATTGTTAATGCAATTTTAAGTTTAATAACTCTGTCAATGCCCTTATGTAAGTAATGCCCATCTAATTTTTTTCGATTGTGATAATAACCGTATTCTTAATTCTATCACTTGCTTCTATGCAAGATTGATGAACCGCCATGAAAAGTTCAAAAAAAAGACTTTCTTACAGTTCATTAGAAGTTACTGAGGAAAGAAATACTTTTTTGAATAAAAAATTTTGAGGTAATTTCCACAACTTTTTGCAAAATGAATATCATTTACATTGAAATCATATAGGTATCCTTCAATTTTGACTGAAAAACTTGGGTTCATTATCTTGAGTTTTTCATTAGCGTAAGCTAAAAAAAGTACTAGATAGATTTTAAAAAACGTTGAAAATAAATAGGCTTTAACAAATAATCAAACACCGAATTGATAATTCTTAATATTGTGTCTTGAGAGTGATTATAGTCCTAAAGTAAATTAGATGTAAATCGATCAGTTGTACCGGCAGCCATTAGGTGAATCGGATAGCAATGGTAATTGTTGAATCACAGCTACTAAAAGTAATCAAAGGATGAAAATTTTACCTATTTTATGATTAACATGCTATAAGTGTTAAATTTTGCATAATAAATAGACTAATAGTAGTGTTAAATTGTTTTATTCGTAATTTATTTGTACATTTAAGTATTGATTTCAATTAACTAATGAAATGCAGGTTTTGAAGCTGGTACTATTATCTTTTGTTTCAAAATAGATTGTGCAAAACCATTTGTCAGTTTTATTTCATATAAGTTTTTTAAGAATTGAATGGTTAATAGAAATCATAGACGATAAGGCACTCTGGGAAGAGTGCCTTTGTCGTTACGGCCATTTCCATGCCTGCGAAGAATACATTACTATATTGTTGATTGTTAGTTCGAACCATATTTAGATTAGGACCACCAGTAATAGCAGAACTGTTATGGAAACAGAAAACAAAACTCTTAAGTTGAACCAAGAATAGTTTCATCTAACAGAACTTTAAATGACTTTTTCAATTAACTTTTAAAAGTAAAGATCATCCGTTACTTTAATTAATACAACTTCAAGCCTCTAATTATTTGGTTCAATAATTTAACATACTTCTTTAGTTCGTTAAAGGTCCGTTCTCACCAAAATATTTTATTTTTGTTTATCTAAACCAAAGAGAAAAATACAATTGAATGGAAGAAGAAAATTTTATTTTCTGTCTAGAAGGAGTTCCTGATATAGAGGTTACCACTGCAACCGAAACTGTTAAAAATTTAGAGAAGCTTGCCATAGAACACAATATTGCAAGTATTTATAAAAATTGTGACACAATCGAGGGGCTCGAGGAAGGTCTGGGTGCCTTGCTATATGATGATCATAGTTTTAAAGATTATGTCATTATTTATTTAGTTATGCCTGGTCAAGAAAATAACATTTGCCTACATGATTATTACTATAGTTTAGAAGAAATAGCCGAATTATTTGAAGGCAAACTAAGAGGTAAAATTGTTCATTTTTCGAACAAAAAAGTATTGGATTTAAGCCAAGAGGAAGCACAATATTTTATTGATGTGACTAATGCCAAAGCGATCTCTGGTTATGGCGAATCCTTGCAAACTTTGAGTAGTATACATTTGGACAAGGCATTTTTTAGTTTATGCGAAGAGGATGATGACCTTGTAGCGATTGTCGAAGAATTACATCAAAAGCATTATGCTTTATGCAAGTTACTCGATTTTAGATTGTATTATTAAAATTTCTAAACTCAATCAATAGTTATTTGTCTACTCTAAATACTTCACGAAACTTGAGTAAATCAATTGGCAATTATAATTACTTACTTTAAAAATAAAGACATACAAATCAGCTGTTTACCTAAAAATGATTAACTTTAGTAAATGGAAAAACATTTCAATATCATAATTGCCGGAGCTGGCGGAATTGCTGAAGCAGTTGCCTTAATTCTAGGGGAATGGAGTACGGTCACACCTACCCTTTTTATTGGGGATAGAAATCCCCTAAAAGCGAATAAAGTAGCTAAGTGGGTAAAAGAAGGCTGCAGTAAACCATGTACCGTCATTGATTTTAAAATTAATGAAACTATTGAAACAGATGAAATGATTGCTGTTTTTGAAAAAGGTGCTATCATCTTAGATTGTTTACCTGGAAATGCTGCCCCAAGAATTGCATATTTTGCAAAAAAATACAATCTACATTACGTTAACCTAACTGAATATGTAGCTGAAACAAACGAAATCATTACTATAGCTAAAAATGCAACTACAGGTTTTCTATTACAAACCGGATTAGCTCCCGGTTATATCAATTTAGTAGCCCACGAACTCTTTCAAAAGTTTTGCTTAAATTATAGAGTTAAGGAAGTTCAAACTTTAGAATTTAAAGTAGGTGCCTTAACTAAAAATGCAGTAGCACCTCATTTTTATGGTTTTACTTGGAGCCCTATTGGTGTTGCAACTGAGTATGTAGAGGAAACTATTGTCATTCGGGATTTCATTACAACTATACTTCCCTCCTTATCAGAAAGAGCAACTATAATAATTGATGGTTTGACGTATGAAGAAGATCTAACTTCTGGTGGCGCTGCCGATTTGCCTTATGCCTTGGCCGGAAAAGTAAAACACTTAGATTATAAAACATTACGTTTTCCTGGACATTATGATTGGATAGATCAACAAATACAAAATACATCTGGCAAAACGGCAAATAGTAAGGAATTGCAGCAAAAAATGCAAGAATGCATTCCACAGATGGAAGAGGACCAAATTGTACTTTACGCTGCTGTTGAAGGCAAAGACCACACAGGAGTTTTAAGGCGAAATGAAATTGCTAAAACAATTTTACCACAAAAAGTGGGCAGCCATACCTTGCGAGCTATTCAAGTAACAACAGCAGCTCCTTTAGCGCAAGCAGCACAACTGTTATTAGAGGGCAATTTAAATGGAGTCATTTTACAGAGCCAAATCGATACCTCTCTATTTTTGAATGGAAATTTCATAACGAGAGTTTACGGTAAAACTATCTAAAACGAAATCATGTAAGCTGTTAAAAAATATATTTTTGTTGTAATTTTACACTATAAAATTTTAGTGTAACAGCAAAGCGAATGAAAACCTACTATATTAATAACGGAAACGAAAATGGCGGTCCGTTTACAATTGAAGAATTGAAACTTCAGGACATTAGCACTGCTACTTTAGTATGGTACAATGGAATGGATGAATGGAAATATGCTGGTGAAATTGAGGAGCTGGCATTCCTTTTTAAAGTAGTACCACCTCCAATACAAGCTAGTCAACGAATTAGCAAACCAACAGCTAAAAAACCCACTACCATTTTAGGATTAAAAAAAAGTCATTTCTTGTTGATTTTGTTATTGGTGGTTGGTTTAATTTTTGTTATTGTTCTTAATGTGCTTCGAAGTACAAAGAAAGCAGAATTAGATGAAAGAAACAGAACAACAGAATTAAACAACGAGAGAGCTAAACTAGAACGAAAAATTTCTTCTGAGGAACTCATACAAGAAGAAATAGCAAAAAGAATTGCATCAGAAAACACCAACAAATACCGAAAAGATTCGATTAACAATCGATTAGTTGAAGTCAAAGCCTTGCTAATTGATAAAAAGAATCTACTCGATGAAGCGGATGCTGATTTGATTGCTACCAAAAAGTTCAAAATATTACGATCTGAGGAGGATAAATCTGAGCAAATTAATTCCTCTCAAAATGCTATAAGGACTTTGAAAAAAGAGATTGATATCTTAGAAAATGAATTGAATAGACTGTACTTGCAATTAGAAACTATTAACTAATAATAAGAGTTTTATAAAATATTAGTCCGATTTTAACCAGCCGGTGATACTCATTCTAGTAGCTTGAGTTACTAATACTTCGTGTAGCAATTCATCACTTTTAAAAAAAACGGTTTTCCCCTGTATAGGTGTAATCAGCTGGTTATTATCTATTTGATGAATAAGTAACTCTCCACCATGTTCCGGTTTCCAATTCTCATTTAAATAACTAATCATCGAATATTTTCTGCTCGAATTACTTTGAAATTGATCTAAATGCTGTAGGTAAAAATCACCTTCTTCATACAACGAATAATGAAATTCATAGCCTGTGATTCCGGTATAACAACTCTCGTTTAGATAAGCAATAAAAGCTTCAATTTGAATAAAAAATTCATTTTCGAACTCATTATTGTGTTTTTTATCTAACCAATAAATTGAATCGCTTCTCACTGCGCTATCGTAAGCAATAACATTAGAGTTACCTGTTCCGGCTTCTACTAATAAATCTTGCTTTTTAAGGGCTATTAAATTTTTCTTTAAATTATTAGCTAACTTGTCGCTTAAAAAATGTTCACAAACACCTACTCTATTCTCTATATAAGAGGCAATCAAAGCTTCAAAGCTGTTTTCCATGGGAATTACGTTGACCTAAAGTGATGCCAACAAGGCAAGGTAAATTAAAAAAAAATAGAAATAACAATTTAAGAACTAAACTTATACGTGCTACTTGATTTTAATAAAAAAAGGATTCAGAAATGAATCTGAATCCTTTTAAAAAAGAAATTTTAAACGGTTACAATTTACTTATATAACTACCGTAAATATCCTTAAATTGGTATCCTTCGGCTATTCTGTCTTTACTTAGTTTATTGTACTCTACTAATGCCCATAAAATAAATTCTTTCATAAAGAACTTATCTTCTTTAGGCAATTCAGGTTGGTATTTTTTGATTAAAATTTCGAGAGGAACAATGGCTCCTATAATGCGCTCGTATTCTTCATCAGAGCTATCATCTAATAATTCAAAACCACTTTCTGCAAAAAACCATTCGATTAAATCTGAGTAAGCTGTTTTTTCATTTGGCTTTTCTAATTTTTCAATTTTTGGAAAATAACCTGGAAAAAACGTATGAATTGCAGATCCAATTAGATTTTGCGCCACAAATGCAGCTCCCTCCTGCTCTCCTTCGTAAACCAACTCCACTTTACCTGTAATTGCAGGTATAATTCCCATAAAGTCAGATAAGCGAACCGTTGTTTTGTCTACTCCTGCTTTTAAAGCACGACGTTCTGCAGTACTCAATAAATTTTCATAAGCGGTAATACTCATACGAGCACTCACACCACTTTTATTATCAATATACTCGCTATCACGTGCCTCAAAACTTATTTGCTCTACTAAATCTTTGGCAAGTGATGGCACATAAACTGTATCACTTTGGTCAGGATCTAATTTTGCTTCTTGCGAGGTAATGGTTCTAGCAACAGCTATCGTCTCTGGATAATGCGTCAGAATTTGAGATCCAATTCGATCCTTCAATGGAGTCACAATACTACCACGATTGGTATAATCCTCAGGATTTGCCGTAAATACAAATTGCATGTCTAAAGGCATGCGTAATTTAAATCCACGAATTTGGATATCACCTTCTTGCAAAATATTAAACAAGGCTACTTGAATTCTTGCTTGTAAATCAGGAAGTTCATTGATTACAAAGATCGAGCGATTGGCTCGCGGTATCATCCCAAAGTGAATAACACGGTCGTCAGCGTAGGATAACTTTAAGTTTGCCGCTTTAATAGGATCAATATCTCCTATCAAATCGGCTACGGTTACATCTGGAGTCGCTAACTTTTCAAAAAAGCGATCCGAACGATGCAACCAAGATATAGGAGTTACATCACCTTGGCTTTCAATCGTGTCTTTTGCAAATCGAGAGATCGGATTAAAAGGATCGTCATTAATTTCTGATCCTGTTACAAAAGGTATGTATTCGTCCAGTAAATCGACCATTTTACGCGCTAGTCTCGTTTTGGCTTGACCACGTAATCCCAATAGGTTAATATTATGACGTGATAATATTGCACGTTCCAGTTCTGGAATTACTGTGTTTTCAAAACCATGTACCCCTTCAAATGTGGGTTTACCTGATTTAATTTTATCGCGTAAATTTGAACGTAATTCTTCTTTAATACTTTTAGATTGGTAACCTGCCGCTTTTAATTCGCCTAATGTTTTTATGTTTTCTATTTTCATCTTTTTGTTTTAGTAGTTTCGAGCTAAATCAGTATTGACTGTTGCTCGCTAACTTTAATATTTAAGAGTTGCACTTTATTACTTGATTCTTTTTTTACGATTGGTTTCATAATCTTCAAAAATCATTTCGCCTAAGCCTTTTAATCCAGTGTAGAAGGCTTTGCCTTGATTGGCCTCGGTGAATTTATTGACAAATTTTTGCAAATAGGGATCATTCGCAATCATAAATGTAGTGATAGGAATATGTAATTTTCTAGCCTGCTGCGCTTGGGTGTAGCATTTATCCACAATATAGTCGTCTAGTCCATTACTGTTCATGTAGTACGAACCGTCTTTTTCCTTAACACAACTTGGCTTCCCATCGGTTATCATGAAAATTTGCTTATTCGTATTTCGCTTTCTTCGTAACAAATCCATGGCCAGTTGTAGTCCTGCTACAGTATTAGTATGAAAAGGCCCTACTTTTAAATAGGGTAAATCTTTGATGGCAATGGGCCATGCATCATTTCCAAAAACTAAGATATCAAGCGTATCTTTGGGGTAGCGAGTCGTGATGAGTTCTGCAAGCGCCATTGCCACTTTCTTAGCAGGAGTGATGCGGTCTTCTCCATACAAAATCATACTGTGGCTAATGTCAATCATTAACACGGTGCTCATTTGTGCCTTGTATTGCGTATCTTCGACAACCAAATCATTCTCGGTCAACATAAAATCAGATACTCCATTATTGATTTGTGCGTTTCGTAAACTCTCCGTCAAGGAAATACGTTCTAGTCCATCACCAAAATGAAATTCCCTAAATTCTCCTGTATGCTCATCTCCGTTACCCGCATGTTTCGTTTTGTGGCTACCAGTTCCTGATCGTTTTAAATTTCCAAAAATTTGATCTAAGGCAGTTTGGCGTATCGCTCTTTCTGTTTTGGCAGTTATTCCTAGACCGCCACTTCCGTCCTCTCTTACTTCATCCTTGATATATCCTTTTTTCTTTAAATCTTCGATAAAGTCTTCGATAGTATAGCTGGAATCGGTCAATTTATATTCCTTGTCTAGTTCACGTAACCAATCAATTGCTTCGTCAAAATCCCCTGAAGTATGGGTAATTAGCTCCTTGAATATTCCAAAGAGTCGATCAAAAGGAGACTGAAAGGGAGCCTCATATTGCTTAAAATAGAATCCTTTTTTAATATCATTTTTCATACAGATAAAATTACACCTTTTTAAAACGGTTCTCAAAAAACGATTATTAATTTTTAGTTAAAACAAGTTACTTTAAAATCTATAATTTGGGCGTGCCCTCGTTTTACATCATTTTTATTCCAGAACGAAATTAATGCTAAACGAGGTCGTGCTATACACTCTCAATCCGTGCTAAAAAAAAGCACGGGATTTCCGCTACTATCACTCACGCAACATAATTATGGAAATTCAAACTAAGAATTTAGAAACAATAAAATCAGAAAAAAGAACCATCTACATAATACCACAATCCATCTTCTTGAACAAAAGTAGATAACTCGTGGTGAATTTGTGGCTGTCTATTAAAATCCATATAATAGGCCTTGAAAGTAACAGTGGTTGCAGTTGCTTGTACTATTTCTAATTTTTGCCATTGGTTAGCAATCGCCCATTGTAACACCTCTTCCTTTAGAGTAGAAGTTCGCTCTGATTTGTGGGTAGTAGCAACTAAATAAGCTGCATGATGTGTAGCAAAAGCGCTATAACGCGAACGCATCAACTTTTCGGCAGTGGGGGCATTATTCTTACCACTAATAAAAGGTTCGCAACATAAATCGAAGGGAGTAGATGCCCCACAAAAGCAATTTGTAGTCATATTATTGTGCTTGCCCGTTCAAAGCAATTATTTTTTGATGCAATTGATTTAACAAAACTTGGTATTTACTAAGTTCTCTTAGATCGTCATCGTCATCAGAATGGTCAAGTATTTCATCTAATTTATCACTAACTTCAACTAATCTATTAGTAGCTTCCGTGGCATTTTTAGCGGCGATTAAATCAATAATTTCTTGAACGTTATTTTTAAGTAACAAATAGTTATCGTCTTTCATGATTAGTGTTTTGCTGTTATTTCTCTTCAGAATTAGTATTCTCATTAAATTGCTTCACAATCTGTTTCAATTTTTCCTTACGGATTCTTTCAGCCTGCTTTGCTTTATCCTGTGCTTTGTGTAATTTGTCGTTGTGAATCTTGATATTTCTGTCGTTATTTCTTCCCATGAAACGTAGTATTTGTTTTTATCTTAATGTAAGCATAGTGATGCCGATAAATTTTAAAAAAGCAAAGTTCGGCATTTATTATTTAATGGTAACATCGTCCATTTGATATTGTCCAAAATTTTAAATTTATTACATCAAACCAAACAATAAAAACATAGTAAAAACTTGTTAAATAGTAATTAAAAGTTTATTTTCGTTATCAAATATTAGCTGATATTAAAATTATTACCAAGAATCAATAAATATAAAAGGTTTACTTATAATAGTATACATCATACTTTATTAAATCAATGTTGCCACTAGAGTGTAAAAATGAATTGTAAGTAAATGAGAACTCAAATTAGTTGGAAAAAACTTAGTAGATGGCTTTCGGTGAAACCCAAAACGACTGCTTACATCGTTTTTGTTGTATTACAAATTATTACTTTGTACATCCTTGTACAGCGATATGAATTCGCTAAGGAAACCAAGCGAAATATAATGAATACTGATCTTAATGCGATTCAAGAAAACATTGAACAAACGCTAAAGAACTGTTACACTACTACACTTTCACTTGCATTAACTATTGATGATAACGGTGTTCCTCGTGACTTTGAAACTATCGGAGCACAATTATTAGCCTCTAACAATGATATAGTAGCAGTTCAATTAGTTCCTGACGGTATTATAAAGTATACCTATCCTCTGAAAGGAAATGAAAAAGCAATAGGTCTTGATATTTTAAAATCAGAATTACTAAGAGATGAAGCTCTCGCCTCTATCCTTAAAAGAAAAATGTATTTTGCTGGACCGATAGAATTGATACAAGGTGGACAAGGTATTGTAGGTCGACTTCCCGTTTACAATAACAATCGATTTTGGGGATTCTCAGCTGTAATATTGAAACTAGATACATTATTAGAAAACTCAATCATTAATTCACGTAATGGTAGTGCATACTATTTTCAACTTTCTAAAATTGATCCGCTTACCAATGAAGAAGTCTTCTTCTTAAAACAAAGAAAAGAATTAATTGATAATGATTTTGTTAGCACTATTATTACTGATGGTGATTGGAAATTGTATCTTATAGATAAGCATCCAAATAGCCTATTCCCTCCCCTAGTTATCCCATGGCTTCTCGGTTTATTACTGTCTCTTTGGTTTGCGTATCTAACCTATATTTTAGTAAAAAAGCCAGCCGAACTAGAAATTTTCATTAAACAACAAGCAACTAAATTATTCAAGAGTGAACTACAATTTAAAACAATTTTTGAACAAGCAGAAATAGGTATAGCTGTAGTCGAAATTGAAACAGGACGCTTTCTCGAGATCAACAACCATTTTTGTGCTATCTTAGGCTATACTGAAAACGAGCTTAAAGGAATGACTTTTAAAGAAGTAACCTTTCAGGATGATTTACAAAATGACTTAAAACAGCTAAAAAAAGTTAATAGTGGTATTATCGATAGCTACAGTTTAGAGAAAAGGTATCTAACTAAAAAAGGTGAGATTGTATGGGTGGCCTTAACCGTTTCTCCTTTGTGGAATGAAGAAAAAAAACACATTAGTAATATTGCTTTCGCACAAAACATCACGGCTCGTAAATCTAACGAAGCACTTATTGCTAGTTCTCAAAAAAGAATCGAATCTTTAATAAATACAATCGATGGAATTGTTTGGGAAACAGATGCTGAAGTAAACTTTACTTTTATATCTAAGAAAGTAGAATCTATTTTAGGATATACTAGTGATGAATGGATTTCGTCAAAGGACTTTTGGTTAAAACACATTCATCCAGACGACAGTGAATTTGTTTTAAAGTACTGCTCAACTCAAACTGCAGCAAAATTGGATCATGATTTCGAATATCGAATGATTGCAAAAAACGGAGATGTTATTTGGCTTAGAGATATTGTAAACCTCGGAATGGATTTTAATGGTAAACTTATCAATATGAGAGGAATCATGATTGATATCACTAAACCAAAGGAAATTGAATATGAGCTTAATAAATCACTTTCTTTAGTAACAGAACAAAATAAGCGCTTGCTTAATTTTTCTTATATCGTCTCTCATAATTTACGTTCTCACACGAGTAATATAACTTCCCTAATCAATTTAATTGAAACATCAGACTCTAAAGAAGAAGTAGATCACATGATTCAGTTGTTAAAAACGGTGTCTACTTCTTTGAACGAAACAATGCTAAACTTAAATGAAGTTGTAAATATTCAAACCAACGTTGGTCTTATTCAGGAAAAATTAAATCTAAATGAAATTATCAAAAACACTTTGCAAGTGCTATCTCAGCAGATCAAAGAAAAAGAAATAATAGTACAAAATAATATCGATGCAAATACGATAATCAATTACAACCCGGCGTATTTAGAAAGCATCTTATATAACTTGTTTTCCAATGCAATACGATATAGCAGTCCTGAGCGAAAACCAATGTTTTCCATTAGTTTATTACAAGATGGGGAAAATAAAATTTTACAAATCACTGACAATGGTATAGGAATTGATCTAGAACAAAATGGAAATAAAATATTTGGAATGTATAAAACGTTTACAAACCACAAGGATTCCAAAGGTATTGGCTTATTCATAACTAAAAATCAAATTGAAGCCATGGGAGGTACCGTTATGATCGAAAGCGAGTTAAACCAAGGTACTACTTTTAAAATAATTATAATATGACAAACAAAATTATATGGCTCATCGATGATGATCCTATTTATCACATAATAATGAAGAAAGTAATCAATAAATCGGGATTAACTTCAGATGTAACTTCTTTCCAAAACGGGAAAGATGCTATATCGTCATTAGTAAATAGCATCAATGAAAACTTAGCCTTTCCAGATTTAATTTTGTTAGATATCGAGATGCCCATTCTAGACGGCTGGGGTTTCATGAGTGAATGGCTTATCTTAAAGCAACAATTACCTGCCAACATTCAAATTTACATTTCGAGCTCCTCCATAGCTATAGAAGATAAAACAAAAGCCAAAAACAACCCCGACATCCTAGGTTATATGTCCAAACCCATTAGCGTTGAGGACTTACTATTAATTGCAAACAAGGAATGATTCAATTATCTATTTGCTCTTTTGATATCTTCTAAAGAATGATCGGTAAAAATAAGAGCATCTATAATTTTTTTGCGAAGTAACTCTAAGTCAGTATATTCAAAATAATTTGCCCAAGACGATAATTCAAGGATATTTCGAGCTTGTTTAATTCTCTTTTTAGTCTCTAAACTAGTTCTTACTATAGCAGTACCATCATAAGTGGGATTATTTTTATGCTCATACGTTATAGTTTGCTTTTCATAATTTGCCGACAAATAATATAGTTTATCAATAGTATTGTCAGGATAAAAAGTATCCCAAGGAGCAAAACCCAACTTAAACTTTGAATCCGTTTCGATTTCTGAAGCAATTAATCTCCATTTACTATTTGCTAACCTTCCCCAATGATTAGACAACCGAAACATTCCTTCAGTAGTGTAAAAATAACTACTACCTGCCTTACTTTCGAACTGAACTCTTAGCCCTTCGATAGCTACTAGTGGTCGCTCCTCAAAAACGCAAAAAGTATTTTTAAATGCATTAGGATGTGGCTTAAATTGTTTTCCCATGCTGCAAATATAATGAGAAAGATAGTAATGCCGTAAGGAGTAAATAATTGATTATATTTGCACTTTATTATAATAACAAAAACAAGTATGAGTAAAGCGGCAGAAGAAAGAATGTTACAAAAAGGAATTTTTACTGGCATCATTGAAAAAGATGAAAACAATAACTTTTTTTGTGGTATCTACCTTTTAGATTATAAAATGGTTCAGACTAAACACAAAGTAGGTGACATGATTACAATCAAATCAATTATTGAAAATCCAAGTGATATTAGCCATAACAAATATCCTAAAAAGTCTAAAAATTTCGATAAAGCAAATTTAAAGCCTGAACAATAATACTTTTACGATTATAATTAGAGCAAAAAATATACTTTTCTCTTATTTTTTATTTGTCGTAAAGTATTAAATTAAAAAAAAGTGTACCTTTGCAAAAAATTGTCGATTCTAAATTTAAATCACATTAAGTTTATATTAAAAGACAAGTAGTTACCATATTTATGAAAAAAATAGTTGAATACCGCAAACTGCTGAACGTAGACAAAACTGCAGAATTGAAAGACTTAAAAACCATTTACAGAAATGCGATGAAAGAATCACATCCTGATAAATTTCAAGGCGATGAAGCTGGTTTAAAAGCAGCTGAAGAAAACAGTAAGAAAATTATTGAGGCATACCACTTTTTAGTTAGTATCAATCCTGAAACTATCAAACAAAATTTACCTGAATATACAGAGACAATTAGCTCTGCAACAATTACTGATTATAAATTTGTTGAAGGTAGATTAATTATAAATTTTTCTAATGGAAGCGTATACGAGTACATTAGTGTACCTAAAGCTACTTACGTCAAAATGGTCAATGCTGATTCACCAGGTCGTTTTGCTAAAAGACACATATTAAATTCTTTTACTTGGAGAAAAACAATAAACCAAGACTAGATTCAAAAATACAAAAGCACTCCTAACAGAGTGCTTTTTTTATACCCATTATTTATTTAGCGAATTACTACTTACTTTTGGGAGTTTATTTATAATTACAACTGAACAGTTTCATTGTTCTCATAAGCCAAACATCAATCTAATTTAGAAAGAGCTAACACATCATTATTCAAATCATACAAAACAAAATTGTAAATAAAAGGATAATTATTGTGCTTTATTATAGCTAAAGTTTTTTGTATTAACGAGAGTAAAATAAGCAACTTGCTGATATTAAGACTGCTACCACACCAACTGCTATACCACTGTTTATCTACCATTTTGACCATCCTAGAAATTAATGGTTATGATAGAAACAAAGATATTAGTACTAAATTAACGCCATTAAAGAGTATTCAATATCTATCTCTAAAATGCACATGGTTTTCGATAAAAAAATCCAAAAAAAAAAGCAAATAATAACAAAAATTTAGGTCTTAAAATTATTAAAGCAATAATATTTTAAATACTTTTGCGACTTAACTCAATTAACTCATTTATAATGAAAAAAATAATTTTATTACTTTCTGCGGCTGTTGTTCTAATTTCTTGCAGCAAAGTTGGGAAAGATGAATACATCATTTCTGGAACAGCAAAAGGTGTTGAAAACGGTAAAACAATAATTCTAGAGAAACAAGATGAATCTGGTATGGGTTTTGTCGCGGTTGACACTGTAAAAGTAGAAAACGGTAAATTTGAAATTAAAGGTAAGGTTACAGAACCTGCTTTTTATACTATCCAATTAGAAGCTGCAGCTTCAAAAGTACCATTCATTCTTGAAACAGGTGAAATCGCAATTGTATTAGATAAAGATAGCATTCAAAACACAAAAGTTTCAGGTACATATAATAATGATGAGTATGTTAAATTTAATGATGAAATTAAAGTAGTTCAAAAGAAACTAATGACATTTCAAAAAAATAACATGCAAGCAATGAATACTGCTCAGCAAACTAATGACACAGTAGTTATTAATAAATTAATGAAAGAGTATACTTCTATTCAAGAAGAAGTAGGAACAGCTTCAAAAGCAAAATACTTATCTTATGCTGAAAGCCATCCAAAATCTTTTATCACAGCTTTAATTGTTCAAGGATTATTAATGGATCCTTCTACTGATTTAAAGAAAATGGAATCGATCTATAATGGTTTAGATGAATCAATAAAAAATACAAAACCTGGTAAAGCCGTAAAGACTAAACTTGCCGAAATCAAAGCACCTACAGTTGGAGCCACTGCTCCTGCTGCCGGTGACGCCAACTGAACTACAGAATTCTCTGCTCCTAATCCTGATGGAAAAGTTATTTCCTTAAAGGAAAGCTTAGGAAAAGTTACAATCGTAGATTTTTGGGCATCTTGGTGCGCTCCTTGTAGACAAGAAAACCCAAATGTGGTTGCGCTTTACAAAGAACTACATTCAAAAGGTCTTAACATAATAGGTGTATCCTTAGATAAGGACAAAGCCAAATGGAAAGAGGCGATTGCAAAAGATAATTTAACGTGGAATCAAGTTTCCAACTTAAAATTCTGGGACGAGCCAATTGCTGCACAATACAAGGTTGAAGCTATACCTGCTACTTTTATTTTAGATGCATCAGGAAAGGTAGTAGCACGAGACTTAAGAGGGGCTGAATTAAAAGCTAAAGTTCTTGAATTACTTGCAAAAAAATAGTTGTTTGATAACAAATAAAAAAATCTCCCTAGTGGAGATTTTTTTATTTTATTCAATACCAATACATTAAAAAATAATATAAAATTAAGTGCAAAATTTGTTTGCAGAAACGAAAACTGTTCCTATATTTGCCACCGCTAACAACAACAAACGTTGTTAACAAAGGCCAAGGGGAGATACTCAAGCGGCCAACGAGGGCAGACTGTAAATCTGCTGACTACGTCTTCGTAGGTTCGAATCCTACTCTCCCCACCAAAAGGGTAAAAGAAGCAAAAAGGCAACTTTTTCAATCTTTTCAAAAACCCGCAAAAAACGTGGTAAAACCTGCAAATCCAAGGATTCGCAGGTTTTTTTATTTTAAAGCACTTTTCAATATTTATAAAAACGCTCAAAGTTTCTATGGCAAAATCGTGGCACATTACCGTGTTCACAAAATGTGCCACAGAATACCACTTAAACACTAGTAAATACAGAGGTTAACGAGGTTAACGACTTGTTTTTTTGATGCTATAATTCTACATTTATTAATCTAAAAAGTTGAATTATGTTAGAGAGCAGCTTTGGGTTGGTTTTCTTTTTGAAAATCCCCCGCAATGAAAGTAAAATTAGAACAGTTTATCTTAGAATAACTGTAGATGGAATCCCTAAGGAAACATCCACCAAACGAAAATGGGACAGCGCCCGCTGGGACCAGAAAACCGAAAGGGCTATCGGCACCAAAGAAGATGCGAGATCCCTTAACTTTTTTCTGGATTCACTGATTTTAAAAATCAATGAATACAAGACCGACATCATGTACAGCGGAAAACCAATAACTTCCCAAAAGATCATGGATTACATATTAGGAAACGTTACTCCAAGGGTTAAAGTACTGGAAGAATTTCAAAAACATAATGATGAAATGACTGCCTTACTGGGAAAAGGATATGCTAAAGGAACTCTTGATCGTTTTACTATTACGATAAATCATTTAAGGTCATTTATTAGATTTAAATTTAATGCTGATGATATTGAATTTACAGATCTAAATCTTGAATTTATTAAGGACTTTGAGTTTTACCTGAGAACAGTTCGAAATTGCAGCAACAATACCACGCTTAAATACATTGCTAATTTCAAAAAAATTGTCATTCGTGCAATCGATAAGGAAGTCATCCTAAAAGACCCTTTTAAAAACTTTAAAAGCCGAAAAACCAAAATAGTTAAGAAACCTCTTTCCACACAAGAACTGTATGAATTGGAACGGCATTATTTTACCACAGAAAGACTTAATGTTGTCAGAGATGTATTTGTATTCCAATGTTACACGGGATTGGCTTATATCGACGCATATCAATTAAAAAAAACCGATATCAAAGATGGTATTGACGGGAATTCTTGGATAATGTCTGAAAGACAAAAAACGGGTTCTCCTACCAATGTCCCACTATTGCCTCAAGCACTCAAAATAATTAAAAAATATAAAGAACACCCTCTGTGCTTACAGCGTGGCACAGTTTTACCAGTTTCTTCCAACCAGAAAATGAACGAGTATCTTAAAGAGATTGCGACTCTATGCGGTTTTCCCTTCACATTAAATACACATATGGCACGTCGAACCTTTGGAAGTACAGTTACATTAAACAATAATGTCCCCATTAATGTAGTTAAAGAAATGCTAGGCCATGCGTCTGTTAAACAGACGGAAGCCTATGCCATTACAGAACAGGCAACCATTGGACGCGAAATGTCACTGCTCAATAAAAGACTGTCTAAAACGTCCTTTAAGATGTCCAAAGTAGATCTGGCTGTACTTTCAAGATTAGAAAAAGATATAAAAACAATTAAGGAAAAATACAATATACCCTCATCTTAATTCATATTTGGAAAAAAAATAAATAGTAAAACAAAGAGGTTATCTCACTAGTTATGAGATAACCTTTTTTCATGTAATTCAACTTCACTCCTATAGTCTGGATGGTATGAGGGGCTGTACTTGAAATATCCAAAATCTTGAAGCTGTTTAAAGTATTTATGGTATGTTGGCAGTGTATTTATGTGCGACAATGCCATTATTTTACTACGACTAACTTTGATTCTCTGCCATTGTCTCTGCCTGTAACCTAAATTTAGAATTGCCGCTAAAATGGCCAGATGCCAAACATTAAGCCTTGGATCGTCCATACAAATGGATAAATAGTTCATGATTTGGTCTTCACTTGGTTTATTTGTCTGATTCATCATTAAAAAGTTTCTGAAGATCTTCTTTATTGTAATAATACGAGCCCAGAACTTTTTTAAATCGGACTTTCTGTGTCACTCTGAGATTCTGCACTGAACCTGCAGAGATATCCAGCAGCTTTTTGACAGCCTTACTTTTGAGCCATTCTGGCTGTACTAATTCCGTTTGCGTAGGAGTGGTCTCTTGAACTATAATGCGCATTTTATCTAATAATTGCAGACCAAACTGCCTTAAATCTTCTTTTGTTATAATTTCTTCCATAACATTTTTTTAAAAATTTGACTGTTGCATATTTTCATTTACCAAAAAATAAATTCTGCTTTTTTGATTTCTTTTTTTTAATCGGTACAACTACTAAATTATTAGAATGATACAGAAATAATCAATCTTCGGCTTTAAAAGGAGATTCTTGGCTATGATTGTCTGTTCATCAACTCTTGGCAATTAATCTATAGTAAAGGCTACTTCAAAAATACTTTCAAAAACGAGCCTTAAGCAAACGAATCATCCTCGGGTTGAAGAAAACCTTCAGCGATAGTATTTTGTAATTTTTGCCGAGAGTTTTTTTGCAATTTTCTGTATCGGAAAATAGGTTTCACAAAACATCACAAAATAAAACAAAGAATCCCAGTTAAAATGTCATAAAACGGCATTTTAACTGGGATTCTTCTTTCTGTTTATTTAGCTTTATTTGCAGATAGTTTGTTCCTTTTTGTACCATTATTGTACCACGAAAATAATTTTCCTTGTTGGATTTTTTTTTGGCGAAATTATGACACACAGAGAGACACATAGACACAATGGGACACAAAATTAGTCACATTATGAGTTCTAACATTGAGGTTATCAGAATTTGTGAGCACTGCAAAAAACAGTTCACAGCCAGAACAACGCGCACACGGTATTGTTCGCACATTTGCAACAGCCGTGGTTATAAATCACTGGTACGCAAAGGAAAAGTAGAAAAAAGCAATAACGAGATCGTTCAGCTTTTAAACACAGATTTGGAAAAAATAAAGCCTCTTGAGTTTTTAAAAATTACTCAGGCAACCCTTCTTTTTGGAATCAGCAGAAGTACGCTTTACAGGTTAGTTAACAATGGACAGCTGGACATTGCAAAGTTTGGCAAACGAACTGTTATCCGCAGATGCGATCTTGAAGCTTTTTTTGCAATTCCTATACAGGATGTGACCTTGAAAACTGGACAGCAATTTCCTGGTTTTGACAATTGCTATACTATAACGGAAATTCAACAGAAGTATAATATTTCTTCAGGAGCGCTCTATCTATTGATTCAACGGCAGGGTATAGTAAAATATTCCGTTGGAAAATTCACCTGTGTATCCAAACAGGATATTGATATAATTTTTAATGCTGCGGGAAGATGAAAAATATAAATGTTACGCTAAGAAAAAGGATGCTGCCAAGTGGTAAGATTACACTATATCTTGATTTTTTCCCTCCGGTTTACAATCCTAAGACTCATAAACTTTACCGTAGGGAGTATTTAAGTTTATACCTCGTTCCTAAACCAAAAAATAATGTTGACAAGACTATGAATTCTGAGAATCTCTATAAAGCTGAAATTATCTGTGCAAATAGGTTTAATGAAGTAAATAAGTCACAGATCTACAATCCTTTTGAGTTAGAGCAACTTCGTCTTAAAGAGATTGGCGAAAAATCATTTCTGCAGTATCTCAAGCTTGTTGCAGAGCATAAAACGGGTAATAACGGTGATATCTGGACTTATGCCATTATCCACTTTGAAAATTTTCTTAAAAATGAGGATTTACTGATACAGGATATCGATGTGACTGTTATAGAAGATTTTAGGGAGTATCTCTTAAAGGCAAAATGTATCAGGAAAAAGGGTAAGTTTTTAGCTCAGAATACAGCTTTAACTTATTTCAATAAGATCAAAGCTACTCTTCGAAAAGCTTACAAAAAAGGATTACTTCAAACGGATGTTAATGCTGCGGTTGAAAGCATAAAGGAACAAGAGTCTCAAAGGAATTTTCTAACCATGGAAGAAGCTGTAAGGCTATTTAAAACCCCTTGTAAAAAGGAAATTGTAAAACGTGTCAGTCTTTTTTCTCTGCTCACAGGCATGCGCTATTCCGATATATCAAAACTTACATGGGAAGAAGTACAATACAGTAAAAGTGAAGGATATTACATAAGATTTAAGCAGCAAAAAACTGATCGACCAGTAACCCTTCCTATATCCCCCGAAGCATTCGAGTTTTTAGGTGAAAAAGTGGATCAATATAAGAGAGTCTTTTATGATTTAAAAAAATGGGATGTTGACCGGTTGCTGCCTATATGGGTTAACGACGCATCAATTGAGAAACATATTACATTTCATTGCTTTCGTCATACGTATGCAACATTGCAGATGGCAGCAGGTACCGACATTTTTACGGTATCGAAAATGCTGGGGCACAAAAACATAAAGACAACGCAGATATATACAAAAATCATCGATGAGAAAAAAAGAGAAACAACTAATAAAATTTCATTTAAATAATTTTTTTTAAAACTGGTTAAAAAAAGAAAATGAATTCTTAGCTTTTACTTTAAAGTGGCTTTGAAAGCCACTTTAAAGTCGAAGGCAAATGGTTTATATTGCAGATTTTTTATAAAAACGGACAAAATGCTGCGAGCGAGGATTTAAAGACTACATTTTTTTTCTTGCAGGCTTTTTTATTTTTCCCGCAACTATCAAAATTTTTAAAAGTGCTCAAAATTTAAATGGCAGTATCGTAGCATTTTACCATTTAAACAAAAAAATATCTAAATTTTCTTACAAAATAAATTAAACCACTGATTTAAAATATATAAACTAGACCAACGACTTAACTGAAGAACGTCATAATTATATATTTATAATTTAAAAAATTAAATTATGATAGAAACTATAATACCATTCAACGAAGCAAAATATGAGTGCTATAGTCATTAGCACTTTGTATCTAATAAAAACCTTTTACAAATAAATACTTATATCTAAGAATATATAAGAAAACACAATAACTGTTAGGGCAAATATTGATATTGTAACTCCTTTCACTATCAGTAATTTATTTCGTTGTTTTTTTATAGAAACCTTTTTAAGACTTTCTAATTTTTCTTTAATAGGCTTAAGCACAATAACTGTACTAATCAGATTAATAAATTCGTCAATATCTTCTTCAATTGCATCTATTGATTCTTTAATATTTTTTAGTAAAATGTACCATATCAAAACAAAAAAAAGAATTGATAATATTAGAATTATGACGTTTTTGAATATTAACAAACCGCTATAGTCAAAGTAATTCAATAATAAAATAAAGCCTATTGGGATTCCAAAAATATATCCTGATACTTTACTTATTGAATCATAGATACGATCTAATAATTTCTGAAAATGTTCATTTGAAGATGTTTTAATTTTCTCAAATGAAAAACCAGCCAGATATAATTTATAGCTTTTATTATAAGAATTTAGAATAGTTTTCCAATTTTTAACAATTGTCAAATAATCACTTGAATTGCACTCTATAAAATTCACCAATTCATTTACAAATAATTCCTTTTTGTCTTTATGACTTATCGGGTCTAAAAATTCCTTTTTTAATTCCTGAAATCCTTCTAATTCAGAAAAAAAATCTAAATCTTGAATTGAATATTTTATATCAATTTCAACAATACTATTTGAAATCCTGTAAAAATAATATTTCAGCTGATTTCCTATTAGATGATGAGTATGAGATAATGAATTTAAAAAATCAATAAGTTCGATGTTTTTATTGTAGTTATTAACTATTTCATTTACAACTGCTGATTCTTCTGAATAATAATCATTTTCAGCAATGTAGAATAACTCACTTTTTAATTTAAACTTATTACCATTTAGAAAATCATTTACCGTTTCAAAATAGCAATTAATATTCCCTGTTCTTATGTCCAAATAAACTTGTTGGTTGATAAAATTAGGAATGTCCTCCTTCATTATACTCTTCATTTCATTTGGTTCACCAACGCTTAGTATATCGATTATTTCACTATCAAGCAATGAATCAAAATATTCAATATTTGTTTCAGTAATAACAAGGAAACCTATTGTAGAAATTGAATCAGCACTTTGTAAATCTATAAGTCTTCTAACCTGAACTACACTATCAAGAAGTTTTTTCATCATCAAAAGCTAATTTTATCAATTCATCTGGAACATCGTTGATAATAATTTGATTACCTATGTGTGTTATTTTATTTGTTTTAATCAATGATTTATCAAAAAACAACGTATATCCTTTTTCAACAATTTTAGTTCTAACAAAAGAATCAAAATCAGTTTTTCTATGAATAGCAATTTTACCACTAACTTCTAGTTCTTTTTCTTTTATGAAATCTAAAAAAGCCTTTGGTTCTTGGTCATTAATAAGAGAGGAAATAGACTCTAATTCAGCATCTTTTTTTTGATCAAAACAAACATCGAAATAGGCTTTAAATTTGTCTTTAATTTTATCTTTTTCTAATGCTTTTATATTTTTTTCAATAAAATATCTATTTGTAGCATCCTTTAGCTTATCAAAATTTTCTTTTGAAGAAGTAATGTCAGTAGAGCCAATAAATTTAATAAAGTAATTGGAAACTGCTCTTGTTCCTTTAATAAACGATAGGTATAAAATATCTTTATCTTGCCATCTTTTAATATTTAATCTATTAGCTCTGGCTAATTTTTCAACATCAAGAGTCATCAATTTTTCAATATCTAAATTTTCGTCATCCACTGTGAATTGTGCAGCTTTATCAAGCATTGCTGTAATCAAAAAATCAACATTTTTCTCAGTATAATGCACAAAAACGACATATCCTCCTGTTGTTGTTGGTATATCTATCGCTCTTTCCAGAATTTTCATTGATTCTTGAGTAAAAGCCAAGAAATCTCCATCATTTAGATAAGATTCAACCTTTTTTTGAAATGGATAATTATCAGGATCGTCTTGAAAAGTTCCTTGAGTTGGATTTTTTGAACTGTAGTTTTTAATTAATTTTGTTACAAATTCATTGACAGTTGCATTAATGGGTAACAACTTATCAGAGCATTTTAAAGATGCTTTTCCTTTTAGTTCTTTTATTATATGGTGAAATACTATATTTACTACTGTCATAAATTTTTATTTTACACAATCAAATTAAATATTAATCATTAAAAAACGTGTCGATAAAAGTAAGAAATTTATTTAGAATAGTATCACCTACTTTTGATCTTTGTAAAATAGAGGGTTGATGTTCTAATACTTCCACTACTTCTTGTTTGGTGGGGATTCTTTGGGTGAATAAATAATCTTCTGTTAGTTTTTTTAGCTTGTCCGCATTTATCTTTTCATCTTGTACAAATTGATTGAAGGCTTTTTGCTGTTCTTCGATCATAAATGCTGCATAACCTTCCTCTATTGAAGCATCTTCAAGTAATGGCAAGTTTTCTTCAATGAAACGTTCTATCAATTCGCGTTTGCTGCGCAGTTTGACATCTCCTGCAACGATATCTAGTATTTCTTTTTGTCTGCGTTCTTTTTCCTCTGGGTTTGTTGCTTTTAACTTGGCTAATAATCCTAAAATATAGGTTACTGTAATATCATCACGATGAATCAATTCTAGTTCAAAATCGACTTCGTTAAGTATGGAGGTTTTTTCTTTTTTACCTTTATCAGATAACTCCAAGTATTTCGATTTATAGTTATCAAATTCTTGTTCTCCTAAAACAATATCGTCAAAAGTAAAATCTACAAATGATGCAATTATGTTTTTTAACCGGATAATTTCACGAAACGCTTTTACAAATTCTAGCTCTTCGTCTTCGGTATATAAATCATCAACTGATTCAAAAGTTGGAGTAATTGCTGTTAAATTATCGTAAGCTTCATTAATTTCTTTAACGTAGGTTTCGTATGGTTTTAAGATGATAATTTCTTTAGCCTTTTTATCTGAAAATAAGGCAATGGCATCATCAGTGGCTTTTTTAAGATTCCTAAATACGACAATATTTCCTTGTGATTTTTTATCACCAAGAATTCTATTGGTTCTGGAATAGGCTTGAATTAAACCGTGGTATTTTAAATTTTTATCTACAAATAGGGTATTCAATGATTTACTATCAAATCCTGTTAGGAACATATTAACCACAAATAAAATATCTACTTGTTTAGAACGTACTCGTTGTGCTATGTCTTTGTAATAATTGTAAAAGGATTGACTGTCTTTTGTAGTCCAATTGGTTTTAAAGGTTTTGTTGTAATTTTCTATATAACTTTCTAGCTTATCTCTTTTATGATAGGCATTATAAACTTCTTCCTTTTCTGCTACCTCATTAAAATCTTTACTATCATAATCGTCTGTATCGCTAATCATTTCGTCATTGGCACCGAAACTAAAAATTGTAGCCATCTTTAAATCATGTTTACCCTCTTCTTTTAATTTAAGGAATAGATCATAATATTTAATCAGCATGTCTACGCTACTCACGCAAAACATAGCCGTAAACGTTTTGTTTTGCGTTTTAATGGGATGTTGCTGAATGATATAATTGGTAATCTTTTCAATGCGGTCTTTGCTTTGTAATAATTCTTGGGTATCAATTGCTTCTACTTCAATGTCAATTTCATTTTGCGAATTCTCACGCTCTTTATACTTCCCTACATACTCCACAGAGAAACGCAATACATTGTCATCTTTTATCGCATCGGTAATAACGTAACTATGCAATTGCTCACCAAATAAGCTTGCCGTGGTTTGGTTTTGCTTGTTTTTAGACGAGGCATTTTCTGCAAAAATAGGTGTACCGGTAAACCCAAACATTTGATAGTTTTCAAAATATTGGGTTATCTTTTTATGCGTATCTCCAAATTGAGAGCGGTGGCATTCATCAAAAATAAAGACAATTTTTTTGTCTTTTAGATCGTCCATTGTTTTAAGATGGTGTTCTCTCGTAATAGCATTGTACAATTTTTGAATCGTTGTTACAATAAGCTTGCTATTGCTGTCTTTGAACTGTCGTACTAAGTTGGCAGTATTATTAGTTGGGTCAATACAATCTGGTTTGAAGGCATTGAATTCTTTAGCCGTTTGGTAATCTAAATCTTGTCTGTCTACACAAAAAACTACTTTATCCACCTTTGGTAATTGTGACAAAATTTGACTGGCTTTGAACGAAGTTAATGTTTTACCTGAACCTGTAGTGTGCCATATATAACCGTTGTGGTTGCTGTTTTTTACCTTGTCAATAATACGTTCTACGGCATTAAATTGATACGGACGCAATACCATCAACATTTTATCAGAATCATGCAATACGGTGTATTTCGTAATCATTTTAGATAAATGACATTTCTCTAAAAAGGTATTGGCAAAATCCTCTAATTTAGAAATACGTTTGTTGTTTTCGTCTGTCCAAAAGAAGGTTTGTTTGAAATCGGGTTTTTTGTTTCCGAAATTGCTGAAGTATTTAGTATTTACGCCGGTACTAATTACAAATAATTGCACATAATTAAACAACCGAGTATTGGCTGAGAAAGAGTGTTTTTGGTAGCGGTTGATTTGATTGTAGGCTTCTTTTAATTCTAAGCCCGTCTTCTTTAATTCTATTTGCACTAAGGGCAAACCGTTAATTAAAATGGTTACGTCATAACGGTTTTTATACGTCCCTTCAACCGTGATTTGATTGGTTACTTGATATTGATTTTGACACCAGAAATCCATATTTAAGAACTCCACATAAACCAATTCGTTATTGTCATTTTTGAAAGCAAACTTATCGCGTAGCAATAACGCCTTTTCAAAAACATTGTTAGACTTGGTTAAGTGGTTTAGTATTTGCTTAAAATCCGAATTAGAAAACACTTTGTTGTTGTGTTTTTCTAATTGCTTTTTAAGATTGACTAGTAAATTATTTTCATCTTTAATAGTTACTTTATCGTATCCATTTGAAGCTAATTGGTTTACTAGATTTTGCTCTAAAATTAATTCGGATTGTGATGTCATGTTATATTAATAGTTCGAGATTCTTTACAAATCTCGAAGTTTATTTAATTTTATATTTGGTTAATAATACTAAGAATTTTTCAGAACGCACAAAGTTTTGTTTCACTTTATTGACTTGAATTATATCTAAAAAGTCAAGATTTACGAGACCTAACAAATCAGTTCGTGCTGTAAAATTTGATATTAAAAATCTATTCTCTACTTCTTTTACAGTAAAAATACTTTCTGGTTCATCGTATAGTATTTTTAATAATTGCGCTTGACGTTCATTAACATTTGGAATTCTAACAAAACTTGCAATTTGTAAATTTTCTTTTTGTTTCAGTTGAATATATTCTTTTAATGCTTCGAACGATTTGTCCATCACCTTTAAATGATAGGTCATAAAGTAAGTCAAATCATTGGCATCTGCTTCGGTATATAAATAGGCTTTCTCGTACTGATTTTTAGTATCCTGAATAATCTTTGAAATAGATAAATACTCTGTAAGCCAATATCCTTTTTTTAATAAATACCAGTAAAACAAGGCACGCGCCGTTCTACCATTTCCATCTGTAAAAGGGTGAATGTAACCAATCATAAAATGAATAGTAGTTGCTTTAAGGATAGGGTGCATAAAAGTTTCTTTACTATCAGCATTAAAAAAGTCACATAAGTCTTTAATTAATATTTCCAGTTCTTTATGGCTAGGAGGTGTATGCACGACTTCGCCATCAATATGATTGACAACTTGTACATCATCAGATATTCTAAATGCGCCTTCCTCTTTTTTATCGTCTAATGTATCACAAGCAATTAGTCCGTGAACGTATAACAATTTTTCAGGGGTTAAATCGTCATTGCGATTTTGTGTGATGTGTTTGATTGTAACATAATTATTTACAATCATTTGTTCTGACTTGGTCTTTGGTTTTACTTCTTTACGAAGCATTTCTTTAGCTTTTTTACGGGTAGTATTGGCTCCTTCTATCTGGCTACTAGAGATAGCTTCTTCCATAATAGCACTTACCAAATATCTAGTTTTATCAGCATCTGGAACAACATTATTTGCTCCCATATAACCACCGATATTCATATCAAAATAGTGAAGTATTTTTTGAATATAATCAGTAGTCACATAATTAAATTGATAACTACCAAAAGAGATATTTTTGTAATTTACCGCTCTTGCCATTTTTACGGCAGACCAAAGTTGTATAGGATCTAAATCTAATATTTTTTTATATTTTACTTTATCCCAATATAAATACTCGTTATTAATTTCTTTTATCTTAACAACCACATCTGGTTTATTTGCCAGTGCAAATATTTTTTGATTAAAAATCATTTTCGGTGCATCTTCCATCTTAACAGTATTATTAAAGAGTTCAAATATAGTAAATACTTCGAGATTATTGATAAATCTCGAAGTATTTACACAAACATTTGCTGCAACAATACATTTTTATCATCCAATTTTTCAATTAGATTTTATTCTAATAGTATTTCGGATTAGGATATCATTTATTTATCATCGTATTTAACCATAGCCTGAGCAAAATATTTAAATACTGTCAATTTTCCAGAATCTACAGCCAATGAAATTCCTCCTAATGGAAGATATCCCTCTTTAATCTTGTTTAAAACCTCAATTACTAGAAACTCTTTTGATTCCATTTCTAAAATAATGTAATCGATAATTTTTTTATTTTCCATAGTGTTTTTATTTACACAAACATTTGCTGTAACAATCCTTTTTTATATTCTTGGGTATCTTGTATTTGATTGGAAACTAATGCTATTTTTTCATCAATTGCCGAAAGGAAATTAGCGATTTTGGTTTGTTCCCGTAATGAAGGTAAATTAATTGGCATACTTTCAAACATTGGAAGTCTTAATGATTTCACAGTAGAGCCAACTGCGTGAGAATTCAAATGGTTTTTATTATGAGTTATTGAGTAAAACAAAAACACACCATCATTATTTCCAAAATTCATAATTGCATAAGTACGTTGGTGTAAATCAAATTTACCTTTAAAATATTTAGGAATAAACTCTTGACCTTCACCTGGAACAATTATCGCCTCAGCATCAAACAAAAATCTGTCACTTGACCTGATATCTTGCGATCTATCAAAAAAAGTATATTCCCCATCTAAATTACTATCTTCTCTATTTGAAGAACCTGTAGTTATTTTCGCAAATACTCCTAATTTGAAATTTTCCCACTCCTCAAAATCATTACCTTTATCATCTTTAAACCTGATTTCTTGGTTGAAAATTTTTTGCATGATGCCTTTTTTGTACTCTTCTAAAAGGGATTTTTTTTCTTTTAAAAGATTTAGTTTTTCATCTACTAATGAGAGGAAATTGGCTATGCGGGTTTGTTCTTCGTGGGATGGATAACTGAATGAAAAAGAATTAATTTGCTCTAAATTTAAATTTGGTTGGGCACCAACAGAAATATTATCTTTAATATATTTACTCATACATTCAGATGTAAGAATTTGAAAAATATAATCTTTATTTTCTTTTTCTTTTAGTCTAATAATGGCAAGAGCTTGATTTGTATTTGCTGGTAAAGCTTCTTTTTTTACAGTTGTACATTTACCTATTGTTGCACCGGCTATAGCAAATAGTAAATCATTTTCCTGTAGTATAGATCTTTTTAACTCTTTGTTATGTGTTTTTTCATCAATAAACAAACATTTACTGGTGTCTATATTATGACCATTCAAACATTCTATTTTTATAAAATTTACACCGTTTTCAGAAAAAGTCTTTGGTGTAGTACCTTTAGTTATTAGTGAGGTAATTTCTCTTAAATTTTTAAACTCCCAAGTACCCTCAAACTCTGGAAACCTTAATTTTGGTTGAAGTGTTTCCATATTAAAAAGGAGTTTTGATATTTAATTCACTACAAAACGAAACAATGGTTTTATCCACTTCATTCATTTTTAAATCAATGCTTTGCAATTGATCCGCCACTGCATTTACATCAATTGAGATGGCTTCTTCAAAAGTATTTACATATCGAGGAATGTTCAGGTTGTAATCGTTGGCTTTTACTTCTTCGAGAGTTGCTACGTTAGAATATTTGTCTATTACGGTCCTGTTTTGGTAGGTTTCAATAATTTTATCAATGTCAAATTCACGTAGTACGTTTTGATTTTTTACTTTTTCAAAATCATTACTGGCATCAATGAATAAAATGTTTTCTGGCGTTTCTTTGCATTTCTTCAAGACCAAAATACAGGTTGGAATACTCGTGCCATAAAACAAGTTAGACGGTAAACCAATAATGGCATCAATGTAGTTGCAATCTTCAATTAAATACTTCCTAATATGTCCTTCGGCAGCACCTCGAAACAATACGCCATGCGGCGCAATACAGGCCATAATACCGCTATCGTCTAACTGATGCACCATGTGTTGGATAAAAGCAAAATCAGCTTTGGTTCCAGGTGCCAGTCTGCCGTATTGCGAAAATCGCTCGTCATTTGTAAAAATAGGATTTGCAGACCACTTTGCTGAGAATGGTGGATTGGCTACAATGGCATCAAACTTAAAATCCAAGTGTTGCGGTTTTTCGAGCGTGTCTTCGTTTTTAATATCGAACTTATGATAATTCACATCGTGCAAAATCATGTTCATTCGCGCTAAGTTGTAGGTGGTACGGTTTTGTTCTTGACCGTAAAAATGTCCTACTTCTTCTACCTCTCGTGCCACACGAAGTAAAAGCGAACCGGATCCACATGTTGGGTCATAAACTGATTTTAACTTGCTTTTGCGAGTAGTCACAATTTTGGCCAAGATACTCGATACTTGTTGCGGTGTGTAAAATTCTCCTGCTTTTTGTCCGGCACCTGCTGCAAATTGTGCAATCAAATACTCATAAGCATCACCCAAAACATCACCTTCGGTATTGTCTAAATCGAAATCAATTTCGTCCAATGCTGTAAGTATTTTTACAATGACATCGTTACGGTCTTTGGTGGTACGACCTATTTTAGTAGAGTTTAAATCGATATCATAGAATAGGTTGTCAAAATCGTCTTGACTATCAGAACCCATGGTACTTTTTTCGATAGAGTTCAAAACGTTGGCTAAATCTTCGAGAATAAAAGTGCTTTGAATTTGCTCTTCATCGTCTTGATTAATAACCTTTGCATTTCCTTTTTTTGCAAGATTTGTAAACAGTTCGGATGGTTTTAGAAAATATCCTAGTGCTTCAACAATGGCTTCTTTTAACGCTTCTAAAACAGCTTTACCATCACTACTATTTTCGTCAATAGTATTAAACACGATTCCATCTGGCTTTAGGAACTCATTGGCTTTTTTTTCTAATTTTTCCGAAAGGTATTTGTAGAAAATAAAACCTAATATGTAGTCTTGAAATTGATTGGCTGATATTTTACCTCTTAGGATATTGGCAATCGCCCATAATTGGGTTTCTAAGAGTTTCTTTTGTTCGTCTGACATTGTGTTTTTTTGACTTTTTTTGAATATTGGCTAAAGTAGTTATAAACTTATATACGGTAAAAACTTATTTTTCAATTTTCTTATAAAATCCTGCATACAATTTCATACGATTTTATGCCAAAAAATGCTGGTCAATTTAACCGGTTTTCTACCCAAGAATCAAACTTATTTTTAGACAGGTAACGATGGAAAATTCATAAAAATAGGGCTTGATAAACACTCTTTCAATCCCTCATATTAAATCTTCCATGTCCTCGTTGCGCTACCGCTCCTATTCCAAATCAATTACAATCTTTTCCCACGTCACCTTAGATCATTTTATGAATACCTTATTATTTCAAAGCTCAGCCATAATGGTAAAATAATTAATGCGGCTTATAGATTGAATATACTGAATCCAATGGATGGGTCTGTAATTGAGTTAGGATATTTAATCCTTTGTCAAATTTTAATCTCATTTGCATTTGAGTAATACAAATCATCATTACTTCCCCTTCATTTTTATATTCAAAAACCAGTATGCTTTTGTCTTATTTCAAGAGCAAAGGTAACTCCGTGTTCTTTACGCAATAGCAAGGCCTGGTCCTTCAGATTTGCCAAAAAATCTCCACCCATCCAGGTTGTATTTTTTATCAAAGCCTTGCTATTGCTAAACACTCACCTTTTTATGCTCATGAAACAAAACATAGCATACTCCGGCTCTTTAGACGAATAAAAAAAATGTCAGCAATGAGAAATAAAATATTACAAATGGATTTGATGAAACAAAACAGCACCTCCTCACATTGCCGAATAAAATTTCAAAAAAAATTAATCACTAAAAATCGTAGAAATTATGAACATCACAGGAAGAGTGACAGCGGATGCGCAGGTACGCAACGTGTCCAACAGCAAAACAGTAGTAAACTTTTCGGTAGCCATCAACGACAGCTACAAAAACAAAGCGGGTGAGCGCATAGAGCAGACAACGTATTTCGACTGCGCCTATTGGCTTAGTCCAAAAGTAGCGCAGATACTCACAAAAGGCACGGTGGTAGAACTGACAGGCAAAGTGAGTGCAAGAGCGTGGACAGGCAGTGACGGACAACCACACGCAGGACTGAACTTCAACACCTCGCAAATCAAGCTTCACGGGGGCGGTAAGAAAACCGAAGCGGAACAGGCTTCTACAGGAAACAACAATGACGATACAAAGGACGATCTCCCGTTTTAACAACGAGCATCTAAATAATTTTTAACAATTTAAAATTTTAAAATCATGGCACATAATATCAATTTTAACAGCGAAACAGGACGTTATTCATTCTTTAGCGTAAAAGAAAAAGCATGGCACGGATTGGGGCAGATTGTGGAGCAATACCCAACAAGCGGAGAAGCGATAAAACATGCAGGATTAGACTATGAAGTAGCTAAAAGCCCCCTATTTACAAAAGGTTCCGGCATTATCGAAACGGCTAACGGCATAGAGATAGGCAACAGCGAATTGGAAGTACCTAACTATTTCGCCAACATACGCACCGATAACAATGCGGTATTGGGAGTAGTCGGCAAGGATTACCACATTGTACAAAACCCTGAAGCGTTCAATTTCTTCGATGCCATTGTAGGCGGTGACGAAGGCATATTATATGAAACCGCAGGAGCATTGGGCAACGGGGAGCGCATTTTTATCACCGCAAAACTGCCCGACTACATCCGAGTAGGCAATGGAGACGATGTTATCGAAAAGTACATTTTTTTGACTACTTCGCACGATGGCAGCGGAAGCATTACCGCAGCATTTACACCTATCCGAATCGTATGCCAAAACACCCTTAATGCTTCGCTTCGTTCGATGAGTAACGTGGTACGCATCAAACATACTTCGGGAGCAAAACAGCGTTTGGATGATGCTCACAAGGTTATGGGATTGGCAAATACACTGAGCAACCAATTAGAGGGCATATTCAACCAATGGGCTAAAGTAAAGGTAACTGACCAAGAGGTAAAAAAGCTAATCCAATTATCGCTTTGTCCAAATAAGGAAACATTTGATTTATTGAAAAAAGGTGCGGAAGATGAAGTTTCCACCTTGTTCAAAAACACAGTAGAAGATGCTTTTACCTACGCTATGCTTAGTGATACACAGCAGATGGAAACAACCAAAGGTACTTTGTTTGGAGCGTATAACGCCGTGACAGGATACTATCAGAATGTACGCAATTACAAAGATAATGAAGCCAAGCTACAGAGTATTGTAATGGGTGGTACGGCACAGCTAAAAACCCAAAAGGCTTTTGAACTGTGTACCTCTTTTGCAACAGAAGGAGCGGAAATCTTAAACCTTAATTAAATACCCTTAGGCTACCGTCTTAAATGGTGGTAGCCTTTAAAAAACTTTATAATGTGAAGACATTAAAAAAATGGACAATTAAATTTTAGAACGATGAACACAAATTTTTTCAATCAGATAGCACAAATGGACATACAAGGAGATTTGCACCTAACCATAGCAAAGGGAGCAGAAAACAACCTTATTGTATCGGTTATTCTCCAAAACGAACAATGCGGAGATACTGCAAAACAACTGATACCTCCGCTTAATTTAAGGGGAACAGCAGATGAATTGGATGAGGGATTTTTTCAGCAGATAGCAACACCTTTACAAACCGCTTCGGGTTTAATGGTAAATATGGAAGCCTTTATGAAACAGTTGGAAGAAGCTAAAAAGCAATCGGCAATGGAAAAGGAAAAAGGCGAAAAAGAGAAAAAGGAACAGGAAGCCAAAGACAAGAAATTTAAAGAGGGAATGGCAAAAGCGGATGAATTGGAAAAAGAAGGCAAATTCCGTGATGCGTGGATGAAAGTACCCGAAATTACCGACTACCCCGAAAAAGCGGACGAGATACGAAAACGCAAATCGGAACTATCAAACCAATTTTCTTCAACAGGTCTGTTTGCGACAGAGCAACCTAATGTTTAATACAAAATCCAAGAGTTATGTTATTAGCAACACAGTTAGAAAGAGTATTTATACTTAAAGATAAAGGACAGGACATCAGACTGACCGACCCCGAACCACGTTGGAGTGTGGAAGCGGTATTGAATTTTTACGCCAATACGTATCCCATACTAACCACGGCAAAAGTATCTGCCCCTATTATCCGTGATGATAGGATAGAATACAAATTGGAAAGCGTAATGGGAACAAAAGGTTAAACCAAAAATTAAAAACGATGAACTATGCAAAGCAATATCCTATCGGGAACTATCAGCATACCCGAACAAAAAACACAACGGCAACTGCACCGACAATTGGGCGAGTTCGCACAATGTATGCAGAGAGCCAAAGACACAAACGAAGTACAGAAAGACAAACAGAAATCCGTACCGATAGCAATGCTGCCAATGGTTTTCTAAAGTGTGCGTTTCTGCCAAAACTCAAAACAGTTCAATCCGTACAAGCTTGTAAGAAAACAGCAAAAATAGAGAGGGATTTTTACAAGTCCCTTTCCCAACTTGCAGAACATTACGGCATTGAACCGTTACAAACGAAAGATTATGGCTATCCCTATAATATAGCTTTGGCTATGTGGGATGCGGAAAACAAGTTAAAAAAGAACAATGTCAATTGGGATAATTTACGTTTGGTACAGGATAGTAAGAAAACATTTTTTACAAGCGAGGAACGATACGGCACAGGTACAACCCTGTACTATATTCCAATTGTTCCACTCTTTCAAATGCTCAATGACCCAAAGCGTAAAAAGACGGCTCAATTGCTCGTTTCGGTTTGCAGTTATCTGTATCATATTGCCGATATACCCTATTACAGACAGGAAAACAGCTATCTGTATTGGATGTACGAAATGATGAACGATTGGATTGAACAGGATGATTATACCGAAGAAACAAATAGCTGTATTGCAGAGATTGTAAAAGCCGAATGGATAGGCGAACGGATAGAACAAAAACTATTCAACCGTATCAATTTACAGATATTTGAACAACGCTTAAGACACTTTAAAAGCCGTGATACATTCGACTTGGAATGTCAAAAAGTGGCTTGCGATGCCTTTGTTCTCTATACGCAATATCCACACGAGAGCATTTTTCGAAACGCTCCAAGACCCGAAGTAGACCCCTATAATGATGAGAATGACTCCGAAACCGTTGGAATGGAAAAGTATATCTCCTTTATAGCAGATACCACAGGTTGGCTGTATGAGAGGCTTACCGACAGCATTAACAATGAGTTTAACGAGTATGGAGCAATGGAAGAACCTACTATTTGCAAACGCTTTGACGGAAGCAACATAACACAAACCAATCTTGATTTTGAGAACCGTTTATTTGCCCTTTTGGATGAACTATGCACACTATTATATGACTATAAAACCTCTAGAAAATGAACAACATAAATGACATAACTGAGAATTTTGGAACGCTTTACCACCCAAAATCCGCATTGGTTTTTTATCAAACCAAAGGAACGAATACCAATATGTACGTGGAGCATTTTGATATGGACAAAAACGGAAATCCTGTCAATGCCCATCCATTGACCGTAAATGAAGCTAAAGTGTTAGCAAAGGCGTTACACACCGACAAAGAAAAGGACAAAGCCTTTTTAAAGCCAAAAGGAATTTTACCGACCAATATATTGCATATCAATCCGAGCGAAAAAGGCACGGTACTTTGGTACACCAAAGCACAGAAACAGCAATTTTATTTTGTGAAGGGTTTGGGCATACCCAACGGCAAAGCACATGTACCATCAATGCTTTGGTATGCCAGTAAAAACAGCCTAGCACTATTTGCTATTACTACTGACAGAAGACCAACAGAAAATACACCATTGTATTTTGCTCCTTTCTTCAACATTTATGAAGACGGTAAAGTGTGTATGGGAACTGTAAGTATAGACATTAAAAATTCCGCTTCCGTGGAGGAATTTATAAGTGCTTGGGAAGACTACTTTTTTAATAGCTATTTCAGCCATCTATTAGGAGAACACAGTCCCATAAAAGGGAATTGCGTAAGCCTTTGGAAAAAATTGATTGAAACTAGCGAAGCCTTTCCTAATGATGTATTGAAAAAGAACAACAAAACCATTAAAAATCTATTGTGATGAATACCGAGAAACTAAAAGTACATTTTACCGATAACTATCTGATAAGCCCTACCAATCCCATTACGGTAAACTTAATCGGTGCAGGTGGGACAGGCTCAAAGGTTCTGACCGCTTTAATGGAAATGAACCACAGCTTAATCGAATTGGGACACGCAGGCTTACGTGTCCGCCTATGGGATGATGATACTGTAACCAATGCCAATTTAGGAAGACAGCGTTTTGCAGAGAGTGAAACAGGCTTGTACAAGTCCGTTGCACTAATCAACCGTGTAAACCGCTTTTCAGGGACGAATTGGAAAGCCGAAACCGCAAAGTTTGAAAAGGACAGTTCGGGCAGAATACCCGAAGAAGCACAGGCAACTATTTACATTACCTGCGTGGATAATGTACAGGCAAGGTTTGGCGTTGCTGAAATACTGAAAGAAATAGGCAACCGCAGACACCACAGGGACGAACCGAAATATTGGCTGGATTTTGGCAATAGCCAGCATACAGGACAAGTGTTGCTGTCTACCATAGGAAACATTCATCAACCCAATTCGGAGAAATACGAAACGGTGGCAAGCCTGCCAATGATTACCGAAGAATTTGGAGAGTTATTAAAGCAGTCCGAACAAGAGGATGACACGCCAAGCTGCAGTTTAGCAGAAGCACTTGAGAAACAGGATTTGTTTATCAATTCCTCTTTAACCCAAATGGGATGCTCCCTTTTATGGAACTTATTTCGGCATGGTATGACACCGTACAGGGGATTTTTTCACAATCTAAAGGACTTTCGCACCCATCCCATAAAAGTCGCCTGATAGTCAAAATCGGGCGGCAAAAAGACACTCCCTTCTGATGGTCGGGACAGTCTTTTTGCGCCAAATCGGTGCAACCACTTTACCAAAATGCACCTTTCGCACTTCCTCACTCCGCATTTTACCAAACAGGTTGGAATCTTATTTCTAAGGGATATTCATTATCCCTTTCGTTGTTTCAGCCGACTTCTTTTCTTTCCACATCAGCCACCAAAGAAAAGAAGCAAAAGAACGTCGCCTTACTATAACTGGATTTTCTGTCATTCCAAATTACTGGATTGGCTGTTTTTTCCACACAGAAAAACCCTCAAAAAGATGTTCAATGTTTTCAAACTCTATAAATGCGGTCAGTTCTTTTTTGCACTGTTCTTTAAATCCCCTGAAACACCCAAAACTTTTTAGAGGTATTTCGGCTAGTTGTCCTATGGTTTGAATATCCAAAACCTCGAACATGTTATGCATTCTCTTACTAAAAGGAAAATGGCTTTCATAAAGCATTATATGCAGGACAATTTCAGTATTATTTTTACTTTTTTTGATTTGCTTGGTCTCGCATTTAAAGTCATATTTTAACTGTTCTAATTTTTGCTTATAGTATTCAATTTCAGCAAGTAACTGGGTTACGCTCTGTACTTTTTTATATGTACTTTCGTAAATTTGGCGGATGCTTTCACCGGTGACCCCATAAATGGAGGCCACTTCCTGTAGTGTCATTTTTTCTATCAGGAGCTTCAGCAATACATCATATTCCTTTTCAGAAAGTACTCTTCGGGACATTTCGATATAAAATCTATTGGTACGTGCTATAACATCTTTCATAGGAATGCAGTTAAATTACTTTATCACTGAAATAATATCCTCTTTCGTAAAGTCTTTTTTCTATATTTTATTTAAAGATAGTAAGGTTTATGGAGTTATCCAATGTTTGTATTATAGATACGTCTGGAAAACAGGAAATGAAACAACCCGAAGATCAACTTCGGGTTGTGATTAAATGCAAATGTTTATAATATAAACGTAAACGAATACCTGGCAGTTAATCGCTACTGTTAAACTCAAAGTTCAACTGCCTTTCGTTCCCGAAATTATCCGAAATCCATACATCAAAGGATTGGGAGACGGTGGAGCCCGAAGTATAATACAACCTGAATTGCTTAGCCCGCAACGGATACAAATCGTTGGGCAGATACGGAGGTTCATCGTAATAATGCAAAGTTCCTTGTCCGTCAAATTGGAAGTAACGAATAAAATATTGTGTGTTACTGTAATTACCGGTTGGCTGTATCGTAAGCCTAATCTCAACGGAATTGCCATTAGCAATTTCTTTGGGTACTGGCATCACCTTTACCTCAAAAGGGAAATCATCTTGTATTTCCAATTCGTCTTTGCCACAGGATGTAACAGAATTTATCAGGATTGCCAATAATACATACATTGGCAGTAAGCCAATTTTGAATTTATTGAAAAATGCTATCATTGTTTTATATTTTAAAAGTTAAAAGTTAATCCTCAATCCCAGACCGGCTGAAGGTCGGAACTGTTCCAGATCCGTACCCCACAAAACTTTTGTGCGACCCTGAAGAATCATCACAAAACGGTCGGACAAGTATGTTTCAAAAGACAGCCGTCCGCCTGCCCCGTAAATGAAATTGTCCTCAGTCAGTATTTTTGCCCCGTCATACAACAAAGCTTCGCCACGGTTAATGCTTTCATAACCCAGTACACCAGTTATTGCTGCATTCAGGGTAATGTTCTTACGGGTATCACCCAGCAGGAAGAAACTGTAACCGCCTTCGGCTGTATAGGTTTCGTTCGGTATACCGAGATCTTTGTATCCATAATATTGATGGGTATATTCCAAAGCCCAAAGCTTATAATTGCCGTTGTTACCGTTTACGGTCATACCTATATTAAAGTAGTAGTTCCTGCTAGGATTATTATTAGATAGAGTTCCTGCGTTTACTTCCAATCCTTTCTGTTTAGGCAACATTCGTTGTGCCTGTGCGATAGTAATACCCATAAAGGCAAACATCATCGTATAAATATACTTTTTCATTTTTCTGTTATTACGTTTAATGGATTACTAAAATTTTAGATGCATATTGTTAATCAAGCGAGCCTTGATCAAATCTGAATTTTCTATCTGAAGTGTTTGATTTCTGCCCCCATTCTTCTCGAAAATCTCAATTAATAACACTTTGTCATCGGCAATGGTAAACTGATTCAACAGAAACACATTTTGTTCGGTCATTTTCCCACCAATCTCGTCCAGCGGCTTGTAAGTGCGTAATGGCATCATTGGTCTTTCCTGCACCACGGTTCGCTTGGCAATCTTTTTATCCATCACTTTGAAATTTATAAAATCAATCTGGAAAGGAACATTGGTACGGTTTGCGAGTTCCGTATGGAAATAGTATTTACCATTATGGATGTAAATTCCTTTCAGGAGAAACTGTATGCCGAAACTTTTCGCCCCGATATGCTTTACAATGCTTTTATCGTTTTTGTAAATTGTTTCCAGTAACAAGCCTGCCAGAGATGGTGAGTTGTTACCCAACTCTTCAAAAAGTACATCACTTCCATTAGCCTTGTCCTCTGTCTTTTGCATTGTTAGCAGGTCATAACTCAACACCTCCGGGGATGAGCTGTAATTCACATTGAAACTGTAAAAATGGCCGTCATTGGTAATTACCGAAAAATTGGTTTCCGGTTCAAATTCTTTTACCGATGCTTTTACACGTAGTACATTTTCGGCATCTTCTGCTTTTCCTGCAATCAAGTATTCACTGCCCAGATCCACGTAGCGGATAGCGGTCGGGAAAATCAGATGCGAAGTCTTGTCATAAGTAACTTCCATAAGGTACGGTTCTATCTTACCCAAAGCAAGAGGAGTTATTGCGCTGTCCTGTGCAAAAGAGGATACTGCAAAGCCAATAATCATGGCAAATGCCCAAAAGGTTTTTAAGTAATTTTTCATTGTTTAATTCTATTTATGTTTAACATTATTTTTTGGAAACAAGGAACAGTTGATGCCCTGCCTTTAAGGTAACTTTCGGTGTCTTCACTTTTTTGGAGAAATAGCCCGAAATGCCCTGTACTACACCACGGCTCAAATCAGCGGCAACCTGTTGTCCTGCCGATTGGGTAAGCATCAGGCTCGTCCCGGATTGCTGGCTCATATTGCCAGCCATTTCGCCAAGGGCATTCATTTCGGGCGAATACGGCACATACAAACCCTGCTGACCGTCCAGATCATAAACCGTAATATCAACCGGGAGGATATTTCCGTCCAGTTCTATGGAAGTAACTTTGAGCTGTAAACGTCCTCCCTCAAGTTTGGCATTAGCCGTTAAAATTGTTCCTTTGGGAATGCTACGATTAGGCGTTTGGGCGGGTTCCAGTAACCGTAATCGTACTCCAGTTTCACCAATAATGGTCTGCGTTTCCTGTACACAGGCTTTAATACTGTTTTTGGGTTGTACCACTTGTTCTAAAGCACTGGCAGTATAAAAACCGCTGTTCTTGTTTTGACTCCAATCTGCTAAAAAGGCACTATCGTTAGGCTCACGGTACAAGGCAGATACGGTGTTCTTTCTTGCAGAAGTGAATGCCACGAACTGCTCTTTTTGTGTAGATGAAGACGACTTAGAAACAGCATCATTGGCAGGTACAACTTCCCCCATATTTGTACCTGAAGGAAGATATTTTGCAGCCATCTGATAGGATTTCTCCATCAATGCTAATTGATCATCAACCGTTACTTTGGCTGGAACGTCTTTCTCAGCCAGTTTTTCCTTTAATTCTTCCAATTGCTTGCGGAGTTCCTGCGTCTCAGAATTATCGTCCTTATAGAAAGAGCCTAATGTGCTTTGCACGTTGCGGTAACTGTTTAAAGCGGGATTACTTTGTTTTCCAGATCCGTTGGCACTGCTGTAGCTTTCTTCTTCTTTAGGTAGCTCCTCCTCCGCTTCTACATTTTCGTCGGTATTCCAGTAATCAGAAAGAGATGTGAGAGCGTTCCTCTTTTCCTGATTCTTACGTTCTAGCATTTCCTCCTCGTATGCCTTACCCTTATCGGCAGGCATTCCTGCGCCAGTAGCCTGAGGTACAACCTCGTTCAGTCCGATTTTATCGATTTCCTTTTTCTCGGAAGACGGTTTAAATATCAAGTACATACAGCCGATGAACACAACACCCATCAAACCGAATATAAGTGGTTTTTTAAGCTTTTGGGCTTTGTTCTGTGTACTTTCTTGCAAAACATCTTCGGTTGCTGCTGGGTTACCTTCCGTTACCCGAACAACCGTTTTTTTATTCTCATTTTCTTTCATGAATGTCATTTTTTAAAATTGTTGATACTGTATCCTGCAAGAGTGCAGGACTTCATTTCTTTTTGAAAACAGGATTTTCGATATGCTCAATGACCATATCGTTATTGGACTTGCTGGTATCATACCATACTTTGAAAATAACCCCTGCGCTAAGCAACAGATACCCCGCAAAAAAGTAAAGCGTGTACTTGTGCTGTTTTCTTAAAGGCAGTGTTCGCCAACGTTCATCCAGTTTCTCAAACCAATTGTCCATATCAGTTCGTAATTTTTTCATATCCTACGTTTTTAGCGTTCAATGACCTCTATATCTTTGTTTTCCACAACAGTAAACTTTTCGATATTGAAGCCCTGCGGGTTATTGTCCGAACGGACAGAGTTCACAAGAAAACAGGAAGTAACCAGATTACGTTTGGTCACATTACTGGAACGGATGATGAACTGTCTGGCATAGGTACGTGCCGCATAGGGATAGGTGTCGAAATTGCAGACCACACTATCTACTTCGATACGTTGCTGTACGTTGCCCGATATAATACGGTTGTAATATCCCTTTTCCGAAAGGTCTTTGTAATAATCAAAAGCACTTTTATCGGCAAGGTTAAACGCCCGGCTCATATTACTTTCGATAGCATTTTTATCGGGAGCCAGCGTAAAGAACAGTTCGTGAAAACGTCTTACATGTTCCCTTGCTTCGACCGGTCGGTTGATGGACGCATCCTGTGCAAGTGCCAGCATTAGTGATTTGCCATTGTCCAGTACATAGATCTTCTGGCGCTGTTCTTCTGCAAAGCGGTAAGATTGCCATACTGCATATCCTGCAACACTGATGCAGAGAACGGCAAATACAAGAGCGTACAACCTGATTTGGCGAAAACTGTTTTCGATATTTCTTAGCGTTTTAAATTCCATTTTTTACTGATTAATCGTTCTACATTATTTGAGTAATTGCCCGCCAATATTTCCTGCTGCCGAGCCAGCTCCGGCTCCAGCAATATTTCCGGCTTTCATTGCGGTTTGGTTTACATTACGAGTAAAATTCCCTGCCCCACCAGCCTGAATAATCCAGCCTGTCACGGTTGGGATAGTAAAATATCCCACAATGCCAATGATCATAAAAATCACATACACGGTATTTGACGTATCGGGAATGAAAGTCGGGTCAGCAAGCATTTCGATATCCCTTTCTATAATCAGGGATTGTATCTTGGCAAGCATGCAGCTGAACAGGTCGGCAACGGGTAGCCATAGATATACACTAACGTATCGAGTAAGCCATTGCGAAAGTGTGGATTGAAAACCATCCCAAACCGATATAGCAAAAGCTATCGGACCCAAAATGGACAACACAATTAAAAAGAAAGTACGTATGGTGTCAATTACTAGAGCAGCTGCCTGAAATAGAATTTCCAGCAATTCCCTGAACCAGTTTTTTACGGACTGCTCAATGCTGTGCATCCCTCTTTCCATATACATGCCCGACATCGTGACCAAATCAGATGGCGACCAACCCAGTTCTTCCAGTTTTTTATCGAACTCTTCGTTCGATGCCAGATACGCGGTTTCAGGGTTGCGGAGCATTGCCTCACGCTCCAGCAGATCTTTTTTTTCCTGCAAATCGTTCAGGTCAAGAACCTGATTTTCGAGAATGGCATGTGTCCCCTGCACCACTGGGCTTAGCACTGCATTGATGGTTCCAAGTACCATGGTCGGGAAAAACATAATACAAAGACCCAATGCAAAAGGACGGAGCAGAGGGTACATATCAATAGGCTCTGCACGGCTTAGTGCCTGCCATACTTTAATAGCTACATAGAACAAAGCTCCCAGACCAGCCACTCCTTTAGCCACTGCCGCCATATCTGCGGACAGTGGCATCATCTCATCGTACAAGGAGCGCAGAACCTCGTGAAGATTATTAAATTCCATAACTTACCAGTATTTTTGGTTAGCTGTTCCGTAGAGTTCGAATACTCTTTTAGTATTGTTCTGCTTTTTTGCCCTTAGAAAACTTACTGAGATATTTTTGTTCGTGTAATAGCGTACAAGGCTGTGGTATTCCTTCACTTCTTTGTACACACGGTCAATAATATCCATACGTTCTTTGTCATTCAATGACAAACTGGAAGAGCTTACGATCTGTTTGAGCTCTTTCAGCAGTGCTGTACTTTCGTTGAGCAGTGCTGCATAACCATTGGCGATAGCCATCAATTCCTGAGGAGAAAAATTGGGATCGTTCATCATTTTGCCAAAATTCTGAACATACATTTCGGAAACATCGCCAACCAGCAGTACTGTCTGCTGCACCTTACGGGCATCTTTCACCAAATTGTTGACAGCTTGCAACTTATCATAGTATTCTTTGCCCTGTTTATATACCTTTTCCACTTCCTTGAAATTTTTAATAACATTGGATACCGTGGATGAAGTCTGTACCATTTCATTGGCACTGTTAACAATTCCCTGAGCCAGATTTGTGGGGTCTGTAACCACCCATTGGGCTTTTGCGGACGGTACTACAGCCAATATTAGTGCTGTCAACACCATGAATAGTATTTTTTTCATTGTTCTTCGATTTTTAAATGATTAATAATTGTATTTACTTTTCTCTTCTTTGTAGGGCTATCCGTTTGATAGCGTGCTCTACATTTCCATCTAGTTCACCGGCAAGCTTCATCACCTCCATTTTCTCCGTTTCCTCGGTGGTATATGCGAGATATTCTTCAACGGACACTTCTGTGGCATAAACTGCAGAATGGGTTCCACCCAAACCAATCCAAACTTCCTTGTAGAGCCGTGATGGGTCATTATTCATATTGATGGAAAGTACCTGTGCCTTTTCTTTATCAGACAAGCCAAGCATTGCCTGTATGTCATCAAACTTGTTCATGTACTTGCGCTGGTCGAGCAGGATTTTACAATCGGAATTGTTGATGATACTTTCCTTGACGATGGGTGATTGGATGATGTCATCTACCTCTTGCGTTACTACTATGGCTTCTCCGAAAAACTTCCTGACCGTTTTAAAGAGGTACTTTATATATTCTGCCATTCCCTCTTTAGCAATCGCTTTCCAAGCCTCTTCAATCAGAATGAGTTTGCGGATACCTTTCAATCGTCTCATCTTGTTAATGAACACCTCCATGATGATGATAGTCACAATTGGAAAGAGAATTTTATGGTCTTTGATCGCATCAATTTCAAACACAATGAAGCGTTTGGAAAGCAGGTCTAGCTGCTTATCGGAATTGAGCAGGTAATCGTATTCACCTCCTTTGTAGTAAGGTTCCAGTACGTTCAAAAAATTAGCGATGTCAAAGTCTTTTTCCCTGACCTTTTTTTCTTGTAGTACTTTACGATAATCGCCCTGCACATACTCATAGAAACCATTGAATGAAGGATATGCATCATTCTGTTTGATACGCTCTATATAACCACTTACCGCATTGGATAATGCCACTTCTTCGGAACGGGTTGGTGGTTCATCATCACGTTTCCAAAGTGTAAGTATCAGGGTTTTGACACTTTCTCTTTTCTCTATGTCAAACACTCCATCATCGGTATAGAATGGATTGAAGGCAATAGGATTGTCTTCTGTATAAGTGAAGTAAACCCCGTCTTCGCCTTTGGTTTTTCCTTTGATAAGTTCACATAATCCCTGATACGAGTTACCCGTATCTACCAGCAGAACGTGTGCGCCTTGCTCGTAGTATTGCCTAACCATGTGGTTGGTAAAGAAAGATTTACCGCTTCCCGAAGGACCCAATATAAACTTGTTTCGGTTCGTGATAATACCTCGCTTCATCGGCAGGTCGGAAATGTCAAGATGGATAGGTTTTCCAGTCAGACGGTCTGCCATCTTGATACCAAATGGTGATGGCGAATTATGATAATTGGTTTCTTCAGTAAAGAAGCACAATGCGGGTTCAATGAACGTGTAAAAGCTTTCTTCACTTGGAAAATCTCCGGCATTTCCAGGCATTCCTGCCCAGTAGAGCGTAGCCACATCGGTGGTATTATGGCGGGGTTTGCATTCCATCAGTGCCAAAGCACTACCGCTATCATTCTTTAGCTGTTTGAATTCGCTAGGGTCATCCGACCAAGCCATAACGTTAAAGTGTGCTCTGATGGACGACAGTCCAAAACTGTGTGCTTCGTTCAGGTACCGCTCTATCCATTCTTTATTGATCTGGTTGGCACGACTGTATCGAGCCAGTGAGTGCATATTCCTTGCGGACTTCTCAAACTTTTGCAGGTTGTCTTCGCTGTTATCCAAAAACAGATATTGGTTGTAGATATGATTGCAGTTTAAGAGCAATCCCACGGGAGCAGCAAACGACAAACGACAGTCACTCCGGTCGGTAGATAGTTTTTCATAACGGGTATCTGCTGATACAGTTGAAGGCAGATCGTCCGTATCGGATAAAGTGTGCAGGCACAATCTTTTGTTACCAACGCGCACTTCTTCAGCTCCGATTGCTATATCCTGCATTGGTGTTACGGCTTTCCTTGACAGCGTTAAATACTGTTCCAATAATCCTTGTTTTTCATCCGTACCGATGATATCTTCTTCCGTTAGGCGTCGTAACCCGATAAATCCGCTGTCATTTGCAATACGCTCAAACTGTGCAACCGCTTCCATAAAACGATGAATCGCTTCCTTATCCCTGATTTCTTTTGGTATGAGAGCACCTTTACAAAGTGATGAAAAATTACTCTGCGTACGCATTCTTTCCTTAGTGGTTTTAGTCAGGAACAGGTAGCAATAATGGTTAAGAAAAGGACGTTCGTTAAAATGCTGTTGGTAGGATTTGCCCAAAAAGCTCAAACCGTCATCAGCAATATCGGGTGCATAATTTTCCTTAATATACCAGTCCTGTTTATGGATAACGGTATAGTCGGGCAACGTCTTGATGGCTTTGTGCCAAGCAGAATGAATGGCTTCGTATTCCGCAGAAGCTACCGTAAACAGTTCCGGCAAACGCACTTCAAAACAGGCCGTAATGTCTGCATCCTTTGACAGGATACAGTTGTTTTCTACCGCTAGTAATGGAAACTTATTTTCCAACGTTGTGGTCTTGGCTACATTCCTCATACGGCATTCGATTTAGGGGTGAACTTTAAATAGCGATGTACAGGCTTGCGACAGATGATGTAACGAGGATGCCTTTTTCTTGCACCGATTTTCATCAGACCATGTTCTCCATACTTTTTGTTCAGTGAAAAGGTCTGCCATACTATCAGCGAAGCACCACCAGTTCCAAGAAACAGGCAGATGTAGGAATTGACCCCGGCCATGTAAAGTATCATGACCAGAATAAGCGTTCCTAGCAGTCCGCCTGCGAATATGAACAGGTATTGTGCTTTCAACCCTTTAAACTCTACCGTTCTTCCGATGCCTTTGTTGATATTGTAATTCATAAGGCAAGGGATTAAAGAAAGAATGAACGCAAAATAGTAGCCGCAACAATCAAGAAGATACAGGCACCGAACCAGCTTGCTGCAGTCTTGCTTGTATCGGGGTCTCCGCTACTGAACTTGCCGTACACTTTAACCCCTCCAATGAGACCTACCACGGCTCCAATAGCATAGATGAGTTGTGTGGCAGGATCGAAATAGGACGTAACCATTTGAGTGGCTTCAGTGATACCAGCTGAACCGTCTCCCTGTGCCATCGCACTAATTGTTGATAGTACAGCCAATACCAACACTACTTTTTTAACTTGATTTCCCATGATTTGAATATTTTATTATTCTGTATTCCTACGCTTTGCAGGATTTATGGACAAATATCTTTTGCAATCGGTAAGATTATTACAAAGTGGCAGTTAAGGGAATTGTTTGACCTTAGGTAGCAGTGATAATAAATGTGTTGCAGTACTTACTATAGAAGTTGAGAAAATCCGAAACATTTTAGACTAATCGAATTTAAACATTGAAAATTATTCAACTTATATTACGACTGAATTCAACGATAGTATAACCGTAGAAATGAACAAGGACAAATTTTACTCTCAAAAATAAAACGAGAGTAAATTTTTAATCTATTTACTCTCTTAGAAAATACATTAGCATTCATTTCCATTTTTAAGATTGATTTATCTAGCGGATTAAAGCCAAATACAAAATTAAAGGAGGGGAAGACATATTTTTACAACTCAAAAATTTTTAACTGCCAATACTTATCCCTGTAAAATTTCCATTTTTTTAATGTTAAAAAAAGAGCCCAACTACATAGTAATTTGTACTATTCTTATCCCATATTCGGTTACACCACTTATTCTCAGTAAAGACACTAATAAAATCAATGCACAAAATGATACTTTAATTTGTCTTTTTTTTCTCATTAACTGAAGTTTATTTATTTATAACAATAAGATGTTATATTTGCTTAGGCAACATAAATTTCGCTCTATGAAAAATTATCTACATAATCTATTTGCATCTAAAAAGGAAGAAGTTAAGAAGCCGAATACTTTAACTAGTTCGCTTGCTCCAAAGGTTTTAACAAATGTCTTAGATATCGAAAAGATTCAGCCTTATTTAGATAAACTAAATGAAACAATAGATACAAAGGGTATTAATAATATTGCACTCACTGGTGGATACGGCTCGGGAAAGAGTACAATAATTGGAACATTTAAAGAGCTAAATCCTAAATACAAATTCTTAAATATTTCATTAGCTTCTTTTAATAAAAAAAAGAGTGATGATACGTTAACAGTAGCTGAGAAAAAAGAACATAAAGAAGAATTAGAAAGGTTATTAGAAGTTAGTATTTTACAACAAATATTCTATCACGTTAAACCAGAAGAAATTCCTGAATCTCGTTTTAAAAGAATTATTAATATTCCTGATTGGAAAATTTGGAGTATATCAATCGGTTTTATTTTGTGGATTTCAAGTTCTGTTTTACTATTAAAGTACGATTATTTAGATAAAATTAGTCCAGAAAATTGGAGTACTAAAGATAGTTTTGACTGGTTTGCTCTATTCGTATTTGTAATAGCATTTATAGGTTTAGGTTTATTATCAAAATTAATTATAAAATTATTCAGTAACTCCAAAATCAATAAAGTAAACATAAAAGGAGAATTAGAATTAGGGGATAATGTAAATAAATCAGTTTTTAATGAACATTTAGAGGAAATTTTATATTTTTTTGAAGTAACTGGGTATAATGTAGTTTTGATTGAAGATTTAGATAGATTTGATAGTACTGATATATTTACAAAACTTAGAGAAATTAATATACTATTGAATAATTCAAAACTCATAGAAAGAGAAATCAATTTTGTTTATGCCGTTGGGGATGATTTATTTGATGATAAAAAGGAAAGAGTAAAATTCTTTGAATACATAATTCCTGTTATTCCTTTTATTAATTCATCAAACGCTGATGAACAGTTAAGAACATTAATTAAGGAATCTGGATTAGAGGAAAGTATATTTACCAAAGAATTTATATCCGATGTAACTACTTTTATTGATGATATTGACATGCGTTTACTTACAAATATATTCCACGAATTTGTAATCTATAGAAAAACGTTAAAGCCTGAATTCATTACGAAAAATGATGAGTTATTTGCGATGATAACTTATAAAAATATTGACCCCAAAGACTTTACGATGCTCAACAAAAAAGAAGGGAAGTTATATGAGTTAATCAAAAATAAGAGAAGTTACATAAAGAAATTCATCAATAAAATAGATGCTGAAATTGAACTTAAGAAATCTCAAATAGAAGATATTGAAAATCACTCACCAAGAGATATTACGGAATTAAGGGCAGTATATATAAATGAAGTTTTATCAAAACTTCCTGCAAGAACTGCATTATATAATATTAAAATTGATGAATTATTAGAAGATAATGGTTTTGAAAACCTATTAACTGAAAATATCTTTTATACTAATTACAATCATTATAATGGAACTTTATATTCAGAATCAGGTAATACAAAATTAAAATATATTTTTTCAGAAATTGAAAAAAATGTCAATCCAAATTACACTTATCAGCAAAGAGTTAAACTAATCGAATCAAAGCACAACAATAGAGTTGATTTGTTGAAGAGGGAAATTGATAAATTGAAAACAAAGAAATCAGAAATCGAAAATTGGGATTTAAAAAAAATATTCCATGAAGTTGATATTAACGAATACCTAAACGGTTTTTCGAATAATGGTTTATTGAGGAATTTTATTTTGAATGGTTATATCAATGAAAACTACAACGACTATATCTCTTTATTTCACGAAGTATCAATAACAAAAGATGATTTGTATTTCAGAAGAAATGTTATGAGTGGAAACTCTACAGAATTCAGTTTTAAATTATATAAAATTGAAAATTTAGTTGAGAAAATCGATGGGAAGTATTTTGACAGAGAAACAATATTAAACTTTGATTTATTAGATTATTTAGGAAACAACTACAATACATATTCCAACAAATATGATTCAATAATTCGATTGTTAAGTAACGAAAAAGAAAAGTCAATACAGTTTGTAGATGAATACATTAAAAATGAAGATAGACCAATTGAAATTTTCATTGAAAAATTGGTAGAGAATTGGACAGATTTTTGGGACTTTATTTATTCGCAAAGTAAGTATAGTGAGGATAGGGTAACTAAATACCTAGATCTTATCATTAGGTTTTCAAAAAATGAAACAATTTTGAAAAGTCAAAACAAAGACTCATTAAGAACTGAAATTGGAGAAAGATCAAACTTTCTTTCATTAATTAAAAATTCAAGTGAAACCGATTATTATGATAAAATAACCCAACTCCTAAAGGAACTAGATGTTGAATTTGAAAAATTAGATAATCCAAGTGAAGTAACAGAAGAATTGTTTGAGTATGTGTATAAGAATAACCTTTACTCAATAAACAAAGATAATCTTTTACAAATGTTCTTATTATTTGGAAAGGAAAGTAAAAAAGAAGATTTCATTCGTTCTAATTATTCTACAATACTAAAATCAGACTGTGAACCATTAATTTCATACGTTGGTTTAAATATTGCTATTTATATTGAAAATGTATATTTGAAGATAGAAGAAAATAAAATTGAAGAAGAGGAGAATTTAATTAAACTCTTAAATCATAGCATAGAATTAAGTAAAAATTTAAAAATCAAAATAATAAAAAAAACTGAAACTAAAATTTCTGATTTAAAGAAAATCAGCGATATAGAAATCAAATCACAACTATTATTAAATAACAAAGTAATTCCAAAATGGTATAACTTATTAGATTATTACACTTCATCTGAAGACACAATAAACGAAAATCTAATTCAGTTTTTAGAGTTTGAAAATGTTAATACAGAATTATCAAAAGTTAAGTTATTAAAAGAGAATGAAAAATTCGAAGGAAGTCTTTTATTGCGTAATGACATTACTGATGACACTTATCGAAAAATATTAAAAAGTATTTATTTTAGATATAATAAATTAGGATTTGAAAATTTGAATGAAGACAAGATAGTTGTTTTAACTAATATGATTCTTACTACAACTAAAGCAAATTACGATTTATTAAGGGAACATTTTCCAAATCATCACATAACATTAATTGAAAAAAATTTCAACAAATTCTATGAAAAATTTGAAGATTTTGAAATTGATAAAGATGATATTGTAATGCTACTTAAATCTGATAAAATTACAATTGAAAATAGATTTAAGTTTATCTCTAAATTAGATGAACAAACAATTTTTGAGCATAAAAATATTGCAAAGAAAGTTGGAGAAATTATCATTAGTAAATCTGTAAAAATTGAATTTGATTTCAATACAATTGAAAACATCGTACAAAGTTTAGATTCTACTGAAAATAAAACTCGGTTAATTAATATGTATTTTGCTGAATTTAGTAATGAAAACATTATTTCTTTGGTAAAAGGTATTGGACATTATCATAGTGAATTATTTTTAAAACAGCATAAACCAGTTTTTATTGATAATATTTTCAATAGAGAATTGTTAACTAAATTAAAATCAAAAGGATTAATAAAAGATTTTGGTATTTACTCAAAAGATGAAACTAAAATAAGAGCTATAGCAAATTATTAAAGTAATTAACTTTCTTAACAAATATTTAGGTAGCCTACACAAACTCCCCAATATCAAAATCCTCAAAATCATTTTTCCGCAAAAAGAAAGAACCGGCATCTGTTTCAGAAAAAAGGCTCCCGTCTAATAGCTCAGCTATTTTACGGGAAGCACTTTCCATAGAATTCTCCAGTAAGGTGAATAATTCGGTTCCTTGTATTTTCTGAACTATAGCAACTGCTGTTTCCTTTTGAGATGGCTCCAATTTTTCTTTTTGCAGCAGCATCCCCACGGAGCTTAGTTCTTCAAAGGTAACCCCTTGGGCAAAACCGTTATCCCCACTAGATATTCCATACCTGTTCCATTCTTCTTCCTCTTCCTCCAAATCAGCTATATTTCCAAAAACTTTGTCCAGTTCTTCCTGTGGAATTTGTATATCGACATCTTCCTCGTCGATTTCAATATCAAAATTATCCGTTTCTTGCTCCTGGTTTTTATTTTGTCTTTCAGTGGCACTTATTGGCACTGAAAGACTTCTCATCGGTTTGGGCTGCCCCATGATATCGGGCAGGTTCGGATTAGTTTTTTCCTGTATTGGTTTTTGCTCCTCCCCTTTCCTGATGACAATCTTATCCTCCAACAACAGCCCAATAACAATCAGTAGGCATATAACGATTACTGTTTCCATAATTATAAAATAGGTTTGTATTTATCATTGAAACTTGTGGTAATCTGCTCGCCGAACTCCTGAAAATGATATTCGAGAAGATTGTCTAAGTAGGCGTAAATGGTTATCTTATCTTCGCCTATTACCTGTACGATCCGAGACAGTTTCTCATGGAAATCCGGTCGAATATATACCGTTTTGCCATCACGGGCATTGGTACCAGGTCTTTTGAAAAATATACTTTCGTAATCCTGTTCATTTACTTTTTTGGTTCTATTACGTTCCTTCAGTAAAGGTTTTTCCTGTAACGGTTTCATAGGAGCTTCGGGTTCTTCCGGCGGAAGTTGCAACCCTTCCTTTTTTACTCCATCTACCATTAAATTCATCATTAGCTCTTCGTTGATTTCAGGAATAGCTTTTTTCTTATTGTCTTTTTCCATACTATTATAATTGAACGATTCTTAAAAATTCCGTCATAAACTGGTCTAAGCGGCAAGCTTTCATCAAACGTTCATCGGGAGGCATTAAAGTTGAACGAAAAACGGTCTTGGCACCGGCTTCGCTCTCCTTGCGGAAACGTGTGCTGTTCATGATAAGGCATTGCATCAGACTTAATCCCAACTCATCAATCAATTTATTATAAACATCATACAAGGGCGAGCGTTCACGACCATCTACCTGATTCCAAAACAGGTTAATGGTTACAATGGAGGTTTCTCCTTTTTTCATAATAACATCCTTCATCAGCTGGGTAAAAATGAGCGTACTTTCCATAACTACACGATCTGCTATGATAGGTGTGAAAATATGGTGCATCCCCGCCAGAGCTTTCAAAATACCGGGAGTGTTTACTGTACCCGGAAGATCAAAAAAGATAAAATCAACCGGAAAAGAAATGGATTCTAAAAAATCATGCGCAGCTTCCAGTACACCTTCAGCTTTATGTTGAATGATTGGATAAGCTTTTTTGTTAATGGTTGTAAATTGTTTGAATGCCACCCTTTTTAAAAATTCATTTTCCATCACCATAGCCAAATCACGGGTCTTCATTTTCATTAAACTATGTTGTGGAAAATCGGCATCGAATACGGCTACATTGTAGCCCAAGCGATAATGTAGCGTACTGGCCACAAGTGCCGTAAAGGTGGTTTTGCCTACACCTCCCTTTTGGGAAGAAAAAGCAATGAATACTGTTTTGTGTTCTGTTTTCATTTTTAACTGTATTTAATTATTTACTTATATCGTTGCGTTGGTAGATACTTATCTGCTATTGCCTATACGTATGCAGTTTTGTAGAAAGCTATGTGGTCATTTAAACAGGTATTGCTCTGCTTAAATACTAACATATGTACCTCTATTTTTAGGCAGCTATACATATAGGTTTGTATCATCAGACCAAGTTATATGCAAACCCAAGTCTGTAAATATGCACATATACAACTATATGATTTCATATCCTCAACTGCATCTATCCACATCCGTACGCTTGTACATACACAAGTGACTACATACATAATTAAGGAACTACATACCAACATAGTTATCTGTTTACATCCGCTTGCAGGTACAAAGAAATGCAGATATATACGTCCTTATTCTAAGGTGGAACGAATTGGCGTTCATTGGCACTGTTTGGCACTGCAACACAGCTCAATGCTCTACTGAAGAGGAGTTTACTTTGTAAAGTGATTTTTATTAACGGACTTATGCAAAAATATTATGAAATATCAAGTAAGAAAGTGAACGGCCCGAAGCCGTTTATCCCTGCTTTATTTAATCCGTCCCGAAGGGCGGATTTTTGTGTTCACCAGAACACGGCAAGTTGTGTTTTGAGGCACTCGAAACTGAGTTCGTGCCTCAAAACAACTTGCCCTGCTGGGGGCTGAAAAGCCTTCCGAAGTCAGGCTTTTTACTAAAGTTAAAAATGGATTAATGATGAACGAAAACAGTAACAGAAAACAGAATAAAGGCGGACGGACGCCCAAGAGCAATCCGAGTATTCACCGCCACGTTTTTCGCCTTACGGACGAAGAAAATGCGAAATTATTATCGCTTTTTGAAGCATCGGGAATGGTCAATAAAGCAAAATTTATCATTTCCGTATTGTTTGGAAGAGAGATTAAAACGGTCAAAATAGACAAAGCTGTGTTAGATTTTTATATGAGGTTAACCTCTTTTCACAGTCAGTTCCGTTCCATTGGCGTTAATTATAATCAGGTCGTAAAGCTGTTGTACCGCAATTTTTCGGAGAAAAAAGCAGCAGCTTATCTCTACAAATTAGAAAAACAAACGGCTGAAATGGCAGTATTATGTCAAAAAATTATTCAGCTCACAGAAGAGTTTGAAGCAAATCATTTGAAAAAATAGTGTTGAAATGATAGCAAAAATCGGAAGAGGGAGCAATTTATACGGAGCTTTGGCATACAATCAGCTCAAAGTGGAGAAAGAAAACGGGCAAATTCTGTTTGCCAATAGAATAATTGAAACACCTAATGCGCAGTATTCCATTGCTCAATTGACCCAATCTTTCGAACCTTATCTGATAGCCAACCGCAATACTGAAAAACCAATTTTACATATTTCACTCAATCCTGACCCGAAGGATAATGTAAGTGATAAAAAGTTCAAACTGATGGCTCAGGATTATATGCAGGAGCTGGGTTATGGGGAGCAGCCTTTTGTAGTATTCAAGCACACGGATATTGACCGTACCCATATTCATATTGTATCGGTTTGTGTGGATGAAGAAGGCAAAAAGATTTCGGATAAGTTTGAAAAAAGAAGGTCTATGAAGGTATGCCGTGAACTCGAAAACAAATATGGATTACTATCGGCTACGGAGAAAGGACATCGGCAGAATGACAAGATTTTTCGTCCTGTTAATTACCAAACAGGAGATATAAAAAGCCAGATTGCTTCGGTTGTCCGGTATCTGCCTAAGTATTATAAATTCCAGACGTTGGGGGAATATAATGCTTTGCTTTCCCTGTTCAATATTACCACTGAAAAAATAGAAGGCGAACTGCAAGGAAAAATCAAGCAAGGCTTATTATACTTTCCTTTAAATGAAAAAGGAGAAAAAGCTGGGCATCCACTCAAGGCTTCCCTATTCGGTAAAAATGCTGGGCTTTCGGCTTTGGAATTACATTTTGCAAAAAGCAAAGAGGCTTTGAAAGACCACCCGACAAAGCCAACCATTAAAGCTACTGTTACCATTGCCCTGCAATCAACAAGTGATGAGCAGGCTTTTAAAAAGCGATTAGGCGAACAGGGCATTAACGTAGTGGTACGGAGAAATGACAAAGGGCGTATTTACGGAATAACTTTTATAGACCATAATTCTAAAGCAATTTGGAACGGATCCCGATTGGGAAAGGAATTTTCTGCCAATACCTTTAATGATTATTGGAACCATAATATCAAACCGGAAATAAAAAGGCTTAACGAACCTCATCCAAAAATATCTCAGCACAACGCAATGAAAGATCCACCAGCCGAAAAGCCCCATGAATTATTCGATTTCCTAAACAAAGAAATCACCGCTTCCAGCACAAATGAAACTAGTATGATGGAAAGTTTTGGAGGACTGTTGCCTGAGGCACAAGGAGAAGATTACGAAGAACAGGACTTTACCAATAAAATGAAGAAGAAAAGAAGACGTAAGAGAGGTAAGTAGGTTTTACGTTTATTATGAATTCCTTATTATAAAAACACTTTCAATCCCAATGCATAGCTCCAGTACAAAATCTTCGGAGCAGTTGGTGTCTTGAACTGATAAATACCATAGACATATAATGAAAAAAGTATAAATGCTCCCCAACTCAACCCAATACACAATATACTTTGTCGTTCTGTCAGATTGAACATACCTGCAACGAATGATTTTATTATGAGTGCTGGAATAATACAGCATATTAACACACATGTTACCCAAGGTAATATCCATAACTTCCTGTTCTTTGCTTGCAAGCCAATGATAGTTCCTTTAAAAAAATAAATAATGCAGAAAATAAAGTAGGTAAATAATAGAGAGAGACCCCAAATTTTAAATTTGTCGGTTTCTTCTCCCCAGAACTTTTGAGACAGTAAAAATCCTGCATAAAAAAACATACCGAAAATAGCAGCTATTTTTAAGGCTAGAATAAAACCCCCAACGATTACAAACATTAGTCCAGTAGCAGAATCACTTTCTTCTCTTTTCTTAGCTATATATTCATCTTCACTTTCTCCTGGATCAGCATCAGGATTATTCCAATTCATATTTTTCTTCTTTAATATTGATTATCAAATTGATGATGTAACCTAAAAATTTTTCAAGAGTATAAATTTACTAAAAAATCATAATAAAATCCGAACCTAGTTGGAGCTCCTTAACGCCAAACACTGTCATGCATCGCTAATGTCTGCCACTTTTTTGTAACCATGCTGCACTGCCTTTAAATTAACAACCGAACATTTAATAATTATAAAATGCAGGGAGAAGACGATTTAAGAGGATTAGCCAAGATAATGGCTTTTATTCGGGCAGTGAGTATCCTTTTAGTACTAATGCACCTTTATTGGTTCTGTTACGGTTTCTTTATGGAACGTGGCTGGACATTAGAAATCATCAACAAAATCTTAGGTAATTTCGACAGAACGTCGGGCTTGTTTTCACACATCTTATATACCAAAGTCTTTGTTTTGATATTATTAGCATTAAGCTGTTTGGGAACAAAAGGCGTAAAGAATGAAAAGATAACTTGGACAAAAATTTATGTGGTTTTGGGAATTGGTTTTGTACTATTCTTTCTTAACACATCATTGTTAAAACTATCATTAAACATCGCTACATTTCTCTATATCCTTACCACAGGTTTGGGCTATATCTCCCTTATGGTAGCAGGAATTTGGATAAGCCGTCTGCTCCGTACCAATTTGATGGATGATGTTTTCAATAATGAGAACGAAAGTTTTCAGCAGGAAACTAAGCTAATGCAAAACGAATATTCCGTGAACTTACCCACCAAATTCTGGTACAACAAAAAACAGCACAATGGTTGGATCAATATTGTAAACCCTTTTAGAGCGACCATTGTATTGGGTACACCCGGTTCGGGTAAATCGTATGCTGTAGTAAACAACTATATCAAGCAGCATATTGAAAAAGGTTTTTCAATGTATATCTATGATTTTAAGTTTGACGACCTATCTACAATTGCCTATAATCATTTACTAAAACACACTGATAAGTACAAGGTAAAACCGAAATTCTACGTCATTAATTTTGATGACCCTAGAAAAAGCCATCGTTGCAATCCCATAAATCCAGATTTTATGACCGATATATCCGATGCTTACGAATCGGCCTACACCATCATGCTAAATCTTAACAGGAGTTGGATACAAAAGCAAGGGGATTTCTTTGTAGAAAGCCCGATTATTCTTTTAGCGGCTATTATATGGTTTCTTAAAATCTATGAAAACGGCAAATACTGCACATTTCCACACGCCATTGAACTGCTCAACAAAAAATACGCTGACGTCTTTACAATCCTAACCACCTATTCGGAATTGGAAAATTATCTATCACCCTTTATGGATGCCTGGCAAGGTGGCGCGCAAGACCAGTTGCAGGGACAAATAGCATCTGCGAAAATTCCTTTGTCAAGAATGATCTCACCGCAATTGTATTGGGTTATGACAGGAGATGATTTTTCACTGGACATCAACAACCCTAAAGAGCCGAAGATACTATGTGTAGGTAATAATCCTGACCGTCAAAATATCTATTCCGCAGCGTTGGGTTTATACAATTCAAGAATTGTGAAACTTATTAATAAAAAGGGACAGCTTAAAAGTTCAGTCATCATTGATGAATTGCCTACCATCTACTTTCGTGGATTAGACAATCTTATAGCCACTGCTAGAAGTAATAAGGTGGCCGTTTGTTTGGGCTTTCAGGATTATTCACAATTAACCCGTGATTATGGAGACAAAGAAAGTAAGGTTATACAAAATACCGTGGGCAATATATTCAGTGGTCAGGTGGTAGGAGAAACTGCCAAAAACCTTTCGGAACGTTTTGGTAAGGTGTTGCAGAAAAGGCAGAGTTTGTCAATCAACCGTAATGATACGTCGACATCCATTTCCACACAATTGGACAGCCTCATTCCTGCATCTAAAATTTCTACATTGACCCAAGGTGTTTTTGTAGGGGCTGTATCAGACAATTTTGATGAACGTATCGAACAGAAAATCTTCCATGCTGAAATTGTTGTAGACAATGATAAAGTAGCTGCTGAAACCAAAAACTATCAAAAAATACCGGAAATACTATCTTTCGTAAACGAGGCAAGAGAAGATATGATGAAGCAGGAAATCGAAGCTAATTACAGACAGATAAAATTGGATATTATTCAGGTAATTGAAACTGAATTGGAGCGTATTAAAAATGACCCTGATTTACAGCATTTGGTGCAAAAGGATAGTACAAAAAGAATCAGCCAATAAATGTAGCTTCTTGTTTTGTTCCAGATTTACATTGTTTTTAAACGCACAGAAGATTTTCCCTGAACATCATCTATTTTAATTGTACTTTTTTGCCCTTCAGTCATCTCATCTTTCGGTTCTGGAGCAATTGACAATTGTATCTTCCTATCGATGGCCGCCAGTTCAGTTTTTAGTTCGCTCAGCCTGCTTTCCTTTGTCCATGTACCATTGACCACTTCCTGAAGTACAGGCAGGTCTTTTTGCAGTTCAGCGATTTTCTTTTGTTCCTGGTCGATATAGCTGGGTATTTTTTCCAAAGCACTAAGGAAATTCATTGATGCAAGCTTTTCATCATTAGCAACTAATCCATTATTGTAGGTGTATTTTATATTACCCTCGCCCTGTACCAAAAACCGATTGACCCTAATGTCAACACCCTCTTTTTCGGAAATTTCCGTTTTAACCAACAATGCAAACCCATATAGGCTGCCTATTTCTTCATATTGACCACCAGTACGGGCTTTATCTGCAATTTGGTTAAGTTTGGCTCCAATCTGTTTTACATCAACATTAGGCGATAATCCATCAAGTTGGACAAGATTCAGTATCGTACCGTCCTGTCGTTTTTGTATACGCTGTTGCAGGTTTTCCCAATCGAGGCTCATTCTTTCCAATCGTGACCTAGCAGACTCCAGTGTAGTGATACTGTCTTCCAGCTTGTATTTGGAACTGAATTTGGAACGGTTGAATGCCTGCTTCTCACTTTCCAATCCAGCAACCTGTTTCTCCAGTTTTGCTTTTTCCAAAAGGTCGGTATTCCCCGAAAGGATAGCTACGTATTCCGAGAAATTCATTCCCGATTTTTCATCCATACTGCCTTCATCAATGGTTCGCTTTCCGAGATTGTTGGCTTTAAGCTGGTCAATAAAAAGCTGTTTATTGTACAGCAGATTAAACTTGTAGCCATCCAGCGATTTTTCGACTGCATAGATAATTACATCTACCTTGTTATTGGCAAAGAATTTGGCAATTTCATTGCCTTTGCGGACGGCCCTTCCGTCACGTTGGGCAAGATCGCTTGGTCTCCACGGCGTATCTAAATGATGGACAGCAACTGCTCTTTTCTGCGCATTTACACCAGTTCCCAACATACCTGTAGAACCAAACAGAACACGGATTTTTCCATCATTCATTCCGCTGATAAGCTCTTTACGTTGCTTATCATTTTTAGCTTCCTGTATAAAACGGACTTCATGTGGCGGTATGCCGTGATTTTCTACAAGTTTACGTTTTATTTCTCCATAGACGTTCCATTCTCCAGGTTTGTAAGTACCTAAGTCTGAAAAAATAAACTGCGTTCCTTTCTGTGCATGGAATTTTTGATAGTATTTAGCTATATTGGCAGCACAATGGGAAGCTTTGCTATCGGGATGGTCATCGTATTTTCCACTTACCATCCGCATATCGAGCGACATCTTACGGGCATAATCTGTAGCAATCAACATCTTTGCTTTTTCTTCGCGATCTGTCAGCGGAGGTCTCCCTAATAAGATAGCATTACCTGATTTTGCAAACTCCATCAATTTCTGGATGAATACTTCCTGATCAGGCGTAGGTGGTATATTATAAAGCACCTCGTTCTTTTCCGGACGATCTATACCAATATCCTTAGCGGTTCTGTAATCTGTGATTTCCGAATAAAACTGTGCCAGTTCCGGCACTTTGATAAAGTAACGGAAGCGTTCTTTTGACACTATATTATTCGCTACCGAAAACTCATAATCAATCGTCTTTCTTGCATAGATAGCCGCCCACGCATCAAAGCAGTTAATACCTTGTTTTTCCAATGCTCTTGGACGGAGATATTTAAACAACAAGTATAACTCGGTTAAGGAGTTGCTAATGGTTGTTCCCGAAAGAAAGGTAGCACCCATATCGCCTTTTATGAGATCCTGAATGGTTCGGATGGCAAAAAGCAGGTTCATGGCTTTTTGGCTTCCCATCATATTACCCAAACCCGCAACCCGGTCATGGCGGGTATTGAACATTAGGTTTTTGAACTGGTGGCTTTCATCAACAAATAAATGGTCGATGCCCATCATCTTAAAGTCCACTACATCATCTTTTCTGTTTTCGATGTCGTATTCCAATGTTTTCAGCCTAACTTCAAGATTCTGTTTCCTGATGATTACACCTTTGAGCATTCCCCTTGAAATCTCCTTGCCCTGTGCTTCTAAGGTGGCAAGATTATCTTCCACGCTGTTGAGTTCGACTTGCAGGATTTCCTTTTGCATTTCTGGCGACTGAGGTATCATGCCAAACTGATCATGCGTCAATATCACGCAGTCCCAATCGTTGTTTTTAATATCTCCGAAAATCCGTTGCCTTTTCTGTGGGGTAAAATCTTCTTTACCAGGATACATAATTTTAGTGTGTGGGTAGGCTTCACGGTACGTTTCTGCAATCTCATGAACATTGGCTTTCAATCCTATTATCATAGGTTTGTGTACCATTCCCAAGCGTTTCATCTCTTGTGCTGCGGTACACATCACCAATGTCTTTCCTGCTCCAACTTCGTGATCGCAAATCGCACCGTTGTTCAGTTTGATCATCCATACTGTGTCCTTTTGGCTCGAATACAAATCGTTAATACCTAAACGTTTTCTTTCCAGTCCGGGAAATTCCTGATGACTTCCGTCGTACTGCGGTCGTACAAAACAGTTAAAGGTATCGTTATATTGGTTGGTTAGTCTTTTTTTGAACTCATCGTTTTGGGCGTGAAGCCATTCGGTAAATGCTGTACGTATTTCATCAATCTTGGTATTCGCCATCTGTATGGCTTCCATATCCCGTACCTTGATCTCCTTATCATCAATCATGACCTTTTTGGTAATATCAGGAGTGGTGTTAACTAATGCATTTTTCAGCAGAGCAATCCCGTCAAATGTTCGACTTTCTGACTTGACGGCATATTTATCCCATATATGTACATTTTTCTGGTCGCATTTTATAGAAAAGTCATCAGAAGTCTCAGAATATTGAATGCGCACCTCTGTGTCGAAAAGATGAGAAGCGAAGCGAGCATAGATCCCTGTCGGTATCCAGCGTTCACCAAGATTGAAATCCAGCTCTTCAAATTCAATTCGTCTTGGACGAGCTTCTTCTAAAGAGGTAAGGCTTTGTTTGCCCTGCCTATCATAGGGATTGTTTTCGAGATATGTTTTTACAGCTGTGGCTTTCTCCACCACATTGCCTGCAATCCATCTTTCAGCTATTTCATATTCCTTTTCCATAGGATTGTAAAAAATACGTCCGTGTAATGCCTCTTTCAAATTGTCGGATGACATACCGCTGATTTTGGACATATACCCCAAATCAACCTTGCCGTATTTGTTCAGCGATGCGGCCAACGCCTCATCGGGATTATCGGTAGCCAATGTGGTAATGGAGAAGCTTACAGGACGGTGGAAGATATCCGCTTTGTGTACCACACCGCCCACCACACGTTCCAGATAAGGAATTTCCTTACCTGAACTGTCTGTTTTGATAAGCTTGATATTATCAGCACTGTTTAGGTTGCCGTACCTTTTTACAAAGGCATCGTAAGCCTTATTAAATGTTTCTCTCTCTTCTTTATGTTCGATTTGCAGTTCGGCTTCCTTCTGATATAAATCTAGATAGCTATCCCGTACATAAATATAGGCTTCAGCTCTTGCTTTCTGCAAGGACGATAATTGCAAAGGATGAAACATTACCTCCTGTTTATCGTTATCAAAATCTTTAAGATAGCCGACCCAGCCGTTATGTACTGCAAGGCAATCGTTACGATGAAAAGATTGTATTTCTTTGGTATAAATTGCAGGTTCGGGAATAGTGTTGCCTGCGGTAATCTTTTCGATCAGACCATTTCCGTTCAGTCCTGAAAACAAATCGCCGATAACTTCCTGCGTATTCCTTTCATTTGGGGTATTGTTATTTACAGGAGAAATAGAAACAGGAGGTTGCTGCATCAAACCGCTGAACAGGTTTCTCTGATACCCGTTCACGGTTCTTTTTCTTTTGGCTGGTTGTTTTGTTGTTGCGACTGCTTTAACAGGAGTGGCAACAGCCGCCAGTTCTTCTGAATTTTCAAAGAGATCAAAAATGCTTAGTTGCCTTTCCTCTTTTACAATGTCCTTATTTGTTGTTGAAGCAGATAAAGTCTGTGTTTCCTGTGTAATGGTTACAGATTGAGCAGCGGGAGGTGTAACCGTTGGTATTATAGGAATTTCTATGACAGGCACATCGTTTCGTTCGCCTTTATACAAGCCAATATCCAGATGCTCCCCAAAATCTTCTGATAGCATTTGCTTCAGGTCTTTGGCAATTCCTTCCACACCATCCCTGTGCGTATAGATAAATGCAGGTTGCCCGTAAGGATCGGTATCTAAAACACGTGTAGTATGTATAATCCTTCCGTTATCCTGAAACAAGGCATTGCTTGGTGTATTGTATTCCGTTATTTGGCTCTGACAGAAAAGTTCTTCCACTTCTGTGAGGCTTTGCTTAACGGTGTTTTTTTGCAGTATAATCAAGTCGCTACCGACTTCCGTACCGGCATAGTCTGTAAATAGGTTATTTGGCAATCGGACTGCTGAAACCAGATTATTATCCTTCATCAATGCCCTGCGTATGGTCTCGTTCTTAGCACTGTTCAATACCCCCTGTGAAGTAATAAAAGCCAATATGCCACCCTCACGGAGCATATCAGTTCCTTTCAGGAAAAAGTAATTGTGTATGCTGCGGGCTGCTTGCACTTTTGCTGTGTCCCTGTTTCTGGAATAGGAAAGATCAAAAACGGAAGTATCACCGAAAGGGATATTACTAGCAACCACATCATAGCTATTTTGTTCTCTTTCTGGTATTTCTTCAAAACCGTTTATTCGGACAGAACTGTCGGGATAGAGCTGCTTTAAAATTTTTCCTGTAAGCAGATCCTTTTCATAAGCGGTAACCTGAGGAGAGTCTCTATCGGCAAAAGATTTTATAAAAGAGCCGATACCGGCAGAAGGTTCTAGAAATTTTCGGATGTTTATACCGTTTTCTTTTAAGGGAGCAGAAATAGCATCAATAACCAAAGGCGGAGTATAAAATGCAGTCAGTACAGAACTCCGCATACTCTCCACATACCTTTGGTATTGCTTCTCGTCAGTTGCATTTTCTTTTAGAAGTTGATGGAGTTCTTGTGTAAGTGGAAAGAGTTCGTGTTCAGTCTTCTTCCAATGGTTAATGTCTATCGGGTTTTGGGCAGGGTTCAACACGAATTTAAGACCGCCAAATCCGCTGTATTGCATCATTAGCAGTCTTTCTCCTATCGTGGCTTTCCGTTTCTCCCTTTCCAGTTCAAAAGCAATTCGTAAGGCATCAATATTCCTTTGGAGATGTTGACGTTTACTGAAGCCCATTTTCTTCTATCCAAATGGCTATAGTTCCAGTCAGTTCGGTATAGAGCAGTTCAAACTCCGAAGAATAGGCAAAGTCATCCTCCAATTTGTAGTTTGTAAAAACAGGGTCGCAAACAGGCAACATCTTGAAGGCAAACGGTCGTAGTTCTTCGTCTGCCATTGTAGTATCAAACTCATTGCAAACCACCTGAAAAACGGTATCAAATCTGGAGAAGTACAATCCTTCAAATAAAACATAGTCAGCAATATGATCGCATTGACTGACGGGGTTTCCTGCCCGAAATGCTCCTTCATAAGCATTGGAAGCCCAACTTGAACGCTGGTCAATAAATTTAACATCATACGTTTTTTCGGGAAAGCTTGTAGTCAATAATTCTTGTAGTCGTAACCTGAAATAAGACAGGTCTTTTTGATGTGTTTCCATACTATATTTTGTTTATAATTTTGCTAAACGGATAAAATTTGAAGCATTCTGCCAATCTCAATATCCATTCGTGAAAAGGCAAACCATTTTTTACCCAGATCTTTCAATGATACTCCAATATGATAGAGTTCGGTATTATCAATTATGAGAAAACGGTCGTGGTCATCCTTTTACGGCAGTATAGCTGCGGAGCACAGATAAGAGCATAGCGATACCTTGCTCGGTAAAAGCATAAAGCAGATAACGCCTTCCCGCATAATTCAAACTTGAGTTCACAAATTGTGACCTCAAGTTTATAGTATCAAATTCATCTTGGGTCAACTGGAAACGGAAGTTTTCAGGAAAGCGGTCTATATTCCGCTTTACAGCCTGATTAAAGACTTTAGTTTCTACCTGATAAATTAGATTTTTCAAATTCAAAGGAGCTTTCCCCTTTCTCATTCAATACAATATAGGCCTCGAATTTCTTTCCAGCTTTACTTTTCATTCCTCTTATAAGAGAAGTTTTGCCAGTATTGACAAGACTTTCTATATCAGTTATGCTTAAATGCACACCACATACATTTCGGAACTGTACCCAGTTGCAGACCTCATCAGAACATTTAACAATTTTATCTCTAATAATCAGTTGCTGCTTTTTGCATTTAGGACAAACAAGGCTAGGTAGGTTTTCTTGTACAATAGCCGTTTGCAGCAATTCATTGGTAATAGACGTGGCATAGATTTCCATTTCTTTTTGAAAAACTTCCGCATTACTTTCGTTGTTTTCAATTTTCTGCAAAGCTAGCTCCCACTCTGCGGTCATTGCTACATCGGCAATTTTCTTGTCTTTGACCAGTTCATAGACTTGCAATCCTTTATCGGTAGGTAACAGGGATTTATTTCCCCTTTGGATATAGTTACGGCTAAACAGGGTTTCAATAATGGAGGCTCTTGTGGCTGGTGTACCAATACCTACGTTTTGCATTGCTTTGCGTCCCTCTTCATTTTCAATCTCCTTTCCTGCCGTTTCCATAGCTGATAAAAGTCCGGCCTCAGTATAAAGCACAGGTGGTCTGGTTTTTTTTTCCAAAACCGAAGCATCTTTGATTTTGAGTTCATCACCTTTTTTCAGTTCGGGTAATTCCTGCACAGGTCCAGTATCATTATCGGAAAAACTGCCTTTGATGGAACGCCAACCTGGTTCCAATATCTTGCAGCCTCTTAAGGCAAAATCATAATGCAGCGCCTGTAAAGTAATATCGGTTATCTCTTTTGTACAGGCTTGTGAAATTGCTTCCAGTAGTCGAAAGGCAATCATATTGTAAACAGCATTTTCCTTGGCCTGTAATGCTGATGGGATTTTGTCCGTAATCAGCAGACCATGATGATCGGTAACACGAAGGTCATTTACGATACGTTTATTGAAATGCCCCCATTTCACTTTGGTTACTGCTTGCTTGAAGGCTCCCATATCCTGTAAAGCCCTTATCAGATTTGGAATCTCTGCCCACATATCTTCAGGAATATATTTACTCCCAGTACGTGGGTAAGTAATAAATTTCTTTTCATACAGGCTTTGGGCAATGTTCAAGGTTTCTTCAGCCGTCAGATTCAACTTTTTATTGGCTTCTTTTTGCAAGCCAGTCAGATCAAACAGCAAAGGCGGTTGTTCCGTCACGCTTTTGGTTTCTACAGTGGTAACCGTAACTGTATTGCCATTTCTTTCGATGGACTTTAATATATTTTCCACAAGCTTTTTATCTTGCCATTTGTTTTTGGAAAGGCTTTTAAAATCTATGAACTCTTTTGTATGGGACACCTGTATTTGCCAGTATTGCTGCACCGAAAAATTTCTATTTTCCAGATAACGTCTGCATATTAAAGCAAGTGTAGGTGTCTGCACTCTACCAAGTGAATAGATACCATTTCCTACAGCAATACTTAATGCCTGAGAAGCGTTGATGCCCAAAAGCCAATCAGCTCGGCTCCTGCCCTGCGCTGCCTGATATAATCCGTCAAAATCGCTACCAGGTTTTAAGTTGTCTAAACCCTGCCTGATTGCCTTTTCGGTCAGCGAATTAATCCAAAGACGATCAAAGGGTTTGTTGCTTTTGAGGTATTCATAGATATAGCGGAATATCAGTTCACCCTCACGCCCGGCATCGGTTGCGACAATTATCTTTTCACTACGATCAATGAGATGTTCAATTACATTTAACTGCTTTAACGCTCCTGCATCTGCTGTATAGATTTTCTCTTTTTTGACTTTTCGGACGGTCAATAAAAAAGGATCGGGAAGTATCGGCAGGGACGATTTCTGAAACCCGGAAATGCCGTAATCTTCCGGCATACCCAATCCTACCAAATGTCCAAAAGCCCACGTAACATAATAGCCGTTGCCCAGTAGGTAGCCATCTTTCTTTTCGGTGGCTCCTAACAGGGCTGCTATTTCACGGGCTACGCTTGGTTTTTCTGCAATCACTACTTTCATGTGTTTATTTTTACAGTTTTTTATTTGTCACATGGAATGCAAAAGGCATTTCATGACACATTACATTTTACGTCCTTTAGATTTGGCCGGCGCTTTGTCTGCTTCCTGTTCCTCCATCTGTTCCTTGCTATCGGGACTTTTTTGTCCTGATTTTAAAGGCTCTTTGATATTCTTGGTAGCATCATTGGTTTTGCCTTCAGAATTGACTGCCGTTTGTGTTTTATGAGCTTCAGTAGGTTTTGCCTCTTCTTTGATTTTGTTCGGGTTTTGAAAAGAAAAATCTGTTTTGTTTGTCTCTTTGTTGAAAGTGATGTAACCTTTGTATTCTTTACCTTTCTTATCCACCAATCCACTCACATAGACAGTCTGACCGTCTTTGAACTTTTGATATTGCTCATTATCCAGTTCTTTTCCTCTAAAAGTTTTCGGAGTTTCCTTCGACTGGCTTTGCTCATTGTTTTGCAATTGCTTATTGGTATTATTTCTGTCAAACAAGAACTCTACAAAACGTTTGTCGGCATTGAATTGTACTTCTGCATCAAACGAAGTCCCTTTTTTGGAAGTCATACCCTCTATATGAAGCGGCTTACCCTCCATTAAGGTTTGCTTTTGTACATCATCAAGTTTCACGCCTTTGATCTCATCAGGGATTTTGATTTTGTCTGTTCGCAGAGCAACAAGCTCATTAGTCAGCCTATCCACGCTGACAATAGAGGGTATGGTCTCATTCGTTTTAGGATTGGTCAGATTGACCACACGCCCCATATTGCCTGTTTTAAGTAGATTTTCTTTATCTTCTTTAGAGAACTCATGACCGAAAAAAGCAAAATTCAGGATAGGTTCTTTACGGATACCGTGAATGGCAACCACAACCACTCCTTCATCATTTTGTTGCAGAGACAGCCTTGCATCCATTCGGGTAACGGCAGTGCCTAGATTAAGGCTTACAGGCACAAGCTCATTTGTTTTAAACCCTCTCAATAATGGGTCAAGGAGGTTCATCTTTTCAAGTTTTTCTTTGTTCAGCCCAAGATTGTTCATTGTTTGCCAATCGATCTGTTCTGGTTTGTAGCGGTATTCGCTTGTTTCTGATGTTGTCTGTGTTGTTGTCATACTATTTTTATTTTCTTGTTTATTATTGCTTTTATCGGGTTCTGCTTTCACTTCGTGCTGCTTCATCAGCTGTTCCCCTTCGGGAGTTGGTCTATCCATCTGTTTTTGCATTTCATTTGTCATATCAATAGCGACAGGTTCAGGAACTTTGAAAAAGGAAAAATTAGTTGGGTTCTTTAACTGGCTGACGAAGTTGGAAAAGAAATTGGAAAAGAAATCACCCTGCTTATCCACACGCATAAACTGATTCTGATTTTTTTTATTAGTATCTACGGTTTCGAGTTTGCCATTATTATCAATGCCCTTTACAGCCTGAATTTTATTTTTCTCTTTGTCCAGTAACAATAATATCTCTGATAATTGTTCAGGAGACTCATGTATATCTAACGTTTGTTTGCTCATAATCTGAATATTTTCTATTTCAATATTGAAAGTAAAGAAGCTGCCACTGTTTCTCTTTGATTGGCTTTAATTGACATCATTTGTCAGCCGTTGACTTTTACTTTGGACATGGGAGCGGTAAAGCTTTCTCTGATGAACTGGTGCACATCTGAGAGCTTATAATAAATTTTTCCACTAATAGTATAATAGGGTAACTTACCGGAAGAGCGGTAACGCTGCAAGGATCGTGGGCTTATCTTCAGTATTTGTAAAATATCCTGATTGTCCAACAGCTCTTCTCCATCAATAATCGCATGTTGATTTTTAGTCCCACTTGCCAATTCCATAAGGATGTCAAATCGCTCCATTATTCGCTCCATCCAAGCCATAAATTCTATTCTGTCGATATTCATAATCAAAAATTTAGGTTCAATACGCAGTATGTAGCAATTCTTCCAGATAGAGGTACTGTTTAAAATGCTTTTACAAAATTCAGTTGCTTTTGTTAGATTTTATCCCAATGGCTTTCGTAGTACTGAAAAACTTTAACATTTAAAATTCTTAAAGCCTTGGTTTTACTGGAAAATAATTCTCCATAAAATGATGATTTCTTATTCGATTTAAAATATTCTCTTTTTAGGCTCCAATTATTTGAGTGATCTTGTCATAAAAAATGAGTGCAACCATGATTTCTGTTTTAGATTAGTACTGTTTAGTATGTTTTTATAAAATTCAGCAGCTTTTATTGGATTTTATCCCCATGGCTTTCGTAGTACGAAAAAAATAAAAACCTTAATTTTTCTGGTATTGTTCTTTGATTGATTCTGGCATAAAAAAAAGCAGTATATCCTTTTAAATCAGGATTTACTGCTTGTGGGCATAGTGGTTAAGGCTTTATTCTTGGTCTTCTCTGTACATTTTTTGCTGTAGGTTTAGCGTTAATTCCTCCAGAAATTTTGTCTTACTGCTTTTACGTGCTTTAATTTCAGTATAGGTTTTATAGATGTTATCTAGTTTGATGTTGAAAAAATCTTCAAAGGATGTCGTTATCGTATTAATATCTGCCGCACCATGATTGATTGTTCCATTAGAAAACAAGGCGTAGATTAATTCTGTCAAAGCTGTTTTTGGCCCTGTCCATACCAATACTTTATGCTTTTTTTCTTCAAAAATATCAGAATCATCCACTTTTAGTCTTTTTAGTGCTTGTCGGATGTAATGAATAAATCGATACATCGCCTTTACTTTTGCCCAGAGCATGTCTTGCGATGTTGAAAATTCCGGAAATTGGTAATAATCAGTCATAGGTGTAAAGGGAAAATTATCGCGATGGTTTCGAGTAAAGAATTGATGATCCAGATAACTGTATCCTTGTTCCATATAATGCACAAAATCGGCATTTCTGTAAAAGAACTTATTAATTTTCCGCAATTCTTTTTGGAGGAATTCGACTTTATAAGTGTTTCCCGCTTTTGGCATTCTTAGCTCGCAGGAACGCACTTCTGTAAAATAGATCAATAAACTCATAGGAACGGGTTTGATATTTTTGAAAAAATCGATCTCCTCCGGAACGGTGTTGAAATCATTTTTATCAACTATCTCTTTTAAGTTCGTTAATGTTTTATTACACAATACAATTCCATTGCAAGCCTTATTTTGCATTGTATCGTTTGCCTCTAAAATTTCATTGCAGACAGCATTAAATGATTCAATCGCTTTTTCAAACATCTTTTTAAATATTAGTTGTCAATATCTTTCGTCATTTTGCAATTGATTTGTAATCATTTTGCAAAGTATTCATAAGTTCCATTGCGTAATTGTCTCTTGCCTGAACATAGGCTACTTTTGGAATTATCCTAGCTCCTAATTTTCTTTTTTCAAATGAGGCTGACACTCCAAAATCTATCTTTTGAAGTTGCAACTCATTAGCTCTTTTTATGGTTTGAAATAACAATTGCCTGTACAGTTGGTATTCTTTCGCCCATTTATAATCCATACCTATTAATTCCGGTACATAGGTATGATTGTCATTTTTGTAGCAAAACATAACTCCTACAAATGGATTTTCAGGCTCTACTTTCAGGGCTAATACTATAAATTCCCAGTTGGGACTTTCATTCATGTTTTCGAAAATTTCTTGGGTGTATCGGAATGTATTGATAGCGTAATTATTGTCTTTTACATTGTTGTAGAGTTGATATGCTCTTCCTATTTCTGATTTGCTCAATTTATCTTTTATTACAACATCATAGTACTTCTCATAAGGTTCTATCTCTTTATTGAAATGTTTACGGGAACGCAACGATAATGTTTTTGTAAACTCTTCGTGTGAATGCCAAACTTGATTTTCAATTACACAGGATTCCGGCATGTCTATTTTGAAATAACCTTGATCTACTATTATTTTGTTGTAGCTGTTGTCTTTTTCGAAATCTCTTAAAACTAACATGTCTGCATTTAAGTCATTGAATTTTTCTTCTAGCTTATCCAATAATAGTTTCAATGCTTTTTCTGCCAAAGGATGTTCCTGATTGATAAAGCAGTGTTCTCCTTCGGTAAATAGAGAGCCCATACCCAATACTCTTGAGGTGAGGTATAAAGGATTAGTCTTTCTTATTTCTTCCAAATGGATAGAAACCGACTCAGTAGCCAGCATGTCGTCTTTCCAAAGACCGTAGGTAACAAAGGTCATTAATACTATGATACCTTTGTTGTCTTTAATGATATAATAGTAAAAATCCCATTGGTTAGTCGGGTCTGGATGCTGACTAAATGTTTTTTCTAAATAAACAATTCCATCCCAATCGAAAATATTTTGTTTTCCCATGTATTGATTCCATGCTGATTTTTCAATATCTTGAATGGTATTTTTTTCTTCGATAAAAAGCTCCTGCTCTTTTGATTGTGAAATATTTTCTGCTTTTTTATTGTCCATTCCAAAAGCCCGTCTGATTTTGATTTCACTACTATTTGTTTCTTCCAAAGCTTTGGGAAAATGGTATTCCATTGCATCAGCTAAGGCTGTAATATCTTCTAGCTTATTGTGGCTCGATAATGTTATTCTGATTCCTGTATTCTTTATTGGAACTGCTGGATAAATTCCCAAGTTCAGAAAAAATCCTTCTTCAAATAGGCGATGCACAAACTTATAAGCTGTTGCAGGCGTACCCATACCCAAAAAGAACACTGGCGAATCATTTTTTGAAATTATGGGGAGGTTTCCGTTTGATAATAACTGGTTAAAATAATCGATTTTATCCGCTAGCACTTTTTGTTTCAATTCTATTTCAGGAGATAAATGAATGTCTGCCGAAGCGATTGCTGCTGCTACAGATGCAGGTTCTAACTGAGCGGAAAAAGTTAATGGACCGCCGAAATTTTTGATTTTATCTCTTAGTTTCTGATTCCTGCAAAATACCGTCGCACCACTGGCTCCAAAGGTTTTGCTTAATGTACTCACCACAATACAATTTTCTGGAAGTTCTTCTATCATATCAAAAATAAAACCAGTTCCATTTTTACCTCGCCAACTCATACCATGAACATCGTCAAAATAGAGATTAAGCTGAGAATATTTTTGAGTCAAAGCCAATAATTCTGGGATAGGTGCATAATCACCAAACATGGAATATACACCATCAGCCATATACCAGATTTTATTGCATTTGGTAGTTAATTGTTTGATTTTATCTTCTAACATTTCCAAATTACTATGTCTGATCATCTCCACTGGAATTCCCCGTAGCTTTAAAAGCTGACACGCATTTTGTACACTCCAATGTACTTGATGATCCATTATTACGGCATCTTCATCTCTTATCAATGTCGGGATAACAGCTAAATGTCCTAATGTACTGTTCTTTGTTATAATGGGTGGTATACCATACATTAATTCAATTTTTTGCTCTAGTTCACTGTAAAGCGGATGCGAAATATATGACTTTGAAAGTGGGAATTGTGTACCATAATTGTTTATGGCTGCTATTGCAGCCTCTTTCAACCGAATGTCTTGTTCGAGTCCCAAGTAACCTGTTGTACCAAAATGAAACATTTCCTTTCCCTTAACTTGGATTGTCCTACCTGTCAATTTTTTGTCTTCTGCATATAGATGTAGTAATCCTTCTTTTTTTGCTCCTGATAAAACCTCATCAACTGTGTCTATGAAATTATTGTGCTTAATTTTTGCCATTTTTAAATTGTTTAAGTTGTTTTAAAAATTTAGATATCTAAAATTCATCATAAAAATTGAAAGTTATTTCATCCAATACCTCAATACTCCCGATATAACAAGTCAAAGTCCCGAATTGACAACTAAAACTTCCAAATTGCAACAAATAATCCCAAATTGGCAAGTGTCTTATTAATAGATGTTTATATTTTTGTTAAATTAGAAAAATTAAATTCGTAAAACATGATTGCAGCACATGATTTTTATGAGAATGATTTTGCCAGGTTTTGGATCTCTGGGGGCATTCTCTTTTTTGAATACAAGCCTAATACTACTATTGATTTAAGGGTAGCCCAGTGCGTTGTAACCGATAGAATTCATTTTCAAAACGAATGTACTTATCCTATTTTATGTGATATTAGGGGTGTTGTTGCTACTGAGAAAGCTGGAAGAGATCATTTAGCACAGTCGGGCTCTATTTTGACGCAAGCAGTAGCACTTATTGTAAATGAAAAACTTTCCTTGATTATTAGTACTTTTTATGTAGAGATTAGTAAGCCCTCTGTACCTACTCAAATTTTCACGAAAGAAGATGACGCTTTAATTTATCTAAAAGGGTTTGTTTAGCGTTTACTATAAGATAAAAAATTAAAAGTTGAATCTTATGAATAAAACATACAACGAAGAGCGTATTGTTACAATTCATCAAATGTTATTTGAGATGGCACGTGGCAATTTCAACACGCGCATTCCTTTAAGTTCAAATGATGAACAATTGGAAACGCTAGTTGTTTTAATTAATATGGTAGCGGAAGAAATGCAGGAGTCGGTTTTTCAAATTGGTTACATTAATACACATAAGACCCTTCAAGTTACAGCTCTAAGCACATTTGTTTTAGATTCGTCTTTTTTTATCAAGAGCTTTACTCCTGAAGTTACTTCCTTTTTGGGTCATTCCGAATCTGAGTTGATCAACCTATCTTTGGCGGACATTATTACTACAGCTTCTTTTGAACAACTTCAAGAAGTAGTTGATGCAAATAGTACTTTGCCTACAACTATTACATTAGATTTTACACCTAAAGAACATTTACCTATTTCGGTTGCCAGTAACATTGTAAGGTTGGTTAATGGTTCGGAAATTATAATAAATCTGGTTACTCCTGCACGTCAAGATACTTATAGTCCTTTACTGTATGGGAATGAAAACGAGAAACATAATAAAACTCGAAAGGCAGATGCGTTATTGATTCAAAAACTTTATGATTATATTTTAGCACACCTTGAAGAACCCCTTCCCTCCTTAAAGGTGCTTTCTTCTAAATTTGGTACTAATGAACATAAATTAAAAGATGGTTTTCGCCATTTTTTTAAGACTAGTATTTATCAGTTTTATAATCAAGAGCGTCTCAAAAGAGCTTTCTTTATGATTGAACATGCTGGAATACCGTTAAAAAATATTTCTGTCATGAATGGTTTTAATAATTATCCAAATTTTTCAAAATCATTTAAAAAACAATTTGGTTTTTCTCCCAACGAATTAAAGCGAAATGAAGTTGGTTTTATTTCGTCAGTTGAGGATTAAAGTTATCCGTTTTAGTCATCTCTTACTCCCAAAAAGACAACTATAGTCATTTTATAATTCAGAATTTTGCTTTAAATAAAAAGTACTATGAAACTGAATATTAAATTACAAAATGTATTTTTAGAGATGGTCTGCTTCCTGTATATCATTTTGTTTACGTATGCTGCAATCAGTAAACTAATTGATTTTGAAAACTTTCAAACACAATTAGGCCAGTCTCCACTTTTAAGTGCTTATGCTGCTTCTATCTCGTTTCTTGTAATTTTTGCGGAATTGGGACTAGTAGTTGCTTTATCTCTGCGAGTAAGTCGAATAAAGGCCCTTTATTTATCAGTGGGCTTAATGACTGTTTTTACTACATATATTATTTTGATTTTGAATTTTAGTTCGTTTATTCCATGCTCTTGTGGTGGAATTTTAGAAAAGTTAGGATGGAATGAACACTTGATTTTCAACCTTTTTTTCATTTTCATAGGTAGTTGTAGTCTGTTGCTTCATCAATATGATAAAAAAGGGATTATCTCACTGTTATTAATAGTAGTATCAAGTGTGCTTTTCGTTGTTTTTTTATTTCTATCATCAGAGGATACTATGAAGAAGCAAAATCCATTTATTCGTCGATTTACTCCTAACGTTGCATCAAGGACTTTAACAAAAAACTTAAATAATTATGGATTTTACTTTGCCGGCCACTCTAAAGGAAATATCTATTTAGGAAATACCATTTCTCCTTTAACTATCATTGAGTTTGACAGCACATTGCAACATAAAAAACAATATTCTATTCAACTTACTCCGGATACTTTACCTTTTAGAGCCGTTAAAACAAAAATTTTGGGTGCTCATTTTTTTCTTTATGATGGTTCTATTCCTATCATTTATCGGGGTTTAGTTTCTGATTGGAAAGCTACCATTTGGGTTACCAAAAAACCTTACTTTACTACATTACAGCCAATTGATTCTACTCTTTGTGTATTTAGAGGGCAACAATTAGGTACTTACGAAAATATATTGGGTACAATAGCTTTAGATGATTCTTTAAAAATTAGAAAGCAAAAGCACTTATTACAAAAACAAATAGACGGTATTTTTGACACGGACGGAACCCTGACTTACAGTGAGGGTTTAAAGAAAATCGTTTATACGTATTTCTATCGGAATCAATTTATTGTAGCCGATACAGCTTTGCAACTTGTCCATCACGTTACGACTATAGATACCACTACCAGAGCTAAATTAAAAGTAGTCAGAGTCAAAAAATCAGGGGATAGTAAACTTGCAGCTCCGCCTTATACTGTTAATTTAAGAAGTGCTGCCTTTAATGAACTTTTGTTTAATCAATCAGGGCTTCGTGGTCGTTATGAAAGTAAAAAAAATTGGAACTATGCTTCTATAATTGATGTTTATGATATTACGAAAAAAATCTATCTATTCAGTTTCTACATCTACCACGAAAATAAAATGAAAATGAGTGATTTATTGATAACTGAAAAGGCCTTGTATGCAATAGTAGGACATCAAATTGTAAAATATACTTTTGGAGCCCCAATTTTAACGCAACTAAAAAAATAAAATTAAAGATATACTGGCCAGTATCAGGGGTAAGATCGAAAACCTGTAGAAAAGAGTAGATCGAAATAATAATTATTAATTTTTTTATTATGAAAACAGATTTTTTAAAATTGATGGTGCTTCCAATGGTAGCATTCTCATTGGCTAGTGCTGCTGCTGTAACCACTAGTACGGCTACAGAAAGCCAAACGGCTACTGCAATTATTAATGGTTATATCCATTCACCACTCCCTTCCAGTTGTAAACTGGTAAACGTAGATTGCGATGTTACTGGAAATGCTTTTTGTATGAGTGGTTCTTCACAAGTATACGATAAAGATAGTGAAACGAACTGTGCTACGCCGCTTTTTAGAACTGTTAATCCGTAGATTAACGAATAAGTGCAGTTTATTCAAACTGCACTTATTTTTTTATTCCTTTAAATATTGGTCAAACCAATCGGTAATTCGTTTTGTAAGGTCCATTTTATTCTCCTTGATTACAATTACATGCTGGTCTTTTGGGTATACTAATAATACATTCTTTTTCTTGGCTCTCCTCAATGCATTATAAAAAAGTAAACTCTGTTCGTAGGGTAAATTAGTCTCCATTTTACCCACCCAAGACAGTAATGGTGTAGTAACATTATCTGCATAAAGTATTGGTGAATTTTTTAGGTACAATTCTTTGTCTTCATAAATAGATTTTCCTATTCTCCATTGTTGCGATTCACTTCTCCATAATTCTGGAATATTGAGACTTTTTGAGTTACTAAAATACCAACTTACCATGTCTGAAATTGCTGCACCCGATACTGCTGCTGCAAAAATATTCGATTTTGTAATGATGTAATTTGTTTCATAACCTCCGAAAGAATGCCCTATTAAGCCAATATGTTTTGAGTCAATCATTCCTGTTTTTACAACTGCATTGTTTGCAGCAACAACACAATCCAGTGCACTATTTCCGGTTTCTCCTTCATAATATTTCACATCAGGCATTAGTACAAAATAATTCTGTTGCACAAAATGTTTCACATTAAAACCGGTATCGTTGTATAAAGTCGGAATGCAATATTCGTGCAATGAGTTAGTGATTTGCGAGTAAACATTGATTATCATCGGATATTTTTTGCCTACTTCATAATTTACCGGATAATATAATAATCCTTGCAGTTTGTCTCCTTTTGAATTCGAAAATGAAATTAGTTCTACCTTTCCTTGATTGAAATTTTTATCATGGCTATTGCTTTCAAACAGAACTTTATTTACACCATTTTTAAAAGATACAATTCTTGGAGACTGATTGTGTGATTGTTCTCGATAGACATAGACTTCATTATTGGCTCTACGCAATTCATCTGATTTTGTATCATTATTTGCTACTGGAATTAAAATATTGGATGTCGAAACTAATTTGAATTGTTGTGCTTTGGTGGTTGCATTTCTTGATGAAACGATTAAATCATTATCTGAATTAATTTCAGTAAGAGCCCAACCGTTGTAATTATCATTTCCTACTTGCTTGATGTTCGAACCATCTACAGTGAAGTAAGTACCGCTTTCTCGTCCGTTTGTAATGCGTTTTAGTTTATTTGCTTTGATATTAAATTTAAAAATATCAAACTCATCTTGTACCAAAAGGTATTCTCCATCATCACTCCATCCTTTCATTCCAAAAACATGTGGTCTTGTTATATACTTTAAATCATTTGAAACCCATTCGGAACCTTTAGGTGGCATAATTGACACTGTAGATTGTGTTTTTATATTGTACAGCCACCAATTTTTATCTTTAAAATAGCATATGTACGCTCCATTTGGAGAAAAAGACAATAAGTAATTTTCACCAGGTTGCTTTTCTAAAAATAGCTTTTTGGTACCATCAGCCAGATTGTACAAGAAATAGTCAACCTCACCATAGCGTTTAAAATGAGGTGCATATGCAGTGGGATTGTAAAGTAATGCAACTGATTTACTGCCGTTAACCTGTACAAAAGGGAGTTCTTTACTTGTAATCGCATTCCAGCGCTTTTCTTCAATAAACCAAACCGATAAAGTGGAGTATCCCTCAAGATTTTCCCTACTTGCTTTTGGATAAATCCATAAATCTTCTGTATCCCAAACCTCGACATCTTCTTTTTTTGGTGTTGCCTCTTCTTTGAGTTTCGCGATTCCAAAAAATACTCTTTTACCATCACTTGAAATTTTGAAAGATTTTTTGGCAACAATTTCATGCTTTTCTGGAAAATTTAAGAATGATTTTGGTTCAAAGGTTTGAATACTGTTATCTTGGGTTTTGTAGAAGTTCAGTTTTGTGTATTTCCCGTTAATGCCCTCTTCGAGCCAAAAAACACCTTTTCCATATTCTGCTAATATCAGACCAGATAATTTGTTTTGCGTTGTGTGATATTCTGTTTTTTGGTTTGTCCTAAGATTTATTGTTCCGAAATTACTTTTCCCTTCATGGCTAGTGTGATAAAACAGGATATTGTTAGGCTGATCCAATTGGTATTCCGTTACATTTGGAACACGGATGATTTCTTTGTTTTTTATTGTTCTCATGATTAATTGCCCATCATTGGAATAGCTCACAATAATTTTCCCACTATTTGCAAATTCAAAAGCAGCACTATTCGCTATAACATAACTTTCACTACTTTCTAAGTTGGTTACTATTACTTTATCTCCTTGAAAGGCACCAAATGCAATTTCACCGCCAAATTTGCCCTGTGTTCCTAGTGGAAAGCTAAATCCAATATTTTTCTGCGTATGTTTTACGAAGAGTGTATCTGAACCATTGCTGTACTGCATATCAAATGATATCCAGTTTCCCTTTTGGGAAATAGCTCTGTTTTCTAATTTGCCCCACCTTTCATACTCTACTTCAGCAATATTCTTTTTGGAATGATCCTGCCCGTAAATAGAGCAGGATATTACTATGCAAAATGATAGAATTGTTTTTTTACAAGAATAACTGAAAGCGGTAGTACTATTTTTTTTAAATAGTTTCATAACTTTAATAACCTGTGTTTTGTGGTTGTAAATTTGGATTTGCATTCAATTCTAGCTCAGGGATAGGCCACAAAATATCGGAACTGTTCCAGCCTGGTTTTGAAACAGATAGTACTTCATCGACTGATCCAGTGCGCTTTAAATCAAAAAAGCGATGGCCGTGTTCCGTAAAAAATTCAAATCTTCGTTGTTTTTGAATTTCAGATAAAATTTCAGTTGCAATAGTTGAGGTAATTATTGGTAAACCAGCGGTCGTTCTTATCTTATTTAAATCCTCTTTTGCGCCTGTTAAATCGCCTAGTTTTGCTCTTGCCTCGGCTCTAATCAAATATTGTTCTGCTAAGCGCAACACAATAGAATATTCCTGCGAACTTGTAGTTGCGGTGCGCAGTTTGTATTTATTGGGATGATTCCATGTATTTAGTCCGGTGGTAACTGACTTTGTCCAATTCACTTTGCGTTGGTCGCCTGTTTCAAATGCATTCATAAAATCGGTACGAAGCGCACAAACTGGTGGCGGTCCTGATACGAAAATAAAAGTTGTACCTTCATTACTGTTTCGTACCGCAGTTGCTGATGCTAATTGCCAAATAGTAGTTTTACTATTTCTTAGAAAAATCTTGTTTAAATCCGTTTCCCAAGCATAAAGCGGACTATTGATAACAGTAGTTGCTTCATTTGCTGCTTCTGTATTTTTATTCATGTATAAATATACTCTGGCCAGCATGGCTTTGGCCACCATTTTATTGGGTTTTGCACGATCCGAAGAACTATAATTTTCAGGCAATCTTGAACTGGCGCTTTCTAAATCCTTCGCGATTGCTGCATATACTTGATCCGCAGAACTGCGCGTAACTTTTCTATTAATTTCATAATTAGTTCCTGTTATATATGGGATGCTACCATAAATTTGTAACAGATAAAAATGCACTAGAGCACGAACAAATAGTGCTTCACCCGACACTCTGTTTTTAACTACAATAGGCAACCCAGTCGAATTTTCAACACCTTGAATAACTGAATTTGCGTTATATATTTGACTATAGCTTGAAGTCCAAAGTGACGCCACAGTAGCATTGTCAGCCGTAAGCGCATTGTTGTAAATAGGTAGGGCAATTGTAGAGTTCGTATAATCTTGTAATTCATCAGCGTACAATCCCATTCTGACAGATGCACCAGTAGGTAACCCAGATAGGATGCCGCCGTCACGAAGTTGTGCATAGATTTGTGCCATTGCTGCATTTGCTGTCAATTCACTTTCAAACACTGTAGTTCCTGTAAGCTGAGAATTAGGCAATGGAACCTCCACAAAATCACTACAGGAACTTGAAGACAGTATCAGTGCCAAAACCAAAAGAATGCGATACACCTGAAATGGCTTTGTTAGTACCATTATAAATTGTAAATTTTTCATATTACTATTTTTTTGAGGATTAAAAGTTTAATGTCATTCCACCACTGATCACTTTTAGCGGAGGGAGGAATCCTGAGAACTTAAACTCGGGATCACCTGCTTTGTAAGATGTAAATGTGAGTAGGTTTTGACATTGAATAAAAAGTTTACATTTTACATTAGTGGTCGCTTGTAACGGAATATCATAGGAAAGTGATATGTTTTTTAGTCTGATAAAAGAGCCGTCTGTAATTACAGCATCGCTTTCTATGTATCTATAATAAGCGCTTACCGCAGCACCATTTAGTCCCGTAGTGTGCAGTTGCGAACTGCTTTGATCCCCAATTTGCTGCCAAGCATCACCACTAGTGTTGCTTTGGTTTACTTGACCACCTCCCGGAACATTTGAAATGTAATCGTAATTGTCTCTTTTTACGAACTGAAATAAAAAATCCAATTGCCAATTTTTATAGTCCAATTGGTTTTGGATGCCTCCAAAATATTTAGGAGATAAGTCCTTGCTAATTTGCTTGTCGCCTGCTGTTATGCTTCCATCCCCATTTAAATCTACAAAATCGTATAATCCTGTTTGTGGATTAACACCTTTGCTTTGGTATAATTTTACAATATCAATGGATTGTCCAATCACATACCGATTTGCAAAAGTGGAACCTGAAAGATTCGGAAAAGAAAGTAGTTTATTTTTTGCAACGGCCACATTGAAGTTTGTTGACCATTTAAAAGAGTTTGAATCAATATTTAGGGTTCGTACGGAAAATTCAAAACCTGAATTTTCAACGGTAGCATCAAGATTCGCATTCAATGACAAGAAACCTGTTGTAGCTGGCATAGGAATACCCACCAATTGATCGGACGAACGATTCTTATACAACGCTAGCGTACTAAAAATTCGGTCTTTAAAAAAACCAGTTTCTAAAGCTAATTCTAGTTTACGATTGGTTTCCCATCCAAAATCGGCATTATAAAGTCGTGTAGGTTGTAACCCAATTATGCCCTGATAATTAGCACCAGTTGTACCGTAGGTATCATAAAATTGATAATCTCCAATTTGATCATTGCCCGTAGTTCCATAACTAAAACGGAGTTTTCCAAAACTCATTTTACTATTTTCTGGATTGAATTTTTCTTTGCTAAAAATCCATGCAGCACCAATAGCACCAAAATTAGCATATTGTTTGCCTGGTCCAAATCGGCTAGAGCCATCTCGACGACCTGTAAAGTTTAAAAAGTATTTTTCGTTGTAACTGTAATTAACGCGACCAAAAAAAGCTTGATAACGGTATAAAAAGATATCGCTATTGGTTGTGTTTTTTGTAATTGCAGATGCTAAGTTATTAATCAGATTGTTGTTTGCAAAACCAATACCCGATTGGAATAGGCGTTCTGTGCGTTGTTGCTGGCTTGTCATCCCCAGTAGTACATCAAATTTGTGGTTTCCAAAAGTTTTGAAACCTCTTATTTGTGGCTCAATAATCCATGATTGTCTGCTGGTATGGTTTAAGTATAGTAAGGAATTGTCACTCCCAACTTCGTAAACGGGATTGTAAATCGTGGATGGTATCGTTCTGACTTCTTTGGTTTTTAAATCGGTAAAACCAAAGTTTGATTTTATTTCTAAACCTGGAATTAGTTCATATGACAACACACTGTTGGCCACCAAGTCATTGGTGTTCGCACGGTAGGTGCTATTTAGAGGTGCCAAAGGATTTTCGAAGGTATCATTTTCCCAATTCAGATTTCCATTTGAATCGTAGAGTGCGGGAGCGTTTGGTGCCAAATAACGCGCTGTTAATGTCAAATCTGTCGCTGCTTGTAGATTATCTTGCGCCGTGTAATTTCCCGAAAAAGAGATTTTGAATTTCTTATCTAAAGAAGTGTGGTTTATTGAGCTAAGAATACCGCCTTTAATATACCTGAAATCTCCCGGAAGGACTGTTCCCTCGGTTCTGTAGTTCCCACTAATCAAGAATTGTGTTGTTTCACTGCCACCAGAGATACTAGTTCTCAAATCATTAATTGTTGCTGAACCGCCTAATAATTCCTTTTGCCAATTAGTATATCGGGTTTGATCCCAAGCCCCATTTACATCATAATCAGTATCCGAGATTGGAATTCCATCATTGATAAATGCTTGTTTACGCATCGATAAATATTCCTCCGTATTCATAAGATCTACAAATTTTGTCGCTGTACCAACGGCTGTTGAGGCCGTTACTGAAATGTTTGTTTTACCTGATTTTCCTTTTTTTCTAGTAATTAAGACCACACCATTTGCTCCCCTTGAGCCGTAAATTGCAGTCGCATCGGCATCTTTTAATACTTCGATGCTTTCAATGTCATTGGGGTTAATACTGTTGAGCGGGCTGGCTTGGCTTGGTAATGCTGTTGAAGTGTTTGTGCTACCTATGGACTCGTTTGAATAGGGAACTCCATCAATAATGTATAATGGTTCATTCCCATCAAGACGAATGCTGTTGCGACCTCTAATTTTAATTTGGAAACCACCACCAGGAGTTCCCCCATCTTGAATGATATTGACACCTGCCATTCTTCCTTGCATTGCGGCTAATACATTTGTGACAGGTTGCTTGTCGATATCTTTTGCAGTCATTCTTGCAATGCTACCGGTTTGCTCTTTTTCTTTAATAGAATAATATCCGGCATTTATTACGATTTCTTTTAAAGTCGTTGCATCTTCAGTCAATTTTACATTGATAGTTACTTGATTTGCAACTACAATTTGAATCGTTTTATAGCCTAGATAGGAAAAAACCAAAACATCATTCGCCGCTGCTAGTATAGTGTAATTGCCGTTTTCATCAGAAAATGCTGTTGTTGGCTTATTATTAACCTTTATGGTTACCCCAGGAACTGTGCTGGTATCATCGGTAATTTTACCTTTGATAGATCGTGTTTGCGCATTTAATCCTGTTATGAAGCACAGGAAAAGGATGCAGTACAGTTTGGACAGTTGTGTTGTTGTCCAAAACTTCAAAAATGATTTTTTTTTCATACTTTTGAATTGGTTTAGTTAGACTTCGGTTTAGTTTGCTTTGGTCCTCTATTCGTCCGCCAAGAAGAGTTAGAGGGCCTTTTTTTTGTGATTAGCCTCGAAAGCGCTAAGGCATAGATTTTATTTTTTATTAAGTCATAGGCGTTATCTGTATTTTATTAGGTGTTGTCACATCTAAGCAAGCCGTGTGATGTGAAAATAAATAGTTATTTTTCTTAGTTATTGCTGTTTATATAAAAGCATTGGAACCATAAAGCCAACAAATTATCAGTGTAATTAAAGCTAGAATTAAAGTAACTTTTATAGTTTTATAGTATTTCATGTTTTTGTTGTTTGTTTCCTGTTTTTCAATTTATTATTTCGATTTGCGCTATTACTGTTACCACAAACCTTGAGAACACTCTTTTTTGGGTGCAAAGGCGTTTGAATTTAAGTTGTTTTTTTAGGAAAGTACACTGCCGTTGCCAGTTGCAGCCCAACGCAGGCAGTGCGTTTCCAAACTAACTAATTCAATTAATTGATTGATTTACGATACTGTAAAAAAGAAGATTTGCTAAGAATAAAAGGGAGTAACTTTTGCGCATAAAAAATGGCATGGAACTCAGCTTACTGCCCTTGAGGTACTGGTATACCGTGCAACAATAAGTGAGCCCACGCCATGGGACGTGAGCATCTTACTTATCATCTAGTTGCAAAAATTACCAGTTTTCAAGAGCTAGATTCTAAGCGAATGCTTCAATATTTTATTTGAAGGATCGCAAAAATACAATTCATTTCTGAATAGGAAACAAATATAGAAATATTTTTTAAATACTGGCATATATCCCAACAATATTTTTATTAATAAAATGGAAATTGCTTGAAAACATATTAAAATGGAATTTAATGCAGATTTACAAAAATATATAGGAAGAAGAATTTCTGAAATAAGATTAAAGAATAACCAAACTCAACAGGACATTGAATTTTTGACTGGTATTGATTCTGCAGAGGTAAGTAAGTATGAAAGTGGTAAACGAAATTTAACGCTAAAAACTTTAATGAAGTTTGCTAGAGCTTTACAAGTTCATCCTAAAGAATTGTTTGATTTTGAATTTGATATTAAAAAATACCGAGTTGATGAGTAAACAAAAAATAAGAATTTGAAAGATGCCTAAGCATCTTTCAAATTCTTATTTTTTAATGAGGAAAACCGTAAAAAATAGTAGAAGTGGTTTTGTATATTTCATTAATAGTAATATTATCTCTAAATTAGCAAAGTGAAAATATGGGTGACAATACTATCGTTTATTGTGCTGTTTCTTTCAGCAGTACCATGCTCTGCATACGCTAAACATTCAGAATGTAGTATGGAGAAAAGCTGTGAGAATGATTCTCATGAATGCGGTAATGATTGTAACGGAAAGTGTTCTCCATTTTACACATGTGGGACTTGTGTTGGATTTACAATAAATTGCAGTACTTTTTACTTTGTTCAAAAACCTGATTTTAATTCAGATATCGCCATCGCGATAATATCATACGATAAGTTTGTTAATTCTTCCTACATCTGCAAAATCTGGCAACCTCCTAAAATTTCTTAATATATTACTTGTTTTAAGTTGCTTGATGCTAAAATCGATGCAACATTATTTTATATATTAATATTAAGAAATTATAAATGTTTAAATATTTTTTATTGATTGTGGCAATAGCGACTATTGGCACTGCACAAGGGCAGAATAAATTTAAAACCGTTGTTAAAGATTCTGAAACCAATGAACCGATTGCAGGTGTAACTGCCAAAATTGAAGTTTTGAATCTAGTATCTGTATCCGATCCTAATGGGTTTATTACTTTTGAAAACGTTCCTGATGGAGCACATACCATATCATTTTTCATTGATGGTTATAAGGAGCACACACAATCATTTCAAATGCCGTTTATAGGCGAACTTCTTGAAATATCATTAGAAAGCGAAGCGGAAGAGATGGATGAGATTATAGTGACTTCAACCAGAGGCACGCGAACTATTAGTAACATTCCTACCAGAGTGGAATTCATTGCTGGAGAAGAATTGGAAGAAAAAGCCAATATGAAACCTGGAGATATACGAATGATGCTTAATGAAAGTACAGGTATACAAACACAGCAAACCTCTGCAACTTCAGGAAATTCATCGATTAGAATCCAAGGACTAGACGGAAGGTATACTCAAATATTAAAAGACGGTTTTCCTGTTTATTCTGGCGCTTCAAGTGGATTGGGTTTATTACAAACCCCACCGTTAGATTTGAAACAGGTTGAGATAATTAAAGGTTCTGCTTCTACTCTATATGGTGGTGGAGCAATCGCAGGTTTGGTAAATCTTATATCAAAAACACCTACAAAAGAAAGAGAATTGCGTTTTTTACTTAACGGTACGTCGGCACTTGGGTTGGACATTAATGGTTTTTATTCCCAGCGATTTAATAAAATAGGATTGACCGTTTTTGCATCGCATGATAGAAATGCACCTTATGACCCTGCGGACATTGGCCTAACGGCTATTCCAAAGTTTGAGCGTTTTAATTTTAATCCAAAAATATTTGTTTATTTTAATGAAAACACAAAACTTGATTTTGGTGTAAATGCTGTTTTTGAAGACCGTATTGGAGGCGATATCGATTATATAAATGATGAAAGCGGTCATCCTGATAGTTATTTTGAAAAGAACAAAACCAGAAGATTAAGTACTCAATTTGTAATTACACATAAGTTTAATGAAAAAGAATTATTGACGGTACGTAATAGCTTTAATAATTTTAGTCGTGCAATAAACATCCCTGATTACACCTTCGATGGTTTGCAAAACAGTACCTTTTCTGAAATTACATATTCTTATAATGGCAATGTATCTGAGTGGGTTACAGGAGCTAATTTATATACAGATAATTTTTCTGAAAAGGAAATAACATCTTTTCCTTTAAGAAATTACAGTCAGATAACGTACGGAGCTTTTGTTCAAAATACTGTAAAAGCCAAAGAATGGCTTGATATTGAAACTGGTTTACGAGGCGATTATTTTATTGATTATGGATTTTCGCTTTTGCCAAGAATTTCAGCATTATTTAAAATCAGTAATAAACTTACGTCAAGACTTGGTGGAGGATTAGGTTATAAAACACCAACCATCTTTACGGAGGAAAGTGAGCGTATACAATACCGAAATGTTCTTCCCATCAATAGTGATTTTAATACTCTTGAAAAAAGTTATGGTGTTAATTTTGACGTTAATTACAAAACAAATATTTCCGAAGAGATATTACTTTCTTTTAACCAGTTATTCTTTTATACAAATGTAAATAACCCTCTAATTCTAACTCCTGTGCCAAATGAAATCTATCAGTTTGTAAATGTTGATGGCTATTTAGACACCAAAGGAACTGAAACAAATATCAAATTAGGATATAAAGATTTCAAACTATTTCTGGGTTATACCTACACAGATGCTTCAATAGACAATAATGGTATAAAATCTCAAAATCCTTTAACAGCAAAACATAGACTTAATAATGTTTTGATGTATGAAGTGGAAGATAAATGGAAAGCAGGTTTGGAGGCGTATTATTATAGCCCGCAAAAATTAAATGATGGTTCTACGGGAAGAGATTACTGGATTTTCGGTTTTATGATTGAGAAATTATGGGAAAACTTTTCTATCTATGCGAACTTTGAGAATTTTACAGATACCAGACAAACGAAATTTGGAAGTATCTACAGTGGTCCAATTACAGACCCAGTATTTAAAGATATCTATGCTCCTCTAGATGGATTTGTAGTAAATGCAGGAATTAAAATAAAACTATAAATATCGCCCAAAATAATACTAAAAAACAACTAATGAAAATAAAAAATAATATCGACAAACTCGGATTAAGCGGCATTATTATAACTGCTTTTTTATCACCTTGTTGTTTTCCTCTTTTTGCTTTTGGAGCATCAGCTTTAGGCTTGGGTAATTTTGAATTATTTGGTGGTTGGACATTGTGGGTTTTTCAAGCAATGGTTTTAATTTCGATTGGAGGGCTTTATATTTCTTATCGAAAGCATCTTTGCCTTTATCCTTTAATGATAGCAATTCCGAGTGGTGTAATAATATTTTATGCTTATCTTTTCAGTAAACTTCAAAACTCAACTTACTTGATTTACGCAGGAATGTTTGGGTTTTTTATAGCAACTGCTGTAAATTATTATCGCAACAAACTGCATGGAAATTGTAAGGCATGTGCAATATATGAAGGAAAAAAAGTAGAATTAGAATCAACTATTACATGCCCAAATTGTGGTCATAAAAAAACAGAAATGATGCCTACAAATGCTTGTGAATTTTTTTTTGAATGTGAAAATTGTAAAACAAGATTGCGTCCACTCGAAGGAGATTGTTGCGTGTATTGCAGTTACGGAACTGTGAAATGTCCCCCAATTCAAGCTGGTTCTGGTTGTTGTTAATTAGTCCTACCGATAACAGCTATCGTTACGAGCGGACAAGAACAATGAAATCTGTGTTGAACGGAACTAGAGGTAGTTTTAAAAAGAGAAATTTCTTAGCCAAAGCTATATCCCATTTGTTTCAACACCTTTCGATTTTTGTGTAGATGGATTTTTTTGATTGTTATTTCAGACAAATAAGCCAATTTTGTCTGAAGTAACAAATATTTAGTATGATTCTCATAAAAATACCCCCCAAATAGTGTCTAACTTTTGAGGGGTATTTCATATTTGGAGCGTTTTTTTTTATGATATTTTAAAAATAAGTCGAAATCCCAATGTTAAACCCAGCAGTAGTTGCAGGAGGGTTTCCTAAAATATCGGTTTGTTTCTGAAAGCGATAATTTAGTCTAAAAACAGTCTGTGAGGTAGGACGGAAACTTAACGCAGGCATGATGCTCCAAATATCTTCTCCAATATTTCCACCGGTCTCTTTAAAAGTCCCTACGTTCCAGTCTACATATTCTACTCGACAAGCGATGTTTAATACCGCGTTTTCCCATCCTAAAATGTTTTTTTTAAGAATTGGTTGAACTACATCCATAAAGCCACCAAACTGTTTGTTTCCAAATTGCTGTCCGTATGTTTTCGGAACATCTACTTTAATCCATGCCCATTCACCTGTTATAAATGTTTTTACTTTTGGCAAAGTAGTGTTAAAGTCTATTGCAAAAACATCAACACGTCTTTTTTCGTCTATTATTACCCCATCATCTTGATACTTATTGAAGACCCCTCCCATATAGGATAGTCCTAACTCCCCAATTTTACTGTTTCGAATAGCAATTTTACCAGTAAATAACGGTGTACCACTATTTATTTCTTCAAAACGTTCTGGATTGTTTTTGGCAGCTGGCAGAAAAGTTTTGTTCTCTGTGTTTTCAATTATCGAGTTATCAAAACTTCCTGAGAAATAAGCTTCATAGCCAATCATCCAATTCTTCGAGTATTTTTTTCCAAAAAGCCCAGCCCCAGCATTACTAAAAGTACTCGGTAACATTTGTGTTGCTGAAATGGGTCTGTCGGTAAATTCCCATTTTGGACCATCATGATTCTGATTGAAAGCCCCAATAGGATTCATGATTATTCCTCCTCTAAAATTAACCAAGGGATTAAATTCAACATCCACAGAGGCGAATTCTATAGCGATTTCCTTTCCACCTTCTTCAAATTCGATCTCGCTTAAAAATTTCACACGTTTGCTGATTGCCGATGACATAAAAATGGTTAATCGTCTGGCTTGAAATTGATGTCCTTCGGAAACGCCATCGGTGGAAAGGCGTTGCCAATTAGCTTCCAGATAACCTCCAACGGCTATGGGTGTTTTTCCAATATTTAAAAAAGGACGATTATAAACAGCATCCATATTTAAAGCTTGTTTTGTACTGTCTTTAGACGTCCTTTTTAGTAAAACAGGGTCGATTTGTGAATAGAAATTTATAGAAAATAAAAATGTTATGCATAGGAGTTTTAGTCTCATTTTAATGATATTTTAAGGGTGCCGTTATCTATTATGATCGGAAAATTTCGTAAATTTCTATCAGCCGGGCCGTTTTCTAAACTTCCTTTGTTGCTAAATTCACTTCCATGTGCCGGACATTGTAATTTATCTCCAAAAACCTGCAGTTCTGCTCCTTGATGAGTGCATTGCATAAATAGTGCGCTATAATTATTCGCGTCAAAACGATAAACACAAATAGGATGGGTCAGTTTTTCGTTTTGTATGATTACGTATTTTTTATATTCTATGATTCCCTTATTTTTGATTTCAAAATCAGTCAATGGAACTAGAATATCTGAACCTTTTATCTCTTTTTCCAAAATTTTAGATGTGCTGCAGCTTTGTAATAAAGTAAGAGTTGAAATTCCTGCTAAACAACCAAAACCACATGTTTTTAAAAAATCTTTTCTGTTCATAATTACAATGATTTTATAAATTTTAGTAATGCCTCTCTGTCTGATTGTGAAAGATTTTGATAGCCTGTTTTACTGTTGTTTGCTTCGCCACCATGCATTAAAATGGCACTTTCAATACTATTTGCTCTACCATCGTGCATTAAGAAATAGTTCCCTCCTTGTGCGTCTTCAGAAAGCCCTATTCCCCATAGTGGTGGTGTTCTCCATTCGTAAGTTTTTGCGCTTCCTTCAGTATAACCATCGTCTAAACCGCTTCCCATATCGTGTAATAGCAAATCGGTGTAAGGAGCGAATGTTTTATTTGAAAGGGCCTTAATAGGTGAATAACCTGTTTTCAATTCAGATTTATGACAGCTTGCGCAATTAATTTGGTTAAAAATGGTTGCTCCTTGTTTAACAACTGCATCACCTTGATTGCGTTGAATTGGTGCTTTTAATGTTTGCAAGTAAAAAACAACGTCGTTTACGGTACTTGTCGCAATTTCAGGATCAATTTCCAGATTAGTATAAACGTCAATAGGATTGAATATAGAGGTAATTCCGATGTCTTGGTTGTAAGCATTTACGGTTTGGTGCAATAAATCAAAAGCCGCGGCTTTTTTGCCAAAACGGCCTATATATTTTCCGTTTTGAGAAACAGCATTTGATGTTGGGATTACAAAGTCAGGAATGTCTATCCAGTTTGGAACACCCGATATTCCATCGCCATTAACGTCATTAGGATCTGCCATTGCCAGGATAGTTGCATCTGTAACAGATTCTAAAAATCCTAAACCTGTATTTGCTGGTGGCGTAAATTTAGCAAAAGTAGCTCCAGATGGGATTTGTTCGGGTAAAAATCCGGGTAGCGATCTATTTTGTAATTGTGGGCCACCTTGGTTTAGGAACAAGTTTCCTGTTTCATCAATTTGTCCAAAACGGGTAAGTGTGGTAGAGGGGTGTCCTTTACCGTCGCCAGCATGACAACTGATACAGCTTGACGCAACAAAGGTAGGACCAAGTCCTGTTTCACGGGTAAAAACCTCATTGAATGCCGCATCACCTTTTAAGAAACGTGCTAACTCTTCATGGGAGAGCCCTTCAACGGTTCCATCTAAAACTTCATCATCAGCAGGAATTTCAGTATAATTTTCATCACAAGATGTGAATAACAGGATCAAGAGTATTGGTATAACCCAAAAAAAAAGTGTATTGTTTTCATTTGCATAAATTAAATTTTAGGCAAAGCTAAATAAATATTTCGTATTAAATAAAAATAAAAATATAATAATAAAAATTAATTAATCCCTAAATCATATAAATTTTATTGTTACTTTTGTATTAGTGAAATGGATGAACCTCATACTATCAATTTATCTAACAGCACTTTCATTTTTGCCTTGTGCTGATTTGGAAGTAAATAGTTTGGTACATACATCAAAGGAACTTTCCTCCTATAAAGAAAACCATTCCCACAATAAAGAAAAAGATTTGTGTTCTCCTTTCTGCGCTTGCAATTGTTGTGGAGTGCAAATATTAAGTCATTTTCCAATTAAATTCGATTTTCCTTTAATTTCTGCGGTTATAAAAACCAAAGAGCCATTCTATAAATCTATTTTTGCTTCCAATTTCTTCGGAAGTATTTGGCAACCGCCTCAAATAGCATAATGATGCCCGAGTAATTTCGGGTTAGAAAATTGTGACCTTTTCACAAATAATGGCAAATATTCTATTTGCTGATTTCTAATTCATTATAATATTTCAATGTTAGACAAAATCATACAATTTAGTATAAAGAACAAGTTCATTATACTCTTATTTACCCTTGTGCTTATAGCCTGGGGAAGTTATTCTATTAAAAATTTACCGCTGGATGCCTTGCCAGATGTAACTAATAATCAAGTACAAATAATTACTACTGCCCCTACTTTAGCAAGTCAGGAAGTAGAACAATTAATTACCTATCCACTCGAACAAGCTGTAAAAACGATTCCAAAAGTAATTGAATTACGAAGCATTTCTCGTTTTGGATTATCTGTGGTAACTGTTGTTTTCAAAGACGATGTAGATATATATTGGGCAAGAGAGCAAATTTTTCAACGCTTAAAGCAAGCCGAAGAAAACATTCCTTCCTACGCAGGTTCCCCAGAATTAGGTCCAATATCTACTGGTCTTGGAGAAATTTATCAATACGATTTATATGCCAAAAAAGGCTACGAAGATAAATATGATGCAGTAAAATTACGAACCATTCAAGATTGGATTATAATTCCACAATTACAAGGTGTTGAAGGTGTTGCCGAAGTAAGTACCTGGGGAGGAAAACTAAAACAATATGAAGTTGCCATTAATCCTAATAAACTGAATAGTTTAGGAATAACCATTACCGATATTTTTGAGGCACTGCAAAAAAACAATCAAAATACAGGTGGTGCTTATATCGAAAAAGATCAATTTGCCTATTTTATCCGTGGTGTTGGTATGGCAACGGGTATCAAAGATATAGAAAACATCGTTGTTGCCAATAAAAATGGAGCTCCTATTTTAGTGCGAAATGTAGCCGAAGTTAGAGAAGGCGTTGCACTACGCTATGGAGCTGCTACTAAAGATGGTAAAGGCGAAATAGTTTGCGGAATGGCACTTATGCTTAAAGGTGAAAATTCCAAAGCCGTGAACGATAGAGTAAAAGAAAAAATGGCTCAAATCAACAAAACACTTCCTGAAGGTGTCGTTGCCGAAGCTTTTATCGATAGAGGTAAACTAGTAGATAATGCAATAGGAACGGTTACAAAAAATTTATTGGAAGGAGCCTTAATTGTAATTTTTGTATTGATTTTATTTTTAGGAAATCTTAGAGCGGGATTAATTGTTGCTTCTGTAATACCATTGTCTATGCTTTTTGCTGTAATTCTAATGAATTATTTTGGTGTAAGCGGAAATTTAATGAGTTTAGGTGCTATCGATTTTGGAATTATTGTCGATGGTGCAGTAATTATTGTCGAAGCCACGATGCACCACCTGCAAAAACTTAAAAGGCAAAAAGATTTAACCCAATCCGAAATGGATAGCGAGGTTTTCAAATCGGCCTCAAAAATCAGAAACAGTGCTGCCTTTGGAGAAATCATTATCTTAATTGTGTATTTACCAATCCTTGCATTGGTAGGAACTGAAGGAAAAATGTTCCGTCCAATGGCAATGACTGTAGGTTTTGCCATAACAGGAGCTTTCATTTTGTCATTGACCTATGTACCAATGATGAGTGCACTATTTTTATCAAAAAACACGGAACATAAGCCGAATTTCAGTGATCGAATGATGGCTTGGTTGGAAGGAATTTACACTCCTTTTTTAGAAAAAGCCTTACGTTTCAAAAAAGCAGTATTGGCTATTTCATTAGGATTATTTGTACTAGCAATAGTAGTTTTTCAAAATATGGGTGGCGAATTTATTCCCACAATTGAAGAAGGAGATTTAGCTATTAATGCAACGATAATGACAGGAAGTTCGCTTTCGCAAATGGTAAAAACAACTACTGAATATGAAAAAATTCTAAAAGCAAAATTTCCCGAAATCAAAACCATAGTATCCAAAATTGGAAGTGGTGAAATCCCAACCGATCCAATGCCGATAGAAAGTGGCGATTTGATTATTGTGCTTAAAGACAAAAGTGAATGGACAGGTGATTACGACAATTGGGAAGATTTAGCCAATGCAATGAAAGAAGAAATGGAAACCATTCCAGGTGCTAATATTGAAGTTTCACAACCAATTCAAATGCGATTCAACGAGTTAATGACCGGAAGCCGAAGTGATATAGCCATTAAAATTTTTGGTGACGATTTAGAAATTTTAGATACTAAAGCCAAAGAATTGATTGCTAAAGTCAATAATATTGAAGGTATTGGAGACTTAAAACAAGATAAAGTAACAGGCTTACCGCAAATTACTGTAAAATACGATTACAATAAAATTGCATTATATGGTTTGAATATTACCGATATCAACCAAATCATCCGCTCTTCATTTGCAGGAGAAAGCGCAGGTAAAATCTATGAAGAAAGCAAACGATTTGATGTAGTGGTGAGAATGGATGCAGCTAGCCGAACAGATATTACAGATGTGAGTAATCTATTTATTCCTTTACCAAACGGACAACAAGTACCACTTTCACAAGTCGCAACAGTCTCTTATGAACAGGGTCCTGTTCAGGTTTCTCGTGAAAACGGTAAGCGTCGAATTACTATTGGGTTAAATGTACGTGGTAGAGATATAAAAAGTGTGGTTGAGGAAATTCAACTAAAATTAGACAAGGATTTCAAACTACCAGCAGGGTATTATGTTACTTATGGAGGACAATTCGAAAACTTAATTGAAGCTAGTAAGAGACTTTCAATTGCTGTACCTGCTGCGTTACTCTTGATAATGGTTTTGCTGTTTTTTACTTTCAAAAGTATGAAGCAAGCAGGACTAATATTCACTGCTATTCCACTATCTGCAATTGGAGGAGTTTTTGCTCTTTGGCTAAGAGGAATGCCTTTTAGTATATCAGCAGGTATTGGGTTTATTGCCTTGTTTGGTATTGCTGTATTGAACGGAATTGTATTGATTTCCTATTTCAATCAACTTAAAACTGAAGGTATAACCGATCCATTACAAAGAGTATTAATAGGGACAAAAACACGTTTACGACCTGTTTTAATGACAGCCGCTGTAGCCTCTTTAGGATTTATGCCAATGGCATTATCAACAAGCGGTGGAGCTGAAGTTCAAAAACCATTGGCAACAGTTGTTATTGGAGGATTATTATCGGCTACATTACTGACGTTGATTGTTTTACCAATACTTTATTTATTGTTTGAAAAAGGAATTAAAGCAAGAAGAAAAATAAAAACACCAATCGTTACCCTAATAGTTTTATTGATAAGTAGTTTTTCTTTTGCTCAAAATAGCCAGCCTATTTCATTACAAAAAGCTATCGAAATTGCAAAAACCAATAACATTGATTTAAAGATTGCTGATAAGGAAATTGAGAAACAAACGGTTCTGAAAAAGACAGCATTTCAAGCAGATCCTTTGCAAGTGCAATATCAGGGTGGGCAATTCAATAGTAAATATTATGATAGCAATGTTTCGATACAGCAGTATTTTCCAATTGGAAGAATTACAAAAGCCAATCGTCAATTACAGGAAGAATTGGTGAAACTAGCTGAAAAACGAAAAGCATTATCCGAATATGAAATCGAAAAAGCAGTAACAATCGCCTACTATCAATATTTATATGGTGTTTCTGTACAAAAACTAAATGCAGATTTATTGGAAATTTATTCCAAATTCTTAAAGAATGCAGAACTACGTTTTGAAACAGGCGAAAGCGGAAAAATTGAAGTAATCAGTGCCAAAGCAAAGTCAAAAGAAATAGAAACACAGCAAGCGCAACTCGAATTTGATTTGGCAATTTACCAAAAACAATTACAATTTTTTATTCAAACGGAAGAGAATATTGTACCGGATAGTACAACGCCAATGCAATATTCATTTCAACCAAATGAAAACCAATCCAAAGTAGAAACGTTGGTAACCGATTATTATACACAGCAAATTTCGGTGTATCAAAAAGAAGCCAATACTTTTAAAGCATTGCGAACACCAAAATTAGGATTAGGTTATTTTGGACAAACCATTGATACCAAATCTTATTTTCAAGGGTTTACTGCGGGTTTACAAATTCCTTTATTTGGTGGGGTAAATTCAGCTAAAGCTAAAGCATCTGCTATCAGTATTTCGCAATCCCAATTAGAATTAGACAAAAATAAATTGACTTTGAAATTACAAATGCAGGAATTGAAAAATGATTTCGAAAAGCAACAAAAAGCATTAGATTATTATCAAAAGGAAGGTTTGCTATATGCAGAACAAATAATTGCAACGGCTCAAAAAAGTTATGCCAATGGTGATATGAGTTATTGGTATTACATCAGTTTTTTGAATCAGGCTATCGACATCAAAAAGCAAAATGCCGAAGCTACCAATGCTTATAATCAAAGTGCTATTCAATTGCAATTTCCATCTATTTCTAACAAATAAAATTTCTCAAAATGAAAAATATAAATTCAAAATTCAAAATTTTCTTAATACTTAATACTTTATTCTTACTACTTCTCACCTCTTGTGGAGAAAAGAAAACAGAAGAAGCAGGTCACGAAGAAGAAAAATCAGAAAACGAAGTAGCATTAACAGCCTTACAATTCAAAACAGTTGGTATTCAAACAGGTTCTGTAGAAAACAGGAATCTTAATTTAGTGATTAAAGCCAATGGATATACGACAGTTCCACCACAAAATATGGGTAACATTTCAACCTTAATTGGAGGAACGGTTAAGGATATTTTTGTTTTAGAAGGCACGTATGTAAACAAAGGAAAAGTACTGGCAACTATTCAAAATTTAGAAGTAGTTGGAATGCAGGAAGATTATAATTCGGCTGTTGCCAATATTGAATACCTGCAATTAGAATACAATCGCCAGAAGACATTAACTGATGAAAATGTAAACCCTAGAAAAGTACTTCAGGAAGTAAAATCAAAACTAGCTGTTGAAAGAGCCAGAGCAAAAGCTGCAAAAAACAAATTGCAAGCCCTGAATATGAGTACAAGCGGATCAAGTTTGGTACCGATAGTTTCACCAATATCCGGTTATGTTGGAAAAATCAGCATTGCCAAAGGAGCATTTGCCGAAACAGGAATAACCCTTTTTGAAGTCGTAGATAATAGCCAGATGCACTTGGACTTAAACGTTTATGAAAAAGATTTGGAATCAATTTCTGTGGGGCAAACGATAGACTTTATTTTGACTAATCAAGGAAACAAATCCATTAAAGGAAAAATATTTGGTATCAATAAATCCTTTTCAAATGAAAGCAAAACCGTTGCTGTTCACGCCAAAATTAATCCAGCTGATTCCAAAGATTTAATTTCTGGAATGTATGTTTCTGCCAATATCAATATTAAAAATGCAACCGTCCCTGCCCTACCCAAAGATGCTGTTGTAAAAAATGGAGATAAATACTTTGTCTATATCCAGGAAGAACACGAAGAAAAAGCCACAGGTAAAAAAGCAGAAGCTCACGAACACAAAGAAGGCGAAGCACATTCTGAAGAAGCTGTTGGCGAGGAAGAAGGACACAACGAAGTACATTTCAAAGCAATAGAAGTTGTACCAGGAACAACAGATTTAGGGTATACCGAAGTGAAATTTGTTGAAGCAATTCCTGCCGATGCAAAAATTGTAATTAAAGGAGCTTTCTATTTACTGTCTGCTATGAAAGGTGGCGGTGAGCATACACATTAATAAGTAGTTTAAGAAGCATTAGAAAACTTAAGACTATCTAAAACCGCTAGTATTATTTGTATTGGCGGTTGTGATAGTAAATTAATTGATGAAGACTATGCCCCCAAAATAATATTAGAAAAATCATTAATTGCTGAATATGAAAACAACAAAATATAGTTTTCTGCGAAATACTAGCGGAATAAAAAAGATAATAATTTGTCTTACCTTATCATTATTGTTGTATTTCATTTTACTGTTTTTTAAAATTGATATTAAAAACAGGATAATTTTATCCTGGGATCTCTTTTGTTTTTCTCTAATTATATTTAGCTGGGCATTGTTTTTTACTACCACAAATAAAGATCTATGTGAGGTGGTAGAGCGTCAGGATGATGGACTTAAAGTGATTTTTACGATAGTGCTCATTGCTGTTTGTGTTAGTTTGTTTGGTACTTTACTCCTTTTAAAAGGTACAGAAGAATCGTCCTTTAACAGAATATTTGATGCAATCGTTTCATTATCGCCCATTTTAGTGTCGTGGACATTGCTTCATACAATTTTTACAATTCGGTATGCACACTTATATCACGACCATAATCAATTAAAAACGGGTAGTAATGTTGGAGGTATCAAATTTCCGTGTAAGGAGGAGCCTGATTATATTGATTTCGCCTATTTCTCATTCGTAATTGGTATGACATTTCAAGTTTCAGATGTCCAAGTAAGCTCAAAGGTTATCAGAAGATTTGTTTTGTTGCACAGTCTAATTTCATTTGCGTTCAATACAATTATTGTGGCACTGACTATTAATAGTATTGCCAGTTTTAAATAACTATTTAATATAAAAAATTTAGAAAATGAACAACAGACTCAATTGTTGGAAGTGTGTATTAATGCTTTCAGGTTTGCTTGGAATGGCTACCATTTTTTCATAATAACATTAACCAAGGATCAAATTAGGGTTTTAAATAATTCCTATTTGCACTCTCTTTTATATAATTTAAGAAACATTTTAAATCTAATTTGATGAAAAAATTAATCATACTAGGAATTATAAATATTGCAATAATGACGATTATTTTTTCCTGTAAAGAAGAGAAAAAAGTACAAAAGGTTCATATTCACAAAAAGGCAGAAGCCCATATGATAGTCTACGAATGCCCTATGAAATGTGAAAAAGGGAAATTTTATGACATTTCTGGAAAATGTCCTGTTTGCAAAATGTCATTAATAAAAATTGAACACGAAGAAAATAAAAACCATTTAGAACATAATCATAAATAACTAAAAAAGAAACACCAACACAAATACGATGCAAACAGTAAACAGCTTTGGTGCAGACAGGAAGAAAAAATAAATCACCAAACAAACAATCAGGTTGTTCTACTCACAATGATTCAGAAAATCATTTTGATGATGTTCATAAACGCTAAAGCGAAAGAAATGTCTGCCGAAGATTAAGAACACGGCTATTCGCACGATCTAGAGCACAAGCATTAAAAAACAGAACATAAATGAGTATTATTTTCTGTACTCATTTGCATTATAAAAACTTTGATTAAAAAGACAGAAGAATGAAAAACAAAATAAATTTGTTACAAATAACCAATTTAGTGGTGTTGTTTTTTTGCATAAATTTTGCAAATGCCCAGAATTTAGACATTGATGTTTTAAGAAACATAAATCATAATAGGAACAAATCACTGGATCCAGCATTAAAAGGAATTACAAATAGTCTAGCTCCTGTAAGTATTGGAACTCCAATTATTATGTACTCTGTCGGATTGATAATGAAAGATAGTACAGTCAAAAAGAAAGCTATTTTTATTGGAGAAGCCTTTTTGGCTTCAGGATTTATAACATTTGCTTTAAAAAAAACAGTAAATAGAGAACGACCATTTGTAACTTATCCAGATATTGAGCAAGTTACAACAGCAACCGGACCTTCTTTCCCATCAGGGCACGCTTCTTTAGCTTTTGCAACTGCCACTTCCTTGAGTATGGCGTATCCAAAATGGTACATTATTGCTCCTTCGTTTGCGTGGGCAAGTGCAGTAAGCTATTCTCGTATGGTATTGGGTGTTCACTATCCAAGTGACGTTTTAGCTGGCGCAATCATAGGAAGCGGATCAGCTTATCTTTCCTACAAATTGAATAAATGGGTTAATAAAAAACAGAGGAAAAAAATCCCACAACTTTGGGAATAAATAGTTCTTTTTATTTAAAATCAAATACTTATGTTTTATATATAGTAAAAATAAAAAGATTACAAACATTCTAAAACGAAAGAAATACCCAACATCTGCAATGAAGTCTTTAAAAAACTTAAACCTATCCCAAACTGCCAGTATCATTGATGATTTTAAAAACTATTTCAAGGCAGTAGAATCGATTAGGCAATGCTTTTAGGAAGTATATTTCTTTTAATAAAAGATGAAGGAGAAATGGTCTCTGGATTCTCATAACTAAAAATACAATTTAAAAAAATGAAAAATATATTTAACAAACGATTTTCATTACTATATTCATTTATATCAACTTATGTTCTGATTTCTTTCGGGATAAGAATTTCCCTTTATGCTTTATCATTTGATGATATTGATTTTTCTCTTATTTCAATTATCAAAATTTTCAGTTTAGGATTTTTCTTTGACCTATCAGTAGCTTTGTTTTTTTCTACAATTTATTATTCATATCTACTTGCTTTACCTTCAAAACTTGTCGGTAGCATACTTGATAAGGTAATTACTTATTTTTTAATGGGTATTTTACTATTCATTAGTATTTTTTCTTTTGTTGCGGAATTTCCATTTTGGGAGGAATTCAATACAAGGTTTAACTTTATTGCTGTTGATTATTTAATATATACTTATGAAGTTTTTGAAAATATAAATCAATCCTATCCAATCCCATTAATAATTTTGGTTCTATTTACTTTAATCTTCATTATATATGTCATTTATAAGAAGAAAAATGTTTTTAGGGAAACATTCACAGAAAAACCAAAATTTAAAGAAAGGCTTTTTAATGTTTTACCTTTATTACTAGTAACATTACTTTTCGCTTTTTTTGCAAAAAATAAACTTGCAGAATGGAGTATCAATAATTATGAAAATGAATTAAGCAAAAATGGTGTTTTCTCTTTTTTTTCAGCATTGCATTCAAACGAGTTAGATTATACAACATTTTATAAAACATTGCCTAACAAAGAAGCATATAAAATAGTAAAAAAGGAATTGCTTCAAAACAATCAAGAATTTACAAATCAAGAAAAAGATGCGATTACAAGAAACGTAAGTGGCTCAAAAGAACAAGCCCCTAACATAGTTTTAATTGCTATTGAAAGTTTTAGTGCCGATTTTTTAAAACAATTTGGAAACCAACAAAATCTAACACCTAATTATGAAGCATTAGCAAAAAACAGCATATTCTTTACTAATATGTATGCTACAGGTACAAGAACTGTTCGAGGTATGGAAGCACTCACACTCTGCGTTCCACCAACACCAGGAAACAGTATTGTAAGAAGACCAAATAATGAAAGTATATTTTCAATAGCTACGATATTAAAAAAGAAAAATTATGATTTAAGTTTTATATATGGAGGCGATGGCTATTTTGATAATATGAACACTTTTTTTGGCGGTCAAGGGTTTAATATAATAGATAGAAACAGAGGAAATCCGCTATCTGATAATATTAAAACAAAACGATTTGCAATAGAAGACAACGAAGTAACATTTGAAAATGCTTGGGGAATTTGTGATGAAGATAGTTATACTCAATCTATAAAATATGCCAATATAAATTCAAAAAAAAACAAACCTTTTTTTCAATTTATAATGACAACATCTAACCATAAACCCTATTCATTTCCTAATGGAAGAATAAATATGGTACAAGGAAGTAGAGAAAGTGCAGTAAAATATACTGATTTTGCTTTAGGACAATATATCAAAAAAGCGAAAACAAAACCTTGGTTTTCAAATACAATTTTTGTAATTGTTGCTGACCATTGTGCCAATAGTGCTGGTAAATGGGAAATAAATATTGAAAATCATCATATTCCAGCAATGATTTACAATTTGAATAATCAAAAACAAAAAATCAATAAACTTGTATCGCAAATTGACCTAATGCCAACAGTATTTGGATATTTGAATTGGAATTATCAAACAGAACTTTATGGCAAAGATATTAATATAATGAAACCTAATGAAGAAAGAGCTTTAATTGGAAATTATAGAACATTAGGATTATTAAAGAATAAATATTTTACAGAAATAAATGACCGAAAAAAAGTAAATAATTATATATGGGATGCAGAAAAGAAAATAATGAAAAAAATAGAAAATAAAAATTTAATTGATTTAGAAAAATTAACTGTTTCTTATTACCAAACTGCGAGTGAACGATTCAAAAATGGTAAGATGAAACAAAGTAATTAATTATAAATGATTATGTTTTTGTTCTAGATGGATTTTGTCTAAATAATTAAAAAATTAATTTATGCTATTAAATAAAAGAATATCAATATTCACATTTTTGAAACAAATAAAATTTGACATAACTGCCATTCTAATCTATGCTATAGTAGTAGGAATTGCTGACCAGTACGGTTTTCTGTCAAAAATAGAAATACCAATTGCTATGAGTGCCATAATCGGAACTGCATTATCATTATTACTGGCTTTTAGAACAGCCCAAGCTTATGAAAGATGGTGGGAAGCAAGAATAATTTGGGGTGCAATAGTAAACGATTCAAGAACTTTAATACGTCAAGTAAAGCAATTTTTACCAGAAAAAGACACTAAAATTGTGCAGGATTTTGCGTACCGTCAAATAATTTGGTGTTATGTTTTAGGAGAATCGTTGCGAAAATTATCGTATTCAAAAAAAGTATACGACTATGTTAAAGAACATAAATTATCAAAAAACAACATCCCAAATGCAATAATTAATCAACATAGTGAAGCACTATCTAAACTAGAAATTAGCGATTTCAAGCAAATACAGATTGACAGTACTTTAAGTCGCTTGTGCGACTCTATGGGAAAATGCGAACGTATTAAAAACACCGTTTTTCCAAAATCATACAGCTTATTGGTACATTTTTTTATTTATGTTTTTGCCACGCTTTTACCATTTGGGTTAGATGATATATATGTTTTAGTAGAAATATTTTTAACAGCTTTGATACCTATAATATTTATAGCCATAGAACGAACGGCAATTATATTACAAGATCCGTTCGAAAATGTAACAACCGACATTCCAATGACAAGTCTTGCAATAACAATAGAAATAAATATTAAAGAATTGATAGGCGATACAGATTTGCCAATTGTAGAAAAGCCAAAATCGTTTTACATCATGTAAGCTAAGAGTTATTTTAAGGAATTAAAGAGTTCTAAACTTTAAAAATAGTTGAATTATGTTACAGCTTTTAGATTTTACCGGAGAGAATATTATAGCTACAAAAGCCAACGACTTATTGGGTATAAAAGATTATGAAAAAATTCATCCGTTTATTCATAATATTATAAATACAGGTAAAAAAGTGCGCTGGTATTTTGAAATGGATGATGGTTCAATCTCAAATTCAACTGGTTTTTGGGAAGACGGTATAATTGAAATTAATTATGGTAATATGAAATTTACTCACTCCGATGATATAGAGACTATTGCAATTGTGGGCGATAAAAAATGGGAAAAGTGTATGCTTTCAATAATGAAACCTTTTACAAAGGCAAATTTGAGATATTTTGAATTATCTGAAAAAGAAAAAGCTAAAGAATGGATTATAAATAATGTCCAAGAAACGAAACTATAACCAAATAAAAAAATATACATAGGCTTATGGATATAAATGCAGAATTAATTATTGTTTCCAAACTGATTGTCTCCTTTTTATTAGGAGGATTTATTGGTTTAGATAGAGAAAAACACGGTCAAGATGCAGGAATAAGAACGTATGCAGCCGTATGCATTGGCGCAACCTTGTTTACAGCTATTACAGCCCATTTGGTAAATAACCCAGCGGATACTTCAAGAGTAATTGCAAATATTGTAACAGGCGTTGGTTTTCTAGGTGCTGGAATTATTTATCGCAATTCTACTGCAGGAACATCACACGGATTAACAACAGCCGCAACCGTATGGTGTACATCAGCAGTTGGTGTTGCGGTAGGACTAGATATGTTTATTATAGCTGTAATAGGTGCCTGTGCGTTGTATTTTCTACTTTCATTACACCATCAAAAATGGTATATAAAATGGAAGCAAAATATGATAAAAAAACACGGTAAGGAAAACGAAAATGATTAAATAAAATATTCTTAATTAATTTAAAATGATTTAAAAATGAAAAATACAGATCCAAAACACAAGCACACTTATGATGCTCAAGGCAAAATGACTTGCTGTTCACAAGAAGAAAAAATAAATAAAATAGCAGATAAGCAGGTAAAAAAGAAATCTAAAAAAGAAAGCTGTTGTAGCATCGAACACGATGATACAAAGGTTAAAAAAATAGTAAAGAACCAGCACAATCACGATGAGCATTCGGATGATGACGGACACGACCATTCAGGCGGTAATCAAACGACGTTTCAAATGTTCTTGCCAGCAGTTATAAGTTTTGTGCTATTACTCATTGCTATTGGTTTTGATAATTATTTTCCACAAACTTGGTTCACTGGCTGGGTGCGTATTGCTTGGTATGTAGTAGCTTATGCTCCTGTGGGTTTTCCGGTAATAAAAGAAGCTTTTGAAAGCATACGTAAAGGCGAAATCTTTTCAGAATTCCTATTAATGAGTATTGCTACAATCGGAGCATTCGCTATTTCCGAATATCCTGAAGGAGTTGCTGTAATGCTGTTTTATGCTGTTGGCGAAGTATTTCAGACATTGGCAGTTCAAAGAGCAAAAAGCAACATCAAATTATTATTGGATCAAAGACCTGATACCGCTACAGTAATTCAAGGAGGAAATACCATTTCAAAAAAAGCCTCTGAAATTACTATCGGAGAAATTATTCAATTACGCCCAGGAGAAAAACTAGCACTCGACGGAAAATTACTTTCAGACAATGCTTCTTTAAATACATCTGCTTTAACAGGTGAAAGCAAACCCGATACAAAACAAAAAGGAGAAACCGTTCTTGCCGGAATGATTAACCTAAATACTGTTGTTCAAGTCGAAGTTACAACTGCTTATTCTGATAGTAAGCTCTCAAAAATCTTGGAAATGGTTCAGGATGCAACAGCTAAAAAAGCACCTACAGAACTATTTATTAGAAAGTTTGCTAAAATTTACACTCCAATAGTTGTGTTTTTAGCAATTGCAATTTGTTTAATTCCAATGCTATTTGTCGAAAACTACGTTTTCAGCGATTGGTTGTACCGAGCTTTAGTTTTCTTGGTAATTTCCTGTCCGTGTGCGTTAGTAATTTCTATTCCTTTGGGATATTTTGGAGGTATTGGTGCAGCAAGTAAAAATGGAATTTTAGTAAAAGGCTCGAATTTTCTAGATATAATGGCATCTATTCAAGTAGTCGTTATGGATAAAACAGGAACGCTGACCAAAGGTGTTTTCAAAGTGCAAAAAGTGGTAGCCGTTGATATTCCGGAAGCTGATTTAATAAAATTCACAGCAGCATTAGAAACCAAATCCACACATCCGGTAGGAACTGCTATTATTGAATATGCCAAAGGTTCAGAAAAAGAGGTAACAGTTACCGATGTCGAAGAAATTGCAGGACACGGATTGAAAGGTAATGTAGAAGGAAAAGAAATATTGGCAGGAAATGTAAAATTAATGAAGAAATTCAATATCAGTTACGATGCTGAAATCGACAACACACCATTTACAATAATAGTTATTGCCATCAATCAAAAATATGCAGGATACTTTCTAATTGCTGACGAAATAAAAGAAGATGCAAAAACAGCTATCGAAAGTTTGCATAAAATAAACATCAAAACCGTAATGCTTTCGGGAGATAAACAAGCCGTCGTTGATGCTGTTGCCAAAGAATTAAATATAGATCAGGCTTATGGCGATTTATTGCCTGAAAACAAAGTAGAAAAAGTCGAGGAATTAAAATCTCAAAACTTAAAAATTGCCTTTGTTGGAGATGGCGTAAACGATGCGCCAGTGGTTGCCCTTGCCGATGCCGGAATTGCAATGGGTGGTTTAGGAAGCGATGCCACTATTGAAACTGCAGATATTGTTATTCAAAATGACCAGCCTACAAAAATTTTTACAGCTATAAATATTGGTAAAAAAACAAAACAAATAGTGTATCAGAACATTGGATTAGCATTCGCTGTAAAAGCAGTTGTTTTGGTTCTTGGTGCCGGAGGTTTAGCCACCATGTGGGAAGCTGTTTTTGCCGATGTTGGTGTGGCTTTATTAGCTATTTTGAATGCAGTTAGAATACAGCGAATGAAGTTTTAAATCTGATATTAATAAGAAGCGTCCATTAATAGGGACGCTCTTTAAAATATTTATGATTTTTTTGGAGGTGTTTTTCCTCCTGCACAACAAGAACCATCTACACTACAAGATTTTTTCTCATTAGAGACTAGAACCATTACCCAATAAAATCAAAGTATTTTAAAAGTTATTATTTTTAACCCTAAAAATATTGCGTTATAAAAAAAGCTGTCCAAATCATTTTTAGACAGCTTTTTTCTATTTTTGAAACTGTTTAATGCCATATTTCAGCCATTGTTCATATTCAGTAATGTCTGGCATATATCCAACTGGTTGGTTTAAACTTTTCTCTTTTGTATCCAATATGATATAATACGGCTGAGCGTTTGCTTTATAACGAGTGATTTGGAAATCACTCCATTTATTACCTATTGATTTTATCTTTTTACCAGTTTCTTTTGAAATATACTGTTCATTGATTGGTAATTCTCTTTTATCATCAACATATAGTGAGATCAGAACAACTTCATTATTCAAGATTTGTAAAATGCGAGGATCTGACCATACATAATCTTCCATTTTTCTACAATTCACACAAGCAAATCCTGTAAAATCCAAAAGGATTGGCTTATTTACTGTTTTAGCATAAGCTAATCCTTTTTCATAGTCTGTAAAGGCAACAATGTCGTGTGGACCTTTATGTGCGCCGTCTGGTAATGCTATTGCTGATGTAGATTCTCTGTTGGAACCTCCTACACCATATGGAGATTCGCTATAGGTCATAGGTGGAGGGAAACCACTAATAAGTTTTAAAGGTGCGCCCCATAAACCAGGAATAAGATAAATTGTAAATACCAATACCACCAACCCGATAGATAATCGTCCTACCGAAATAGAAGATGAAGGAGAATCATGTGGCAAAGTTATCTTTCCGAATAAGTAGAATGCCAAAGTACCGAATATCGCTATCCAAATGGCTAAAAATATTTCTCTTTCAAACCAGTGCAATTGCAATACTAAATCGGCATTAGACAAGAATTTAAATGCTAAAGCTAATTCTATAAAACCTAAAAATACTTTTACTGTATTTAACCATCCGCCAGATTTTGGTAATGTATTTAACCAACCTGGGAACATGGCAAATAACATAAAGGGTAATGCTAAAGCAAAAGAAAAACCTAACATTCCTACAATTGGTGCGATACCTCCTTTGGAAGCTGCTTCAACCAGTAAAGTTCCTATAATTGGTCCGGTACAAGAAAAGGAAACGATTGCAAGAGCCAATGCCATGAATACGATTCCTAATATTCCACCTTTATCCGCTTGACGGTCTACCTTATTTGCCCAAGAATTAGGTAACATGATTTCGAAAGCACCTAAAAATGATAACGAAAATACAACTAATAATACAAAGAAAATAACATTAAACCATACATTGGTAGATAATGCATTTAGTGCATCGGCACCAAAAATTAAGGTAATTACTGTTCCCAAAAATACATAAATCAAGATAATCGAAATACCATAAATAATCGCATTTTTGATCCCTTTGGCTTTGGTTTTACTTTGTTTTGTAAAGAAACTTACCGTCATGGGAATCATAGGAAATACGCAAGGAGTAAGCAAGGCTGCAAAACCAGATAAGAAAGCGATAAAGAAAATCATATATAAACTCGAATCAGATTCTTTCGATTCTGGTTGTTTTTCTATTGTGGAATTCGCATCAGTTTTAGTAGTTTTCTCATTTACAATATCCGCAGCTTGGATTTCTTTTGCTTCAAGCGTTTTAAGATTAAACTCAAAGTATTTTGTTTCGCTAATACAGTTCTCCTTGCATACTTGGTAAGAAAGCTCTACTTGTATTGTTTCTTTTTCGGGATTAGTTTGTTTAATTAGTTGAGTAAAAACAACCTTGTCTGAGAAGAAGATTTCATCGACACCAAAGATTTCATTAAACTCACGTTTGGTTTCACTTTCGGTTGCTTTTCCAATAAGTTCATAATTGTTTTTACTATCATGAAAAAGGAATTCGGCAGGAAGCGGACCATCTTCGGGTGTAAATTGAGAATATACATGCCAACCTGTTTCGATGTTTCCTTTAAAAGTAAGCACATATTCTGAGGTGGATTTCTTCTCGATTATAGGTTCCCATTTCACAGGATTTATAATCTGTGCCTGGGCTTTGACAAAAACAAAGCCCAAGAGCAATAAATAAAAGATTTTCTTCATTTTATAAGTTTAATCAGAACGATTTGTTCTGGTGATAATTTGATTTTATACGTGCCATTTCGCGATAAGCCATAGTAAGTGTTTCGATGGATTTTGCCATCGAAACACTTATTTTTTATGAACTTTAGATTTAAATTAAAATATTGGCGGAGTAATTTATTTGGTCACATTAAAAAAAGTATATTCCAATTTTAAGAAAACACCATCAGATGTGGCACGTTGCATCGAGCTATACAATTCTTTTTTGTATGCAAGGTCAATTCTCGCCTGACTGTTAATGATAAACTGAATCGAAGGAACTACATCCAGATATGATTTTCCGTTTTCGGTTATCGTTTGTCCGGTAAATTCCAACATTGCATTAATGTTGGTTTGTTTAAAACTTGTATATTTTTTTGGATACATTAATTTCCCTACTGAGAACGTATAATTTACTGCGCTGTTACCCAAAAAATCCGGAAAGCTATAATCACTGTTATTAAGTGCCCGCGCGTAACTTACAGAAGAACTTATGGCAACTTTATGGATTAACTGAGTAGCTACCAGACCAGCTTCGTAACCAGAGTTTCCTCCCATTAAGTCTATAGCTTCCTGATTAATAAAAGAGTTATTATAACTGTATCGTCCAAAGGCAGCCATCCTAAAATGACTTTGTAAATCATCTACAGAAAAGAAACGATATTTAGCATAAAAACCACCACCTTTAAGTCCCAATCCATTTTCTTGGTTACTAAGAAAAGCTGAGGTACGAACCATGATATTTTTATTTATTCCCCAAGTAACTTCGGGCGTTAAATTATACATAGACCCACTTTCCAGTTGATTTTTCATAAGAGATTGACCAACCCGAACCCCAATAGAACCCGCCGGAACATTACTAGCGGGTTCGGTTACTACAAATAATTCCTGTGCATCTATTTTGAATGAAACAAGTAATAAGAAAACAATTGATAGATATTTCATTTTTATAAGGCTTTTAAATAATAATCATTTTCATTTTCCGTGGCATAACCAGGATATTTTGAATATGATTTAATTAGTTTTTTATACTCTTTTTGGGTTACAAAACCTTTATCCAAAACTCTGAATTTTGCTTCTGTATCAGCTACTGCGTTTTTAGTATCTATAAAAGTATACGTAACATCATCGATTTTTACTGTTGCATTATCTTCAATTTTTGGAGTATCAAACTTTGCGGTCAAGACCATAGAACCTACAAAAAAACCAGCTTTCTCAACCGCATTTTTCAACACTTTAGGTTGTAATGTATTGTTTTTCTTAAAGTAAACAGTAAAGGTATTGGTGTTTAAATCGGTACCAATACTATCAACTTGAGTTAAGGATTTTAACTGTTTGTTTATAGCATTAGAACACATAGAGCAAGTTAATCCTGTTGCCATTATTTCGGCTTTAGTGATTTGAGAATATGATTTTACACCAGTTAATAATACTAAAAGTGTAGCGGCTACGAATTTTATATGTAATGTTTTCATTTTATTTTTTGTTTTTTTTGATTTGAGCAATTATTTGTGCTTCGGTTGGGTTTATGGCAATCAGTTTTCCTGATGCATCAAAAAGATAGGTTTCAGGCAGTGCTTCAACTCCAAAAGCCACAGCCGTTTTGGCATCAAAACCTTTCGGGTCGATTAATTGCTGGTGTTTCATTTTGTCTTTTTCAATGGCTTTTAACCATTTTGATTTATCGATATCAATTGAAATTCCAACAATTTCAAAATTCTGACCTTTGTATTGGTCATACATTTTTACCAATTTTTTGTTAGCCATTCGGCAAGGTGCGCACCATGATGCCCAAAAATCTACCAAAACTGTTTTTCCTTTAAAAGTATTTAGTTTAACTGTAGCGTTCTTATTGTTTTGAAGCTGAACATCTGGAAAAGAATCTCCTATTTTTATTTGTGCACTTGCTATAGAAACAGTTGCTATCAGGGAGAGTAATGTGATTATATTTTTTATTTTGAACATGAAATTAATTTAAATGATTGATTATGATTACTCCGCTTTTTTAGGACTTGCTTCTCTATCATATTGGCAACATCCATGCAATTCATCGTAAACAGCATTTGGGGCACTAAATTTTTCATTGTCATATCCAGCATCTGCAACACGTTTTAGTATGGCATCAAGATTGGTTTTCTTAGTATCGTAGGTAACTGTAGCGGTTTTGGTGTTCGTGTCCCAATTTACTTTGGCAACTTTATCAATGTTTGCAGCCGTTTCAATAGTTTTTTTGCACATGCCACAATTACCATTGATTTTTACGGTTTCAGTTGTTTTGTTTTTTATTTGCGCGCTGGCGAAAGTGACTGATAGCAATAGAGTCATTGCCATCAATAATTTTTTTATTGAGTTCATTGTTTTTATAATTTTGAATGAATTAATCCTAGAGCATGACAGAAACCATAGTATTTAGAGCTATGAATAGCGTTGATTGGATTAATATTTAATGATTTTTTAAGCCATAAAACAGGCTTTGGATTAGACAGATTTGTAACTGTCAGGAAATGAATCTAGCTTATTTTAGGTGGAAGCCAGATAGAACGGAAATCTGAAGAAATAAAGATTTCTGAATAATAGTAATTTTGTTTCCTTTCTGAAAAACTAAAAAGAGAATTATTTTCTGTTTGGAAAGAAAGTATCGAGGAATAACCGCAGTAAGCAGTTGGGCAACCACAAGAATTACCTACACAGCTATTATCGCAATTGTGTTCTTTCTTATTAGAATCTTTTTTCTTGCAACAGTCTTTTACTGTAAATTCTTTTTTACAACATGGCATTTCTTTTTTTGTCCCATGCGCATAAGTAAGCGTTGGTCCCAAAAGAAAACCAAGCATAACGAGTAGCAATATGTAGAACTTTTTTGTCATACTGGGCACAAATCTACAATTTTATTAGCTGACTCGAATGTTAATTTTTTTGTAAATGTTCTATTATAATTGATTCTTCAATTATGTTTAGTGACACCCCGCTGAAATAAAAACAGTTTAATTAATTGATAATCAGTATTTTTGTTTTTAGGACTAAAAGATCGTTTTTAATTTACTGAACACTTGTAACATGTAGATTAGTAATTTTTACAAATTAAAAGAAATATAATTGTTGATTATGAAACCAGTTAATTGATAACGTATCCCAACTGAAGAACTGGAAATTCATCGCTTTTATTCCACAAACGGAAAGAATTGATAAAATTATCGATGGATTTGAATAGTCATATATCTTCCATGAAATTACATTAAAAGCTAGTGAATTCAAATTTCTAACTTTAGATTATGATGAGAAAACTCAAAATTTCGATATAATAGTTTTCCTGAAAAACTAAAATTTATATCAACTGGCTCAAATACCAGATAATAATGAGGAATTAATCCATTTATATGATTTAAATTTTTACATAGATGAGATTAACACTCATAACAAAGATTTAAGTAGTTTAGTCTTCATCTATTTGCTTCCCTAATAATACTTTTAATGAGAATATAAATCAAAACAAAATAGTAGTGATGAAATTTTTTTAACAAGTCTTTATTGAAAATTAAGATTATTTCTCTAACTTCGTCCAATATTAGATTTTCTATACAAATGAAAAAGTTTCACATTTTATTAATCGTTGTACTTGGCTTCTTCTTGATGCCAATGGTAACTTTTGCGTGTGGAAACAATTCAGAAAAACAATCTTGCAAAAAAGAAATCTCTTCTAAAACAGATAAAAAAGATTGTTGCGAAGGTGATAATCATTCGAAGAATAAAAATCATAAAGGTTGTGGAGGAAAATGCAGCCATTCTAAATGTGGTTGTGCTTCTTCTTGCAACACATCTGTTTCTATTAATGAATTGAACTTTAATAAAAATATTTTTAATTTCTTTTCAGAAAAACAAAATTTTTACAATTACGAAACCTCCATTTCTTCTGGTTTCAATTCTTTATGGCTTATACCAAAAATAGGCTAAATTTTAAATTTGATAGCCATAATTGTGTCAAATCAAAAGCAATTATTGCTTTAAATCATTTACTTTCTCAGTTAATTTCATTTTCAAAAGGCTGGCTTTGTTGTGCTGTCATTTTGTTCTTGTTTAACTAATTCAATTTAAAATTATTTTACAATGAAATCACTAAAAAAAATAGTGATGGCAATAACTCTATTGCTATCATTCACAGTGTCTAATGCGCAAATCAAAAACGCTAAAACTGAAACCGTAAAAATATTCGGGAATTGTGGAATGTGCGAAACCACCATAGAAAAAGCAGGAAGTCTCAAGAAAATTGCGAATGTTGATTGGAATAAAGACACCAAAATGGCTACGCTTACTTATGATGCTAAAAAAACCAATCAAGATGAAATCTTAAAACGTATTGCACTTGCGGGTTATGATAGCGAAAAATTCCTTGCTCCAGATGCTGCATATTCAAAACTTCCGGGATGTTGTCAATACGATCGTGAAGCAAAAGTTGCAGTAAAAACGGAAACAAAATCCGAAGAAACTAAAATGGAAATGAACGACCATTCTACAATGACTGAAAACCAAGGAACAGACCAACTAAAACCAGTTTTCGATAATTATTTTTCATTGAAAGATGCCTTGGTAAAAACAGATAGTAAAATGGCTTCTGCAAAGTCAAAAGATTTATTAACCGCAATCACTGTCGTAAAAATGGAAACATTGAAAATGGATGTACATATGACTTGGATGAAAGTTTATAAAGATTTAACTGCTGATGCAAAAAATATTTCTGAAACACAGGATATCAAAAAGCAAAGAGAACTTTTCAAATCATTATCTAAAAATACGTATGAGTTGATAAAAGTTTCAAAATTTACTGAACCGGTTTATTATCAATATTGCCCGATGCAAGATGCCAATTGGTTAAGTAAAGAAAATACAATTAAAAATCCTTACTACGGATCACAAATGTTGAGTTGTGGTAAAACAGTAGAAACAATAAAATAATAAAATTAAAACTTTAAAAAATGAAGAATATATCTTTTACCGCATCAATAATTGGAGCAATACTTTTATCATCTTGTAATAAAGATGATAATATGGATATGACAAATGCAGCATTAAACGTTAATTATCCAGCAGCGTATGTTGTCAATGGTGAAGATGCAACAATTTCAGTAATCAAATTATCAACTAATGAAGTTACAGGAACTATTCCATTGATGGGAACCGATACAGATATGATAATGTGGCCACACCATATTTCTTCACATTCAAATCATCTTGCAATTGGAGTTCCGGGAATGGATTTAAGCGCAGGACACGCAGTGACAGGAACTATGTCGGGTAAACTTGTTGTTATTGATGCAACAACTGGTTCAATTGTTTAAAAAATGGGTTTACCTGTAATGAACCACAATACTATTTATTCTCCAAATGGTACAGAAATTTGGGTGCCTCAAATGGATATGAACGGAAAAGTATTGGTGTATGACGCTACAACTTATGCGTTGAAAAGTACAATTACTGTAGGTATGATGCCTGCAGAATTAACTTTCTCTTCGGACGGGACAAAAGCCTATGTTGCTAATGGCGATGATGATAACGTTTCAGTAATCAATGTAGCATCAAAATCAGTAGTTGCAACGGTTACAGTTGGTAACAATCCTGTTGGAGCTTGGACTGGTACAGATGGTAAAATGTATGTTGATAACGAAGACGGACAATCTATTTCTGTTATAAATGTAGCTACAAATGCCGTTGACCAAACTATTATTTTAGGATTTATGCCCGGAATTGCCTCACACAACGGAACAAAAAGCGAATTATGGGTTTCAGATCCAATGAATGGAAAAGTACATTATTGGACTTGGGATGCTGGTATGATGATGTGGATGCACGGTGGCGCTTTTAATACGGGTGCTGGTGCTCACGCAATTTCTTTCACTATGGACGGAAACACTGCCTATGTAACCAACCAAACAGCAAATACAGTTTCTGTTGTAAATGTTACCAATCATACCGTTACTAAAACAATCAATGTTGGTAAAAAACCAAATGGGGTTGTAATAAAAATGTAAACTATTAATTTCTAAAATATCAAATGTAAATTTGATAAACGATTAAAATGGCTTGCAATTGATCAGTGTTAATATTATAAACAATTAATTAAAACTGTAAAAAATGAAAAATCTAATTATCGTACTAAGCGTATTCTTAGCAGTTAGCACAGTAGCATCAGCTCAAGAAGCTACAAAATCTTCGCAAAAGTAAGCTCAAAAAACAACTTATACTTGCCCAATGCATCCAGAAGAAGTGAGTTTAATAGAAGGAAAATGTAGCAAATGTGGAATGACAATGGTAAAAACCACTGAAAAAATAGATACTCACGCTACAAAAGGCAGTCAACCTAAAACTAAAATTGTAACAAAATATGTTTGTCCAATGGACGGCTCAACTTCTGATACCGAAGGGAAATGTTCTAAATGTGGAACTAGGATGGTAAAAATTACCGAAAAGATAGATACTCACGCTACAAAAGGCAGTCAACCTAAAACTAAAATTGTAACAAAATATGTTTGTCCAATGGACGGCTCAACTTCTGATACCGAAGGGAAATGTTCTAAATGTGGAACTGGAATGGTAAAAATTACCGAAAAGATAGATACTCACGCTACAAAAGGCAGTCAACCTAAAACTAAAATTGTAACAAAATATGTTTGTCCAATGGATGGCTCAACTTCTGACAAACCGGGGGAATGTCCTAAATGTGGAATGGAAATGACTAAAACGGAGGGTAAGAAAAAATAATCCAGTCGCATAAATTTTAAATTTCCTTTTAGTTTAATTCAATGCACATGATACCAATAATAAGGATGCAATGATTTTAATGACCCTATAAAACGAAAAAATTAATTTCTATATAAAAATGGGTTTTCAAAAAAATATTCATCAAAAAATGTTGCAAATACCAACAATATCAATTAAAAAAAATAATAAAATGAAAAATCTAATCCTTTCAGCCATAGCGATGGCATTTGTACTAGTTTCTTGTAATCAAAAAAATAAAGAAGCTGCAACAACTAATTCGGAAACAACAGAGAGTACCTCGCAATTATACGCGTGTCCTATGCACCCAGAGGTTACAGGAAAAAAAGGTGAAAAATGTTCAAAATGTGGAATGGAATTAACCGAACCAGTTGTACAAAATGAAGCAGCTCATGATCATACTGATGGTAGTCATAGTCATAATGATACAACAACAGTTGAAGTTAATACTGAAGCTACATCGGTTACCCAAACAACATTTTCAACAAGCGAAATAATCTCTGGCTATTTAAAACTCAAAAACGCACTCACAAAAGACGATACAAAAGGAGCAGCCAATGCGGGTAAAGCATTATATGCAACTTTCAATAAAGTTAATACCAATGCAATAGATCCAAAATTGAAAACAGAATATATTGATATTTCTGATGATGCTAAAGAACAGGCAGAACACATTGGTGATAATGGTGGGAAAATTGACCACCAAAGAGAACATTTTGCGATGTTGAGTAAAGATGTGAATGATTTGATAAAAATATTTGGAGCAAAACAAAAACTATATCAAGATTTTTGTCCTATGTATAATGAAGGAAAAGGGGCTATTTGGATAAGTGAAAGCAAAGAAATAAAAAATCCATACTACGGTTCGAAAATGCTTACTTGTGGTTCTATGAAAAAACAATTATAAAATGAAAAAAATCATCAAGAAAATACTCATAATCGGGTTTGTTATTTTTTTGTTGATGCAGTTATATCAACCTGCTCGTAATGAAAGTTATGAGCAGGAATTAACTGCAAATTTTACAAAAATGTACGATGTTCCTAAAAATGTTGAAACTATTTTACGGACATCTTGCTACGATTGTCACAGTAACAATACTAATTATCCATTATATTCTTACATTCAGCCAGCACGGTTTTTTATGGAAGAACACATTAAAGATGGTAAGAAGGATTTGAACTTTAATGAATTTGGAAAGTACTCCAAGCGAAAACAAGAAAACAAATTAGAAGCTATCATCAAACAAATAAAATCTGATGAAATGCCTTTGTCGTCCTACACTATGATCCATAAAAACGCAACCCTTTCAGCCACTCAAAAAAAAGAAGTATTGGATTGGATTTCACAACTAAAAGACAGTTTATAATTAATATTTAAAAATAAAAAAAGATGAAGAAATTAAAAATGAGTATAGCAACAATACTATTGTTAGCAGTAACCTATGTGAACGCACAAGATGGACACAACCACAACCACAGCACAATGAAAATGGACAATAAGAAAATGGATCATAGCAAAATGACTATAAAAAGCGATGCTAAAGCAGAGGCTATTTTAAGTGATTACTTGAATTTAAAAGATGCTTTGGTAAATGATGATGCTAAAGAAGCTGCCCAAGCAGGGTCAAAGTTGATAGTATCCCTAAAGGCATTTGATAGAAAAACCTATAAAGGTATGCAACAAATGGAACTTATCGAAATTATTGAAGATGCAACCGAGCACGCCGAACACATTGTAAAAAGCCCTATCGATCATCAAAGAGAACATTTCAAAACATTGAGCAAAGATGTGGCCGATTTGCTTGCCATTACTGGAACTGCAAACCCATTATATGAGCAGTTTTGCCCAATGTATGATAAAGGAAGTGCGTGGTTAAGCACAAGCAAAGAAGTGAAAAACCCTTATTATGGAAGCAAAATGCTAAAATGTGGGAGCGTTAAAAAGCAAATTAACTAAACTAAATTAAAAATAATGGTAGAAAAATTAATAACATTCTCACTACGAAATCGAGCCGTTGTATTGTTGGTTTCTGCTAGCTTATTTGCTTGGGGAATTTACAGTGTACAACAAAACCCTACTGATGCCATACCTGATTTATCCGAAAATCAAGTTATCGTGTTTACGGAGTGGATGGGAAGAAGCCCACAAGTAATGGAAGATCAAGTAACTTATCCTTTGGTTTCAAACCTGCAAGGTATTCCTAAAATTAAAAATATTCGTGCTGCCTCAATGTTCGGGATGAGCTTTGTCTATATCATTTTTGAAGATGATGTCGATATATATTGGGCAAGAACCCGGGTTCTAGAAAGATTAAATTATGCCCAACGATTACTACCTCAAAATGTAGTACCGACATTAGGACCAGATGGTACAGGTGTTGGTCACGTTTTTTGGTACCATTTAAATGCAAATGGTATGGACTTGGGAGAGCAAAGAGCCTTGCAAGATTGGTATGTGAAATTTGCTTTGCAAACCGTTCCGGGAGTTGCCGAAGTGGCATCCTTTGGTGGTTTTGAAAAACAATATCAGTTAGTGTTAGACCCTTTGAAAATGCAATACTATAACGTGAATATGATGGAAGTGATGAATGCCGTCAAGACCAGCAATAACGATGTTGGTGGTCGAAAATTTGAAATGAGCAATATGGCCTACATTATCCGAGGTTTAGGCTACATAAAAAACGTAAAAGATGTTGAAGACATTACCATCAAGAATTATAATTCTATTCCGGTACGTGTAAAAGACATTGGTTCAATACAAATGGGTGGCGATTTGAGACTAGGTATTTTTGATGAAAATGGCACTGGTGAAGTTGTTGGCGGAATTGTGGTAATGCGCTATGGCGAAAATGCTGATAAAGTAATCACGGCAGTAAAAGAGAAAATGAAAGAAGTCGAAAAAGGATTGCCCGAAGGAGTTACTTTTAAAACATCTTATGACAGAAGTGAATTGATTGAAAAAGCAATCGATTCAGTCAAAGGAACGCTAATCGAAGAAATGATTGTCGTTTCAATTGTTGTACTACTTTTTCTTTTTCATTGGCGAAGTGCTTTGATTATACTCATTCAATTACCAATATCGGTGGCCATCGGCTTTATTTTACTCGAAGCATTTGGCATTTCTTCTAATATTATGTCATTAACTGGTATTGCTCTGGCTATTGGTGTTGTCGTAGATGATGGAATTGTAATGGTCGAGAATGCATACAGGACAATTTCGGAGAAACAGGAAGAAATGGATAATAATCAGTAATTGGAAATAAGATGAAAAATAAAATTAAAAATATATTCAAAAAAGAAAACGATCCACTATCCTCCGAAGAGAAGTTAAAGCTTATAGAAAGCTCTTCCAAATTAGTAGGTCCAGGTGTTTTCTACTCAACAATAATTGTTGTTACATCCTTTTTACCTGTATTTCTTCTCACTGGAATGGAAGGCAAGTTATTCGGCCCATTAGCTTGGACGAAATCTTTTATTCTGATAGTTGATGCCTTTTTAGCCATTACACTTGTACCAGTGCTAATTAGTTTTTTACTAAAAGGAAAACTTCGTCCAGAAAATAAAAATCCAATTAACAAAAAATTGGAAAGCATTTATACACCCATTTTAATTTTTTGTTTAAAATGGAGGAAAACGGTATTGGGCATCAACATCATTGCCTTGCTGATTGGTGTATTAATGTTTACTCGTTTAGGTTCAGAATTTATGCCCCCTTTAGATGAAGGATCTGTACTGTTTATGCCAGTAACCTTACCCGATGTATCCAACTCCGAAGTAAAGAGAATTCTTCAAGTTCAAGACAAATTGATTAAGTCGATTCCCGAAGTGGCTCACGTGTTGGGAAAAGCAGGCAGGGCAAATACGGCAACTGATAACAGTCCAATAAGTATGGTTGAAACCATTATTTTGCTAAAACCTCAAGCAGAATGGCGAGAAGACAAAACCAAGAATGATATTATCACGGAAATAAACAACAAACTGCAAATCCCTGGTGTGACCAATGGTTTTACGCAACCTATTATCAACCGTATCAATATGCTTTCAACAGGAATCAGAACCGATGTAGGAATCAAAATCTACGGAGCAAGTTTAGACACCATCAATGTTTTGGCTCAAAAAATTAAAAAGGCATTGGAAGGAACTTCTGGAGTTAAAGATTTGTATGCTGAACCCATAACAGGCGGAAAATATATTGATATTGAAGCGAAAAGAGATGTTATTGGCAGATATGGATTGACCATAGACGATATAAATAACGTAGTTGAAGCTTCAATTGGAGGTATGAAACTAACCACGACTATCGAAGGAAGACAGCGTTTTTCTGTAAATGCCCGTTATGCACAAGAATACCGTAACAGCATTGAAGCCTTAAAAAAACTACAGGTGCAAACAATGGATTTTGGTCCAATACCACTAGAAACTGTAGCTAATGTAAAAATAAGTGATGGCCCTCCAATGATAAATAGTGAAAATGCAATGCTTCGTGGCACTGTGTTGTTCAACGTTCGGGAACGTGATTTAGGAAGCACTGTAAAAGAGGCGCAGAACAAACTTAATGCAATGATGACTAAAATGCCAAAAGGATATTATGTGGAATGGAGCGGACAATGGGAAAATCAAATCCGGGCCAACAAAACATTAAGTTTAATATTGCCAATTGTCATCATCATTATATTTCTTGTTTTATATTTTACTTACCACTCAATGAAAGAGGCGTTAATCACGATGATTACAGTACCTTTTGCTTTAATTGGCGGCATTTTTATGGTTTATTTTTATGGAATTAATTTATCCGTTGCTGTTGCCGTTGGCTTTATTGCCCTGTTTGGAATGGCAATCGAAACGGCAATGTTAATGACCATCTATTTGAATGAAGCAATGAATAAAATGGTAGAAAAGTACGGAAACACGAAGGAAACCATAACCGAAGAAATATTGAAACAATATATTATTGATGGTTCAGCCAAAAGGTTAAGACCAAAATTGATGACGGTTTCAGTTTCATTATTTGGATTAATCCCTATTCTTTGGGCAACTGGAACAGGGTCTGATATAATGCTTCCCATTACTGTTCCACTAATTGGAGGTACCATTACTTCCACGATTTATGTATTATTAGTAACACCGATTGTTTTTGAGATGGTTAAACTTCGAGAATTAAGAACAAAAGGAAAAATAGATCTTATAGATGTTAAAGAATAAATTTTATATAGCAATAAGTTGTTTGATTTTGACCGCCACTAATTTGGCAGCACAAACACTTTCCTTGGATAATGTCTTGAGTACCATCAAAACAAATAATCCTCAATTAAAAATGTACGATGCCGATATTCAAAGTATGGATGCAGCGGCAAAAGGAGCCAAAAGCTGGATGTCTCCACAAGTGGAAACAGGTTTTTTTATGACACCCTACAACACCAAAATGTGGAAAGCAAATGAAATGAACCCAGGAATGGGCAGTTATATGTTGGGCGTTACACAAATGATACCAAATGCTTCCAAATTAAAAGCTGATTTTAATCTTATGAATGCAATGTCATCTGTTGAAAAAGAAAACAAAAACTATACAATTAATCAATTGAAAGCATTGGCAAAAACAAATTATTATCAATGGTTGGTTTTAAATAAGAAAATAAAAATAGCCAATGATAATTTGTTGCTTTTAGATTATATGATTAAAAGTATGGAAATACGCTACCAGTATAATATGGATAAATTGCCTACTTATTACAAAGCAAAATCGCAATATAGTGCATTAGAAAGTATGATTCTGATGTTGCAAAATGACATTTCCCAAAAGCGAATTATGCTAAACACCTTGATGGCAAGAGATAAAAACACTGCATTTGAAATTGATGAAACTTACGAAATAAAAGATTTTAATTTGGCAATATCAGATACAACTTCTCTTTCTAAAAACCGAAGCGATGTGAAAGCCATAGAAAAAACGATGGAAATAAATCAGCTCAAAATTGCAGCCGAAAAAACAAAATTATTGCCCGAGTTTGGTATAAAATACGACCATATGTTTGCTTTTGGAACACAACCTCAACAGTTCTCCTTAATGGGAATGATTACCATTCCTATGCCTTGGTCAACCAAAATGAATAAAGCCAACATCAATAGTTATCATATTAAAAATGAAAGTCTCAATTGGCAAAAAGAAATGATATTGAATGAAGCCACAGGAATGATTTCGGGTATGAGCAATGAATTGAACGCTTTAAAAAAACAATACGAAGTTGCCCAAAAAAGTATTATCCCTGCTTTGAAGAAAAATTATGAAACAGCAATTTTGGCTTGGCAAAATAACACCGGTGATTTATTTGCCACTCTCGATGCTTGGGAAGCATTAAATATGGCTCAAATTGATGCTTTAGATAAATTGCAAAATATTTTGGCAGCACAAGTAGAAATTGAAAAACAATTAGAAACCAAATAATTATGAACAAGTATATAAAGTATGGTTTAGCTCTTATTGGAATTTCCATTATCGGAATTGCAATCTATTTCTTTGCCAAAAAATCAGATAATCATTCGGAAATGGAGCATCAAAACGAGGTTTACACTTGTTCGATGCACCCGGAAATCATTAGAGATAAACCCGGAAATTGTCCCATTTGCGGAATGACTTTAGTAAAAAAAATAACGGAGAATAATTCAGTTGAAGATAATTCAATCGACAATCTTATAAAACCTACCGACAATTTTATAGTAGGAAATTATCAAACGACAACGGCAATAGACACTACTTTGAGCAGTGAAATAAATCTACCAGGAATTGTGGGGTATGATCCCAATTCATCGGTAAATATTGCAGCTCGAATGAGCGGAAGAATTGAGCGAATGTATGTCAATTATAAATATCAAAAAGTAAATAAAGGACAAAAACTATTTGATTTATACAGCCCTGAATTACTGACGGAACAACAAAACTTCATTTATATGGTCATTAATGATGTTGAAAATCCTTCGATTATTGATGCGTCCAGACAAAAATTGTTGCTTTATGGAATGACTCAAAATCAAATAAATGCGCTGTCTAATTCCAAAAAAGTAAACCCGCTAATAACAATTTATAGTCCTGCTTCCGGGATTATTGATGGAACAGCAACGATGGATAATACAACTATTCCTGTGATGCAAAGTGCGAATAACAACACTGAAGTTTTGAATGTTAAAGAAGGGAGTTATATAAAAAAGGGAGAAGTCATTTTTAAACTATTAAATACGGATAAAGTATGGGGAATATTCAATGTTATCCAAGGATACAATAGTCTAATCAAAGCCAATCAATCCATCAGAATTACTTCCGAACTTGACAAAGATGAATTTATGGATGCAAAAATAAATTTTGTCGAAACACAATTAAACGCAGCTGATAAAACCAATAGAATTCGAGTTTATTTAAATAACAATAAATTGAAATTACCAGTTGGTTTGCGATTGCAAGGCGCAGTGAAAACAAATGCCGTAAAAGGAATTTGGATTCAAAAACAGGCAATGGTAAGTATTGGAAACAAGAAAATAGTTTTCTTAAAAATGGAGAATGGCTTTAAGGCATCGTCCATAAAAACAGGAATTGAAATAGATGATTTTATCCAAATTATGGAAGGTATTTCAGTAAAAGACACCATTGCCAAAAACGCACAATATTTAATTGACAGCGAAAGCTTTATTAAAACCGAATAATGATGAAGACAATAAAAAAAATAAGTTTACTATCAATACTATTTATGGTAATGGTGGCTTGTAATACTAAAGAAAAAGAAGACCATAGCAAACACAATAAGAGTGCAGCAACAACATTTTACACTTGCTCAATGGATCCACAAGTCAAGGAAGACAAACCCGGAAAATGCCCTATTTGCCATATGGAGTTAACCCCAATAAAACAAGATGATACAGAGGCAAACGAAATAAGTTTGAGTAAACAGCAAATACAGCTGGGAAATATCACTACCCAAACTATTTCAGAAACCCAAAGCAGTTTAGAGCAAAATTATACGGGAGTCCTGACAATTAATCAAGAGAAAATCAAAACCATTTCTTCAAGAGCAATGGGAAGAATTGAAAAGTTGTATTTCAAGACCGTTGGTGATTATGTGGCTAAAAACCAAGCCGTATATCAATTGTATAGCGAAGATATTGCTATTGCTAAACAGGATTATTTTACGGCATACAAACAACTCGCAATGCCTGGCGATTTTGGAAAGAATGCCCGAAATATGCTCAATGCAGCTAAACAAAAGCTGTTGTTCTTTGGTTTAACCAATGCCCAGATTGAAAGTATAAAAACCAGTAAGGAAGTTTCTCCTTATACCATTTTTTATAGCACTGCCAGTGGAACAATATCGGAAATAAGTACCACAGAAGGCAGTTATGCAATGGAAGGTTCCCCCATCATTAAATTGGCGGATTTAAACAGTCTTTGGTTAGAAACACAGGTAAACGTAAACTATGCCAAGAATCTAAAAATAGGACAAAAAGCCCAAATTACATTTTCCGATTTTCCTGATAAAACCATAAATGCGCAAGTTTCTTTTATCAATCCTGAAATAAATCCAGATACTCGTCTGCTTTTAATTCGAATGGAAGTGCCCAATCAAAACTTGCTGTTGAAACCCGGAATGCAGGCAATTGCAAGATTGACACAATCCAATATAAAAGGAGTATTCATACCTACTGATGCTGTAATCAGGGAAGAAAATGCTTCTTACATCTGGATTGAAAAAAGACCAGGAGTATTTGAAAGCATAATGGTGGAAACAGGAGTAGAAACCAATGGGATGATTGAAATTAAATCAGAAATGGATCCATCTAAAAAAGTAGTCATCACTGGAGCGTATGCCATAAATAGCGAATATAAATTCCGAAAAGGAAATGATCCTATGGAGGGAATGAAAATGTAGTGTTTAGAAAGAAATGACACATACCTATAGTATTATTGAGACGGCACGTGTTCAAAAATAATATTATATTCGATCTGCGTGCTTTGCAAAAATCATAGCCAAAGGTTGAAAACCATAATAAATAGAAAACGAATTGAAACTAGTATGAATGAATTATGTTCTACTTGCAATTTTAAAAGTGATGAAAATGGACAATCAAAAAGTAGATACCAATTGGTATGTTATTACAGGTGGACCTAGTACAGGTAAAACAACAGTAATTGATATGTTATCGAAAAGGGGCTACAAAACAACTATTGAACACGCCAGACATTACATTGATAGCATGAGGGAAGAAGGTAAAAGTCTAGAAGAAATAAGAGAAAATAAAAGACAATTTCAATTAGCTGTGCTAGATATGCAAATTGAACAAGAAGCGGAATTATCACCTATTGAAACTGTTTTTCTTGACAGGGCTATTCCTGATGCGATGGCCTATTATCAGTTTTTAAATCTTGATTATGACGAAAAATTACTTAATGCCATTAAGAGGGTGTCTTATAAAAAGATTTTTATTTTAGACCGATTACCTTTTACAAAAGACTATGCAAGAACAGAAGACGAAGAAGCACAAAAAACCATTCATAGATTAATTTTCGAGGTTTACAATTCATTAAGTTTTCCAGTCATTTTTGTTCCATTATTAACACCAAATGAAAGAGTAAATTTTATTTTAAAAAACATATGATACATACCTATAAAATTACCGGAATGACTTGCGATAGCTGTCGTTCTAAAGTGGAAAAAACATTGAATGCCATCGATGGAATTCAAGCAACGGTTACTTTGAATCCTCCAATTGCAACTATAACAATGGAAAAACACATTCCACTGGATCAATTTCAAGAGGCATTAACAACCGTTGGAAAGTACACTATAGAAATGAGTAGCGCTAACGATACAACTCACAAAACTGTCAATGAGCCAATAACAAAATCGTGTTGCAGTACTAAAACTAGTGATAACATGGATACAATACCTTCACTAAGTAATGCTCAAGGCAAATACTATTGTCCGATGCATTGTGAAGGAGACAAGGTTTACGATAAGCCCGGGAGTTGTCCAGTATGCGGAATGAATTTAGAAAAAGTTCATGAATTAAGTGCGGTTAAAAAATTATACACCTGTCCGATGCACCCGGAGGTAATCAAAGAAGAACCTGGCTCCTGCCCTATTTGCGGAATGGATTTAGTACCAATGGAACCTACAGATAGTGAAGACAAAAAGGTTTACAATGATTTGCTTAAGAAAATGAAAGTAGCAACAGCCTTTACAATTCCTGTTTTCGCAATAGCTACTATAGAAATGATGTCAAATAATCCGTTAGAAAAGATAATGGGCATTTCATACTGGAATTGGGTACAATTGATTTTGACGCTTCCCGTGGTTTTTTATGCGTGTTGGATGTTCTTTGTTCGCGCTTGGAAGTCAATTGTTACCTGGAATCTCAACATGTTTACGCTGATAGGAATTGGTACTGGAGTAGCTTTCTTGTTTAGTTTGGTTGGCATGTTTTTTCCTGATATTTTTCCAAATGAATTTAAAACCGAAAGCGGCACAGTGTTACTTTATTTTGAAGCAACAACGGTCATATTAACCTTGGTTTTGTTAGGCCAATTATTAGAAGCAAGAGCACACAGTCAAACTAGCGGTGCCATAAAAGAATTATTGAAATTAGCGCCCACCGAAGCGACTTTGGTTATCGAAGGAGGGGACAAAGTAATCTCGATTCACGACATCAAAAAAGGAGATTTATTACGAGTAAAACCGGGAGATAAAATTCCAGTAGATGGAAAAATTACTGATGGAGAAAGTACTATAGATGAATCTATGATTTCAGGAGAGCCTATTCCTGTTGATAAAAAGATTGATGATTCAGTTATAGCGGGAACCATAAACGGAAATAAATCCTTTGTTATGATTGCCGAGAAAGTTGGTTCGGAAACCTTGCTTTCGCAAATTGTTAAGATGGTAAATGATGCGAGCCGATCCAAAGCACCCATTCAAAAACTCGCGGATAGCATTGCAAAATATTTTGTACCGATTGTAGTTGTAGTTTCTGTCTTAACCTTTTTTGTTTGGGCAAAATTTGGACCGGAACCTGCCCTAGTCTATGGTTTTATCAATGCCATTGCAGTATTAATAATTGCCTGTCCTTGTGCTTTGGGATTAGCCACACCAATGTCGGTAATGGTCGGCGTAGGTAAAGGAGCACTATCAGGTGTTTTGATAAAAAATGCTGAAGCATTAGAGAATATGAACAAGGTAAATGTTCTGATAACTGATAAAACAGGTACCATTACCGAAGGAAAACCTTCTGTCGAAAAAGTGTTCTCCTTACAAAATGACGAAAATGGGCTATTGCAAAATATCGCTTCTTTAAATCAGTACAGCGAACACCCATTGGCGCAAGCCGTAGTCAATTTTGCAAAAGCAAAAAATATTTCATTAATCGAAGTCAACGATTTTGAAGCCATTGCTGGAAAAGGAGTTATTGGGACGGTAACCAATAAAAAAGTGGCCCTCGGAAATAAAAAACTAATGGAACAAGTGAACGCCACAGTTTCTGATGAATTGGAAAATAAAATTGTAGCCGAACAAAAACTAGGAAAAACAGTTTCTTATATTTCCATCGATGGGGTTGCTTTGGGTTTTGTAACCATTACAGACAAGATAAAAGAAACAAGCAAAGAAGCAATAAAAGAACTGATGCGTCAGGGTGTTGAAGTAATAATGATAACGGGCGACAATGAAAACACCGCAAAAGCCGTCGCTGCCGAACTCGATCTTAGTTCATTCATCGCAGGAGCCCTCCCCGAAGACAAACTAAATGAAATTAAGCGCCTCCAATCCCTCGGAAAAATTGTCGCGATGGCAGGAGACGGCATCAACGATGCCCCTGCATTAGCACAGTCAGACATCGGAATTGCCATGGGTACCGGAACTGACGTGGCGATAGAAAGTGCTAAAATAACTTTAGTAAAAGGCGATTTACAAGGTATTGTGAAAGCCAAAAAATTGAGCCACGCAGTAATGAGTAACATTAAACAAAATTTGTTTTTTGCCTTTTTCTACAATGTTTTAGGAGTTCCAATTGCGGCAGGAGTTTTGTATCCATTTTTTGGGGTTTTACTATCGCCAATGATAGCAGCTTTAGCAATGAGTTTTAGTTCAGTTTCTGTAATAGTAAATGCACTAAGATTAAGAAGTTTGAAATTATAAAAGCAGTAATCAAACAATAATAGTAAATTTAATCCACAAGATGAAATTAGATCCATTACTAATGACTGCAGACACCCTTAATGATGAACATATCAAGTTTTATTTATGTACATCAAAACCATCGAAGAGGAATAAAAAACAAGTTAATTAAATAATAAAGGACTATAACAACATTATGAATAACGATAAAAACAAATAAACAGAATAATCCAACACCATAAAAAGAGGAATTATGATAAGAAAAACAATTATTATAGCACTTACAACCTTTACCATAGTTAGTTGTAAAAACGAAATAAAGAAAGCGGAAAATAGTGAATCCTTAATTGAAAACACAATAGAGGATAAAACTGAAAATACACAAAATGAACAAGTTGGTTCTCATGTTCCTAATGAACTAGTCTGCATGGTAAACGATGCCTATATGGGAAAGACTCAAATACCAGTACCTGTAAACGGTAAAACGTATTATGGTTGCTGCGAAATGTGTGTAGGTAAATTAACCAACGATGAAACTGCCAGAATAGGAATAGATCCTTTTAGTAAAAAACCAGTAGACAAAACTGAAGCTTATATTGTGGTAATGAAAGCAGAAGGAGATGTAGCTTATTTTGAATCCCAAGAAAATTATTTGAAATATATAAAACTACACTAAGTGCAGTTGTAAAATAGATCAAAATTAATGCAAACTTCCTAAATAATAACTATAAAAAACAGAAAAATGAAAACAGAAAAATGAAAAACTTAAAATCTTTAATAATCTTATTTATAATACCACTGTGTTCTATATTTGGACAGTCCATGGAGGGAAATGTTAATAATTTGCCTGTACACGAATACACTTTAACCATCAAGGAAGAAATGGTAAACAAAGCAGGTAAACAAATTAAAGGGATGACTGTTAATGGTACAATTCCTGGACCCACTTTAGAATTTACAGAGGGGGAATATGCTGTAATTTACGTTAAAAACGAAATGAGCGAGGAAACATCTGTACATTGGCATGGTTTGTTATTGCCTAACTTTTACGATGGTGTGCCTTATTTAAATACACCCCCTATTGAACCAGGACATACACAGAAATACGAGTTCCCTATTAAACAATCAGGGACGTATTGGTACCATTCTCATACCATGCTACAAGAACAAAGTGGTGTTTATGGCTCAATTGTGATACAACCCAAAGAAAAAACGTTGGAATATGACAAAGAATTGGTATTAATGCTATCTGATTGGACTAATGAAAAACCAATTAATGTTCTTCGAAATTTAAAACGAGGAAATGAATGGTATGGCATACGAAAAGGAACTTCTACGCCACTTAATAAGGTAATTGCCAGAGGTGCTTTTGGTGCACAGCTTAAATTTTGGAAACAACGTATGCAAGGCGCAGATATCGCCGATGTATACTATCCTTCATTTTTAATTAATGGAGAAGAAAGTATTGAGTATCCAGAATTTAAAGCTGGCGAAAAAGTAAGATTGCGAATTATTGATGGTGGTGCATCAACATCTTTTTGGATGACTTTTGGTGGTGGAGACCCACTTTTAGTTTCAGCGGATGGGCTTGATGTAGTACCTGTTAAAAAGAATAAAACATTTATAGCCATTGCAGAAGCTTACGATTATATTATAACCATCCCTAAAGACGGTAAAATTGAATTCAAAATTACAGCACAAGATGGTTCTGGTACAGCATCAGCATTTTTGGGTACTGGAAAGGTTTTAAAAGCAGAAGATATTCCGAAGCCAGATAAAATTGAGATGATGAAAAAAATAGCAAAGATGGATATGAAAATGGGGGCACATGCAATAAAATATCGTCCAAAAAAGGATGAGCGCTATAAAATGAAAGAGGAATATGGCATGAAGATGGGTAAAATGGAAGGTATGAAAATGGATGGAGAAATGAAGATGAACCAATCTGAAATGCCTAAAATGGATATGAGTAAACCAAAGGATTCTATGGGAATGGGTAAAAGGAAAGAAATGAAGATGGATGATTCTAAAATGGGAGGCATGGATATGAAGAAAGATAAGACTATGGCTGGAATGAAAATGGAGATGCCGAAAGATTCTATGCCAATGGATCATTCTAAAATGAAAGGTATACAAATGAATCCAAAAAAGGAGCCAATGAAAATGGGAGGAATGGATTTGTTCGCTGAATACAATTACGATTATTTGAAGTCACCAAAGAAAACAAACTATGATAAAAATGTTCCTGTAAAAGAAATATTGTTGAATCTTACAGGTAATATGAGTCGCTATATTTGGAGTATGAATGGTGTGCCACTTTCAGAAGCGGATAAAATTAAAATTAGTAATAAAGAAGTTACTAGAATTACGTTTAATAATCTTACCATGATGCACCACCCGATGCATTTACATGGTCATTTTTTTAGAGTTATCAATGAAAATGGAGATTACTCTCCATTAAAACATACGGTGAATGTGCCGCCAATGCAAAAAGTTACTATAGAATTTTATGGTAATGATGGTGATGAGGCTGGAGACTGGTTTTTCCATTGTCACATATTGTATCATTTAATGGGAGGAATGGCACGCGTTATAAGTTATGACACACCTAGAGATATTCGTATGAAAGGCTACCCTGCATCTATTGCAGTAGCAGAAACAGATAGGTGGTATTCTTGGGGATTAATAGATGCTGCTTCGCACAATACAGCAATTAATTTTATGGCATCCAATTTGAGAAATCAATTTAATGCATCTTTTGAATATGGTTGGAATAAAAATCTGGAAAGTGAAATAACGTATGAGCGTTACCTACACGATTACTTCCGTGTTTTTGGAGGTGTTAATATTGAAAATGAAACCCGTAAAAGTTTAGATCAGTTTAAAACTACTGCAGTGGTTGGGATACGTTATTTAACACCTTATTTATTCAATCTTGATGTTCGTGTCGATAGTGATTTAAGATCAAGAGTCTCTTTGGGTAGAAGTATAATGATATTTCCTAAACTATCAGTTTTTGGCTACTATGAATATCAATTAGATTTAGGGATTGTAAACAATCTGCCTTTGGGCAAAGATTTTAGTTCGGAAACGGTATGGAGTGCAGGAGCTGAGTATTTTCTATCCAGAAATATTTCACTTATGGGTAGCTATGATAACCGGTTTGGTGCTGGAGGTGGACTTTCCGTAAGGTTTTAATAACTAAAATCAGGATGTAAACTTGTTATTTTTAAATAGATTAATCTCATAATTATAGAATTGGCAGCTATTAGCACGATGGTTTCTATGCTGGCAGTTGACAACTATCAAATGATGGAAAATGCGGATGAAATAACCGCTAAACTTAAAAATGTAATTAAAAAACTTTAAATAATAATAATAATAATCACTAAAAACAAAAAAAATGAGAAAATTAAAATTGTCAATGGGACTTTTAGCAATAGTATTTGCAACCCTAACTGTTGTATCATGTAAAGATTCAAAAAAAGAGCATGATAATGAGGACGGACATCATTCAGAAATGTCTTCAGAAGGAAACCAAATGGAAATGAATAATGAAAGTGAAGAACATCATCATGCAGAAGGCAACGATGAACATGCTCACGACAAGGACGCTTCGATGAAGACTAGAGAAATAACAGCGTCCTCTAAAAAAAATGCGGCAACTTCTGCTATTATAGATGGCTATTTGCAAATTAAAAATGGATTAGTTGCAGACAATAAAGACAATGCCGCGAAAGGCGGAACAGCGCTACTTGCAGCATTTTCAAATTTTGATATGACAAAACTTGATGAAGCACAGCATAAAGAATACATGGAAATCGTTGAAAGTGCTAAAGAACAAGCTGAGCATATTGCAAAAAGCCCTATCGACCATCAAAGAGAACATTTTGAAGGTTTGAGTGCAGATATTTCTGATTTAATAACTTTATTAGGAACAGATAAAACTCTTTATCAAGATTACTGTCCTATGAAAAAATTAAGTTGGTTGAGCGAAACTAAAGAGATTAAAAACCCTTTTTATGGAAGCAAAATGTTGACTTGTGGTTCTGTGAAAAAACAAATTAATTAAATGAAAATCGTAAAAGTAATAGTAATAGTTTTACTGGTTGCGTTCGTGGGAATTCAGTTTATTCCCACAGTAAGCAATCGAAGTGAATATGTTCCCAAAACAGATTTTATGTTGGTCAATACAGTGCCAAAAAAAATCAGTGAAAAATTACAAGTAAGCTGTTATGACTGCCATAGTAACAATACCCATTATCCTTGGTATAGTAAAATTCAACCTGGAGCGTGGTTTATGGCAAAACATATTAAAAACGGAAAAGAAGAATTGAATTTTAGCGAATGGGCTGACTATTCAGATAGAAGAAAAAAGAGCAAATTAAAATCAATTATAAGTCAGATCAAAGATGATAATATGCCTTTAAGTTCTTACACATTAATCCATAAAAACGCAAGTTTTTCAGAAGAAGAAAAAAAGGAAGTCATTACGTTGTTGACAGAATTAAAAGATAATTTATAAACAATAATTTAATATTAAAAAAAATGAAAAATTTAAAAATGAGTATTGCAACAATGGTATTGTTAATGGTTTCTTTTGCAAATGCACAAGAAAAAGAAAAAATGAACCACGACCATGGAAACATGAAAATGGATCATAGCACTATGAAAATGGATAAGATGAATAACACTAAAGCAGAAGCAGTTCTAGCTGATTATTTTATACTGAAAGATGCATTGGTAGGCGATGATTCAAAAAAAGCGGCACAAGCTGGAAGTAAACTAATGGTCTCTTTAAAGGCTTTTGATGTGACCAGCTACAATAAAGAACAGCAAAAGGAGCTAGTCGATATTATAGAAGATGCTGTAGAAAATGCCGAACACATTTCAAAAAGTCCTATTGCACATCAACGTGAGCACTTTAAGACCTTAAGCACTGATATTACTGATATGGTTGCCATTACTGGAACTAAAAATAAGTTGTACCAGCAGTTTTGCCCAATGTACGATAAGGGTAGTGCATGGTTAAGTACAAGTAACGAAGTAAAAAATCCATATTATGGTAGCAAAATGCTTAAATGTGGAAAAGTTCAAAAGGAAATCAACAATTAAGCCAGCTCTTTTATAGTGGAGGAACAAGTTATCTAATTCATAAAAGGGATCATAAGGTTTTCATTATTGATTCGCAATTTGTAAAAAATCCCCCATTTATGGTATTAGAAAAGTCCTAGTTAGGGAAGGGTAAAATATTAATGACTAGTCCTAGCCCTTCCCTTGTTAGGCACAATAAATTTTAAAAAAAAATTGATTTAATTATAAACAGCCTGTATAATCGAATAAAGATAACTCAATTAATAAGTTAATGGCATTTCTCTTCTAAATGGTAGGCAAAATATAAACTTTGATAAACAAACTAAATAATTATTAAATACTAAAATATTAAACAATAACATCATCAATGAGCAACTTCACTCAAATTATCCAACAATACAAAACCGATACGGAAAGCGTTTACAATACTTGGTTTGTCGATAATGATCAGCGATTAAAAGCATTCCGAACTATTCGTCGAGGTATTTTACAAGTAATTGATGATATTAAAAACAAAACTTTTCCAAACGATTTTAAAGGCAGTAGTTTAGAATTTGTATTGAGTTGCATCGCTGAACAAAAACAAATATTTGTTGGTGTAGCACATCCTTTTTATTGGAAACCAAAATTGCGAATTCCTGATATTTACGAAAACCAAAACAATAAAATCGCTTTTGGGCAATTTCTAGAAAATTGTATCAACGCCAAAACCGAAGAGCAAGTTGTCAAAGAAATAGTAAAACTAGATGAATTAAAAATAAAAGGGTTAGGTCCCGCGGTAGCGAGTATTATATATTTTTTGCATCCCACTTGGTTTCCCCCATTCAATACAGCGATTCTCAACGGATTTAATTTTTTATTCAAAGACAAAAAGAAGTTAGGAAGTTGGACAGAATATTTAAAAATCCGAGAAACATTAATTGAAACTAACAGCAAACACAAAGCAGAATTATCTAACGATTTAGGAGCGATTGCCGGATTGTGTTTTGAGATTGGAACACAAAAAATGCTAATTGGTAACGATGAATATTTAAGCGAAGACGAACGCACAAAGTTCGAAAAGAATATACTAAAACGCCAAAAAGAAATTCAGGAAGAAAAATTAGCAGAAAACCTTCATAACGAAATGCAATACCATTTGTTAAAAATTGGCAGTTCATTAGGTTACGATGTTACTCCGGCCAGTAATGATAAAAGCAAAGCATTCAATGGTCAAAGTTTTTCGTTTATATCAATTAGTAAATTTCCTGAATTACCAACAGATAAGGACACCCAAAATACGATTAAACTCATTGATGTACTTTGGTTTAAAAAAGGAACAAACAAAATCATTGGAGCATTTGAAGTAGAAAAAAGCACCAGTATTTATTCAGGTATTTTACGTTTATCCGACTTGTATTTTAGTATTTCCAATGGCGAAGAGGTATTTTATATCATCATTCCAAACAGTCGCGAAAAAGATGTGATACAACAATTGAATAGACCTGTTGTTAAAAATTCAAAAATGAATATCAAATACATACTATTTTCAGAATTGCGAAGTCAATGTGATGCGATTTGCAAGTTTGGTTCAGATTATTCCATTATGGAAAAAATAGCAAAATCAACTTAAATAATAAAAAAATGAAAAATCTTGTAGTACTCAAAAAATTTCAGATTATGGTAGTATTAGTAGTGGCTGGCTTAATAATTGGCAGCTGCAATAATCCTAAAAAAACAATGCAATTAGCAAAAGTATATGTAGCCAATGAGGATGGAGGTAGCATTTCTGTTATAAACCTTCAGGACAGCACAAAAAATACAGAAATATCAATTAGTGACTCTTCAGGAATGATGTTTATGGCTCATAACGTACAAGTTGCACCTGATGGGAAATCCGTTTGGGTGACGGCGATACCTATGGATAGTACAGCAACAAATCAATTGATAGTAATCGATCCAAACACTAATTCAATAAAAAAACGTATTGAACTTGGTAAGGATTTGCATCTGGCTCATGTAGTTTTAGATAATAAATCTGAATATGCTTATGCAACTGCAAATGAAACAAATCAGATATTTCAAGTCGATGCTAAAACATATAAAATAACTCAAAAATTTGAGTTAGGAAAAGGATATTTACCACATGGTTTTAGACATCAAAACGGAAAACTTTATGTTGCAAATATGGATGCAAAAAGTATGTCGATTATTACTATTTCTGATGGCACAATAACAGACATTCCACTGGGAGGAGTGGCTGTGCAAGTTGCAACTACACAAGATGAAAAATTTATTTTTGCGAGTTTGTATGATACTAAAGAAGTAGTAAACTATGATATTAAAAATGCTCAAATAACAAGAATAAAATTACCAAATGATGCGCAAGGTCCAATTCAATTATATGCCACGCCCGACAGTAAATTGTTATATGTAGCCGATCAAGGGGAAACAATGGGTAGACCTGTTTCAAATAAAGTTTTTGTAATTGACATAACCAGTAACAAAGTTATTAAAACTATAACCGTAGGTAATAAGGCACACGGTGTAGTGGTTAGTAAAGACGGAAAAACAGTTTATGTTACCAATAGTGGTGACAATACTGTTTCAGTAATAGATGTGACAACTCAAAAAGTAATTAATACAATTGCAGTAGGCAAAAAACCGAATGGAATAAGTTATTCGTCCGAAACTGGCGGAATGGAATAGAAAATTAGGCAATGAATATTCTAATATATTCTGTTTTATATAATTGCAATTTTAATGCGATTTTCAAAGTTGGTTCAGTTTATTTAACAATTTAAAAAAAATTAAAAGGTAAATGATTAAAGGAAAAAAAGTAAAATGGATTAGAAAATCTCACCGATATTTAGGAATATTTTTAGGTCTTCAATTCTTAATGTGGACCATTAGCGGTCTGTATTTTAGTTGGTCTAATATTGATGATATTCATGGAATTCAATTTCATAAAAAAGGAATTGTTGCCGAGTCGTTTTCAGGTTTAATAAGTCCTTCCCTACTTCATCCTTCGATAGCAATTCAATCTATAGAATTAAGGGTAATAAATAATCAACCTTTTTATTGGGTTAATGACAAGATGCTTTACAATGCCAAAACAGGAGACTTAAAAAAAGGAATCACTAAAGAAGAAGCATTAGCAACTGCGGATAAAAATATTGTATCAGGTTTAAAAGTAAAAGAAATACAACTTATTAAAGAAGTAGGGAAACACCATGAATATAGAGAGCATTTACTACCTGCCTATGTTATTTCATACCAAGAACCAAATAATTTAAAGGCTTATATTTCAGCAAATGATGGAGCTTTTCAAACGATTAGACACCGCGATTGGAGATGGTTTGATTTTTTATGGATGACCCATACCATGGATTATGAGGGTAGAGACAATATGAATAATATTGTTTTGCGACTATTTTCATTATTAGGGTTAATAACCGTTTTAAGTGGTTTTTTACTTTGGTATATCTCATCGCCTACTATTAGAAAAATTTGGAGGAAAATAAAAAAATAATTTAAAATAATAAAAAACAGTAAAATCAATTTAAAATCAATTTAAAATCAATTTAAAATCAAAAACCATGAAAAAAATAATTCTAATACACTTCTTTATTTTACAAGCTTTAATAATTTCGGCACAAGAAAAAGTTCAAATAAAACTAACTTCTGCAAGTCCATCTGCATCATTTGAACAAGAATTGGGTAGCACAATAATCAAAGTTTCTTACAGCAGACCACTAGCAAGAGGCAGAAAAATATTTGGTGAATTAGTACCTTTTGAAAAACTCTGGCGAACTGGCGCTAGTGATTGTACTTCAATAACTACCAACGAAGATATTGTATTTGGAAATACTACTTTAAAAATGGGTAGTTACTCAATATTCACAATACCTTCTAAAAAGGAGTGGACAATAATTGTAAATACAGATACTACATTACATGGAGAAACCGGATACGATGCCAAAAAAGATGTTTTTCGTTTTACAGTTCCAGTAGAAAGCATACCCAATTTATATGAAACATTTACAATCGAAATAAATGATGTTAACAGTAAAGGGGAGGGATTTCTAAAAATAATATGGGAAAATTCGATGGTGAAAATTCCATTGAAAAGCAAAGCAGATGAAAATATTTTAGCAGTAATAGATAAAAACATCATTAAAGAAAAAACTCAAGATGCTAATTTATTATTTCAAGCAGCAAACTATTATTACAGTACAAACAGAGATTCCAAACAAGCAATAGCTTGGCTTATTGAAGCCGAAAAATTAGATCCACAAAATTTTTACTATCCTAATTTGAGACAAAAAATAGCAACGGAACTAAAAGACTATCCAAGTGCAATTGAAGCAGGTAAAAAAGCTTTATCAATAGCAGAATTAAAAAAAATGAAAAGTGTTGAATCACTTAAAAAACAAATTTTAGAGTTGGAGTTACTATTAAAAAAATAAATTAATTTTAAATCAAAAAATTATGGCAATGAAACACACAACAGAAGAGCATTCAAAAGAATTAAGTTTGACTATGTACAAGAAATTAGCGATTATGATAGTGTTATCATTTATAGCGATGTACATACTAATGTATTCAATGGTAGATGTTTTTGCCAATGTAATACCCAATATAAACCAATTTTACATGGCTGGACTGATGACCATGCCGATGCTCATAATTGAACTTCTAGTGATGGGTAGCATGTATGGAAATAAGAAATTAAATATTTCACTGCTTGTCACTGGTTTTATTGCTTTGATTCTATTTTTTGCAGGTATTAGGCAACAGACGGCAGTTGGGGATAAAGAATTTTTAAAATCAATGATACCACACCATGCCGCAGCAATATTAATGGGAAAAGAGTCATCGGTTACCGACCCTGAAATAAAGGAATTAATTAAAAATATTATTACCAGCCAACAGGCAGAAATTGAACAAATGAAAGCAAAGCTTAAAGAATTAGATAAATAACTCCAAAATAATTTGTAAATCAATTTTAAACTTAAAAAAATGAAAAAAATTATAGTATTAATATTCATCATGTCTATTTATTCCTTTGCCCATGCACAGGATATGAAAGGTATGGATATGTCAAAAAAGGAAAAGGCGCAAAAGGTGCAGCCCACAACGTATACCTGCTCAATGCACCCCGAAATTCACGCTGACAAACCGGGAAAATGTCCTAAATGCGGAATGACGTTGATAAAGGAGAAAGCTAAAACGGGTAAAAAAACGGTGGTGAAGAAGCATGATGAAATGCAAATTCCCATGAAAAAGACTTCTGAAAAGAAGGGTAGCATGGACAATATGAAAACGGATGCTAATGCTTCACATCAAAATCATAATATGAGCATTATGGATATGACAAAAGCAACTCTAGAAACCGTAACTAAAATTGAAAACAACACACCACCAAGAACAGTGCGTTACGATTTATATGTGCGAGACACCATCGTAAATTTTACAGGTAAACCTAAAAGAGCCATTGCTGTAAACGGACAAATACCGATGCCTACACTTACATTTACCGAAGGCGATACCGCTGAAATTTATGTACATAATGAACTGGATGAAGAAACATCGTTGCATTGGCACGGTTTGTTTTTACCTAACAAAGAAGATGGTGTGCCAAACTTAACACAAATGCCAATAAAGCCCAACACGACACACAAATATACATTTCCGATTATCCAACAAGGAACACATTGGTACCACAGCCATTCAGGATTGCAAGAACAAATCGGAATGTATGGTTCATTTATTATGAATAAAAAAACGGATGATCTAACTTTTAGAAAGGGTATTGATGATTTGCCAACCGTTCCTATAGTATTGAGCGAATGGACAGATCTAAATCCAAAAAATGTACATAGAATGTTGCACAACGCAAACGATTATCCAGCAATCAAAAAAGGAACAACCCAAAGTTATACAGAAGCCATAAAGCAAGGTTATTTAGGTGTTAAATTAAAAAATGAATGGAAAAGGATGAATGCAATGGATGTAAGCGATGTATTTTACGATAAAATCCTTATGAATGGTAAGCAAAGTACGGATGTGAAAAGTATTGATGGAAAACCTTTAAAAGCAGGTGATAAAGTACGTTTACGCGTATCTAATGGTGGGGCTTCTTCCTATTTTTGGCTTACTTATGCCGGTGGAAAAATAACGGTAGTTGCAAATGACGGTAACGATGTAGAACCTGTAGAAGTAGATCGATTAATTGTTGGTGTTTCTGAAACTTACGATGTTCTAGTTACTATTCCTGCCGATAAAACTGCTTTTGAATTTTTAGCCACCACCGAAGATAGATTGTATTCAGCTTCTTATTTTATTGGGGATGGTATCAAACAACTTATTACACCTCTTCCCAAGCTTAAATATTTTGAGGGAATGAAAATGATGAATGGGATGATGAAAATGAACGGCGATTTAGACGATATGGGAATGAATATGTCCTACAATCAAATGGATATGAATGTAGTAATGTACCCAGAAATTACCGGAGAACAAAAAAAGAAAAGCGATAAAAAAATGAAGGATATGAAAATGACCGAAGCCGATTATAATAGTAATGCGCTTTCGGATATTACTACCTTAAATTATGCAATGTTAAAATCGCCAACTAAAACGATACTTCCTAAAGATGCACCAGTAAGAGAATTAAAATTTGAATTGACAGGAAATATGAACCGTTATGTTTGGAGTTTAGACAACAAAGTGGTTTCCGAAGCGGATAAAATATTAATTAAAAAAGGCGAAAATGTTCGCATCACAATTCACAACAATTCTATGATGCGACACCCAATGCACTTGCACGGTCACGATTTTAGACTATTAAATGGTCAAGAGGATTATGCTCCTCTAAAAAACGTTGTGGATATAATGCCAATGGAAACCGATGTATTCGAATTTAATGCCAATGTAGAAGGCGATTGGTTTTTCCATTGTCATATTTTGTATCACATGATGAGCGGAATGGGCAGGGTTTTTAGTTATGAAAACCAAGCACCAAATCCCGAAATACCAGATCCTAAATTAGCACGACGAAAATTGTTTGCTGACGATAGAGCTTTTCACTTTATGGCAGAAAATGATTTTGCAACAAACGGAAACGATGGAGAAGCTATGTATCAAAGTACACGTTGGAGTATTGGAACAGAATGGAGATTAGGATACAATGATATGCACGGTTACGAAACCGAAACCCACATAGGTCGATATATTGGTAAAATGCAATGGCTAATGCCTTTCATTGGTTTTGATTGGAGATACAGAAAAATGGGAATAGACAATCAAGAAAGAAATCTTTTTGGGCAAACCAATACCAAAGACAACAGAGCTGTTTTTAGTGCAGGGGTTAATTACACATTACCAATGCTTATAGTCGCTCAAGCCGAAGTTTTTACCGACGGAAATGTACGTTTACAGTTTGAACGAAAAGACATTCCAGTTTCAAAAAGACTACGAATGAGTTTAATGTGGAATACCGACAAAGAATATATGGCAGGTTTAAAATACATTGTCAAAAGAAACTTTGGATTTACAACCCACTATGATAGTGATATGGGAATTGGTTTTGGCGCTACTTTGAATTATTAAAAAACTCAAATTTTAAATTTATATAAAGGATACTTGTTCTAAAAGACAAGTGTCCTTTTTTTGCAATTACAATTTTCAAAAAAACAAATCTATACGCATGACAATGTGTTAATTATATGATTTTTATTAGAATTTCACAATACTTTTTCAAGTTAAAAAGCTACCTTTAAACTGCGAAAATTAATTCGCAATTTAAATTTAAAAAAGATGAGTCATCAAAAATTTAAAGATTGTATCGATGCATGTTCAGAATGTGCAGTAGAATGTTCGCATTGCGAAAGTGAATGCTTGAATGAGTAAGACGTAAAAATGTTAGCGCGTTGCATAAAACTAGATCATGATTGTGCAGCTATTTGTTTATTTGCAATACAGTCTATGGCAAGCGGAAGTGAGTTTGCTGAAAAAATCTGCAAACTATGCGCCGAAATTTGTACAGCTTGCGCCGAAGAATGTGAAAAACATGCACACATGGAGCATTGCAAAAATTGTGCGGAAGCCTGTCGCAAATGTGCTGTTGAGTGCAGTAATATGAGTAAAATGTGAGTATTTAAATCTCTTAAATATAGTTTCGTTTAGAGGAATTATTTAAGAGATTTTAAAACAATAAAAATTATAAACTATGAAAACAGTACAAAAAATCACATTAATTATTGTATCGATTGGTTTGTTTACATCGTGTCAATCCAAAACTGATGTAAACCAAATTCTTTCAAATTCAGATACAAAAAAGGCAATTATGGATACTATTGCAAACAATAGCGATATGTCTAAAGATATGATGCAAGCAATGATGAACAGTAGTAAAGGAAAAATGATGATGACAAATCACGAAAATATGATGAAAATGATGAAGGATAATCCAGATATGATGAAAGGAATGATGACTGAAATGATGGAAGCATCTAAAACAGATACTACGATGATGTCTGAAATGTGTAAATCGATGATGGATAATCCTAAAATGATGGATATGATGAAAGATAAAAAAATGCAATCACACAAAATGACTGGAATGGATAAAAATATGGATATGTCCAAATAATACAAATACAAACAACATTAAAATATAAAAAAATGGAAACTCAAAAAACGTACACCTGCCCAATGCACCCAGAAGTTACTTCGGATAAACCCGGAAAATGTCCCAAATGTGGAATGAATTTAGTGGAGAAAAAAGAATGAAAATTCTACTAGCAACCGATGGTTCAAGTTATAGTAAAGCAGCTGTAGACGAAGTTGCAAACAGACTATTTCCAGTAAACACTAAAGTATGTATTGTTTCTGTTTATGAAAGAATGTCGCTAATAAATACTCTTGAACCAATGGGAGTTTCACATGAGTATTATGCTGAAGTTGACCAAAACGCCTTTAAATCTGCAAAGAAAATTACTGAAAATGCAGCGAAAATTTTGCGTGATAAAAATCCGGCTTTAATTGTAACTACAGTGGTTATTGAAGGTTCTCCAAAAAGTGCAATACTCAAAGAAGCTGAAACATTTGGTGCTGATTTGATTATCGTTGGTTCTCATGGTCATGGGGTTATAGAAGGCTTTCTGCTTGGCTCGGTTTCGCAAGCGGTGGCATTACATGCAAAATGTTCTGTGGAGATTGTACGTAAATAAAAAACTTAACAATACTTCCGTTCCTTGTTTGGTATCTTTGTTGACTCTTAGCTGAAAAGCTCCATAGTAATAATGCCATAGTGTATATCCATACTGTTTTAAGAATTTTTACCATTGCTTTATACATAATGACGATATAAATATATGTTTGCAATTACTTTTCTGAATTTGAAATATTCTCCATTTCTTTTAAAAGTACTTCGGTTATTATCATTTGAATTATTTATGTTTTTTTTCATTCATTTTCCTAATAATTTTGCCCCTGGTGTTCCATCATTTCGCCTGAATTTTTCAGAGAATTTACATATGCATAGACCGAAAGGATTTCTTCTTCGCTCAAAACGTTTTCCCATGCTGCCATTGCAGTTCCCTTCATTCCTTTTTTTATGAGGTATATTCGTCCTTGATTTGAATAAAATGACGAATGTTCAGGATCAGTAAAATCGGCTGGTTTTGGTTGTAATGTCGTTGCTCCTGGACCATCGCCTTTACCGCTAATACCGTGACAAGTAGCACAATATTTTGTGAATATATCTTTGCCTTGTGCAAGTTGTTCCTCTGTACCGAGAGATACGGGCTGATTATATTTTTCGCCCAATTCCTGTTTTAACCATTCGCGAGTTTCATTCATTAATTGTGAATGTTCGCTATGTTCATGGTTGTGATTTTCTTCTTCTTTTTGTTGAGGGTGGTTCTGTTTAACTTGTTTCTGTTTTTTTTCAGAATTCCTGCAAGAAGTAAGTATCAACTGTGTATACATTAATGCGGTAATGATTACTAATTCGATTTTGATAGTTCGGAAGAGTTTACGCAGAGTTTGACTGAAAAACACACCATATTGTTTTGGTTTTTTCATAGTTGTTGTTTTAGTTTTTAAGTTAAACCAAATACAAATACTCAATAATTTCGATCACTAAAAAATGTTTAATTGATTATAAATCACTATTATTCAGTAATTTAATATAAATTTACGGTTTATTTAAGCATGTAACTTGGAATTTTTTAAATTTTTATTTCCACAAATAAATAATATATATCATGCCGAAGGAATGATTCATTTCATAAAACCATTACGAGTTTTATCATCTTTTCATTCCGTGCATATCGTCTTGCTTACCTAATATTTTATCTATGTTTATAAAAGTAAAAAGACATTACAGAAAATAGTATGTGAATAAAACCACATACTAATTTTTATTAAATAAATACCGTACTTTTACAATCTTGAAAAAAACAATTGCCATATTATTCCTTTTCATCTTTTTGTGTGCCAACACAGAAATAGGGCAATTATTGAAACTACCCAACTTAGTAGAGCACTTTACAGAACATCACGATCAAGATGAGGATAAGCACGGGATTTCTTTTTTAGATTTTATAGCGATTCATTACAATGATAGTCAACATCATTCTAATCAAGAAAAAGACAATCATCAAAGTTTACCTTTTAAAACTATTAACCAATCTGTTAATACTGTACTTGCTTTTGAAAACATAACCGAGTTTTCATTTCGCAAACCAAATACTATTTCCGTAAATAGTAATGTTCCGTTTTCTCCAGAATTTTACACTTCCGATGTTTTTGCATGCATCTGGCTTCCACCCAAATTGAGTTAAATTAATTTTTCAATGCTTAATTAATGATATTCTGAATATTTCTAATTAAGTATTAAAAAGTACTTTGCTATATACTTATAGCGAATGTTTCTTTGCATCAATTTCACTAATATTCAGTATTAAAAAACAAGTTTTTTAGTGAGTTAATGTAGCTAAATAACTAGAATCATTTTTTAGCCGCATACGCTATAAATTGACTTTTTAGTAATGTCGAAGACATACTCAATTACTTTTAACACTACAACATCAAAAATGAAAACAATTAAATCCATTGCAGTTGCGATACTGCTAACCATTGCAGGCACAACAATTTCAAATGCACAAGTAAGTACTAATACTGGCAAAACACCACACGGTGGAATAATACAAAATTCAGGTGATTACAAAATAGAAATGGTCGAAAGAGAAAACAATATTAGTTTTTACGTGCTGGATGCAAAAGGAAAAACGGTTTCAAATAAAAAAATTACTGGATCGGCTGTTTTTGAATTTTTCAATAAAACAAAAGCAACGAATCCAGTTTCTTTGGATACCAACAATTCTTTATTAGTACAAGTTCCTAAAGCAAGCATATATGCTTATTGTACCATCACATTACTTGTCAATGGAAAAACAATCTCTTCTAAATTTAGAAATAGCCAAGTTTCTGAACAAGATATTAATCATGGACACCAACATTAATTCAATTTTATTATTCTTTATAAACCCAATTTAAATTACAATTATGAAAAAAATTTTAATCGTAGCTACTATCGCAATCGGAATGTTAGTTTCTTGTAACAAAAAAGCAAACAACGAAACTGAAAACACTGAAGTTCAAACTATTGAAACAACAGAGCAAGTTCAAGTGATCACAGATACTACTGGTCAATTAAGTACGGATAGTATTAATAAAGTGGAGCAAGACAAAGTTGATACGGCTCATGGACACACGCATTAATATAATTTAACAGGCTGCTTCTCTTCAAAAAATTGCAGGAGAGAAGTAGTTTTAAAAGAAAAATAAAATTATGAATTCAAAAAAAATAATATTTCTTGTTTTACTTTTTTTTGTGAGCATCACAGGTGTTTTTGCTCATGGTGTCGATGAAAATACACAAACTTTTTTGTCAGGAAATGATGGCGTTGCTTTTGGCCCATTTCTTTATATTGGTGCAAAACATATGCTTACGGGTTACGATCATTTGCTTTTTTTAGTTGGCGTTATCTTTTTCCTTTATCGCCCAAAAGAAGTGCTACTTTATGTAAGTTTCTTTACAATTGGTCATAGTGCAACATTGTTGTTTGGCGTTATGAGTAATATATCAATTAATTCGTATTTAATTGATGCCATCATTGCACTATCAATAGTGTATAAAGGTTTTGATAATTTAGGTGGTTTCAAAAGATTTTTCGGGAAACAGCCCAATACAAAAGCAGCCGTTTTAATTTTCGGATTGTTTCACGGGTTTGGGTTAGCCAGCAAATTACAAGATTTCAAATTTGAAAAAGAAGGATTGTTTACCAATCTGCTTGGATTCAACATTGGGGTCGAAATTGGTCAGTTTATAGCATTAACTTTTGTGTTAATCCTTATTACAATATGGCGCAGATACCCGAGTTTCATGAAATTTTCAACATTCACAAATACCATGCTTATTGCTGCTGGATTTGTCTTATTAGGGTATCAATTAACAGGTTATTTTACATCTTAAAAAAATTAAACAATGTCAGAAATAAATCATCAAATAGTAGAAAAAAAAGAAATTATCAAAGCAGTCTTATTTGCATTGGTATTAGGGATAGTCATTTTAGTTAGTGCCGTTTTACCCGCTGAATATGGAATCGACCCAATAGGAACAGGGAAATTGTTCGGTTTCAGTAAGCTTTATGTGCCAGAGGATGCTCCTGATGGCTTAGCAACAACAACCGGGAAAACATTTCCTCTAATAAAAATGGAAAAAGCAGGTTCTGGACCAGAAGTAAAAAGACCAGTCGAGGCGGATAATCCTATTCCAGAAAAGCAATACGCAGAAAGAGAGGATACGGTTGAAGTAATTGTTCCTGCAGGAAAAGGGATTGAATATAAAACCTATATGCTAAAAGGCGGAAAAATGAAATACGAATGGAAAACTAATGATGGAACCGTTTATTTAGATTTTCACGGTGAAGTAAAACAGGCAAAGGCAGTTAATGATGTCTATTTTGAAAGTTACACACTTGCTTATTCCAATAATATGGTAGGAACTTTTTATGCTCCTTTTGAAGGAAAGCATGGATGGTTTTTTAGGAATAATGAAAATAAAGATATTACAGTTACTCTAAAATTAAAAGGTCAATATTCAATGTAACTATTGACTAACCATTAATCTTACTAATTATGCTAAATAAAATTATTGAGTTTTCAATCAAAAACAAACTCATTATTGGACTATTTATTTTTGCGCTCATCGGATATGGGAGTTATCAATTTACCAAATTACCAATCGATGCGGTTCCTGATATTACAGATAATCAAGTTCAGGTAATCACTTCAGCACCATCATTGGGTGCAACCGATATTGAACGACTGATTACTTTTCCAATTGAACAAGCGAATAGTAATATTCCTGGATTGAAAGAAATTCGTAGTTTCTCTCGTTTTGGCTTATCAGTGGTTACCATTGTTTTTAATGATGCAACGGATGTTTACTGGGCAAGACAACAAGTAACAGAACGATTAAGCGCTGTTAAAGACCAAATTCCCAAAGGTATTGGAGATCCAGTTCTTGCACCGGTAACAACAGGACTAGGCGAAATTTATCAATATGCTGTTCGAACCAAACCCGGTTACGAAAAAAAATACGATGTAACCGAGTTGAGAACCATTCAGGATTGGATTGTTCGCCGTCAATTATTAGGAGTTGAAGGTGTTGCAGAAGTAAGTAGTTTCGGTGGAAAATTGAAACAATTTGAAATTGCCGTTGACCCAAATAAATTGCAATCCTTTAATATTACTATTACTGATGTTTTTACTGCTTTAGAAAAAAACAATCAAAATACAGGTGGTGCTTATATCGAAAAAGGACCTAAAGTTTTGTACATCAGAAGTGAAGGGTTAATTAATACTATCGAAAATATTAAAGATATTTCTATTAAAAATACCAGTAGCGGAAGTCCTTTATTTATTCGTGATGTAGCTGATGTACGAATTGGAAGTGCTATCCGTTACGGAGCAATGACTTTTAATAAAAAAGGAGTTCAATCTGGTGAAGTTTCGGGTGCAGTAGTAATGATGTTAAAAGGAGCCAATAGTAATGTGGTTATTAAAAACATTAAGGATCGTATTGCACAAATCGAAAAAACATTACCCGAAGGCGTTATTCTGGAGCCATTTCTAGACCGAACCAAAATGGTCAATAATTCCATTTCAACAGTGGAAAAAAACTTATTGGAAGGAGCATTAATTGTACTTTTTGTTCTTATTTTATTTTTAGGAAATATAAGAGCAGGCTTAATCGTAGCATCAGTTATTCCATTGGCGATGCTGATAGCGGTCATACTGATGAATATTTTTGGGGTGAGCGGTAATTTAATGAGTCTAGGGGCACTAGATTTTGGATTAATTGTGGATGGGGCAGTTATTATTGTTGAAGCGTGTTTGTTTAGTTTACACAGCAGGAAAACGTCTAAAATATCACAGCAAGAAATGGACAGCACCGTATTAAATACGTCAATAAAAATGCGTAATGTTTCCGTATTTGGAGAGTTGATTATATTAATCGTGTACATTCCCATTTTTACTTTGCGGGGTATTGAAGGGAAAATGTTTTTACCAATGGCACAAACCATTGCATTTGCATTATTTGGTGCTTTTATATTGTCGCTGACTTATGTTCCGATGATGACCGCTTTATTTTTGAATAAAAATATATCTCACAAAAAAACTTTTTCAGATAGAATGATGGAAAAATTAGAAAATTTCTACCAACCTCTTCTGAACAAAGCATTAGGAATTCCAAGAACAATTATCGGTGCAACTTTGGGATTATTTGTTTTAGCGCTGATTACACTTTCGTTCATGGGTGGCGAATTTATGCCCTCGTTAGAAGAAGGAGATTTTGCTGTAGAAACAAGGGTTTTGCCGGGAAGTAATTTGCAAACTTCAATGACTGCAATTTCACAAGGCGCAAAAATACTAATAGAAAAATTTCCGGAAGTGGAGAAAATAGTAGGCAAAACAGGAAGTAGCGAAGTGCCAACTGATCCAATGCCCATTGATGCCAGTGATATGATGATTATTTTAAAGGACAAAAGCGAATGGACTTCTGCCAAAACTTTTGATGAATTATCAGAAAAAATGGCAAAGGAATTGGAAGCCGTTCCAGGTGTTTCTTATGGTTTTCAATATCCGGTACAAATGCGTTTTAATGAATTGATGACAGGAGCAAGACAAGATGTAGTCTGTAAAATATTTGGAGAAAATTTAGACACACTGGCTTTGTACGCCAATAAATTAGGTAAAATTGTAAATACAGTAGAAGGAACTTCAGACCTATATGTAGAAACCGTTACTGGAATGCCTCAAGTAGTAATTGACTACAACAGAGCTTCCATTGCACAATACGGTTTGAACATTCAGGATATCAATCGAATTGTAAACACCGCATTTGCAGGACAAAGCACTGGGGTTGTTTACGAAGGTGAAAAACGATTTGATTTAGTTGTTCGTTTAACAGGCGAAAAACGTCAGGATTTGGTGGATGTTCAAAATTTACTAATACCAACGTCCACTGGTTCGCAAATTCCTCTATCTCAATTGGCCAAAGTTGAAATTACTGAAGGCCCAAATCAAATACAAAGAGAAGATGCCAAACGTAGAATTGTAGTTGGTTTTAATGTTCGAGGTCGTGATGTGCAAAGCATCGTAAAAGAATTACAAGGTAAAGTCGAAGCTCAAATAAAATTTCCTGCGGGCTACTATCCTACGTATGGCGGTGCTTTTGAAAACTTAAACGAAGCCAAAAATCGTTTGATGATTGCTGTTCCAGTTTCATTACTATTAATATTTATTTTGCTCTATTTCGCATTCAATTCCGTAAAACAAGGATTATTGATTTATTCCGCAATCCCGCTTTCTGCAATTGGAGGTATTTTCTTTTTAGCGATGCGGGGAATGCCGTTTAGCATTAGTGCCGGAGTTGGTTTTATTGCTTTATTTGGTGTAGCGGTTCTGAATGGTTTAGTATTGATTGCAGAATTCAATAGCATACGAAAATCGGGTGAAACCGATTTAAAAGCGATTGTTTTACAAGGTACCAAAATACGTTTACGACCAGTTTTAATGACTGCATTTGTAGCATCATTAGGCTTTTTACCCATGGCATTAAGCAATGGTTCTGGTGCAGAAGTACAAAAACCTTTGGCAACTGTGGTAATTGGAGGTCTGTTGATTGCAACGTTCTTAACATTATTTGTTTTACCAATTTTATATATCATGTTTGAAAAAGGAATTAATTTAAAACCAAAAAAGATAAAATCAATTACAACAATCATGGTATTGGGACTGCTTTTTTCTTTTCAAAGTACTGATGCTCAGGAAATAATTTCAATTGATAAAGCGATTGAAACGGCTCTTTCAAACAATATAAAAATTAAAAACGAAAAACTAAATTCAGAGTACTTGCAAAAAATGACCAAAACAGGCTATGATATTTCCAACACGGGAATTATTGGGGAATTCGGTCAGTTTAACAGCAATGCAAATGATGTGAAAATTGGTATTTCGCAAAGCATAAAATTCTCAACCGTTTACAAAAGGCAGAAACAACTTTTAATAGAAGAAGCCAAAAAAGGACAATGGAACGAAGCTTTGCAAAGAAAGGAATTGACTAGACAGGTAACAATCGTGTTTTACGAAATGATGTATCTAAAAGAAAAGGAAAAGTTGTTGTTAAAAAGTGATAGTATTTATTCCGAATTTTTAAGGAAAACAGCGCTTCGTTTTGACAAAGGCGAAAGTAATATATTAGAAAAAGCAACCGCTGAAAACCAATCTGGACAAATAAAAATTCAACTTCTGGAATTACAAAGTGATTATAAAATAATACAATCGCAATTAAAGTATTTACTTAATACTGATAAAGACTTTGTCCCAGTTTCAGATAAATTAAAAATGGATTTTACCGAAAATTTAGATAAAAATGCTATTGGCAATCAACCCAGTATAAAATTATTTGAGCAAGAAGTAAATAGTAGCAAAGCTGAAATTTCACTTGAAAAATCTAAAAAATTGCCCGAATTAATTGGTGGTGTTTATTACCAGACTTTCAAAACAAATGCGGAGTTTCAAAACAGTTATAATGGTGTTTACGGACAATTTGGAGTGGCAATTCCGTTATTCAATGCGGCAATAAATAATAAGAAAAAAGCATTAGAGATAAACACCCAAATTGCCGAAAATAATTTAAATAATGAAAAACTAAAACTGGAAAGTAAGAATCAGGAATTAGTCCAAGAATATAAAAAACAGAAAGAAACTATTGCCTATTTTGAAAGTCAAGCCTTGAAAAATGTTGATTTGGTAACCAAAGCTGCTAATGATAAATTTATCAATGGTGACATCAATTATCTGGAATGGGTAATGCTTATTAATCAAAGCACAGGAATTCAAAGTGATTATATTGAAGCGGTTAGAAAATTGAATATAAGTATAATAGAAATCAATGCATTAACTAATTAAAATAGTTTAATTATGAAATGAGCATGACCGTAATTGGGGTCGCAAGCGCCAATGATGATATGCGAATTACATATGACCGATAAAAAACAATAAATATCAACATATGAATTATACACAAACCTTTTTTTCGCGACAGTTCCTTTGGGAAATTGTACGGATCATAACAGTGGGAATAGCCTGTTTATTATTTTATTTCGATGTTATTCTATTACCCATTTTGATAGCCGCAATGGCTTTCGGTCTTTATTCGTTAGTAAAAACTGCGGTACTGGATATCATAAAAGAAAGAAAAACAGGTACCGAATTGTTTATAACCATAGCGGTCATAATTTCAGTTCTTGGCAAAGAATATTTGGCTGGTGCTGTCGTGCTTATGATCATCCTCATTGCAGAATATATTGCAAGTGCGAGCACTGAAAAAGCGAGAGCATCTATAAAAGAGTTGATTGGTTCCGTGCCTAAAACGGCAATAGTAAAAAAAGACAATCAGGAATCCGTAGTGCAAATAACCGATTTAAAAATCGGTGATATTGTTCTGGTAAAAGCTGGAGAAAAAATCCCTGTTGATGGCAAAGTGATTGGCGGATCAGGTTCTGTGAATCAGGCACCAATAACCGGCGAAAGCGTACCTCAAGAAAAAACAGCGGGAAGTGAAGCATTTGCCGGAACCATACTGGAATTAGGTGCGCTAGATATAGAAATGACTAAAGCAGGATTAGACACCGTTTTTTCGCGTATTATAGCCTTGGTGGAAGAGGCAGAAAGCCAGCAAGCACCTATTGAAAAATTCACAGATAAAGTGGCTTCATGGCTTATTCCGGTGGTATTTATTTTTGTTGGTACTGTTTACTTTTTTACCCGTGATGTCAAACTGGTGATTGCATTGCTGATTTTTACTTCCCCTGCCGAATTAGGTTTGGCAACACCGCTTGTGACCATTGCGGCAATTGCTCGTGCAGCGAGAGAAGGTATTTTGATAAAAGGAGGTTTGTTTTTAGAAGAGCTTGCTAAAGTAACTACCATTGTTTTTGATAAAACAGGGACATTAACCGTTGGAAGTCCTATTGTGAATACCGTTGAAATAATAGATCCTGCTTATAATGAAAACCAATTGGTTCAATTTGCTGCTAATGTTGACCGTCGTTCCAGCCATCCATTAGCAAAAGCAATCTTAAGCTATGCGGATCAATTAAAACTTACCTATGGCGAGCCTGAAAATTTCGAGGTGGTAAAAGGACGGGGTGTTTCCGCAAAAATAGATGGCAAATCGGTTTTATTAGGGAACAAGCTCTTTATGGAAGAAAGTAAAGTACCGGTGTCGAAATCCTCAGAAAATAGTACCGATACTGCTATTTATCTTTCAGTTGACAATAAATTGGCGTGTATCTTTTATATATCCGATGCGATACGCGAAGGTGCAAAAGAAATGATTGAAGGTTTAAGAAAAAGTGGAATTGAAAACATAATTATGCTTACCGGTGATAATCCTGAAACTGCCAAGCACGTTGCCAATCAGATAGGAATTACCGATTACAGAGCAAATTTATTGCCCGAAGACAAAATCAATATTATAAAAGAATTGCAAAAAGAAGGTTCAAAAGTAGCAATGGTCGGTGATGGGATTAATGATGCGCCTGCTTTAGTTCAGGCAAATATAGGCATAGCAATGGGTGCTATGGGAACCGAAGCAGCAATGGAAGCAGCCGACATCGTTCTGATGCAGGATAAGTTGGAAAAAATCGCAAAGGCTCGTGCTATTAGTAAAAGAGCCTATCGAACCATTCGTGAAAATATTTTTGTGGGAGTTGGCGTTGTTCATGTGATTGGAATTACCCTTGTCTTGCTTAAAATAATTGGACCAATTGAAGCAGCTGCTATTCATTTGCTTCCTGACACTTTAGTTTTTATTAATTCCGTAAAACTCCTTCGCGTTAAGATTGATGCCTAACCGATTAGCAAGGGCAATGAAATTTTAAATAACAAACACTATCTTACTATTCAAAATAAAATGAAATCGCAGATTCACAAACACCAAAATAAAAATACAATCATGAGTAAAAACACAATAGTTACAATAATGGCAATAGTATTCCTTTCTTCATGTGGAGACAAGAAAACTGAAAGCCAAACAGAAGCCACTCCAACTATCGAAAACACGACAACACTTACCGATGCACAAATAAAAAATGCAGGTATTGAAACGGGGAAAATAGAGCAAAAAGAAATTTCATCTACCTTAAAATTAAATGGAAAAATAGATGTACCGCCTCAAAATTTAGTTTCCATAAGTGTGCCGATGGGTGGTTATTTAAAATACACCAAACTTTTAGAGGGAATGTATGTAACCAAAGGACAAGTATTGTGCGTTGTAGAAGACCAGCAATACATTCAACTACAAGAAGATTACCTTTTGGCGAAAGCAAAAATAGGGTATGCAAAAGCCGAATTCGAAAGACAAAAAGAACTCAACCGAAGCAAAGCTAGCAGCGATAAAGTATATCAACAAGCACAATCAGAATACAACTCACTATCGGTAATGGTACAATCGTATGGCGAGAAATTAAAATTCGCAGGGATAAATCCAAGTAATGTTTCTACAAAGAACATTTCAAAAAGCATCAATATTTATTCGCCAATAAGCGGTTATATTTCTAAAGTCAATGTAAATATTGGCAAGTATGTAAACCCAAGCGATATTTTATTCGAGATTGTTAATCCTTTGGATATTCATTTGGCATTGACCGTTTTTGAAAAAGACATCAATAAATTGACTATTGGCCAATCAGTTATATCCTATACAAATACCAATCCTGAAAAAAAATATCTTGGCAAAATTATTTTAATCGGTAAGGATTTTTCCGAAAACAGAAGCACTGAAATGCATTGCCATTTTACAAATTACGACAAAGCACTTTTACCAGGAATGTATATGAATGCCGAAATAGAATTAAAAAGTCAGCAATCAAATGTATTGCCATCTGATGCTATAGTGAATTATGAAAACAAGAATTATATTTTTGTTGCCAAACAAAACAAACAATTTGAAATGAAAGAAATTAGAATTGGAACAGCTGAAAATGGGTTTACAGAAATTCTTTCAGACGATTTGAATGAGGCGACTATTGTGATTAAAGGTGCTTATTCACTTTTGATGAAAATGAAAAATGTAGAAGAATAAAAACGTAAATTTACAGTATGGACAGAAAAGAGTTTTTAAAATCAAGTACATTGTTTGGCGCAGCTGCATTAGTGCTTCCCACTACAAATGCGTTTCCCAAAAATTTAGCTGACAATTCAATTGATAAATTAGTAGATGTCAATGGTAATTATATTCAACAGACCTTACCCTATAGCGAAAGTTTTTTAGAACCCTATATGGATGCTGAAACCTTACATCTACATTATACTTTTCATCACGGTGGAGCAGTAAAAGGAGCGAACAAGGATTTGCAAATGATAAAAAAAGCGTTGGACGATAATAATTTGGAAACTGTAGATCTCTGGACGAAGAAATTATCCTATCATTTTTCATCACATATCTTGCATTCCATATTTTGGACAAACCTAACTAATAAAAAAACAGCACCACAAGGCGAGTTGCTAAAGCGAATAGAGAAAAATTTTGGGAGTTTCGATAAACTTAAAATCTTAATTGCTGCTACCGCAAAAAATGTAGATGGCAATGGTTGGGGAATTTTGGCATATCAGCCATACAGCAATAGTTTGGTGATTTTACAATGCGAAAACCATGAAAAACTAACACAATGGGGTGCCATTCCTTTATTGGTTATTGATGTTTGGGAACACGCCTATTATTTAAAATACAAAAATAAACGAACCGATTTCGTGGATGCTTTGTTTAATATTATTAATTGGGATAATGTAGCATTACGATTGAATGATGCGTTAAAATTGACATTATAAAATTTTGAAATTAGGATATCAGGACAAATGAGAAAATGACTCATTTGTTCGGTTCTTTTATTCATTAAATCGTTGTTAATCAAAATAAATATTATTTTCAATCACATTTATTCTTGGGGTTCGATACTCATTTTCATCAAAAAGCAATGCATTTTTCTGTATTTAAATTATTACAATTGGTTCAAGAAAACGTTTAGGACACTATTAGTAAAAAATATTAAATTAGCGTTAAACTGCAAAAATATTAAATAAACTTTTTGGACTATCATAAAATTACTTAATTTTGATTTTCAAAACATGAATTACATCATTCAATTTAAACAAGTTAATTCAATAATTTACTTAAAAAATGGCTTAAAATTGTCATGTTGAGTTTTGTGGCAAAATCGTGGCACATTACTTTATAAGTAGTTGAAAATGCAGTATAGGCACGGGTTCCAGCTTATTGGTTCGAATCCTACTCTCCCCACTTTAAACGCTGTAAATTTTTACAGCGTTTTTTTTTTGCATTCTGATGTAGAAAACCTAGGAATGAATCTGTTGTATTCTTACCTTCAAACAGAATAATAAGATCTTTAAAAAATAACTTATTTAGCTTAAAGCATTAATTTTAGTTAAGGATTTTAGGATAAAAAAAATAACAAGAAAAATATACCGACAGTGATTGAAAATAACAACCAACAAAATAAACTTAGTGGACTAATTAATCTAAAGATGATTAAAAAACACTTTTCGACAATTCTATTTGTAATTGTAATATCGGCGCTAATATTCAGTCCTGATGCAAAATCATTTCTTATCAAGCAATTAATGTTCACAGGTCTTTTTGATGCTAAGATTTCATCTGTTAACTCGGAAGATAATACTATCCGTAATCATTTTGATTTTAAAGATTACAACGGTAACAATAGAAGTACAGCTGACTTAAAAGGAAAAGTTATATTCATAAACTTTTGGGCTTCTTGGTGTCCACCTTGTATTGCTGAATTTCCATCTATTGAAAAATTTTACTCAGAATACAAATCAAACGATAATATTGTATTTTTAATGATCAATATGGACGACGAGATTGAAGTCGGAAAGCAGTTTTTAGACAAGAAAAAATATTCTTTACCTATTTTTCAAGCCATATCTAAGATACCAAATGAAATCTATTCTGGTGCATTACCTACTACAGTTATTGTGGATAAAAAGGGTATAATAAGGATGCACCATGAAGGATTCGCTGATTATGGAGGAGAAAAATTTCATCTTCAAATAAAGCAACTACTAGAATAATAAAATCTACAAAACTACACTTGTAATGACTAATTATAGTATTTTATTATGGTAACACACTTATGAACATAGACAGCAAGTTAATTGGACTATTTACAACTACTACAATCTCAGTGAAAACTATTGGAATAAGCTATATAACAGTGAAGGATTCAATTTCTTAAGTATTAAAGCTTCCGACTCGCATTTTTTAGTTTTTTTAATTGGTTTAAGATGTCTCCAAATATATATTTTTACATCTACATGCAACTTTGCACTATTTATGATCATTATCTGTTTAATTAGTTAATCCAAATGCAGCTAAATCTCGTATGTAACAAAACAATGATGCGCTTGATTTTAAAAATTTTTATTTTTTGCTATAAAATTATAAATATCGAAAAAATAGTATCTTCGAACAATTAAAGTTGTAGCATGGTTAGTTTTGTTTTAGAGCGTTAAAAGAAAATTAAGTCTGTTTTTAAATTTGGACTCAATTTTATGATAATTGTACTATTCTAAACTTTTTATTTTGCTAGCAACGATGTTATATATTCACATTAATAAAATTTTAAAAAATGGAAAAAACGTATTATGATCCGGCTGATTTAAAAAAGTTTGGAAAAATAGTAGAATGGAGTGAAGATTTAGGAAATAGTTTCTTTGAGTATTACGGTAAAGTTTTTCAAGAAGGAAGCCTTTCTGCACGTGAAAAATCATTAATTGCACTAGCTGTTTCTCATGCCGTGCAATGTCCGTATTGTATTGATGCCTACACAGGCGACGGACTTAAAAGAGGTATCACCAAAGAAGAAATGATGGAAGCCGTTCATGTTACGGCTGCGATAAAAGCAGGAGCATCATTAGTACATGGAGTACAAATGATGAACAAGTACAACAAACTATCCATGTAGTTTTTACGTATATGATTAAAATAGTTGCCTTTTTAAATAATAAAATCACGTCTAAACTAAATCAAGACGTAAATTGAAAAAATAAAATTACTATGTTAAAATCGCTTCAAGCAACAGATAGCCCTTTGTCAGATACTCAAAGACAATTGGATATACTATCAAACGGCATGTTTCAGGATGGTTCTCTACCTACTTTTGCCGAACAAATAAAAAAAACAAATCAATTCCCCCTACGTTCGAAGAAAATCGAAATTTTACAAATTAATGTAGGTTACATGTGTAATCAAGTGTGTGCGCACTGCCACGTAGATGCAGGTCCAGATCGTAAAGAAATCATGACTGTTGAAACAATGCAGCAAATTTTGGATGTTTTAAAAACAACCCAAGTAAATACATTAGACTTAACTGGTGGAGCACCCGAAATGAATCCTAATTTTAGATGGTTTGTTGAGGAAGCTTCAAAAATTGGAGTTAAAGATTTTATTGTTCGTTCTAACTTAACTATTATTAGAGCAAACAAGAAATATTATGATTTACCTGAATTTTTCAAAAAACATAATATCCATGTCGTAAGCTCTATGCCTCATTGGACAAAAGGAAAAACTGATATTCAAAGAGGAGATGGCGTTTTTGATAAATCGATCAAAGCTTTACAAGAATTAAATGCTGTTGGTTACGGAATGCCTGCAAGTGGTCTTAAGTTAGACTTAGTATACAATCCTTCAGGCGCTTTTTTACCAGGAGATCAACTTTCGTTAGAAAAAGACTTTAAAAAAGCACTAAAAGAAGATTTTGATATTCAATTTCACAATCTTTTTGCAATCACAAATCTTCCAATCTCTCGCTTCTTAGATTACTTAATTGCATCAGATAATTATGAAGATTATATGTATTCTTTAGTAGAATCATACAATCCAGCTGCAGTAGAAAACGTAATGTGTACCAATACGGTTTCTGTGAGTTGGGATGGTTACTTGTTTGACTGTGATTTTAATCAAATGTTAGGTCTACCTGTTGCATCTAAATCTAAACACATTTCTAGCTTTAACGAAGCCGAACTATCAGATCGAAATATTATTATTTCACAGCATTGCTATGGTTGCACAGCTGGAGCAGGTAGTAGTTGTCAAGGAGTTGTAGCTTAATACTTATATGAAAGATTTAAAAACAGCGATTTTAATATTTGCCCATTCTGCGGAATATGAGGCAACGGTTAAACCGTTCCTACATTCGAAGGATGTTTTTGAATCTTTAAATAAACGAACGCTACAATTAGTTCAAAAAACGAACTTACCCTATTTTATAGTTACAGAAAAAGAGCAAATAGGAAATGGTTTTGGAGAACGCTTTACTAATGCCATTCAATCTGTTTATGATCTTAATTACGATTCTGTAATAGCAATAGGAAATGATACGCCACACCTTACGGCAAATCACATTCGTACTGCTCACAAAAAACTAGCCTCTAATGATCTTGTTTTAGGTTCATCAGTGGATGGTGGCTTTTATTTATTAGGAATCAAGCAGGAACATTTTAACCCTTCTTTATTTTTAAAATTACCTTGGCAAAAGCAAAGTTTAACTAGCGCTTTATACAAATACTTTAAAGTAAATGCCATAAAAGTATCTTTTTTAGAAAAATTAAGAGATCTTGATTCTAAAGAAGATGTAAAAAAGCTTTTTACTGCGTTTAGAACCGTTTATAGTAAATTACTGCAGTTCTTTCTACTTATTGTTGGAAAACTAAAAACAATACTCTTTACGATAGATGTTCCTTCTCTCTATTTATTTGAATCCAATTACCTAAACAAAGGATCTCCATATTTCATTTTATAATTATTTTTTTAATTCTGATACGTCAGAATAATAGTCATTTATAAAATAAAAATATGAGGCAATTATATCTTGCATTCCTACTCACGTTGTCGTGTTTGGGCTATGCACAAACTACTATTACGGGAACTGTTACAGCTAAGGACAATGGTACTCCCATACCCTATGTTACTATAAATACAGATGGTAAAAATGGCACCAAGACTGATGCAGATGGTGTATATACTGTAGAAGTCAATGCGACTTCTACAAAATTAAAATTTTCGTACGTTGGTTATAAAACCCAGACAATTATAGTGGGAAGTCAACGTATTATTAATGTACAATTAGAATCAGATTCCGAAAATCTAAACGAGGTGGTTGTAACCGCTTTAGGTTTAAAACGAGAAGCCAAAGAATTAGGCTATGCTGTTCAAACTTTAAAAGCTAAAGATTTGACAGAGGTTAAAACAGTAAATTTTTTAGATAATTTAGCGGGTAAAGTTGCCGGTGTAACCATTACGCAAGGCGCAACCGGTGTTGGATCATCATCAAAAGTAACCATTCGTGGAGAATCATCTTTCTCTAATAATAATCCTTTATTTGTTGTAGACGGAATTCCAATTAACAATGAAACGGTCTTTAATTTCACCAATGAGGCTGCAGCTGGTTTTCAAGAAATTGACTATGGGAATGGTGCTATGGAAGTAAACCCAGATGATATTGAATCGGTTACGGTGTTAAAAGGACCTAGCGCTGCTGCATTGTACGGAACAAGGGCGTCAAACGGTGTAATCGTTATCAAGACCAAGGATGGTAATAAAAATAAAGGTTTTACCGTAAGCTTTAATACCTCGCTAACCGTTGATACAGCATTCAAATTACCTGAATTTCAGAATGAATACGGTCAAGGGAACTCAGGGGCTTTTGCATTCGTTAATGGTTTAGGAGGGGGAACGAATGACAATATTTCTTATTCTTGGGGACCGCGTTTGAACCAAGGAACTCTCATTCCTCAGTTTGATAGTCCAGTAGCCTTGCCTAATGGTACATTTGTACGTGGTGGAGATACCTCTTTATACAATGGACTGCCAATCACCCCTACTCCTTTTATATCACATCCTAATAATTTAAAGGATTTTTATCAAACAGGTAAAACGACCATCAACAATTTATCAATTTCAAACGGTTTTGAAAAAGGAGATTACCGTCTTTCATTTACTGATTTACGAAGCGAATCGATTATTCCCGGAGTAAATCTAGATAGGCAAACGGTTGCTGCCAAACTAAATTTTGAGCCATCGGACAAAACAACAATTTCAACTTCTATTAATTATGTTCACTCTAGTAGTGACAATAGACCTTCAAACGGATATGGAAGCGAAAACGTGAATTACTCCTTAGTAGGCTGGGGTCCAAGATCATTAGATATTAATAGTCTAAAAAATTATTGGCAACCAGGATTAGAGGGGATTCAACATTTCTCTTTTAATTATACCTTTTTTGATAACCCTTACTTCACTCTGTTAGAAAACCGAAACTCCTTTGAAAGAGATCGTATTTTTGGAAATATCCAATTGAAACAAGAAATAGCGAAAAATCTAACGTTTACGGTTCGATCAGGTATGGATTACAGTACAGAAACAAGACAAATGAGACGTAACTTTAGTAGCAATCGTTTTAAAAACGGTGGTTATGCAGAGCATGATGTTAAATATAGAGAGGTAAATACAGACTTCCTGTTAAATTATACTGCTGCGATAAGTGATTTTACTTTTGATGCCTCTTTTGGTGGAAATAGAATGGACAGACTAGCATCTACAAAACAAGCGCAAACGGTTAATTTAGCGCAACCTGGAATTTTCAATTTGAATAACGCAGCCTCACCTATTGAAGTATTTCAGTTTGAAAGTAAGAAACGAATTAACTCGTTGTATGGTGTTGCCAAAATAGGTTTTAAAGATTATTTATTTTTAGACATTACAGCTCGAAATGATTGGTCAAGTGCGTTAGCTACTCCCTTTTCAGTGAGCGGAACCTCGTTCTTTTATCCATCTGTATCAACTGGATTTATTCTATCTAATATAGTAAATCTACCCTCAAGTATCACATTTGCAAAACTTAGAGCAAGTGTTGCTCAAGTGGGAAATGATACAAGTCCATACCAAACTTCTGGCGCTTTCGTAGCACAGATACCGTTTAATGGCCAACCTACTTTTAGCAATCAAAACTTTATACCAAACGCTAATTTACGACCAGAACAAACTACTTCTTACGAATTAGGTACGGATATTCGTCTGTTTAAAGACCGATTAAATTTTGATTTCACTTATTATAACTCCAATACCACAGACCAGATCATTTCACTTCCCATTGCAATATCCTCCGGTTATAATCAGCAGGTTGTTAATGGTGGAAAAGTAAATACGCAAGGTATCGAAGTTATTTTGGGAGTTATTCCCATAAAAACTGAAAATTTCAAATGGAATACTACTTTCAATTTTGCAAGAAGTAGATCTGTCGTGAAAAACTTGCCTCAAGAAGGTGGGCGTTTAACTTTGGCTTATAGCCGAATCTATGACAGTGCTAACCAGACAGTCTGGTTTCAAGTTGAAGAAGGTGGACGAATTGGTGATATGTACGGAACCGGTTATTTAAAAAATGACAAAGGAGATTTTGTATTGACCAATGCAGGAAACTATATAGCCGACAATAATTTAAGAAAAATAGGAAATTACAATCCGGATTTCACTTTAGGATGGTCTAATAATTTCACTTACAAAAATTGGAATCTTAGCTTTTTACTTGATTGGCGACAAGGAGGAGAAATTGTTTCACGAACTAGAGCCTTAGGAAATGTAGGTGGACAATTAGCAGAAACTGCATACCGACCAGCGGGAGGAATTGTAGCTCAGGGTGTAATTAATACTGGTAGTACTACAAATCCAGTTTATACTCCTAATACAACTGCTATTTCTGCAGAGAGTTATTACCGACAATATTATGACCGTAACCATGAAGAGAACAATGTATATGATGCTTCCTTCTTAAAAATGCGCCAGTTTTCTATTGGATACGCTTTTAAAGTTAAAGAAGGCTTTTTCGGATTAACAAAAAGTCCTTCTTTTAATGCTTCTATTATCGGAAATAATCTTTTTGCTATCACTCAGAATCCGCATTTTGATCCAGAGCAGCTTGCAGTACAAGGAACAGGATTTGTTAGCGGTGTCGAAGATATGAGTTATGCAACTTCTAGAAGTATTGGTTTAAAACTTGGTGTAACCTTTTAATTTAAAAAAATGAAACAATTTATATACATAGTACTGTTTGCTGTTCTTTTTATAAGTTCAGGATGTACCAAGGATTTTGAAGAGATAAATACCAATACTAATGCTCCAAAATCAGTTCAACCCAGACTTCTCTTGAGACAAGTTATTTATAATTATGGAGAAAACATGAGTTATGAGGGCTTTGTGGCAGGTGATTTATTAGCACAGCACAGAACTGCTTTAGACTTTAATTTATTCGATCGTCATGCTTTAAAATCCCCCCAATTAGGTGGGAATCCTTGGTCAATTTTTTACAAAAACCTCAGAGATAACGAAATTATTCTGAAACAAGCGAGACAAACCACAACGCTAAAAGTGTACGAAGGCCCAGCATTGATACTCAAAGCATATATGGCCGCTGGTTTGACCGACTTATTTGGTGATGTACCTTATTTTAATGCTTTTAATGGTACCGAAGGTGAGGTAACACCTGCCTATGACAGTCAGCAAAGTATTTATTTAGACGAAAACGGAATTCTAGATAATTTAGATAAAGGTATAGCGGCAATTCAAGCTTATAATGATGCTATACCACTACAAGGTGATATATTATACAACGGTAACTTACAATCATGGGTTCGCTTTGCCAAGTCCCTAAAAATTAAATATCTAATTCGGATTTCAGGAAAAGTAAATGTAAGTACCAAGCTTCAAGCATTGTATAGCGAAGGCAATTACATCGTTTCAAACGCTCAAAATGCCGTATTTAGTTTTACAAATTCGGCACCAAATAGCTTTAGGTTAGCACAACTGCGAGTAGGTGATTTTAATAATTTTGTCCTATCTGAAACCATGGAAGATATTCTAGTTAATCTAAATGATACCAGAATAAAAACTTTATTCAGACCTTTTTCTAACTCAACTACAGGACAATACAATGGTTTACTTAACGGAATAAATTCGGCTACTACCTCAGTTGTATTAGCTAACTATTCTTTAGCAGGAACCATTTTTAGAGAAGATACTTCGACGCTTAAAGCAAATTTCATAACGGCTTGGGAAATTCAATTTGCTTTGGCAGAAGCCGCTCAAAAAGGAATGATAGTCGCTAATGGACAAACCTTATATGATAATGGTGTGACATTAGCTTTTCAATACTGGAACACTACTTTGCCTACCACCTATTTAACAGGATCTGCAGCTTATAATGCTCCAGGAACAACTCCTTTGCAACAAATTATTACGCAAAAGTGGATTGCTAACATCATAAACGGATATGAAGGCTGGATAGAATACAGAAGGACTGGTTTTCCTGCACTACGAACAATCTCTGCTAGTTTAAATAACAACATAATTCCTGTAAGAATGCCCTATCCTGCTGAAGAAGAAGCTTTGAATAGAGAAAATTACAACCTCGCTGCAGCTGCAACGGATAACAATAGTATTAATTTTCCAGTGTGGTGGAATAAATAATAAATAATGGATGTATTATATTGGCAATGGATCTTAATCATTGCATCTGGTTTGTTGTTTTTCTTTTTGTCACCTTTGGCAAAAACAACTGATCAATTTTTTAAAGCTATCAATAATAGTAAAGCACCAAATGGTTTGGTGCTTACTGGTAGCTTAATTATATCTTGGATTTTTGCTAAAAGCATTACTAATGCTGCTAATCTTGGTCTTGAATTTGGTATTATAGGCGGTATCGCGTACGCAGGATATTACTTGTCTTTTGCTGTAGCCGGAATTTTAATTTACAATCTACGAACAAAGGGAAATTACACTAGTATTCATGAATTTTTGACCACAAAATTTGGAAAAAATGCGATGCTTCTCTTTTCTGTTTTAATTGTTATTCGGCTTTTTAATGAGGTTTGGAGCAATACGATGGTTATAGGGACTTATTTTGGAGCGCAAGGATCATCCCCTTTTTATGCTGCTATACTAGTTTTTACACTATTAACACTTGCCTACTCCCTCAAAGGTGGTATGAGTAGTTCCATTTTTACAGATGCTATCCAGATGGTGTTATTTTCAGTATTGCTGATGATTATTTTGTGGAAGGTATTTTCCATGGAAAATTTTTCGGTCACCACAGTGGCTACTTCAAGTACTTGGAGTTTTGAGTTAGGGTTAAATTTATTTTTTGCTGCAATTTTGCAATCTTTTAGTTATCCATTTCATGATCCTGTTTTAACGGATAGAGCTTTCATAGCCTCGCCAAAAGTAACTAGAAAAAGCTTTTTGTGGGCGAGTTTATTGGGAGGTCTTTGTATTGTTCTTTTTAGTATTATTGGAGTTTATGCTAAAACGCAAGGAATGACTGGAGATGCCGCTTTTGAAGTAGGAAAAGCATTTGGTGTAGTGATTTTATTGGTTATAAATTTTATAATGATTACTTCAGCCGCGTCTACTCTTGATTCTACTTTTTCCTCTTTCTCAAAATTAGTTTCCTTAGATTTAAATTTGGGTAAATCAGTTACTTTTGGTAGACTTGCAATGGTAACCGTGGCGTTGCTTGGGACAATTCCTGTTTTTTTAGATGCAGAAATACTATCAGCTACTACTATCTCTGGAACCATGGTGATAGGATTAACTCCTGTTTTTTTGTTTTGGAACATGAGAGTACCTAAAATAAGTTTTTATTTAAGTGTGATTTGTGGAATCGTTTTCGGTTTTATTTTAGTTTTTAATTGGCTCCCAACCAACTTAATTTTTACTGATGGTAAGTATGCTGGCTTACTGTGGGTAAATATATATGGGATTTTAAGTTGTATCGTATTATATTGTGCACCAAAATGGATAAGAAAATAGAAAATATAGGCAAATTAACGGGCAAAGTTTTATTGTTTGGAGGTGTGTACAGCAATCTCCAAGCTTTAGAAGCAATAGCTGAAATTGCCAAAAAAGAAGGCATTAGTTCTCAAAATTGTATTTGTACTGGTGATATTATTGGGTATTGTGCGCAACCTGAAGAAACAATTTCATTTTTTAAAAATTGGAATGCGCGCAGTATAGCTGGTAATGTAGAAATTCAATTAAGTGAAAATGCGGAGGATTGTGGCTGCGATTTCACTAAAGGATCTCGCTGTGATGATTTTTCACAATTGTGGTACCCTTTTGCGAAAAGCAAATTATCTACTTCTTCTTTATCGTACATAAGTGAATTACCAGAGTTTATAACATTTGACTATGCTGATAAAAAAATAGCAGTAGTTCACGGCTCGTATTTTAATACTTCTGAATTTGTATTTAAATCGACTCCGTGGGACAAAAAAGCACCCAATTTTACAGTAACAGAAAGCGATGTAATTATCGCCGGCCATTGTGGGTTGCCCTTTAATGATAGGAAAGATGGGTTGCTATGGCTGAATCCTGGAGTAATAGGAATGCCTGCAAATGACGGCAAAAATTCAGTATGGTACATGATACTTGATGAAAAAGATGCCGAACTAACCTGTAAGCACCACCAACTCGATTATGACTATACAACAACTGCTAATTTGATGCACAAACATCAGCTTCCTCAGGAATACGCTACAACCATTATCAATGGCATTTGGGATAATATGGAAATTCTTCCTGAAACAGAAAGTAAACTACAAGGAAAACAAATTCAATTTAAAGATGAATAAAAACTTAATTCTCATATTTACACGAAATCCAGAACTTGGTAAAGTAAAAACACGATTAGCAGCTACAATAGGCAACGAAAATGCGCTTGAAATTTATATTCAATTACTAGAACATACTAAAAAAGTTGCCCTAGAAACACCTTACGATAAGCAGGTACTGTATTCGGAGGAGATCAATACTAACGACATGTGGGAAGCTAATTACTTTCAAAAAAAATTGCAAGTAGGAGTTGACTTAGGTGAGAGAATGTACAATGCTTTTCAAGGCGGATTTATTGATGGTTATGAGAAAATCGTAATTATTGGCTCTGATTTGATAGCTTTAGAAAGTTCTGATATTTCAAGTGCGATAAGCAACCTAGACGACAATGATATCGTAATAGGTCCTGCCGAAGATGGTGGCTATTACCTTTTAGGTATGAAAAAGGTTCCTGAAAACATTTTTAGTAATAAAGAATGGGGAACAGATACTGTTCTAAAAGATACTTTAGTAGATCTCGCAAGTTTAAAATACCTTTTACTGGAAGAAAAAAATGACATTGATACTTTTGAAGATATAAAAAATATTCCCTTTTTTAATAAATACACAATCTAATGACACAAGAAACAATAAATACAACGGTAGCATTTTTACATGAGAAAGGATTTCAAAAGCCTCAAGTTGGAATAGTTTTAGGAACAGGTTTGGGACAGCTAGTCAATCACCTAGAAATAGAGGTTGAAATTAACTATACCGATATTCCAAATTTTCCTGTTTCTACTGTAGAATTCCACTCTGGAAAATTACTATACGGAACTTTAGAAGGTAAAAAAACAATTGTGATGCAAGGTCGATTTCATTTGTATGAGGGCTATACGTTGCAAGAAATCACTTTTCCGGTTAGAGTATTAAAGGCGCTTGGAATTACAAGCTTATTAGTCTCTAATGCGGCGGGTGCCATTAATTTGTCTTATAAAAAAGGAGATTTAATGCTGCTTGACGATCATATCAATTTACAAGGTGGATCTCCATTAGCTTTTAAAAATGTTTCTGTTTTTGGGGAGCGTTTTACAGATATGTGCGCGCCATATGATGCCACATTAAATGAAAAAATGTTGGCTATAGCCAAAGAAAACAACATTGTATTACATAAAGGAATTTATGCTTCAGTTGTAGGGCCTCAATTAGAAACGAGATCAGAATACCGTTATTTGAAAATCATAGGAGCAGACGCTGTAGGAATGAGTACAGTACCCGAAGTTATCGTAGCAAATCATTTACAACTACCAGTTATTGCTGTTTCTGTATTGACAGATGAATGTGATCCAGATAATTTAAAACCTGTAAATATCCCTGAGATAATAGCAGTAGCGGGTGAAGCAGAACCAAAAATGATCACCCTTTTTAAAACATTAGTGAGTCAACTGTAATATATTTAAAGTGAAAAAATCAAAAATATGAGCTATTTAGATGCAACAAACGATTTATATAAAAATGCAGCTTTAACGCCAGATGTTGGTTTATGCTGCACCACTACTCCAATTTGGAAATTTCCTGGGTTGGAAATCCCTACAATTATGCAGGAGATGAATTATGGTTGTGGTAGTACCATTTCTGCACAAGATTTAATCAATAATCCTAAAGTTTTGTATGTGGGTGTTGGAGGCGGAATGGAATTACTTCAGTTTGCTTATTTCTCTCGCCAAAAAGGAGGTGTTGTGGGTGTAGATGTTGTAGACGAAATGCTGGAAGCTTCACGAAAAAATTTCTTAATAGCCGAAGAACAAAATGATTGGTTTAAAAGCGATTTCGTCGAACTTAAAAAAGGAGATGCGCTTAACTTACCAATCGAAGATGAAAGTATTGATATAGCAGCTCAAAATTGCTTGTTTAATATTTTTAAAACGGAAGATTTAAAAAAAGCGTTACAAGAAATGTATCGTGTTTTAAAACCTCACGGCCGATTAGTCATGAGTGATCCTACTTGCGAACAGGAAATGAATGACGATTTACGTAATGACGACCACCTGCGAGCGTTATGTTTAAGTGGTAGTATTCCCATAGCAGACTACATAAAAGCATTGACCGATGTAGGTTTTGGTACCATAGAAATTAGAGGTCGTAGACCTTATAGAATTTTAGATACTGAAAACTATCCAACAGACGAATTAATTTTTATCGAAAGTATCGAAGTTTGTGCTATAAAAGATCCTATGCCAGCAGATGGTCCATGTGTATTTACAGGAAAGGCAGCTATTTATTATGGTAAAGATGCTTATTTTGATGATAAGAACGGACATACTTTATTAAAAAATCAGCCAATCGCAATTTGCGACAAAACTGCTGCAGCAATTACAGCTTTAAACAGAAGCGACATTTTTATAAGCGAAAGCACCTATCATTATAATGGTGGTGGGTGTTGCTAAAGTAAAAATATAATTGAAGAATTGGCCCTCAAATAACAAGTCTATTTGAGGGTTTTTCTTTGATCAATAAATCTAAAATATCCGTAGAGCTAACTAAATAGCATAAAAAAACTCACTATCAATTGACAGTGAGTTTCTCTTTTTATTTCAATACAATAATTATTCTAACACAAAGCTAACACTAACGTTAGCCACAATATTTATTTCACCAACGGCTAGTGTTTCCCGTGGCTCAGCGCTATCACTTTTGGTCATGCGCATTGCTTCATACATAGGTTGTGGGTAATAATTTTGAGAATTGTCAGATATGGTTAAGGCCTTACCTACCTTCTGACCTAAAACTGATACATAATCGATTGCTTTTTGCTTCGCATCTTTCATAGCCATTTTTCTAGCTTCAGACTGGTATTGTTCCAATTTTGATGATTGAAATACGACATTATTAACTTTATTTATTCCTCCATCAACAAGGCCCTCCATTAATTCATCATACTTTGACAAATCTCTTAATAGAATTTCGATTGTTTGAGTGGCATTGTAAGTAGTTTTCTTTTTCTCATAATCATAAACAGGGTTTAAAGAAACGCGCTTCGTCTTATAATCAGTAGGAGCTAAATTCATTTTTCTAATCAACTTGAGCACCACTTCTATTTGCTGATCATTTTGTCTTTTAACTTCTTTAGCATTATTTCCTCTTGTATCTACTGTAGCAGTTATAGTTGCTTCATCTGGAACAACTTTAATTTTCCCTTCACCACTTACATTGATTTGGGGAATTTGTTTTATCTCTTGACCATAAGAAAGAGTCATTAAAAACATCGATAGAATTAATAGTGCTTTTTTCATTTTCTAAATATTTGTGATTCTTAGATGATTATTTCAAAAGGCGTGCCATTAAATTTTACCAAGCTTCGCCATAACGAATAAAACAACAATAGGTATGGTTAGTAATACGACCATCAAGGTGTTCTCTACAATTAAATGAGGGTTTGTAGCTAATGTAATTAGATAGCCACCTATTGCCCCTCCAAAATGGGCAGTATGTCCTATATTATCATTTTTAGCTCTCATTCCATAAATCGAATATAGTAAATAAAGAATACCAAAAATATAAGCAGGCATCGGAATTACAAAAAAGATACCGAGCATCATATCAGGCTGTAATAGGATTGCTGAGTACAAAACTCCTGTAACTGCTCCCGATGCTCCTATTGCTCGATAGTTGTAATCGTTTTTATGAAAAACTAAAGTTAATAAACTCCCTACAAGCAAACTTCCAAAATAGATTATTATAAAAGATAAACTTCCTAGATAAGCAATTACCACTGGTGCAAAAAAGTAAAGTGTAATCATATTAAAAATTAAATGACCAAAATCAGCATGCAAAAAACCAGATGATAACATTCTAATTTGATCCCCCGAGCGCACGCTGCCCATGTGAAATTCATATTTTCTAAAAAATGTAATATCATTAAATCCTTTGTAGCTAAATAAAACATTTGCCAGTATAATCGAAATCAAAACAGTATTCATAAATTTAATTTAATGTGAAATGTAAAGATAGTAATTCTCGATGTGATCCCTACCTAGCTACCTTGCATTATTAATGACCTAATCATTTTTGACTTATCTTTGTATAAAAATTTAGAATGCAATTTATTGTTTACATTTTAGCATACCCTTTTCTTTGGATCATTTCAATCTTACCCTTTCGCATACTATATTGGATATCTGATGGTTTGTATTTTTTAGTATATTATGTTATTGGTTATCGTAAAAAAGTAGTTCTAGACAATTTACAGTTAACTTTACCTCATCTGAGCACAAAAGAGCGTCTTGATATTGAAAAAAAATCGTACCTCCATTTTTGTGATCTATTTCTAGAAATGGCGAAAACAATGACTATCTCCTCCGAGGAAATAAATAAACGTTTTGTTATTACTAACTTAGATTTGTTGAAAGAGTATGAACTAAAGGAAAAAAGCATCATGCTATTTGTTTCTCACTACGCTAGCTGGGAGTGGTTAGTGGCGGTGAATAAAAAAATAAGTTTTAGAGGTTTTGCCGTTTACAAAAGGGTAAACAATAAATACTTTGATCAATTAGTCAAAAAAATACGGTCTAGATTCAATACCACATTAGTCGTTAACAACGAAACTATACCGCTTATAGCTAACAATCAGAGAAATAAAGTTTTTTCTATGTATGGCATTCCAAGCGATCAGTCTCCTACTCTGAATCGAATTGTACATAAAGAACGTTTTATGGGAATTGATGTACCTGTGCATATTGGTGGGGAAACTTTAGCAAAAAAATACGATTTGAATGTGCTTTACGCCAAAGTTTCAAAAGTGAAAAGAGGTTACTATGAATGTACATTGATTCCGTTGAGTGATGATGTAAAATCAGTTCCTAATTTTGAAATAACAAACACATATTTGAGAGAAGTCGAAAAGCAAATAAATGCAGCTCCTGAATATTATTTCTGGACGCACAGACGTTGGAAACACCGCCTTAAATAATTAGTTTAACTTAAATAATTTGGATCTAAATAGACGCAAAATGAATTTAAAAATCAACAATAGATTTAGTACAGAGTTACCTGCTGATCCAGATGAAACGAACGAAACTCGACAAGTAAAAAACGCTTGTTTTTCATTTGTTTTACCTAAAAAAGTATCTAACCCTTCACTGGTACATGTTTCTCAGGAAGTAGCCTCATTGATAGGAATAACTGAGAAAGATGTAGAATCGGAAGAATTTATAAATGTATTTTCTGGTAAAACAATTTTACCCAATACTAGGCCATATGCTATGAGTTATGCGGGGCATCAATTTGGTAATTGGGCGGGGCAATTGGGTGATGGTAGAGCTATTGTTTTGACTGAAATCGATGTTAACAACACCAATTACACCTTGCAATTAAAAGGAGCTGGAATGACTCCTTATTCCCGTAGAGCAGATGGTTTAGCAGTATTACGCTCTTCTATTAGAGAGCATTTGTGCAGTGAGGCTATGTTTCATTTAGGCATACCCACTACGCGATCACTATCATTAATTCTGACTGGAGATCAAGTTCTACGCGATGTAATGTATGACGGCAATCCAGCCTATGAAAAAGGCGCTGTAGTTTGCAGAGTGGCACCATCCTTCATACGTTTTGGGAATTTTGAACTTTTTTCTTCTCAAAATGACCTAAAAACGTTAAAGCTACTAGCTGATTTTACTATCAAATATTATTTTCCCGATATTAAAGGAAGTAATAAAGGGAGTTATGTCGCTTTACTTGAATCAGTCGCAAATCTAACTAGAGAAATGATTGTTCATTGGCAGCGTGTAGGTTTTGTTCATGGTGTAATGAATACAGATAATATGTCTATTTTAGGTCTTACTATCGATTATGGCCCTTATGGATGGTTAGAAGATTACAACCCTAATTGGACACCTAACACTACTGATCGTGAAAATCGCCGATATCGCTTTGGTAACCAACCAGAAATAGCGCTTTGGAATTTATACCAGTTAGCTAATGCTCTATATCCCTTGGTAAATGAAGCAGCTCCTCTAGAAAAAATATTAGAAGATTTTCAAAATAGCTATCAAATGGATTACCATGCTATGATGTTAAGTAAATTAGGGTTAAACAACAAAGAGGAAAACGACGAACAACTTATTGCAATTCTAAAGGAAAACCTTCAACTTACAGAAACGGATATGACTATTTTTTTTAGAAACTTAAGTCAGTTCAAAAAAGAAGAGTCAGAAGAAAAAGCATTGCAGATCGTTTCTGATGCTTTTTATAAACCTGCAGAAGTTATTGCACCGATAAAAGAATCGTGGTTGTATTGGTTTAGTTTGTATCGCAACAGACTTCAAAAGGAATCTATGACAGATGAAAACCGAAAAATTGCTATGGATGGGACCAATCCAAAGTACGTTTTACGTAATTATATGGCGCAATTAGCCATTGAAGCAGCTGAAAAAGAGGACTATGCTTTAATCGATGAACTACATCTTTTATTAAAAAACCCGTACCAAGAACAAGAAAAATATTCAAAATGGTTTACTAAAAGACCTGATTGGGCTAGAGAAAAAGTAGGTAGTTCTATGCTATCATGCAGTTCTTAATAATTCTAAAATTAAAAAGAGCCATTTGCATATGCAAATGGCTCTTTTTAATTAATCATATATTTTTAAATTGAAAACCAGCCTTTCACTAACTCATCTTCTAACGGTTTAGCAGCCTGATGTACAAATTCATTTGAATCTTTATTATAGGTATATTCGCTAGCCCAAGTCTCATGATTTGCTGCTAATGCTTTAATACTATCACAAACCATTTCTATTTCAGCTGTAGTTGTTGTAGGGTGAACAGACATTCTAATCCATCCTGGTTTTCTAATTAAATCTCCCAGGCTTATTTCATCAATCAATTTATTTGACGTTTCTTGATCTACATGCAATAAAAAGTGTCCATAAGTGCCTGCACAACTGCAACCACCACGAGTTTGAATTCCAAATTTATCATTAAGCATTTTAACACCTAGATTAAAATGTAAGTCATCAATATAAAATGAGATTACTCCCAAACGATCTTGATGTTGTCCTGCCAAAATTTTAATATTAGGAACAGCTCCTAATTCTGCAAAAATATAATCAACTAATTCATGCTCTCTATTTAATATATTCTCGATACCCATTTCCTCCTTAACCTGGATTGCAAGTGCAATTTTGATAACCTGCATGAACCCCGGAGTACCTCCATCTTCTCTGTCTTCAATATTATCGATAAATTTATGTTCACCCCACGGGTTTGTCCAAGATACGGTTCCTCCACCCGGATTATCAGGAACTAAATTTTGGTACAATTTTTTATTAAAAAGTAAGACACCTGATGTACCAGGACCACCTAGAAATTTATGTGGAGAAAAAAAGATAGCATCTAGATAGCCTTCCTCTTCATTTTCTGGATGCATATCAATAGGAACATAGGGACCAGAACAGGCAAAATCTACAAAACAAAGACCATTATGCTGGTGCATAATTTTGGCAACTTCATGATAAGGCGTTCGTATACCCGTAACATTAGAGCAGGACGTTATTGATGCTATTTTAAAAGGCCTGTGGTCGTATTGCTCAAGTATTTCTTCTAAGTTTTCGATACTAAACAAACCATCTTCGGTTGACGGAATAACCACTACATCAGCGATAGTCTCGATCCATGAAGTTTGGTTAGAATGGTGCTCCATGTGCGAAATAAAAACAATTGGTCTTTTTTCTGCAGGAATGTTGATAAAATCTTTTAAATTCTCAGGAACTTTAAGACCTAAAATGCGTTGAAACTTATTTACAACACCTGTCATTCCCGTTCCATCGGTAATTAAAATATCATTTGCATTTGCATTGACATGACTTTTTATAATCTGCCTCGCTTTATGGTAAGCCTTTGTCATTGCTGTACCTGAAACAGTGGTCTCCGTATGAGTGTTGGCAACAAAAGGACCAAACTCATTCATAAGTTTTTCTTCTATTGGTCGGTACAAACGTCCGCTTGCAGTCCAATCAGTATAAATGATTTTTTTTTCTCCAAAAGGAGAAGTAAACTTTTGATCAATTCCGATAATGTTTTTTCGGAATTTCTGGAAATATAATTCGAGTTGAGTTTGATTTTCTGTGGTAGTCATTATCTAACAATTTGCTTCAAAGATATTTAATTTTGCGCAATCTACAGTTATAGAAACACTGGAATTTAGCAAAATCCTATTCTATTTAAATGAAAATTAACCGCTTAAAATTATCAACTACTGCATAAAAAAAGCTCTTTTGATAATTAATTACCAAAAGAGCTTTTTTAAAATAGTGATTGACTGTTACAAATCAAATCCTAAAGAAAACTGTAACACTCTATTAAATGCCTTATCGTTCGTGTCGTATAAATCACCTAAACCAAGATGGTATCTTACACCTAAACTAATTCCAGCATCTATTTTAAAACCAGCACCGAAATTCATTCCCCAATCAAATTTTTGAGGATCATATTCTCGTGAAGCGGTGATAAAACCATCATAAGCTTCCTTATGAGAAATTGCTAGACCTATTTGCGGTCCCGCTTCAAGGAAAAAGTTTTTTGATGGATATGCTTTTAGCATAATTGGCAAATTTATATAATCTAATTTTTGCGTAAAAGTTCCATTCGAATTTGTAATCTCATATCCTTGCTGCGAGTACATTAATTCGGGTTGGATAGAAAAACTATTACTGATAAACGATTCTCCATATACTCCTAAATGAAAACCATTACGTTGATCGGTTTCTCCATTTCCATCAAAACTAACTGATGCTAAGTTATACCCTCCTTTTATACCTCCTGTAGATTTAGAGGAACTGTTTTCTTGTGCATTAACAGAAAATAGTATTCCGCAAAGTAATGCTAAGGTTATAAATGTTTTTTTCATGATCTCTATTTTAAAGTTACTACTACTCTACTCTTTTCTCTATTTCCCACCATTTGCTTTTAGATCTGCTAAGCATTGGGCATCTAATGTCGGTGCAGAACCTCCAGAAAGCATATTCATCATTCCACTACTAGATTCTGCTTGCCAAAACATCAAACAAGTTTGTGTAATACAATGTTTAGGATGGTCCTTATCTTCATGATCAGTTTGCATAGTTGTACCTAAATTAGTCAAACCTAAAATATGACCAAACTCATGGTTTACAACCGTCGATTCTACCAAACTTCTATTGGGCTTTAAAGGACTATTAGTAAGCGATTGAACTGTTTCTTCAAAAATAACTATTGATGTATTTCTGTATGCCGTACCTATTACAAAGTTATTCCCCGAGTCACCATCAGAAGCTCCATCAGTAAAAAATAACCAAACTGCAATTTGATCAGCTGTATTGTACTTCGTTCTGTTAGCATCTTCAATGGCGATAATATCGGTAGTTGTGTAAGTTGCTTTTCCAGGCGAAGGAATAGCTCTTTTTACTACAGTTATACCTTGCGGTTTAAAAGTTCTATTATTTAAAAAAGCAACAAAATCATTAATGGCAGCAGTTGTTGGCTCAAAACCTTGTACATAAACAACCTCTATGACCATACTTTTAAAAATGTTATCCGATAACAAATCATAGGCAGAACTTCCAGTTGCTTTTTTATTATTAGAAACTGTAAATCCATTAGATGCCATTTCACCAACATTATCGTCTTTTGAGCAAGAAATTGATAAGACTAAAAAGAGTACTACTATTAATTTTTTCATTTTTTACTTTTAATTTAATTGTCAAAGTAGCTTACTTCAAAAGGGCTACTTCGACAATTTATTATGATTTTATATTTGTCTCAACACTAACGTTACAGCAGCATTTGTTGAACTTTGTAAATTAATAGATGTTGCGTTAAAACTTGTTACTTTCCACGTATTGTTTAAAAGATTAAAGGATGCGTTTCCTGAAAATGTTAATTTTAAAAACACATCAGTTTGTGAACTTGCTGCATAGGTTCCATTTGCCGCAGTTGTCAAACCATTGAAAACTTTGATTGACATGTCATTTGCGAAATCAATTGTAAAATCTTTGTATGTGTTTGCCGTATCAACTCCTGCACTTACAAATGATTGTACCTTAAATGTACCATTCACTAAAATAGTTTCCATTTGTTTTTTACTTTGAACAGCAGCTTCGATTGTAGCCTTCGTTTTTATAGAAGCTTCAATTGCAGCTTTAAATTCTGCATCACTAGAAACCGTTGATTTAGTTCCATCAATAAACGTTAATGATAGAGGGTATGCAACAGAGTATAATTCCGTGCTGCTTACTGTACTCATGTACGTATATAATTGTTGATTGGATGTAATCACTAAACTACCTGTTTGTTGGAAACTAGTATTGTAAGTTAAAATTGTTAGTGGGAAACTAATTTTCACTGAAGAAATAGCACTTTGACCTGATGATTGAGCAGAAGTACATCCATTTACAATTGCATTGTATTCTGATTGACTATTAACCACTACTTCAGTATAGGTACTTGTTTTTACTTTCAAAGGAAATTGAAGAACAACTGAGTCTTGGTCATTATTGAATTGTCCCAAAATAGAAATTACTTGTTGGTAATCTAATTGTGTAAGTAAAGTAACTCTCGTTCCATTCACTGTAGCTACAGCTGGAAGTACGATAGACGAACAAGAAGTACCGTCTAACATATCATCTTCAGATCCATCAAACATTGCAGTTCGCTTAAAATTAGTTGTAGCGGTAGAATTTGCTCCGTTAGTATTCGGGTTCTGTCCATCAACTTCGTTTACTTCACTTTGACAAGAAGTAAATCCAAATAATGCAATAGCTGCGATTCCTGTAATAGTTTTTAAAGTTTTCATGTTTTTAAAATTTATAGTTATTTACTTTTATTTAATGCTTCAAGCGCATTTCTATAAGTAAGACAACCATCATTTATTTTACCCTACCACAATTTTTAAATTTTTTATTTTTTTTTTGTGAATGTATGGCTTCATTACAAAAGTACAGGAAAGCATTGAGAAAGTATTATTACTGGCGATTAGTTGGTATTCTTTTTTGAACAATAAAAAATAAATAATAAAGGCATTTTGATATTATATTTTCAAGAAAAATAAAAAATAGAGCACTATAAATAAACACTTACTTTTTGATGGAATAACGAAGCTGTATGGTCGCTCTTTATTTTAATCAAAAAAAATAATTTACATTTACCCACCAATTAAAAGAGTACAATTTCTATGAGTCATGACAAGCAATCACTTTGCGAACAGGTAAACTTTAATGAAATCTATTTAAAAAATGTACAAGCAGCAACCAATTTTGCCTATTATAAATGTGGCGATCGTGATGCTGCTTTAGATATTGTTCAAGATGCTTTTGCAAAAATTTGGGAACATTGTTCACAAATTGATTATCACAAGGTAAAAACGTATTTGTTTACTACTGTGAATAACTTATTTTTAAATACTATCAAGCATCAAAAAGTTGTTTTGGCTTATGCCAAAGATACGCCTAACCTAGATCGTACCAACCAAAGTCCAGAATATATTTTAGAAGAAGAAGAATTCAAAGTTAAACTTCAAAACGCAATTGCATCCTTAAGTGAAGCACAAAGAGAAGTCTTTTTAATGAATAGAATAGACGGAAAAAAATACCGAGAAATAGCCGAACTACTTGATATTTCTCAAAAAGCAGTTGAGAAAAGAATGTCAGGTGCCTTAAAGCTATTAAAAGCACAAATAGAGAACATATAAATAATTGATAGCAAGTAGGGTAATTTTAGAATGAGTTGTCTTACTAATGTAATCTCCTAAAGATGAAAGACGAAAAAAAAATACTAGAATGGATTAATGGCGAATTATCCGATCAAGAAATCGACGATTTGAAAAAATCAGAAGATGCTCTTGTCTTAGAAAAAATTGCTCATTATTCCTCTCACCTACAAGCGCCAGCAGTTGATGCTCAGGCCGCTTTAGAGCGCTTTAACCAACTTAAACTCGAGAAAAAAGAACCTAAAGTTATTCCATTAAATTATAAAATGTTCTTCAAGATAGCTGCAGCCATTGCGCTGCTATTTTCATCATCCTACTTTTTATTTTTTAACAACGATACTACTTTTAAAACTTCGGTTGCGCAAACACAGTCGTTTGAACTTCCTGATCATTCGAAAGTCACACTAAATGCTAGCTCAAAAATCACCTATAACGAGGAAAATTGGGAAGAAAATAGAGCACTAACATTAGAAGGTGAAGCCTATTTTGAAGTACAAAAGGGACAAACTTTTAGCGTAAAAACCAACGACGGAATTGTAAAAGTTCTTGGAACACATTTTAATGTCAAACAACGTGACAATTATTATGAAGTATTATGCTATGAAGGCTTAGTAAGTGTTACTCACAATAACAAAATTGTAAAGCTACCTCCTGGCAAAACTTTTAGACTAGTAAATAAAAAAATTGAATCTGTGGATGATTCTACTACTTCATCACCCTCATGGCTAGCTAAAGAATCTAATTTTGAACGTATTCCTTTCAATTTAGTTATTGCAGAGTTAGAGAGGCAATATGATATTACCATAAAAACAGAGGGTGTCGATACCTCAAAATTATATACGGGAACCTTTACCAATACTAATCAAAAATTGGCCTTGGAAGCAATTACTGTCCCGTTACAATTAAGTTATAAAATACAAGGCAAAACCATTATAATATACAATTATGCCGCACAATAAATGGACATTGGTGTTACTAATCCTACTATTTAATTGTAGTTATGGGCAGCAAAGCAATGCTTTCAAGCCACTCACAACAATAATAAAAACACTAGAACAGCGCTATAATGTAAAATTCTCTTATGCTGTCGAAGATGTTAAGGATATTGCAATCGAGTCGCCCCAATCTAGCTTAAGCTTATCAGAAACACTTGTTTATTTAAATAAAAAAGTTCTTTTAAATTTTAGAGCGATAGATGATCGCTACATTACTGTTTCATTACTAAATAAAACTGTCACAGTATGCGGTACGGTTTACAGCAAGGATCTAACAACTTCGTTGCCTGGAGCAAGTGTACGAATAGCTCAAAGTACAAAGAGTGCTATAACGTCGGATAAAGGATATTTTAAAATTGATAATATTAACTTGAATGCAGTATTAAATATATCTTACATAGGCTATGCCGACCAGCAGTTTACTGTTAAAGACCTATTGATGAACGAACAAAATTGTAAAAAAATAATATTACAAACCAGTAACGAGGAACTTAATCAAGTCTTAATAACTAAATATTTTACGACTGGTTTACAAAAATATCTTGACGGAAGCACCGTCTTGGAATCAAAAAAATTTGGAATATTACCCGGTTTGGTAGCGCCTGATATATTGCAATCAATCCAAGTCTTACCGGGAGTTGAAAGTACTAACGAAAGTATTGCCAACATCAACGTTCGTGGCGGAACAAACGACCAAAACCTAATGCTTTGGGATAATATAAAAATGTATCATTCGGGTCATTTTTTCGGCTTAATATCTGCTTATAATCCTAATGTTACCCGTAAAGTAATCGTTAGTAAAAATGGTACTAGTGCTGCCTACAGTGATGGCGTATCTAGTACTATAAATATGTTTACCAATGATAAAGTGGGTACTGTAGTAAAAGGCGGTCTAGACGTCAATCTAATAAGTACAGATGCTTTTATTGAAATTCCAGTAGCAAAAAACCTGCAAATAGATCTTTCGGCTCGTCGTTCCTTAACTGATTTTTTTAAAAGCCCTACTTATACTAATTATTTTGATCGTAGCTTTCAAGACTCTGAAATTAAAACTACTAATCAGGAAAATAATACTAGTTCTGATTTTTACTTCTATGATTATACTGCCAAATTGCTTTTTGACATTAATGATAAACACCATTTGCGTGCCACTGTTATAGGCATCAATAACTCCCTAGATTATTCCGAATTAAAAACGAACAATAGCAGCACGGAACAAAAAGCAAGTAGATTGGCTCAAAATAATGCAGGATATGGCGGTAACTGGGTCGCAAATTGGAGTGACCGTGTGAATACTGAAATGAGTGGCTATTTTTCTAAATACAATATAGACGCCTCAGATTATAGAGTCGAGACAGATCAAAGATTGACGGAAGCTAATGAAGTGTTAGAGACTGGATTAAAATTAAATCTCAATTATAAGATCAATAAACACCTAACTTTTTTGCATGGCTACCAATTGACAGAAACAGGAATGCTCAATCAAACAACAGTTAGGAACCCAACATTCTCTAGTACAATTAAAAATGTTTTGCTTACGCAAGCCCTTTTCTCTGAAGCAGAATATCATAAAAACAGTACGTACATACGACTTGGAGCTCGACTTAATTATTTTCAAAAATTTGACAAAATGATAATCGAGCCACGCTTAAACATAAGGCAGCAAATTTCTGATTTACTTGCGCTAAAAATCGAGGGCGAATTTAAGAATCAAACTTCTACTCAGATTATTGATTTTGAAGATGATTTTTTGGGGGTCGAAAAAAGGCGTTGGGTTCTTGTTGATAATAAAGCTATTCCTATAGCAACGAGTAAGCAGGCCTCTCTTGGCATAGAATTTAAAAGAAACCAATTCAACATAGATTTAACAGGTTTTTATAAATTTGTTGATGGTATTACTGCTTCAAATCAAGGTTTTTACAATAGCTTTCAGTACACGACAGCTACAGGAAATTATACTGCGAAAGGAGTTGAATTTTTAGTGAACAAATCTGGTAAAAACTACAGTATGTGGTGCAGCTATACTTTTAGCACTAATAATTACGAATTCGAATCCTTTACCCCTTCCTCCTTTCCTAATAATGCAGATATTAGACATTCTGCCTCTCTAGGTTTAAATTATGATCTATCTCCAAATTTCAAGATTTCAGTAGGAGGTATATGGCGTAGCGGTCAGCCCTATACTGAGCCTGTAGCAGGAAACGAAACCAAGAAAAACGGAAGTTTTACAATGGTTAATTATAGCAGTCCAAACAGTAAAAACTTAGATGATTTTATGAGAATAGACACCTCTTTAAGCTATGATTTTAAGTTTAATTCAGCTGTTAAAGCCACAATTAGAGCTGGAATTATTAATGTAACAAATCAAGATAATGTTATTAGCCATTACTATAAAGTAGACCAAAACGACCAATCTAAGACCATCAAAATAGAAAACAAATCCTTAGCGATGACACCAAACATCAACTTTAGAGTTAACTTTTAACTTGCTCATAAAAAACTTAAGGAGAATAGGTTTAATTTCTGTACTTTACGGCGAAATCAAAAGCAATAAATATGAAAACTAATACCAATTTAGGATTAGTACTAATTCGTTTTTCTGTAGGTGCTTTAATGCTACTACATGGCATCGCAAAAATTGGAAATACCTCATTTATTGAAGAGATGTTAGCTGACAAAGGACTACCTGTTGTGCTGGCTTACGGTGTTTATATTACCGAAATCGTAGCACCTTTACTTATTCTCATTGGTTTTAGAACGCGTTTAGCAGCAGGAGCTTATGTATTTGGAATTTTATTTATCATTTTTCTAGTACACAGTCAAGAGGTGTTTACATTAAACAAAAATGGAGGTTGGGCCATTGAATTATTAGGATTGTACCTTTTTGGTGCATTAGCCCTCTTTTTTACTGGAGGCGGCAAATATTCCGTTTCAACCTCGAACGCTTGGGATTAACATAAATAGGTTCAATAAAAAGCCCTTTTAACAATTTGTTAAAAGGGCTTTTTAAATTATGTTCCTATCTATTAGATTCCTGCAATAGCTTTTATTTCATCTATAATTCGAAAGGCTAGCTTATCAGCCTGTTCTTGTGATGGTGCCTCAGTATAAATACGAATAATCGGCTCTGTATTCGATTTTCTTAGATGAACCCACTCGTTAGCAAAATCGATTTTAACACCATCGATGGTAGTGATATCTTCATTCTTATATTTTTCTGTCATAGCAACAAGAATAGCGTCAACATCTATTTGAGGTGTTAATTCTATTTTATTCTTACTCATATAATACTCCGGATAAGAAGCTCTCAAAGCAGAAACTGTCATTTTCTTATTAGCCAAATGAGTTAAAAATAAAGCTACACCTACCAAGCTGTCACGACCGTAATGTGATTCTGGATATATAATTCCGCCATTTCCTTCCCCACCAATAATAGCCTTGTTTTTCTTCATCAACTCAACCACATTGACTTCGCCTACTGCACTCGCTTCATAACTACCCTTGTGAGCATTAGTGATATCACGTAAAGCACGTGAAGAAGACATATTTGAGACCGTGTTTCCTGGTGTTTTACTCAAAACGTAATCTGCACAAGCTACTAATGTATATTCTTCCCCAAACATTTCGCCATCTTCGCAAATAAAAGCCAAACGGTCTACATCAGGATCTACTACTATACCTAAATGAGCTTTTTCTTTTACTACTAATTCTGAAATATCAGTTAAGTGTTCTTTTAACGGTTCTGGGTTATGAGGAAAATGCCCGTTTGGCTCACAGTATAGCTTCACCACTTCAACCCCCATTAACTCTAACAATTTAGGAATAATGATTCCTCCAGATGAGTTAACACCATCTACAACAACCTTAAATTGAGCTGCTTTTACAGCAGCTACATCTACAAGCGGCAAATTTAACACTTCATCGATATGAATATCCATGTACGCATCATTCTCTGTGATTTGCCCTAAACTATCCACATCCGAAAAATCAAATGCTTCAGCCTCTGCAATCGCTAGTATTTTTTCTCCCTCTAAACCATTTAAAAATTCGCCCTTTTCATTTAATAACTTCAAGGCATTCCATTGTTTTGGATTGTGAGAAGCAGTCAATATAATTCCACCATCTGCTTGTTCTAATGGTACAGCAACTTCAACAGTTGGTGTTGTTGACAAACCTAAATCTATTACATCAATTCCTAAACCTATTAGCGTATTAACAACTAAATTATGAATCATAGGACCCGAAATACGGGCATCACGACCTACAACAACAGTGAGCTTTGTTTTTGAGGAATAGTTTTTTAACCAGGTACCATACGCCGAAGCAAATTTCACAGCATCTACCGGAGTCAGGTTATCCCCTACTTTACCGCCAATGGTACCTCGTATTCCTGAAATTGATTTTATTAAAGTCATGAGCTATTTTTTTATATAAGTATTTTGATTTTCGATACAAATATAAAAGTTCATAGGCTACAAAATGGTAACAAAGAAAGTTTTTTTATTATGCTTGTAGCTAACGCCTTCCCTTTTAATCTTTGTATATTTGATTTTTTACAATTTATTTGACATGAACTTTTTAGCACACATCTATCTTTCTGGCTCAAGCGACTTATTAAAAATAGGAAACTTTATGGCTGATGGTATACGAGGAAATCAATTTGCCAATTATCCGGAAAAAGTACAGAAAGGGATATTGTTACATAGAGCAATTGATACTTTTACTGATGCTCACCCCATCTTTAGAGAAAGTACCAAGAAACTTCACCCTAGATATCACCATTATGCTGGTGTTATTGTTGATGTTTTTTACGATCATTTTTTGGCTAAAAATTGGAGCTCTTATTCTGAAGAAAATCTCGCAGAATATATCGAACGCTTTTACCAATCATTAAGGGATAATCCAGCTATTTTGAGTCCGAGAACATCGGGATTTATGGATGTTATGTTCCGAGAAAATTGGTTATTGAGTTATAAAACTATAAATGGAATTAAACATATCCTAACGCAGATGGATCGCCGCACTAAGAATCAATCTAAAATGCAATTCGCAACTGAAGAGCTAATAGAGTTTTACGCTGATTTTGAAAAAGAATTTACTCTTTTCTTTGAGGAATTGCGTGCGTACGTTGCAGAAAAGCAAAAAGAATTTTAATTTTATTAACTTAAAACACCTAGCTAAATGAAAAATATCCTTCTATTTTTATTCGTCACTGGTATCAGTTGTTCATCGTTAGTTTACGGTCAAAAGCCAACTGGTCTGCAATCTAATAAGGCGATGGTTGTGTCTGCACGTGAAGAAGCTTCGCAAATTGGAGTAGCGATTATGAAAAAAGGAGGTAATGCATTCGATGCTATGATAGCAACTGAACTAGCTTTGGCCGTAGCCTACCCCTACGCAGGAAACATTGGTGGTGGCGGATTTATGGTATATCGAAAAGTGAACGGAGAAGTTGGAACATTGGACTACCGTGAAAAAGCACCTTTAGCTGCTACAAAAGATATGTTTTTAGATGACCAAGGTAATGTAATTCCGGGTAAAAGCACGGAGACTGCTCAAGCTATTGGCGTTCCTGGTACCATCGCAGGTATTTTTGCTGTTCATGAAAAAATGGGATCCTTGCCTATTTCTGAAATTTTAAAACCAGTAATAGCACTAGCCGAACGAGGCGTAATTGTGACCAAAAAACAAGAAGAACGACTGCATGAGTACCATGATGTTTTGGTTCAATACAACGGTCCTAATTCTTTGCTTTCCAATGAATATAAGGAAAATGAATTTATAAAATACCCTGCATTAGCTGCTACATTAAAACGAATCGCTAAAAATGGTCGCAATGAGTTTTACAAAGGAGAAACCGCCAAGAAATTAGTGGCTTACCTTAAAAGTAAAGGTGGAATAATCACTATGGAGGACCTAGCGCAGTATGAGGCAAAATGGAGAACTGCCTTATCATTTAAGTACAACGATTTAAACATTATTTCGATGCCTCCGCCAAGTAGTGGTGGTATTACTTTGGCACAAATTTTTAAAATGATTGCTCCCTACGATCTAACTAAAATGGGGCATAATTCGCCTGAAGCAATTCAGATTATTGTTGAAGCAGAACGCAGAGCTTACGCAGATCGTAATTTTTTTCTTGGTGATCCCGATTTTGTTAAAATGCCTATTACAGAATTGATGGACGACAGCTACCTAAAAATCAGGATGAACACTTTTAATATAAACAAAGCTACACTTTCATCTGATATTAAAGCCGGAAAGGTAAATTATAAGGAAAGTATGGAAACAACGCACTACTCTATAGTTGATCAATTTGGTAATGCTGTTTCAGCAACCACAACATTAAACGCAGGGTATGGTTCTAAATACTATTGTGACGAATTAGGATTCATGTTAAATAATGAAATGGATGATTTTAGTGCAAAGCCAGGCGTACCCAATATGTTTGGGCTAGTCGGAAATGAAGCCAATAGCATTGCTCCTAGTAAACGAATGTTGAGTTCTATGACGCCTACAATAGTTGAAAAAAACGGAAAATTGTTTATGGTGGTTGGTTCTCCTGGTGGGTCAACAATAATAACATCAGTACTGCAAACTATTCTTAATGTGCATGAATACAAATTTAGTATGCAAGAGGCGGTAAATGCACCTCGTTTTCATCATCAATGGTTACCCGACTTAATTACCTTTGAACCTAACGCTTTTAGTGCGACAACCCTTTTTAACTTAAAAAGTAAAGGCTATTTAATCAATGAAAAAAACACACCAGTTATTGGGAAAGTGGATGCTATATTAGTACTTCCCAACAAAAAATTAGAAGGTGGTGCCGACTATAGAGGTGATGACAAAGCTGCAGGATTCTAAATTAGATTTTTCACCTATTTCGCAAAAAATTAAAAATTTAATCTACATAACTGCAAAATAATCGATAGAAAAAGAAGCCTTTAAAAATTTCACTACCGCTGAAAATAATAGTAATTTAGCCTATTCAAATAAAAAAAATGTTTAAAAAATACCTTTCTAAACTAGAAGCTATCATTGCTTGGTCTCAATCCATTCTAACAGAAAAGCAATTTATATTCCTTTCCAGTGTATTAGTAGGTATTACTGCTGCATTTGCAGTTATCGTATTGAAGACATTTGCACATGGTGTTTATTCATTTGCTACCTATATTAATGGCATCTTAAAGTTGAGTTTCATCAATAGTATTTTACCAATAGCAGGTTTGCTTTTAACTGTTTTTGTTGTTAAACGGGTTTTAGGAGGCTCAATCGAAAAAGGAACACCTCAAATTTTATACGCAGTAGCAAAAAAAGCCAGTATTATCCCTAAAAAACAAATGTATGCCCAAATATTCACCAGCTCCTTAACTGTTGGTTTAGGTGGATCAGCTGGTTTAGAAAGCCCAATTGTAGTAACAGGAGCCGCATTTGGATCTAATTATGCTCAAAAATACAAACTTAGCTACAAGGATAGAACGCTGCTAATAGGTTGCGGAGTAGCTGCGGGAATCGCAGCTGCCTTTAATGCACCTATCGCAGGTGTACTGTTTGCAATTGAATTTTTGCTTGTAGATGTTAGTATCTCTGCTTTCACCCCTATTATGATTGCGGCGGCAACAGGGGCTTTAGTATCAGTTGTTGCTTTAGATGAAACAATTTTATTGAATTTTAAGCAACAACAAGAATTTGATTACCATAAAATTCCCTTTTATGTTTTATTGGGTGTGATAACTGGTTTTATCTCCATCTACTACACTAGAAATTTTAGAAGGACGGAGCATTTTTTTCATAAACTAAAAATGAATGCCTATAAAAAAGCACTTTTGGGCGCTAGTATTTTAGCTGTATTAATTTTTGTGTTTCCTACTTTGTTTGGTGAAGGTTATGAAAGCATAAAAGTATTAGCCGATAAGAATCCTGGCGAAATTTTAGAAAACACTTTGTTTAGCAGCTTTAAAGACAACACATGGGTATTGCTTGCTTTTGTAGGTCTTACGATGATGCTCAAAGTTTTTGCAACAGCAATTACACTAGGCTCTGGAGGAAATGGAGGAAACTTTGCTCCCTCTTTATTTTTAGGTTCTTATGTAGGATTTCTTTTCTCGAAAGCAATAAATTTCACAGGACTTACACAACTACCTGTTAGTAACTTCACCATGGTAGGAATGGCCGGAATATTAAGTGGCTTGTTTCATGCTCCCCTAACCGCAATTTTCTTAATTGCAGAAATAACAGGTGGCTATAGCTTAATGTTACCTCTTATGATCGTTGCCTCTATTAGTTTTGCTATTTCTAAACGATTTGAAAAGCACTCTATGGATGTCAAAGATTTAGTTCAAAAAGGGCATGCTTTTACTAGCAATAAGGATACTAATGTACTCTCAACACTTGATACAACTTCAATCATTCAAACCGATTATTTAACCGTTTCTCCTGACGAAAATTTAGAGAAATTAGTGGACTTGATTTCGCACTCTAATCAAGTTATTTTTGCTGTTGTCGACAAGGAGCAACATCTGTTAGGAATTGTTCATTTTAATAACATCCGAGAAATCATTTTTAATACGTATCGAGTTAAATATACCTTAGTAAAAGAGGTTATGGCTACTCCTGCTGAGGTCATTTACCCGTTTAATAGTATGGAAACGGTGATGAATAAATTTGAGCGTTCAAAATCGGCTTTTTTACCAGTCATTAAAGACGAGAAGTACTTTGGTTTTATATCTAAATCAATAGCTCTTGAGGCATACCGATCTAAGTTGAAAGCAATGACAATTGAATAACTCAAGGCAACAAACAATAATTACTTACAGCAACTACAACAGTAAAATAGTACCTTCTTTTTGCTATTTACTGCTTCAGCTACTGAAAACGACACGTCTTTCCTAGCCCTGATTGAAGTGAAAATCCTTGTGGGGCAAGTGTTTTGCCGCACAAGATTGAAGCGAAAAGCAGGACAAGACGTCAATATAAAACTACCTGCTTGTGCTCCTTCCTAACTACTATTTGCTCAGCATTTCATAACCTATTTTAACACAAAGTTCTAAACTGTTGTATCAAAAGAATAAATCAAAACAGTAACTTTGCTTTTTTGCTAAATTATGTTAGATACAGACAATACTATAGAAGTTCTAGGAGCTAGAGTTCACAACCTTAAAAACATTGACGTTTCAATTCCTCGAGAAAAATTAGTGGTAATCACTGGTCTTTCGGGTTCTGGAAAATCATCATTGGCATTTGACACTATTTATGCCGAGGGACAACGCCGCTATGTAGAAACCTTCTCTGCGTATGCAAGACAGTTTCTTGGTGGTTTAGAGCGACCTGATGTTGATAAAATTGATGGTCTATCACCTGTAATTGCCATAGAACAAAAAACAACCTCAAAAAGTCCACGCTCTACTGTGGGAACCATAACAGAGATTTACGATTTCTTGCGTTTATTATATGCTCGTGCTGCAGATGCTTACAGTTATAACACGGGAGAAAAGATGGTTTCTTATTCTGATGAGCAAATAAAAGACTTAATTATCCAAGATTTTAGCAAAAAGCGCATCAACATACTCGCTCCTGTAATCAGGGCTCGTAAAGGACATTATGGCGAATTATTTCAACAAATTGCGAAGCAAGGTTTCTTAAAAGTCCGTGTTAATGGACATGTGGTAGACATCACTTCGGGTATGAAGCTGGATCGTTATAAAACGCATGACATTGAGATTGTAGTAGACAGAATGGTTGTCGAAGGCACTGCTGACAATGAAAAAAGATTAAGTGAAAGCATTGATACCGCTATGCATCATGGTGAAAATGTCTTAATGATTCTGGATCAAGATTCTACTGAAGTGCGTTATTTTAGCCGAAACTTGATGTGTCCTACTACAGGGATCTCGTATCAAAATCCAGAGCCTAACTTGTTCTCGTTTAACTCTCCAAAAGGAGCCTGCTCGAATTGTAATGGCCTTGGGACGGTAAATGAGATCAATGTAAAAAAAATAATTCCTAATACTAAATTATCTATTAAAGCAGGTGGATTTGCGCCTTTAGGGGAATACAAATCATCTTGGATTTTCAAGCAATTGGAAATAATTGGTGAAAAATATGGTTTTAAAATCACGGATGCAATAGAAACTATTCCAGCCGAAGCGATGGAGATGATTTTGAATGGTGGGAAAGAAAAATTCACTGTTAATTCTAAAGATCTAGGTGTTGCCCGAGACTATAAAATTGATTTTGAAGGAATCTCTCATTTTATTAAAAACCAACATGATGAAAGTGGCTCGACTACAATTAAACGTTGGGCAAAGGAATTTATGGACGAAATAAAATGTCCGGTATGTGAAGGTTCCCGATTAAAAAAAGAAGCATTGTTTTTTAAAATCAATGAAAAAAACATTGCCGAATTGTGTGATATGGATATCTCCGACGTCACCTATTGGTTTGATAATTTAAATTCACAATTATCTGACAAACAACAACGAATAGCCTCTGAGGTAATCAAAGAGATTAAGGATAGATTGGCCTTTTTAATGAATGTAGGCTTGGATTATTTAGCTTTAAACCGAAGTTCAAAATCACTATCAGGAGGTGAAGCACAACGCATACGCTTAGCTACACAAATAGGATCGCAACTCGTTGGTGTGCTTTATATTTTAGATGAACCAAGTATTGGTTTACATCAAAGAGACAATGAAAAACTGATTCATTCCTTAGAGCAATTACGTGATTTAGGGAACTCGGTTATCGTGGTAGAGCATGATAAAGATATGATTGAGCGAGCTGATTATGTTATTGACATTGGTCCAAAAGCAGGAAAATATGGTGGCGAAATAATTAGCATTGGTACACCTGCTGAAACTCTAGCATCCAATACAATTACCGCACAGTATTTGAACGGAAAAATGAAATTAGAAATTCCTTCCAAACGCCGTGAAGGAAATGGAAAATTCATGAAGCTTACAGGCGCGACGGGAAACAATTTAAAAAATGTTTCAATCGACTTGCCATTAGGACAACTAATATGTGTTACGGGAGTATCAGGGAGTGGAAAATCTACATTAATCAATGAAACCCTCTACCCTATTTTGAATGCGTTTTATTTTAATGGTGTCAAAAAACCTCAACCTTACAAAAAGATTGAAGGATTAGAGCATATTGACAAAGTAATAGACATTGATCAAAGTCCGATAGGACGTACACCACGATCCAATCCAGCTACTTATACCGAGGTTTTTACTGAGATTCGAAAACTGTTCACTATGACATCCGAAAGTATGATCAGAGGTTATAAAGCGGGACGTTTCAGCTTCAATGTTAAAGGTGGTCGTTGTGAAACTTGCGAAGGTTCTGGGGTGCGCACCATTGAAATGAATTTTCTTCCTGATGTGTATGTAGAATGTGAAACTTGTCAAGGTAAGCGTTTTAATAGAGAAACATTAGAAATACGTTTTAAAGGAAAGTCCATATCAGATGTGCTGAATATGACCGTAGATGAGGCAGTTCCTTTCTTTGAAATGATTCCGAAAATATACCGAAAAGTAAAAACAATTCAAGATGTAGGTCTGGGTTATATAACACTTGGTCAACAAAGCACCACACTCTCTGGTGGAGAAGCACAACGAATTAAATTAGCGGGCGAGTTATCTAAAAAAGACACGGGAAACACTTTTTATATTCTAGATGAGCCAACTACTGGTTTGCATTTTGAGGATATTAGAGTGCTTATGAACGTAATTAACAAACTAGTAGATAAGGGAAATACCATCTTAGTTATTGAACATAACATGGACGTTATTAAGCTTGCTGATTACATTATTGATATAGGTCCTGAGGGAGGAAAAGGTGGTGGACAAGTTGTTGCTAAGGGAACTCCAGAAGATGTGGCAAAAAACAAAAAGAGCTATACTGCCAAATTCTTGAAAAAAGAACTAGCATAATAAGAGATATAAATCAGTTTAGCGCAAGATAGATGGAAGTATCTCTTTTGCGCTAAACTGATTTGCTCTAAGTGTAGAACTATATAGTTATTTTTTTCTTACCTGGCTACCAACAGATTGGTTCACTAGCTTCATAAACTCCCCCATTTTGCTGTCATCCATCCATCTTGTTACAATAACAAGATCATTAGCATTATCTATGACAATATAATTACCGCCATAACCCGCGGCATAATACACCTCTGGTGAAGTCCCAGCCCATTTTTCTGTAGTATTCATCCACCACATATAACCATAGTCCTTATTTGCAACGGAAGGACGGTGTGCCTCATTTACCCATTTTTCAGAAAGTAGTTGTTGGTTTTTCCACTTCCCTTTACGTAAAAACAGTAATCCAAAACGAGCTTGATCAATTGCACTGATGAAAACTCCGCCACCTGAATGACCTCCACCGCTAACGGACTGCGTCATTACACCATCTATATTTACAAAGGAATCCTCGTATCCATACCACCTCCAAGTAGTAGAGGCACCTATTGGGTCCATTATTTTTTCTTTAAAAACTACTGGAAGCGATTTTCTCCATACCTGTATTAAGGAATAAGCAAGAACATTCACGCGAACATCATTGTACTTAAAAAAGGTTCCTGGTTCATTTAATTTTCTGTTTTTCCAATCAGCGATACTTCCCTCTTTAGAAGGTCTGTCTGCCCAATCGTGTAACCCAAACAATGTTCCGCTCCAGTCAGAGGACTGATCTAACAAATTGTCCCATGTAATTTTTGAATTGTGCTTCCCTTCAAAAGTACCGTCCCAAACGTAATTTTTTACAGAGTCCGTGACGCTTTTAATAAGTCCATTATCTATTGCTAAACCAGCAGTAGTGGATAAAAAGCTTTTTGTAACACTGAAGGTCATATCTACCCTATCAACATCTCCCCATTTGGCAACGATATAACCGTTTTTGATTATTAAACCTGCAGGACCACCACGTTCTTTCATTGGACCTACAATTTTATAGTCGGGTTCCCGAGCATAGGATTTCAGTACAGCAATTCGCAAATCTCTCTCTACTTTGTTTTCATTTGCTAAAGCAAATTGTACTGCCTCCTCTAAAAGAGTAGAATTCATTTTAAATTCTGAAGCCGCTTTTCCCTGCCAGGATTTATCCGGATAATAGTTGGTTTGGGCGTTTGTAATTGTAAAACAAAAACTAAAAATAGAAACTACAAGTATGTTTTTCATAAATAATTATTTAGTACTAAAATATAACGATTTGAAGCACTACCAATCTGTACATTATGCAAAACAGAAAAAATTCTAGTAGTACAATATGAAATGGTATAGCAATCGAAAATACAAATTTTAAAGGTAATAGTATGAGTTATAGTCTGAAAAAGATGAGGCAAGAAAAGAATCTAAAAAAAATCTTTTATAAAGTATGGATAGATAATCAAATTACCACTTCATTAAGTTAACGGCTTACTATGAATCCGAAGAAGAGTTTATAGAAACAACAGAACTCTGATCTGATTATATTTATTTTTCACCAGTTTTACTAATTACTACAGCTCTTCTAAAATAGAGGATTGATAGCGCTCGGTGGTTTTATTGAGTTTTTCAGAAAGAGATTTTAGCCAAGTCATATGATTGGCAATCAAATAGGCCTCTTGCAGACCATGAAGCGTTTCTGTATCTAATTCGGTATTACCATGTTTGATGTTCTCGTCTCTCAAATTAGATAGTTGCTGGTATTTTCCTTGTAGCTTTTCCTGCGCTATGTCAACTGTTTCTTGATCGACTTTCTTTTTTGTTTGCTTATCGCCTAAAGAATCGATTGATATCTGTAGGATAGTAGAAATTTTTTTGTTCAATGTATTAAATTCTATAGAAGCAGGTGTCGTTTTATGATTGCTAATAAAGCTACCGATTGATGCGATTGCGGATGTCATTGTTTGGCTAAGCGTGACAATTTCATAAATCAACTGGTACTCCTTTTGTTTCGATTTTGGGTCTTTTGTTAAGCGCTGGAAGGCAGCATTTAAATTACTAATGGCAAGAAACGCTTCTTTTCTCGCCACATTATAAGAGAGTTGGTGTTTAGAAGGATTTTGGTACAATTCCTGGGTTGCTAAAAGGTATTTCTTGTTCTTTTTTAAAGCGTTCAAAAGTACCTGCTTCAAATTATTAGCTTCCCAACTTGGCAAAACTATATAATTAACAACGACCGCAATAGTGGCACCTATAACAGTATCGATAACTCGGTATTGAATTACTTCAAAAGCATTTGGATTGATCAGGGAATAAACAAATATGATACTAATGGTGATCAAAGCAGCAGCAAACTTATAATTTTGTTGAATCAATGAAAATGCCAATATAAAAGAAACAAATGCTAGTACTGCATAAACTATTGGATTATGTGTAAGTAGTACTATACCAACAGCAACGGCGGCACCAAAGAATGTACCAATAACACGATCTTTTGAACGCTCTTTGGTCAAGCCAAAACTAGGGCGCATAATCACAATAATAGTCAGTAAAATCCAATAGGTGTTTTGTATATCAAAAAATACACCTACCCCATAGGCAAACAGAATTGCAACGGTGAGTCGCGCTGAATGTCTAAATATAGTAGAGTCTAAACTGAAATTTTGAAAAAGAATATTCCACCTATATTCCTGCAGTGTTAAAAACTGACTTGCGTCTTGCTTTTTTAAAGAGATTTTAGACGCTTCTTTGTCATTAGTCATTACACTCCTAATAACAGTAATTTCATGTAGTAGTTTCTCTTGGTAATCGTACAAATTTTTGAGTAGCAGAGCTCCTTCTCGAGCTTCAGGTAATTTGACGGTATCGATATATTTTGTGATGCTTTCGCTTGCCTCTGCTAATGCTTGTAATAGATGGTCATTATTTGGGATATTGTCCTTTTGAATCAATAATTCAGACAAACGTTTAAGATAATTCCCCATGACTTTACTCAGTTTTACCGAAGCGTTTAGAAATTCTTTATTCTCACCAAAAATTCTATCAATTACTTCATAATCGAGATGTTTTGCTTCTATCAATTCTAGTATATTGATCGAGGAGAGTGAGATTACTAGCTGTTTATCCTCAGAATTAGAGCGGTCGGTGAGCATTATTTCTCTCAGTGTTTCATGCTTTTCGTTAATTTGATTTTGGAGAACAAAAGATTGTTTCAAATAGTGATCGCGCTTCGATTTCTTTGTTACTAGTTTAGCTCGTAATTTTAAGTATTCACCTGTAAGCTCCAGCGTATCTGACAGCAGCTGATTCTGATCTTTTAATGGGGTAAGCTTTTGAAAGATAAAGGATATCGCTAAATACCAAACACCTCCAAGCCCCATCAAGGCTACTTGAATCAAAATCTCCTGCACTGTTTCTTTTTCGATAGCAAATGATATAACCATCGTTAACAAACCCGAAAATGACACGAGAGATGCTCTAAAGCCATAAACTGAAATTAAAGACACCATAAAAGTAATGACTATTAATACTACTACCAAAAGAGGTAGAAACGGTTTTGAAAACAGAATTACTGTTGTAATAAGCATCATCAAACCTATACTTACTAAAATGGCATTGACTTTTCGTTTAAAGCTGCCCGGAATATCGCCTGGCGCGGTTAAAAAAGCACCCACAACTACAGCAGGAGCATATGTAAAATACCCGATAAAATGAAGTAAGGCAAGTGGTAGCGCAATCGCAAGACCAATCCGGATTCCTCGATCAAAACGAATGCTTTTTAGGTAAAGTTCTATTTGTTTGCGTTTTTCTTTCAAGCTTATTTATGTTTTTGTTCTAAAGTTAAGACAATAAAGCCATACTATCGTATCATAGTATAATTACAGTACTTGCATAAACACAAGTCTGATTTTTCCAAAAACACGTTCAATAATTTTAGATGCAGATGTATTGGTTGATATCTAATCGATATTGATTTTCTAGGAGGCACTTTCTCCAAGAATTGCCACGAAACCATCTATTAAAAAACAAGTTAGTATTGGACATTGTTCCGCAAGGCTAAGTAGCATTTGCAATACTGAAAAGCAACTAATTTAAAAAAGAAGGAATTAGCTAAAAATCAACTAACATTAAAGCTCTTGTCGCATCTTCCGTTACGGTTTAGTGATAGCAGGATAACGGAATAATTAATGGAGAAACGGTTGATACAATTTACCAAAAAACACTCCATATTAGTAAAGTAATTGTGGTTGAAAATGCTGTAGAGAGTGCGAAAAAATATAGTCCTCAAAATCATAATAGGCCGCTACCCGATATTTGCCTTTCAGATAAAGTCTAGTTTAAAATGTTATTTGTATAGTCATAGGATATCTTAATGTATTTGAACCGTTGGTATATAAATATCAAATTGAGCACCTTTATTTACTGCACTAGTCGCTCTAATAATACCATTGTGATTTTCAACTATTTTTCGAGCGATTGTTAATCCAATTCCTGTTCCCTTGTATACATTCTTATGATGTAAGCGTTGGAAAATTTCAAAGATTTTTTCACTAAATTTTGCATCAAATCCTATTCCGTTATCACTTACACTGATGTGACAATGATCACATTTCAATGCGAAATCAGTACTAGTAGATTGATTGTATTTTACAAAATTACTTTTAATCACAATATGAGGTTGCACCTCTGGTACAGAGTACTTAAGGGAATTACTAATCAGATTTTGAAGCAATTGTTTGAATTGAAATGGAATAACATTGGCTTCACCTAGGTCTTGTATTTCGATTTTCGCTTTCTTTTCCTGTATTTCTTCTTTAAGCATCTTTAATGCTTCTTTTACAATCTTATTAAGATTACTACTTACAAATTTCCTTTGAGTCGTTTTAGTTCGGGAGTAGGCCAATAAATCATCAATAAGTGTTTGCATATGTAACGCAGATAGCTGGGTACGTTCCACGTAATACTTGCCCATTGCTGATAAGTTATCGTATTCTTCTACGAAAATTCTACCTGAAAACGTCTGGATTTTCCTCAAAGGTTCTTGCAAATCATGACTAGAAATATATGAAAAGGACTCGATCTCCTTATTAGCAATTAAGAGTTCTCTTGCGCGTTTTTCCTTTTCAATGTTTTGAAATGCCAGTTCTGTATTAGCAATGGCTAACTCTTCGGCTCGCTTTTCTTTTTCTTGATTTTGATAGGCTAATTCATTATTTGCAACGACTAACTCTTCAGCTCGTTTTTCTTTTTCTTGATTTTGGTATGTCAATTCTTTGATAGCAACTACCAGCTCTTCAGCTCGGTTTACTTTCTCTTGATTCTGATAAGTCAATTCTTTATTGGCAACAACCAATTCTTCAGCGCGATTTACTTTTTCTTGATTTTGATAAGTCAGTTCTATATTGGCGATGACTAACTCTTCAGCTCGTTTTACTTTTTCTTGATTCTGATAGGCTAATTCATTATTGGCAATGACCAGCTCTTCCGCTCGTTTTTCCTTTTCTTGATTTTGATAGGCTAATTCATTATTGGCAATGACCAACTCTTCCGCTCGTTTTTCCTTTTCCTGATTTTGATAGGCTAATTCATTATTGGCAATGACCAACTCTTCCGCTCGTTTTTCCTTTTCCTGATTTTGATAGGTTAATTCTTTATTAGCAATGACTAATTCGGCTGCACGTTTTTCCTTTTCTGAATTTTGAAAAGCAAGTTCCTTGTTAGAGCGCTCAAGTTCTTTATTAGCTATAATTAATTGAGCCTCACGCTTTTCGGTTTCTATAATTTGTAGCGCTAATTTTTCACTGGCAATAATTAATTTTGCAGCAATATTTTGATTGTCCTCGATCTCAAGAGCGATCTTACTATTTTCAGAAATTACTTTTTTGTTCATTATATATTTAAAAATTCGAAGACTATACTAAATGTTCTATTTAAGTGGGCATTTTTGATTCCTATACATTTCTAATTACAAGGATATCTGCAGCACTACTAATTGCTAGCAAATGTAGTACATATTAGAGTTAATAAAACACAAAATAATTAGTAGCTAAACGGACTACTAATCACAGTATTTAGTCTTGATGAAAAAGTTGTAACAGGCATTATTCCTTAGGTAAGTAGATTATCTGATTGCGCCAAAAACTAACTGAATTACGTCTATTTTAATTATATTTTAGATAAGAGATCTTACTGTTTTGAGAGCGTGGTGCACTATAAAAAAAGTAGTACCTTATAATCACAAATAAAATGATGGTATAAACCAACACTAAATACTATTTTAATACATAAAGATGGTTTTTACCAACTAAAAAAATAAAACATGATTTAAATAAAAATTATCATTATATTTGTTGGTATGTACCAACACTGAATATGATAAAAATGGTTAATAATGGGAAAAACCAACAATAATTGGACAGAAATGAGCGATACAGCGATTGTGAAAACAATTGGCGCGTTTATTAAACAGCAACGATTAAACATCAATAAAACGCAAGCTCAATTAGCTACTGAGGCGGGAATTAACCGTTGGACTTTAGGACAAATTGAAAACGGCGAGGCTATTACCATGATTTCATTAATTCAAATTATGAGGGCTTTGGATATATTATACTTATTCGAAGGCTTTACTGTTAAACAAGAGATTAGCCCTTTAGAACTCGCAAAACAAGACCAAAATAAAAGGCAACGTGCAAGTAAAAATACTATTGATAACTCAAATCAATCCGACTGGTAATGATAACAACCGCTTTTGTAAAAATATGGGGAGAAACTATTGGCGCTGTAGCATGGAATGCACAAACTGGTGTGGCCAGCTTTGAGTACGAACCAAAATTCATAAACACTAAAATAGATTTAGCACCGCTAAAAATACCAATTAGTAATAGCAATAATCGCATATTTTCATTTCCTGAATTGCGAGATGTAAAAACTTTTAAAGGTTTACCGGGTTTACTAGCTGATGTCCTACCTGACGATTACGGAAACCAATTAATCAATAGTTGGCTAGCACAAAATGGTCGACCGGAGAATAGCATGAATCCCGTTGAACTTCTGTGCTTCATAGGAACTCGTGGTATGGGAGCTTTAGAATTTGAACCCTCACAATTGACCGTAAACAAAAAAGCTTTTGATATAGAAATAGACAACTTAATTAGCCTTTCGCAAAAAATGCTTTCTAAAAGAGAAGGCTTTGAAACTAATTTAAGCGAAAAAGATCAAAATGCTATGTTAGATATTCTTAAAATAGGAACCTCGGCTGGTGGCGCTCGTCCAAAAGCGATTATTGCCTACAACGAACAAACAGGACAGGTAAAATCAGGCCAAACCTTAGCTCCAAAAGGATTTGAGCATTGGCTAATAAAATTAGATACCGTAAGTGATGTGCAATTTGGCGAGAGTACAGGCTACGGACGTATTGAAATGGCATATTACCTCATGGCAACAGCCTGTGGAATCGAAATGATGGAATCTCGATTAATGGAAGAAAATGGTAGAGCCCATTTTATGACCAAACGTTTTGATCGTGAAGGCGGAGCTGAAAAACACCACATACAAACTTTGTGTGCCATGCAGCATTATGATTTTAGTCAGATCACTAGTTTTAGCTATGAACAGCTATTTCAAACCATGCGTTTGCTGCGTCTTCCCTACCCTCAGGCAGAACAATTATTTAGAAGAATGGTTTTTAATGTGATTGCCAGAAATTGCGATGATCATACTAAAAACTTTGCTTTTCGACTCAAAAAAGAAGGAAGTTGGGAATTAGCTCCCGCCTACGATATTTGCTTTGCCTACCGACCGGACAGTGATTGGGTAAGTCAACACAATCTTAGCATCAATGGAAAAAGGAAAGACATTACTAAAGAAGATCTTTTATCTCTTGCTAAAAGCATGAATATTAAAAAAGCCAATACTATCATCGAGCAAATTAGTATTACGGTTGCCAATTGGTTTGAATATGCCGAAAAGGCGAATGTTGAAGAAAATTTAAAACACAAAATAGGTAGTTATCATTTGCTCATGTAGCTTCGTTGTAATCTTATTATTTTTTTTTTATAATTGATTTAAGCATTCTTCAAGTGATTTCCCCTTCTAATGTATATAGTCACAAAAATCAGCTCCAACAACTTCATTTTTTGTGCCTTTAAACTGATCGTTACAATCTCCTGTCGTATTACGAGGCATCTTGCGCTTAGCCATTTATTGAAATCTTTTTTATAGCTCACATCATGCATAACAACATCATTCATGATTGTAGTTACCGTTCTGTTAAATGCAATTTACAAAAAAATTTGTACCTAAAAATGACTTAAAAATAGGTCCTTATAGGTCCTTAGTATCATCATTACTTTATCTAGTCACCATAAACAATTAAAGACCTACTCGTATTTTAAACTTGCATAGGCAACCCAGTGTTTTTGAGTTGCAATAGCGGTTGTTCCCATCCCTAAATCTTCTACTTTTATAAGTTCATGATCGATACTTGATTGGTAATCTAATAAAGTCCCCGTCAAAGGTTTATTGTAGAGTGATTGACTTAATTTATTTGCAAAACTCAGTCCAAAGGGTACAGCATAGCGACCGCACCAAACCCATTTATATTCTTTGTAATCGCTCTTTTGCACAGTATATTCTGTGAACGTCTTTATTTTTTCAGTACTAATTTTGTTTACTAAACTTGTAGTAATAATCTCCATATCCATAGCTCTCGCTTTCTTAGTACCTGCATCATCAACTCCAAAAGGGGCTAAATCTCCACTCCAATTCTCGTTGCCATAATGCACCGCATCGTTAGAAATAACTACTGCAACATCTTTCCCGTATTTAAGATTCCTTTCTTTTAAAATTTTTGATACCACATCAGCGAGAGTAGTGCTAATACCATCAATCGTTTCGTACTTAATGTAAGGTACTAGTATTGGGATAATTTCTAGTTTCTTATTCTTGCGATGTAAAAAAGGAATAATAGCCTCTAATGAATGTTCTAACTCTTGCATCTCGTTATGAACTAGATAAGAAGATTGAGGAAGTCGCTTCATAATTTCAGCATTTAAATCCGATACTTTTAATTCACCATAAGGCGATTTCCAATGGGTAAAATCTCCAAAAATGATTTTGTCTTGAAGCGTAAAGTTTCGAGCACGGTGCGCAACACCAACTAAAATAATCGTGTTCGCATTAACTCCTTTTAGCGATTCGTAATACAAACGTCCCGCATATTTGTAATCGTCATGCGGACTTATAGCTGCTTTCCATTGCCTATTATTTTTAGAATCGGTTATACCTAAACGGTTATAAATAGAGTCTAATTGCCAATTGTATTGAGCAAAACCAATCGTATCATGTACCTGCCTAACTTTTTTTTCAAGTGTGCCTAGTCGCGCCGTGCTTGTTGTGTTTTTTTCAATTTTACAACTGAAACAAGAGAGGCAAATCAAAATAAGGAATAGTCGCATATAAAATTTTATTTAAAACAATTTGTACTAAAGTGATTTTTGATAACACAGGGGATCGCGATCTGATATTTCTATCTAAGGTATATTTTATTGCAAAAGAATAACATGAATTTACCATAAAACTAGTAATTTCCAAAATGCTGTTTTCTAGCCGTAAATGCCATTTTATACTTTTTTTGAAATTTATTTTCTGTTTTTCACAAAATCTAAAATTGCTCCAATTGCAGCCCCAATAACTATTCCTATTCCAACACTAAAAGAAATATTGTTTGTATAGGCTCCGTAAGCTGCGCCAAGGGCTACTCCAAAAATTGCTCCTATGATAATTCCTTTTTCAGATTTTTTATTTTCTGACATAATTTAATTTATATTACACAGTCTATAAACGTAAAATATTTGTTTCTCACATTCTATATTTTTCGCGTCAAAATAAAATAGAGTTTGTCTAAATTTTTGTTTTTATGTGTTATTTTTTTTTCAATCACAGTTAACGTTCTTGGCTTCACCTAACTGGAATTTCGTCTCTACTCCATTTTCGGCTCAACTAAAACGTGATGCGAAACAATAATTTTATTAAAATTCGGCTAGCTCAAATTACCAGCAAAATTCGCTGACTTTATCCTATTTTCAAAATTAAAACTTTCCTATTTGAAAACTACGTCACGAAGTTCACTCCCACCATCTGAACCTCGGGAGTTAGAACAACCTTACCATTTCGTACTAAAGTTAACCAAATATCTCTAAGAAATGGAACTTCGGCGGTATTGATTAATTTTATTTATTTAATTTCATTACCGTCAATTTGTTCCGTTTCCCTTTTAAGATGAATACCTTTTACATACAGCCGTAATTTTGGTCTAGTAGTAATCTTAACATTCTTTTCTGTTTGTATTCTCCTTTTTTGAACCAAATATTTTGTTTCAAAATCCCGTTAACTTAATTGTTTTAATTCAAGCCTTACATTCTCTATTGCTTGGTTCTCGTACAGGCGTTTAAAATAATCCGTTTTATATATAAAATCCAATTCTAATAGCCTTTTCAGTACTTTTTTTCGTCCTTTTCGGTATATAAAGTCTGGATAAATTTGATATTCCTTTCTAATGCTCTCACTATATTTTTTATATTCTTCTGGGGATTTTCCTAAAATTGAAAGGTCTAAGTCTAAAAGTATATTTGTGTCGTAATCGTCCGAAATTCTATGTTCTTTTGTAGCCTCAATTTGTGATATACATTCATACAATTTGTCAAATGAAGTGTTAACAATTCTATTTTTAAATTGTAAAGCACTTTGATGTTCGTTATTACTTTTAGTAGTTTTGTAAACTATGTCGTGGTAATATATGGCAAACAGTAAACAGTCTACATCTTTTACTTCTGATTGAATTTTACTCAATTCTGAAAGCATATTTTCTAAATGCTCAAGATTATGATAATGCCGTGATTTTGATGAATAATTTTTCTCGATTTCGTTCCAGCACTCCAGATTATACTCTTCGTTTTTCGAGTATTTTCTAATTAAATTTAAAAAGTTTTCTTTTATCATCTCTGTTTTTTGGGTATTAATTACAACTTTATGCCACTTTAAGATGGGTGGAAATTGGTAATTTTTCAATTTTCGGCTTTGCAAATTATTAAGGCAAACGTTAATTCCACAAAACTGTCTGCCGGCACCAAACATGATAGGAAAAACACGACTTCATCTAAGAATTGAATCAACATTTTTGTGATACGCTTGTTCCTAGTAGACTTTTTTTAATTTAGATTTCTATATTCCATTGGAGTACTACCCGTTTTTTGCTTAAAAAGTTTATTAAAATATTGTGGATACCCGAAGCCCAAACTATAAGCTATTTCATTGATGTTTTTTTCTGTATTTATCAAATAATTCTTTGCTTCTTCGATAAGGTAAAAATGAATATGTTCTTGAGCATTTTTACCTGTTTCCTTTTTCAAAAGGTCGCTCAAATAACTTGGAGATAAATGTACGTTGTCAGCTAAAAACTTAACGGTAGGCAATCCTTGTTCTTTTAGTTTCGTTTCGGCAAAGTATTTCGATAAAATAGTTTCTACTTGAGTAATTATAGATTTGTTTGTTTGGCTTCTAGTAATCATTTGCCTGCCATAAAATCTTGAGCAGTAATTCAGTAATAATTCTATAGTTGATACAATGATGTGTTGGCTGTGTACATCAATATTTTCTTTAAGTTCAGATTGAATTTTTTGAACACATTCCCATAAAATATTTTTTTCTTTGTCTGAAAGATGAAGTGCTTCTGACACTTCGTAATTGAAAAAGCTATAACTTTTTACTTTGTCATTCAATGAAGTGGCTCTAATTAAATCAGGGTGAAAAAACAAACCCCACCCCAACATATTCTCTCTCTGTTCAATTTCATTATCAATTTCAATAGTTTGGTTGGGAGCAATACATATTAAATTTCCGTCTTGGAAATCTATTGCTTTTCTGCCATATTTGATATTGTTTTTACAATAGTTTTTAAACATAATTGAATAAAAATCGGTACTGATTTTCGCGTTTTGATCTACTTGTTCACTTACTTGGCTAAAATCCAAAACAGCCACTAAAGGGTGTTGACTATTCCCTAAATTAAACAATTTATGCAAATCGGCAATACTTTGAAGATGTAGTATCTCACTCATAATTTCTCAACTAATTCTTGTAAATATACGATATATTGATGCCCTCGTCTTTCAGCAAAAAAATCTAAACTTAAAACAATACTTGCTTGGATAAATAACCCCAAGCCAATGCCTCTCCAAAAGGTATCATTCATAGAACTGTACATCAATGCGATGCCTAAAATGATTAACGCAATTTCGACATATCTATAAATAACAAAATTGCTCAATACTTTTTCCATTCGTGGAATTTCAAGACTTTTAATTTTTTGTGGTTCATTCGTTATATAGGTTTGAACCCGAATAATGTCTTTTGAACTTCGATTAACTATGCTGTAACCTACTATAAACTCTAATAAAGCAACAATAATAAAAGGTATGGCTACACCTTTCCAAAAAGAAGTCTTTACTACAAAAAAGAAATAGAATGCTAATGCGAAAGCAAGTACTCCCACTAAAATAAAGAGGTAACTTTCGGCTTTTTCTCCAGTAAAATATTTCACAACTGAATTCATATCGCTACTAATTTAAAGTCCAAATTGTGATTTAATATCCCCCGTAAACGTAGCATCATCATATTGTTTACGATTACTAATCAGTATTTTAGCATCTTCTCCTGCTATGTATCTCAATTGATTTTTCCCATCTGTTGCCGCTTCAAATATTACTTTGGCTACTACACTTGCTGGAGATGCATTTTCTGCCATTACTGGCAATGCAGTCATCAGCGCACTAACAATATTTTGATATTCAGCCATTTTTTCGTCATTGCTAAAATCAAAAGACCTCCCACCAAAATCTGTGGCTATCATACCTGGCTCTACAATTTTTACTTGTCCACCAAATTGCTCTACTTCATAGCTAAGTGACTCCGAAATACCTTCAACGGCAAATTTTGTTCCGTGGTACAAGGAACCCAATGGAAAAGTCATCTTACCTCCTATTGACGAAATATTAATAATAATACCTTTTTTATTTTGTCTAAAATGAGGTAAAACGGTTTTAGTAACATCTAAAAGTCCAATAACGTTGGTATTGAATTGTCGTACCATTTTTTCTCTACTAAATGCTTCCAACGGTCCGTATGCTCCGTAACCTGCATTATTAAGTAGCACATCAACACTACCAAACTTTTGAATACCCGCATCAAAAGCGGTTTGAATAGAATCTAAATCTAAAACATCCAGTTTGGCAACCAAAACATTTTCTAATTGATTTAATTCTGTTTCGTTTTCTGGATTTCGCATTGTAGCGATTACATTCCAACCTTTTGATTGAAATAACTTTGCAGTTTCTTTTCCAATACCGCTACTTGCACCTGTAATTAAAATGGTCTTGTTCATGTTTTTAAATTTTACATTAATAAGGTGCAAAGTTGTTTCTTTAAGTCAATTGTCAGATAATACAAATTCAGGTTGTTTGTATTCTTTTTGCGGATTATTGATCAAGTATGATACAGCATGTTTTGCCGCATTTAGATGGTGGGCAATTCGTAAGCTTTCGGCTTTGCAGAAAATATGATGCAAAACGTGAACTTACCACACAATTTACAATCTTGCTAAATGGCTGCTGTGCGTTCGCATTTCTTATCAAAACGCTTTATCAAAAGATTTTCCGTTAAATTTATAAACTCCACCTTCTGCCATTCCAAAAAGTAAATTGTTGCTGTTGTCTTTATATATTGACCAAATCATTGGGGTCGAAAGTTTGGTATTGATACTGTAGTTTATTACATTTTTGCCATCATATTTCCAAGCTCCTGTATCTCTATCTCCAAACCAAATATTACCTCCAGAATCTTCTTCAATTGCAAAAACGTGTTCCATTGTCCCAGTTGGTGATCGATTTCCATTTTTACTACTATTCTTTTGAATGAGTCCGTTTACCTCTGAAAAATGTATTGTTTTATCATGCTCCATTAGTAAAACTCCAATACCATTATTGCCTATCCAAATTCTTCCTTTGGAATCTGCTAATACACTTCTTATGTGCAAATTCTCATTGGTTTTAAGTTTTAATTTTTCATGATCAAAAATAGTTGTCATTTTACCATCATAACTAAATAATGCAGCATATGTGGATATCCAAAGGTTACCGTTTTTATCTTTAGATAAATCGGTAACCCCAAATGAATTATCAAGATTTGTATTTTTGGGTTTTGGAAAAATTAAATAGTTCATTTTTTTTCCATCAAAACGATTTAGTCCATCTTTTTCGCCTGCATTGAACCACAAATCTCCACTGGTATTGTTCCATTCCAATGTTGGGTTATTTGTTTGAGTTGTATATGTAGTAAACTTTTTTCCTTCATAACTATTCACCCCTTTTGCAGTTCCAAGCCAGATAGTTCCGTTTTTATCTTCCTCTATTGAACGAATTTGATTGTCAAGTAAACCATTAGTATTGTTGAAATATTGAAATATTTTTCCATCATAATAGCTTACTCCTTCATTATGACTTCCAAACCAATAATTGCCTTTACTGTCTTGAAAGATAGCGCGTATTCCCGAAGTGAATTTTAATGTGTCGCTTTTTGAAGCCCTTACAATTTCAGATTTATTAATTTCTTTCTTGGTTGCTTTCTTTTCAACACAAGAAAAGTTCAGAGATAATAAAAAAATCAGATATGGCATTCTACATAATTTGTTCATTCAAGTCTGTTTTTTAATATGACGCAGAACGGTAGTCTGTGAAAAAATTTCCGTTTGGTTCTTTCAAATATACTGCATCTTTTTAAAATAAAAGGCAGGAAAGAGGTGCATTTACAGATACTACACAACACAGGAATACGAGGCAATTTAATGAATTTTGAGATTAGAAGACCTGATTTTCCTAGACAGCCCCGTTCATTTTGCAGCTGCTTTTGTAGAAGCGTTAGCCATAGAAGCTATACGATTTACTCTTCAGATGCTTAAAGCCAAAGGTATTTCTATTGCTAAAACGGCTCATTTTGCTTGGGTATATTGAAGTATGCAATGATGGATTTTGAGAAAATTCCGAGAAAAGGAGTTTTTTAACAGCCTGAGGTTTAGCTGCTTCTCGTCAGTTTCGAACTTCATAACTGATTATTTTCCTATACCGATAAATACTCATGCAAAAAAAATTTACCAAACTTGCAAAATTCTCTCAATTTCTGCAAACCGCTGTTGGCTTGCCGTTTCTAGGTAATCAGTAAATAGTGATTAAATAATCTGTCCGAAAGTCAGCAGATTGTTATCTGGGTCAAGCAAAGCAAATTCCCTTTGTCCCCAAGGCTTTGTCTCTAATGCTCCATTCGGGTGTATGTCTACTTTATTGTTCAACAATGATTGATACAGATTGTCAATGTCGTCGGTTCGGATATAGACTCCTGAATAGTTTTCCTTATGCTCAATTTCTTTAAATTCAAAAAAATGGATTTCTATATTGTCTTTTTCTACCATCAAATAGCCATCATAGTCAGAACTTCCAACGTTTTTAAATCCTAACTTGTTTACGTAAAAATCTTTTGTTGCGGCTTTATTCCGCATTGGCAATTTTGGGTTTATGGTAGTGAGCATATCAATTTTCGTTTTAAAAAATAAAACCTTTAGGATTCATTCAATTTAATTGTTTTCTTTTAGTAGGGTATACTGTTTGCGGACTCAACACCTTAACGCAACAAGCTCATTTATTTTCCGTTAAAGATAAAATTCCTTACGAAACGTAAACGTGAATTTACCACAAAATTCGCAATTGCGAGAAACGGCTGTTAGTGGCAGTTTTTTGTCGTCAATTCGTTTGTCTGTTTTTTGTCAACTGTCCGGTTGCAATTACTATTATAAAAACGACTACTAAAACTAAACTTGCTTTAATGTTTCCTAAATTAAATCCTTGTGGTTTTGTCAAATAGTCACCCATTGTTGCACCAATTGGGTGTGTCAAAATAATAGCGAACCAATACAAAAGTTCCCTTGATAGTTTTGTCAAAAAGTAAAGTCCAACAACAGCAGCAAGTAAAATCACTAATAGCAAAGTTCCTCCGTCAAAGCCTAATGGTGTATTATGTGCAAGTAAATCTCCAAATGCAGTTCCCAATGTACTTGAAGTTAAAATTGCTATCCAATATAAAAACTCTGTTTGCTTATCAAGTCCGTTTTCAATTGTATTTGTCCTTGATTGATATTTCCAAATGCCAAAAGTTGCAATTAAAGCAACTATCAAAATTATTGTCCCAAATAGATAACCTTGATTTTCTGTAAAGCCAAGTTGTAAGTGAAAAAAGGAACGACTAATAAAATCGGAAATCGTTGTTCCTAATGTACTTGCCAAAGTTATTACTGTCCAATACAAAAGTGGTTTCTGACTTTTTGAGTAAATTGAAATTGTTAAAGCAATTAGAAAAAGTACAAGTAATGCAATAGTTCCACCACCATAACCCAAACCAAACGTTTGAGAAATTAAATCACCTACTGTTTCTCCCATTGTGTTAGCACTAATTATTAATGCCCAATAAAAGAGATTTATTTTAGGTAAGTGTTTCATAATTTGTTTGTAAATTCTAATGTCATATAGTTTATTTTCTAATACTGTTACTTATGGTTTGTCGGGCGAATTCAAGACCTTAATGCAACAAGGTCGTTTATTTTCTCTTAAAGATAAAATTTCTAGCGAAACGTAGTCGTGAATATACCACAAAATTCGCAATTGCGAGAAACGGCTGTTATGCGTTAGTTTTTTTTATTGTCTAATTAACTTCGGAATTTCGTCTTGTCTATATTCGCCCAATTTTCTAATGAATTCTCCAGTTGGTTTAATAATAATGTAGTTACCGCATGACTTTGCTTTTTCAAATAATAATTTTTTTATTTCGTCATTTTTGTCTTCCAATACATTTTTTCTATTATAAAAATATGATTGCTCAGTTATGAAAAACTGAACAATATTCTTGTTCTTTTTTATGAATCTCTTATATGCGTAATCATTGGTATAATAGTCAATGCACGAACCATTTGGTTCTGTTTTTGGTTTGATATAAAAATTCACAATTACAACACTCATTTTGTCAATTTTGATTCCTGAAAGTTGTGACCACTCTTCCAATAGTTTTATACTATTATTCTCTTCCAAAACTCCATTATCGAAACCTTGAGAGTAAAAACTAGTGCTAAATATCAATAATGCAAATAATATGATTTATTTCATGATTGGGTGGGTTCAAGACCTTAATGCCAACTTTTTGCAGCTTGACGAAGTGACTGACTTTGAAGTACTTACTTTCAATTAAGCACTAATGTTTATTAGAATTCCGAATGTTCAATTTAGCACTGAACCCGCCACTTTGCCAAACTGCTGTTGTAGGCAATGCTTTATTTTGATACTTTAGACTTCTTATTGTTTAACGTTTTCTGTTTTATCCACTGAATTGAAATGTCAAAAGGTGCGGTATCACTTTCAAATGAGGTATTGTGTCCTAATGTTGGAAACAAGGTATATTCAAAAGGTTTGCCTTGAACTTTAAATGTGTTTAATTGCTCTATACACAACTTTACAGGAATTTGTATGTCCTTTTCACCAAAAAGCCAAAGTCCAGGAATTGAAAGAGTATTCAAAGAAGTTTTTGGGTCAGTAGCTACGAATTGATACTTGTCAGAGTCATTTTTGGTATGTTTACGAGCATCTGCATCTGTATGATTATCCCAGAAATTATTATTTCCGTTAGTGTAAAACTGAAATCGGAGTTGTTCCAGAGTCGTAATTGTAGGGCAACTAAACAAAACCATAAATTCTATTTGTGGATTTTTGCTTGCAGTAATTGGAATTATCCATCCTGCTTGACTGAACCCAACTAATCCAATTGGTGTTTTTTTATCTTTCAAATAGGTTTGGAATATTTTTACTGCCTCATTTGCGTCGCACGATAATAAATTAAGATTAGTAATGTCAATATTATTTGTACCAACAGATGGTCCAACATATAAACCACCAGATTCTCCAACTCCACGTTTGTCATATGTCAATACAGCAATGCCTTCTTTTGCAAGACGTTTTGCAAACTCCATTTCTCTTTTTACTGGGTCAGAACCGTGAACAATTACGACTGCTGCAAATGGATTTTTTGGCTTTATAATTGAGCCTGCTAGAGTAATTCCTTGACTTTCAAATTTTACATCTTGAATGGTAAAGTCAGTCGACTGAGAAAATACCATTTCTGGTAAAGTTGCTAATAATAGCCAAAGAAATAAGTTAATGTTCATTTTGGTCTAATTTAAAAAATTAAAAGTGTTGCATTAAGTTATTGAATTCTCCGTCAATTTTGTCTTGTCCTGATATAGGTTGACTATTTTTGGTTGTTTACTAATTTCAAAAATAGTTGATTGTAGACGTAATATT
>NZ_JACRUI010000002.1:645673-648658 GCF_014305095.1 Flavobacterium kayseriense | reverse complement strand
CTCGGTTCGTCGCCTTTCTTTTGAAAACCCCAACTTGTAAAAGTTGGGGTTTTTTGTTTTATATAAATGCCGTGTTCAATCAAATTGCGGTTCGTCGACTTTCTTTTTAAATCACTGATTATAAAGAATTAGGTTTTTTTGTGGTACAGCTATCATTATGCAGTTCCTAAAGTAACAAGAACTAATTGCGGGTCGTTATCCTTATATTCAAAACTCTAAATTCAAAAAGTGTTTTTTTATTTAGTATCGAAATATCGGGTCGCTAAATAGTTCTTTAGGTGTTGTTTTTCTTTGCAAAAACCACTCTATTTCATATTATTTTTTTTATTGAGAGACAAAATCTCTTGATATCCTTTTAGGCTTTTATTATGTCGTTGCCTGTGTTTATTTCTAATAGTCAGCAGCTAAGATTTTTTGATATTTTGCTAAGTAGGACTGATAGTATTTATTTAAGTAGTCTTCTTTATTAATTGTAAAGTATTTGTTATGCTTGAAAATTAATATCTTACGAAGCCTTGCAAACTTGTATAGATATTAGCCTTAGTATACTGTAATGTGGATCAGCTTGTTTTTTGATTGTAAATTTATTTTTTAATTTTTCACAACTAGTAATTAATTTTAGTAGTTGTCTTTTGCGTTTTTCTTATCTACTTCATTTGCAATATCTATGGTTTATTATGTTTTTTGTTTGATACTAGATTCTGTGAAGATTGTATGGTTTATTATTATTAATAAAATTTTGTTTTTTTAAATTTAATACCTGTCTTGTTTATATTTTAGATTAGTGTTTTACAGTATTATGAGTGTGATTTTTTTGTTTACGCACCTTAAATTATATATTAAAATTTTCTTTACAAGTCTTTGTTTAAGTTAGTAATTTTATTGTTTCTACTATTTGTGTGGTTTATTGCATCTAAATAGGAATTCTAAATATTCTTAGTTTCCCTTTTTTTTATCAATCTATAAATTTTACAGAATGAATGCTCTAATTATAATTATCGCTTATTTTGTGCTACTGTATTTAATGTTAAAATTTTATTAAATAACATATTTTTATCTCATTTTATTTTTCTATTTTTAAACATTATTCTAGTGCCATTATTTATTAAATTAATAACCAATATATGAAACATAAATTACTCTTTTTGCTGTTATTTGCCTTCCTTTTGAATAGTGCCTCTTTTGCGCAAATTTCAAAAAAAAATAGAGCTAATAGAAGTGTTTCTTCTCCAAATGTTACAGGAAAAACTACTGCTCTTATTCCTGCGCCACTTGCTACGGCTGGGAGTGCTTGTAAGGAAATATCAGATTCTACAGTTAGAGTATTTGTTACCGCATCTGGTAATAGTGGTGATATTATCGAATGGTATGATAGTCAGGAATCAACTACTATTTTACGTACGGGGTCTATTTATAGTCCTTTTATTAGTGAAACCACTACTTTTTATGTCCAAAGTAGATCCGGTAATGACTTAAGTGTAAGAGTTCCTGTTGTTGCATCTGTATTTAATGCACCTCCAAATGTTAGTCTTACCGTTTCTCCTACTGATAGTCCAGTTTGCAAAGGAGTGCCATTAACTTTTACAGCTACAGGTGGAGGCGATTTGTTTGAGTTTTTAATTGATAACGTAGTAGTTCAAGCCATGTCAACTAACCGAGTATACACGACTAGTTCGTTGTCAGCAGGACAGGTTGTAAGGGTTAAAACAAGGTACGCAGTTACACTCGATGGAACAATTTCTGAGGCTGCATGGGGTACTGGCGCGTTTGAAGATAATGTTTTAAGTGCAGCTCTTTCTCCAAGTGCAGTTGACGGTTATCTTACTAGTATTAAAATTAGCGGCACTGAGGATAAATTATTTTTTGGTTTAACTGGTAAGTTAAATGCAAACAGAAGTGCTTTGTTATTTTTAGATACTAAACCAGGTGGTTTTAATGTGGGTAATTATGGCAATGAAGCGACAAGTGCTAATCCTTCTGTTAATGGTTTCAACTATTTTAATACTAATCCTAGTACTTTTGATTCTTATTTTTTACCTGATTATTGCTTGGCGATATCTACAAAAGATGGTGGGGTAACCTACTTTGCTGATATTATTGAATTACAAACAGGTGTGTCTACAAAAGTTAGTTTAGGAACTGCGTCAAATGGAAGTCCTTCCAGTAATATAGGTGTAAATAATGGTAATACTGGTATCACTGATTTGTTATTAGGTTTTGAAATTGCAGTTCTCAAATCTCAAATTGGTTACATAGCCGGAGATATTAAATGCTTCGGATTTACAATGAAAGATGACGCTCCAGGTACTTTTAGTGTAACTAATTCTTTCCTTAGTCCGGAACGCTCTTCAACGTTAGATTTTGGTACAGGGCCTATTAATTTTAATTTACGTGATCCTAAAGCAATAGTAGTATCATCAGATGCTTTTATGCCGTGTTATAAAGAAGCAAGTCTTTCAGTAGCAATTGTTGAAAAGCCGTCTACTGCTACTGTTGGGCTTAACCAAACCAATTGTTCTTTAAGTAGTACATCTCTTGGCGGAAACACCCCTACCGTTGGTACGGGAAGGTGGTCTTTCAAATCGGGCCCTGGTACTGCTACTTTTAGTAATGTAAATAGTGGTTCTAGCACAGTTACTGTGGATTTACCAGGAACTTATGTTTTTACTTGGACTATATCTAATGGAAGTTGTGATCCTTCTATGGCTGATATTACTGTTCGTTTTGATATACCTCCAGTAAGTCCGACAGCTTCAAATAAAACAGAATGTGCACAATCTCCTATTCAAACATTAACAGTTACAGCTACAGTACCAGCAGGTGTAACGGTAGTTTGGTATGATGCTGTAACAGGCGGAAATACAGTTGCTAATCCTATTTTGAATACAGTTGGAACCAGAACGTATTATGCTGAGGCAGTAAATACAGCTTCAACTTGTGCTAGTCCGAGTCGAACCGCTGTTGTTTTGACAATAAACGCAACTC
>NZ_JACRUI010000002.1:466281-645581 GCF_014305095.1 Flavobacterium kayseriense | reverse complement strand
ATGCAAGACCAATAGCACCTGTTAGTGGAGGAAATAAAACAGAATGTGCACAAACTCCTATTCAAACATTAACAGCTATAGGTACAGTACCAGCCGGTGTAACGGTAGTTTGGTATGATGCTGCAACTGGCGGAAACACGGTTGCTAATCCTATTTTGAATACAGTAGGAACTAGAACTTATTATGCTGAGGCAGTAAATACAGCTTCAACTTGTGCTAGTCCGAGTCGAACCGCTGTTGTTTTGACAATAAACGCAACTCCTACCGCTCCAGTTAGTGGCGGAAATAAAACCGAATGTGAGGCTTCACCAATCCAAACCTTAACGGCTACAGCAACATCGCCTGTAGGTTCAACTGTAAGGTGGTACAATGCAGTCACTGGTGGGAATATCATAGCTAATCCAACTTTAAATACAGTTGGTAGTATTACTTACTATGCCGAAGCGGTTAATGATGCATCGGGTTGTATAAGTAGTTCACGAACTGCTGTTGTATTAACTATAAATGCAAGACCTGCAAATCCAGTAAGTGGAGGCAATCAAACGATTTGTACTAATGGTAGTAGTACACAAACATTAACAGCAACGGCTTCGGGTTCTTCTATTACATGGTATACTGCTGCAACAGGTGGGACTGTAGTATCTAATCCAACGCAAGTTGGGGTGGGAACATCAACTTACTATGCAGAAGCAACAAATGGAGTTTGTACGAGTTTCTTGAGAACTGCGGTAATTTTGACTATAGTTGGAGTAGTGCCGAATCCTATTGCATCCGATCAAACTGCATGCTCTAATGGTAGCAACATACAAACATTGACTGCAACTGCTACAGGAAATACCATTACTTGGTACAACGCGGCGACCGGTGGTTCAATTGTAACGAATCCTACTCAAATAGGTGTTGGTACATCAACATACTTTGCAGAATCATCAATTGGAAATTGTATTAGTGCAGCACGAACCAGAGTTGTTCTGACTATTACAGCTGTTCCTAATATACCTATGGTTCTTTCTTTACTACAGCCTACTTGTCAAGTTCAATTAGGTACCATAACGGTAAGCCCGCAATCAAATACTGAATATAGTATTGGAAGTGCATATCAGCAGAGTAATGTTTTTCAAAATGTCGCTCCGGGTAATTATACGATTAGTGTGCGTTTTTTAAATAATACCTCTTGTCCAGTTAATGCCGCTTCGGTTCAACGAATTAATGCTGTACCACAGCCAATTCAGTTTGATGTTGTTGGTGCTTGTGTCTCTGATGATTATATTCTCACTGCAAATGCAGTAGCTAATTCATTTGATGCAGCAACTGTAGAATACATTTGGAAAGATGAAAATGGCTTGCAAATTGGCACTAATTCTAGTGAATTAAATGTTTCGAGAGTAATTGCTGCCAAAACAAATCAAATTGTTTTCCCGCTCACGTATTCTTTAACCATCAAATCATCTAGTACAGGCTGTGAAACAACGAAACCAGCAGTTATAAATGGTATTTATTGCAACATACAAAAAGGAATTTCGCCTGATGGTAATGGTTCGAATGAATTTTTAGACTTATCCTTGATGGATGTTCGAAATTTAGAAATATTCAATAGATATGGACTTAAGGTTTATTCTATGCCTAACTACAAAAATCAGTGGAAAGGTCAGACTAATAAAGGAGAAGAATTACCAAGTGCGACATACTATTATGTGATAGAATTCAATAATGGGCAAACAAAGACAGGTTGGATTTATTTAATTAGATAGTAATAGCAACAATATAAATTTATTTGGTCTGTACTTTCAATAGGCCAATAAATCCAAAAATAAATAAATATGAATAAAATATTTTTGATATCTCTTTTAGTCCTTTTGACTTTTATTGATGTAAGTGCGCAACAAGATCCCCAATATACACAGTACATGTACAACATGAATATTGTAAATCCAGCTTATGCAGGATCAAAGGAAAATATTTCTTTAGGTCTTTTATATAGAAAGCAATGGGCTAATATCGAAGGGGCACCAAGTTCTTTTTCGTTTTCGGGACATGGAGCAGTAGGGAATAATGTTGGTGTTGGTTTGTCTTTCTTGTCGGATAAGATTGGTCCGGTATCAGAGCAAAATGTATATGGAGATTTTTCATACACTTTAAAACTAGGCGAAAACCAAACGTTAGCGCTGGGTTTAAAAGCAGGAGCTTCGTTTCACAAAGTAGGATTACGATCTATACAGTCTAGTTTGCCGGATCCCAATGAAGGAATCTTTGGTCAAGATATTAGTGATGTTAGTTTAAATATTGGAACGGGTGCCTTTTATTATACTGATAAGTATTATGTTGGATTATCGGTCCCTAATATGTTAAAAGCAGCTCACCTAGACTATAACGGAAGAGAATACGGTTCAGATATTTCGCATTACTTCCTAACAGGAGGTTATGTATTTGACCTTAATTATGAAGTGAAATTCAAACCTTCCTTTATGTTGAAATCTGCTTTGAACATCAAACCATCATTAGATTTATCTGCAAACTTTTTATACAAAGAACAAATTGAACTAGGTGCTACTTACAGACTGCAAGACAGTTTTGGTGGAATGATAAATTTTTTAGTAACTCCTGAATTACGTATTGGTTATGCATACGATCATATTATTTCAGATTTAAGAGTGAGTGCTCCGTCATCTCATGAGTTTATATTACTATATGACTTATTTACTCCTAAAAAAGTTTCACGTTCTCCTAGATTTTTCTAAAATTTAATTTTTATCAGAAATGAAGATATATAACCATATTGTAATTGTTCTACTTTTTAGTGTAGTAAGTACTGCGCAAAACAAAGAAACAAAGTTAGCGGATAAACTATTTGATAGTTATGAGTACGTAAGTGCAGCTAAAGAATATTTAGCATTAATTAACAATGGATCAAAGAGTGAGTATGCATACAAGCAATTAGCTGATTGCTATTCTAAGATGGATAAAACTAATGAGGCCGAGAAATGGTACGCGGAAGCTTTAAAATCATCTAAAGACTCTGAAGTTCATTATAATTATGTACAAGTTTTGAAATACAATCAAAAGTATGAAGAAGCAAACAAGCAAATGAAATTATTTGTTTCATATTTTCCGAGCGATAAAAGAGCATTAGAATTTCAAAATAATCCAAACTATTTAAACTCTTTGAAAGCTAAAGAACCTCTTTATGAAGTAAATAAATTGAATATAAATTCTGAAAATTCTAATTTTGGAGCTATCTTATATGGTAATAATCTTTATTTTGCAGCTTCAAGAAAAGAAGGTAATAAAATATACGGGTGGAATGACGAACCCTTTTTAGACTTGTATCAATCTACTTTGGATATGGTTTCAAAGTCCTATTCTGATCCTCTTGCTATTTCGGAGTTAAATTCAGTATATCACGAAGGACCTTTGACTATGACAAAGGATGGTACTACTATTTATTTTTCGAGTGAAAGTTTTAATGACAAGTTATTTGAAAAAGATAAAATAAAAAAATTAAAATTTGGACAAATTGGTTTGTATAAGGCTGTTAAAATTAACAATATATGGTCTGATATTACACCATTACCAATTAACAGTAAAAGTTATTCTACAGGTAATCCATCAATTGATGCAGCTGGTAAGTTATTATATTTTGCATCAAATATGCCTGGTTCTATAGGTGGTACCGATATTTGGAAAGTAACTGTTAATGGAGATGGAACATACGGAGTTCCTGAAAATATGGGACCCGAAGTAAACTCTGAAGCAGATGAAAATTTCCCATTTATTGGTGATGATAATACACTCTATTTTTCTTCTAATAGATTTTTAGGTCTTGGTGGTTTTGATGTTTATTCTTTTAAACTAGATGGCGATAAGAAAGTTGTAAATTTAGGAATGCCAGTAAATTCTTCTCAGGATGATTTTTCATTTTCTGTTGATAGTGAAAACAAGATGGGGTATCTTTCGAGTAATAGAACCGGAAAAGATAATATATATGGCATCACTGCTATCTGTAAAGCCCAAATTTTGACTATAGCTAAGAACGCTAAAACTGGGGCTTTGATCTCTGGAGCAAAAATTGTTTTCGTAGATTCAAATAAAAATATTATTAGTACAGAGTTTTCTAATGATCAAGGAAGTTTTTTATATACAGGGGAATGCAATAAAAAGTATACTGTTGCTGTCTATAAAGACGGTTTTGTTACAAAGGAGTTTAGTCTAGAAGAATTAAAGACTGGAGTTGTTACACTTGATGCCATTGTAGATCCAATAGATGTTGTGGTTACTGAAACCGAGATCATTTTGAATCCTATATATTTTGAGTCAAATAAGAGTACTATTACTGAGCAAGGTGCCGGAGAATTGGATAAATTAGTTTATATGATGACCCAAAATAGAGATTTAAAGATTTTTGTAAAATCTCACACTGATTTTAGAGGTAAAGAAGATTACAATATGAGATTGTCAAGTAATAGAGCCAATTCGACTATTGCTTATCTTGTGTCAAAAGGTATAAACGAAAATAGAGTCTCAGGTCAAGGTTATGGAGAAAGTGAGCCTAAGGTTACCTGTGGTGACGATTGCGCCGAAGAGCAACATGCTTTAAATAGACGCTCGGAGTTTATGATTATCAAATAATTTATTTTTAGATCTAAAAAAGGATGCAGTATTGCATCCTTTTTTTGTTTAAGTAACTATTGTCTTCTTGATGTTTATCCGTGTATAGTTTCGTTTTTACCGTAATTTGTGATAATTGAAGTTTCAAAATCAATCCATTCTTTCCATCGTTTATCTACATCTACATTGTCAGCATATTTACGTGCAAAGCCTAAAAATGTTGTGTAATGTCCTGCTTCACTTATCATTAAATCGCGGTAAAATTTGGCTAGTTCTACATCTTTTATATTTTCAGATAATACTTTAAATCGTTCGCAACTTCTCGCCTCAATCATAGCCGAGAACAATAAACGTTCGCACAAAGCATCATTCCGACTTCCGTCTTTTTTCATAAATTTGAATAATTCATTCACGTAGTGATCTTTTCGTTCACGGCCGAGGCTTAATCCCTTACTTTTTATTAAATCGTGAACCATTTGTAAGTGTTCGAGTTCCTCTCTAGCGATTATCATTAACTCGGTCACTAATTCTTCTTTTTCAGAGTTTTGAGTTATCAAGCTTATCGCGTTTGATGCTGCTTTTTGTTCACACCATGCATGATCTGTTAAGATTTCCTCAATATTCGATTCAACTATATTTACCCAGCGTGGGTCGGTCACTAATTTTAATCCTAACATCTGCGTTCGTTTAATTTTTATACAAAATTAGTAATTTCTCAACTACTTACATCCCTTCGCGGATTAAAATTGTGCTGTTGCAGTTTGCCCCTTTGGTAGGTCTATACGTTTCTATTCTTAATTGAATGAATAATGGCGCAATAGAGAATTTTCTTTAGTGAAAGTTGTTATTTAAAAGAAAAGCGGAGTCATTATTTGACTTAAATTGTTCCTCAAACTGTATTATAATAGGTTTAATTCATAGAAAAAACGCTTACTTTGTAAGAATAATTTATATCTAGATAATAGTGCAGTCACTTTTAATAATTGGTTTTGTTTGGCCCGAGCCTAATTCATCTGCAGCTGGCGGTCGAATGATGCAATTAATTTCTTTATTTCAACAACAAGGATATAAAATCACCTTTGCTAGCCCAGCGCAGGACAGTCAATTCATGGTTGATTTAAGTACATTTGATGTAGATACAAAAACGATTGTACTCAATTCTGGTAGTTTTGATGTGTTTGTAAAGGAGTTAAATCCTTCTGTTATCTTGTTTGATCGCTTTATGATGGAAGAGCAGTTTGGCTGGCGCGTTGCCGAAAATTGTCCCGATGCAGTCCGTTTATTAGATACTGAAGATTTGCATTGTTTGCGGTTGGCGCGACAAAAAGCTTTTAAAGAAAAACGGACTTTTATTTTAGACGATCTGTTAATCGAGGAGGTTGCCAAACGTGAAATAGCTAGTATTTTGCGTTGTGATTTGTCATTAATGATTTCGCAATACGAAATGGATTTGCTTAAAAACTGTTTTAAGTTAGATGCAGCGCTATTGTATTATCTTCCTTTGTTGTTTAAGGATACGGAGATTCCTAGTTTAAATGAATTGCCTTCATACGGTGAAAGAGTAGGTTTTGTGTTTATAGGAAATTTTTTGCACGAGCCTAACTGGAATGCTGTACAATACCTTAAAGAAACAATTTGGCCTCTCATTCGTAAGCAGTTGCCTGAAGCAACACTCAATATTTATGGTGCTTATCCTTCTCAGAAGGTATTGCAATTGCATAATGTTAAGGATGGGTTTTTAATTCATGGTCGCGCAAGCATTGCAGGTGAGGTTGTACAACGAGCTCGTGTTGTTCTGGCGCCTTTACGTTTTGGTGCGGGAATTAAAGGTAAATTAATTGAGGCGATGCAATGCGGTACTCCAAGTGTTACGACTTCAATTGGTGCAGAAGGTATGAACGGAAATTTGTTTTGGAATGGGGCAGTAGAGAACGATCCTATAATTTATGCTGATAAGGCAGTTGCCTTATATAAACAGGAAAAATTATGGAATGAGGCTCAAATAAACGGTATCCAAATTTTAAGGCAACGTTATCTAAGAAATTTATTTGAGCTTGATTTTGAAAAGCGTTTAGATCACTTAAAGTCTGATTTAAAGCAGCATAGACTAAATAATTTTATGGGTGCGCTTTTACAACATCATACACTTAGAAGTACTAAATATATGTCTAAATGGATCGAAGAGAAGAATAAATAGATAGGGAAGGGGTATTGTTTAGGAGTTAATTCCATTGTATCCATTTATAAAATTGAAGCTTATTAATTTTAATACTCTTCAACAACAATTAGAGGAAAAAACTAAGTAGTTTACAGGTTTATAATAATTGTTTTTTACCCGATTATCGCTATCGCTTCTATTTCAATTAACCATTCTCTTTTTCCTAGAATTGTTACACCAACTAATGTGCTAGCCGGATAATTTTCGTCTCCTAAAAAATCTTTTCTTATTTTTCTGTAGATTGGTAAATCATTTTCTGGATTAAAATTTACGATGTAGGTGGTCATTTTTACCACATTTTTAAAATTTGCATTACAATTGGTTAATTGTTTCTCTAAGTTTTGAAAAGTTGCTATTGTTTGACTTTCTAAATTGTTGCCTTCTCCTACTTGTCCTGATATATAAATTGTTTTGCTGTTGTTAACTTCTGTCATGACTGCTTGTGAGAAACCTTCATTAGGGTCGATAAATTGTTTTTTCATTTGGAAAATGTTTAGGTAATTTAAAATAATCTTAGGGTAAATTTGTATTCAATTCTCTTTATATATTGTTGATACAGAATGGTAGTGAAGATAGTGTTGGTTTGCATGAGGGATTGCAATGGCATCCTTTTATGTAACGTAGTGAAGTAAAAGATATAGTGCAAAGCCCGGCTTCGCTATAACGGTAGTGAAAGAGAGGTCATGCCCTAATAAAAAACCCGTCAAGAAAGTTCAAGACGGGTTTGGTTTTATTAGTAATTAGTGTTTATGCAAGCATAGTTACCGGGCTTTCGATGTATTGTTTCAATGTTTGTAAAAACTGTGCTCCCGTTGCACCATCGATGGTACGGTGGTCACAAGCTAGTGAAAGCATCATAGTGTTGCCTACAACAATTTGGCCATTTTTAACGACTGGTTTCTGTACAATTGCTCCTACAGATAGTATAGCAGAATTAGGTTGGTTAATTATAGAGTTGAATTCTACGATTCCAAACATTCCTAGATTAGAAACTGTAAATGTACTTCCTTCCATTTCTGTAGGTAGTAATTTTTTGTTTTTTGCTCTTCCTGCTAAGTCTCTTACGCTTCCGCCAATTTGAGATAAACTCATTGCATCTGTGAATTTCAATACAGGAACTACTAAGCCATCTTCTACAGCTACTGCAACACCAATATTCACATGGTGATTAATAGTAATTGCCTCTTCTTTCCACTGAGAGTTGATTTTTGGATGTTTTTTCAAAGCCATAGCACATGCTTTGATGACCATATCATTGAATGAAACTTTGGTATCAGGAAGGCTATTGATTGCTGTTCTTGCTTGCATAGCATCATCCATTGTAACTTCAATAGTTAAATTGTAATGAGGCGCTGTAAATAATGATTCAGCTAATCTTTTAGCAATAATCTTGCGCATTTGCGAGTTCTTGATCTCTTCAGTAAATACTTCTCCAGCAGGAACAAATACTTTTGGTGCAGCTGCGGGTGAAGCTGCTACTGCTTCTGTTTTTGCACCTGTTTCTGTTTTTGCAGCTGTTTGAGTAGTCGATGCTGTTGATGGCTGGAAGTTTTCGACATCACTTTTGATGATACGTCCGTTTTCACCAGAACCTTTAACTTGATTTAATTGAATACCTTTATCGTTAGCAATTTTCTTTGCTAGTGGAGAGGCCAAAATTCTTTTTCCGTCAGTACTTTCTTCTTGAGTCACTGCAGCAGGAGTCGCGGCATTATCTTGTTTTGGATCGTTTGAAGCGCTATCACTTTCTTCAGCTTTTCCGCCTGCTTTAAAGTTGGATGCGATTCCTGATATGTCCGTGCCTTCAGGTCCAATGATAGCTAATAAGCTGTCAACTGGTGCTGTGTTTCCTTCTTCGATTCCTATGTATAATAGAGTCCCTTCGTTGAAAGACTCAAATTCCATAGTAGCTTTATCTGTTTCGATTTCGGCTAAGATGTCTCCTTCGGTAATTTTATCTCCTACTTTTTTCAACCATGTAGCCACAGTTCCTTCTGTCATTGTATCACTCAAACGGGGCATCGTTACTACAACCACTCCTTTTGGTAATGCCGCAGATTTTGATGGTGCATCCTCTTGTTTTGTATCTTCTTTATGTGTTTCTTCAGTCGATTTTTCTTTTGAATCTGCGCTTGGTGCAGCATCTCCTCCAGCCAATAGTGCCGAAATATCTTCTCCTTCGTCACCAATGATCGCTAATAGAGAGTCAACTGGAGCTGTTTCGCCAGCAGGTATTCCTATATGTAAAAGAGTTCCTTCGTTGAAAGACTCAAATTCCATTGTTGCTTTGTCTGTTTCAATTTCAGCTAGGATGTCTCCTTCACTTACTTTATCTCCTACATTTTTAAGCCAAGTCGCTACCGTTCCTTCCGTCATAGTATCGCTTAATCGGGGCATTGTTACTTTGATTGCCATAATTATAATTTATGTGGGATAAATGGATAGTTTTCTTGTTCGTATACAACATCGTATAATTGCTGTACTGGTGGGTAATCTGATTCCTCAGCAAAATCTACACATTCTTGAACTAGGTCTTTCACTCTTTGTTCAATAACTTCGATCTCTTCTTCGGTAGCATATTTGTTTTCCATAATTACATCTAAAACTTGTGTAATTGGATCGATTTTTTTGTACTCTTCCACTTCTTCTTTTGAACGGTATAATTGGGCATCAGACATAGAGTGTCCTCTGTAACGATACGTTTTCATTTCTAAGAAAGTTGGGCCGTCTCCACGACGTGCTCTGTCAATTGCTTCAGTCATTGCTTCAGCAACTTTTACAGGATTCATTCCATCAACTGGTCCGCAAGGCATTTCGTATCCTAAACCTAATTTCCAGATATCTGTGTGATTTGCAGTTCTTTCTACTGAAGTTCCCATAGCATAACCATTGTTTTCTACAATAAAAACTACTGGTAACTTCCATAGCATAGCCATGTTAAAAGCTTCGTGTAGTGAACCTTGACGAGCAGCACCATCACCAAAATAGGTCATCGTTACTCCTCCAGTTTCAAAATATTTATCAGCAAAAGCTAGACCAGCTCCTACAGGGATTTGTCCTCCTACGATTCCGTGACCACCATAAAAACGGTGCTCCTTAGAGAAAATATGCATAGAACCACCCATTCCTTTAGAGGTTCCAGTTACTTTTCCTAAAAGTTCAGCCATTACACGTTTAGGATCTACACCCATACCAATTGGTTGTACGTGATTTCTATAAGCTGTAATCATTTTGTCCTTAGTTAAATCCATTGCATGTAATGCTCCGGCAAGGACCGCTTCTTGGCCATTGTACAAGTGAAGAAAACCTCTTACTTTTTGTTGTATGTATAACGCTGCAAGTTTGTCTTCAAACTTTCTCCACAGTAGCATATCTTCATACCACTTTAAATATACCTCTTTTGTAACTTCTTTCATCTCTAATGTTCTTTTGCTAAAGTTTTATTGTGTTATCAATTAGTACCCATAACGCAAAAAAGTTCCTCATCCAAGTTTGCGAATCGCAAAAATAAGACATTCCAACTGAGAACTAAAATTAAAAAGCCAATTTTTAGTTTTTTTATAGGAAGTTTTTATCAAACATTAATGGTAATAAGTTTTTTAAAGAATTGGACTTGTAGATATCACCAGATTCACCCATAAAGTATATTTCGATAGGACTGTCTTGCTTAATTTCGTATTCAGCAATAGATTGTCTACAAGCGCCACATGGTGGAATAGGGGTTTCGGTTTTAGTAGTGTCTGAGGCTGCGGTAATTGCCATTTGTACAATTTTTGCTTCTGGATACATAGAACCAGCGTAAAATATGGCTACTCTTTCAGCACATAGTCCAGAAGGGTATGCAGCATTTTCTTGGTTAGATCCTAAGATAACTTCTCCGTTATCTAATAAAATAGCAGCACCAACCCTGAATTTTGAGTAGGGTGCGTACGCTTTTTTTCTGATAGCGATTGCCTGCTCCAGAAGTTGCTGAGTAGCTTTTGGTAATTCGTTTATTGAATTATATACGGTTAGGTCAGTTGTAATGGTAATGTTTTTCATAGTATGTTAAGGAAAAAAAATCCAAATCTCATAAGCTGAAATTTGGATAATTATTTTAAAATATCGGTTGAATTAATAGGTTTCGTATTTGTCTCCAAAGTTAAATGTGAGAGAAAAACGAAGTGTGTTTTCTAGTGGGTTTGGTACTTTCGAAGCAGAAAATAAGTAAGAGACATCAATATTTACAGAGGTGTATTTGAATCCAGCTCCTAATGAGAAAAATCTCCTCGCTCCTTTTTCAGGGCTTTCGTGAAAATATCCAAGTCGCATTGCAAATGAATCTTGATAAGAGTATTCTGCTCCTACAGAATAAGTAAGTTCTTTTATTTCCTCTTTTACACCATCAGGTGCGTCTCCAAAAGATTTGAAAAGTCCAGATACCCAGCCAATAGATTTGTAATCTTGAGTAGCAAGATCAAAATCTGTTGCATCTACAGTGCCATCATTATTGATGTCTTTTCCTGTATAAGTGGATCCGTTGTAACCAACTTGAGGCGTTGGAACCAGAAGTTTAGTTATTTCCACATTTAAGCCCACCTTATTATAGTCATCTAAGATAAAGTCAAATCCTGTTCCTAATCTTAAATTAGCCGGAATGAAATTGGTGTTGATGTCGTCATTATCATAACTTATTTTTGGACCTAAGTTTTGAAGATTAAAACCAGCTCTCCATCTACCGTTAAATTGGTCATAGGCTATCTCCTCCGATTGATAGAATCCAGCAATATCTATTCCAAATGTATTTGCGGCTGTTGCATCACCAGTATCGGTACCTACTTTTAAGTTAGAACGAATGTATCGGCCTGCTACCGCCATAGAGAATTTCTCGCTTAGTTTTAAAGAGTATGATCCGTCCAATGAAAATTCGTTTGGAGAAACTATTCTAACATCTTCAGTAGGGTCACTCGTTTGACGTAATTCAATGTCTCCAAAACCAAAATAGCGTAAACTCCCTCCAAAGGCTGCTCTTTCACTGATTTTGTTGTAGTAGGTCGCTTGGCCCAACGAGATGTCGTTTGCTAAACCTGTTAAATAAGGTGTATAACTAACAGATAGACCTTGTTGGTCAGTAGCGAAAGCATATTTTGCAGGATTCCACTGTTGCGAAAATGCATCTGCTGAAGTAGCGACACCATTATCTGCCATTCCTGCAGCTCTTGCATCAGCAGCAACAAGTAAAAACGGGATTGCTGTAGTGATCACTCTCTCCTGAGCTTTAACGCCTTGAAGTAAGTGTACACATGCCAATAAAAATAATATTTTTTTCATTTTGGATATTAAAAATCATTAAACAAATATAGTATTTTATTAAAGTATTACAAGTTTTTCAAACTTTTCTGCTTTCTTATTAGTAAGGCTTGATTTTACAGTTAATTTATAGATGTAAACTCCTTTTCCTATTTTTTCTCCAAAATCGTCTCTGCCGTCCCACACAATATCTCTAGATAAAAAACCTTCTGTGGTTACTACTTGGTTTTTAGACCAAACAATTTTTCCTGTAACAGTTAGTACTTGTATCTGTATCTCTAATGGTTCAAATGGTCTATTGTGAGTAAACCAGAATTCAGTGTAATTTACAAATGGATTCGGATAGTTAAGTACATGTGTCAATGTTATACCTTCATCTGAAACTACTAAAAACTGAAGCTCCACTGTTGTTGGGTTGTTATAAACATCCCACACTTTAAAGGTAACAGTGTGTAATCCAGGAGCAATATTTCTTAAAGGAAAACGTAAGGTGCCCTTAGTGAAATCGTTTGTGTCTGTTTGATAGTAATCATTCAGTACAAATGGATTACTAACATCTCCATCTAAAACAGCTGTTATATCGTGTCCTATTCCGCTAGCGGTGTTTATTCCGTTTTCATCCTCAAGTAATGCTAATAAAAACGGTGAACTATTCGTTATGCCTCCCGATACAAATGTGTCATCATTCATATATAACTTCACTTTTGGGCTAATATTGTCTTGAGCGGCATTTTCGTTTATCCCTCCAATTTTTATTGTTGTATCGTACCCTGTTTGGTTCTCATTTGTTCCTGATTTGGTAGCGTAAAAACTAATTCTCCCATTATTTAAGGGGATTCTAATATCTCTAGGTACAACAAAATTAAACTCAAACAGCCCATTTACTACTGATGCGTTACCTCTAAATATAGTTTCTCCTAGTGTGGTGAAGTTCATAGCGGGACTATTGTTATCATTGTTAAAGGTTGTTCTTGTAATGTTTTTATCAAATATAGCAGTAGCAACATCTCCATTGTAATCCGTTAGTAGGTTGTTGTTTTCGTCGGTTAGTTCCCCAGATAGCTTAATTCGTCCGAGGGATTTAAAGTCATCTATTTGCTGAGAAACAGGAATGTCATTTACTTTCGTCAACCTAATTTTTGGCTTCGGGATAGCTAGTTTAATAGCGGGATCACCTATGTAAAAGACAACATTCGTTGAGGAGTTTGGATTGTTGTTTTTAGCGATTCTTAAGGCTTCTGCAATTGACACATCTTGATTAGAATCGTATGATAAAAGACTTGCGGTAAGTCTATCGTTGAAAATTTCGCCATTAAATTGTGATATTTCTCTAATAGTGGTAATCATGGCGATGGCGCCTCCTTTTGGATTCCAATACGTAAATTCTCCTGCCGTAGGCCTAGTCGGATTGTCAAAACGGGAAAATTCGCAAGTAATAGTAATGAATAAAGGGAATTTAAATTGATTGTTTAAGTTTTGACTATCCGATTTTTCCCAAATTCTTTCAGAAGCAAGCCCGTCCTCGCCTCCATGGCCAAGGTAATTAAAGATTAAAGCCCCTTTTTCGAATGCATTGAATATGTCGGTTCTCGCTTTTGGATAACGGAATCCTCCGGCAGATGCCTCCTGAGTGTATGAGTCTAAAATAATTTTATTTATGTTGAAAAATGGTTTTTTAACAGTAATCAAATCAGCTAGATTGTTTTGTTTGTTTTGTATACTTACATCAGATGTGATATCTGAATCATCAGCTATAATAACAACATTGTTTCGCCAGTTACCTAACGACTTCGCATCATGGTATTGTAAAACTTTATTAACCATTTCGTCCGCTTGTAAGGCATCATTCACGAGCATACGTCCGACTGTAATATCTATTCCTCCAAAAAATGAAATTATATTTCCTTCATTACTGTCCATTAACCCATAAAAATCATCAGAGGCAAAACAAGATTCTCCTATTGAATTACTATTTAAAGCGTGGTATATTGGTACAATGTTGCTGTTGTTTGGAGTTCTATTTTTATAATCATAGGAAGCATCTCCAAAGAGGTTAATGTATTTTAGTTTTTTGTCTGGTGTTGATGCGTTATCATATATATACTTTATGCAGTTGCGAATTGCTGCAATATCTTGTTTTCCCGCAGAGAACTCTTGATAGATTGTCTCGGTTGAAATAACCTTAACGTTTAGCATTGAATAAGACCGGTGAAAATTAGCTAGTTTTTCAGCTTGAGTTACTAAGGAATTCGGAGTAATAATCACATAATCAACATCTGTGAATAGCCCTTGGTTGTTTTTAAAAATAGTTCCTTTAATGTTTTGATTAGTAACTTTTGATCTATTTTCTTTTAAGGGACTATAATAATCTAAAGGATCAATTGCGATATATTTTTTTATAACTCCTAATTCGGACTTAAAAGAAAAAGAATCTTGTTTGTTGTTTTCTATCTTAGTTAGGTCTGCTAAATTAGTGATGTCCCATACCTCCGCTATTCCTGCCGCATTATTAATAGTGTATTGGGCAATTCCTGAACTGCTTACTGCTAGATCATATTGAAAACGGAATTGCTTACCATAACCTTGTAGTTTTCTCTTTGCAATTACGCTTATATAGTCAAGATAGCCTTTAGAACCCGGAACGCCATTGTTGTTGTAGGAGATTTTAATTTTGGTGGCTTCACTGCCTGTTGCTGTCGTATTACTGGGTAAAGATGCAGTATTAAAATTAATGCCAGAATTTGCTGTAATCGCACCAATATTTATTGATGCTGTATTTTGGCCATTTGTATTTACTGTAAATGAGGTAGGTGTGAAAGCTGCTGCTGCGAATGTTGCTCTAATTTTTAGTGGTACAGAGCTATCTATGTTTGGAAAGTTAAATGTAAATTCTTGATCTGAATTAAAATCAAATGATTCACCAAACCATTGTCTACCTAAGCGACTAATGTTTATTAGGTCTTGTTCGTGAAACTGGTAATCATCAAAAGTGCTTATTTGAAGAGTGCTATTGCCTTGAGGTTGGTTGTATTCTTGTATTCTTTTTCCTTTTGATCCAGATATTGTAATATAGTAGTATGATTTGGTGTCGTACAAGTTGAGATTTGTGTTGCTTTCTGAATTCCAATTTTCAATACCTTCAGCATAAAATAAAATATAATCTTCATTGTCGAACTTGCCGTCTTCTTCTCCTATTATTTTGATAGCGTTCTCCAATAGGTCAATAGGGTAATCTATACTATTGGATAATGGCAGCATTCTGCCTCCATTCCCGTACAAGCTAATTTTTTTGGGATCTAGAGAATTGGTGTTCAATCCTAAATCGTCTAAGAATTTTTTTGAAATTTTATAGACTCCTGATTTTTCGATATAAAAGCGATACCAATCCCCTGATGCCAGCACCGAGTTTGTTATTCCGCTACTTGTTCTATTCGTTGCTGTTGTTTTAGATGTGTTACTACCTATTAATTGATATGAGAAAGAGGTAATACGCTTTACGCCTGTTTCATCATTTATAATAGGTGAAACTGTGAAAAAAGTTTGAGTACTATTTCGTGCAGTATAGGTACTAAGTTTTGGTTCTGGCGTGCTGGGAATATTTTCTATAGGTAAATCACCTAGTTGTGTATTTGAAATGTTTTCATAAACGATATCGCTCAAAACTATTTTATTGTTTTGGGTCGAAGTATTAATGTTTATTGTGCTACTGTAAAGAATGGTTCTAGAAGGAGTGTCATAGAGGTACGATGTACCTTCGAATTGCGGTATATTTAGGGTACTGTCACCAAACTGCATTTCTGTTTTTTGATTCCATTTAATCGTTATCGTGCCACTATTTTGAGCTAGTGTGCTTATAGAAAGTAAGAATAGTATACATAAAAATAAATTTCGCATTATTTTGGTAAAATAGTATGAATTATAATTTATTAAATTAGGTAAAAATATGTCTTTTACTAGAAAAATAAATAATAAATAGTATAAATTTGCGTTTGATTTGTATAATTTGCTTAATATAGAGCAAGAAGATAAATTTAATTAATTCGGTATTGCAGGTTAATGGTTAATTATTATATTGCGTCACCTAAAAATCTCACCTTATAAATAGTATGAAAGTAAACAAAATTATAGCCTTACGATTGATGTTGTCAATGCTTATGGTCATAGGTTTTGCTAGTTGTAGTAAAAAGTCTAGTTCTAAAAATACGTCTAGAGGAACAGGATGGAATGTTGATAGTAAAAAAATGCAAGCTGCTAAAAAGCAAGAAGCTGGACCTGGTCTAGTTTTCGTTGAAGGAGGTACTTTCACCATGGGTAAAGTTCAGGATGATGTGATGCATGATTGGAATAATACTCCAACTCAGCAGCACGTTCAATCTTTTTACATGGATGAAACAGAAGTTACCAACTTTATGTATTTAGAATATTTAGATTGGTTAAAAGGAGTTTTTCCCCCTGAAGAAGAAAGTTACCGATATATTTATGAAGGAGCTTCGCCAGATACTTTGGTATGGAGAAATAGATTAGGGTATAATGAAACCATGACTAACAACTACTTGAGACATCCTTCTTATGCTGATTACCCAGTCGTAGGTGTTAATTGGATTCAAGCGGTTGAATTTAGTAAATGGAGAACAGATCGTGTAAACGAAGCTATACTTGAGAAAAAGGGATATTTAAAGAAAAATGCTAAAACGAATGACGTTTCAGCAGAGAGTACTTTTAGTACAGATACGTACTTAGCTGCTCCAACAATGACTTACGGTGGTAATGAAGAAATTGTGTTAAAGGGGGCGAAGGGCGCAAGAAAATCACCAAAAGCGGGTAAAGATGGTACAGTTGCTGAGCCTAAAAATGTTTATGCTCAACGTTCATCAGGAATATTATTGCCAGAGTATAGACTTCCTACTGAGGCAGAATGGGAGTACGCTGCAGCTGCAGATGTTGGTCAAAGAGAGTACAATATATATAAGGGGCAGAAAAAATATCCATGGTCTGGTAGTTATACTCGATCAGGTAAAAGACAATCTAAAGGAGATCAATTAGCTAACTTCAAACAAGGTAATGGTGATTACGGTGGAATAGCTGGATGGTCAGATGATGGTGCAGATATTACAAATGAAGTTAAAAAATATCCAGCAAATGACTTTGGGCTTTATGATATGGCTGGTAACGTTGCTGAATGGGTACTAGATGTGTATCGTCCTATAATTGATAATGAAGGAAATGATTTCAATTATTTTAGAGGTAATATGTACTCGAAAAATAAGATTGGAGCTGATGGCAAGGTAGAGATAGTTACTACAGAGAACATGAAAAGAGATACCTTGAGTAATGGTAAGATAATTGTTCGTAGTTTTCCAGGTCAGATCGCACAAGTTCCTGTAGATGAAAAAGAAACGTACTTAAGGCAAAACTTTAGCAAAAGTAATAATGTGAATTACCGTGACGGTGATAAACAATCTTCAAAGTATTATAATTTTGGAGAATCAGAATCTGATGATGCTGATAAGAAGATAGATAAGATGTATAACTCTCCTAAGCACAATGTCACAACGGATAGTTTGGGATTGATGGTTAGAAAGTATGATAGATCAAGCAAAAGAACTACTTTGATAAACGATGAAGTTCGAGTTTATAAAGGAGGTTCTTGGAGAGATAGAGCCTACTGGTTAGACCCTGCTCAAAGGAGATATTTCCCGCAAGACATGGCGACAGATTACATAGGTTTTAGATGTGCTATGTCTAAAGTTGGTCCAAAAGCAGAGAAAAGAAAAACACCTAGAAATTAATTTTTTTTATAATACAGTACTAAAAAGCCCTTTGATTAGGGCTTTTTATTTTTAAATCATTTACAGATGGATATTAGTTTTATTCACAGTTTGTTTTTAAAGTGCAATTCAGTTTCTATCGACACTAGAAAAATTGGAGAAGGTAGCTTATTTGTAGCAATAAAGGGTGATAATTTCGATGCAAATACATTTGCCGCAGAAGCGTTGAGTAAAGGAGCGCGCTATGCTATTATTGACAACGAATCCTATTATATAGATGACCGTACGGTTATTGTAGAAGATAGTCTTGTGGCGCTTCAGGCGTTAGCGAAGTTTCACAGGGCTTATTTGAAGCTGCCAATTATCGCATTAACAGGTAGCAATGGTAAGACTACAACAAAAGAGCTGATACAAGTTGTGTTGGCTAAAAAATACAATACTAAAGCCACGGTAGGTAATTTAAATAACCATATTGGTGTTCCTTTAACCTTATTGTCTTTTACTTCCAATACTGAAATAGGGATTGTAGAAATGGGCGCTAATCATAAAAAGGAAATTGAATTTCTTTGTGGTTTGGCTGATCCGGATTATGGATACATAACAAATTTTGGTAAAGCGCATTTGGAGGGTTTTGGTGGGGTAGAAGGGGTTATTGAAGGTAAAAGTGAAATGTATCAAAACTTAAGGGCTAATAATAAACTCGTTTTTGTGAATCTTGACGATCCTATTCAGGTGCTTAAGTCGGATCAAATTAAGATCTATTCTTTTGGTTTAAATAATGCGGCTGCGGATGTTGCTATTCTTGATGTAAAGGCTAATCCCTTTGTTACGGTTCGTTATGATTATACAACTATTTTTTCCCATTTAATAGGGCTTTACAATGCAAATAACTTGAATGCTGCTATAACTATTGGTAAATACTTTAAAGTTGATGATGTGCAGATCAAAGAAGCACTGGAAGCTTATGTTCCAGAGAATAATAGGTCACAAATGTTGAAAAAGGAAACGAACCAAATTATACTTGACGCGTACAATGCCAATCCTAGTAGTATGGCTGTGGCAATAGATAATTTTCTTCAATTAGAAGGTAATGGTAAGGTGATGGTACTTGGTGATATGTTTGAGTTAGGGCATGATAGTTTAGAGGAGCATAATGCGATTATTGCTAGATTATCAAAGGCGAATAACTGTCTCTGCTACTTTATAGGTCCCGATTTTTACGCGAATAGTATTGAAGCAGAAAATAAGATGTTTTTTAAATCTTTCGAAAACTTCTCGGATTATTTTAAAAATTTGAAAGTGGAAAATAGTACAATTTTAATAAAAGGTTCAAGAGGTATGGCTTTAGAGCGTACTCTGAACTTATTTTAAATAGAGATTTTTACACTAATGGAAGAGTGCATTGATAAGATATTGATGCACTCTTTTTGTTTAATTCTGAGATTAAATATTTGTAGTGCTTTTTGTTTTGAAGTAGTTTAGGAAGTGAATGCCTTTGATTTTTGTACTTGATCTAGATTTGGAGTATCTAACCTTTTTGCGCAATTCCTAACTTTTGAACTTCACACGAACTCAATCCTATTGATCCGTTAAAAGCTTATTGCTTTAAAATAAAAAAACTCCTTAATTTCTTAAGGAGTTTTTTGTGGGCGATGAGGGGTTCGAACCCCCGACCCCCTCGGTGTAAACGAGGTGCTCTGAACCAGCTGAGCTAATCGCCCTATTTTACTAGGTTGCTATCATTTCCTGATTGCGAGTGCAAATATATAGCTGTTTTTCGTTTCTACAAAATGTTTAGGCTATTATTTTCTTGATTATTTTAATATTTATTATATGTATTTGAATGATAAGATGTTGAGATTATTATTTTTTTAACCTTTAATTTCTTTTTCTAAAGGTAGCTCAGCCACAACAAATGTACTTCCGCCTATGTATATAAAATCAGTAGGCAAAGCATTCTTGATAGCGGTTTCATAGGCTATTGATACAGAAGGGTATATGTCTCCTTTTAGTTGAAATTCTTCTGCTTTTTCTCTTAATAGTCCGGCATCGAGTCCGCGAGGAATATTTGGCTTGCAAAAATAGTAAATAGCTGTTGTAGGGAATAAGGGAAGAATCTCTGCCAAATCTTTGTCATTGACTACGCCAAGTATAATATGTAGTTGATTGAATTTTTCTTTCTTGATTTGGTTTAAAACATACGTTAACCCATCCTTGTTGTGAGCGGTATCGCAAATAGTTTTAGGCGAAGCTTTAAGTTGTTGCCATCTTCCTTGTAGTCCTGTATTTTTTACTACGCTTTGTAATCCTGTAATTATTGCACTACTATCTACTTTAATCGGAGTAGTTGCTGTTAATACTGCTATCGTCTGCACAACGGTTTTTATGTTTTGCTGCTGATAGTCTCCCAGTAGGTCAGATTGGTGAATTTTGTCAATTAGATCTGATGCGAAAAAGATGTCGGCTTGGTTTTCCTTGGCTATAGTAAGAAAAACGGGTGTAGTTTCACTTGTGTATTCTCCTATTACTACTGGAGTATTTGGTTTAATAATACCTGCTTTCTCTCTTGCTATTAAAGGGATTGTGTTTCCTAAAAATTGTGTGTGATCTAATCCTATGTTAGTAATTACGGATACAAGTGGTGTTATGATATTGGTTGCATCAAGTCTGCCGCCCATGCCTACTTCGATTATAGCGATGTCTATTTTTTCTTTTTCAAAATAAGAAAATGCTAAACCTACACTCATTTCAAAAAAACTAATGTCGTTATTTTCAAAAAACGTTTTGTTATTGTTTATAAAGTCACAAACAAATTCTTCGCTGATTTCGGTACCGTTAATTTTAATACGTTCTCTATAGTCTATAAGGTGCGGAGAGGTATACAATCCTACTTTATATCCTGCTTCTTGCAAAATAGAGGCAAGCATGTGTGAGGTAGATCCTTTGCCATTTGTTCCGGCAACATGAATGCATTGTAGGCTTTGTTGTGGATTATCAAGATGATTTAATAGTGCTATAGTATTAGTTAAGTCTTTTTTATATGCCGATGCACCTTGTAGCTGGTACATTGGAAGTTGACTAAACATCCAATCTGTAGTTTCTTGATAATTCATTTCTATATTTTTGACTTCTAGTATTATGCCGTTTATTCGCCTAATTTAAAGTTTACCGTAATAAACCCTATTTGTGTTTCGGGTGCGTTAGAGTCGGGTTGCCATTTGTACTTTCTAGCTGTTGCCAAAGCTGGTTCTACCAAGCAAGGATTTGTATTAGTTGTTCCTTTGGTGTATTTAGCAGCAATTACATTGCCACTTCTGTTAACTGTAATTTGAACTACAACGGTTCCAAATTCATTACATTTTTGCACCTCTTTTCCTCTAGAGCTTATACTGCGACCATTTAGTCCCCAACCGCTTCCGTTACCAGTTCCTCCTCCTGATCCATAGTAGCTATTGGCATAGGGATTTCCATTAATACTTCCTTTGTCTCCTGCCGTGTTATCTGATCCTTCTCCACCTTTTGCTTTTCCGTCAGATTTAGGGCCGTTTATAAGGCTAGAGAGCGCATCAGAAGTACTTTGTGAAGGCTTTGGGCTTTCCTTTGGTTTAGGTTTAACCTCTTCGGTGGCTACTTGCTTTGTGGGTTGCGCTTTTTTTACTGCTTTCATTACTACAGCTTCTTCGATATCTTGTGACAATATTTCATCTTCACTTGAGGCAGCTGCTTTGGCAGTAGTAGGTTGCGGAGCAGATTGAATGGCTTCTGTAGGTTGAATGTCTCCAGATCCAAATTCAGTAGTGCCAAAATTAATGGCGATACCATTTTCTGGCGGTGGATCTAATGAAGTTAATCCTAAATAGAAAAACAAAGCAAAAAGAATCACAAAAATAATTGATGTGATTGTAAATGATTTCTTTTCTTCTTTTGTTTCTAAATATTTCATGTAGAATGAATCGGTTTTCTTTATCTGTAGTTCCTATTATTTTGGCCTTACAGCTAAAACTACTTTGATTTGATTTCTGTTTGCAATGTCAAGAACATTTACTGCTTTTTCTATTGGTACGCCTTCTTCTGCTCGTAAAATAATAGCTTTAGTTTTATCAGCAGTAAAAAGCGAAAGTAATTTTGACTCAAGTTCTGATTCAAGTACAGGCTCTTTGTCAATAAAAAATTCTAGTTTTTTATTGATGCTTACCGCTATATTTTTATTGCTATCTGTTTTCCCTTTTGCTTTTGGTAATACTAAGTCTAATGCATTAGTTGTAACCATTGTTGAAGTTAGCATGAAAAATATCAATAACAAAAAGACAATGTCTGTCATGGATGACATATTGAATTCAGCGCTAACTTTATTTCGTCCTCTTAAATTCATAATTATGCTGGGTCATTAAGTAAATCTAAAAAGTCAACTGCATTGGCTTCCATTTGATGTACAATTTTGTCTGTTTTAACTACTAGGTGATTGTATCCTACATAAGCAATAATTCCTACTACAAGTCCTACCACAGTAGTTGTCATAGCGGTGTATATACCCTCTGAAAGTGCACCAACTTCAATTTGACCACCAGCAGTAGCCATTTTATGGAAGGCTTGTATCATACCCACTACCGTTCCTAGGAAACCAGTCATTGGTCCAGCACCTGAAATGGTTGCTAGCATACTCACATTCTTTTCTAGTTTATATATTTCAAGTTTCCCAGCATTCTCGATTGCGGTATTAATATCGTCTAGTGGCTTTCCAATTCGTGAAATTCCTTTTTCAATTAGGCGCGCTACAGGAGATTTAGAGTGTGCACAAGCTATTTTAGCGTTATCAATACGTCCATTTCTGATGTTATCTCTTATCTGACTCATGAAATTGCTGTCAATTTGCGAGGCTGCATTAATGGCCATGAGGCGTTCAAAGTAAAGGTAAAGTGCGACAAAAAACATAAGGAATAAAGCGACCATAATGATTTGTCCTGCTAATCCTCCGCTAGTTAGTAGCTCAATGATGGATAATGTTTTTTCAACAGGAACAGCTTCTGCTAAATTTTCACTGGCAACAGATAAAGTATCTGCTTGTAACAATAGGCTCATATAATTTTTCTTTGTTATTGAAACGCTAATATATTATAAAAATTGTTAGTTTTTAAGATTAAAATGGTAAAGAAATGCATAGTGATACAAACTATTGAAAGTCGTTTGTAATCTGGTAAAAAAAAATCAGTTTGATAAATTTACGTTGCTGTATTTTTATCAAACTGATTGTAGAATATGCGTAATGTAACAGAAGTTTGTTACTTCAAATTTATGTTATAAAGTGTTAAACTAACTGTTTTAATGCTATTTCGAAAGCAGTTGCACTGATGTTTGTTTTAGAGCTGCTTATCGCATGTGCTTTCTCAATGGCGTTTTTAATTATTTCTGATGTATCGTGAAAAACGGCTTCGTCAGTTAATTCTACTTTCTTTTCCATGAAGTAAGCAAAAACACGAGCCATACCACAATTAGAAATGAAGTCAGGAATCAAACTTACCTTGTTATCTACGTTTTCCATAATTGGTCCGAAAAAGATAGCTGTATCAGCAAAAGGTACGTTTGCTCCACAAGAAATTACCTCGAGTCCATTAGCAATTAAACTGTCAATTTGTGACTGAGCAACAAGACGAGATGCTGCGCATGGTGTGAAAATCTCAGCGCCTATGGTCCATATTTTTTCGTTTATTTCGTCAAACGGAATCATATTGTCAGCGACTAATTTGTTACCGTCTTTGTTTAAAAATAAAGTTTTAATTTCATCAAATGAAAATCCTTCTTCTTTAATAAGTCCACCATCACGGTCAATAATTCCGATTACTTTTGCCCCCATTTCAGCTAAATAAAAAGCTGCAGCTGATCCTACATTTCCAAATCCTTGTACGATTGCTTTTTTACCTTTTACATCACCACCATAAATGTTGTAATAGTGACGAACAGCTTCGGCTACACCATAACCAGTAATCATGTCAGCGATCGTATATTTTCTAGCTACATCAGGTGAGAATTTTGGGTTCTCTATTACTTTAACTACGCCTTGACGTAATTGTCCTATGCGGTTAATTTTGTCAGCTTCAGTAGGTTTAAAATGTCCGTTAAAAACACCTTCCTGCGGATGCCATACACCGCACTCCTCGGTCATAGGAATCACTTCGTGAATCTCGTCTACATTTAGATCGCCACCCGTACCATAATAACTTTTAAGCAAAGGAGATACAGCCTTGTACCAGCGTTGCAGTACACCTTTCTTTCTAGGGTCATTCGGATCAAAATTAATTCCAGATTTAGCACCACCAATAGCAGGACCAGAAACTGAAAATTTAACTTCCATTGTTTTAGCCAAAGATAAAACCTCATTCATGTCAAGTCCTTTTCTCATACGTGTTCCACCACCGGCGGCACCACCACGCAATGAGTTGATCACCGTCCATCCTTCTGCTTCTGTCTCTGGATCTTTCCAATTAAAAACAATTTCTGGTTCTTTATTTTCGAATTTATGCAGTAAATCTTTCATTTTGTTGCGATATGTTTATTTTTAGCAAATATAAAAAATAGAATAATGTGAAATATATAATTTACTCATTATTTTTGATTGTAGATTTTTCCTGAGCAATGATCGTGTATAGCACCTGTTACGCTGCTTAAAACATTTATTTCACCACGCAGTTTTAGTACACCTAGAAAACCAAAAATTAATGCTTCTTTAAATTCTAGTGTTTTGCGATCAGGAATGATTATTTCCATTTCTGGTAATTGCTCCTTGATTTTTTCAATTAAAAAATCATTGTACGCTCCTCCGCCTGTAACTAGCATTTTTCCTTCCTTGATATTTAGTGCACGCGATACCTGAGATGCAACGTGTTTTATAAAGGTGTTTAATTTGTCTTCAATAGGAATATTGTACTGCTCCATCAGAGGCAGCACCGTTTCTTTTACAAATTCAAAGCCTAGAGATTTGGGATAAGACAATTTATAAAATGGTAATTCGTTCAGCTCATTAAGCAAATCGTTTTGACATTTTCCGCTTTTAGCCATTAACCCTTTGTTGTCGTACTCAAAACCTAATAAGGTTGCATAATAATTCAAAATAGTGTTTACTGGTGAAACATCGAAAGCAACACGTTTTTCGTTTTCTATAAATGAGATATTCGAAAAGCCTCCTAAATTCATGCAGTACTCATAATCAGAAAATAATATTTGATCACCTATTGGTACTAATGGAGCTCCTTGTCCTCCTAACTTTACATCTTGAACTCTAAAATCGCAAATGACTGTATTTTTCGTCAGAGTAGCAATTAAGGGTAGATTTCCTATTTGTAGTGTATAACCTTTTTGAGGTTGGTGCAAAATAGTATGTCCGTGGGAACAAATTGCATCTAGATTTTTTATTTTCTTTATTTTTAAAAAATCATTAATAACTGCGGCTAAAAGTTGGGTATAATCTTTGTCTAAATGCGCTAGCTCCTCATGTGTCAGCGACAAAGCTGTTTTTAATTTGTTTAACCATTGCGTTGAGTAGGATACAGTTTCGGATTCGAGGATTTCAAATTCCCATTTATTGTTGCATATAGTAAATACAATGCGTGCCAAATCTATTCCATCTAATGATGTTCCGGACATCACTCCTAATACAGTATACTTTTCTTTAAACATTGGCTAAAATTACGAAATCGTTTGAAATGCGAGATAAAATAATTACTTTTGTGAACAAATTTAAGAACAAATAATTTACAATAAAAGTATATGGATTTTAATCTAACCGAAGAGCATTTAATGATTCAGCAAGCTGCTAAAGATTTTGCTGTAGCAGAATTATTACCAGGAGTTATTGAACGTGATGAGCATTCAAAATTTCCAACTGAGCAGGTGAAAATGATGGCCGATTTAGGTTTTATGGGAATGATGGTGGATCCTAAATACGGTGGATCTGGTTTAGATAGTATCTCTTATGTGGTTGCAATGACTGAAATTGCTAAAGTAGATGCTTCTGCTGCGGTGATTATGTCCGTAAATAATTCGCTTGTATGTGCAGGTATTGAAAAATATTGTAACGAAGAGCAAAAAATGAAATATTTAGTGCCGCTTGCCAAAGGGGAAGTTATAGGTGCATTTTGCTTATCGGAACCAGAAGCTGGTTCTGACGCAACATCTCAAAAAACAACGGCTATTGATAAAGGAGACCATTACTTATTGAATGGAACTAAAAATTGGATTACTAACGGTTCAACTGCATCGACTTATCTTGTAATTGCACAGACTGATGTTGAAAAAGGACACAAAGGAATCAATGCTTTCATCGTTGAAAAAGGATGGGCTGGTTTTGATATAGGTCCTAAAGAAAAGAAAATGGGTATTCGTGGTTCAGATACGCATTCATTAATGTTTAATGATGTAAAAGTTCCAAAAGAAAATAGAATTGGTGAAGATGGTTTCGGATTTGCTTTCGCAATGAATGTATTAAACGGAGGTCGAATAGGTATTGCATCACAAGCATTGGGTATTGCAACTGGAGCTTATGAGATTGCCTTGAAATATTCACATGAAAGAAAAGCATTTGGGAAAGAAATTTTCAATCACCAAGCAATTGCATTCAAATTAGCTGATATGTATGTAAAAGTTACTGCAGCTAGATTGTTAGTAATGAAAGCAGCTTGTGAGAAAGATGCAGGAATGGATATTGCACATTCTGGTGCGATGGCTAAATTATACGCTTCTGAAATTGCATTAGAAGTAGCTAATGAAGCCGTTCAAATTCACGGTGGGAATGGTTATGTTGCTGAATACCATGTAGAGCGTATGATGCGCGATTCTAAAATCACTCAAATTTACGAAGGAACTTCAGAGATTCAACGTATTGTAATTTCTAGAGGTTTAGTATAGTATCTTTTCAAATGAATTCATATAGCCCTTTCTGATAAGTGATCAGAAAGGGCTTTTTTTTAGTATTTTTTCTTCTTTTATGTAGTTTCTTTAATTGTTAGGTAAAAGACTTTTGCTCATATCATAAGCAAGTATGCAATACTCATTTGTGTTGAATTCAAATTCACCAATGATTACCCAATTTAGTTTTATCGTGTGTGCCTTTAGAGAGGCTATATTTGTTCTGTTTATAAATGTTAAACTAAGCGGAAAGCTTTTTACCATTTCCTTTCTCATGAATTCAAAAAACGGAATGATAAGTCCTTTGCCTCGGTAGTCAGCATGAATACAAATAGGGCCATATTGAAAACTATCGGTAGTATTTATTTTGAAATTTTTAAATTGTAAACTTGGAAAACAAGTAATCATGTGTCTAAATATTGGCCATTGGCAATAGTAGTTCCAGTCAGCTGCAAAAATATAGGCGACAAGTTTATCGTTATCTATCGCAACAAATAAACCTTTTTGACCAATAATGGCGATGAGTTGATCTGTGGTAAACCGAGTGGTTACAAAACCTGCTTGCTTTTCTTTTTGAGATAAATTATCTACTAAGTATAATTCTTGCAAAGCTAGTATACCCTCAATATGGGATAGATCGGCAATTTTTAATACTAATGGTGCTATCGTGTTTGTAATCATGTCCGTTAAATTTTTGACCCTGTAATAGTACTAAAAAAAACAGAAATAATAGTAAAAGTTTATCTCACAGACGAACCCTTTTTGATGGTGCTATTTTTATTAGATTTGTTTATTTTTGTGTTATGAAAAATATTATTGTTACCGGAACGAGTAGAGGAATAGGATATGAATTAGCGCTTCAATTTGCTAATGCAGGTCATCAAGTATTAGCCATTTCAAGAAAAACCCCAAAAGCACTTCTCGAGCATGAAAACATTAGTTGCTTATCTTTGGATTTAGCTATAGAGACTGATGTGCAAGCAGTAGAAACTTTTATAGCAAACTCATGGAATACAGTAGATGCCATCGTTCATAACGCAGGAAGTTTAGTAAACAAACCTTTTGCGCAGCTTACCCAAGCCGATTTTGAAAACGTTTACAGAGTAAATGTGTTTGGAGTAGCTAACTTAACTCGAGTTTGTATTCCGTTTTTACCAAAAGGAAGTCACGTTGTCACCATTAGTTCGATGGGTGGTATCCAAGGAAGTTTAAAGTTTCCAGGTTTAGCAGCTTACAGTTCAAGTAAGGGCGCGGTGATCACTTTATCTGAATTACTAGCTGAGGAGTACAAAGAGCAAGGAATTGCCTTTAATGTTTTGGCGCTAGGATCGGTACAAACAGAAATGCTCGAAGAAGCTTTTCCAGGATATCAAGCACCTATTTCAGCCGAAGGAATGGCAAAGTACATTTATGATTTTACCTTAACTGGGAATGCTTATTTCAACGGCAAAGTCTTGCAAGTTTCTTCTACCAACCCATAAACAGAATCCTTGAGCGATACCTTAGCTAAATTTCTACCTGATCACGCAGTCAAGCCCGCCTTTGAGCTTATTGTCACTCATGGTGTGCACTTAAAAATCGTTAATGAACGAGCTACGCGTCATGGCGATTATAGAAAAGGACATAACGGGAAGCACGAAATCACCGTAAACGGAAGTCTTAATAAATACCGGTTTCTCATAACCCTTATTCATGAGATTGCCCATTTGGTAGCTTTCGAAAAGTACGGTCGCAACATAAAACCACACGGTCACGAGTGGAAGCACACTTTCCAGCAGCTAATGGTGCCATACATTCGTCCCGAAATTTTCCCTAATCAATTGTTACCCTTGCTTGCTAGGCATTTTAGAAACCCGAGCGCTAGTAGCGATACTGATACGACTTTGTCACTTGCGCTAAAGCAATTTGACCAGCAAAACGACAAAAACTATGTATTCGAAATTCCCTATGGTAGCGTGTTCCGAATCAAGAATGGTAAAGTTTTCAAGAAAATAGCAGTTCGTACCAAGCGATACGAATGTCTGGAAATTAGTACCGGTCGCTTGTATCTTTTCAATCCAAATGCTGAGGTAGAGTTGCTCCCGTTTCATTAATTTTTCTAGGGCCTAATCCTGCCTTACGCTGCAATCCGCCGTTGTATCGCTTTTTTTGTTAGGTCCTAGCAATAGCTTCCTTTGGTCGCTTTGCTACTCCCACAAAAAACAGCTTTACTGCCTGCGGGATTTCCGCTGCAGTCAGGGGCAAAAGCGATTGGAAGTATAAATACGCTTAGTATAAATACAAAACCTCAGAAAAAACTTTCCCGATATAAAATGTATGCGGTAAAAGTTCTATATATTTGATCATAGCTATTAGTTAGTAAACAGATTAGTCACCTAACCACATTTAAAATAATGGAAGAAAATTTAGTGCAAAACTGGATTGATACGGATAAAAAACTTTACGATTTAATAGTTGAGATTGAATCCACTGTAACTTCATTCACAGAACAAGCTGCTATGGCTTTTGAAAAATTGTCCAAATTATATAATATCCCAAGAATGCCAAGTGATATTGATGATGAAGGTGTTGACAATGACGAAGAGCTTGATGGGGTGATAGTTAAAAGATCGCTCTTTGAGGAACACGCATTGATTAAATACCTTGCAGACGAAGAAGACGATCCACGTAGCCTAGTATTGTCAGCTGCCTTTCACTTACTGAATGATTATCGAGTTGATTTATTCCAAGTCGCTGAAAAGGAGTTTGGGGAAAACATCCCTGAAAAATGTAAAATTGGAATAAAAGGTGAAGGGTTTAACGGAGAAGTTGTTTTTCCTCAAAAAGAATCTAAAAGTTGGTTTGAATTAGGTTGCAAAATAATGAAACAAATTAATTAAATACGTTTGCAAAAAGCCGCTTCTCGCAATTGTGAATTCTCTAGTAAATTCATGTTTACGTTTCACAAGAAATTTTATCTTTAACGGAAAATTTAGCCGTTTCAAATTTCTAGCTATTTTTCATAGGAATAACGTTATCCGTCAGTTTCTATTGATATTAGAAATTCTAAAGAAAATATAGTAAAGTAAGAATAACCTGTGAAAGAAAAATATTCAAGAATAACGTTCAAGTTATTGCTTTTAATTCCGCCTCTATTTATTTTATTTGTGGCAGATCAATTTATACTACCACAAAAACAAATTAACGATCGGATTAAAGAATATAAAAAAATTGTAGTAAACAAACGAGGAAAATTTAGCACTAGGAGTTCTCAAGAATTAATTGGGTATCGATATCACACTCATAAAGGTTACGAGTTTGCTACAGCAAAAACGTATATCGAAGAAAATGAAATCATCATTAGTGAAAGTTATTTATTTCAAAGCATTAGCAGCGTGAAAACGATGACTAAAGACTATTCAAAAGAGCTGATGTCTGGATCCAATGGCGCTTGCTTTTATATTGCAATTGGTTTATTTGCATGTTCGATTATTAGTTTACTGAACTTAAAATTCAACACTACATTATCTGAAAATGGCTTTCAAAATATCATATTGTCTAATGTGTTTTTACTAATAATATTTTTATATTTACTTTTGTTCTATAGTTGATCACTAAGAACTAAATAGTGTATAATACAGCAAATATATGTACTGTTTTTTGTGTAAAGCGGAAAGTACATGCTGTTTTGGTATGGCACGAATAGTGCTAATAAAACGCTAAAGACATTCATCATCGAACTGAATAAAAGTAGCGCAATTGTTCTAAGCAGTTGATGAAAACCAAACGAGATTTTTGATAAAAAACCAATTTATAAACTCAAATTACTACTAATGAAACTATTTAAATTTTCCATGAGTTTGTTGCTATTAGTTGTTGCGACAAGTTGTGTGTCTACTGTTGCATTAAATCAACAATTTTATAATTCGAAAAAAGTCGGTGTAATTGTGCAAGTAGATAGTATCTCAATGGCAAAAGCTGGTGGTCAGGGATTGCTGGATATGGCACTAACCTCCGGAAATAGATTTACGGAGCCTCTAAAAAATATTGAGCCAAAGTTTAACGTGCAAGAAAAAATAAAAAATGAGATTGCTGTTATCTTAAAGTCAAAAAACAAGCAATTTGAATTTTTGAACGAAAAATTAAATTATGAAGGTTTAGACAAATTTGAGAAACCGAATTCTGACGTAAAATACAGTAAAAAAGATTTCAGAAATTTGAAAACGACAAACAATGTAGATGAAATTTTGTATCTGAATGTCAAATACGGACTTTTGGTTAGCTATTATGGAATGATAGAATTAGATAAACAAGGTTACGTGCTCATTAGCAGTGAACTAGTAGACTTGAGTAATAATTCACTTTTGCAACAAGAAACTTTCCAAGCAATTGCAAAAATGAAAGGCAATTGGAAAAAAGGTGACGACTATGAAAACCTTACCAACTCTATTCAAGAGGCAATAGATAATGCGGTTCTTTCCCTGAAAACGAAGTTTTAATAAAAAATAAGTACAGTAGTCTTACTGAGTACTGTACTTTTTTATATTTACTTTTTTAGACGAGCATACCGCTGTTTTTGTGCGATATGTTGGTTCTCATAAACTTGTCTTATTTTATTAATTTACTCTTTTAAATAGGCTTCTCTTACTTTTCTAAATAAGTTAGAGGAGTATACAAAATCAACGACTGCTTCGTTATCTGTTCTAAAAATTTCCTCTTTAGTACCTTGCCACGCTTTTACACCATTTTTTAAGAACAAAATGTTGTCACCTATTTCCATAACCGAGTTCATATCATGCGTATTAATCACGGTAGTAATATCATATTCTTCAGTGATTTCTTTAATTAGGTTGTCGATCAATGTAGCCGTATTAGGATCTAGTCCAGAGTTGGGTTCATCACAAAAGAGATATTTTGGTTTGTTTACAATAGCTCTCGCTATAGCAACTCTTTTTTGCATTCCTCCTGAAATCTCAGAGGGTAGTTTGTTATGAGCATCTGTTAATGCTACTCTTTGTAAAACAAAATCAACTCTTTCTTTAATTTTGGCTTTATTATCTCGCGTAAACATTTTTAACGGGAAAGCAACATTTTCAGCTACAGTCATGGAGTCAAACAGAGCACTACCTTGAAATACCATTCCTATTTCGGTACGCAACTCTCTTCGGTCTTCATCATCTAGATTGCCGTACACACGTCCATCAAACTCAATAGTACCTACCTCGGGACGGTGAATACCTAATAAGCTTTTTAATAATACCGTTTTCCCAGAACCACTTTGACCGATGATCAGATTGGTTTTTCCAGTTTCAAAAACGGTTGAAATTCCTTTAAGAATTTTGCTTTCTCCAAACGATTTCTCGATGTTTTTTACTTCTATCATGCTCCTAGTAACAATTGTGTTAATATATAATTAAAAAGTATAATACATACTGATGTCCATACAAATGCCACTGTACTTGCTTTTCCAACTTCTAAAGCTCCACCTTTCATATAATAACCATGAAAAGAAGGGATTGTTGCTAAAAGCATAGCAAATACTAAAGTTTTTATAAAAGCATAAGCAATATGAAACGGAATGAAATCCATTTGAGCACCCATAATAAATTCTGAGCTAGAAGTAAAACCACCATAAACACCAGCCATCCAGCCTCCTAAAACGCCTAAAAACATGCTAATTCCAATCACAAATGGGTACAATAATAAAGCGATAATTTTTGGAAATACAAGGTAATTTAAGGAGTTAACACCCATAACTTCCAGTGCATCTATTTGCTCTGTTACACGCATGGTTCCAATACTAGAAGTAATGAAAGATCCCATTTTTCCCGCCATAATAACAGAGATAAAAGTAGGGGCAAATTCTAAAATCACTGACTGCCGTGTAGCGAATCCAATAAGGTATTTTGGGATTAAGGGGTTAGTAAGATTCAGTGCCGTTTGTATCGCTACAACACCTCCTACGAAAAAGGAGATAAAAGCAACGATTCCTAATGAATCAATTACAAGGTCGTCAATTTCTTTAAAAATAAGATTGCGCATCACAGACCATTTAGTTTGTTTACTAAAAATTTCTTTTAGCATCAAAAAATAGCGTCCTAATTGCGTTATATATCGAATGAGCATCATAATAGTGTGAATATGGGCTAAAATACAAAAATAGTAAATAGTATCTAGCACTTAGTAATTAGTTATGCGGGCATTTATTTAAAAAAGCTTCTCTTTCATCTTTTTTAAACGGTAGCTTTTAATGAATTTTGCTTGATCAGCGGTTACCATTAAAGGTATTTTGGCGACTTTTGCTTTGAGAAATCCTTGAATGTAATCAAAAAACAACAAAGGTTTCTTTTTCATAAAAGACAACTTAGCCGATGCAATAGCCGTAATGAGAAGTCCATAACCTAAAGTATAAAAAGCTTCTCCTTGTTTGTATCTAGCGGTTTTGTTGTAGTTAGCTCCCGTAGGTTTTAAGTGCTTTACGTGTAATGAAGCATCAGTGATGACTTTCCAATTATAAAATTTACAAAGTAATTCGTCAACGGTATCCCAGCCCATTTGTGCTTTTAAGCCACCTATTTGTTGGAAAGTTTCTTTCCTGTATGCCTTGAGCGCACCACGGATATGGTCTTTATCGGTTAGGTTTTCTAGAACCCAGTCCCCATTTTTCTCGATGTAACAAAAACCACCTACCATTCCTATCATAGGATCTGATTGAAAGTGTTTGGTAATGGTTTCAAAATAATTGGAAGGGAAAATTAAATCAGCATCGGCTTTCATTACTACATCATAAGCGCCATCTAACGTTTCTAATCCGGTATTAAAAGCTTGTATAACTTTACTTCCTGGTAAGTGAATAGCACTGGATTTTTTTTCTACTAGGCTAATACACGGATGCTCTTTGGCGAAAGCCAAAACTATATTGGCTGTATTATCTGTAGAATTATCGTTTACAATCACTATTTTTTTAGGTAGTAGTGTTTGTGTAACTAAAGATTCTAGAGTCAAACCAATTAAGGCTGCTTCGTTGTGCGCCGGTATAACGATGTAATAGTTCATTCAAGTATTTTTATTTTCCAAATATTAGGCCGTAGTCAAAAATCAAAAAGCAGTACAGTCGATTTTAGCTCTTAATTTTCTCAGCGTAAACCATATAATATCTTGGTGTGAAGAAACGCAATAAAGGACGGAATCCAATTTTTTTAACTGGATGTGTGAATTTTTCACGAGCCACTATTTTCCAACCTGTTTTTTCTAATAGCCAATCTAGTTGCCAATCTTCAAATTCGTGATAGTGTCTGTCCCATTTATCTGTTTTGCTACGGTAAGCAGGGGAGAACCAAAGTCGCAACGGGATTGAGATGAGTAATTTATCGCATTTTACACTTTCTAATATGGTGTAGGGATTGAGTAAATGCTCAAATATCTCGAATGCTGTGAAAACATCGTAAGCTTCATTTTTTAAAGCGGATTGATTAGTATCTAAATCTTCTCCAGTTGTGTTTTTAACGATATATCCATTTTCTAACATGATCTGAGAAAACGGATTAGATACGCCTAAATCAAATATGGTTTCAGAGGTAGCAACGTGTGCTTTTAAAAAGGCTAAGGTGTGTTTGAATCTTTTATTAGGAAACGTTTTTTCGTACATAGTCGATGCGAGTAACGAAAGTGACTTTCGTTCGTTATGGTTTATAGTTTGCAAATGTACAAAGATATATTTTTTCTACTGTAGATTTTTCTACTGATTGTTTTGATGCACTCCATGGAGATGGGAAACTTTAATTTTTTGTAAAAAAGAAGTCCGCTATCGATAAATAGCGGACTTTCTTTAAAATATATTTCGATTTTTTAATATCGGTATATAAATGCATTTACATTCATTCCAGCTCCTACGGAAGCAAAAAGTAGAATGTCTCCCTTTTTGATGCTTTGATCCTTAATTTCCCCACGAATTAATAAATCAAATAATGTTGGTACTGTGGCTACACTACTGTTTCCTAATTCATGAATGCTCATAGGCATGATGTCTTGTGGTACTGGACGGTCATGCAATTTGTAAAAACGTTGTATAATTGCTTCGTCCATTTTCTCATTGGCTTGGTGAATAAGAATCTTTTTCACATCATCAATAGCAATTCCGCTTTTGTCTAAACAGCTTTTCATTGCAGCTGGGACAGTTGTTAAAGCAAATTCGTAAATTTTACGGCCGTGCATTTTGATGTAACGAGTATCAGGATCTAAATCAGTGTTGTATGACTTTCCGAAGAACAAATAATTGGCTTCATCCATGGCATACGTTCCGCTTTCGTATGATAGCATTCCCGTTTCATCATCTGATCCTTCGATAATTGCAGCTCCTGCACCATCAGAGTAGATCATAGAATCTCTATCATGATCGTCTACTACTCTAGATAGGGTTTCTGACCCTATTACCAAGCATCGTTTCGCCATACCAGATTTGATGAATGCATTGGCTTGCAAAACACCTTCTATCCAGCCTGGACAACCAAAAAGGATGTCATAAGCTACACATTTAGGATTCTTTATTTGTAATTTGTTTTTTACTCTAGTTGCTAGACTTGGAAGCATGTCTGATTGTGTTGTACCTGCTTTTACATCTCCAAAATTGTGAGCAAAAATAATATAATCGATTGTTTCAGGATCGATACCTGCGGTAGCAATCGCTTTCTCAGATGCTAAAAAAGCCAAATCAGATGAATTTTGGTCTGTTTCCGCATAGCGCCTATGCTCAATTCCTGTGATCCCTTTAAACTTATTAATTATGATATCATTTGGGCGTCCAAATGGGGTTCCGTCTTCATTTAAAAAAACATGATTTCCAAAGTCGGTATTACTTACTTTCTTTTTAGGAATGTAACTTCCTATTCCAGTTATTTTTATTTTCATCGAATTGTTTTCCAAAATTTTAGGCTAATTTAAAGATAAAAAAATAATTCTAGCCAAGATATTTACTATGCGTGCATATAATTATGAAATAGTATATTTTTTGCTAAAATACTGAGGAATTTTCAATGAATCTATAAAATTAGTATTTATTATAAATAGTGATTTACTGATTGTGTAATTAGTGGCGCAGTATTTATTTTGTGAATGCAGGGATAAATTAGCTCCTTCTTACAAATGATTGAGCAAAAAAAATGCCTCGAATTTTTCGAGGCATTTTCAAAATTATTCATTCTTAGTCTTACATGTATGCTTCGATAGGAGCACAGCTGCAAACTAAATTTCTGTCGCCATACGTTTCATCTACACGACGAACGCTAGGCCAGAATTTATTATCGGATACATAGTCTAATGGATAAGCTGCTTTTTCTCTACTATAAGGTAAAACCCAAGTATCAGCAGTTAACATATTTAAAGTATGTGGAGCGTTTTTCAAAACGTTATTAGGCTCATCAATAGAAGCCGCTTCTATTTCTTGACGAATAGAAATCATTGCATCACAAAAACGATCTAATTCGGCTACGTCTTCTGATTCTGTTGGTTCAATCATTAGGGTTCCAGCAACTGGAAAAGAAACCGTTGGTGCATGGTAACCGTAATCCATTAAGCGCTTAGCAATATCAGAAACTTCGATTCCTTTTTCTTTGAAAGATCTACAGTCAAGAATCATTTCGTGTGCAGCTCTTCCTTTTTCACCTACATATAAAATAGGGTAGTGCTCTTCTAAACGAGCTTTCATATAGTTAGCGTTTAGAATTGCGTATTTTGTAGCATTTGTAATACCTTCAGAACCTAACATGCATATGTAACCGTACGAGATCAAGCAAACTAATGCAGACCCGTAAGGTGCTCCAGAAATGGCCGTGATCGCTTGGTCTCCACCAACTTGTACTAATGGGTTGCTTGGTAAAAAAGGAACTAATTTTTCGTTTACACAAATTGGTCCTACACCAGGTCCACCACCTCCATGAGGGATTGCAAATGTTTTGTGTAGGTTTAAGTGGCATACGTCAGCACCAATAGTTGCAGGATTTGTTAATCCTACTTGTGCGTTCATATTTGCACCATCCATATAAACTAATCCACCATTGTCATGGATGATTTGAGTAATTTCTCTAATAGCACTTTCAAACACACCATGTGTAGAAGGATAAGTTACCATTAAACAAGATAATTCATCTTTATATTTCAATGCTTTTTCACGAACATCTTCCACATCGATATTACCGTTTTCCATTGTTTTAGTAACGATAATAGTCATTCCGGCCATCGCTGCTGATGCAGGATTTGTTCCGTGTGCTGATGCAGGAATTAAACAGATTGTTCTTTTTTGATCTCCTCTTGAATGGTGGTACGCACGAATGGTCATTAAACCAGCATATTCTCCTTGAGCTCCAGAGTTGGGTTGCAATGTAGTTCCGGCAAAACCAGTAATTACATTTAATTGGTGCTCTAATTTTTTTAGCATTTTTGTGTAGCCAGCTACTTGATCCAATGGTGCAAATGGGTGAATGGTATTCCAGTAAGGCATACTCAATGGTAGCATTTCAGCAGCTGCGTTTAATTTCATTGTACAAGAGCCTAGTGCTATCATAGAATGAGTCAATGACAAGTCTTTGCGTTCTAGTTTTTTGATGTAACGCATTAAACTCGTTTCAGAGTGGTATTTGTTAAATACTTCATGTGTTAAGAATTCCGATTTTCTGTTTAAAAGCATCGGATAGTTATTCTCTACAGCGTATTCAGAAACCTCGAAAGCTTCTTTTCCTGTCGCTTCTGCAAATATGGCAATCACTTGGTTGATATCAGAGAACAAAATGGTTTCGTTCAATGATATAGAAATAGTTTCGTTGTCAATGTAGTAAAAGTTAACTTCATTTTTTTCAGCGATAGCTTTTACTTTTTGCGCATCAGCTTTAACTACAATAGTATCAAAAAAGGCAGTATTTGTTTGATAAACACCTAATTTGTTTAATGCGCTTGCTAATGTTCCTGCAGATGAATGTACTTTTTCAGCAATGTATTTTAAACCTTTTGGTCCGTGATAAACAGCGAACATTCCTGCCATAACTGACAATAATACTTGAGCAGTACAAATATTAGAAGTTGCTTTTTCACGTTTTATGTGTTGTTCGCGTGTTTGTAATGCCATACGCAAAGCACGATTTCCATCAGCATCTTGTGACACCCCTATAATTCGTCCTGGCATAGAACGCTTGTATTCTTCTTTAGTGGCAAAGTAAGCAGCATGTGGTCCACCATATCCCATTGGTATTCCAAATCGTTGAGTTGTTCCCACTACTACTGCAGCTCCCATTTCTCCGGGAGGTGTTAGTTTTACTAATGATAAAATATCAGCAGCGACTGCTACTTTTATTTCGTTGTCATTTGCTTTTTTGATGAAGTCAGCATAATCATATACTTGACCGTATTTTCCTGGATATTGTAAAATGGCACCAAAGAAATCTTTTGAGAAATCAAATTCTTGGTGATTACCAATCACTAACTCAATGCCAATGGGTGTTGAACGTGTTTGTAAAACAGATAGCGTTTGAGGTAATATTTCCTCAGAAACGAAAAATTTGCAAACATTTGATTTCTTTTGGTCTCTAGTACGAACATCGAACAATAGCGCCATTGCTTCAGCAGCAGCAGTACTTTCGTCAAGTAATGAGGCATTAGCAATTTCCATACCTGTTAACTCAATAACCATCGTTTGGAAATTTAAAATGGCTTCAAGGCGACCTTGAGCAATTTCTGCCTGGTATGGTGTGTAGGCAGTATACCAACCTGGGTTTTCAAAAATGTTTCTTTGAATCGCTGGAGGTACAATTGTTGGATGGTAGCCTAAACCAATATATGATTTGTACACTTTGTTGGTACGACCTAATAAGCGAATGTGATTTGCATATTCGTACTCTGTCATAATGTGCTCCAATTCCAAAGGATTTTTTAAACGAATATCAGTAGGGATAGTTTCGAATATCAACTGATCTAAAGTTTCAACACCTATGGTTTCCAACATTTTTGGTAAATCGTTTTCCCTTGGTCCTAAGTGTCTTAAAGCAAATGAGTCTGTTTTCATGTAAGTATACTAAAGTTGTGTTTTTTGAGTGACGCAAAAATAAGTATTATTAATAATTTAATTCCCGTTTTGCTTGTGATTTTTTATCAATTTATCAACTAATAGGTATGTTTGTTCACAATTGATTAAATTTGTTTAATGATTAGTTTTAAACAAATAGTTGATTTTTATCTAAGAAGCAGCATTCACGTGGCTTTGTCAGTGTATTCACTAGTCAGAATGACACAATTTATGTTCAACATTTCAGTAGATGAACCTATGGCTAACTTTGCTTTTTTAGGTACAATGGTTGGCTATAATTTTGTGAAGTATGATGCTTTGGCCAGAGCGAAGAAAAAGCTGATGCGAAAAGAGTTAAAATTGATCGCTTTATTGAGCTTTTTTGCTCTTATTGGAGTTGGATATTTTTTTTTTCAACTACAATTTTACACACAAATCATTGCCATCGTTTTTCTAGCGTTGACGCTTTTATACACCTTGCCGTTTTTTCCAAACAGAAAAAATGCTCGTAACTGGGCAGGAGTAAAAATTTATATTGTCGCTTTGTGCTGGGTAGGCGTAACTCTCGTACTGCCGCTAATTAATGCAGGCGTTCCTATGGGAGCTGATTTTTACTTAAAATGTGTGCAACGATTTATTTTGGTTTTTAATCTCATTTTGGTATTCGAAATAATCGACCTCGCACAAGATGACCCGCATTTACATACTGTTCCTCAGCAAATTGGTGTCAAGAATACTAAAATTGTTGGTCTACTGTTATTATTTCCTTTTTATCTTTTAGAATTTTTAAAGCATCATTTTGTACAAGAACAGTTAATGGTTAACGGGATTCTAGTTTTGATACTTGCTTTGTTTTTGGCTTTCGCCAATGAGAAAAGGTCTAAATATTACACTTCTTTTTGGGTAGAAAGTATTCCGATTTTTTGGTGGTTGCTTGTGGTGTTTTTTTAAATACAGCCAATCTAAAATGAAAATTGTGTGATTTCTATTTTTCAGTAACAAATTTTAAATAAGTATTTCTCTCAATTAAAAATTGTGTAAGATGTTGCTTCAATGCTAATTTGTCAAATAGTTGACCGAAAATCCCGAACGGAGTTTCATACTCCATTACGTCTGTCATAATAGTTTTTCCATCACTTTCTTCAAAAAAGTGGTGGTGTTTGAAGCTTTTAAAATGACCGTTCAACTGTTCGTCCACAAAGTAAGAAGGCTGTTCCATTTGAGAAATTAATGATTGATGTTGCAAAAAAACACCAAAATGCTTTCCCCGCCAAGTAACGGTTTCTCCCTTATTAATTAATCCAAATGTGGTGCCTGCAATCGCAATTTCGTTGCTTTTACCCGCAGATTCTTGATGAATGTCTATGTTTCTAGCATGATCAAAGACAAGGTGTATTGGTGCTTTGATTATGGTTGTAAGTTTTATTGTAGTCATTATTGCAATAGGTTTTTAAAGGCAGCTTCGATGCTGTTAAATTCAAATTTAAAACCATTTTCCGTAAGTTTCTTCGGAATCACATTTCGGCTTTTTAGAACTAACTCTGTTTCTGTTCGAATGATAAAAGAACCTATTTTTAATAGAAATGTAGGGATTGAAATCCCAATAAACTGTCCCACTGCTTTTCGAAGTTTTTTCATGAAATTAGCATTGGTGATGGGAGTGGGAGATACAATATTAATCACTCCTGTCATTTCTTGTCGAATAATAAATTCAATCGCTTTTGCAAAATCAGTTTCGTGAATCCAACTGATGTATTGGTTTCCTTTTCCCTGTTTGCCGCCCAAGCCAGTTTTAGCTAGCGTTTTTAATGGGATAAAAGCACCACCTTTTTTGCCTAAAACGATTGATGTTCGCAAAGCCGTTTTTAAGGTTTGAGGAGTGTCATATTTAAAGAAAGCTTTCTCCCATGATTGCGCTACATTCATCGAGAAATCATTGCCAATTTCTCCGTTGATTTCATCCATTTGTTTGTCTAGTGAAAATCGATATATTGTTGATGTTGATGAATTCAGCCAATGTTTGGGTGGGTTTTTACATTGCAAAACCGCTTTGTTTAAAATCTTGGTGCTTTCTATTCTAGATAGTAAAATTTCTTTTTTGTTTGCTTTGGTATACCGACAATCGACTGATTTTCCTGCTAAGTTAATCAATACGGTTGCGTTTTCTAATTCGGTTTCCCAACCGTTTAGTTTACGCGCATCCCAATTCACATATTTGATTCCGTTTTCTTCTTTGGATTTTCCTCGTGTAAGAATGACGATTTCGTCAAAAGTCTTTTCGAAATGTTTGACGAGAACTTGACCCAAAAATCCTGTTCCAGCGGCTATGATTAATTTTTTCATGATAGGTAGTATAGACCGCAAATCCATCATATAGGTGAATTCACGGTGATTATTTTCATTATGCTTGTGTTACTGCAGTACGATTGTTTAGTCCTTCTTTGGCTTTTCTTTTTCCTCTGAAAAAGAAATATAAATTTAGAAATAACATAAGGCCTAAATATACAGCAAAGGCTCCAATTTTATAGCTTAATGTCTCTACTAGTTCTTGGTACGTATCTTTGTGAAGGTACATTTCTAGAATCATTAGTGCGAATCCAAGGTTTAGGAGATAGAATCCGGTTTCAAAAAGTTTGTTAGTGGCGTAAGCAATTTCTTCGCGGCCATTGAAGATGTCAAGCATAAAGATTTTACTATTGCGAAATAAAGTTTTACTCACATAATAGGTAAGTGCGACGGCTACAGGTAAATAAATAGCATAACCGATAATAATTTTTGTAGTTTCCATGATGTTTGATTTTTAGAGTATTTTTTTTATGTATTTTGTTAGTATGATGATGTTGAGATAATGCATGAATGCGATTATGAGTATTACAATGGCTGTTTTTGAGGCGATTAGTTCTATCAATTGTGAATAGGTAGTAAGAGCTTTCCATGAAGCCAAGGTCATTGCACAGTATCCCAAATTCAGTAAATAGTATCCTGATAATAATATTTGATTGGTTTGCGTACAGAGTTCTTTGTGATCAGGGATTAATTGTGATACAAATACATTTCCGTTATCGTAGCAGATCTTACCTACTTTTAGAATTATAATTCCGGTGATTGTTAGGTAAATGCAATGCCCTATGATGTTGAGATTCATAACTCTATTTGTTTTTAAACTTTCAGAAAAAAATGAAAGTTTTGTTTAAATTTTTTTAATTCTATTTCATGAATTTCACAACCAACTTAGTCAGCCAATTATCTTTATACTCAGTTATTTTGTCCAAAACATTGTCGGCTTTTAAAACGAAATCATATAATTTAGTCGTTTGATTTACAAAGTGTTTTTCTTCTTCTGTTTGATTGGCTTCAATTGAGGAAACCTCTTTTAAAACCTTCAAAGCCGGTTTTATTTCCCTTTTGCTTCTTTCTCTTGCTATCTTTACAGCTAGTTCATCAAGATCTTTTTCGGCTGTAAAAAACTCCCTGCGTTCGCCAACTTTGTATTCTTTGTAAACAATTCCCCAATCCATCAAAGCGCGTAAATTCATACTAGCATTCCCGCGGGAAATTTGAAGTTCTTCCATCACATCTTCCATCGAAACCGGTTCTGCTGATACCATCAACAGCGCATGTATTTGTGCCATCGTCTTATTAATACCCCATTGGCTACCAAGCGCTCCCCAGGTTTGTACGAATTTGTTTTTTGCTTCTTTGAAATCCATAGTACAAATGTATGTAATAGTTTTTAAACTTTCAATAATAAATGAAAGTTTGTTTAAGAAAAAACCGAAGCATTTCTACTTCGGTTAAAAATTCCTTTTGCAACAATCTACAATAACCCCGCTCTTTTTAACAAAGCGTCTGGTTTAGGTTCTTGACCTCTAAAACGTTTGTATAATGTCATTGGATGTTCTGTTCCTCCTTTAGAAAGTACGTTTTCTTTGAACTTAGTAGCGACTTCTTTGTTGAAGATTCCTTTTTCTTGAAAATATTCAAAGGCATCTGCATCCAGAACTTCGGCCCATTTATAACTGTAATATCCTGATGAATATCCTCCTTGAAAGATGTGTGAGAAAGCCGTACTCATTGTGTTTTCGGCTACGTCTGGATACAATTGTGTGGCTGCGAATTGCTCAGTCTCAAAAGCTTTTACATCAGTAATTGCTGTTGGATCTTGACCGTGCCATCCCATGTCTAATAATCCAAAACTCAACTGACGCATGGTTGCTAATCCTTCTTGAAAACTCGCACTTTCTTTGATTTTATTTACGTATTCCATCGGGATCACTTCTCCAGTTTGGTAGTGCGTTGCGAATAAAGCTAAAGCTTCAGGCTCGTAACACCAGTTTTCCATCACTTGACTAGGTAGTTCAACAAAATCCCAATAAACTGAAGTTCCTGATAAACTTGGGTAGGTCGTGTTGGCTAACATGCCGTGTAATCCATGTCCAAATTCATGAAACAAAGTCGTTACTTCATTAAACGTTAATAAAGAAGGTTTACTTTCTGTTGGAGGTGTAAAGTTACATACGTTAGAAATATGCGGTCTTTCGTTTACGCCATCTTTTACATATTGTGATTTGAATGATGTCATCCATGCACCGTTGCGTTTTCCTTTTCTAGGAAAGAAATCGGCGTAGAAAATAGCCACTAAGTCTTTTTTCTCATCGGTTACTTCATAGGTCATAACTTCTGGATGGTATTTGTCAATGTCAAATACTTCGGTAAAAGTTAACCCATATAGTTTTTGAGCAATCGTAAACGCTCCGTTCAACACTTTTTCTAATTGAAAGTAAGGCTTTAATTTTTCGTCATCAAAATCAAATAATTTTTGCTTCAATTTTTCTGAATAATAAGAGCCATCCCATTTTTCTAATACTTCAATTCCGTCAAGTTCTTTGGCGAAAGCAGTTATCTCAGCGAACTCTTTAAGGGCAGCAGGTTTTGCTTTGTCCAGTAAATTATTTGAGAATGAAAAAACTTTCTCAGGACTTTCAGCCATGCGCTCTTCTAATACAAAGTGAGCGTGAGTAGCATAACCCAACAATTGTGCGCGTTCAAAACGAAGTTTGGCTATTTTTAAAACTATTTCTTGATTGTCACAGTCGTTCTTTTGAAATCCTCGTGCGCCAAAAGCGATCGCTAATTTTTTACGCAATTCACGATTGTCTGCATACGTCATAAAAGGCACGTAGCTTGGGTGGTCTAATGTAAAAATCCAGCCTTCTTTGTTCTTGGCTTTAGCCAATGAACTAGCGGCTTCGATGGCTCCTTCTGGTAAGCCTGCTAGATCTTTTTCGTCTGTCAAATGCATTTCGAAAGCATTGGTTTCTGCTAAAATATTCTCGCCAAATTGCAAACTCAACTTCGATAATTCTTTGTCGATTTCGCGGAGTTTGTTTTTCTTGTCTTCGGGTAAGTTAGCTCCATTTCGAGAAAAGCTTTTGTATTTTTTGTCTAATAAAGTACCTTGCTCTGGAGTTAATGTCAACGTTTCTCTTGAATCATAAACTGCTTTTACACGTGCAAATAACTCGGGATTAAGTCGAATGTCATTTCCGAATTCGGATAATAAAGGAGAAACTTCTTGAGCGATTTTTTGCATTTCGTCATTGGTTTCTGCTGAATTTAAATTGAAGAAAATACTAGAAGCACGATCCAAAATGTCACCTGTGTAATCCATTGCAACAATTGTATTTTCGAATGTTGGCGCTTCTGGATTATTGACAATAGCATCTATTTCTGCTTTTGCCAAAGCGATTCCTTCTTGAATGGCGGGAGCAAAGTCTTCATTCTTTATTTGTGAAAAAGGGGCAGTATCGTATTTTGTAGTAAATTTTTGAGTAAGTATAGTCATTATTTTGTTCTTAATAATCAGTAATAAAAATGAATAGTTATGCTTGCAAATGTAAGGATTAATTAAAAATAGGTAGTAGTACTTGCAATCTCATTACTGTTAAACTTAACAAAAATATTAGCCTGTAAACAGTTGTAATAACTACCTTGTAACGAAGCTTCGAAATAGTACAAGAAGTCATTATTTACTAATAGAAAAAATAAAAATGAACTATAAAATAGCAATAAAAAGAATTGATACCGTTAATGAGGTAGAAGGATATTGGACTACCGAAGATTTGATTCAGTTATGTGAACGATTTAATTTCCCAGATGCCGCTACTGCTGAGGTGAAGAATTTACCTGAATTATTACAAATGGCGATTTCTGATTATGAACCAAACGAAGCGGCGGCAATTGTATTGGATTATAAATTAGGTGAGGAACTTAATGAGGGGCAAATTGAACAGATTTCGCATAACATGCTAATAGATAAAGTGTGTGAGGAATATCCCGAAATACACATGCAGGGCCGAATGTTCCATATTAACCAATTACTGTTTAAAGCGTACAATGGTAAGTTTCCTAATGCTAAAGCATCCATAGTTCATTTTTCAATGACACCTATAGATGGAGATGTACAAGAGTTGACTGCCGAAAATGTATTAAAATTATTGAATGGTGGTTTGTCTGATCGCAATCTAATTAAAAGACTATTCGACGATCAAATGACACAAAATATTCCCTTTCCTACAGCCAGTGCGATAGTGTGGCAATTGAATACGACTGATAATGTGAATTTTAGTCTAGTTACATCTGAAAATTGGATAAACAATGATGATATTGTAGCATCGGAGTTTGAGAGTGTACTTCAAGAAATTGAAGACGAGCTCTAATTTTTACCTATTAAAAATAAAAAAAAGTGCTTCTCAGTTATGAGAAGCACTTTTTTTTATTTTTTATGTAGACTTTCCGAGGCTAACAAAACAGTTTCTTTCAGTCCTAATTTGTATGCAATAATTTTATCTAAAACTACTTTATTAGACGAGCCTATTATTTGAGCGGCTAATATCCCTGCATTCTTTGCCCCATTCAGAGCAACAGTTGCTACGGGAACTCCACCAGGCATTTGAAGTATCGATAAAACCGAATCCCACCCATCAATTGAATTACTGGATTTAACAGGAACTCCTATTACAGGTAATGGTGACATAGAAGCGACCATTCCAGGTAAATGTGCGGCACCACCTGCTCCCGCAATCACAACTGCAATGCCACGGTTGTGAGCATTTTGACTAAAATCAAATAGTTTTTCAGGTGTTCTATGTGCAGACACAATATCGACCTCTGTCTCGATTCCAAACTCTTTTAAAATATTTATGGCATCTTGCATGACAGGCATATCTGAGATGCTTCCCATGATTACGGCTACTTTACTCATGTTTTTTTTGTTTAAAGTTTAATGTTTGCGTTCGTCTAATAATTATTGCAATTAACCGCTTATCACTCTAATAGAATTTTTTACCTCCTCAGCAATTTTTCTAGCTACAGTCATGTCCTCATTCACAATGGTAACATGCCCCATTTTTCTAAATGCGCGTGTTTGTCTTTTTCCGTATATATGTGGTGTAACACCATCAATTGCCATTATTTTTTCGATATTCTCGTAAACTACCTGACCTTCATATCCTTCTGAACCTACTAAATTCACCATAACTCCTGCTACTTTACTAGCTGTATTGCCTAGTGGTAGGTTTAGAACAGCACGAATATGATTTTCGAATTGTGAAGTGTAACTTGCTTCAATGGAGTAATGTCCAGAGTTGTGCGGGCGAGGAGCTACTTCGTTAACTAAAATTTCGTCATCTTCGGTCTGGAACATCTCAACAGCGAGTAGGCCTACGTGGTTGAACTTCTCCGAAACATTCAATGCGATGGCTCTTGCTTTGTCCGCTACTTTATCATCTATTCGAGCGGGACAAATTACATATTCTACTTGATTAGCCTCAGGGTGAAATTCCATTTCGACTACAGGATATGTTCTAATCTCACCTGATGGATTGCGACAAACGATAACGGCTAATTCGTTTTTGAACGGCACCATGTCTTCGGCAATGCATTCTACATCTGGTAAGTTAATAAGATCAAGAGTCGATCGTACAATTTTGACTCCATTTCCATCATAACCAAATTCAGCACATTTCCATACGAAAGGGAAATCCAATTCGTCTTTTTCTAACGACTTTCGCAAATCGGCTAAATCTACAAAACGAAGGTGCTTTGAAGTAGGGATAGCATTATCTATGTAAAAATCTTTTTGTTTTCCTTTATTTTGGATGGCTCTAAGTGTTTTTGGAGATGGGAACACTTTAAGTCCTTCGTCTTCTAATTTTTCTAAAGCATCTAGGTTAACCAATTCGATTTCGATTGTCAGAACATCAACCATTTTTCCAAACTCATAAACCGTTTCAAAGTCCATTAAGTCGCCTTTGTAAAATTGGTTACAAGCCATTCTCGCAGGAGCTTCATCACTTGGGTCTAAGACGTAGGTTTGGATATCGAATTTTCGGGTTTCAAATAGGAGCATTTTTCCCAATTGTCCACCTCCTAAAATCCCTAATTTAAAATCAGAAGAAAAATAATTCATTGTGTAGTTGTTTGTTGCAAGCAAAGATACTTTATATACGTCAAAGCAAAAAATGCTATTTTATTTTCTTCAAAATTTCTCTAGCAGCAGCCTTGTAAGCAGCAGAGTGCTTGGGGTAATCTTCGATGAGAATTTGTTGTAATTCGGGATAAATCCATTTTATTGATTTGCCTAGCTCATACAAAGCCCTTGCTGCATATACCTTTGTTGCCACTTTTTTATTTGCAGTTATGAGCCAATCAAAACAGCTCTCAGTAATTTGTCGCTCTTGTGTGGCAGTCAATGAAAGATGACGACTGATGAAAATACACACTTTTGCGATAGCACGAGTCGCGCCATCATTTGTAAAGACAGAAAGAGTACTGCAAAATTCCGGAAGATAATCGATTATTAACGGGAGTCTTTTATGAAGCACGATTTCTAAAATCCAACACGCTTTGTTGTGGTTTTCGTTGGTCGAATCAATTGCAAGTGCAAATAATTGGGGAAATAATTCTTCGTTTGTGATTACTAACTGCGCTGTTTCAACTCTAATAACCGCAAAATTACTTGCCCAAATTGCATTCGTAAGTAGCAGGTCTTTCATATTAAGGTTAGAAAAAATGATATTATTTTCAAATGTAAGCTATTCTTATACTTTTAAAACTAAATTCCCTAATGAGAAATAACTATCTTTGCACATTATTTTAAAATTAAAAATAATGATTCAACTTCACGATAAACAATTTGTTCCGTTCCTTTCTGCTCAAGAAATCGCCCATGCTATTACAAAAATGACAGCGCAAGTCGAAGCTGATTTTAAAGATGAAGTACCTGTGTTTATAGGAGTGCTAAATGGATCTTTTATGGTTGCTTCTGATTTTATGAAAAGCTACAAAGGAGCATGTGAATTAAGCTTTGTGAAAATGGCTTCGTATGAAGGTACAAGTTCAACTAATGATGTTAAAGAATTAATTGGAATCAATCAAGATCTTTCAGGTAGATCAGTGGTAATCATCGAAGATATTGTTGATACCGGTAATACCATCGAAGAATTACACCGTATATTTAACAAGCAAAACGTTAAGCAATTAAAAGTGGCTACACTTTTTTTTAAACCTGAAGCGTATAAAAAAGACTTTCCAATCGATTATGTGGGGATACGTATTCCAAATAAATTTATCGTAGGATTTGGTCTAGACTATGATGGACTTGGTAGAAATTTACCCGAAGTATACAAACTAAAAGAATAACTACAACTACTCAACACACATTATGATTAACATTGTTTTATTTGGAAAACCAGGAGCCGGAAAAGGGACTCAAGCAGAATTTTTAAAAGGAAAATACAATCTAACACATCTCTCTACTGGAGATATTTTTAGATATAATATTAAAAACGGAACGGATTTAGGCAAATTAGCACAAACCTTCATGGATCAAGGAGAACTTGTACCAGATGATGTAACTATTAAAATGTTGCAAGCTGAGGTAGACAATAATCCTAATTCAGCAGGGTTTTTATTTGATGGCTTTCCTAGAACACTTTCTCAAGCAGAAGCGCTGGATGTATTTTTGGCTTCAAAATCTGAAAGCATTACGGCAACAATCGCTTTAGAAGCGGATGATGAGATACTAGTAGCTAGATTGCTAGATCGAGGTAAAACATCAGGTAGACCAGACGATCAAGACGAGGAAAAAATAAGAAATCGTTACCAAGAATACAATGAGAAAACAGCTCCTTTGATGGGGTATTATAAAGAGCAAGGAAAATTTTATGCTGTAAACGGAATTGGGTCTATTGATGAAATTACCCTTCGTTTAAGCGAAGTTATAGATAATTTATAAGAAGCTATTTCCAGCTGTACGCGGCAAGTTCTCGCTCATAAAACTAATTTTCTACCATAATAAAGGAGCTTCCGCTGGTCGCTCTTTTTTATAGAGAAAAATGAAGTTTTACGAGTTTCGCACTTTTTGCTTCCATCTGGGCTATAAAAAATATGGAAATACTAATCATACTTTTTCTGATTTTACTAAACGGACTCTTTTCGATGTCTGAAATTGCGTTGATTTCAGCACGAAAAAACAGATTAGAATCTGCTGCAAAAAAAGGGAATAAAAGTGCACAAATTGCATTAGAGTTGGCTAATGCACCAAACAAGTTTTTATCTGCAGTTCAAATAGGGATTACCCTAATTGGTATTTTAACAGGTATATACAGTGGTGATAAAATTACAACGGATGTTCAGTTATTTGTTAGCTCTTTTGAGGTTTTAAAACCGTACGCACCTACTATTGCAGTGGGAATAGTAGTGGTGATTTTAACTTTTTTTTCCTTGGTATTGGGAGAGTTGTTGCCAAAACGAATAGGTTTGAATCATCCTGAAGCGATTGCTAAAAAAGTAGCAATGCCTATGAAAGTGGTTTCAATTGTGACGGCACCCTTTATTTGGTTGTTGACGCACTCCACAGAATTTCTATTGAATGTATTACAAATACGACCTTCAGCAGACGGAAAAGTAACTGAAGAGGAAATTAAAGCGATTATAAAAGAAGGAACTGAAGGTGGTGAAGTACAGGAAATCGAACAAGATATTGTAGAACGTGTTTTTCATATTGGAGACCGAAAAATCAACTCCCTAATGACACATCGTAAATCGGTAGTGTTTTTAGAAGTAGGCGCTAATAAAGATGCGGTAAAAGAATCTATGTTGGAAGAGCTTCATTCGATCTATCCAGTATTCAACAAAAACTATGATGATATTGTAGGTGTCGCTAATTTGAAAAGTATTTTTGCTACAATTGATAATCCTGATTTTAGCTTACTAAACATAATAACAGATCCTCCGTTTATGATGGAGCATACTACAGCCTATACTGCTTTAGAGCAATTTAAAAAAACTGGAATTCACTATGCTTTTGTATCTGATGAGTACGGAAGCTTTCAAGGAGTGATTACTCTTAATGATATTTTAGAAGCTTTGGTAGGTGACGCAGCGGAGTTTTATAAAGATGATTTTCAGTTAATAGAAAGAGAAGATGGTAGCTGGTTAGTAGATGGTCATTACTCATTACACGATTTTCTAACCTATTTTGAGTTAGATGATTTGATTAGTGATTATGATGTCACAACTGTAAGCGGATTAATAATGACTGAGTTGTCACATATACCAAAACAAGGAGAAAAGCTGAGATGGAATCATTTTGAGCTAGAAGTGATAGACATGGATGGAGTGAAGATTGATAAAGTGATTGTGAAATCATTACGTAAATAAAAGTATAAAGAATACAATTTGATAGTTGCGCTTAAAAGATTAGGCGATTAACAATCAAAGGCATAAAAATGATAATTTATAAGGTTATAGTGCTTTAGCAACTAGTTTTTATAAATTGTTACAATTAAATAAAGAGTTATGACAGAAGGGAATTTCGTAGATTATGTAAAAATATTTGTTTCGTCCGGTAAAGGAGGAAAAGGATCTACGCACTTACACAGAGAGAAATTTATTGAAAAAGGAGGGCCTGATGGAGGAGATGGAGGTCGTGGAGGACACGTTTTTCTAGTAGGAAACAAGGGTCTTTGGACTTTATTTCACCTAAAATTTGCACGTCATATCAAAGCGGGTAATGGTGGTGATGGTAGTGGTGATAGAAGTACAGGAGCTGATGGAGATGATAAATTTATAGAAGTACCACTAGGAACCGTAGTAAAAGACAAAGAAACAGGCGAAATCTTGTTTGAAATTACTGAGGACGGTGAAAAGCAAGTGCTTTCTAGAGGAGGTAAAGGTGGTTTAGGAAACTGGCACTTTAGAAGCTCGACGAATCAAACTCCTCGTTATTCTCAACCTGGATTACCGGGTACTGAGATGGATGTGATTCTAGAACTTAAAGTTCTTGCTGATGTTGGTTTAGTAGGGTTTCCTAATGCGGGAAAATCAACTTTATTGTCAGTATTAACTTCGGCTAAGCCAAAAATTGCTGACTATCCTTTTACAACTTTGAAGCCTAACTTAGGAATTGTTGCTTACAGAGATTTTCAGTCGTTTGTAATTGCTGATATTCCTGGAATTATCGAAGGTGCTGCTGAAGGAAAAGGTCTAGGTCATTATTTCTTGAGGCATATCGAGAGAAATTCGACTTTACTATTCCTTGTTCCAGTAGATACGCCAGATATTAAAGGAGAATACGATATTTTAGTAAATGAACTAACGAAGTACAATCCAGAAATGCTGGATAAAGAACGTTTGTTAGTGATTTCTAAAATAGATATGCTAGATGATGAATTAAGAGCAGAACTAAAAGCAGAACTCGATGTTTCATTCAAGGAGGTTCCCTATATGTTTATTTCCTCAGTAGCTCAAATTGGGTTGACAGAGTTGAAAGATAAACTTTGGAAAATGTTGAACGACTAATTAGTTTTCTGATTTAAAATAGAAAATCCGCTTCAAATTGTTTGAAGCGGATTTTTTTTATTCTTTATTCCTTCACTTGTACTCGTATTCCTTTTGTGTGACTTGAAAATTCTGGTGCATACATACTTTGAATAGTAGAAATTCCGTTAGAGAAATCACCTAAATTATTTACTCTGATGTCATACTCTAAAACATAAGTACCTTTATTAATTTGATCAAAAAAGAAATGCGTTGCTGCATCTCTAGTGCTTTTATAAAATCCTAAACCAGACTTGAATTCGTAGCTCGATAAAACATCGATAGGTTCAAAGCAAGACGCTCGCATATCTTTTAGATGTACAAACTCCATGTTTTCGGTTGCCTTGATAATTAGACGAACGGTGACTAAGTCTCCTAACTTAAGTGACCTTGCTGTTGTGATTTGCTGCAATTGATCTCCTTGAGTAGTAGTACTCTTCACGTATAATTCCTTTGAAACAGTTAGACTAGTAGCGGTGTTGCTTTTTATTTTGTCTAATTCTTCAAAATATTGCCAGTACAAGCCACCGTATCCAGGAACCTTACTTTTATTATCGATGGAAATAGAACTCATTTCCTTTTTAATTTCATCCGCTTTCCAGTTGATTTTTAGATATCCACTTTCGGCTTCTTTAGTCTCTGTCGATAGTTTCTTCGTAAGTATTTTGTCATCACCTATTTTTATCACCGTATTGTCCTTAACACTCAACCAATCGCTGCCCTGTAGTAGTAATGCATAAATGGCTTCGGTAGTGGCTTTGGTAGTGGGCCAGTTTTTAGTTTGCTTGTTTTTTAAAAGCCATACTTTCATTGCATCAACTGATTTTGTATCGTTATTTATCTCTGTAAAAGCTTCGATCAACAGGGCTTGCGTTTCTATTGGTGCTTGGTACCAATACCAGCCCGCCTTATTAGCAATCCAGTACATTCCCCAATCTTCATTAGTAGAAGCAGTCTCTTTTAGATTTTCGATGATTTTTTTAGCAGTAATTTTTTCGCCAAAACGATGTAGTACTAACGCAGCCATTCCTTTTTCGTATAATGAATAGGTTAGCCAGCTATCCTCTATATTATTTAAGTAGGTTGTTGTTGCCTTTTTTAGTGTGTCTGATAAAGGATATTTGCTCAGATAAAAAGAACGCGTATAGAGGTAATGTAGTTCTGAGCTAGGATTTATCCAAACTAACTTGTCGTTCTTTTTTAAATTAGAAACGGTGCGTTTGTATTGTTCTAAAAACTGTATGTCGATGTAAGGGATAGCTGTTTTTGTAATCGCTTTAATCTTAGAACTAGAAATGGAATCTGCTTGTATTTTTTCGAGGTGGCCTAAACCAGACAGAATGTGTCTAGTGATGTATTCATTATCACCACCACCATCAAACCAACTAAAAGCACCTGAAGGTTGCTGCTTTTGTTTTAATTTGGCGAAAGTAGCCTCTTGGCTTTGCTTCATTTTATCTAAATCAAATAGAGTCGCTAGTTTTTGCTTCTTCTCCTCTTCTGATTTTGCATCATTTAACCAAGGAGTTTCTGCTAGAATAATCGACTTTAATTCCTCGTTTGTTTCAAGGGCAGACTTCAATTTTCCGTTTTCCTTCCAATGATCAAATACGATAGCGATTTTAGGATTACTATTGATGATCGTCGTTGCTAAAGCGTTGGCATAATAACGAGCAAAAGTTTGCTCTGCACATTCATGTTCGTATTCCATCAAGTACGGTAAAGACTGTAATGCTAACCAAGTAGGATTTGAAGTGTATTCTAGCGTAAATTGATGATTTCGCAACGTTGTTGAGGTGTTGTTTTTTAAATTTTCAAAAGAGTACTCTTTCTTTGTGTTTTCGCGAACCCAAACAGGTATACTTTCTGTAACTAACATACTATTCGTTAACACAGGGACTATATTTTCCTCTCCATCAGAGAAGTTACCTGATTTTGCTAAAATGCGGTATTGTACGCCTTGCATTCCTTGGGGGATAACAATTTTCCAACTGCTTGTAGTATTTCCGAGTGCACTCAAGCTAAAGTTTTGTGTAGCTTTTATATTTAACATTTTTGCATCTACTGATTGCATGGTTGCTGCATCAAATAGCTGTAAAATCGCCAGACCAACTTTGGGTGTTTTGGTAGTGTTAGCAATTTTTGCCATGATGGTAATGGTATCTTTCTCTCTAAAAAAACGAGGGAAATTTGGCACAATCATTAATTCTTTTTGTGTGATTACGGTTTTCTCTAAATAGCCACTTACCGCATTTTTATTGTGCGCAAGCAAGCGTAATTTCCAAGCCGTAAGTGCTTCAGGTGATGTGAAGCTAAAACTAAACTTTCCGTTTTTATCTGTTTTTATAGTAGGGTAGAAAAAAGCGGTTTCAGCAAGATTCGTTCGTGCTTTTACCTGAGTCAATGCTTCGATTGCTTTTTTCGTAGTAAATACAATTACGCCATTCTTCCCTTTATTTCCATAAAGTGCGACGGCTTTGGCATTTTTTAATACTTCGACAGATAGAATGTCAGTAGGATTTATACTAGTGGCCTCAGCAGCCGTAGTTTCAACTCCATCAATAATATATAGAACATCTGGAGAACCGTTTATTGAGCTTGCTCCTCGAATTTTTAATCCAGGAGCAATACTTGCTAATCCTTCAGGAATTCCTGCCATATTATAAATTTGATTGTCAGCTTCAGCAACTATTTCTGTTGCTGCTGCTGTTAATGACTTATTTTTTTTCGTGGCATAGCCTATTACAACAACCTCTTCAAGGTTGTTGTTGTCTTGTTTGAGTTCCACGTCAAGTGAATTAGAACTAATTGTTTGCTCTTTTTTTTCGTAGCCTATGTAATTGAAGACAAGTATTTCATCTTCAACAGCTTCTATTTGAAAATACCCTTCAAAATCTGAAGAGGTAAATCTGTCCGTTCCTTTTATGTTTATATACACGCCAGCAAGTGGTCCTGACTCATCAGAAACAATTCCTGAAATCACTTTGACATTAAAAGGAACTTTACTTTTTCTACCAAGCTGTTTGTAATATTCATTAAGTGTGTATTTGTTTTGAATTTTACTAAAGTTAAAACCAAACCACATTAGTTGCGTTCTTTCGCTATAAAGTGTGATTAGTACATCTTTATTTTTTAAATTTCGCAGTTTGGTATACGTTTTATCAAAACCTAAAGCTGTTCTGGTGTTTATATAATTGGGGTTATAATTTGGGAATCCAAGCGTTCTCCAGTCCGTAATGGTGAATTGATCTAAAGACCTATCATACATAGATGCAAGTATTTCTGCCTCATTCGTGGTGTGGTTTGCGTTTAGTTTAAAGGACCAGTTCTCTAATTTTCCAGGCTCTATTTTGTTTCTGAAGGTTTCTACTTCGAAATTTAATTCGGAATCAACTGTTTGCAGTGCTACACTTAATTCTTTTGTAAATAATTGGTTTTCAAAAATAGTTTCAAAACCAATTTTGATATCGTTCTCAAATTCTTTGTTTATAGGAATAACAAGACTTGTTGTATGGTTTTGCGACATTATACTGTTTTGGTAATAGGTTTTACCAGAGTAGTTCGCAACGATATTCATGTGTAGCGTGTCGATGACTGACAGGATTTCTAATCGAGCAAAGCCGTCTTTTTTAGGATCTTTATTGATTTGTTTGACTGTAAATAGTTCATTAGGAGTGAATTTTGTCGCTGACTGCTGAATTTGAAATTCAGTTGTGGTTTCCACATTATTTTTGAATTCATCTACTGCTGAAAAGACAATTTTATAACTTCCAGATTCATAGTTTTTGATGAAATCTAGCGGAATTGTTTTATCTGTTTTGGTGTCTACGGTTTTAGTGAACAATAATTTAGGTTGAATTTCTTTGGCGCTGTTGGGGTCGCTATTTATTTCATATGGAAATAGACGATCAAATTCGGTTTTTGAAATGGTGGTAAAATCAGGGTATTGCCATACTCTCGTTTTAAATTTAGGAACTGTAGGGTTAATTAAATACAATTTAATTTGCCCTTTTGTAGGCACAAATTGCCCATTCAAATTTTCGCTTGAGAGTGTAACGTTGTTTTGGTTTGCTGTTTCGATTTTACTGTTAACTGTGGCTTTTAGCTCGAGTGCGTGGTAACCTACTTTGGCTACTAATTTACGTACTGTGCGAGTTTCGCCGTTAACATCAGTAACATTTGCTGTAATCCAATAACTAAAAACAGGTTGTTCTGTACTTTTAGAAACTAGTGATGGTAAGGCCACAAATTCGATGTTAAATTTCCCGTTAGCATCAGTTTCAGTAGTTGTAGTGGTAATGATTTCTGGCTTTTCATATCTGCCGTAACGGTAGGCGATAGGGTTAGTAACTATTCGTTCGATTGTATACGCAACTTTAGCGTGTGATATAGTACTACCAGAGAAAGCGTTGGCTATACCACTACTTTTTATTAATTGGTTTACTAAAACGGTTTCTTTTATTTGCTCTATTATGATTTCAAATTTTGGTCGCTTGTATTCTTCGACATTAAAATTAATTGTCGAATAGTTAAAATCAACATTGTCCCAAAACGGATGCTCATCTCTTTCTAGATTATAGGAAACGTCTTTTTCATAATCGTTTGGTTCGTCGGCTTGCATGGTATAGCTTCCGGTTAAGCCCGTTGTGGGTAAAATAAATTCTCCCGAAAAAGAACCGAAATCATTTGTAACAACATCAAAATTTTTGACTTCAGCTCCTTTAGGATCATTAATTGTTACTGCAAAGCTAGTCTTAGGAACAACTGTCGATTGGTTGTCTTTTTTTTGATAAGCAATTCCCTTGTAGTATACTGTTTGTCCGGGACGATAGATAGCACGATCTAAAAAGAATTCAATTTTACCTTCAAAATTGGCCTTGTCCTCTACATCATAATCGTCTTGGTAGCTGAGGTAGTTATTATTTAAAGATAAGGTATCAGTAATTGTACTCACCACGAGTGAGGAATTCTCATAATTGCGCTTATAGTCGATAATTTTGGTGTGTGTCGCTAGACCATTAGCGTTTGTTGTTATTGTAAAATGGTTCGATTTGATAGTAACACTTTCTAGAGGTTTACCTGTTTTTCTATCAAGCACCGTATAGTTTTCGACTTGGTCATTTCTTGAGGCAAGTAAGGATAAGTTGGTTATTGTTATGACCTCATAACCATAGCCTTTTGTTTCCTTTAATTCATTTTTACTCTCAAAAGACACGAGATAATTTCCAGTTGTTAGCTGCGGTAGCAGTACTTCCGTTGTATATTCAAAATAGTCTTTCTTATCAATAAGCTCATATATTGTGGTCGTACTTAGTTTTGTGTTTTTCTTGATATCAGCTGCTAAACTATCTCTGTTTCTGTAGTTGCTTTCGAAAGCATTAAAAGTGGTGTTAGGTATTTTGTAATAGGAAATAATGATGTTGTTAGTATTTTGATAACTAATAAAAGCTCTTGAATTTTCTTTATTGTAAAGCTGTTTTTGGAGCTGAACAGTTAAGGATTTAGATTCTATTTCTCCCTTTTTCTGAATAGCTCTTTTATATGTATTAGAATGATCTTTTGCGGTAATGATGCTATCCAATAACGTTATCGCTTTTACATTGTAGTCAGGATGTGTTTGTTTTGATGCGTTTTTTGCATAAAGTAGAGCAACTTGTAAATTAACAAGGTGTTTTTCTGATGGCTGTCTTAGTTTTTCTTTAATTTGTTTTAGTCTGATTAGTAAATCCTGATCTGATTTAATCAAATAGTCATTACAAAATTGCAGCCTTTTTAAAATGTTTTCTATTGTAGGTTCGGTATTCTCTAATTTTTGATAGTAGGTAAGGGTCTTGCTTAGTTTTTCATTGGTAATGAAATCCAGATTTAGTTTGGTAAAATCTTCTGTTGTTCCTAATAAGTTGTTCTTTTTCGTTTCGAAGGTTGCTTGATTAAAATCCCAAACACTGATTTTTGAGGTATAGAATTGTATGTTTTCTTTTAGTAGATAGGTATAGAGGTTTTGATTTTTAAATTTATCAAGAGTAAAAAAGTCAAAAATAGCTTGATAGTCGGTTAAGGGTGTGTTTTTTAACTTGGTTTCGTCAGATAAAGTTGCGTCAATACTCAGTTGCATTTTATTCTCAAAGTTAATTGATGACCAAGTTAAGAAATCTTCGTTATCAGAAACTAAATTGGTTCGTCGCTGAATTAGGTAGCGGTTGTCATTGTAATAATCTTGTAAGGACCTAGTGTAAATTAAGTTTAAAATTGCTTTTGAGGGAGTAGAGACTATTGTGATTTGTTGCTTCAAATCATTTATAATTTTAGTTTGGGCATTTTCCTCTAAAACCTGTCTGTATTTAGAGCGATAGAAAAAGCATTTTATGATTTCTACTTCGTTTTTTTTATTTGCCGCTTTTTTATAAATGGTTCTAACAATTTCGTTAGCTGTTTTTATCTTGCCTAGTTTTTCGTTTGCCACAACCTCGCTCCATTTTTTATCAAACTGTTGCGAAAAAACGGTCGTTGAAATAAAAAGTAAAAGAAGAAATATGTTTTTCATAAGTACGATATCATAAGGGATTGTTGATGCAATTGCGCTAGTTTGAACAAGGGAACAAATTACTGTTTTTTAGGGAGATTATTAGAATTATTTTATTCTTTTTTCTTACTTTTTATAAATATGTTAGATGCTTTTTTTCTAAATCGCTCAAAGGTTTCGAATTGCTTATTTAGGTTTTGCTTTTAGAATATAAACAATAAAGTGATTCCCTCGCGTAACAGGAGGAAATCACCGTAGGTATTATAAAAGCGTATTGGTTTGTAAACGATAGCAAAAGCCATCTCGTAACAATGATAGCAGAATTTTTTTTAGTTTCTGGTAAAAACGGAATGAATCACCCATGCAGGACCAATTAAAAGAAATTGTAAGTCCTTAATAAATGAAGGTTTTTTACCCTCGATTTTGTGTCCGTAAAACTGACCAACCCATCCTATAGTAAATAAGCCTATTGAGAACCATAGTAAGGGAAAAAACTGCGCAATTATGTAATTTCCTGCTAGGCATAAACTAGTAAAAACTAGCATTTGCAATCCCATTTTTAAGGATAATCTAAAATAGAAGAGGAGTACAAATAAAAGAATGATAAATGCCCAATTTGCAATCACGGGATGAATAGCAGCGAGTGGTGTAAGTGATTGGTTAGGAATACTCATGAATAAACCAACTACCGAAAAAAAGATTAGAGGAACACAGATGTAATGAATTTTTTTGTTCGTTACATTTTTATGACTTACGCCATATTCTTCGAACCATTGCGCTAATGTTTTCATGTTTTATTTTTTACTAATGTAGCAAAAAAACTTAAAAACAAGGAAAGAAGTTTAGGAGTGAAGGCATAAGTAATTTGTGCGCAAGTGTAGAATGCAAAATTGAATGAGGGATAGCAGCGAAAATCCTTTTTGAGGTTTTACCGAAAAAAGATTGCAGCGTATAGCCCGACCCGCTTTCTTGGCGGGGCATTCCCAAATAAAACTGTATATTGTACTAAAGGTCGTTTTTGGCGTTGTTTTTGGTATTGTAAGTATGATCATATTATGCTTTTGATAACCAAGAGAGGCAGTAATAATCTAATTATTTTATAATTTATAAACTACAGACGATAAGATTGTGTTGGAAATCATTGTTTCTCTCTGTTTCATGAAATTAATTTTTTTACTGTTGTATGCCAATATTTAGCATTTTTATGTGATACAAAACTTAATTTATCCTTTAAAATTTACTTATTTTTGAACTATGAAATATTTTTTAATTCTATTTTTAGTACTACCTATACTTGCTATGTCACAAAATAACCTTGAGAAAGGACAGCGTTTGTTTGATGAAGGTAAAACAGATCAGGCTGAAGTTGTTTTTAAATCGATAGTAAAAGCAGAACCATCAAATCTAAAAGCAGTAGAGTATTTAGGTGATATCGCCGGGATTAATAAATCGTGGGACGAGGCCTTAGGGTTTTATGGCATGCTAAAAACAGCTCGACCAAATGAGGCAGATTACTTTTATAAATATGGAGGAGCTTTAGGCATGAAGGCGTTGGACGTTAATAAATTTAAAGCCTTAGGAATGATTGACGAGGTTAAGGGCTCTTTTGAAAAAGCGATTAAATTGGATCCGAAACATATTGAAGCTAGATGGGCTTTGATTGAATTGTATTTGAAACTTCCCGGTATAGTAGGAGGTAGTGAGTCTAAAGCAATTAGATATTCATCTGAATTGATGCGATTGTCTCCGGTAGATGGTAATTTGTCTAGAGGACATATCGAAGAATATTTTAAAAGATATACTAAGGCAGAGCAATATTACAAAAAAGCCATAGCGGTAGGTAATTCAAAGACAAGTTATCAAAAATTAGCTGATTTGTATAAAAACAAGATGAATAGTCCTGAGAAAGCTTCAGAAACGATGATGCAGTACAAGAGTAGTAGTTCAGCTGGAAAAAAAAGCATTTAGAAAGACGTATAAATTAGATTGATTATTCCATTATCTTTAAACCTAAAGACTTATAACATAGATTACATATGAAAACTCATTTTATAGCCATTGGTGGGAGTGCGATGCACAACCTAGCATTGGCACTACACAACAAAGGATATCAGGTTAGCGGTAGCGATGATTCTATTTTTGAGCCTTCAAAGTCTCGTTTAGAAAAAAAAGGAATTATGCCACCTGCATTAGGATGGTATCCGGAAAAAATAACGTCTGATATTGAAGCTGTAATCCTAGGCATGCATGCTAAGGCAGATAATCCAGAATTGCTAAAAGCGCAAGAATTAGGGCTTAAAATTTATTCCTATCCTGAGTTTTTATATGAACAGTCTAAAACAAAAACCAGAGTAGTTATAGGTGGTTCTCATGGCAAAACAACTATCACTTCGATGATTTTACATGTTATGCATTACCACGATATCGCAGTCGATTATATGGTAGGTGCCCAACTGGAAGGATTTGATACCATGGTGCACCTAACGGAGGAGAATGACTTTATAGTTTTAGAAGGAGATGAATACTTGTCGTCACCAATTGATCGCAGACCTAAATTTCATTTATATCAGCCCAATATTGCTTTGATTTCTGGAATCGCTTGGGATCATATTAATGTTTTCCCAACCTATGAAAACTATGTTGAACAATTTGAAATTTTTATAGGCAAAATAGTTAACGGTGGTATTTTAGTTTACAACGAAAATGATACTGAAGTAAAACTTGTGGCCGAGGCTGCGACTAATCCAATAAGAAAATTACCGTATTGTACACCAGAATATAGAGTAGAAAACGGAGTTACTTTATTAGAAACCCCGGAGGGTGATATGCCTATCGAAGTTTTTGGGGCGCATAATTTGAATAATCTGGCTGGAGCCAAATGGATATGTCAAAATATGGGTGTTGATGAAGCTGAATTTTACGAAGCAATTGCAAGTTTTAAGGGGGCGTCTAAAAGATTAGAGAAAATTGCTGAATCTAAAACTGCAGTAGCTTACAAAGACTTTGCACATTCTCCTAGTAAAGTAGCAGCAACAACAAAAGCGGTAAAAGAGCAATATCCAGATAGAACAGTTGTAGCATGTTTAGAGCTGCATACGTACAGTAGTCTGAATGCCGAGTTTTTGAAGGAATATGAAGGAGCGTTAGATTTTGCTGACGAAGCAGTGGTGTTTTATTCACCTGATGCAGTGAAAATTAAACAACTAGAAGAAGTCACCTATGATCAGATAGCGACTGCTTTTAATAGAAAGGATTTAGTTATTTATACCAATCCCGCTGAATTTAAAGATTATTTATTGAGTAAAAATTTAGATAATTCGGCTTTGTTGCTAATGAGTTCAGGTAATTACGGCGGACTCAATTTTGATGAAGTTAAAAAAATAATCGGGTAATTTTGGTAGTGGAAGAGCAAATCAAAATTGTAAGGACGACCAATGAAAATGAAGATTTCATTGGATTAGTAAAAGCTTTAGACAAAAGCTTGTGGGAAACGTATCCTGAGCTGCAATCTAATTATTGGCAAAATAATATTATCGAATTTAATCCAAATGTGATTGTAGTCTATTGGGATCATACTCCTGTTGCGTGTTCTTGCTTTAAGAAATACGATACCAATACAATTGAAATAAAACGTATGTTTGTTACTCCTGATACTCGAGGGAAAGGGCTAGCTCAAATGATGTTACATGAGTTAGAGGCTTGGGCGATGACTCTTGGTTTTAAGGTTTCAGTACTCGAAACGTTGTATAGACAGGAAGCTGCTATTGGTATGTATCTAAAAGCGGGTTATGTTGCCATAGAGAATTATGCGCCTTACGAAGGTTTGAAAAACAGTATTTGCATGAGAAAAAGTCTTTAAAATAATTGTAGTTGAATGATTAAAATCGCTTTCTTGTTAATTTAAATCTATACCAGTGGAACACACTAATTTTCCGATTACAAATTGGTCCGAAGATGATAAGCCCAGAGAAAAGCTTATGCTAAAAGGCAAATCCGTACTTAGTGATGCTGAGTTAATCGCTATTTTAATTGGTTCAGGAAGTAGGAGTGAGTCAGCAGTAGAGCTAAGTAAAAGGATTTTGAAAAGTGTAGATAATAACTTAAATGCTTTAGGGAAATTATCGATTGGGCAATTAATGTTATTTAAAGGTATCGGAGAAGCAAAGGCCATTTCGATAATTGCAGCGATGGAATTAGGAAGACGCAGGAGAACCGAAGATGCAGTTGAACTAACAAAGGTAACCTCGAGTAAAGTGATATTTGAAATTATGCAACCTATAATAGGAGAGCTACCACATGAGGAGTTTTGGATTATCTACCTTAACAATTCAAATAAAATCCTTTCCAAATCACAATTGAGTAAAGGTGGAATTACTGGAACGCTTGTAGATGTCAGAATTGTGTTTAAGTCTGCACTTGAAATTGGTGCTACTAGCTTAATTTTATGCCATAACCATCCTTCAGGAACGCTGGTTCCAAGCGATGCTGATAAGCATATTACCAAAAAGTTAAAAATAGCGGGTGATAGCCTGGAAATAAAAGTATTAGACCATTTAATCATTGCTGAGACGAATTACTTTAGTTTTGTAGACGAAGGTGTTTTTTAAAATATTTATTTATGAAAATTGAAAATATTACAGACATATTTTTTGATCTAGACCATACGCTTTGGGATTTCGAAAAAAATTCTGAATTGACATTTGCAAAAATATTTGCAGTCAGCCACCCAAAGGTGAGTGTCAATAATTTTATCGAGAAATACATTCCAATAAATCAAGCGTGTTGGCAACTGTATCAATATGATAAGATTACGCACGAAGAGTTGCGCTATAATAGGCTAAAGCATTCTTTTGATGCGATTGATTATAAAATAGCAGACGAGCAAATTGCTGTTCTTGCTCAAGATTATATTGATTTATTACCAGATAATAACCATCTCTTTGAGGGAGCCTTTGAGATTTTAGATTATTTAAAAGGTAAATACCAATTACATATTATTACAAACGGTTTTGCGGATGTGCAGGACAGGAAAATTAAAAATTCGCAATTACAAGATTATTTTGTTTCGGTTACAAATTCAGAGACAGCTGGAGTTAAAAAACCAAATCCATTGATCTTTGAACATGCGTTGCAAACTGCAAACGCAAGCAAATCCCAAAGTGTTATGATTGGAGACTCGCTCGACGCTGACGTAGAAGGCGCCTTAAAAATTGGTTTAGATGCTATTTTTTTTAATGAAAGTAAAATTAAAGTCGAAGGTCATATCAAACAAGTCAATCATTTATTAGAATTAAAAAAATACCTATAATTATGAAAAAGCAGTTAGCATTTATAGCCTTACTTATATCAGGTTTGGGAATAGCGCAGTCAATAAACGACTATAAAGCGGTTATCATTCCCTTAAAATATGAATTTATGAAATCAGACAATCAATATCGATTGGCTACCTTGACTAAATTTAATCTTAATAAGGCAGGTTTTGAGGCTTATTATACCAATGAAGAAAAACCTATGGGTTTAGGTGATCGTTGCGGATTTTTGGATTTAGATGTTATAAACGAAAAAGCTTTTTTGACTACTAAATTATATGTTGTTTTTAAGGATTGTTACGGTAATGTTGTATATAAATCTGAGTTAGGTTCGAGTAGGGAGAAAAGCTATGAAGTTGCGTACAGCGAAGCATTGAATAGAGCGTTTGAGTCTATAACTGCTTTAGAATATAAGTACAGCGGAAAAGTGAATGCTGCCACTCCTGCAGGTTCTAGATCAGAAATTGTAAGAGCCGAAGAAGTAGGTCAAAACGTAAAGTCTGCTGTAAATACAGTAACTACCGTTGTCAATGTGCCAAGTGCGAGTGCTCTTTATGCGCAACCTATTACAAATGGTTTTCAATTAGTAGATAGTACACCAAGTGTTGTAATGAAAATACAAAAAACAGCTAAAGTAGATTATTTTCTTGCGCAGAAAGGGAATACAAATGGTGTAATGTATAAAAAGGATAACGATTGGTTTTTTGAATATTACCAAGGAGAAACTTTAATGTCTGAAAAAGTAGATGTAAAGTTTTAAAAGTAATTTGTCATAAAGCAAAAGAGCAAGTACCATAAGTGCTTGCTCTTTTTGTTTAATAATTATATTTGTTTCCCCATCGATTTTTAAGGAACTCTCTTGTGGTGTTTTCTCTCGAATTGTTGCCAGGTATGTAAATTGGGGTGTCTTTCAAAGCATCGGGTAGATATTCCTGCTCAGCAAAATTATTTTGATAATCGTGTGAGTATTTATATTCTTCACCGTAACCTAGCTCTTTCATGAGTTTTGTAGGTGCGTTTCTTAAATGAATAGGTACAGATAAATCACCTGTTTGTTTCACTAATTGCTGTGCTGTACCTATCGCTAGGTAGGAAGCATTACTTTTAGGTGATGTAGCTAAATAGATAGCACATTGACTTAGAATAATTCGGCTTTCAGGATATCCTATGGTAGCTACCGCCTGAAAAGTATTGTTAGCCATAATAAAAGCCGTAGGGTTTGAATTGCCAATATCCTCACTCGACAAAATAAGCATTCTGCGTGCAATAAACTTAACATCTTCTCCTCCTTCAATCATTCGTGCTAACCAATAAACCGCTCCATTAGGGTCACTTCCTCTTATCGATTTTATAAATGCGGAAACAATGTCATAATGTTGCTCTCCACTTTTGTCATATAAAACCGTATTTTGTTGTACTAGCGATAAAACGCGGTCATTTGTTATAATAATTTGGTCATCAATGGATGCATTGATTACAAGTTCAAATAAATTCAACAGTTTACGACCGTCTCCACCTGATAATCGTAGCAAAGCCTCTGTTTCTCTAAGTTCAATAGATTTATTTTGTAGGTATAAATCTTTTGTCATTGCCCTTTCTAATAATGATTCTAAATCTGCTTTTGTAAAAGCATTCAAAACGTAAACTTGACACCTTGATAGCAAAGCAGGGATTACTTCAAAACTGGGGTTCTCTGTGGTAGCACCTATCAAAGTTATCCAACCTTTCTCAACGGCAGCTAGTAATGAATCTTGTTGTGATTTACTAAAGCGGTGAATCTCATCAATAAATAAAATAGGGTTTTTAGTAGTAAACATGCCACCACTTTGTTTCGCCTTATCAATTACCTCTCGTATGTCCTTTACACCAGAGTTAATAGCACTTAGGATAAAAAACGGACGTTCTGATTCTTGTGCAATAATTTGTGCTAAAGTTGTTTTGCCTGTTCCTGGTGGTCCCCAAAATATAAGCGAAGGAATGATTCCCTTTGCTATTTGATTAGTCAATGATCCTTTAGGACCTACCAAGTGGGATTGACTTATGTAATCAGTAAGTTTTTGTGGTCGTATACGCTCTGCTAATGGTGCTTCCATAGTGCAAAATTACTCTTTTTTATTTGAAGCTATTCCAGCTCTCCACTATATCTTTAAGGATTTATCTCGTTTTTTCAAACGAGCCAATTCCTTAAAGGATGCCGTTTCGATCTGGGCTAAAAAAGGAATACGATATTTAATCATGTGTAGGGGATTATCAATAGCTGACAAATTAGCATTATCTTGGCTTTGGTCAAATAATTGAGTCTTCTATTCAAAATCAAAGCAATGGACAAACATTTTAGATTCACGAACGCACTGCTTGCACTTCCACTTTTTTTTGTGCTGCTATTATGGTTCGTTTATTGGTTAGAAATACGATTTGATTACGACTTCGTAGAAAACGGAATTTATCCAAGAACCTTAAATGGTTTGCAAGGCGTGCTGTTTAGTCCTTTTATTCACAGTGATTTGGATCATCTTTATAATAATTCGGTTCCTCTGTTAATTCTACTGGCAGCATTGCAATTTTTTTATCCTAAGCAAACCATTGGTGTATTAGGTTTCGGAATACTACTTTCAGGAAGTATAACATGGTTAATAGGTAGGCCTAGTTTTCATATTGGTGCAAGTGGACTAATTTATGTGTTGTTTAGCTTTATTTTTTTTAAAGGATTGCTCACTAAATATTTCAGACTAATAGCCTTATCGCTAACCGTTATTATGATTTATGGAGGTATGGTTTGGTATGTTTTTCCAAAAGTTGACGAAGCTATTTCTTGGGAAGGGCATTTAGGAGGTTTTATTACGGGATGCTTCTTAGCTGTTATGTATAAAACAGAAGAATATAAGAAGGTGTATAAGTATGAATGGGAGCATCCAAATTATGATGCAACACACGACCGCTTTATGCAGCGTTTTGATGTTCATGGTAATTTCGTCAATTTACCCGTAGAAGACGAGGATGAAGTTGCCTATTTTTCAAGTGATACATCAGTTAATTATGAATATATCGAAAATAAAAAAACGAACTAGAGCACACGCTTTAGTTCGTTTTTTAGTAATGATAGAATTTGCTTCCTATTTATTTTCTTGAGCTAAAATTAGGCACAATTTAACTCATCTTATAGAGATAAAAAAAACCGTCTAAAATTTAATTTAGACGGTTTTTATACTATTTAACGAATCAATTTAATAGCCAGGATTTTGTTGGGCTCTTAAAGTTGGGTTTGAATTAGTTTCTAATATCGGTATTGGCCATATAAATTTAAAATCTGTATAAGGAATTGCATTAACAGTTAATGCACCAGTGTAAGGTGTTCCTAATGCATAAGCAGGTGTAGCAAGAGCTAGACTTGAAAAACCACCATTTGCTACCTTTGCAGGTATACCAACAATAGGGGCAAGGTTGTCATTTTGCAACCTGCTAATATCTGCCCATCTGCGTCCCTCCATTACAAATTCAATTCTTCTTTCAGTCAGAACTGATCTTAATAATGCAACATTGTCTGTAAGTCCGAATGTTGCTAAAGTGTAAGCTTGTGTCGCTGGTAATGCTAGTGAACGGTTACGCACTGAATTTAATCTTGCTAAACCATTAATCATGTCATTTTCTCTTGCGTATGCTTCAGCCATGTTTAATGCTACTTCAGCATATCTGATAATCGGTGAAGCGTCAGTCTTATTTACAGCATCTTTATACTTTTTAGTAAATTTAGTTCCAGGATAGTAACCAGTTACTCCTGTTACAACCATAGTTCCTTCTTCTCTACGTTTATCATCAGATAACCAGCTTGAGTTTCTCCAAATTATTGGGCTAATGGCTACTAGACCTCTACCATTTGTGGCAGCTGGAACTGGAGGATGATACATATTTGCTAATGCACCGTTTGCTCCAGGATTGTTAACTGCACTTTGAGCTAGAGAGAAAATTGACTCAGAGTTGCCTAAGTTATTTGAGAAAGGAGTATTTGGACTAGCCTCCATTGCATACAGTCCATTTAGTTTAACTCCTTCTGAGATTACCTTGTCCCATCTGCGCATATGCAAGTATACTCTAGTTTTGTATGCGATCGCAGCTTCTTTTGTTATTCTCTCAATTTTAGCTGTACCCGCTCTAGCGCTTTTAGATGCAGTTAAAGTTTCCGCATCATCAAGGTCTTTTAAAATTTTAGTATAACATTCAGCTACCGTATTTCTACCTTGCGCCAAGCTTAAATCAATATTGGGTTTTGTATTATTAGGAATTTCTCTGTAAGGAATCCCAGGATTATTACCTCCATTATCTTGAAACGGTCTAGCATGGTGAATTAAGATTTCGTGGTGTGCAATAGCTCTAAAAAACTTGGCCTGCCCAAGGTAATCATTTGCAACCGCTTGAGTAATCGTACCAGCTTGTAGTGCGGCTGTCACTCCTTCAATAATAATATTGGCTCTGTTTATTAAACGATATCCATCTGCCCAATAATAAGTATTGTTGGCAGTAGTAGTGTCATAAGTCCCTGTGTAGGTTAATTGATAAAAAGTAGCTAAGTTAAGCGCATCTTCACCTCTATTGTCTCCTTGTTGCACGAATGCAGCACCAAAGATATAGCCTCGGGGATTTCCGCCATTATAGTCTCCTAATGCGGCCGCGTTGTACATACCAGTTACTGATAATTGTACTAACTCAGGTGTAGTAAATGCAACTCCCTCTGCTATGCTGTTAAAAGGCTCAAGTTCTATTGTTTTTTCTTCACTACATGAAGTGAGCAGTATTGTAGTTAAAAAAATGGAAGCAATTAATCTTGGACTCCATTTGTTTATGAATTTATTTTTATTTTTCATTTTTTTTAATTTTAAATTAGAAACTAACATTAAGTCCCATCGTAAATATTGTCGATCTTGGAGTTCCGTTTAAATCCACTCCTAGAATTTCCATCTCTGGATCTAAACCTTTATACTTGGTAATAACCAGTAGATTTTGACCTTGTACGTACAATCTAAATTTATCAATTTTTAATTTGTCTGTAAAGTTTCTTGCGAAACTGTAACCAAGCGTTATGTTGTCTAATTTTATAAAGTCACCATTCTCTAAGAATCTTGTTGAAGCTTGATTTATATTAATAAAAGTCTCTCTGTCATCTCTAAGCCTTGGTGTCCATCCATCTCCAGGATTTGCAGCACTTTGCCATCTACCTAGTATTTCAGTACTGTTATTGTTAAAGTTTTGTCCTAAACCTTCTCTTCTTGTAGAGTTGAAAATTTTGTTTCCACCACTAAAACGGAACATAAATGTGAAATCTAAATTTTTATATTTCATTGTATTAATAATCGATCCAAAGTATGTAGGTAATACATTTCCTAATACACTTTTATCTGCTGCCGTTAACGATGATGCAACAGAGATATCAGCTGGAGTAGCTGGGTTGTAAACCCTGTAGGATTGAGTATCGATATTTCCTTGAACTAAAGATCCATCACTTTTATAATATACGGGGTTTCCGTTTGCAGGATTCACTCCGAAATAATTATATCCAAAAATCGCATTTGGAGATTCACCTTCTCTAAGTAAATTATCTCCAGTTAAAATATCTTGTCCATTAACCAATGTCACTACTTTACTTTTGACAAATGATACATTTGCGTTGATATTCCAAGTGAATTTTTCTCCTCTAACAGCATCAAAATCTGCTGATATTTCATGCCCAGTGTTTTTAAGAGCTCCTATGTTTTGAGATATTGAGTTTCCTGGTACACCTAGAGAAATTGGTTGTGGTACTGCTAAAATTAAGCCATTCTGATTATTTATGAAATAGTCATAAGTTAATTTTAAGCGACTATTAAATAAACTTAAATCAACTCCGTAATCTGTCTTTAAAGATGTTTCCCATCTTAACTGTGCATTTTGTGCTTGAGAGTAAGCGATACCGTTGTAGTCTGCATATTTTGCATTATTGTACAATCCTAGATAAGGGTAGTTACCTATGTTAACATTACCAACTTCAGCATACGAAGCTCTCAATTTAAAGTCAGATACTACATTCTCTATATCTTTCATAAATGATTCTTTGCTTACAGTCCATCCTGCAGATACCCCTGGGAAAGTTCCCCATTTATTTGCTGTAGGTAATGAAGAAATTCCATCTGTACGAATCGATCCTTGTATGAAATATTTCTCTTTAAAGTTGTAGTTTAATCTAGCAGCATAAGATATAATACCATTTTCTGACAATGAACCTCCTGAAATAGGAGTAGTGTAAGAACCAGATATCACATTTTGATTAAAGAAAGTTGATGATAATCCATTACCACCTGCAAAAAAGTTACTTACTCTTTGTTGTTGTGCTTCGTAAATTCCTGTTGCTGAAACGTTATGAGATTCTCCAAATGTTTTATTGTAAGATAAAACGTTTTGTACATTCCAACGAGTTAAATTAGAAAAGTCATTACGAATTAATCCCGCTACTCCAACTCCGTCTCCATTGATCGGGTTTAAGTATGTAAATCCTTCAGTTCCAATTGCATCTACACTTGCCTGTGTCTTAAAGTTTAAGCTGTTCGATAATCTAAAATTAGCGTATACGCTTGCTAGAGTTCTATCTATTTTAGAACGCAAAACATTATTGTCTAAAACATATCTAATGTTTGGGATGTTATTTGCAATTATTGAAAAATTTTCTGCTTGTCCAACAGATGGTCCACTTATGTTGTAACCAGTTGGATTTGCTGCATCATAAATAGGTGTGTTTGGTAATTGTCTTGCGGCATTAAACATCAATCCTGACAAACTGTTTGTACCTACATTTAGTCCTGTGTTTGTAGTTCTAGAAACGGCAATATTTGTTCCTATTGTTAACCAAGGTTTGATCTTTTGATCAACATTAGCTCTTACATTATATCTCGTTTGCTCATTAGCTAATGCAACACCTTCTTGATTGTTGTAACCTAACGAGAAGTAGTAACTCGTTTTATCTGTAGATCCAGATAATGATAAGTTGTGATCTATTTGCAACGCACTTGATCTAAGAACAGCTTTTTGCCAATCCGTATCAAATGCAGTTCCGTTAGCCCATGCTGAAACCCCTCTGTTACTTCTTTTCTCGTTTGAAATTGTAATGAAATCCGGTGTTTTAAGTAAATCTAGGAATTTTATTGGTTGCAAAGAACCAATGTAGGTGTTGTAGTTTGCTGTAAATCTACCACCTTTACCTTTTTTTGTTGTAATTAAAATTACCCCGTTTGCAGCTCTAGATCCGTAGATAGCTGTTGCTGATCCATCTTTTAAAACTTCTGTTGATTCGATATCAGCAGGATTAATATCTCCTAATGCATTTGTATTAGCATATCCTCCTACATCACCAGTGAAAATAGGTACTCCGTCAACCACAACTAAAGGGAAAGTTCCAGAAGAGATAGACCCAACTCCACGTATACGAATAACAGGTGCTTGACCTAAAACTCCCGAGTTAGTTGTAACCTGCACTCCCGCAGCTCTACCAGCAAGTTGAGATTCAAAACTTGGCGTAGCTAAATTAGCAATAGCACTTCCTTTAATGGATGTGATGGAACCTGTTACATCTTTTTTCTTTTGTGTTCCATAACCCACGACCACAACTTCATCGAGTGATTGTGAAGAATTCTTCATTTTAACATTAGCCACTGTATTTGTGGCTTTAACTTCTTGTGTTTCTGTCCCCACGAAACTAAAAACTAGAATGTCAGATGCTGACGCCTTAATAGCGTATTTTCCATCAAAATCAGTCTGAGTTCCTTTTTGTGTTCCCTTAATAAGGACACTTGCTCCCGGAAGCGGTAAGCCTGAATTGTCGGTGACAGTTCCGCTCACTGTCCTTTCTTGCGCGATGGTGAATTGCGCTACCAGTGCTACTAATAGCACTAAAATTTGTTTAAATCTTAGTTTCATTGATAGTTAAATTAAATTAGGGTGTAAATATCTTAATTAAAAGTTAAATATAATCATGCGTGAACTGTTGTTTATTAATAATTTTTTTCATATCAGTCAGTAATTTTGTGAATATTATAATTTTGATGTTAATAGTTTGTCTAAAATGAGATGCCATACTCTGTGCTTTCTAGTAAGTACGTTATTTTTTAGCTCCGTATTACTCCGTTTTTAGATATGACGACAAAAAAAAGGGGAAGCAATATTTAAATTGTTTCCCCTTTTTTAATTTTTATGATTAGTAACCTAATTGCGCTGTCTTACTGCTTCATACAAAAAAGCTCCACAGGCTACTGATACGTTTAGCGATCCTATAGTCCCAAACATAGGAAGTTTAGCTTTTTCGTCTACAATTTTTAGAACAGATGGATTAACTCCTCGGTCTTCAGATCCCATAATGATGGCCACGGGTTCATTAAGGGAAATATCATAAATATTTTGGTCTGTTTTTTCTGTTGCTGCTACCGTTTTGATGCCGCTTGCTTGTAGTAAAAAAATAGCATCTTTTATATGTTCTACTTTGCAAATAGGAATGTTAAATACTGCTCCGGCAGAAGTTTTTACGGTGTCGCCATTGACAGGAGCTGAGCCAGCTTTTTGAACAATTATACCATTAACTCCAGTGCACTCTGCTGTTCTTATGATAGCTCCAAAATTTCTTGCATCAGATATTTGGTCTAATACCAAGAATAATGGTTTTTTACCGTTTTCAACTACCGCATTTATTAAAGTTTCTAAGTCGAAAAATGAAATAGGAGAGATGCTCGCTACAGCACCTTGATGGTTATTAGGAGTAAGGCGATTTAGTTTTTCAACAGGAACGTAGGAGAAGTTAATGTTGGCTCTTTTCATGACTTTCATCAAGTCTTTCATTAATTCACCACTTGCTTCTTTTTGTATGTACACTTTGTCCACAGTGCTTCCTGCTTGGATTGCTTCAATTATAGCTCTAATCCCAAAAATTTGATGTTCTTTTTCCATGCCGCAAAGATATAAAAAAAAACCATCAGTGTTAACTGATGGTTTTAATTTTGATACGAATATTAACTAGTTATGTACTGATGTTTTTACCGTTATTTTTGGTATCGGGTTTGGTGTATTTGGATTGGCATTCACTTCTACCTGCGGATAAAGTAATCTTTGCGGCGTACCTGCATATCCGGGCTTTAATTGAATGTTAGCCATGTTATTTGATCTTCCAAAATCGTTTAACGTTTCATAAGTCCCCATGAAGTAGATGTATCTTTCTTGAAATATTTCTCTTAATAGTGCATTTTGCTGAGAAATACTTGGCGAAGGATTCTCTATGCCGCCTGCAAGGAAGTCATCTGCTATATATGCTTCATATTTAAATGGCTGTACCACTTCAACATCTAAGTCATAGTTAAAAAGAGCATAGCCTGAATTATTTATACCTATTGAGTATCCAGTATTCAATAATGCTCTATAATTGTTATATGAAGCTAAACCAGTATTGAAAGAAACTCTTCCATCTACTTCAGCAATAATTAAAAGCATTTCTCCGTAAGTAATAAGTGGTATTGCGGAATCACTTCCGAATTTCCCATTAGAAAAAGCATAATCAGAACCATAAATATTTAGCCCATAAGGAGAAAAATACTCTGCGTTATCATCACCTAAGTACGTAAAAGCAAATCGTGCAGATTCATTCGTTTTAGCATTTCCTCTGTATAGTGTGGCAGTCGGATCTAATAGACGCGCTGCATAGCTATCTCCTGACATATACGAATCTCTGTCATAAACCAAGAAAGAATAAAAAGGATTAAAACTTTGAAGGTAAGAATTTTGAAATTTTGCTTTGAAATCATCCTCAGCATTGTTTATGCCTAGTATTGCATTATCTTTTGCAAGGGGATATTCCTTGGTATGCAGATAATATCTAGCTTTCAATGAGTAAGCAAGCTTGATCCATTTTGAAGCATCTCCATTGTAGTATATATCCTTGTCCGCAGGTATTACCGGTCCAGTTGTTTTTTGAAGGTTTAAGATTGCTTTATCAAGTAAAAGTTGAATACTAGTGTATACGGATGCTTGAGGATCAAATTTAGGTGTTAAATTGTTTCCTGTTATGTCTAGTTCAGAGTAGGGAACATCTCCCCAAAGAGAAGTAACCGTTCCTATACAATGCGCCTCAATAACTTGTGCGGCTCCTGCTAATCTCGGGCTACCTTCAACTAGTGCTTTAGAAGAGGTGATTTTTGCCTGTGTTATAGTATTAACATAGGCATTATTCCAGCTATCATCAAAAGAAGAGGCTGCTGAATTGTTCCAGTTGTTTAATGCAACATACTGCCTGTCTTCTCCATTAGCTTGGTTCAACCAAATCATTACGTCTCTAGTGTTAGAGCTAGTTTGAAAAAATTGATTTGCTAGTAAAACCCCTTGAAAAAGGTTTTTTGCATCAGAATCGAGTAAATTGTCAGGATCAACATTCAAGTCATCCACATAACTTGTGCAACCAACTATTGTAGCAAGTACTGTACAGAGTGCTACTAATTTTATATTAATATTTTTCATTTGCTTAGAATTTTAAATTTACACTAAAGATTAGAGACTTAGAGTTTGGACTATTAAAGTATTGCAGCCCTCTTCCGTTTGATCCTCCTGTAAGATTTGTTTCAGGATCTTGTCCTAAAGTTTTGTCTTCAGTCCATAACCATAAATTTCTTCCTGTCCCGGTAAAAGTTATGCTCTCAATTCCGATGTTCTCTTTTTTAAATTTTAAAAGATAGGATAAGCTTAATTCTCTCCACTTAACCCATGAAGCTGATTTTACGAATTGTTCACTAACCGGTCCAAATCCTCCTCCTAATTGTGTGTACCAAGATTCATCTAGTAATACGTTTCCAGCACCAAAATCTCTTAAGTTACCTCTTACAGTTCCTGCAGGAATGACAGCTCCGTTGTAGTTTGTAGTTGGACTTGTAAGTGTAACTTCGTTTGCTGATTCTAAGGTTTTACCGAAGTTATTTAAAGCTCCATTTGTACCATCCCAAAGTTGACCTCCTATAGAAGCGTCGAAAAGGGTACTAAGAGTTACGTTTTTGAAACTAATTGATGTTCCAATGGCACCTCTCCAATTTGGATTAGGATCCCCTATAACGCCTTCAATTGGTGCTACTGTTGGAAACCCATTTGAGTCAAGAATTAGTGTTCCATTAGTATCTGTTGCAAATTTACCACCCCACAAGACTCCTAGTGGTTGTCCTAAAACTGCACGTGATGATGATCCCGCAAAACCATCTAGGAATAGTGATTCTGTTCCTTGTAGTTCAGTTACTTTATTTCTGTTTCTGCTCCAGTTACCAAATACATTCCATTTGATAGGAGAGTTAGAAGATAGTAAGTTAGCGTCAAATTCAATTTCAAATCCTTTATTTTCGATTGTAGCGAAATTTCCATAAAGACTACCGAATGTTGATGAGCCATTTAAAGGTACGTCAACAAGTAAATCTTTTGTCTCATTTGAGTAAAAGGTTGCGTTAATTGTAATTCTATTAAAGAATTCTAAATCTGCTCCAAATTCTACTTCCGTTTTGATTTCTGGTTTTAGGTTTGGATTTCCTCTACTTGCTGATCTTTGAAAAGAACCATTATAAGCTCCTGAGTCATAAGCTGGGCCATAACCCTCTAAGCCTGCTGCAGAATTGAAATAAGTGCTTCCTGCATATGCTCTAGGGATAGACGCGATTTGACCAAAAGTAGCTCTTAATTTACCGTTAGTCAATATCTCACTACTCATGTTATTTGTGAACTTATACGCTACCTCTGCAGTAGGATAAAAATAAGACTTTAAGGAAGGGCTATAAGTCGAAGAAGTTTCTAGTCGTCCTCCAACAGTTAAATATAAATAGTTCTTGTAATCAAATGCTGTAGAGAAATAAGCTCCACTGAGTTTAGAGTATCTTCTGTCTAAAAATGTTGTTTTGTCAAGGATTAATGCATTGTCGTAAGAAAAAGCGTTGTTGTCAATCAAGAAATTTTTATAAGTTCCTCCTCTTTGATCGTATTCACTTGATGAAAAGTTAATACCCGTAAGGTAATTCAATCCTATATCGTCATTGATTTGTAAATCGCCCAATGCAATAATGTCAACGTTGTACGATTTAAAGTCGGTAACACTTTCAGTAGCGAATCCATTTCCTCCATTTTCCGATGAATTCATTGGGAACATACTGATTCTTTTATCAGAGTATCCATCTAATCCAAGTCTCCCAAGTAGTGTCATCCAATTTGTTACCTCTTGCTTTATTTCGAATCCTGCAATATATCTTTCAACTGTATTTGGATTTTTTTGAACGTCTGTAGTCCACAAAGGGTTATTGTAGCTAGGATTTCTGTCTGCTGCGGTGGTCCCTACTGCTTGTCTATATGCTCTGTGGCTATTTAGCGAAGGAACTCCATTAACGAAGCTTGTACCTTTGTAGTCGGTGATGTCAAAATCAGCAGGATTACGGTAAAGTCCTAAAAACAATCCTGATAAATTAGACCCTGTCTGTACTCTGTTTGAATTGCTTGAAGAGTAACTAAACTTGCTTTTAAATGAAAGTTTATCACCTATTTTTGAGTCAGATGTAAAATCAACACTCGTTCTTTCGTAATCAGACCCTCTGACAATTCCTTCTTGAACATTACTACCTAATCCTAAGTAGAAACTTGTGGTTTCGCTACCACCACTTATAGCTACGTGGTTATTCAATGATTGCCCGTTATTTATCACTGCATCGTAATTTGAATCATTAAAATTAGCAGTGCTGTTTTTAGTTGTTATTGGGAAAATTGTATTTCCTCTGTCAGAAACAAAAGATTGCCCCGATGTATTGAATACGTCGGAAGCACCTGACCTTGTGGAGATTTTATCCCCAAACGAACCTGCTCTGTTTGAAGCTCCGCTCCAAACACCACCTGTACCTTGGCCATAGATATCCTGAGTTTTGAATTTGATATTAACTTTGTCAAAAGACACACTAGAGTTAATGTCTACAGATATTTTTCCTTTTTTTCCTTTTTTAGTAGTTATTAAAACCACCCCATTTGATGCTCTGTATCCCCATAACGCTGCAGCAGAAGCTCCTTTGAGCACTTTTACGGATTCGATATCATTAGGGTTGATGTCATTCATTCTACTTTGTTGACCTACACCATCTACTCCGCTTCCAATCTCATCGCTAGATACTGGAATACCATCTATAACATATAAAGGTTGTGTAGAGCCTGTAATAGAGTTTTGACCTCTAATTTGTACATAAGCTCCTGATCCTGGATCTCCAGAGTTAGAGACAATACTTACTCCTGATGCTTTAGCAGACAATCCTTTTAATAAAGATGTTTCACCTGAATTGGTAAGTACATCACCCTTTACTTTTGAGAATGCTGAGGCTGCTTCATTTTTCTTAACTTCAATACCTAAAACGTTAATAGTAACTCCTTCAAGTTCCAACGCGCTACTTATCATTTTGATGTTTATTAATGAAGAAGTAGCTTTTACTTCCTGTGTCTTTAGCCCTATATAGCTAAAAAGTAAAACTTGTGTTGGAGATGCTTTAATAGCAAATTTACCATCAAAATCAGTTTGTGTTCCTGAAGTAGTTCCTTTCAATAATACACTTACGCCGGGTATTGGCATGCCTGATTCATCAGAAACAACACCAGTAACGGTTCTTTCTTGCGCAAATGTTAATTGCGCTACAAGTACTAGTAATAGCACTAAGATTCCATTGAACTTTAGTTTCATTTTTTAATGTTTTTAATTAGTAAAACAAAAATCTTAATAATTTGTTAAAAAACCTAATAATGTTTGTTAATTTTTAAGTTTTTGTTAAAACTTAACATTATAACTAAAATTAATAATTGTGTTGTAAAAATTCGTTTTCACTTCATTGTTGTAATTATTTACTGCGGAAAACCGTAAAAGTCCATTTTGTGTTTGTAGTGAAAATCCTAAGCCGTAGCTGAGTTCATTAGTGTTATAAGCTGTTGTATTTGAAACTTTTGGCAGACTAAAACTCGCGAAATCAATTACGGTATTTACATAAAAATTCTCGTTAAGTAAGTATCTGTATTCTGTCGCTAGAACAAAAAAAGTTTTAGCTTGGAGACTATTCTCTAGAAAGCCTCTAATAGAATTATTTCCACCAAAACGATAAAGTTCATTTGTACTGTAGTTAGTGCTGTTGAGATTTTGAAAAATACCCTTTAAATTGAAGTGGTTTTTTTTGGATAAATAGAAGGTGTAGTTGGATGTTAGTTCGATGTAGTTTTGTGTATCTAAATTATCAGTTATTTGAGTACTTGTGTTTTCTCTTGTTCCAAATCCAAGTTTCATGGTGGTGCTTGCTTTGTTAGGATTGATGTTGTTGTTGTCTCTTTTGTTGTATGTGAATGTTGCGGTAATAAAATTACTTTTATAATCACTCACGATGTTGTTGTTTGTTTTTTGTATATCACTTGAGGTGGTTGATTCGTAGCCTAAGTAGAGTCGTGTGTTGTATTTTATGAAATAACTCAGTTCGATGCCTGTTTTTGTATTTTGGAAGGTGCTGTCTTGTTTAAATATATTAATTTGTCCTTTTAGTCCAATTGGACTTTTGAAAAGGTAGGGAAGTTCGAGGCCTATATTGAATATTCTTTGGTCATTGCCGTCGCTTTTCCAAATCAATTTAAATTCTTCTCCTGTATTTAGGATGTTCTGTAGTTTAAGATCTAGGTAGCCGCTTAATGTTATTTTTTGACTTTCGTTGTTATTGAAACCTATGAATCCATCAAAACTGTTTGCGTTTTGTTTTTCGAGATAAACATAAACTTTTGTTGAGTCAGTTGTAAAAAGTGTTTCAGGAGATTTTATTTGTTGTATGAAATTGTATTTATGAAATTCTTCACTGATTTTATTTAGATTGTTTTGCGAAACAATCATACTTTTAAATTGTCTGTTAATTTGTTTTAGATGGCCTTGAGGAAATTTTGCTTGCTTATTACTGTTCTCGACAACTTGTATTTTATCAATTATTTTTTGCTTATTTTCGGTTATTTCTAAATCTGCGAACAATGTACCTTCTTTTTTTGAAATGTTGCTTAATTTAAAAACCGAAAGTGCGAAGCCTGCGTTTTCCAGCTTTGTCTTTTGTTCGTTTAAAAATGATTCTACAAGAGGGTAAGGTACGGTTATGGAATCTTTATTGTTTGAAATCAATTTTTTAACCGCTTGATTTGAGTGAATCAATAATTTTATTGTTTTTGTTTTGGAACCTAAGCTAATGATCGAAACGAAAGAGCTGTCGTTGACTTGATTGTTTGAAACCTCTTTGTTTTCTAAATATCCTTGTTTCGATAGTGATTTTTGGATACGTGCTGTTTCTTGAATTAAAGATAATTTGTCGCGGTGTGTTTTATCATACTGAATTGAGTCTATTATTTGTGTTTCAGTTTTTGTGAGGCCTTCAAATTTCAGGTGGTAATTCTGAGCGTAGCAACTCACACTTGTTATTGTTATGAGAAGTATAAGGAGTAGCTTTTTCAATCAAGTTTAGGTATAAGTAAATGGAATACAAATATCTAATCTTTGTGGTTAAAATCAAATAGCTAAATAATCTTATTGAAAATTAATGAATTAACATTTGTAGAGTAAAAAATAATTTATACATTTGCAACCCCGTAAAAAGCGGGAATTAAATATACATAATAAATTTTTAGTATTAATTATGCCAACAATTCAACAATTAGTAAGAACAGGAAGAACTCAGATAACTAAGAAGAGTAAATCGGTTGCTTTAGATTCTTGTCCTCAAAGAAGAGGGGTTTGTACGCGTGTTTACACTACAACACCAAAAAAACCAAACTCTGCAATGCGTAAAGTAGCGCGTGTACGTTTGACAAATGGTAATGAAGTGAATGCTTACATCCCTGGTGAAGGACACAATTTACAAGAGCACTCGATAGTATTAGTTAGGGGTGGAAGGGTAAAAGATTTACCAGGAGTTAGATATCACATCGTTCGTGGTGCACTTGATACGTCAGGAGTAGCAGGAAGAACGCAAAGGAGATCTAAGTATGGTGCTAAACGCCCAAAAGAAGCAAAAAAGTAATTTAAAAGGAAATTTTTGTAGAGGCGCAATTTATTGTGACTAGATAATTATGAAATTTTATTAAAAAAAAGACATGAGAAAAAGAGCGGCAAAGAAAAGACCACTTTTACCAGATCCAAGGTTTAGTGACCAACTGGTAACACGTTTTGTGAACAACTTAATGTGGGATGGAAAAAAATCGACAGCGTTTAAAGTATTTTATGATGCTATTGACATCATTGAGTCTAAAAAACAAGATGCTGAAAAGCCATCGTTAGAGATTTGGAAAGATGCGTTGACAAACGTTATGCCTCACGTAGAAGTACGTAGTCGTAGAGTAGGTGGAGCGACATTTCAAATCCCGATGCAAATTCGTCCAGACAGAAAAATTTCTATGGCAATGAAATGGTTAATTCTTTATTCAAGAAGAAGAAACGAAAAATCAATGGCTCAGAGATTGGCAAACGAATGTTTAGCTGCGGCTAAAGAAGAAGGTGCTGCTGTTAAGAAAAGAATGGATACTCACAAAATGGCAGAAGCTAACAAAGCATTCTCTCACTTTAGATTTTAATTCTTAAGAAATGGCTAGAGAACTTAAATATACAAGAAATATAGGAATTGCTGCTCACATTGATGCTGGTAAAACAACAACAACGGAGCGCATATTATTCTATACAGGAAAATCACATAAAATTGGTGAAGTACATGATGGTGCTGCAACAATGGACTGGATGGCACAAGAGCAAGAAAGAGGTATTACAATTACTTCTGCTGCTACAACTTGTGAATGGAATTTCCCAACTACTCAAGGTAAAATTTTACCTGAAACATTACCTTATCACTTCAATATTATTGATACTCCGGGACACGTTGACTTTACAGTTGAAGTAAACCGTTCTTTACGTGTACTTGATGGTTTGGTTTTCTTATTTAGTGCTGTTGATGGTGTTGAGCCGCAATCAGAAACTAACTGGAGACTTGCTGATCAATATAGAGTGCCTCGTATTGGGTTTGTTAATAAGATGGACAGACAAGGATCTAACTTTTTGATGGTATGTCAGCAAGTAAGAGATATGTTGAAATCAAATGCAGTTGCGATCACTTTACCAATTGGTGAAGAAAATGATTTCAAAGGTGTTGTAGATTTAGTAAGAAACCAAGCTATTGTTTGGGATGATGCAGGAATGGGAGCAACGTATGAAGTTGTAGAAATCCCTGCTGATATGGTTGAAGAAGTTAAAGAGTACAGAGATATTCTTATCGAGGCTGTAGCTGATTACGATGAGAATTTGCTTGACAAGTATATGGAAAATCCAGATTCTATTACAGAAGAGGAAATCAATACTGCTTTAAGAGCTGCTGTGATGGATATGGCTATCATTCCTATGATTGCTGGTTCTTCTTTTAAAAACAAAGGTGTTCAGTTCATGTTAGATGCAGTATGTAAGTACTTGCCATCTCCAATGGATAAAGAAGGAATTGAAGGAATTCATCCTGATGATGCTGAATTGTTAGAAGAAGATCAAACTAAAATCTTGCGTAAGCCAGACGTAAAAGAGCCGTTTGCTGCTCTTGCGTTTAAGATTGCTACAGACCCATTTGTTGGTCGTTTAGCTTTCTTCCGTGCTTATTCAGGAAGATTAGATGCTGGTTCTTATGTCTTGAACACACGTTCAGGAAACAAAGAAAGAATTTCTCGTATCTACCAAATGCATGCTAACAAACAAAATCCAATCGATTACATCGAAGCTGGAGATATTGGAGCAGCGGTTGGATTTAAAGATATCAAAACAGGAGATACATTGTGTGATGAGAAACACCCAATTATTCTTGAGTCTATGAAATTCCCTGCGCCAGTAATTGGTATTGCTATTGAGCCTAAAACTAAGGCTGACGTAGATAAAATGGGTATGGCTTTGGCTAAATTAGCTGAGGAAGATCCAACGTTTACAGTTAGAACAGATGAGGCTTCGGGTCAAACTATTATCTCTGGTATGGGTGAGCTTCACTTAGATATCTTAGTTGATAGAATGAGACGTGAATTTAAAGTTGAAGTGAACCAAGGTGAGCCTCAAGTTGAATACAAGGAAGCTTTTACAAGAAGTGCTCAGCACAGAGAAACTTACAAGAAACAATCTGGAGGTCGTGGTAAATTCGGTGATATCGTATTTGTATTAGAGCCTGCTGATGAAGTAGATGGTAAAGCTCCAGTTGGACTACAGTTCGTTAACTCTGTAAAAGGGGGTAACGTTCCTAAAGAATATATTCCTTCTGTTGAGAAAGGATTTAGAGAAGCAATGAAAACGGGTCCTTTAGCAGGATACCAAGTAGATAGTTTAAAAGTTACACTTTTAGATGGATCTTTCCACCCTGTGGATTCAGATGCTTTGTCTTTTGAATTAGCTGCAAGAATGGGGTACAGAGAAGTAGCAAAAGCTGCTGGTGCTGTAATCCTTGAGCCTATCATGAAAATGGAAGTTATTACACCTGAAGAAAACATGGGAGATATCGTTGGTGATATTAACCGTCGTAGAGGTCAAGTAAATGATATGGGTGATAGAAATGGAGCTAAAACTATTAAAGCGGATGTGCCATTATCTGAAATGTTTGGATATGTTACAACTTTAAGAACCTTATCTTCAGGTCGTGCAACTTCAACTATGGAATTTTCACACTACGCAGAAACACCTTCAAACATCTCTGAAGCAGTAATCAAAAAAGCAAAAGGAAACGCTTAATTTTAAGAAAATGAGTCAAAAAATCAGAATAAAACTAAAATCTTACGATCACATGTTGGTAGATAAGTCTGCTGAAAAGATTGTAAAGACGGTTAAGAGTACCGGTGCAGTAGTAACAGGACCAATTCCATTACCTACTCACAAGAAACTTTTTACAGTATTGCGTTCTCCGCACGTTAACAAAAAAGCAAGAGAACAATTTGAAGTAATGTCATATAAGAGATTAATTGATATTTATTCATCTTCATCTAAAACTATTGATGCTTTAATGAAATTAGAATTGCCTAGTGGAGTTGAAGTAGAGATCAAAGTTTAAGTATCTTTCAAGAGTAAAAAGAGCACTTCATTTAAGTGAAAAGTTTTTTTTGGTTTGTGTGTAAATAAGTTATACTTTTGCACCACTAAAAAAAATAGGTCACTTAAATGATTGTGTTCTATTTTTATATTTAATAATTAATAATTAATATTTATGTCTGGGTTAATTGGTAGAAAAATCGGCATGACTAGTCTTTTTGATGAGAACGGGAAAAACATTCCTTGTACTGTAATTGAGGCTGGACCATGTGTTGTTACCCAAGTCAGAACCAAAGGTGTTGACGGGTACGAAGCGTTGCAGTTGGGTTTCGATGACAAAAACGAGAAACATTCCACAAAAGCGGCTTTAGGTCACTTTAAAAAAGCGGGAACTGTAGCTAAGAAAAAAGTCGTTGAATTTCAAAATTTTGCAACAGAACAAAAATTAGGAGATCTTGTAGATGTTTCTATGTTTGTTGAAGGAGAATTTGTAGATGTACAAGGTGTATCTAAAGGTAAAGGTTTTCAGGGGGTTGTAAAACGTCACGGTTTTGGTGGTGTTGGTCAAGCAACTCACGGTCAACACAACCGTTTAAGAGCTCCAGGTTCTGTAGGAGCTTCTTCTTATCCATCTAGAGTATTCAAAGGAATGCGTATGGCTGGACGTATGGGAGGAGAAAATGTAAACATTCAAAACCTTAGAGTTTTAAAAGTAGTTGCTGAGAAGAATCTACTAGTTATCAAAGGATGTGTTCCTGGGCATAACAACTCTTATGTAATCATTCACAAGTAATGGAAGCAAAAGTATTAGATTTCAACGGAAAAGATACTGGAAGAAAAGTTCAACTTTCTGATTCAGTATTTGGTATAGAGCCAAACAATCACGCGGTATATCTTGATGTTAAGCAATATCTTGCTAATCAACGCCAAGGGACGCACAAAGCTAAAGAAAGAGCTGAAGTAGCGGGAAGTACACGTAAGATTAAAAAACAAAAAGGAACAGGTACTGCTCGTGCGGGTAGTGCAAAAAATCCTTTGTTTAAAGGAGGAGGAACAGTTTTTGGACCAAGACCAAGAAGTTATTCATTCAAATTGAATAAAAGCTTGAAAAGATTGGCAAGAAAATCTGCTTTCTCGATCAAAGCAAAAGAATCAAACATTATCGTTCTTGAAGACTTTAATTTTGAAACTCCAAACACTAAAAATTTCATTAATGTTTTGAAAGCTTTAGAGTTAGAAAATAAAAAATCACTATTTGTATTGGGTGCTTCAAATAAAAATGTATATTTGTCGTCACGCAATTTAAAGGCAGCTAGCGTTGTAAGTAGCTTAGAATTAAGTACTTATGCTATATTAAATGCTAATAATTTAGTGCTTTTGGAGAGTTCTTTGGAAGTAATTGAAGAAAATTTAAGTAAATAATAGGATATGAGCATCATAATTAAACCTATAGTAACGGAAAAAGTAACCAAAGAAAGTGAAGTTTTAAACCGCTTCGGATTCGTTGTTAACAAAAAAGCAAATAAAGTTGAGATTAAGAAAGCTATTGAAGCTGCTTATGGTGTGACTATTTTGAGTGTTAACACGATGAACGTAAGACCGGATAGAACTACAAAATACACTAAAAGTGGTTTAATCAGTGGAAAGACGAATGCAATTAAGAAAGCAATTGTTCAAGTACAAGAAGGAGAAACAATTGATTTTTACAACAATATCTAAGATAGAAAAATGTCAGTAAGAAAATTAAAACCTATTACCCCAGGTCAGCGATTTAGAGTTGTGAATGGTTATGACGCTATTACAACTGATAAGCCGGAACGCTCTTTGATAGCGCCGATAAAAAACTCTGGAGGTAGAAATAGTCAAGGAAAGATGACCATGCGTTATACGGGTGGTGGTCACAAGCAGAGATATCGTATCATTGATTTCAAACGTACCAAGGAAGGAATTCCTGCTACAGTGAAATCTATTGAATATGATCCAAATCGTACTGCATTTATCGCTTTATTAGCTTATGCTGATGGAGAGAAAACGTATATTATCGCTCAAAATGGATTGAAAGTTGGTCAGAAATTAGTTTCTGGTCCTGAGGCTCAGCCAGAGATTGGTAATACTATGCCTTTAAGTAAAGTTCCGTTAGGAACTGTTATTTCTTGTATCGAATTGAGACCAGGACAAGGAGCTGTAATTGCTCGTTCTGCTGGAACATTTGCTCAATTAATGGCAAGAGATGGAAAATATGCTACAATTAAAATGCCGTCTGGTGAAACAAGATTGATCTTGCTAACTTGTTCTGCTACTATTGGAGCGGTATCTAATTCTGACCACCAATTAGTTGTATCTGGTAAAGCAGGTAGAACAAGATGGTTAGGTAGAAGACCTAGAACAAGACCTGTTGCAATGAACCCTGTCGATCACCCAATGGGTGGTGGTGAAGGACGTTCTTCTGGTGGACATCCACGTTCAAGAAATGGAATACCAGCAAAAGGTTATAGAACTCGTTCTAAGAAAAACCCGAGTAACAAGTATATCGTAGAACGTAGAAAGAAATAATAAGATATGGCACGTTCATTAAAAAAAGGACCTTTCGTTCATTATAAGTTAGACAAGAAAGTACAAGAAAACATCGCTGGTGGAAATAAAGGAGTAGTAAAGACTTGGTCTAGAGCTTCTATGATTACTCCAGACTTCGTTGGACAGACTATCGCAGTTCATAACGGTCGTCAATTTGTACCAGTTTACGTAACAGAAAACATGGTAGGTCACAAATTAGGAGAATTTTCACCAACTAGATCTTTTAGAGGTCATGCTGGAGCAAAAAATAAAGGTAAAAAATAAGAAGCAATGGGAGTTCGTAAAAGAGAAACAGCAGATGCGAGAAAAGAGGCTAATAAGTCTATTGCTTTCGCAAAATTGAATAACTGCCCTACTTCACCTAGAAAAATGCGCTTAGTAGCGGACTTGGTAAGAGGTCAGAAGGTAGAGAGAGCATTAAACATCCTTAGATTTAGTTCTAAAGAAGCTTCAAGAAAATTAGAAAAATTGGTTTTATCTGCAATCAACAATTGGGAGCAAAAAAATCCTGAAGCTAGTTTAGAAGAAGCAGGTTTATTTGTTAAAACGATTACAGTAGATGGTGGAATGATGTTGAAAAGACTTCGTCCAGCTCCACAGGGTCGTGCACACAGAATCAGAAAACGTTCAAATCACGTAACAATCGTGTTAGGAGCTATTAATAACACACAAGCAATTTAATACAAGATGGGACAAAAGACAAATCCAATTGGAAATAGACTTGGTATCATCAGAGGATGGGACTCAAACTGGTATGGTGGAAATGATTATGGTGATAAACTTGCCGAAGATCACAAAATCAGAAAGTATATCCATGCTCGTTTATCAAAAGCTAGTGTATCAAAAGTAATCATCGAGAGAACTTTAAAACTTGTAACCGTTACTATCACTACTGCAAGACCTGGTATCATTATCGGAAAAGGTGGACAAGAGGTAGACAAGTTGAAAGAAGAACTTAAGAAAATTACTGACAAAGAGGTTCAAATCAACATCTTTGAAATTAAAAGACCGGAGCTTGACGCGTATCTAGTTGCTACAAGCATCTGTCGTCAAATCGAAAGCCGTATTTCTTACAGACGTGCAATCAAAATGGCTATTGCTGCTTCTATGCGTATGAACGCTGAAGGTATCAAAGTTTTGATTTCTGGTCGTTTGAATGGTGCTGAGATGGCACGTTCGGAAGGTTTCAAAGAAGGAAGAGTTCCTTTATCAACTTTCAGAGCCGATATTGATTATGCATTAGCTGAGGCGCATACTACTTATGGTAGAATGGGTATCAAAGTGTGGATCATGAAAGGTGAAGTTTACGGAAAGAGAGATCTTTCTCCGCTTGCTGGAATGGACAAGAAACAATCTGGCGGAAAAGGTGGAGATTCTCCTCGTGGAAAATCTAACTTTAATAAAGGTGGAAAACCAGACGCTCGTAAAAGAAAGTAATTTTTAAATTAAAGAAAAATGTTACAGCCTAAAAGAACAAAATACCGTAAGGTACAAAAAGGTAAAATGAAAGGGAACTCTGGAAGAGGACATGAACTTTCTAATGGAATGTTTGGTATTAAATCTGTACATGAAGATGGTATGTTTCTAACTTCTCGTCAAATCGAAGCTGCACGTATCGCTGCAACTCGTTTCATGAAAAGAGAGGGACAATTATGGATCAAAATATTTCCAGACAAACCAATTACTAAGAAGCCTCTTGAGGTACGTATGGGTAAAGGTAAAGGTGCAGTTGAGTATTGGGCTGCCGTTGTTAAACCCGGAAGAATTATGTTTGAAGTTGGAGGAGTTCCTTTGTCAGTTGCAAAAGAGGCGTTACGTCTTGCGGCTCAAAAGCTTCCAGTAAAAACTAAGTTCGTCGTTGCTAGAGATTTCGAAGCATAATCTATATTATATTATGAAACAATCAGAAATAAAAGATCTTTCTGCAGCTGAGTTGCAAGAAAAGCTTAGCCAGACTAAGAAAACATATGCTGACCTAAAAATGGCTCATGCTATATCTCCAATTGAGAATCCACTTCAAATTAGAAGTGTAAGAAGAACAGTTGCAAGATTAGCTTCAGAGCTTACAAAAAGAGAGTTGCAATAATTGTAATCTGCCGAAAGATGGAAGAAAAAAGAAATTTAAGAAAAGAGAGAATAGGTGTTGTAACTTCAGACAAAATGGATAAATCTATTGTTGTTGCTGAAGTTCGTAAAGTAAAACACCCGTTATACGGTAAGTTCGTGTTAAAAACAAAGAAATACGTTGCACACGACGAAACAAACGACTGTAACATTGGAGATACTGTAAGAATTAGCGAAACGCGTCCTTTAAGTAAATCAAAATGTTGGAGATTAGTTGAAATCCTAGAAAGAGCTAAATAATTATGGTACAACAAGAATCAAGACTAAAAGTAGCAGATAACACTGGAGCAAAGGAAGTTTTAACTATCCGTGTTTTAGGAGGTACCAAAAGAAGGTATGCCTCTGTTGGTGACAAGATTGTAGTTTCTATCAAAGATACAACTCCAAACGGAAGCGTTAAAAAAGGAGCTGTTTCAACTGCAGTTGTTGTACGTACCAGAAAAGAAGTGAGAAGAGCCGATGGTTCTTATATCCGTTTCGATGATAATGCATGTGTTCTTTTGAACGCTGCAGGGGAAATGAGAGGAACTCGTGTTTTTGGACCGGTAGCAAGAGAACTTCGTGAAAAACAATTCATGAAAATTGTATCATTAGCACCAGAAGTGCTTTAATTCGTTTTAAGATGATAAAGCTAAAAATAAAAACAGGAGACATCGTAAGAGTAATTGCTGGAGACCATAAAGGTTCTGAAGGTAAGGTATTACGTGTTGACCGTGAGAAAAACAAAGCTATTGTAGAAGGTGTAAACATGGTATCGAAACATACGAAACCAAGTGCAAAAAGCCCTCAAGGTGGTATTGTAAAGAAAGAAGCTCTTATTCAAATATCTAACATCTCTTTAATTGATCCTAAAACTAAGGAAGCAACTAGAGTAGGAGTTAGAATTGAGGGAGATAAGAAAGTAAGATTTTCAAAAAAATCTAATCAAGTACTATAGTAATGGCGTATATACCTAGACTAAAAGAGGAATACAAGAACAGAGTAATCTCTGCTCTTAAAGAGGAGTACGGATACATAAACGTAATGCAAGTTCCAAAATTGGAAAAAATCGTTTTGAGCCGTGGAGTTGGAGCAGCAGTTTCTGATAAAAAATTAATTGACTATGCAGTTGATGAATTAACTAAGATTACTGGACAAAAAGCAGTTTCTACTATTTCAAAAAAGGACGTTGCGTCTTTCAAATTGAGAAAAGGAATGCCTATTGGGGCTAAAGTGACTTTACGTGGAGAAAGAATGTATGAGTTTTTAGATAGACTTATTACTTCAGCTTTACCACGTGTTAGAGACTTTAGTGGGATTAAAGCTACAGGTTTTGACGGAAGAGGAAATTATAACCTTGGAGTGTTAGAGCAAATCATTTTTCCTGAAATAGACATTGATAAAGTAAACAAAATTTCAGGAATGGATATCACTTTTGTTACTACTGCTCAGACAGATAAGGAAGCAAAATCGTTGTTGACTGAATTAGGATTACCTTTTAAAAAGAATTAAGATATGGCTAAAGAATCAATGAAAGCCCGTGAGGTGAAGAGAGAAAAAACGGTAGCAAAGTATGCTGAGAAAAGAAAAGCTTTGTTAGAGGCTGGAGATTTCGTAGGTTTGCAGAAATTACCTAAAAATGCTTCACCAGTTCGTTTGCATAACAGATGTAAATTAACAGGTAGACCAAGAGGGTACATGCGTCAATTCGGAATTTCTCGTGTTACATTTCGTGAAATGGCAAACAACGGATTGATACCAGGAGTTAAAAAAGCCAGCTGGTAAAAAATTGAATTTTAATTGGTTAAAGGTTCGATGGAGAGTCCAGAGAAAACCATAATCGCAAAATTATACATATGTATACAGATCCTATTGCGGATTATTTAACAAGAGTTAGAAACGCTGTGGCTGCAAACCACAAAGTTGTCGAAATTCCTGCATCTAATCTAAAGAAAGAAATAACTAAGATCTTATTTGATCAAGGTTATATCTTAAGTTACAAATTTGAAGACAACGCTGTTCAGGGTTCAATCAAAATTGCTTTGAAGTATGATAAAGATACTAAAGAGTCAGTAATTAAAGATATCCAAAGAATTAGTAAACCAGGTTTGCGTAAATACTCAAGTTCAGCTTCTATTCCAAGAATCCTTAACGGATTAGGAATTGCTATCGTTTCTACATCAAAAGGTTTGATGACTGGAAAGAAAGCCAAACAACTTAACGTTGGTGGAGAAGTAATTTGTTACGTATACTAATAAAAAGACTATAAGATGTCAAGAATAGGTAAAAATCCAATTGTAATCCCTGCTGGTGTAACTGTAGAAGTTAAAGACGGTATTATTACAGTTAAAGGAAAAAATGGTCAACTTACACAGGAGTTTTCGGACGTTACTGTTACAGTTGAAGATGGGATAGTTCAAGTAGACAGATCATCTGATCATAAAGACCAAAGAGCAAAACACGGTTTGTATAGATCTTTAATCAATAATATGATTTTAGGAGTAACAGATGGTTTTACTAAATCATTAGAGTTGGTTGGAGTTGGTTACAGAGCTTCAAATCAAGGTCAAAAATTAGATTTAGCTTTAGGTTTTTCTCACAATATTGTTTTAGAAGTTGCTCCAGAAGTAACATTGGAAACTATATCTGAAAAAGGTAAAAACCCAATTGTAAAGTTAACATCATTTGACAAACAACTTTTAGGTCAAGTTGCGGCAAAAATTAGAGGTTTCCGTAAACCTGAGCCGTACAAAGGAAAAGGTGTTAAATTTGTAGGTGAAGTATTAAGAAGAAAAGCAGGTAAATCAGCTTAAAAAATAACATTATGTCATTAACAAAACCTGAAAGAAGACAGAGAATTAGATTCAGAATTAGAAAGACAATTAGTGGTACTGCTACTAATCCAAGACTATCTGTGTTTAGAAGTAACAAAGAAATTTATGCTCAACTTATTGATGACGTAAACGGAGTTACTTTATTAGCTGCTTCTTCAAGAGAAAAGGAAATAGGAAAAGGTACAAACGTAGAGGTTGCAACAGCAGTTGGAAAACTTGTTGCAGAGAAAGCGTTAAAAGCTGGGATAGAGGTAGTAACATTCGATAGAGGAGGTTACTTATATCACGGTCGTATTAAATCATTAGCGGAAGGCGCGAGAGCGGCTGGACTTAAATTCTAATAAAGTATGTCTAATAGTAAATACAAGAATGTAGAGTTAGTAAAACCAAGTGGTCTTGAATTAAAAGATCGTTTGGTGAGTGTTAATCGTGTTACTAAAGTTACAAAAGGTGGTAGAGCTTTCGGTTTTTCTGCTATTGTAGTTGTAGGTGATGAAAATGGAGTAGTTGGACATGGACTAGGAAAGTCTAAAGATGTTTCTGAAGCAATTGCGAAAGCAGTAGAAGATGCTAAGAAAAATTTAGTAAAAATTCCTTTGAATGGTCAGTCTGTTCCTCACGAACAAAAAGGTAAATTTGGTGGTGCACGTGTATTCTTAATTCCTGCCTCTCATGGTACTGGAGTTATTGCTGGTGGAGCTGTTCGTTCAGTTTTAGAGTCAGTAGGTATTCACGATGTATTATCTAAATCTCAAGGATCATCAAATCCTCACAACGTAGTAAAAGCAACTTTTGATGCTTTATTACAAATGAGAAGTGCTCACACTGTTGCAAAACAAAGAGGGGTTTCTTTAGAAAAAGTTTTTAAAGGTTAATTCAAGGAAATTATGGCTAAATTATTAGTAAAACAAGTTAGAAGTAAAATCAACTGTCCACTTGATCAAAAAAGAGGATTAGAGGCTTTAGGTCTACGTAAAATGGGTCAAGTTGTAGAACATGATTCAAACCCTGCAATCCTTGGGATGATAAACAAAGTTAAACACTTAGTTTCTGTTGAAGAAACTAAATAACAAATACTGTTATGAATTTAAGTAACTTACAACCAGCTGAAGGGTCAACACACAATCAAAATAAAAGATTAGGTAGAGGAGAAGGTTCTGGAAAAGGTGGTACTTCTGCAAGAGGTCACAAAGGAGCAAAATCTCGTTCTGGTTATTCTAAAAAGATTGGTTTTGAGGGAGGGCAAATGCCACTTCAAAGACGTGTACCTAAGTTTGGTTTCACAAACATCAATCGTAAAGAATACGAAGGTGTTAATCTTGATACACTTCAATTATTGGTGGACAACGGAATCGTAACTGATTCTATCGATATGACAACTTACGTTGCTAATCGTTTGGCTACTAAAAACGAGATCGTTAAGATTTTAGGAAGAGGAGAATTGAAAGCAAAATTAAAAGTAACTGCTCACAAATTTACTGCTACTGCTAAAGCTGCTATTGAAGCTGCTGGTGGAGAAGCTGTAACAATATAATTTTTCAATTTATGAAGAAATTTATTGAATCAATAAGTAATGTTTGGAAAATCGAGGAACTAAAAAACAGAATCCTAATCACATTGGGTCTGCTTTTAGTTTATCGTTTTGGAGCACACGTTACGCTTCCAGGAATTGATGCTACTCAGTTAAATTCTTTAGCAGGTCAGACCAAAAGTGGTATAGGATCTATTTTAGATATGTTTACTGGTGGTGCTTTTTCTAAAGCGTCTGTTTTTGCTCTAGGAATCATGCCTTACATTTCAGCATCTATTGTAGTTCAGTTGATGGGAATTGCTATTCCTTATTTACAAAAATTACAAAGTGATGGTGAGAGTGGTAGAAAAAAGATCAATCAGATTACACGTTGGTTAACAATTGTTATAACCTTGTTTCAAGGTCCAACTTACATCTATAATCTTTACAGAACTTTGCCTAGTAGTGCATTTTTATTAGGGTTTAATTCTTTTGAATTCTTATTTTCTTCAGTAATTATTCTAGTTACAGGCACAATTTTTGCTATGTGGCTAGGTGAAAAGATAACTGATAAGGGAATTGGAAACGGTATCTCATTATTAATTATGGTGGGTATACTTGCTAGATTTCCTCAAGCATTTATTCAAGAGTTTACAACTAGAGTTACAAATAACAACGGTGGACCAATGTTATTGGTTATCGAAATTATTATATGGCTTTTAGTTATTATTGCTTGTGTTCTTTTAACCATGGCTATTCGAAAAATACCAGTTCAGTATGCGCGTCGTACAGCTTCAGGTGATTTTGAACAAGACATGATGGGTGGTAATAGACAATGGATTCCATTAAAGCTGAATGCTTCTGGAGTTATGCCTATTATCTTTGCTCAAGCAATTATGTTTATACCTGCTGCTGTAGCAGGATTATCAAAGTCTGATACTTCGCAATCAATCGTTGGAGCATTTAGTAATATATTTGGATTGTGGTATAATTTAGTTTTTGCAACTTTAATCGTTGTTTTTACGTACTTTTACACCGCGATTACGGTTCCTACTAATAAAATGTCTGATGATTTGAAGAGAAGTGGTGGTTTTATACCTGGTGTTAGGCCTGGTATTGAAACTAGCGATTATTTAGACAAGGTAATGTCTTTGATTACTTTTCCTGGATCTTTATTTCTTGCGTTGATTGCTGTGTTCCCAGCGATTGTAGTGAGTCTGATGGATGTTCAGCAATCATGGGCAATGTTTTTTGGGGGTACCTCATTAATCATTATGGTTGGTGTAGCAATAGACACAATTCAGCAAATCAACTCATACTTGCTTAATAAGCATTATGATGGTTTAATGAAAAGTGGTAAAAATAGAAAGGCAGTAGCTTAATTTTATGGCAAAACAATCAGCAATAGAACAAGACGGATCAATCATCGAAGCATTATCAAATGCGATGTTCCGTGTAGAATTAGAGAATGGACATATTGTTATTGCTCATATATCTGGAAAAATGCGTATGCATTACATCAAATTATTACCTGGTGATAAAGTGAAGCTAGAAATGAGCCCTTACGATTTGTCAAAAGCAAGAATTACTTATAGATATTAAAGGATATTCACAATGAAAGTTAGAGCATCAGTAAAAAAGAGAAGTCCCGAGTGCATTATTGTGCGTAGAAAAGGGAGATTATACGTTATAAACAAAAAGAATCCTAGATTTAAACAAAGACAAGGATAGTTATGGCAAGAATAGCAGGGGTAGATATCCCAAAAAATAAGAGAGGTGTTATAGCACTTACCTATATCTTTGGATTAGGAAAAAGTAGAGCTGTTGAGATTTTAGAAAAAGCTCAAGTAAGCCAAGACAAAAAAGTTCAAGATTGGAATGATGATGAGATCGGAGCAATTCGTGAGGCAGTATCTGTTTTCAAAATTGAAGGAGAATTGCGTTCTGAAGTTTCTTTAAACATCAAGCGTTTAATGGATATTGGTTGTTACAGAGGTATTCGTCACAGAACTGGTCTTCCTTTAAGAGGACAAAGAACTAAGAACAACTCTAGAACTAGAAAAGGTAAAAGAAAAACTGTTGCTAACAAGAAGAAAGCAACTAAATAATAAGTAATATGGCTAAAGCAACTGCAAAAAAACGTAAAGTTATCGTTGAATCAACGGGAGAAGCTCATATTTCTGCTACCTTCAATAACATCATCATTTCTTTGACAAACAAAAAAGGTGAAGTTATTTCTTGGTCTTCAGCTGGTAAAATGGGTTTTAGAGGTTCTAAAAAGAATACTCCATACGCAGCCCAAATGGCAGCAGAAGATTGTAGTAAAGTAGCTCTTGAAGCTGGATTGAAAAAAGTTAAGGTTTATGTTAAAGGACCAGGAAACGGACGTGAGTCTGCTATCCGTTCTTTGCATAATGGTGGAATCGAAGTAACTGAGATTATCGATGTTACTCCTATGCCACACAACGGATGTCGTCCTCCAAAGAGACGTAGAGTTTAATAATATATTTTAAGTATAACTAGGTAGAATTAACGATTATCGAAGGATATGACCTGAATTCATAGTCTCTACCTTATAAAAATTTTTAGAAATGGCAAGATATACTGGTCCAAAAACTAGAATTGCTCGTAAATTTGGCGAAGCAATATTCGGAGATGATAAAGCTTTCGAAAGAAGAAGTTACCCACCTGGACAACACGGGATGGCAAAAAAAAGAGGTAAAAAATCTGAATATGCAATCCAGTTAATGGAAAAGCAAAAAGCTAAATATTCTTACGGAATATTAGAAAAACAATTTAGAGGTTTATTCAAAAAAGCATCAGCTACTAAAGGTGTTACTGGTGAAGTTCTTTTACAATTATGTGAGGCTAGATTAGACAATGTAGTATTCAGAATGGGTATTGCTCCATCTCGTAGAGGTGCTAGACAATTAGTTTCTCACAGACATATCACTGTTAATGGTGATGTTGTAAATATTGCTTCTTACCACCTTAAACCTGGTGATAAGGTTGCAGTTCGTGAAAAATCTAAATCATTAGAGGCCATCGAACGTTCTTTATCTAATTCAAGTCATGTTTATGAATGGATTACTTGGAACAATGACGTTAAAGAAGGTACTTTTGTTACTGTACCAGCTAGACTTCAAATTCCAGAAAACATTAAAGAGCAATTAATCGTAGAGTTGTACAACAAATAATAATTGACTTAGTCGAAATTTATGGCAATATTTAATTTTCAGAAGCCCGATAAAGTTATCATGATCGATTCAACCGATTTTGAAGGTAAGTTTGAATTCAGACCTTTAGAACCTGGTTACGGATTGACCGTTGGTAATGCACTTAGAAGAGTCTTGCTTTCAGCATTAGAAGGTTATGCAATAACATCTGTTCGTATCGAAGGTGTGGATCATGAGTTTTCTACTATTGCAGGAGTTGTTGAAGATGTTACCGAAATTATCCTTAATCTTAAACAAGTACGTTTCAAACGTCAAATTGAAGATATTGATAACGAAGCAGTTACTATTTCTGTTTCAGGTAAAGATCAGTTAACCGCTGGTGATTTTCAAAAATTTATTTCAGGTTTCCAAGTTTTGAATCCAGAACTAGTTATTTGTAATTTAGATTCTAAAATCAAACTGAACTTCGATTTAACTATCGAAAAAGGTAGAGGATATGTTCCTGCTGAGGAGAACAAAAAACAAAATGCTGCAATTGGAACCATTTTTACGGATTCTATTTTTACTCCGGTAAAAAACGTAAAATATGCTATCGAAAACTTCCGTGTAGAGCAAAAAACAGATTATGAAAAATTAGTTTTTGAAATTAAAACTGATGGTTCTATTAATCCAAAAGATGCACTAACTGAAGCTGCTAAGGTTTTAATTCACCACTTCATGTTGTTCTCTGACGAAAGGATTACACTCGAGGCTGATGAGATCGCACAAACAGAATCGTATGATGAGGAATCATTGCACATGAGACAATTGCTTAAGACTAAGCTTGTTGATATGGACTTATCTGTTAGGGCATTAAATTGTTTGAAAGCGGCTGAAGTTGATACACTTGGTGATTTAGTATCGTTCAATAAAAATGACCTAATGAAATTCCGTAATTTTGGTAAAAAATCTTTAACAGAGCTAGATGAACTTGTAGCAGTTAAAAATTTAAACTTCGGTATGGATTTAGCAAAATACAAACTAGATAAAGAATAAATTACTCATATTTTGCTCTCCATAGAGGATAGTAGCAAGATGAGGGTTTAAAAAAAAACGTCATGAGACACGGAAAAAAATTCAATCACTTAAGCAGACAGACAGCACATAGAAAATCTATGTTAGCTAATATGGCTTGTTCTCTTATAGAGCACAAACGTATTAATACTACTGTTGCTAAAGCAAAAGCGCTTAAACAATTTGTTGAGCCTTTAATAACAAAATCAAAAGTAGATACTACGCACAATCGTCGTATCTGTTTTTCTTACCTACGTAGCAAATATGCGGTAACTGACCTGTTCAGAGATGTAGCTGCTAAAGTTGGTGATCGTCCAGGTGGATACACTCGTATCATTAAAGTTGGAAATCGTTTAGGAGATAATGCTGATATGGCAATGATCGAATTAGTAGATTTCAACGAAATTTACAACGGTGGTAAAAAAGAAGTTAAGAAAGCAAAAAGCCGTCGTGGTGGAAAGGCAAAAAAAGCAGATGAAGCTACTGATGCTCCTGCTGATGAAGCTGAAACTACAACTGATGCTGCTGAGTAATTATGAAAATAATCATTCAATAATATTAAAGGATAAACTATTTATAGTTTATCCTTTTTTTTTGATTTTTTGTATAATTACTTCAGCTTATTTTAGTATTCTCTAGATAAGTCTATTTTAAAACATTTTTTTTTAAAATTTGTTTTCACTCTTATTATAATTTAAATTTGCAAAATATTTAACTACACATGAAATACACAACAAGACAAAGTGCAATTTTACTACTAAGTGACGGAACTATCTTTCACGGTAAATCTATTGGGATCAGTGGTACTACTTTTGGAGAAGTATGCTTTAATACTGGTATGACTGGATATCAAGAGATATTTACAGATCCTTCTTATTTTGGTCAAATTATGGTTGCAACTAATCCTCATATTGGTAACTATGGTGTGAATGATAATGATGTTGAGTCAGATAGTATAAAAATTTCTGGTTTAGTATGTAAAAATTTTAGTTTTAATTATTCACGTGCCGATGCTTCAGGAAGCCTAGAAGATTATTTTACAAAGCAAAACCTGATCTGTATCTCAGACGTAGACACGAGAGCTTTAGTAAGTTACATTAGAGATAATGGTGCTATGAATGCCGTTATTTGTACTGATGGTACTTCAATTGAAGATTTGAAAGTAGCTCTTTCGAATGTTCCTGATATGAAAGGTTTAGAGTTGGCTTCTAAAGTTTCAACAGCAGTTCCTTATTTTTTCGGCGATGAAAATGCTACTTATAAGATAGCAGCATTAGACTTAGGAATTAAAACTAATATCTTAAGAAATTTAGCAAAAAGAGATTGTTACATAAAGGTATTTCCTTATAATGCTAGCTATAGTGACCTAAGTGAATTTAATCCAGATGGTTACTTTTTATCTAATGGTCCTGGTGATCCAGAGCCTCTCGCTAGTGCTGTACAAGTTGCCAAGGATATACTATCTAATAACAAACCTTTATTTGGAATTTGTTTAGGTCACCAAATAATAGGTTTAGCAAATGGTATATCTACTTACAAAATGTTTAATGGTCATAGAGGGATCAATCATCCCGTTAAGAATTTGTTATCAGGAAAAGGTGAGATTACCTCTCAAAATCATGGTTTTGCTGTGAATAAAGAAGAATTGGAACTAAATCCTGATTTAGAAATTACTCATTTGCATTTAAATGATGAAACAGTTGCTGGAATGCGTATGGTAAATAAGAATTGTTTTTCAGTCCAATATCATCCTGAGGCTAGTCCAGGTCCTCATGACTCTTCTTATTTGTTTGATCAATTTATTGAAAATATTAAAAAATAAAGTACATTTTTTTTATCCTTGATAGGCAGGCTTTTAGTCTGCCTATTTTTTTTTAAAAGTTTTTGATTTCGTCCTTTATCTTTGCTCTATCTCTAATTTATTCTTTGTTTGTCTCATTTGATTTACTGCATTTTGATTCTATGACTTTATTTTACAAAATTAATAACGGTAGTTTTTTTAATGTTTTTGTTTTTAACAGGTACATATAACGTTTTCGTTAATAACATTCATTATTTTCACAATATGATAACAAAAGATAGAATATATTTGTGTTATTAAATTTAAAACAAAGTAACATGAGTATTATCATTAAAATTCACGCAAGACAAATTTTTGATTCAAGAGGAAATCCGACTATCGAGGTAGATGTGATTACTGACAATGGAGTTTTAGGTAGAGCAGCAGTGCCTTCTGGAGCATCAACAGGAGAGCATGAAGCAGTTGAGTTACGTGATGGCGGAAAAGCTTTTCTAGGAAAAGGAGTTTTAAACGCGGTGAAAAATGTTAATACTATTATTGCTGACGAATTATTAGGTACATCAGTTTTCGAACAAAACTTGATAGACCAAACTATGATTAGTTTAGATGGAACTGCTAATAAATCTAACTTAGGTGCTAATGCTATTTTAGGTGTTTCTCTTGCTGTAGCAAAAGCAGCTGCAAACGAGTTAGGTTTGCCATTGTATAGATATGTTGGTGGAGTTTCTGCTAATACATTACCTGTTCCAATGATGAATATTATAAATGGTGGTTCGCATTCAGATGCGCCAATTGCTTTTCAAGAATTTATGATTTTCCCTGTTAAGGCGACTTCATTTTCTCATTCAATGCAAATGGGTACTGAAATTTTTCATAGCTTGAAAAAAGTATTACATGATAGAGGCTTGAGTACAGCAGTGGGTGATGAAGGTGGTTTTGCGCCTAATTTAGCTGGAGGTACCGAAGATGCTTTGGATACTATCAAAAAAGCAGTTGAAAATGCTGGTTACACTTTTGGTGATGAAATTATGATTGCCTTGGATTGTGCTGCTGCTGAATTTTATGTAGACGGTAAGTACGACTACTCAAAATTTGAAGGAGAAACTGGAAAAGTGAGAACTTCTGCTGAACAAGTAGAGTATTTAGCTGAATTAGCAGCTAAGTATCCTATCATCTCTATTGAAGATGGTATGGATGAAAATGACTGGGACGGTTGGAAAATGTTAACAGACAAAATAGGGGATAAAGTCCAATTAGTTGGTGATGATTTATTTGTTACTAATGTAGAGCGTTTGTCTACAGGTATCGAAAAAGGAATTGCTAATTCTATCTTGATTAAAGTAAATCAAATTGGAACCTTATCAGAGACTATTGCAGCTGTAAATATGGCTAAAAATGCAGGTTACACCTCAGTAATGTCGCATAGATCTGGAGAAACGGAAGATAACACTATTGCTGATCTTGCTGTGGCTCTAAATTGTGGTCAAATTAAGACTGGTTCTGCATCACGTTCAGATCGTATGGCAAAATACAATCAACTCTTGAGAATAGAGGAAGAATTAGGAGATACTGCTTATTTTCCAGGTATGAAAGCATTCAAAATTAAATAATTACTAAGGTTTCGATCCTTGAGCAAGCCATCCATTTAATTTGGGTGGCTTTTTTTGCTTAAATTTAACAACTTCATTGTAGATTTCTCTTTTTAATTCATGTTTTAATTCTTAGATTTGATAAATTATTAAATATTAAGATTTATTACCAAAATATTATGTCAAAAACAGCTATACTAGAAATTGATGGCAAAAAGTATGAATTTCCTATGGTTAAAGGAAGTGAAAACGAAGAAGCTATTGATATTAACAAATTAAGAGATTTATCAGGTGTAATTACTTTAGATCCAGGATATAAAAATTCTGGTTCTTGTACAAGTAAAATTACTTTTTTGGATGGGGAGTTAGGAATATTGCGCTACCGTGGATACGCGATTGAAGACTTAGCAGATAAAGCTGATTTTCTAGAAGTGTCATTTCTTTTAATCTTTGGAGAACTTCCTACTGCAACGCAGTTAGAACAGTTCGAAAACGATATTAGAAAACATACATTAGTAAATGAGGAAATGAAAAACATCATTGATGGTTTTCCTCGAACTGCGCATCCTATGGGTGTATTGGCAGCTTTGACTAGTGCGCTTACCGCATTCAATCCTAAATCAGTTAATGTTGATAATGAGAAAGAGATGTACCACGCCGTTTGTAAAACAATGGGTAAATTTCTTGTCATCGCAACTTGGACTTACAGAAAGAGTATGGGGTATCCGTTGAATTATTACGATAATACTAAAGGATACGTAGAAAACTTCATGAAATTGATGTTTGAGCTTCCTACAGGGCCATACAGCGCTAATCCTATTGTGATTGATGCCTTAGATAAATTATTTATTCTTCATGCTGATCATGAGCAAAATTGTTCGACGTCTACTGTAAGAATGGTAGGTTCGTCTCATGCCGGTCTTTTTGCATCTATTTCTGCCGGAGTGTCAGCACTTTGGGGTCCATTGCACGGAGGAGCTAATCAAGCAGTTCTTGAGATGCTTGAAGAAATCCACCAAAATGGAGGTGATGCAGATGTTTACATGGCAAAAGCAAAAGATAAGAACGATCCTTTCCGTTTGATGGGATTTGGTCACAGAGTGTATAAAAATTTTGATCCGCGTGCTAAAATCATTAAAAAAGCTGCTGACGAAGTTTTAAAAACATTAGGAGTTGATGATCCTATTCTTGCGATAGCTAAAAAGTTAGAAGCATTAGCATTAGAAGATGAATATTTCAAATCTAGAAGTTTGTATCCAAACGTAGATTTTTATTCTGGTATTATTTACAGAGCACTAGGAATTCCTACTGATATGTTTACTGTAATGTTTGCAATTGGTAGATTACCAGGTTGGATCGCTCAATGGAAAGAAATGAGAGAAAATAAAGAACCTATAGGTAGACCAAGACAAGTTTATACTGGCTCTCCATTAAGAGAGTTTCAAACTGCTGATAAAAGATAGTTTTCAAATTGTAAAAGCTTCACAACGTAGTGAAGCTTTTTTTTTACCTTTGCTTTATAAGCCAATAAAAATAATATGTTAGAATTAAATGTAAAAAATGAGTCTTCTAGGCTACGAGCAGTAGTCCTAGGAACAGCTACTAGTAGCGGTCCAGTACCAACTGTTGAAGAAGCTTACGACCCTAAATCGTTAGAACATATTGTAGCAGGAACCTATCCTGAAGAGTCAGATATGGTTGTAGAGATGGATGCATTTGAGAAAGTGCTTACTAAATACGACGTAACTGTTTATAGACCACAGCTGATAGAAAATTGCAATCAAATATTTACTAGAGATATCGGTTTTGTAATAGATGACATATTTGTAAAGTCAAATATATTACCAGAAAGAGAGTTAGAACTTGATGCTATACAATATGTTATTGATCAAATTGATCCTATGAAGGTGGTACGTCCACCGGCAGAAGTTCATATAGAAGGAGGAGACGTAATGCTTTGGAATGACTACATTTTTATTGGAACCTATAAAGGAAGCGATTATAAAGATTATATAACCGCTAGAACTAATCTAGAAGGTGTTCAATTTATAAAAGAGTTGTTTCCAAATAAAATTGTCAAAGAATTTGATCTGGTAAAATCAAAGTTAGAAGCTAGAGACAATGCATTGCATCTCGATTGTTGTTTTCAACCAGTAGGGAATGACAAAGCTATTATTTACAAAAATGGTTTTAGAGAAGAGGCGGATTATAGCTATTTAGTTAATCTTTTTGGGAAGGATAACTTATTTCATATCACAAGAGACGAAATGTATCATATGAATTCTAATGTTTTTTCTATTGATACCAATGTAGTTGTGTCAGAAAGAAATTTCACAAGATTGAACAACTGGTTGCGTGCGAATGGTTTTACCGTTGAAGAAATTCCATACGCAGAAATTTCTAAGCAAGAAGGCTTACTTCGTTGTTCGACATTACCCTTAATAAGAGACTAAAACTATTTATGGTTTAAGGTAAACTATTTTTTAAAAGTATTCTTCAAACTTATAAGCTTTAATTAAAATGATATGAAACAAACTACTAATTCTATAGTAATGATTCGTCCTGTTGCATTTAGGATGAATGAACAAACAGCTATTAATAACTATTATCAAAAAGTTTTAGATGGACTTTTGCCAGAGTCTGTTAATGCTAAGGCGCAACAAGAATTTGATGCTTTTGTCGAAAAATTGAGAGCTGTAGGTGTTCATGTGACGGTTGTTAATGATACCTTAGATCCCGATACTCCTGACAGTATTTTTCCTAATAATTGGATTTCTTTTCATGAAAATGGAGATGTGGCTTTGTTTCCTATGTTTGCTGAAAATAGAAGAGCAGAGCGTCGTGAAGAAATTTTAGATCTTTTAGAGGATGAAGGTTTTAAGATAGAAAATATCATGGATTACACTGCGGCAGAAGAGGATGGTGTTTTTTTGGAAGGAACAGGGAGCTTGTTGTTAGATAGAGCGAATGAAAAAGCATATTGTGCTCTTTCTCCTAGAGCAGATGAAGAACTTTTTATTGAGTTTTGTGAAGATTTTGATTTTGCACCAGTTTTATTCGAAGCGTTTCAAACCGTAAATGGTGAACGAAAATTAATATATCATACGAATGTTATGATGTGCTTAGGAGAAACTTTCGCTGTAATTTGTGCCGATTGCATCGATGATAAAAAAGAGCGAAAAATGGTTCTTGATAATCTAAAAAGTGATAACAAAGAAATTATTTTGATCACAGAAGATCAAGTAAATAATTTTGCAGGCAATATGTTAGAAGTTCGTGGAACTGATGATAAAAGATATTTGGTTATGAGTGAATCGGCACATCAAAGTTTAAATCCGAAACAAATAGCACAACTTGAAAAGCATGCTACTATATTAAGTTCTAGTTTAGATACTATTGAAGCTTGCGGTGGCGGAAGCGCTCGATGTATGATGGCCGAGATATTTTTGCCTAAATCGGAATAAAAAAGAAGACCTTCAAATGCTGAAGGTCTTTTTTTATAAAATATTTGTTTTCACAATTGTGATGATAGAACTTATAATGTACTGTACTCCAATTGCGATAACAATAAAACCGACGATTCTTGAAATAGCAACAATTCCCGATGCGCCAAGCATTCTTGCTAAATAATGCGCGCTTTTTAAGACGATAAAAATGGACACTGCTACTGCAAATATAGCTAGAATTGCAAATAAAATATCGCTGATACTATGGTGCTCGTGATAAAAAGCAATAAGCAGTGATATTGATCCAGGTCCTGCTAGCATAGGTATCGCTAAGGGAGTTAACGCGATATCGTTTCTTTTCTGTGCATCGTTTTCTACTTTTTTATTTACGCCCCTTTTCTTGTTGAAATTACCTGTTAGGAGAGAAAAACCAGATGTTGCAATTACAATACCCCCAGCAATTCGTAGTGCTTCGATACTGATTCCAAAAAAGGATAACACGTATTCTCCTAAAAAGAAAGAAATTATCAATATGATAAATACGTTGATAGCGGTCCACAAGGAAATTCTGGATCTTTCTTTAGCATCGTCGTCCATGGTGAGCCCAACAAAAATAGGAACTGTTCCAATGGGATTTAGAACAGAAAATAAAGCGGCAAATAAATAAATAAAAATTTCCATGTTTTTTAGGCGAAATTATAAGTTTGTTTGAGACATAGAGTCTTGTTAAGGATTAAGAAATAGTTAAAATAAATTTGTTTTTCAACCGTTAATTAAAGGTAACCTAATCGAAAGATATTAATTTTAAATGAAAACTGACTACACTATTTTATTACTTTTGTAAAAAATAAAAAATATAATGAGAAATAAAAAAACTTTAGTTTTAGGAGCAAGCACGAAACCAGATAGATATGCGTTTAAAGCGATTAATATGCTAGTTGGAAAAGGGCATTCAGTCCTTGCAATTGGTCAGAATTCTGGAGAGGTAGCAGGGATCAAAATCCAAACTAAAGCTATTCCCTTAAAAAATATCGATACCATAACACTTTACCTTAACCCGGCACGTCAGCGAGATTATTATAATTATATTATTGAAGCAAAGCCAAAACGTGTTATTTTTAATCCAGGAACAGAGAATCCTGAATTTTATCAATTGTTAGAGTTAAATGATATTAAGTCTGAAATAGCTTGTACCTTGGTTTTATTAAGTACCAATCAATATTAAATTTGGTATAGTAATTTTTCTTACTAGTGCAGTTCTAAAGTAGTTGTTTTGTGTTAAGCGCCTCTTCCTGTTATGTAGAAGTTAGTCTTGTGAATGTGATTCTTTCTTTTTTCTTTTTTTTAGCGGATAGATCTCAAATTATGTAGATGGTGTAGTGTTAATCAACTGCTTCACTTTAATCACTTTTAAGTTTGCTACAATCAAGTAATAGTTGTCTTGGATACTCTTTTGCTACTGCTTAAAATGATTCACGATATAAATGTATTGGTAAGTGCCTTAAAAGGAAAGTAAATAAATAAGTATAGTTCTCATTATGGAATTTTCTTCAAAATTATTGGAAAAAGCAGTTGCTGAAATAGCGCAGCTGCCTGGAATAGGCAAAAGGTCCGCTTTGCGATTAGCGCTGCATTTATTAAAGCAACCCAAGGATCAAATAAGTTTTTTGACGCAGGCATTATTGGATATGAGATCAGATATTAAATATTGTACAAGTTGTCATAATATTTCGGACACTGAAATTTGCGAAATTTGTGCTAACCTAAATAGAAATCATCAGTTGGTATGCGTAGTAGAAGACATTCGGGATGTAATGGCTATCGAAAATACAGGACAATTTAGAGGTATTTACCATGTTTTAGGTGGAAAAATATCTCCTATTGATGGTATAGGCCCCAGTCAGTTAAAAATAGCAAGCTTAGTAGATAAAGTGAACCAAGGTTCAGTTAGCGAAGTTATTTTTGCATTGAGCTCCACCATGGAAGGAGATACAACGAATTTTTTTATCTACAAACAAATCTCAAATGCGGCCGTTGTTATTTCAACAATAGCTAGGGGTATTGCAGTTGGTGATGAGCTAGAATATGCAGATGAAGTTACTTTGGGTAGGAGTATTTTACAAAGAGTTCCTTTCGAAAATTCTTTCAAGAATAATTAATTTACATTAAAAATTGGTATCCTTTTAATATCGTAAATGAAAAGCTATATTTGTCACCTAAAATAGAAAAATGAACAGAGGGATAATTTATTTATTGCTTATAACTAGCGCTTTAATGACGTCATGTATTTCGACGCGAGACTTAATATATTTGCAAAATAAAGATAATTCAACAGTTGAAAGTACGATTTCTCAAGTGGTAACTAAGCCATATCGTTTACAAACTAACGATGTTTTAAGTATCACTATCAAAGCAAGTGATTCTAAACTCGTAGAGATTTTTAATACCACAAACAGTGCCGAAGTTGGTAAGTCAGAGGCAGGATTGTATTTTGATGGATTTACTGTTGATGATCATGGTAATATTAGGTTTCCAGTTTTGGGAGAGCTAAATGTTTTGGGTTATACATTAGAGGAAGTCAGGATTCGTATCGAAAAGCAATTGTTAGAAGAATATTTCAAAAAAGAGGCTAATATTTTTGTAACTGCAAAATTAGCTGGTTTTAAATATACAATAAACGGAGAAATAGGAGGTACAGGAACCAAGGTATTGTTTCAGGAGCACGTTACTATTTTAGAGGCTATTGCTAATGCAGGAGATATTACGATTACTGGAGATCGAAAAGCCGTAACCATTATCAGAAAAACACCTACGGGGACTGAAATGCATGATATCGACTTAACAGATAAAAATGTTATAAAGTCTCCTTATTTTTATTTACAACCCAATGACTATGTTTATATCAAGCCACTTAAGCAAAAAACATGGGGTACTGGTAAGACAGGTATAGAATCACTAACTACATTAGTTTCTTTATTGTCACTTGCTACGACTACTTATTTTTTATTGTTTAAAAACTAAAATCCTTATCAAAGAATGTTAGATATTAAAGATTTTTCAATTTTTGAGAACCAAGTTAGTTTCGACTTTAAGGGGTTTTTAATAAAGATAGGGAGTTACTGGAAGTGGTTTTTAGTTAGTTTGTTAATTACGTATACGATTGCTTATCAGGTTAATATTCGAAAAGAAAAAATATACGCAATGGAAACGCTTATTTCTGTAAAAGAAGAAAGTAATCCCTTGTTTACATCTAATACGAGTCTAACTTTTAATTGGGGAGGGACCTCGGATCAAGTTCAAACCATCTCGACCACCCTGCAATCTCGTTCTCACAATGAGCTGGTTGTAGATAAACTACAATACTACATAGACTATCTAGCACAAGGAAAATATAATATGGTAGATGCCTATGGAGCAGTACCCTTTTATGTTACTATTGATAAAAGTAGAGGGCAAATTGCAGGTAATTTAATCAGTATCACTTTTGTTAGTGATTCAGAATATGAACTTAAGATACCTTTTGCAGGAAACTCAGTATCGCTGATCACCTATGCAGACAATTCATATAGTACTACAGCAGTTGTTTCAGGTGATTTTGTAAAGAGATATAAAGTAGGTCAACAAGTAGCCTTACCATTTCTTAACTTGAAGTTAGAGATTAAGGACAATCCCGGGACTTATAAAGGGAATGAATATTTTATTAAATTTAATGATTTTGATGGTACAGTAGGGCGTTACAAAGGAATAAATGTTAGTTCAGACGATCGAGGTGCTTCCATCATAACCCTTGGAATGCAAGGAACAAATAAGGCGCGAATGGTAGAGTACTTAAACGCTACTGTTAAGATGCTTATCAAAAGACAATTAGATAGTAAAAATCAATTTGCAACAAATACTATTAGTTTTATAGATAGTACTCTTGTTGCTATGGAGTCCCAACTGAGAGAAACAGGTGATGAATTGAAATCATTCCGAAAGGATAAAAAAATTATAGATGTCGAAGACGGAGGATCTAAATACTCTGAAAAGATTTCAGAATACGATCTTCAAAAAGATGAAATCGTTCGAAAAATAGCCTATTGTAATTCTTTAAAAGCATATTTAAAAAACACGGTCGATTATTCAAGGTTACCTGCTCCATCTGTTGCGGGAATCGATGATCCTAACATTGCAGGCAATGTGTCCAAGCTAATTGCTTTGTCTGCGCAACGATCAGAGATGGCCTACGCAGTTAAGAGCGAAAAGATTTTTAGAGACTTTGACAATCAAATGGAAGCTGTTAAAAGTGTTCTGCTAGAAAATATCGCTTCTTCAAAGGCTTCTTTACAATATGATTTAGGTATAATTAGTAGTAAGTTAAATCAAGCAGAAGGTGCTATCAGAAAATTACCAGATGATCAGCAGGAATTAATTAAAATAAAACGTAAGTATGATCTTAGTGATAATATTTACAATACATTTTTACAAAAAAGGAGTGAAGCCGACATTGTTAAGGCTGCAAATCTATCAGATATTCATTTTATTGATCCAGCCAAGGATGTGGGAGGTGGATTAATTGGGCCTAAAACCTCTGTTAATTACATATTAGCGCTATTCTTAGGTATATTGATTCCTCTTGTTTTTGTTTTTACGATTTTCTTTATCAATAATGCAATTCAAAATACCGAAGATATTTCTAAGCTTACGCAGATTCCTTTAATAGGTGTTGTAGGTCTGAGTAAGGAGTTAACGGAGTTAGCTGTTTACAATAGGCCTAAATCGGCACTATCAGAGTCCTTCAGAGCGATACGTTCTTCCTTGCAATTTCTCTATAAAAAACAAAAAGTTGATGGTGGAAAAACATTGATGATTACTTCCTCAGTGAGTGGAGAGGGTAAAACATTTTGTTCAATTAATATCGCCACAGTATTTGCTTTAAGTGAGAAAAAAACTGTGATTGTTGGTTTAGATTTACGTAAGCCAAAATTATTTAATGAATTTGATTTAACCAATGATGTAGGAATTGTGAATTACCTGATTGGTCAAAAAGAATTAGAAGATATTGTAAACCATACTCATATTCCTTATTTGGATGTAATTCTTTCTGGTCCTGTTCCTCCAAATCCTTCTGAGCTAATTTTGACCGATTCGATGAATGAGTTAATGGAGAAATTGAAGAAAGAATATGATTATATTATTTTAGATACTCCGCCCGTTGGTTTAGTTTCTGATGCCTTAGAGTTGTCTCAATTTGCAGATGTTACCTTGTATATTGTGAGACAAAATTTCTCTAAGAAAGAAATGATCACTTTATTGAACAATAGAGTTAGAAGAGGAGAGATGGCTAATACTAGCATTATATTCAATGGTTTTGAAAATAAAGCAAAATATGGCGCGGGTTATGGATACGGGTATGGCTATGGCTACGGCTACGGTCCGTATTCAAATGGATATAACGATGACGAAAAACCAAAGTCGCTATATCAAAGACTTCGAAAAGAAGTGATTAAGAGGTGGAAAAACGCTTAAAATTTAATAGATAAACTACTATGCTAACAGATACAAAAAGTACAATTTTGGTTACTGGCGGAGCGGGATTTATAGGATCCAACCTCTGTGAGTATTTTTTGTTGAAAGGAAATAATGTACTATGTCTCGATAATTTTGCAACCGGACACAAGCACAATCTAAAAGATTTTATAAATAATCCCAATTTTAAATTGATCGAAGGGGATATTCGGAATATAGACGATTGTAATAAAGCAGTAACTGGTGTCGATTATGTGTTGCATCAAGCGGCCCTTGGTTCAGTACCACGATCTATAAAAGATCCAATTACTACCAATGATGTCAATGTAAGTGGATTTTTGAATATGTTAACGGCCGCTCGTGATGCTAATGTAAAACGTTTTGTTTACGCTGCTAGTTCATCTACTTACGGAGATTCAGTGGGTCTACCTAAGGTAGAAGAAGTGATTGGCAAGCCGCTTTCTCCTTACGCTATTACAAAATATGTAAATGAGTTGTATGCCGATATTTTTAGTAGGACCTACGGTTTAGAAACGATTGGACTTCGTTATTTTAATGTTTTTGGTCGCAAGCAAGATCCTCTAGGAGCCTATGCTGCTGTGATACCAAAATTTGTAATGCAATTAATGCAACTCGAAAGTCCGCAAATAAATGGGGACGGTAACTATTCTCGCGATTTTACCTATATCGATAATGTTATTCAAATGAATGAACTAGCAATTGGTACGACGAATAAAGAAGCAGTAAATACGGTTTACAATACCGCTTTTGGTGATCGCAATACACTAAATGATTTAGTGTCTTATTTAAAAGAGTATTTGGGGACTTATGATCCAAGAATTAAAGATGTCCAAATTGTTTACGGTGCAAACAGAGAGGGAGATATTCCGCACTCATTAGCCAGTATCGACAAAGCAAAAAAAGCATTAGGATATAGCCCAAAGTTTTCGCTTCAAGAAGGTTTAAAGGAAGCTATTGATTGGTATTGGAATAATCTAAAATAAACAAGCTAGTCTAGCTACATAATAATTGAAAATTTTAATCAAATGAAAATTACTAATATCTGTTGTATTGGTGCAGGATATGTTGGAGGTCCTACTATGGCAATCATCGCACAAAAATGTCCTCACATCAATGTAACTGTTGTCGATTTGAATACAGAGCGCATAGCGGCCTGGAATGATAAAGACGTTAATAATATTCCTATATATGAGCCAGGGTTGGCAGAAGTAGTAGCTGAGGCTAGAGGAAGAAACTTATTTTTCTCTACTGAAGTTGAAAAAGCTATTGATGAGGCTCAAGTTATTTTTATTTCAGTCAATACGCCAACGAAGACTTATGGAAAAGGGAAGGGCATGGCTGCAGATTTAAAATTTATCGAATTGTGTGCTCGCCAAATTGCTAGAGTTGCCAAAGATGATAAAATTGTTGTAGAAAAATCGACTTTACCCGTTCGTACAGCCGAGGCTATCAAAAGTATTTTAGACAACACCGGAAATGGTGTTCAGTTTCAGATACTTTCTAATCCTGAATTCCTTGCTGAAGGTACTGCTGTTCAAGACTTGTTAAACCCTGATCGTATTTTGATAGGTGGTGATAGTTCTCCAGAAGGGCAAAACGCAATGCAGTTACTTGTTGATGTTTATGCAAATTGGGTTGCTAAGGATAAAATATTGACAACCAATGTATGGTCATCTGAACTTTCAAAGTTAACGGCTAATGCTTTCTTGGCGCAAAGGATATCATCTATTAATGCGATGTCTGAACTTTGTGAAAAAACAGGTGCGGATGTTAATGAAGTAGCAAGAGCTATTGGAATGGATAGTAGGATAGGTTCCAAGTTTTTAAAAGCTTCGGTAGGTTTTGGAGGGTCTTGTTTTCAAAAAGATATTTTAAATCTGGTGTACATTGCTAAATCCTATGGCCTAAATGAAGTTGCAGATTATTGGGAGCAAGTAATTATTATGAACGATTACCAAAAAAGGCGTTTTTCTAGTAATATTGTGCAAACCTTGTATAATACAGTGTCTGGAAAAAAAATAACTTTTTTGGGTTGGGCATTTAAGAAGGACACTAATGATACTAGAGAGTCAGCTGCGATTTATGTGGCAGATGATTTAATTAATGAAAATGCACATATTGCAGTGTATGACCCTAAAGTTTCTAGGAAAAAAGTATTAGCTGATTTAGATGGCCTACAAACGAGAAACGCTGCTGCAAACGAATCGAGCATTCAATCCTTTGCCGCACCTTATGAGGCCTGTAAGGATGCATACGCTATAGCTGTTTTGACAGAATGGGATGAGTTTACGGATTACGATTGGCAATCGATATATGATTCGATGCAAAAGCCTGCTTTTATTTTTGACGGTAGAAACGTTTTAGATGGTCCGGCTTTAAGAGCAATTGGTTTTGTGTATCAAGCAATTGGTTCGTAATAATGCGCAGCATGCAAAAGCGAAATTATTACAATTAGTCACAATTTTATTTTAATAAAAAGATCAAGATGAATTGGTACGTACTATATACAAAACCAAAGTGGGAAAAGAAAGTAGCAGAACAATTGAGTAAAAACGGAATTGAATGCTACTGTCCTCTGGTTGTCCAAGTGCGACAGTGGTCCGATAGGAAAAAAAAGGTGGAAGTGCCACTTTTTAATTCCTATATTTTTGTTCAATTATCTGAAGCAGACAGAAATGTGGTTTTCGATTCACCTGGGGTTGTTCGTTATCTTTTTTGGTTAGGCAAACCAGCGATTGTTAGAGATGAAGAAATTAAAGTGATAAAAAAATGGCTTAATAATACTGTTGATACTGATATCTCAGTATCTCATTATAAAGTGGGTGACAGTGTAGAAATTGAGTCAGGTCCTTTCTTGTCTCAAAAAGCAATTGTCCAGCAAGTGAATAGTAATAATTATATACTCGTCTTAGAATCCCTAGGTTGCATATTAAAGATGAAAATAAATAAAGAATAGAAGTACAGATGCTAAAGAAAAGTAATTCTTGCTTTTAGACGTTTTGGATACTCACTAAATATAGTGATTTTAAGATTCGATAATTATTCATTTATTTTGAATGAGTATTGATGTCTAGTTAGTTAAGACTTGGTGCTGTTGTGGTACCCTCTGATCTTCATTTTGTTTAACAAAAAATTAAGGATGTATGGCTTATTGTAGCTATATTTGCCTCGAAATAAATGCAATTTGAGCTCCTTTTATGTGAGTTTGAGTTGCGAAGCTGTGTAAAATTGTGAGTTATTTCTAGATTACAAAAAAATACTATGTTCAATAATTCAAAAATTGCTGTTGTAGGTCTTGGTTATGTGGGTTTGCCATTGGCTAGACTATTTGCAACCAATTATACTGTTGTTGGTTTTGATATTAATGAGGTTAGAGTAGCTGAATTAAAAACGGGTTTAGATGCTACTTTAGAAATTGATGCTATATCTTTAAATAAGGTTTTGCTTCAAGAGCTAAGTACAAGTAACGGTCTTTATGTTACAAATGAAATCGATCACATAAAGGACTGTAATTGTTATATCATCACAGTACCCACGCCAGTTGATAAAAACAATAGGCCAGATTTGACCCCTTTATTTAAAGCGAGTGAGACGGTAGGTCAAGTGTTGAAAAAAGGAGATGTTGTAATTTATGAATCTACTGTTTACCCTGGTGCTACAGAAGAGGAATGTGTTCCTGTTTTAGAAAAAATATCAGGCTTGTCTTTTAATATTGATTTTTTTGTGGGGTATTCTCCTGAAAGAATCAATCCAGGTGACAAAGAACATACGGTAGATAAAATTTTGAAAGTTACTTCTGGTTCTACGCCTGAAGTAGGATTAAAAGTAGATGCATTGTACCGCTCCGTGATTACGGCAGGTACTCATTTAGCACCCTCTATCAAAGTAGCCGAGGCAGCTAAAGTTATTGAAAATTCGCAACGGGATATCAATATCGCCTTTGTAAATGAATTAGCAAAGATATTCAACCTAATGAATATTGATACTCAAGCTGTGTTAGAAGCCGCAAGTACAAAATGGAATTTTTTACCTTTTAAACCCGGTTTGGTTGGAGGTCACTGCATTGGTGTCGATCCTTATTATTTGGCTCAAAGAGCGCAAGAATTTGGTTACCATCCAGAAATCATTTTAGCGGGAAGACGTTTGAACGATAGTATGGCGGATTATGTCGCTTCGCAAATTGTAAAATTGATGATCAAAAAAGGTATTTCTGTAAAAGGAGCCTCTTTATTGATGTTGGGTATTACTTTTAAAGAAAATTGTCCAGACGTTCGAAATACTAAAGTAATTAATGTCATCGAAGCTTTAGTCGATTATGGGATTGTAATTACAACTCATGATCCTGTTGCTGACCCAGAAGCTGTATTAAAGGAATACGGAATTACTACTTGCACTGTATTGCCAAGCGCTGCATTTGATGCAGTAGTTTTGGGAGTGTCACACCAGGCATTTTTATCGCTCGACTTTGAAGCTTTACAAAAACCTTTAAGTATTTTGTACGACGTAAAAGGTGTTTTGGGTAGTAGAGCAGACGGTCGTTTATAGTAATTAATTTTATAGATTAATAAGAGTTTTAAATTATTATGGAAAGTAAATCCATTACACATGTAATATTAACGGGAGGTGTGGGCAGTAGGTTATGGCCATTGTCTCGTAAAAGTCAACCCAAACAATATCTCGATATTTTTGATGGCAAGTCGTTATTTGAAATGACCGTAGATCGTAATAAAAATATTGCTGATAAAGTGATGGTTGTGGGTAATATAGATAATCGTCATTTAAGCGAAAAAGTATTAGAGAAATCGAATACGTCTTATATTGATATAATTGAGTCAACTCCAAGAAATACAGCTGCAGCGATTGCATTTGCTGCATTTGCCTCAGACCCTGACGAAATATTAATAGTAACGCCATCTGATCATATCATTGGCAATGCTGATTTATATGAGCAGTCTATCCAAGAAGCGATTGAAAAAGCTAATAATGGTTTTATAGTCACCTTCGGTATCGTGCCAACGAAACCAGAAACGGGTTATGGGTACATTGAACGAAAGGGAGATAGCGTAATCTCATTCAGAGAAAAACCAAACCAAGTAACGGCCACTGATTTTATAGAAAAAGGAAACTTTTTATGGAACAGCGGGATGTTTTGTTTCAAAGCAAGTGTCTTTTTAGAAGAGTTAAAAAAATACACTCCTGAAGTCTACGAGAAATCAAAAATTGTTTGGGAGAGTAATATAGAGGGTAATCTAGATTTAGTACTTTCGTTAGAGATTCCATCTATAAGTATCGATTATGCAGTGATGGAGCGCAGTAAAAAGATAAAAGTAGTTTCGGCGCAGTTCACTTGGTCTGATTTAGGTTCTTTTGAATCGGTTTATGACTATTTAAAAACAATTGGTCATCCAGTGGATAAACATGGTAATATGGTTATTGGAACGAACAATTTTACTGCATTTGTGGGAGTAAAGGACACCATTTTTGTCTATACACCCACTGCTAACTTGATATTACAAAAACAATCTTCGCAGGATGTAAAAAATGTTTACTCGGCATTAGAGAGACAACATTCTGAATTGTTAAATTAGTATGTAAAAACGCTGATTTAAATTTCTAATCACAAATAAAATATACTTCACTTATGTAACCCTATTAAGGTTGCCACTAAGTGATAAAAAATAATCCCATGAAAAAAATATTAGTGACCGGTGGAGCGGGATTCGTAGGGTCACATTTGTGTCCGCGTTTAATCAACGAAGGTCATGATGTGATTTGCTTGGATAATTATTTTACAGGGGATAAAAAAAATATTTTACACTTGATGGGTAATCCTCGTTTCGAATTGGTTCGTCACGATATTACAGAGCCTTTTTATGCCGAAGTTGATGAAATATACAATTTGGCATGCCCAGCTAGCCCGGTGCACTACCAATACAATCCTATAAAAACGATTAAGACTTCGGTTATGGGAGCGATTAACACCTTAGGATTGGCGAAGCGTGTCAAAGCTAAAATTCTGCAAGCAAGTACAAGTGAGGTGTATGGTGATCCAACCGTTCATCCGCAACCAGAAACCTATTGGGGGAATGTAAACCCTATCGGAATTCGTTCCTGCTATGACGAAGGGAAACGATGTGCAGAGACGTTATTCATGGATTACCACAATCAAAATCAGGTCAATATTAAAATCATCCGTATTTTTAATACGTACGGTCCTAATATGAACCCCGCCGATGGTCGTGTGGTTTCTAATTTTATTGTACAGGCGTTAAAAGGAGAAGACATTACTATTTTTGGAGACGGTTTACAAACTCGTTCTTTCCAGTATGTGGATGATTTAGTAGAGGGAATGATCCGCATGATGAACTCAGCCGATGGTTTTCTAGGTCCAGTAAATATTGGAAACCCAAATGAATTTACAATGCTCGAACTGGCAGAAGCAGTTATAGCTTTAACGGATTCTAAGTCTAAAATTGTTCACCTGCCTTTACCCCAAGACGATCCCAAACAACGTCAGCCCGATATTACATTAGCAAAAGCGAATCTTAATGGTTGGGAGCCTCAAATACAACTCAATGAAGGATTGATTAAAACCATAGCCTATTTTAGAGCGATAGTTTAAAAATAGTCAAGCGCGAATATGGCGCAATGCAGTTTCACTAATTACTTTTAAATAAACACAATCTTAACTCCATACATGCAAGAGCCTAATACGAGTACCGCTAGACCAGAACAAAACTGGACAGAAGAAATTAAGTCTAAGGATTCACTGTTTTCGGTTAATTTAAATGAAGTTTGGCAATATAGAGATTTGCTATTGCTACTTATAAAAAGAGATTTCATTACTTTTTATAAGCAAACCATATTAGGGCCACTTTGGTTTATCTTTCAACCATTGATAACAATGGTCATGTACGTGATTCTTTTTGGACAAATTGCTAAGTTATCTACTGACGGATTACCACAGGTTGCTTTTTACTTAGCAGGAATTACTATTTGGGGGTACTTTGCTGAGGCCTTAACTAAAACTTCCACCGTTTTTAGAGACAATGCTTCAGTTTTTGGCAAGGTGTATTTTCCAAGATTAATAATTCCATTGTCTGTTGTCTGTTCAGCTTTATTGAAATTCGCAGTTCAGTTCAGTTTGTTTGTTGTCGTGGTATTGTATTATACGTTTGTTGTCGGTTCGATTCAGCCTAATATTTGGGTTTTAGCTACTCCTTTTTTAATTTTATTGATGGCTGCTTTTGCCTTGGGATTAGGGATGATTTTTTCGGCATTGACCACCAAATATAAGGATTTAAGTTTTTTACTTGCCTTTGGGGTACAGTTAGCAATGTATGCTACTCCTGTAGTCTATCCTATTTCGGCTATGCCTGAAAAATACATGTGGATCATTAATGCGAATCCGTTAACGGGTATATTCGAATGTTTTAGATATGGATATTTGGGATCTGGTAGTTTTGAAGTATTTAACTTAGGAATGAGTACGCTACTTATTGCGATAATACTAACTATTGGGATTATCATATTTAATAAAGTAGAGAAAAGTTTCATGGATACAGTTTAAATCTGATGGAAGCAACTTACATGAAAATTATCTCAAAATCGAAAAAATTATAATGAAACAATTAGCCATTCAAGCAGAAAACATATCAAAGCAGTACCGACTTGGAGAAGTAGGGACAGGCACATTAACGCATGATTTAAATCGATTTTGGAGTAAAATCAGAGGTAAAGAGGACCCGTATTTAAAAATTGGGGATTCCAATGACCGCACAGTCAGTGGTGGTAGTGATTATGTGTGGTCTTTAAAAGATATTAATTTTGAAATAGAGCAAGGTGATGCGGTGGGTATTATTGGTCGCAACGGTGCAGGAAAGAGTACATTACTTAAGCTATTAAGCAAGGTAACTAAACCTACAACGGGTAATTTTAAAGTGAACGGTCGTATAGCATCTTTGTTAGAAGTAGGTACAGGTTTTAACCCAGAGATGACAGGTAGAGAAAATATCTATATGAACGGTGCTATTCTTGGAATGCGTCGTCATGAAATCACTCGTAAGTTTGATGAAATCGTGGCCTTCTCAGGGGTAGAGAAATACATTGACACTCCTGTAAAACGGTATTCGTCAGGGATGTTTGTTCGATTGGCTTTTGCAGTAGCAGCACATCTTGAATCTGAAATTCTAATTATTGATGAAGTTTTAGCTGTTGGAGATGCTGAATTTCAGAAGAAATGCTTAGGAAAAATGGGCGATGTTTCGAAAGGCGAAGGACGAACGGTGCTTTTTGTAAGTCATAATTTAGCCGCGGTAAAAACATTATGTAATAACGGAATTTTGCTTCAAAATGGCGGATTAAATTTTGCGGGAAATATTGACGCTACTTTAGATTCCTATTTATTGAATAATGCAGATAATGAAAATTCATCAAAATTAATTTTTGAAGTTAATGATAAAAAAGAAGCTCAAATTTTAGAAGTAGAACTTAAAGATGCCGAAGGAAACAATTGTACCGAGTATTTCACCAATCAAGAAATTTTTATTCACATTACCCTAAATAACAACTGCAAAGTAGAAGGTGCAAGACTGAACTTTTCTATTTTAGACAAATATGAAAATCTTATATTTATTACAAGGCGCGATCTTGACTTTAAGGGTGTTACAACTTGGATTGTTAAAATACCAAAAGATAATTTAATTGCAAACAACTACATCTTAGGATTAGCATTAGATATACCAAAAATTAAAGTATTAGATTTCCCTGATAAAAAGATGACTTTAAGCATAGTAGATATAGGGCAAGAAGAGTTTAAATATGGTGACACTGAAAATGGCATTTTTAAAATACCGGTAATATGGAACATGTAAATAAGAAAATTTTATTGCTTTCAACAGGTGATGTTAATGGTGCGTATGAAGCAATTTATAAGCTCAGTTTTTTTCTTAAACAAGAAGGCTTTCAAGTTGCCATGGTTGTAAAAGATAAAACCAGGTCAGATGATTTTATAAAAGCCTATAAACCGATCGAGCCTAAAGTAGATAGTTTAGTTTTTAGAATATTTCAAAAAGTAAAATATAAACTTATTAAGAGTAAACAGGCGCCTCGAATTATTCTAGAGCCTAAATATGGTTTTTTTAGTACCGACGAAACCAGTAATAACATTTCTGCTTCGTCTTTAATCGATCAAATTGGTTTCGCTCCTGATTTTATAATTACAGGAATGACCATTAATTTTATTAATTCTACTGATTTGCTGGCGCTTCAGCAGTATACTAAAGCTCAGGTTTATAATATTACTGTAGATATGAATCATTTTACAGGGGGTTGCCATTTTGCCTGGGATTGTACTGGTTATATTACAGGTTGTACAGATAATTGTCCAGCAATTCTATCAGCAGTTGCTAACGATAAAGCAAAAATCAATTTTGAAACTAAACTTAAAAATGCACAAACAGGAAATTTTAATATTATAGCTGGTTCGGGTTGGACTTTAGATCAAGCTAGAAAATCTAAAATTTATAAAGATCAGAAAACAATAATAAATATTAATAGTTTAATTGACACTACAATTTTAAATAATAAATCGCGTCATTTTGCTAAAGCCATTTTTAATTTAGAAGAGAATAAATTTTATATTTTAATGGGTTGTCAAAATGCTAATGAAGCTAGAAAAGGTTTTGATTATTTATTAGAATCTTTGAATATTTTAGATAAAAAATTATCTGTAGCACAAAAGGAAAGAATAGAAGTTTTGATTGTTTCAAGAACTAACTCTGACAACTTCTCCAAAATACCATTTGCTAAAAGACATATTGATTTTATAAAGGATTACCGTTTGTTGTCTCTGTTGTATCAGGCATCTGATGTTTTTGTTAATTCGTCTATTGAAGATTCTGGGCCGATGATGGTGTCTGAAGCTTTAGCTTGTGGGACTCCGGTTGTGGGATTTGACATGGGCGTGGTCTCAAATATGGTTATAAATGATTACAACGGATATAAAGCTGTTTTAAAAGACAGTCAAGATTTAGCAGTAGGAATTGAAAAGATTATAAGTTTATCAAAAGAGTCTTATAGCGAGTATTCGTACAATGCTGTTAAACAAGTTGAAAATTTCTCTTCAATGAATTATGCAAAAGAAGAGTTCAAAAAAATATTAAATGTTTAAATAATTCTTGCCGAGTAAGATGCAAGCCATTATGTAGATAGCACGTTTAAAAACTTAAATCTCATAAATGAATACAGCTATATTTTATCTAAATTTACAGTATTCGCAAATTTAATTTATAGTAAGTAGATAGTAATTAAAAATAAAACTAATAAAAATTAATTTAAAGCATTATGAACAAAGAACAATTTTTAATAAACTTCACAGAGCAATTTGATGAAACTGATTCAAGCTTAATAAAATTAGAATCAAAATTCAGAGATTTAGATGAGTGGAGTTCTATGATGGCACTTATAGTTATTGCCATGGTAGATCAGGAATATAATGTAAAACTTACCGGTGATGACATACGAACTTCAGAAACAGTAAGTGATTTATATGATAAAATAAGTGAAAAGTAATAATGGTAGGAATGGACTTTTCTAAGTTTGGAATAACATTCAAACCATTAAATCATGATAATTTAGAAATGGTACGGGTTTGGAGGAATTCCGATGATGTTCGTATTTTTATGCAGTTTCAGGAAATCATTACTGCAGAGCAGCAAGTAAATTGGTTCATCAACTTGGATAAAACAAAAAATTTCTACTTTGTTGCCTATAAGGATGGCAAGTCATTTGGCGTATTCAACATAAAAGATGTTGATTTTGAGAAAATGACTGGTGAGTCCGGTGTTTTTTTAAAAAATAAAGATTCATGGGAAGGTGATGCCGGGATGCGAGGAGCTCTAGTATTAATTAATTTTGCTTTCGAAAATCTAAAATTAGAAAAATTGATTTGTCATGTTCTGAAAACAAATTTGAAGGTGTTGACCTTCAATAAATATTTGGGGTTTAATATATCTAAAAGCGATTCAGAATCAATAAGTTATGAGCTAATTCTAAACCGGTTAGACTTTTACAACAACAAAAAAATAATTAAGCTTTTAAAATATTTAGCAATTAACTAAAATCTACGTAATGGGCAATTTTACAATTCAAAATGTAGTTTTAACTGGAATATCAGCTGCAGTTCCTTCCATGATCAGAAAAAATATTGATAACAATTTTTTCTCAAAAGAAGATTTGCAAAAATTCATTGACAATACGGGTGTTAAAGAGTTTAGGGTTGCCAACAAAGAAACTACTACTGCAGATTTAGGATTGGAAGCGGCAGAAAAGTTAATTGCAGAAATGCATATTGATAAAAATGAAATTGATGTTTTAATTTTTGTTTCGCAAACGCCGGATTATCTCAATATTCCCAATACTGCGCCCATATTACAACATAAATTAGGATTGCCCACATCTTGTTTAGCTTTCGACATTCCTTTAGGCTGTTCTGGATTTGTATATGGTTTAAGCGTTTTAGGAACTTTTATGCAAAATCCTAGCTTTAGAAAAGGATTGTTAATTTGTGGAGATACTTTGAGTAAAATTGTTAGTCAAGAAGACAAGAGTACCTCATTATTATTTGGGGATTGTGCAGCGGCAGCTATCTTAGAAAGGAAAAATACTAAAAATAGTATTTCATTCAATATGGGTTCGGACGGTTCTGGGCACAAAGCTATAATTATTAATGAAGGCGGTTCTAGAAATGCTATGAATAAAGAATCTCTTGAACTCGTTGCGTACGATAAAGAAATAAAAAGACGAGGTTGCGACTTATCACTAGATGGAATGGATGTCTTTAGTTTTGGAATTAATCAAGCACCAAAATCTGTAAAGGACTTAATGCAATTTGCAAGTTTTGCCACAGATGATATCGATTTTGCAATATTTCATCAAGCGAATAAAATGATGAATGAAATGATTAGAAAAAAATTAAAGTTAGTTCCTGAAAAAGTACCTTATTCATTAGAGAAATTTGGCAATACTAGTTCTGCATCAATTCCAATAACCCTAGTTACACAAGTGAAATCACAATTAGAATCTGGTAAAAAAAGACTTTTATTGTGTGGATTTGGAGTTGGTTTGTCTTGGGGAACTTGTTATTTAGAAACTGAAAATTTAACGGTATTAGATTTAATTGAAATATAAATTTTATGAGTTATAATCCATATACTTTATTAAATAAAACAATTTTAATTACTGGTGCTTCATCAGGAATAGGTAAAGCAACTGCAATTGCTTGTTCTAAAATGGGTGCCAAAATAATTATTACAGGAAGAAATGCGCAACGATTACAAGAAACATTCGATGAATTAGAGAACGGAGCGCATGCTATTATAGTTGCTGATTTATTAAGTAAATCTGACTTAGAACTACTCATTAATAGCATTGACAAATTAGACGGAATTGTCCATTCGGCTGGCATAGCTAGACATATGTTGTTTAATTTTTTAAAAGAAGAACAGTTTGATGAGATGATGGAAATAAATTTTAAAATACCAACTATTTTAACACAACAATTATTAAAACAAAAAAAAATAAACAATAAAAGTTCGATAGTTTTTCTTACTTCAATATCTGGTATCATATTCTCTTACATAGGTGGTTCTATTTATTCAGCTTCAAAAGGAGCTTTAAATGGTTTAATTAAAGGTCTTGCATTAGAATATGCGTCAAAAAACATCAGGTTCAATGGTGTTATGCCAGCAATGGTTGAAACTCATTTGATAGATGAATCTGACATCACAGATGAACAACTAAAAATGGATAGACAAAAATATCCATTAAAAAGATATGGAAGACCAGAAGAAGTAGCTTACGCAGTAATTTATTTATTATCTGATGCCTCAGCTTGGACCACAGGAACAAATATTCTTCTAGATGGAGGAAGAACAATATCTCTATAATATGAAAGCATTTATCAAAGCAATTTCTTACTATTTACCTACAAATGTGTTAAGTAATGAGGTAATTGAGAAAGATTTTCCAGAATGGAGTATTGAGAAAATTTCTGAAAAAATAGGTATAAAAAATAGATATATTGCTGCGGATGACGAAACTTCAGGTGATATGGCAGTTAAAGCTGCTACTAAACTTTTTGAAGAACATAACATTGATAAAGCAGATATAGATTTTATTATTTTATGTACTCAAAGTCCTGATTATTTTTTACCAACAACAGCATGTATAGTTCAAGATCGTTTAGGATTGTCAAATAGTGTTGGTGCATTCGATATGAATTTGGGATGTTCAGGATATGTTTATGGACTCGGATTGGCAAAAGGATTGGTCGTATCAGGACAAGCTAAAAACATATTGTTACTAACTTCTGAAACTTATTCAAAATTTATACATCCTAAAGATAAAAGTAATAAAACTATTTTTGGAGACGCAGCAGCAGCAACTTTAATTACGGCCAATGATGGATTTGCCGAAATTTTAAATTTTGAATATGGTACCGATGGAAAAGGTGCAGAAAACTTAATAGTTAAAAATGGAGGGCTTCGAAATTTTAAAAAGCAATCCACAGAAACTATCGATGAATATGACAACTATCATTCTGATGATAATTTATATATGAATGGATCTGAAATTTTTCTATTTACATTATCTGCAGTTCCTAAATTAATAACAAACACGTTATTAAAAAATCATATGGAGAAAGATAGTATTGATCTATTTATTTTACATCAAGCTAATAAGTTTATGTTAGATAATTTAAAAAAGAAAGCAAAGATTGAAGACGAAAAATTTTACATTCATCTTGAAGATTGCGGTAATACTGTATCATCAACAATTCCAATAGCATTATATCATGCGAAAAAAGAAAATAGGCTTAAAATAGAAAACAATATTTTGTTAGCAGGTTTTGGCGTTGGATATTCTTGGGGCGGCAGCGTGTTGAAAATTTTAAAATAATATCTTCTTAATATTCCGTTCAGCAAACCTTTCCTAATCGGAAGTGAACTTAAATACACAGCGGAAGCGGTCCATTTATCATTTTAGAAATAATAACTTAAATTAAAAATTTCAATATTTTGATGGGCTAAATTACTATTTTCTATTACTGCTATCTATCACTACAGTTTCAATATTTCTAGCTTCATTATCTTATTATGTGTTGGAAAAAAAATTCATATTACTAAAAAACCGTTTTTCAAAAGTTATCAGCGGTGAAAACGCCAAATAAAAAATTTATGATTCCATTCAACAAACCTTTTTTGATAGGGAGTGAACTAAAATATATAGAGGAAGCTGTGCTATCGGGTAAGATTTCGGGTAACGGTATTTTTACGCAGAAATGCCAAGCCTTTTTTGAAAATGAATATGGTTTTAAAAAAGCTTTGCTTACTACCTCATGTACTGATGCATTAGAAATGTGCGCAATTTTAGCCAATATTCAAGAAGGCGATGAAGTTATTGTACCAAGTTATACTTTTGTTTCTACAGCTATTGCATTTATTCGACAAGGTGCAAAAGTGATTTTTGCAGATTCATACGCAGACAATCCAAATATTGATGCAGATAAAATTGAAGCTTTAATCACATCTAAAACCAAAGCTATCGTTCCTGTTCACTACGCTGGCATAGCTTGTGATATGGATAAAATTATGCAGTTGGCAGCAAAGTATGATTTAATTGTAATCGAAGATGCTGCACAAGCAATAGACTCTTTCTACAATGGTAAGCCATTAGGGAGTATTGGTCATCTAGCTGCTTTTTCTTTTCATGAGACCAAGAATATTATTGCCGGAGAAGGTGGAATGTTAGCTATAAATGACTCTAACTATTGTGATAGAGCCGAAATAATTTGGGAAAAAGGTACCAACAGATCACGATTTTTTAGAGGTGAAGTCGATAAATACGGTTGGGTTGATACAGGTTCTTCCTTTTTACCATCAGAAATAATTGCAGCTTTTCTTTGGGCACAAATTGAAAATTTAAAAACCATTCAAGATAAGAGAAAAGAATTATGGCAATATTACTATGATAGTTTGGATTTAATTAAACATGATTTAAATATAAAACTTCCGGTCTTGCCGGACTATGCGACCAATAATGGCCATATGTTTTTTATATTGTTTTCAAGTATTGAGGAAAGGACGAAAGCAATTCAACGCTTAAAAGACAACGGTATTTTAGCGGTTTTTCATTACATTTCATTGCACTCAAGTCCATATTATATGGAAAAATACACTGGCGAGCCCTTGCCAAACACAGATAATTTCACTGATTGTTTGTTAAGATTACCGATGTATTATGAGTTGACTTACAAACAAATAGATACTATAGTTGCCCATTTAAAAAATAGTTGATAAACCCGTATTAATTAAAGTGTTTATTAAAATGAGATTGTTGTAAATATATGCTATCTATTATTTTATCTTCATACCAAAATGATCTTTTCGATCAATTTGAGAGCAATGTAAAAGCTACCATTGGTCTTGGTTTTCAATACGAAATTATTAGAATAGAGAATCCAGGCATCATGGGGATTTGTGAAGCTTACAATATAGGTGCTAGTAAAGCACAATATCCTTATTTATTGTTTGTTCATGAAGATGTACAATTTGAAACTCAAAATTGGGGAACTATTTTAATGGAGTATTTACAACGTCCTGAAATAGGAGTAGTTGGTTTAGCTGGTGCAACGAGAAAGTCAAAAATGCTATCCAGTTGGTATCAAATAGTAACTTCAAGTAAGGATGCTAATAGATATCATTACAAGCAAACCTATAAATTTGTAACTAGAGACACTAAATTGCAATTAAATAACCCTTTCCAAGAAAAAAGCTCATGTGTCTTAACTTTGGATGGTTTATTTTTAGCGATCGAGTCTTCAAAATTTAAGCAGTTTAGGTTTGATGAAGCATTACTAAAAAGGTTTCATGGGTACGATTTAGATTTTAGTTTAAGTGTGTCAACAAAATATCAAAATATTGTAGTTTATGATATATTAGTTCTGCATTCTTCTGAAGGAAAAACCGATGAAAGCTGGGTAAAGGAATTACTATTGGTACATAAAAAATGGATGGATTTACTTCCAAAGTATAATAATGAGCTAACTATTGAAGAGCAAACAGCATTAGAAAATAATCTTTTTTATGGAGCTATAGATGGCATTTTTAGTTATGATATAAGCAAATTGGCGAAGCTAACCCTTGTATGGCAGCTCTTAAACGCTTACAAAATGAAATCAAAACTTTTTGAACGTACTTTAGTAGTGGAACTTTTTTATAAAATATTCAAGGAATAGAAAATTGTTTTTTAAGTGTTTTAAAAATTATTTAGATTTTGATTTGACAAAATAAATAATAAGTTCTAGGCAACTAGGCTTACCTAAAATAATAAGAAGTAAGCACGAGGAGATGAAACCGCATGTTTTTTATTATCATTTCTTTAATTACAAAAAAAAGGTAATGTTGCTTAAAATCCGATGTGAAAATAATTATTTTTTGAAAACGTACGCACTAAAGTAAACTTGGTTCTACAAATATCGTTAGTATACATACTAGCACACTGAAAACAAAATGAATAATCAACTAGCAATAATAATCCCCTTTTTTAAGCTCACTTTCTTCGAAGATACTTTAGTTTCTTTAGCTAATCAAACGTCTAAAGAGTTTACGGTTTACATAGGCGATGATTCTAGCCCGGAAGATTGTTCTTTACTAATTGCTAAATACAAAGATAGGTTCAACTTGAAGTACCATCGTTTTGCTACTAATTTGGGAGGTACTGCTCTGACTCAGCAATGGGATCGATGTATTAGTTTGATGGCTATGGAGGAATGGTTCATGATCTTGGGTGATGATGATTATTTAGGTGATACTGTTGTTGAGGAATTTTATAATGCTATTGCAGTTGACACTAACGATACTTCTGTAATTCGTAATGCCAGCCTTTTAATAAATCAAGAGGGTGATCCTATCTCTCCTGTATACAAACATCCGCAATACGAGGAGGCAATTGCTTCTTATTGCAGAAAATTGAATAATGAAACGAGAAGTTCGTTGTCTGAACATATTTTCAGAACAAGTGCTTACAAAAAATATGGTTTTAAAGATTACAAATTAGCTTGGAGCAGTGATGATCGAGCCATTATCGATTTCTCTAGTGGAAAACCGATATTTTCGACGGATGCTATCGTATATGTAAGAATGTCAGATCTTAATATATCTGGTGGGAAAGACAATATTCAAGAAAAAATAAGCGGACGCCTTGCAGGAACTCATGATTTACTTAAGGATTACAGCTATAAAATGAATATAGAGCAAATCAAGCTTTTCATTGCACTTTATGAAAACTTGATTTATAGATCAGCTTCATTACAATTAAAACATAGTAACTATTTATTGCAGTTATCGATTAAGTATTTTGGAATTCATTATGTTGTTAAACAGTTGCAGTCTTTAGTTCACAAATTAGTTTCAAAACCAGAATAAAGCTACTGTTGTCTTTTATGAAAAATTACCTCTACTTAATTTATTGGATATACAGGACATTACCGTTGCGATGGAACTTTCCTAAGTATAAAGTCATGACTTTTGAGGAAACAGTGAATGATTTAGTAAACAATAAAAAAAGTATCGCCCGTTTTGGTGATGGAGAATTTATTTTGTTGTTAAAAGAAAGAGATCTTGGTTTTCAAAAACTAGATATACAATTAGCAGATAAATTAGCAGTAGTTTTAAATAATCGCAATCCTAAATTACTGGTAGCTGTGCCTCACAGTATTGTTACAACTAAAAATCATAAGCGATTTGCCAAAGTACATTGGTTGATGTTCATAAACACCTACGGTGATAGGCTTTCAAAGTTTCTGAGTGTAGATTATCACTATGGCAACGCTAATATGACTAGGCCTTACGCAGGTGCCGTAGACCAATCGCAAGCGCAACTGCTTTTTGATAAATTGAGAGCGATTTGGAATAAACAAGATATTTTAATCGTTGAGGGTGATTTATCACGATTAGGAGTAGGGAATGATTTATTTGACAACGCTAATAGTTTAAAAAGAATTATTTGTCCAGGAAAAAATACTTTTGATAGATACGATCAAATTAAAAACGCAACATTAAAATTAGGAGAGAATAATTTAATTCTGTGCGCCTTAGGACCAACAGCTACTGTACTTTGTTCAGATCTTTGTGATTTAGGCTATTGGGCGATTGACATTGGTCATATTGATATAGAATACATGTGGATGTTGATGGACTCCAAAGGAAGAACCTCAGTAAAAGGCAGGTACGTGCACGAATCACATAACACCGAAGGATACGAACTCGATCCTGAGTTTGTGGCTCCTTACAAAGAATCAATACTATTAGATTTATCGCTCTAATTAATGCTTTTATACTAAATTATGATTAACGTAACTAAAACATTTTTGCCCCCAATAGATGAGTACACAGCTCAAATACAGCGTGTATACGACAACGAGTGGCTAACAAATAGAGGCGAGTTAGTAAGGGAATTAGAAGATAAGTTAACAACGTATCTCGAACTCGAAAACAGTAAGATCTTAATAACTAATAACGGTACGATTCCACTGCAAATAGCACTAAAATTGTTAGGAAAAGGAGGCGAGATTATAACCACTCCGTTTAGTTATGTGGCTACTACTGCTGCTATTGTATGGGAAAATTGTACGCCTGTATTTGTAGATATTCATCCCGATTATCTTACAATTGATGAAAGTAAAATTGAAGCGGCTATCACTAGTAAAACAACCTGTATTTTAGCAACTCATGTTTTTGGCAATCCTTGTAATATTGAAGCCATTGAAAAAATTGCTCAAAAGCATCAATTAAAAGTAATTTATGATGCTGCTCATTGTTTTGGGATGCAATACAAGGGCAAGTCTATTTTTGAATATGGTGATATAAGTACCTGTAGTTTTCATGCTACTAAGTTGTTTCATACTGGAGAAGGTGGAGCTGTTTTTTGTAAGGATAATGATTTATTTCATCAAATTTATTACAGCCACAATTTTGGACATAACGGGCCGGTTGATTTTTTTGGTTTAGGTATTAATGGTAAAATATCAGAGCTACAAGCAGCAATGGGATTGGCGGTTTTTCCTTATATGGCAGAAATCATTAAAGGACGGAAAAAAGCAGCTGATTTTTATGATGATCATCTTGATTTTACTACCCTTTCAAAATTAAAATTACGCAGCAGTACAGTATGGAATTACAGCTATTATCCTGTTGTATTTGCAACAGAGGAAGCTTTAGTACAAGCACAGAAAGTACTAAATGAAGCGAAAATTTTCCCTAGGCGTTATTTTTATCCTTCTTTAAACACTGTTAATTATGTAGCCGCAATTGAAATGCCCGTTTCAGAAACTATTGCAACTAGGGTTTTGTGTTTACCCTTATATGTAGGCTTAGAAGAAGTGGAAACACAACTGATTTGTAAAATTATAAATAAAATATTATGTTAGTAGTTGGAGCAAAGGGATTTGCTAAAGAGGTTTTAGAAATCTTGCATCAAAACCAGGATTTGGATGATCTAGTTTTTTACGACGATGTTAATAAAGATATTTCTTCTCATTTATATAATGTGTTTCCTATTTTAACAAATAAGTTCCAAGCAGAACGTTACTTTAAAACTGTCGATAATAGATTTACAATTGGAATTGGAGATCCAATACTTAGAACTAAATTATATAAAGATTTTGTGGCAATTGGAGGGGTTTTTACTTCAACAATTAGTAAAAGTTTAATTATCGGTAGTTACGGGACAAGACTTGGTGATGGAGTTAATATTATGCAAAATGTTGTAATTACTAACGATGTTCTTATTGGTACAGGAGTTATTTTAAATCAGCTTACTTCTATCGGTCATGACGTAATAATAGGTGATTTTTCTGAAATTAGTCCTAATGTTTCCATATCTGGAAATTGTACTTTAGGATTTAATGTTATTCTAGGAACGGGTGCAATTGTTTTACCTAAAATTCTTATTGGGAACAATGTGATTGTTGGTGCTGGTGCAGTAGTTCACAAAGATCTTCCAGACAACTGTGTAGCTGTAGGTGTTCCTGCTAAAATCATTAAGTATACAATTTAGAAAGATGGGGTATCCAAAGTCGTTCAATAAATATAATAATTAATTGTATCGTTGTTAATTCTTTAAATTTTAGTAATATTTAATTCAATTTAAATGGAATACTATGAGGATTTCTCATTAAAACCTAAATAAAAATAATTGTTATACTAATTTTTGTAAATAGTTTATCGAAATAAACCAAAATAATAAAAAGCTTGATGTGTTTTTGTTAGATAAGAAAAGTAAGAAAATATTAATTTCAAACTTTGAAGAAAGTACTACGTATCGGAAAGTACAAAAAGATAAATAAAAGCTGAAATAAGTAGACATAATTAAAATTAATGTTTTTAGAATCTTAAATTCTAATAGTACCAAAAATAAATATAGATTAAATAAAAGTACACCAAAATTGACTTCAGTTAAAATTTAGAGGGTAATTTGCATTGTATTTACAATATTACTTTACGTATTCCATAAATGGAGAAAAAAAAATTAATTAGTGTTTGTATGATTACATATAATCACGAGCATTTTGTTGGAGAAGCTATATTTGGTGTATTAAATCAAGAATGCAGCTATGATATTGAGTTAGTCATAACAGATGATTGTTCTACAGATAACACTGAAGCTGTGATCAATTCTTTTAAATCGCATCCAAAAGGAAACACAATTAAATACATCAGGCAATATGAAAATATAGGTATTTTAAATAATTTAATAGGAAATCTAGAAAATTGTCAAGGCGATTATCTTGCTTTTTGTGAGGGAGATGATTATTGGACAGATCCATTAAAGTTAGAAAAGCAAATAGGTATTATGGAAGCTAATCAGGACGTTGTATTAACTTTTACCTCTCGAATTATTCAGGACGCTAATTTTGTTGAAACTAGCAGCATTTGTCAGAACAGATTTTGGACTAAAAATGATATCTATGCTTATGGCTCTGTTTTTCCAACACAAACCAAGGTCGGTAGGAATTATCAAAAGGAACTGATTACGTTCATTAGTTTATTTCCGGATAGTTTTGGTTTTGATAAAATAATTGGCTACTTCTATTGCCTAAAAGGTCAGGTGCAATCTATAGAGGATATAACAGCGGTATACAGACACAATGGTCTTGGTGTGTGGTCTCAATTCTCAAACGAGGAAAAAGTAGTATTGCACATCGATCAATCCCTACAATTTTTAACGACTATCTCTAGGGAGAAAATTGATCAAAGTGTTAGTCTAGAGGAACTAAAAGAGTTATTGTTTGTAAGAATCATAAATAACAACTTAGGCGATGCTAAATTCTTGAAACTGTTGTTCAAGAAGTATAATTTATCGAACAAGCTAAAGCTAATACTGATTCGACAAAAAGGAAAGCTAGCTATTAAAACAGCAATTAAAACATTATATAAATAGTTCTCAATGATTCCATTTAATAAGGTGTTTAGCACCGGGAAAGAATTACAATATATCGATCAAGCAATTGCTTCTGGTAAGATAGCAGGAAACGGAAAATTTTCGAAATTGTGTCAGTCTTTTTTTGAAAATAAATACGGTTTTAAAAAGACCTTATTAACCACTTCCTGCACTGATGCGCTCGAAATGTGTGCCATGTTAATCAATATAGAGCCAGGTGACGAAGTGATTGTACCTAGTTATACCTTTGTGTCTACGGCAATCGCTTTTGTAAGGCAAGGAGCTACCATCGTTTTTGCAGATTCCTGTGCTGATAACCCCAATATAGATGCTGATAAAATAGAAGCTCTTATCACCTCCAAAACCAAAGCCATTGTTCCGGTTCATTATGCTGGTGTTGCCTGCGACATGGATAAAATTATGGAAATAGCTCAGAAACACAATTTATATGTGATTGAAGATGCCGCACAAGCAATAGATAGTTTTTATATAGATAAGGCAGGTATTAGAAAACCTTTGGGATCCATAGGTCATTTAGCTGCATTTTCTTTTCATGAGACTAAAAATATTGTCGCAGGTGAAGGCGGATTACTCGCAATAAACGAGGAGAAATTCATCAAACGATCTGAAATTATTTGGGAAAAAGGGACGAATAGAGCAAGCTTTTTTAGAGGAGAAGTCAATAAGTACGGTTGGGTTGACACGGGGTCCTCGTTTTTACCATCCGATTTAATTGCCGCTTTTTTATGGGCGCAATTAGAGCAGTTAGATCAAATTCAAACCAAGAGAATTGCCCTGTGGAATACCTATTACGACTGCTTAAGTATGCTCGATTTAAAGGGGACACAATTACCTGTCATCCCATCCTACGCTACAAACAACGGTCATATGTTTTATGTGGTTACTAAAGATCTAGAAAGTAGAGATCTACTCATTCAAAAACTAAAGCAAAATGGGTTTTACGCTGTTTTCCATTATTTGTCGTTGCACAACAGCGACTATTTTATAGATAAACGCGACGACAGAGTACTTGAAAATAGTGATCGTTACACCGACTGTTTGCTAAGATTACCTCTTTTTTATGATTTAGAAGTAGCAGATGTGCAACGACTAGTAGCCACCTGCTTTTAAGAAAAAAACAAATCATGGAGAGGCCACAAATTAGTGTAATTGTACCAGTTTATAATGTCGAGAAATACATCGAAGACTGTGTAAACTCTCTGCTTAATCAAACTTTTAAGCAATGCGAGTTTATATTTGTTAATGATGGATCTACAGATAAATCAGCAGTACTAATTGCATCTTTTGCAGAAAAAGATAGTAGGATAATTCTCTTAAATCAACAAAATAAAGGAGTTAGTGTTGCCAGGAATCAAGGCCTAGCAATCGCTAGAGGAAAATACATCGGCTTTGTTGATGCTGATGATTGGGTCGAACATGATCTGTATCAAAAGTTATTTGATAACATGGAGACGCATCAGGTTGATTTAGTTCTGTACAATATGTTCAGCTATGTTGATGGTAAACAATATGATACTGCTTATGACTTTCCGGCAGCTACAGTTTTAGGTCTCGATTTTATCCAAAATGAATTATGGAGACATTTAATAGAAAAAGATGATTTGTACTCCTCTTGCAACAAGTTGTTTAAAGCTTCGATTATCAATGAAAACAAAATAATTTTTCCTCCAGGCAATGCGCTATCAGAAGATAATGTATTCAACCTGAAGTATTTCAATAAAATCAAGCAATTTTTATATTTAGATTACACAGGGTACCATTACAGGGAAGTTGCCGGTAGCGCTATGAGAAGTGTGTTGAAGAAAGATTACTTTGACAATATTATAAAATTATATCAGGTTGATTTTAAAGTGTTTCTAGATCTAAAATTATCAGAGGTAGAAATCAAAGAAATTCAATCCGAAAAATTAATTAACAATACGCTATCACTAATCCACTTCTATTTGATACCCACAACTGAGCTTTCGCTTAGAAAACGACTGTTGATTGTAAAAAAAATGGTATCAAATGAACAGGTAACTATGGTACTAGATAAACAGTATCAAAAATTGTATGCTAAAAAAGGGCGTTTTGATAAATTTATTTTAAAAGCAGTCAAAAACCAAAATATACTTCAAATTTATATAGCTACTTCATATAGTAGGCATAGAAATAAATAAAATTATGAAAATACTAATGTTCTTCCATGGAGGAAGTAAAAATAGGGGTTGTGAGGCCATAGTTCGTTCTAGTGTTGCTTTAATAAAAAAGCAAGACCCTAGTGTAACAGTTGATTTAATTTCATTAGACGCTGAATCAGATAAAATAATTCCACTAATTGATACCCTATATTCCGAAAAAAGAAGAACTATCAGGAAATTCACTTTTAATTGGTTCCTAAGTTTTATCTCTTTAAGAGTTTTTAAAGATGAAAATTTTGCCTATCGCATCATCCATAAAGATATCATTGATAAAATACCCAATTATGATTTGTTTTTATCTATAGGAGGCGATAACTATTGTTATGGTGAGCAACCAGGATTTTATGAGATCAATCGTTGTATAAAAAAAGCAGGTAAGAAATTAGTACTTTGGGGTGCTTCAATAGGTACCGAAGATTTATCAATACCAAAAATTAAAGATCTAAAGAATTTTGATTTGGTCTTAGCGAGGGAAAGCGTGACAGAGTCAATTTTAAAAAATAGTGGCATCCAAAATGTAAAGCTTTGCGCCGATGGAGCATTTACAATGAATAAAGAAGAACTACCGTTACCTGAAGGATGGCAGGAGGGTAATACAATTGGTTTCAATTACAGTCCTCTAGTATGGAAAAAGAACGAAGCTTCTCATGAAGCTGCCCTGAATTTAGTGCAGCATATTTTGAATACTACTTCAATGACTATTGCGTTTACCCCGCATGTAATAGATGAAGGGAATGACGATTATTCTTGCTTATTGGAGTTTTACAACAAATTTAAAGATACGGGAAGAGTATTAATTTTGCCTAATACTTGTAATGCCATCCAGTACAAAGGATATATTGCTAGAATGCGCTATTTTATTGGTGCAAGAACTCATGCAACGATAGCCGCTTACTCTAGTTGCGTACCTACGATGGTTTTGGGGTACAGTGTCAAATCAAAAGGTATTGCTACCGATATTTTTGGAACCGAAAAATTAGTTTTAAGTCTTGAGGAGATTGCTAATAGTGAAAAATTGATTGCGAAGTTTAACGAAATGGTTGCCGAAGAGACCCAATTAAAGACGCTATTGGAAAAGAGAATTCCAGCAGTACAAGAAATGTCATTTTTGTCTGCTAAATATCTTTTTGAGGTAAAGTAATGAAGAAAAAAATAGTCTTTGTCATACCGAGCTTGGATGCAGGTGGAGGAGAAAAGAGTTTGGTGAATCTTTTAAATTGTTTAGACTTTACGCTATACGATGTAGATTTGATTTTGTTTAAAAAACAAGGTATTTTCCTAAATTCAGTTCCAAAAGAAGTTACCATAATCTCTATTCAAGACGATTATATTCATTTCACAAAAAATGTTTTTCGATCTATTCTTGCTTTTACAATCCGGCTAAAAATCGTTTTGGCCCTGCATAGGATTTTATTTTTTTTAAAAAGTAGACGAATTAAGAATAGTGCACAAGCAGAACAATATACGTGGAACAACCTGAGTAAGTCGATAGCTCCCTTTCCAAACAAATACGATCAAGCCATTGCTTTTTTAGAAAAATCGTCTATTTATTTGACGGTCGACAAGTTAAATGCTACTAGCAAGATAGGTTGGATTCATACCAATTATGCGAGTTCAGGAATGAATTCTGATTTTGACACTAACTACTTTAGCCAACTTAATGCGTTGGTTACAGTTTCTCCCGAGTGCCATGCTAATTTGCTGTCTGTTTTCCCACAGTTTTCTGGTAAAATAAAAACGATTTATAATATTGTTTCACCATCAATTATTGAATCTTTATCATTAAAAACAGCTACTACCGACAAAAGGTTTAGCAGTTTTGAAAATACGATAGTAACAGTTGCGCGTTTAAGCTATGAAAAAGGATGTGATCTAGCCATTGATGCCAGTAGAATCATGAAGGGAAATAATATCAATTTTAAATGGTTTATCATTGGTGAAGGCAGCGAACGTTTAATTTTAGAGAAGCAGATTCAAAAATATCAATTAGAAGAAAATGTTTTCCTGATAGGACTAAAAGAAAATCCGTATCCCTATATGAAACAATGTACAGTGTATGTGCAACCTTCTCGGTATGAAGGTAAATCCATTGCAATAGAGGAAGCTAAAATTTTACAAAAACCTATAGTAGTGACTGATTTTTCTACGGCAAAAGATCAAATAATAGCTGGTAAAACGGGTGTTATTGCTGATATGACAGCTGACGGTCTTGCCTTTGCAATTTCAGATGTATTAAAAAACAGCAGTCTTCAAGTACTACTTTCTTCTAATTTAGCTAAAGAGGATTTAGGGACTGAAAATGAAATTAATAAATTATACAACATATTGAACTGCTAAAAGACATGTTTGCTTTTAAAAAAAATATCATTTAATGCATAAAATCTCAGTTATTATTCCAGTTTATAATGTTGAGTCTTACATTTCAAAATGTTTAGATACAGTCATTAATCAAGTTTATTGTAATTTAGAAATTATTATAGTTAATGATGGATCTACAGATAATAGCTCAAAAGTTATATCTGGATTTGCCGAAAAGGATAGTAGAATAAAAGTATTGAACCAAGAAAATAAAGGTGTCTCTGCAGCTAGAAATTTGGGGTTGAATAATGCTACAGGCGACTTGATTGGATTTGTTGATCCAGACGATTGGATCGACCTAAAAATGTATAAGGTTCTGACCGATTTAATGTTACAATATGAGGCGGATGTTAGTAGCTGTCACTTGAGAGGTTGTGTTTCCAGAGACTACGTAGAGGTGCCTCGTGATGATATAAAAATAGAAGTTTTTAATCACATTGAAACACTTGAAAAATTTCTCAACTCTGAATATGCTTTTAATGGATTAAATTCTGTAGTCTATAATAGAATTTACAAAAAAGAAATTTTTAGAAATTTAAGATTTAATGAAAATTTAATAAAAGGTGAGGATACTGAATTAACGCATAAATTATTTTTTGACAGTAAAAAATTAGTGTATACAGATGAGAGACTTTACTTTTATTTTAGAAGAGATGATGGACTTTCTCATTCAGAAATATCTGCAATAGAAAAGCTTAATGTCGATTTTATTATGCTTGAAATGTTTGTAAACAAAATTCAGAAAACAAAAGGTATCCTGTTATACGAAAATATTTTTAAACAATCTATTAGTAATTTATTAAGTTACAATATAGAATTATATTACAATCATACTGACTTAGAATGCAAAAGACATCTCAAAACGAAGTATAGTGAAAACTATTTGAATCTAATGTGGTTGGCTTTAAAATACTTGACACTTGGTAGGAATTTAAGATTTTTTTTATTTTTACTTTCACCGAAAGTTTATAAAAAGTTAATTTAAGGAGTAAATGAATAATTTAAGTCAGAAGAATCTATTGAGAGAGTTTTACGTACAAATCATCGTTCAATCGGAGCTCTGGAGAGCGATTATCTAATAATTATCAGATTGATGAGTTTTACACTATTTTAAATGAATAACGACAAGAAAAATATTTTGTTCATTTCACATGAACTGCAGTGCGGTGGTGCCGAAAAAGCACTTGTGTCCTTACTTCAAGTGATTGATTACGATCAGTACAATGTCTATTTACAACTTTTTTGGAATCGAGGATTATTTTTAAATCAGCTCCATGAAAAAGTGGTGCTATTACCTGCTCCTATAGAATTTCAGTATTTTGACATGCCCATCAAAAGCGCTATTGTACAATGTTTGAAATCGGGTAGAATTGATGTTATTTATAATCGAATTATGTCCAGCGTTAGACTGAAATTTGAAGATAATGTATACCGTAAGGAGCAACGCAATTGGAAATATATGAGTAGATGTATTCCTAAATTGGCCAAGAAATTTGATTATGCTGTGGGCTGTATTGAAAAAGGACCTAATTATTATTGCGTTGAAAAAGTAGATGCGGTCAAGAAATTAGGTTGGATCCATAATGATTACGACAAAATGCAAATGTCAACTAAAATTGATTTGCCTTTTTTCGAGAAAATCGATTATATATTTACCGATGCAGAAGAATGTAAATTGGTTTTAGAAAAAAATTTCCAAATGTTTGAGGGGAAATTTCAAGTGTTAAAGAACATTGTTTCTCCAAAACTGATTAACAAATTAGCTCAAGAAGCAATAGAACCTCCTTTTGCTGGCTTCAAATTGATTTCAGTAGGTCGTTTTAGTGCTCAAAAAGGCTACGATATGGCCATAGATGCTATGAGGATAGTGAAGGATAAAGGATTTGATTTTAATTGGATTATACTAGGTGATGGTGAATTAAGAGAAGAAATCAAAGGACAGATTGTAGCTAATAATTTAAGTGAGAATATCCAATTATTAGGAATTAAAGAAAATCATTATCCGTATGTGAAACAGGCTGATTTATTTATGCAAACTTCTCGTTTTGAAGGGAAGTCAATCTCCATTGATGAGGCTAAAATTTTGAATAAACCGATTCTAGTAACCAATTTTAGCACGGTAAAAGATCAAATAACGGATAACGAAACAGGAATTATTGCCGATATGAACGCAAACTCCATAGCAGATAAAGTAATTGAACTGATTACTAATAAAAATTTAAGAGATAGGTTGTCACATAATTTATCTTTAGAGAACAATGGAACTGAAGACGAAATAGAAAAGTTTTATCAATTTTTAAATTAATAAGGTGACTTTTACAGTTTTTACTCCTGCGTTTAATAGAAAAAGTTTTTTAACTCCAATTTATCAAAGTTTGTTAAGTCAAAAAAACCGCGATTTTGAGTGGTTAATAGTTGATGATGGCAGTGAAGACGATACAGCAACGACTGTTCAAGAATTGATTAATCGAAAAGAAATCGATATTCAGTATTATAATAAAGAGAATGGTGGAAAACATACTGCCATTAATCTAGGAGTTCAAAAAGCTAAGGGTAATTTGTTTGTTATTGTAGATTCTGATGATGTCTTAGTTAATAATGCACTAGAGTTACTACACGAGCAATGGGTTGCAATTAAAGACGACCAAGCAATAGGAGGGATTGTTGGTTTATCAAGCTATAAAACTGGTGAAATTGTTGGTAGTGAATTTCCAGATAAAATTTGGGATGTCTATTTTCCTGACATCTATTATAAGCATCATTTAACAGGAGACAAATCGGTAGCCTTTAAAACTACTGTTATGAAACAATTTCCTTTCCCCGAAAAACAAGGTGTCAATTTTGTCTTTGAAGCTGTAGTTTGGCATGAAATGGCAAAAAAACACAAAGTAAGATGCATTAATTCGGTGACCCAAATCGTAGAATACCAACAAGCTGGTCTTTCAGATAGTTCATATAAAACGTGGTATATCAAAGGATTGGCTTTTTCATATTTCCAGTTAATTACGAATAATACACATCCGTTTTTAAAATATCCAAAAGTGTATGTCTGGGATTACATCTATTTAGTTTTGTATGACTTACTACTAGAAGGTAAATATTTTAGTCAACTAAATAATTTTCCTGAAAAACTACTCTATCTATTGGTATATCCCAGAGCATACTTCTCGTATCGAAACATGAAAAAACTAATAAAAAATTAATTGATTTAAACTGATTAAGTAGATATGATTAAAAGAATATTAAAATCGGTCAAATTTCGTTTGGGGATGATTTCCTCGGGTGAATTAAACGTGGAAGCCTGTTTAAAGATGGGGATGAAATTGGGTAAGAACAACCATGGTGTTGCTGCCTGTATGCTTGATTATGCGCATTGCTGGTTGATAGAAATTGGTGATAATGTCACCTTTGCACCCGAGGTATATTTACTAGCGCATGATGCAAGTACTCAAAAATTAGTAGATTACACAAAAATTGCCAAAGTTATCATCGAAGACAATGTATTTATTGGCGCTAGAGCATTAATCATGCCTGGGGTAAGAGTGGGTAAAAATGCGATTGTCGCTGCAGGAAGTATAGTCACTAAATCGGTGCCAGAAAACACGGTAGTGGGTGGGAATCCCGCAAGATTCATTACTACAGTTGCCGATTACAAAAACAAACATGAAGCCATCATGAAAACGGCTCCAATTTATGATAAGTCATGGTTAATGCAGGAAGGTATTACAGAAGAAATGAGAGAGAAAATGAGTAATGATTTAGAAAACACCCTTGGCTACATCGTATAAAACGACTTTTTACTATATTCTCTACTAATAGATTAACGGTTTATAAAACGGTAGACCGCAATACTTCTAAATAATGATATTTTTTTTCATCCTACTTTTTATCTTGCTGGCAGTCATAGCTATTGATTTTGTGCCACAGTGCTACACTTGGCAAAGCCGAATTCATATTGGAAGATATGATACACTTGACAAATGGAATCTTAAAATTGTGGATAAGGCACTTGAGTGGTTACAAAAAACACCAACTATTACGCTTACTGATAATAAAAGATTAATTATTATCGATATGCTAAAGGGTGATTATAAAAGAGCAGCGATACAGCACTGGCAGGAAGCGGCACTACTTTTAGGATTAGATCAAGCCTATAGAAAAACACAAGATCCTACAGTTAAAAAAAATATAGACCAATATATTGCGCGCAAAATAGGTTCCAATGGTCATTGGAAAGAAATTCCACTGGAAGCAGATGGTGTGATACTGGCGTATGCAATTATCAACAGTGAAGCTGTAGATCATGATGCAATTAAGCCGAGCTATGACGCAATCTATAATCTAATTTTAGCTTTAAAGGGAGCAGATGGTACTGTGGCGTATAAAAAATACAGCACGAATTATCGGTATGTTGATACTATTGGTTTTATTTGCCCATTTTTAGTGAGTTATGGAGTTAAATTCCAGATCGAAGAAGCAATTTCTTTAGGATTAAAACAAATATCCGAATTTAATAAGCACGGGATGTTACAAGACAAATTTGTTCCTTGTCATGCTTATTTAGTAGACTCTAAGATCCCAGTTGGTTTATTTGGCTGGGGCAGGGGATTAGGATGGTATGCCATTGGTTTAATAGATTCTTGGACCGCATTATCCGATTCACATCCCGATAAAGAAATGCTAACAGCATCTGTGATTTCTTTTGCCAAGATGGCTATTTCATTTCAAAATGAAAATGGAAGTTGGAACTGGATCGTATCCGTAAAAGAATCAAGATCGGATTCTTCTACAACAGCAACATTAGCGTGGTTTTTAACTAACGCAGCTACATTAAAAGCGATAACGGAAGAAAGTTTAAATGCTAAAACAAAAGCATTATCGTACTTAATGATGGTAACAAGAAGAGATGGTGCAATTGATTTTTCACAAGGGGACACAAAAGGAATTGGAGTACACTCACAGGAATTTGGCATCCTACCTTTTGCTCAAGGATTTGCTCTAAGAACCACCAATTATTAATACTAATTTTAACAATGATTTATTTTCTATTTCTTTACAATGCAGTTCGTGTTTTTATTTTGAAAGTAAGGTATCGCACTTTTAAAGCCTCTATTTTACAACGAATAAGCCCTTCTGTAGAAATAAAAATTTTGGGGAATGGAAGTATGGTCTTGGGAAAGAGTACCTGTATATCAAGAAATTCTAGTCTTGTTGTTACCAATTCGGGTAGTTTGTCAATCGGGGATAAGGTGTTTATGAATCAAAATTGTATGATAAGCGCTAAATCTAAAATAAGTATTGGTGCTAATTGTAATTTTGGACCTAATGTATGTGTGTTTGACAACGATCACCAATACAATGCAGCAAATGGAGTAAGTGCTTCGGATTATTCGATTGGGGAAATACATATAGGCTCAGGTACATGGGTAGCTAGCAATGTCGTGATTTTAAGAAATACAACTATCGGCAAAAATTGTGTTATAGGTGCGGGTTGCGTAATTAAAGGTGCTATTCCGGACAATACTTTAGTGTTTATGGAAAGAAATCTTATCTATAAGAAAATTTTATAAATGAGAATCTTATACATTACTAACCAGATATCGGGTGCAGGTGGCTTAGAAAGAGTTTTGTCTATCAAAGCTACCTATTTAGCAGATAAGATGGGGTACGATGTACATATCGTTACGTTAAATCATGCTACTGATACTTTGTTTTTTGAATTTAGTAAAAATATTAAGTTTCATAACATTACTGTGCAAGGGGCTTTCTTTACTTATATAAAACAGTACTCAGTAGGATTAAGAGCTATTGTCAAATTAGTAAATCCTGATCTAATTTGTGTTTGTGATGATGGATTAAAAGCTTTTTTTCTACCATTAATTTTAAATAAGCCATGTCCAATGGTTTATGAACGCCATGTGTCGAAACAAATTGAGATTAAAACAGAAACACAACAGTTTTTCGAGCAAATAAAATCAAAATTGACTTTCGGACTGATGGAGGTTTTAGCAAAATCTTACAATCATTTTGTTGTATTAACTCACGGAAATACGTTAGAATGGCAATTGAATAATCTAGCAATCATTCCTAATCCATTATCGTTTTATCCTGAAGAAGTTTCTAGCTTAGAAAATAAGACTGTCATTGCTGTCGGGAAACAAGGCTTTCAAAAAGGCTATGACCGCTTGCTACAATCTTGGCAGCTAGTCAATCAGAAAAATCCAGATTGGAAACTTGCTATTTACGGTACTATTGATGATAGTCAAGGATTACTTGACTTAGCAAAAAATCTAAACGTACAAAATACGGTGGTTTTCTATCCTCCTGCGAGAGACATACAAAAGTATTATTTAGAGTCCTCTATTTTTGTGTTGTCTTCACGTTACGAAGGTTTTGGCATGGTATTAATCGAGGCGATGGCCTGCGGTGTTCCTTGTGTTTCCTTTGATTGTCCGCATGGTCCAAAAGACATTATTAGCCAAGGACATGATGGGTTTTTAGTCCAAAATGGAGATATATTGGCCTTTGCCAATAGTATCAATCAACTAATTGAAGACAGCAGTTTACGTAAAATAATGGGCGGTAATGCAAGAGAAAACGTGAAACGCTTTTTGCCGGAAAGGGTCTTAAGCCAGTGGAACGACTTGTTTAAAAATAGTGCCTTATGAGAATTCTATATTGTACCAATCAGCTGTATATCCATGGTGGTATAGAACGGATTTTATCTCAAAAAATAAACCATTTACTTGATGAGGGGCATGAGATTTTCTTGACGACTTTCGAACAATGCGATAGGCCTGATGTATATCCGTTAGATCATAAATTGTCCCGTTTTGATTTGCAAATTAAGTATCAAACTGGATATAGTTATTTTCATCCTAAGAATTTAAGTAAGGTCATAAAGCATTTTTTTAGACTACGCCAATTAATAAAAAAAATAAAACCAGATCTGATTATTTCAATAAGTTATACGCCAGATCAATTTTTTTTGCCATTCCTCTCCAGATCAATTCCGAAAGTAAAAGAATTGCATTCCTCAGGAGTGGTAGTGGGGATTTCAGGAAAGGAGGGGAGACAATCTATAAAAGGAAAGTTGACTTCTGTTTTTAAAAAATACAATGCGTTGGTCGTGTTAAACAAAGATGAAATTCCGTACTTTTCAGGATGTAATACGTTTGTAATACCTAATTTTACTGATTTCGAGCCTAGCTCAGATTCACTAGAATTAAAAGAAAAAACGGTTATAGCAGCGGGACGAATTGCGCCTGTTAAACAATTTCACGAATTGATTTATATTTGGAAAATGATTCATCTTGATTTTCCAGATTGGAAATTCAAATTGTTCGGAGATGGAGATGAAAAGTTGACAGCTGAACTTGAAAATTTAATTCACAGTTTAGATTTAAGCGATAGTTTCCTTCTGTTACCCTCAATTAATAATTTGGAACAAGAAATGGAAAAGGCTTCCATATATGCTATGACTTCTCAGACCGAATGCTTTCCGATGGTTCTATTAGAAGCAAAAGCATCGGCTATTCCGATCGTGAGTTACGATTGTCCTTATGGGCCTAGAAATATTATTAAAAATGATTTAGATGGCTATTTAATAGCTCCAAATGATCGTGTTTCATTTGTTTATAAGCTCACGGAACTTATGAGAAACTCGACTCTAAGAACTACCATGGCACTAAATGCAAAAAAAAACGTCAGTGATTTTTCTAAAGAGAAAGTGATGATGCAATGGAATAATCTATTTACTCAAATAAAATAAAAATTGAATACCTTAGTTCCTATACAATTTTATACGTCAGCCTATTTTAATTTACTGCTGTGCATAGTGTTATTTACTTATTTTAGAGCATCTTCACTATCAATTGATGCCACAAGAAATAAGGGTAGTATTCAAACAATAGAAAGATTTTTACTTATTATTACGGCTGTATATATTGGTTTGAGACCAATAAGCTGGCGTTTTGGAGATATGATTGTTTACAATCAATCTTTTGAGAAATATCAGTACGGGCTTCCAATGGTTCAATCTAGTGATTACATCTTTGAACTTTTTATGTTCTCAGCCTCTCAAGTAATGTCGGCTTCCATGTTTTTTTTAGTCTGTGCGTTATTGTATGTAGTGCCTTTATGGGCAGCTTGTAAAAAGTGGTTTAAGGAATACAGTTATTATGCTTTTGTGGCGTTGGTTGGTTCTTTTTCGTTTTGGGCTTATGGTACAAATGGTATTCGAAACGGTATAGCTACTTCATTATTTTTATTTGCGTTGAGTCGCGATAAAATAGTTTTTAAAGTTCTATTTATTTTCTTGGCATTGGGTTTTCATAAGTCACTTGTTATACCCACCTCGGCCTTAGTTTTAACTTATTTTTATTCAGATGTAAAAAAGTATTTTTACGGCTGGTTAGCTTGTATTCCTTTGTCATTAGTCTCAGGAGGATTTTGGGAAGGACTTTTTGCGGGATTGATGGCCGATGAACGTGTGAGCTATTTAACAGGTACCAATGAGCAAGGAGAGTTTTCTAGTACTGGTTTTCGTTGGGATTTTTTATTATACAGTGCTTTCGCCGTTTACATCGCCTATTTTTTTATTTTCAAGAAAAAATTTCAAAACACTATCTACAATCGTTTGGTTTGCGTCTACTTAGCTTCTAATGGGTTCTGGATTTTAGTTATTCGAGCTAACTTTTCCAACCGCTTTGCCTACCTCTCTTGGTTTATGATGGGGATAATAATTGTGTATCCTTTCTTAACTAAAATTCAGATCAAAAAACAACATCAAGTTTTAGCTTCTGTATTACTGGCTTATTTTTCTTTTACCTACTTAATGAATGTTATCTTAACTCAATAATTAATGAACCATTTAATTAGTGTGATAGTTCCGGTGTATAATGTTGCCTCTTACTTAAAGCAATGTTTAGACAGTATTATCAATCAAACTTATGATCAACTAGAGATCATTTTAATTAATGACGGCTCTACAGATAATAGTCTTGAAATTTGCAAAGAGTATCAACAATTGGATAGTAGAATAAAATTAATAAATCAAGAAAATAAAGGGCTGTCTGGCGCAAGAAATACTGGAATAGATTACGCAAAAGGACAATATATTCTTTTTGTAGATAGTGATGATTGGATTGATTTGGATACCTGCAAGTTTTTAATAGAGAATGTAAAAAGTACGCATGCAGATGTCGTTTTGTTCTCTTATCGTAAAGAATTTTCAAATTATACTGAAGAAAAATTTATTTTAAAAAATAATTTATTTTTTAACGAAAGTGAATCAAGAAAAATACATAGAAGAATACTTGGTTTGTTCCAATATGAATTAGCTCGTCCTGAAAATGCAGATTCAATAGTTACTGCTTGGGGAAAATTGTACAAAGCAACAATCATAAAGGATAATAAGATATATTTTACCGATTGTAAGCAAATTGGGACCGAGGACCTATTATTTAATGCTTTTGTTTTTAAATACGTGAAATCAATTTCGAACATACATCAATGTCTTTATCACTATAGAAAAAATAATTTAAGTTCCTTGACCTCTGTTTACAAGTCTAGATTAGTTGTTCAGTGGGACAGATTGTACTCAATTCTAGAGGAATTTTTAAAAAATGAACGATTGGATGAAAGCTATCAGGAAGCTTTACAAAACAGAATTTCATTAAGTATAATAGGATTGGGATTAAATGAGTTGTATTCTGCTAACTCGTTTTTTAAAAAATATAGTAATATAAAACATATACTTAATTCTAAAAGATATCGTGATGCTATAAAAAACCTTAAATTGGTTTATTTTCCGCTTCATTGGAAACTATTTTTCTTTTTCGCTAAGTATGACATGCCCCTACCCTTGTTTTTAATGTTGATGGCAATCAAAAAAATGATTAAAAAATAATTCTATGCAAGAGCCTATTCGCGTCTTACAACTTTTTACCATCTTAAATCGTGGTGGTGCTGAAACTAACGTAATGAACTATTACAGGAAGTTAGATCGTACTAAGTTTCAATTCGATTTTGCTGTGCATAGGCAGGAAAAAGGAGCTTATGATGATGAAGTAATTTCATTAGGTGGCAAAATTTTTCAGTTTTCAGCATTAGGATTAAATACGATAAAAACATATCAGTCTGAAATCACTCAGTTTTTTAATAACAACAGCTACTTGATCATTCATGGTCAATGCTCTGAATTAGGCTATTTTTTTTACAAAGAAGCACACAAGCGCGGTGTTCCAGTTATTATTGCTCATGGACACAATGCCAATCCTAAATGGGATTTCAAAACGCCTTTTAGATGGTGGCTCAAAAAAAGTATGAAGCCTTATGTTAATGCCTTTTTTACTTGTGGTGATGAGGCTAGTATTTGGCTTTTTGGTAAGAAAAATGCAGCGAAGGCGTTTACAATGACTAATGCTATCGCTGCGGACTCCTTCGCTTACAATCAAAAGAAAGCTTTAGAAACGCGAGAAAAATTAAAAGCATCCCAAACTAAAAACTTCATTCATGTAGGTCGTTTTAATGTTCAAAAAAATCATGAGTTTTTAATAGCTATTTTTAAAGAACTTATACAGCTTGATGCCAATCAAAGATTGTTTTTGGTAGGTGACGGAGAATTGAAGTCAAATGTTCAAGAACAAGTAGCTTTAATGGGAATCGAGCAGCAAGTAGTGTTTTTGGGGTTGAGAGATGATGTAAATCAGCTGCTTCAAGGTATGGATGTTTTCCTTTTTCCTTCTTTATTTGAAGGTTTACCCGTCTCTCTAGTTGAGGCACAAGCCTCAGGTATTTATTCGGTAATCTCTGATGGTATTCCAAAAGAAGCTATTTTAATTCCAGAGCAGGTTACCGTTATTTCTTTAAAAGAATCCGCTACTGCATGGGCCAATAAAATTCATGATTTAAAACAACTCCAGAAAATAGATGTTTCATCTTTGATTGTTGCGAAGGGATATGATATTGCTAATAATGTGAAGACTTTGGAAGCTAAATATACCGCACTTTTACAAAAAACAAAATGACAAAATTAACCGTTTTTACTCCTGCTTACAATCGAGCGCATTTACTACCACGATTATACAATAGTTTGTGTGAGCAAACCAATACAAATTTTGATTGGTTGATTGTTGATGATGGTTCTGTTGATGGTACAGCAGCATTGGTGTCAGCATGGATAAAAGAGCAGAAAATAGCAATTCGTTATATTTATCAAAATAATCAAGGCATGCATGGGGCACACAATACAGCCTATAAGAACATAACTGCCGAGTTAAATACATGCATCGACTCAGATGATTTTATGCCAAATAATGCAGTAGAACTTATTCTAGCAAAATGGGAAACTACTAATGATGATAAAATTGCGGGTCTTATCGGTTTGGATGCCGTTCCTACAGGACAAATTATTGGTTCTAAGTTTAATACTGCGTATACTACACTTGAAGATTTTTATCTAAACGGAGGGACGGGAGATAAAAAATTAGTGTATCGTACAGCTATTATTAATCTCTATCCTGATTATCCCGTGTTTGAAGGTGAAAAATACGTTGGACTTGGTACCAAATATTTGTTTATCGACAAAGAATACCAATTAGCAACGCTAAATGAAGTATTAGTAATTGTCGAATATCAGGAAACGGGTTCAAGTAATACCATGTTCGCTCAGTACTTAAAATATCCCAAGGGGTTTATCTACAACCGTATCACTACGATGAAGTACTCTAAATCTACTAAACGTAAGTTTATAGAGGCCGTACATTATATTTCTAGTTGTATTATTTTGAAGAAAAGAAATTTTTTGAAAGATTCGCCAGAAAAAGTATTGACACTAATGGCTATTCCTTTCGGATTTATGCTTTATCTATTAATTCAATATAAAGTAAGATTTCAATAACTTTGACAAAAATAATTCGAACATCTACAATCTCCCTATCGCTCGACTTTTTACTGAAAGGACAATTGGCTTTTTTGCAACAGCAGTATGAAGTTGTGGCTGTTTCTGGTGAGGACGATCACCTGAGAACGGTTGCTAAAAGGGAACAGGTACGAACGGTCAATATTCCAATGCAGCGTAATATCAGTCCGATCCAAGATTTGGTTTCTTTGTGGCAATTGTATGTTTTGTTCATAAAAGAAAAACCACAAATAGTACATTCTATTACGCCAAAAGCAGGGTTGTTATCTATGCTAGCCGCAAAACTAGCGGGTGTGCCGGTCAGAATGCACACCTTTACGGGGCTTGTTTTCCCAACTAAAAAAGGGTTTTTACAGCAGCTTTTAATTTCGATGGATCGGTTACTATGTTCGGCTGCCACAAATATTTATCCTGAAGGTTTGGGAGTTAAAAATGATTTGCTGGCATATAATATTACTAATAAACCGTTGAAAATACTAGCCAACGGTAATGTGAATGGTATTGATACAGCATATTTTACAAAAGAGCAAGTTTCAAATACAGAGCAGGAAGCATTGCGAAACGAGCTTGGAATTTGTAAAAATGATTTTGTTTTTATTTTTGTGGGTCGTTTAGTGGGCGATAAGGGTATTAATGAATTAGTTCATGCTTTTTCGCAACTCAATATCAGTTCGAGCGAAGTCGAGAATACTTCAACTAATGGAGAACTAAAGCTATTGCTTGTTGGGCCATTAGAATCCCAGCTAGATCCTTTGCTGCCTGAAACGCTACAAACGATGGCGAAAAATAAAAATATTATCTCGGTGGGTTTTCAATTAGAGGTGCGTTCCTACTATGCTATTGCCAATGCTTTAGTATTTCCTAGTTATCGCGAAGGTTTTCCGAATGTGGTTTTGCAAGCCGGAGCAATGGGTTTACCGTCTATCGTTACGGATATTAATGGCAGTAATGAAATTATAGTAAACGGAAAAAACGGGCTTATAATTCCAGTAAAAGATGAAGTTGCCATTTGCGAGGCAATGCAAAAAATAGTTGAGGATAGTAATTTGTACACTGAATTAAAAAGGAATAGTCGTGAAATGATAGTTTTTAGATACGAACAGCAACTGGTTTGGGATGCAATCGCAATGGAATATAAAATCGCAATGAAAAATGTATAAATCTTTTTTTAAACGAATACTAGATGTAATTCTTGCACTGACAGGATTCCTTTTGCTAAGCCCTTTGTTTTTGTTAATTACAATAGGGTTGTTTGTAGCTAATCAAGGGAAACCGTTTTTTTTTCAGTTGCGTCCTGGGAAAAGAGGGATTATTTTTAAAATCATTAAGTTCAAAACGATGAATGATAAAACGGACAGTCACGGAAATTTGCTTTCTGATGCAGTCCGTTTAACCAAAATTGGTAGTTTTGTACGCAAGACTTCCTTAGATGAGATTCCGCAATTAGTAAATGTAATAAAAGGAGATATGAGTTTGATAGGGCCTCGTCCTTTATTAGTGCAGTACTTGCATCTCTATTCAGAAACTCAAAAAAGGCGTCATGATGTAAAACCTGGAATAACGGGTTGGGCTCAAGTTAATGGCCGTAATGCGATTAGTTGGGACAAAAAGTTTGAGTTGGATGTGTGGTATGTAGATCATATTTCGTTTCTTTTGGATATGAAAATTATATTTAAAACGATTTTAAAAGTGATAAAAAGCGAAGGGATAACTGCAGCCGATGCTGCAACAATTGAGCCGTTCAATGGACAGTAGTACTTATTTATACGGAGCTAGTGGGCATTGTAAAGTGGTTATCGATATTTTGCAGGAAAATAATCAAAATATCAGCGCAATCATTGATGATGATCCTGCTAAAAAGGAACTTTTAGGGATCGCTGTTCTGCATTCTTCCGATTTAATTGCTATCGGTTCGCAAAAAATGATAATTGCTATTGGTGATAACGCGATACGCAAAAATATAGTAGAAAGAATGAGTCTACGTTTTTGTACTGCAATACATCCCTCAGCTGTTATTTCTCGCTACGCGGTCATAGAGGAAGGAACAGTTGTTATGTCGAGTGCTGTTATTAATGCCAGCGCTACTATTGGTAAACATTGCATTATCAACACCGCTGCTATCATAGAACATGACTGCCAGCTTGCTGACTTTGTTCATATTTCTCCAAATGCTACACTAAGCGGAGCAGTTCTTGTAAAAGAAGGTGCACACATAGGGGTAGGAGCCTGTGTTATTCAAGGAGTTACAATTGGTAAATGGGCTACAGTTGGAGCAGGTGCTGTAATACTAAGTGACGTTCCTGATTATGCTACAGTGGTGGGCAATCCGGGACGAATTATAAAAAATATAAAAAATGAGTAACTCAAAAATATGGCTCTCTTCACCGCATATGGGAGGAAGTGAGCAAAAGTTTGTTCAAGAAGCATTCGATACCAATTGGGTGGCTCCTTTAGGACCTAATGTAAACGGACTGGAAAAGGATTTAGAAACTTATTTAGGCAGTGACTGCCATGTGGGTGCTTTGAGTTCGGGTACGGCGGCCATACATTTAGGGCTTGTGTTATTAGGAGTGCAAAGCGGAGATGAGGTGATTTGCCAAAGTATGACCTTTAGCGCTTCAGCGAATCCTATTTTATATTTAGGTGCTACTCCTGTATTTCTAGATAGTGAAATAGATACCTGGAATTTATGTCCTACTGCATTGGAAGAAGCTATACAAGATCGAATTTTAAAGGGCAAAAAGCCAAAAGCAATTATTGCAGTGCACTTATACGGTATGCCTTATCAAGTAGAAGCGGTGCGATCCATTGCAAATAAATATGAAATTCCAATTTTAGAGGATAGTGCAGAGGCTTTAGGAAGTACCTATAAAGGGCAAAAATGTGGCAACTTTGGAGATATAGGCGTTTTGTCTTTTAATGGTAACAAGATTATAACTACTTCAGGGGGAGGAGCCATTGTAAGTCCTAACAAAGTTGTAAAGGATAAAGCTATTTTTCTAGCGACCCAAGCTAGAGACAATGCTCCCCACTACGAACATTCCGAGATAGGATATAATTACAGAATGAGCAATGTATGTGCAGGCATTGGTCGCGGTCAAATGGAAGTACTAGATAAACATATTGACCTGCGCAGGGAAATGCATGCTTTTTACAAAGAATTATTCCATGATTATGACGGGATCACCGTTTTTAATCCCATTAACGATGACTATTATTCTAATCATTGGTTGACGGCTATTTTAATAGATCCAGAAAAAAGTAACGGACTTACTGCGGAATCGATCCGTTTGGCTTTGGAACAGGAAAATATCGAATCGAGACCCTTGTGGAAACCGATGCATCTACAACCTGTTTTTAAGAAGTATCCCTATTATGGTGGTACTGTTGCTGAAACACTTTTTAACACAGGTTTATGCCTCCCTTCAGGGTCTAACCTCTCAGATAATGATCGCGAAAGAATAAAAAAGGCTTTCATAACTATCATTACTTAAAATAGAGGGGCTACATTCTTACTTAGTAATTTATTTTTAGTGAAATGCAGGTAAAACTATTTCAACTAGCAGGAGAGCAAAAAATGAGATCACTTACTAAAAAAATAGCTACAATTAAGGAGTTAATACCTATATTTGCGCGACGTTAGCCAATCAGTAGTGAAAAACACTAGTGTTTTAATGTCCAATAAAACTTTAGGAAAACAGATAACATGTCTTCAATAAACAATACAATTATTCTATGAAATATTTATTCTTATCAAAAAAATCCTTGGTACTTTTTTTGATTCCTTTTATTTTTTCTTGTACTCCGAAGAAAGATATTTTGTACTATCAAAACATTGAAACGATGGCTCAAGAAAAGTTGAATTCTTATGAAATAAGAATTCAACCGGATGACTTACTCAAAATAAATATTTCTGCTGAAGATCCAACGATTACAGCTCCTTTTAACTTGAATCCTTCCAACGTTGGTGCAACAGGTGGAGGGTCAGCTAGTAGTTCTGGGATTACTAATTATTTAGTAGATGCTGATGGTTATATTGATTTTCCAGAATTAGGAAGATTGAAATTAAGTGGTCTGACACGTTCTGAGGTTTTAGCCCTTTTCAAAAAGAAAATTTCCGCTTATATTAAAAACCCAATCATTACCATTCGTCTAGAAAATTTTAAGGTGGTAGTTCAAGGTGAAGTTGGTGGTCCCGGCGTTTTTCAAGTGAGTTCAGATCGTTTTACCTTAATTGAAGCTTTAACAATGGCAGGTGATTTAAGGCCTACTTCTAGGAGGGATAATATTTTAGTAATACGTGATATCGATGGTGTAAAATCCTACCATAGGGTAGACGTGACCAAGGCTGATTTTATCAATTCTCCTTATTACTATATGGCCCAGAATGATGTAGTATATGTGGAGCCTAAATACCGCACGATAAGTCCAGATGTCACATTGGTAACCACTTTTACCTCGTTGGCACTCACCCTACTGTCCTTTATTTTGATATTTACACGATAATTATATGGAAAAGAGTAATTTGACCGAAGAGTTTGAACAAGAATTTGACTTCAAGGCAGAAATAGGTAAATATACAATACATTGGAAATGGTTTGTTCTCAGTGTCCTAATAGCGCTTTGTTTTGCTTATTTCAAAGTGAGGTACTTTGTGCCTGTTTACAGCGCATCAGCAACAATATTAATGAAAGACACTAAAAAAGGAGGGAGGCTCTCAGAGGCTGCTGCTTTTTCCGATCTAGGTATTAATAGCGGTGCAAGGAATGTCGATGATGAAATTGAAATCATGCGTTCACGAACCTTACTAGAGGAAGTAGTTAAAAGACTCAATTTTAACATTTCGGTGATAGCAAAGGGAAACGTATTGGAAAAAGAACTTTTTTCAGATTCTCCTGTCAAAATTCAATTTATCAATCAAGTTCCTGGATTTGATCAGCAGTATATGGTGTTTAATTTTTCTGAACTTTCGTCGGGACTGTTTACGCTTGCGAACACGGAAGGTGTAATAGTATCAAAAGGGAAGTCTTTTAAATATGGGCAAAACATAAAAACGAAGTATGGTGATTTGATTATCACAAAGGTTAGTAATGTAACTATGTCTATTGATAATGCTTTGACAATCGTTGTGAGTCCTGTGCAAAGCGTTGCTGGAAGTTTTAGAGGTCGATTGAGCATAGCACCTTTATCGAAGGGAAGTGGTGTTATAGTATTAAGTTTAGTTGATCAAGTAGAGCAAAAATCGGTCTTGTTCATAGATGAATTAGTGCAAACGTATAATGAAAATGCTGTCAGTGACAAGGAATTTATTTCAAAGAATACTTCTGTTTTTGTTTCTAATAGATTGCAATTAATTAACAAAGAACTGGAAGGAGTTGAGAAAGATGTTGAAAATTTTAAAGTAAGTAACAAATTAACAGATATAGAATCTGAGGGACAGCGATATGTTACTGGATCAACTGAATTTACGAGTAAAGGAATCGACCTTCAAGTGCAATTGAATATACTAAATTCTATTGTGGAGTATGTGAAGAAGAGCACAAATGAAAATTCATTACCAGCTAACCTTTTTTCGGATGTTTCTGGGGATGCTTCTTCATTGATAGGTACGTACAATTCGATGATCATAGATAGGAACCGAATGTTGAAATCGGCAACTATTTCTAATCCAAGTCTAGTTAAATTGGATCAGCAAATTACCAGTTTAAGACAAACATTGCTTAGCAGTTTGGAAAAAAACCGTTCGGTTTTAAAAATCCAACAAAGAAATATTGAGCAAAACGAAAATTTGTTTAACAGCAAAATCCAAAAGATACCTTCTCAAGAACGTCAATTTAGAGTAATTGAGCGTCAACAAAAAGTGAAAGAAGAATTGTATTTATATTTACTGCAAAAAAGGGAAGAGACTGCTTTAGCGCTATCTTCAACGGAGCCCAACGCAAAGGTTATTGATGCTGCTCTGTCGACAGGTCCAGTTTCTACTAAACCAAGTATATTTTATCTAGGAGCTTTATTGATTGGGTTACTTATTCCTGCTGGAATTATATTTTTATTAGACTTCTTAGACACAAAAATAAAAAGTAGACTGGATTTAGAAGGGAAAACAGTAATCCCGTTTATTGGTGATGTCCCTACTTCTGTAACGCCAAATCAAATTATCCAGTCAGAGAGTAGAACAAGTTCGGCTGAGGCATTAAGAATTATAAGGACTAACTTAGAATTTATGCTAACTAAAGTGCCAGAAGGCATTGCTAAAACTATTTTTCTAACCTCTACGTTCCCTAAGGAAGGCAAAACATTTGTGTCTGTAAATTTAGCAGCCACTTTTGCTTTATCAGGAAAAAAAGTTTTGTTGATTGGTATGGATATCAGAAATCCAAAGCTGGATGAATATGTTACCTTGCCAGAGCGCGGATTTACGAATTATCTGTCGTCTAATGATCTGAAAATAGAGGATCTTATTGTTAAATATGAAGGATATGAAAATTTTCATATTTTACCTGCCGGGGTTATTCCGCCTAATCCAGCAGAGCTATTGATGAACAAAAAAGTAGACTCTTTATTCGAAAAATTGAAAAAAGAGTACGATTATATTATTGTAGATACAGCCCCAGTAAGTCTAGTGACCGATACGTTGCTAATTGCTAAAAATGCAGACACCTTTATATACGTTGCGAGAGCCAATTTCTTAGAAAAGAAAATGCTAGACATACCTAATGGTTTATATAAAGAAAACAAATTACCAAATATGTGTATCTTACTTAATGATACTGATTCTACTAAGGGTTATGGCTATGGTTATGGGTACGGTATGAACGTTGGAAATGAACCATGGTACAAGAGTATATTTAAAAAGAAATAATTTATTTGTTTATCCACTATTGTGTTAGTATTTAGTAAATTAAAAGTAAAGAATGATATTTGAAAAAACAGCTATAGCAGATCTTATTGTAGTAGAACCCTCAGTCTATAAAGATGATCGGGGTTATTTTTTTGAAGCTTTTAATAAGGAGCAGTTTGAAAAAAATGGTTTGCACTATGATTTCATTCAAGATAATCAATCATTCTCAAAACGTGGCGTAATTAGAGGCTTGCATTTTCAAATCGGAAGCTTTGCTCAAACCAAGTTAGTACGTGTGCTAGAAGGCGAAATTTTGGATGTAGCCGTAGATTTACGCGCTGACTCTGCAACCTACGGGCAGCACTTTAGTATCGTGCTAAGTGCCGAAAATAAAAAACAATTACTAGTACCAGCCGGTTTCGCCCATGGATTTTCAGTTTTAAGTGAATCGGCTTCTGTTTTATATAAAGTAGACCAATTGTACCACAAAGATAGTGAACGAGGGATACGGTACGATGACCCTACGCTTAATATCGATTGGCAGGTCGATTCAGATGAAATTATTGTATCTGAAAAGGATTTAATTTTACCTTATTTATAATTCTAGTTCTGAAATTTGAATTCTAGCCTAAAAAACAATTTTCTCAAAAGGTATTTTAAATAATGAAAAAAATAGTAGTAAGTGGTGCAAATGGTCAACTAGGATCTGAATTAAGAGAATTGTCAGTATCTTATCCTAATTATGAATGGTTCTTTGCAGATCGAACGCAGCTTAGTTTAGATAATTTAGTGGGACTAGAAGCACAATTACAATTGTTAAAGCCCGATATTCTATTTAATTGTGCCGCATACACAGCAGTAGATAAAGCTGAAAAGGAGCAAGATCTTGCTAATACAATCAATCATTTAGCTGTTGCTGCTTTAGCTAAGTACGCTCATGCAAATGACGTTTTATTTATTCATGTTTCTACTGATTACGTATTTGATGGTAGTCAAGATAAACCGCTATTAGAAGATGAGCCTACTGCCCCAATCAATGTATATGGGCATACTAAATTAGCAGGGGAAAAGGCTGCAATGTACCATAATCCTGATACTATTATAATTAGGACATCTTGGGTTTATTCAGAATTTGGAAATAACTTTGTAAAAACAATGATGCGGTTAATGGCGGAACGTGAGGAAATTAGTGTAGTCGATGATCAATTTGGTAGTCCGACTTATGCCGCTGACTTGGCCGATGTAATGATGAAAATAGTTGAGTTTCCATCATGGAAACCAGGTATCTATCATTATTCTAATGAAGGGAGAGTGAGTTGGTTTGAGTTTGCTAAAGCGATTCAGTTGATTGGTGGTTTTGAGTGTCAAATAAATGGAATTGCTACATTGAATTATCCCACTCCCGCTGCAAGACCTTCGTTCTCGCTCTTAAATAAAAGTAAAATAAAATCTACTTTTAATATAGAAATCCCGAACTACGTCACTAGTTTACAAAAATGTATGAGTAAGTTAAGGAGTAGATAGTATTAGTTTCTCATTTCAAACTAAGATGTAGTCACGATTTAAAATATGCAGTAAATTACTTTTACTCTTCAAAATATAAAAATATTTAAATGTTTTTTTAAATGAAAAAAATTATCATAACGGGAGGTGCTGGATTTATTGGATCGCACGTTGTCAGACGTTTTGTCAACAATTATCCAGATTACCAGATATTCAATTTAGACGCTTTGACCTATGCTGGAAACCTAGAAAATATTGCTGATATCGAGCAAGCACCTAATTATACTTTCATTAAGGGAGATATTGTAGATGCTGCTTTTATAGATGCCTTATTTTTAGAGCATCAGTTTGAAGGAGTGGTCCACCTAGCAGCTGAATCGCACGTAGACCGTTCGATCACTGATCCGCTAGCTTTTGTAAAAACAAATGTAATTGGTACGATGAACTTATTAAACGCCGCCAAAATGATTTGGAAAGAGAATATGGAGGGTAAGCGTTTTTATCATATTAGCACAGATGAGGTGTATGGTAGTTTAGGAGCAGAAGGATTGTTTACCGAGACCACAGCTTACGATCCTAATTCGCCTTACTCTGCCTCTAAAGCAAGTTCAGATCATTTTGTTAGAGCCTATGGAGAAACCTATGGTTTGCCGTACGTATTAACAAATTGTTCCAATAATTACGGGCCTTTTCATTTTCCAGAGAAATTAATTCCCTTATTTATTAATAATATCATACAAAATAAACCTTTACCTGTTTACGGAGATGGGAAATATACCCGCGATTGGCTGTTTGTAGAAGACCATGCCGTTGCTATTGATTTGGTTTTTCACGAAGGAATCAATCATGATACTTATAACATTGGTGGTTTCAATGAATGGCAGAATATTGATTTGGTTAAGTTGCTTTGTAAGATCATGGATGAGAAATTGGGTCGTGCAGAAGGAACATCTGAAAAATTAATAGCGTATGTTAAAGATCGCCCAGGACATGATTTGCGTTACGCCATTGATGCTAGTAAAATAAATACAGAATTAGGTTGGAAGCCATCTGTTACTTTTGAGCAAGGATTAGAGAAAACCGTCAATTGGTATTTAGATAATCAAACATGGCTCAATAATATTACATCAGGAGCCTATGCAACGTACTACGAAAAGCAGTATATGTAATGGGTGAGAGGTGAATGGTGAGAAGTGAGAAGTGAGTTGTTAGAAGTGAAGAGTGAAAAGTGAAGAGTGAAAAGTGAATGGTGAGAAGTGAGAAGTTGATAGTTAGATGTGATTAGTATCTTGTGATTTGAAAATTGATTAGTATGAAGAAGGGTTAGGGTGCAAATGGTAATTATTGAAATTAAGATATTTATAGTAACCTATTTAGCAGTAAATCAATTACAATTGTTTTGGGGGTAAAAATGCGTAACATTTTCGAGATAAACAAGCGGATGAAATTCACTAAAGAATAAATCATAAAGATTTAGCTGTATGGAAAGAATCTATGTTACTTGCAGAAAATATTTATGAACTAGCAAAACATTTTTCCTCGGATGAAAAATACGGATTATTTAGTCAGATTAAAAGAGCACTAGTATCCATTCCTAGTACTATTGCTGAAGGAGCAGCTAGAAAAGACGACAAAGAATTTGTATAATATTTATACATTGCCATGGGCTCAATTTCTGAAATAGAAACACAACTTATACTTGCAGAGCGATTACATTTTATAGATTCAATTTAAGTTTATCTACTATAAATTGAAAAAATTAAAAAAAAATGCTTTTTAGAGTAATACGATATATAAATAGTAAATAAAAATTGATTCGAAGCGCGCAATTCGCATCACAATCACGAAATAAAACATGAAAGGAATTATATTAGCCGGAGGTTCAGGAACACGTTTGCATCCATTGACGCTAGCCATGAGTAAGCAAATGATGCCAGTATACGATAAACCTATGATTTATTACCCACTGTCGACACTTATGACTGCGGGTATTAATGAAATTTTAATTATTTCGACTCCACATGATCTGCCTAATTTCAAAAAACTTTTGGGAGACGGTACTAATCTCGGTTGCACTTTTAGTTATGCTGAGCAAGCGATTCCTAACGGACTCGCACAAGCATTTGTTATCGGTGCTGATTTTATAGGACAAGATAGTGTAGCTTTAGTCCTTGGAGATAATATTTTCTTTGGTTCGAATATGGATGAGTTATTACAATCCAATACGAATCCAGAGGGAGGTGTTGTTTTTGCTTACCACGTATCGGATCCAGAAAGATACGGTGTGGTAGAATTTGATCAAGACTTGAATGCGGTATCTATTGAAGAAAAACCAGTAGCGCCTAAATCAAATTTTGCGGTACCTGGGTTATATTTTTATGATAATTCTGTAGTTTCCATCGCAAAAAACATCAAACCAAGTGCGAGGGGGGAATACGAGATCACTGATGTGAATAAAGCCTATTTAGAGCAAGGGAAGTTAAAGGTTGGTATACTAAGTCGTGGAACTGCTTGGTTAGATACGGGAACATTTAATAGCCTTATGCAAGCAGGACAATTTGTGCAAGTGATTGAAGAACGACAAGGTTTAAAAGTAGGTTGCATCGAAGAGATCGCTTGGCGACAAGGTTTTATTACTGACGAACAATTAAAACAATTATCTGAGCCGCTTAGAAAGTCTGGTTACGGCGAATATTTATTAGGATTGCTTAAATTTAGCTTGTAGTCTATATAACTAAAGGTTTTATTAATGGTATAGCTTGAAAGATGCTGGTTTTAAACTATTAAAATTTAATTAGCTTTGTTTTTTCTAGCTTTGAGTGTCTAGAACTTATTACAGATTTGTAGTTGGTCCTACATTCGTTGTTAATAATAAAGGTTGTTTTTTAACAAGAATTTAAGAAATTTAGTTTAATATTGCATTCATTAAATTTTTTTATACTTCAATTACTACTTTTTGTTTCAGTTGAAAAAATAGAATTGGTTTTGAGATACGTTTCTGATCTGTTAGTTGCACTACGCTCAATCATGGTAGTGGTAGAATTTTATCTCTGCTTTTTGGTGTTAAAAGGAAGGGTTGACTGTCAGGGTATTAGTCAATTAGATTTTTTAAATTTTACAATAAAAACATAAGATGGGCCTAAGAACATTTACTTCTCAATTTTTTTCTCACGAAAATTTAAGATTTAATATTCGGAATCTAAGCTATTTACCGCGTTGGATAATCGTCCTTTTCGATATGTCGGTACTCGTTTTAGCTTTTTTTGGTACCTATATTATCTTTCAGGGTACTGGCTTAGACTATATTATAACCAATAGAAGTTTCACCTTTGTTTCTATTTTATTTGGTGTTAACGTTTTCTTTTTTTGGCTTTTTAGAACCTATTCAGGTATTATAAGGCACTCGTCATACATCGATGCTTTAAAATTGTTGTTTTCTCAAATAGGAGTTCTCATAACGTTTATTCTGCTCAACTTTGGTCATCAAATTATGTTTGGGACTAAAATATTTTTAAATACAGCATTGTTTATAAACATGGTGCTTGCTTTTTGTGGTTTGTTCCTTTATCGAGTAGCCGTAAAGCAGGTTTTTGAGTATTATTTTGCCGAAAAAAGTAATATTAATTTAACCAGAATGATCATTTTTGGAACAGATGCTAATGCTATTTCTGTTGCTAAAGCACTTAAGTTAGAGGTGCCTAGTCGTTTTAAAATCGTAGCTTTTGTTGATAAAAACAATCAAAACGGATCGAAGCGAATGCTTGATTTACCTATTTTAACTCAAAAGAAAAAGCTACCCACTATCATGCGCTCTATTGGTGCTGAAGGTGTAATTATTGCTGATAAAAGTTTGTCTAAAGAAGAGCGATTAGTAATTGTTGAACAATGTTTAGAGTTCAATTATAAAGTCTACATCGTTCCTCTAATTACAGACTGGGAAAATCAAAAAGAGATTTCTCAAAAGGTAAAGAAATTACAAATTGAAGATTTACTCGAACGAAAACCAATTGTTTTAGATAGTAAGTCGATTTCTAAGCAGCTCAAAGATAAAACGATATTAGTCACTGGTGCGGCTGGTTCAATTGGTAGTGAGATCGTTAGACAGGTATTGCTTTTTAATCCCAAAAGAATCATTGTTTTAGACCAAGCAGAAACACCCTTGCATCATTTGTTTTTAGAATTGAATGCTTCTGAAACTAAAACGAAAATGAAGTTTGTTGTAGCCGACATAAGAAATGTAGAGGCAATGAATCATGTTTTTAAAGTGCATCAGCCTCAAGTGGTATTTCATGCAGCAGCTTACAAGCATGTTCCTTTAATGGAGGAAAATCCATCTCAAGCGATCTTAACAAATATTCAAGGTACTAAAAATATTGCTGACTTGTCCTGTCATTATAAGGTCAAGAAATTTGTTATGGTCTCTACAGATAAAGCGGTGAACCCAAGTAATGTGATGGGAGCTAGTAAAAGAATCGCAGAGAAATACGTTCAATCCTTGCATCTAATTAGTTCTAATAATAAGGACGGTCATAATACAAAATTCATCACTACTCGTTTCGGAAACGTTTTGGGTTCGAATGGTTCTGTTGTACCCTTGTTTACCAAGCAAATTGCCGCTGGTGGCCCCATCACGATTACGCATCCCGATATTATTAGGTATTTCATGACCATTCAGGAGGCTTGCCAACTTGTTTTAGAGGCAGGTGTTATGGGTAAAGGAGGCGAAATATATATATTTGACATGGGGAAACCAGTTAAAATTATCGATCTCGCTCTTAAAATGATCAAATTAGCTGGGTTTCTTCCGGAAGTAGATATTAAGATTAAAGTAGTGGGTTTGCGACCAGGCGAGAAATTATATGAAGAATTACTAAATGATACTTCAAAAACTAAACCTACTTACCACGAGAAAATCATGATTGCTGAGGAGATTGTCGAGGAATATCTAAATCTACATTGTGATATCGAAAAGCTGTTGCAATCTGCAGCGCACTATAATAATGAGGATACGGTCAGGATTATGAAAAGAATTGTGCCGGAATTCAAAAGTATGAATTCTAGTTACGAGTTATTAGATAAAGTACACAGTTCATAAAATGCAACCTCTACCTTCAGAATAAAAACTATTCTTTAAAAAACTGATTATTGCTTATTATTTCTTTTAAAGGTAAAGTATCTTTTATACTAACCTTTTGACTAAATGCGGCGATGTGATTGTCATGATGAACATCAGATCCAACATAATCATATAAGCCTTGTGATAATAGCTTTTCGGCTGTTTTATTAATTTGAGCTCCATAATAGCCTACAACTGATAGCAGATTTAGCTGAAACAAACATCCTGCTCTTTTAAGTTTTTTGTATTCGTCAAAATTATTTTGATAAAACAAATAACGCTCTGGGTGTGCTAAAATAGGAGTATAACCAGCAACCTGCAAGTCAAAAAGTATCGTGTACAACTGTATAGGAGCGTTGATGTAGGACATCTCAACCAATACATAGTTGTCTTTTAGTGTTAACAGATTTTTGGATTGAAAAAGACGTACAAACTGGTCATCCATTAGATATTCTGCAGCTGCCTTAAATGGAATTAATATGTTTTCGGTCTCTAAATTGGATTTGGTAATTGTCGAAAGCGCTTCAATATCTTCCTGACTGTTATCCCACACGTGTTGTATAATATGAGGAGTCGTGATAATTTGGGTTACCCCAAAACTTTGTAAGGCTTTGGTGAGTCTAAGACTATCCGCAAATGTTCTGGCGCCATCATCAATACCAGGCAATAAATGCGAATGTATGTCTACGTGATTATCAGGAATCAAATCCTTTAAAACTGATTTATTTTTAGAAAAGAAAAGCACAAATTACATTTTAAAGTTAGCCTACAAAGTAAGGGAATATTTGTGAGTTAATTCATTTTTACTTCATTTTAGCGTTGTTCCATTTGCCTTTTTTAGTGGTAAATGGAACGATGCTTTTTTTTGCTGGTTTGAAACGTTCTAATTGTAGGGTCTATTGCTGTCTTTCTGTTTCTATTCCGTTTATTTTGGATACTAGTTTTGGGGAGATAATGAGATGGTATTCCAAGAAATTTGCTAGTTTAATTTTTAGGAAGCGTATAGTTTAGTATCAGTTTTTTAGATGCGTCGTTACCGTCTGCTCATGCGAATTTACTAGTTTAGAAATTTACTGTTTTTATAAGATGTAATTGTTACGTCATTTCTTTTTGGATAATCAAATTAGATGCATTTTTACATAAAAAAATCGCAGTTCGAAACGCAGTGTAAGGGCATTTATCATAAATTAACTTAATTTGTTTGTAAGTAAAAAACTAAAAGCACAAAATTTTAAAATAGTATCCCCTGTTTGTTCTTTTTTGTGATTCAATTCATTTTCTTATTTGCTACTTTTTTGTGTTTCAATAAATTTATAGATTGCTAATTATCAGTTTAGTGGAGGTTGTCTGTTTCACTGATTTCAGTTGAATTGATATAGGTGCAAATTGCATCAGACGATCAAGCCAGATGTCACCTAAAAAAGGTATGTTCTTAAAAGGCCTTTTTACCTTTAAATTATTATATTTGGCTTCGGCCTCGCTTCCTATGGGAGGTAGAGGGCGTGAGCATTTATAGTAAGTGAAATCTAAACTAGATTAAGTACTTTACCATCAAAAGAATCTTCTTTTTCTTCCGATAATGAATCAATCCTCAGATAAAAATACCAATTGGCTGTTTGAAATTACACCAAAAAACAACTTTTTCTCCCTAAATTTCCGGGAGGTATGGCAATACCGGGATTTACTAACTCTTTTTGTAAAACGAGATGTGGTAACCGCATACAAGCAAACGGTTCTAGGACCGTTGTGGTATTTAATTCAACCTCTTTTTACCTCCATTACTTTTACGATTATCTTTAATAATTTGGCCGGAATTAATACCGGTGCAGTGCCTCCGTTTCTGTTTAATCTAGCGGGGATCACCATTTGGAATTATTTCACCTCTTGTCTCACAGGGACTTCTAATACTTTTGGAGCTAATGCCGGTATTTTTGGTAAAGTATATTTTCCTCGTATTATTGTTCCCATATCGATTGTGGTTTCTAATTTATTAAAGTTCGGAATTCAGTTTTTAATTTTCATTGCTTTCTATCTGTATTTTTATTTTCAGGGCGCACAGATTAGTTTCAATAGTTGGAGCCTATTATTTCCGGTTTTAATTGTTTTAATGGGAGTACTGGGATTAGGCTTAGGGATGATAATCTCATCATTAGTAACGAAATACAGAGACTTTAGTTATTTGATAAGTTTTGGAGTACAACTCTTAATGTATGTTTCGGCAGTGGTTTACCCAATCGCTTTGGTGCAAGAAAAAATGCCAGAATATGCCTGGTTGGTAAAATACAATCCACTCGCTTACATTATCGAGAGCACCCGCTATATGTTATTGAATGTAGGGGAAATTTCACTACAAGGTTTAGTTTATACGATAGTGGTTGCGATAGTTTTATTTTTATTGGGTGTGCTGCTTTTTAACAAAACAGAAAAAATTTTTATTGATACAGTTTAAGGTGGTGAGGATAGTGAGAAGTGAATAGTGAGAAGTTAATAGTGAGGAGTGAGAAGTGAGGAGGGAATAGTTAGAATAGTGAGGAGTGAGAAGTGAATAGTGAGAGGTGAATGGTGAGAATGGTGAGAAGAGAATAGTTTAATATAAAAATTAAGTAATGAACCATAAAGATTTAGATGTTTGGAAAAAAAGCATGGACTTAGTGGAGGTTATTTATAAATTGACACAACAATTTCCTGATTCCGAAAAGTTTGGCCTAAGCAGTCAGATGCGAAGAGCTGCGGTTTCGATTCCTTCGAACATAGCTGAGGGTTCCGCAAGAAAAGGGGATAAAGAATTAATTCACTTTCTTCATATAGCGCTGGGTTCTGTTGCTGAATTGGAAACACAGTATTTAATTGCCATACGACTACATTTCACAGTGAATGACGAGGCTATTGAGAACGTACTAAATGAAGTTAAGAAATTGCTTCTGGGCTTTAGAAACTATATTGATGGTAAGAAGTGAGGAGTAAGAAGTGAATAGTGAGGAGTGAATAGTTAGAATAATTTGCCTACTCACCATTCACTTCTCACCACTCACTAAAAGAGTTACAACAACAATGAGTAAAGACATTATACTAAAAGCCGAAAATATTTCTAAGCAATACCGCTTAGGTCAGGTAGGTACTGGCACCTTGAGTCATGATTTGAACCGTTGGTGGCATAAAATACGTGGTAAAGAGAACCCATATTTAAAGATAGGTGATACCAACGACCGCTCTACTAAAGGTGAAAGTGACTATGTTTGGGCTTTGCAAGACATTAATTTTGAAGTTGAGCGCGGAGAAGTATTAGGTATCATTGGTAAAAATGGTGCAGGTAAATCTACGCTCTTAAAAATATTATCACGGGTTACCGCTCCTACAACGGGCAGTATCAAGTTTGGTGGTCGTGTGGCATCCTTACTTGAAGTAGGAACGGGCTTTAATGGTGAAATGACAGGAAGAGAAAACATATTCATAAACGGCGCTATACTGGGTATGACCAAGAAAGAAATAGCCTCAAAAATTGCTGAGATTATTGAATTTTCTGGTTGTGAGCGTTATATTGACACGCCAGTAAAGCGTTATAGTTCTGGAATGACGGTGCGATTGGCTTTTGCCGTTGCCGCATTCCTTGAGCCCGAAATTCTGATCATCGATGAGGTTTTGGCAGTTGGTGATGCTGAGTTCCAGAAAAAAGCGATTGGCAAGATGCAGGATATCTCTAGACAAGGAGGTAGAACTGTTTTGTTTGTGAGTCATAATATGGCGGCGGTAAAAAGCTTGTGTACTAGAGGTATTGTATTGGAGCATGGTGGAGTTGTTTTTGAAGGAGGGATTGATGATGTAGTTGATTATTATTTAAGATTAAATATTGATCGAAAAATATTTGGTTTTAAAGAACCAGGATTTTATGATATTAGCAATCATCCTAATAAAAGTGTCAAAAACGAAGGGATAATATCTGTTGAAATACTTTGTGATAGCAGAAGAACAAGTACTTTAATTACAGGAAGCCTCGTTGAGTTCAAATTTAGATATAAAACAAATTACAAGTTTAAAGAAGGTGTTTTAGGTATTGTTATTAAAGATACCAACGATTTAGAAATTGTGGGGTTGAACAATCGAAATACAAATGATCAATTGAATTTGAAACATACAGAAGGTGTGATCACGATGACTTTTCCAGTTTTTAGATTAATTAAATCAAATCAATATAGTGTTGATATTTATTTTGGGGATGAAGAGAATAATGAAGATACTATTTTAGATGCTTTTAGTTTCGACGTTTTAAAAACGATGGACGGTAGGAAGCCGATACAAGAAAAGTTAAATTTTTTTTATGATTCTGAAATTAAATTTCAATAAAATGCAGCAAGAAGGCGTCAGATACATTCATGATGAAAGTGTTCATAATTTTACTGCCGCAAGAGAGATGGTCCCTTTTATTATGGATTTAGTAAAACCTAATTCTGTTGTAGATGTTGGATGCGGTACTGGTACTTGGTTGAAAGTATTTGAGGATAATAAAATTGCTGATTTTGTAGGTATAGATGGTGCTTATGTAGACAAAGCATCACTAAAAATTAAACTTGATTCATTTGTAGAACATGATTTAGAAACTTTCTATACGTCAAGTAGAAATTTTGATTTGGTTATTTCATTAGAAGTGGCTGAACATTTAAAAGAGCAAAGTGCTGAAGTTTTTATTAAAACGTTGGTTGGTTTAGGTGATACAGTAATTTTTTCGGCTGCAATACCTAATCAAGGGGGGCAAAACCATCTTAATGAAAGAGAACCTGCCTACTGGATATCGAAATTTGAAAAGGAACGTTATAAATGTTACGACGTTTTAAGGCCTGTTTTTTGGGATAATGAAAAAGTAGATTGTTGGTACAGACAAAATATTTTATTATTTACAAAAAACACTCAGTTGGAACAAAAGTTAAAGACCATGAAATCTTTTTTAAATGCTCATTTGGTTCATCCTGAGTTATTAAGAATAAAAGAAGGCGGATTAGAAGTGGTGAAAAGTAATTATAATAGAATTTTAGATTCAAAAGAAGCTATTAAGTTTTACCGAAATTTGATTATAAATGCAATCGAATTTAAAATAAAGAAAAGATTAAGTAGATAATTTAATGCTTAAAATGCCTCTAATATCTGTATTGTTACCAGTATATAATTGTGAATTGTATATTCAGCAAGCTATTGAAAGTGTTTTAAATCAAACTTTTGTAGATTTTGAACTCATTATTATTGATGATTGTTCTACAGATAGTACATTGCAATTGTGTAATTTATTTACAGATGAAAGGATCATAATAATTGAGAAGGATAAAAATTCGGGTTATACCAATAGTTTAAATTATGGTCTATATATTGCCAAAGGCAAGTATATTGCAAGGATGGACGGCGATGATATCTGTATGCCGGAGCGTTTTGAGAAGCAAGCTGTGTTTTTAGAAGCAAATCCAGATATTATTTTGTGTGGAGCATCATACGCTGTAATAGGTGAGAAAGGGATGTATGAATTGCCAGAAACACATGAAGAAATTAAAATTAAGTTGTTATCTGGTAACTGTATCGTTCATCCTAGTGTAATGTTCAGAAAGGATATCCTAGTTGCAAATAATTTGATGTATGACATACTAATGGAGCCAGCAGAAGATTATGATTTATGGGTTAGATTATCCAGTATGGGAAAGCTTCATAATCTTCAAGAATGTTTAGTACACTATCGGGTTCATGATGGTCAAGTATCAGCAATTAGAAATAAAAAACAAATTCAAGTAGCAAATCAAGTGCGATTAAAACTACTGCAATTATTGGGTGTTGCGTTTTCTCCCTATGAAAACGGAGTGTATTTAAAGGCTATAGAAAAGAAAGAACAATTAAGCTTTGAAGAATTTGAAATACTAGTAAATTTAAAAATAAAATTAGTCGATGCAAATCTTAATAAATTCTTTAACTCAGTTGGTTTTATTGAATATTGGAGTCAGATTGAAGACAAATTTGTAGGGCTTTTATTTAAGAATAGAACTGCCTACAATTTTACGATTTTTAAACAATATGTCATGATTTTCAGTAAATTAACTTGTAGGTTAAGTTTCAAGGAAACAGCAAAATTATTTTTAAAGTCGTTAATAAATTATAAAGTAAAGTGAATAAACTCGTCTCTATAATAGTTCCCTGTTACAACCAAGCGCAATATTTGCCTGAGGCTTTACAGTCTGTATTGGATCAAACGTATAGCGATTGGGAATGTATTATTGTCAATGATGGTAGCCCAGATGATACTGATATAGTTGCGAAAGAATGGCTGATTAAAGATATTCGTTTTAAATACATTTACAAAGAAAACGGTGGTTTGAGTAGTGCTCGAAATGCAGGGATTGAAATTGCTATAGGTGATTATATTCAGTTTTTGGATGCTGATGATTTTTTAAATAATAAAAAATTAGAATTGTCTCTCGAAGCATTGCTAACAGATCCTCAAAATAATATAGTCATTACTAATTTTCAAATGTTTGATAATCTATCAAAAAAATCAAAAGAACCATATTGTAAATTAGGTATTAATCAATTTTGTTTTGACAGCTTTTTGTATCAGTGGGGTAAAACTTTTTCAATTCCAATACATTGTGCTTTGTTTAAAAAAAGGTTATTCATAGATTTTCAGTTTCCTGAAAAGCTGCAGGCAAGAGAAGACTGGATAATGTGGGTTTATTTATTTCAACAAGAAGTGAAAGTTTTATTTATAGATAATGCTCTAGTATATTATAGACAGCATAATAAAAGCATGACTAATAACGAAAAATGGATGTCTGATTGTCATGTAGAGGCAATTTTGTATCTTAAAAATGTTGTGCCTGACGATATTTATATAGACTTTCTGCAAAATGAGGTTAAGGATAGATATCAGGAATCAACTAATTTAAAAAGGAGGATTTTTGACTATCAAAATACAGCTAGTTTCAAAATGGCTAATGCTATGAAAAATTCATTCTTAATAAGAATGATTTATAATAAAATGAAATGCTAAAAAGTTTAGCAATAGTAATTCCTTACTTTAAAATTACTTTCTTCGAGAAAACACTTGATTCATTAGCAAATCAATCGGATAAAAGTTTCCATGTCTATATAGGTAATGATGCTAGTGAACATAACCCTTTGCCTTTGTTAGCTAAATATGAAGGAATATTTAATTTTAGCTATTTCTATTTTAGAGAAAATTTAGGGAGTTCCAGTTTAGTTAAGCAATGGAACCGTTGCATTGATTTGACTGATAAAGAAGAGTGGCTAATGATTTTAGGTGATGATGACGAATTAGGGGCGGACTGTGTGGCTCATTTTTACGATAATCTAGAAGAAATTAATTTGAATAAATGTAAAGTTGTCCGTTTTGCAACTAAAATTTATTACGATGAAAACCAAAAAAAATCTAATGTTTATGTGCACCCGAAGTTAGAATTAGCAACTGATTTTTTATATCGAAAAATAACTGATAGAACTAGAAGTTCTTTATCGGAATATATATTTAAGAAAACAGCTTTTGAAAAATTTGGATTTGAAGATTATAACTTAGGTTGGTATACTGATGACAGAGCTTGGTTGGAATTTTCTGAGAATCTTCCTATTTTTAGTATTAATTCTTCCATAGTAAGTTTTAGAATAAGCAATGAAAACATTTCAAGAGCAAATTATAGAGCAAAAGAAAAATTAGAAGCTAAAGTGTCTTTCTATAAATTTGTGATAGAACACTATTTTATAAATTTTAATAAAGATCAAAAAAAAGAATTTTTGTTGCAGTATGAGCAATTAGTATATGGTAGTAATTTGGTTACCATGAATTTTATAATTTTACTCTCGAAGTTGTTTTTACTTAATAACGGTGTAATCCAAAGTGCGAAGTTTTTAAGGAGATTATTAATCAATATATTAAGTAATGGTAAATAAGCCTTTGGTATCGGTTATTATTCCAGTTTATAATTGTGAAGACTTTATATCTGAGACTTTAGATAGTATTATTAACCAAACTTATGATAATTGGGAGTGTGTTTTAATTGATGATGAAAGCACTGATAATGTATATTTGATTTTAGAAAATTACAAAAGAAAGGATAATAGATTTAGAGTATTTCGTAGACCATGCGAGCTGAAAAAGGGAGCTAATTCGTGTCGTAATTTTGGTTTAAAAATTTCAAACGGGCAATATATAAAATGGTTTGATTGTGATGATATAATGTTGCCTTCACACTTGCAGCTTTCTTACTCTACACTTATTAGTAATAATTATGATTTTGTAGTAACTGATTCTATAAACTTTGATCATGATACTGGAGATTTTTTAAAATCACCATACGACTTTGATAAAACTAATGTCTGCATAACGGCAGAAAATTTAGCTTTTAGTACAATAGGTTGGATTACTAATGATTTTTTTGCAAATAGAAAATTCATTAGTAATTTTAAATTTAATGAGGATATCACTACTTTAGGTGATGAGGTGAATTTTTTTTTAAGGTTAGTGCATCAACCTCATAAATCTTTTTTTATTAATAGTATACAAACTTTTAGAAGGGTCCATAGTAATTCAATTACTAACATAAATAATATTAAATCTGATAAGTATATTTATCATATCACGATTTTTAAAATTCAAACAGCTATTGATTTAGTTCAGTTTAACAACAAAAAATTGATTCGATGGTATTTATCCGGATACATGCAATATGGGTTTAAACTAGCGTTAAGTAAACAGAATGTTCCTTGCATTAAAAAAGCGAGTAAGTTAATATTGAAATATTATTCAATAAATAATGCACTTGCTTTTTTAATAGCAATTGTTGCTGCTAAGTATTTAGGTAAAGGCTATAATATTTTGAAATATTCAAGGTCATAAAAAAAATTTAAAGTCATAAAATTCAAAATATGAAACAATTATTAAAAAAGTGCTTTAGGAATTTAGGTTATAATATTATTAAAATAAGCCAAACCCCACTTTTAAATGATAATATTTATTTAGCTCTTAAACACAAAGTAAATCATGAAGGTGTTTTTTTTGACATTGGCGCTAATAGTGGCCAAACGATTACTAAAATTAAACAGTTCTATCCTAATTGCGATTTACATAGTTTCGAACCAAGTAAAATATGTTTTTCGTATTTAAGTCAAAATTTCGGGGAGTCAAAAAGGTTAAAATTAAACAACGTAGCCATGGGAGCTAAAAAGGAATTGTTAGATTTTAACGAATATTCATGGAGCGCCTTAAATTCGTTTTTAACTAGAGCATACACTAAGTCTAAGATAATTGATAATTATAAAGTAGAAGTTACTACTATTGATGACTATTGTTTTAACAATAAAATAAAAAGTATTTCATTATTAAAAACGGATACAGAAGGATTTGAATTAAATGTACTGAAAGGGGCAACCAATATGATGATGCAAAACCATATTCAATTTGTGTATGTTGAAATATTTTTTGATTTAAACTATGTTGGGCAGTCTTCTTTTGGGGATATTTATAATTATTTATTAGAAAAAGGCTTTGACCTCGTGCGTTTTTATGACGTAGGTTATACAGAAAGTGGTCTAGCATCAAAGACTGATGCATTATTCATCAACCAAAATTTTAATCCTGAATAGATCAAAAATGTTTTAATGAGTAGAAAATCAATACTTATAGTTTCCTATAAAATTCCTTATCCTGTCATTCAGGGAGGAGCAATAGCACAGTTCTTTTTTTTAGAGGAGTTAGTACTGCAGTTATTCATGCAATCCTAATGATAAATATTTAACGGACGGAATTCACTCATAAATAATCAAGATGGTAAAAATAATAATAGTACAGTTATGAAATCATTAGTTTCGATTATTATTCCTTGTTACAACCAAGATAAATTTTTGGATGAAACTTTGCAATCTGTTTTTAATCAATCCTGTACAAATTGGGAATGTATTATTGTAAATGATGGCAGTATAGATCGTACTGAAATTATCGCAACGGAATGGGTTGCTAAAGACAATAGGTTTATATATACTCATCAGGTAAATAAAGGCGTTAGTGCAGCAAGAAACATTGGGTTAATGCTCGCAGAAGGAGAATATATTCAGTTTTTAGATGCGGATGATGTACTAGCAGTAGATAAAATACAAGTTTCTCTTGAGGCGATATTTAAAAATAATGTTCAAGTTTGCTGTTGTAACTATTCAATGTTTACAAATTCGACGATACATGTATTACCTCCTTTCTCTAAGTTAGCCTCTTTTGAATTTAATTTTGAGAATCTTGCACGGTATTGGAATGATGGTTTTACAATTCCTATACATTGTTGGCTTTTTAAGACAGATTTATTTGCTGATGTTGCATTTCCTGATGGTCTAAATGCTCAGGAAGATTGGATAGTTTGGCTGAGAATATTTAAGAAATCCCCAAAAACATTCTATATTGACAAACATTTAGCTTTTTACCGCTTAAACCCCAATGGCAGAACCCAAACGGGAGGTTTCTTTAATGAAACTCTGGAAGCCATTCATTATTTAAAAGAGTTTTTAAATGAAACTGATTTTCGGTTATTATATGAATCCGCAATTGTTAGAAATAATATAGGTATGCTGTATTGGCGAAAACGGGAGGTAGACTTGAAAAAATCAAATACCTATCAGTTTGGTTTACTGTGTAAAAAAATAATTAAAAAAATAGGGCTGTTAAAGTCGGCTAAAGCAGTGTTTGAATTCTTGAATCCTTTAAAGTGATTAGTTGATGCTCGCAATTGTCATACCCTATTATAAAATCCGTTTTTTTAAAGCGACCTTACAATCTCTAGCGCTTCAAACAGACAAACGATTTAAAGTGTATATTGGAAATGATGCTAGTAATGAGGATCCGACTCAAATTTTAGAACAATTTCAAAATCAATTTGATTTTGAATATCAGTATTACGATACTAACTTAGGCTCCATATCGTTAACACAACAATGGGAACGTTGTATGGCTAAAGTCCAAGAAGAGGATTGGTTAATGATTTTGGGTGATGATGATACAATTGATTCCAATTGCGTGGGTCTTTTTTATGAAAATAGTGACCTAATTGAAAGTAAGAATTGCAAAGTGATTCGCTACGCAACACAAGTAATCGATCACAACAATGCAGCATTATCTGGGATATATACACATCCTAAATATGAGAATTCGACTGATTTTTTGATGCGTAAGTTTAAGGGTGGCACCCGCTCTTCGTTGAGTGAATTTATTTTTAATAAAGATGCTTTGCTCAAGCATAAATTTAAGAATCTTCCGTTGGCTTGGTTTTCGGATATTTTAGCGGTGCTAGAGGTATCAAATTTTGGATTAATTTATACGATTAATGAGGCCGTTGTGCAATTTAGGTTAAGTGGTGATAATATCACATCCAGAGTTGATAATTTAGTTTTGAAAAACGAAGGTACTTTTAAGTTTCTATATTATCTATTAGATAAAAAAGGTTCTTTTTTTGATAGTGAGCAAATTGTCGTTATTCATAGTAAGCTTGAAAAAACATTTTTAGATAATAAAAAAAACAGTCGATTTTGGGTACTTTTTACGAAGTTGTACTGGAGTAAAGGCTACTTTAAAAATTATATGAAATTCATGGGTAAAGCGGGACTAATGGTTATAAAAGGATTACAATGAAATTTTTAGTAATAGAACAAGATTTAAGAGTATCGGGTACCAGTCAAGGAGTTATTTCTCGATCTTTTTTAGCAAAATTAAGAATAGCTTATCCAGACGCTACAATTGATGTCGTTTATTTAAAACAATACGCAAGTGATGACCAATTGGATTTATTACCTGTTAATGCTATTGTAGAAAAAGTAGTAAACTTAAAAATTCCACTTTGGACGTTGTGGCGTAATAAACTCCATTGGCGATTGTTTCATGTTTCACTCAAAGAACGCCACATACAGAAAGCCTATGCAGCCGAAATCGCAAAAATTGATTATAAAAAATACGATCATATTTTTATAAGAAGTGCAGGTTTAAATCATGAAATACTATTAGCGTCGAAAGATTTACCGATTTTGAAACATGCGATTGTTAACTTTCACGAACCTTTTCCTTTTTTTTGGTGTAGTGGAGGAAAAAAAGAGCTTGCTACTTTAGAACTTTTTAGGTTGAAAGAAATGCACGAGGTTGTACAACAGGCTAAAACGTGCATGGCAACAGATTTGTTAGCAGCGGACATGCAATTTTTATATGGTTCAAGGAAAAAGTTTTACAGTTTACCGCATCAATATGTCGAAAATGTATTTGATTTATCAGATAAAGATCAGGTAATTAAAAAAAATAAAAAAGTAGCGATTAGTTACCATGGTGCCGTACAATTTGGTAGAAATATAAATATTCTTTTAGATTGTTACGAGGCGTTAGTAAATGCAAATGAACAGTATAGAGAGAATACAGAGTTTGTTCTTAGGGTGAAAGGAGTAAATTTGAATGAATTAAGAATAAGATATGCTTCAACTCCTAATATAATTGTTTTAGATTGTTTGAATTTCTCTAATTCCGCTAATGAGCAAATACATGAGACCGATATCACTATTATTCTCGAAAACGGACCTTTGTACTGTAATATTTTGGTTGGAAAAGCACCGTTTCTTGCGGCTTATAATAAACCAGTTTTGTCCATTTCTCCGTTTCGAAGTGAATTAAGAGGAATAATTAAGGATGAAAAGTATATTGCTGATTGTAATAATAAAGAAGAAATCAAGCAAAAATTGGAAACTTTAATGAGTGACAGATTAAATTCTGAAAAAGAAGTCTACCCATTTGGGGATTATTTTAGTGATGAGAATTTTAAACAGATGTTAGATTTAATATTGTACAATTAAAAATTTATGGGCATAAAAAAGAATAAATGGACAGGTGAAAGAATAGAGACTACTATTTATGGAGATGTAACAGTTGAACACCTACATAGGTATTCTTTAGCAAGATTCTTTATAAAAGATAAAATAGTTCTAGATATAGCATCAGGAGAGGGATATGGTAGTTATTTAATGGCTAAATCAGCAAAAAAAGTAATTGGTGTAGATATAGATCAAGAAGTAATTGATTTATCTAGTACAAAATATAAAAATGAAAATTTATCCTTTTTAAGAGGAAGTACTGATTTAATACCCTTAGATGATAATTCTGTTGATGTTTTAATTAGTTTTGAAACAATTGAACATCATGACAAACATCATGAGATGTTTATTGAAATAAAAAGAGTTTTAAAACCAGATGGTATTTTAATTATGTCGTCCCCCGATAAAAAGTATTATTCAGATCTGAATAAAAACAATCCATTTCACGTAAAAGAATTGTATTTAGAAGAGTTTACAAATTTAGCAAATGAATATTTTCAAACTACGACTGTTTATTTTCAAAATTGTATCAATGGTAATTCTATTATTGCTAAAACAGATGACTTTCTAAAACTAAATATCGTTACAGGAGATTATAACCATATTATTGAAAAACAATTACCTGCACTATACAATATTATAGTTGCAAGTGATAAAACATTTGATCAACCAGATCTTAGTATTTTTGATGGGCGAATTATTACGGACCAAATTATAAAGGATAAAGAAAATTATATTCTTAATTCCACAACTTTTAAGTTGGGCAAGTTGTTGTTAAAACCTTTTATAGTGGTAAAAAATAATTTCTTTAGTTAAGAAATACAATGAGTAAAGCGAGAATCATAGCGTACTATTTACCACAATTTCATCCTATAGCTGAAAATGATATCTGGTGGGGAAAGGGTTTTACCGAATGGACAAATGTTACCAAAGCCAAACCACTGTTTAAAGGTCATGATCAACCTAAACTGCCCGCAGATTTAGGGTACTATGATTTACGACTACCAGAAGTCAGAATGGAGCAAGCTAGAATGGCTAAAGAACATGGCATTGAGGGGTTTTGTTACTGGCATTATTGGTTTGGAGATGGCAAAAGATTACTCGAGAAACCATTTGAAGAAGTACTGAAAACGAAAGAGCTTGATTTCGGTTTTTGTTTAGCATGGGCTAATATTAAATGGGGAGGTTTAGATTACGGAGATCAGTACAATAGGTTACTGATGGAACAAACATATCCAGGAATTGAAGATTACACAAAACATTTTTACGAACTATTACCTGCTTTTAAAGACCCTAGGTATTTAAAAGTTGATAATAAGCCGATTTTTACAGTTTATAATCCTTTCGGTCTACCAAATTCAAAAGAGTTTATTGGGCTTTGGAATGTATTAGCTAAAGAAAATGGATTAGAAGGCATTTATTTTATTGCTTATCAGCATTTTAATTTTCCTTATAGGGAGTACGGGTTTGATGCGCTGACACCACCAAGTCCAAGTCATCTTTTTAATAGAGTTAAATTTTCATTTTTGGATCAATTACTTAATAAGTTTACAGGTTATAAGCTAAATCAATTAAGATATAGAACTTTGAAACTGAGAAATATTTATACTCACAAACAAATTGTTGAAGCGAGTGACTACAGTGATGTCGCAACCGAAATCAAGTTTTTTCCTAGTTGCAGTCCCAATTGGGATCACACACCCCGTAGTGGGAACAAAGGACAGGTTATTGTAGAAACAAATCCTGCATTGTTTTATCAAAACTTATTGAACTGTTATAAGAGAATAGAAAATTACAAAGCAGATGAAAAAATTATTTTTGTAAAAGCTTGGAATGAATGGGCAGAAGGGAATTATCTTGAGCCCGATCATAAAACAGGTTTTGATAATTTAAATCAAATTAAATTATTTCAAGAAACTTAATTTTCAATGAGAGTCGGTCATAACCCGCATAAAGATCAGCTGTTAAGTGCGCCAGATTATCTTCATCAGGTGGTTATTCCTGTGTATATTCCGCATCAAGAAGGTTATTTTAGAGATAGTTTTAAGATCTTACAATTGTGCATCAATTCGTTAGTGGCAACGGTACACGCTAAAACATGTATTAGTATTGTTAATAATGGGAGTTGTGATGAGGTAAAATTCTATCTCAATGAATTATACGAACAAAATATAATTCAGGAATTGATACACACCGAGAACATCGGTAAACTAAATGCTGTTTTAAAAGGAATTGCAGGCAATAAAATTCCGTTAGTCACTATTACAGATGCCGATGTTTTGTTTTTAAATAGTTGGCAAAGTGAAACGACCAAGATTTTTAATCAGGTACCGCAAGCGGGCGTAGTGGGTATTGTGCCTCAATTTAAAATGTACGAGAGTAATTGTGGTAATGTGCTTTTGGCAAATCTATTCAATAAAAAAATGCACTTTAGTTTAGTAAAAAATAAACAAGCCTTAATTCGTTTTTATGACAGTATAGGATGGGATAGAAATTACAATCAAGATTATTTAAAATACAATTTGGCATTAACCATTAATCCAGAACTGAAAGTATTGATAGGATCAGGACATTTTGTGGCTACTTATAAAAAAGATATTTTTGAACATATAGTGAGTTATATAGGTTACAAAATGGGAGGAGACAGCGAAGGTTATCTGGATAAATTACCTTTAAAAAAAGACTATTGGCGCTTAACAACTCAGGATAATTATGCTTTTCATATGGGTAATGTGTATGAAGATTGGATGGTCGTACCTGCAAAAAACGAGCTAAGAATAGCTGTTTCTTCCCTCAATTTTACAAAAAGAAAACCCATCAATGCAGTAGTGTATTTTGCTAAAAATAGATTGTTTGTAAAATTCTTATCGTTTGGTTGGATGAATACACTTTTTTTATGTTGGAAAAAATTACCCAAGCACATGATTAAAAGGTATTAAGAATGGAGTCGACAAAACCTTCTTTTACGATTCTAATAACTACGAAAAATAGAATTAAAGATCTTAAGATTACTTTAGCTAAATGTACCAATTTGTTTAGCTATGATCAAGTGGACTATATAATTTGTGATGATGGCTCGACTGATGGAAGCTCAGATTTTATTTCAAAACAATATCCTTTTATTCAACTAATTCAAAATAAAGAAAGTAAAGGATTAATATACAGTAGGAATAGATTACTTGATTTAGTTACAACACCATTCGCCATTTCTTTAGATGATGATGCCCACTTTATTACCCAAAATCCTTTGCAAATAATTAGCGCCTATTTCGATACCAATCCAGCCTGCGGTTTGCTTGCGTTTCGCATTTTTTGGGGACTCGAAGAACCTATTAATACCAGGACAAACGAGAAAAATCAGTTAGTTCAAAGTTTTGTAGGTTGCGGACATGTGTGGCGAATGGAGGCATGGCGTAGTATTGCAAATTACCCAGAATGGTTCGAGTTTTACGGCGAAGAGGATTTTGCTTCTTATTTATTGTTTCAGAACAATTGGTCCATTCAGTACGTACCCGATATTCTAGTTCAACATCGCGTAAGTTTAAAAGGTAGAAAAAATGATCCTGATTACAAGCCGCGTTTGAGGCGATCTTTGCGTTCAGGTTGGTATTTGCTCTTTATGTTTACTCCACTGTACCTAGTGCCTAGAAAGTTTCTGTACTCTATATGGATGCAATTGAAACTAAAAGTGTTTAAAGGGGAATTATATGTTTTGCAAGTTTTGGTTTTAGCATTAAAAGATGTTCTAATTAATTTTCCTAAACTGATCAAAGATTCCAATAGGTTAAGTCCTAAACAATGGAAAGCCTATTCTCAAATCAGTCGAGCAAAAATATACTGGCAACCCGAAAAAAATAATCCAGTACAATAATCAGTAGGATATGAAAAACATTGTCATCATACCAGCAAGAGGTGGTTCCAAACGCTTACCAAACAAAAATATCATGTTGTTGGGAGGTATTCCACTTTTGATACATTCTATCGCTTACGCCAAAAAAAATCAGAATATTGTAGATGAAATATATGTAAGTACAGATGATCTTTTGATAAAAAAAATAGCACTAGAACAAGGAGTTCTAGTAATCGACAGGCCGGTAAATATTGCGGGAGATTTAGAACCTACAATAACTGCCTTGCAACATGTTTTAGAGTCCATTGAGCATGAGGTTGCGAATGTTATCGTATTGCAGCCCACAAACCCATTACGTCCCGAAAACTTATTGAAAGAAGCCTTTGCCAAATTCAGCAACAATCAGTCGAGTAGCTTATTTACTGTAAGCCGCAACGAGCATAAACTAGGAGATATTGTTCAGGATCGTTTTATTTCAATGAATTACAAAGCGGGTCAGCGTAGTCAAGACTTAGACCCTCTTTATTTTGAAAATGGGCTATTGTATATTTGCGAAGCAAAACAAATAGTAAACGGCGAAATTATAAACGAAGACAGCTACCCTTATTTAGTAAATCATATTTTTTCTAATGTGGATATTGATACCCAAGATGATTTTGATTACGCTGAATATTTATTTCAAAAATTCCTAAAAACTCATTGATTAACACAATTATGAATCCATATATAGAAATAGCAGGAAGAAAAATAGGGCCCGATTTTCCACCTTTAGTAATAGCCGAAATTGGAATTAATCACGAAGGTTCTTTGGCTGTTGCCAAAGAAATGGTTGATGCCGCTCAGCGAGCAGGAGTGGAGGTAGTAAAACACCAAACACATATTGTAGCAGATGAAATGAGCGGTGCTGCCAAAAAAGTAATTCCAGGCAATGCTGATGTTTCTATTTATGAAATCATGGAACGTTGTTCCTTAAATGAAGCAGACGAATTAAGCCTAAAAGAGTACGTTGAAAGTAAAGGGATGCTCTTTATTTCAACACCATTTTCAAGAGCAGCGGCAAACAGATTAGAGAAATTTAATGTACCGGCTTATAAAATAGGTTCGGGAGAATGCAATAACTATCCTTTGTTAGAACACATTGCTTCGTTTGGCAAGCCCGTTATCCTGAGTACAGGAATGAATACCATAGAAAGTGTGGCAAAGGCAGTTGCCATTTTTGATAAACATAAAGTTCCCGTAGCGTTATTGCATACTACTAATTTGTATCCTACACCCATTCATTTGGTTCGTTTTGGCGCCATGACAGAACTACACAAATCTTTCCCGGATAAAGTTTTTGGTTTGTCAGATCATACTTTAAATAACAATGCCTGTTTGGGAGCAGTGGCTTTAGGTGCAAGTATCCTAGAGCGTCATTTTACGGATACCATGCAACGCACAGGTCCAGATATTGTATGTAGTATGGATGAGAGGGCAACAGAGGATTTAATTGTAAATTCCAATGAAATCTGGCAAATGCGAGGGGGCACTAAAGAACCAGCCAAAGAAGAACAAGTAACTATAGATTTTGCTTTTGCAACCGTATGTTCTATTAAACCAATAAAAAAGGGAGAACCGTTTACCATGGATAACATTTGGGTAAAACGCCCCGGAACGGGTGAAATTTTAGCCGAACGATTTAATGAGTTGTTAGGAAAAATTGCTGTGAGGGATATAGAGAATGATGAACAGTTGAAAGTGGAAGATTTTTAATAAAGGTTTTGACTCCGCCGAGAAATATCGTTTGTCAATTCGAGCGGAGTCGAGAATCTAGTTAATTGAAAACTTAATTTGATAAAATAGCTTCGACTCCGCTCAGCCTGACAATTGATAGGTTGATGAGAAATATCGTTTGTCAATTCGAGCGGAGTCGAGAATCACTTTAAGACAAAGCATGAATTTATAAGGTAGAGCTTCGACTCCGCTCAGCCTGACAATCGTGATTGAAAAATCGCATGTCAATTCGAGCGGAGTCGAGAATCTTTTTACTACAAAACATAAAAGTAGAAACAAAGGCTTCGACTCCGCTCAGCCTGACAATTGGGAGCTTGATGAAAAGTACGATGTCAATTCGAGCGGATTCGAGAATCATTTTAACACAAAGCATGAATTTATAAGGAAGGGCTTCGACTCCGCTCAGCCTGACAGTGGTGCATGAAACAATAGATGTCAATTCGAGCGGAGTCGAGAATCTAGTTTAGATGAAACGTGATTTGATAAAAGGGCTTCGACTCCGCTCAGCTTGACAATTGAGAGGTTGATAAGAAATATCGTTTGTCAATTCGAGCGGAGTCGAGAATCTAGCTAAAATAAAAAAGTACCCAAATGAAATTTTACTATGTGTATTTGTTAAAGTGCAAAGATGCCTCTTATTACGTAGGCGTCACATCAAATGTTGATAGGCGAGTTACAGAGCACAACGCAGGTAAATATCCAGATGCGTACACTTATAAACTTAGACCGGTAGAATTAGTGTGGTATCAAGATTTTCTAGATCCAAATCAGGCAATAGAATTTGAGAAGAAAATTAAAAAATGGAGTAGAGCTAAGAAAGAAGCGTTAATCAGCGGGGATTACGATCTTTTGCCTATTTTATCAGAGTGTAAAAATGAGTCACATGCCAAAAATAAGGGCTTCGACTCCGCTCAGCCTGACAATCGTGATTGAAATATCGCATTTCAATGCGAGCGGAGTCGAGAATCTTTTTACTACAAAACATAAATGTAGAAACAAAGGCTTCGACTCCACTCAGCCTGACAATTGGGAACTTGATGAAATATACGATGTCAATTCGAGCAGAGTCGAGAATCTTTTTACTACAAAACATAAATGTAGAAACAAAGGCTTCGACTCCACTCAGCCTGACAATTGGGAAC
>NZ_JACRUI010000002.1:0-466183 GCF_014305095.1 Flavobacterium kayseriense | reverse complement strand
ACTTGATGAAAAGTACTTTGTCAATTCGAGCGGAGTCGAGAATCATTTTAAGACAAAAGTTGAATTTATAAACAAGGGCTTCGACTCCGCTCAGCCTGATAATCATGATTGAAAAATAGCATGTCAATTCGAGCGGAGTCGAGAATCTAGTTAACATGAAACGTAATTTGATAAAGAGGGCTTCGACTCCGCTCAGCCTGACAGTGGTACTTGAAACAACGATTGTCAATTCGAGCGGAGTCGAGAATTTATTTAAATGTAACATGATCTAAAAAAAAGAGCTTCCACTCCGCTCAGCCTGACAATTGATAGGTTGATGAGAAATATCGTTTGTCAGTTCGAGCGGAGTCGAGAATCATTTTAACAAAAAGCATGAATTTTTAAGGAAGGGCTTGGACTCCGCTCAGCCTGACAATTGAGAGGTTGATGAGAAATATCGTTTGTCAATTCGAGCGGAGTCGAGAATCATTTTAACACAAAGCATGAATTTATAAGGAAGGGCTTCGACTCCGCTCAGCCTGACAATCGTGATTGAAAAATCGCATGTCAATGCGAGCGGAGTCGAGAATCTTTTTACTACAAAACATAAATGTAGAAACAAAGGCTTCGACTCCACTCAGCCTGACAATTGGGAGCTTAATGAAAAGTACGATGTCAATTCGAGCGGAGTCGAGAATCTAGTTTACATGGAGCGTGATTTGACAAAAGTGCTTCGGCTCCGCTCAGCCTGACAATTGGGAACTTGATGAAATATACGATGTCAATTCGAGCGGAGTCGAGAATCTAGTTAAATGTAACATGATCTAAAAAAAAGAGCTTCCACTCCGCTCAGCATGATAATGGTAATTTAAAAATAATTAATGAAAAAAATAATATTCTTAACAGGTACTCGTGCTGATTTTAGTAAAATAAAATCCTTGATTTCAATTCTGGATGTTCATCCTGATTTTGAGGTTTTTGTTTTTGTAACAGGTATGCACATGCAGGAGGAATATGGTTATACACTATTGGAAATTGAAAGGTGTGACTTTAAAAATATTACTACTTTTGAAAACCATACCGATGAAGCTACAATGGATTTGACATTGGCAAAAACCATTGAAGGATTGTCGAGTTATGCTAAAAAAATAAATCCTGATTTAATAGTGGTACATGGTGATCGAGTAGAGACGCTTGCGGGTGCCATTGTAGGTTCTTTGAATAATATATTAGTGGCTCATATTGAAGGCGGTGAATTATCAGGAACGGTAGATGAACTGATCAGGCATAGTGTGAGCAAACTAAGTCACATTCATTTTGTTTCGAATGAGGAAGCGGCCAAAAGATTACTACAAATGGGCGAAGTTGCTTCGTCGGTTTTTACCATTGGTTCTCCTGATATTGATATCATGTTTTCGAATAATTTACCTAGCCTAGAAGTTGTTAAAAAATACTACCAAATCGATTTTGAAAAATTTGCTATTGTGATGTTTCATCCAGTAACTACCGAAGCAAGTGAAATGGAACAATACACAGATAATTTTGTAAATGCTTTACTAGCCGATGATCATAATTATGTGGTTGTTTATCCCAACAATGATTTGGGGAGTAAATATATCATTTCGGCTTATGAACAGCTTAAAAATATTAACCGTTTCAGAGTTATTCCTTCTTTGCGATTCGAATATTTTTTAACCTTACTCAAAAAGGCTCAATTTATAATTGGTAATAGTAGTGCAGGAATCAGGGAAGCACCGTATTACGGATTACCCATCATCAATATTGGAACAAGACAACAAAACCGTGCCATACATGCTGATATTATGAATGTAGATTATTCGATAGAAAGTATTAGTAGTGCTTTGAAAACCATTGATGAACATCGAACTGTAGCTATAAATCCTGATTTTGGATTTGGAAATAGTGGTGATTTGTTTTTAGAAACTATTGAAAAAGAGAAATTTTGGAGAATTAATCATCAAAAACAATTTAGAGAAAAATGAGTTTTGTAGATTATTCTAAAATTGGAATTCTGACCACTGTAGTTAATTTTGAACTGTATAAGAAGAGTTCTTCTTTGTTTCCTGTAGGTATTCGCAAATTTATAATTGATGGTACTAATGGGATGCATGGTCTGGATAGTATTTTGTTTATGATGAATAAAATGAAAGGTCAAGGAATTGATTGGCTAATAATGGCTGATGAAGATGTTTTGTTTTTAAATCCCAATGCAGTTTTTGAATTAATTGAAAGAATGACCTTGGGAGATTATACAGTTTGCGGGATTCGAGACGGAGGTCATATTCCGCATCGGGTTCAAAATCCTTATCTCATTAATACTTTTTTCTACATATTAAATTTTAAAGAAGTTGAGAGTATATGGAACGTCAAAGAAATATTGAATAATAATTATATAATTGAAAATGAATTCTCGGACGATTTAGGACATCTTAGAGGGAAATTTAACGTTAACAGTTTAGCAGAACCTTATTTTTGTTTTTTCTTATGGTTAAGAAGAAAAGGGAAAAAAATCTATTTTTTAAATTCTAATTTAGCCTTTAAAGATGATGACTTTACAAATAGTGTGTTTTTTGAAGAGAACATAATTTTATACCATACTTGGCATGCACGATTTTATAATTTGAATGAAAAGCATACAAATAGGATCAACCAAGTTTTTCTTAAGACAAAAATGATAAATAATGATGATAGTAAATTTGAGGCTCTGATATTTAAAGACTTTGCGTATAGTGTAAAAAAAATGATTAATAAATTGAATATTAAAATAATGAATAAATTACGATGATGAGCTTATTAAATTTTATTAAACAACGAATAACATATCGGACACGATTAAAAATAAGATTTAAGTTAAGAAGTTTGAAAGCCTTCTTTTTTAGTGGTAATCTCGATAAAATAGCATTAATTCAAAAAACTGATAAAAATGGGTTTCATTTTTATACACAACATTACGACCGTCATTTTAGAGATCTTAAATATAAAAAAATTAAAATGTTAGAAATAGGTGTGGGAGGCTATGACAACCCCATTGTTGGAGGAGAATCTCTAAGGATGTGGAAAACTTATTTTCCTTTTGCTAAAATATTTGCGTTAGACATATTTGAAAAATCTTTTTTGGAAGAGAGAAGAATAAAAATTTTTAAAGGGAGTCAAGTAGACTTGAATTTTTTAGATGAGGTATGTTCTACCGCTGGGCCATTTGATTTGATAATTGACGACGGTAGTCATATAAATGATCATGTAATTACGAGTTTTGAGTTTTTATTTCCAAAGCTAAAAGCAGGTGGTATATATGTAGTCGAAGACACACAAACTTCCTATTGGGAAGAGTATGGTGGTACTTCAGACAATTTAAACAGAGAAGGAACTATTTATCATTTTTTCAAGGGATTGATTGATGCTTTAAACAATGAAGAATTTTTAATCGATGGGTACAAAAAAACATACTATGATAAAAATATTATTTCAATGCATTTTTACCATAACATGATATTTATTTACAAAGGGAATAACGATGAGTTATCAAATCTCGTGAGAAATAATAAACTAAAATAGTTAATGATCGTATTTTCGCGCTTAGGGTCTAAAGGGAATTTAGGTAATCATATGTTTCAAATTGCGGCTACCATTGGAATTGCGACAATGAAGAAACAGGATTTTGCTTTTCCTGCTTGGCACTATGCAGAATTTTTTAAAAATAAGTTGCCAGCATATGATATTACAACTAGTTTTAAATGTTTGAAAGAACAGTCTTTCAGGTATCAAGATTGGGATATTATCGAGAATACGAACTACGATTTGAATGGTTGGTTACAAACGGAACGCTATTTTGATGTAGATGCAACAAAAAATGTGTTTGAATTTGATCCCGTTTTTTTACAAAAAGTGAAACAAAATCACATTGATTTATTTAGTAAAAAAACGATTTTAATTTCTGTAAGAAGAGGTGATTTCGTAAATCATTCTCATTTTTTTCAATTATCATATAAATTTTATTTTTTAGCATTAGTTCATAATTTTTCTGATTGGAAGGAACGAAATATTGTATTTACAAGTGATGATATTTCATACTGTAAACGCCACTTTTCATTTATTGAAAACAGTTTTTTTTTAGAAAAGTATTCTCCTATGGAGCAATTAGCAATAGCCACGCAATGTTCTGATTTTATAATTAGTAACTCTACCTTTTCGTGGTGGATAGCATGGTTAGGCGAGAAAGAACATTCAAAAATAATTAGACCAATTAAAAATTTTAGAGGAGTTTTTGCTGCCAATAATGATGATTCAGATTATTTTCCTGAAAGATGGATTTCTTTTGATGAGAAACAGTTTAGTATTAGTAATGCTTTTTTTGGTTTGAAAGTTAAAGGTAATTATTTACTGTTGCGAGATGATATAGTTCATCTTTGGACAGTATTGGTAAAGCAGACTAAGAGTTTTGTAAAACGAATTTTAGGTAGAAAATAATCATAAAGGAATAAATTAACTCATGCTTACAGTAGTTAACTATCATTATATACGAGCAAATTTTCGAGCGGCTTACGCTAGTATTTTTGGTATTACTCCATTAGAATTTGAAAATCAATTACTGGAGTTAAAAAGGACAGGTGTTTTTGTTCATCCAAATGAATTATTGCTTGATCCGGATAAAATTATAAAATCCAAAGAAAATTATATTTTAATTACTTTTGATGATGGATTAAAGGAACAGTATGAGCTAGCTTTACCAATACTTAAGAAGCTAGCGATTCCTGCTTTGTTTTTTATCAATACGATGAATTATGTAGATAAAAAAGTAAGTCTGGTGCATAAAATTCATTTAGTCAGATCGGTCTTAGATACCGCTAGTTTACATGTAAGCCTTAAAAGTTTTACAAATACATCGCTCAGTAAAGAGCAAGTTCAAAGTGCTAATCGTTTTTATCGATTTGACGAAACCGAAAGTGCAGAATTTAAATATTTTTTAAATGTCGTTTTAAATTATGAGACGCAGGAAAAGTTTATTGATCATCTTTTTTTGTCTCATTTTGATGAAGAAAATGTTTTGCAAGATTTGTACATGAATACCGATCAGGTAAGGGAACTGATTAATTTAGGTTATATAGGTAGTCACACACATTCCCATTTGCCTTTAGGGCGCTATGATTATGATACTATAAAGAGGGAATTGAGTATTTCAAAAAAGTATCTTGAAAAGGGTAGTAATAAAACGATTGATTTTGTTTCTTATCCTTATGGTACAGCAGAAACAGTTACAGAGCTTGTTGCGACAACAGCAAAGGAAGTAGGTTATAGATTTGGTTTTACTACTACAGCCTCCATTAATGAAGAAAATGCTGATTATTTATTGCTGCATCGATTTGATTGTAATGATTGTATTGGAGGGAAGAATTATAAATAAATTTGTATGATTACACGTGAAGCTAATCTAAATGATTGGACAGAGTTGGAAATTTTCTTTAAAAGAATATACAGAACAGGTCATCCGTTACACCAAAGAGAATTTTGGAATTGGCAATTTGGAGATCAAGCTTTTGGTAGGTCGTTTATTTGTCTTGATGATGATGGGGCAATTGTGGGGCATGTTGGCGCTAATTTTGGAGGGAATCTATCTTGGATTATTAATGTGTATCTTGATGAAGCATGCCGAGGTAAAGGAATTCTTGGGGAACTCTACAGCCTTGCAAGAAACTATTATCCGCTAGCAGCAACAGCAGCGAACGAAGCAGGTTTAGGATTGTATAGAAACATGCGCTGGTTTAGATATTATGATTTGGTTCGTTATGTGAAGATAAATCCAAAAGTAGAGGATAAGAGTTTCGCAAATGTATGTCGAAATGTAATTGTTGATGTAGAAAGATTGAAAAATATTGACACACATTATTTTAAACAGCCCGGAATAAAAGGGATTGTGTTGTCTGATGGATCTAGAGCTGTTAGCCAAGAAAAGGTAGGTGGTTTACGTGTAGTTGCTATTTCAAATCTTGAAGAATTAGAAAAACAAACATGGGAATTAGGTTATAATTGGGTTGATTATATTACTTCATGGAACGATTTAAATATTAAAAACTTGGAAAAAATGGGTTGGGTGTTGGATTGTAAGTCAGTAGTACCTTGGAGGCTAAACCCAATTCAGGAGAATCGGTTTTGTGATATTACGTTTTTATCTGAGGAGCCTTTAGATCGAGATTTTATTGTTCATCGATCTTTTTCTGATCACGGTAGGGTAGGTAGTTTATAAGATACAATATGAAAAATTTAGGAGTTGTCATTACAGATGGTGTGGGATTTAGAAACTTTATTTTAAGTGATTTTATTAAGGAAGCAAATGATAATTTTGATTCGGTTATACTATTTTCATGTTTACCTAAAAGAGTTTTTGTTGATTTGAATTTAAAATGCAAAGTAGTTGAGCTAGCTGTTTTTGAAGAGACTTTCAAAACCTGGTTTTTTAGAAAAATCAAAGAGGTAACTCATTTACAGATATTTGCTGGGAGTAATTTTGGAATTTTAGATAATTTAAATCAATCTAAATCAAAAGAATTTAGCCCGAGGGGAATCGCAATAAGATGCATGCATCTTTGGTCAAAATTTATTAAATCTGAAAACTGGATTTTACGATATAATAAATGGCAACAATTTACCTTTAAGGGAAATAGTCTAACAGCCCAATATCAGACGCTTTTAGAAGAACATAAGATTAGTATGTTGTTCTTTACCCATCAAAGACCTCCATTTATAGCGCCATTAATTTTTGCTGCTGAAGTTTTGAAAATTAAGACGAGTACTTTTATTTTTAGTTGGGACAATCTGGCTTCAAAAGGTCGAATGGCTGGGAATTTTAATTACTATTTTGTTTGGAGTCATTTAATGAAAATAGAGTTGCTTCATTTTTACAAATCGGTACAAAAAGAAAATGTTTTGGTTGTAGGAACGCCACAATTTGAAGCTTACACCAATGATAAATTTGGTTATTCTAAAGAACAATTTAAAGAAAAATTCAAGGTAAGTAAAGATCAAAAAATCATCTTTTTTACCTGCAATGACGCAAGCAGTAAAAACGATATCATCTATCTAGAGATTTTGGCAAATTTTATTTTGGCAAACAAATTAGTAGAAAAGGTAGCTGTAATTGTAAGAACATCACCTGTTGAAGATGCTTTGCGATTTAAGTTTTTGGCAGATAAGTTTTCTTTCTTAATTTGGAATTTTCCAGATTGGAATGTTAGCAGGACTAATCATCAAGAATCTTGGAGTCAAAGAGTGCCTTCTGTAAGTGATTTGAATGATTTAAAATCATTATTGAAATATTGTGATATATGCATTAATGTTTTGTCAACAATTACTTTGGATGCTTTTATTTTTGACAAACCTGTTATTAATCCTGTTTTTGGAAATGAAGCTAACGGAATGTTTGATGACCAAAAATTTTTAAACTATGCTCATTTGGCTAACTTAGTAGACTCTAAATCAAGTGATATTGTAAAGACTACAGAAGAGTTTTTAGCAGCACTTAACAATGTTTTAAAAAATAAGGAAGATAAAAGTATTTTGAGAGCAAAGTTTCTGGAGTTGCAAATTAGCGAATCTCTTGAAGGAACTAGTAAGCGTATTGCTCAATCTCTAGCACAACTCAATGGATAGTTTAAAGAAAATAGCAGTACTCTGTAATTATGAATTACTTCCCGAAAGAGTGGGTGGTATGGATTATTTCTTTTGGGAGTTTGATGCGACTTGTAAGCAGAATAACATTCAAGTGGATTGGTTTTTCCCGAATACGTCCAATCATGGTGATTATAACAAGCTCACTATTTATGAAAGCGGAAATCATAGTATCGAAGCTTTTTTTCTATATTTTAGCAAAAAGAACGAGCCTACTTACACCCATATTATCACGCATTTTATAGCATTGTGTACGCCTTTTTTTAAAAAAACAAAAAAGTTGTCAACTGCAAAAGTGATAGCAGTAGATCATAATCCAAGACCATTGAATGGTTATCCTTTAAAAAAGAAAATCGAAAAAAGACTAAAAGGACTGCTGTATTCCCGATATATTGATCAGTTTATTGGAGTGTCTCCTTTTTCAATTGCTAGTATGATTAGTGAGTTTGGTAACCATATACAATCCAAAACGAAGCTTGTTTATAACGGATTGCAACAAGCCAATTTTAAACAGAAAACCAGTTTTAGCACAAATAATCGTTTTATAGTAGCTTCGCATTTACGAATAGACAAAGGAATCCAGGATTTGATCATGGCGGTTAAATTATTGAACGATGAGGTCACATACGATTTTACCATTGCCATTTACGGCGAAGGATATTACCAAACTACTTTAATAGATTTGATAGAAAGATACCATTTGGAGGATTATTTTAGTTTTAAAGGCAGTGTTTCTAATCTTAAAGATATTTATGCCAACTATGATTATTTAATTCATCCATCGCATGGAGAAACTTTTGGCTATGCGGTTTTAGAGGGGCTATTGGCTCATTTGCCAGTTGTAACTACCGTTAATCAAGGGAATGTTTTGGGATTAGTAATCGATAATCATAATGGTTTTTTGTTTCAAGAGCAAGATGTTATAGGATTAAAAACAATTCTTCAAAATATTTTGAGTTCCAAGGTAGCTATCAATAGCAATGCATTCACCGCTAATTTAATTGATTTCTCACTTGATACCATGGTTAAAAATCATTTAGAATTACTTTCTTAAAAAGAAAAATAACAATCCTGAACTAGTATATTTGCGCCTTTCATTTATTTGACCTTATGTTTTTTAACTCCTTAACCTTTGCGGTTTTTTTACCCATCGTTTTTGTTCTGTACTGGTTTGTTTTTAATAAAACCAAAAGCAGCCAAAACCTACTTTTAATTCTAGCAAGCTATTATTTCTACTCTTGTTGGGATTGGCGTTTTTTGTTTTTATTGGTTTTCTCTACTTTTCTCGATTATTATACGGGTATCCAAATAGAAAAAAATAAGAACGAAAAAATCAGGAAATTTTGGTTCTGGTTAAGCATCGGAATCAATTTAGGATTGTTGGCCATTTTAAAATACTATAACTTTTTTGCGAGTTCATTTGCGACACTTTTAAGTGATTTCGGACTTAAATCAAGTCCGTTTTTGTTAGACATGGTCTTGCCCGTAGGTATTTCGTTTTATACATTTCATGGCCTGTCTTATGTGATTGACATTTATTATAAAAGAATAAAAGCCGAATACAACTTTGTAGATTACTCCCTTTTTGTGAGCTATTTTCCACTCTTGGTTGCTGGCCCTATTGAGAGAGCTACGCATTTGCTGCCTCAGGTCAAGTTAAAAAGGACGTTTGACTACGAGAAAGCCAAGCAAGGTGCGTATCAATTTATATGGGGATTGGTAAAAAAAGTGGTCATTGCGGATACTTGTGCAACCTATGCCAATGCTATTTTTGACAATTATACCCAAATGAATTCCTGGTCCTTAGTGTTGGGAGCAGTTTATTTTGCTTTTCAGATTTACGGAGATTTTTCAGGCTATTCGGATATGGCGTTAGGAATGTCTAAGCTGTTCGGGATGGATTTACTTCGTAACTTTAATTACCCTTATTTTTCGAGAGATATTGCTGAGTTCTGGCGTCGCTGGCACATTTCCTTGTCCTCTTGGTTTAGGGATTATTTATATATTCCGTTGGGAGGGAGTAAAGGGTCTAAATCGAAACAAGTACGCAATGTCTTTATCATTTTTGTAGTCAGTGGTTTTTGGCACGGAGCCAATTGGACGTATCTGGCTTGGGGATTTATCAACGCCTTCTATTTCTTGCCGCTTTTATTAGGCAATAAAAACCGTTCTAATATGGAAATGGTGCAGTTGCAATGGAATTTCGCTTCCGCAAAAGAGATCCTGCATATCTTTTACACTTTTGCATTAGCATGCTTGGCTTGGATCTTTTTTAGAGCGAAGTCGATTACAGATGCCGTACTGTACATTAAAAGAATTTTTACTGAAGGTAATTTTAGTTCGCAATACCTTACTAACGAACGCTACAATTATGAACTATTGTTGATGATTGCACTTTTTGTTGTAGTCGAGTGGAACAATCGATTCAAAGAAGAACCGCTATCAGGTAAAAACAGTTGGTTGAAAGTAGCTTTAGCAATTGTCGCTATTGTAGCCTTAGGAACCTACTCCGATTACAAAGAATTTATCTACTTCCAGTTTTAAAATTATAAAGTACTAATTGATATGAAAAAGTTTTTACTTTTTATTTTAAAAATAAGCATCGTTCTTGTAGTTGTTGCAGTAGCGTTAGACTTTGGTTTCACGACTATCTATAAACAGTCAAAAAGCAGAGGAAAAATCGATTATGTTTTTAATTCTTCTGCTCGTAAGTATGATGTAGTTATTTTAGGTTCGTCAAGAGCCAACAATCATTTCGTTTCTGATTTATTCGAAAAACAAGGCTTAAAAACATTCAATTACGGGATGAGTGGCGGGCATTTATTTGAAGCTTCATTATTGCTTAAATTGATGATAGAACGAAAATACCAAATCAAAAATGTAATTCTTGAAGCCGATTTGAATTTATCAAATGACCAGCAATCAGAGGGGGTTTCGGCCAAATATTTACCGTATTTACATAGCTCCGAAACCGTACGTAAACATTTTGAAAACGAACAAGATTTCAACGAACTTTATTATATTCCGTTTTACAGGTATTTGAAGTTTGAAACCAAAATTGGGTTTCGTGATATGTTCAAAGTGGCAACCAATGAAAAAACGTCAATTTTAAATCACAAGGGCTATTACTCTTTAGGGAAAACCAAAGGGAATATGAAAAACAACATTACTAAGTTGAAACCGTTGGCTAAAAATAAATATTATGAAGAGATAAAAGCGTTATGTAAAGCCAATAATATTAATTTTATTGCGGTAATGACGCCTATGTGTGAAAATGTAACAGGCATGAATTATTTTGAGAAAGTACACAAAGCCTATCCTGAAATTCATAATTATGAAAATGCAGTGGTAGAGAACAAGTACTTCTCCTCTTGTGGTCATATGAATGATGAAGGTGCGCGCCTATTCACGAATAGTATTATTCACGATTTTTTTAAATCTAAGAAATGAAAATAGCTTTCCTTACACCAGAATATCCGCATGTTCTTACTGGTAATTCAGGAGGAATAGGAACTAGTATCAAGAACCTAGCGGCAGGACTTGTTGCTGCTGGTTGTGAGGTGCGTGTTTTAGTGTATGGACAAGCTCAGGATGCAGTTTTTATGGATGAAATGGTAGTAATTCAACGTATAAAAAATATCAAAATCAAAGGCTTGTCTTGGTTTTTTACTCGAAAAAAACTTGAACGAATTATTAATGAATTACATGAAAGTAACCAAATCGATTTAGTAGAAGCCCCAGATTGGACAGGAATTACCTCTTTTATTAGTCCGAAAAAATGCCCGATAGTGATTCGCCTGAATGGTTCAGATACCTATTTCTGTAATTTAGATAATCGTTCAGTTAAGTGGAAAAATAAATTTCATGAAAAACGGGCAGTACAAAAAGCAGACGCGGTACTCTCCGTTAGTCAGTTTACCGCTGACCAAACCAATGCTGTTTTTGGGCTAAATAAAAAAATTACGATCATACCTAATTCCATTGACATAAATTCGTTTAATCAAAACAAAGATAGCGTCGTTGTGCCCAATACCGTTTTGTATTTTGGAAGCCTCATTCGAAAAAAAGGATTACTAGAATTACCTTTGATTTTTAATAAATTAATTGAAATAAATCCAGCTGTAGAATTGATTATAGTTGGTAAAGATGTGTCAGACATTATTTCGGGTGCTGCTTCAACTTGGGAAATGATGCAAGAACGGTTTACTCCAGAAGCTTTATTGCGGGTCAATTATGTTGGGGCTGTGCCGTATGCAGCAATTCAACCTCATATAAATGCAGCAACAGTTTGTGTTTTCCCCTCTTTTGCAGAGGCTTTACCAGTCTCTTGGATAGAAGCTATTGCGTTAAGAAAACCGATTGTAGCTTCCAATATTGGCTGGGCTACAGATGTGATTGATGATGGAATAAATGGATTTTTGGTACACCCAAAAGAACATTCACTTTATGCTAGTAAGATAAATTCGATATTAGAAAATGCAGCTTTGCAGCACAGATTAGGTTTAGCCGCCAGAGAAAAAGCAATAGCGAAATTTAGCGTTGCTGTTGTAGCAAAACAAAGCATGGATTTTTATAAAAATGTAATTTTTGATAATGATTAATTTAAAAGAATTTATAACCGCTAACGGAGAAGTTATACTCTATACCGGAAATCCCAATTTTGATCAGTTAGAAGATTTATCAAAAGGTGCGGGAGATATTTGGCATAGCTCATTTGAACAAGGTTATAAAAATGCTTTTCCAGAATTAGTATATCAAACAGCCGTGTTTTTTTGGTATTTAAATGATTTTAATGGTTTAGATCAATGCGTTAGTTGGAGGGTGAATCCAAATGCTTTTGCCGTACGTAAATCAGTTTGGGAATTAACAAAAGGATTTGATACAGACTACGAAAATATTCAAATGCAAGCGTTGGAATTTGGATTTAGATGCAATCGTTTTCTTGGAGCAGTACCTTTATATGTTAAAAATTTATTTTCAAATACAGTTACAGAAGATGTAAGGATATCAAGAAGAGATCGTCATGTTTTTTTTCGAAAAAATTACAAATCAAGCCATGCTCTTTATATGATTTTTAGGATGGGTTTTTGGAGAATAAACGAATGGGTTAGTTTCTTTAAAAGTAAAAAACGATATGAGAAAAAGGATAACTCAAATAGCATTCCTCCAAGACAACTACAAACAATAGAAGGGCGTCCTACAGTAAGTTATATTATTCCTACCATGTTTAGACAGGAATATACAGTACAATTATTGGACGATTTATCATGTCAGAGTTACAAACCAACTGAAGTTATCGTTGTTGACGCAACCCCAGAGACGATAAGAAACGAAAATGCGTACCAAACAAAGAAGTATCCCTTTGAATTGAAAATTATTTGGCAGCAATCAAAAGGGAGTTGTAGAGCGCGAAATGAAGCTATCTCAGCAAGTACAGGTGAATACATTGTTTTTGGGGATGATGACATTAGGATACCTCAAAACTTCATCGAAAATCACATTCGGTTTTTACAAACGTATAAAGTTGGCGCCTGTAACGGATTAGATATTCTAGCTGACCATTACAAGCAAGACCTATATGACCTACAAATAAAAATTGAAAACTGCAAGGCATCGCAACTTCTTGCGGGATGTTCCCAAATGTTTTCTAATGCTAACTCCTGTGTGAAAAGAGAATTTGTAAATCAACTCATTGGGAACGATGTTAATTTTGATGGAGGTTATGGCGAGGATAGCGATTTTGGAATGTCATTAAGTAAAATAGGCGTAATAGTGTTGGCTAATCCTTTTGCGGTTAATTTACACTTAAAACCACCTAGTGGAGGGTATCGCTTCTGGGGCAATCAAGCGAGGATTGTGGGTAAAAAAAGAAAAAGTCAACCCTGGGAATTAGATATCCCAGTTGGAATCATAAAGCCCATTCCAAGCCCAACAGTGATGTATGGCATAATGAAGCATTATAATGCTGATCAACTTACGGAATATAAGTACAAACATTTTTTGCATTATGTATTACAAGGAAAAAAAAGTAGTTTTTTATACCGTTTTCTTCGAATACCTTACAAAAACATACAGTTTAAAAAATCCGTGTTTTATGCTCAAAGGTTACTTAATTTAGGAATTAGACACCAATAACTAATGAAATTCTCCCTAATTGTTTGTACTTATTTGCGTCCTGAAGCTTTGCTGCGGTTATTGCTCTCAGTACAACAGCAAACGCTATATCCAGACGAAATTTTAATTATAGATGGGTCTACAAATGATGCTACGAAAACAGTGGTGCAGCAGTATGTTTTTGATAATCTAGTATATTATAAAGTATTAGACCATGAAAGAGGATTAACCAAGCAACGCAATTATGGGATATTGAGAGTAGGAGATGCAATAGATGTGGTGTGTTTTTTGGATGATGACACGGTTCTTGAAGCAAATTATTTTGAGCAATTGATACTAACTTTTGAAAATGACAGGTCCATTACTGGAGTTGGAGGTGTAGCAATAAATGAAAACAGGTGGAAATTATCCAAACCCAACAAACAATACAATAGAAAAAAAACATATCAATTCGATGGTTTTATTTATGAGGAAGGGTTACGAAATGTAATGCGAAATTATTTAAAGCTACAATCAGATTTAGATCCGGGAAGAATGCCTGATTTTTCTCATGGCAAAACTTGTGGATTTCCTTTAAACGGAAAATCGTATGAGGTAGACTTGTTAATAGGTATGTCGATGGCTTTTAGAAAAGTAGTGGTTGATAGTATTAAATTCTCATTTTACTTCGAAGGATATGGTTTGTATGAAGATGCTGATTTTAGTATTAGAGCGTTACAATTTGGAAAAAATGTTATTAACACTAAAGTGCAATTACATCATTATCATGATGCTGCGGGTAGACCGAATCAATACTGGTATGGCAAAATGGTGGTACGCAATGGTTGGTATGTATGGCGAACTAAGAATCCCAAACCTTCGGTAAAACATAAATTAAAATGGCACGCCATTACTATAGTATTAACGGTGATTCGATTTACAAATGTAATTACAAGTTCGAGTAGGAAAGAAGCACTCACCGAAGCCCTGGGTAGAACGATTGGCTGGTGGAGTTTATGGATAAGTAAACCAAAATAATTTTTTAGAGTTGCGATTACTCTACCCTTTTATGAAAAAGATAGAATTATTAAATATTCCTAATTATTATACCTCCTACTATTTAGTAGGGTTACAGCAAGTGTGTAATCTATCTTTTAAAATGGATTCAAACTTTATTGAATACAATAATAAACCAGTTCTTCTTTTTAGAATTGACGGTAAAATTGTAGTAATTGATAATGATGATCCTGTAGGAGTGCATCAAGATTTATATGAAATATGCAGTTTGTATTTTGTTACAAATAAGTTAGTAGGACAGGCTTCATATGAGCAGTCTAAGATCAAACCATTGTATCCTCATTATCCGGTCAATATAGTGGTACTATATTGTCGTATTTTTGGTGTGGAATTATTTAGACATTTAAAATTAAAAGAGGTGATTAGGCAACTCTATATTCTAATACGGAGGCCAGTTTACAAAAAGTATAAAGAGCGTTTTAAGAAAGAAAATTTTGTTTTTTTTTCGTCAAATATTTGGAGAAAAGAAGCAGAGACAAATGAAATTAGAGCAGCTTTCATTCGTTATTGTAAATCAGACACCCGATTACAATTTAAAGGCGGCTTCGTTCCAAGATCAGATGGCTTTAATTATGGTTATGATAAGGAGCTTAATAAGGTGAGGTATTCACCAAGTCAGTTTTCTAAATGGAGTGCTAAATCGATGATAGCATTAAATAATCCAGCGGTTTGTGGTGCTGTAAGTTGGCGACTAGCCGAATACCTGAATCAAGGATTGTTTGTCTTGTCATTTCCATTTAAAGTTGAGCTACCAACTGATTTTGTTAAGGACTCTGGGCTTTTTTCAATTACAACTTCAGCGCAGTACAAAGATGTAATAGATTATTTATTTGAAAACCCTGACGCTCACGAAACCATTGCTGCAAAAGGGAAAAGCTATTTTGATGCTTATTGTACACCCATAGCACAAGCAAATTACATTATTAATGCTATTTTTGAATAGTTACTGTTACTAATGCTACTAGCATCATAAGTTAAAACCATGAATTTTCTCATCATCACGCATGTTTCTCATATTTATCAAGATGAAAAGTATCATGCGTATGCTCCATATACAAATGAAATGAATGTTTGGGCGAAGTATGCTGATGAAATTACGCTTCTAGCGCCCCAGTCTTGCAAAGTACCCACAGCAATTGACTCTGTTTACCAACACAATCATATCAATTTCATGAAATTAGAGAATTTTGATATTCTCACTATAAAAAGCATAGTCTTGGCAGTAAGCAAAGTCCCAAAGATTTTGGTGCAAATGTATCAAGCCATGCAAAAGGCAGATCACATTCATTTGCGTTGCCCCGGAAATATTGGTTTGTTGGGATGCTTTGTGCAAATTCTTTTTCCTAATAAAAAGAAGACAGCAAAGTATGCAGGCAATTGGGATCCAAAAGCAAAACAACCTTGGACTTATAAATTGCAGCAGAAAATACTTCAAAATACTTTTTTAACCAGAAACATGCAGGTCCTGATATACGGAGAATGGGAAGGGCAAACGAAGAACTCTAAGTCTTTTTTTACAGCAAGCTACAGAGAAGAGGAAAGAGTATGTATATCTCGCGCCTTTTCAAATACCGAACTTCGTTTTATTTTTGTTGGATCTTTGGTCAAAGGAAAAGATCCTATGTATGCAATCCAGTTAATTGAACAGCTTTACAATAAAGGGTATGCCGTTACTTTAGATTTATACGGAGAGGGTGCAGAACGGGAGTATTTAGAGCAGTATATTTTAAAAAACAACGTGGATAAAATCGTTACTTTAAAAGGAAATCAAGACAGAGAAAATCTAAAAAAAGCCTATCAGAAAAGTGATTTTGTGGTGCTTCCCTCTAATAGCGAAGGTTGGCCAAAAGCGATTGCCGAAGGAATGTTTTGGGGTTGTGTTCCGCTTGCAACAAATGTTTCTTGTGTTTCCACAATGTTCAATAGGGAGGAGAGAGGACTATTATTGACAAAAAAATTAAATGAAGATGTTGCTACACTCGTGTTGCTTATAGATAATCCAGAGGTATACAATTCGAAACAAAAAGCAGCAATCACTTGGTCACGGCGATACACACTAGATCTTTTTGAATCTGAAATTAAAAAACTGATTCTATAATGCGTATTGCTCAAATCATAGATTCTCTTGAAGCTGGTGGCGCAGAGCGTATGGCTGTTAATTATGCGAATGCTTTGACTGAAAAAATTGATTTTTCAGGTTTAGTTTGCACGCGTAAGGAAGGAGCTCTTCAACTGCAATTAGATAAAAAAGTAGTGTACTCATTTGTTCACAAAAAGAGTGCTTTAGATTTAGTTGCTATATGGAAATTACGTCGCTATGTAAAACGAAATAAAGTTGGTTTATTGCACGTTCATAGCACTTCTTTTTTTATGGCACTAGTGCTAAAATTGATTTGTCCATCTATAAAACTAATTTGGCATGACCATTATGGACAGAGTGAATTCTTGGCTTCAAGAAATAAAATACTGTTTAGAATAGGGCTCCCTTTTTATCACGGGGTAATTAGTGTCAATAAAAAATTAAAAAAATGGACTACGCAGTCCTTTCATTTTAAAAATGTGATATACTTACCTAACTTTTCGTCTCAAGTCATTAAAGCGACTCATCAACCAGATACTATTTTAAAAGGTAAGCAAGGTAAGCGCATTGTGCTATTAGCAAATTTAAGGCCTCAGAAAAATCATTTTTTATTAATTCAAATTGCAAAGCGAGTAAAATTATCTCATTCTGACTGGACATTTCATTTAGTAGGAAAAGATTTTAAAGATGCATATGCAGCGCAAATTAAAAAAGCAGTAATAGAAAATAAATTGGATGATACGGTTTTTATTTATGGTAGTAAAGAGGACGTTAGCCATATTTTAAGTCAAAGTACAATTGGGATTTTAACATCTTCCTCAGAAGGCCTGCCGCTTGCGTTGCTAGAATATGGGAACGCTACTATTCCTGTAGTAGTTACTAATGTAGGTGAGATTGCTGAGGTTGTAACTAATAATACAAATGGATATGTAATAGCAGGTAATGAACAACAGTTCTATGAAAAATTAGTAAATCTGATGGAAGATCAGGAGAAACGAGCTACTTTTGCCAAGGCATTATCGGTCACTATGTTAGAGAAATTTGGAATGAACAACATCATAAAACAATATTTAAAGTGGTTAGACAACAACATTAAATGAAAAAAGAAGAACAGGTATATTTTTATTTGATTTTATTCCATGTTGTATTGGGAGCACTTGTTTATGCCTTGCCATTTATAGCTAAATTATATGGTTACAGTATTTTTTTATTAGGTATTTACATTGTTATTAAATCCCAAAACAAAAAGGATGAAGCTCTTCTGGTGGCAGGCTACGTGGTTGGAAGTGAAATTTTGCTGAGAATGACTGGTGGAAATATCACCTATGAATTTTCGAAGTATGAAGTGCTTATTTTTATATTCATGGGGATGTTTTACAAAGGGTTTTCAAAAGGAGCTGTCCCCTATTGGGTTTTTCTATTGCTGTTGGTGCCTGGTGTAGTGATGACCGGCTTTGTATTGAATTATGATACTAATATCAAAAATTCAATTGCATTTAATATTTCAGGACCTGTGTCTTTAGCTTTCGCATCATTGTACACCTACAGAAGAAAAGTGTCTTTGGAGAGAATGAATAACATTCTCCTCTGTATAGGTTTACCAATTATTAGTTGTGCCGTTTACCTTTCTTTATATACACCTAATATAAGAGACGTTATCACGGGTACCGATTCTAATTTTGAAACATCCGGAGGTTTTGGCCCCAATCAGGTGGCTACTTTTCTAGGGTTAGGTATGTTTATCTTTTTTTCTCGCATTATTCTAGAATCAAAAACGAAGGTTTTATTGGTTATTAATCTTATTGTAGCTTTAAATATTAGTTATCGAGGTATGGTCACTTTTTCTCGAGGAGGTATGATTACCGGTTTTTTAATGATTGTCCTCTTGTTAGTATTCCTTTATTTTAAATCTAATTTTCAAGGAAAAGTGAAATTAAATTATATTTTCGGACTCATTTTAGTGGCAATGGTTGGGGTTTGGAGCTATACGTCGTATCAAACAGGTGGACTTATAGAAAAAAGATATGCTAACCAAGATGCAGCTGGACGAGCGAAGGAAAGTCAATTTACGGGTCGAGAAGATGTTGCCCAAAATGAAATCAAGCAGTTTTTAGAAAATCCCATCTTTGGAGTAGGCGTAGGGAAAGGAGTTGAAAATAGACAAGTTCAAACAGGTACTTTCATACTATCACATGATGAGATAACTAGAATGCTCGCTGAGCACGGTTCATTAGGCGCTTTAGGTTTGTTGATTTTATTTGTGACGCCTTTGGTGTTATATCTTGAAAATAAGTTTAATATGTATTTATTGTGTTTCGTTGCATTTTGGTTCTTAACCATTAATCACGCCGCAATGCGAACCGCTGTTCCTTCGTTTATTTATGCTTTATCATTACTTAATGTACAACTCATACCAACGAGACCACAAAAAGTAAGAGATACATACAAACACATCTAGAAACCTGTTAGTAAGTAGTTAATAGTTTTGTTTTATTTAAACTCGTTCTTATTTCAAAATTCTTACATTGCGACTATAAGTATACTGTAGTATGTCAAGTCCTAAAATCCATTTTGAAATATCAGAGCGAAAAATGATCCTGTATCTGTTCGATCTTATTTTCGTTTGGCTTGGCTTGTATACAGTTGGTTATTTTTTTGATTTTGAGTATCTTGAATCCCTTACTACAGAGGGAGTTCCTGCACTTGTTTTGGCGATTTACTTAAGCGTTTTTGGACTTATTTTCGAAATGTATAAATTACAAGTTGCTAGTAACGAGTTTCAAATTTTACGAAGCACGATCCTTACGGCTTCCACCACCGCTTTTGTTTACTTACTGACTCCCATTTTTTCACCTGAACTACCGTCGAATCGTATTCAAATACTGGCCTTCTTTGTGATGCTTTTTAGTAGTTTGATGGTTTGGCGACTGTTTTATGTTCGTTTTTTAGCTTCAAATCGTTTTATGCAAACCGCGATTCTTGTATGCGAAAACCAAGAAGTAGAAAAATTGATCTTAGGTCTAGAAGATATCGATCCTCATTATAAGATTATTGGCTATGTTAGCGCAGACGAGGTCGAGTGTGATAATGCTAGAAATCATTACGTTGCTCAAATCATGAGAAACAATTTAGCCAGTTTTGTTAAAGAACATAGCGTATCAGAAATCGTTATAGCTTCTCAAAGAACCGATGGTATTACGACTGTTTTGTACCAGCAACTACTTCATTTACTGGAGTCGGGTAATGTGATCAGGGAATATACGCAAGTCTACGAGAGTAAGACTCAGCGAATTCCGGTTCACTACATGGCTAGGGATTTTTATAGTTTTTTTCCATTTAGCAGAAGCAATCAAAATAAACTATACCAAACAATAGTTCGAGGCCTTGATATTATATTGTCCATTATAGGGGTAATTTTTGGAGTAGCTCTTTTGCCCTTAATCGGGATAGGTAATATTTTAGGAAATCCCGGACCTTTGTTTTACGTTCAAAAGCGAGTGGGTAAAGATGGAGTTGCTTTTGATATTTTGAAATTGAGGACAATGGTCAAAAACGCAGAAAATGATGGAGCTGTTTTTGCCTCTTGTAATGATAGTAGAATAACTCGATTTGGAAAGTTTTTGAGGAAAACTCGAATGGATGAAATTCCCCAATGCATAAATATATTAAAGGGCGATATGGCTGTGGTAGGGCCTCGTCCTGAAAGACCTGAATTTGTTAAGGAAATAGCAGATAGAATGCCCTTTTATGAAACCAGACATGTTATTAAGCCAGGACTAACGGGTTGGGCACAAGTAAACTATTCCTATGGAGAAACAATCGAGGACAGCTTGATTAAGTTGCAATATGACTTATACTACATCAAACACAGAAGTTTTTACTTAGACCTTAATATTGCTTTAAAAACAATAACTACAGTCTTATTTTATAGAGGACAATAATTGTTTCCTCATTTTACTATTTCCTGCATTATACTAACTTATAGTATAATTGGGATTCTTTTTTTGTTTTTTAAAGCAAGTCGAGTCAATAAAAAAGCGCTCGTTATAATCAATGGCAGAACAATTAAAAAGTGTGCCTTATTGATTAATAGTAAGCAGTACACTAACAAGCAAAGTATATTAAATAGGGCTGTCTTGTAAATCCATCTTGAATTATCCCTAACGTAAAAAACAGATAGTAACAACAGTCCTGGATTGAACAGTAAGATATTGTAGTTGTATTCTAATTCCAAATGATCAGAGTAGAATCCCATAAATATAAAGAATAATCCTAAAATTCCCATCGTAATAAAGTAAAATTGATTTAGGGATTTTTTATTTACTACCGCAATAAGAACTAATACGATTATGTACGTGTATGCATTATTCCACCATGAGACAGCTGCTATTTCCTTAAATTCTAATAAAGTTTCTTGCTGTTGTGCTAAAGGTTTGTTTTGAAATTGAGTTGTTTTTAAGCTTTTAAGTAATTCAAACGGAAGAAAAATATTGGTACCCAATCGATCTACTTTTGTACCAAAGATGATACTCGTGCCTAGTTTTTCATAAAAATGATTGTCAAAATAAGGATATAAAATAGAGCGGTACGTAATATCTGTATCTGCCTTTTTAGTTATTACAGTGCTGCCAAGAGTTTTGTTAATGATGTCTACCACCATTGAGGTACAGTTTTTATCAATAAACTTATACGTATAGTGACTGTCGCCAGAAGCTAATGAAATAGATAAGTTATCAAACAATTGTTGTTTTTTGTCAGTAGATATAAGTAACTCTTGCTCGTATACAGAACGTTTCTCATAGGTGTATTCGTTTATAAAATCAGTGTAACTATGAGCCACAGCAAAATATTCTAAATCTCCTTTAGCAAATTTTGCAACAAAATTAGGTGTGTTGAAATCAAATGCACCATAATTAAAAACAGCATCTATAGAATTTTCAGGATCTGAAATCCGAATGGCGGTGTGCCCAAAAAGGGAGTAGGATTCGTTACCGGTACCGCAAGTAATTACACTCACGCGACTGTTCTGAGATAACAATCTAGTTTGACTAAAACTAAGTGATGTGAATAAAAATAGGAGTATAGAGAATACCGTTTTTGTAATTTTAAAAATAATGGAAGTCATTTGTTTTTTGTTATCAGTTTCTAAAAAGAGCCAAATCTATTTTAAGCGAAAAAATATTAGAGTACAACGCTGTGCTTTGATTTCCTAAATCAGTTAATGCATAATCAATTTGAATGCCTTTGTATTTGAATCCTAAACCTACGTTGGGTTGAAAACCCACTTTTTCGGAAGTATCAAGTTGCTGTACATTTTGGAAATTACCCACACCTGCTCGAACAAAAACCAAGTCCGTGTATCCAAATTCTAATCCTAATGCAGGATCGATACTCACGTATTTTGTCGAAATAATGTCATTAGTTTGTGTGAAACGCATATTGGCATTGGCAGCAGCCATTATACTGTAGTCATATCGGATAATAAATTTTTTAGAAAGTCCTAGCTGCGCTTTAGGTAATGTTATTTCAGTACTTTCTGGTAGCTCTTGATTTTGTCCAGGAACCGCATCAGCAATTTTTTGGTACTCTTTTTCATTAATATTCCAAACATTGTAGGTAGTTGTAATATCGCGAAGCATCAGACCAAACTTCCAATCGTTTTTCTCAAATTGTAGACCCACATCAAAACCAAATCCCCACGAATCAGCAAATTTTCCTATAACTCTTCGAATGATTTTTGCATTTACACCGTATTGAAAGCCGGGTACGGGCAACTTGCGAGCGTAAGAAAAGGTAAACCCATAGTCAGCAGTCGAAAAAAGACTTATGCGATTGTAATCAATATTGCCTTCGCTATCAATCAATTCAGTTGTGTTTAAAATGTCATCAACACCAAAGCGTATTACCGATATTCCCCAAGCAGATCGATCATCTATAGGACTGGCATAAGCTAGATAATCGTATTGAGCAATATTGGCAAAATAACTAGCATGCATTAAGGCGACTTGATTGTCATCTAGCTGCACCAAACCTGCTGGATTCCAGTAGCCTGAATTTACATCGTTCGTAGAGGCTACTGCGGTATTAGCCATTCCCAATGCAGCAGCATCAACTCCAATATTCATAAACTCATTCGAGTATTTCCTGGCGGTCTGCCCGTAAGAAATACAAGTAAGGAGGAGGAATAGTAGAACAAACTTTTTTTTCAATTGAACCGGATTTATCAAGCGTAACAAACGAGTTTATATTTTTATCAAAAATATAATTTTTTAATGAGCTTAATAGGTGATTTTTAAATTAAATGGGAAACTATAAAAGGGAGTAACAATCTTTGATAAAACTAGGATATGATTCACTTATTATGCTAATTTTGTTTCTCTGATTTTAAAATCCTAATTGACTATGAATATTAAAAAACACATACCTAATTTAATTACGCTCATTAACCTTTTTTGCGGCTGTATTGCAGTTGTATTTATTGCTGAGCAAAAGTTCGAATTGGCTTTTTATTTTGTTAGTTTGGGTATATTTTTTGATTTTTTTGATGGCTTTTTTGCGCGATTATTCAAGGTGGCTGGTCCCTTGGGTTTACAGTTAGACTCTTTGGCTGATATGGTTACAAGTGGCGTCGCACCGGGTTTTGTAATGTATTTTTTGATGTCAAATAGCCAACACGAAATTTCATCAAGTCCTTATGTTCCTTTTCTAGGATTTATTATCACCTTAGGCTCTTGTTATCGCTTGGCTAACTTTAATATTGATATAAGACAAACCAATTCATTTGTAGGATTGCCTACGCCTGCAAACACCTTGCTAATCATGAGTTTGCCTTTAGTAATTGTTTACAGTGATTCATTAATTGTTTTAGAGATTTTAACTAATCAATGGTTTTTACTGATTGTCACCTTATTTAGTGCTTATATTCTGAATGCCGAGATCCCTTTGTTTTCCCTGAAAATTAAAAAATTCAATTTAAAAGACAACGCTTTACAAATAGTTTTTTTAAGTTTTTCAGTCGCTCTAATACTATTTCTTCAGTACATGGCGATACCTTTAATCATTATTTCTTACGTTATTTTGTCTATAATAAGTAATCGATTTTCTTTAGATGAAAAGGCAAAACGTTAAACGAAAGTATCAAGCTAGACGGTCAGTCAAAAAAAGTTCTTTTCGACAAAATGTGATTAAGTATTCACTTTATGTCTTGTTTGTTAGTTTTGTATTGGCAACTGGATATCATTATCGTAATGGTTTGGCTTATTATTTGAGTTTTAAATCGAACAAAATTGCCAAACAAGATAAAGAAGCGAAACGTATTTCGGATGTACGTAACTTTCAAGTTTTGCAAAATAAAGGAACCAAAGCGGTTGGAATAGATGTATCAGAATATCAAGGAGCTATTGATTGGCCTGCAGTGAATGCGATCGAGGAAAAATTCCCAATTCAATTTGTTTTTGTAAGAGCTACTGTGGGTAACGATCGTGTAGATAAAGCTTTTGATGAAAATTGGCTTGGCGCCAAAGATAGAAAGATAATTAGAGGAGCTTATCACTACTATCGTCCTAACGAAAATTCCTTAGAGCAGGCTGCCCTTTATATTAAAACGGTGCGGCTGTACAAAGGAGATTTACCTCCCGTATTAGACATTGAAAAACTTCCTGAAAATCAATCGGTTGCTCGCTTAAAAATAGGGTTGAGGCGCTGGTTAGAAGCGGTAGAGTCGCATTATAAAGTGAAGCCAATTATTTATACTGGCGAAAAATATTATGATGATTTTTTGAAAGAAGAATTTTCAGATTACCTTTTTTGGATCGCTAATTATAATTTTTATCGAGAGAAAATGAAAGAGGATTGGCTCTTTTGGCAATTTACAGAGAAAGGCTCCGTGCCAGGAATCAATGGGAATGTAGATGTCAATATTTACAATGGCGATTTTCAGCAATTGCAGTTTATAACCGTAGAATAAAGTTTGTTTTGTTTGTTCTGTTTTTTGGGCGTGCCTCAACTTCCACTATCGTTTCAGTTCAGTCGGGCTATTCGTTTCAATCTTTTTGGGCTAAAAAGCCTTAAAAAGGATTTCCACTGCTATCCCTCACGCGAAAGGAAAAAAGGCAAGAAAATCTATGATTTTTTAAGTACAATGAAGAGTGTTACAAAAATGAAAAAGGCCATCATTCCAACAAAAAACAAAACCGACTTTGTATTAGCAAAATTTACGGTCCATCCCATACATTCCTGCCTTTTTGGGGGTAATAGTCTCTTGTCTTGTTTGTTGTAATAAAAAATACCGCATCTCCAAATATCAGGATCTTTGTGCCATTTTTCTAAGGTTTCTTTAGATGGTTTTTCGGGTGTTTCCATTTCCGATTTTGGTTTAAAGATGTTTAGAACAGTAGTTAAAACTCTAGTTTTTTCTTGCGAAGTTCAAAGTTTTGACCAAGATAAACACGACGTACCATTTCATCCTCTACTAATTCCTCAGGAATACCAGCTTTCAGGATACCACCTTCAAACATCAAATACGTTTTGTCTGTAATAGCAAGCGTTTCTTGTACGTTATGGTCTGTTATCAAGATCCCTATGTTTTTGTTTTTTAGTTGGGCTACAATACGTTGAATATCTTCTACCGCAACTGGATCTACACCAGCAAATGGCTCATCTAATAGGATGAATTTTGGATCGGTTGCTAGGCAACGAGCAATTTCTGTTCGGCGTCGCTCTCCTCCGGATAATAAATCACCACGGTTGGTACGAATGTGCTCAAGGCTAAACTCTTCAATCAAACTTTCCATTTTGGCTACCTGTTCTTCTTTGGTCAATTTAGTCAATTGTAGTACGCTCAAAATGTTGTCTTCGATACTTAATTTTCTAAAAACAGAGGCTTCCTGCGCTAAATAACCTATACCTTGCTGAGCACGTTTGTACATAGGATAATCTGTAATATTTAGATCATCAAGATATATGTTTCCTGAATTAGGTTTAACTAATCCAACAATCATATAAAACGAGGTTGTTTTTCCAGCTCCATTTGGACCCAGCAAACCAACAATTTCTCCCTGATTAACCTCTACCGATATGCCTTTTACGACGCTTCGTCCTTTGTATGTTTTTACTAAATTCTCCGCTCTTAAGATCATCTTTTTTGTTTTAAACTTTTCAAAGTATATTAAAGCCAAACGTTCCTTTGTTTAAGCGTAGCAAATTAACGAATAAACAAAGGAACATCTTAATTCCTTAACAATTATTTAGTTTCCTGAATTATTTTGTGGGTACCAGTTTTGTTACTTTTTTTAGTTGCTTATTTTGTAGCATTCTCATCCAACGCTTCCCAAAATTCATAAGCTCTACGCAAGTGCGGTACTACAATTGTACCACCCACTAAAGTTGCGATACCCATAGCTTCCATCATTTCTTCTTTAGTGACACCTTCTTTGTGACTTGTCTCTAAATGGTATTTTACGCAATCATCACATCGTAAAACAGCTGATGCTACTAAGCCTAAAAGTTCCTTAGTTTTAACATCTAAAGCTCCAGCAGCATAGGCATTGGTATCTAGGTTAAATATTCTTTTGACGATTTTGTTATTGTCAGCCAAAAGTTTTTCGTTCATTCTAGAACGGTATTCGTTAAATTCTTCAATAATATCAGCCATTTTGTTCTATTTTAGATTTTGAAACAAATACTGAAATCCAGATACTTGCTTCGTATATTAATAACATCGGGATCGCTACTATGGTTTGGCTTACAACATCTGGCGGCGTAACAATTGCCGCAACTATAAGCACCAAAACAATAGCGTATTTTCGATAGGTTCTTAAAAAAGAAGGGGTTACAAGCCCTAGTTTTGTTAAGAAGAATATAATTATGGGAAGTTCAAAAAACAAGCCGCTCGCAAGGACGGATGTCTTTACCATTCCGATATAGGAGTCAAGTGTGAATTGATTTAAAACCACCTTACTAACCGTAAACGTGGCTACAAAATTTACTGACATCGGGATTACTACAAAATAGCCAAACAAAACACCAATAAAGAATAAAATAGAAGAGAAAAAGATAAAGACTTTTGCATTCTTTTTTTCTTTCTCGTAAAGTGCAGGTCCAATAAACTTCCAGATTTCCCACAATATATAGGGAAAACTAAGTATGAATCCTGCAAGGATACAGATCCAAATAAATACGTTTACTTGTCCCTCCATTTGTGTGTTTTGTATAATGAAAGGCATCTCGGTAATGCATATACTATCACCTATTCCAATGTAATTTGAAAGGTCACAAAAAAAAGTATAAGTGATAAAAGTGGGTCTTGTAGGTCCGAAAATGATAGTATCAAACAAATAGTCGCTTATAAAATAGGTTGCGATTCCCATTATAATGATTGCGATAGTACTTCTTACGAGTAGCCATCTCAAATCTTCAAGATGATCTAAAAACGACATTTCGTTTATATTCTTTTTTGCCATTATAGTATTCCTTCTTTTAAAATATCGTGTAAATGCAATACGCCTTGGTATAATCCTGCTTCATCAATTACTACTAATTGTGTGATTGCATGATCTTCTAAAATATTAAATGCAGCTACAACCATATCAGTAGATTGAACCATTTTAGGGTTTTTAGTCATAATATCTTTAGCGGTCAAATCAGTGAAAGTCTCTCGATCGTTTAACATCCTACGAATATCGCCGTCAGTTATAATACCAATTACTTTCTCATTTTCTACTACTGCTGTAACACCCAATCTTTTTTCAGATATTTCAAAAATAACCTTTTTAATAGAAGCATCAGGAGTAACCATTGGTTTTAACGTGTGTTCGAGCATATCTTGCACGCGCAAAAGTAATTTCTTACCTAGGGCACCTCCTGGATGATAAATAGCAAAATCTTCTGGTTTAAAATTGCGTATTTCCATTAAACAAACAGCAAGCGCATCTCCCATAACTAATTGGGCTGTGGTGCTACTAGTAGGAGCGAGGTTGATAGGACAGGCTTCTTGGTCTACTGTAGTATTTAAAACGTGATCAGCTCCTTTTGCAAGAAATGAAGTCATGTTGCCTGTAATGGCGATCAATGTGTTTTCAAAACGTTTTAATAGTGGGACTAATACTTTTATTTCAGGACTGTTACCGCTTTTCGAGATGCAAATAATAATATCATCCTTTTGCATCATTCCTAAATCTCCATGAATGGCTTCAGCTGCATGCAGAAACATGGATGGTGTTCCAGTCGAGTTAAAAGTGGCAACCATTTTTTGTCCAATGATTGCGCTTTTTCCAATTCCGGTTACTATTAATCGACCTTTAGAATTGAATATTGCCTGTGTTGCATTGTAGAAACTTTCATCTAAGTAAGAGGCCAGTTTTATAATTGATTCACTCTCAGTTAAAATGGTTTTTTTGGCTAATGCCAATATATTTTCTTTTGATATCAAAACAGAATATTTAAAAATTTGTGTGTGTGAAAGAAATTAGTATCTTTATGTGGTGCAAATTTATACAAAATACCATTATAATAAAGAATGAATTCAAACGAAATTGATATCCATAAAGAATTAAAGAAATATTTTGGCTTTAGCCAATTTAAGGGATTGCAGGAACAAGTGATCCAAAGTTTGTTGGCTGGACAAAATACTTTTGTTATCATGCCAACAGGCGGTGGGAAGTCGCTCTGCTATCAGCTACCAGCTCTAACAAAAGAAGGAACCGCAATCGTTGTTTCGCCTCTTATTGCTTTAATGAAAAACCAGGTTGATGCCATTAGAAGTTTGTCTTCAGAGAACGGTGTTGCACATGTATTGAACTCCTCTCTCACAAAAACGGAAATTACTCAAGTTAAAAAAGACATAACCTCAGGTTTGACTAAGTTGCTATATGTGGCTCCAGAATCCTTAACCAAAGAGGAAAATGTTCAGTTTTTAAAAAATGTTACCATCTCTTTTGTTGCTATAGATGAAGCGCACTGTATTTCAGAGTGGGGACACGATTTTAGACCAGAATACAGGAATTTAAAAAATATTATAAAGCAATTGGGTGATATACCCATTATAGGGCTTACTGCAACTGCAACTCCAAAAGTACAAGAGGATATCTTGAAGAATTTGGATATGGTAAATGCTAAAACATTTAAGGCTTCGTTCAATAGACCTAATTTGTATTATGAAGTTCGTACAAAGACAAAAAATATAGAGTCGGATATCATTCGTTTTATCAAACAGCACAAAGGGAAATCTGGTATTATCTACTGTTTAAGCCGTAAAAAAGTAGAGGCTGTTGCCGAAGTTTTACAGGTAAACGGTATTAGCGCTGTGCCGTATCATGCCGGTCTAGATGCTAAAACGCGAGCTAAACACCAAGACATGTTTTTGATGGAAGATGTTGAGGTTGTTGTTGCCACGATTGCGTTTGGAATGGGAATTGACAAGCCCGATGTTCGTTTTGTGATACATCATGATATACCAAAATCGCTCGAAAGTTATTATCAAGAAACAGGTCGCGCTGGTCGTGATGGTGGAGAAGGACATTGCCTAGCCTACTATTCCTATAAAGATGTAGAAAAGCTAGAGAAGTTTATGTCAGGAAAACCTGTTGCTGAGCAAGAAATAGGTTTTGCTTTATTGCAAGAGGTAGTTGCTTACGCAGAAACGTCAATGTCTAGAAGAAAGTTTTTACTCCACTACTTTGGAGAAGAATTTGATGGCGAAAATGGCGACGGTGCAGACATGGATGACAATGTTCGTAATCCAAAAACTAAAATAGAAGCACAGGATCAGGTTGTGCAATTGCTAAAAGTGGTACGTGATACTAAACATATCTATAAATCAAAAGAAATTGTTTTTACACTGATAGGAAGAGTTAACGCTGTGATTAAAGCGCATAGAACAGATGTTCAATCATTTTTTGGTTGTGGTGCAAGTCATGATGAAAAATATTGGATGGCATTGCTTAGGCAAGTGCTAGTTTCGGGTTTTTTATCTAAGGACATAGAAACCTACGGTATTGTAAAAATCACCAAAAAGGGACTTGATTTTATCGAAAATCCATCCTCCTTTATGATGTCTGAGGATCATGAATACAATGAAATAGGTGATGAAGCGATTGTGACAGCTGCTAAGTCTACAGGTGCAGTAGATGAGGTTTTGATGGATATGCTTCGTGATTTGCGCAAAAAAGTTGCTAAAAAACTAGGTGTGCCACCATTCGTCGTTTTTCAAGAACCTTCGCTAGAAGATATGGCTTTAAAATATCCTATTTCCCAAATTGAATTAATCAATATACACGGAGTTGGAGAAGGAAAAGCAAAAAAATATGGTGCAGAATTCATTGCACTCATTAGTAAATATGTAGAGGAGAACGATATTTTTAGACCTGATGATCTTGTGGTGAAATCTACAGGAACAAACTCAGTCAATAAACTTTACATTATTCAAAATATCGATCGCAAGTTATCTCTTGATGATATTGCAAAAGCAAAAGGACTTACAATGGATGCTCTTATTAAAGAGATGGAGCAAATAGTATATTCAGGTACAAAACTTAATATAAAGTACTGGGTTGATGATATGCTCGACGATGACCAACAAGAAGAAATTCATGACTATTTTATGGAGTCTGCGACTGATAAAATTGAAGATGCATTAAAAGAATTTGAAGGAGATTACGATATTGATGAATTGCGATTCATGCGTATTAAATTTATTAGCGAAGTAGCTAATTAAGTAATTCAATTTTTAATTTTTTTCATCATTTCTTTATTTTTAGAACACTCTATGGTTTTAAGTATTATTATTCCCACCTACAACGAAGCAGCGATTATTCGAAATACAATCGAATTTCTCCAACGCAATCTAGTAAGTAACAATGTTGAAATTATAGTTTCTGATGGCGGCAGTACAGATCAAACTGTCGCAATAGCTAAAAGTCTTGGCGCAAAAACAGTCCTTTCTCCAGTTAAAGGTCGCGCGGGACAAATGAATCACGGCGCCAAAAACGCCTTAGGTGATGTGTATTTTTTTCTACACGCAGATAGCGCTCCAACCCATTCCTCTTATAATCTAATTAATGATGCTATTCAGAAAGGTTATAATTGTGGGAGTTTTAGAACCAAGTTTGATAGCTCTAGTGTGTTACTAAAAGTTAATGCTTTTTTTACACGGTTCAATTACCTTTTTTTTAGAGGAGGTGATCAAGGTATTTTTGTGACAAAAATTTTATGGGATCAAATTGGAGGGTATAAGGAAGAGATGGTAATCATGGAGGATTATGACTACATTGCTCGTTTATGGAAGCAAGGTTCTTTCAAATTAATTCCTAAAGCTACTATAATTTCAGCTCGGAAATATGAAGAAAACTCCTGGCTTACAGTTCAATTAGCCAACTTACAAGTGGTCAGGATGTATAAAAATGGCGCGTCTCAAATGGCAATGATAGCTAAATACAAAGAACTTTTAAGGTACAGAAAAAATGCATTTTAAAAATAAAGTGGTTTGGATTACTGGCGCCTCTTCAGGGATTGGAAAAGAATTAGCCATTCAATTAGCACAACAAGAGGCAATTCTCATTCTAACCTCTTCTAATATAGTTTCCCTAGAAGATGTGAAATTAGAATTGAAATCAACTCCTGTCCATATTTTACCTTACAATCTTTTAGAATTGGATGCTATTAGTGTTTTAGTTGATAAAGCAGTATCGCTAGAAGGACGTATCGATTATGTAATTCAGAGCGCAGGTATTAGTCAGCGATCATTAGCAAATGACACAACAATGGATGTGTACAAAAAGTTGATGGATATTAATTACTTTGCACCAGTAGCAATTACCCAAGCAATTTTACCTTACTTTAAAAAGAATAATAGTGGTAGTATGACTGTTATCAGTAGTATCGCAGGACTTATTGGTTTTCCCTTACGTTCAGGATATGCAGCATCTAAGCATGCCATTAAAGGATATTTAGAGACGTTGCAATGTGAATTGTTTAAAACCAATATTACCCTTTCTCTCGTATATCCGGGTAGAATAAATACTAACATTTCAAAAAATGCTCTTGTGGGCGATGGAAAGCAGTATGGGGCAACCGATGAAAATAATGAGGTAGGGATGGATGTTACTATTTGCGCAAAAAAAATTATAAAAGGATTGCGCTCGAACAAAAAATCAATTATCATTGTTAAGGCAGAACGCATTTTGTTCTGGTTGTGGTGGTTTGTGCCTTCGCTGTATTATAAAATTGCGCACTACAAAGGATTACAGAACAAATAATATTAGCTTATGCATCATTTTTTATCAGGAATTCAACAAGTGGGAATAGGGGTTACTAATGCCGTTGCAGCAATGCACACATACAAACACTTATTTGGCATGGACGTGTTGATTTTTGACGACCAGGCGAAAGCTAATTTAATGACACAGTATACCGGTGGAACGATATTTAACAGAAGAGCAATTTTAACTATGAATCTCCAAGGAGGAGGCGGTTTTGAGATATGGCAATACTTAGATCGTATTCCTCAAGAGTCAGCGCCAATTGAAATGGGAGATTTAGGTATAAACGCAGTTATTCTGAAATCAACCAATATTGAGGCGTCTCATCAAAGATTAAAAAAGGTAGAAGGAGTAACAGTTTGGGATGTTATAAATTGTAAGCACAGTGGTGCTTATTTTTGGGTTACTGATGGTAATAGCAACACCTTTAAAATTATTACTTCAAGCGATTGGTTTCAAACAGGGAAACATGATTTAGGAGGAGTAGTGGGTGGTGTTATTGGAGTAAGTAATATGGAAAAATCAATGCTTTTTTACCAAAATGTTTTAGGTATAGATACAATTCTATATGATTTTGAATATACTGTAGATGATTTATTATACCGTAAAGTAGGATTGCAAAAAAGAGCCACAGGTAAAGGTGCCTTCAATAAATTACTAGGAGATGTTACAATCGAATTGGTGCAACTTAAGAGTAAAGAAGCTAAGAAAATCTATGAAAACCGTTATTGGGGAGATTGTGGTTTTATACATCTTTGTTTTGATGTTTTAGATATGAAAAGTCTTAAGGTCCACGCCGAAAAGCAACAGTGCTTTTTTACGGTAGATAGTAATAATACTTTTGAGATGGATAATGCTTCAGGGAGATTCTGTTATGTCGAAGATCCTGACGGAACATTAATAGAGTTAGTAGAAACACATAAAGTTCCTATCTTGAAAAAAATAGGTTGGTTTTTGGATTTACAGAAAAGAAATAAAGAAAAACCACTGCCTAATTGGATGATAAAAATGTTGGCTTTAAGTAAAGTAAAATAATTTAGATAGCTTTGTATTGTGAATAAGTCCACGCTGATATTGGAAAGGATATAAACACAAGCATCGCTACATATAAATTGAATATTATACCAGTGACTGCAGCAATAATCAGCACAATAAGTGGATAAAATAGAAGCAATAAACCAAAAAGAACCGAGTCATAAAAAACGGTATTTTTGGTTTTTTTATGGGCTATATTTTTAAAAATGATATAAATACTTCTATTCAGTAGATATCCTAATAAAGCTGGCAAAGCGAGTAAAACTTTTTTAGTAATTGTAGCACGATTTTCAAACAAGTGAATTTCCTTTTTTTCTAATTGAATTACTAAATTGTTTTCTAAGCCTTGTTTTAGTTGTAGATTAAATTGAGAATAAAACTCAGATACCTTTGCTGTAGAATCCTTTGTAGGACCAAACTCGGAATTAAAATTTACCAGTACTTCCTTTGGATTGCTTGTAAAGGAAGAGTAATTTAAATTTGTAGGTTGAATTCTTAAATTAGGTACGCCCTCTTGATGTGCAAGTAAAGCCAATCGAGCTGTTCCTTTTTTTAAGGGTCTTAATCTCCATTCATTTACACATAGGCCTTCTGAAAAAATCAAAATAGTCTGGTTTTGTTTTAGAAGCTCAATACATCGTTTAAAAGTGTCCTCGTTTTTTCCTAAATTGTTTTTTCCTTCAGTTAATCTGTAAATAGGTATAAGATGTAATGCAGTAAGGACCTTTGCAATTAAAGGGCTGTTAAAGGCATCTCCTCTGGCCAAAAAATAAATGGGTTTAGGATAATTGACTGCTATCACTATTGCATCAAAAAAAGAATTGGAGTGATTAGCCCCAATTATTTTTGGATAATTATAAGAAGTATTTGTATTAAAATTAACTACAGTTTTACTGCAGTATATTCGCATTGCTATTTTAGCGCCAATTTTAAAAAATGAATACAAATTAAATGTTTTGTTGAGGTTTGTATAAGTAACGATTTATAAAAAATTATTTAAATCGATAGTCCAATCATAATCTTTGTAATCTAAATCAGGTTTAACATCATTTGGTATGATATTAAATTGTTTAGCTATTTTAATAACTCCTTTTTTACAGCCAAAGTCACCTCTAAACCAGCTCATTAGGGCAGGAACAACTAGGTTGTTTTTGTCTTTAGTGTAGGTAGTATTCGCTTTTAGATATTTATCCGTCGAAGCATCTAACTGTTTATCTAAATTTTTAGCATCATACATTCCCACAGGAGGACAACTTTTTGCTCCACAGTTTAAACTGAAATGAATACGATAATCTACATCTTTTACGCGGAATTTTCTATCTAATTTAGAGGGGAATAGTTTGTGTAACGTGCCTAAACTCCATTTAATACTAGATCTTCTTAGAAAGCCATGTTCGATTATGTCCAGACTCACCTTGTTTCCTGCAATTACAAATTGCTCTGATTTAAAAAAAGCACCTCGATCTTTATATTGTTCTGGGTCTTTACGTAAAGAGATATTTGTAAAACCATTATAGACATTAATAAAGAATGCTTTTTTAGCGGTATCGCCTTCTAATTGTTTGATTAATGTGTTTTCATCGGCTTTAGCGATTAAATCCATATAACCTGTTGCCTCTTTAATGTTTTTGGCTTTTGCAGCTTCAACTAATTTTTTTGAGATAGCGATGTAGTCAGTGGTTTGCGAAAAACCAAACTGCACAGTTAAGAGCAGTAGTATAGCTAGTAATTTTTTCATGATAAAATGTTTCGTTTATTCTATGTACGTAATTTACGTTTAATAGTTTTCGTCGATCTTTAAATGGGAAAATATTAACTTTTATTACAATCTCATATAAACGGCTAGTGATTGTAGTTTATTACCAGAATTCCTCTTGATTAATCAGGTACTATATTTAAAATGCTATTTTTCTAAATAAATTTCTCCACGATGAGGTTTTAAGGCATCTCGAACTTGTATCATGTTGTCATCGGTCACAACCATAAAAGCGATTGCTAGCATCTCGTCTTTGATTTCGAAACCAGTTATATTTAAGGGTAGCTTTTCTATTGCAATGTATTCCTTAAGATGTACCTCATGATGTTCAGCTGTTTTTGCTGATGCGGGTCCTCGAAAATCCCAAATTAATTTTATTTGTCTAGACATGGTATTTGAAACTGTTTTATATGCAAAGTTACAAAGTTTAGTGCCTCAAAAACTAAAAGGCCTAAAACTAAGAATGAAATCCACACTAAAATAGTATTTTTGCATCTTGTTTTCCGATATTCAAAAAACAAATAATAGAATTACTACAAAGAAAATGGCTCAAGAACTCCTGCTACAAGTAACACCTGAGGTTGCTGCAAATGAAATTTTGCTGAAAGAATACCTAGGGAAGCAATTAAAAGTACAATCCGTAGATATCCAGCAAGTCGTTATTTTGAAACGATCTATTGATGCGCGTCAAAAAGCAATTAAGATTAATTTGAAAGTATTGATTTACTTAAAAGGAGAGTTATTTCATGAAGAAAAGATTCAGCTACCGGATTATCCTAATGTAAGTACGAAACAAGAGGTAATTGTAGTAGGTGCAGGTCCTGCCGGATTGTTTGCTGCTTTGCAATTAATTGAATTAGGTTTAAAACCAATAGTAGTCGAACGTGGGAAAGAAGTTAGAGGTCGTCGTCGCGATCTAAAAGCAATTAATGTAGATCACATTGTCGACGAAGATTCTAATTATTGTTTTGGTGAAGGTGGTGCGGGAACGTATTCAGATGGTAAATTATATACTCGTTCTAAAAAAAGAGGCGATGTCACCCGAATTTTAGAATTATTAGTAGCCTATGGGGCAACGCCTGATATTTTGGTAGACGCGCATCCGCATATTGGTACGAATAAATTACCTCAAATTATCCAAGATATTCGCGAAAAAATTATTGAGTGTGGTGGGCTTGTTTTATTTGAAACGAGAGTCACTGATATAGTGATCAAAAATAATGAAATTGAAGGTGTTGTAACTCACAAAGGGGAAACGATCCTTGCTAACAAACTGATATTAGCCACAGGACATTCAGCACGAGATATTTTTGAACTATTAGACAGAAAAAAAGTTTTTATTGAAGCAAAACCTTTTGCTCTAGGAGTTAGGGCAGAGCATCCACAATCATTAATAGACAGTATCCAGTACAGTTGTGATTATAGAGGAGAATTATTGCCGCCTGCTCCTTACAGTATTGTTAAGCAAGTAGGAGGTAGGGGAATGTACTCTTTTTGTATGTGCCCTGGAGGGATAATTGCGCCATGTGCTACTAGTCCTGGCGAAGTGGTAACTAATGGCTGGTCGCCTTCAAAAAGAGATCAAGCTACTGCGAACTCAGGAATTGTTGTCGAATTAAAATTGGACGATTTCAAACCATTTGCAAATCATGGTGCACTGGCAGGCTTAGAATTTCAAAAAAGTATCGAGCAAAAAGCGTGGCACCTTGCGGGAGAAACTCAAAAAGTACCTGCTCAGAGAATGATCGATTTTACAAAATCAAAAATTTCAACAGATATTCCTAAGACTTCCTATGTTCCTGGAACGACCTCAGTAGAATTGGGTCAAGTGTTTCCTGGTTTTCTAACGCAAATATTGAGAGAGGGTTTTACGGAATTTGGTAAATCAATGCGTGGCTATTTAACAAATGAGGCTATTTTACATGCGCCAGAATCTAGGACGTCATCCCCAGTTCGTATTCCTAGAGATCCTTTAACCTATGAGCATCTGCAAATAAAAGGGTTTTATCCTTGTGGAGAAGGAGCAGGGTACGCGGGCGGAATAATTTCTGCAGCTATTGATGGAGAGAAATGTGCGCAAATGATTGCTGCTTCATTAAACATATAAGCCTCCAATTGAAACAGTATTGGAGGCTTGTAAAGTTTGTTTTGGTTCTGATTTTAAATAAAAAGAGGTATTCTTGTTTTAAAATCTATTTTTTAGTCTGCATTTCCATGTAATCTACTGTTAGATTTGCCATAGTCTTTACTCCCAAAACGAATCCACTTTCGTCAATATAAAAATCAGGAGTGTGATGTGGTGCAGTTTCACTAATAGGTTTTCCTTTAGGGGCTCCTCCTAAAAAAAAGTAAAGTCCTGGAATTTTATCTTGGTAAAACGAAAAATCTTCCGCTCCCATAACTGCGGGAGTAAGAAGTACTTTGTCTTTTCCAGCTACTGCTTTTAAAGTCGGTAACATTTTTTCAGTCAAATTAGGATCGTTGTAGGTTACGAGAGTTTGTTTTGTAATTACTATGTCGGCTTTTGCTCCAGCGCTCTCGGCAATTGAACTTACAACTTCTTTCACTCTTTTATGAATCATGTCTTGTACTTTACTGTCTAAGGTTCTAATGGTTCCATACATATTGAGTTCTTCAGGGATAACATTGCTTCGGACACCTGCATCAATTTTTCCAACACTAACGACAGCTCCAGTTTCGGCTATGTTTAGATTTCTACTAATAATAGTTTGTAAACCAAGAACGATTTGAGATGCAGTAACAATTGGGTCAATTCCTAACCAAGGATAAGCACCATGCGTTTGTTTACCTGTAATTTTTATTTTAAACCAATCCGAAGCAGCCATAGTTCCTTCTGGACGGTATTTTATTGTTCCTACTTCGGTTTGTGCATTGATGTGCAATCCAAAAATCACATCAACTTTAGGATTGCTCAAAACACCTTCTTTAACCATTAATTCGGCTCCTCCTTCTTCACCATCTGGAGCTCCTTCTTCTGCCGGCTGAAAAATAAATTTTACGGTTCCTTTTAGCTCTTTTTGAATCGATGCTAAAACTTCTGCAGTACCCATTAACATGGCAATATGCGTGTCGTGCCCACAAGCATGCATAATATTGACCTTTTGACCATTGTATTCCCCTTCTTGTTTTGATGCAAAGGGAATATCGACTCTTTCCTTAACTGGTAAAGCATCTATATCTGCTCTAAGTGCTACTACTGGTCCTGGTTTTCCTCCTTTTAGTATTCCAACAACTCCAGTTTTAGCAATTCCAGTTTGAACCTCCATACCTAAAGATCGTAGGTGAGCAGCTATTTTCTCGGCTGTTTTAAACTCTCGATTACCAAGCTCTGGGTTTTTGTGGAAGTCTCTTCGCCATTCAATTACTTTGGATTCTAATGATTCTGACTTTGAATTAATTTTGGTCTTTAATGCTGTATTTTGAGCAATTGAAGAGCAAAATGATAATAAAACGATACTTCTAAAGATTGTTTGTTTCATGTTATGGTTATACTTGATTATGGAACAGTACTAGTTCGAGAACTACACAAATATACTGAAAATCATATGCGCTATAGCGCTTAATAGTGTAAAAAGAAGAGTTTGTGGCAGCTGAAATACATTATTTTTTTGCGTTGTACACAATATTGTGGATAATTTTCGATAGATAAAAATAGCTGTATGGTACCAAAAAGTTTAAAAGAGTAGGCAAAACCAATAAGGTTAAGTTCCCACTATTGATTGGTATTGGGTATAAACAATATGAAAGAGAACGTTAAAGCCCGCTCTGTTGTCCGTCTTTTTTTTGTATTTTTGTTCTGCTAAACCTAAATATGATAGAAGAAAACGTAATTTTAGTAAACGAGCAAGACGAGCAAATTGGCTTAATGCCAAAGCTTGAGGCTCATGAGAAAGCAGTTTTACACCGTGCATTTTCTGTTTTTATTTTAAATAGTAAAAACGAAATAATGTTACAGCAAAGAGCGCATCATAAGTATCATTCACCACTACTTTGGACTAATACTTGTTGTAGCCATCAACGTGCTGGTGAGACAAATATAGAGGCAGGAAGTCGGAGACTCTATGAAGAAATGGGTTTTAGGGCAGAGCTCAAAGAACTTTTTCATTTTATTTATAAAGCACCATTTGACAATGGTTTAACGGAACATGAGTTAGATCATGTTATGATTGGATATTGCAACGATGAGCCAATAATTAATCCAGAGGAAGTTGAGAATTGGAAATGGATGGGTATTGATCAAATCAAACAAGATATGATCATTTCTCCAGAGCTATACACGGTTTGGTTTAAAATTATATTTGACGAGTTTTACCACTATTTAGAAGATCATAAAATTTAGGGTATCCCTAATTTTAAATACAACAAAATAATATGAGGGTTACAATTAGTAGAAAAGCACATTTTAATGCAGCGCATCGCTTATATAGAAAAGATTGGACATTCGAAAAAAATGATCTAATTTTTGGCAAATGCAACAATCCTAATTATCATGGACACAATTACGAGTTAATTGTTAATGTAACTGGTGAGATAGACCCAGAGACGGGTTTTGTGATGGATGTTAAAATCCTAGCAGATTTGATAAAAGAAGAGGTGGAAAATAAATTTGATCATAAAAATCTCAATTTAGATGTTGCTGATTTTCAAGATTTGAATCCAACAGCAGAAAATATCGTGGTTGTTATTTGGAATAAACTTCGAGCTAAAATCGAAAACAAGTATGATTTAGAAGTAGTTTTATTTGAAACTCCAAGAAATTTTGTAACCTATAAAGGACTATAATGGCATTAAAAGTAGGTGATAAAATCCCCAATTTTACGGCGATAAAAGTTGATGGTACTGTGTTTGAGAGTACATCCATAGTTGGAGAAAAGGTGGTAGTAATTTATTTTTATCCAAAAGATAATACGTCACAATGTACTGCGCAGGCTTGCGACTTTAGAGATAAATATCAGGATTTTAAAGACTTAGGTGCAGAAGTTATTGGTATAAGTAGTGACGGCATTGCTTCTCATGAAAAATTCAAGCAACAATACAAATTACCTTTTATTCTTTTATCTGATCAAGATAAAAAAATTCAAAAAATGTTTGGAGTTCCAAAAGCACTATTTGGTATTTTGCCCGGTAGAGTAACCTATGTTGCTGATAAAAATGGCATTATAATCATGATTTTTAATAATATCATGGCAGCAAATCATATACCTAAAGCACTTAGAGCAGTGAAGAAAAGCGTATGATAAAGGAGAAATGCTTCTAAGTTTTATTAATAAAAGATAATTGTAAAAAGATTAATAATGAAATTATACCCTCTACAGTTTGAACCTATATTCAAAGAACGAATATGGGGTGGAGAAAAACTGAAGACAATACTTCATAAACCTATCAAATCCAAAACTACAGGTGAAAGTTGGGAACTATCAGGTGTGGAAGGATCTGTGAGCATAGTTTCTAATGGTGTTTTAAGCGGGAGATCATTAGCTGATTTAGTAAATGAAAATCCTAACGAAATTTTAGGCGGTGTTGTTTATGAAAAATTTGGTGTTCAATTTCCACTTCTATTTAAATTTCTCGATGCTAAGGAAGATTTATCTATTCAAGTTCATCCTAATGATGAATTAGCTAAGAAAAGACATAATTCTTTAGGTAAAACAGAGATGTGGTACGTTATGCAGGCTGATGCTGGTTCTAAGGTTATTGTTGGTTTTAAAAAAAATTCTAATGCTGGAGAATGTGTGCGGTATCTAAACGATGGAAACTTGTCGTCGCTTCTCGATGAAATAGTAGTTAAAGAAGGAGATGTGTTCTTTTTAGATACAGGGACTGTGCATGCAATAGGTGCCGGTTTGGTTATCGCTGAGATTCAGCAAACATCAGATGTCACATACCGATTGTATGACTTCGACCGAAGAGATGCGCAGGGTAATAAAAGAGAATTACATGTTGATCAAGCATTAGAAGCTATTAATTATGAAAAGGTAAAAGCGCTTACCTCCTATACAAAGGAGGTTAATGAGGCAAATGTAGTAATTGATTGTCCTTACTTTACAACCAATTTCGTTCCTTTATCAGGTACTTTACCGGTAAAAAAGACAGGAGACACATTCACAGTGTATATGTGTGTAGATGGGACATTTACAATTACCTATGAGGGGATTGTTTACAACTATAAAAAAGGAGATACAGTTTTACTACCTGCAGCAATTCGCGAATATGAGTTAAATGGAAAAGCTTCAATTTTAGAAATTTACATTTCATAGTCGCTAATAGAAAGATTATATGTACTTTTGCAGACGCAAATTAAAATTTAAAAAAAATGGCAAACGTTAAGAATTTAAAAAAAGACATAAACTACGTTTTAGGTGATATCATTGAAGCGGTTTACTTGTTTGAAATTTCTACTACAGGAAAACCAACAACTGAAACTAACAATTTAATTGATGAGGCTATCGCAGCTTTTGACGTTTTGATCACAAAAGTGAATGCAAAAAACGTTGAAAACAAAAAAGCACATTTCAAACAAATCAATGTTGAATTGGAACAAACTGCAAATCAATTGATTGCTAAAATCAATGAATTGTAATCAAAAAAAACGATAAAAAATAGCAGATTTGTTTTGGAAAAGACGAATTCATCTGTATATTTGCACCCGTAATGAGACGCCAGCGTAGCTCAGTTGGCTAGAGCAGCTGATTTGTAATCAGCAGGTCGTGGGTTCGAGTCCCTCCGCCGGCTCATCGTAAAACCATCTAACTTTTGTTAGGTGGTTTTTTATTTTAAGTTAAAAAGTAAGGATTTATAATATTTTTTTGAATCAGTAAAAGATTCTAAAATAAAATAAGTTTTTAGTTTGGAGAATTAAAATTCATCTGTATATTTGCATCCGAAATGAGACGCCAGCGTAGCTCAGTTGGCTAGAGCAGCTGATTTGTAATCAGCAGGTCGTGGGTTCGAGTCCCTCCGCCGGCTCATAAAAAAAACCACTTAACAAAGTTAAGTGGTTTTTTTAATTTAAGTCTATAAAAAAGGAAGTAGCTCTTCGTTACTTTCGATTTTATATAAAAATGCTTGTTTTAAGCTAGGGTTATATTTGAGATTACAGCTTCTGCTCCTTCTAATAGATCACTTCTAAAATGCACTGTAGAATCATTTCGTTCTGCTAACTTTTTCACGAGATTCAATCCTATTCCTGTACTTGAATCAGCTCTTGATGAATGCCCTAAAGTGTAAAACATATCAAATACTTTGTCTTCTTGGCCAGCAGGAATACCTGGACCGTTATCTTTAATTGTGATAGCGCTATCTTCTTCAGAGAAACTAATAGTTATTTTGGTTACCTCTTTGTCGTTGTATTTGATAGCATTTGAAATTAAATTCTGAATTATTTGTTTGAAAGCAATTGGCTGAAACTTTATGTGGTGATCTAAATTAATTTTATCAATAAGCACTTCGTCATCAATCAGAATTAATTTTAAAACCGCATCTACTTCTGAGCGTATCTGCAAATTCATCTTTCCCTCTGTGTTCTCAACATTTTTAGAATAGTACAAAAGATCATCAATTAATTTTGACATAGAGCTAGCTGATGTCTTAACCATCTCAAACAAGTCTGATGCTCCTTCCTTTAATTCTAAAATATGGTCTTCCTCAATAAACTCGATCAATGATTTTATATTTCCTAAGGGTGTTTTTAAATCGTGTGCAATAATATTCGCAAATTGTTCTAATTCCTTGTTTTTTTGAATAAGTTGGTCATTTACTTTTTTTAATTCCTGATCATAATCCCATATTTTTAAAAAAGAATCCACTTTTTTACGGGTTACTTCAGTAACAAGTGGTTTAAACAGAAAATCTACAGCACCAAGTTCATACGCTTTGTTAATATGCTTGGGTTCATCACTTATTGCTGTAACAAATATGGTAGGGATATTAGATGTATTAGGATGTTGTTTTATTATTTCTACAAATTCATAGCCATCCATTTCTGGCATTTGTACGTCTACTAATATTAATGATATTTTCTCTCTTAGTAATATTTGCAAACCTTCGCTTGCTGATAAACAGGTTATTATATCTCGGTTGTCATTAACTAGCATACTTTTTAAAGAGATAAGATTGGCAGGCTTATCGTCTATCAATAATAAAGTATGCTTTTTTTTATTTGTACTCATTATTAAGTAGTTTTATTATGTTTATAGTATTTAATTCTAAGTGGTATTTGTATATTTTTTTTGCCGCATTTGGCATATTATCATAGTCAGCTTCTGTACAGTCTTGAATTACGGTTGTACCATGATTTTCTGCTATAATTTTTAAACCTGTCGCTCCGTCATTATTAGATCCTGATAATAGGATAGCTAAGCATCTCTCTTTTAAAATAAGAGAAAAAGATTCAAAAATTACGTCTATTGAAGGTCGGCTATAATTTACGGCCTCAGATACATCTAACGAAATTGATAAGTCTGATTCTAGTAAAACATGATAATCCGATGGTACCGTGTAGAGTATTCCTTTTTGAAGTGGATCATTATTTTCAATTTCTTTAACGCGGTAGTGTGTGTTACTTTGTAAAATAGCTTCAAAAATGGATTCAGCATTTTTTAGCCGATGCAATACAATTACTATCGGAGTATCTATTGATTTGTCTAACCCTTTTAAAATCGTTAGTATACAATCAAAAGCGCCAGCTGACCCGCCTATTAGAATTACATCATTCATTATCGTATTTTTTGATAAATTTTTTCATTTCGATCTATTTCTTTAAAATTCTCATACACAACACTAAAACGTAAAGATTCTTTTTTTCCTAAAACTAAAAAACCATGAATAGGTAAACTATCATAAAATAGTTTTAATACTTTATTTTGTAATTCATTGTCAAAGTAAATCAATACGTTGCGACACAATATCAATTGACATTCCTTAAAGACGCCATCGGTAACAAGATTATGATTTGTAAATAAAATATTTTCTTTTAACTCTGAATTAATTATAGAATCCTTTTCATCAGATACGAAATAATCGTTCAAAGAGTTTTGACCTCCACATTCAAAATAGTTTTTAGAATATTCTTTAAAATTAGTAATAGAATATATTCCTTTGCGAGATTTTTCAATAGCATTAGGACTTATGTCTGTTGCGTATAATCTAGTCTTGTGAATGAGATTGTTTTCCTTTAGTAAAATATTTACGGAGTAGGTTTCTTCACCAAATGAGCATCCAGCGCTCCAAATGTTAATATTTGGATAGCTGTCTAGATAAGGGAAAACATTATGGACTAATGATTTATAAAAGCTAGGGTCTCTAAAAAACTCACTAACATTAACTACAATTTCATCAATGAAGTTTTTAAAAATTACAGGATTATTTATTAATTCGTACTTTAATTCCATGTTGGATCTAATGCCATTTATTTCCATGAAGCGATTTACCCTGCGGAGCATCGATGCTTTAGAATAGTTGGAGAAATCATAGTCAAATTGCTTTTTTATCATAAAAAGTAATTCCTGTAAGTCAGTTAGATAAATCATTTGTAAATCCATATACTGATTAATGAAATAAGCTTCTGAATATCAATAGGTTTAGATTGATAATCTGATGCTCCTGCTTTGATAATCTCGTCACGATCTCCCTTCATTGCCTTAGCTGTTAAAGCTATGATTGGTATCTTTTTCCATCGAACATTCTCTCTTATTTTTCTTGTCGCTTCAAAGCCGTCCATTTCAGGCATCATTATATCCATTAAAACGATGTCAGTATTCGGATTACTTTCTAACGCATCAAGAGCTTCTAGGCCATTAAACGCAGTTGTTATTATAGCGCCTTTACTAGTAAGCGCGGCAGATAAGGCGTAAATATTTCTAATATCGTCGTCAACAATCAATATGTTTTTATTGTTAAGAACTTCTCCTCCCGCTAGATTAGGAGCAGTCCTATAAGCAGTTTCTGCTGTCGTTTCGATTTTATTTAAAAACAACATTAGTTCATCTTTTAAACGTTCCGTTGCATTGTTTGTTTTAATGATGATGCTATCTACACTTTTCTCTAGTTCTAACTGCTCTTGTTCAGTTAATGATTTCCCCGTATTAATTATGATCTTTATGTTCTTATTTTTGGATTTGTTTTTCAGGTCTGAAACTGCTTTAATATTGTCAGAGTCTGGAAGTCCTAAATCTATGATGGCACAGTCTATATCGTCATTCTTCAATATTTCCTCTGCTTCAGAGCGGGAATAGGCTTGCAAGCAAATGATATTGTTGTCATTTGAATGAAGTAGTTGTTTGATTGAATAGTTTAAGTTTTCATCATCCTCCAATACTAATATTTTTTTGAAGACCTTATTTATTTGGTTGTCTATAGATTCAAATGCTGATTTTAGCTTTTCAGGTGTAATTGGTTTAACTAAAAAGTCGAAAGCTCCCATTTCTTTTGCTAGTTTCTCTCTCTTCATTCCTGACATGACATGCACTGGAATATGCTGAAGATCTTTATCGTCTTTAAGCCATTTTAAAACCGTCCATCCGTCTACTCCTGGTAATTTCATATCTAAGATTATCGCCTTTGGATTGTACTTCTTAGCATACTGAAATCCAGTTTCACCTTGGTGTGCAATGATTGCTTTAAAACCATTGTTATGGGCTACTTGAAACAGGACTTCGGCAAATGAGGGGTCATCTTCAATAATTAGAATAGTTTTGTCGTCTAGGCCTGCTTTATTTCGGTCATCATCGATAGTGGCAGAGAGATCAACATATTCTTCTAATGGATTTGGATATTCACTTTCGATTGATTTGCTACTTATTTTTGAATTGACAACTGTTTCATTACTTTCAATGTCTATTTCCTCTATTCTTGCAGGAAGTAACACGCCAAAGGTACTTCCTTGGTTCAGATTACTATCAAAATAAACTTCCCCTCCCATCAAAAATGCTAATTGCTTAGAAATATATAATCCAAGGCCAGTTCCTCCATATTTTCGGCTAGTTGAACTATCAGCTTGCTGAAAACTTTGAAAGAGTTTTTTCTTGTTTTCTTCGGATATACCGATGCCACTATCTTGAATTTGGATTGCCATAATTTGATCTGGCGCCAATAATGCAAGAGAGCTAGAGGTGTATTTAAAATTTTTATCGGGTTGACTAAAAGTCATCGTGACCACTCCACTATCTGGTGTAAACTTTAAAGCGTTAGATAGAAAATTCTTAAGAATCTGTTCCGTTTTTCCAATATCAGTATAGATAGCTCTTGGACAATCATCTGCGATGACGGTATTGAATGTTATTTGCTTTTTTTCCATCTGAACTCGGAACAGGCTATCCATATCCGAGAAAATTCTTTCTACGACAGTTTCTTCAGGATAAAGTTCTACTTTTCCCGCTTCTATCTTAGAGATATCTAAAATATCTGTGATTAGGTTTAAAAGGTCTTTTCCAGAAGAATTGATTACAGATAAATTTTCGATTTGTGAGTTACTCAGGTTACCAGCGGTATTGTCTTTTAATAAGTCTGATAAAATTAGAATACTGTTTAAGGGTGTCCTAAGTTCATGTGACATGTTTGCCAGAAATTCTGATTTATAAGAACTAGCTTTCGCTATTTCCTCTGATTTAATATTTAACTTTTCTTGTGCTACAATTAATTCCTCATTTTTTTTCTCTATTTCGTAATTTTTGTTCTCAAGTTCACGACCTTTTTCTTCTAAATAAGCGTTTGTTTGCTCTAGCTCAGCGGCTTGATTTTTTAATTCTTCTTCTGATTGCTGTAAAAGCATGGAGTGCTTATTCAATTCCTCATTGTTTTGCCTGAGCTCTTCCTCTTGTACTAATAAAATGCTGTTTTTGCGATTTATTTCTTCAACAGATGCTTTAAGCTCTTCGTTTCTAATAAATACCTCGATCGCACTACCTATGTTTTCCTGTAGTGTGTTTAATAAGGTTTGGTCTATATGGTTAAAGTATTCGAGAGATCCTATTTCGATTACACCAATGACTTTATTTTGATAAGCAATTGGAGTTATTAAAATATTATAGATTGCTGATTTTCCTAGTGATGAAGATAAATAGGAATACTCTTTATTCAAATCATTTAGACATTGCTGCACATTACTTTTTGCTACTTCACCAACTAATCCTTCCCCAATTTTTATTAGTTGAGGAATATTTTTATTTCCTGCGTAACTAGCGATGTTAATTAACTGGTCTTTGTGTTCTATGTAATCAGTCAAATAAAGAGTTGCTTGACATCCTCTAGTTTGTGCTGTTAATACTCGACAAAGATTTGCGCCAAAATCGGCTAAAGTTTTAGAATCCAGTATGATTTTGTTTACTTCAATGATATTCTTTTTTAGGAGATTATTTTCTTTTTCTTCATCGCTGTATTTTTTTAGGTCTAAAGACATCGTGTTAAGCGATCTATTTAAAACATCTGATTTGCTGCGTAGAGCGACAGTTTTACCAAAAACGCCATTACTAATTGTAGTCGACAAATCTATTTGTTCCTTTATACCTTTGCTTAGGTCTTGTAATGATGCATTAATTGCGCTGAATTCTTCATTTCCAGACAGCATAAATTGGCGGTTAATATTTCCTAAAGCAATTTTTTTAATTGAATTCGAAATTATGTTTAAGGCAGTTGCTGTATTTTTAATTAAATAATAAACTAAAATGATTGTAATTAGTAGTAAGGACAATAGTAAAACTACTGTTAGGATTGTATTTATGAAAATAGATTTTTTCTGCTCTTGTGCAAATTGAATGATGTTTTCTACTTTCTCATCTCTAAGTTCCTTTAATTTGTTATTTACTGCAGTCGAAGTTTGCCACCAAGCTGTTGCTGATAAATTTAATTGAGAAGCCATAATTAGATTCGCAGTTGCTGCGAAAGTTTTGAATTCCTTACTGTTTTTGTAATTTAGAATTTCATTATTGATTCCGTTATTGTTCAAAATCGCTAATTTGTAATTCGAATTGTAACTTAAATGCTTCGCATTTTCAAAGTAGTAAACTAGAGCCGTATCGCTACTGTTTTGCGTAATTTTATCCAAAACAGTACCTCGCATTAAATTCGTAGCTGCTTTCGCTTCAATGTAGCATTTTAAATTACTAGCAAGTTTGGCAAGTTCAGTATCATCACAGTTAATGATTTCTCTTTCTATTAAATTATCTAGAATTAAATTTATTTCATAATAATTTTTATAGGTTGCAGGCAAGGAAGTTGTGTTTTCAGTCCTTAGTGCGCTTATCTTATTAAAAAATGAATTGATTAGATTGATGTTTTTTATGACAGTGGTATCATTTGATTCGAACTGAGATAAGCGATTATTTACTTGTTCTAATTTTTTAGTATATTCTTCTACTATATTAGAGTTGACTTTTGAGTACTCATAAAGTGCTCTTTCGTCATTAATTAGGGTTTTAGTCTTAGATAAATAGGCTATAATTTCTAGGTTTTCAAGACTGTGTTCTAACCTTAAATAGTTTCTGTAAGTTATATTTAAGTTAGAGACAGTAAAATAGAGTAATCCAGATATTGGAATTAGTAAAATTAATATAATCTGATTTTTGAAGGGTAAATTTTTCCACATATCAATCAAGTAGGTTAAGTAGCTAATATATTTAATTTTTTTATCACTTAATAGTTTTTATGTTTTAATCTCTCAGTTTTTGAAGGTGTTTTTGGAGAATGAGAGCACAAAAAAAGAGCATTTCAATTTTTTGAAATGCTCTTTACAAAGTATTGGTCTATTATTATTCTTGTTTCTTAATGTTCGCAATATATGTTGTAAGTTTTTTTCCGTAAAGCGATTTTGCCACCTTTGGTGTCATTGATTTTTGAATAGTATCTAAATATTTTACATTAATATCATAAATTTCAGCCAAGGCGATATAAGGTGCAATTTCATATTCTCTATGATTTATAGCAAAATTGGTTGCAAATAGATAGCTTCTTTTTGTGTTTGAATCTTGTTTTTGTGTTAAACTATCGATTGCTGCTGCATTTTGTCTTTTAATGGCTTTGAATTTTTGCTCAATTAAAGTTAAGTTTTTATCCTTAAAACGATTGCTGATTTTTTTATACTCTTCGAATAAATCATGATTTGTAGAACCAGTTACTTTTGCAGACATTAAATACGAGTCAAGATTTGTCTCTACTGTCATATTGCCAGGCTCTGCAAAAAACATCAAATTATTATCTAGAGAATTAGTAACTCCTCTATCTAGAAATAGATAAAGCATTTCAGGAGATTCTAAATTTAGATCACTTTTAAAATTAGAATTCCCATCAATAGAAATAGTATCAATAGGTACTAATACAGTGTCAACAACACGTTGGATGTACAATGTTCCTTTTTTAAGTCCTTTTATATTCCCACTAATATGTAGATTAGTGTTTGACTCTGTTTTGTTGCAAGATGTAATTAGCGCTAGTGTAACTAGTGCGAGAAAAGTTTTTTTCATTGGTTCTAAATTTTGCTGCAAAATAAAGAAAATAGTTGGAAAGAGATGATACTCTTCAAGGGTTATTTAAGAAAAAAAATCCCAATTTAATTTAAATTGGGATTAGAAGGTTTTGAACTAGTTTTTCAACCAAGCCTCTCTAAGACTTGCTTTACTAGCATCAGTAGCTGTAAGCGATTGTTTCTCTTCAAACGGGAGACTCACTAGGCCTTTAATGATCTTTGAAACACCATTTCGTTTAATGTTTACTGTGATATTACTTTTCTCTTTCCACTTTTGACTTTCACTAATCAGGTCATAAATGTTGTCTAAGTTATACGGTTTTTCATTAATCGATTCGATTATGTCACCACCTTTTAAATCTAACCCTGTAAAAAACGCATTTAGCTCTATATTAGGAATAACAATGATCTCTTTGGTTTCTTGATTTACGGTTATGTATGGTACTTGTCCTTTAAGGAAGATAGACGCAGGTGATTTGATATTTGAAGTAGTTACTCCTACTTTTGCAAGATAAAAATCATAAGGAATTGGCGTTGTCCCGGCCACGTAGGTCTTTAAAAATTCACCTACTTCAGGATAGGTTAGTGTCGTTATTCTATCAAAAAGTTCGTTGTCATTAAACGCTTTAGAAACTCCAAATTCAGTAGATAGTTTTTGCATCAGATCAAGAATTCCTTTTTCTCCATTGCTTTTTTCTCTGATTATAATATCAATACACATTCCAATAAGTGCCCCTTTTTGATATACATTAATGTATTGATCCTTATAAGGCTGCTCTAATACGTTTGCACTCATTTTTGTAAACGACATAGTATCATTCATAGCATTTGCTCGCTCTATTTGATCAGAAAGTCTGCCATAATAGTCTTCCTCATCAATTAAACCTTGGTTAATTTGAAAAAGATTGGCAAAATATTCAGTAACTCCTTCATACATCCATAAATGTTCTGACATTTTAGGATCGTTATAATCAAAGTCTTGAATCTCTTTAGAGTGAATACTTAATGGCGTAACGATGTGGAAGAACTCGTGTGATACGACGTCCATCATAGATTTAACTAATTCCTCTTTTGGCATTATTTCTGGCAACACCACAGTAGTAACAGTAGGATGTTCTAGAGCGCCAAAGCCTTTTGCATCTTCCTCGGTTAAAGTAGATAAGTACAATAAAACACTGTATTTTTTTGTTGCATTTATTTTGCCTAAAAATGTTTTTTGGGCAGTCATCATAGTCTTCATTTCTGGAGTAATACTCTCCGCAGTAAATTTTCCTGTAGGGGAGTAAATACTAATAAGTATATCCATTCCATCTACATTAAAAGTAGTGTAGTCAGGCTTAGAGTACATGATTGGATTTTCGACTAACTCAGCATAACGTGAAGTAATAAAAGTGTCTAAAGTAGTACTTGGATCTTGGTCAGTCATAGATGTGCTACCCCATAATGTCTCCGGATGCGAGATAGTAACATTATAAGGTGTTGTCATGAAATTGGTAAAATAACCTACGAAGCAATGTGTGTTTAACATAATGTTTTCTCCAACCAATATATTTGATCCTGCAGGAGAAAACACATCATCGCCTCCAAAATTCCCTCCTTTTTCTGTGTCAAAGGAATCATTAACTAGATAGGTGATTTTTTCTAATGTTTTTGCATTAGCGATCGACCACGAGTTTTCATCAGTTTTTTTAACAGAAAGAAGATTTCCTTTTTTATCGAAAGCTTTTAAATCATCTATAAACCTTCCGTAATTATCCTCAGAGTAGGTGCCAGGTACTGTTTTAGGTATATGGTAAGTGATTTCATCTGTGCCTATAGAGGGAGCTTGTACAGTAACAAGCACTTTGTCGTCTTTTATTTCATTTAAATTTATTGCAACGCGAACCTCTTGTTTTTGAGTAGAACTTAAAGAACTAACTGGTTTACAACTCCAAAAGAAGGGTAGTAGTGCAAGGGTATAAAATATTCTTTTCATTTTTATAGAATTGGTTTAGGGATTAGACTGCAAAGGTTAATAAAAGTTACAATCGTGAGGTAGTTTCAAAGGAAATGGGTTAAAAAAAAACACTCTTGAATAAGAGTGTTTGTATATGATTAGTCTAGTTTATTTTTGATGTAATATTTACCATCCAAATCTTCATCAAAATCATCAATTTTAACTGGTTTTGGTTTAGGCTTATTGGCTGCAGCTTTTTTCTTCCACATCTCAAATTTTTCAGCTGGCATCTTTTTTTTCATGATTTCCAGAACTTCTTTTTCGGCTAGTCCAAATTCTTTTTTAATAATCTCAAAAGGATTTTTCTCTTCTAGAGCTAGTGTAACAAGTTTTTCTGTTTGATCCCAGGTCAGTTCTTTGCGGTTACTCTTTTTCATCACGTGAAAATTAATTCAAATAGGTTTTATAATTAATAATGTAAATGCTTGTCAATAAGGTACCAATATTAATAAAAAAAAATAGGACTTCGTATCAAAACTCACTTTTTTTTTATTTTTAAAAAAAGTTTTTTTGAATTCTACTGTTTTTTATGCCGTAGGGTTTACTATTGTCCTGTCTATACCTTGATAAGAATACCTTACATAGTAAATTATGTAATGCAAAACACTGCATTTACGTCAGAACCTTCATCTCATTTGAATAAAAATAACTACAAAAAAGTATACTGATAAGCCCAATACATAAGTAATAGTTGTAGCGGCATTCGTAAAAGTAGCGCCCATACAGGTAATCCCATTCTCGCTTTTGGATTTTGATACATGTAGACATGCGTTGGAAACACAGCTACCAATAAGGCTATTATACCCCATGCAGCAATGCTGCTAAGTGGAGTAATTATTAATGCGATTCCTAAAATAATTTCAGCGAGACCACTGATCGTGTTAAGCGCTTTTGGATTAGGTAAATACGGAGGAATTATTTTTAAATACAATCTAGGGTTTCTAAAGTGATTTAATCCTGCGACAATATAAATTACTGCCATTAAATAGAGATGCCAAGGTAAAATCATTCAATTGTATTTTTAGTTTGCCTAGCTAAAGTAAGGATAAATTAACAAAGCACTTGTTTAAAATCCGTACAAGCGTATGAATTAATTTAGTTTTTACTCTTTTTCCAATTAATATTCATGATTACAATGGCAATGATAATTAATAAAATACCTAACCATTGTGTAATATTTACATCTTCGTTTAAAAGCACATACGCCATCATTACGGAAACAGGTAGCTCTAAAGCTGATACAATACTTCCTAAACCAATTCCGGTTAACGGAAAACCAGCATTCATTAACATAGGAGGGATGATTGTACCAAATAAGGCTAAAATGATTCCCCACTTTGCGAAGATTGCATAGTTAAATGGAGTTACTTGAGTTGCTATCGAAAAGCCAAACACGATTATTGCACCTCCCAAAAGCATATATAAACTTCTCTGTGCCGAAGAGATATTAGTAGCTACACTATTTGCTGTAAACATAGTAGTAGTAAAGGATGCTGCAGCGAGCATTCCCCACATGATGCCATGCCAATCTAATTGAATCTCATTGTTGATTAAGTTTGTTGCCAAAACAGTTCCAATTAGAACAATAAAAACCGAAATAACTTTTTGTTTAGAAGGTAATTTTTTCTCTAGAATCATCTCTAAAAGGACACCCATCCAAACCGTTTGCATCAAAAGCACGATTCCTATAGATACAGGAATGTATTTCACTGCTAAATAATAAAACACACTAGTCATTCCTAAAGAAGTTCCGGCTAGCATAAGCTGAAATATATTGCGCGAAGATGCCTTTGTTGCTGTGTTTTTATTTTTTATTTTTTGGAATAAATTAATCAGCAATATTCCTATGATACCAAGTATAAATTGAGAGGTAGTTACCTCTGCAGTTGTATAATTTTCTGTGTATGCCATTTTTACAAATGTAGCAAGCATACCATAAGTCGTTGCACCTAAACCTACCAAGAAAACGCCTTTTAAGACATTATTTTTAACCATTTTTTTATTTTTTAAAGCAGGCAAAGATAGACTTTCATCCTTAAGCGAACTTTATAAGAATGATTATTTTTAAAATAAGTCGGTTAGTGTAGGGTTTTTGATGCCAATTTTACTTGGATTGAAGCCTAGTTTGTTTTGTAATAAGTTGGCATACACACTTCTAAAATCGATTTGATGTTTTAAATCACCTTGTTGTAAGTCAGATAGATTGGGATTGTTTCCGATAACTTTTCCCTTATTATTTCCGCCAATGACAAACATGGGAGCCGCAGTTCCGTGATCTGTTCCGTTTCCGTTGTCTTTAACACGTCGTCCAAATTCCGAAAAAACTACAATTGTTACATTTTGCAGCAGTTTAGCCTTTTTTAAATCAGTATAAAAGCTAAATAAAGAATCATTTAATTCAGTTAATTTGTTTTTGTGAATTACTAATTGATTGTCATGCGTGTCAAAACCACCTAGTGAGGTGTAATATACTTTTGAATTTAAATTACCTTTAATTAAGCGACCTATCCATTCTAAGTTTTTACCTAAACCAGTGGCTGGATATTGCGTTTCTGCGTTAGATTGAGAAAGTGCTTTTTGAATTAATTCTGATCCTTCGACTGCAGAATTGGCTATTTTTCGAACAAAATCTAATGCTGGATTATCAGATAGCGTGTTGTTGTCGTCTTTGCTATTTTTTATCTTGAATTTGTTAGGGTCTTTGATCGTAATGGCATTTGGCTCTTCGCCTTTTAAAGCCAAGTTATCAATAGTGTCAATATTAATTCCTGCTGTAGGCATGTGAGTGGTGCATTGCAGGTCAAGATACCGTCCTAGCCAACCTTCATTAATATATTGATCAGCATCAGAGGCTGTTTGCCAAATTTCTTGACTTCTAAAATGAGATCGGTTGGGTTCAGGATACCCCACGTTTTGAATTACACTTAAATCTCCGTTTTGTTGCATTTGTGCGAAACCCTTTAGAGCGGGATGAAAAGCCATTTCTTTGTTTCCCGCAATTACTTGCTCTTTAGATAATGCAATTTTAGGTCGCATTTCATAATACAAGGGATCGAGATAGGGTATAAAAGTATTTAAACCATCATTACCGCCATTGAGTTGCACAAAAACAACACATTGATCACCAATAATTAGGTTTTCCTGTTTACTAAAGGAGAATAAAAAATCGGGTAATAATAACGATCCACCGGTTAATGTTCCTGTAAGTGATAAAAAGTTTCTTCTGTTCATAATTGTAGTTCTTTGATCGTTATACTAGATTAGCTGAAATTCAGGTTCTTTGATAATTGCATTGAATAACCGTAAAACTGCTTGATCACTATTGGGTGAATTCGCATCAAAATCATATTTTAAAAGGTTTTCAAAATCTTTTTGTGTTTCTGGACTTACACTAAAAAGTAAGCGATCTGTAAGCTCTTTTATAATGGCTTTGTTAGTGCCTTTATGCCATTGCAAATGCGTTGTTTTTGTTTTTATTCTAGACATTTGGCTAGACATTTGGTTGTTGTCATTTCCTCTAATAAATCCACGCCCCTGGCACACAGCATCAGCAACCGCTTCTCTTTGTAAATAAATTTGAGTGGTTAGCCATGATTTACCGCCGTCCCAACCTTTTACATTGGGCTGATTGAATAAGTCCATACTTTGCTGTCTTAAAAAGAAAACGATAGGGTTGCTCTTTACAATAGGTAGTTGTAGCTCGTTTAGTATTTGTAGGCTAAATTCCAGCGGATTTTTAATCTTGGATCCTGCTGTCTTCTTCTCATATTCCTCTGTGAAAATTTTAGTCAGCAAGGGTTTAAATTCAAAATTTACACTTCTAAAATAGTCTCCATAATACTGAACTAGTTCTTTCGAAGGATTATCGTAAATAAACCATTGTAATATTTTTTTTGTCATCAGATACGGGATACTCTTTTGTTCAAAAATAATATCGACCATATCATCCGCTTTAAAAACACCTTTTTTTCCAAAGTAGGTAATAGGGGTGTCATCCTGCAAAAACTTGCGGTATTGCGCACTCTCTTCGCCTATTGTTAAACCTGCGAGACCTTTCGCTCCATCTTTAATATCCTCTTCAGTATAATTGCCTATCCCTAGCGTAAATAACTCGAGTAACTCTCGGCTAAGATTTTCGTTAAGTTTTCCTTTTTTATTATCACTATTGTCTAAGTATCGCACTATGGCATTGCTTTTTATTATCTCTTTTGTGAGCGTTTTAAAATTGCCAAAAGCATGCTTGCGCAAAATTTGATTGTGCTGAAAAATCCAATAATTAACTTTTACCTTTTGATGTGTGGCTACAAAATGATTGTGCAGCATTAAAGTCATTTTTTCCTGTAGGGGAAAATCGCTCGTCATAATTTTGTCAATCCACCATTGCTTCATTGCCTGTGTAGTGCCGTTCTCAGCCATGCGTGCTGCTTTTTTTTGCTCGTCAGTGGCATTCTGTAAAATTTGTCGTTGTGCTTTTAAATCAGCAGAAGTCTTAGGACTATCTTTCAAGAAATCAGGTATGCTAGCATCAAAAGGGACTTTGAACGATGCAGACAAGAAACCTTGTATTCCTTTATTAGCAATAGTTTCACTTTCCTTATTCGAAAAACCTAATCGGAGCGACCATAATGTGTTTTGATTCATAGTTCTTGTATTTAAGTAGGCATCACATAGTTTAGATGTAGTAAATCGATAAAGGTTTAATAGCGATCAATGTTAAGTTTGTTAACCTTCTTTGTAACATATTACTTATAACGCATACTTATGCCGTAACTGATATAATAAAAATGAAAAAAAATTATTTGATTGCATTATTTATTTTAGCTTGCTTAAATAATGTCACTGCACAAACTAGTCCCGAAAAAGCACCTGAAAAAACAACGGAACTAAATGAAGTATCGATTATTAAAACTAAAAAAGCGATAGAGCAAAAAGCAGATCGAACTATTTTTAATTTTGCTGATCAACCTAGTTTAAATACGGGTTCAGTTCTCGAAGGAATAAAAAAACTACCAGGTTTAATCGCCTCAGATATTGCTGGAATGATGTACCAAGGAAAACAACTAGATGTTTTTATGGACGGAAGACCTCTTAATATCTCCACTACAGAACTTAATGCTTTTTTAGAGGGAATGCCGGCAAATGCAATTGAAAAAATAGAAATAATAACGCAACCAGGCGCTGAATTTCCTGCTACTTCTGGTGGAGCTATTTTGAATATTATTACCAATAAAAACGCAAAAAATTATTTGAGTGCTACTTATACAAATAGCACTAGTTTTACTAATTATGACGATTTTCGCCTGAGGGTAAATAATAGTTTGTTGTTAAGTGCAAAGAACAAATATTTTGGATGGCAATTAAATGTAGGGCAAAATTATAGAGAAAGCGCTACCTGGACTTCTTTAGAAAAACAAGAAAACGGAACAAATTTTCTATTAAGTAAAACAGATTCCGATCGTACCGGAAGAAATAATTTTATTAAATCGGCACTGACGTTTGATATTGGTAAAGATCGATTGTTACTTAATTACGATTTAACTCAAAACAATAATAATAGTACAACTTTAGGAACAGGTCCTGGTTTTGAGAATAATGATTTGTCAAAAAGTACGGGTTTGCGTCAAGATGCGGTTGTGACTTATCAGAAGAAATTTAGTAATAGCGCTAAAAAGTTAGAGTTCAAATTCAATTATAATAATAACACTAATGATTTTGCTTTAAGTCCAGTGAGTAATTCATCATTGACATTAGCCAACTCATCGAACCAAAATTTTTATAATTTTAAATTTGATTATTCGCAACCCATAAAATTTTCTGATGAAGGAAAATTAAGTTTTGGTAGTTTATACGAAGAGTTGCTTTTTGAAGCCACTAGTAGAGACGTTGTGAACTTAGATTATAAACGTAGAACAGCTGCCTCCTATGTTGAGGTTCAAACCAGATTTGATAAAGTGAATTTTATTTTAGGTGGTCGTGCCGAAGATTATAATATTACCGGAAGCACAGATGTGGCGACCTTGTCTCCTTTTAAGCAATTTCGTTTTTTTCCTAATGCCAGTGCACAGTACAATTTTAGTAGCTCGATTAACTTTAATGTGAATTACAATAAAAAAATCACACTGCCTAGTACCTCAGCTTTAAACCCTAATAATACGAATTATCAAAACCCTAATGTTGATTATTCAGGTAATCCCAACCTACAACCAACTATTTTTAATAATTATGAGGTAAAATTAAGCGCATTTGATTATGCATTTATTAGTTACAATATAAGCGCAGCAAAAAACCAAGTCATCAATAGAGTATCGCTTACTAATGATGTGGTAATTAATACAAATGAGAATATTCCGGAGGTTAAAATTCATAATTTTAGCGCAGGTATGCCTATTCCTTATATGTTGTTTACTAAAGGACTAGCTGAAACCATGAAGATGAATGTAAATCCAGATACAATGAATTTTCTATATGTATATGGAGGATATCAGTACCACCAGATTCCTAATGTCGATACTAATGGTTTTTGGATGATAAACTTAATGTCTCAGATTGTACTGCCGTCTAATGTCAAGTTTGTTGCTAATTACAATTACGTTTTTCCTAAAGGGAATTACTTTTATTTCATCGCAACAGAGCCAATTAGAAATTCTCTTGATTTTACTTTCTCTAAAAAGTTCTTGAAAGACCAATTGACACTGTCAATCTATGCGGATGATATTCTAAATACAAATAAAAATGGTTTTAATTCATTTGAAACCCCGCTGCTAATTAGTAGTAAGCAGGACACTAGGAAATTTGGTTTCAGCTTGAATTATAAAATTCCAACCAAAAATAAATTAGCTAAAGAAAATTCTAATTTATTGAACGAAGAGAAAAAAGACGAAGGCGGTCTTTTGAATCCTTAACCGAATCAATTATAAGCAAAAAGAGCTGTGTAGTTGCTACACAACTCTTTTTTTTTTTGGTGATAAATCAATATCTATTTTTCAGACAAATCGCTTAAGTGTACTTGTAAAGCTTTTACTGAGATACTTATTTCCCAAAATGATAGTGCCAAGGATATCAATAAACTTAACAAACTAAAGCCAAAAAGATATAAGCCGAACGACTGAAAATCAAAGAAGAGTAGTAGCATTGCAAAAACCGAAAGAAACAAACTAAGGACTCCAAAAAGCTGCATGTATCGTATCAAGGTCAATCGCAAATTGAGATTATTAATTTCGATTAAGATACTTTTGTTTTCTTTTTCGTCATAGGTTTTCTTGAGACTTCTCACAATTGTGGCAATCGTTAAAAACCGATTTGTGTATGCTAAGAGAATCAATGAAGTTGCAGAAAATAATAGTGCAGGAGTTTCGATGTTTAATGTCATTGTGTTTGAAAAATTTATTCAGCAAAAATCGATCCTTAACTTGCTGCTTTTGTGTTTTATATTTATTTTGTTAGGATACTAGTGAATTATTGTAGCTCAACTATAATTTCATTTTTACGATTAAAAATCTCATAAGGAGCATTGTATCCTAAAAAGTAAAAACGGTTGGTATATTGTACTCCCACAGCATCCAATGCAGTAATAAGTTCTTGTTTATAACTTGCGATTTTTTCGTCATTGGCCCAGCCGCCAAAACTAATGGCAGCAACAGTTTTTGCAGGTTCCTCTTTAAATTTTATGTTAGATTGATTTGGCTCCGGTAGTGTTTCCTTCTTGAATTTTTTAGGAACCATAAACATCATTGTCGTAGAAGAGTCTAAGGACATGCTTACAGGTGAAGTCATTGCTATTTTTTCGCTTTTTTTGTTGTCTCCAAAAATATATCCCGCTAGAATAGAAAATCCTTTACTAGACGATTCTTTATAAGCATTGGTTGGAAGTTCCACCGAAGTAAATAAAGTAGCCTCGTAAGTTCTTGTTTCAAAACGGTCATATTTTTTAACCACTTGATACGAATAAGTTTCAATATTGCGTTGACTGTTCCAAGCAAAAATTTGGCTCCCAATAAAAATTATCAGAACAATTCCGAGGATAATATAAAGTGCTTTCATAATGTTGTTTTTTTTCTAAGATACAAAAATTACCCCTTTGAAAAACTGATCGATTTAAGTTCCTCTATTATTAATTACTAGTCGAGTAGTGAAAGCCTTCAATATCGTCCTCAACGTTGATTTTTTATTATATAAAAGCCATTAAAAGCTTTTGAGATCTTCATTTTTTTTGATGAATCCCTAAGTCAGTGCCATCAGTGGCTTTGCCTTTAAGACCTGATTTGTCTGATAATTCGTAGGTACCTTCAATAAAATTAGGATTTGCATCTAATGAGTTGGAAAGATTGTACTGTTGATCACCGGTTACGATCAATTTATCTGATTTATAAAAGTCATTGTTAGCAATGTTTACTGATGGTTCTCCTACCACTAGATGCATTTCAACTGCTTTTGCATCCTTAAAAATATTATTTTTAATGTCAATTACTTGAACGCCGTATAGAGAAACCGCTCTCTCGTATTTGTTTTTTGAACCGTGTCCCACTTGATCAAAAACATTATGTTCCATTTCTAGAAAAGGACCGAAAGTACTTTCGTCTTTCCCACCACGGTATAAACGTAAAGCAGCTCCTTGTAAATCAGTTATAGTGTTGTTTTTCATTATAAAATATTCTACGTTGTAAGCACCAATATCATCAGTTTCTGTGTCTAGAGCAGCGATATGACCTGTGATGTTCTTAAAAGTTGAATTTTGAATGCTAATGGTGTCGGCAAAAGTACCTTTAGAAACACGTAATACGTCAAAGGAATGGTTTACAATAAAATTAGTAAATGTGCAATTCTCAATAATTAACTTATAATTGTCTAACATGGCATTTTTGGATGTGCTAATGGCTGAATTCCCCGCGTAATCTGGCGATTTATCTCCATCGAATATAATATTCTCTAATGACAAGCTTCCTCCATTTTGAATTTCGAAAGCCATCATTAATTCAAATAAAATGGTAGCTTTATTTTTACCAACAGTTTTAAATGTTAGTGGATGCGTAATTTGAACCGCTTTGGTCAACAAATATTCTCCACCATTTTCTAGCTCTAAAATGTCACCTGCTTTTGAATTTTCGGCAGCATCATATAACGTATTAATTCCTGCGGGAACTTTTATTGTTTTTCCGGAGTTTAAGGCTATTGTTTTATCTGTTTTTGAATACCAAGATACTCCAGTGTTTTCTTTGGTAGCGATATTTGGACTGATAACTATTTTGTTTTTTATTGCTTTGGATTCTGGAATTAAAAATCCCTGCTTGTTTTTGACTAGTTTGATATCAGCATTTTTAAATCCTGATGGAATAGTTGTTTTTAAGTTCTTAGCTAAAATGTTATTTTCAAATTTAATTCCGCTTATGTCGTCATCAATAGAGAAGAGGTCTGTTTTATTTTCATTGTAGAAAACATTTCCAGAGATCTCAGAAGTTCTAGGTGCTTGACTTCTTTCGGCATCGCTACCAGCACATAGTACAATATTATCGCAGTTAACGAAGGTGTTGTTGTTTACCTTAGAGTCGATTACTGGAACATAACGGTTTGGAGTGGAATTTGGCACTCCGTTCATCATCACAAAGGCACCTCTAAATCGAGAACCGGTTAACCCTATATGGTAATTATTTATGACTGTTTGCGTTTCATTTATAACGCGAACACCACCAGTGCTTGGTTTTCCGTTTCCAATAAATACATTTCCATCGACCATCGTTTCGTTACCGTGACGCATAGTCAATGTTCCTGTACATTCAAAAAACACATTGTATTTAAATACATTTTGACATGATTTGTTCGAAATTATTTCATGCTCTCCATTTGTTCTGTCAAAGTAATTAGACTCTACTATTGTTTTTGAATTTTCTAATGAGCTATGACTAGTTCCAATGCGTAAAGTTTCCCCTCCATTATTCCCATAAGTTGGGCGTGGTCCAAAGTAGTTATGGTCTATTTTATGATTGTTTTCGACACTTTCTTTAGTGTCTAATCCTACTATCATTGTTACTCCTAAGTTTTTCTTTCCTATGATATGATTGTGGTCAATGCGATTGTTTTTCCCGTAAATCGTGATCCAATAATCTTGCATCTGACGTTCTGGATTGTTAAAGTTATCGATCACACATTCTGTCATGCGTGAATTGTTTAGCATTTCATTGCGGTTTTTTCTAAAAGAAATTACGGCATTTGTAGGGGTGTATCCATTTTTGAAAACCAATCCTTCTACATGCAAATATTCACCAGCCATTTGTAAATTTGATTTTCCTTCTAACGTAACCAATCCTTTTTCTTCAACGTTTAAAGTTATTGGCTGCTCCTTTGTGCCTTTACCTTCAAAAACTAATTCTGCATTTTTCCAAACACCATTAGCAAGAGTAATCGTTGTTCCTGGCTTAGCATTTTTTACGGCCAAATTAAATTCAGTAATGTTATTTACCTTGATTTTTTTTTGACTTTGTGCGATTGCCGAAACTGTCAAGCAAACAGTTAGTAGTACTAAATAAAAATTTTTCATTAAAGTGGTTTTGTTTTTTGATTAGCTAAAAGAATCCTATTTCATTTGAAATATAGGAAAGTCTCTTTTTCAAAAATAGTAAAAAAAATTGGTTTACCAGTTGTAAGTACTGTGCTAAGTATTAAAGTAGTTGTTGAAAATCAGCAAAAAGACTTTTTATTTTGAATAAAGTAAGGACTGCTTCAGTGACTAAAGTTATAGTTTCACTAATAGTTGAAGACTAAAAAAAGAGCTGTTTTACCTGTTTGGGTACAACAACTCTTTTTATCAATACTATTTTTTTATTACGTTAGTTTTTGCAACTGCTCGATAATTTCCTGAGGCTCTGATCGGGTTCGATAATCTACATTGACGTAGGTCCAAACAATAATCCCATTTTTATCTAAAATAAAGGTGGCAGGAATTGGAAGCACATGTGCATTTCCATTATTGATTTTGGCCAAGTCTAGATTGCGGTCTACACGCATATGACTTAATAAAAATTCTGGTACCTCCCAAGCTACACCATATTGTGATGCGACTGATGCGTTTTGATCCGACAAGACGGTAAAGTTCATCTGGCTAATTTCACTTTTTGCTAAGGATTCATCAGGTACTTGTGGGCTAATAGCTACCAGTGAAGCCCCCATAGCTTGCATTTCATCTAAACGGGCTTGTAATGCTCTAAGTTGTAAATTACAATAAGGGCACCAATCTCCGCGATAAAAGGTAAGTACGACTGGACCATTTATCAACAAAGAGTCTAACGATACAGTCTTGCCTTCTTGATTTGGTAATTCAAATAAAATCGCTTTTTGTCCCATTTTTAAGGCAAGCGCTCCTTCTTCAAAATTTTTTGCTTTCGCTATTGCGGCATCGACACCTGACATGAAATCAGGATTTGCTTTGCGTCCTGCTTCAATTTTTGCTTCAGTTTGCTCTTTTAACGTTTTCATTGTAAAATTTTAATTTGATTAGAAAAGTCAACTATTTTTGTAGTTGCAACTCATCTCTTTTAATTTGATCCGTATTCTTTTTTTGATTCCAATACGGTTCATTTATACTCTTCTTAAGTTTTGCTTCCGTAATTAATCCGTCTCCATCATCTTCTGTCCATGACTCAATTTTGTAAGGAAATGCTTTTTGGACAGCTATTGTTATTTTTCTATCATAATTGGCATACTTAATTGTATAGTTCATCAAGCCTCCTGATTCTGTTCTGCTAATAGTGGCTTTTGTAGCTTCTTGCTTCTTATAAGAAAACCGACTGTAAAGTGTCGAAAAAATCAGATCGACTTCTCCTAAGGGCAGCTGTCCTTTATTGATTCGCAAGCGGGTCATTAATTCTTCCTCTAATAATGCAACTGGAATGTCACTTTCGCTATCTCCATCGGCTTCAAAATAAGAAAATTGTTTTATGTGATACTTGTTTTTACCAAGATTGAATTGCGTAAAAGTATGACCACACCACTCTTGAATACTAGTTGTTGATTTTAAAGTGTTGGGGTAGTGCTGCAAATCGACAGGAGTAAAGGTAGAGGTCATAATGGAGTAATCGTAAATTCCCGTACTGAATTTTCTAACTTGATTTAATTTCAAAACAGATACATTATCTTTTCCTGCTTTTTCAGGATCGTCTAGTTTAACCTGTTTTTTTAGTGAAAATGGTTCGGTTACAAATACTAAGACCACTTCACCATTTCGAATTTCACCATAGCGAGATTGTTTTAATTCGTAGCTACTCAATTCTGCTTTACCCGCATACCAATAGTCATTAAACTCTTGGTTTAGGTTAGAGCTGTTTTTGATGCTATCTTGATCTTTACTTATTTTAGTATCTGACTGGCAACTGAATAGTGTTATGATGCTAATACAACAAACTGTTTTTAGGAAATTATTCATGAGTTACTATTTTGAAATGAAATTATATTCTGGATGCGGTTCATTCAAATATAGTGAAATTTTAAGGAGTATTAAATGACTACTGTTTTTACCGACTCTTATTTTATAGGTTAATTACGTCCTTTTAATTCGTGTTCTAAAGCCTTGTACGACTGAGAAGGGGTTACCAACTTGTACAAAAAATACAGTGGAATCAATATATAGCTACGTAGTTTTTTTTTAATGCTTTAGCTAATTATTTCTATCGAAAAATCAAAGAAAAACGATTAGTTATTTTATTTGATTTTCTTTTTTTTGCTTCCATGGTTAATTCCTGATCGAAGGTGATGTAGTTCTTGCGGAGTTGTTTTTTCAAAAATTTTGCGATTTGAATACTATGTAATAAAGCTAATTATCCACAAGAATTGAGGGTATCTAGAAAGTAACTGTGTCAGGATTTAATCCTGCACCACCTTTAGGATGGTCCATATCATTAATGATTTTCATATCGGATGCGGTTATTTCGAAATCAAAAACCTCAAAATTTTCTGTTATTCGTTGCGGTGTTACGGACTTTGGCAAGGGCAGTACTTGATTTTGTAATGCCCATCGTATACACAGTTGTGCTACTGATTTGTTGTAGGTACGCCCCATTTCTATTAGAATTTCATTTTTTAACACTTCACCTCTTCCTAGCGGACTCCAACCTTCTATTAGGATGTTATGTGACTTACAAAATTGTACGCAGTCATTTTGCATAAAACCGGGATGGTATTCTATTTGGTTCACCGCTGGTTTGATAGTCGCCGTTTCTAATAAGGCTTCCAAGTGATGCGGTAAAAAATTACTCACTCCAATAGATCTCACCTTTCCCTCTTTGTGTAATTTTTCCATGGCGCTCCAAGTCTCGGAATTAATAGCTTTCCAATTGGTAAATTGTTGGGCATTAGCAGGCCAATGAATAAGATAGAGGTCTAAGTAATCTAATTGTAAATCATGTAGCGTTTTCTTGAATGCTTTCAAGGTTGTTTCATAACCTCGCTCTGTATTCCAGACTTTGCTCGTTATGAATAAGTCCTTTCGTTCAAGACCGCATTCTTTTATGCCTGTACCTACGCTTTTTTCATTTTTGTAAATTGCTGCGGCATCTATGTGTCTGTATCCAGCTTTGACTGCTGACTTGATCGTATCAATGGCTGTTTGTCCAAGAGGTGTTTGCCAAGTACCAAAGCCTATTGATGGGATTGTGATGTTATTATTAAGCTTAAAATTTTTTTCCATTGTTGCAATTGTTTCTAGCTGTATAAGAGTTGTCGCATTTACTTCTGTTAAAAATAGGTAGTACTTGTCAATAATGCTTTTGTAAAAAAGCATCAAGGACGATGAGGTTCTTTAAGCTCAATTATACGATCATCAGAAATGAAATTGTATTCCAATTTTATAAAGCAATGCTATTAAAAATGCTTACTAGATAAAGATTTAATTTAGGATTTTAAAATCAAAAACTAATTTTTTAGTATGAAGTAAGGTACGCCAATTAATGAAAAATAAACAAAAAAGCAGTACAAAACCTAAAATCAAACTAGCAATTGATTGCCAGGAAAAAATATTATCGATGATATTTTGTTGGTTTTCCGATGCGAATTTTCCTAGATGTAAAGCGATGGCATCGCTAGTGAATTTCCCTACTAAGAATGGAGCAATGATATAAATAGGTTTTATTTTAGAAATACCAGCACCTAAAAAAAGCGGTGTGGTAGGAATAGGTAGCAAAGAATAAGCAAGTACGACTAAGATTCCTTTCCATTTGTTTTGATTCATTTTGTCTCCAAGGAACTTAATATCTTCATTTTTAGATACTTTTAAATATTTGTCTGCCAGTAATGGCGCATATAGTAGAAGAATATATCTACCTATTACGGATCCAACAACTCCGACAATAATAACTATCCAAACATCCAGCTTAAAAAGAATTTGAAAAAAAACCATTATTGTAAATGCCGGTGCAAACGGAAAAGGTACTATATCAAATAATAGCGCGCCAAAAAAAACTAATACATACTGCCACCACATAGATATTGAATATTATTGTATGACCAAGCTAATTAAATAAGTAATATTACTCTTCTACACTCGACCTATGAACTTCAAAACTACAATTAAATTTGTTGAGATATTGAAATAGTTATTAGAGAAAATAGATTAATCCATCGAGATTTATTTTGACTTTTGTCTAAAGTACTATATTACGAAATAGTAATAAGGTTTCTTTTTTGAACTTTTTTGGAGCTGCACACAGTATGGTTATGGCTGTTTCCCCATTGCCTACACAACTATAAGCAATTAGAATGCAAAACCCTATACTGCAGTAGTAGCCCAAAATAAAGAATGAAGCCAATAGCGGTAGGGAAGTAGTTATGGAAATCATTCGTTCTGCTACATAAAAAAACCTGCCAGTTTATACTAGCAGGCTTGATTTTTATTCTAATGATCTACAAAAAAAATTATTTGATCATTTCAAAACTACGTTTTACAAAAGCAGTTAATGCTTCTCCTTTTAATAAGTTTTGAGATAGTTTAGCTAAGTCTAGCGCTTGTTTTACTAGATGCTCTTGCGATGCTTTGTCCTCGGTGCTAAGAATGGTTGTTGCTAATGGCGAATTGGTATTTACCACTAGGTTGTACATCTCAGGCATGTTACCCATACCGAACATTCCGCCACCACCAGATTGACTCATTTCCTTCATTCTACGCATGAATTCAGGTTGCGTTATGATAAATGGAGCAGCTTGGCTATCCATTGCTTCTAGTTGTACAGTATACGTTTGTTTAGGAACAATAGCTTCTAAAACTGTTTTTAGACCTGTTTGCTCGTCTTCAGATAATTTAGAAATGGTAGTTTCATCTTTCTTGATTAAGTTATCAATATGATCAGAATCTACACGCACAAATGTGATGTCGCTATTATCACCTTCAATTTTCTGAATCAAGTGCGAGATAATAGGTGAGTCAAGAAGGAGTACTTCATATCCTTTTTCTTGAGCTATTTGTATGTAAGAGTGTTGTGCCTCTTTGTTTCCAGCGTAAAGAACAACTAGTTTACCATCTTTATTGGTTTGTTTGTCTTTAAGGTTTTCTTTTAATTCTTCAAGCGTAAAGTATTTGTTATCTACCGTTGGGTAAAGTACAAAAGCACCTGCTTTTTCGTAGAATTTATCTTCAGAAAGCATTCCGTATTCTAGAACGATTTTAATGTCATTCCATTTTGCTTCAAAGTCGGCACGGTTTTCAGTAAATAATGATTTCAATTTATCAGCTACTTTACGAGTAATGTAGTTTGAAATTTTCTTTACAGCTCCATCTGCTTGTAATCCTGAACGAGAAACGTTCAATGGAATATCTGGAGAGTCTACAACACCGCGAAGCATCATTAAGAATTCAGGTACAATTCCTTCTACGTTATCGGTAACGTAAACTTGGTTTTGATACAACTGAATTTTATCTTTTTGAATTTGTAAGTCGCCACTTAATTTTGGGAAATATAAAATTCCAGTTAAGTTAAACGGGTAATCAACATTTAAGTGAATATGGAATAAAGGCTCTTCAAACTGCATAGGATACAATTCATGGTAGAACGTTTTATAGTCTTCGTCATTTAAATCAGTTGGTTGTTTTGTCCACGCTGGATTTGGGTTATTGATGATGTTATCTGTTTCTACAGTTTCAGCAACATAATCTTCAGGAGCATCCTCAGGCTTAGGAAGTGTTTCTGTTGAAGTTCCAAACTTAATTGGAATAGGCATAAACTTATTGTACTTATTTAAAAGACCTTTTATTCTTGCTTCTTCTAAAAATTCTAATGAATCCTCAGCAATGTGTAAAATAATCTCCGTACCACGAGTCGTTTTGTCAGCCGTTTCTAATGAAAATTCTGGGCTACCGTCACAAGTCCAATGTGCTGCAGGTTCTTCTTTATATGATTTTGTAATAATCTCCACCTTAGAAGCTACCATGAAAGCAGAGTAGAAACCTAGACCAAAATGCCCAATAATTCCAGAGTCTTTTGCCGTGTCTTTGTATTTTTCTAAAAATTCCTCAGCACCAGAGAAAGCCAGTTGGTTGATGTATTTTTCAACCTCAGTAGCTGTCATACCAATACCTTGGTCAATGATGTGTAATTTTTTCCCCTCTTTATCGATTTTTACTTCTAATATCGGGTTGCCATATTCTACTTTGGCTTCTCCAATATTCGTAAGGTGTTTTAGTTTTAAAGTTGCGTCTGTCCCGTTGGATATCAATTCACGTAAAAAAATTTCGTGATCACTGTACAGGAACTTCTTGATTAAAGGGAAGATGTTTTCTACCGAAACATTAATTTTTCCAGTTGTCATAGATACTATTTTTATAGGGTTTTACATTCGAGACAACGTAATTCAAATAGAATACCAATTGTGATCTAAGTGACAAATTGTCTCTAGTAGTAAATGTTGATACAAATTATTTTAATATTGAAACCTTAACAATTGATTCTCGTTGTATCTTTGTACCTATAAACACAAAATAAAGCAAAATGAAAAAAATATTATTTTTAGCAGCATTGTCGTTGGTGATTTTCTCATGTAAATCTACTTCGGCTACAGATACAAAATTAGATAAAGGAGCTCAAGTAGCAATGAAAGGCAATTGGGTAATAAGCTCGGTAACCTATCCTGGTTCAGAGGTAATTAAAGTAAATTCTTTTCAACTTGCTGACTCAAAATGTTTCGAAGGAAGCACTTGGAAGTTTATTTCTAATAACAATAAAGGTGAAATGGCTTTGACAAGTTACAATTGTCCTGCGTTTAGCTCTCCAATTACCTGGTTTGTGAATAAAGACGGTCAATTTGTTTTAAAAGTTCTTGACGCTGGGGAAAAAGCTAAGAAAGTAAGAGATGGTTATATATTGTATGTAGCTAATCAAAGTCAAGATAATTTTCAATTGATAGATAAAATCAATGTGGGAGGTAAGATGACTGATGTTGTTTACCAATTTCAGAGAGCAAACTAAGAGTACATTTTAAAAATTAAAAAAAATATAATTATGAAAAAATTTTCTATATTAGCCTTGGCATTAGTGATGACAACGGCGACCCTATTTACAGGTTGTGAATCTATTAAAAACACTAATAAAAAACAAAGAGGAGCTGCAATAGGAGCTGCTGGTGGTGCTATTTTAGGAGGAATCCTTGGTAATAATGTTGGTAAAGGAGGAAATGGTGCACTTGGTGCTGTTCTTGGTGGTGTCGTTGGTGGTGTTGCTGGTGGTGTTATTGGAAATAAAATGGACAAGCAAGCGAGACAGATTGATGAAGTACTTCCAGGAGCTGAGGTTAAAAGAGTAGGTGAAGGTATTCAGTTAGTATTGAACGAAAATGCAGTACGTTTTGACACCAACAAATCTTCATTGACTGCTACTGCAAAATCTAACTTGGACAAATTGGTTCCTGTTTTTGCAGAATATCCTGATACTGATATTACGATATTTGGTTACACTGATAGTACTGGTCCAGCGGATTATAATTTGAAATTGTCAGGTGAGAGAGCTTCAGCTGTTAGAAATTATTTGGTAAGCAAAGGTGTTCTTTCAAGCAGATTTAAAGTAACAGGAATGGGAATTGCTGATCCAATCGCATCCAATGAAACTACTTCTGGTAGAGCTGAAAATCGTCGTGTAGAGTTTGCTATTACTGCAAATGCTAAAATGCAACAAGACGCTCAAAAAGAAGCAGGAAACTAAATTTTACTTTTAAATAATATGGTAGAGTCGTCTTGTTGCAAAACAAGGCGACTTTCTTTTTTTAATTTAAATCGATTCATTAAAAATATTTTCTCAAAAGAAATTATCTTTGTATTCTCAAAAAAAATATACTCATTACAATGCTGCAAGTTCAAAATATCTCATTTGGGTACACAGATAAACCCGTCTTAAAAAACATTGATTTTACTATCGAGAAAGGTCAGAATGTTGCAATTATTGGAGAAAGTGGATGCGGAAAAAGTACACTTCTTAAACTAATGTACGGCCTACATGATTTAGATGAAGGAACAATATCGTGGGAAAAAAAACAAATACTAGGTCCAAAATTTAATTTAGTCCCTGGAGTGCCCTTTGCAAAGTATCTAGCGCAAGATTTTGATTTGATGCCTTATACAACTGTTGCCGAAAACGTAGGTAAGTTTTTGTCTAATGGTTTTAAAGCTTTAAAAAAATTGCGTGTTGAACAACTACTAGAAATGGTTGAGATGACGGAGTTCGCTAATGTGCAAGCAAAGTATTTAAGTGGTGGTCAGCAACAACGTGTTGCCTTGGCAAGAGCACTTGCAGAAGAACCTGAAATATTGCTACTTGATGAGCCGTTTAGTCATATTGATAATTTTAGAAAAAATGCTTTGAGACGTAATTTGTTCGCCTATTTAAAAACGAAGGGAATTACTTGTATCGTGGCAACTCACGATAGTACAGACGCTTTGTCTTATGCAGATCAAACTATAGTTCTACAAAACGGAACGTTGATAGATAGGGGAGATTCTTTTAGTATATACAACAACCCTATTAATAAATATGTGGCATCACTTTTTGGTGAGGTTAATGAATTAAAACTATCGCAGTTGGTAGTCGTAGGTTCTCAAGAGGAGGATGAAACTGTTTTGTTATATCCGCATCAGTTAAAAGTGGTAGATAACGGTTTGATGAATGTAGTTGCTAAACAATCCTATTTTAAAGGCGGTTATTATTTGATCAAAGCCGTTTTTGATAAAAAAGTAATCTTCTTTCAGCATGATGTTCCTTTAGAAATTAATCAAGAAGTTAGCTTAATGATATCATAATAAAAAAAGCCTCCATATTTTAAAATTTGGAGGCTTTTGCTTTCAACTAGTTTTTTAGGTATTTTTCTAAGAATTGATCTTGTTCCCATAAAAGATGTAAGATATTTTCCTTAGCAACATAGCTGTGTGCTTCTTTTGGTAAAATAACCATTCTCGCTGGAGCACCTAATCCTTTTAAAGCCTGAAAATAACGCTCTGTTTGTAGCGTAAATGTCCCTGGGTTGTTATCAGCCTCACCATGAACGAGTAAGAGTGGTGTTTTCATTTTATCTGCATTCATGAAGGGTGACATTTTATTATAAACATCTGTCGCTTCCCAATAATTGCGTTGTTCTGATTGAAAACCAAAGGGAGTCAATGTTCTGTTATATGCACCGCTGCGTGCAATACCGCAAGCAAATAGATTAGAGTGTGTCAATAAATTGGCTGTCATAAAAGCGCCATAAGAGTGACCTCCAATCGCTACTTTCTTTTTATTAATATATCCTAAAGCATCAACTGCATTAATCGCTGCTTCGGCATTATCTACTAATTGTGTAATGAAATTATCATTTGGTTCTGTAGTTCCTTCGCCAATAATAGGGAACGAAGCGTCGTCTAATACCACATATCCTTTAGTTACCCAATACACGAACGATCCATAGTACGGTAGCGTAAATTCATTCGGATTTTGATTGTTTTGTCCTGCTGAGTTTTTGTCTTTAAATTCTGCTGGATAGGCCCAAATTAATAGTGGTAATTTTTCTTTTTTTGTTTTATCATAACCTGCAGGAAGGTATAGTGTACCAGATAAAGCAACTCCATCTTTTCTTTTGTACTGAATAACCTCTTTACTTACGTTTTTAATACCTTCAAAAGGGTTTTTAAAGCTAGTTATAGGTGTAAGTTGTTCTTTTTTGTAAATGTTTCTAAAGTAATAATTTGGAAACTCATTTTTAGACTGAATTTGAACTAGAACTTCTCCTTTTTTGAAATCCTTAATAGACAACAAATCTTCTTTTTTGTCTGTATATTTGGAGGTGTAGATTCTCTTTGTTTGTAGATTTTTTAGATTGAATTCAGAGATAAAAGGGAATTGACCCTCTTTAGTGTAACCAGCACCTAATAAATACATGTTGTTATTCTCTATAGCTAAAACTTGTTTTCCGAACGCATTTTTTACTGTTTCAAAATCTCCTGGATCAGCATAGATATCTTGAGAGTTTCTATCTGATATAACCTTTGGTTGCTGTTTTACATCAGATGGATTAAATAAGTAAGTCTTAGTGTTACGTGTATCATACCATTGATCCATTGCTATTGCTATCGTTTCATTTCCCCACATAATACCTGCAAAACGTTGTTTTGTTTTGATCAGTAAACTAGGGTCTTCGTTAAAAGGCGCTTTCCATGCAAGTACTTCATCTCTGTACTCTACTTGGTTTTCCGGATTACCCTCGTCTAGGGCTTGCACAAAATACAAGGTAGCTGCTTGATCATTTCTCCATCCCATATTTCTTTTTCCAGTACGTGTTGCCATGAATCCCTTAGGCATGATTTCGTTTAATGGGACTTCGTTTACCACTTTAATTTCTTTCCCTTCTTTGTCATAGACAACTGTTTTAGAAGGAAAACGATTTAATGGAACAATATAAGAGAAGGGTTTTTGAATCGTACTAATCATTAAATAATTCCCATCCGGAGAGAAATTTTCTCCTGCATACAAATCAGCTCCTTTAAATAATGTTTTAGAACCATTTAGATTTACCTTGTATAATTCTGCAGTAACAATAGTTTCAAAATTTTGTTCGTCTCTTTTGTTCTTTAATAAATCTTGATACGTTCTATTAGATGAAGCTGTACCGTTTGCATTAGAAACAATAGGTCCAGTTGGCAAGTTTTTTTTCTCGTCTAATAAAGCTGGTCTGTTTTTAGGAAGCATTTTTACTAAAATGTTTTCATTGTCATTGTACCAGCTAAAAGGATTTCCAAGATTAGCATTTACGTTATCTTCGGTTAGCATAGTCGCTTTTGCCGAAGCAACATCTACTACCCATAAAGCAACGCCATTACTGGTTGTATTCGAAAAAGCAATTTTCTTTTCATTCGGAGACCAAGATAAATTAGTGATTCTTGCGTTTTCAGGTAATCCACTTACTTGAACTTCGTTTTTATCCTTAATTTTTCTTAATTTAATATTATTGATGTAGGTAACAGAACTCGATATGTTGGTTGTAGGGTTTATTCTTAATCCGCCTAATCGCATTTCGTCTTGATTTAAATCATCAAGGGTTTTATAGGTATTTCTGTAAGAAAGTAACATATACTCCTTTTTAGTGTCCATAGACACAGAGGGAGCTCTTTCGTAATCAACTAAATCAAGAATAGATTTGGATGGTTTTTGATAGGTTAGGTTTTCTTGCGCTAAAGCACTTAGGCTTAAACCTAGGAATAAAACGAAGGTTGTTTTTAATTTCATAAACAAATTTTTTGGTATTTAGTATAAGGTATTGGACTCAATTCTTAATAAATCGTTACATTAGATATAAATATTTTCGCAGAATTTGTGCGGTTTGAGAGCTAAAATACAACATTTTTTTCTTTAGGTATTTTTTTAAAAATTGTTATTTACTAAAAAACCAGTAATTTGTACACTTATATTTTAAACTATTATTAAATTTGTAACCTTATATTAATAAAACAACAATATGTATCATTCAAAAATTGCGGGGTTAGGATTTTATGTTCCTTCCAATGTTGTCACCAATGATGATCTAACAAAAATCATTGATACAACTGACGAATGGATTCAGGAAAGAACAGGGATTGAGGAGAGAAGACACATTATCAGAGGAGAAGATACAACTACATCTATGGGAGTTAAGGCTGCCAAAATTGCAATTGAACGTTCTGGTGTAGCCAAAGAGGATATTGATTTTGTAGTTTTTGCTACACTGAGTCCAGATTATTATTTTCCTGGTCCGGGAGTATTGGTACAACGTGATTTAGGATTAAGAACTGTTGGAGCTCTTGATGTTAGAAATCAATGTTCAGGTTTTGTATATGCAGTTTCTGTTGCAGATCAGTACATTAAAACTGGAATGTACAAAAACATCCTAGTTATTGGCTCTGAGGTACATTCAACAGGGTTAGATATGACAACTCGTGGACGTGGCGTTTCTGTTATTTTTGGAGACGGAGCTGGTGCAGCTGTATTGAGCAGAGAAGAAGATTTGACTAAAGGAATACTATCTACGCATTTACATTCAGAAGGGCAGCATGCTGAGGAATTAGCACTTATTGCACCAGGAATGGGAGCGAGATGGGTTTCGGATATTATAGCAGATAATAATCCAGACGATGATAGTTACTTTCCGCACATGAACGGACAATTTGTGTTTAAAAATGCTGTTGTACGTTTTGCTGAGGTCATTAACGAAGGATTGGAAGCTAATAATTTAAAGGTTTCTGATATTGATATGTTGATTCCGCATCAAGCGAATTTGAGAATTTCGCAGTTTATCCAAAAGAAGTTTGACTTGAATGATGATCAAGTATACAATAATATTCAAAAATACGGTAATACGACTGCAGCCTCAATACCAATTGCTTTAACTGAAGCATGGGAACAAGGGAAAATTAAATCTGGTGATACCGTGGTTTTAGCTGCGTTTGGAAGTGGATTTACATGGGGAAGTGTTATCATCAAATGGTAATTTATTCCATTTAATAAAAATATATTTTTTCGCATAGTATAGAACCCGAAGTCATAATGGCTTCGGGTTTTTCTTTGTTAAAGCACAAACTACAGTTGTAGTTTAGATGTAAAAATAATTTTATCAAATAGAAAATGGAGGTGGTTTAGGGTCTGCTTAGTTTAATTTGTTCGGCTAAGAAGAATACTAAATCGCTATTTTACATGGGTGAATTAGTAAAAACTAAAATTTTAATTTTTTTGAAACCATAAAACAGTTTTTTGCGGACATATTAGTTAATTAGAATTATCTTTGCACTTCTAAAATTATATTCATGACATTACCAGAAATTCTTACACCTTCTATTGAGAAAGCAATTCAGGCTTTATTTGACGTAGCTATTGACAAAGTCGAATTTCAAACTACTCGGAAAGAATTTGAAGGAGATATCACGATGGTTATTTTTCCTTTATTGAAAGTAATCAAAAGTAATCCTGTAGAATTAGGAAATAAAATAGGGAACTACTTAGTCGAAAACCTTGACGAAGTAAGCAGATTCAATGTTGTGTCTGGTTTTCTAAATATAGTAATAGCAGACACTTATTATTTGAACTTTTTTGACGGGATTAAGGACAATGATAAATTTGGTTTTGTGACTCCTAATCCTGAGGATAAAGCGGTTATGGTTGAGTATTCATCCCCAAATACAAATAAGCCTCTGCATTTAGGTCACGTTCGTAACAACTTATTAGGATATGCTGTTGCCGAAATTATCAAAGCTTCTGGTAAAAAAGTATACAAAACACAAATTATCAACGATCGAGGAATTCATATTTGTAAATCGATGTTGGCTTGGCAAAAGTTTGGTAACGGAGAAACACCTGAATCAACTGGACAAAAAGGAGACAAGCTAGTAGGTAACTATTATGTGGCATTCGATAAAGCCTATAAAGAAGAAATTGCTCAGTTAATTAGCGCTGGTAAAACAGAAGAAGAAGCTAAAAAACAAGCACCAATTATAATTGAAGCTCAAGAAATGCTTCAAAAATGGGAAGCGGGAGATGAAGCAGTAAAAGCACTTTGGGCCAAAATGAACCAATGGGTTTATGATGGCTTTGCTATTACTTATAAAAATTTAGGCGTTAATTTTGATAAATATTACTACGAGAGCAATACCTACTTATTGGGTAAAGATGTTGTGAATATTGGACTTGAGAAAGGGATTTTTGAAAAAGATCCTGATGGTTCCGTATGGATTGACCTAACGGACGAGGGTTTAGATCGAAAAATTGTCTTGCGTTCAGATGGGACTGCGGTTTACATGACACAAGATATAGGTACCGCTATTCAGCGCGTAAAAGATATGCCTGATGTAGGTGGAATGGTTTATACTGTAGGGAATGAACAAGACTATCATTTTAAAGTATTGTTTTTAATCTTGAAAAAGTTAGGTTTTGATTGGGCTTCTAGCTTGTATCATTTATCATACGGAATGGTTGATTTGCCTTCTGGGAAAATGAAAAGTCGTGAAGGAACTGTAGTTGATGCTGATGATTTGATGCATGAAATGACGAGCACAGCTCAGAAAATCTCTGAAGATTTGGGGAAATTAGACAGTTACTCCGAAGAGGAACGAGCACAATTATACAATACAATTGGTCTTGGTGCCCTTAAATATTACATTTTAAAAGTAGATCCTAAAAAACGAATCCTGTTTAATCCGGAAGAATCAGTAGATTTTGCAGGAAATACAGGTCCGTTTATTCAGTATACTTACGCAAGAATACAGTCAATTATTCGTAAAGCTAATTTCGATTTTTCTGCTATTTCAGGAATGGTAACTCTGCACGAAAAAGAGAAAGAATTGTTGAAACAAATTGAATTATTCCCAGAAGTAATTCAAAATGCGGCACATAATCATAGTCCTGCTTTGTTAGCAAATTTTACCTATGATTTAGTTCGTGAATACAATTCGTTCTATCAAGCAGTACCTATTTTGGGAGAAGAAGATACAAGCAAAAAAATATTTAGAGTTCAGTTATCTAAAAAAGTTGCGGATGTTATCGCAGCCTCTTTTGGTTTACTTGGAATCAATGTTCCAGAACGCATGTAATGTCGCGAGCATTTTAACTGTTTAATGTTTTAGAGTGAGTACAACAAAAACGTATTTTTTTCAATCATTTTGGATTCTACTTCTAGCAACTTTTTTTTTCATCGGAATTAAGGAGGTTTTACCTAAAAAACTTTTTTCCGATAAAGAGACGGTTACTAAAAATGTTCTAATTGACAGTATGTTAATAGATGCTCTTAAAGCGGATAAAGAGTTAGGAGAAATAGGAACAACTGGCGAAGCTATTTCTGTGGATACTATAGATTCTGAAAGTAGCATAAGTCAAAATCCACCAGCTGCTAACACTACGGGTCAGGGTTTTGTTTTTATGGAAGACTCTTATGATAGTTACAGTGGTTTGCAATACCTTTCTGCATTTTACGAAAAGTTATATCAACTTGAAACCAATCGTAAAGGGAAAGTTCGCGTTGCTTACTACGGCGACTCAATGACTGATGGCGATTTTATTGTCCAAGATTTTCGCGCCAATTTTCAAAATAAATTTGGTGGTCAAGGCGTTGGATTTGTTGCGATTACTTCAGAGTCGGCTTCTGCCCGTACTTCAGTAACACACCAGTTTTCTGAGAATTGGAAAATGCAATCGTACCTTAATGTTAAAAATCCAATTCGGCCTTTTGCCGTCAATGGTCACGTTTTTTTTGCTAATGATACGATTAATGCAACTTGGGTAAAATACAAAGCGGGAAAAAGTAAAAACACTTCACAATTAAACAATCCAACATTATTCTATGGTAGTGCTGCAAATCAAAACGGCTATATTTCCTATCAAATTAAAAACGATACCATTGCTAAAAAGTTAAGTCCCAATACAATTTTAAATACGATGCAGTTGTCACCAAATAATTTGCAATCACTTAATATTGGGTTTAGAAAAGCAAAATCTATTCCCTTTTACGGACTTAATTTTGATGACGGAAAAGGTGTGCATGTAGATAATTTTTCGCAACGAGGTAATTCTGGAATTCCAATTTCTAAATTTGATGTTACTCTAATGAATGCTTTTCAGCAAAAGTTAGGATACGATCTTATAGTTCTTCACTACGGAACGAACGTTTTAAAATATGGAACATTAGATTTTGGTTGGTATGATAAAAGTATGACACGGACTGTAGAGCGTTTGCAAAAAAGTTTTCCAGGTGCTGCTATTTTAGTTGTTTCTACTGCAGATAAAGCTACAAAGTATGATACAGCAATGAAAACAGACTCGGCTGTGGTACCATTAACTCGATCACAAAAGAGTTATGCTATCAAAACTAAATCGGCTTATATTGATTTGTATAAATTAATGGGAGGTGAAGGTTCAATGGCTAAATGGGTAGAGCAAGATTTACCTCTAGCTAACAAGGATTACACGCATTTTAACTTTAGAGGCTCAAAAAAAATTGGTAGCATGTTGTTCCATGAATTAGATAGAGGATATGAAAAATACAAGCTTTTACGGGAGCAAGCAAAAATGTCTTCTCGAACTAACAGTCTCGTTAAAAGAAAGGCAGATACTTTAATGAGTAGGAAAAAAAGTGTAAATGGGCTATAAATTATATGTACTAGTACTACTAGGATTGATGCCATTTAAAGGATGTTCTCAAACAAATGACACAGCTGAAACTATGGATGTAATCGCAACAACGGAGACAATTCCTGTTTCTGAAAGTAATTTTGATAAAATTGAGAACGCTAATGAACTAGCTTCATTTTTTGCTAAATTAAAAAAGTTAAAAAATGATAAGAGAGGGAAAATAAATATTGTACATATTGGTGATTCTCATATTCAAGCCGGCATAATGACTGCTGAAATTCGGAAGAATTTACAATCTTACTTTGGTAATGGGGGTAGAGGATTTATTTTTCCACATAATTTAGCCAAAACTAATGGAGATGCTGATTTTAAATTTTCATCCAATGTTTTGTGGAAAAGTTACCGAAATATCTATCCTGAAAAAGGAGATGAAATAGGGCTTAGTGGTATTTTGTTTAGTACTAAGTCTAAAAAATTAGTACTTCAATTGAACGCTAAAGAAGTTTCTAATGCATTCAATACTATAAAAATATTTACTCCTGGGAATCGAAATTTATTTGAGGTTGCTACCTCTAAACAACAAGTTGTTGTAAAGGCGGCCGCGCCTAAAGTGATACTTCATAAAATTAAAAAAGGCGAAACGATCTCAGAAATTGCTGAAAAGTACAGTCTGAGTATTTCACAAGTTAAGAGAGCAAACGGATTAAAGTCAGATCGAATCACATTTGGGAAAACTTTAAAAATCCCAACAAAGGAAACGACTTCAGTTGATAAAACTATATACTCATTTATGTCATTGCCCTTGTTGAGTACAAAGAACTTTCACTATTATCAAACTGCCGATGCCCTAAAAACGATCTACCTATTACCAAATAAGGAGGAACAAGATTATGTTTTGAGCGGCATAATTTTAGAAAATGATAAGCCAGGAATTTTGTATCATAATTTAGGTGTAAACGGCGCTAAGTTTTCAGATTATAATAAATATCCTTTGTTTTTTGATCAACTAAAAGGACTGCAACCCGATTTAATTGTAGTCTCTTTTGGTACTAATGAATCCTATGGTAAGTTAAGTAACGCTGAGTTCATGCAGCAATTAGAGCTGTTTGCTCAAAACATAAAGAGGACCAACCCTAATTCTCCCATTTTAGTACTGACGCCTCCACCCTCATTTCTAGCAAATCATAAATTGAATACCATCGTAGACGGATATTGTAAAGAGATGAGTAAAGCTGCAATTAAAAATCAATACGCTTTTTATAACTTTTATTCTTTATTAGGAGGAATGAATGGTGTAGAACAGAACTTTAGAAGTGGTATAATTGCAGCCGACAGAGTACATTATACTGTAAAAGGATACCAATTGCAAGGCAAATTAGTGTCAGACGAAATTATACAATCATTTCATAATTATAATAAGTAGAAGTACGTGGATTTTTTATTTGAATTACAAAAATGGTTTATGGATTCCTATGGACAAATCACAATTGCTGAGGTAGGAAACTGGTTTACCTACAATCCGAAAGAACCTATCTTATTCAATACACCTTTCTTTTTAGGGATTTTTTTAGTTTTCTATCCGCTCTATATATTGACTACAAAAGCAAGCACGCGAATGTATCGCAATGTTTATGTTTTTGCTTTTTCATTATTTTTCTACTATAAATCTAGCGGAATTTATTTCTTCTTACTACTGTTTTCTGGAGTGATTGATTTTACGCTAGCCAAATTTTTGTATCAAGAGACAGATGAGCGCTTTCGTAAATTTTTTATAATTCTTAGCGTCATATTTAATTTGGGATTCTTAGGTTATTTCAAGTACTCTAATTTTATGATAGTTAGTTATAATGGTTTGTTTGATGGAGATTTATCGTTACAAAACATTATTTTGCCTGTGGGGATTTCATTTTATACTTTTCAATCAATGAGTTACATTATTGATATTTATAGAAGAGAACTAGAGCCTACTAAGAACTTTTTTGATTACATGTTTTTTGTGTCGTTCTTTCCACAACTAGTAGCGGGACCTATTGTAAGGGCGTCTGAATTTATTCCGCAAATTTATAAAAAAACTACGCTATCTCGAACAGATGTTAATAATGCCTTGTTCATGATTATTGGGGGACTGATCAAGAAAACAGTGGTGTCTGATTATATTTCTCTCAACTTTGTAGACCGTGTTTTTGATGCACCAAAGAGTTACACCGCTTTTGAAAATTTAATGGCAGCTTATGGCTATACATTGCAAATCTATTGTGATTTTTCTGGGTACTCAGATATGGCTATAGGGATTGCTTTATTAATGGGCTTTAAATTGTCGACTAACTTTATTACACCATACAAGTCAGCTTCAATAACGGAGTTTTGGAGAAGGTGGCACATATCCTTATCGACTTGGTTGCGCGATTATTTATACATCACAATAGGAGGAAATCGTTCAGGCTCAGTTGCCGGATTTTTATTTCCAACATTGTTTTTTAGTGGTTTGATAGGCTATGGTTTACTTATTTTTGCCACTAGTCCTGTAGTTTTTGTTATCGGTGTAATCGCTTTAATCGTTTTTATATTAACAATTTTGTTTTCTAAGAATTCAGAGAAAACAATGTACACTAACGTCAATATGATGACGACCATGTTACTAGGTGGTTTCTGGCATGGCGCTAGCGTTCGCTTTATTGTTTGGGGAGCCTTGCACGGCTTGGCACTGGCTATTAATAAAGTTTTTGCAGAATATTTTCCAGATAAAAAAGAGGGTAAATGGACCATTGGTAGAGGATTCTTTCATGTTGTTTCAGTACTAATTACTTTTAATTTTGTTGCTTTTAGTTGGATTTTCTTTCGTGCAGGCACTTTTGATGTGGCGTTAGATGTATTGAATTCGATACAGCAAGTGACGTTCGATCCAGCACAGTGGTTGGTTATTATACAAGGATATGAAAATGTGTTTATAGTAATGCTTTTCGGTTTTGCATGGCACTTTTTACCAACTCAGGTAGTTGATTTTAATAAAGTTATTTTTGATAAAATGCCTATTGTTTTTAAAGCTTTTACTTTAGCAATGACATTTTGGGTAGTTTATGCAACAGCTACTAGTGGGCCACAGCCTTTTATTTATTTTCAGTTTTAAACCAGAAGAATTCAAAGATTGAAAATCACCTTTATTTTGAGAGGAAATAACAAAGTTTTAAAGATCAAAATCTTGTGTCTCTAATCCTTTGTATTATATTTGCAATTCCTAAAACAACAATTACATGTTTGATAATTTAAGCGATAAACTAGACAAAGCCTTTCATATATTAAAAGGGCACGGAAAAATAACAGAAGTAAACGTAGCTGAAACGCTCAAAGAAGTGCGTCGTGCTTTGCTTGATGCCGATGTGAACTTTAAAATCGCCAAAGATTTTACTGCTAGAGTAAAAGAAAAAGCAATTGGTCAAGATGTTTTAACGACGCTACAACCAGGTCAGTTATTAGTGAAATTGGTTAAAGATGAATTAACTGAATTAATGGGTGGTGATGTTGCTGGAATTAACTTGCAGGGAACACCATCTGTAATTTTAATGTCTGGTTTACAAGGATCAGGAAAAACTACTTTTTCGGGTAAACTTGCAAATTATCTTCAAACCAAAAAAGGAAAGAAACCTTTGTTAGTAGCTTGTGATATTTATCGTCCAGCGGCTATTCAGCAATTATATGTTGTAGGAGATTCTATAGGTGTTGAAGTGTATTCAGAACCAGAAAATAAAAATCCAGTTGAAATTGCTCAAAACGCGATCAAACACGCAAAGGCAAACGGATTCAATGTAGTAATTGTCGATACAGCAGGTCGTTTAGCTGTCGATCAAGAAATGATGGATGAGATTGCTCGTGTTCATGATGCGATCAAACCACAGGAAACATTATTTGTTGTGGATGCAATGACTGGTCAAGATGCCGTAAATACAGCAAAGGCTTTCAACGATATATTGAATTTTGATGGAGTAATCCTAACCAAATTAGATGGTGATACTCGTGGTGGAGCTGCCTTATCGATTAAATCGGTTGTTAATAAACCAATTAAATTTGTAGGTACAGGAGAAAAGATGGATGCTATTGATGTATTCTATCCTGTGCGTATGGCAGAGCGTATCTTAGGAATGGGAGATGTTGTTTCCTTGGTAGAAAGAGCACAAGAGCAATTCGATGAGGAAGAAGCGAGAAAGATTCAAAAGAAAATTGCTAAAAATGAGTTTGGTTTTGATGATTTCTTGTCACAAATTCAGCAAGTGAAAAAAATGGGTAACATGAAAGACTTAGTCGGAATGATACCAGGTGCATCTAAAGCAATGAAAGATGTAGAAATAGAAGATGATGCTTTCAAACATATCGAAGCGATTATCCACTCTATGACACCAATTGAAAGAAGTAAACCTTCTGTAATTGATGTGAAGAGAAAAAACCGAATAGCAAAAGGTTCTGGAACTAAAATAGAGCAAGTTAATCAACTGATGAAACAGTTTGATCAAATGAGTAAGATGATGAAAATGATGCAAGGCCCGGGCGGAAAAAATCTAATGAAAATGATGGGTGGCATGAAAGGAATGCCAGGCGGAATGCCGAAATAATAGTTTTAAGGTTTAAGATTTCTTCACGAAATTTTAAACCTTAAATTTTTACTATGAATTTGAACAACAACTATATGGTTTTAGGTTATGAAACAAGAGTAGCGAAAACAACTTTTGGGATGTGATTTAAAACGTTTAACTAAAACGAAATGCAACTACTAGACGGAAAAAAAACAGCAGAAGACATCAAGAGCGAAATTGCGATTGAAGTTGAAAAAATGATTAAAAACGGTGAAAAGGTACCTCATCTTGCAGCAGTTATTGTTGGAAACGATGGGGCAAGTTTAACTTATGTAGGAAGTAAAGTAAAAGCATGCCAGAGAGTAGGTTTTGAATCGACATTAGTAAAAATGCCAAGTACTACCTCTGAAACTGAATTATTAAAAAAGATCAAGGAGCTTAACGAGGATGATGACATTGATGGTTTTATCGTGCAATTGCCTTTACCTGTGCAAATAGACGAACAAAAAGTTTTGATGGCGGTATGTCCAAGTAAAGATGTTGATGGATTTCATCCTGAGAATTTTGGAAAAATGGCTTTAGATATGAGTACATTTATTCCAGCAACACCTTTTGGGATTTTAGAACTATTAGAGCGCTACGGAGTTGAAACGCAAGGGAAGCACACCGTAGTTATCGGTCGTAGTCATATTGTAGGTCGTCCTATGAGTATTTTAATGGGACGAAAAGGATTCCCCGGTAACTCAACAGTGACATTAACGCACAGTTATACAAAGAATATCGCACAAATAACAACACAAGCAGATATTATTATTACGGCTCTAGGCGTGCCAAATTATCTAAAAGCCGAAATGGTTAAAGATGGAGCAGTAGTGATTGACGTAGGTATCACTCGTGTAGCTGATGAAACCGCTGAAAAAGGATATATCATTACGGGTGATGTTGATTTTGAACATGTAAGTAAAAAAGCGAGTTTCATTACACCTGTTCCAGGAGGTGTTGGTCCTATGACCATCGCCATGTTAATGAAAAACACCTTATTAGCTAGAGAAATGAAAATGGCTAAAATATAAATTGAAAGAAACCTACTCAGCCGAGTAGGTTTTTTTTTGCTGTATTAAATAAAACATAAAAAGTGACTTCATACGAATTGACGATAGAAATAAAGAATACTTTTGCATCACTAAATAAAGATTTTTATCTAATGGACGATTATTATTCGGGAATGTTTAATTAAGCATAGCTCTTGCTCAATTTCAAGTGGCTATACAATTACTATAGAATTTTGAAATGAGAGCTTTTTACAAAAACAATAACGGATTAGTTGCTGTACCAGAGTGGTTTCCCAATTGTTGGATCGATGTAGAATGTCCAACGGAAGCAGAAAAAAAGTATGTACTGGATGAACTCCAAATTCCAGAAGCATTTTACAATGATATCGAAGATATAGATGAAAGACCCCGTATCGAGGTCGAAAACGGCTGGACGTTAATCATCATGCGTATTCCTGTGAAAAGTAACGATGTTAAATTACCTTTCAATACTATTCCTGTAGGGGTTGTATTTAAGGAAGAAGTGTGTGTTACCATTAGCTTCCACAAAACGGAGATGCTGACTGATTTTGTTACTTATTCCAACAAAAAAAACATCGATATCAAAGATAATTTTGATCTCGTTTTGAGATTGTTATTGTCTTCGAGTGTTTGGTATCTAAAGTATCTGAAACAGGTGAATCAAAAAATCAAGCTTGCTGAAGATAATTTAGAGAAATCGATTAAAAATGAAGAGTTACAAGCGCTATTGCAAATAGAGAAATGTTTAGTATTTTTCATGACTTCATTAAAAGGGAATGATATCTTGTTGCATCGTATCAAAAATATAAAATCGCAACGTGTCAATTATGATATGGATTTGCTAGAAGATGTCGAGATTGAATTGCGTCAAGCGCAAGAAACTACGAACATATACAGCGACATATTAACCGGCACTATGGATGCTTACGCTTCAGTGATTTCAAATAATATGAATACTATCATGAAGCAGATGACTTCTATCTCTATTATTTTAATGATTCCTACTGTGATCGCTAGTTTTTACGGAATGAATGTTCCTAACGGTCTGCAGAATAATCCATTGGGATTGCTAATCATAATTTCGATTTCGATTCTTTTTTCTGTTTTTGGAGTTTTCTTATTTAAAAGGAAAAGATGGTTTTAAAAATAAAAAGCTGTAAATACAATTTACAGCTTTTTATTTTTACCTAATAATCTCCTTTTTTCTTGAAGCGAGGATCGTCTCTTTTTATAAATTCATTTCGTCGTTTTGGAGCTTCAGGTTTAGGTAAACTTGCTTCTTCTGTCTTGCTCGACGGTTCAATTAATTCGTTCAATTCCTTGATTTCAGCATCGGTTAAATCACGATAACGACCTACTGGAATATCTAGTGATATGTTAATGATTCGGATGCGTTTTAAGGCGGTCACTTCATAACCTAGGTACTCACACATTCTACGAATTTGGCGATTTAGTCCTTGGGTTAAGATGATTTTGAATGTGGTTGCGCTAATTTTCTCTACTTTACATTTTCTTGTAACAGTGTCTAAAATCGGTATTCCGTTGCTCATCTTGTCGATAAAACGGTCTGTGATAAGTTTGTTTACTGTAACCGTATATTCTTTTTCGTGATTGTTGCGAGCGCGTAATATTTTGTTGACAATGTCACCATCATTAGTCATAAAAATTAATCCTTCACTGGCTTTATCCAAACGACCAATAGGGAATATACGTGTGGGGTAATTAATGAAATCTACAATGTTGTAACGTACATCTAGATTAGTCGTACATTCTATTCCTGTGGGTTTATTAAATGCTAAATAAACTGGTTTTTCTTTCCTGTCATGGATTAGTTTTCCATCAATACGTACTTCGTCATTTGGAGAAACTTTTGTACCAAGTTCAGGAACGATACCATTGATAGTAACTCGTCCTTGCTCAATTATTTTATCTGCTTCACGACGGGAGCAGTAACCAGTTTCGCCTATGAATTTATTCAGCCGTTTTAAATTTTCTTCCATAATGCAAAAGTAATCAATTTGAGAATGAGATTAGGCGTTGGTACTAGAAAAGTGATGGTGTTGTTGCGCGTGAGGGATAGCAGCGGCATCTCCTGCTTTACAAAACAAGGCGCTAGCCGTAGGTTTTGTTAGCGGGAATATAGCGGATAGCTCGACCGTGGCTCATTTTTTTTATGAGGCAGGGTCACGCCCAAATTTAAATCAGTGGTGTGATTGAAATAAAAACTGGCAAACTTGCTCGTACAGATCTTTACTGTGCATACTATGACCTAAGCCATTTGTTTCTATGAAAACTGCATTTTTCCAGCTTTCGGCTATTTTTTTTCCTTCTGTAAATGAGACTACAGTGTCATCAATGTCGTGAGCGACTAATCCTTTTGTCTTGATGTTTGAAGCAAAGTGTTTTCCTGAAAACTGATCTAGGGTTAGGTTGAAATTATTTATATAATGTGCTTCAAGTCCTCTAGCTATAATCGAATTTAGACTTAGCATTTTTATGTAGTTATTCAGAATTATTTTGAAATCACTTGGAGCACCTAAGATCACCATTTTTGATATAAGATCGTTTTGGTAATGTGATTGATAATATAAACATGTTTTACCTCCCAATGAATGACCAATGAGGTAGGAGGGATTGAATTTTTTAGCTAGTACATCAATATAAGCTGCGTATTGCGGAATATTAAATTCTTTTCCGCTGGATAAGCCGTGAGCTGGAGCATCGATCGCTATTATAGTGCTACCTGATTTTTGTAAGTAGGGTAGTAGTTCTTTCCATCTTGATGCATTACTTTCCCATCCATGGACGAGTAGTATGACAGTGTCATTGCCTTTCCAAGTGTAAGTTTGAAATTGAACGTCATCATGAATATGCGTTTCTTTTTCTGTCTTAAGTAAAGATTTTGGAAGACTCTCATTAGTTAACCTTCCATCTCTAGGTTCGCTAAATAAGGCATAAGCTAGCTTTGTAGCTTTATTAGGGGCAATAAAACTTAGGAGGTTTACGTAGAGACCTACGGTTTTGGTAAAAAGGAAATAGATGGTTTTTTTCATAATAAAAAAGTCCCGATGTGGATCGGGACTTAAATATAATTAAAATTTAGAGAATAAATTTTCCATTTTTTCTTTTTCTTCATCAGCTAGCATACTGTCTACTAGTATTCGACCTGAATGCTCATCTATGATGATTTTTTTTCTTGAAGCAATTTCCACTTGTGTTTGTGGAGGGATAGTGAAGAACGATCCTGCAGATGCACCTCTTTCAATAGATACTACTGCTAAACCGTTACGTACGCTAGAACGAATTCTAGTATAGGCAGTTAGTAAACGCTCCTCTATTAAAGCTTGGAATTCAGCAGATTTCTCTGTTAAAAATTCTTCTTCCTTTGCTGTTTCTGCCATGATAGCATCCAATTCCAGCTTTTTATGCTTCAAGTGATTAGATTTTACTTCTAATCTTTCTTTAGATTGAGAGATAACTTCTTTCTTGTGTTCAATAGAAGCTTTCATTTCTTTCATTTGCTTTTCAGCTAATTGAATTTCTAGCTCTTGGAATTCAACCTCTTTAGTTAAGGAGTTGAATTCTCTATTGTTACGAACTGTTTCTTGTTGTTTTGTGTATTTTTTGATAGCCTCTTTGTGATCGTCAATGCTATTCTTTTTTCCTTTAATCAGGTCCTCGATTACCTCAAGTTCACTTTTTAATTTTTCAGAACGTGTGCTTAAACCAGCAACTTCATCTTCTAGATCTTCCACTTCTAGAGGTAGCTCACCTCGTACATTTCTAATTTCGTCAATTCTAGAGTCAATTAGCTGTAAATCGTAAATTGCTCTTAACTTGTCCTCAACACTCAATTCTTTCGTATTCGCCATATTCTATAAGTACTTAACTGGATTTGTATTTTCTTCAGATAAAATGATTGCAAAATTAAGGATTTTTTTCCGAAGAAAATCAACAATATAATTTTTTGTATAGCGTTCGCTCTCAAAATGTCCAATATCTGCCAAAAGTAGCTTGTTTTCGGCCTCATAAAACTGATGATACTTTAAATCTGCGGTTAAAAAGACATCGGCTCCAGCCTGAATTGCATTTTTTATAGCATAACTTCCAGATCCTCCTAATACAGCAACCTTTTTTATAGGTTTTTCCAAAAACACGGAGTGTCTAATTCCGTCTGCTTGCATTTTATTTTTAACGTGATTTAAAAATTCAGTCCCATTCATTGGAGTTGCTAATTCGCCTATCATGCCAAGGCCAATGTTTTGATGAGAATTTTGCATTACATAAATCTCATAAGCCACTTCCTCGTATAGATGCGCAGTAAATAGTGCTTTTAAGATTTTAGATTCTAAATGTTTTTCAAAAATAACCTCTATTTTTATTTCTTCGCCTGTATGCAGTTTTCCTTTTTCTCCTATTAACGGATTACTGAGTTCGTTACCTTTATAAGTAAAAATTCCATTAGAGCTAAAACTACAATTGTCATAATTGCCTATATTTCCTGCTCCTGCTTCAAAAAGTGCGGTACGAATTACAGCAGCATTTTCAGGAACGGTGTAAGTCACTAACTTATGAATAAAGTTGAGTTTTGGGATCAGAACCTTAGTATTTATTAGTTCCAGAGCATTACAAAATATTTTGTTTACTCCGTCCTTATGATTATCCAAGGCAGTATGAACTGCATAGATGGCAATATCATTTTTTATTGCTTTAATAATAGCTCGTTCCACGTAGTTTTTACCGGTAATCTTTTTTAATCCAGAAAAAAGGATTGGGTGAAAACAAACGACTAGATTACAGTTTTGAGCAATGGCTTCGTCGATTACATTCTCTAGCGCATCATGACATACAAGTGCTCCTGTAGCTATAGCTTCTTGGTCCCCCACTAGTAAGCCAACGTTATCAAAATCTTCAGCATATGCCAAAGGGGCCATCTCTTCGAGTACTGCTATGATCTCTTTAATTGTATACATGCTATAAATTTAGATTTATTTTTTACTTCGATCTCGAGTTTGATCTGGTGAACAAATTAACGAATAAACAAATCAACTTTAAAATAAAAAATATACTTTCGTATTATGAATGTACTTAGAAAAATACTATTCCCCTTTAGCATCCTATACGGAATCGTTACTGCTATACGGAATTATCTTTTTGATACCGAAGTTTTAAAATCATACTCTTTTGCTGTACCAACTATAGTGGTAGGTAATTTAAGTGTAGGAGGAACGGGGAAATCTCCGCAAATTGAATATTTGATTCGGTTGTTATCTCCGCATTATAGAGTAGCCACTTTGAGTAGAGGTTATAAACGGAAATCAGAAGGCTTCGTCTTGGCAGATGCTAATGCTACTGCTGCAACCTTAGGTGACGAGCCTTATCAATTCTTTAGTAAATTTAAATCCGTTCAAGTTGCTGTCGATGCCAACCGTAAAAATGGAATAGAAAAATTGCTTGAGCAAAAAACTAAACCCAATATTATATTACTCGATGATGCGTATCAGCACCGTAGGGTAAGGGCGGGCTTGTATATATTGCTTACTACTTATAATGATTTGTACTGTGATGATTATATGTTACCAACGGGTAATTTACGAGAAAGTAGGAGCGGTGCTAATAGGGCTAAGATTGTGATCGTTACTAAATGTCCCAAAGACTTAGCAATCACGGAACAAGTTAAAATAAGAGCTAAACTAAACCTTGGCGAAAATCAAGAATTGTATTTTAGCTATATCAATTATGACAGTTTTGTTTTTTCAGAAAACTCGTCAATATCTAGAGAGTTGATTATAGGAGAGCCAAAGGTGCTTATCGCGGGAATTGCGCGACCGGATTCTTTTTTTAATTTTTTAAAACAAAAAGGTGATCTTTGCTTGTCGTTTCCCGATCATCATGATTTTACGAATTCCGATATCGAAGCGATTAAACTGAAGGCTGGAAACAAGATGGTAATTACTACCGAAAAAGATTATGTAAGACTAAAGGGTAGTTTGCCGGCAGAGCAGCTTTTTTACTTACCAATACAAAGTTCCTTTATTAGTGAAGGTGCTAAATTTAATAAAACAATTTATGAGTATGTGGGATAAAGTACAGGAAACAGTGCAGTTTATAAAGGCTAAAAATGATTTTAATCCTGAATATGGAGTTATATTGGGATCAGGATTAGGCAGTTTTACAGATGATATGGAGGTGGCTTTCACGTTGCCTTACAATGAGATACCTAATTTCCCAGTTTCTACAGTGCAAGGCCATAAAGGTGCATTAGTATTTGGAACTATTGGAGATAAAAAAGTGGTAGCTATGCAAGGACGGTTCCATTTTTATGAGGGCTATTCTATGGAGGAAGTGACTTTTCCTGTGCGAGTTATGAAATACTTAGGAATAAGTAAACTAGTTGTTTCAAATGCGTCTGGCGGAGTTAATCCTAATTATAAAGTAGGTGATATTGTGATAATCAAGGACCATATCAATTTTGCGCCAGAGCATCCTTTACGTGGGAAAAATGAAGAGCGATTTGGTCCTCGTTTTGTAAATATGAGTGCGCCTTATTCTCGAAATATGATAAGCAAATCGAAAGAGCTTGCTTTAGAATTAGGTGTTAAAGTACAAGACGGTGTTTATTTTGGTTTACAAGGTCCTACTTTTGAAACTTTGGCTGAATATAAAATGGTAAAAATTCTTGGTGCAGATTGTGTGGGAATGTCTACTGTTCCAGAGGTTATTGTAGCACGCCATATGGATGTAGAGACTTTTGGAGTGTCTATCATTACTGATATGGGGAACGAGGAAAGCATCGATACAATATCACATGATGAAGTACTGGAAGCGGCTCAAAATGCAGAACCGAAAGTTAGAGCTTTAATCAAAAGCTTAATATTAAACTATTAGTTTGTGACTAGATTTCGCAACAAGGCAGCGTAGAATTCTTCTGGAACAAATGGTTTTGTCACAACATCGTTCATACCGAAAGAGAGTAGCATTTCTCTGTTTTCATCTAATGAGATAGCGGTTAAGGCAATTACGGGGATTTGAGTATTAAATTCCCGTATTTTCTGTGTGGCTATGGTTCCATTAATTCCTGGTAAATGTACATCCATTAAAATTAAATCATATTTATTGTTTTTCACAGCATTGATGCTGTCTTCGCCGTTGTCTATTACTTCACAAATTACTCCCTTGCTTTCAAGCATTTTCGTGGTAATCATTTGATTGATCTTATTATCTTCAACGATAAGTACTTTTTTATTGGCTAGTGAGCTAAAGTCGTACGCTATTTTATTTTCTTTTATTATGTCTTTGTTATCATTTGCTTTAAATAACAGATTAAAAGAAAAAAGTGATCCCACTCCCACAGTACTTTTTAATTTAATGCGACCTCCTAGTAGATTCGTTAACTTTTTGACAATAGTAAGTCCTAATCCGGTTCCGCCATATTTGCGATTAATTTCAATAGAACCTTGCGCAAAACTTTCAAAAACAGTTTCTAATTTATCTGCTGCTATCCCTATTCCGTTATCCTGTATTTCAAACGCAATTAGCATATTTTCTTCTTGAAAAGAAACTAGTTTAGCTGAAATATTTACACTTCCGTTTTTTGTGAATTTTAAGGCATTGTTAATTAAATTCATGAATATTTGAGAGAGTTTAGTAGGGTCACCCAAAAGATCTTCAGGAATTGAATCATCAATAACTAGCTCTAATTTGTTATTGTTTTTTATAGCTACCTCTTTTAACGAGTTTTTGATATCAAGTAATAACTGTTTTAGATTGAAAGGGATGTTTTCTACTTCGACTTTATTCGATTCGATTCTATTTATTTCTAAAATATCGTTTATAAATGTTGTTAGATAATTACCTGAAAATTGCAAAGATGATAAGTAATGCAGTTGTGATTTTTTTGGATTTTCTTCCAGGAGTAAATGCGTAATACCATTTATGGCATTCAAGGGAGTTCGTAATTCATGACTAACAATAGAGAGAAACTCAGATCGAGCTTGGGAAGCTTTTTCTGCTTTTTCTTTGGCTGCAATAAGTTCCTTGTTCTTTTCCTTTAAGAGTAAATTTGTTTTCGTTCTAATAATGTTGTTTTTGTAAAGCGACAAGCTCAATAAAGATAAAATTGAGATAAGTGCGATAGCTAAAATATTGATTAATTTAAAAAATTTACTGGTTTTTTCGTCCTCTTTTCTTTCTTTTGCAATTTTTGCAATTTTATCTATTCTTTGTAATTCTTTAAAATTTTCGTAGTCATCAATGCCTAATTTTTCATTATTTAGTAGCATTAAACTTTCCTTTAGATTAAGGTGTTGTTTCAAGAATAGATAAGCGTTACTTTTGTCTAATTGCTTTTCGTAAGCGCTACTCATGGCGAGAAGTATTCTAGATTTCTGTTCTAAGTTCTCTATTTTTTTATTAATTTCGAGTGCTTTGTTGTAGTAATTCAAAGCAAGAATGGTGCGGTTGTTATGTTGTTCAATTAAGCCCATTTGGTATAACGCCTCGGCTTTTGTACTATCCTTTTTTGTAATAGTAGTATCGCTAATGATAGTGTTGAAAAGAAGGGCAGCTTCTGAAAATTGGTTTTCATTTCTAAGGATAATTCCCTTTTGAAGATTTATTACGTCTGCTTTTTTTTCCGTTTTTACTAGTTTGTATATAGTGCTGGCTTTATTGAAGTAATTTTTAGCAGCTTTGTAATTTAGCTTGTGCATTTCGGCTAAACCAAAATAGTAATAGGTGTCACCATATTCTACAGTGGGAGTAACTGATTCAAATAAAGAAATGCTTTTAGAAAATGTTTCAATGGCATCATTGTATTTTTGTAGGTCAAAATAAATTTTGCCTAATAAAAATGTTTGTGTTGCGTGAGCTCTAATATCGCCATTTTCTTCTGCATAATCAATAGCTTTTTGGGTGTAATAAAGAGCATTCTTGATCTTGTTGATTTGAATATTTGAAGTTGCTAAATCATTGTAATATACAAGACTATCTTTACTTTGAGAATAAAGAAAAGAAGTAAAAAAAGCAACAAAAACCCAAATGTACTTCATCCTAATTTTATTAGTTCGTTATTTTTTTGTCAATTCAATCAAATCAATTATTCTCGAGGAATACCCTATTTCATTGTCATACCAGCCTACCACTTTTACCATTTTATCAATTACAGAGGTCAATTGCGCATCAAATACACAAGAATTTCTATTTCCTATAATATCGACAGATACTATTGGATCTTCGGTATAATCAAGGATTCCTTTTAAACCGTTTAAGGAAGCATGTTTAAACGCTGCATTTATTTCTTCGATAGTGACGGCTCTCTTGACATTAAATGTAATATCTGTCAATGATCCATCAGGAACGGGTACTCGAATGCCACAGCCACCAATTTTCCCCTCTAATGTAGGAAAAATTTTTGTAATAGCTTTCGCTGCACCGGTAGTAGTGGGTACGATCGATTGACTTGCGCCTCGGGCTCTTCGTAAATCCTTATGAGGTTGATCATGTAAACTTTGATCCGTGGTGAACGAGTGTATAGTTGTAATATAAGCCTCTTTTATCCCGCAAAGGTCATCAATTATTTTAACCATTGGCGCTGCGTTGTTCGTTGTACAACTTGCGTTTGAGATAATAGTTTCACTACCGTCAAGTATATTCTCATTGACCCCTAGAACTACTGTTTTTATAGTGTCTACTTCAGATGGAGCTGATAATATTACTTTTTTGGCTCCTGCCAATATGTGTGCGTTTATCTCTTCAAAAGTTTTGTGTTTCCCTGTTGCTTCAACTACATAATCTATATCGATACCTTTCCAATCCAGGTTAGCTATGTTTTTTTCATGGAAAAAGAAAAAATGTTTTTCTTCCACAAAAATACCAGAATCATCTGTGGTAACTTTATAAGGTAGTACGCCATGAATACTGTCGTATTTCAATAAGTGGGCCATTGTCTTTGTATCGGCAATGTCATTAATGGCCACAACCTCTATAGTGGGATGGTTTAAAAGCAAGCGAAATAAATTTCGTCCAATTCTTCCAAAGCCATTTATAGCAATTCTTGTCATAGGTTTTAAGTCTGAAAATCTCATAACCTAAAGTCAGGAATTTAGGCCTTTCGACTTTCTGACTTTAGTGTCTTAGATTATAATATGTGTTTTTGTGCTTTGTATGAAGATCGAACTAATGGTCCGCTTTCGACATGACGGAAACCTAATTCTAGTCCGTATTGCTCGTATTTTGCGAATTGCTCAGGCGTTATGAATTCCTTTACCGGTAGGTGCTTTTTACTAGGCTGTAAATATTGTCCAATCGTTACCACATCAACATTAACTTCGCGAAGGTCTCTCATGGTTTGGAAAACTTCTTCTTCTTGCTCACCAAGACCAAGCATGATTCCAGATTTTGTTCTATTGATTCCCTTTTCTTTTAAGTAGCGTAAAACTTCAAGGCTACGATCATATTTAGCCTGTATACGTACTTCACGAGTAAGTCTACGAACGGTTTCCATGTTGTGCGAAACTACCTCTGGATTTGCGTCAACGATACGATCAAGGTTTCTTTCCATTCCTTGAAAATCAGGAATTAAAGTTTCTAGCGTTGTATTGGGGTTCATTCTACGAATCGCTTTTACAGTTTCTATCCATATAATCGATCCACCATCTTTTAAATCATCTCTGTCTACACTAGTAATTACAGCATGCTTGATATTCATTATTTTAATGGAGCGTGCCACTTTTTCTGGTTCATCCCAATCTACTGTTTCTGGTCGGCCAGTTTTTACGCCACAAAAACCACAAGAACGAGTACAGGTATTACCTAAAATCATAAATGTTGCTGTTCCTTCACCCCAACATTCACCCATATTTGGGCAACTACCAGAGGTGCATATAGTGTTCAAGCTATACTTATCGACAAGACCACGTAACTCAGTATATTTTTGTCCTATTGGGAGTTTTACTTTAAGCCATTTTGGCTTACTAGTAGGTAATTTATTTTCTAAAACAGTTTCCATAATTAAAAATTTCAATAGCACAAAGATACGGAAAGTGGAATTAAAATATAGACTTTAAAGGCTGAAGGTTTATCAAGGTTTTTTAGAATTACATCTTTTTTTTTATAAGGAGCTTATTCCAGCTATCCGCTATATGTCCTTTTATAGAACTGCGGTAAAAATCTTGTTCTATATAAACACGATGCCGCTGCTATCTGGGCTAGAAACTTAGGATTTAATCGCGTTCATTTTAAAAAAAAAGCATAATCAGTTCGATTATGCTTTTTTAAGTTTTAGTTAGCTTGTACTGTTATGGGTAAATTGTATGCAGTACGTACCGGCTTGGAGTCTATCATACCCGGACTCCATTTTGTTTTTAAGGATTTTAAAACTCTAATTGCTTCTTTTCCTAGGCCATATCCTGGATCGTTTTTTACTTGAATATCTGTCATGCTTCCATCTTTTTCAACTACGAAGGAAACGTAAATTTTAATATTTTTATCAGTAGATATCTCAGGTGTTTCAAAATTTCTACCAACATAAGTATAAAACTTAGTTATTCCTCCAGGAAATTCAGGTAATTTGTCTAAAGCAGCACTCGCCATTACGTTGTTGCTATTTTCAATGGGTGCTGTGCCGTTACCGCCTGCAATTTGCGGCATAGTATTAATAGTGCTCGAAGAAGCTCCTACTGTTCCCTTTGCGGGTTGTGCTATAATTTCAATTGACGTCGGAATATCATCGGTGGCAAGAGGCGCTTTGACAATAATGGGATTGGTTAATTGCTTTGTAGTTACAACAGCAGCTGGTTGGGCTTGGATTGGTTTTGGTGCAATAGGAATGATAGGTTTTACCTCGGGTTGATAAATATTTGTTACTTCAATAATTTGATCTTGAATTTGTGGTAGTATAGTAGGAACCGCTTTGTTGGGAAATAGTGCACTAATAATATTGGGGATAGTTGCCAGTGATGCAAATAATAAAATACCAATAAAAAGTGCATAGTAGGAAGTCTTTGTGTTTTCTTGTCGCATTTGATAGGCGCCGTATTCTCTATTTCTGTTTTCGAATACTAGATCGATCCAGTTGTTCTCGTAAAGGCTTAGTTTAGACATGATGATTGGATTTAAAGGTTAAGTAATTATTAGATCATAGGCAATAAACAGTTTTCAAGTAATGATTGTTAATTTAAAACCATTACACTAATTTAGTTAATTTTTAAATACTAAATCAATATTAATGTTAATAAAATAAAAATAACTTAAATATATTTTATTTCACTTAAATAATTACTGTAAACGTTAGCGTTTGCTGGTGATGATCTCTGCTAATAATTTCTTAGCACGTAGTAATTTTACTTTTACACTACTTAAGGGTTCATTGATAGTGTTAGCTATTTCTTGGTATGTCATTTCTTGAAAATAGCGTAGTTGTATTACTTCTTGATAGTGTGGTTTTAACTCTTTGATGTAGCGTAGTAATCGAGATAGGTTTTGTTCTCTAATTAGTTCATCTTCTGCAGTAAGGGTTGTGTCTGCGATGTTGTACGCTTTTTGATCTTCGCGATCGGTTAGTTCAATAAAAAGACTAGATTTCTTTTTACGAAGTAAATCAATATGTACATTCTTAGCAATGCTAATTAACCATGTATTAAACTGAAATTCAAAACTGTAAGTTTCTATTTTATCAAATGCTTTGGAGAAGGTTTCAATTGTAATGTCTTCAGCATTTGTTTCGTTTTCAGTGCGTTTTAGCATGAAACCATATACCTCATTCCAGTAATGATTCAATAGAAAGGTAAAGGCTGTCTGATCGCCTTTCTTTGCTTTTTCTATTTGAGTTTTTATTTCCAATTTACTGGTTTTGAGAAAGTATTAGTTATAAAGATATTGATTTGAATCAAAATTAGAGTAAATTCTACTACGGGAAACCAATATTTTAAATCTTTTTCTTTTAATTTCCCAGCACAGAAACCAATAACAATCCAAGCACATATATAGCGTATCACAACTAAGCTAAGAACAATAATCCATTGAAATTGAAACGACAATAAAATTATCGGTAATAGAATAAACATTAGCTGACTAAAGTAAAATACTCCAAGTTGTAGCTGGTCTCTTTTTTTATAATGTTTTGCAGTTGCGATATGTCTTCTTTTTTGGGTAAACCATTCACTGTACTTTGTTTTGGATTTAGAAACGGTAAAACTATCAGGAGTATAAGCAATGGCGGTATTTTTTGCGGTCGAAGCTTCATTTATGAACAAATCATCGTCTCCAGATCGAACTTGAATATGATTGATAAATCCGTTTACATTAAAAAATTCTTCTCTCTTGTAGGCTAAATTGCGTCCCACGCCCATGTAGGGTAGTCCCATTTTTGCCCACGAAAAGTATTGAACAGCGGTTAATACCGTTTCAAATCGAATGATTTTATTTAGAAATGAATTGTTGATTTTTTCGTATCCTCCGTATCCCAACACAATTGTTTTTTGCATAGTGAACTGGGAACTCATTGCTGTGATCCAATTTTTAGATGTTGGATAACAGTCAGCATCAGTAAACAATAAATATTCTTTTTTTGCGGCTTTTATACCTAGTGTTAATGCATATTTTTTATTGCCCCAAAACGCTTCATTATTTTGCACTTTTACCAGGCGAATATTAGAATATTGTTTTTCAAATTCTTCAAAACGTTCTAGCGTTTCATCGCTTGAAGCATCATCTATTAAAATAATTTCGAAATCAGGATAATCTTGTGCAGCTAATAAAGGAATGAATCTAACTACGTTTTCTTCCTCGTTTTTAGCGCAAACAATAACGGAAATCGGGATTCTTTTAGGTGTTATTTTTTGTGCTTTTGCGAATGCAAATTTCCCAAAAACGACCAGATAGTATATTATTTGAATGGCTACAATAGCAATAAAAAAGTAAAGAATTAGTATAAGCATCTGTGTTTAATAGGTTATTTAAATCGGTTGCAAAGGTATGAATAGAATTGTGAAAAGTAAATGATAAAATGCTAAATCTATTTGTTGATTTCGGCTGTCTTATTTTCGTTTAAATCACATTAACTTCGGCTTCTATACGAATGCCAAACTTTTCAAATACCGTTTTTTGAATATCCTTCGATACGGCCAGAATTTCCTGACCAGTCGCTTCACCATAATTAACTAAAACTAGCGCCTGATTTTTGTGAATACCTGCGTCACCAAAGCGTTTTCCTTTGAAGCCTGCTTGCTCGATAAGCCAACCAGCGGGAACTTTTACTTCTGAATCTGAAATTTCATAGTATTTCATTTCAGGGAATTTTAGGTGGATTGGGTCAAACTCTTTTTTAGATAAAATAGGATTTTTAAAAAAGCTTCCGCTATTGCCTAACTCTTTTGGGTCGGGTAATTTGCTACTACGTATTGCGATTACGGCGTCGCTAACCTCTTTTAGGCTAGGATCAGTGGTGTTGTTTTTTGATAATTCGGCTAGAATATCACCATAAGATGTATTAATCTTATGATTTTTCTTGGTTAACTTAAAAACCACTGAGGTTATAATATATTGAAATTTGAACTCATTTTTAAAAACACTTTCTCGATATCCAAAATGACAATCTGCATTGGTAAAAGTTTTGATGGTCTGATCTTTGATTGCTATGGTTTCACAGGATACCATGGTGTCTTTTATTTCGGTTCCATAAGCGCCTATGTTTTGTACAGGCGTTGTGCCAACGTTACCAGGTATTAAGGACATGTTTTCGAGCCCGCCAAAACCTTGATCGATAGTCCAGATTACAAATTCATGCCAGTTTTCGCCTGCTTGACTTTCTACCCAAACAAAGTCTTCATCTTCGCTTATGATTTTTTTTCCTTTCAAAGCAATATGAATTACAAGTGCGTCAATATCTTGCGTTAGCAACATATTACTACCACCTCCTAAAATAAATTTTTTACTAGTAGGATTAGATTGTAAAATACTGGTTAATTCACTAATCGTTTGAATTGCAATAAATTGTTTAGCTATAGCTTCAATGCCAAAACTATTGTAGTTTTTTAGCGAAAAGTTAGTTTTTATTTCCATGAATGGAGGTGCTTTTAATACGAATTTTAAGGTTCAAAAGTAAGCATTAAAATTGAGTTACATAATTTTTCATCCAGATATGCATCATAAATAAAGGCATTATAAAAGCAGTCATTGTGGTGTCTCCTTTTTTCAAGCGATCTACTAATTTTTTACTATTTATGTTTTGTAAATAAGGCATCTGAAAAATTTCACTTTTAGCAAACGAGTCTAGTTCTTGCGCAAATATGGGGCTATGTAATAGGTACTTTTCCCAAGGTGCGCTGAGACCAATTTTTTTAAAATTAAGGATTGATTCTGGCAATTGATCTTGCATCGCTGATTTTAGAATAAACTTTCCTTTTTTTCCTGTGAACAACCATTTGTCGTCTAAAGATCCTAAGCCGCTAAGTAAACGTTGATCTAAAAACGGCTCTCTACATTCTATTGATGCGCCCATAGTTGCTCTATCGTTTCGATGCAGCAAAGAGCGAAGATACGTTTGTTGATCATAATAAAGGGCTTGTCTTCTTAAATTATTAGGATACAATTCAACCGCTTCATCATATATTTGATGACGGTATTTATTGATGGGAGAGGAGCGAATTCCAAATGTCTGTTCGATATCACGGGGGTAAATATTACAGCTGTTAAATACTATTAAATCCGATTTTTTGCTCATTTGAGAATAACGAACTAACTTCTCAAAACGGGATGTTTTGTCAAAAAGATCTAGTGAAGCTATCTTAGCGATGGACTGTAGTAATGAGGGGTATTGCAATGCTTTATAACGTACATATCCTCCCATTAACTCATCAGCACCTTCGCCTGATAACAATACTTTTACTGATGGTTTTGCTAGTTCAGAAACTGCTAATAGATGTGGCTCATTTAAATGCATTATGGGTTCATCTTGAAAATAGGTAGCTTGTACTAGACTGTTGTACAGGGCTTCATCTTCTAATTGTAAGGTGTGAAAACCATAGCCAAATTTTTCACTAAGCATCTTGGCAAGATGGGATTCATTATGTTTCTCTTCTTTAAAACCAATATTAAAGGTAGAAATATTTTCAAATTGTTGCTTTTTTAAGCTCGCAAGGATTGAAGATGAATCTAAGCCACCGCTTAATAAAACTCCTACAGGAACATCACTTACCATGCGTAGTCGAACAGAATCGTCAAATGTAGCTTTGAACCAATCAAGTGGATCTTTAATTGTGGGTTGGTTTTGTATCTCTGTTTTTAGATCCCACCATTTTGTTGTTTCAATTTTACCGCTAGCATGAACAGTCATGCAATGGCCGGGTAGTAGTTTGTTAATGTTTTCGTACAAGGTATTTTCGCCTGCTACAAAGCGATTAAAGATGTATTCCTCTAGGCCTTCTTGAGCGATTTTAAGCTTTATGCCAGCGATAAAGAGAGCTTTTTGCTCAGATGCGAAGTAAAATGTTTCGTTGTGTATAGCGTAATACAAGGGTTTGACTCCCATTCTATCCTTGACAATAACAAGTTTTTTTTCAAGTGTGTCCCATATAGCGAAGGCAAACATTCCATTAAGCCGCGGAAGCATTTTTAAACCGTATAGTTGAAAAAGTTTCAAAAGAACTTCTGTGTCTGAATTTGTTTTTACGGCATACCCATTATTTCTGAGTTCACAATAAAATTCTTTAAAATTATAAATTTCGCCATTATACACCATGATAAAACGCTTGTCATCAGAGATAAAGGGTTGGTGTCCTGCTTTTGAAACATCTAATATAGAAAGTCTCCTGTGACCAAAACCAATGTTTTTATCAATGAATAAACCTTGGTCATCGGGTCCACGATGCACTAATGAATCGCGCATTTTTTTTAGAATGCGCTCGTCAACTATTCTATTTGAATTAAAATGTAGTATTCCGTTAATTCCGCACATAATTATTTTTTTGACTATACGCGTTAATCAGCTCGTGGTATTTTTGAGCAATCCTACTCATGTTCGTGTCGTAATTGGCATTGTTTTCGACAAATAATCTATTGTAAGTAGTTGCTTTATCTCGGTATGTTTTGTTATTAAAAGCCCAAATTATTTCATCTGCTAATTTTTGATAATCAGCCACAGGAACAAGTTGTCCATTTTCGCGATGTTTTATCCAGCTTTGGTTTCCGGGAATATCGGTAACAACAGGATAGGCATTACAAGCCATTGCTTCAAATAAAGAGGCCGATACTCCTTCGGTCGTTGGCATGCTTATATAAAAGTTGGCATTTTGTAATAATTCGGGTAACAGCGTATTGTCAATACGTCCTGTGAAAATAACTTTATTTTCAATTTTCAATTTTTTTGCTTTTTCTTTTAAATAATTGGCTTGTGATCCATCTCCAATAATAGTTAATACGAAATCTATTCCCTTTTGGTTTATTATTTCAAATGCTTTTAATATTGTTTCATGACTGTATTCGGGTAATAATGATCGTGTTACTATAGCACTTATTTTCGAACAATCGGCACTATTTTTATTGTTAAATCGCTTTAGATCGATTCCTTTTGGTAGAACTAATACCTTTGACAAATCGACATTGGCCTCGGCCATAGAAATTGTCATGACTGGCCCCCATGCGTGTATTAAAGTAGCTTTTTTAAAAGCGTAGTTTTGAATTATTTTTTTCAGGGGTAATAAAATAGAATTTAAAGGCCATAAGTCGGTTCTACCTTGCTGAGCAATTGCTGAAGGTTTTATGCCTGATAATGCAGCTAGAAAGCCGTAGCTAGTTGTCCGTTCTGCTATTACCATATCAGGCTGCTCTCGATCAATAATTTTTTTTATTTTAAAATAAGCAAATTTAAATTCAAAAATACGTAGAATGCGATTAGGCAAGGTATTGCTAGGTGTTTTTAGCTCCCAACAAATGATTTCGAAGTCTCCATATTCTTTTAGGCCGTTCATCCAAGTGATGGCATCGGCTCTGTAGGATTCTCCAAGAAAAAGTATTTTTCTTTTATTCATTTGTTTGGTTTAAAATTCATCACCACTTAAAGCCCTGCTTATAAATTCGTTTAACGGTTTTAAGAGAATAAGTTTTTTCGTCACCATATTTACAAACCCTTTTTCTGCAACATCTTCAAATTTAATTTTATGTGAGCTTTCAAAACTCTTGAGTTTTAATAAGTCAATTGCAGGATGCTCTTTGTCATATCCTCGAGGCGGATTTTTAAGCAGGCTTTTTTCATTACGATCAAAATCTACAAATACTTTTTTAAATTCTTTTTCAAGTAATATTTCTTCTAAATCTTCATAAAAAAAAGCGATTTCTTTTCGTATTTTTTTTAACTCCTCGGCTTCGGGAGCATACAGCCCTCCTGCGATAAAAGCTTCTTCAGGATCTAAGTGAATGTAGTACCCGGGGCTATTTTTTCCTTTTACTCTGCCACAAGGCATCCATATTCCGAGGTGTGTTTTATAAGGAGTTTTATCTTTAGAAAAGCGAATATCTCTATTAATTCTAAAAGTGCAATTTTTCACTTCTAGCATTTCAAGAGTAGGATCTAAAGGTTTCATAATTGCTAACAGTTCTGAAACAAGTTTCTGATAGTCTTTTTTAAAAAGCTCGTATCTTTTTTTATTTTCCAAAAACCAATCGCGATTATTGTTCCCTTTTAAGTCTGCAAGAAATTGAATTGTTTCTATCGCTAACATATGTAATCGATTAAGGTTGTTTTTCTATCCTTTATTAGTGTTTTTAGAATCAGTAGTTGTATCCGTAGTAATTGGGTAGTTATTAGTCCATTCTGATATACCTCCTTTGAGCTCAACTATTTGTGTAAAACCTAATTCTTCTAGTTTTTTAACCGCTTTACTACTGCGATTTCCACTTTTACAATACACATATACTGGTTTTTTCTTGTCTAGCGACTCTGTCTCTGCTTCAAAAGCATCGCCTAGCCAATCGATGTTAGTAGCGTTTTTTATATAACCTGCTGAGTATTCGCCTGGTGTTCTTACATCTATAATTTGAGGCTTAACCGCAGTGTTTATGTTATTAGCGAATTCTGTAGCTGAAACCGTTTTAATTTTATCTGAGGTTTGAGCGTTACAAGCAAATAGAGTAATAGTTACCAATAAGGCTAAAAAGGAACGAAAGTTAATCATAGGATTTGGTTTTTAGATGTGATACAAAAATAACTAATTATTAAGTGAATCCCCTTAATTAAAGGCTAAAATTCCTTTTATAAATTAAAAATTTGATAGGATTGATGAGTTGATTTTACAATGATTTCTGTTCGTTCAGGATGCGTATCCGAGATAAAAAGCTGACCAAAGGCTTCACTGTTTACCATTTCGATAATTTTAGATACTCTGCTTTCGTCAAGCTTATCAAAAATATCGTCAAATAATAAGATCGGTTTTACGCCACTTTGTTTCTTAAGAAATTCGAATTGTGCTAATTTTAAAGCAATCAAAAATGACTTCTGTTGTCCTTGCGATCCAAATTTTTTAATGGGATGGTTGTCAATTTCGAAGGATAGGTCGTCTTTATGAATCCCAACGCTTGTGTAATGTAAGGTTCGATCTCTATTTATATTTTGTTGTAATAATGTCAATAAATCATTTTCGTATAAATGACTTTCATATACTAATTGCACACTCTCGGCAGAACCGGTTATAGCATGGTGATGTTCATTAAATATAGGAACGAAAGCAGCTATAAATTCTTTTCTTTTTTCGAAAATATAAGTACCGTAAGTAGTCAATTGTTCGTTGTAGATAGCGAGTGTGTCATTCTCAAAAACATGATTTAGTGCAAAGTATTTTAGTAATGCATTGCGCTGACTCATTACTTTTTGGTATTGAATTAATTGCTGTAAATACTGGGCGTCAAGTTGTGATATAACGCTGTCCATGAATTTACGGCGTGTTTCACTTCCTTCTACAATCAAATCCCTATCAGCTGGTGAAATAATTACTAAGGGTATGAAGCCGATGTGGTCCGAGAATTTGTCGTATGCTTTGCCGTTGCGTTTAAGTACTTTTTTCTGACCTTTCTTCAAGCTGCACACGACTTGTTCAGTACGTTCTTTCTTGACAAATTCGGCATCAATGACAAAAAACTCTTCGCCGTGCTTAATGTTTTGAACCGCCAAAGGGTTAAAATAACTTTTGCCGTACGACAAATGATAGATAGCGTCTAACACATTGGTTTTACCAATTCCGTTTTTCCCTACGAAACATATTATTTTACTTTCGAACTCAAAATTAGCTTCTGAGAAATTTTTATAATTGAATAATGAGATTTTTTTTAGATACATCTTTTAGGACCTACTGAAATAGAGGTATTTGTCGTTTTTGGAGTGTTTTTAATAAAAGGTTGCAAATTATTGAAAATTATTGATAAAAAGAACTTTTGGCTATTTTGTCTCCAATTTATTTTAGTTTATCAAAGTAGATTAAGGGGTTCAAAAAATATTTTTTCGATTCTGATATAAAATATGTAATTTATTGCGTGAGTTTGAATAAAAATTTTATTTTTGCGGTTCACTAAATTAATTTTAAATGGCTACTTACAATAAAAGAGGATATAAAGCACCAAAAGAAAAAGAAGTAAACGATACTACTGTTGATAATGTTATAATTGACGAAAAAGATAGTACAACGGCGGGTGTTTTTTCAGCTTTAGATGAAACTGCTTCAAAAACTGAAGATTTCGTTGCTAGAAACCAAAAAATTATTATTGGTATAGTAGGAGCTGTTGCTTTGTTTACTGTTGGTTACTTAGTTTATCAAAAATTTATTGCTGAGCCCAAACAATTAGAAGCAGCTAATGAGATGTTTGTTGCACAACAAAACTTTCAATCAGCTATTGATGGAGTTAAAAGTGACTCTCTTTTCAAATTATCTTTGAATGGATCAGAAGGTAAGTTTGGTTTCTTGAAAATTGCTGATGAATATTCAGGTACTGATGCAGGAAACTTGGCTAACTATTACGCTGGAATTGCTTATTTAAACACAGGTAAATATACAGAAGCAATTGATTACTTAAACAAGTTTAACTCAGATGATATTGTTTTAAGTGCTTTAGCAAAAGGAGCAATTGGAGATGCATACGCACAAAAAAATCAACTTAAAGAGGCTTTAGATAGTTACAAAAAGGCAGTTGAGGCAAATAAAAATGATTTCACAACTCCACGTTTCATGTTAAAAGCGGGTAAAACTGCCTTAGCTCTTGGAGATAAAGAAGCAGCTTTGAAATTTTTTACAGACATCAAAGAAGATTTTGATACAGCACCAGAAGCAGCTTCAGTTGATGCTTTAATTGGTTTGTCTCAATAAATATAAAATACACAGTTCTAAGGTTGGCAGTTACATTTATTAAGAGTAATTTTAATACATGTAATTGTCAATTTTTTTTTAAATCAAATATTAAATATCATTTTTATGGCAACGATTAATAAGAATTTATCGGTTTATGACAAAAGCAGCTTACCTAAAGCAAAAGATTTTCGCTTTGGAGTTGTAGTTGCAGAATGGAATGAGGAAATCACAGAAGGATTATACAATGGAGCCGAAGCAGCTTTTTTAGATAGTGAGGTTCCTGCAGAGCATATTATTAGATGGAATGTTCCAGGAAGTTTTGAACTTATTTACGGTGCAAAAAAAATGTTGCAAACACAAAATGTTGATGCTGTTATCGCGATAGGATGTGTGATACAAGGAGAAACGAAGCATTTTGATTTTGTATGCGAAGGTGTGACACAGGGTATAAAAGACCTAAATGTACAGTCAGATATTCCTGTTATATTTTGTGTTTTAACAGATAATACCATGCAACAGTCGATTGATAGAAGTGGAGGGATTCATGGAAACAAAGGAACTGAAGCAGCAATTGCGGCTATAAAAATGGCTTTCATTCGTCAGCAAGCATCCTTGGCGCACGAATACAAAAAACCAGCTTTGTTGTCATCAGGTCAATTACAAATTGAAAACCTTCCTTTGAAGTTAGACGAGTAATTCGTATCATACACAAATAGGAAACCTATGCTATTTCTCAAAATAGGATAGGTTTTTTGTTTTATTTATGATTTTCTAAAGAGGTAAAGCCAATCAAATTTCCTTAAATTTGTGACTATTTGTTTGGGAGCCCAAAACCATAAATTTTTAAACTATTTTTTCTTAATGTCAAGTATAATCCAATTACTTCCTGATCATGTCGCAAACCAAATTGCTGCTGGAGAAGTGGTGCAAAGACCTGCCTCAGTTGTCAAAGAATTGCTAGAAAATGCTGTGGATGCTAATGCCTCAGACATCAAGCTCATTATTAAAGAAGCAGGGAAAGCATTAGTGCAAGTAATCGACAACGGAAAAGGGATGAGCGTAACAGATTCTCGTTTGTGTTTTGAACGTCATGCGACATCAAAAATTCGTCAAGCAGAGGATTTATTTTCATTAAATACTAAGGGTTTTCGTGGAGAAGCATTAGCTTCAATTGCCGCAATTGCTCACGTAGAGATGAAAACAAAGCAAGACCAAGAAGAACTTGGTGTTCAAATTATAATCGAGGGGAGTAAGTTTGTCGCGCAAGACGCTGCCGTGCTTCCTAAAGGAACATCTTTTGCAGTCAAAAATCTTTTTTTTAACATACCTGCACGTCGCAATTTCTTAAAATCAGATACAGTAGAATACCGTCATATCATCGATGAATTTCATAGAGTTGCATTGGCGCATCCTTCTATCTATTTTACTTTTTACCACAATGGAAGTGAAATGTTTAATCTGCCAGCTTCGACTTTAAGGCAACGTATCGTAAATATTTTTTCGGGTAAAACTAATGAGAAATTAGTGCCTGTTCAGGAGGAAACCGAGATTGTTACCATTCAGGGATTTGTTAGTAAGCCAGAATTTGCCAAAAAAAGCAGAGGTGAACAGTTTTTCTTTGTTAATGATCGATTCATTAAAAGTGGTTATTTGCATCATGCCGTAATGGCTGCTTACGAAGGACTCTTGCGTGATGGTGCGCAACCAAGTTATTTTCTATATTTAACGGTGCCACCCAACACGATTGATATCAATATTCATCCTACTAAAACAGAAATTAAGTTTGATGATGAGCACGCCTTGTATGCTATTTTACGTTCTTCAATAAAGCACAGTTTGGGTCAGTTTAATGTAGCACCCGTTCTAGATTTTGATAGAGACTCGAACTTAGATACGCCCTATAATTATAAAGATTTAAAAGGAGAAACGCCTACAATTCAGGTGGATAGTACTTTTAATCCTTTTTCTGATGATAAAGTTAATAAACATTATGCCTCGGCTAGTTCTTATAGAAAACCCGAGCCTACTGCAAGTTGGGAAAGTCTTTATGTTGGTTTAAAACAAGATTCACATTTTCAGTCTGCTGCAACTGATTTTACTTTTGAAACGGAAGAGATCACAGGATCTTTGTTTAATGATCAAGAGGTAGAGCATGCTGTTCAAAATGTATATCAAATACATAAAAAGTATATAGTATCTCCTATTAAATCAGGAATGGTTATTGTTGATCAGCAAAGGGCACATCAACGGGTTTTGTATGAGCAGTTTTTGACTAATATGACCGTGCAACAAGCATCAAGCCAGCAATTACTATTTCCTTTAGATTTGTTTTTTTCATCTGCTGAGATGGATTTAATTGAGGAACTTAAACTATCCTTAGTAAATACTGGTTTTGTTTTTGAAGAAATAGCTGATAATGCACATATAGTAATTTCTGGGATACCTGTAAATGTTACAGAGAGTGAAGTTTCTATGGTTTTAGAGCAATTGTTAAGCGATTTAGAAGATGGTATTCCAGAGAATAGCTTCAGTCAAAACGATACAATTGCAAAGTCGATGGCTAAAAGTTTAGCCGTAAAAACAGGGATAAGTTTAACAGTAAAAGAACAAGAGAATTTGGTAAATGGTCTTTTTGCCTGTAAAGATCCAAATGTTTCTCCTTTTCAAAAACCTACTTTTATTACAATGAGAGTAGAAGATTTAGATAAAAAATTCGCAATATGAGAAATATAACCGAAACGGTAAAGCAGTTACTAATTATTAATGTATTATTCTTCATTGGTACACTTGCTGTCGGAGATCAAGCTTACGATTTATTAGCACTATACTTTCCTGAGAACGGTGGTTTTCAGTTTTGGCAACCTATTACACATATGTTTATGCATGGGGGGTTTATGCATATTTTATTTAATATGTTTGCCTTATATTCCTTTGGATCTGCGTTAGAGCATTTTTGGGGAGGTAAAAAGTTTTTGTTCTTTTACCTCTCATGTGGTTTAGGTGCTGCCTTAATACACACAGGAATAAATTACTATTATTTTCAAGATGCCATTAATACGCTTGTAGAAAGTGGTTTTGAAAAAGCAGAAATTTTGAAAGTATTGAATGAGGGTAAAATTAATACACAATGGCAAGAATTGCTTACGACTTCACAATACCAAAACTTTATTAGCTCTTATGCAGGAACTGTTGTAGGTGCCTCTGGCGCTATATACGGAATAATTGTTGCTTTTGCTTTCATGTTTCCAAATGCGGAGTTAGCTTTGATATTCATTCCAGTTCCTATTAAGGCTAAATATTTTGTACCAGGATTAGTTGCAGTTGATTTATATTTGGGGGTTTCTGGTCAGTCGCTTTTTGGCGGGCCTGGAATTGCTCATTTTGCTCACGTTGGTGGTGCTTTGTTTGGGCTTTTGATAAGTTGGTATTGGAAGAAAAACCAATTTGAGAACAATCGTTGGAATTAAGTAAAAGCAAGTAAAGCCATGAATATTATAGACGATTTAAAATTACAGTATAAAGTAGGGAGTGTTGCTTTTAGAATTATCTATTGGAATGTGGGATGCTTTCTTTTATCATTAGCTTTTTTCTATCAGTATAGTGGTGGATTCTTTAGTTTTCCATCGTGGATCGCTTTATCAACTGATCCAGCTAATTTTGCAGTAAAGCCTTGGACGTTTTTAACCTATGCTTTTTTTCATGATGGTTTTTGGCATTTGCTTTTTAATATGATGGTTTTGAATTTTTCTAGTCAATTATTTTTGACTTATTTCACGCAAAAGCAGTTGCTAGGAAGCTATATTTTAGGAGCAGTTTTTGCTGGTTTAGTATTTGTTATCAGTTACTATATTTTGGGGATAAATACTTCTATTGTTGGTGCTTCGGCCGCAATTATGACTATCTTAGTTGCGGTAACAACTTATCAGCCGCTAATGAATGTAAGAATGTTGCTGTTAGGAAACGTTAAATTGTGGTATATTACAGCAGTACTTCTGATTTTAGATTTAATGCAATTTCGATTAGATAATATGGGTGGGCATATTTCCCATTTATCAGGGGCTTTCTTTGGTTTTTTATACATTAAGTTACTCGAGAATGGCACTGATTTAAGTGTGGGGGTTACTAAAATTATAGATTTGTTTGTAAATAGATTTAAGAAATCACCTTCGACACCCTTTAAAAAAGTACATAAAAATTACAACAGGCCTAGTGAACAACGCACCTCCAAGATTGTAACAAAAACAAAATCACAGCAACAAATAGATGAAATTCTTGATAAAATTAGTCAGTCTGGATATGATAGTTTGTCTAAAGAAGAAAAAGATTTTTTATTTAAAGCAGGGAATTAATTTCCAAAAATAGAGTATGTGAGCTGAATTTTAATTTTAAACTAAAATAATGAAAAACCTTTCTTGGTTCAATAAAGGGATGTATAGTTTAAACATTCTACTTATTCTTGTTACTTTTATTGCATATATTCTTCCTTTCTTAGCGCCTAAAATATTTCCTATTTTAGCAGTTTTGACATTGATGATGCCTCTTTTTTTTATATTAAACACTTTATTTTTTATTTATTGGTTGTTGCAGTTCAAAAAACGAATGATTTTATCAGGCATTGTATTGTTAATAGGCATCACTTTTATCAATAAGTTTTATAAATTTTCAGCCAATGCTTATCCAGCTGGAGAGAAAGACTTTCTGGTAATGAGCTACAATGTTCGCTTGTTTAATTTGTTTAATTGGATTGATAAAAACGATGTACCTGGCTCTATAGTGGATTTTATAAATGATAAGAACCCCGATATTTTGTGTATTCAAGAATTTTCTTCCTCTGCTACTATAGATCTAAAGGTATACAAGTATAAATATATTTTAATGGCTGGTAATAAAATTAAGTCTGGTCAAGCTATTTTTTCTAAATTCCCTATAATTGATCAAGGAAGTATTGTTTTTCCCAACTCTAATAACAGTGTTATTTATGCTGATATTAAAAAGGGCAAGGATATTATACGAGTGTACAATATGCAATTACAATCCATAAAGATTTCACCCGATGTGGATGAGATTAATGATAATATAGAGGTGATCAACAAGAGCAAGTCTCGAATGTTATATAGACGCATTAGTAAAGCTTTCAAGCAACAGCAACAGCAAGCGGAGCTATTTAAAGAACACGAAAGTCGCTGTGAGTATCCCGTTATTATCTGTGGTGATATGAATAATAGTGCCTATTCTTACGTATATCGAAATATTAAAGGTAAGTTGAAAGATAGTTTTGAAGAGGCTGGTACAGGTTTTGGCCAGACCTATAAATTTAAATATTATCCTGCTCGAATAGATTATATTTTTGCCGATGAGAGAATGATTGTCAAGGAGTTTCAAAGTTTTTCAGATATGAAAGATTCGGATCATTATCCAATAATGGCTAAACTAAGTCTGGAGTAGGAACTCTACTTAGAAAGTAGTGGCTGCTCTCTCAAATAATCAATAGTAAATTTACCTTCATTAAAAAGTAAGTCTAAGATGCTCAGGTTGTTTATAAAGCCATGTTTGTCCTCAAACACTTGCATGTATCGGTTTACTATCGAAGTATCTTTTTTGCCATCGATCAAAAACCTATAATCTTTTATATTGTTTTGATCTACCTCCCTTAAATACTCAGTTGTGGTTTCAAAAGTAATTTTTTTGCGTAAGCATTTAGAAACTATGGCTATTGATTCAAAATTTAGATCAAGTAAGTAGTTGTGCTTTTTTTCGTAAAATGGTCTTATTTCATCTTCAAAAAATTCAAAAAAGGGAGAACTACGATACGCTGTTTCAAGTGATTTAAAGTGTTGCTTCTGCCAATCTGAATCATTATCTATAATAATATCTTTGGTTTTTTGATGGGCCTCTTTGGTATGTTTTACTGGGATATTTAGAATTTGAATACCATTTGGACTATAAATATAAGTGCGGTTCCTGTTTGTTTGTTTTTGAAAATTATCTTCGATTTCAAACAGAATTGTATCTGCTTGCTCCATGGCAACGTAATGACTGATAGAAGGGAAGTAAGAGGGGTGAAGTAAGCTTTTCATTTGGTTGCGAACAAAAGTTATTAATTTAAATAAAAAAGTCATAAAGTTACTTGTTTTAAGTGGGCTTTATGACTTAGTAGTGGTTGTTATAAAATTAACTATTTTTTTCTTTTCGTTTTTTCCAAAAATATTCTCCAACAAAGAAAGCAGCCAATGCAAATAGGAAGTATTTGAAATAGGACTGCGGTTGTCCTTCACCACTTACTGTTGTGAAAACTCGATCCCATCGGATGCTCCAATTTTTAATACCATCATTGATGCCTTTAATACTCATCCAGATAAAAACGGGTTTACCCACAATATGATCCTCAGGAACAAAACCCCAGTAGCGGCTATCTTCAGAGTTGTGGCGGTTATCACCCATCATCCAATAATAATTTTGCTTAAATTTATAGCTTGTTACTACCTGTCCATTAAGTCTGATTTCGTTTCCAATTACTTTTAGATCATTTTTATCTCCTTGATCATTTTTTTCATAATCAGTTATGATTCTTTTGTAAAATGGTAGCGATGCGGTGTTTAAAGCGACTGTTTTTCCTTTTTGAGGAATGTAAACAGGCCCATAATTATCTTGATTCCATTTGTTGATTTGAGGGAATATGCTTGCCTCAACATCTTTAGCTATAATTCTGTTTACAGCAGTAATACCAGGTACGTTTTTTAATCTCGCTGCACTAGCTTCTGTTAGTGCTCTAAAGATCAAGGTGTCTCTGCTGTCATTAATATAACCTGCTGCATCTGTGATATCCATATCTTTAACAAGATATTCGAAATCAATAAAGGTTTTTCCGTCTACAACTACGTTGTACGAAAATTGAGGTTTTGCTCTTTCCGGAAGAATCAGTTTTTTTCCGTCAATATAAACCATTCCGTCTATAATAGATAAACTATCTCCAGGGATACCAACACATCTTTTTACATAGTTTGATTTTTTATCTACCGGTTTAATAACTCCTGGTTTTCCCTTTGGTTCAAAGAAATAATGTACGGTATCTACTGGCCAGTTGAAAACTACAATATCACTTCTGCTAATCGCTTCTGTCGCGGGCATTCTTAAGTACGGTATTTGAGGCCAACTTAAGTAAGACTTAGATTTGGTCATAGGTATCGAATCATGAACCATAGGAAAGGCAACGGCTGTCATTGGGATTCTTGCTCCAAAGTTAATTTTACTAACAAATAAAAAATCACCTACTAATAAGGATTTTTCTAAAGATGGAGTTGGTATAGTATATGGTTGTACTACATAGGTGTGAACTAACGTGGCTACAATTATCGCAAAAAGCAATGAGTTGATCGTGTCTCCAATAGTAGTTTGTGATTTTAGTGATCGTTCAGTTACGTGTGTTAACTTTTGCGTATAGTTAACATAGTATATGTATAGTCCCAAGGTTACTATTCCTAGAATAGTATCTATTGTACTGCGTTTTCCAAAGCTCCTTAACGTTTCTACCCATATAATAGGAAACATAATTAAGTTAATGACAGGAATGAACAACAAAATAGTCCACCAACTTGGGCGTCCTATTATTTTCATTAAAATAATTACATTATAAACTGGTACGGCAGCTTCCCAGCTTTTTCGGCCAGCAGCCACATACATTTTCCAAGTTCCAAGAAAATGAACTAATTGAATGAGTAAGAAAAATACAAACCATTGATAAAATGACATAATTGATAGGTTTAGTGTGTAATGTAAATAAATAATAGTACGAGATTATTTTAACTCTAGAACATCTTTCATAGTGAAAACCCCTTGTTTTCCAATGATCCATTCTGCTGCTATAACTGCGCCAAGTGCAAAGCCTTCGCGATTGTGTGCTGTATGCTTAATTTCGATACTGTCTACATCTGAACTGTAAGTAACTGTATGTGTACCTGGAACAGTTCCGATTCGTTTTGCTTCTATTAAAATTTGATCTGCTGTTGGTTCTTCTAAAGTCCAACTTTTATATTCACTGTTATTGATAATTCCTTTTGCTAGTGAGATAGCAGTTCCACTTGGTGCATCCAGCTTTTGCGTGTGATGAATTTCCTCCATCTTAATGTTGTAATTGTCTAGCTTTGCCATCATTTTTGCAAGATATTCGTTGATTTCAAAGAATATATTTACACCTAAGCTAAAATTTGAGCTCGAAATAAAAGCTCCTTTTGTTTCATTGCATAACGATACCATTTGTTCATAATGATCTAGCCATCCTGTTGTTCCTGAAATAACAGGTACATTCTCATTTAAGCAGTTTGTAATATTAAGCACTGCTGCGTTAGGTACGCTGAAATCTATAGCCACATCTGCGTTAGATAGGCCTTCGTAGGTATTGTGTTCTTCTTTTTTCAAAATAATTTCGTGTCCTCGCTCCATTGCGATTCTTTCAATTACTTTTCCCATTTTTCCGTATCCTAAAAGCGCAATTTTCATTTTAATGTATTTATGAATTAGAAGAAGTTTAAAGTTGATTAACGCAATTATGTTTCTCTAAAAATTATAATTAATAGTTAGACCCACATTTGCTTTTAATGTTACATCATTAGTATATAGCGAAGGTTTAAAGGAGATATTTTCGTCAACATTAAATTGCAAAAGTGCTGCATCAACATTGGCATCTATGATGTTTAGAGCATAAAAGGCGACAACAAATAAAGCAGATAGATCTCTGTTCCTTTGATAGAATTTTTGACCCGTAATTAATCTGTCAGTATCTAAGTAATCTAAGCTGTCATCAGAGTATCCTTCCAGTCTTCTTTTGTAAGCGTCGCGGTACTGGTTGTATTTTTTATTGCTATCCAGATAGAAATAAAGACTAGTTCCAATTGCACCATAGACAAGAGGGATTTTCCAATATTTTTTATTGTAGGCTTGCCCCAAACCTGGTAAAACTGCTGAGTAAAAAGCAGCTTTAGCGGGTGTTAAAGGATCAATATCATTAGATTTAATGGTATCTTGAAGAATCACGGGGCCATTTGTTTTTGCTTGAGCAAGAACAGTAGCATTTCCTATAATGAAAAGGAATATTCCTATGGAAAGAATTTTATTCACTATCCTTTTATTAGTTCTAATATACGTTTAAAATCTTCTGAAGATTTAAATGGAATCGTAATTTTGCCTTTTCCATTTGCAGCCACTTTTACATCTACTTTGTTTCCAAAATAGCTGTTAAAAACATTTTTATCAGTCTCTTCAATTTCAAAATTAGCTGATTTAGTTGCTGCAATGCTTTTAGGTTTTAAGCTATCTTGGTAGTTTTTAACTAAAGCTTCAGTGTCTCTTACAGATAAATTTTGACTGACGATCTTTTGATAAATTCCTGTTTGAGCATCTAGATCTTCAATATTAATAATTGCTCTACCGTGACCCATACTTATAAAACCATCACGAATTCCTGTTTGAATAATTGGATCAAGTTTTAAGAGACGCAAGTAATTTGCAATAGTAGATCTTTTCTTTCCTACACGTTCGCTCATTTGCTCCTGCGTTAACTGAATTTCATCGATTAATCGTTGGTAAGAAAGAGCGATTTCAATTGGATCTAAGTCATGACGCTGAATATTTTCAACTAATGCCATAACTAATGATTCATTGTCATTTGCAATACGAATGTAAGCAGGGACAGATGTTAGTCCCACAAGAGTCGATGCTCTTAAACGTCGCTCTCCTGAAATTAATTGGTATTTATTGAAATCCAATTTCCTAACAGTTATAGGTTGTATGACTCCTAATTCCTTAATGGAAGTAGCAAGCTCTCTTAATGATTCCTCATTAAAATTACTACGAGGTTGAAAAGGATTTATTTCAATGGCTTCTATATCAAGCTCAATTATATTCCCAACAACTTTATCAGCGTTTTTGTCATCTACTGATTTAATATCGTTTTCAGGATCTTTTAATAAGGCAGATAGTCCTCGGCCTAGGGCTTGTTTTTTTATCGCTTTTGCCATACAATTACTTGCTATTTTTCTTAATTACTTCTTGTGCTAAATGCAAATAGTTTGTAGCACCTTTACTTGTAGCATCATAGTTAATGATACTCTCTCCAAAACTTGGAGCCTCACTTAACTTCACATTTCTCTGGATAATTGTATCAAAAACCATGTCGTTAAAGTGTTTTTGCACTTCTTCTACTACTTGATTGGATAGTCGCAATCTAGAATCATACATAGTAAGTAATAATCCTTCAATATCAAGATCTGGATTGTGTATTTTTTGTATACTTTTGATTGTATTTAATAATTTTCCAAGGCCTTCTAACGCAAAATATTCACATTGAATAGGTATGATTACTGAATCAGCTGCTGTAAGTGCATTTAGCGTCAATAAACCTAGGGAAGGAGCACAGTCGATAATGATGTAATCGTATTCTTCCTTAATATCCGCTAAAGCTTTTTTAAGCATGTATTCTCTATTTTCTTTGTCTACCAATTCTATTTCGATAGCAACAAGGTCAATATGAGCAGGGATAACATCAACATTTGGAGCAGAACATTTTACAATAGCTTCCTTTGGACTATTGCTATGTTCTAAGATTTGGTAAGTCCCTATTTCAACACTTTCTACATCTATCCCTAACCCTGAACTCGCATTAGCTTGAGGATCAGCATCTATAAGTAACACTTTTTTTTCTAAAACTCCTAATGAAGCGGCTAGATTTACTGATGTAGTAGTTTTTCCAACGCCTCCTTTTTGATTAGCAATCGCAATGATTTTGCCCATTTATTTTCTAAATTTTGAACCGTAAAAATACAATTTATTATGGTTTCTGAAAATCTATTTTGTTAACAATTGTTAAAGATCTTTTTACGTGTAGAGGCTTGTAGGTTTATTTGTAAATTGTAAGATTTGTGAGAGAACTATTTAGCTTTGTCAATCAAAATTTACTTTAAATATAAATTTTTTATTTACTTGTTTAAGGAAAAAAGAATTGTATATTTGCAGCCGATTGCGGGGTGTAGCGTAGCTCGGTTATCGCGCCTGCTTTGGGAGCAGGAGGCCGCAGGTTCGAATCCTGCCACCCCGACTAAAACCTTCTTGTAAGCCAAGAAGGTTTTTTTATTTCTACAAATCATGTTTTACGTTTGTATTTTGTACTCAAAATCCATTGACAAGTTTGACATTGGTTACACTGTAATGGAATTGTCTGAAAGATTGCGCCGCCATTTGAGTTCGCATAAAGGTTTTGCCGGAAGGGCTAAAGATTGGGAGGTTGTTTATTTCGAGTTGATTGACGATAAAACAAAAGCAATTTTGTGCGAAAAGGAAATTAAAAACTGGAAAAGTAGTGCCAAGATTATTGAACTAATTTCGAAATAGGCTCGTTTATTGCGTCCCGATTGAAAACCGGGAAGGCCGCAGGTTCGAATCTTGCCGCCCCGACCAAAACCTTCTTGTGATCCAAGAAGGTTTTTTTTATTTCTACAAATCATGTTTTACGTTTGTATTTTGTACTCAAAATCCATTGACAAGATTCACATTGGTTACACTGTAATGGAATTGTCTGAAAGATTGCGCCGCCATTTGAGTTCACATAAAGGTTTTACCGGAAGTGCTAAAGACTGGGAGGTTGTTTATTTCGAATTGATTGACGATAAAACAAAAGCAATTTTGCGCGAAAAGGAAATTAAAAACTGGAAAAGTAGTGTTAAGATTATTGAACTAATTTCAAAATAGGCTCGTTTATTGAGTCCCGATTGAAAACCGGGATGGCCGCAGGTTCGAATCCTGCCACCCCGACCAAAACCTTCTTGTAAGCCAAGAAGGTTTTTTTTATGTCCTACTTAAAAAGACTTTGATTCGTTGATTCTTGTTTTTTTTGTCTTCAAATTAGTACTTAATGTGAGAGTGTGAATTTGGTTCTTTTTAACCTTTTTCAAGTTTTTGTTTTAGCCGAAGCTTTTGCGAGTTAATTCTGGTTGTAATTAGATAATGTCGTAAGTCTTTGATATTGAGCCTGTGTTATTTTGGTAGTTATCAAATGTTCTTAAATAAATCTAATTTCAGTCCGTTCTACAGTAATTGAAATTTATTAACTGCAATTTCTGTACTCTTTAAAAATGCAGCGAATTAAATCATAATTATTATTTTGTATTTTTAGCGTACGTTCGCTTGTTTTATGTAAAACTTTTTTATATCATTGTACTATAAAAACATAAGTACCATGGAAAACAAACTTTTACAACAATCTAAAATCAATTTCTCTAATGAAGTAGTAAATTATTATCCTGATATTTTAACGGATGAAGTCATGACTTTTATTGTTGCGCTTCATGAGCACTTTAATGCAAAAAGAAGTGCTTTATTAAATAATAGAATTGCTCATCAAATAAGTTTTGATAAAGGAAATTTTCCTGAATTTCCGAAAGAAACAATTGAGATTAGAAATTCAAATTGGACTGCAGGTACGATTCCGCATGACCTTCAAGATAGACGGGTAGAAATCACAGGACCGGTAGACCGTAAAATGATTATCAATGCTCTTAATTCTGGCGCCAAAACATTCATGGCAGATCTTGAGGATAGCACTGCGCCCTCTTGGAGAAACACGATTGAAGGACAAAAAAACTTAATCGATGCTAACCTTAAAACTATTTCTTTCACAGATGCGCAGCGCAATAAGTCTTATGCTTTAAAATCAGACACAGCTGTTTTATTAGTAAGACCAAGAGGTTTACATTTAAATGAAAGACACCTTTTGATTCATAATGAAATTACTTCTGGAAGTCTAGTTGATTTTGGATTGTATGTTTTTCACAACACGCAAACATTGTTGAATAATGATACAGCACCTTATTTTTACTTACCTAAAATAGAGCATTATGAAGAGGCACGTTGGTGGAATCAAGTATTCGAATTTGCAGAAAACTATTTAGAAGTACCAGTTGGGACTTTTAAGGCGACCGTTTTAATCGAGACAATTACAGCTAGTTTTCAGTTGGATGAAATTATATTTGAACTTAAAGATCATATTGTAGGTTTGAATTGTGGTCGTTGGGATTATATTTTTTCCTACATCAAGAAATTTAGAAACCATCCTGGCTTTGTCGTTCCTAATCGAGATCAAGTGACCATGACTAGCCCGTTTATGGATGCTTATTCAAAACTAGTAATTCAGCGTTGTCACAAAAGAGGGATTCTTGCTATTGGCGGAATGGCAGCACAAATACCGATTAAAAATGACGAGGAAGCAAATGCTGCTGCTTTAGAAAAAGTTAGAAAAGATAAAGAACGCGAAGTCTTAAACGGACATGATGGTACTTGGGTTGCTCATCCTGCTTTAGTTGCAGTAGCTATGGCTGAATTTAATAAACACATGCCAACGCCGAACCAGTTGCAAGTAACACGTAATGATATTATCGTTTCTGAACAAGATTTGGTAGCAATCCCACAAGGAACTGTCACAGAAGCAGGAATTCGAAAAAATATTAATGTGGGTATTTTGTACATTGAATCATGGTTGAGAGGTCATGGTGCTGTAGCGTTATATAACCTAATGGAAGATGCTGCTACCGCAGAGATTTCGCGAACGCAAGTATGGCAGTGGTTAAAAATCAAAGTCAAGCTTGAAGACGGAAGATCATTTAATGTACAATTATATAAAGAATTATTAGATGATGAAGTGGCTAAAATAACAAGGCAAATAGGTGAAGAAAATATAAAAAGCAGCAAGTTACATTTAGCAATCTCACTTTTTGATACCCTCGTGCTCTCTGAAGAATTTGAAGAATTTTTAACCGTACCTGCTTACCAATACATTTAAAAAAAAACAACCCTGCGATTGCGGACACAATCAACAGGATCTAATTACTAGTATTAATAACTAACACAAAATTATGAAAAATTTAGAACAAAGCAATTATAGTTCCGCTTTACAAACGGTAAGAGATTTAAAAGCGAAATATGGGACTACTTGGGACGCAATAAGTCCAGAAAGTGCTGCGAGAATGGCAACTCAAAATCGATTTAAAACGGGTTTAGATATCGCTAAATATACGGCTGCTATTATGAGGAAAGATATGGCAGAGTATGATGCAAATGCTTCTAATTATACACAATCACTTGGTTCATGGCACGGGTTTGTTGCCCAACAAAATATTATTGCAGTAAAAAAACACCATAAGACTACCAGTAAAAGATATATCTACTTGTCAGGATGGATGATTGCAGCATTGCGCTCTGAATTTGGTCCTTTGCCAGATCAATCTATGCACGAAAAAACGACTGTTCCCAACTTAATAAAGGAAATATATGATTTTCTGCGTCAAGCAGATGCTATCGAGTTAAATGATTTATTCAGAAAACTTGAGAAGGGAGAAGATGTACAGGAACAAATCGATAATTTCGAAACACATATTGTTCCCATAATTGCTGATATAGATGCTGGATTTGGGAATGAAGAAGCTACCTATTTATTGACGAAAAAAATGATTGAAGCTGGCGCTTGTGCAATTCAAATCGAAAATCAGGTTTCAGATGCTAAGCAATGTGGGCATCAAGACGGAAAAGTAACGGTGCCGCACGAAGACTTTTTGGCTAAAATTAATGCAATTCGCTATGCGTTTTTAGAATTAGGAGTTGATGAAGGTGTTATTGTAGCAAGAACAGATTCTGAAGGAGCGAGTCTGACTCAAAAGTTACCAGTAAGTACAGAACCCGGTGATTTGGCTTCGAAGTATTTAGCTTTTGTGGAAGCAGAAGAAATATCGATTAGCCAAGCAAGAGAAGATGACGTTTTGCTCAAAAGAGATGGTAAATTAGTGCGACCTGTAAGGCTACCTAATGGTTTATATCAATTTAAAGATGGATCTAATATCGATAGAGTGGTCTTAGATTGTATTACTAGTTTGCAAAACGGAGCAGATCTTTTATGGATAGAGACACCAACGCCCAATGTAAAACAAATTGCGCATATGGTAAACCGAATTAGAGAAGTGGTACCTAATGCTAAATTAGTGTATAACAATTCGCCATCCTTTAACTGGACACTAAATTTCCGTAATCAAGCCTATGATGATATGTTAGCCGAAGGTGAAAACATGACGGGCTATGATAGGAATAATTTGATGGATGTAGCTTATGATAACTCTGAATTATGTCATCGTGCCGACGATAAAATTAGAACGTTCCAAAAAGATAGCTCTAAAGAGGCGGGGATTTTTCACCACCTAATAACGTTACCTACCTACCACACAACAGCGCTTCATATGAATGATTTGTCTCAGGGATACTATGGCAATGAAGGAATGTTAGCTTACGTAAAAGGAGTGCAAAGACAAGAAATTCGAAAAGGGGTTGCTTGCGTAAAACATCAGAGAATGGCTGGGTCTAACCTAGGAGATGATCATAAAACGTTTTTTGCAGGGGAAAAAGCTTTAAAAGCTGATGGAGCTAAAAACACTAGTGATCAGTTTGAAAGTAAAAAAATAGAGCAAAAGAGAGAATTAGTTTTAGAAAAATAATATTTGTTTACTAGAATGTAAAGAGGCTAATCTTTTGTGATTGCCTCTTTTTAGTAAATATATCTTCAAATACTTTCAAATAGTAAGGATAGGGATTGCTATGCTAATTGTATAAATAAAGCTGTGAATTCATCCCTGTTTTTACTTTTTTTGAAGCGGTAAAAAGAGCAAAAAATAATAAAGTATTCCGTAATGAAAGCTATTTGTTTCTACTTTCTTCAATCTTTCTTTTCATTTCTTGGTCTTTTTTTTGTGTAGTTGTAATTGCATATGCAAACGCAATTCCAAAAAGCAGGGTAATTATCCCTGCAAAGTAGGGTATAAAATCAGTCATTTTTATTTTTCTTTATTAGATGTAAGTAAATGCCAAAACATAAGATCGATGGTACCCAAAGTCCAATGAATATAGCTTGATTTTCAAAACCATTAAAAAACAAAACTTCTGAATAAATTAAAGAAGCAAAAGCAGCAACGAATAGCAATTTGTCTGTTAAATCAAATTTATAAAACATATTAAAAGAATTATTTTGTCCTACTCTGTGGCTTTTCGGAATACGCCCCGTTTTTGGTGGGTTCTGGACTCCACTTTGATTTTAGATATATTTTCGAATAAAAATTAAGTTGTGAGTGATTTTACTCTAGAGGTAAAGTACTGCTGTCAGTAGGATACTAGACACTATGATATTGAAAATGAAGTACTCTTGTAAATGTAGTAGAATAGATTGGCTAAAAAAAGTATTTTAATCTAAAAGAATACAGTTTAGAACAATACTAAACATTCTGTGTTTTTTTCTGATACAATTAATAAAAGGTATTAATTAATTTAAAAGTAAAATTTTAGAGTTGTCAAGGTACTTTGCTGTATTCTAATAGTAAATAGTTCCGTGTTAAAATGTATTTGTTTGTAAGTCGATGACTCTAGGGAAAATCCTTTCTGTTTCTGCAGAAAGGGTTTTTTTATTACCAAATAGCAAAAACTGATTGCAGCTTTTAAGTATTTCGGTAAATAAAACTTATTTTTGTACTGTTTTTAAAAAAAATAGAATAGCACTATGTCAGATACAATCGAAAAAATAAAATGCCTAATTATAGGTTCGGGACCAGCAGGTTATACAGCAGCAATTTATGCAGCTAGAGCTAATATGAATCCTGTAGTATACCAAGGAATGCAACCGGGTGGTCAATTAACGACTACTAATGAAGTAGAGAATTGGCCTGGTAATCCAGAAGGAATTACAGGACCTGAAATGATGGTGGGATTGCAAGCGCAAGCAGAGCGTTTTGGTACAGACGTACGTGATGGATGGGCTACTAAAGTTGATTTCTCAGGTGATATTCATAAAGTATGGATTAACAATACCATCGAATTACACTGTGAAACAGTTATTATATCCACAGGTGCATCGGCTAAATATTTAGGATTAGCATCTGAGCAACATTACCTAAAAATGGGTGGTGGAGTTTCGGCTTGTGCTGTTTGCGATGGTTTTTTCTACAGAAATCAAGAAGTGGTAATTGTAGGAGCAGGAGATTCTGCTTGTGAAGAAGCACATTATCTTTCTAAATTATGTAAAAAAGTAACCATGCTAGTAAGAAGCGAAAAATTCAGAGCCTCTAAAATCATGGAAGAACGCGTTCGTAAAACCGAGAACATTACTATTTTAATGAATCATGATACGGTTGAGGTACTTGGAGACGAGCAAGTAGTTACTGGCGTAAAAGCATTGAATAAAACTACCAATGAAGAATTTGATATTCCTGCTACTGGTTTCTTTGTAGCTATTGGACACAAACCTAATACTGATATTTTTAAGGACTTTATTACTCTTGACGAAACAGGTTATATTGTAAATACTCCAGGTAGTTCTAAGACAAATGTTACTGGTGTTTTTGTAGCTGGTGATGCTGCTGATCATGTGTACCGTCAAGCAATTACTGCTGCAGGTACGGGATGTATGGCTGCACTTGATGCCGAAAGATATTTAGCTGCACAAGAATAAAAAAATAATTAGATTTAGAATAAACATAAAAGTCCCATTTACAATTTGTAACATGGGACTTTTTTTGTTTTAAGCTGAGGTAGAATTACTTCTTTTTTAATAATTTAGCTTCATCATCAAATCGTTTTATTTCAATTTTAGGATTTCCATAAAGTTGAATTTCAGATCGTTCACTAGCGCTAATTTCAATTTCTTTTTCTGCATTAACACTGCACGCTGCTGATTGTTCTGTGATGATTATAAGTTTGTTAATTTGTAGTTTTTCAGCGGTAAGCTGAGTAGTGTTATCCAGCCTAATTGCTCCTGTCTTAGCTGCTCCTTCTATTCTTGCCACTGTCTTTTGGTATTGGTCAAAAGTAAAGTCGGTTACATTTACTAATGCTTTTAATTGCGAACTCTCGCTCATCACGATTTTTGCAGTCTCACCTTTAAGATTTAATTCCAAGCTAGATTTATTGTCGGTTTGCAATGCAAAGTTTTTTGCCACAATGTTTACAAATAGTTTAGAATCATCTATAGATTTTAAGGTCAAATTATCTGTGTGAATTTCTTGAATTGCATTTACTATAGCATCGTTCTTTGTAGTTATGCTATTGATTTCATTTGCGTAAGTGATTCTAACAATTAGTTTCTTAAAACGAGTAATTGTTTTAATGGTATGCAGTTGCAGCGTAGCACCCACGGATGTTATTGCTATTTCATCCTGTAAATTATCATCGGCTTCTATTGATACAAACGAAGTTGCTCCTTTTTCAAGATAAACCTCGATGTTATCATTCACTTCAAGATGGTTAAAGTTGCTTATTTCCTTGACTATTGTTGTTACTATTTTAGAACCTTTTATTCTTTCTTTTTTTTGCGCTACTGCAAAAGAGGTTGCTAATAAGATTAAAAATACGGCTATCGAATGTTTCATTTTCATAGTGTTTACTTTACTGCAAAAGTAAAAAAATCATCCTGACTAGAATGATTTTTTTACGTATTAGGATAATGTTAACCTATATTTTATCGACGCTTCCACCTGACGACACTCGACGTTCCATTGATTTGGGCGTTTTAGAGTATTCAATACTTCCGCCACTTGACGCTTTAGCTTTTAACCTTACAATAGGATGTGTCTTAATAGATGCACCACTAGAAGCTGCCGCTATAACCTCATTTGATAAAAGATCATCAGCTTCAATCTCGCTTCCGCTAGATGAATTAGCATTTAAATCTAAGGCTAATCCATACATGACAATTGTGCTAGCACTACTCGCTTTTGCGTTCACACGATCATATTCCAAATCGAGCTTAATATTAGCTGCACTGGAAGCTCTTATCACAATTTCTTCCCCTTTTAAAGTATTGGTACCTGATATAGAAGATGAGCTTGAGGCTTTTAATTCTTCTATAAGAGGCATTTTTACGATTACTTTTTTAGATTCAATATCAAGGAACGAATTGTAGTCGCAGTCAATAACTAAAACGCCATTTTCTATTCTAGTTCTTATGCTACTGATTAGATTATCGTCGGCTTCAACTGTGATTTCAGTTTTATCTGATTGTTCTAGCACTAGATCGATCGCGTTACTTACTTCTATGCTCTTGAACGGATTAGTTACAGTTCTATTCTCTTTCTCAACAGTGCCGCTACCGGTTATTGATTTTAAGTTGATAGTGTGGTTGCAGGATGCAAACAGCACTGAACATAGTAGTGCAATAACAAATTTTGTTAGTAGTGATATAATTTTGATCATGATTAATTTGTTTTAATAATTATCCCATTTTTATTCACTCTTAGTCGACTAGAACTTTTTTTAGTATTAGTAGAATCAGTAGTTATCGTTACTCCATTTTTGCTAATTATAATTGAATTGTTCTGATCATCCGTTGCTTGAAGATTGATTTCTTCATCATATTCACTGTCAACGTCATCATATTCATTTTCATCTGCTGGACAGTCTAAACAACGTACTTTATTTTCCATTACTTGATATAAATATTTACCAGAGCTATAGTGCAAGTTAAAAAACTCATCGTTAGATCTGTCATATTCTTGAACGCTAGTATCTGCTTTAAAAAGTGTTCCCTCTGGGAGGTACAATGTAATGGCTACTTCTTGATCACGAAATTTATCTTTTAGATTAGAGAGCAGGTAGTTGTCTAAAATGATTTGATTTCCAACTATTTTATAACTGTATTTAATCAATTCGGCTCTTTTTTTAGCTTCAGATAATGAATTTCCTTTTGCTTCTTTCTCTATTTGCAGGTAAGGTAACTTTTCATCTGTACGTTCTATTTTTAAACTTACATGGTTTGAATAAATTACATTATTACTCAAGGAGTCTTGTGTAATTTTAAAATTATCATGATCATCAATGCTTTTTGAATAATAAGCATTGTGCTTGAACTTCACGAATAAAGTGTCATTTGGCATAAGGTTAATTGTTTCTTTTTTCACCACTCGGCCATCAGATGCAAATGCTGATGCTTGCTTAATTCCTAGCGAAATAGCTAAGGCAACAGCGATAATCCACAAAGCTAAAAGTGTGTATTTAGCGATACTTCCTATTGACTTCATCCCAGGAGCTAATAATTTGAACCCTAATACTGTTAAGAAAAAGAACGGAATTCCAACTGCAAAAAACATTAGCAATCCAAACGACCAAATAGGGTAGTCCGTATAATTTCCTGCTTCTACAAATCCTTGCCAAGGAAAATCAATAAAGGCATTTGTACCTAAAGTGAACACGCCTATCAATAAGAAAATCAATGTCGTTAAACCTGTCATAATTAAAATGATACCAAGGAACTTAGCAAAAATCTTAAAAACAGTCATAATAAAGTCACCTAATGAGCTTCCCACTTTACCAGCTCCAGTTTTTATTTGGTTACCGTATTTGTCATAATCGCCATTTTTAAATTTTTGAGATACATTTTCATACTCTTCTCTTACTTTTTTTTCGATGTTCGAGATATTAACAGGCTCGCCAGTCATCTCTAGTTTTTCAGAGGTTGTAATCGCTTCAGGAGTAACTACCCACAAAATGATGTAAGCAATAATACCGGTGCCGAACCCTGCAAAAACTAACAGAATAAGAACAATCCTGATCCATACAGTGTCAATCCCAAAGTAAAATCCTAATCCAGCAGCCACGCCTCCAAGCATGCCTTTGTCTTTATCACGGTACAATTTTCTTGATCTACTACCAGTTGTACTATAATTATACGTTTGCTGATTGTTTGTGTTTTCGTCTTCAATAATATAGTCTTCAGGTTGTCCCATTATGGTAATAACTTCGTCTACATCTTTTAATCCCACAACATGTTTGTCGCTTTTTTGTTTCTCATTTAATAGTTCCGAAACTCTCATTTCGATATCTTTTATAATCTCATCTTGTCCCGATGAGTTGTTGAGAGAACGCTTTATAGCATCAAAATAGCGTGTTAATTTTTGGTATGCATCTTCGTCTATATGAAAGAACATTCCGCCTAGGTTTATATTTACAGTTTTGTTCATGACTTTTATTTTTGGTTGGTTATAAGGTTTACGGCATCAGACAATTCAGTCCAAGTGCCACTAAGTTCGTTCAAAAAGGTTTGGCCTATTTCAGTGAGACCATAGTATTTTCTGGGTGGTCCTGAGGTCGATTCTTCCCAACGGTAGTTCAATAAACCGTCATTTTTTAATCGTGTTAACAGTGGGTAAATTGTACCCTCTACCACAAGTAATTTTGCGTTTTTTAAAGTGTCAAGTATTTCTGATGTATAAGCATCTTTCTCTTTTAGTACAGATAAGATGCAAAACTCGAGAACACCTTTACGCATCTGGGCTTTTGTGTTTTCAATGTTCATAATTTGTTTTTTTGATTTTTTTGTTGATTAAGCTATTCATTTTTTGATTGATAATTGATGATTTTTATTTGAAGCTAATCCTGCTATTCGCTGCAATCTTTTTATTTTTTTTCAAAAAAGTAAAAAGGATTTCCACTGCTATCAGGGCTAGGAGTATTTTATTTGATAAACGGTATGGTGATAGGATATTTATAACGTTCTCCATTTGACGTTTTAATCGCCGCGTATATGATTAAAAAAAACTCCGCTACTTTTAAACAACCAAAAAGAAAAACGGCAGTTAATCCTACAGTTATTAAACCTATTTGATTACTAAAATTAAAATTATTTACGACAAAGTTATCATCGTTGATCACCGCATCTAGGGAAACATTATTAAAAATTGTAACAAGTAAAATAGGAATAGCAATTAATGCTGTAAGGATAGAGTACAATAAAATACTCAATTGAAAATTCAGGACTTGCTTTCCATGAAAATCGACAAATTCTGATTTGTCTTTTTTAGAAGACCATAAAAGTATTGGAAAAATATAATTTCCAAAAGGAATAAAATACTGAGTCAATGTGCTCAAGTGTGTAAAAGTTGCAATGTTTTTTTCGGTTGTGTTTTCCATTTTGATTGATTTTATGCCAATTTTATTCTTGGCTTTGATGATGATTAAAATTAATACAGGTTAGCTTTAGTCGGCCTAGTAATTTCTTATGCAAATATATATCTAAAGAATGGTATCTTGTATCGCATAGTAGTAAAAGTTAACATAAAATTAACAAATTAATTTATTATGTACGCATAGTAATTTTTTGTATTTTAGCCTCAAAACCAGTGTCTATGAAACTTACAGCATCAAAACTCAACAAATTTTTATTTTTTAAATTACCATCTGCTTTTATATGTGGGGTACGTGTAAAAGAATTAGATGAGAGTCATTGTGTTGTAAAAGTAAAACACCGCTGGATCAATCAAAACCCTTTTAATTCCATGTATTTTGCTGTTCAAGCTATGGCGGCTGAGCTAGCAACGGGTGCTCTAGTAATGTACCAGATTCAAAAGAGTGGACGCAAAATATCAATGTTGGTAGCAAATAACAAAGGTAATTTTACTAAAAAGGCGACAGGACTAATAACTTTTGAGTGTAAAGATGGTCATTTAATCGAGCAAGCAATGAAGGCAACTATTGCAACAGGTGAGGGTCAAACTTTTTGGATGAAGTCTATTGGAACTGACGAAAAGGGAATTCAAGTATCAGAAATGGATTTTGAATGGAGTGTACGAGTTAAGTAGTTTCGTTTATTGTAGTAAATATAAATACGTAAAAGCCTCTAAATTTAGAGGCTTTTTTTTGTTTCAAATTTTTATAAAATAGTTTTTTGTCGTGTTGACCACATTGTGAGTTGTAGAATTTGATGTTAGTAGTATCTGTAAATTATAGATTCTGTAGCTTTGTTCCTTAGTTGTGTATTAATCATTATTAGTACTAGAAAATTATAATTTTTTTCGAAATAAAACCAACAAAGGGCAGCTCTATTCGTTTGAATAGTTGATTCAATTAGAACAAATCTTCCTGTCAATTGAACTTCTGAAACTTATTGTATAATAATTTTTCTAGCTATAGCTGCTTTATCAGTTTGTACTTTTGTAATATATATTCCAGGTGCCAGTTTTTTAAGCGGGATTGTAATTTCTTTTTGATCTTGATTTGTGATTTTTGTGTTTATAATATTTTGACCTAAAATATTATAAAGCGTGATTCCTTTTATTTCAATTTCGGTTGGATTATTTACTATAATGCTATTTTGATTTTCTGCATAACGTATTGTGATCGCTTCACTTTCATTTATAAACTCATTGCTGTTTAGTGTCTTTCCATCATTGAATTTTAGGAAGAAACGATCTTCGGTTTTGCCTTGAGAAAGTGTCACTTCAAATGGTGTTGTGGTAATATCGTTATAAGTATCAGTAAGTTTATCATAGATGAAATAGCGTTGTGCCGTATCAAAATTTTCTACTAGATCTAAGTTAAATGATACCTTCCCTTCGGCATCTGTTTTGATACCTATGGCATACGATGCTTTTTCATCAAAATAGCCCTCTCCTTGAATCAATAGTTGGTTATCACCATTAAGGAAGTACATGTCATTTGGAAAATCATCGATATTGAAACCATCATAACCAGGATCGATATCAGAAGTCGCTTTTTCATCCATAAAACCAAGTAGTACCTGACGGTGAAAATCATCATGAGAGTTAAATCCCAATCTTAATTTTTTGTATGTTTCAGTAATTGCAGAATCATTTTCGTTAGTTTTCCAATCTTGTTTCGCTGTTTTTTTTGTTTTGTAAAGGACATTAGAGTTGGCGGCATCATCTTCTTTATAGAAACCGCGCTGACTATTTTTAAAGGTAACGGTACCACCTGAACCTAATTTACCAATTACAAAAAATCCTTGGCCAACTGGAATAAAACGATTAGGAATTCCTCTCGATGGAGTTCCAGACTGAGTAATAAAATCGACTCCAGAGGAAGAAGGAGCAATTCCTCCCGTTAGATTTCGTACTGCGTAACCACCTTGATACGCTCGTAAAATATGTGTGTTATTGGTAGCATAATGCTCCCAGAAGTACAATGTACCGTCTATAGAAGGACTGTTAAAGGACTTTATTGAATTAATGTTATCAGTAATGAAAGCATCAGCATCTAAAGCAGATGGATACGGATTTCCAGCTAATAATAGCTGATCGCTCCCAACAGTGTTAGTCGCTATTGTTCCATTATTAGGTTTTCCTACAAAAGTATACGTTTGATTACCTAATGCACTTCCACTGCCTTTCATCGTAAAGCCTTGACCTACTCTCAGTGGTGCTGTTTCTGCGATTTGAGTCCAATTTGCGTAAGCATTATTTAAGCTATCAAATTTGTACAGCCAATATCTTGCAATGCTAAATGGTGTAGTTGGAGCCCCATCATAGCCACCAGTCCAATTAATATTTTGTGGTATAGTGGTTGATCCGTCTTTCATAACTCCCGAAACGGAGTAATTGCCATTGTTTTGAGCACTACTTATTGGGCTTACGGGTGAACTCCAATAATTATAGTTGTATTTATTAGACTGTCCTAATTGATCTCTTTCAATAGACCCCGAACTTGAAGTTTCAAGAATACTACCTTCTGTTTGGATGAGCTGTGATTTACCTACTAGATCTATTTTTCCATTAATTTTTAAATAATGCGTTACTTCTATCTTATTATTACTGTTAGCTTCAAGAGTATTGCTTTCAACAAGTAATCCTAATAAAGTCTTGTTTCCTGCAGTGGTAACCTTGTTGCTAGTTTTTACAATATTCCAGTCAATATACGTGGATCCATCAATAGCTAATGTATTAGGAATATTCCAAACACTTCCGTTGGTCCACGTACTGGATGTCTCCCATGCAGTATTGGCTGCAGTTGTGTAAGGAAGTGGAGCTGTTTCTGGTTGCGGTGTTCCGATATTAATAAGTCTCCCTTGAATTGCCGTAAGCGATTTTCCTAATACGTTACCATTAAGTATATCAGTTGCTTTATTCATTTGGTAATAACCATCTAAATTAGACCAATTAAGTCCTGGGACTGCAAGTGGGACTATACTACCTTCGATGTTTCCGCTCGAATTTGTAATTTCTTGGTTCATCATTTGGCGAATTTGCTGAGGTGTAAGCTCTAATTTCCAAATACGTAGTTCGTCCATCCAACCATTAAAGAAATTAGAAGGGGTACCAGCTGTTTGACCCGTCGCTCCTAGAAGGGAATTTGAATTATTATTTAGCACCGGGTTAACTCCACTAACTTGTGTTTGTACAGCAATCCCGTCGATATAAAGTTTGTAGTTAGTGCCATTAAATGTTACTGCGACATGATACCATCTCCCGGTATTTATAGGATATTGAGATGTTATTGAGCTATTGTTCCAATTGAAAGAGATTATATTATTTACCAATCTTAAGTCATATCCGTGAGTTGTATTTGTACCCAAACGCTTAGAAAATATCGTTTGCCTGTTAGTGTTTGAAGCGTTTGATTTAATCCAGACTTCAATGCTAAACGCTCCAGTATTTAAGCTGTAATTCTTGTTGAAAGTTACATGATCATCTACGCCATCAAAATTTAAAACGTTACATGGTACAAAAGTGATCAAAACGTCGTCAGTTGTTGCTGCACATCCCGTTGTCCATCGCAATAAATATTGTCCAAAATTAGGACTAGAAAAGGTTGAACTTGGACTTGATATACTAGAGAAGATTTCACCTCCTCCAGTTGGTCCACTAACAATAGTCCAAGTTCCTGTTGTTCCTGTTGTTGCCGCTAAAGTGACAATTTCGCCGCCACAGCTAAGTATTCTATCTGCTCCTGCTATATTAGTGAAACAGCTACTTCCTGTGCTATTTAATGCAACAGTGGTTGGTGTTGTAATTGCGGTATTACATCCTGTAGAATTATCAAAACCTTTAAAAATAGCTTTACTAATTGCATTACCGGATATTACTCCGACACCTGCAATAGTACCACTTACAGATATGACAGAGGTGCAACTATTGTTTATAATTATTGCACAATTCTCTGTAGCCTTTACTCTGAAGGTTAAGGTTGCTAATAAGTCATTTGGGTCTGTATGTAATGGTAAAGTACCCATATCCCAAATAATAGTGCTAGTTGCAGTATCAAAATAGGGTAAATTAGTAGTGGTAACATCTGTGGCTTTAGTTATTGTAATACTTCCTACTTCGAAGTTAATGGTATTCGAAATCGGAATTCTAATTACGGTACTGTTTATCGCCTCTGTACCTTTGTTTTTAATGTTTAAAGTGTAAGTAATGTTTTTACCAGGTGTTACTGTATAAGGCAACGGTGGATTTGTATTGCCGTCTATCGAGGTTACACCCATAAAAGCTTCTGGTTCTGGAACATAGGTCTCTACTGACATGGCTAAACCAAATATAGCGTAAAGTTCTCCTACGGTACCATATCGGAAGGTAGTGCTGGTTTGGTTATTACCTAAAACGGAATTACCAGGATTGTTAATTTCAAACATACTCAAATCAACTCCTGTGTTATTTACTATGTTTGGGTTTCTAGGATTACCTCCTGTAAATATTGACGAATTAAAAAAATTGGTTGTTGTATTTCCAGAATGAGATAAACTCGTGTAATTACTTGCAGCTGTTGGCGTTGCAGCGTTGGTGAGAGTGTTATTTCTTATTTTTAAGTAATCTCCGGTAACACCAGCATCTCCTTCACTAGCCATTACTCCCAATTTCATCTTTACTGGACCAGAGGGAACTGTTTTAAATCCATCAACAAATATTTCACCAAATTGATCCCCATTTGAAACTACCAGCGCATGACCATCAAAAAGTGTAACATCGCGGTATTTCATCAAATCATTTTCATAAATTATAACCATACCCCAGCCTCCAACGAAACCCGTGCCATCACCTTTTCCTTCTACAATTGCTAAATCAGCTATGGTATAATTTCCAATACCATTCGCTTTAACGTAATCGGTAATTTCTTTATAACCTACAAAAATACCTGAGTGTGTGCTTAAATTAACTGGATATTGAATGTCCGAGTTTGTAGCAGTCATAACCGTGTAAGCAGTCTCATTTGGACCTTTGATTGACACCTTTCTTTTATCAAATGGTTTGGTTACACCGTTCTTGGTTACATTAAAAGTATACTGGCTACTGTTAGATCTACCAGTCCAATATAACCCTGCATATAAAATTCTAGAGCAATTAGGTAGTGCTCCATTTTCATTTGATAGCTGTAATTCTGCAGATGAGGAATTGAATGTTGATGGATCACTATCTACATCAACAAAAATCATATTCTCAGTATTGTTATTAACTGCATCACCATATGCTGCCAAGGTTAAATTGGTATTTCCAATCATTGTAAAGTCACCTTTGATTCTATAGTTCAACTGTGTTGGAGTAGCTGCTGCGGCTCTTTGTGTAAATGGTTTTACTACAGTAGCTTGCGCGATTGTTTTGAGAGGATTTAATACAAATAATATTAAAATTATTTGCACCGCAATTTTGCAAATTAAATTGTTTACGTGTAAAGTTTTATCCATAACTATTATTTATAGTTGCTGCTACTGCTGTTTTTCTATGTACAAATTCAAAAAGGAATGTATTTTGTGTAGTTAAATACAAATACAAAAATAATTTTTTTCGGTTAATAAACACGTTGTAATGCATTTAAAATCGATTAAATACATTATTAGTTATTTAAATAAAGTAAATTATTACAAAAATATATTTTTTAATTATAAAGTGATACTTTCTTCAAGCATTTTAATATTAAATAGCTATAAGGTGTTTTACAAAGTTGGTACAAAGGATATTTTGAATATGTTTTATAAGTCTAATTGCAAGATTAAATAGTCTCCATTTTTTTTAATAATAAAGAACAGTAATCAGAAGTGAACCATCATTAAAAATGAAAATTAGAATAGCTATTTTGTATTATTAATTTTGAAAAAATATATAGGGCGTCTTTTTGGAATGGTTTTTCTATCAGAGCTTATGGGATAGTGTTGAATCCTACAAAAAAGGTACCTTTTATAAAGGCACCTTTTTTGTAAAATAATACAATTGTATTCTCTGGTCTATATTAAAACTGTAATAGTAAGAGTGATTAAATTCTCGTTTCTAGTCTTGCAAAAGAAGGTAGTGTAAATTATTAATTGTAGTTAGGGTACAATAATTTTTTGAGTGAAAGTAGCTGTTGCTGTTTTTACTTTGGCAATGTACATGCCTGTCGCTAGTTTTTGGAGAGGAATTTTTAATTCTTGTAGAGTACTGATTTTACTATTCATAAGGTTTTGTCCGATAGTATTATATAGACTAAATTCTTCAATACTAAAATTAGTATTGTTATTTATGGTTATCGAATTTGTTTTTGATGAATAAGTAATAAAGAGTCCGGTTTTAGCAGCTTCTATTGCTTCAGTAATAGCTTTTTTACCATCATTAAATCGGAGATAAAATCGATCACTAGTTTTTACTTTATTTAAAAAGACTTCGTACGGTGCATTTGTTATGTCATTATAAGTATCGTTTAGTTTGTCGTAAATGAAAAAATGCTGCTGTGAATCAAAATTTTCAGTACCATCTATGTTAAAAGTTACTTTGCCATCAGCATCTGTTTTTACACCTAATGGGTACGAAATATTGTTATCAAAAAATCCTTCACCTTGAATTACAAGTTGGTTTTCGCCATTGAGAAAATACATGTCATTTGGGAAATCGTCAATACTTAAGGCATCGTAACCAAGGTCAATAGCTGAGGTAGCTTTTTCATCCATAAATCCTAATAGAACTTGTCTATGAAAATCGTCATGTGAATTAAAACCAAGACGAACCTTTTTGTATTTAATCACAATCTTTTCATCAGCAGAATTATTTTCAGTTTTTTGTTTTAGTGTAGCAGTAGTTTTAAAAGTCGGATTAGACATGGTTGTATTATCTTCTTTAAAAAAAGCTCTTTGATTGTTTTTAAACATAATTGTGCCTCCAGAGTCCTTTTTTCCAATAACAAAAAATCCTTGTCCCACCGGAATGAAACGATTTGGTATTCCTCTAGATGGAGTGCCGGATTTTGAGATAAAGTCTACTGCTGACGAAGAAGGCGCTATACCTCCAGTAAGATTTCGTACTGCATAACCGCCCTGATATGCGCGTAAAATATGAGTATTATTCGTTGCATAATGTTCCCAAAAGTACAATGTACCATCTATAGAGGGACTTGTAAACGATTGAATCGAATTGATATTCTCGTTTATAAAAGCATCTGCATCTAAGGCTGAAGGATATGGATTTCCTACTAAAAGTAATTGGTCACCGCCTACAGTGTTAGAAGATATAGTTCCATTATTTGGTTTTCCAACAAATGTATAGTTTTGATTCCCTAAAGGACTTCCACTGCCTTTCATAGTATAACCCAGTCCCACTTTTAGTGGCGCTGTTTCAGAAATCTGTGTCCAATTTGAATAGTTATTACTTAAGTTATCGAATTTATAAAGCCAATATTTAGCTATGCTTACCGGTATTGTTGAAGTTGAAGGAGATCCGTCGTATCCTGTTATCCAATTTATATTTTTTGGCGTACTTGTACCGCCGTCTTTCATCACGGCTCCAATGGTGTAATCACTATTGTTTTGTGAAGTGTTTTTTGGTCCCACAGGAGAACTCCAATAATTGTAATTGTATTTGTTAGACTGTCCAAGCTGGTCTCGCTCAATGGAACCAGAACTACTTACATCTAGGTCGCTTTCATTGGTTTGTAATAGCTGAGACATGCCAGTAAGATCAATTGTACCATCTAACTTTAAATACCAGTCATTTTGGATTTTGGTGTTATTGTTCATTACAATATTTTTTCCTGAATCGACAATCATTCCTAAGTCTATATTGTCTACGGTGTCGGTAATGTCATGCTGTACTTTTATGATAGACCAGTCTTTGTCGATTACGTCCATTCCTCTAATCTCCTTCGTTGGGCTATTTACTGCTTCAGAAAAAGTACCAGTACGCTCGGTTAAAAAAGGCATTGGAGCCTGTTGCACAAATATATTTTTATGATTGTATATTTTTGTTCCAATAATATCTATCATTGGCGTAGTTAAATCATCTATGATATCATCTTTGTAATTATCCATTCGGTAGTATCGCAGTAAATTAGCAAAAGGCAAGGAAGAGGGTGCAGTAGCTATATTTTTTGGAATAATTGCACCCCTAATTTCAGAACTGCTATCCTGAATTTCTTGATAAACCATTCGTTGCAATTGTGAATCGGTTAACGCTACATTAAATACCCGTACTTCATCCATTTTGCCTTTAAAGTATTTCGATCCAATAGGTCCTATAGTAGCCGGGTCGCGGCCTATTGTTAATAATGAAGTATCATTATTTATTGAACCAGTTCTTGCTTGAGTTCGTACTAAAGTACCGTTCAAGTAAAGCTTAAGTGAACCACCTCCATATACTGCAGCAATATGATACCATCGTTGACTGGATAGTGCGGTGTTGTAAGTTACCTTTGTTCCATTAATAGAAGTAAAAAGTTTCTTAGATGCATCTATACCAATTTGGAAATTGTTCTGTCCGATGACAACACCCTCTGTTGTAAACCCCGAATTTAAATTGATCCAAGCCATCAGGGATGCATTATCTAATGTTCCTAAAATCGAAGTACTTTGTGCGTAATCATTTCTTCCGTCAAAATCTAGAAATAATTTGGTACGGATATCTCTCGGTGACCCAAACAGTGAAGTATTACTATCAAAAGTATCTAATATGCCATCTTTATCAATGTCAGCAGTACCATCAATAATTCCGTCATTGTTAGCGTCTAAAATTTTATAATTGTACAACAATTTATTATTGGCAATATCAAAAGTAGTTCCGTTAGATTTTACATCCAGGTAATCAGGTATACCGTCGCCATCGGTATCTAGTAAGTAAGTAGTGTTAGGATTGGCATTTGCAATTCCTTGCCCTATGTTTCCATATTGATTTAAGCCCGTACCATAGTCATAAATGTCTAATATTCCATCACCAAAGCCTTCCAGTATTCCGTCTCCATTAGTGTCTTTGTTTCTAAATGTTTCTGATTCAGGTCCGTCTCCAGTTCCATCGCCAGAAATATCTCCATCTCCGTTAATAAAGCCCGTAACAGCATTACTATTTCCAGCACCAGACTCATCAACATCAAACAAGCTATCATTGTCGCTATCTAAATCTAAATAATTAGGGACTCCATCACCATCTGAGTCTAAAGCAGGTAATGCGGCGATAGATTCAACGCTATCGAGAAGACCATTACCGTTTACGTCTGCCCAAGCAACAGCTATTTTGCCTTTTCCATTACTATAACTTCCTAAACCTACCTCAATTATATCCTCTATACCATCATTGTCTGCATCGAGATCAAATAAATCAGCCACTCCGTCACCATCACGGTCACATAAAGTTTGAGATATTGATATGTCATCTATCGCTAAGTCATTTCCATTTCCCCCTGTTTCATTATTTATAAAAACTACTTTAAAGTCACTGACGTTAAAAACTAAATCAGATGTAAAATTATACCAGTCTCCTGAGATGTTGCTACTATTGGTTGGTGCTATTTCGCCAGTGCTGATAGTAGAAAGTACATTATCATTTAAATCCCTAAATTCTACTTTTATATTTGGTCTTAATCTAGTTGCAATCCCAGGAGCATCAGATAAGTCTAAATTCAATACCCAAAAGCTGTATGTTATAGGTGTTTGTGGTAGCGCTCCGGTAATAGTTGCGGTGTAGAAAATTCCAGGAGAATAGTCAGCATTAAACATTGCCATCCTACCATTAACGTCACCTGTGTGATCACCGCCTTTATACCAAACTCCTGTTGGGCCTTCAGCCCATGTAGATATTATTGCACTTGGGCCTACAGTGTAGTCTCCATCATTTAAACTCAAAGTACCAGCATAAGGGTTGGGTCCCGTACCACCTGGTTCGTATAAATAGGTAGTCGTTGCAGCGTAGGTTGTATTAATAGTTGTTCGGTTTGTTCCTGCTCCAAAAGTTTCATTTAAAAATTTGTAATTAACATTGAATCCTTTTACCGCTCGGCAATTATTCTCTTCGGTAATATCGAGAATTCCATCATTGTCATCATCAATGTCTATATTGTCAAATACACCATCGTCGTCACTATCGTAGAATGTTTGAATACCTCGACCTTTGATTGTAAATGTGTAAGGATTTTCATTAGTGTCGTTATTGGCAATTGAAATGGTAGCATTTTTTGTCCCTATTACCGTGGGATCAAATGCAATCGAAAAACTAGTGCGATTCATTCCAGAGATAGTTGTTGGTAAAGTAGGGGTGCTTACTATCGTAAAATCGGTTGAGCCAGATAAAGAAATTGAATTTAAGTTCAAAGTAGCCGATCCTAGATTGTGAATGCTGAAAATTTTTGTAATAGATCCAGAGCTAATATCTAGCGAACCAAAATCGGTTCCGTCAGTTCCATCTGGAGTAGTATCACCACTTGCTATGCTGATATTACTTCCTTGTAAATCAATTTCTTGGGGTCCCCAAGTAATAACTACTTTTCCATTTGCGCCATTTCCTCCAGTCCTAGTTCCTGTTGATATTCTATAGCCACCACCACCACCACCTCCAAGAATTGCTGAATTCCCTGCATTTCCTTCAGTTACTGATCTTGCATTACCGCCATTACCACCTCCCAATGGAGCTATGGCTCCAGAACCAGTAGAAGCAGCTACACCATTCGTATAACTTCCTGCTGATGAACCACCACCACCACCAGACTTTGAAGGTATTCCATTTGAGCCGTTTCCACCGGCAAATTTAAAATCACCGATACTAGTGGTTGCACTTCCGCCAGCTGCCCCAGTAGTTATATTATTAGGAACACTGTTGCCTCCTTTGGCGAGAATTGTTGCTGTAGTACTAAACCAAGAATCACCACCTGGACTTGTACTAGTACTTCCCAAACCAACAGTGACAGTATGATTTGTTCCAGCAGTTACTACTATAGTTTTACGGGCATATGCCCCACCGCCACCGCCACCAGCTGATCCGTTTGCTAACATAGTTCCTCCTTTTCCTCCACCTCCCCATGTTTCTACTGTGACTGAAGTGACTCCAGCAGGAACGGTGAAAGTACTTGTTGTAACAAATGTTTGTTGACCCTGAGAGTAGCCACTATTTATAATAAGGATATAATAAAATACGAAAAAAAACTTTAATGTAAGAATAGTAATTTTATTCATAGTTTTCAACTGTTCTAATGTTACTGATTTTTAAATACTATTTAATGTTCTCTAATTTAATAGAATACAAGAGTTTTATTAAAAAGTATGTATGTAAAATCGGATCTGTAAAATTAAACTTTTTACGTGTTAAAAATATTTTTTATGTCAAAATAATCGATTAACGACTATTAATACAATATCTTGAACTATAAAGCCTACAAAATTTATTATTTGTTTTACAATAAGGATTGAGAATTAGAAAAAGTAGTAAAATTTTTAAGTCTATTTATTTAGTTTAAAATATGATATTACAGAGGTTTGTAAATTTTCAGGACCTAATTTCCAAAAACTTATGAAAACAATTTTTTGTACTTATCTTATTTCATCCTTAGAATTTCCCATTAGCAAACAACGCAAAAACAACCTTTAATAGAAAAATATTTTAGAGTGATTCAAAATGAATATTGAAGCAAATCAAATTGAAGAAATTGTTTTTTTTTGATGAATCCAATTCAGAAAGGAAAGCCGGAGAACTGAAGCTTTCAGTAAAATGTACGGTAATTCATTACTGTTAATTGCAATAAAAAACCCTTAAACAATTGATGTTTAAGGGTTTGTTTTTGTAGCGAGAACGAGATTTGAACTCGTGACCTCAGGGTTATGAATCCTGCGCTCTAACCGACTGAGCTACCTCGCCAAAATCATTCATTTGTTATCCTCTTGAATGCGGGTGCAAATATAAAAATTATAAATGATCTTGCAAGCATATTTAAAGAAAAAAAAATATTTTTAAAAAGGTTTTTTTTTCGTAATTATATTCTATATATTCGAAAAAAATTAATGCAACTCATGGATCAAAAAATACGCTACGAAATAGAGTTCCCAATCAATTCTTCACCGCAATTGTTATATCAATATATTTCAACGCCTTCTGGGCTTTCAGAATGGTTTGCTGATAATGTGAATTCACGTGGCGAGTTTTTTACCTTCATCTGGAATGATTCAGAGGAAAAAGCAAGATTAGCTTCAAAAAAATCTGGAGAGAAGGTGAAGTTTAAATGGGTGGACAACAATAATAAAGACACCGAATATTTTTTCGAATTACACATATTAGTTGATGAGTTGACAAAGGATGTTTCTCTAATGGTCGTAGATTTTGCTGAGAAAGATGAAGTAGAAGAAGCTACGCAGTTATGGGAAAATCAAATCTCAGATTTAAAACATCTGATAGGATCTGTCTAGTAAAATTGTATTTTATAACTTACCTTTGCCCTAAATATAATTTAGGGCTTTTTTTATGATTAATTTCAACGGGATTACAGTTACACAAGATACAAATATATTGACGCAAAATCGTGCTTTTTTATACGGAGATGCCGTATTTGAAACTGTTAAGGTTGTCGATGGGAAAATTCTTTTTCTTGAAGATCATTATTTTAGATTAATGGCCTCAATGCGTGTAGTTCGAATGGAGATTCCTATGAATTTTACAATGGAATATTTAGAAGATCAAATGTTGTCCCTTGTCAAAAATAATGGTTGCAGTGATTCTTCTAGAGTTAGGATTACTGTTTTTAGAAATGATGGAGGATATTATCTACCTGTAACAAACGAGGTGTCCTATTTAATTCACTCTAGTAAAGCTGAAAATAAATTATACAGTTTTGAAAAATCGATCTATGAAGTAGATTTGTTTAAAGACTTTTATGTTACTAAGCAACTTTTGTCGTCTATAAAAACCACAAACAGAATGTTGAACATTACAGCGAGTATTTATGCCTATGAAAATAGTTTGGACAACTGTTTGCTATTGAACGATAGTAAGAATGTAGTTGAAGCTATTCAAGGTAATATTTTTATGGTAATAGGAAAAAAGTTAATAACGCCGCCTGTAGCTGAAGGTTGTTTAAATGGTGTAATGCGAAAACAAGTTTTGACTTTAGCAAAACAAATAGGAGGACTTGAGGTTGTTGAAGAAATTATTTCTCCTTTTGATCTTCAAAAAGCAGATGAATTATTTGTTACCAATGTTATTAAAGGTATTCAGCCAATAACAAAGTACAGGAAAAAGGAATTCAAAAATGATATTGCAAGTGAATTGTTAACGAAGCTTAATGAGTCGATTAAATCTGTTTAATTCAAATAGGGATTTTCAGGTGCATTAGACCAAATTAAATATTCGCCTCCAAGTTCCATTATTTGCTCTTTCCAGAAATGTGTAGCCGATTTACCGATTATCTTATTTTTATAATTATTTGAAGTAACGATCCAAGAGTTAGAATTCATTTCAGCCTCTAATTGATTTTCACCCCAACCAGTATATCCCAAGAAAAAGCGAATATTTCCTTTTTGTATGGTACCATTGTTTATCAATTCTTTAGTTGACTCAAAATCACCGCCCCAGTATATACCGTTGGATATCTCGATACTATTAGGTATTAGATCCGGAATGTTGTGAATAAAATAAAGGTTGTCCTGTTCTACGGGACCTCCGTTGTAAATTTTAAATCTTGCACGAACCTCAGGGATTAAATCATTAATTGTGTACTTCAGTGGCTTATTTATTATGAAGCCAACTGAACCCTCCTTATCGTGATCTGCTAATAAAATTACAGATCTATTAAATGATAAATCTCCAATTATAGAAGGCTCAGAAATAAGCAGTTGTCCTTTTATTAGTGTTTCTGTAATCATGTTTGCCGTAATTTTTTTATTAAATTTAAGAAAAAAAATTAAAATAGTACCTATTTCTTCGATTAAAGGCAAAAAAAAACCTTCAATGAAGAAGGCTTTTCGCTATAATAAGATATTATAAAATGGGTGTAATTAGTTTACAGCTCCTTCTAATTCTGCTCCAGCTTTAAATTTTACAACATTTTTTGCTGCAATTTGGATTGTTTTTCCAGTTTGAGGATTTCTACCATCTCTCGCTGCTCTCGCTGATACAGACCAAGATCCAAAACCTACTAAAGATATTCTTCCACCTTTCTTCAAAGTTCCGCTAACGTTTCCTAAAAACGACTCTAAAGCCAATTTAGCAGCTGCTTTTGTGATCCCTGCGTCTGCCGCGATAGCATCGATTAATTCTGATTTGTTCATAATAATAGTTATTAATTGTTGGTTAAATAAATTGTTAATACACAAATTTAGCAGGAAAACAGTACCATGCAAGTGATTTAGGGGATTTTAGCCTCTTTTGTTGATAACTTATTTTAATTGTTCATAAATGCATGGCGTTTTGTAGTGTTTTAATGCAAAAGCCCGTGATTGTTGGACTTAATAGGCTTTAGCTTCAGCAGTAAACGTCAGACCATTTAACAGCTCTGCGATCAGCATTCTCTTTTTTCCAGGAAATTGTAAGCTTACTAATTGTATAAAACCATCCTTAACTGCTACTTTTAACTCTTTTTTGGTTGAAACTATTGTTCCTATTTCTATGTTGTGTACTTCTGGAAGTAAAATAGATTCATATATTTTAACACTCCACTCTTCATTTTTATCTGAGAAATAGCACCAAGCTGCAGGATAGGGACTTAATCCTCTAATTAAATTATGTACTGTAGTTGCTGACTGTGACCAATCGATCTTGCAATTTTCTTTATTCAATTTGTAAGCGGTCTTTATGTCTGGATTTTCAGTTTGTACTGTAAGTTCTACTTTATCTTCTTCAATAAGTGTTAAAGTTTTAATGACAGTTTCACTTCCTAGATTCATTAGGCGGTCATGTAGGTGACCTGCATTTTCATTAGTATCAATGTCTAATGCGCTATTTAGAATCATGGCACCAGTATCAATTTTATCATCTATAAAAAATGTTGTTACACCAGTAGTAGATTCTCCGTTTATAATTGCCCAGTTGATTGGCGCTGCGCCTCTATAATTTGGTAACAATGACGCATGAAGATTAAAAGTACCCAGCTTTGGCATGCTCCACACCACCTGAGGGAGCATTCTAAAAGCAACCACAACTTGAAGGTTGGCGTTTAGCGCTTTTAAAGTGTCTAAAAATGTTTCGTCTTTTAGAGTAGTAGGTTGCAATAAATTTAAATTATTAGCAAGTGCATATTCCTTTACAGCTGAGTATTTTAATTTTTGACCTCTACCAGCAGGTTTGTCTGCGGCTGTAATAACACCAACTACGTCATAATTGTTTTTTATGATGCTATCTAAAATGGCTACGGCAAATTCTGGCGTGCCCATGAAAACTATTCGTAATTTTTCCATTATTTTTTTACTGTATATTTATTATTGGTCTTGACGCTTATGCTTTCGTTTTCTAGTAATTCTTGAATAGCGAAGAGAATATCGTCTTGTTTGTGGTTAATCTTGTTTTGAATTTCTCTCGAAGTTAAATCTTCTTTTGCTAAAATATTTAGAATATCTAAGTTGATTGTAGGCTTTTTGAGTTTCTTTTTTTTCGAAGAAATGCAGTAGGAACAAATACCGCAATCTTCAGTCGCTTTTTCACCAAAATAGTCTAGAATTATTTTGCTTTTACAGTGAGTTTTGTCGCTAACATAACTTAAAACGGATTTAAGTTGTGCAGCCTTAAGCTGATTTTGGTTTTCTAAATATTTTGCTACTCTATTGATAGTTCTGTCATCTTCTCGTATTTCATTAAAAATAATTTTAGTGTCATTGTTTTTTGAGTGGTAGTCAACTATATTTTTTTCTTTAAGCTTAAGTAAAACGTCATTAACTTGGTCTTCAGTTTGATTCGATTTTTTTGCCACTAGCGAAATATTAAAAGCAGTTGGCATTTCATAAATACCAGGATAGGTTCGCATTATAACTAAGATAATTTCTGCAGCAGTAGGGTTTAAACTGGAGTATCGAATGACTTCCTTGGACGGAATTAAAAATTGTAAGTTTAATTTTTCTGAAAATTCTTGTGAAAGTGTTATGATTCCTTGACGATCTAAAAACTGTAAGGCATTATACGTTTTTAGAATAGGAAAGTTGTACTTAGAGCAAAAATTATTTGTGTTTAAATAAAACTGCTCATCGATACCTTCTCCGTAGGCAATTCGAAAGTGGTTACACAATTTAATATACATCTCCTTCAAAAACTTTGTATCGGGTAAGATATTCAAAAACTGATTTTCAGCTTGTATGCTATCTGACGGGCTATGTAAAAGTACGGCAAATGCTTTTTCCTCGTTTCTACCTGCTCTACCAGCTTCTTGGTAATAGTTTTCGATATTATCAGGAAGCTGAAGGTGAATCACCGTCTTTACGGTAGCCTTATCAATCCCCATCCCAAATGCATTTGTAGCAACAATCACCTGTTCTTGATCTTGCATCCATAATTGCATGTTCTTCTCTTTTACTTTAGTACTTAATCCACCGTGATAATAAGTTGCTTTAAAGCCAAGATTTTGTAATTGAGATGAAATTTCGATACACGATTTTCTGTTTCTTACGTATATTATAGAGGATTGCGGATTCTTTCTTAAAATTTGTTCTACGCGATGCAGTTTATCTTCCACTTCAAAAACCATGTAGGCAATGTTTTTTCTTGCAAATGATTTCTGAAACAAATGAGGTCTCTCTAGTCCTAGTTGTGAAATAACATCTTCTTTTACTCTTGAAGTTGCAGTTGCTGTAAGTGCTAAAAAAGGAATTTTAGGGAAATGAGATTTTAAATGTGAAATTTTTAAATAGGCTGGTCTAAAATCATGTCCCCATTGTGATACACAATGTGCTTCATCAATAGTTATTAAGTTAATAGGAAGGTTTTTAATCCGTTCCAAAATCCAATCAGACTGCAAACGCTCTGGTGATAAGTAGAGGAACTTGTAGTTCCCAAATTGGCAATTATCAAGTAGATCAATCATCTCTTCAGATCGAATTCCTCCAGTTAGCGCTATAGCTTTGATGTTTCGCTTTTGCAAATTCGCTACCTGGTCCTTCATCAGGGCAACCAAAGGAGAAATAACCAAGCAAATTCCATCTTTCATCATGGCTGGAACTTGAAAACAGATAGATTTTCCACCCCCAGTAGGCATTAGAGCAAAGGTATCTTGATCGCTTAAAACAGAATCTATTATCTCCTGCTGTAAGGATCTAAACGAATCATGCTTCCAATATTTTTGTAGAATTTGTAACGCCTCAGACATTCTTTTTTGAATTTGAATTACAAATTTTCAACTACATTCCATCTTGTTTATTACTAAACGGTACAGGATTTTAGTTCGAAATTTTATCTAAGATAAAAAGAATTCGGTTATCAATAGTATCTTTTGGAACTTCTATTAGTTCATACTCATATCCTTCGTACGTCTCGATAAGGTGATTTTGGATTAGCTTTGCTTGCTCGTAATTCTCATAACGAGCTTCGTCGCTAACGTAAATTTCTTCCCATGGTGGTAGTATGAAAATTTTAGAATACCGGTATTCCCTACAAATAGCATCAAATGAAGCAGGGTAGCTATCCCCAATGTAATGCATGTAAGCAAGTACATCTGGAATTCCACGATCTATAAAAACCACATTGTGAGGTTCTTTTTGAGCGTCTAAAAACTGTTTTTTTCTACCTTCAAGTAATAGTTCACTAAATAAGAGCGGTTTTTCAAGAAATAGCTGTTCGATTCCTTGTTTCTTCGCTTCTAAAGTTACTTCTCTTGAGATTTCTGGATAGCAACAAAAACCTTTTGCTACTAATCCATCTATTAGAGTACTTTTCCCTGTTCCGGGTCCACCTATAATTATAATGACTTCTTTCTGCACGTTTTAGAAATAAGGCGCAAAAGTACTCAAACTTATTGGAAATTGAAAAAATGAAACGTATTAAAAATGGTTTTAGTAAAAATTAATAATGCATAATTCATAATTATCATTTGAAACCGTATCTTTGCTTTAATTTTAATTGAAAAATGGATAAAAAAGCAGAAGAGTTTTATGATAGATTGAAAGTAGAGTTGGATAACAGCAATACCTGGCCTGCTTTATATTTGTTTAAATTTATTGTTCCTACAACAGATGAAAATATTCAAAAAGTTGAGTTGGCATTTGATTGCATGGGAGCAGTTATTAAAACTACTAAATCTAAAACAGGAAAGTTCACTAGTATATCTATTGATGTTCAAATGAAAAATTCTCAAGAAATAGTTGATAAATACCAAGAAGTTTCTACAATAGAAGGTATAGTTTCTCTTTAATATTTGAATAGTTTTACAATTGAAAAGCACTACTTAAGTGTATAAATCAATAGTTGTGTTCAAAAGCCTCAAAAAAATTCAAATATGAATTCAAAGTATACAAAAGAAATTGCTAATGATGTTGTTCATCATTTAGAATACAATGCAGAAAGGTCTCATTTAATCATACCTGAGTACGGCCGTCATTTGCAAAAGCTAATTGATCAAGCCACAGCAATAGAGGATAGCGAGCAACGCAATAAAGCAGCTAAATATATTATCCAAGTAATGGGAAATCTTAATCCTCATTTAAGAGATGTATTGGATTTTCAGCACAAATTATGGGATCAGCTTTTTATTATGTCTGATTTTAAATTAGATGTAGAGTCTCCTTATCCAATTCCTTCAAGAGAAGTTTTGCAACTTAAGCCTGATGTTTTGAATTATCCTCAAAATTTCCCAAAATATAGGTACTACGGTAATAACATCAAATATATGATTGATGTTGCTAATAAGTGGGATGATGGTGATATGAAGAGCGCTTTGGTTAAGGTTATTGCTAACCATATGAAAAAGTCTTATTTGAGCTGGAATAAAGACACAGTGAAAGATGATGTGATATTCGAGCATTTGTTTGAATTATCAGATGGGAAATTAGACATGCGTCAAAGTACAGAGGAGCTTATTAACACTACAGATTTGTTGCGTACTAATAAACGAATTTCAAACAAAATTACTCCTCCAGGCCAACCTAAGATTCAGAGTAATAAAAACATAAAAACAGGAAAAGCAAAAACGTATTCTAAAAAACAACAGTAAATACCTATCACAGGTTTTTACATATAAAAGAGTACGATTTAATGTTGCTGGAAATAAAACTTACAATAATATTAATGTTATAATATGGGAATTTTTAAAATAGAAGGAGGCATTCGTCTAAAAGGAGAAATTACTCCACAGGGAGCAAAAAATGAAGCATTACAGATTTTATGTGCAGTACTTTTAACTCCAGAAAAAGTTATAATCAACAATATTCCTGATATTATTGATATCAATAAATTAATTACACTTTTAGGTAATCTCGGTGTGAAAATTCAGAAGAATGGTCCAGGATCATATACTTTTCAAGCTGATGACATCAATGTAGGCTATTTAGAAACAGAAGCGTTTAAGAAAGAGGGTGGGTCGTTACGTGGATCTATCATGATTGTAGGTCCCTTATTAGCGCGATTTGGTAAAGGATATATTCCAAAACCAGGTGGTGATAAAATTGGTCGTCGTAGATTGGATACTCATTTTGAAGGTTTTATCAATTTAGGAGCAAAGTTTCGTTACAATAGAGAAGATCATTTTTATGGTGTTGAAGCCAAAAATGGTTTGGTTGGAGCCACAATGCTTTTAGACGAAGCGTCGGTTACAGGAACAGCTAATATTGTGATGGCAGCCGTTTTGGCTAAAGGAATAACAACTGTTTACAATGCAGCTTGTGAACCTTACTTACAGCAGTTGTGTAAAATGTTGAACTCTATGGGTGCTAACATTACCGGTGTTGGTTCTAATTTGTTAACGATTGAAGGTGTAGAAAGTCTTGTAGGTTGTGAGCACAGAATTTTACCTGATATGATCGAAATAGGATCATGGATAGGTTTGGCTGCAATGACTAGAAGCGAAATTACAATTAAGGATGTAAGTTGGGATAATTTAGGAATAATTCCAAATACGTTTAGAAAACTAGGGATAACTTTAGAGCGAAAAGGAGATGATATTTACATCCCTTCTCATGAAAATGGCTACGAGATAAAGACTGATATTGATGGCTCTATTTTGACTATTGCTGATGCGCCTTGGCCTGGTTTTACACCTGATTTATTGAGTATCGTTTTAGTGGTTGCAACACAAGCTAAAGGAGATGTATTGATACACCAAAAAATGTTTGAAAGTCGCTTGTTTTTTGTAGACAAATTGATCGATATGGGAGCTAAAATTATGTTATGTGATCCACACAGAGCAGTAGTTATGGGACATAATTTTCAATCTCAATTAAAAGCTACAACAATGTCCTCACCGGATATTCGTGCAGGAATCTCTTTATTGATTGCAGCACTTTCAGCTAAAGGAACGAGTACGATACAAAATATAGAACAAATTGATCGCGGATATGAGAGAATTGATGAGCGTTTAAGAGCCATTGGAGCAAATATCGTTCGTGTTGAGTAAAGAAGAATCAGCTGTAAAGGCAACTTATTTTAGTATTATAGGAAACACCTGCTTGGCCATTATAAAGGGCTTAGCAGGTTTTTTTGGCAATTCGTATGCCTTAATCGCAGATGCTATTGAGTCAACGACCGATATTTTTGCATCATTATTAGTGTTGTTTGGAATTAAATACTCAAATAGACCTGCTGATGATAATCACCCCTACGGTCATGGTAGAGCAGAGCCATTGATTACTTTTTTGGTTGTAGGTTTTCTAATAACCTCGGCTACTGTAATTGCATATGAAAGTATTATCAATATTCAAAAACCACATGATTTACCAAAATCATGGACGCTTTATGTTTTGGCGACGATTATCTTATGGAAAGAATATTCCTTTCGAGTAGTCATGAAAAAAAGTATCGAAACAAATAGCTCCTCCCTAAAGGCAGATGCTTGGCACCATAGGAGTGATGCAATTACTTCTGTAGCGGCATTTGTTGGTATTGGCATTGCATTACTTATGGGAAAAGGATTCGAAGCTGCGGATGATTGGGCTGCGCTGTTTGCCTCTGGATTTATTTTTTATAATAGTTACAGAATTTTTAGACCCGCCTTAGGCGAAATAATGGACGAGCATCTGTACGATGATTTAATTGCCTCGATTCGATTCGTGGCAACACAGGTAGAAGGCATTGTTGATACCGAAAAATGTTTTATTAGAAAATCGGGTATGAAATATCATGTAGAATTACACGCAATTGTCAACGCAGCTATCACTGTTAAGCAAGGGCATGAACTATCACATCGATTAAAGGATACTTTGCATCAACAAATAGATGAATTAGGTCATATTCTAATTCATATAGAGCCAGATGATGAATAGGGAGCTAAAAAAAAGCCAGCTTATAGCGCTGACTTTATTTAGGATACTTATTTTGATATTACAAAAATGATTTTATTGCTAAGTCATAGCTTTTTAAACCAAAACCCAGAATAACTCCTTTAGCATTTCCGGAAATATAAGATTGGTGTCTAAAACTTTCTCTAGAAAAAGTGTTAGATATATGTACTTCGACTATAGGTGTGGTAATTGCTTTTACTGCATCACCAATTCCTACTGAAGTATGTGTGTAAGCACCTGCATTAAGAATTATTCCGTCATAAGTAAAACCAACTTCTTGAATTTTATCAATCAATTCTCCTTCAATATTACTTTGAAAGTAAGAAAATGCTATTGTAGGGTTTTCTATTTGTAGCGTGGTGAAGTATTCCTCAAATGTTAAACTTCCGTATATTTCAGGTTCTCTCTTGCCTAATAAATTAAGGTTAGGTCCGTTTATAATGCAAATTTTCATAATGAATGTTTTTGTAAAAATAAAAAAACCGCTCTAATATTAGAGCGGTTTTTTAAGATTGTTTTTAGTTTTTAGAACATGATTCCAGCAGATACTTGAAAAGTCGAGTTTTTAATATCGGCATTCTTAGATGCTTCTGTTAAACCAAGACCATAACGCGCCTGAATAAATAGATTCTTTGTGATGTTAAGGCCAAGACCTCCAACAGCTGCAAATTCAAAAGTCTCTGAATCCTTAAAATTTACATTGTCTCGTTCACTTAATAAAAAGGAAGCTTGTGGACCTAATTCTAAACTTAAACTGTTACTTAAATAGATTTTTGCTACCACTGGAATGGATAGATACCCTAGCTCATTTTTGAACTCATTAACTCCGTTTTTATAATTTGCTCCTTGTGTAGAATATAAAAGTTCGGGCTGAATTGCAAAACCTTTTGTTAATTTAACCTCGGCTACTAAACCTGCATGGTAACTAGTGATAGCTTCTGAATCGTAGTTTGTTGGAGTTACCGTGATATTAGTTCCGTTTTGATTGGCGTAGTTAATACCCCCCTTGATTCCTAGACGTACTGATTGAGCTTCAACATTGGCTGATAATGCAAAAAATGCAATGGCTGCTAAGATTACTTTTTTCATGATGTGATTTTTTATTTTTGTTAGTTGCAAGGTACAGACTTTACAGTAGCTTACTATTGTAGAATTTTTATTTTTTATTGTAATATTTCAACTAACACCTAAGGGCATAAAAACGAATTGAGTAGTAAAGTTATTGAATTTGTTTTAGTTGGATATTTTTTCCAAATGATTAGTGTAAACTACAAATTTAGCTGTATATTTTTTTTATTACCTCATTTTATGAGTATTGTTATCACTAAATACAGTGATTTTTTTGCATTTAATGTATTGTAATTAAGTTGTTTAGTGTGTCCTTTTTAAGTGCTTTTTTTTCACCGAATAATCTGTCAGAAAATGATGCTATATTTGCCTTAGTAAATAGAACAAACAAACAAAACAAACATGAAAAAAATTATTTTAACAGTTGCGGCTGTATTTGCTTTGGCAAATGGCTATGCTCAAAAAGAAGGTGGATTTAGAGTTGGTTTAGATTTAGGATATACAGTGCCATCAAATGGTGGTGGTGGTGTTTTATTCTCGATAGAGCCAAAATACAATATCAAAGATAATATGAATGTTGGTTTACGTATTGGTGCAGCAGCGATGGCTCGCGATATCAATACAGGTAATAACAATACGACTGCGAAGATCTCTGCTAACGGTTCTTATGTTGGTACTTATGATTACTATTTTAATAAGGGAGGGTCTTCTTTTGTTCCTTACGTTGGTGGTGGTGCTGGTTACTATAGTATTGCAAATTTAGAGTTTGATGATAATAACGGTTCATCCACGGACAATATTGACGCTTCAGGAAAATTTGGTGGTCTTTTAAGAGGTGGTTTTGAATGGGGTAAATTTAGAATGGGTTTAGAATATAATCTTGTTCCAAAATCGACTTTGCAAGATATTAATGGTAATGGTAAAGGTGAGGTTGCAAACTCATACTTAGGAGTTCACTTAGGATTTTATGTTGGTGGAGGTAAATGGAGTAAATAATAGAATCTTACTTAAATAATTCAAACCTCTTCAATATCGAAGAGGTTTTTTTATGGATATAAAATGCCTTACTTTGTAGTATGAGTTGGAAGTCCTATATAAAGAGTTATCAGTCCTATTTAAAATTAGAGAGAGGAATGTCAAAGAATACAATTGAAAATTATTCTTTTGATGTCGATCGTTTATGCCTTTATTTGAGAGAGAATGCTATTGCAGTTTCTCCAATACTTATAGATGATGTAACTGTCCAACAGTTTATTTATGAAGTATCTAATCAAGTTAATGCGCGCTCACAAGCAAGAATTATTTCTGGTTTAAAAAGTTTTTTTAATTATCTAATTTTCGAAGACTATCGCGAGGATAATCCCTTAGAATTAATCGAATCTCCTAAAACAGGGAGGAAATTACCAGATACATTAGCTATTGAAGAAATAGATGCTTTGATAGCTGCCATCGATCTAACTTCCAATGAAGGGGAGCGAAACCGTGCTATGTTAGAAACGTTGTATGGCTGTGGCTTACGTGTATCTGAATTAGTGGCTTTAAAAATTTCAGATTTATTTTTTGACGAAGGTTTTATAAAAATTACAGGAAAAGGAGATAAACAGCGTTTTGTACCTATTGGTGAGTTGGCTCAAAGGTATATTGAGCTATATAAGGATACTGTTCGCATTCACGTAAATGCGAAGAAAGAATTTGGCGACACGCTGTTTTTAAATAGGAGGGGAGCGCAATTAACGCGAGCAATGGTTTTTACTATTATTAAAAATTTAGCTATAAAGATTGATCTAAGTAAAAATATAAGTCCTCACACTTTTAGACATTCCTTTGCGACACATCTACTTGAAAATGGTGCTGATCTTCGTTCGATTCAGTTAATGTTAGGTCATGAATCGATTACTACTACTGAGATTTATTTGCACTTAGATAGAAAATTTCTAAAGGAGGTTATTCATAGTTTTCACCCTAGAAAGAAAACGAAAATGTGATTTAATTTCATAAAAAAAAAACACCTCAATATAATTGAAGTGTTTTTGTATGGATATAAATGTAAAGCAGTTTTTATTTAGCAATGTTTACTGCTCTTGTTTCTCTAATTACAGTTACTTTCACTTGACCTGGGTAAGTCATTTCAGTTTGTATTTTTTGCGAAATTTCAAATGATAAATTGGCTGCATTATCATCAGATACTTTCTCGCTTTCAACAATAACACGTAATTCTCTACCTGCTTGAATAGCATATGCGTTTTTCACTCCAGTAAATCCGTAAGCAACTTCTTCAAGATCTTTCAAACGTTGAATGTAAGAGTCTAATACTTGTCTTCTAGCTCCGGGTCTAGCTCCTGATATAGCATCACAAACTTGAATGATTGGTGAAAGCAGTGATTTCATTTCAATTTCATCGTGGTGAGCTCCAATTGCATTGCAAACCTCTTCTTTTTCACCATATTTTTCAGCCCACTGCATTCCTAATAAAGCGTGAGGTAAGTCACTTTCTGCATCTGGTACTTTTCCTATATCATGTAAAAGACCTGCTCTTTTAGCTAATTTTACATTCAAACCAAGTTCTGCTGCCATGATACCACATAGTTTCGATACTTCACGAGAGTGTTGTAGTAAATTTTGTCCGTAAGAAGAACGGTACTTCATACGACCTACTACTTTGATTAATTCTGGGTGTAAACCGTGAATTCCTAAATCTATTACAGTACGTTTACCAACTTCGATAATCTCATCATCTATTTGTTTTGCTGTTTTCGCAACAACTTCTTCGATACGTGCTGGGTGAATACGTCCGTCAGTTACTAATTTGTGTAGGGCTAAACGAGCAATCTCTCTACGAACGGGATCAAAACAAGAAAGAATTATTGCTTCAGGGGTATCATCTACGATGATTTCTACTCCTGTAGCTGCTTCCAGTGCTCTAATATTCCTTCCTTCACGTCCAATAATTCTACCTTTAACGTCGTCAGATTCAATATTGAAAACAGAAACACAGTTTTCTACTGCTTCTTCTGTTCCAACTCTTTGAATTGTATTAATGATGATTTTCTTTGCTTCTTGCTGCGCTGTTAACTTAGCCTCTTCAATAGTATCTTGAATGTGAGACATTGCTTTAGTTTTAGCTTCTGCTTTTAAGCCTTCCACTAACTGTTCTTTTGCATCTTCAGCAGATAATCCTGAGATTACTTCTAATTGTTGCAACTGACTTTTATGTAATTTTTCTACTTCAGCTTGTTTTTTATCTAAGCTTTCAATTTTTGTGGTGTATTCTATCGTTTTGCTTTCAAAGTCATCATTTACTTTCTTAGCTTTTGATAATTCATTAGAGATTTGAGATTCTTTATCTCTTATTCTTTTTTCAACTTCAGCGACTTTTTTGTCTCTAGTCAAAATCACTTGTTCGTGCTCTGACTTTAGTTCAATGAATTTTTCTTTTGCTTGAAGAATTTTATCTTTTTTTATGTTTTCAGCTTCTAAGTTGGCATCTTTTAAAATCGATGATGCTTCTTTTTTAGCGTTTTTAATTAAGTTTGAAATATTGCTTTTCTCTATGATTTTTGCGATTGCAAACCCTGCTGCAATTCCTATAATTCCTGAAATAACGATCGTTAATATGTCCATGTTTGTTAAAATTTATAAATATAAAAAGCCTACATTAATTGCTTGAATAAACTCGAAAAGACAAGTTTTGAGCTAACTCGTTGTTCAAGCTTCCAAACTGAATTGGCTTGCTATAGTAACGATGATTCGCTCATTCTAAATTGTTAGTGTTGAGTTTACCAATTGTGAACTAATGTAGGCAGTATCTTAGTTTCTTGTAAAGAACGTTTAATTGTCGAGATATTGATCGAGAAGCGCATTGATTTTTTTAATTCTTTCAATGGTTTCTTCTCCATTTATCGCATTGTCAATTTGTTTTTGCTCTGATTGTGATGCAAATTGCAACGCGCACATGGCTAATACATCTTGTTTGTCGCGAACAGCATAGTTTTCTTCAAATTGCTTCATCATCACATCAATTTTCTTTGAAGCGCTTCGTAAGCCTTCTTCTTGATTAAGTTCTACCGTTAGTGGGTATACTCGATCTGCAATTGATATTTTAATTTTAAGCTTTTCGTCCATATTTATACTAATCTGATAACTGTGCTATACAGTGATCAATTTCACGAATTAATGAATTTATTTTAAGCTTTGTATCTCTCTTGTTTTCGTCACTGCCTAGTAGTGAACTAGCAATTTTAAGTGTTTCATATTGCGATTTTAGCGCTTCAATTTCATTTGACTGATCTTGTATGATTTGTGCAGATTTTGTTAATTCGATTTTTAATCCTTGATTGTTTTTTTCTAAATTTTTTATTTTTAGAATAAGTTTTACAACTTTATTTTCAAGAGTATCAATTATTTCTACAATTACACTCATTATCGTACCTAATTCATTACTTAATATTACAAATTTAGTATTAGTTTTTATTATTACAATATTTTATTGGTTTTTTTATTTTAAAATAACTAATGTATTGCATAATAATGTGTTAGGAATTGTGTTCTATTTTGTAAACTAAACCGAAATACTTTTTTTACCTTAGCAAAAATGATTACTATGAGATTTTTTATTTTTTTTCTAGTTTTTACTGGGCTTACAAACGCTCAAATCAACTATCCAAAGGATTATTTCGGATTTCCTCTAGATGTTCCTATGCAGTTATCTGGTAATTTCGGAGAGTTAAGGCCTAATCATTTTCATGCCGGTTTTGATTTCAAAACACAACAGCGTGAGGGCTTAAAGGTGTACTCTGTAGGTGAGGGTTATGTGTCAAGAATTAAAATTTCTTCCTTTGGAAATGGAAAAGCGATTTATATAACGCACCCCAACGGTTATACAACGGTTTATTGTCATTTAAAGAACGCTGATGGGGTCATTGATGAATATATCAAAAAGGCACAGTACAAAGAGCAATCCTATGAAATTGAGTTGTTTCCCAAAGCAACGGATTTAGTAATTAAAAAGGGGCAAGTTATTGCATTCTCAGGTAATACAGGTTCGTCTGAAGGGCCACATTTACATTTTGAATTTCGCGACAGCAAAACAGAAAAAATTATCAACCCAATGTTGTTTGGTTTTGATAAATACAGTCAAGATTCTAAAAAGCCAACGCTTTCAGCTGTATATGTCTATCCGATAGATGCTAAAACGGTCGTGAATCAGTCTAAAAGGCCTTTACTTTTAAACTTAGTTTTACAAAAAGATGGAACTTATTTAGCTAATAAGGTTGTCGCAAATGGTAAAATAGGATTTGGTATAAGTGCAGTAGATTATGATAATGTTTCATTTAATAAAAATGGAGTCTATAAAGTGCAGTCTTTTATCAATGGTAAACCTAATTTTGGTTATCAGTTCGATACCTATTCTTTTGATGATATGCGATATATTAATGCTTTAGTTGATTATCCTAAATATAAAAAAACCTATCAAAGAGTACAAAAGTTATTTATGGCAAACCCTTATAAGTTAAGTATTATAAAAACGGATGAAACAAATGGAGTTGTTACTGTTGTGCCAAATTTATCTGCAATTTGTAGAATTGAATTGTCTGATTTTTATGGAAACAAAACAGTGGTGTCAATTCCTATAACTTATGATACTGCTACCTCAATTGTGGATAAGGAAGTTGTTCCTTCAAATTATTTTGTAAAGGTTAATAAAGATAATATTTTTGCAAAAGATAATATGTCAGTTTTCTTTCCTGCTGGCACTTTTTACGAAGATTTCGATATGAATTTTGATGTAAAAGGGGATGTGTTGTTTTTGCATGATGATTCAGTGCCTGTTCATAGTTATTTTACCGTAACCATTGAGAGTGATAAATATACTGCAGCGCAAAAAGGAAAAATGTTTATTGCTGATATAGATAAGTCGGGTCGTAAAGGATATAATGTCACAACTATAAAAGGAAATATTTTTAGTACAAGAACTCGTGAATTAGGTAAGTACACTCTAGCTTCAGACACAGTTGCGCCATCTATTACTATCACTAGCCAAATTGAGGGGAAATGGATTAGTTCACAAAAAACAGTACAGTTTACAATAGGAGATTCAGGATCAGGAATTAAAAGTTATGATGGTTACCTAAATGGTAAATGGATTTTATTTGAACATGATCACAAAACAAAAAAAATTACGCATAATTTTGATGATAGTATTGTAGCCGAAGGTGCTAATAGTTTGAAACTTGTCGTTACAGACAACGTAGGGAACTCGACTACCTTTGAAACGCAATTTTTTAGAAGTCAAAAATAAAAATATATAAAGAGCTTGAGCTGTAAAAAGAGAATTTTTGTTTGTTTTTTATTTGTCATGAGTTTGGTATCTACAGCTCAAACAGGAACCGTTAAAGGTATTATTCTAGATAAAGTGAATCGTCCTGTAGATGGGGTGAATGTCTCTTGTGGCACCCAAAGCGTTACCTCCAATGAGAATGGATTTTACATTATCAAAGTACCAGCTGACCAAAAGACTACGTTGGTTTTTACGCATGTCTCATTAAAAAAAGCTACAGTTACTATTTTGCTTCAAGCGAATGAGAATTATGAGTTTAATTTAGTGATGAATGACCAGACTGAGCAAATAGGAGAAGTTGTTGTAAACGGGAACAACAGACGGTCAGTGCAGGGCTTGACAAGCATTGATCCTGCTATAATTAGGACAATACCAGGAGCTAATCCCGGGATTGAAAATATTTTAAGAACACTAGCAGGCGTAAATGCGAATAATGAGTTGAGTACACAATATGCAGTTCGTGGTGGTAATTATGACGAGAACTTAGTATATGTAAACGAAATCGAAATTTATCGACCGTTTTTAATTCGTTCAGGGCAGCAAGAAGGATTAAGTTTTACTAATACTGATTTAGTGCTGAATGTAGATTTTTCTGCAGGAGGATTTCAGGCTAAATTTGGTGATAAATTATCTTCAGTTTTAGACATTACCTATCGTAATCCCACACAATTTGGAGCAACATTTGAAGCTAGTTTTCTAGGTGGAAGCCTTGCTGTAGATGCCGTTTCTAGAAATAAAAAGTGGTCTGCAATTACTGGTGTACGGTATCGAAATAATAGTTTGTTGGTGAATAGCCAAGATACCCAAACAAATTACACACCGTCCTTTGTAGATGTTCAAACGAATATAAATTATCAAGCTTCGGCGAGATGGCAATGGGGTTTTTTAGGAAATATTTCTCAAAATAAATACGATTACGCTCCTTTGACGCGTGTCACTAAGTTTGGTACTATCGATATGCCTATGGCTTTATCTGTCTTTTATGAGGGGGAGGAAAAAGATAAGTATAATACTTATTTTGGAGCATTAAAATCAATATTTAAAGTATCAGATATCTTTACTTTAAAATTTATAGGTTCGGTTTTTCATACGCTAGAACAAGAGTATTTTGATATATTGGCACAATATCGTTTGGGTGATGTAGATGTTACTATTGGTTCTGAAACGTATGGGAATGTTTCATTTACTAAAGGAATTGGTTCTCAATTTAACCATGCTAGAAACGATTTAGACGCACTCATTGTTAATGCAGAAGTTAAAGGTTTTTTAGATTGGAAAAAGAATGTAGTCGAATGGGGTGCGAAATACACGCGTGAGTCGATAAGAGATCGAATAGTGGAATGGGAAGTAATTGATTCAGCAGGTTTCTCCATAAACCCACCTCGAATCGATTTAGCAACAAAAGACGAGCCCTATACTATTTATGAAGGTCCTTTAGTTCCGTATCAATCTGTTCGTGCTAAGAACTTTAATACCATAAATAGATTTTCAGGTTACGCACAATGGAGTAGACGAGATAAAATAGGAGCTGCTGATGTTTGGTATAACGCTGGAATCCGAGTTCATAATTGGGAAGTTGTTGGAGCGACTACAATAGGTAAATCACAGTTCACGATTAGTCCTCGGGCGCAATTTGCTTTAAAACCTGATTGGGAAAATGATATGGTTTTTAGAATTTCAGGAGGATTATATCATCAGCCTCCTTTTTATAGGGAGCTGAGAGCTGCTAGTGGACAAGTACAGCCAAATGTAAAAGCCCAACAATCAATTCACTTTGTTTTTGCTAACGACTATAGTTTTAAAATCTGGAACAGGCCATTTAAATTAGTTTCAGAGCTTTACTATAAGTCGTTGACTAATGTTAATACCTACACAATAGATAATGTTAGAATACGATATGCGGCTACTAACGATGCAAAAGCCTATGCCCAAGGTCTAGATCTAAGACTGAACGGAGAATTTGTTCCAGGTACAGAATCATGGTTTAGTTTTGGTTACTTAAACACAGAGGAAAATAGTTCCGATCAGGGCTATATCGCTCGCCCGACTGATCAACGTTTAAAATTTGGTATACTATTTCAAGATTATATGCCTAACATTCCTACTATGAAAGTCTATTTGAATTTGGTTTACAACACGGGAATTCCAGGAGGTTCACCAGCATATGCAAATCCTTATTTGTACCAAAACAGACTCAATGATTACCGCAGGGTAGATGTTGGTTTTTCCAAAGTTTTAATTGATAATAGTTCAGGATTGGCTAAAAATAAATGGTTAGGTAATTGCAAAGAACTAGCCATAGGTCTAGAGATTTTTAATCTTTTTAATAATCAAAATGCAATAACCAATACATGGGTTCGAGATGTTTACTCTAAAAACGAATATGCGATTCCTAATTATATGACAAGACGTGTTTTTAATATTAAATTGAATGCAAGGCTTTAAATATATTCACTTATTTTTAGGTTAAACACTAATTTAAGTTGATAAATTGAGGTGAAATAAAGAAGGAGTTTTTAAAATTGATTACATTTGGAAATATTTAAATATTTAAATCATATGAAGAAATTACATATCGCCTTGCTAAGTACCGCAGTTTTATTATTTGTGAGTTGCAAGGAAGAAGTTGAGAAACCTAGAGTAATATATGATGCAGCAAATAAAGTAAAAGCAGTTGGTAAGGTTGATTCTGCACAAATATCTATTTCTGATCTTCCCATTCAGATGGAAGGTACGGATTACTTGATTCATCCAGTTGGAGATTTAAGAGTGTATGAGCGAGGAGCAAAATCAAGATATGGATCTTCGAGTGTTATTGACGTTAGTTTTACTATCTCTAATTATGGAGAGGATGAAATCACGGGTTATTTACAAAACTTAAAATTTCAAAAAACAGATTCGGACTCCATACGTAGTCTGACAGATAAGCCTGCTCTAATTCTAACAGCCACCTACCTTGCCTCAGTTTCAAATAGAAACAAAAAACAAATAATGGTATATACGATGTATGACGTTGATACTAATAGGGATGGTAAATTAGATACAAGCGATATAAAATCTTTATATTTAAGTGATATCAGTGGAAGAAAATTCACAAAAATATCAGCAGATTTTCAGGAGTTAATTGATTGGAATTTAATAGAATCAAACAGTCGCTTGTATTTTAGAACCGTAGAAGATACTAATAAAAACGGGCAGTTTGATAAAAATGATGTGGTGCATTACAACTATGTTAATCTTGCAAGTGGTGAATGGACTGCGGCAAGTTATGATCCGATATAGTGATCCTTCAGGATCATTAAAACTAGTTTTGTAATTGTTGGAATAGTTGTCTAATAAGATTGATCTTAAATTAAGATATCGCTTTCTAAATCTGATTTTTCAATTATAAAGTCGAATCCCAATTTTTCAACTAATTCGATGACTAAGTTTTTGTACCAATTCTCTGATTTAGGATGAATATATATTCTCTCGATTAAATGGTCAATTTCAACATTGATTTTTAAACCATCATTTAATGTCAACGTGGTGTCAGCAACATCAGTAATGATTCGAACTTCGCGTTCGTATTGAAAGCTTTTTCGTTTAAAGAGAAAAGGAAAAAACATGTCGTCAAACGGGATGTATTCTTTTTTATAGTCGATATAGTTCACTTCCCCGATATATTGCCTAAAATTTTGCTCGGGCTCTACTGCCTTTTGTAAACGGCCAATAGTAGATTGTATGGCTAGCCCTTCACTATTTTGAGTAAATATTTGCCACATAGCAAACGATTCGTATTCGTTGATATGCCAGCTACTTATTGCCACTTTCTCTCGGTGTGTTTTATAATAGTGCAAAAAATCAGGATTGTCTATTGAAAGCTTTCTTATTTCTTCAAAAGTAGGTTCGCTAAAAGTACCTTCATACTGATCCTCAAATTTGTCGGACCGTGACATAAATAATTTTTTAGACATCAACAAATCTAAAAATTTAGATAAGTCTAGGTATTTCCAAACAATAGTATTTGGATCTTTTGGAAGTGTAATGTTCGTATTACTGATGTACATAGAAAATAAATTGGTAGTGTCATATTAAAGGGTACAGGTAAAGTTCAGCAATTTAAATTATAATCAATACTAAATTTGCTCTTTTTTTGACTTTAATATGCGTTTGCATTGTACTGTTATAGTCGCTCAGTAATTCATTTTTAGATTGTCTGAAGTTTTCTAAGGTAGATCAAGAGTTTTTGTTGTGTGCTTCATAGTCTTGTTTTATGCTATCATTCTGCATCATATTTGTTTTAGGATTTATTGCTTGTTAAACTTACGAATCGTTCTACTAATAAAAAGACCTCCAATAAGTCCAGGTAAACTCCATGCTACTATTGGCGGTAAAAAAGTGTTGTTTACTACTAGGAAAGCTGTAAAAGCAGCAATGTAAGAACCAGTCATTCTCCCGATATGATTTTTTAATCCGTATAATGTATCAGTAACTTTATTGGTGTACCCTTTGTAATCTATGTAGCACATGCGAAAACTTAGCACTCCAAAAAGGAAAAAAACGATTCCAAAAAGTTGTTTTTGTACGGCGTATTTGTAAGTAATAAAGAAAAAAAGTAGGGAAGAGGCAAACATTAATGCGGTCAAGATTGTGTCACCTATTTTTGGTTTCTGACCCATGTGTGCCTGTTTTAATTGTATCATACGATATCCAGATACGGAAAGATAAAAGGTAAAAATGCCAACGATAAATAAAAAAAGGTTGGGATGTACATAGGAAAGATAAAAGGCGGCAAGTCCGGTGCCTACCATTGCTACTGTAAAGATTTTGCCGAGATTTTTGTGTAAGCGATCGCCTTTTTTTCGACTTAAGATAAAGGTACCTAAAAGTAGTCCAGTAGATCCGAAAACGATGTGCAGTAATAAAATAAGTTTAAAATTCAAGTTATTTGATTTTTATTAAAAAAGGTTGAGTAAATATATTATATATCACTCAACCTGTTTTTTATTTAATACCAAAGTGTTCTTTTTGCCTACTCAATTGTAGCAAAGTACATTTTATTCTAATGATTGCATAGTAACCAATTTGTTATAGGTTCCTTTCATTGCAATTAGTTCTTCGTGCGTTCCTTTTTCTACAATTGTTCCCTTTTGCATCACAATAATAACATCTGCTTTTTGGACTGTAGATAAACGGTGCGCTATTACAATTGATGTTCTATTTTGCATCATGTTCTCTAGTGCCACTTGCACAAACTTTTCACTCTCGGTATCTAACGCTGATGTCGCTTCATCAAGAATCATAATAGGAGGGTTTTTTAGTACAGCTCTGGCAATCGAAAGACGCTGTTTTTGTCCACCAGAAAGCTTGTTTCCGCTATCTCCAATATTGGTGTATATTCCTTGAGGTAAATCTTTGACGAATTCATAAGCATTAGCAATTTTAAGCGCAGCAATAATTTCGTCATCGCTAGCGTCTAGTTTTCCTAATGCAATGTTAGCTTTGATGGTATCATTAAATAAAATACTATCTTGGGTAACAAGTCCCATCAAACCACGCAAAGATTGCAGATTCATGTCCTTGATGTTAGTGTTGTCTATAGCAACCGTTCCTTCTTGAACGTCATAAAAACGAGTGAGTAAGTTTGCAATCGTACTCTTACCACTTCCGGACTGCCCCACTAGTGCAATCGTTTGTCCTTTTTTAACTTCTAACGAAAAGTCTTTTAAAACATTTTCCTCCTCGTATTTGAAATTGATATTTTTGATACTAATTGTGGAATCAAAATCTGATTTATTAATAGCATCAGCTTTTGATGTAATTGGATTTTGCTCATCTAGAATTTCTAGAACTCGCTCTGCAGCTGCGTTTCCTCTCTTTACGGCATAGGTGGCTTTAGAAATTGATTTTGCTGGTGTAAGAATATTATAAGCTAAACCCATGTAGGCAATAAACGAAGCTCCGTTTAAGGTTTTTTCGATTAATACCATATTCCCTCCATACCATAGTAAAATAGCAATAACCATGATTCCCATAAATTCACTAGTTGGTGAAGCTAGATTTTGTCTATTTCCTATACTATTAGATAACTTGAAAAAGCGCTGTGTTGATTCTTGAAATACAGTATTAAAGTACCTTTCAGAGTTGTATCCTTTTACCACTTTTAATCCGCCCAATGTTTCTTCGATAGTAGATAAAAAGATACCTTGCTCTTCTTGTGCTTTGGTAGATTGCTTTTTAAGTTGTTTTCCAATTAGGGAAATCACATAACCTGAAATCGGGATAAAAATAAAGACAAACAAAGTTAAGTCAACGCTAATCGTTAGCATTGCTATGATGGTGAAAATTATCGTTAATGGCTCTTTTACAATTAGTTCCAGTATTGATAAAAAGGAGTTTTGTACTTCATTTACATCAGCAGAAATTCTAGCAATAACATCTCCTTTTCTTTTTTCTGAGAAAAAGGCTAGAGGTAATTCTAGTGTTTTTTTGTACATCGCGTTTCGCATGTCTCTTAAAATACCATTTCGCAAAAAAGTAATGAAAAACATGGCTAAGTAGTCACTCACATTTTTTAATAAAAAAATTGTGATTATTAGTGCCACCATTACTGATAGCGTGTAACCTACGCCATAAGTATCAGTAGCATGGGTAATAAAGTAACTAATATAATTCTCCGCATATTCTTTTAATTGCCAAATTTCAGTATAAACTGGCTCTACTGTATTTCTTTTTGTTTGGTCAAATAACACTTGCATCATTGGGATCAATGACATAAAGGAAAGCGTACTAAATAACGCGTACAAAACATTGAAAAATATGTTTAAGTAAGCATACTTTTTATACGGAATGATAAAGGAGAATATTCTTTTAAAATTATTCATGGTGTACTAGTATTAAGACCCGACAGCTTTTTAAAAACGGTCGGGTCTTGTAATTTGTTGCTGCTTTATAGCTTTTAATTCAATTGCATCGAGGCAATGATATTTTGTATTTTCTGATCAAGTATATCTTGTACTTCACTAAAATCTTCAACATTGTCAAGTGTTGTGTTAACACTGATGTAGAATTTTATTTTTGGTTCTGTTCCACTAGGTCTAGCACATATTTTTGATCCATCTTCAGTGTAATAAATCAGTACATTCGATTTCGGAATTGTCATTTCAGACTCTGATCCGTCCAATAAGTTTTTAGCAATCGAGGATTGGTAATCTTCAACCATAATTATACGTTCGCCATTAATTTCTTTAAGTGGGTTTTCACGTAGGTCTATCATCATTTGGCTAATTTGTTGTAAGCCTTCCATTCCTTTTTTAGTAATAGAAACTAAATGTTCTTTGTAAAAACCATTATCAACATACAACTTGATTAGTTCCTGGTAAACAGTGCTACCATTGGCTTTAGCTTGAGCAGCAATCTCGCAAACTAGTAAGGTTGCCGCAACAGCATCCTTGTCACGCACTGCGTCTCCTACCATGTAACCAAAGCTTTCCTCACCACCTCCAATGAAGTCTAGTTCTGGAAAATCTTTAATCATTTTTGCAATCCACTTAAAGCCTGTTAGTCCAACTTTACATTCTACCTCATAATTAGTAGCTAATTCCATCATCATAGGAGTAGAGACGATCGTAGAACCCACAAATTGTTTTCCGTTGATTTTGCCCGCTTTTTTCCATTGTTCAAGCAAAAAGGCAGTCATCAAAACCATTGTTTGATTTCCGTTTAATAATGTCATTTTGCCATTATTATCTCGAACTGCTATTCCTAAACGATCACAGTCAGGATCCGTTCCTACCACAATATCGGCATTCGTTCTTTCTGCTTGCGCAAGAGCCATTGTTAATGCTTCTGGTTCCTCTGGATTAGGTGATTTTACCGTAGGGAAATCTCCGTTTGGCACCGCTTGTTCTGCAACAACTTGAAAATTTGTGTATCCCGCGCGTTTAAATGTTTCAGGAATAATAGTTATTGATGTACCGTGTAGTGATGTGAATACAATATTCAAATCTTCTTTGGCAACCGTAGGTGTATTAAAACTTGCGTTTTCGATAGTCGATTTTATAAAAGCTTCATCAACTTCTGTATCAATATATTGAATCAAGTCCTCGTTAGCATCAAACTTGATTTGGTTGTAATTTAACTTTTCGATAACGGCAATAATACCTTTGTCCTCTGGCGGAACAATTTGTCCACCATCTTGCCAGTACACTTTGTATCCGTTGTATTCTGGCGGATTATGTGATGCTGTGAGTACGATTCCGCATTGGCAACCTAAATATTTAAGAGCAAATGATAGTTCTGGTGTAGGTCTTAAATCTGAAAATAAATAGACTTGTATTCCATTGGCAGAGAAAACATCAGCAACAACCTTAGCTAATGATTTGCTATTATGACGACAATCAAACGCAATTACCGCTTTCAACGGTTGGTTTGGAAACGAACTATGCAAATAATCACTTAGTCCTTGCGTACTTTTTCCTAGTGTATATTTATTGATGCGATTGTTTCCCACGCCCATGACACCGCGCATACCACCGGTACCAAACTCTAAATTTTTATAAAAACTTTCCTCTAATTCTGTTGGAGAACCTGCAATTAAAGCCTTAACAGCCTCTTGCGTTTCAGTATCAAATGAAGGTGTTAACCATTCATTTACAGCATCTAAAATGTTTTGTTTGATATCCATTTTTAGTATTTTTTATAGTTTTAAGGAGCTAATCCTGCTATTCGCTGCAATCTTTTATTCGCTGTCGCTACTAAAAGGATTTTCACTACTATCAGGGCTAGGGGATATTATAAATTGACTTCTTTTGCAATTTTATAACGCTCTTCATTGTTTTTTGTTCTCAAAATTATTTCGCCTAAAAATCCAGCTAAAAATAATTGCGTACCTAAAACCATTGTGGTTAAGGCGATGTAAAACCATGGATTGTCAGAAACTAAACTGTAACGCATGTTGTTATACATATGATATAATTTTGCAACACCAATGTAAACGGCAGACAGCAGCCCAATAATAAACATTAATGAACCCATAGCGCCAAATAAATGCATGGGTCTTTTACCAAAACGAGACAAAAACCAAATGGTGATTAGATCAAGGAAACCGTTTACGAATCGTTCCATACCAAATTTAGTTTCTCCATATTTTCTAGCCTGATGTTGTACTACTTTTTCGCCTATTTTTCCAAAACCGGCATTTTTTGCTAGCACAGGAATATAACGGTGCATCTCGCCCGAAACTTCGACGTTTTTGACCACAATGTTCTTGTATGCTTTCAAACCACAGTTGAAATCATTTAATTGTACTCCTGAAGTTTTTCTGGCTGCCCAATTAAATAATTTAGACGGAATGTTTTTGGCAACTACTGAGTCATATCGTTTCTTTTTCCAGCCCGATACTAAGTCATAGTTTTGAGTAGTAATCATAGAATATAAACCCGGAATTTCTTCCGGGCTATCTTGTAAGTCAGCATCCATAGTAATGATAACATCACCTTGCGCTTTTGCAAATCCTGCGTGTAATGCCTGTGATTTCCCAAAGTTTCTAATGAAACGCACTCCCTTGACATTAGTGTTTTCGCTAGCAAACCGCTCAATTATAGACCAGGAAGCATCAGAGCTACCATCATCTAGAAAGATGATTTCATAGGTGTAATTATTGGCTTGCATCACTTTAATGATCCAGTTGTAGAGTTCTTGAAGCGATTCTTCTTCGTTAAGAAGAGGTATTAAAATGGATAAGTTCATTGACTTTTATTCTTGTGATGAAGGCTTGCTTTTGAAAAAAGCGGCCATAATTAGGCCAAAGATACTAACAAAAATGATATTTGTTAAAAGACCTTTAAGTAATCCTAATACGGAGAACTGATTGTTTTCCTGCAAATCTTTAATCGCAGCGTTAACCGTTTCGGCAGGAGCATTAAATTTCTCCATCGTGCTAACCATGTATTTTATTGTAATTTCTTTTATAGTGTCTTGGGCACCAGGATCAACAACATTAAATAGTATCATATTGAAACCTACGGATAATACTAAACCGATTAAAGCGGAAATAAAATAGGTTGTAAAGGCTTCTTTAAAAGTGAAAACACCGTTTAACTCTTTCTTGGTTTTAGATAATAAAATTATTGCTATCGCGATGTAAATAACAATATTGATTATTGAAATCCACCAAGCTGTGAACAAATTCAAGTCAATAACGTAAATTGCTGTAGTTAGTATAATTGAAAAAAGTCCCGTTAGGACACCAAAAGTAATTCCGTTTTTTTTAATAGTTTCGTTGATCATTGGTAAGTTTTTTAATATTAGATTACAAATATAACAATTCATCTTACATTAGGTAATATTATACTGTATTTGAGAATTATAAAAAAAAGTGAAACAAAGATTTGATTATTGAATTTTTATTGTAAATTTGCATCCTCAAAATAACAGTGTTAAAACAAAAAGTTATAGTGAATTTATACCTTTCCCTTCAATAAGGAAAGCCGCAAAAGGAGTTATAACCAAACAAATAAAAAAGAATTACAAGATGAAAAAAGGTGTACACCCAGAAAATTACAGATTAGTTGCTTTTAAAGACATGTCTAATGAAGAAGTTTTTATCACTAAATCTACTGCAGATACTAAAGAGACAATTACAGTTGACGGTGTTGAATACCCGGTTGTAAAAATGGAGATCTCTAGAACTTCTCACCCTTTTTACACAGGTAAAAACAAACTTATCGATACTGCAGGACGTATTGATAAATTCAAAACTAAATACGCTAAACACATTAAATAATTTTAATTTGTTTTTTAATATACAGGAAGCCTCGCATTTTGCGAGGCTTTTTTTATGGAGTAAAATTAGTAGTAAGTAGTTCTTGTTGAAAATAGAAGTAAATTAATTTTATTTTTTTTTGGAAGTAAATCGGCTGTGTAGACTGCATAAATGCAATCAAAAACTTTGTAACTTTGGACCTTCATAACTTTGAAACTTTATAAAATGAATTATATACTTTTTGATGGGCCTGCCAGAAATGCGCTACTACCTTTTACTTTTACACGTCCAGTTGCAGATATATTAATTGGAATAGTGACGATACGTCAAAAATGGGAGATGCATTTAGGTTCTACAACAACAACCTTGACAGAGGAATATTTATCTGAAAAATATCCCATGGTTGAATTAGAAGAAAACGTTATGATTAACGCTTCTTTTTTGCCAACAGCTGTTTTAGTGGATATGGTGTGTGATTTAGGAGTGAACCAAGCCATCTTTAAAGGAGAGGATGTGGTCGCTTTTTATACCACAGAAGATCAAGAAGGAGTCGATTTTGATGATTATGAAATTATTGAATATGAAGGAGAGTGTATTACAGTTATGAATACTTGGGATATATTTTCTAAGAACGGTGATGCAATTCAGCAGGATTTTGAATATCTAACTGCCGACAGAGTTTCGCAAGCCATTCCTGCATCGGTTAATACAATTGCACCCGAGAATATTTTTATTGAAGCGGGAGCCAAGTTGGAATTCGTTACTCTTAACGCATCTTCGGGTCCTATTTATATTGGTAAAGATGCTGAGATTATGGAAGGTTCTGTAATTAGAGGTCCTTTTGCTCTGTGTGATAATGCTGTTGTAAAGTTAGCTTCCAAAATTTATGGACCTACTACTGTTGGTCCTCATTCAAGAGTAGGAGGCGAGGTTAATAATTCGGTAATCTCTGCTTATTCTAACAAAGGACATGATGGGTTTTTAGGTAATTCAGTTTTAGGGGAGTGGTGTAACATTGGTGCTGACAGTAATAATTCAAATTTGAAGAATAACTACGAAGAAGTTAAATTATGGAGCTATGAGAAAGAAGGTTTTGCGAAAACAGGTTTGCAGTTTTGCGGCTTAATGATGGGAGACCATAGTAAATGCGGTATCAATACGATGTTTAATACAGGAACAGTTGTTGGTGTGAGTGCTAATATTTTTGGTAGTGGTTTTCCTCGTAATTTTGTACCTAGTTTTTCATGGGGAGGTGCTTCTGGTTTTACAACTTACTTAACAAAAAAAGCTTTTGAAACGGCAAGAATAGTAATGAGTCGTCGAAATCTTATTTTCGATGAGCAAGACGCTGCTATATTAGAACACGTTTTTGAAGAAACCAAAAAATGGAGAAAAGAATAATATTCGTCACCTTTTACTAGATTTATTAAAACTGCCCAATTAAAATAGAATGGCAGTTTTTTTATGCTCTTTGTTTATATTTTTAGTATTTACTCGTAAATAGTTATTAGAAAGTCTTAAAAACTTGCTTTTACTTTAATAATTGGTCTTTGTTTTGTCGTGTAGTCATTACTCTGAATCAATGTAAAAAACGTTTTTTTATAGATATTGGTTAGTTTTTTCTCTTCATATGTTTTAGTTTTATAAAAAATTAGTGATGAAGATGCGTTTTTACTGATTTTTTGATAATTATTAATTTAAAATTTATTTATGGAAGAGATTATTGGGATGTTAAATGATTTAGTGTGGAGCAATGCTTTAATCATTTTATGCCTAGGTTCGGGGCTTTATTTTTCGATCCGAACACGTTTTTTACAAGTACGTCATATTAAGGAGATGATTCGCTTGCTCTTTGACGGAGAAAGTTCAGACTCGGGTGTTTCTTCTTTTCAAGCATTATCTATGTCATTAGCAGGAAGAGTAGGTACTGGTAATATTGCTGGAGTTGCTACTGCGATTGCTTTTGGTGGGCCAGGAGCTTTGTTTTGGATGTGGATTGTTGCTTTTTTTGGTGCTAGTACCGCTTTTATTGAAGCGACCTTAGCACAAATTTATAAAGAAAAAGATAAAGGGTCGCTTCGCGGAGGCCCCTCGTTTTATATAGAAAAAGGATTAAATATAAAATGGTTTGCTACTGCCTTTGCTATTGTTGCCGTAATTGCTATGGGAGTTTTATTACCGGGAGTACAAGCGAATTCAGTGGCCGAGGGGATAGATAACGCTTTTCAAATTGATCCTTTGATTACAGGCGTTGCTTTATCAGCTGTATTCGCTGCTATCGTTTTTGGAGGAGTAAAGCGTATTGCTAAGTTCACGGAGTTAATTGTGCCTTTTATGGCTATTGCTTATATTATCGCTGCAATAGTTATAGTAGTCATCGACTTTGATAGACTTCCTAATATTATCGCTTTAATTTTTAAAAGTGCATTTAATCAAGAAGCTGGTTTTGGTGCTGTCTTTGGTTTAGCCGTTCAATGGGGTGTAAAACGCGGAATTTATTCTAATGAAGCCGGTCAAGGATCAGCTCCGCATATTGCTGCTGCTGCCAATGTATCGCATCCTACAAAACAAGGTTTGGTTCAAGCATTTTCTGTGTACATCGATACTATTCTAGTGTGTTCAGCTACGGGATTTATGATATTAATTACAGGGACATACAATGTACAAAATCCAAATTTCGGAAATAAACAAGGTGCATCAGAGTTTTTATACAGTGGTCTCGCTAGCGTTACTCCTGGCGCAGGTTATACACAAAGTGCCATGGATACCGTATTCCCTGGAGTAGGTTCTTACTTTGTGGCAGTCGCGCTATTTTTCTTTGCATTTACTACCATACTTGCTTACTATTATATCGCAGAGACCAATGTGTCGTATTTAACTAGAAAGTTAAAGTCTCCTGTTTATAATTATATATTGCGTGGGGTAATGATTGCAGTTATGGTGTACGGAAGTATCAATACAGCAAAATTAGCTTGGACGATTGGTGATATTGGAGTAGGATTGATGGCTTGGTTTAACATTATCGCGATTTTGTTATTGCAAAAACCAGCTTTAGCTGCGCTTAAAGATTATGAGAGACAGCGCAAAGAAGGTAAAGATCCTACCTTTGACCCTAAGGACATTGGTGTAACTAACACGCCAATATGGGATGAAATTAGAGAAGAAAATCTTAGAAAGAAATAATTATTCTTTTTATTATAGTTAATGATCCCCCACAAATAGCTAGGAATAGGTGTTTGTGGGGGATTATTTTTTTTTAATGGCGTAATTACTTATTTAATCTATCTTTGCATTTTTTTAAATATACCGGTTTTTGATTGATCAATAACCAAATCTTCAAATTCATACTATAATGATTACAGTTAACGATATTTCAGTAAATTTTGGTGGTACAACGCTTTTTAGTGATGTTTCTTTTGCAATAAATGAAAACGATAAAATTGCCCTTATGGGTAAAAATGGCGCTGGGAAGTCTACACTATTAAAAATTATTGCTGGACAAAGTAAGCCGTCAACAGGAAGTGTATCTGCGCCTAAAGAGGCAGTTGTTGCTTACCTACCACAGCATTTGTTAACCACTGATGGTGCAACGGTAATGGAGGAAACTTCAAAAGCATTTGGGGAGATTTTAGGGATGAAGGCTGAAATCGATCAAATAAATGAGCAGCTAACCATTCGCACTGATTATGAGAGCGATGCTTACATGAAATTGATTGAAAGAGTTTCTGATTTAAGCGAAAAATACTATGCTATTGAGGAGGTTAATTACGAAGCAGAAGTTGAGAAGATATTAACAGGTTTAGGATTCGAACGTGAAGACTTTACCCGTCAAACTTCGGAATTTTCAGGAGGATGGAGAATGCGAATCGAATTAGCTAAAATCCTTTTGCAAAAGCCAGATTTGATCTTGCTAGATGAGCCTACCAATCACATGGATATCGAAAGTATTCAGTGGTTAGAGGAATTTTTGATTAGCGAAGCTAAAGCAGTGGTCGTAATTTCACATGATAGAGCTTTTGTAGATAATATCACTAATCGTACAATTGAGGTTACAATGGGGCGTATTTACGATTATAAAGCGAAGTACTCTCACTACTTAGAATTGCGTAAAGATCGTCGCCTACATCAGCAAAAAGCGTACGATGAGCAACAACGAATGATTGCGGATAATAGAACATTTATTGATCGTTTTAAAGGAACTTTCTCTAAGACTGATGCGGTACAATCACGTGTGAAAATGCTCGAGAAATTAGTTATTGTTCAAGTAGATGAAGTAGATAACTCGGCTTTAAAATTAAAATTTCCTGCTGCAGCACGTTCGGGACAATACCCTGTCATTGTAAAAGAGTTAGATAAAGCTTATGGAGATCACGTTGTGTTTAAAAACGCAAATATCGTGATTGAAAGAGGAGAGAAAGTAGCTTTCGTGGGTAAAAACGGAGAAGGTAAATCGACTATGATTAAAGCAATTATGAAAGAATTGCAAATTGATGGTGGTGTTTTAGAAATAGGACACAATGCGCAAATAGGGTATTTTGCTCAAAACCAAGCGTCTTTATTAGACGAAAATGCAACAATCTTTGAAACTATTGATGATATCGCTGTAGGTGATGTCCGAACTCAGATTAAAAATATCTTAGGCGCTTTTATGTTTCACGGAGATGATATTACCAAAAAGGTTAAGGTGTTGTCAGGTGGTGAAAAAACTCGTCTAGCGATGATAAAATTATTGCTAGAACCGGTTAATCTTTTAATATTAGATGAACCTTCAAATCACTTAGATATGAAGACAAAAGACATTATTAAAGACGCTTTAAGGGATTTTGACGGAACATTAATCTTGGTTTCTCACGATAGAGATTTCTTAGATGGATTAGCTACAAAAGTATTTGAATTTAAAAACAAAAGAGTGATCGAGCACTTTGAGGATATTACCGGATTTTTGGCTAACAAAAAGATGGAAAGTATGCGCGAAATTGAAAAATAATATAAGCTAAATTGGTAACAAAAAAAAAGAGCATTTGGATACATCAAATGCTCTTTTTGCTTTTATAATCGTATTCCTGGTGGCAGTAATTCTTTATAAACGGGATTCTTTTTAAAAAATAATACTATTCGTGGAAGTATGGGAACTACTTTGAGTTTTCGCTCTTCGGCTATTTCCATGATTTCTTTTAAAAAGGAATCAATAAATGCTTCGTTTGTAAAAGTTTCAGGCGTGTTTATTTTGGTCAGAAATATTTTCTTTTCTTGAAAAGAGTACTCAACTGATATGAGATCTTCTTCTGTTGTTGTTTCAAACTGTCGTGCAAATGTGTTGTCTTTAATTTCCATTGTTGTGATTCGTCAGTGTAATTTATTAAAATTGCTTTAGAGAAAGTTTGATGTGGTGCTATTTTGTGGTTGTTTACAGTTGATTTTTTTGCTAGTAAGTAGTAAATAAATAACTTTGTTAGAGCGGTTTAAAAGTGTAAAACAAAGATATTGATTTGCTTATCAATATCAAATTCTTTTTAGGTTTAAGTGCAAGTCAGTTACCATGGTAAGGAATGTTTTATAGATTATTTTGAGTTTCGCATATAAAAAGTGGTTTGCTGTAGATTGAGAATTGTATTAGTATGAATAAAAAAAAATGAACTTACGGTACTGATGCGTAAAAGATTTAAGGTTCAAAATATTTATGAATATTATAGCGTATTCAAAAGCATAATTGATAATAAAAGAATTAATTTTATCAAGAATTTGCTGTAAAATAGAATACAGATAATTGAAAAGAGAGAAGTAGTTATGAATAAAGTCCACGTTTATTTTATGCCCGGTTTGGCGGCGAGTTCAGCGATATTTGAAAGAATTGAACTTCCTGAAGAGGCATTTGAAATACATTTACTAGAATGGGAGATTCCTTTACCTCAGGAGTCATTGTCTGATTATGCAAAAAGGATTGCTGATAAAATCACTCATAAAATGCCTGTTTTAATTGGTGTTTCTTTTGGTGGCATCTTAGTGCAAGAGATAGCGGTACATATCAAAGCTAGAAAAGTAATTATTATATCCAGTGTTAGAAGTAATTTGGAGTTTCCTCGAAGGCTTAAATTAGCAAAAACAACCAAAGCGTATAAGTTGATTCCAATGACTTTAATTCTCAACTTAGAGAATTTGGCGAAGTTCTCTTTTGGAGAAAAAATAAACCAACGACTAAAGTTATATGAAAAGTTTTTATCAGTTAGAGATATTGGCTATTTAGAGTGGGCTGTAGAAAAAGTAATTTTATGGGATCGAACAGAAATAGATGAAAGCGTAGTTCATATTCATGGTGATTTAGACGATGTTTTTCCAATAAAAAACATCAAAAATTGTATAGTTGTAAAAGGAGCAACACATATTTTGATTCTTAGTAAGTACAAATGGTTGAATGCACATTTGCCACAGATTATTTTAAATTAAAAAATTAATTAAAGGATTGTAATAGTAAATTTAAGAATGAAAATATACAATAAGAAAACAAGTAATGCTGTATTGGTACTCTTGTTAATGATTTTAGCTATTTCTTGTGGTAAAGCTGAAAAAGAAGAGATTGAGAAAGTGTTGCCTCAAAAAGAGAAAGAGCTGCATTATTTCCCGAGTAAAATTAATTTTGCAGGTGAACAAGCACCTATAGAAATTGAAGATGTTAAGGAGCGTTTGGATCGGGAGTTAATTGTTAACAGAAACTATCATTCCTATACGATTCTTGCCATAAAAAGGGCAAATAGATCTTTTCCGGTTATTGAGCCCATTCTGAAAAAAAATGGAGTACCAGATGATTTTAAGTACTTAGCTGTGATCGAAAGCGGATTAGTTAATGTAGTATCAAAGGCAGGAGCTAGAGGAGTATGGCAGTTCATGCCTGAAACAGCAAAGGATATGGGATTAGAAATTAGCAATACCGTAGATGAAAGATATGATTTAGCTAAGTCGACTCAAGCAGCTTGCGATTTTTTACTAAAAGCAAAAGCTAAATTTGGTTCTTGGACATTAGCTGCTGCTTCTTACAATAGGGGTTTAGTAGGAGTGCAAAACTTGCTTAATTTTCAAAAGGAAGGTAGTTACTATGATTTATATATGAATGAGGAAACAGGGCGCTATCTTTTTAGGATTATGGCACTGAAGGAGATTATGGAAAACCCTGATAAATTTGGATTTAAAATCGATCTACAAGACAAGTATAAATTGATTGAAACAAAAAAAGTAACCGTTTCTACCTCGATAAACAATTTGGTAACATTTGCAAAAAGACAAGGGACTAATTATAAGATATTGAAAGTTTACAACCCTTGGTTGCGAGGCACGAAATTAGAGAATCCTTCAAGAAAGAAGTATGTTATTGAAATTCCTTTAAGCGGAATTTAAAACACACTAGTTTTCTGAATTTTAAAATTAGTAAGTCATAATTAAAAAGGGCAAAATGATATCATTTTGCCCTTTTTACTTTATATTTTTTTCATCTGATCTTTCATCATCGTGATTTGCTCTTTTAACATATTTTGTTTGTCGAGTTTTTTAGCCTCATTAAGCAATGCTGTTGCTTCTAATTTTCTTCTTCTTGACATCGCAACACCGGCAAGATTTAATTTAGCTACTGCTAAGTCCATATCCATAGACAAACCTAATTGAATTGCCTTCTTAAAATATTTCTCTGCTTGGTTAATATTTGTTTGCGCTAGCATGATTCCATGTAAGTAGTTATAGTACCCTTGTTGCTTTTGCACTAAAGCTGTTTCTGGTTTTTTGATGAATGATAACCATTTTTTTGCACCTTCAAAATCTTGTTTTCTTAATTTTAAGAAGGCTAATAGGATGAATTCATTTTTAAAATACAAGAAGATGGGAAAAGCAGTCAATAATAGAAGGAAAATTCCGTTACCAATATTGTTCTCTGTAAATTGCCAAATGCTAACGATTACAATAAGTCCCGCAATAATAAGTTTGATATTTTTGTTTAACATGGTATGTGATTATTTAAGATTGCAAAGATAGTAAAAGGAATTAAAAATATTTTTATAAAACTACTTGCATGAAAAAAAAGTCTTTGTATATTTGCACTCGGTTTTGAGGTAACAGTTATCTCAAAAGTAGATAGTCATATAAACAAGATTTTAAAGATACAAAGCAATGAGCAAAAGAACATTTCAACCATCGAAAAGAAAAAGAAGAAATAAGCACGGATTTATGGACAGAATGGCTTCTGCTAATGGAAGAAAAGTTCTTGCGCGTAGAAGAGCTAAAGGAAGACATAAGTTGACTGTTTCTAGTGAACCAAGACACAAAAAATAATGTTTGAATGAACATATTTAAGGCGTTACTTTTTTTAGTATCGCCTTTTTTTATACCTTGTCGGGACAAAACAAAGCTAAATAGTACATTTTAAGCTAGTTGTATCGTTTTTAAGGATGTATTTTCAAAAATAAGTAACTACTTCATCACACCATAATTACAAAAAAAATGCCAAAAGACTTATCCATTAAATCCGTTTTAATTATAGGCTCAGGACCTATAGTTATTGGTCAAGCATGCGAATTCGATTATGCAGGATCACAATCAGCACGTTCTATACGTGAAGAGGGAATTGAGGTTATTTTGATCAATTCAAATCCAGCAACTATTATGACCGATCCTTCTATGGCCGATCATATTTATTTGAAGCCTTTGACAACAAAATCAATTATTGAAATTCTGAAAGCGCACCCACAAATTGATGCGGTACTACCTACAATGGGAGGACAAACGGCATTAAACTTGTGTCTTGAAGCGGAGGAAAAAGGAATTTGGGCTGATTTTAATGTAAAAATGATTGGTGTTGATGTAAATGCGATCAATATTACTGAAGACAGAGAGCAATTCAAGCAGCTGCTTAAAAAGATAAATGTACCATCAGCTCCAGCTGAAATTTGTACTTCTTATTTAAGAGGTAAAGAGATTGCCCAGGAATATGGTTTTCCATTAGTAATTCGTCCTTCTTTTACTCTTGGAGGTACAGGAGCCGCAATTGTATACAAGAAAGAAGATTTTGATGAACTTTTGACAAGAGGTTTAGAAGCGTCACCAATTCATGAGGTTTTAATTGATAAAGCTTTGATGGGATGGAAAGAGTATGAATTAGAATTGTTAAGAGATAAGAACGACAATGTTGTCATTATTTGTTCGATCGAAAACATGGACCCAATGGGAATTCATACTGGAGATTCAATCACGGTGGCACCAGCAATGACTTTGTCTGATACTACTTTTCAAAGAATGCGTGATTATGCTATATTAATGATGAGAAGCATTGGGAACTTTGCAGGAGGGTGTAACGTGCAGTTCGCAGTTTCACCTGACGAGAAGGAAGATATTGTGGCAATTGAAATTAATCCACGCGTATCTCGTTCTTCTGCACTAGCATCTAAAGCAACAGGATACCCAATTGCAAAAATCGCCTCTAAACTAGCTTTAGGGTATAACCTTGACGAGCTACAAAATCAAATTACCAAATCAACTTCGGCTTTATTCGAACCAACTTTGGATTATGTGATTGTAAAAATACCACGTTGGAATTTTGATAAATTTGAAGGAGCTGATAGAACATTAGGACTTCAAATGAAATCCGTAGGTGAAGTAATGGGTATTGGACGTTCGTTCCAAGAAGCATTGCACAAAGCGACTCAATCACTAGAAATAAAAAGAAACGGCTTAGGAGCAGATGGTAAAGGTTATACCAATTATGAACAAATCATAGAGAAACTAACTTTTGCAAGTTGGGATCGTGTTTTTGTAATTTATGATGCAATTGCTATGGGTATTCCATTGAGCCGCATTCATGAAATCACAAAAATCGATATGTGGTTCCTAAAACAATATGAAGAATTATATACTTTAGAGAAGGAAATTTCTAACTTTAAAGTAGAAACTTTACCTAAAGAGCTTTTGCTTGAAGCGAAACAAAAAGGTTTTGCTGATAGACAAATCGCACACATGATGGGTTGTTTAGAAAGTGCGGTACATACCAAGCGTATGGATATGAATGTTAACCGTGTGTTTAAATTAGTAGATACTTGTGCGGCTGAGTTCAAAGCTAAAACACCGTACTATTACTCTACTTTCGAGGCTGAAATTGAAAAAGCAGATGGTACTCGCTACGTAGATAACGAAAGTATCGTTACCGATAAAAAGAAAATTATTGTTCTTGGCTCAGGGCCAAATAGAATCGGACAGGGAATCGAGTTTGATTACTCTTGCGTTCACGGAGTATTGGCTGCAAAAGAGTGTGGTTACGAAACCATCATGATCAACTGTAATCCTGAAACAGTTTCTACGGATTTTGATACGGCTGATAAATTATACTTCGAGCCTGTTTTCTGGGAACATATCTATGATATCATTCAGCATGAAAAACCAGAAGGTGTAATTGTTCAGCTAGGTGGTCAAACGGCTTTGAAATTGGCTGAAAAGCTATCTAAATATGGTGTAAAAATTATAGGGACGAGCTTTGACGCTTTAGATTTAGCTGAAGATAGAGGTCGTTTCTCTGACTTGTTAACAGAGTTAGAAATTCCTTTCCCACAATTTGGAATTGCCGAAACTGCTGACGAAGCCTCCGCTTTAGCAGATGTTTTAGACTTTCCATTATTGATCCGTCCTTCATATGTATTAGGAGGTCAGGGAATGAAAATTGTAATTAACAAGCAAGAGCTAGAGGAACACGTTGTAAACTTATTAAAAACGATTCCTGGAAATAAATTATTGTTAGATCATTATCTTGATGGTGCGATTGAAGCCGAAGCAGACGCTATTTGTGATGGAGAAAATGTGTACATTATAGGGATAATGGAGCATATCGAACCTTGTGGAGTACACTCTGGAGATAGTAATGCCACTTTGCCTCCGTTTAATTTAGGTGAGTTTGTAATGCAGCAAATTAAAGATCACACAAAAAAAATAGCGTTAGGCTTGAAAACGGTTGGATTAATCAACATTCAGTTCGCTATCAAAGACGACACTGTTTATATTATCGAAGCAAACCCTAGAGCGTCTCGTACGGTTCCGTTTATTGCAAAAGCATACGGAGAGCCTTATGTGAACTATGCTACTAAAGTAATGTTAGGACATAATAAAGTAACTGACTTTACTTTTAACCCACAGTTAAAAGGATTTGCAATCAAGCAACCTGTTTTCTCTTTCAGTAAGTTTCATAATGTAAACAAAGCATTGGGACCAGAGATGAAATCAACAGGAGAAAGTATCTTGTTTATTGATGATTTAAAAGACGATCAGTTCTATGAGTTGTACTCTAGAAGAAAAATGTATTTGAGTAAATAATCTTAATTTTAGATATAAAAAAGCCCCGTAATGAACATGCCCCAAAAAGTTAGACACTATTTGGGGCATTTTTTATGGAAAGAAAAGTAAAATATGATTTGATAAACGATAAAACTAATGCAATTACTATCTTTTACTTTTTATTTATTCAGTAGTTATAATAATTTTTAACGCTTTTTCTTCCGCAGCATTCAAAAAAACTTGGTAAGCATGTTCAAGTTCTGAAAGCGGAAAACGATGAGTGATCATTTTCTTTAAGTCCATATGATTAGCAGAAACTGCTTTCAATAGCATTGGAGTTGTATTTGTGTTTACTAATCCAGTAGTTATGGTTAAGTTTTTAATCCAAAGTTTTTGGATATCAAAATCTACTTTTACGCCATGAACTCCTACATTAGCAATGTGGGCTCCTGGTTTAACTATTTTTTGACAAATATCCCAAGTTGTAGGAATTCCAACTGCTTCAATAGCAACGTCTACACCATCACCACCCACTATTTCTTTAACAGCTTCTTCCACGTTTGTAGTTTCAGAATTAATAGTATGTGTAGCGCCTAATTCTTTTGCTAATTTAAGTCGGTTATCATCTAAGTCAATCATGATTATTTTAGAAGGAGAGTAGAATTGTGCTGTTAAAAGTACAGACATCCCAACCGGGCCCGCTCCAACAATAGCAATTTCATCTCCCGGTTTTACTTTTCCGTATTGCACACCTATTTCATGGCCAGTAGGTAAAATATCGCTTAACAAGACAGCGATTTCATCATCAATACTTTCTGGTATTCTATGTAAGCTGTTATCAGCATGAGGAATTCTGACATATTCAGCTTGGACCCCATCGATCATATATCCTAAAATCCAGCCTCCATCTGTACAATGAGCATACATTTGTTTTTTACAATATTCGCAAGAGCCACAAGAAGTAATACACGAAATTAGAACTTTTTCACCCTTCTTAAATTGCGATACACTGGCGCCAACTTCTTCAATAATACCTACGCCTTCATGTCCAAGGATACGTCCGCTTTCGATTTCGGGATTTTTCCCTTTATAAATACCCAAGTCTGTTCCGCATATCGTGGTTTTTAATACTTTTACAATTACATCTGTTGGTTTTACAATAATTGGTTTAGGTCTTTCTTCTAAAGCAATCTTATGATCGCCATAATAAACTAATGCTTTCATCTTATTTCTTTTTTAAGATTTAATGATTATTCTAATATACTATATATTTGTTAATCAGTATTTTACACTTATATTCAAATGTACGCTATTTTGTGTAAGTATTATCGAAAGCATCTATGTTTATTGCTTCTCTTATTTTTTAATGTTTCTATATTTTAGCTATTTTAACATTGGAAATTCATATTATAGTTATCGGTACTATTGGATTAATGAATTCTCCAATTGAAAATTATTTTTGACTTGCGAATTTTGTACTTTATTACAAAAAAATATATTTTTTTTCAATTTGATTTCTGCCTTTTTTATTCAAAAATCTTTGATCCCAACTTGTATCATAACCAGAAAAATAATCTACAAGAGAAAGTATTGTATTTACTGATGACTTTCAAGTCGATCAGTCTTACAAATAGTACTCTAGAAGAAAAATATATTGGAGTAAATAATCTCCAACTTTATATACAAAAGTACCTTGGTTGGTACTTTTTTTGTGTAAACTACGTCTGGATAAGTTGATTATTTGTATTATTATTGTGAATTGGTAAACCAATAGTGAGTTAAAACATTTTTTTATTACATTCGATTTAAATTTATAGAAGATGATTAAAACAAATTTGATAATTATTATATTTACTCTTTTCGCTGTTGTGAATGTGCAAGCCCAATTGCGTGTTTGGAATATGAAAAATTTAGATGAAGCTAAAACAAAAAAAACTACAGAAGTAAGCACTATTATAAAAGAAGCTGATAAAAAGTTGAAACAAGCTTTAGTTTCTGTAGTTGATAAAGAGATGACTCCATCTAGTGGAGACAAGCACGATTATATGAGTATGGGGCGTTATTGGTGGCCAGATCCTACGAAGACTGACGGTTTGCCTTATATTAGGAAAGACGGTCAGTCTAATCCCGAAATTGAAAAGTTAGATCGATACCCTTTGAGTAATTTTGCTCAAAGTATAGAAACCCTTTCTTTAGCGTTTTACCTAACATTAGATGAAAAATACGCGCAAAAAGCGGTAAGAAACTTAAGAATTTGGTTCATAAATGATGCTACAAAAATGAATCCGAATATGAACTACGGGCAAACTATTCCTGGTGTCAGAAACGGATTGGGTAGAGGAGAAGGGATTCTGGATACGTATTCTTTTTTCGAAATGTTAGATGCTATCGAAATCCTTAAGAAATCAAAAGCATTCTCGACGCAAGATCAAATAGCAATAGAAGATTGGTTTAAAACGTATGTTAGTTGGTTGCAATCTGCTCCTGTAGCAGCTGAAGAACAACAAGCAAAAAATAATCACGGAACTGCATTTGATGTACAATTAACACGTTATGCTCTTTTTATTGGTGACTATGAATTAGCTAAAAGCATAATTAATCAGTTTGCAGAGAATAGATTATTTACACAAATTGAACCCGACGGATCCCAACCGCTAGAATTAGTAAGAACAACTGCTTTGGGATACTCTACGTTTAATTTGACTCATTTTTTAGATATGGCGCAAATGTCAAAATCGCTCAATATTGATTTGCTTCATCAGAAATCTAAAGATGGAAGGAGTATCTTGAAAGCTATTGATTTTTTAGTGCAATATGTTAATCAGCCACAAGCGATATTTCCATACCAACAAATCAAAGACTGGGAAGGTGTACAGGAAAAACTCAGATGGCAACTGTATCGCGTAGATAAAATGCTTGATAAAGCAATATATTCAAGCTATTATCCCCAGCGATTTACCAACCCTACTAAAGAGTCAATTCTTTATTAGTACTAAACCGAAAAACACCATAAAATGGAAGTAACCTGATTGGATCAAGGTCTGAGCATTTTTTTTAGGAGATCTAAACTTTTATATCAATGATTTGTTATTAGTATAGTAACTATAAAGGTTATAAATTGATTTTTATAATTGTATTATCTGCTTTTTTTATTAGAAGCTCCTTGATAACAATATTTTTAAAAACAGAAGGTTTAGTAATCAAATCGCAAATTAGATATTGCTCATAATTGACGCCATTGATTTCAAGGATTTCATCACCAGTAGTAATTTTGGCTTTCAAAGTTTCGTCCCATACAATACCGATAGAAAGTTTGTTGTTTACTATTGTAGGTGTAAAAGGCAGTACTAATTCGCTTAAATCCGTAGTGTCTTTGTAAGCTGTGTAGTAAAATTTTTTGTTTTTGTAATCGAGCGTTCCAATTCCGTTTTCTAGAAAATCCATCCCTATTCTTGAGTTGTTATCACTAGTAGTTGTTGTAGTAATATTTGTAAATTTAGCTTTAGCTATTGTTACTTCAGGCACCAGTACTCTAAACGTATTGTCGCTCTTTGTGTTTTCGAACATACCTAAAGATGCAGAACCATTACCTGTATTTAACAATCTAATTTCTGTTTTATCTTTAAAGATACTGTACGCTCTAGTAGATAAGTCATAAAACCCTTTCATACCAGTGTCTAAGAGTACTTGTTCTTTAGCTGACTTTTTACTAGTGATTTTGATCCAGATAAATGGACTACTTTGATTTCCTTTTAAAGCAACTTTAGTACCTCTTTTTTTATCGATCACTACTTTTTCAAGATCAGTAGTGATTCGGATGACCTTATTTTTCGTGTCAATTTGCAGGATCGAATTCCTTAAAAGAGTACTACCAATAAAGCCATCAATCTCAAAGCAGTCAAAAATTATATTTTTATCCTCCGTGTAGGCTAAGGCTACTGAATTTTGGAATGTGATTCCCCCAATAGATAGTTCCGGTAAAGTAACAATATCCATCATTGACTTCGTATTATTGGCATCTGTTACAGGAAGCTGCTGAACAACTGTGGTGTTCAATTCTTTTTTAAGATGTAAAGAAATGCAGTTTGGAGCTCCTGTATCTAACAAGAACCGATATGTTTTGTCTTGAATGACAACCGGAATGATAATTTTACCATTTACGTATTCAAACGGAATCTCGGAGTAGTATTTTTGTTCTAATGTGTTTCCTTGATTGAGAGTCACTTTTTGCGCATTGCAAGCAAACGAGAGTAATACAAGCAATAGGTGCCAATTGTTCTTTAGTACTTTCAATTTAAGCATAGCAAGACTAGTTATTTCATTCTATTTATTTTTTTTAAATACTTTTTTAAAGACTAATACAACCACCAAGGTAATTGCACCACCAATCAATCCAAATATGGCTTCTCGCACCACATCTGGTAAATCAACAAATGTATGATGTAAAAATGAAACTTTGTGAGCGAATATTCCACCAGCTACTAGTAATAAAGCTATTGTTCCTATAAAGGCTAAAGCTTTAATTACTTTTGGTAACGCTAAAATTAAAACACCTCCAACTCTTTGAAGTAAACCGCTTTTTTTAGTTTGTAAAAGAATACCTGTATCATCCATTCTTACGATTAATGCTACGATTCCGTACACACCTACTGTTGCTAGTACTGCGATAAAAGTCACCACGAGTATCTGATTTAGTAGCGGTTCCTCTATTACCGTTCCTAATGCGATGATTACAATTTCTACCGACAGAATAAAATCAGTTACAATTGCTGCTTTTATTTTATCCTTCTCCATTAATAAGATTTGATCTTCAGTTAGCGGTTCAAGAGCTACTTTGTTTTCTGAATGGTCATGAGGAACGAAATATTCGTAGATTTTTTCAACCCCTTCATAAGCAAGGTAGAGCGCACCGACGATTAAAATTACCGTTATTGCAATAGGTGCAAAGGAGCTTAACAAAAAAGCAAAAGGTAAAATTATTATTTTATTTAACAATGACCCTTTTGTGATAGCCCATAAAACGGGTATTTCTCGTGAGGAAACAAATCCAGATGCTTTTTCGGCATTAACAGCTAAGTCATCACCTAAGATTCCAGCTGTTTTTTTAGTTGCTATTTTACTTAAAACCGCAACATCATCCATAAGTGCTGCAATATCGTCTAATAATGCGAAAAATCCTGAGGCCATATATTTTTTTGTTTAATGTTTATTTTTTTGATTAAAAAGTGCCTTTTTTATTAGTTTTGCTTGTTCTGTTGAAAATATTTCAATAAAAAACACAAATATCTTCGATATCTTTTCGCTCTAAATCCGGAACCCAGCACTCTTCTGCTGTATATCCAACAGGGATTAGTAAAAATGGTTTCTCATTTTCAGGACGATTGAGAATTTTACTAATGAAATTCATTGGGCTTGGCGTGTGAGTTAAGGAAACCAATCCTGCATCATGTATGGCTGCAAGTAAAAATCCTGTTGCAAGACCCACGCTTTCCTGTACGTAATAGTTATTTTTCTTTTTTCCATCTTCTCCAAATTCATAAATGCGCCTAAAGACAATGATGAGGTAGGGTGCGATTTCAAGAAAAGGCTTTTGCCAATCAGTACCAAGGGGTTTTAAATCATCTAACCATTCGCTGGACATACGTGATTCATAGCTTGCGCGCTCTTCTTCTTCTGCGGCATTTCGTATTTGTTTTTTTATCTCGGGATTAGCTATTACACAAAAAGTCCATGGTTGTTTGTGTGCGCCTGATGGAGCCGTCGAGGCCGTTCTTATGATGTTCTCAATCACTGCCCTTTCAATTGCGCGATCGGAGAATTCTCTAACTGATCTACGACTATCCATGTTTTTATAAAAAGATTGTGCTCTTTGCAGCATTTCTTCGTCCGAGAGAATGGGTTTGCTGTAACTGATATAAGGATGATTGTCAATCAATTTTTTTACGGACATTTTTCTTGCTTTTTTATATATTCAAATATAAGTTTATTTACGTCAATAATAAGTGAAGTTATGATTTTGATAAAAAATTAATGTACCGTACTGATTTCTCTTTTTTACTGCGGTAATGAATTCCATTATTGTTTTAGCAGTTATAGCTTCACCTCTTATTATTAGATCAATTTGACTATTTTTACTGCAGATATTGAAAATTAATGGAGAACGTAGAAAAAATTAATCTAAACGCAAAAGCAGATAAAAACTCGGGATTTGGTACAAATTCTAGTAGCTATGGTGGTCGATTTATAAATAAAGACGGAAAAGCTAATGTAGAAAAAGTGGGAATGCACCTTTTTCGTAGAACGAGTTGGTACCATACTATGATTGATATGAACACGTGGAGATTTATGTTTATTATTTTGAGTTTCTACATTACTATCAATTTTGTTTTTGCTGTAATCTATTATATCATTGGCATAGAGCATCTTGATGGTATCACAAGCACTGATAGTGAAGTGGTCAAGTTTGGACAAGCGTATTTTTTTAGCGCACAAACTTTCACCACAGTTGGTTATGGACATATAAGTCCTACGGGATTTTTAACAAGCGCATTATCAGCTGCTGAGGCTTTAATGGGTTTACTTAGCTTTGCTATTGCTACGGGATTATTTTTTGGACGCTTCAGTAAGCCAACCGCTTTTTTAAAATTTTCAGAGAATGCGATTATTGCTCCTTACGGCAGCGGGACAGCCTTAATGGTTCGGTTGTCTCCTTTTAAAAATACTAACTTTACTGATGCCGAAGCGCAAATGACTTTGGGGATGAGTATAATGGAAAATGGTATCATGGCTAATAAATTTTATCAGTTGGATTTAGAATTAGCTCAAATCAGTGCGTTAACTTTAAGTTGGACTTTAGTGCATCCTATCACAGCCGAAAGTCCTTTGTATCAACTTACCGAAAGTGATTTTCAATCGATTCATGGTGAAATATTAGTTTTTATAAAAACCTTTGATGACATGTTTAGTACAACAGTAGCTACAAGATCTTCTTACACTTTTGATGAAGTTGTGTATGGTGCTAAGTTTAAGCCCATGTATGCAAGAAGTGTAGATAACTCAAAAACAGTGTTATACCTAGATAAACTAAACGAATTTGATTTTGTTCCGTTACCTTAAAATAATTATTTTTAACAGTTTTAGCTGTTTTCACTATATTTTGTTTTACATTTGTTTATCAAATACGGAAAAACGATGAACAATGTAAAAAATGTCTTTAGTATCAAGGATCTTGAAAACCTTTCAGGGATCAAAGCACATACTATTCGTATCTGGGAAAAAAGATACAATGTATTACAACCTATGCGAACAGATACTAACATTAGATTGTATGACTTAGCAAGCTTACAGAAATTGTTAAACATCACCTTGCTACATGAATACGGCTATAAAATATCCAAAATTGCTTCTTATCCTGAGGACAAAATCCCATCATTAGTACGCGAGATTGTTTCGTCTAAAAATGCTAAAAGTCATGCTATTAGTGCGTTTAAGATGGCAATGATGAACTTTGATCAGGAACTTTTCTTGAACACATATAACTGGCTAATTGAAGAGAAATCTTTCAAAGAAATTTTTCATCAAGTCTTTATTCCATTGTTAAATGAGTTAGGATTGTTATGGCAAACAGATACAATATCTCCTGCTCATGAACATTTTGTAAGTTATCTTATCAAACAGAAGTTATTGGTAAACTCAGAGAAATTGCAACAGGTAGAAGCTACAAAAAAAGGGAAGGTTTTTGTTTTGTCACTTCCTATGAATGAAATCCACGAGTTAGGACTAATGTATTTACATTATGAGATACTGCTTAGTGGATACAAAAGTATATACTTGGGCGAAAGTATGCCAATTGAAAGTTTAAAGGAACTTAAAAAACATTTTGAATCTATTATTTTTGTTTCCTTCTTTACCGTCCAGCCAGACCGAACTGTTATAGATGAATACGTTCAGGAAATGACTGATGTTTTGCTTGATGATAAAACTGAATTGTGGCTCACTGGAAGATTAGTTGAGTTTTTAGATCGCAAAGGCCTGTCAGAACAGATAACGATCTATAATTCTATTAAAGAATTAACAGATAATATTGAAAACTTGTTTAACGATTAATTATATTTGCTAGACAAATGAAGAAAAGAATTACAATAATAGGTTCGGGATTCTCTGCTTTAGCAGCATCGTCGTATTTAGCTAAAAGTGGTCATGACGTGCATGTTTATGAAAAAAACGAATCAGTAGGAGGTAGAGCACGACAATTAAAAATTGATGGTTTTACTTTTGATATGGGGCCAAGTTGGTACTGGATGCCTGATGTTTTTGATCGTTTTTTTGCTGATTTTGGTAAGAAAACAACTGATTATTATGAGTTGATAAAGCTATCTCCGGCCTACAGAGTTTATTTTGGTGTGGATGAGTTTATAGCGATCGCTGATAATTTACGTGAAATAGAAGCAACATTTGAAAAAATAGAAAAAGGGAGCGGTGCTGTCTTACATGATTTCATGATGGAAGCTCAAAGTAATTACAACATTGCCATTAAAGATTTAGTATACCGTCCAGGCGTTTCTCCACTAGAATTAGTTACGGTAGAAACAGCGAAAAAAGTGGGTGAGTTTTTTAGTAATATAAGTCGCGATGTTCGCAAAAAATTCAAGAATGAGCAATTGATTCAAATATTAGAATTTCCAGTTCTCTTTTTGGGAGCAAAACCTTCTGATACGCCCTCTTTTTATAGTTTTATGAATTATGCCGACTTTGGACTTGGAACTTGGCATCCAAAAACGGGGATGTTTGACGTAGTGCGTGCCATGAAAAGCCTAGCCGAAGAGCTTGGAGTTGTTTTTCACACCAACTCAAATATCGAGAAAATAATTGTCGAAAATAAAACAGCGAAAGCCATTGTAGTAAATGGTGAAAGAATCGATTCTGATTTAGTATTAAGCGGTGCAGACTACCATCATACCGAAACATTATTGGATCAAGAGCACCGTGCGTATTCTGAAAAGTACTGGGACAGTCGTGTTTTTGCACCTTCTTCCTTACTTTTTTATGTTGGTTTTGATAAAAAAATAGAAAATATGTCGCATCATGCGTTGTTTTTTGACACTGATTTTTATCAACATGCAAGAGATATTTATGATGAACCAAAGTGGCCAGATGAGCCGTTGTTCTACGCTAATTTCCCTTCTGTTACGGATAAGAGTGCTGCTCCAGAAGGAATGGAATCTGCTTTCTTTTTAGTTCCGTTAGCACCTGGAATTAATGACAGTGAGGACTTAAGAGAAGAGTACTTTGAAAAAATAATGAATCGATTTGAGTCGGTTACTAAACAAAATGTCAAAAAAAATATTATATTTAAAAAGTCATTTTGCAAGAACGATTTTGTTTCGGAATACAACTCCTACAAAGGGAATGCATATGGAATGGCAAACACCTTGTTGCAAACTGCTTTTCTTCGCCCTAAACTAAAAAGTAAAAAAGTTCGTAACTTATATTTTACCGGGCAATTAACGGTTCCTGGCCCTGGAGTACCTCCTGCATTAATTTCGGGTAAATTAGTGTCGGATTTGATTAATAAACAATTTTTACAAAAATAATATGAAGCAATTATTTGACGATGTTTCTTTTAAGTGTAGTAAATTAGTAACTAAAAACTATTCTACTTCATTTTCATTGGCAGTTTACATGCTGTCGCCAAGTATAAGGGATGCTATTTACAGCATCTATGGTTTCGTACGTTTTGCTGACGAAATTGTAGATTCGTTTCATGGTTTTGACAAGGAAGTCCTGATTGATGATTTCGAAAAAGAATATTATAAAGCTTATAACTTAGGCATAAGTTTAAATCCAATATTAAATTCTTTTCAACAAACTGTGAAAGAATATAATATAACGGATGATATGATACAGTCATTCTTGAAAAGTATGAAATTAGATTTAGTAAAATCTGATTATAACAGTCAAGAAGAATATGAAGAATACATATATGGTTCTGCTGATGTAGTAGGATTAATGTGTTTAAGAGTTTTTGTTTCTGGTCACGATGATCGATACGAAGCATTAAAAGGGGAGGCAATGCGTCTTGGATCTGCTTTCCAAAAAGTGAACTTCTTGCGCGATTTAAAGGACGACAATCTACTTTTAAATCGAAACTACTTCCCAGGTGTTGACCTTAAATCTTTTGATGAAAATGCTAAAACGGCTATTATCACAGAAATCGAAGAAGACTTTAGAGTCGCTTACCAAGGAATAGTTAAGTTGCCAATGGAAGCTAAATTTGGGGTTTATACGGCTTATGTTTATTACAAAAAGTTATTAACCAAACTAAAAAACACGCCATATCACGAGATAGGTAATTCTCGTATACGCGTCTCTAATTATACAAAAGCGGGGCTCTTAGCACAGTCTTTTGTTACCTATAAATTACGTTTAGTTCAGTAAATACAATACAATTAAAAATTAAATACAATGATATCCTTTTTGATTTTTTTAGCGGTTTTCCTTATTATGGAGTGCGTTACTTGGCTAACACATAAGTACGTGATGCACGGCTTTATGTGGTATTTTCATGAAGATCACCATCAGCCAAAATACGAGCACCCCTTTGAGCGCAATGACATATTTTTCGTGATTTTTGCCATACCGTCAATAGCTTTGTTTTATTTTGGTGCTGAGGCAGGTTTCAATTATCTGTTTTTTATTGGGTTAGGTATTTTTGCCTATGGTCTTAGTTATTTTATGATTCACGATGTCCTGATTCATCAACGTTTTAAATGGTTCAAGAATACGAATAATAAGTACTTGATTGGTTTACGTAAAGGACACAAAGTACACCATAAAAATATGGGCAAGGAAGACAGTAGGGTATTCGGAATGCTATTCGTTCCTTTCAAATATTATAAAATGTAATAATAGTAGGGCGTGATCTATTTATAAATCCGAAAATCGATTTATAAATAGGTCGGGCTTTATACTCCCGCTTTTATAAACACGACTAAAAAGTCGTGTTTATAAAGAGCTCCGTTGCAATCCCTCACGCGACGCAGCGTATGCAATTCAAATATCAAATAACATCTCTGATGAAAATATATAAAAAAGAATCTGTTCAACACGTTACTGCTAGTTTGGAGGAATGTTGGTCATTTTTCTCTAGCCCACGAAATTTACAAAAAATTACGCCATCAGATATGGGTTTTGAAATAACCGATTATGATGGCAAAACAGTTTATCCAGGCCAAGTTATACAATACAAAGTGCGACCATTATTAGGTATTACCTTGTCGTGGATGACGGTAATCACTGCGGTAAAGGAAAATAGTTATTTCATAGATGAGCAGCGCTTCGGGCCATATTCTTTATGGCACCACAAACACTTTTTTGAGGCAACTCCAGATGGTGGTGTCAAGATGACTGATGTAGTTCACTACGGTTTACCGCTTGGTTTTTTAGGACGTATTATGAACACATTAGTAGTTGAGAATAAATTAAAAGAGATTTTTGATTTTAGAGAAAAAGCAGTTGACAAAATGTTTAATATAAAATAATGAGTAGAGTAGCGGTTTCCTTTTTTTGGTTTAGACGCGATTTAAGACTAGAGGATAATATTGGTTTATTTCATGCTTTAAAGAGTGATTTTCCTATTATTCCATTGTTTATTTTCGATACAGATATTTTAGATAAACTGCCTAAAGATGATGCTCGGGTTACTTTTATACATGAAAACTTAACAACGATCCATAAAGAATTACAATCAATTGGCAGCTCATTGTTGGTGAAAAACGGAAGTACTAAAGAAGTATGGCAGTCTCTAGTAGATGAGTACGACATTAAAGAAGTCTTTTTTAATAAAGATTACGAGCCATACGCGATCAAAAGAGACGAAGCGATTTGTGAATTCTTAGATCATAATAATATAATTTCTTATTCTTTTAAAGATCAAGTTATCTTTGAAGAAAAAGAGATTACCAAAGCTGATGGTTTACCTTATACCGTTTATACTCCTTATAAAAACAAGTGGTTAGAGAATTATAAAAGTACTGCACCAGTACAAGAATACAATGGTACAGCGTTTTATAGTAATTTCTTTAAAAGTTCTTCTTCTTTACTAACTCTTGAAGATATTGGTTTTGTTGAAAGTAAAATAAAAGTGAAACCTTATACTTTTAAAGGAGTTTCTAATTACGAAGAAACACGTGATTTTCCTGCTGTAGATTCCACATCTTATTTATCACCTCACTTACGCTTTGGTACGGTAAGTATTCGTAAAATGGTCAATTATGCTGCGCAATCAAACGGTGTTTTTTTAAGTGAATTGATTTGGCGTGAATTTTTTATGCAGATACTTTTTAGTTTTCCAAAAGTGGTCACTCACAATTTTAAATCAGCTTATGACGGAATAGAGTGGCGCAATAATGAGGCCGATTTTAAAAGATGGTGTGAAGGAAAAACAGGCTATCCAATGGTTGATGCTGGAATGCGTCAGCTCAATGAGACTGGATATATGCACAACCGCGTACGCATGGTAGTGGCTAGTTTTTTAATTAAGCATCTCATGATTCAGTGGCAATGGGGCGAAGCTTATTTTGCTCAAAAATTATTAGATTACGATTTGTCTGCTAATGTTGGTAACTGGCAGTGGGCAGCTGGTACAGGTTGTGATGCTGCTCCTTATTTTAGAGTATTTAATCCTGAAATTCAACTTAAAAAGTTTGACGAAAAAGGAAGATACATTCGTAAATGGATTCCTGAGTTTGACTTAGGGTACTGTGCTCCTATGGTAGAACATGCTTTTGCACGTGATAGGGCAATCGCAACTTACAAAGCTGGTATACTGAAGTAATACCTAGAGTGAGGGAGCAGTTGTACGTTACTTATACTCACAGAAAGGAACTAAAGTTGACTTTGATAAAAATTCTAAGAAAAGCGTAAGGTACTAAGTGGCTTATTTATCTCATTTTAATTCATGAGAATTAGTTTGTGAATTTAGAGTATATTTTTATGATAATTTCATTTTTCTAGCCCATATAGTAACGGCATCCTTTGCTTTTTTTCTTTAAAAAAGGAAAGATATAGTGGATAGCTGGAAAGTGCTCCTTAAAACTATTTAATCAACTTATTCAGCATTCCTTTGAATATAAATCCATGAAACGGCAAGACGGAATACCAATATAATTTTCCCCAAATTCCTCTAGGTTGGAATGTAGCAGATTGATACAGTGTATTTCCTATTATTTTAAACTCCAACCATGCTTTTCCAGGTAGTTTCATTTCAGCAAACAGCACTATCTTACCTACTTCCTTATCAGCGTAAAGTACGCGCCAAAAGTCCAAAGAATCTCCAGCATGTATTTCATGTTTATTGGTTCGCCCTCTTCGAGAGCCAACACCACCAAAAAGTTTATCTAGAAAACCTCTTAAATCCCATAACCAATCGCCATAATACCATCCGGTTTCTCCACCTATAGACCATATTTGTTTGATGGTGTAGTCTCTATCAATGATTTCTTTTTTGCGACGGTCAATGTAACAATCTTTCTTAGGTACTTTTAAATAGGAAGAGATGTTAGTCTTAAATCGGCCACTAACTAGCGAGTCTTTCCAGCTAGAGGCAACGGTATCGCTTTCAATTTTACTTAATGCCCTTGATAGTGCTAGATCATAGGACATAGGAGTTACACCTAAAAGTTCGTTAATTCTAGTGTCTCGACAAACAACCTCTACTTTCATACTACTTACTAAAGCACTTGCTAATTTATAGGACGTTGAAGTAACAAAATAGAGCCAGTAGGAGGAAAGTTTTGGTGTCATTACCGGAACAGTAAATATCCAACGTTTTAGATTTTTAGCTTTAGCAAAACCTAAAAGCATTTCTTTATAAGTTAATATATCCGGTCCTCCAATGTCGAAACTTTGATTGTATGTAGCACGATTAAGTAAGGATTTTGATAAAAACTCAAGCACATCTGTAATTGCAATTGGTTGGCAACGTGTATTAAGCCATTTGGGAGTAATCATTACGGGTAGTTTATTTACTAAATCCCTAATGATTTCGAATGAGGCGCTACCAGAGCCTACAATAATTCCTGCTCTTAAGGTTGTCATAGCATAGGTACCCGTATTTAATGTTTCTTCTACTTTTTTTCGGGATGATAGATGCTTAGACAGCGTGTCGTCATTAATAATTCCGCTAAGGTATATTACTTGCTGCGCTTTAGTCTTATTGATTTGGGAGACAAAGTTTAGTGCAGATTCTTTTTCTAGTTTGTCATAATTATCGGCAGAACTTGACATGGAGTGAATAAGATAATAGGCAGCATCTATGTCTGATGGTATGGCTTGTAGTGTCTCTTTTTTTAAAAAGTCTACTTCTACAACTGAAACCAGATCCTTGAATGGAAGTGGAACAAAAAAGCGATTCAAATCTCTTACGCAACATACAATATCGTGACCTTGATCTATTAAAATGGGTAATAGTCTTTTTCCGATATAGCCTGTTGCGCCTGTTAAGAGAATTTTCATCGTTCTATGTTTTAAGTTTTAGCTCAATTTGTTCGAAATTAAGCTTATGAATTCTTTTCTTGTCTTATTTTTTTCAAACGCACCTGTGAAAGACGATGTAGTTGTGAAAGAATTTTGTTTTTCAATACCACGCATTTGCATGCACATGTGTTGCGCTTCAATTACAACAGCGACACCAAGTGGTTCAAGCGCTTCTTGGATACAATCTTTAATCTGGTCTGTTAATCGCTCTTGTACTTGCATTCTTCTAGCGAAAGCATCAACAATTCTTGGGATTTTACTTAGTCCAACGATTTTCCCGTTTGGTATGTAGGCAACGTGTGCTTTTCCAAAAAATGGAAGCATGTGGTGTTCACACATAGAATAGAGTTCGATGTTTTTTACGACAATCATTTGGCTATGATCTTCAGTAAAAAGGGCTCCTTTTAATATTTCTAGTGGGTCTAATGCGTATCCATGTGTTAGAAACTGCATAGCTTTTGCAACTCTTTCAGGCGTTTTCTCTAAACCTTCTCTAGTTACATCTTCTCCTAAACCGTGAATAATGGTTTTATAATTTTCGGCTAATAAAGCGGTTGTCTCTGCGTTATATTGCTCTTTTTTTTCGTAGTTTTTCATTTCTTTGATCATGTGCTTGCTTCTGCTGTATTGAGTGATAATTATATTTTAAAAGTTACAATTCCGTAGTCCATTTCAAAAACTTGTCCTGAAATTGATTTTGCTTTGTCTGAGATTAAGAAGTCAGCCATATCTGCCACTTCAGATGGTTTTAGATATCCTTTCATGGGATGGCGTTCTATCATCATGTCTTTCATTCTATCATTTCTTAAGATGTTTGCAGATAAAGAAGTCTCCGTAATAGTTGGAGCAATAGCGTTGATTCTAATCGTCGCTGCTAGTTCTGCTCCTAATGATTTTACTAAACCTTCTACACCCGCTTTTGCTGTCGCGATACTCGCATGAAAAGGCATACCTAGTTTTGCTGCAACGGTACTAAAAAGTACAATCGATGGATTGGTTCCTTTTTTCAAGGCAGGTAAGTATTTTTGAATCGTTTTAACCGCTCCAATAACATTGATTTCAAAGTCATTTCTGAAATCATCAATGCTCAAATTACCGATTGGTTTTAGGTTAATAGATCCTGGGCAATAAATTAAGGTATCTACATTTTCAATTTCCGGAAGTGAATCTTGTAAGATGTCTAATGGAAAATGTTTCAAGTTAGGATGCGTAATTTCTGGTGCATTTCTGCTAATGTTATAAATGTAATTATTTTCTAACTGTTGTAATAAAATAGCGCTACCTATGCCTTTACTACCACCTACTATAACTATGTTTTTCATAATTGATTTTTTATGAGCCAATCGACTAGCGCTTGGATATTTTATTGTTATTTATTTGTCTTTGCATTGTGCATTTAAAGCGTCCTTCAGTAAAGTTACGTAGCTTTTCGTGCTTGGTTTTTCGACCTTGTACACGAGCTCTCCACATTCTAAAGCTAGAAGGCTTCATTTCAGCTCGCATCAAATCGATCACCTCTTGCTCTTTTAAACCAAACTGTAAATGAATTGCTTCAAAAGTGGTACGGTCTTCCCAAGCCATTTCAATGACGCGGTCTTTTTCTAAATTAGTTAAATGTGCTGCCACCATTTGCTAATATTTTAAATAATCATTTACTTTTATCTCCGCTTTCAAATCGAACATAAGGTTGTACAAACCAAAGAAAGTTCGATTGATATAGATAAAATGTTTAGATCCTCGGTTACCATTCATTTTTTTCAAATTAGTATCATTTGCAAAACGTTCTCCTAGTTTAGCAATATTTTCAAAGAATACTTCATCAGAAAAATCAAAAGTCTCTGATTGGAAAGGTTGCGTGAATAAAGAAAGTAAGTCATGAAACATTTGCGTGAAATATGCAATCTCCTCTTTAGTGTCATCTGTTCTCAAAATCTCTAAATTAAATAGCTTTTCTTTGAACAGTGCTTTATTATCGATTACGTTTTTGTCAATTAATTCAAAATAAGGAACGTAGAAGTCGTTAGGGATAGTTTTCATACATCCAAAATCTAATGCAACTAGTTCATCTTTTTCGTTAATCAAAAAATTTCCTGGATGTGGATCAGCGTGAACTTTTTTAAGTATGTGTATTTGATACATATAAAAATCCCACAATGCTTGACCTACTTTATTTGCCACGATAGGATCAGAATTTTTAAATTCAGATAAATGTACACCTGACATCCAATCCATAGTGATAATTTTCTCTGATGAAAATTCAGGATAGTATTCTGGAAAAACTAAATTTTCTATTTTTTTACAAGCCGCCACAACTTCTTGGCTTTGCTTTAATTCTAATAAGTAATTCGTTTCTTCAATTAATTTGTCTTCAACTTCTTTAAAATATTTATCAGAGTCTTTTCCTTGTAAGTTAAACATTCTGATAGCTATAGGTTTAACTAAAGCGAGGTCAGATGAAATGCTGTTAGCAACTCCCGGGTATTGAATTTTAACTGCTAACTTTTTGTTGTTTTTAACTGCTAAGTGAACTTGACCAATGCTCGCAGCGTTAACTGAATTAGGATTAAATTCATCAAATATCTCATAAGGAGTTTTCCCAAAATTATTTTTGAATGTTTTTAGCACTAACGGAGCTGAGAGTGGTGGAACTGAGAATTGTGACAATGAAAACTTCTCAACATAAGCTTGCGGCAAGAAATTCTTATCCATGCTTAACATTTGAGCTACTTTCAAGGCGCTACCTTTTAAGCTTTTAAGTCCGTCATATATGTCTTCGGCATTGCTTTCATTCAGTTTATCACGAGTTAAATCAGAATTAACGATTTTCTCTCCGTAATATTTTAAATAATTCACACCCACTTTTGCTCCTGTTTGCACGAGTTTTGTAGCTCGTTCAATTTTTGAGGTTGGAATATAATCGATTGTTTTCATTTATTTTTTTTGTGTTTTTTCTTTGAAAATAAATTTCCCAAAGTCAATAAGGCTGTTGATTGGCGCGATATTCATTAAGTCAAAACTTAATTTTACTGATTTCTCAATGTAAATATCTGTTTTCTCAAAGGCTGCCGATCCATCTTCCATCCAGAATTTCAAAGTGAAGAGGAATTGTACCCATGCACTTTCTTGAATTGCTTTCTCTTGTAATTCTTGTATTTTTTCCTGCTCAATTAAAATTTCATCTGTAGTAATTTCAGCAATGTAATTTTTAAAACTTGTTCGTAAGCTTGATAGTTGCATCAAGTTTTTGAGTTGATTTTTGTTTTGTTGCAAACTCATCAAAACATAACTACGGTTAGCTGTTAACAATTCGAAGAATGTAAAGTAAAAACTGAGTAATTTACTTTTCATGTCATAGGTCTCGTAGTTCGCATCAGTATGAATCAATTCGACTGTTTTTTCAAAAAACATATCGTATACTATTGTCTCAATATTTTCTAGATTACCAAAAAAACTGTAGAATTCAGCTTCGGTAAAATCATTCATTTTAGTAAAGAGATATACTGACTTAGGCTTCTCATTATGTTCTAAAGTGTAGTTCATATACATAGACACAATAGATTCTTTTGTTATTTTAGATTTCTTGGTTGCCATTTTTTCTTGTTTATTTAGAGTATAAAGATAATAAATGTTTAACAATTATTCGGTAAAGTTAAACAAAATTTATTTTGTATCTTTACCTGAGTAGAATTTAAACAATAAAGTTATGAAAAAAAATGTTTTGATTACGGGAGGTACGGGCTTTGTTGGGAGGCATTTAACAGATTTGTTATTGGAAAATGGATACAGTGTTTCGATCTTAAGTAGGACAAAAAAAAATAATACAGATTCCGTATTTTATTACACATGGGATGTTAAAAAGCAGGTTATCGATAAAGAGTCAGTCCTTAAAGCTGACTACATTATTCATCTAGCTGGCGAAAACATAGCTGGCAAGCGCTGGACAAAAGAACGTAAGGAAGCTATCATTAATAGTAGAGAACAGTCTGCGCAACTTATTTATGGTGTGGTAAAAAAACATAGTAAAAAACTAGAGGCATTTATATCTGCATCCGGAGTAGGTATATATGGAGCGATTAATGGGCAGGCTATTTGTGTCGAAGAGCAGAAACCTGCTAATGACTTCTTGGGTTTAACTTGTCAAAAATGGGAGGCCGTAGCAAATGAATTTCAAAGAGAAGGTATCCGCACTGTAAAAGTTCGGACCGGATTAGTTTTAGGTAAAAATGATGGTTTTCTTGAAAAACTGAAGCCAATATTCAAATACAAACTGGGTGCGGCTTTAGGTTCAGGTTCACAATACATGCCTTGGATTCATATTGATGATTTGTGTGCTATTTACCTTGAAGCACTAGAAAATACAGATATGAGTGGTGCTTATAATGCTGCTATTACTGATGATACTACAAATGCTAGCTTCTCAGATACCTTTGCTAGCGTTTATGGATATAAAATTTGGCTACCTAATGTACCCGCTTTTTTAATGAAATTAGCACTCGGGGAAATGGCAAAACTGCTTTTAACCGGCAGAAGAGTGTCAAACGAAAAGATAAAGTCAGTAGGTTTCACATTCAAATGGCAAAAATTAGAGGACGCAATAAGGTCGTGTGTATAGATATTTATTCTAGCATTGCCACCAAACTTACGTGTACATTTTTTGCGATTTTATCACGAACGAGATACGGTATTTGAATATTAAAGTCATCTGTATTCAGGTTAAAACTAGTTGCCAATTCTAATTTGTTTCCAATTTTTTTAAAATAAGCGGGAACTCGCATTTTTTTGGACTTACCATGTATTGTAATGGTACCTTCAACTACATATGTACTTTGGAAATTGTTAATTTTAGATAAATCAAATTTCAATATTGTTCCTTTGAAGATGGCTTTTGGATACCTCTTAGTCTCTAAATAGTTTTCGTTAAAATGTTGTTGCATCAGTGATCTTTCAAAACGAAAATCCTTTACGTAAACCACAAAAACAATTGTTTCTTTTTTTATGTTTAAAAGACAATGTGTGGTACTGCTTTTAGCTTGTATAGGTTCAAAAAAAGGAACTGAAGCTTCAAAAGATACCAAAGCTTTATCTGTGCTCCATTTTTCTTGAGCACCAACAGTAATGAAACTAAGCAAGAGGAGGAGTAGTGTTTTTTTCATTTTCTTAGCTTTTTAGTCCACTACTAAAGTTACGAAAAAATAAGGTTATTTTCTAATTTTTTACTGAAAAAACACCCCTCTAAAGCTCAATATAAGTCACCACTTTTTTATTCTTAATGTATTTGAACAGAAACCCGATATTGGGCTAAATTGTCTATTGCTTCCTTACTACCATAATCATAGTGTTCCTCATGTCGATCTTTTTCTTTCTTCAATGATATTTGTTTTAGACAATTAATAAAACGTCTTACTTGCTTTTCAGTAGAAAGTATTAAACCCGGTACTTTGGCGTTATTTCCCTGCGCATCTTTAGATACCATCGTGAAGTAGGAGGAATTACAATGCTTTTTAGCGCCAGTCTGGATATTCTCTGATTCAACTCGAATACCTACAATCATAGAGCTATTACCTACATAGTTTACGCTAGCTTTCATTGTTACTAATTCACCTACTTCTATAGGACTGAGAAAATCTACCGTATCTACACTGGCAGTTACACAATAGTTGCCTGAGAATTTAGAAGCACAGGCAAAAGCGATTTGATCTAGCAGTGATAAAATGTAACCTCCATGAATTTTACCACTAAAGTTAGTGTGAGAGGGAAGCATTAGCTCTGAAATGGTGATATCTGATGATTCAACCGTTTTATAATTATTTGTCATATTATTTATTTAAAGCGGTAAGGAGAGTCTTCTTCTTTTACATCGATAATAAAATATTTTGAATCGCCCCACCAAGCAAAAGTTTTATAACGTTCAATATATTTTACTTTGATGTATTTGCCTTCAAATTTTTGCAAATCTGTTATGACTCGTTTGTCTTTGTCTAATACTGAAAAGGAAAAGATTTGTGCTCCAGAAATTCCTTGGCTTATTTCACCTTCCCAAGTTTTAAAAACTATCCCTTTATTACTAAATTTTATTAGTTGGCCTGAGCGAACCCCTTCGCTGTAGGTTGCGTTGTAAATAAATGTAAAATAACCTACTACTGATAATAGAACAACTGCAGTAAGCACGTAAATAAATTTTTTCATAATGGTTTAGTTTAATAGTTCGTTATCCTCCTTGTTGGCTCGATTGATAATACTCTCTGGAAGCGATTTTTTAGCTTTAGCTCCCATTTTCTTTAATTTTTCAACACTAGTAATTAGGTTTCCTTTCCCATCTACTAATTTATTCATTGCACTGCTATATTCTGTCTTGCTTTCATCAATTTTTTTACCAATTTTTATTAAATCAGTTACAAAACCTTCAAATTTATCATACAATGCGCCTGCTTGCCTTGCAATTTCGAAGGCATTTTCTTGTTGTTTTTGATTTGCCCACATACTATCTATAGTTCGCAATGTAGCAAGTAATGTAGCAGGGGTTACAATTACGATGTTTTTTTCGAATGCTTTGTTGTATAAAGTAGTGTCTTCATTCAAAGCCATCGCAAATGCTGGTTCGATAGGAATAAACAATAAAACGAAATCAGGACTTTCAATCTGATACAAATCTTGGTAATTTTTGTTTCCTAATTGCTCCACATGACGTTTTATAGAGTTTACGTGCTCTTTTAAATAGCTAATTTTTATCTCATCATCTTCTTCATTAATATATTTTTCATATGCGGTTAACGAAACCTTAGAATCGACAATCATCTTTTTACCATCAGGTAAATTAATTACTACATCAGGAAATACGCGGCTGCCATCTTCTCTAGTAAAGGCTTGCTGTACTTCGTATTCACGCCCTTTTTCTAAGCCTGATTTTTCTAATACACGTTCTAACACCAGTTCGCCCCAATTCCCTTGCATTTTGCTATCACCCTTTAACGCTTTGGTAAGGTTAATAGTTTCTTTGCTCATTTGAATGTTCATCTCACGTAATCCTAAAATTTGCTGACGCAAAGCCGCATGATAGTCAATACTTTCCTTATGGGTGTCTTCTACTTTTTTCTCAAATAATTGAATCTTGTCTTGCAAAGGCGACAAGATGTTTTTCATGTTTTCTTTATTCTGTTCAGTGAATTTATTTGATTTTTCGTCTAAAATTTTATTAGCTAAATTTTCAAACTCTTTGGTGAATTTTTCTTGAAGCTTTTCAACTTCGTCTTTTTGCTCTTTATTGCGTTCCCATAGGTTTTCAAAATCTACTTCTTTTTTTGATAGCTGTATTGCCAAACTATCCTTTTCACGTCGAATAGTTTCTTTTTCAGAATTAAATAGTTCTAATTGTTTTTCCACAGTGTTTTTATCATTCAAAAATTGTGATTTTTGTTGCTCGAACTGTGTCCGTAAAGCAATTAGCTTCTCTTCCAAACTGATTTTTTCAGATTGAAAACGAGCGGAAAAAATTAATTTTCCAAGAAAAAGACCAAGTACAAGCGCAATGAGGAAGATAAATAAAAAAGAAATAAGGTCAGACATTAATAAGAGTTTTTGCAAAAGGTAAAAGTAAGGATTTATATCAATGGTGAGAGGAATCTTTTGGATAGAAATAGTAGTTTCGTCAGTTTTGTCCAAATTTTAATTATAGTTTCTTAACAATAAAAAACCGTGGGATATAATATCTTTACCAAAAAGTAAAAAATAGAAAATGAAGAAATATATAGTGATGTTGTTCGGGATTATGTTATCTATTTCAAATTATGCGCAGCAAAATGAAAAACCGTACGTAGTCCTAGTATCATTGGATGGATTTAGATGGGATTATAATAAGTATTTTGAAACACCTAATTTAGATGAATTGGCTAAAAACGGAGTAAAGGCAAAGTCAATGAAGCCTTCCTATCCAACAAAGACTTTTCCTAATCACTATAGCATTGTAACAGGTTTGTATCCGGACCATCATGGAATTGTTAATAATAGTTTTTATGACCCTACAACAAAAAAGAAATTTTCATTGGGAAGTAGTGCTAAAACGGATGCAAGTTTTTACGGTGGAAATCCGATTTGGAATGTTGCAGAAGAACAAGGAGTAAAAACAGCCTCTTTTTACTGGCCAGGATCAGATACGGGAGAAAAAAGCCCAAGTATTTATAAAACGTATGATGCTTCAGTACCTTATACGGCTCGCATAGAAACTGTTTTACAATGGCTTGCATTACCAGAGCAAGAGAGGCCGCATTTGATCACATTATATTTTGATGAGCCAGATCATACAGGACATACCTTTGGCCCTTTATCGCAAGAGAATAGAATTATGGTTCAAAAGATGGACTCCATAATTGGTGTATTGTCAAAAAAAATAGATGCATTAGCAATTGGGAAGCGTGTAAATTTGATTGTGGTAGCAGATCACGGGATGACGGAGATAAGCGATAATAAGAAAATAGTTGTCCTAGATTATTTAAAACCGAATTGGCTGGAGCAGGCCGATGTCATTAATCCCATTATGAGTATTCGTACCACAGCAGAGGCTAAAGACTCAGTGAGTAAGGCATTGTCCCGGGTGCCAAACATTCGATTTTGGAAATCGGAAGCTATCCCTAAACGACTGCATTTAGGTTCTAATAAGCGAAATTTAGACTATGTTATTGAAGCAAAAAAAGGGTATAGTTTGGTAAAAAATTCTAACCAGCAAATAATGGGAGGTACACATGGTTACGACAATAAGATAAAGGATATGCATGCTATTTTTTATGCAAAAGGGCCTAATTTTAAAATCAATAAAAAGGTGTCAACTTTTCAAAACGTAAGCGTTTACAACTTAATTGCTCATATTCTCGGTCTAAAAATTGAAGCAACAGATGGTCAATTTTCAGAAGTAAAAAGAATGTTAGATGAGTAGAAAATGTATGAGTAGTTTTGTTTTAGATTAAAAATGAGCCATTGCTAACTGTGGTTAGTAATGGCTCATTTATAAGTTTCGATAGTTTTTATTCGTCGTCCCCTAATTTCATGTTTCCTCTATCTTTATGATTGTCTGGATGAGAGTTAGGATAGCGGTTTGCAGTAATGTCTGAGTTTAAGTCTTCATTCTCTACTGTTTTCATAGCTTCTTCCTCTGTTGTAACACCTCGGCTCAAACTTTCGTTTTCGTTCCAAGTTCGATCTTCTTCAGGGATGTGAGCGACGCTTCCATCAGCATTATGTGCTCTTTTAACTATTGTTTCCTTTCCCTCAGCATCAATCTCTATTTCCTCATTAAGCATAGCGTCTTGCTTATTGTCATTGTTTATTTTGCCGTTTGCTTCTTTATTGTTGCTAGGTACTTCAGGCTCATTATGAGTACTTTTATCTTTGTTTTGCATAGTATATAGTTTTAAATTTTATAATTTGTTTGTCTTAAAATTATGACTTTTATTTAAATATATATAATTGTTTAACATCCTTTTTAGATTTTCTAAGGAATGGTTTAGTTTTTTGAAGTTTATAAAAGTAGATTATCTTTGACTTTTCTAAATCAAAATAAGTCTATGTCCCATCATCATTTTATCTGTCATAAGCCGTACGGTTACTTAAGTCAATTTATTTACGAATTGAAACGTAAAAAGAAACTATTGGGGGAATTACATGATTTTCCTGAAGGTACGATGGCTATTGGTAGGCTAGACGAAGATTCCGAAGGCTTGTTGTTACTAACTACCGATGGAAAAGTAAGTGAACAAATTAGATCTAAAAAAGTAGATAAGGAGTATTATGTGCAAGTAGATGGTGTAATTACGCAAGAGGCCATTGATCTTATGAAAGACGGAGTCGAAATAGGTTTTGATGGCGGTAAATACCGGACTAAGAAATGTGAAGCCCGCTTGATTAGTGAAATTCCTGATTTTGGACCGAGAGGAAAAAAAATTCGGGATGAACGCCATGGTCCAACCTCGTGGGCATCGATTACGGTCAATGAAGGAAAATTTAGGCAGGTACGAAAAATGACGGCTGCAGTTGGCTTTCCCACTTTGAGATTAGTACGAGTTCGCATAGGAACAGTACATTTGCAAAACTTAAAAGCAGGAGAGGTGCGAGAGGTAACTAATTTTTTTGATGCATATTAATAAGATCGTTGCGCTTTTAAGCTTTAAATTTAAAATTTTATTCCATGTTAAATATTGTTTTGGTAGAGCCAGAAATCCCTAATAATACAGGAAATATTGGTCGGTTGTGTGTAGGGACTGATAGTCGGTTGCATTTAGTTCATCCTTTTGGATTTGTTATTAATGATAAAAACTTGAAGCGTTCAGGATTGGATTATTGGGTTCACTTGGATGTAACGGAATACGATACTATTGATGAGTGGATTAGCCAAATTCCTGATAAATCGAGAGTCTTTTTGATGAGTTCGCATGCCGAAAAATCCTATTTAGAAACTGATTTTCAGGATGGGGATTGGTTGGTATTTGGTAAAGAAAGTGTGGGTTTAAGTCAGGACGTCTTATCTGAATTTGAAAATCATTTAACGATTCCGATGTCAAAATTGATTCGTAGCTTTAACATCGCAAACTCTGTTGCTTTCGTGATTGGAGAAGCTAAACGCCAGATAGCACTGAAATAGTCTGTGATCCTATGGTCTACTAGCCCAGATAGCAGCGGCATCCTTTTATTTTTTCTTTAAAAATAAAAGATACAGCGAATAGCTGGAAAAAGCTCCTGAAATAATTACTTGATTATAAATTTGCCTTTTTCAGAATCGAAAGAAATATGCTCGTCTTGAAATAAAGTATTAAAACTACCCTTACTGATAAAATTGCAGGGTTCGTCTTGCTCTACTTTTTTGGGAGTCATGATGATCATTTCATCACTTAATTGGATTGCCATGTCAATATCGTGAGTCGAAAACAGAATGCACTTTTGTGTTTCTTGAGTAAGCTTCTTTAAGAGTTTAAAAAGGGCTACTTTATGAAGTAAGTCGAGATGCGTGGTGGGTTCATCTAGAATGATAAGAGGAGTATCCTGTGCCAAAGCGCGTGCAACAAGTACCTTTTGTAACTGTCCGTCACTAATTTCAAAATGCTTTTTTGTTGCCAAATGACTTATCTGCGTGAGCGACAAAGCACCATTTACCTTTGAGTAGTCCTGAGCGGTTAATTTACCAATCCAATTGGTGTAGGGTTGTCTGCCAAGTGCTACCAGCTCAAAAACAGTTAAGTTACTTGGAGGTAATTTCTCAGTTAGGACCAGACTTAAATTTTGGGCTAACGTCAAATTATCTATTTCGTGAATGTTTTTTTGATTGAGAGAAACTGTTCCTGATAGCGGTTTTTGAATACCGGTAAGCGTGCGTAGAAGGGTTGATTTTCCAACACCATTGGCTCCAATTAATGCAATTAATTTTCCCTTTTTTAAGGTAATGTTCAAATTCTTAGCGATCACAATGGAGGAATTCTTAGATGAGTATCCAATGTTTAAATCACAAGTCTGTAAAATTATATTATTTCTCATTATCCCATCATTTTACGTTTCCTAACTAATAACCATATAACTATTGGGGCTCCAAAAATGGAGGTTACCGCATTAATTGGTAAAGTGAAATCTCCACCTGGAACCTGTGATATAGTATCACAAATAAGCATAATTCCTGCTCCAAATAGGAGTGTGCTCCAAAATAAAATAGTATGATTACTTGTTTGAAACACGAGTTTAGAAATGTGAGGAACAGCAAGGCCAATAAATGCGATGGGTCCTGCAAATGCAGTGATACTGCCGGCCAGAATACTTGTTGCAAAAATAATTATTAGTCGGGCTCTCTTATAATTTAACCCTAGGCTTCGTGCATAATTTTCACCAAGTAAAAGTGCATTCAGTGGCTTTATGCTTAATAAACTTAATAAAAGACCTAAAATGACGCAAATGGTTAAGATCGCAATTGATGTCCAGGAAAGATTACCTAAATTTCCCATCGACCAAAAAGTGAATTTTTGAAGTTGTTCGGCCGTGCTAAAATAAGTTAGAGTTCCTACAATGGCACTCGTTAGGCTACCAAACATGAGTCCAACAATTAATATAGCCATGGTATCACGAAGTTTGTACGAGACTAATAATACCGCTAGTAAAACAAGTAAACTGCCAAGTGTTGATGCCAGAACGACACCATAACTAGAAAGTAGAAGTGACGATAAAAAAGGAGGTAGTAAACCAGCACCTAAAATAACAAAAGCTACTCCTAAACTTGCTCCAGAACTTAACCCTAATACATACGGTCCAGCGAGCGGATTTCTAAATAAGGTTTGCATCAATAAACCACTAGTTGCTAAACCCATACCTACAAGTATAGAGGTAATGGCCTTAGGTAAACGGTAGTTTATGATGATATACTCCCATGTAGATTTGCTAGCTTCTCCTCCCGTAAGACTAGTATATATTTCATGAATCGGAATTGTAATAGATCCGAAACTTATATTTACAAAAAAAAGTACGATTAGCCCTAATGTTAGAACTGGGAATAGAATAGTATTTCGTTTTTTGTTTAGCAATGGAGTTTATTTTATTTTTTCAGCAAAAGTAAAAGAATAGTTAGGAAGTGCCTCTGGATGGAAAATTTTAATGAAATCTTTTAATACTAAATCGGGACGACTTGGCGCTATTTCGTAATAAATAGTTCCTCCCGTTGCTCCTAATTTGCTCTCAAAACTATAAATATTTTTTTTAGTAAAAGCGTCAAATTGACTGTAATGTGGGTTCTTGCTCCTCATCTCTGTGTAGGATTTGAAAGATCCAGTAGTAATCCAGTAATTAGCTGATTTGCCTTTTTCAAGTATTTGTTCAAAGGACAAAGGAGTACTTCCTGATCCAGCAATATCAGCCCATAAATAATTGGACTTAGCATCTTTCATAAACTGTGCAACCCAACTATTGCCATTAGCAACATACCATTGATCTTGGTACATGGAGCCATATAAAACGGTTGCTTGTGCTTCCGTTTTAGAGACAAGCTGCATTGCGTCATTGTAATTTTTCACAATAGCATCAAACTGAGTTTTGGCTTCTTCCTCTTTTCCAAATAACGCACCATAAAGTTTAATCCATTCTGCTTTTCCAAGTGGTGACTGCTCCATCCAATCTGCTTGAATAATAACTTTTAAACCGCTTTTCTCTAAGTTATCAATCATAGGATTGTTGTTGTCTATACCATAGGTAACAATCGCTGATGGTGCCAAATCAATTAGTTGCTCTACATCTAATCGTTCATTTTGTCCAATATTTTTAACTTTTCCTGCAGCAATTAAGCTTCTTGTTTTTTCTGAAGATATGTAATCTGTATGTGGAAAACCGATCAATTGATTTTCTATTTTTAACATCTCTAAAAACGGAATATTGGTTGTAGAAGTAACCACAATCGATTGGAGAGGAACTCTAATTGTATTGTATTTTTTTAAACTATCGGGAACGATACCACCATTTTTCTGCAAGATGTAAGTGAATTTTTTATTGGCTTTTGGCCAAGGATTATTCACTTTTACTATAGTATAACCTTCGTGTTTGTAGATAGATAAACTAGTTGCGTATTCAATTTGGTTAGAACTAGATTGTTGGTTAGTAGGAACTGTTTCTTCTGCATTTTTGCAACTTGCAAATTGAAGTATTGCTAGAAGAAGAACAATTTTGCGCAAAAATATTTTCATAGCTGTTTTTTAAAACTCAAACAAAGGTAGAGCAAAATATAAAATTTATTGTTTATTTTTTAGGATAAAAAACTGAACAAATGTTATCTTTACCTCATGAGTTTAATAAAGGATAAACATTGTTCAAGCTGTGGTAAAACTTTTGGTTGTGCGGTTACTGATAGTGAGAATCAATGTTGGTGTTTTGATTATCCATTTATTTTTGACACCAAATCTGAGAGGGATTGTCTGTGCCCTAGTTGTCTAAAGACAAAATGTATTCTTAAAATTGAGCAGTATGTCGAAACAATATCTCCCGAGAATGCACACCAAAATCTAGCCAAAGACTTGCCTAAAACAAACGCTATAATAAACGATATTGATTATTACATAGAGAATGGAAATTATGTGTTTAAGCCATGGTTTCATCTCAAACGAGGTTTTTGTTGTGGTAACAATTGCCGTCATTGTCCTTATCAATTAAAAAACATTTAGAATGATTTATTTTATTACTGGCGGTGAACGCTCAGGTAAAAGTAGTTATGCCGAAAATATAGCTAAAGAATTATCAGCGAATCCAATGTACGTTGCCACTGCTCGTAAATGGGATACTGATTTTCAAAAACGAATTGATCGCCATCAAAAAGATCGTGATGAAAGATGGACCAATATTGAAAAAGAAAAGTTTCTAAGTGAGATTGATTTTTCAGGGAAGGTTGCCGTGATAGATTGTGTTACTTTATGGCTTACTAATTTTTTTGTAGATACTAAAAACGATGTCGAATTGTGTCTCGAGCAAGCAAAGGCCGAGTTTGACGCCATTGCATTTCACGAAAATTCGACTATTATTATCATTTCGAATGAAATTGGGATGGGACTGCACGCTGACACAGCAGTAGGCAGAAAGTTTACAGAATTGCAAGGATGGATGAATCAATATTTGGCTAACAAAGCAAATAAGGTAATACTAATGGTTTCTGGAATTCCAGTAATGATAAAAGGATAATTATGAATTTTGTAACTTCATGGAGTGGAGGGAAAGACAGTTGCTATGCTTTGATGTTGGCCATCGAACAAGGGTTAACACCTAAAGTTTTGCTCAATATGATGAATGAAAACGGCAAAGTGTCTCGTTCACACGGGTTGCCACTATCAATTTTAAAGCAACAAGCTTCAAAAATGCAAGTTCCACTTGAAGGAATTCCTGCAAGTTGGACTGATTATGAAAAGGAGTTTATTGGTGTTTTAAATACGCTTAAAGAAAGCTATGACCTAGATGCCGCAGTTTTTGGGGATATCGATTTGCAAGCACACAAAGATTGGGAAGATAAAGTGTGTTTAGCCGTAAACTTAAAAGCAATTTTACCTTTATGGCAGCAAGAACGAATTGTGCTGGTCAACGAAATGATTGACCGTGGAATTGAAACCATGATTGTTTCTTGCAATAGCTACATGGGCGAGGGATATCTAGGTAGGATTTTAACGAAGGAATTGGCAATCGAATTACAACAACTCGGAATAGATCCTTGTGGAGAAAATGGTGAGTTTCATACGATGGTAATAAATTGTCCTCTTTTTTTTGAGCCAATTGTTCTTCCACAATATAGTAAAAAAACGTACGATAGCTATTGCTTCTTAGTTTGGGAAGAATTCGAGTATCATTAATAAGCAGTACTTAATATGAAAAAGATAAGAACCTTAGACGAAATAATAAAGGCACGTCGCGATACCCGTCATTTTACAAATGATCAGGTTCCGGAATCAGTTTTAACTAAGGCTTTGTTAGCAGGGCAAAGGGCCCCCTCAGTTGGTTTAACTGATGCAACGAGGTATTACATTGTTAAATCGGCAAAAGTAAAAAAAGCGATAAAAGAATTGTTTCTGGATTATGATAAAAAAGCAACCGAGGCTACAGATAATGACACCCAAAAAGAACAATACAAAGCTTTAAAATTAGAAGCAATAGAGGAAGCTCCCCTTGGTCTGATCATTGCTTATGATCGTTCTGTTCTCAATAATTTCACAATTGGAACCGTTGGGAGTTCTGAGGCAATTAAATTTAGTGCGGTCTGTGCTGCTCAAAATATATGGTTATCTCTGACTGAACAAGGTTTTTCGATGGGTTGGGTATCGATTTTGAACTATTACGAATTCAAAAAAATAATAGGTTTGCCAGATCATATTGAACCTCTAGGCTATTTTTGCGTAGGCCAACCAGCCACGAATTATGAAGACCAACCGATGTTGCAGCAATTAAAATGGAAAGAAAAAGAGGAATTACCCATTGTTTCAGAAATTACAAGTGTTGTCGTAAAGGAAAAAGTGGCAGTTTCAACAGCTAAATCACTGGAGTATTCTTTTACTCTAATTGAAGAATTAAAAAATAAGATTGATCAAAAAACAAAGCCACAAGGGTCATTAGGTGTTTTAGAAAAAATGGCCTTGCAAATAGGTACCGTTTTTCAATCATTGAGTCCGCAAATATACACACCAACTATTGTAGTTTTTGCTGCAGATCACGGAATAGCAAACCATGGGATTAGTGCTTATCCTCAAGATGTTACCAGGCAAATGGTTACTAATTTTCTCGAAGGCGGTGCGGCGATTAATGTTTTTTGCGACCAGAACAATATTAGTATCACGATCGTAGATGCAGGTGTAAACTATGATTTTGCATCTAACACTAAACTGATATCCTCAAAAATTGATAAAGGAACACAGTCTTTTTTAGGAGGACCTGCTATGAGTAGAAGCCAAATGAAATTGTGTTTGCAAAAAGGAGGTGAAGTGGTGGCTAATATAGCAAGGCAAGGAAGTAATTGCATCGGTTTTGGAGAAATGGGTATTGGAAATACAGCTACAGCTGCTATACTAATGAGCGTTATTACTGGTTTAACTTTAGATGATTGCATCGGGAAAGGTACTGGAGTCAGTGAACAACAATTCACAAAAAAACAAACCATCCTTAAAGAGGCACTCGAGAATTACAAAGGTCCGCAAGATCTAGAGTCACTAATAACTTATTTTGGTGGGTTTGAGATTTTACAAATGGCAGGAGGAATGCTTGAGGGGTATCAAAATAATATGATCATTTTAGTGGATGGTTTTATAAGTACAGTTGCTTATTTGATTGCTTTCAAAAAGAACCCTTTAATTGTTAGAAATGCGATTTTTTGCCATCAATCAGCTGAAAAAGGACATCAAAAATTACTTCAATATCTTGAGGTGTCGCCTGTTTTACAATTAGATTTAAGATTGGGTGAAGGAACAGGCTGTGCCATTGTTTTTCCTATAATTAAGTCGGCTGTGGCGTTTTTAAATGAAATGGCTAGTTTTGAAAGCGCTGGTGTAAGTAACAAATAAGTACCCATTACAATGAAAAAAGAATTACATATATTTTTTACCGCCTTGATGTTTTACACACGAATTCCGTGTCCCAAAAATATTGACCACAATCCCGATTATTTAAACAAAGCATCTCGATATTTCCCACTAGTGGGTTGGATTGTGGGAGTAGTGGCTTATGCTGCTTTTTATACTTCTACATATTTATTCAATGTGGAGATTGCAGTTGTACTATCAATGATTATATCCATTTTGACTACAGGAGCCTTTCACGAAGATGGTTTTGCTGATGTATGTGACGGTTTTGGTGGTGGTTGGACCAAGGACAAAATATTACTCATCATGAAAGACAGTGCTATTGGTGCCTATGGAGCCATAGGTGTAGTACTATTACTTATATTGAAATTCACCGCGATTGCTACATTATTATCCTCATTTCAAGTAGGAAATATGCAAGCTGCTACTTATGGATTATTACTTTTTGTAACAGCACATTCAATAAGTCGCTTAGCAGCAATATCAATTGTTTTTACACATGTTTACTCTCGAGAGGATGCGTCGAGCAAAAGCAAGCCTATTGCTCAAAGTTATTCGTGGAAAGAGATAGTAGGTGCGCTGTTTTTTGGGCTACTGCCGCTTGCGGTATTAAGTTATTGGCAGTGGCAACTTTGTTTGGTGGTGATTCCAGTATTTTTTTCAAGATTTTTCATGGCTCGTTATTTTCAAAAATGGATAGACGGCTATACTGGAGATTGCCTTGGAGCCACTCAACAAGTGAGTGAGATTATTTTTTACCTATCAATTATTGGATTATGGAAGTTTATTTAGTGCGTCATACAGAAACAGTTTGTGAAAAAGGAGTTTGTTATGGACAAACTGACGTGGGTATTATAGAACCCTTCTTGCCTGTTTTTGATAATATAAAAAAACAACTTCCTGCTGATGCGATTTATTATTCCAGTCCTTTACTTAGATGTAAAATTCTCGCTAATCACCTTTCTAGCGAGGTGCTAATTGATTCCCGCTTGATGGAAATGAATTTTGGTGATTGGGAATTACAAAAATGGGACGCTATTCCTGAGGTAGATTTAAATCCTTGGATGGCTGATTTTGTTACTAAAACGGTACCTAACGGCGAGTCTTTCCTCAACTTGCATAACCGTGTTCTAGATTTTTTAAGCAACCAACTTTTAGTTGAAGAATCGAAACCAATAGTTATTGTAACACATTCGGGCGTTATTAGAAGTATTTTGTGTCAACAAACGAATACGCCATTAAAGGATGCTTTTAACAGTAAGATCGATTTTGGATCGGTTACTAAAATAGAATTATCACCCTTGTAGCTAACTGTAATGTAGATTTTATTCTATTTTTCGATCAGCTTAATAAATGTTAGTTTTCTCTTTATTATATGTTATATTTGCCGCCGTATTGAGGTTGCTTTTTTACTATTATAAAAGAGCATTAAAAGGGAATTAGGTGTATGAATACAGAAAATTGATTTTTAGATGGTACTACCTCTAGAATCTTGGCTCCAAATTCGCAAATCCTAAGCTGTACCCGCAACTGTAAGCTATTAAGCTTGTTGTTATCTACTAAACCATTGTTCGCTACGGCGAATGAGAAGGTGAACAACAAGACGCAAGCCAGGAGACCTGCCTACTACATCGAGTATCAAACTTTCGGGAAAAAAGGTTTGGGTATGGGTCATTCTATGCTTTTCTCCCATTTATTAGTCACGCAACAGCTATAAACTGTTGCCAAATGTTAACAAAATGAACAAAAAAATCGTTCGTATTAGTGCGCTATGTCTATTAGTGAGCGCCTGTACTTTTGCACAAAAAAAAGGAATTGTCCTTCCTGTGTCAAACGAATTAAATGAAGTTGTGATTTCAGATTCGAAATTTGCACTTTCTAAGGAGAAATCAGGAAAAGTAATTGTTAAAATTACAGCCGAAGATTTAAAGAAAAGGCCGGGGCAGTCAGTTGCTTCTATTTTAAGTACAGTTGCAGGTGTCGAAATTAATGGAAATCAAAGCCGAAACGGAAAAGACTTAGGAATGTACATTAGAGGCGGAAGAGGAAACCAGGTTTTAATTATGATTGATGGTGTTCCGGTTACGGATGCTTCAGGAATTGATTTGTCTTATGACTTACGACTTCTTCCTGTTGATCAGATAGAAAGTATCGAAATCATGAAAGGAGCATCAAGCACGCTTTACGGTTCCGGAGCTGCGACAGGGGTGATCAATATTACCCTAAAAAAGGCAGACACAAAAGCTATCGCAGGTGCTGTTTATTTGAACATGGGGACGCAAAATGTTGCCAAGGAAAGTAATAATACTATCAATGATTTTAATCAAGGGTTTTCTTTTAATGGTAAGTCGCATAAGTTCAATTATTTTGCTGCTTTAAACAGTACAGAATCAACGGGTATTTCAGAGGCAAAATCTGCTAGTGAAAATATCGCTTTTGAGAAAGATGCTTTTTCTAGAGTAAATTCGATTGTGAAATTTGGTTTTACACCAAATAAGAAATTATCATTAGATTTTTTCGCGAGTTATGATAAATTAAGAAATGAATTTGATTCAGGTTCTTTTGCCGATAATAAGGATAATTTTTCTACTTCTGAGCAGTACCGCATTGGTTTTTCACCAAAGTATAAGTACAATGGCGGTGAAATTGTAATGAACTCGAGTGCAAGTTCGATTGAACGAGATCTTTTTAACTTTGGAAGTTTCTCTTATTATAAATCAAGAAATATTAATGCTGATGTATTTAATAAGTATAATGTACTTCCAGAATTATTCATTGTAACGGGAGCTCAATTTCAATTTCATGAAATGTCAAATAAAAGTGATTATGCTTTTATACCTGAGGAATTGGCTAAGTTTAATATGTTTGATCCGTATGCTACGGCAGTTTACAATTCTGATTTTGGTTTAAATCTTAATGTTGGTGCACGCTATACAATGCATAGTCAATTTGGAAATAATCTAGTGTACAACTTGAATCCGTCGTACGTAATTCCAAATATGCCTTTAAAAGTACTAGCCTCTTACAGTACTGCTTTTATTGCACCTAGTTTATATCAGCTCTACTCTGAATATGGAGATATAGCATTAGCCCCTCAAAAAGATGCTACTTTTGAGTTAGGTTTAGAAGCTAAATTGTTCAGTAATAAAATTACAGTAACAACAATTGCTTTTTTTAGAGAAGAAGTAGATGCTATTGGATTTGATTTGACCGCTTACGAATATTTTAATGTTTTGGGGAAAAATAAAGTTAGAGGAATCGAAACCATGATTGTTTATGATCTAAGTGACAAAGTACGATTGAATGCTAATTATACTTTTACTGATTTAGAGCGACAATCTAGAATTTTAAATCCTAAAAATAAGGTCAATGCAGGAATCGATGTACAAGCAACTACACGATTAGCTTTTAGTGCGACCTATCAATTTGTGTCGGATAGATATACGGAATACACCACATATCCAGCTCCTGCATTCGTTCCGGTTTTAAACTCTGAAATCCTAAAAAACTACCAATTGGTTAATGCAACTATTCGCTATGTGGTAATTAAAAACAGGTTAAATGTTTTTGCAGCGGCAGATAACTTACTTGATAAAGATTTTGTTGAAGCAAGAGGTTTTAGTACTAGAGGTCGAAACTTTAGAGCAGGTTTAAATATCAATTTCTAAATTTTAACAGCTAGTCAAAAAAAAAAGCTTTGTTTCATGAAACAAAGCTTTTTTTGATATGGGATAATCACGAATTAATAATTATAAAGAATAAAATTAAACTGCTTTCTATTTGTACTCGCAGTGTTTACTTCATTCAATAACAAACATAAATAAACTATTCTGCAAAAGTCTTAAAATTTTATTAATTTTTTTAAATCATTGTGATTATGCTTTTGCGGCACGCGAATTAGAAAACGTTTGATTGTAGAAAAAAGAGTGACAATTTGACATTTTTACAGATTTGGCAGAACTTTTGCCATCCAAAGAAAAGTGCAAAAATGAAGTTTAAGAATATATTTAAAAATACAAGTAATATGGCTGCTGAAAATACAGATATCGATCAGAAAGTAGAAGATGTAACGATGGAAAACAATGCAACTGGAGAGCAAGTTGTTGTTGAGGAATTAACTGTTGAAGAGCAATTAGCGAAAGACTTAGCGCAAGAAAAAGATAAGTTTTTAAGACTGTTTGCTGAGTTTGAGAATTATAAAAGACGTACTACTAAAGAACGTATTGAATTGTTTAAAACAGCAAATCAAGAAGTTTTATTAGCTATGTTGCCAGTATTAGATGATTTTGATAGAGCAATCATGGAAATAGCCAAGTCTGAAGATGAGGTTATGGCTAAAGGTGTTGAACTTATTCATGAAAAATTAAAAAGTACGTTAGTAGGTAAAGGACTAGAAGTAGTAGAAGTAAAAGCCGGTGATACATTTGATGCTGATTTTGCTGAAGCAATTACGCAAATCCCTGCTGCAAATGATAAAATGAAAGGTAAAATTGTTGATGTTCTTGAAAAAGGATACAAATTAGGAGATAAAATTATTCGTTTTCCTAAAGTAGTAATCGGACAATAGTTTGCAAGAGAAGCATGTATAAAGTGCAACTTATCAAAAGAAAAAAATTAAAATGAAGAAAGATTTTTACGAGATATTAGGTGTTGCTAAAGGTGCAGATGCTGCAGCGATTAAGAAAGCCTACAGAAAGAAAGCATTAGAATATCATCCTGACAAAAATCCTGGAGACAAAGCGGCAGAAGAAAAATTTAAGGAAGCTGCTGAAGCTTATGAGATTTTAAGTGATGCTAGCAAGAAAGCCAAATACGATCAGTATGGTCATCAAGCATTTGATGGATCTGGTGGTTTTGGTGGCGGCGGTCATGGAGGTATGAATATGGACGACATCTTTAGTCAGTTTGGTGATATCTTTGGTAGTGCCTTTGGTGGTGGTGGCGGATTTGGTGGCGGTGGCGGTGGTCAACGTCGTACTAAAGGTAGTAATCTACGTATCAAAGTAAAATTAACACTGGAAGAAGTCGCTAACGGTGTTGAGAAAAAAGTAAAAGTGAAGCGTAAGGTGCAGGCGCCAGGTGTTACCTATAGAACATGTAGTACATGTAACGGGCAAGGGCAGGTGATGCGTGTAACAAATACAATTTTAGGCAGAATGCAATCTGCATCTACTTGTCCTACTTGTGGAGGATCAGGTCAAATTTTAGACAAAAAACCAAGCGAAGCAGATTCGCAAGGAATGATACTAGAAGATGAAACAGTTTCGATCAAGATTCCGGCAGGAGTAGTAGATGGGATGCAATTAAAAGTTTCGAATAAAGGAAACGATGCGCCAGGCAACAGTGTTCCCGGAGATTTAATTGTAGCTATCGAAGAATTAGAGCACGAGTGGTTGAAACGCGAGGGCGAAAACTTACACTACGATTTATATATTAGTTTTTCTGAGGCTGTTTTAGGTGTTTCTAAAGATATTGAAGCGATCAATGGTAAGGTGAGAATCAAACTAGAAGAAGGTATTCAATCTGGAAAAATTTTAAGACTTAAAGGAAAAGGTATTCCAAGTATTAATGGTTATGGTAACGGAGATTTACTAGTTCATGTAAATGTTTGGACGCCAAAAACATTGAATAAAGAGCAAAAACAATTTTTTGAAAAAAATATGACGGATGAGAACTTTGTTCCTAATCCAGAGAAATCAGACAAATCATTTTTTGAAAAAGTAAAAGATATGTTCTCTTAATTAAAGAAAATTAGATCATTTGATGCCAATATACAAGCCCATCTTCTTTAAAAGGAAGATGGGTTTTTATGTAACAATTAGTCCCGTTTAGCTACTAATTAGTTACTTTTACAGCATAGAGAATGTGAGAGCCAATGTTGTCAAGTAAATTTAAAAATTCAGCATGAGTAACCTATTAGAAGTCAATAAAGTTGTTAAGCAGTACGGTGATTATGTTGCACTTAACGAAGTTTCATTAACCGTTCCTAAAGGTAGTATTTATGGCCTTTTAGGTCCTAATGGCGCCGGAAAAACCTCCCTTATCCGAATTATCAATCAAATTACACTTCCGGATAGTGGCGAAGTCATACTCGATGGCGAAAAACTACAATCCAAACATGTTCAATATATAGGTTATCTTCCAGAGGAAAGAGGCTTGTATACCAGTATGAAAGTAGGAGAACAATGCTTGTATTTAGCTCAAATGAAAGGGTTGTCTAAAGCTGAAGCTAAAAAGCAATTAGAGTATTGGTTTGATCGCCTAGGAATACAAGGCTGGTGGAACAAAAAAATTCAAGAACTTTCTAAGGGAATGGCTCAAAAAATTCAATTTGTAGTTTGCGTTTTACACAAACCTAAGTTACTGATCTTTGACGAACCCTTTTCAGGTTTTGATCCTGTCAATGCCAATATAATCAAGGACGAAATTTTAGCCTTACGTGATGAAGGAGCTACCATTATTTTTTCGACGCATCGCATGGAAAGCGTAGAGGAATTATGTGATCATATTGCCTTAATTCACAAATCGAATAAATTAATCGAAGGGAAACTAGACGATGTCAAAAGACAATTTAGAACGAATAGCTTCGAAGTAGGTATTCTGTCAGATAATGTTGAAGGATTGATGTATGATATTACACAAAAATTCTCAGTAAGTCCAGCACACTTTAAATCACTTAACAAAGAGCTAAAATTAGAGGTTCAATTAGGCAACTCGATGCCTAACGAATTACTAAATATCTTAACGCAACGAGGTCAAGTAACGCACTTTTTAGAAAAAATTCCTAGCGTCAATGATATTTTTATTCAATCCGTACAGGAAAAGTAAATCCTAAACAAACATATTCCAATCATCATAGTTTAGTTTGGGATTTCATACTTCAAAAAACAACATTATGAGCATTATATCATTAATCATAAAAAGAGAATTTGTTGCTAAGGTTCGCAACAAGTCTTTCATCGTCATGACCTTTCTTAGTCCGCTACTATTTGTGGGTATCGCAGCCTTTGTAGGGTATTTAAGTTCAATGAAAGCCGATACAAAGCAAATAGTCATTCATGACGAATCGGGTTTATTTGTTAAAAATTTCACTTCTCAAAATAGTAAAAAAGGAGCCTACAACTATCTCGATTTATCTGCTGTAGATATTAAGTTTTTAAAAGATAGTATTATTAGCGAGGGATATGATGGATTATTGATAATACCTCAGGCGACAGCTATAAGTGAGTTTGAAACTAAAATTCAATTCGTATCAAACAGCAGTCCTAGTATTTCCTTTATAGAGAATATCCAAGATGTTATAGCTACAAAAATCACGAATCTCAATCTCGAAAACGCTAATTTAGATACGCTAGCGATTCAAAAAGCACAATCAAAAGTTAATATTAGTTTAACAAAAGCTTCTGGTGAGGAAAGTATGAAAGGCCTTAACGAGATTAAAATTGCTATCGGTGGAGGTTTTGGTTATCTCATCATGATGTTTATTATAATTTATGGTAACATGGTTATGCGTTCCGTAATCGAGGAAAAGACCAATCGAATTATCGAAATTATTATTTCTTCGGTTAAGCCTTTTCAGCTCATGATTGGTAAAATAGTAGGAACCTCACTAGCTGGAATTTTACAATTTTTAATTTGGGCTCTGTTGGGACTTTCTTTAATGTTTGCAGCCTCTTATTTCTTTGGCGTCAACGCATCACCAACGGCTAAAATCTCGCCCGAAGCCATGCAACAAGCGCAAAACAGTTTTGCAGGAACAGCCCAGATGTATATTAAAGAGTTATGGAATTTACCTATTGCAACCATCCTTATTTCGTTTCTAATCTATTTTATAGGAGGTTATTTTTTGTATAGTTCATTTTATGCTGCTATTGGTGCAGCGGTCGACAATCAAACCGATTCTCAGCAATTTCTATTGCCGGTAATTATGCCTTTAATGTTAAGTGTTTATGTTGGATTTTTTAGTGTTGTCAATGATCCACATGGCACTATTGCAGTTGTTTTTTCAATGATTCCGCTAACATCACCTATTGTAATGCTTATGAGAATACCATTTGGCGTACCTTTGTGGCAAGTGGCAATCTCAGTAACTTTACTTTTTGCTACCTTTTTTGCTGTTGTTTGGTTTGCAGCTAAAATATACCGTATTGGTATTTTAATGTACGGTAAAAAACCAACATGGAAAGAGTTATATAAATGGCTTCAGTATTAAAACAAAAGGCTTAGGAGCGAATGGCTTGGTTTTTGTCAATTTACAAAGTACCTGCTTTCGCCTTTATCTCACGCTCGCTAAAGAACGGGATCGCGAGGATATCGGCTCTATCAGGGCTAGATTGCCAAGATGATTTTGTACTTGGAGAATCAATTCGATAACAGCTACTAACGATTAAAACAAAAAAAGATGCCAAAAATACTTATCATAGAAGACGAAGCAGCAATTCGAAGAGTATTAACAAAAATTCTTTCAGAAGAAAACGATAGCTATCAAGTCGAGGACGCCGAAGACGGTATTTTAGGATTCGAAAAAATAAAGAATAATGATTATGACTTAGTACTCTGCGATATCAAAATGCCAAAAATGGATGGCGTAGAGTTATTAGAAGCCGTAAAAAAAATAAAACCCGAAATTCCAATCGTAATGATTTCCGGTCACGGTGACATGGAAACGGCCATCAATACCATGCGATTAGGGGCTTTTGATTATATATCTAAACCACCAGATTTAAACCGTTTATTAAATACGGTTCGAAACGCTTTAGATAAAAAGCAGCTTGTTGTCGAGAATAAAATTCTTAAGAAAAAAGTTAGCAAAAATTACGAAATGATCGGTGAGAGTGAAGCTATAGGTCATATCAAAGTTATGATTGATAAGGTTGCGCCTACCGAGGCTAGAGTACTAATCACAGGGCCTAACGGAACTGGAAAGGAATTAGTAGCGCATCAATTGCATGAAAAAAGTGAACGCGCTAGTTTTCCTTTAATCGAAGTAAACTGCGCTGCAATACCATCTGAGTTAATAGAAAGTGAGTTGTTTGGTCACGTAAAAGGAGCATTTACTTCAGCTGTAAAAGACAGAGCAGGTAAGTTTGAAGCAGCAGATAAGGGAACAATTTTCTTAGACGAAATTGGAGATATGAGTCTGTCGGCTCAAGCCAAAGTGTTGCGTGCATTGCAGGAAAACATGATCACAAGAGTAGGAGCTGATAAGGATATAAAAGTTGATGTTCGTGTCGTAGCGGCAACTAACAAAGATTTAAAAACAGAAATCGCCGAGGGTCGTTTCCGTGAGGATTTATACCATCGATTAGCAGTTATTTTAATTAAAGTACCTTCGCTAAATGAGAGACGCGATGACATACCTTTGCTCGTAGGTCATTTTGCAGATAAAATTGCTTCAGAGCAAGGAAATGCAGTTAAGAAATTTTCTGCTGATGCAATTAATTTATTACAGGAATACGATTGGACTGGAAATATCAGAGAGCTTCGAAATGTTGTAGAACGATTGATTATTCTTGGCGGTAGCCAAATATCTGAGAATGACGTAAAGCTTTTTGCTTCTAAATAATATCAAAGTAAATTAATGGTTTAAAAATTAAATCAATGCTATGTAAAGTTAGCATTTATTGGTTTTTAGACTTTCAATAATAAAGAATGAAACTAAAAAAAATAAACGAAGGCTTAAAGGAATCATTAATAGCAAACGGATTAACGGAGCCAAATGGAATGCAAAAAGAAACTTTTTCGACTCTTAAAAGTGGAGCAGATTGTATTATTATTGCACCTCCTGGTAGCGGAAAATCGACAACTATCGTACTAAATGTTATTCAGCAATTAGTTAAAGAAGGCGAGCAATCACCAAGAGCTTTAATAATGGTTGAAAGCAAAGAGAAAGTACTTGCAATGAGTGCTCTTTTTGAAAAATTTGGTAAGCATACTGATTTGACCGTTTATGGCGTGCATGAAAAAGGAGACATGGAATATGATAAGAATTATATTTCAGGCGGTATTGATGTTTTAATTGGTACTCCTGCTAAATTAAATGACATGTTTAGTACTGCTGGCTACAACGTAAACCGTTTAAAAATGTTTATTATAGATGACGCTGATGCTATTTTAAAATTACGTCATGAAACTAAGATCATGCGTATTTCTAATAGTATAGCTCGAACGCAACGAGTGATTTTTTCTGAAATTCTTTCAGACAGAATAGATATTCTTGCTGAAAAAATGATGGAAGAACCTTTCTTATTTGAAATTGAGGAAGACGAAGACGTGGATGAAGACGAGGATGAAGATATTGAAGGGAAAAACGACGAAGACGAAAAATAATATAAAATAGAATACCATGGGATTAATGAAAGTGTTTTCAGGAAGTGAAATTTTAGCAATGGCTTTAAAAGAAAAAATTGAAGCTATTGGAATCGATGTCTTGATGAAGGACAATATTCAATCAGCTAGATTAGCAGGTTTTGGTAGTTCAGGATCAGCGGTTGAATTATTTGTACAAGAAACAGAATTTGCAAAAGTAAATCCTGTAATCGAAGAATTTAGGTTAAGTATCTAAAAACATAATAAATCTTAAATCTATACAATGAGAAACCTTTGATGTTATAAAAACGTGAAGGTTTCTTTTTTTGTAATTACCATAAAGGGAAAGAAATGAAATATAAAATGCTGGTTTTAGACATGGATGATACCTTGTTAAACGATGACCATAAAATTTCTGATGAGAATGCACTAATGTTGGCTAAAGCCAAAGAAATGGGAGTACTTGTAATTCTTGCTTCTGGCAGACCAACCCCAGCTATGATTGAATATGCTAAGGAATTAGGATTGGGTGATTCATATATTATTTCGTACAACGGAGCTGTAATAACCAATTTGAAAGAAAACGAAATTATTTTCGAGCAAATGTTAACTCAAGAGCAGATTCACGAATTATACGACTATAGCGTCAAACATAAGACTCATATTATCACTTACGTGGATGGTAAGGTAGTGAGTGAGACTAGTTCAGAGTACATCGATGTAGAATTAAATATTACCGGCTTGCAACATAACAAAGTCAATGATTTTAGAGCAGCTGTACAATCATCTGCTGTAAAATGTATCTTGTTAGAAGAGCCTTCTTATTTAAAAGAAGTAGAGCAGGATTTAAAAAAAGCAATGCCTCATTTAAGTGTGTGCATGTCTAAACCTTTTTTCTTAGAAGTAGCACAAAACGGAATTGATAAAGGAGCTAGTGTGAAATTCTTGGCGGATAAACTAAATATTCTTCAATCAGAGGTTATTGCAGTTGGTAATGCAGGTAATGATTTGTCAATGATAGAGTATGCAGGTCTTGGTGTCTGGGTTGACAATGTCGATGCTGACCTGCGAGATAAAGCTAATGTTATTGTTGCTTCAAACAATAATCATGGAGTAGCTGAGGTAGTGAGGAGATTTATTTTAAATTAATTTTTTTTAATGTTTTTAGCAAATCCATAATATTGTATGGATTTGCTATTGTGTTACTTATTTTTTCTTTTTTGGGGGTTTACAACTTTTACAAAAATCAGCTAACTCTTCAATGCTAGTAAGTACTTTTGCATTTAAAAGAGCAAGTTTTTCTTCCTCTTGTCCTAGGTTTGTTTCTTTAGATGCAACTCCATTTTCAGTAATGAAATCTTTTTCTATATTTTCATATAAGGGTTTCAAAAAACTGATATCTGAGAAAGTAGCCTTGTTTTCATATATTTGTTGTCTCAATTTTCGAGCGTACAATTCAGATAAATTAAATTGATACTGTGCAAATTGGACTAATTTATTTGCTGTTAGCGTATCTGGTGCCACGATTAAAGCTCCATCCCTCTGAAAGGCACATTCTACTTTCGTGTTAAAGTTTTTAGTAAACATAAACTCGACATTACTCATTTGAAATCCAAACTGTAAACTAGAAGCGGTTTGCATACTAATTATGGAAGTGCCGCCAACTTGCGTGCCTTCTGACTGAAAGTCCGATAATTGTAGCTCATATTTACCGTCCCATTCCACCTTGTTTTGAGCGCTAACTGTAGTTGATACTACAATAAATAGTGCAATAATAATTTTTTTCATTTCTAAGTATGATTGTATCTGATGTTCAAAAGTATTCAAAACAATCGAATAGCGAAACTCTTTGATGCTATAATATTAGAAATGAAATAGACTTAATTGCTAAATACTATTTTCATTATAAAAATTGTTTGTAAATTTGCACACGCTAATTTTTGACAACGATTTCATTATTAGTGACTACATATGGAAAACAGAAAAAAAGTAGCGTTCTACACGCTAGGATGTAAACTAAATTTTTCAGAAACTTCGACTATTGCTCGTAGTTTTCAAGACGAAGGATTTGATCGAGTTGATTTTGAAGAAGTGGCTGATATGTATGTGATTAATACCTGCTCTGTTACCGAAAATGCAGATAAACAATTCAAACAAGTGGTTAAGAAAGCCATGAAACTCAACAACAAGGCTTTTGTAGCTGCAGTGGGTTGTTATGCGCAATTAAAACCTGAAGAGTTAGCTGCGGTAGATGGAGTTGATTTGGTTCTTGGTGCTACTGAAAAATTTAAAATCACTGATTATATTAACGATTTATCTAAGAACGACATGGGCGAAGTACACTCTTGCGAGATTGCTGATGCTGATTTTTATGTAGGAAGTTATTCAATAGGTGATAGAACTAGAGCATTTTTAAAAGTGCAAGACGGTTGTGATTATAAATGTACCTATTGCACCATTCCACTAGCACGTGGAATTTCACGTTCAGATGAATTAGAAAATGTGTTGAAGAATGCAAAAGATATTTCAGCTCAAAACATCAAAGAAATTGTACTTACTGGAGTTAATATTGGCGACTACGGAAAAGGAGAATTCGGAAATAAAAAACACGAACATACGTTCTTAGAATTGGTGCAAGCACTAGATGAAGTAGAAGGAATCGAAAGGTTGCGAATTTCATCAATCGAACCCAATTTGTTGAAAAACGAAACGATAGAATTTGTCTCTAAAAGCCGAACTTTTGTACCTCATTTTCACATTCCTTTACAATCAGGAAGTAATGATATTTTGAAGTTAATGAAGCGCAGGTACCAACGAGAAGTTTATACCGAAAGAGTAAATAAAATTAGAGAAGTGATGCCTCATGCTTGTATAGGTGTGGATGTGATCGTAGGTTTTCCTGGTGAAACAGATGAACATTTTCTAGAAACCTATCATTTCTTAAATGAGATGGATATATCTTACTTACATGTTTTTACCTATTCAGAGCGTGATAATACGGAAGCTGCTACAATGGATGGCGTAGTTGCTGCCAATGTGCGAGCTAAACGTAGTAAAATGCTACGTAGTTTATCTGTAAAAAAGCGTCGTGCTTTTTATGAAAATCAGTTGGGAAGCAACAGGTCAGTTTTGTTCGAAAGTGAGAATAAAGAGGGTTATATTCATGGATTTACAGAGAATTATGTAAAAGTAAAAACACCATGGAACCCGGCTTTGGTAAACACCTTACACGATATTAATCTAACTCGAATTGATGAAGACGGAAGCGTACGAATGGAATTTCTAAATGTAGAGGTTTAAACTTAAGTAAAGTTAAATACTTAAAAAACCATTAAGAAAATAGAGTCACTATTTTCTTAATGGTTTTTTTATATTGGAATTATTACGTTCCAAATCACTTTTATTATTCTTCTTTAATTACCAATTTTAAAGAGTTGATATAATCAGTATCAAATTCAATAACTCTAATTTTTTCGGGATTAAAGCTTAGTTCTCCACCAAATTCTCCTCGAATATCTAAAAAATCAATAGTCAATTCCTCTTTATTTAGTTCGATTAACTTTCCTAGATAAGCTGATTTTGATGACTTTTTTGAAATTTGAAAAATCCCATATTTTTTATCCAAGTACGTTACAATAGAAGCTAAGTCTTTGATCGGGATGATATCCTCTGCATTAGTTTTAACTCCTTTAAGTCGGATTACTTTCTCTGTAAATTCATGATCTTCGTCTCGATGTATACTTTTTATGTTTTTGTTTTTGAGCAAAACGTAACCATCTACGATAAAATCGACAGGATTGTTGCGCAACAAAATCCAATCATCAGAGTAGTCGATCAGGAAACCAGTAAAAATTTCTTTTTTATCTTCGAATTCTATCGAGATTAATTGTCTCAAATTTTTTTCCATGCTGTCATTATTTAAGGGTTAGTAGACCAAATGCTGCTATTTTTAATAAATACACGACGGTTTAACTTTAGTTGAGCAACGATTAATTCAGCAATATCTTCTGCTTGCATTACTTTTTCTGGATCACCATCGGTTAGTTTTAGGTCTTTAGCCATATCTGTAGCAACAGTACTTGGGGTTAAAGCTGTAACACGTACGTTGTGTTTGCGCATTTCTTGCATTAAGGAATCAGTCAATCCAAGAACAGCAAATTTAGATGCACTGTACGCACTGGTTAAAGCATTTCCTGCAAGACCCGCTGTAGACGAAATATTTATGATATCTCCTGATTGTCTCTCTATCATGTTTGGTAACACCGCGCGAGTCATATAATAAGTACCCATTAAATTCACTTGAATGATACGCTCCCAGTCAGTAGGCTCAAGATCTAGGAATTTACCAAAAGCAGCAATTCCTGCATTATTAATTAAAATGTCTATGCTACCAAATTCAGCTATTGCTTTTTCCGCAGCTTTATTAACAGAATTGATGTCGGTTACATCGGCAGTAATAGCGATTGCTTTTACGCGTAAGGCACGTGCTTTAGCGGCAACATTATCAATTTCTTCTTGGGTTCTAGCGATTAAAATTACGTTAACACCCTCTTTAGCTAGTGCTAGCGCAATCGCTTTTCCTATTCCTTTTCCTGCGCCTGTGATTAAGGCATTTTTATTTTTTAAGTCCGTCATTTTAATTTTTATTATAAATTGAATAGCAAAGTTAACCCTTTGAAATTTTTTAAATGATATTAAAAAGTTAAAAATGGTGGTATAAAAGAGGGCGTTGTATTAAAATGTAATAAGATTAACTAATAATTACGTAACACTAAAAAGGGTAAAAAGGTAGAAATTTACAGTAATCTATTATAGATTAATTAAGGCCTTTGAAACAACTGGTAAAGAACCAAAAGTTGTAGTCTAGCCTTACTTTAAAATACATACTAATTTAAAATAATTTTATGAAAAAGATACATTTACTTGCTTTAGGTTTTGCAATTACAACCTTTGTTTCCTGCAAACAAGAAGTAGCAAAAGGTACTGTTGAAACAACTGCACCTACAAAGGTTATTGAGCGTCATGAACCAAAAGAAGTTTCCTATACTGTAGTTAGTACTAAAGAATGGTTAACGAAAAATGAAGCCGATAGTACTAGTTTAAGAATCGCCTACGCAACAAATAGGACCGACGCCGAGAATTTAAAAAAAATGGATTCCATTATCGTACCTAAAGACTTAAGTGGTGATATTGAATTTTACTTACCGTTTCCGCTGGAAGTAGCTGCTTTGAAAGAAGTGAATAAAATTATTTTATTTTCCTATCCATCTCAAACATTTGCAGCTTATGAAAATGGGCAGTTGGTTCGCACAGGTCCTACAAATATGGGGCGTGAAAAAGATCAAACTCCTACGGGATTATTTTTTACGAACTGGAAAGCAGAGGAAACAACAAGTACCTTCAATGATGAGTGGGATTTGAAATGGAATTACAATATTGCGAATAAATTAGGAGTAGGTTTTCACCAATATGCTTTGCCGGGTTATCCTGCATCGCACTCTTGCTTGAGATTACAAGAACGTGATGCTCGTTATTTATATGACTGGGCTGATCAATGGGTACTTGCTGATTCAGAAACGGTCAAAGTGAAAGGAACTCCAGTAGTTGTTTTTGGTACATATGATTTTAAGGCATCAAAACCTTGGTTGGAGTTAACATCTGATCCAAAAGCTTTAACTTTATCAGAAGAGGATGTAAAACAAACAGTGCAACCGCACCTGAGTAGTATTATGAAGGAGCAAAAAAATAAAGAAGCAAATAAAGCATAAATCTATTTTAAATCCAAAGTCAATTTAAAAATAGTGCTATCAAGAATATAGGTATCTTTATCCTCGCAAAGCAGGAATTGAACTTGGTCTTTGGTTTGAGCATATAAAGTTAGCCCTTCGAATTTATTCGTTGGGCTAATTTTTTTTGCAAAATCTATTTTCATAGTTTCTATATCAATTCGGCCAATTATACTTCCTAGAATTGTTCCGTCGTCGTAGGTGTTCATTGTGTTTTCGGCTGTGGCCAAAAAGTAAATCTTGTTTCCAACTTTGATTGCATCTGTGAAAGAGGTGCGAACACCTTTTATTTTAGGGAGTTTATAGGTATTTGCAATTAAGCTAAACTCCTGATCTAATTTTTGTGCATGGAGTGTGAAAATAATGTTTTTGCCACTACCACCATTACCACGATTGAATAAATACCAATCTTCACCGGTGTAGATAACAGACTCTACATTAAAATCCTGCGGTAGTACAGCTTCAAAACTTTGCATCACTGCGTAAAGGTCTGTTAGGTCATTAGTGTTTGCTTTTTTTTTGGTTTTTAAATCAAAGGCGATCATCGTATTTCGTTTGACAGTCGAGCCAGAGCCAAATATGTATAAGGTGTCTTGGAAATGGGTAAGGGACTCAAAATCAGGTTTGTCTTGCTTTGCAATGTTTTGCGAAGCATTTTTTAATAAGGGATATTCCTTAAGTGTTTCTTTAGCAATATTATACTCGTACAAAAAGCTACTGTTGTCGCTTATGACAAATATGGAATTATTTTGGTAAAAAAGTCCCGAAGCGGAACCTATACCAATGATACGAAATAGAATTTCTAAGGTGAATTTTGTCATGAAAGGATCTTGTTTTTAGCCCTGATTGCAATAGAAATAGTTTGAAAAGGAATTGTATTTTTTTCTGGGAGGTGCAAAGCGACCAAAGGAAGCTCTTGCAATGACCTAAGAAAAAAACAATTACTTGAAAAGTATTGCCATGAAAAGCAGGAAATAGCTACCCAAAAATACTATATTTACTTTAATTAAAACCGGTATCCTATGAAATCTATAAATCCAGAAAATTTTAAAGTTGTTGATACTATTACGCTTGCAAACAGACCGACGAACTTATTTAATGAAGCAAGTGACGATGATAAGGAGAATAAATTAGACAAGGTTCAAAAAAAATTAAGTGAACTGCAAGATGTGATGTATGCGCACAATCGTTACGGTGTATTGATTTGCTTGCAAGGCATGGATACTTCGGGCAAAGATAGTTTGATTCGAGAAGTTTTTAAGGAATTTAATCCAAGGGGAGTACTGGTGCATAGTTTTAAAACGCCAAATTCGACAGAGTTAGAACATGATTATTTGTGGAGACACTATTTGGCTTTACCTGAGAAAGGGAAGTTTGCCGTTTTTAATAGAACACATTATGAGAATGTGCTCGTTACTCGAGTGCATCCAGAGTATATCTTGAACGAGAATTTGCCAGGTATCGAAGAGGTTACTGATATTACACCTCAGTTTTGGGAAAATCGAATGGAGCAGATTAATAATTTTGAAAAGCATATTACGCAAAACGGAACCATTGTTTTGAAGTTTTATTTGCACTTGAGTAAAGAGGAACAACGCGAAAGATTGCTGAGACGTTTAGAGGAAGAAGAGCACTATTGGAAATTTTCGGCGGGTGATTTAAAAGAACGGGAACGCTGGGATGATTATATGAAATATTACGAAGAGGCGATAAATAAAACTGCGACCATAAACGCACCTTGGTATGTAGTTCCCGCTGATGATAAAGACATGTGCCGTTATATTATTGCCGAAATTATGTGGAATGAAATGCAAAAATATACGGATATAAAAGAACCTGAATTAGATGAGAAGGTAAAGTTGAACTTTAGTATGTATAAAGAGCAACTATCAAAAGAATAAAAAAAGGGCTCTGAAATTTCAGAGCCCTTTTTAACTAATTCAATTTTAACTAATTCAATTTTCTTAGTTTTTATAATTTGAAACCGTAAGCTAAACGAACTCCAACTTGTCCTACTCCTGTACCAGTACTTCCGTTGTTGTTTATTTTAGCAAAGTCAGAATAGTGCTCATAATGAACTGAGATGTCTACATATTTAGTAGCATATCCAATAGTTGGAGCTAATAACAATGAAGTACCATTACTTCCATGAGAAACTGCAAATGCAGCTCCAGCCTCACCCATTACATAAAACTGATCATCCCAAATAAAAGCTTTGAATCCCGCTTTAGCAGGAATGAATCCAAGGTCTTTTCCGGCAACTTGTCCAGGAATAGCGTCAGAATTGCTTACAAATAAGTTAGTGTATCCAGTAGTCATTGTTAATGAATATCTTTTTGATAAATCATATTGTAAGCGAACATCACCACCTAATGCCAATTTATAAGGATCTTGGGTTGCGTACCCAGCGTTTAGTCCAACTCCTAAACGAAATCCTTGATCGTAATTTGAAGGTGCTGTTGTTTCTTGCGCCGTTGTTGTGTTAGAAAATAGAGCAGCTATGGCTACTAAAAGTACTGTTTTGATTTTTGTTGTAGTTTTCATACTATTTACGTTTTATTTATAATTTATGATGTCTTCATTCTCGGGTTTTTTCCTTGCTGATGACTGGGACAAATGTAGAACCGATGTAGACTGTAAATGTTATAGGATTTTCATTTTTTGTTATGTAATAATTGTTGTGTATAACTAGAGAGCCTCACAAATCCTTTGATAGTAAGGGCTAAGGATCTTATCGTTTTTTATTTTTACAATTAGTAATCAATTACTTAGAGCTGTATTTTTAAAAATATAATTTTATTTTAGACTAAAGTTATCTTAAAATCATCATTTGGTTCTAATAGCACTCTTATGTAAAATAATTGTTGGTTTTATACTTAATATCCTACTATTATTTTAAGTTTTAGTAATCTTTAGTTCATTTAGTTTTAAAATAGCAATCCTTTCTTTGCTTTGAATTTAATAAACAAACAAATGAAAAAAATTATTTTAGGACTGCTGTTAGGAGCGTCTTTTATTGCTTGTGAGAATGATAAGGCTGAGTCAGAGGTTGTTTTAGTAGATCAATCTATTACACCAGTATTATTAACCAGGAAATCAGGATTTGAAAAGTTAGAGTTGTATTCACTTATAACGTCTGATGATGTTTTACCTCAGAGTCCAAATTTTGTTTTTGGAGGTTCTGCAGATGGTACAGGATTATTAAAAAATGGCGACGGTACCTATACTTTTTTAGTAAACCACGAAGACAACTTCTCTGTTTCTAGAATCACGCTAGATAAATCTTTTAAACCCGTAAAAGGAGAATATTTGCTAAACTCTAATGGAGGAACTTGGAGATTGTGTGGAGCTACAATGGCTACACCTGCTGAACATGGTTTTGGCCCTTTGTATTTAACGGCAGGAGAATCTGGAGAAGAGTCTCGCACACATGGATTAAATCCTTATGCAGATGTTGGGTCGGCTGGTGTATCAAAGGAACTTCCTGGGCTTGGTCGCTTGAGTGCTGAGAATGCTGTGCCATTAAAAGCGTCTGCTTTTGCAGGAAAAACAGTTGTTGTAATTGGTGATGACGATTCGGGTACGTACGGAGGTCAAGTTTTTATGTATGTAAGTAACACAGTTGGTGATTTAGCAAATGGTTCTTTGTATATGATGAAAAGAACAAACGACAATCAAAGAGAGAAAGATATGGTTGTAGGTGAATCGTATCCTGTTTCATTTGTAAAAATTGAAAATCACACTACAATGACTGGTAATCAAATTAATGCCTCAGTTAATACTTTGAAGGCAATTAAGTTTGGTCGTGTAGAAGATTTAGATTATCGTAAAGGAGGTAGTAACGCCGATAGAGAAATTTACTTTAATGTTACGGGTCAAAACACAACGGGAAGTAATGCTGATGCTTCAAGAACAAAGTACGGAAGAGTGTACCAGTTAAATTTAGATGCCGGCAATCCTTTAGCAGGTACTCTGAAAGTGGTACTTGATGGAGATGACCGCAACGGAATAGCTAAAACATTTCAGAATCCAGATAATATTTGTGTTACTAAGAACTACGTTTACGTTCAAGAGGATGCAAATGGATACGGAGATGAGACTCACGATGCGTATATTTATCAATATGATATTGCTAAAAAAACGATGAAGGTTGTGGTTGAACTAGATCACCGCCGAACCGCAACAGATGCAGCAAAATATAATGTTGGCGGAACTTCTGGCAAAGGCGATTGGGAATACGGAGCTTTAATTGATGTTTCTGAACAATTAGGAGTCGAAGACACTTTTTTATTGAGTGTTCAGCCGCATACTTGGACTGGAGATAAATACAAAGGAGTTGATGGAGGTACAGGACGACCAAACGAAAAACAAGCGAGTCAAATTGTTCTAATAAAAGGGCTAGCACGATAATTTACATAAAAAATATAGTCAAAAGTCCGCGGCTTCAGCTCTTGAAACCGTGGCTTTTGTTTTTAATCACTGATCATTTCATATGAAAACTTTTTTTTATTTTCTAATTGTATTTGGAGTAGTATCTTGCCAAGACAAACCAAAAACAGACCAAGTAAAGCAATTATTAATAGCAGACATTAGTGCGCTAAGTCAATCAATATCAGACTTAGATCAATTAGTGCAAAAGGACGCTTCAAGCTTACTAATTCAAAAACAGTTTCTAAAAGCACACAAAAATTACAAACAAATAGAACTTTTTTCAGAGTATTATTTTCCCGAAGTGTCTAAAGCAATCAATGGTCCTGCAATTCCTGAATTTGAAGAAAATGATGGTTTAACTATAGAGCCACAGGGATTTCAAGTTATCGAGGAGTTTGTATTTCCAAATTATGAAAAAGAAGCTAAGGCTGAAGTGTTAAAGGAAATTGGAATTCTTAACTCTAATTTGAAGCGCTTAGAAAAGATTACGAGTTCGACTGAATTGACAGATTCACATGTTTTTGATGCCTTACGATTGGAGGTATTTAGAGTAATTACATTAGGAATCACTGGATTCGACTCACCAGTAGCTCAAAAATCAATTCCAGAGGTAGTTGGTGCTCTTGAAGGAATTCAAAAATATTATCAAATCTATGACGGCAAATCTACTGATGCAACTGCTGAAATAATCACTAAAGCTATCAAGTATGTACAAGCTAATTCTGATTTTAATCGTTTTGATCGAGCTACCTTTATTAAGGAGTACGCTAATCCTTTGAGTCGATCACTATATAAGAAACAAGTAGCCTTACAAATTCCTGTCTTTAAGGAATTGAGAGGATTAAGGACAACTGCTCAAACTTTATTTGATAAAGTGGTTTTTGATGAAGAAGCTTTTTCAGGATTTCCAGATTATGTTACAACAAAGGCTAAATCAGATCTTGGAAAGACACTTTTTAATGATCCTATTTTGTCCGGAGACAATAGCCGTTCATGTGCCTCTTGTCATCATTCAGATAAAGCCTTTACTGATGGCGAAACGAAAGCCGTGTCTTTTGATGGGAAATCATTTGTAGAGCGTAATACGCCTACATTAACAAACATTGCATTCCAAAGAGTTTTTTTTAGTGATTCCAGAGTGAATTATTTAGAAGACCAAGCAGTAGCAGTTATTACAAATACTTCTGAAATGCATGGTTCACTAGATGTAGCAGTCACTAAAATTAAGAAGAGTAAATTATACCAGCAAAAATTTGAAAGTGCCTTTCCTAAAAAAGGAATTACGGCCTTCGAAATAAAAAATGCTTTAGCTTCCTATATCCGCACGTTAAGTAAATATGACTCAAAATTTGATATGTACATGCGTGAAGAAGTTGCTTTTAATGCAAACGAAAAAGCTGGCTTTAATCTTTTTGCAGGCAAAGGAAAGTGCGCAACTTGCCATTTTATACCTTTAACAAACGGCACCGTACCGCCAAATTTCATGAAATCAGAAAGTGAAGTACTAGGTGTTCCTAACTCAGCAGGCACATTAGACGCAGATTTAGGGAAATACAACTTAACTTCAGCCGGTATTCATAAATATTCGTTCAAAACACCAACAATCAGGAATATTGCATTAACTGCACCTTATATGCACAACGGTGTTTATAAAACGCTAGAAGAAGTAGTCGATTTTTATAACGAAGGTGGAGGTAGAGGCTTAGGTTTTGAACTAGATAATCAAACTTTGCCTGAAGATAAATTAAATTTATCACCCTTAGAGAAAAAGCAATTGGTTGCTTTTATGAGAACTTTAACCGATAAAAAACACTAAAAGTAGTGTAAGCTGTTGTTGATTTGATCAAAAGTATTTTGTTCACTAAGTAAATTATGGTGTTGCTTCTCGTTATATTTGTTCAAAAATAATCACAGTGACTTTAGCAACTTATACCAAGGAATTCTCCTATAATTTACGATTAGCCTATCCTATTATTCTAGGAATGTTAGGGCATACAGTAGTGGGAATTGTAGACAATATAATGGTAGGGAAATTAGGCCCAACAGAGCTAGCAGCGGTATCCTTAGGAAATAGTTTTATTTTTATAGCGATGTCCTTAGGAATCGGGTTCTCTACCGCTATTACGCCAATGGCAGCTCAAGCAGATGGGAAAAAAAATATCGAAGAAGGTCGCAGTACCTTTCATCATGGTCTGTATTTATGCACAATTCTTGGTGTGATCCTTTTTACATTGATTTTCTTTTCAAAACCATTGATCACTTTGATGGGGCAACCAGAAAACGTAGTAGAACTAGCGAAGCCTTATCTTGATATTGTTGCTTTTTCATTAATTCCGCTAATTGTTTTTCAAGGCTACAAACAATTTGCTGACGGAATGAGCGAAACAAAATATTCGATGTGGGCTACAATTTTAGGAAATGTAGTGAATGTAATACTGAATTACTTATTTATATACGGGATCTGGATTTTTCCAGAGCTAGGTATTGTAGGTGCTGCGATCGGAACTATTGTTTCTCGTTTTGTCATGGTTGGGTACATGCACTACCGCATGAAGCGAAAAGAAAAGTTTCAGCCTTTTTTCGAAGGTTTTTCCCTAAATAAAATTCAGAAGGCCGTTAATATTCAAATTATTAAACTTGGTGCACCATCAGCAATGCAAATGTTTTTTGAAGTCGCTTTATTTACAGGAGCTATTTGGCTTTCAGGTCGATTGGGAATTACAAATCAAGCAGCTAATCAAATAGCATTGAGTTTGGCTTCATTCACTTTTATGTTTGCCATGGGTTTAAGCGTTGCAGCAACCATTAGAGTAGGGAATCAAAAAGGTCTAGGAGATTACAAACAACTGCGCATTGTAGCTTTTTCGATTTTCTTATTAGCAATTTTACTTGAATCTGTTTTTGCATTAATTTTCATCGTTTTTCACCAATATTTACCGGCTTTGTTTGTAGATATGCATAATGTGACAGATCTAGCAGTAAATACTGAAGTGGTGACTATAGCAGCACAATTGTTATTGGTAGCGGCTATTTTTCAAATCTCAGATGGAATTCAAGTGGTGGTTTTAGGCGCACTTCGTGGACTTCAAGATGTAAAAATACCTATGTATATCACATTTGTTGCCTACTGGGTGGTTGGTTTTCCAGTATCAATTTATTTAGGAATGTATACGGACTTGAAAGCAGCGGGAATATGGATTGGTCTCTTGGCAGGGTTATCGACCGCTGCCGTTTTTTTATACATTCGCTTTAATAGTCTAACAAAGAAATTAATTCTCGATAGTAAGTAATTAGAATCAAATTGGGATTGTTTTACGGCGCTTTCTTTAATTACAGTTCTGATGGGAAAGATTATAAATATTTTAGCAGACAGATAGATTTTTTAAAAGTTTATTCGGTTCTTTGTTTTTTGCTTTTGAAGTGAAAAACACAAATTTTAAAACAGCATCAAATACAAATTAATAAATGGAATTACCTAAATTTTTACTTGGCGACAATACTGATTTTCCAGATGATATTTTTATCATTCACTTAGATTATCCTAGGTTTATCATAAACTTAAAGGACGATGAAGTAGAATTTATGGAAGAGGCAGAAGATCTTGATGAGGCAGAACTTAACTCAGAGATGGAAGGTTTGATTGAGCAAGCAAATGCTTTTTACGATAGAGAAATGGAATTATATGAGAAAGAGTAATATTACTTTTTAAAATATTTTTCTAATACAATTTGAGCGGCTGCAAATGGAGATAAGGTATCTTCTTGCACCGCTTTTTTAGTTTCCGTAAGCAAACTTTCTACTTCAGGATTACCATAAAAATGCAATTTTAGAGCAGCATTTATAGTTTCAAGCATCCAGTATTCGTTCTGCTGTGTTCTTTTTACATTAAAATAGTTATTTGTAGTTGTCAATTCTAGAAACTCATTTATAGTATCCCATACTTCGGGAATGCCCTCTTGAGTAATAGCGCTACAAGTTGAGGTCGTAGGTATCCATCCTGATTTTTTAGCTGGAAACAAATGCAACGCTCTGTTAAATTCTGTTTTTGCAAGTTTTGCTTTTTTAATATTGTCGCCATCCGCTTTGTTAATCACTATCGCGTCTGCCATTTCCATAATACCACGTTTTATTCCTTGTAATTCATCACCTGCACCAGCAATTTTAAGAAGCAGGAAAAAGTCGACCATGCTGTGTACGGCAGTTTCACTTTGACCTACACCAACCGTTTCAATAATGATGGTGTCAAAACCTGCTGCTTCGCACAATGTTATTGTTTCTCTTGTTTTGCGAGCCACGCCTCCCAGAGTGTCTCCTGAGGCTGATGGTCGTATGAAGGCACTGGAGTCTTTTACAAGTTCTTCCATGCGCGTTTTATCCCCTAATATACTACCGTGCGAAATAGTGCTGCTAGGGTCTACGGCAAGGACTGCTACTTTTTTACCTAATGATGTAAGGTGTTTACCAAAAGCTTCGATAAAAGTACTTTTTCCTACCCCTGGAACGCCAGTGATTCCAATGCGAATCGATTTATTAGCGTGAGGAAGGCATGCAGTAATGATACTATTTGCTTTGGCCAAATGCTCATTATTTGTACTTTCAACTAGGGTAATAGCTCGACTTAAGGATGTTATGTTTGAATTTAAAATCCCTTTTATCAAATCATCTGCAGAGGGTTGTACGGCTCTCCGCTGTCTAATATTTTTTACTACGGTAGAACTGACGCTCTCTGGAGCTTTGATTCCTGATTTCTCGTTTAATGCCGACGGTTTATTTGTATTGTTTTCCAAAGCGTAAATGATTTTAGTAAAAATAATACTTCTAAAGGGAAATAAAAGTATTAATTTAGTTTTAAGCACCCTTTTTTTAAGTATTCATCAATTTGAAGATGCTAGAGGTTAAGATTCGTTTATTAATAGTATTTTTGTTTTTAGGCTGTCCACGAATAGGACATAGTCGCTTGACTACTATGAGTAATTTTATCTTAATTTTCGTTTATTTACTTTTGGGATTGGCTTTACAAAGAGTAAAATGGATACCCACTACTACCTACAAAGTTCTAAATAAAATTGCTGTTAACTTTTGCCTTCCAGCCTTGGCTTTGTTTTATATACCCAAAATTCATTGGAGCAATGAGTTGTTGTATCCTATTGGTGCTGCTTGGATTGGTTTTGGAGCTTCCTTTTTATTTTTTTACTTCTTAGGAAAACAGTTAGGATGGTCTAAAAAACTAACGGGATGCTTGATTTTGACAGCAGGTTTATCCAATACTTCTTTCTTGGGTTTTCCTATTATTAGTGCTATCTATGGTCCTGAAGGAATGAAAACGGCTATAATGATTGATCAGCCTGGAAGTTTCGTCGTGCTATCTACCCTTGGAGTTCTTGTAGCTGCAATGTATTCTAAGGGAGAAACAAATGCAGGATTAATTTTGAAGAAAGTTTTGTTCTTTCCTCCTTTTTTGACTTTTGTTTTGGCTTGTGTAATGAATGTATTAAATTTTGATTTTATCGCAATTGTACAAGAAGGAATGCACAGCGTAGGAAGCTTGATCACACCACTAGCTTTAATATCAGTAGGATTGCAGCTAAGTTTTGATAGTAGGAGTGCACATTGGCGTTTTCTTGGTTTGGGTTTATTCTTTAAACTAATACTAATGCCCGCTATATTTTATGTTGGTTATATTCTGATCTTAGGTCAACAATCGATGATGATAGATGTCGTTATAATGGAAACGGCTATGGCGCCTATGATTACAGGTTGTATTCTAGCTTCGACTTATGGCTTGAAACCCAAGTTAAGTAGTATGATGATTGGATTTGGAATTCCGTTATCCTTCCTCACATTAGCCTGTTGGTATTTGCTACTTCAAATTTCACACTAGTTATTTAGCTTTATTTTATGTTATGTTTGGCTTTAGTCGTGTTTATTTTTAGTAATTTTAAGTAACTAAAAAACAAAACAAAAATGGCAACGATACGATTAGGAGATATTGCTCCAGATTTTACAACAGAAACTACACAAGGCACAATTCAATTTCATGATTGGCTAGGTGATTCATGGGGAGTACTTTTTTCTCATCCCTCTGATTTCACACCGGTTTGTACTACTGAATTAGGAACAGTCGCTAATTATTACCCTGAATTTGTAAAAAGAAATACAAAAGTTATTGCCTTAAGTGTTGATGGAGTAGAATCTCATTTAAAATGGATAAAAGATATTGAGGAAACTCAAAATGTAACTGTACAATATCCCATTATTGCGGATGAGAGTAAAACCGTTGCGTCATTATATGATATGATCCATCCCAATGCAGATGATACTTTTACAGTGCGCTCTGTATTTATTATAGGCGCTGATAAAAAGGTAAAATTAATTTTGACCTATCCTGCTTCTACAGGAAGGAACTTTGATGAATTACTTCGCGTAATTGATAGTTTGCAACTAACAGCAAATTACAGTGTTGCTACACCTGCAAATTGGAAAGATGGTGATGATGTTGTTATTTCTCCTTCTATTAAAGATGAAGATATACCAGCAAAATTCCCGAAGGGTTTTAACCGCATTAAATATTATTTAAGAATGACTCCGCAACCTAATAAGTAGTTGCTTTGTTTCTCAAAAAGAAGTGCCACGAAAATCATTTTCGTGGCACTTTTTATTCTTAGAATCTAACACTTTGATAGTTTTCACAAACCTAAATTGATTTTTGCATATTGTAAAAGCAGAATTGTTTTTGCATCTGTTATTTCTCCAGTTGCAATCATTGCATAAGCTTGCTCGTATTTCATCTCTAGTACTTCTATGTTTTCTTGCTCTTCCTCTAATCCTCCACCGTCATTTACTTTCATCGATTCATTGTACTCACCAACAAATAGATATAAGATTTCGGTTAAAACTCCCGGTGACATATAGGCTTCCATCACTTTTTGAACCTTTGTTATGCGATAACCTGTCTCTTCCTCCGTTTCTCTAATGATACATTGCTCAGGCTCGTCTAAGTCCAATAGTCCTGCACAAGCTTCTATTAGCATTCCGTTTTTATTACCATTTAAGTAAGTAGGTAGTCTAAATTGTCGAGTCAAAATAATATTTTTGTTTTCAGAATTGTACAACAAAATAGCTGCACCATTGCCTCTATCATAGACCTCTCTTTTTTGAGTAATCCAAGAATTGTCATTTTTTTTATAATCAAAAGTTACTTTGTTAAGTAGGTACTTATTGTTTGAAAGTAGTTCTGTTTTCTGAATTTTTATTTCGGGATTGTACATAAATTGTTTTTCTTAAAAATAAAAAACGCTCTGAAATTTCAGAGCGTTAGTTTATGTTATTTCAATATCGTTTGTTTTCTATCTGGACCTACAGAAACAATTTTTATTGGTACTTCAATTTCTTTTTCGATGAATTCGATGTATTCTTTTAGCTCTATCGGTAACTCCTCATAAGTAGTCATTCCCGTTAAGTCTTGTTTCCAACCTTTAAATTCTTGGTAAACAGGAGTAACGTTTTCTGGCTCTATGTTGTACGGGAAATGTGCAATGTTTTTCCCTTTGTAATTGTACTCTGTACATACCTTTAAAGTTTCAAAACCAGAAAGAACATCACCTTTCATCATCATTAATTGCGTAACTCCATTTACTTGTACAGCATATTTTAGTGCTACTAAGTCTAACCATCCACAACGTCTTTGTCTACCTGTTACAGAACCAAATTCGTTTCCTACACGTGCCATTGTTGAACCATCTTCGTCAAAAAGTTCTGTAGGGAATGGTCCGCTACCAACTCTAGTAACATAAGCTTTAAAAATTCCGTATACTTCTTTGATTTTGTTTGGAGCAATTCCTAAACCTGTACAAGCACCAGCAGCTGTAGTATTTGATGAAGTTACAAATGGATACGTTCCAAAGTCAACATCTAGTAATGAACCTTGTGCTCCTTCACATAGAATTGATTTACCTGCTTTTTGAGCTTGGTGTAAATACTCTTCACTATCGATAAAATCTAATTTTTTTAAGTCTTCAATAGATTCGAAAAATTCTTTTTCTAGTTCTTCTAAATTGTATTGAATGTTTACATCATAAAATGCAATTATAGCTTCATGCTTGTCAGCAAGTGCTCTATATCTTTCTTTGAAATCTTCTAGTTCAATGTCTCCAACACGAATTCCATTTCTACCCGTTTTGTCCATATAAGTTGGGCCAATTCCTTTTAAAGTAGAACCAATTTTCGCTTTCCCTTTTGAAGCCTCAGAAGCTGCATCAAGCAAGCGGTGTGTAGGTAATATTAAGTGCGCTTTTCTAGAAATAATCAATTTTGATTTTAAGTCTAAATTAAATTTAGCTAAACCATCAACTTCACTTTTAAAAACAACAGGGTCGATAACAACTCCGTTTCCAATGATGTTTACGTTATTGCCGTGAAAAATTCCAGAAGGGATCGTTCTAAGAACATGTTTTATACCGTCGAATTCTAAAGTGTGTCCAGCATTTGGTCCACCCTGAAAACGAGCTATAATATCGTATTTTGAAGTAAGTACATCAACTATTTTTCCTTTTCCCTCATCTCCCCATTGTAATCCTAGTAATAAATCTACGGTCATTCTATTTTATTATTTGTAGTTAATTTTTTTATTGATACGTAACTAAATGTTACAATTGCTCTTCTGTAGTAATGCTATCTTCGATCGCTGTTTCAGTCTTAGGCTTTTTCTTTACACCATATAAATACAAGGAATGATTGGTGATTTCGATATCAAATATTTCTTCTATCGTTTTTTTAATCGTTTGTATCCTTGGATCACAAAATTCTATTACCTCACCGGTGTCAGTCATAATGATATGATCATGTTGCTTGTCAAAATAAGACTTTTCGTAATGTGCTTGATTTTGACCAAACTGATGTTTTCTAACTAATGCACAATCTAATAGTAATTCAATTGTATTGTATAGAGTAGCTCGGCTTACGCGATAGTTTTTGTTTTTCATTTTGATATAAAGATTCTCGATATCAAAATGTTCTTCACTTTCGTAGATTTCCTGAAGGATAGAGTAACGTTCAGGAGTTTTTCGGTGTCCTTTTTGTTCAAGATACATTGTAAAAACATTTTTTACAATTTCTTGGTTTTTGTTGTTATCTGTGGAAATGAGTGTCATATCTGGCAAAGATAAATTTTTATTTTAATAGTTATCAAGTTAAAACAGAGATAAGCGAATAAATTTGTGACTTTTGAAACAACTTTTCGATTTTAGAATACTCTTTTAACTATTGATTTCATGAATATTATATGCTAATTTACTAGTTTTTATAGACTCGAGTTACTTTATCTATACCATCTATCTTCTTAATGTTATCAATTAGTTTTTTCAAAATAGTTATGTTTTGAACAATAACGGTTAGTTGTCCTTTAAAAAGGCCTGCGTCTCCATTCAAGGAAATACTTTGAATATTCACATTCATATTATTTGAAATTACCTTAGTCAGTTCATTGGTAAGTCCTAAAGTATCCATACCTGTAATGTTAAGTATCGCTTTAAATTCTTCTTGAGAGGAGTCTATCCACTTGGCTTGCATGATGCGATACGCGTAATTGGATTGCATGGAGATCGCATTCGGGCAATCTTTTTTATGCACTTTTATGCCTTCGTTTATGGTTACAAAACCAAATACTTGATCGCCTGGTATTGGGTTGCAACAAGTAGATAATTTGTAATCTAATTTATCTTGGTCTTTGCCAAAAACTAATAGGTCATAGTTGTTACTGAGTACTTGTTTGTGAATGTCAGCATCTGCGGTTGGTCCGGTACGCTTTATCTTGTTTTTAAAGAAATTGATTAAAGTATTGCTTTTTTGCGCAGCAAAATCTTTAAGCTGTTGGTTTTCGATCGAGCCGACACCTACTCTGTAAAAGAGGTCTAAACTTGTTTTCAGCTGAAAAAAGTTCACTAACTCATTAACAACCGTTTCGTTTAAAGTTATTTTAAGATGCTTTAATTTCCTTGTTAGAACTTCTTTTCCATCTTCGGCAATTTTCTTAGTGTTCTCATTAAGAACATTTCTGATCTTATTTTTTGCTCTAGAAGTGGTAACGTAATCAAGCCAGTTGATTGTGGGTTTTTGATTTGGAGAGGTGATGATTTCAACTTGATCACCGCTTTTTAATTCATAATTTAATGGAACTAATTTTCCGTTTACGCGGGTACCTCGTGTCTTTATACCAATTTCGGAATGAATACTAAAGGCAAAATCTAGTGATGTTGCTCCTTTAGGTAATGATTTAATATCTCCTTTAGGTGTAAAAATATAAATCTCTTTTGAATAAAGATTCATTTTAAAATCTTCAACAAAATCGACAGCACTAGACTCTGAGTTTTCGAGAGCCTCTTTTAGTAAATTTAACCAAACGTCTAATCCGCTTTCTTCGGTAGCTCCATTTTTGTACTTGTAATGTGCTGCATATCCTTTCTCGGCTATTTCATCCATTCGCTCGCTACGCACTTGTATTTCGACCCATCGACCTTTTGGTCCCATAACGGTAATGTGCAAGGCTTCATACCCAGTTGACTTGGGTGAGGAGATCCAGTCGCGTAATCGGCTTGGACTGGGTCTATAATGATCTGTTACAATCGAGTATATTTTCCAAGCAAGAAACTTTTCGTCGTGAGGAGATGATTTGTACACGATTCGCAAAGCAAATTTGTCATATACTTCATCAAAGCTCACATTTTGCGCTTTCATTTTTCTGCGGATAGAGTAAATCGACTTTGGTCGGCCTTTCATAATGTAATCGACACCTTCTAAATTCAAGGACGATTTGATTACATCAGAAATGTCTTTTATATAAGCATCTTGCTGCTCTTTTGTTTCTCTTATTTTGCCTACGATATCATTATAAACAGCAGGCTCAGTATATTTTAACCCTAAATCCTCTAGTTTTGTTTTGATGTTATAAAGCCCTAGGCGGTGTGCTAAAGGAGCGTAAATATACAAAGTTTCAGAAGCGATTTTAACTTGCTTGTAATCGACCATAGAGTCCATGGTTTGCATGTTGTGCAATCGATCAGCTATTTTGATCAAAATAACGCGAACGTCGTCATTAAGTGTCAAAAGCATTTTCCTAAAGTTCTCTGCTTGCATGGAGACATTCATGTCTTTTTGCACTAAAGATATTTTAGTAAGGCCCTCTACTAGTTGCGCTACTTTTGGGTTAAACATTTTTTCGATATCCTTTACCGTAATTTCCGTGTCCTCTACAACATCATGCATTAAGGCAGCAGCAATCGAAGTGGCACCAAGACCAATCTCTGACGCTACTATTTTTGCGACAGCAATAGGATGAAATATGTAAGCTTCACCTGATTTTCGTCGTTGCTCTTTATGAGCATCTACCGCTACGTCAAAAGCCTTGCGAATTAGTTTTTTATCCTCAGTGGATAAAGTTTGATAACTAATGCGCAGCAACTCTTTGTATTCTTGAGCAATGGCTTTATTTTCTTTTTCTAAATCTATTTCGATCATAACAGCAGGATTTACTTCCTAAAAATAGCGATAAGTTGTCATATACGCAAGCATTATTACTGGCGTGAAACAAAAAATCTTCTAATGATTATAAGACGATTTATTCTTTAATTTTCTTAAAATTTAAATCTTGAAAGTCGTAACTAAAATCTGTTAGTTCAGATATTGCATTCATTTTTAGAGTTGTAGCAAGTCCGTTAGCATTATATGCAAAATTAAGATGCGCATCTGCATGAAAATAGGCGTTGTTCCATTTTACCACATAGTTGCCATCTTTGTAAAAAAACACTTCTCCTGCAAGTTGAGATGAGCGCTGAGATTGAAAATAGATCTTGCCTTTTTTCTCAAAAATGGTAACGTTACCAAACCAATTGTCGTTATAGGCTCCAATAATTTTTTTGAAATCTACTTTAATCTTTTCTTTTTTATTTTGAGCAACCTTTGCCCATACTTCGTCAGTAGTTTTATCGGCAGTTTCTTCATTTGCTTTTGCTCTGTTGCTGTATATACTAACATAATCTTCCGAAGCAATTCCAAGGTAACTGTCCTTAATCGTATTGGTAATGGCGTTAAATGCTGCTCCAGATTGTTGGTTAGTAAGTACAATAATTCCAAGTTGTAATTCAGGAATATACGTTGTTTGCGTAACGATTCCTTCTAAACCGCCCGTATGAGTTACTTGTTTAAATCCTTTTACATCGCTTACAAACCAACCTAAACCGTAACCGTTGAAGTGAGTATTGTATGGCGCTCTGGTCTTGGTTGGGATAATAGTTTGTAATTGCCACATTTCATCATGTTCCTTCTCCGAAAATAATTGTTTGTTTTCAGGGCCATATTTTCCATTATTCATTTGCATAATAGCCCATTTGCTTAGATCATTGACACTTGAATAAATTCCTGCTGCTGCATCAAAGAGTTGGTTTTGGTAACGTCTAATAACTTTTAGCTTGCCGTTCATGGGAACGTGAGGTGCAATAATATTGGTAGAGTCTTTTAATCGCACGTAAGATGCTGCACTGTTGTTCATTTCCAGAGGTTTCATGATACGATCCTCGATAAAATCGCACCAGCTTTTTCCGCTAACTTTATGAATAACTTCTCCGGCAACTATGTAAAGAAGGTTGTCATAGTCGTATTTCGTTCTAAAAGCGGATACTGGTTTTAAGTACTGTAAATTCTGAACGATATCTTGGGCTGTAAAATCACTTCCGTCAGGCCATATCATTAGGTCTCCCGCTCCTAAACCTAATCCGCTTCGATGCGTTAATAGGTCTCTAATAGTAAATTCCTTAGTCACATAGTCGCTATACATTTTAAAATTAGGCAGGTATTTAACTACTTTGTCATCCCATTTTATTTTTCCTTCATCGACTAATATTGCTAGTGCGGCACTTGTAAACGCTTTACTGTTTGATGCAATTCCAAATAAAGTATTTGCATCTACTTTTTCATTAGTTTCAATCGATTTGACACCATAACCTTTGGCTAGGACCAATTTTCCATCTTTGACAATTCCAACTGCTATTCCAGGAACATTAAATGCAGTTAAAGTTTTGTTTACTAGCGCATCAACTTGTGGTTCTGTTATTTGTGCAAACGAAAATGTGACGCTTATTAAGGCGGTAACGATAAATATTCTATTTTTCATAAAGTTTTTTTTTAGTTTTTTAAAATCCTCTTTGTCTTTTTGCTTCAAAGATTAATATAGCTGCTGCAACCGATACATTCATACTATCGATTTCGCCTTGCATAGGAATAATAATGTTTTGTGTAGCAGCATCTCGCCATTCTTGTGTTAAGCCAGTAGCCTCTGTTCCTACCACTAATGCTGTGGGAGTTGTATAATCCTGAGTATGATAGGAAGTGGAGTGTTGTAGTGTGGCGCAGTAAAAATTTATTTTTTGTTCTTCTAGAAAAGCGATGATTTCTGCGGTTGTACCAGTGGCAATTTGGTTTGTAAATAAGCAGCCTACACTCGAACGTACAATGTTAGGACTGTATAAGTCACTTTTCGGATTTGCAACTATAACTGCATCGAGGTTTGCTGCGTCAGCTGTGCGAAGCAATGCACCTATATTTCCGGGTTTTTCCGGAGCCTCAGCAATCAAAATTAAAGGATTCTCAGATAATTTTAAATCAGTTAATTGCATCGATTTTGTTTTGGCTACAGCCAAAATACCTTCGGTCGTATCTCGGTAAGCTAATTTTTGAAAAATAGCAGTGTTAATTTCGATTAATTCTGCTGATTTCGATAACTTTCGGGCTTCGATTTCACTGCAGATATCTGGAGCGAATAAAATGGTTTCTATTTCGTAACCGCCTTTTTGTGCCAACATAATTTCGCGTTTTCCTTCAATCAGGAAAGTACCACTTTGCTTGCGATTTCGTGCCTTTTCTTGTAATAAAAGTAACGTTTTTATAAAGGGATTTTGAGTGGAAGTGATTTGTTTCAAGAGATTCTAGATTTAATTGCTATTTACAGAACAAAGATACGGAGATAATGCAGTTTTATAAAATTGAAACCGATTATTTAGTGTTCGCTCGTAGATTAAGGTATTAAGTTCAAAAAGCTACTTTGTCCCGCTATTTTTAGCTAATTTTGCCAGCATTGCGTGTTGCGTTTTGTAATTCGTCTTAATTAAAAAAAAAGAAACTCATGTTTCATTTGTTAGACATTATTGGTACGATTGCATTTGCTATGTCAGGTGCTTTGACTGCTATTAGTAAAAAGTTAGATCCTTTTGGAGTATTTATAATTGCTTTTGTAACAGCTGTAGGTGGCGGAACTTTGCGTGACGTTATGATAGGTCGTACACCAGTAGGCTGGATGCAAGATTTAGAGTATGTTTATGTGATTGCATTGGCCTTTGTACTATCTATTTTATTTCGTAGGAAATTTGATAAACTACGTACCTCATTGTTTTTATTTGATACTATTGGTTTAGGAGTTTTTACTTTGATAGGTCTCGAAAAAGGAATAAATATTGGTTTACATCCTATTATTTGTATTGCATTAGGAACTATGACGGCTTGCTTTGGCGGTGTAATTCGGGATATCTTGTGTAATGAAATCCCGGTTATTTTTAGAAAGGAAATATATGCTACCATTTGTATTCTTGGCGGTATCGTTTTTTTTATGCTTAAAAAATTACACCTAAACGAAGATATTTTATACTTAAGTACATCAGCAGTCATTATCTCCATTCGATTAATGGCAGTGAAATATAAATGGTATTTACCTGTTTTGGATAGAAATTAAAAAGGGTTACTTTCACAATATCAAAATTATCAACTTGAAAAAATACTTAGTACGACAATACGAATCGAAAGATTATCAGGATTGGAATGCCTTTATCGGCAAAGCCAAGAATGCTACTTTTCTCTTTAATCGTGATTTTATGGAGTACCACAAGGAGCGTTTTGATGATTTTTCGTTGCTGATTTTTGATGATAAAAAATTAGTTGCTGTTCTGCCTGCAAATAGAGTTGGAGCTATCGTTCATTCACATCAAGGCCTGAGTTATGGTGGTTTAATTTACTGCGAACAACTCAGTCAAACTGCTGTTTTAGCTATTTTTAAAGTAGTAATGTTGTTTTTAAATAGGCTTGATATACAAATCGTAAACCTTAAAATAACCCCTTCAATTTACCATCATAAACCTGCTGAGGAATTGCTTTATGCGCTGTTTTTGGTCGAGGCCAAATTAATTCGCAGAGATGTCTTATCTGTAATTGATTTGTCTAATGCAGGGACTTATTCGAAAATTAGAAAAAGAGGAATAAAAAAAGCCATCTCCAAAGATTTAATGATCAAAGAAGAGGTTGATTTTGATGGTTTTTGGAATGAAATATTAATTCCAAATTTGAAACTTAGACATAATATAGTACCAGTTCATTCCTTAGAAGAAATTAGTCGCTTAAAGTTGCTTTTTCCAAATAACATTCGACAATTTAATGTGTATGATGCGGGCGAAATTGTGGGAGGCACGACTATTTTTGAATCTGAAAAAGTGGCGCATAGTCAATACGTTTCTAAATTTGGATCAGAAGAAACAGGCAGTTTAGATTTTTTGTTTGATTATTTACTACAAAAAGAGTTTGCAGGAAAACGCTATTTTGATTTTGGTATTTCGAACGTTGACCAAGGCAAAAAACTGAATGAAGGATTAACGTACTGGAAAGAAAGTTTTGGAGCGAGTACAATTGTTCAAGATTTTTATGAACTTGAAACAGCTAATTATTTTAAATTAGAAATGCCAATTATATGATACCTTTCCTAGACTTAAAAAAGATAAACGCGGCGTACGAATATGCTTTTCAAGATAAACTGAAGTCAGTTTTAGCAAGTGGTTGGTATGTTCTAGGAAATGAAGTAAAAGCATTTGAAACGCAGTTTGCTGCTTACTGTAATGCAAAATACTGTATAGGAGCGGGTAATGGTTTTGATGCTTTAGTGCTAATATTTAAGGGGTATATTCAATTAGGTAAATTGCAAAAAGGAGATGAGGTAATTGTACCAGCGAATACCTTTATAGCAAGTATTTTAGCCATTATGGAAGCTGGATTGGTTCCCATTTTGGTCGAGCCAAAATTAGAAACTTATAATTTAAATACTGATTTAATATCTGGAAAAATTACATTTAAAACCAAGGCTGTTTTAGCCGTTCATCTATATGGACAATTGGCCGAAATGGAGGCGATACTAGCTATTGCAAAGGAACATGACTTTTTAGTTATTGAGGATGCCGCTCAGTCTCACGGTGCTTATTTTGAAGAAGAAAGTAAAAGTGGGCTTGTCAAGAGGGGAGATGCGCAGGCTTATAGTTTTTATCCGGGGAAGAATTTAGGTGCTTTAGGTGATGGTGGAGCGGTAGTGACGAATGATGAAGCGTTGGCCAAAGTTGTATCAACACTCAGGAATTATGGCTCTGAAACGAAATATTATTATGAATTTCAAGGTGTGAATTCTCGGTTAGATGAATTGCAAGCGGCTTTTTTAAATATTAAATTACCTAATTTAGACCGCGATAATGATAAAAGAAGAGTAATTGCTAGTAGGTATTTATCTGAAATTAATAATAAAAAAATAGTTCTTCCAAGTTGGGATAAATCAACTAATCACGTATTTCATTTGTTTGTAATTCGAACTAAAAACCGCCAAGAATTGCAAGAGTATTTGCACCAAAACGGAATTGAAACGATTATACATTATCCTGTTCCGCCGCACAAGCAAAGCGCACTAACTGCGTATAATAATTTATCTTTTCCAATCACAGAACAAATTCATGATGAAGTTTTGAGTTTGCCCATAAGTCCTGCTTTAACAAACGAAGAGGTAGATCTTATTGTAAAAATTATAAATCAATATTAGATAGTATGCGGTACTAATTTTGAATCGAATAAACAATGAAACAAGTAAAGGATACATTTAAATCTTATCTTCCTGCCTCAATATGGTGGTTTCTTGTTGTTGCCAAAAGTAAATCTATAAAAAAATACCAATCAATTTGTAATTGGTTCTTGATTATGCAAGCGCCTAGTAAACATCGAAAAGCTTTGAGCAAGGTTCGAGCAAAGAATAAAGTGAAAGTTGCTTTTTTTTTGACATATGAATCAGTTTGGAAATACGACTTACTCTATAACTTACTACTTGTACATCCTAGGTTTGAACCTGCACTTTTTGTTTGTCCAGTTGTGAGTTTTGGTCGAGAATACATGTTGTTAGAAATGGAGAAAACCTATCAGTCATTCATACAAAAAGGGTACGAAGTAACCAAAACGTACAACGAAAAGGAGTATTTAGATATTAAAAAAAGTTTTCAGCCAGACATGATTTTTTATACCAATCCATATGAGGGAGTTCAAGATTATAGATATTACATAAAGCAGTTTTCTCATACTTTGACCGGCTATGTTCCTTATGCTATTATGACTACCAAATATGAGTTGTTTTACAATACGGATTTTCATAATTTAGTATGGAAAATATTTTCAGAAACACCTATCCATCAACAAATAGCACATGAAAAACAGATAAATAAAGGTCAGAATAACGTCTTGACCGGATATCCTGGTTTCGATTCCCTGCTAATTCGTAAGAACCCTAATTATTTAGTTTGGAAAAACACAAGCAATGAGTTAAAAAAAGTTATTTGGGCTCCACATCACTCTATGAACGAACTCAATCAAGTGTCTAATTTTTTAGAATATTGTGATCTGTTTCTGGAATTAGCCGCAACCTATAAAAATCAAATTCAGATAGCCTTCCAACCGCACCCGTTACTCCGTAAAAAATTAGAACAAGATCCCAGTTGGGGTTCAGATAAAACAAAGGCTTATTATGATAAGTGGGATAATTTAGATAACGGACAATTTAAAAGTGGTGATTATGTTGATCTTTTTTTAACTTCGGATGCTTTAATTCACGATTGTGGATCTTTTATGGCCGAATATTTAGTTGTTGGTAAACCTGCTCTTTTTATGATCAGAAAAGAGTCTGTTATGGAACAATGGAGTACTTTTGGTCAACAAGCAATCGAGGTGCATTATCAATCGAGAAACCAACAGCAGCTCATCGATTTTATTGAAAATGTGGTTTTAAAAGGACAAGACGAAAAAAAAGAAGTGCGTGCTGAATTTGTCAATGATATACTTTTAAATAAAAATAAAGTTACCGCATCCCATAAGATAATTCAGTTTTTAGAGCGGGAACTGTTATCGTCTTAACCATTTTAAATTTAAATAGCACTAAATGAATATAGCTGTCATCTTGGCCGGAGGTATAGGAAGTCGATTAGAAAAAGCATTGCCCAAGCAATTTTTTAAAATTGCAGGAAAAATGGTTTTGGAACATGCTGTAGATGCTTTTGAGAAAAATATTTTGATCGATGAAATTGCAGTAGTTGTCAATGAGCATTACATATTTATGATCGAAGATATGATTCTTAAAAACGAATGGACCAAAGTGAAGCGTATTTTAATTGGAGGTAAAGAACGCTATCATTCTAGTTATGCCGCAGTTAAGGCTTATGCTGCTGATGAAGATGCTAATTTAATATTTCACGATGCTGCTCGTCCGTTAGTAAGTCAACGCATTATTAATGATGTGGTCAAAGCTTTAGATAAGTACAATGCGGTTGATGTGGCTATTCAGTCAGCGGATACAATTATAGAGGTTGAAGGCAAAATAATAAAGGAAATTCCAGACCGAATAAAAATGCGAAGGGGACAAACTCCGCAAGGTTTTAAGCAAAAAGTAATCGCTAGTGCCTATGACCTTGCTTTCACTGACAAAGATTTTAAAGCTACTGATGATTGCGGAATTGTAAAAAAATATTTGCCCACAGAACAAATCGTTGTTGTTGAAGGCGATGAAGTAAACATGAAATTAACGTATCTGGAGGATACTTATATCTTAGACAAACTATTTCAGTTAAGATCAGGCGAGATTCATAATGTACCCCTGAACAAGGAATTACTTGATAGTAAGGTGATGGTCGTTTTTGGAGGAGGTTCAGGTATTGGAAAATCTATAGTTGATTTAGGAATTGCAAAAGGAGTTAAGGTTTACAGCTTTTCTAGAAGTCAGAATAATGTTGATATATCTAATTTTGATGCTGTAAAAAAGGCACTACAAGAGGTGGTTGCCAGTGAAGGTAAAATAGACTTTGTAGTAAACACAGCTGGTATATTGCACAAAGAACCATTAGCAACAATGGAACATCAAGCAATTTGTGATTCAGTGAATACTAATTATTTAGGGATGATAAATATAGCTCTGGCTTCAGTAGACTATCTCAAGAAATCTCAAGGTAATTTGCTGTTTTTCACGTCTAGTTCTTACACAAGAGGCCGTGCTTTTTTTAGTATATATTCATCAGCTAAAGCAGCCACTGTAAATTTTGTCCAAGCAATTTCACAAGAATGGGAACCCTTTGATGTTAAGGTAAATTGCATTAATCCAGAGCGAACAAAAACTCCTATGAGAACAAAAAATTTCGGAAATGAGCCTGAATCGACTTTGCTAAATCCAGATGTAGTAGCAATCCGAAGTATTCAAACTTTATTGTCAGGTTATACCGGTCAAGTAATAGACGTTCGATTAGAAAGCGAATAGTTAATAAATACCAATACACTACTAATGCAAAAAACCTCATTAAAATCAGCTGCTGTAAAAGGAGTCTTATGGTCTGCGGTTGACAAATTTGCAGGTCAAATGGGGCAATTTATAGTTAGTATTGTACTAGGAAGATTGTTAATGCCCGAGGATTTTGGTTTAATTGGTATGCTTGCAATTTTTATAGCTCTGTCACAAACGTTTATTGAGAGTGGTTTAGGTATGGGATTAGTTCAAAAACAAGAGAGAACAGCTCTAGATTTTTCGACCGTATTCGTATTTAACTTACTTATAAGTGTACTGTTTTACTTTGTTTTATTTGTAATGGCACCTTATATAGCTGTTTTTTTTCGCCAGCCACAGCTAGTAGATTTGACTAGAGTTTTAGGATTAAGTTTATTTATAAATGCTCTTGCGATTATCCAAAGAACGAATTTAACTATAGCTATGGACTTCCAATCTATCGCTAAAAGTAATCTTTTTGGTGTTGCGTTGGGAGGTTTAGCAGGCGTGCTTTTTGCTTTAAACGGCTATGGCGTTTGGTCTTTAATAGTCCAAATGTTGATAGGTTCAGTAACAACTGCTATTGCATTGTGGTTTTACGGAAAATGGAAACTATCTCTTATATTTTCAAAAAAATCTTTCCAAAAATTATTTGGCTATGGATCTAACCTTTTAGTAGCTAGTCTATACACACAAACACTGAACAATATATACAATATTTGTATTGGTCTCTATTATTCCACAACATCTTTGGGGTATTATACAAGAGCTAAAACATTCGCTGATATTTCTGCGGGTACCATTGGCACTGTTTTACAACAAGCAACATTTCCCGTATTTAGTTCCATTCAAACAGACAAGCAACGGTTAGTCTCCATATTTGGTAGAGTGATAAAAATGGCAGCTTTTTTAAATATTCCTTTGATGACATTCATCGCTTTATTAGCAAAACCAATTGTAGTTTTGTTACTCACAGAAAAATGGATGGCTTTAATTCCGATGTTGCAATGGATGATGTTCGCACGAGTTTTTCTACCCATGAGCGCAATAAACATGAATGTCTTAAATGCAGTAGGACGATCTGACTTGTTTTTGAAAGTAGACTTAAGCAAATTACCAATAACGCTGCTTGCTCTTGTAATTACAATTCCGATAGGAGTTAAAGCTATGATAATAGGCCATGTAATTACTGCAGCAATTTCATTTGCAATAAATGCGTATTTACCAGGAAAATTATATGGATACGGTCTTGGGAGACAATTAAAGGATATGTTTCCTGTACTAATTGCAACAATAGGAATGGTCTTAATTATTGTCGTAATTCTGGCTACTATTGATGATTTGGCGCTGCAATTGGTCTTAAGTGGGTTTTTAGGATTATTTGCCTATCTAGGTATTTGTCGCATGCTGAAAATAGAGGAACTTAACGAATTTTTAGAATTACTTTTAAAACTTAAAGTAAAAGTAATGGGCACTCAAAAGTGAATATGAATTGCAAGTGCTTACTCTTCATTCCAAGCGGAGAGATATCGTGCAGCAACTGTTCTATAATTGTGTTCCTTCTCAATAAATTGTCTTGCACGCACACTGATGGCAGTAATTTGCTGATGATTTTCGATGAGATATGACAAGGAACTCACCAGTGATTCAACGTTTGGCAAAGCATTAATACAAACAGGATCATTTAATTGATAATACTCTTCAAATTCTTTTTCAGCACCTGTAAAAACAACTTTGCCTTTTGACATTGCTTCTAAGGCATTGTAACCCTGATCATACGTAAAGACCTGATCAAGTACAATATGACTTTTATTGTAAAGATCAATGTAGGTTGCGTAGGGTACACTTCTGGCAGTAATTATTTCGACATTTTTAGAGTATTTATTTTCAATAATCTTTAAAGCATCTTCAAAATATCCGTTGCCTTTTTTAAAGTAATTGGCCTCATTTATCCCGTGAAAAATAATAATTTTATTCTCAATCTGCATAGGGCTGTAAGCCAATTTGTCAATATTTATTGGGTAAGGAATTAATTTCTTGGCTCGTGGATGATTTTCTAGCGGAATAGCGTAATCTAAATCTCCGGGTATGACTGCTGTACTATTTTTGTATACAAAATCATGTAATTCTTGGAAGGGTTTAGTTGTATAGCGCAATGTGTACGGGCAATGGCCTATTTTTGGATTTGCTTCACATGGCGTAAGAACCGAATAGCGAAATTGTCCTTCAAGCATATATTTTACGCTTACAAAGTCGTCGCCACAGGATGATAAATATACTTTTTTATTATTTTTAAAAATATAGCCAAGCATTTTCTTTTCTAAAAAAATAGTCGACTGTAAGGGATATTCGTTAATTAATTGAACCACATCAAAACCAACTAGTTTTTTTCTGTTTTTAAAAAAGCGATAAGCAGTTTCAATTTGTGCAAGATCACAGTTGAAGAGTCGGTAGACGCCTTGTCTGATTTTATTAAGCCAGTAATTTTTTTTAAAAACTTTCGCAAAAACAGAAATATCTAAGGGGTAATCCTTAAAATCATTGTCTCCAATAATAACTACATCATGTCCAAGTGCAAGTAAGCCTTCCTTTAAAGAATTATGGAATCTGCTGTATTCGCCCACTAATAAAATCCGCATGAATAGTTATATTTGTTTTCGAAATTAGTGAATTTGCTTTATGACTCAAAAGAAAGAGTACAAAATATGTCTTATTAGCGAACAATTAGCCTCAGGCGGGGCAGAGCGCTGTGCTGCTTTGCTGTCTCAGTTTTTCGAAAGTAAGGATATAAAGGTACATCATATCATTGTTATCGATAAGGTAGATTATGAGTTTACAGGGGAACTGTTGAACCTTGGTAAAATTAAAAGCAGCTCTAATACTGTTTTTAATAGGTTAAAAAGATTTTGGGTTTTACGAAAGTATTTACAAACAAACCACTTTGACTTCATTATCGATTTTAGAGTAAAAAACAATCAATTTCAGGAATTAATTACAACAAGGTTGCTGTACAAAGCTCCTTATGTTATGACTGTTCACAGTTATATGACCGACTTGTATTTTCCTAAATGGCATTTTTTGGCAAAACGTATCTACAGCAATGCTCTGGGGATCGTAACTGTATCACTAAAAATAAAAGATAAAATAAGCAGTGAGTACGGATACAAAAATATAAATACAATCTATAATCCGATTGCGATGAATGAAATTTTATCTAAATCTGAGCAACAAATTGAATTAGATTTTGACTACATAATTAGTGTAGGACGAATGGACGATACTGTAAAACAGTTTGATAAATTGATTATGGCTTACGCCGAATCTAGATTGCCCATTAAAAAAATAAAATTAGTAATTCTAGGTGATGGGTTTCTACGTACCGCACTACAGCAGCAAGTAAAAATACACAATTTGCAGGATGTGATTGTGTTTTTAGGCTGGCAACAAAATCCCTTTACCTACATGAAAAATGCGAATTTCACCGTTTTATCTAGCAAAAACGAGGGTTTTGGTACTGTTTTAATAGAGTCTTTAGCGTGTGCTACACCTGTGGTTGCGTTTGATTGTTTGTCTGGACCTAGTGAGATTATACAAGATAGACAAAACGGACTTTTAGTGGAGGATCAGAATTTTGAAAAACTAACACAAGCCATGAATCTAATGATTGAAGATGCCGCTTTATACCAAACTTGTAAACAAAATGCAGTTGCTAGTGTACAACAGTTTTCACTGGAAAATATAGGAAAACAATGGATAGAATATTTAAAAATTGATGTAAGTTAGCTTTATGAATGTAGCATTGATTGAAATTCCTAAAATAGAAAATATTCTTGGCACAATAGGTGTCATTGAAAATGATACGATGCCTTTTGAAATGAAAAGAGTTTATTATTTATATGATATTCCCACTTCAGCTAGTCGTGGCGGACATGCGCATAAGGAGTTAAGACAAGTGTTAATTGCTGTATCTGGTAGTTTTGATGTAATTGTCAAAGATGGTGTGACACAAGAAAAAATAACCTTAAATAAACCAAACGTAGGTTTACTAATTAATACAAATATTTGGAGAGAATTAGATAATTTTTCCTCTGGCGCTGTTTGTTTAGTTTTGGCTTCGGCAGTGTTTGATGAGACCGATTATATTAGAGACTTCCAACAGTTTCTAGAATACATTCAATAATTTAATAGCTTGTAAAACGATATCCTTTATTGACAAAGTATCTTTTCGTTTTTTGAATCACTCTCAGAAAAAACGATGGAGTATTTAGTAAAAGCCGTTGTTTGTAATTTAGCCCTGAAATTTTAGGATCCTCATGAATCCTTGTTTTTAGTACTTGATAGTTTACTAAATCATTTTCGATTTTATACATTTTAGCAAATATATAGCGGTGAAAATCCAAGTATTTTTTTAGACTGAAATTTGTCTTGGCTAGAATTTCATACGAATCTAGGTTGGGTAGTACTTTGTTTTTTAGAGTTGAAGTGGTAATTTGATTTTCAGAATTCACGGTGTATTTTACCAATGAAGAAGTAGAATAAGCAAGTTGGAAAGTAGTATTAACTCTAATATTAAAATCAACATCTTCCCCAAAGGTGATTTTCTCTTCGTAGCATCCAATGGAATTAAATACAGCTTTGCTGACACATAAGCTTGAAGGACAGTAAATAGGCTGATTTAAGCTTGACTTGAAAAAGTCATGTACCAGAAAATTGCTTCCAGGAAATTGTAGCTTCGTTCTTGGCGTGAGCGAGACAGTTTTACTATAAATTTCTAAATAATTTGTAGCGAACAGCTTCGCCTCTGGATACTTATCGATTAAGCCTACTATTGTTTCAAGGTAATTGACATCCCAACAATCATCAGCGTCCAAGAATGCAATGTATTGTCCTGAGGCCATTTTAATTCCACTATTTCTTGCCGCCGATAGGCCTTGGTTTTTTTTGTGCTGTATGATTTTTACTTTGGCGGAAGCCAAGGTATTAGCAATTTTTAAACTGGAGTCAGTAGAGGAGTCATCAATTATTAAAATCTCAAAGTCAAAAAAGCTTTGATCAAGAATACTCTGTAGGGTAGCCTCGATAAAATTTTCTTTATTGTATAGTGGAACGATGACCGAGAAAAAAGGCATTTATTTTGTGTTTAAAGAACAAAAGTAACCAATTTTATAAACGTCAAATAAAATCATTGAGGGTTTTTTAGAAAGTAAATTCTTTTCTAAAAGTACTGCGATACAGTTGTAGAGCGTTCCGGTAATGGTTACTAATTTTAATTTTTGTAAAATATAAAAAGTGCTAAGTAGTTTGGTCGATAATGAGGGTTGCACTTTTTTTATTGATAAAAGTGTTTGTAAAGCTTCTTTCGTTTTTAATAAAAAAAGATTGGAGTTCTCTAAATTTAAATGATACACTGGATTGTCAATTTGGTCAATTAGTATGTTTTTATTTTTGAGTGTGTCGATAAAAACCCTGTCTTCGTAACCATAGGTTGTAATAGTTTCATCAAGCTGTAAAGATTCAAATAGAGATTTTCGAATGAGAAAATTAGATAAAAAGGAAGATTGATAAGGGCACCTCTGTCTGTGATCTATTGTTTTTACTTCTCTTTTTTGACCATAAACCCATCGAAGCAATTGGTCATTTTTAGGTCTCGTTTTGGCATAAGATAGACCTCCAAAAATAGCCATACAAGAGGATTGCTTTATTAGTTTTAAGTAAGAAGTGATAAATAGTTTGTTTTTTGGAAAAGTATCACAATCTAAAAATAAAAGCCATTCATAAGTTGCTGAAGCTGCTAATAAGTTTCTAATCTTACTTCGACCAATATTTTTATCCAGAAATAATATGGAACATTTTTCTAATCCTGAAATGGTACTGTTTTCATCCTTAAAATGTGAAGAACAGTCGTCAATGCAAATAATCTCAAATTCGATATTGCATTCCGTACACTGTCGCTGCAACTCTTTTACTAAAAGTACTGCGCTGTAATTGTATATCGGAATAAGGATGGAGATCATTACACGGTTCTCTGAACTACTTCAAAGATCTTAGTGTCTTCACATTTTAATGTTTTCGCAGGGAATTTCATTAACAAGGCATAATCATGAGTTGCCATAATGATTGTTTTTCCGTTTTCATTGATTTTACGTAAAACCTCAAGGACCTCGGTGCTAGTTTGAGGATCTAAGTTTCCGGTTGGTTCATCAGCAAGTATAAGTTCGGGATCATTAAGTAATGCTCTTGCTATTGCCACACGTTGTTGCTCACCACCAGAAATTTGGTGTGGCATTTTACCAGCGTATGCTTTCATACCTACTTTGTCTAGTACTTCATCAATTTTACGATCCATTTCATTAGCGTCGATCCAACCTGTAGCTTTTAAAACAAAAAGCATGTTGTCTTTGATGGAGCGATCTGGAAGTAATTTAAAATCTTGAAAAACAATTCCTATTTTTCTTCTTAAAAAAGGAATTTCATCTTCTTTAAGTGTATCTAAACTGAAATCTACAACATGTCCTTCACCTTCTGTCAAGGGTAAATCAGCATATAAGGTTTTCATTAAACTACTTTTCCCTGATCCTGTTTTCCCAATGATGTATAAAAATTCACCACGATTTACTTCTAAATTGACGTTAGATAAAATTACTTTATCCTCTTGATAAATAGTTGCGTTTTTTAAAGACAGAACTGCTTGCGACATAATTTGAGTTGTTTATGGTGTAAAAGTAATTATCAATTATGAATTTTCGCTTATCAATTATTGATTTTTTATAGAATGTTAAAAATTTGTTTATAATAAAATAGATTTACAGCCCGTTATAAACAGTATAATGCAATACATTTGAATATCTAAATAATAAAAACAATGCGTAAAATTTCAGGGCTCTTATTTTTATCGATTTTTGGTGCATCGCTATCAGTTTCAGCGCAAAAATCTGCTATATATACTCATGATTTAAAGGATTACAATAAAGCAATCGCCTTATATAATGACAATCAATATGCATCTGCTCAGCTGATTTTTAATAAAATAAAATTAGAAACAAGTGACGAAGAGCTAAAGTCGGACTGCGCTTATTACGATGCTTCTTCGGCTATCAGGCTGAATCATGCTAATGCTGATGATAAAATGGAAAGCTTTGTGACAAATTTTCCAACAAGTGCCAAGAGTAATCAAGCTTACATAGAAGTTGCACATTACTATTTTGATCAAGGGAGTTATCCGCAAGCTTTACAGTGGTTTCAAAAAGTAAATGAAAACCAACTAAGTTCAACTGATCGTGATAAATTTAATTTCCAAAAAGGGTATGCTTTTTTTAGTTCAAAAAATAAAAAAGAAGCAACTACGTATTTCAATAAGGTTGTAAATACTAAAGAATATGGTTCTCAGGCCAAATATTACTTAGGTTTTATTGCTTATGAAGGAGATGATTACAAAGAGGCGACAAGATATTTTGACGAAGTATCAGGCGAAGAAAAGTACAAGGAGAAGCTTTCCTATTACCAAGCCGATATGAATTTTAAGTTAGGAAACTTTCAGAAAGCGATTGAATTGGGAGAAAAGGCCATGCCTAAATCTTCTGCCTTAGAAAAATCAGAATTGAATAAAATTATTGGAGAAAGTTATTTTAACTTAAAGCAATACGATAAAGCAATTCCATATTTAGCACAATATAAAGGAACAAAGGGAAAATGGAATAATACTGATTATTACCAATTAGGGTACGCTTATTACAAACAAAAGAATTTTGAAAATGCTATTTCTCAGTTTAATAAAATTGTTAACGGAAAAGATTTTGTTGCTCAAAATGCTTATTACCACTTAGGAGAGAGTTATTTAAATTTAGATAAAAAGCAAGAAGCGCTTAATGCGTTTAAAAATGCATCTGAGATGCCTTTTGATACCGCAATTCAAGAGGATGCAAGTTTGAATTATGCCAAATTAAGTTATGAATTGGGAAATTCATACCAAAGTGTGCCTTCTATATTGCAAGCCTTTTTAAAGAATTATCCAAACAATGCAAGTAAATCGGTGGTAGAGAAACTATTAATTGATTCTTATATTTCATCAAAAAATTATAAAGAAGCTTTAGTGCTACTTGAAAAAAACAGAAGCCCCGAAAATAAACTAGCCTATCAAAAAGTGACTTTTTACAGAGGTTTGGAAATGTACTTAGATAGAGATTATGTGGGTGCGGCTAAAATGTTCAAAACTTCGATTTCCGGACAAATAGATCCTGAGTTTACTGCAAGAGCTACATTTTGGAAGGGAGAGACAGAGTACATTTTAGCCGATCACAGTAACGCAGCGGTTAGTTATAAACAGTTTGCTGGTATGGCAAAGGCAAGTACAACACCAGAATACAAAAATAGCAGTTACAACTTAGCTTATGCCTATTTTAAGCTAAAAGAGTATGATCAAGCAGCGACTGCTTTTCAATCTCATATAGATAGAGTAAAAGAGGATAAAGTACGTTTGACTGATGCTTATTTAAGATTAGGGGATTGTCTTTTTGTTACAACCAAGTACTGGCCAGCTATGGATGCTTACAACAAGGTAATAGATTTTAAAAGTGTTGATTCAGATTACGCTTCATATCAAAAAGCAATTTGTTATGGCTTTGTTTCTAAAAATGATAAAAAAGTAGAAGAGTTAAATTCGTTTTTAACTTCGTATCCAAAATCAAGTTTAAGAGATGACGCAATGTATGAGTTGGCTAGCACTTACGTTGCAAACGGTAAACAAGACTTGGGACTTAAAACATACGATCGACTAATTAATGAATACCCAAAAGGTTCATATACTGCAAAAGCAGTCTTGCGTCAAGGATTGATTTATTATAACTCAGATCGAAATACAGAAGCTTTAACTAGATTTAAAAAAGTGGCCGCTGATTTCCCTAAAACTCCAGAAGCTTTAGAGGCGGTTTCAACTGCTAGATTAATTTATGTTGATAGCGGGAAAGTAAATGAATATGCTAGTTGGGTCAGGACGTTAGACTTTGTAGCGGTAACGGATGCTGATTTAGATAATGATACATTCGAATCGGTTTTGAAACAATTCGAACAAAACAATACGAGACAAGCGATCTCAGGATTTATGGCGTACAATGCAAGTTTTCCTAGAGGGATTCACGCGTTAAAGTCTAATTTTTATTTGGCACAATCTTATTTTGCCGAAGGTCAAAAGGACAAATCAATTGCTAACTATAGCTATGTAATTAATGAACCAAGGAATGAATTTACGGAGCAATCACTTGCTAGACTGTCACAAGTTTTATTAGATAGTAAGGCAAATGATAAAGCGATTCCAGTATTGATTCGCTTAGAAAATGAGGCTGATTTCCCTCAGAACAAAGTTTTTGCTCAATCGAATCTAATGAAATGTTATTACGAAAAGAAAGATTATGCAAACTCAGTGGTTTATGCTGATAAAGTCCTAAATAATCCTAAAACAGATGATAATGTAAAGAGCGATGCCCAAATAATTATAGCACGTTCAGCGATGCAGACGGGTGATGAATCAAAAGCAAGAGCAGGGTATGCAAAATTGTTAACTATCGCTAAGGGAGAATTAGCGGCTGAAGCTTTGTATTATGATGCCTATTTTAAAAACATTGATGGCAAATTTGAGCCTTCGAATGTCGCGGTACAAAAATTAGCCAAAAATTATTCGGCTTACCGTTATTTTGGTGCAAAAGGATTGATTATAATGGCTAAGAATTTCTACGGTTTAAAAGATAGTTTTCAGGCTACTTATATTCTAGATAATGTAATTAAAAATTTTACTGATTATGCTGATGTCGTAGCTGAAGCGCAACGTGAATTAGATCGTATAAAAGGCGAAGAGTCTAAAACTAATTCCTCAATTGTAAAATAAAAGTTTTTTTATTATTGGCGTTTGCCAAATAAAATTTTTAAAATCAAGAAAATGACTATCCCTTTTTATATTGTTGATGTTTTTACTGAAAAAAAATATGCGGGTAACCAACTCGCAGTGTTTTTTGATGCAGGGCAGTTAACAGTAGCACAAATGCAGGAAATTACGAGAGAAATTAATTTTGCTGAAAGCACATTTGTAACTGCTTTAAATACTGAAAGTAAAACTGCTAACGTTAGAATATTTACTCCAGCTAGTGAAATGCAATTTGCTGGGCATCCTGTAATAGGGACATCTTGGGTAATCTTGCATAAATTATGGAAATTAGATAGTAACAAGATTACTTTAAACGTTCCAGTTGGTCCAATCGCAGTTAAGGAAATAAATGATCAATTATGGCTAAAAGCTGCGCAACCCGAATTTTTAGATTTATTTATGAAAGAAGATTTTGCTTCTTTTAGTAATTTGAGTACTACTGATTTTGATTTGCGTTTTGTTGTTCAAGAGGTTACTACTGGTAGCGCATTTGTAATAGTGCCACTAAAAAGTAAAAAAGCTTTGGAAGCAATTCAACTCGATAAACAAAAAACATCCGATTGGTTAAATGGTAACTGCAAAACGCAACACAAAGCATTGTATTTTTTTAGTTTAGAAAACGAGGAATTACATACTAGAATGTTATGTATAGAACACAATCAAATTATTGAAGACGCTGCCACAGGAAGTGCTAGTACTTGCCTGCAAGCCTTTCTACTAAAATATCATGCACCAGTTATTAATTTAATAAATCATCAGGGAGAAAGTGTTGGTCGTCCTTCGCAAATTTATTTTGATGGTAGTGTTCAAGATAGTGATTATGATATTACGATTGGCGGTAAAGTACAGTTTATAGCTCACGGGGAGTGGCAAGTCTAGTGATGAAACTAGGGGGGAATAAAATTAAGAAACAGCATGTATTGCAAGGGATAGAGATTTATAGCCAAGTAATACAATAAAATATAACAAATAAACATATGAATTTCAATTTCCAAAATAAGATTATTCTAGCGTTGCTTTTAGTAGTTTTTCAAATTTCTTTTGGCCAAAAAAAGGAAGAGACAATTGGCTCAGAAGTAGTAAATGTTGTAAAACCATATACGCCTAGTATTTCGGATGCATTTAAAATTAAAGAAACTCCCAATCTTGATGATGATGGAAATGCCAAGAAAGAAACGATTAGATATAGTATTTTTTCCTTTCCGGTTGCTTCTACGTTCACACCATCAAAAGGAAAAGCAGAAGGAGTTGACAAAACTAAAAAAGAACCTTTGTACAATAATTATGCAACACTTGGATTTGGTAATTACCGCGTTTTTAATGGGGAGTTATTTGTAAATCAAGAATTAAATAATACGGACTATGTTGCAGGTGTATTTCGCCATCTTTCTTCGCAAGGCGGGATTTCGGGCGTAGAATTAGACGATCGTTTTTATGATACCTCTTTAGGATTGACTTATGGAGCAAATTATAATAATATGTCTTGGAATTTTGATCTTGGTTTTCAAAATCAAATTTACAATTGGTATGGATTACCTCAAGACTTTGGTGCTACTTTAACCCCTTCTGATCGATCTACGTTATTGTTTGGTATCGATCCACAGCACAATTATAATACACTTTCGGCAGGAGCGAAGATTGAGTTTAATGATGGTATTTTAAAAGAGGCTACCACAAAATTTAGTCGTTTTACAGATAACTTTAAGTCGGCAGAAAATCGTTTTTATATCAAACCTTCACTACAATTTAATGTGATGGATCAGTTCATAAAAACAAATATTATTGTTGATTACGTTGGCGGAAGTTTCGAGAAAAATTATCAAAATACAAATACGGAGGCTATCAAGTATGGTTATACTAACTTAGGTTTAGCGCCTAGTTTTGTTGTGTTAAAGAACGATTGGACGCTGAATTTGGGTGCATCAGTATTTTACAGCATAGACAGCCAAAACAGCAGTAATAAACTTTATGTCTATCCTAATATTAATGCCTCTTATAAAGTGGTCGGTGACTTAATGATTTTTTATGCAGGAGCAGAGGGAAGCTTAGAGCAGAATTCTTACCAAGACTTTGTAGGTCAAAATGCATTTTTATCTCCAACTTTGAATGTAGCTCCAACAGATAGACAATATGATGTTTTTGCTGGTTTAAAAGGAAAGCTAGCTTCTAATGTGAGTTATAATATCAAAGGTTCTTATGAATTAGAAAAAAATAGAGCATTGTTTAAAAGCAATAATTACACGGAGAATAGTAGTAATCAAGATTATTCTTTTGGAAATTCGATGCAAGTGGTTTATGATGATATGAAGACTTTACGTTTTTCAGGAGACCTAAAAGCTAATTTTTCTGATGCCGTAACTTTTGGAATTGGAGGAGTTTTTAGTGATTATACAAATGCTTTTCAAGCAGAAGCCTGGAATTTACCAACAATACAATTGAACTCTTCGTTAGATGTTATAATTACAGAGAAATGGTATGCAGGTGCTACCGTATTTTATGTTGGAGATAGAAAAGATTTAAAAATAAACAATGATATTGTATATGCCGTGCCTCCTGCTCCAGTTACTTTAAAAAGTTATTTTGATGCTAATGCGCATGTAGGTTACAAGTACAACAGCCAGTTAACAGGATTTGTGAGAGCAAATAATATTGCTAATCAAGGATATCAAAAATGGTTGAATTATCCGGTTCAAGCTTTTCAAATTGTGTTAGGGGCCAATTATAAATTTGATTTCTAGTAAAAAGTATGAAATTAAAAAGAGGGCTATGTTTGTTGCAAACATAGCCCTCTTTTTGTTTTTGGCAAAATGTTTTATTTGGTAAAAGGAACAGCTACTCTTACTTTATCCCATCCCATGTTCAGTACAACACCATTATCACTTGGAGTAAAAACCATAGATAGAGCTTCAAGAGAGTCAGTCGCTGTGGTTACAGGCACGCTAATACGGGCAACATCATTTGCCTCTTTATAGTAGTACGATCCCCAAACATTAAGGTCTTTGTTGATAATGATAGTGTAATTGTCTTTACCAGGAATCGCGTATAGTGTATATGTTCCTGCTTTAACTGTTTTTCCATCTAATTTCATGTCTACATACAAAGTGATTTCAGTAGCTTCATTTGCCCCTGTTCTCCATACTTTTCCCTCAGGAGCTAACTCACCTAAACTACGTCCATTTAATAACGGACGGCTATAGGTAACCTTTACTAATTTATCCGCAATTTTGTAATCAGTAGGGAATGCTGCCACGTCCATTATACTTTTATCTAAAGCAGGGAATTTTTGAGCGGTTGCATTCGTCGATAATAAAACGGTAAATGCAAATGCAGCAGTAGTAATAAATGTCGATTTTTTCATAATAATTTGTTTAATTTGTTGCTAAAATTATGGATTGTGTATTAAAATCTACAGTAACAGATGTTAAATTTTAGATAATTGCCTACTAACAGCTGCTAATAAAATGCTAATTTTAGTATCTTGTTGCGCTTCCAAATAGAACTTAACTTGAATTTTTAGGAATTAAAAAATGCAAATGACTTTTAAACAAAAAATTTACGATTATTATGAACAGCTTGTACAAGATCGAATTGATGTTTTTAGAGATATGATCGCTGCCTTGACGGAAGATTCTAAAAATGATGCTAAAGGTTCAGCCGGAGATAAACATGAAACGGCCTTATCAATGATGCATTTAGAACAAGAAAAGCTAAATACAAAATTGCGAGAAGTGGTCCAACAGAAAGCAGTTTTAGATAAAATTAATCCAGAAATTGTCGCTGAGATTGTTACTTTGGGTAGTTTGGTAAAAGCAAATGGAATTTTTTTGTACCTGTCATTAGCTTTACCTAAAATAAACATTGAAGGAATAAATGTTATCGCGTTATCTCCTCAATCCCCGCTTGGTAATAAATTGATGGGAAATAAGGTAGGTTACACCTTTGATATTGGAACAACAAAGTATCTTGTAGAGGAAATCAGTTAGGTAATGTTCCATATTTATTAATTGTTCATGCATTGTTTTAGTCATCTTTTTTTATCTTAGCCAGCACAAAAAAGACCGATTCATGAAAAAAATTATTTTACTTCTCTCTTTAGTATCGCTTACCTCCTGTCTTAAAAAAGATAAAATTACTGTAGATACTATAATCACTGATGCCACAATATATACCGTTAATAATAATTTTGATAAAGCGACTGCAATAGCTATTCAAGAAGGTAAAATAATAGCTATTGGTACAGCTGAGGAGCTTGCAGAAAAATACCAATCTAGAAACACCATCAATGCTAAGGGCAAGTTTATTTACCCTGGTCTGTTTGATGCACACTGTCACTTTTACAATTTTGGCCTTACGCTACAAGAAGTCGACCTTCGAGGAACAAAAAGCATGGCGGAGATTGTTGCTAGAATTCAAGCGTTTCAAAAAGTAAAAAAAACTGATTTTATAGTGGGAAATGGCTGGGATCAAAATGATTGGGCTGTAAAAGAATTTCCTTCAAAGGAAGACCTCGATAAGTATTTTCCTAATACTCCTGTTGTTTTGAACAGAATAGATGGACATGCCATTATTGTTAATAGTAAAGTTTTAGCTTTAGCCAATATTACTAAAGACACAAAAGTATCAGGCGGTCAAATAGAACTAAAAAATGGAGAGCCAACAGGAATTTTGATAGATAATCCAATGGAATTGGTTTTTAGTATTATTCCGAAGCCAAGTCGCAAAACACAAATCGCAGCTTTAGTAGATGCAGAAAAAATTATGTTTGATTATGGACTAACAACAGTAAATGATGCAGGTTTAGATCATAAAGTAATCGATTTGATTGATAGTTTACAAAAAGAAAAAGTACTTAAACTAAATGTATATGCGATGGTAAGTGCTAATCCTGAAAACTTGGATTTGTATTTGAAAAAAGGTGTTTATAAAACAGATAATTTAGATGTTCGTTCTTTTAAAATGTATGGTGATGGTGCTTTAGGATCAAGAGGGGCAGCGATGCATAAGCCTTATTCTGATAGCCATACTCAACTTGGAGCATTAATTACGCCTATTGCTGATATGAAAACCATAGCCAATAAAATTGCAGCTTCTAATTTTCAATTAAATTCTCATGCCATTGGTGATTCTGCAAACACCGTCTTGCTTAAAATTTATAAGGATGCATTAACAGGGAAAAAAGACCGCCGCTGGAAGATAGAGCATGCTCAAGTAGTGAGAGAAGCTGATTTCGATTATTTTAAAACTGGAATAATTCCATCAGTACAACCTACGCACGCCACATCTGATATGTATTGGGCTGGAGATCGTTTAGGGAAAGAGCGTCTTAAAAATGCTTATGCTTATAAAAAATTGCTTCAAAAAGCAGGAGTCATCGCTCTAGGAACTGATTTCCCGGTAGAGGAGGTAAATCCTATGCTAACATTTCATGCTGCTGTAGCTAGAAAGGATAGTAAAGGGTATCCTGCTAAAGGCTTTCAGACTGAAAATGCTTTGTCAAGAGAAGAAACTGTGAAAGGAATGACAATATGGGCAGCGTTTTCAAATTTTGAGGAAAAAGAAAAAGGTAGTTTAGAAGTAGGTAAATGGGCGGATCTCGTAATCTATGATAAGGATTTAATGCAAATTTCAGAAAGCGAAATTCTAAATATGAAGCCAGTGAACACCTATCTGAAGGGACAAAAGGTAAAGTAAATAAAAAGTGAATTATAAGTGAATAAGCCTGCTACTAACTATTTATAAGTGGCAGGCTTATTTTTTATGTCTTGTAATTATATTTTTGATGTAAATCAGGTTTTTTTGTTTTAAATTGAAAGCATATAGACTACTTATGTTTTGTAATTATAACTAATATCCCATCTTTGCTTTAATAAAATAAGTAAAGTAATAAGTAATATATATAGTTATGTGCGGAATAGTATGTGCCTTTGATTTGAAGCAGAATGCAGAAACCTTGAGACCACAAGTGTTAGAGATGTCAAAAATAATTCGTCATCGAGGACCAGACTGGAGCGGAATTTTCAGTAATGAGAAAGCAATATTATCTCACGAACGTTTAGCGATTGTTGATCCGGCATCTGGAAAGCAACCGTTGTTTAGCGAGGATGGGAAATTAGTTTTAGCTGCTAATGGTGAGATTTACAATCATAGAGAGTTGCGGAAGCAATTTGCTGGTAAATATAACTTTCAAACAGAAAGCGATTGTGAAGTAATTCTAGCTTTATATAAGGAGAAAGGACCTCATTTTGTAGATGAAATGAATGGTATTTTTGGTTTCGCAATTTACGATGTAGATAAGGATGAGTATTTTGTGGCACGCGATCATATGGGAATAATTCCACTTTACATTGGTTGGGATCAGCATGGAACTTTTTATGTGGCTTCTGAGTTAAAGGCGTTAGAAGGCTATTGTACAAAAATCCAATTATTTCCTCCGGGACATTATATGACTAGTAAGGACGGCGAATTTGTGCAATGGTATAAGAGAGACTGGACAGAGTATGATGCGGTAAAAGATAATGAAACCAATATTCAAGATATTAAAGTAGCTCTTGAAGCTGCCGTTCATAGACAGTTAATGAGCGATGTGCCTTACGGAGTATTACTTTCTGGAGGATTAGATTCTTCTATAACTTCAGCTGTTGCCAAAAAGTATGCTCAAAAACGAATTGAGTCTGACGATACAACAGATGCTTGGTATCCGCAACTGCATTCTTTTTCAGTAGGTTTGGATGGTTCACCAGATTTAGCTGCTGCTCAAATTGTGGCTGATCATATAGGTACCATTCATCATGAAATTAAATTCACAATTCAAGAAGGTTTAGATGCTATTAAAGATGTAATTTACAACCTTGAAACCTATGATGTGACTACTGTTAGAGCCTCTACACCTATGTGGCTAATGGCTAGGGTAATAAAGTCTATGGGTATAAAAATGGTGTTGTCTGGTGAAGGAGCTGATGAGTTATTTGGTGGTTATTTGTATTTTCATAAAGCACCTAATGCACAAGAATTTCACGAAGAAAATGTACGTAAATTAAGCAAACTGCACATGTATGATTGTTTACGTGCAAATAAAAGTTTAGCAGCATGGGGAATTGAAGGTCGTGTGCCATTTTTAGATAAAGAATTTATGGACGTTGCTATGCGCATTAATCCTCAAGATAAAATGATAAACAAAGAACATCCAATGGAAAAATGGGTGCTTCGTAAAGCTTTTGAAGATATGTTGCCACCAAGTGTAGCTTGGAGGCAAAAAGAACAATTTTCTGATGGAGTGGGTTACAGTTGGATTGATACGCTGAAGGAAGTTGTTGCAAAAGAAGTTTCGGATGAGCAACTTGCTAATGCGAAATACAAGTTTCCATTGCAAACACCTGCTTCAAAGGAGGAGTATTACTATCGTTCTATTTTCACGGAGCACTTTCCTAGCGATGCGGCGGCCTTATGTGTACCGCAAGAAGCAAGCGTAGCTTGTAGTACTAAAATTGCTTTAGAATGGGACGAAGCTTTCAAAAACATGAATGATCCATCTGGTAGAGCAGTGGCAAACGTGCATGATGATGCTTATTCGAAAGCATAAAAAAAGAATCAGTTTTTAGGGTTAAATATTTGGTTAGGAAAACAAAACGTTCTCAAATTGAGGACGTTTTTCTTGTCTTTTAAAGTAGGAGTTGAGTTTTGTTTAAAAGTATTAAAAAATGCTTTTTTGTTAATTATTTAGCTTTCTTTTTTATATTTGGCTTTTGCTTTAACTTTAAAACAATAGTTTCGTGCATTTGTGAAGGGAGTTGTGTTTTTTTAATTTGGAAAATAAAATAATAATAATATGTGTGGAATAGTAGCTATTATAGGCAAAGGTAAAGACCCAGAACTAGTGAGAGAGCTTTCTAAAAGAATGTCACACAGGGGGCCAGATGAAAGTGATTTGTTTCTTACTGAAAAAGGTAATATCATAAGTAGTGAGCGGTTGTCTATCATTGACTTGAATTCAGGTAAGCAGCCTATACAAGGAACTGCTACTGCCTGGATGGTACATAATGGAGAAATCTATAATCATCAAGAATTAAGGAATACCGTGCTTGCATCACATTCTTTTCGTACAAAGTCAGATTCGGAAGTAATTGTTCATTTGTATGAAGAATATGGATATGATTTTTGTAATTTGTTGGATGGGGACTTTGCTTTTGTAGTCATAGATGGTGATGATTTTATGGCAGCTAGAGATCCGTTGGGAGTTAAGCCCTTGTATTATGGTTTAGACGAGCGCGGAAGGATGTATTTTGCTTCGGAGATGAAGACAATTACAGATCAATGTGTGACTCTGTCTACCTTTCCTCCGGGACATTTTTACACGGCAGGCTCCGGTTTTGTAAAATATTATAAGCCTGAATATGAAGATTATCTAAAGGCAGATCAGGAATTAAATTTAGATGGAATTAATAGTGCTTTGACAGCAGCTGTTCGTAAACGTTTAATGGCAGATGTGCCATTGGGAGTTTTGCTTTCAGGTGGATTGGATTCCTCTTTAATCGCTTCAATTACTGCAAGACTTTTAAACGAGGAAGGTAAAAAACTACATTCGTTTGCTATAGGGTTAGATACACATGCACCAGATATTATCGCAGCAAAAAAAGTAGCTGAATTTATAGGTACAGAGCATCATGAGGTGTTTTTTACAGTGGAAGAAGGGATTGCTTTGTTGGATAAGTTAATATGGCATTTGGAGACTTATGATATTATCTCTGTCAGAGCAAGTGTTCCAATGTATTTTCTGTCTAAAGCAATAACTGATTTAGGTATTAAAGTGGTTTTGTCTGGAGAAGGGGCCGATGAGGTTTTTGGAGGTTATTTGTATTTTAGAAATGCTCCATCTGCGGAAGAATTTCAGAAAGAAACTATAGAAAGAGTTCAAAAGTTGTTTACTGCAGATTTACTTCGTGTCGACAAATCTACTATGGCACAAGGTCTAGAAGCGAGAGTTCCTTTCTTAGATAAAGATTTTCTAGACGTTGTAATGAGGATAAATCCCGAGGAAAAACAACCTAAAACTTATGATAACAAAGAAAAGTATATAGTTCGTAAAGCATTTGAAAATACTGAAAACCCTTACTTACCGAGTGAAATTTTATGGAGACAGAAAGAACAATTTAGTGATGGTGTAGGTTATGAGTGGATTGATCAGTTGAAGGCTTATTGCGCGAGTCAAGTTACTGATGTGCAATTAGCAGGAGCTGCAGATGAATTTCCATACAATCCACCAACAACTAAAGAAGCCTATTTGTATCGTACTATTTTTCATAAACATTATCCTGAAACAAATGCAGCTCAAACAGTTAGAAAATGGATACCTAGATGGCAAGAAAACGAGGATCCAAGTGGTAGAGCAAATGCTGCCCATGTTGGTTCGGCTGCAAATGCTAACAAATAGTTTTGCGTAATTATAGTTAAAAATATAGTTTTGATAAAAAAGAAAACGTTCTCTTGTTTGAGAACGTTTTTTTTATGCTATAAATCAACAATATGTTAATAACTTAAGGCCTTAAAAGGGGAATTTAACGGTTATCTAGATTACATTTTTATATATTTGCGTGTTAGACAAAATTTCATTTACAATAAATTATATGAGCGAAGAAATTAATAAGAATAATTATTCAGCAGATAGTATTCAAGCATTAGAAGGAATGGAGCATGTAAGAATGCGTCCATCGATGTATATTGGAGATGTGGGAGTTCGAGGACTGCATCATTTAGTTTATGAAGTAGTCGATAACTCGATCGATGAGGCAATGGGAGGTCATTGTGACACTATTCGAGTTGATATAAATGAAGATGGGTCGATTACAGTTGAAGATAATGGTCGTGGTATTCCGGTTGGAATTCATAAAAAAGAGGGAGTATCTGCGCTTGAGGTTGTAATGACTAAAATTGGTGCTGGAGGTAAGTTTGATAAAGACTCTTACAAGGTTTCTGGAGGTTTGCACGGTGTGGGTGTGTCTGTTGTAAATGCATTGTCAAATCACTTGAGAGCTACGGTTCATAGTAGTGATGGTAAAGTATACGAGCAGGAATATGAAAAAGGAAAAGCGTTATATCCAGTAAAACAAATTGGTGAAACGACTAAAAGAGGAACGATTGTAACTTTTTATCCTGATCCTAGCATTTTTACGCAATCTATCGAGTATTCGTACGATACTTTGTCAGCACGTATGCGTGAATTGTCCTATTTGAACAAGGGAATTACGATCACTTTTACAGATAAAAGAGAATTAGACAAAGACGGTAATTTCGTTTCAGAGATTTTTCACTCAACAGAAGGTTTAAAAGAATATATTCGTTATTTAGACGGGAATCGTGAGCCAATTATTGCACATGTAATCTCAATGGATAATGATAAAGGAGATATACCAGTTGAGGTAGCGTTGATTTACAATACAAGCTACTCAGAAAACATCTTTTCTTATGTAAATAATATTAATACTCACGAAGGAGGAACACACTTACAAGGATTTAGAACAGGTTTAACAAGATCGTTGAAGAAGTATGCAGATGCTTCGGGAATGTTGGATAAACTTAAGTTTGAAATCGCTGGAGATGACTTCCGTGAAGGGTTAACAGCCATTATTTCGGTAAAAGTGGCTGAGCCTCAATTTGAGGGTCAAACCAAGACTAAATTAGGGAATAGGGAAGTTGTATCACCTGTAAGTCAGGCGGTAGGAGATATGATCGAAGCGTATTTGGAAGAAAATCCAAATGATGCTCGAATCATAGTTCAAAAAGTTATTCTTGCTGCTCAAGCGCGTCATGCTGCTAAGAAAGCGCGTGAAATGGTGCAACGAAAAACCGTAATGGGTGGAGGTGGATTGCCAGGGAAATTGTCTGATTGTTCTGAGCAAGATCCTGCAAAGTGCGAAGTGTATCTTGTCGAGGGAGATTCGGCTGGAGGAACTGCTAAACAAGGCCGTGACCGTGCTTTTCAAGCAATTTTACCGTTACGTGGTAAGATTTTGAACGTTGAAAAAGCAATGCATCATAAAGTATTTGAAAACGAAGAGATTCGCAATATATTTACCGCACTTGGTGTTACTATTGGAACTGAAGAAGATAGTAAAGCCTTGAATATTTCTAAATTACGTTACCATAAAGTAATTATTATGTGTGATGCCGATGTCGATGGTAGTCACATTTCCACTTTGATATTAACATTCTTCTTCCGATTTATGAAAGAATTAATTGAGGAAGGTCATATTTATATCGCTGCTCCGCCTTTATATTTAGTTAAAAAAGGAAACAAAAAGGAGTACGCTTGGAATGATGTACAACGTGATCAAGCCAATGAAAGAATGGGCGGAAGTGCTGCTATTCAGCGTTACAAAGGTCTTGGGGAGATGAACGCAGAGCAGTTATGGGAAACAACAATGGATCCTAACTTCAGAACTTTACGTCAGGTTACCATAGATAGTTTGGCTGAAGCTGACCGCGTGTTCTCTATGTTGATGGGTGACGAAGTACCACCAAGAAGAGAATTCATTGAGAAAAATGCAGTTTACGCTAACATTGATGCTTAATATTATAAATACGATTAAATTTTAGATATAATCTCAAAAATATAAATATAACCAAATTAACTAATAACCGAATAAACTCAAAATTATGAAAGTAACTATTGTAGGAGCAGGAAATGTAGGAGCTACTTGCGCAGACACTATTTCTTATAGAGGAATTGCTAGTGAAGTAGTACTATTAGATATAAAGGAAGGATTTGCTGAAGGTAAAGCTTTAGATATAATGCAATGTGCAACCAATACAGGCTTTAATACAAAAGTGGTGGGTGTTACTAATGACTATTCAAGAACGGCAAATAGTAATGTAGTCGTGATTACGTCAGGAATTCCAAGAAAACCTGGAATGACTCGTGAAGAGTTGATTGGGATAAATGCGGGTATTGTAAAAACAGTAACCCAAAGCGTTTTAGAATATTCTCCAGAGGCTATTATTGTGGTGGTTTCTAATCCTATGGATACGATGACGTATTTAGCGTTGAAATCTACTGGGTTACCTAAAAATAGAATTATAGGGATGGGAGGCGCTTTAGATAGTTCTCGTTTCAGAACCTATTTATCAATGGCATTAGATAAGCCAGCTAATGATATTTCGGCTATGGTGATTGGTGGTCATGGAGATACGACTATGATTCCGTTGACTCGTTTAGCGTCTTATAATGGTATACCAGTTTCTCAATTTCTATCAGAAGAGGCGTTACAAAAAGTAGCGGCTGATACTATGGTAGGTGGTGCAACATTAACTGGTCTATTAGGGACATCAGCTTGGTATGCTCCTGGAGCGTCGGTTGCGTACTTAGTCGATAGTATTTTGAACGACCAAAAGAAAATGATTGCTTGTTCTGTTTTTGTTGAAGGAGAATATGGTCAAGAGGATATTTGTATTGGAGTTCCATGTATTATTGGTAAAAATGGAGTTGAAGAGATAGTAGATATCAAATTAAACGAAGATGAAAAAGCTCTTTTTGCAAAAAGTGCAACTGCTGTTCGTTCAATGAATGATGCGCTTAATGCAATTTTAAAATAAACTATTTGTAATATAACGGAGAAGACTGCACTTTTGCAGTCTTTTTTTTGAGATTAATTAATAAATAAATTGGTTAATCTTTTCGTTAATTATATATTTGCTCGGTTTAAAAAAATAATAGGAATCTTCGAGAGACTTTTTTTTGTATAATTGTCGCCTGAAGGCTTGTGTTATAAGGTTTGAAACAAACATAAATAATAAAAAATAATTAATTTTTAGTAATAATGCAGAATAAAGGACTTATTAAATTCTTCGCAATTCTATTTGCATTGGTAAGTATTTACCAACTTTCGTTCACTTTCGTGGCAAATAAAGTAAAAAGTGATGCAAAATCTTTTGCGGATGGAAACCAAGAAAAAGAGCTTAAATATTTAGACTCTATCGGAAAAGAGAGCGTGTTTAACTTAGGTTTTACAGATTTTACTTTTAATGAAGTAAGTGACAAACAAATTAATAAAGGCCTAGATTTAGAAGGAGGTATAAATGTTATACTTCAAATTTCAGTTAAGGACATTTTAAAAGGTTTGTCTAATAATTCTAAAAATCCTGTTTTTAATAAATCGATAGCAGATGCTACCGCGAATTTACAAGGAAACAAACCTTATATTGATAAGTTTTTTGAAGCTTTTGAAGCGAATTCAAAAGGAACAGTAAAATTAGCTTCTCCAGATATCTTTGCAAACAGAAGTTTACAAGGTGAAGGTGGGGTTGATTTTCAAATGACAGATGCTCAGGTTCAAAAAGTTATTAAAAGAAAAGTTGATGAATCAGTTGAAAGTGCTTTTGGAGTACTTAGAAAACGTATCGATAAATTTGGTGTTACACAACCAAACATTCAAAAACTAGGAGAGTCTGGTCAAATTCTTGTTGAACTTCCGGGTGCGAAAGATGTTGATAGAATCAAAAAATTATTACAAAGTACAGCTCAATTAGAATTTTGGGAAACATACAAAATTGAGGAAATAGGTAATTTCTTAATGGCTGCTAATGAGTCATTGAAAAAAACAGAAATTAGTAAGGTAGAAACTAAGCCAGCAGTAGCTAAGGATTCTTTAAGCGCTTTATTAAGTGATGCTAAAGATACTGCAACTGCTCAAAAAGGGAATAATCCTTTATTAGACAAAATTATTGCTCAAGGTGGAGGACCAGTTCTTGGACTTTTTTCACCAAAAGATACTGCTACTGTAAACGGTTACTTTAAAAGAGCTGATATCAAAATTTTATTAGGAGCAGACCAACGCTATGTTAAATTTGTATGGGGTAAACCTACAATTATCAAAGACGCTAAAGATAAAGATATTGATGCAGTAGAACTATATGCATTAAAAGGAAATAGAGATAATGTTGCTGCTATGAGTGGTGGTGTTGTTACTGACGCAAGTGATTCATTTGACCAATTAGGTAAGCCTGCAGTGTCAATGCAAATGAATGGTCAAGGTGCAAAATCTTGGGAAGAATTAACAGGAAGAGCTTACACTCAAAAAAGTAATATAGCAATTGTCCTTGATAATATTGTATACAGTGCTCCTGGAGTTTCTAGTGGGCCAATTGCTGGTGGAAGATCGGAAATCTCAGGTAACTTTGATGTAACAGAAACTAAAGATTTAGCAAACGTATTAAGAGCTGGAAAACTTCCTGCTTCGGCAGATATTGTACAATCAGAAGTTGTAGGTCCATCTCTTGGACAAGAAGCTATTGATAATGGAACTACATCTGCAATCGTTGGATTACTATTAGTATCACTTTGGATGCTTGTTTATTACGGTAAAGCAGGTTGGTATGCAAATATTGCATTAGCAGTTAACTTACTTTTCTTATTCGGAATTTTAGCTAGCTTAGGTGCTGTACTTACATTACCTGGTATTGCTGGTATCGTTTTAACAATGGGTACCGCGGTAGATGCAAACATCATTATTTATGAAAGAGCTAAGGAAGAGTTAAGAGCAGGGAAATCGCTAGATGAAGCGGTGAAAATCTCTTATAGCTGGACTGGAGCAATGCGTTCTATTGTAGATGCAAACGTAACGCATATTTTAATTGGTGCAGTTTTATTTATTTTTGGTTCAGGACCAATTAAAGGTTTCGCTACAACATTATTAATTGGTATTATTACCTCATTATTTACTTCTATTTTTATCGCTAGAATTTTTATTGATAAGGATATTGCTAAAGGAGTTAATTTATCTTTCGTTACTAATTTTTCTAAAAACTTCTTTACGAACTTCAATTTTGATTTCTTGAAAGTGAAGAAAGGAGCCTATGTTTTTTCTGCGATAGTTATTATTGTTAGCGTAGTTTCTTTGTTTACGAATGGATTAGATCAAGGAGTAGATTTTGTTGGAGGTAGAACTTTTCAAGTACGTTTTGAAAAACCAGTTGAAACAGAAGTTGTTAAAAAACAACTTGCAGACGTTTTTGATGGAAGTGCTGAGGTTAAAATCTTTGGTAACGACAATCAATTAAAGATTACAACTAAATACAAAGTGCAAGAGAGTGGAACTGAGGCTGACGAAGAAGTAAATAAATTATTGTTTGAATCTTTAAAGTCTTACTACAGTCAAGATTTAACTTATGATAAATTTGTTAATTCTTATGAAGGTAAGAAGTTTGGTATCGTACAAGCTTCTAAAGTTGGACCTACAGTTGCTGAAGACATTAAAACTAATGCTTATTGGGCTGTACTTGGATCACTACTTATTGTATTTTTATACTTAATTATTAGTTTTAGAAAATGGCAATATGGTTTAGGAGCAATCGCTGCTGTAGCGCATGATGTTGTTTTTGTTTTAGGGATATACTCGTTGTGTTATAAATTTATGCCTTTTGGTATGGAAATAGACCAACATTTCATTGCGGCTATACTTACAGTTATTGGGTACTCAATGAATGATACCGTGATCGTATTTGATAGGGTTCGTGAATTCCTAGATGGTAAGGTAAAAGGTAATTTTGGTGAGATCGTAAATAAATCTATCAACTCTACAATGTCAAGAACGATCAATACATCATTAACAATGATTTTGGTGTTATTGATTATGTTCATCTTTGGGGGAGAATCAATTAGAGGATTTATCTTTGCAATGTTAGTAGGTATCGTGGTTGGAACTTATTCTTCATTGTTTATTGCGACGCCAGTTTTAGTTGATACTATCTCTGCATCGGATAAGGAATTGATCGAAAGACAACACCAAGAAGGTTAATAATTAATTCAAGATTACACTATAAAAAAAGGGTCCAATTTAATTGGACCCTTTTTTTTGCTTACTATATTTTCATGAATGCTTTTAACAAGGCTGCATCCTATAATCAAATTATTAATTAGTGTTTGTGTTCTTAGTTTTTCGAAATACCTCTATACTTTTTATTCCATTCATTTTTTAACACCTAATAGAGTCTTCTTCTATTAGGAACTGATGAAGTTACGGTTTGGCAGTTTTGATCTAGCTCATCGATCCTAACGTATTCTAAATTGATTTCCATCATTTGAGCGTTGATTATGAACATGTACACCATAATTATAGTACAGTTGTTTTTATGGCTTACATTGTATCTAAATGGGTTGTAATAAGTATACTTCTTTACATTGGATAATTTCAATAAACAAAAAAAAGCTTCTCACTGAGAAGCTTTTTTTTGTTTAATCTATTACTGTTTAGTTATTGTTTAGTTATTGTTGCTGCTTTTTTGCTGTGAATATAAAATAAAAGCCAATTAAAATAAATGGGATGCTAAGCCACTGTCCAGTTGAAAGAAGCCCTAATGCACTTTCAATGCCTCCTTGGCTTTCCTTTACGGATTCAACTACCATTCGTACAGAGAATAACAATACTAAGAATAGTCCAAATAGGTAACCAGATTTAAGTCTTGTTTCTCTTTTCCAATAGAGAAAAAACAAAATGGCAAATACAAATACATAGGATATTGCTTCATACAATTGGGTAGGATGCTTTACAGGAACTTGAGCCAATAGGTTTGCAAATTGAGGATCCGTCGCTATCGCTTTGTAAGCTTCAGTTGGATTTGCTATTTGAGTGGCATTCACGGCATCATTTGGTGTAAATTGATCACGAAGAAACCGTATTCCAAAAGCAGAGGTAGTTTCCTTACCGATTATCTCAGAGTTAAAGAAATTACCTAATCTAACGAAAATAGCGCCACTTGCAACTGCGATTACTACGCGGTCAAGTATCCATAATAATGGTCTTTTTAATACTTTTTTGCTAAAATAGTACATTGCCACAATAATAGAAATGGCAGCACCATGACTAGCAAGACCTTGAAAACCGGTGAATTCCCAGCCCGAAATAAATCCAAATAAAACACCATTTACATCTTCTCTAATGGGTAAAAGTATTTCAATAGGGTGATTTCTAAAATATTCCCAATCGTAAAAAAATACGTGGCCTAAACGCGCTCCCATTAAAGTAGCTAGAACGGTCCAAATAAAAAGTGAATCTAGCTTCTCTATTGATTCGCCCTCTCGTTCAAAAATATTTTTCATGATGTACCATCCCAAGCCAAAGGCAACTACAAACATTAGGCTGTAGAAACGAATCATAAAAAAACCTAGATCAATTCCTTCTGATGGGTTCCATACTATATTTAAAGCGTGTGTCATTATTTTTTATTTTTAGTAAAAATACATCTTTTGCAAGTTTTAAAAATGTAAAATATAAGTAAAGTGTAAGGTTATTTACTTGCTCAATTCTTGTTTAGGATTGTTTGTGCTTGCATTGTTTCAAGGGAACAGGATCATATCCCTTTGGCCCCCAAGGATTACAGCTTACGATTCTTTTTAAGCCTAGAAATGTGCCATAGAATAAGCCATGAACCTTCAAAGCATCAATCATATAGGTGGAGCATGTTGGCTCAAATCTACAAGAGGCTGGTGTTAAAGGTGATATCACAATTTGATAAAAACGAACAACTACCAAAAACGGAAATATGAGAATCTTTTTTAGCATTGTTTGTGAATTAAAGGAATTTTATACTGTAAAAGTTGTTCCTTCTTTACCATCTTTCAATTGAATACCTAAAGTGATAAGTTGGTCTCTAATTTGGTCAGACAAAGCAAAGTTTTTATCAGCTCTAGCTTGGTTACGCATACCAATAAGCATGTTTACCGTACCTTCTAATTTGTCAGAACTACTATCAGCAACCTTTTCATCCTCTAATCCTAAAACATCAAATACAAAAGCCTGCATCGTAGCTGATAAAGTAGCTAAATCAACTGCATTTAAGGTTTCTTTCTCATCGTTGATCAAATTGATGTAACGTACTCCTTCAAATAAATTAGCAATTAAAATAGGTGAATTAAAATCATCATTCATGGCATCGTAGCAAGATTGTTTCCATGCTTCTATTGCTAATGAACTAGTAGAACTACTATTTAAATCTTTTAGTGTTTCTAAGGCTTCCATTAAGCGTTTGTATCCTTTCTCTGCTGCTACAATTGCATCATCAGAAAAATCTAGGATACTTCTATAGTGCGCTTGTAGCATAAAAAATCGAGCAACTGATGCTGAGAATGCTTTGCTTAATATATTATTTTTACCTGTTAAAATCTCTCCAGGTAAAATATTATTTCCAGTAGATTTTGCCATTTTTTTACCGTTTAGAGTAAGCATATTAGCGTGCATCCAATAATTTACAGGAGTTTGTCCTGTACAGGCTTCATTTTGTGCAATTTCGCACTCATGGTGTGGGAACTTTAAGTCCATACCACCGCCATGAATATCAAAATGATTCCCTAAATATTTTGTGCTCATAGCAGTACACTCTAAGTGCCATCCTGGAAAACCGTCACTCCATGGTGAAGGCCAGCGCATAATGTGCTGTGGTTCGGCTTTTTTCCATAAAGCAAAATCTTGTGGATTTCTCTTGTCTGTTTGACCGTCAAGATCGCGCGTATTGGCCAACATATCTTCAATGTTACGACCGCTTAAACGCCCGTAATGATTAGTTTTGTTGAATTTTACAACATCAAAATACACAGACCCATTGGCTTCATATCCAATTCCTGAGTCAATTATTTTTTTAATAATCTCAATTTGCTCAATAATGTGACCAGTTGCAGTGGGTTCAATACTTGGAGGTAAAAAATTAAAAGCTTTCAAAATGTCATGAAAATCTATAGTGTAGCGTTGCACTACCTCCATAGGTTCTAACTGCTCTAAACGTGCTTTTTTTGCTATTTTATCTTCTCCATCTTCTGCATCATCTACGATATGACCAACATCAGTAATATTTCGTACATAGCGCACTTTGTATTCTAAATGTAAAAGGTATCGAAATATGACATCAAATGACATAAAGGTTCTCACGTTTCCTAAATGCACATTACTGTAAACGGTAGGTCCGCAAACATACATACCAATGTTTCCTTCGTTAATGGGCACAAATGTTTCTTTCTCTCCTGAGAGAGAATTGTATATTTTTAGAATTTGACTTTTGTATAAAGACATGTTTGTGTTTTAGGAGCTAATCCTGCTTTTCGCTGCAATCTTTTTATTTTTACAGAAAAAATAAAAAGGATTTTCACTTCAATCAGGGCTAGGCAATTATGAAATTAATCAAATAATGTGCTTAATCTAGAATTTTGTATCTAATTTAATATAGTCCAAAAATTCTCTACGAGCTTGTGGTTCTTTAAACTTACCACCAAACTCAGAGGTTACTGTGCTACTTTCTATATCACTAATTCCTCTTGAATTCACACAAAGATGTTTTGCATCGATAACACAAGCAACATCTTCAGTTCCTAAGGCTCTTTGTAGTTCTTGAACTATTTGCATGGTTAAACGTTCTTGAACTTGAGGCCTTTTAGAGTAATATTCTACGATACGATTCATCTTAGAAAGACCAATAACTCTTCCGTTAGATATGTAAGCAACATGCGCTCTTCCTATAATAGGTAAAAGGTGGTGTTCACAAGTAGAATATAAAGTGATGTTTTTTTCTACTAACATCTCTCCATACTTGTAATTATTTTCAAATGTAGAAGCCTTTGGTTTTTTCTCAGGATTTAAACCTCCAAAAATTTCTTTTACAAACATTTTTGCGACACGATTGGGTGTGCCTTTCATGCTATCGTCATTTAAATCCATTCCCAACGTCAAAAGGATGTTTTCAACGTCTTTTTTTATTTTTTCAATTTTTTCATCATCAGTAATGTCAAATGCATCTTCTCTTACTGGGTTATTTGCACTAGATGCTATGTGGTTGTCACCCATTTCATCTTGTAATTCGTCCTTATTTATCATTAAAAGCTACTATTATTGAGTGTATATTTTTAGGGCGTAAAGATAATTAATAAAAGCTAAACATTTTCTAAAGGTTTTATTAATTAATCATCTCTTTTAATGCCACTAATTAAATGCTGGTTTTATTTGTCACATGCGTAAAAAAATAAGGCAGTAACACATTATTCGTTACTGCCTTATCAAGTTTCATTTTGTCACTATCAAGTGATAAATAATTGTATAACTATTATGTTATTTAGCGTTGTATACGCTAATTGCTTCTTTTAAAATTTGCACCGCTTTAATTAAATCTTCTTTTTTCAAAACATAAGCTATTCGTACTTGATTAAGTCCTACTCCTGGTGTCGAATAAAAACCGGCTGCTGGTGCTACCATAACAGTTTCACCTTCAAAATCATAACTTTCTAATAACCATTGCGCAAAATGATCAGCGTTGTCAATAGGTAGTTCTGCAATACAATAAAAAGCACCTTTTGGATTCGCTACTTTCACACCTTCGATTTTATTCAACTCAGCTATCAGTGTGTCTCTGCGTTCTCTGTATTCTGAGATTACTTCGTCAAAATAACTTTGTGGTGTGTCTAGAGCTGCTTCTGCTGCTACTTGTGCAAACGTTGGAGGACTCAAACGTGCTTGTGCGAATTTCATTGCCGTAGCCATCAATTGTTTGTTTTTTGAAACAATACAACCAATTCGTGCGCCACACATACTATATCGTTTTGAAACCGAATCAATCATGATCGCGTTTTCTTCTAGTCCAGGAATATTCATAACAGAGTAATGAACGTCTCCGTCATATGTGAATTCTCGATATACCTCGTCAGCAATCAAAAATAAATCATGTTTTTTAACCAGTGCAGCGAGTTGCATCATCTCTTCTTTTGAATACAAATAACCTGTTGGGTTTCCTGGATTACAAATTAAGATTGCTTTAGTTTTAGGCGTGATCAATTTTTCGAAATCTGCAATAGGAGGTAAAGCAAAACCAGTATCTATTGATGAGATTACAGGGATTACAGTTACTCCCGATGCTGTCGAGAAACCATTGTAGTTAGCGTAAAATGGCTCAGGGATAATGATTTCATCTCCTTGGTCCATGGTGCTTCCCATTGCAAAAAGCAAGGCTTCAGAACCACCGGTCGAAATAATGATGTCTTCTGGATTTATTGGTAAACCCGATGCTATGTAAAATTGAGAAAGTTTGTTTCTATAGCTTTCAAATCCAGCAGAATGACTGTATTCTAGTATTTTAATGTCAATATTTTTAACAGCTTCCATGGCAACTTCAGGAGTTTTGATATCCGGTTGTCCAATGTTTAAGTGGTATACTTTATTTCCTTTTTTCTTTGCGATTTCTGAATAGGGAACTAATTTACGTATTGGTGACTCCGGCATTTGAGCACCTTTGTTTGATATTTTTGGCATAGTGATAATTATTAAATTGCAAATTTGCGATTTTTTTCTCGAATTATAGGTTGTACAACCCCTTAAAAATTGTTAAATATGGAATAAAATGTGAATTTTTAAGTAATTTTATAGAAACCTTTTTTATGAAGAAAATAGTGCTAAGTGCTTTTTTATTTATTTGTTTTAGTTCACTCATGGCTCAAAATGGCTTCGTTTTTAATAAAGAAGCGAAAAGAATAAAAATACCATTTCAATTAATCAATAATCTAATTTTTATCCCATTGCAGGTTAATGGGACTGAACTGACTTTTATGCTAGATTCCGGTGTACAAGAGACCATTTTATTTAGTTTAGAAGAAAAAGACAGTATAAGCTTATTGAATACGGAAACTATTGAACTTAAAGGGTTAGGGAGTAAAGATGCTGTAGCTGGATTAAGATCTACTGGAAATCAATTAAAAGTAAAAGGTATGGTTTCTGAAGACCACATGATATATGTGATTTTAGATGAATCATTTAACTTGTCTTCTAAAGTCGGAATTCCAGTAAATGGTATAATTGGATATCCCTTTTTTAGAAATAATTTGCTGGAAATAAATTATGCAAATAAAATGTTAGTTTTTCATCGTGACAGAACGAAATTTAGGAGAAAACTAGAAAAAAAGTATAAATCCACTACGATAACCATTGAAGGCAATAAACCTTATGTGCAAGCAAATGTTACTGTGGGAAGTAGGGAAGTGCCAGTTAAACTTTTAATAGATACGGGACACAGCGATGCCTTGTGGTTATTTGAAAATAAATCAGTTGATATAAAAGTCCCTTCAAAAAATTTTGATGATTACCTTGGTAAAGGGTTTAGTGGTGATATTTATGGTAAGCGAGCATTAATTTCTGAATTTAAGATCAATGATTTTAAATTTGAAAATCCAATCGCAGCATTTCCAGATTCTACTTCTCTTAAACATGTTAAAATGGTTTCTGGCCGACTTGGTTCGGTTGGTGGTGAGATATTTAAAAGATTTTCTGTTGTATTTGATTACAAAAATGGACAGTTGTTTCTTAGGAAAAATTCAGATTTCAAAGCTTATTTTAACTACAATAAAAGTGGCATCGAAATAAGAAACGCGGGAATGCAATGGGTTCAGGAGACTATTTCTTTAAAATTAGAGACGAAGAAAAGCGATTATAACACAACTATAAATGATAACTTAGTTAATAATTTTAGATATAATTTTAAGTTAAAGCCCATATATGAAATTGACAATGTTCGAAAGAATTCTGAATCAGCTAAGGCGGGTTTATTAGCTGGTGATATTGTTAAATCAATTAACGGTAAGGAGGTTCAGAGATACTCCTTGAATGAAGTTAATTCTTTACTTAAAGCAGAAAAAGAGAAATGGATAACAATAGAGGTAATTAGGAAAGGCAGACTATTAAAATTTAGATTTAAACTGCTGAAAATTTTATAAAAAAAGTAGCTATCGAAAAAGGGTTTCCAATAGCTACTGTATTAATAGGATCTAAGAGTTATTTACTTACGACTTCTCCTTTTATTTTAAGAGGAATTCTACCTTCATCGTAATTAATTGCGTTAGATTCAACTGTGATTGTTTTTCGAATCGGACCTTCAGTCATGTTATACTTTACATCAATCTTTGAGGATTTACCTGGTAAAATAGTGTCGTTTTGCTTTGATAAAATAGTGCAATTTGATGTTGTTTGCACAGATGAGATAATTAAAGGTGCATCACCAGTGTTTGTAAATACAAAAGAACGTATTCCGTTGTCTTTTTCTTTGGTTATTGTTCCATAATCGATAGTATTGTTTTTATCTTTAAAATCAATTTTTGGTCCATTTTGAGCAAAACCAATACTACTTATCAGAAAACCTGCTACTAATGGTATTATTTTTTTCATTTCGATTTAATTTAATCAAAGTAAATATAGAATCTTTTTATTAGGAGACAAATTTTTAATTCTCTTTTTATAGTCTACTTTATTATTTACTTTTGTTCCCAATACAAAGTACAATAATTAGACCAAATATAAAAAGTTTGTTTGCTGCCTTAATTATTTCAGAATAAGGAGGATTGAATTTTGCTCCACTCTACGAATGAATAAGAAAGACAACGATGAAATAAATCAGTATAAAAAATGACAATTCCTGCACAATTTGAAGCAAAGACTATTGAAGATAAATGGTATGCTTACTGGATGGAAAACAATTATTTTCATTCAGAGCCAGATCATAGAACACCTTATACCATTGTAATTCCGCCACCTAATGTGACTGGAGTCTTGCACATGGGGCACATGTTAAATAATACTATCCAAGATGTTCTAATTCGTCGTGCACGTCTTAAAGGATTCAACGCTTGTTGGGTACCTGGTACAGATCATGCATCGATTGCTACTGAGGCTAAGGTGGTTGCCAAATTAAAATCAGAAGGAATCAATAAAGCTGATTTGACACGTGAGGAGTTTTTAAAGCATGCTTATGACTGGACAGACAAATATGGTGGGGTAATTTTAGAGCAGTTAAAAAAACTAGGAGCATCATGCGACTGGGAGCGCACCAAGTTTACTATGGATCCTGATATGTCAGCATCTGTAATTAAATCTTTTGTTGATTTGTACAACAAAGGCTTGATTTACCGTGGATACCGTATGGTAAACTGGGATCCTGAAGCAAAAACAACTTTGTCTGATGAAGAAGTAATTTTTGAAGAAAGACAAGGTAAATTGTACTTTATCCAATATAAAATTGAAGGATCGGATGATTACTTAACAATTGCAACTACGCGTCCTGAAACTATTTTTGGAGATAGTGCAATTTGTATCAATCCAAATGACGAACGTTTTGCACATTTAAAAGGAAAGAAAGCTATTGTACCAATTTGTGGTAGAGTTATTCCTATTATTGAAGATGAATATGTTGATATCGAATTTGGAACGGGATGCCTGAAAGTAACTCCTGCTCACGATATTAATGACAAAACATTAGGGGAGAAGCACAACCTTGAAATTATAGACATCTTTAATGAAGATGCTACAATGAATAGTTTTGGTTTGCATTACCAAGGAAAAGATCGTTTTGTAGTTCGTGATGAAGTTGCAGTAGAGTTAGAAACTATTGGTGCGCTTGCAAAAACAGAAATACATTTAAATAAAGTTGGAACTTCTGAAAGAACTAAGGCGGTGATCGAACCAAGATTGTCAGATCAATGGTTCTTGAAAATGGAAGACTTAGTAAAACCAGCAATCCAATCTGTATTGGTTGATGGAGATATTAAATTGCACCCAGCTCGTTTCAATAATACGTATGCACACTGGTTGAACAACATTCGCGATTGGAATATTTCACGTCAGTTGTGGTGGGGACAACAGATTCCAGCTTATTTCTACGGGGATGGCAAAGAGGATTTTGTAGTTGCTGAAAACATCGAAGATGCTTTGGTTTTAGCTAAAAGTAAAACTTCTAACGACGCACTCCTCACTACTGACTTAAGACAAGATGTTGATGCCTTAGATACTTGGTTTTCTTCTTGGCTTTGGCCCATGTCGGTTTTTGGTGGGATAATGGATCCAGAAAGTGAAGATTTTAAATACTATTACCCTACAAATGATTTAGTAACGGGTCCAGATATTTTGTTTTTCTGGGTAGCGAGGATGATTATTGCGGGTTATGAATATACCGATAAAAAACCATTTACAAATGTATATTTGACTGGTTTAGTTCGTGATAAACAAAGACGCAAAATGTCTAAGTCATTAGGAAACTCACCTGATCCATTAGATTTGATCGAGAAGTTTGGTGCCGATGGTGTTCGTGTAGGATTGCTTTTAAGTGCTTCTGCAGGAAATGATATAATGTTTGACGAAGAGTTGTGTAATCAAGGAAAAGGGTTTACCAATAAAATTTGGAATGCTTTTAAATTAATCAAAGGTTGGGAAGTTTCAGATGCTATCCCACAACCAGAATCTTCAAAAGTAGCTATCGAATGGTATGAAGCTAAGTTGCAACAAACCCTTTTAGAAATTGAAGACAACTTTGAGAAATACAGAATTTCAGAAGCATTAATGGGAACTTACAAATTAGTTTGGGATGATTTCTGTTCTTGGTTCCTTGAAATGATTAAACCAGCATACCAGCAACCTATTGATAGCAAAACTTTTGCAAAAGCGATAGAAATGCTTGAAAACAACTTGAAATTATTACATCCATTTATGCCTTTCTTGACCGAAGAGATTTGGCAGATACTAGCACCGAGAACAAAAGAGGAGGCGCTTATCGTTTCAACTTGGCCAGAAATGAAGTCTTTTAGTGCTACTTTAATTGCCGATTTTGAAAACACAATGGAAGTAATCTCTGGAGTTAGAACGATTCGTAAGGACAAGAATATTCCGTTTAAAGATGCTATCGAGTTAAAAGCGATTAACAATGATAATGTATCGACTTATTTTGATTCGGTTGTAATCAAACTAGGGAACATCACGACATTAGAATATGTAACTGATAAAGTAGATGGCGCGTTATCGTACCGTGTTAATTCAAACGAATACTTTATTCCAATCACAGGAAATATTAATGTTGAAGAAGAAATTGCTAAACTGAAAACAGAATTAGAATACACAAAAGGTTTCTTGAAATCAGTACAGGGAAAATTAACTAATGAGAAATTTGTTAACGGAGCACCAGAAAAAGTTTTGGCTAATGAAAGACAAAAAGAAGCAGATGCCTTAGCAAAAATTGAGACTATCGAACAAAGTTTAGCAGGTTTGAAATAGTAAAAGGTTGTAAAAGTACAAAGCCCATCTCAATAACTGAGATGGGTTTTTTTGTAGTTAAAAAAAGCATTTAAATAATAGATATAAAGTGAATAGATTAGTGTTTTGTTTGTGTTTTATCGACAAACGACAGAGCGCCTGTGTTTTAAAGAGTTTTTTTTCCTTTTAACGATTTTACTGTTATAACTTTTAAATACAGAGTACTTTTGTTCTATAACACCACTATAGCATTTAAATACTAATGAAAAAAGTTTATAATCCAACCTACGTTAAGGAATACTATGAAGGGTATTCGCTGGGAATAAATCCCTTTTCATCACAACACTGTGCACAAAATAATGAAGCTGTTTTTGCTGGATTTATGTCAGGACGCTCAGAGTATGAACGCATGAATGGAGATGTCAGTTTTGGTATTCCAAAACGAATAGTGACTGATAAAGTTTTAGAGGATTTTCTTTTAGCTGGAATGTTAGGTATGGCTATTGATACCGATAATTATACACCGCATCAAATCGATACAATTTTAGTGTGGTATCAAAGTGGAGTAGAGAAATATGATCCTTCTCAGTACGAAAAGTTGTTTGATGCTTTGGAAGAAGAAGGAATTTCTTTTAGTTAGCATCAACATTAAGTATGTTGCTAATTAGGATAGCATTGTTTTACTAAGTTTAATAACTTCAATAAAAAAACTCGTTTAGTATTAAACGAGTTTTTTATTGTTTCTAAAATTTAAAAGAAGATATGGATTAAAATTTATATCTCAATGATGTAAGTACTTGTCTAGGTGCAATAGGGTTTACACTGTAGTTTTCGTGAACTGTGTAATTTAGTTCATTAGTGACGTTAGATAGCTTACAAAGTATTGAGAACTTTTTCCAGCTGTAACCGGCGCTCAAATCTATAGTTGTATATCCCGAAAGTGGCACTTCTCTGTCTTCTGTCGATAATGAACCTGGATTATTGACATCGTTAGTATATCTATTATTCCAGCCACCAACTCTATCACCAATATAGTTTCCAATTGCTCCAATGGAAAGTCCTTTTAATTTTCCTGAAGGTAAAGTGTAAAAGAAGCTCAAGTTTCCTGTATTTGCAGGTGTTCTAGCCAAACGATCTCCTTCAATAAAACTTCCCGCTAAACCGCTGGTCTTGGTATAACGCATATCGTTATAGCTATATCCAGCAATTAGGCTAAATCCTTCAAATGGTCTTGCAGTAATATCAATTTCTATCCCTTCACTGCTAGTAGCACCGCTTAGTTCTTTTATGTTTGAATCTATATTTGTAGTTCCGTCAGCTTTGAATTCTGCAGTTTGTGCAAGGTTACTATTATTAATTTGGTACAAAGTAACATTAGTAGTCAGCTTACCTTTGAAGAAATCTTTTTTAATACCAAGCTCATATTGATCAATGATTGACGCTTCGATTGCCTCACCATTCACAGTATTTCCAGAATTAGGTGTAAAAGAGGAACTATAACTTGCAAATAGCGAACTAGTAGAAGTAGGCTGATACACTAATCCAACTTTAGGAGTAAAGGCTTGGTCTGGACGATTAGGTGTAGTTGTAAGTTCTGCAGGAATTTTAGTTAAGTTGTAGGTATCTACTTTAGCTTCTTGCCAAGACCAGCGTAAACCAGCTAAGACTTTAAATTTATCGGTAAGCGATATTAAATCTTGTGCGTAGATACCAAAACGGTTGGTATCTGTTTTTACTACACGTGTTGTAGTTGCATCTGGTATGCCTACACCTTGGTTGAAATTTTCAAAATCATAAATATTTCCGCTTCCGTAAGTTGTAGGGTTAAATGCAAAGTTGTACGATTGTAAAAAAGAATTTTCTAAATCTATTCCTGTAAATACCTGATGTTTTATTTTACCAGTCGCAAATGAACCTTGCAAGCTAATCTGTTCTCCAATAATTTGCTCTAAATTTTTAGTTTGACCTAAAGGACGGTTCCAGTTTCCGGCTGCATCCGGCTGAATACGTTCTGTTCCTTTTGATTCTCTTTCATAGTTTTGAAAAGAAGAATTAAAGTTTAACGTCCAATTATCATTAAAGTTATGATTAACTAAAGCAGATACTGTCGATTGAATAGTTTTACCATTTGACCATGTAGCTCCTAAATAAGTGCTTCGGGGTAAATCTACAATCTCTTTTCCTATTATGGCAGTACCAAAGTCAGGTGTCCAGTCGTCATTTAAATAATCTCCCTGTAAAGTGATTTCTGTTTTTGGACTCACTTTAAACAAGAACGATGGATTTACATAGAATCGCTCTTTTGATACAACATCTCTAAAGCTCTTAGAATTTTCATAGGATCCCGTAAAACGATATGCTATATAATCATTTAAAGGACCATAAATATCTATGGAAGGTTTGTAAAAAGAATAACTTCCCATTTGCATACTTACTTCTCCACCTTTTACAAATGATGGTGTTTTTGTTACCATGTTTAGAATGCCTCCTGGTGCTACGTTTCCGTATAAAAGGGCAGCACTTCCTTTCAAAATTTCTACTTTTTCTAAAGAAGAAACTTCAGGAATAGAACCGCTACTGAAGCGGAAACCATTTTTGAACATATTGTTAGCAGACATATCGTATCCTCTTGACCAAAATGATTCTTGAGCACCTCCACGAGCAGATCCTACATAAACACCATTAACATTCTTAATCACATCGCTTAAACGAATCGCTTGCTGTTGTGTTATAATTTCGCTGCCAATGATTTGTACACTTTGAGGAATATCGATAATTTTTAATCCAGATCTAATGGCCGAAACTGGTTTATGTTGTTTACTGCCATTAATCATGATTTCTTTTAGGACTTCTCCTTTATTCTTTTTAACAGTATCATTTATGGCTGTTAAAAAAGTATCATCAGGAGCGCTTTGATCTCCACTTTGAAAATTTTGAGCATTAGATGTTAAGGTAAATAGTAAGGCTAACCCTGGTAAAATTATATGTTTCATATCTTTTATTTAGAATAAGTAAAAATAATGATGCAAATATATAATGCGATTTTGAATCTGCAAAACTTATTTAGACTTAATATAAATAAAATTTTTAAGCAAATGTTTTTCAGTGAATTATGACTGCACTTTTATTCTTATTTAATCGGTATTTAGTCAAGAAAAGTGCTGAAACGACTACGTTAATTATTTCTAACCTATTTTTAAAAGCTGTTGCGATAGCAAATCGCTAGTTTTGTTTTATTATTAATTTTTCGATACCGATGATAAAGGCAAAACCCAATGTATAGGCAAGCATGTCTGACCAAGAGAAGGAATTTCCTAATATAATGGCAAGTAGTCGAGATTTTTGCAAACCAAGCGTAGATAAGAGATTAAGATATTGCGCTATTTCTATTATATAGCAAATAAGTAAGGCAATTGAGGCGGCACTTAAAATAGAATAGGGAAGTACTGTCTTGATAGCAGTATATAATAAAATAATTACAAGAAAATCCCCAAAATAAGGACGGATAAAATTGTCATGAAGGTAGAGAGCGATAGCAACTTCTAGTATGAAAATTGCTATCGCCCATATAAAGTAATAAATATTAAATTGAAATGACTTCACGGTTGTATTTTTAACTATAGCTGTCTACCTACTGGATAAAGTAAATAGTTCTTGTCATAGTATTTTGTTTTGCTATAAAACCATGCTAATATAGCGTTGGGATTGTTAGCAAACTTAGAATCAGTTGCTATTTTTAGTTCAAATTCTTTTTTAAGTTCAGGTGACTCTTGCAGCATTTTGATCGCCATCGGTTCCATAACGTACGACTCGACATATTCAGTTCGTTGAAAGATAGAAAGAAAGAACCCCCATCTAAAAAAAGAATCTTTGGATAGCGGTTCTAATAAAACCATCGCTAAATCGCCTAATGGCTGATCTGTAGTAATAAAAACAGATCCTTTAGGGTATACCCTTGTATTTGTCTCTGTTTTAGTTGTGCCGCTTACCTGCATATGACCTTCAAAAGGCTTCATTTGTTGGTTTTCATCTTCGACTTTTGCGTCTTCAATACGATACATCTCCAAAGTAAGTTCGTGTGCTTCTTCCAGCGTTTCCATTTTGATACCGTGTAGTTTTAAGCGCTCAATAACAACATCGCATGAGGCAGGAATCCAGTATCCTTTTGGTCGACTAATAAAATCAATTGGTTCGGTCGCTTTGTAGTTAACGATTTTTTGTTTGATTGGTTTGCCCAACCATTCTACATACTCTCCATCAGTAACAGTAGATTTTAATACTCTGGAGGCTATACCAGAGAAGACCAAACTATCTGCAGCTACTACAGGTGAGGTACTGCTTGTGAGGTCACTCAAATTATCAAATCGAACGGCAGTTTCCATTTGTGGTACTTTCCAAGCCATAGGAACTTTTAAATCTCTTTTGGTTTTATCAGCTTCAGTAATTTCTTGTAAGTTTTGTCCTTGCTTCGCTAGTAGCGATAAGGTACTTTCGAGTAAAATATAGGTTCCCAAAACTCTTTGTTTAAAGGGTTTTAAAGAGTGATTCTCGACTAATATAGAGGCCATATGGCGAAGATTTCCATAACTGTCAGAGAAGCGCGGCCCGCCAGATGTCACAATGTTTCCTTCGTTAAAATCTCTGTCATTTACGGCAAATAGCAATTGACCAGGAATATGGCCGTTTGACTTTAAATCCTTATCGGTATAGGTCTTAAAAGTAGTATCTAGCCATTGAGCAATACCAGGTGAGTTGCCTTGCAGCCCAATACCACCAAAGGTAATATCGTACTGGTAATCTGCGCCATCAGTCACATGTATATCCATGTAGAGGTCTGGGCTATAAACATTCATTACATTAACAACTGCTTTTATCTCTTTTGTGTCTAATTTGGCGTAATCTCTATTTAAGTTCAAATTTTGTGCGTTGGTGCGCCATCCCATATTTTCAGGACCTCTTTGATTAGGTCGGTTGTACGAGGAAGCGTTTTCATGAGCGTCGACACTTAATATTGGGATAAATAAGAAGTTAACCTTGTCAAGTAGATTACTTTTTCCGCCAAAAGCAATATCACGTAAAAGCATCATACCAGCATCTTTTCCATCTATTTCACCAGAATGAATTCCAGCTTGTACAAAAAGTGTTGGTTTTCCTGAATTTTTTAGTGCTTCGGCATCAAAGTTAGGTGTGTTTGTTCCTATAATCATGTAGATAAGTCGTCCTTCTACACTAGTACCGATAGTAACCATTGATAATAGAGGTGAAGCATCCGTTAGTTTTTTAAACCAGCTCATGGTTTCATCGTAATTAGGTGTTGTCTTAAAACCAGATTTTTCAGTTGGAGTGATCCAGCCATTTGTATTCTTAGCTATTAATTTTTCACTTTTACCGTGCCATTCTATACTTGGAGGTAATATGCTTTGCGCCCAATTGTCAGTCGTACTTAAAAACATAAAAACGATCAATACGGGTAATATTCTATTTTTAGTGCACATAGTTGAGTTTTAAATAATTTTGATTTTGAAGGATCTTTCTTTTATAAACAAGAAGTAAATATAACTATTTTAGTGAGCATGAAGATTTATTTATAATGCCACAAACAAAAAACCTCGCTTGTAATTGCGAGGTTGTAATTGAAATATAAAATATTTATTTTAGTTGCTTTTGACTAACGTATGTTTTTCCGCACTTGGTTTTTCTTCTATTACTCCTGAGATTGTAGTGATCATTTTGTTATTAGCTGCTTTTTGATAACTAATTTTTTGAGGGTAATCGTGCTTTGGGTTAACAAAAACAAGTTGGTTTTCGATAGGTGTATCTTGAGAGAAGGAAACAGCCTTATTGTGATTTTGTCCCTTTACGGTAGCTTTATACATTAGAGTTTCTCCTATTTGCTGTAAAACTATAGTTTCAAAATGAATGGTGTCTTTTGCATTGATGAAATAGGACTCGCCTTGGTAAGTACTATCGTTGGCTTTGGTCCAAATTTCTGATAAAACGCCATCAGCTGATTTGCTCTCCCATTTTCCTAAAAGCCAACTTGCAGTTTTGATTAATTCTTTTTCGCTCTTTTTTGAGTCATCGTTTTTACAACTAACAAGTGCCAAAAGAAGAAATAGAGATGCTATTTTTGTATACATTATTTTAAATGTTGAATGTTAAATCAAATCAGTATGCAATATTAGTAAAAAAATGAATAGCGCTAGATAATTGATGAAGTAGTATTTAAATACGAAATACAATTTGTTACTAATAATACAATTATCTGCTCCCAATCTTCAATATACTTTTAGATTAAAAAGATGGTTTAATAGCTCTCTTTCAATATTTGATAAACCAGTTCTTTGGTTGGTTTTTGAGTGCTTAATTTTGATCGAACTAAGTCAAAGGTAACTTTAAAGTCACAACCTGATTTATAGTGGCTACAGCCGTAAGCAGTATTTCCCTTCAGAATTTTCCCAGCTAAACATTTTGGACATTCCAATTCATTGGTTAAGGGTTTTTCTATCTTTTTCTTCGGCTCTAATTTTAATTGAAAGTCAACATCAAATCGCAAAAGACCTTCTACAATACCAGATTCTGTTTTGAAATCTTTTAAGTTAACAGTAGAACCTTTTTGTAGTAATCGCAAGTACTGATTCTCAGATATTTTTTTTTCGGCATACGTAAACGGTAGTAAAAACGTGCACCCTGATTTGTAGTTGGCGCAGCCGTAAGCTGATTTGCCTTTTATTAAAGTTCCTTTTTGGCATTTGGGGCAAGTCTCAGCTAAAATCCCTGCGGCTTTCTTTTTAACAATTTTCGCAACTTCTTTTTGGATGGTTCCTGTGTGCGATATATTAGCGCGTCGCGTTTCAGACCTAACTTCATCAACTAAAACGGCAATCATTTGCTTCATGTTGTTGATGAATGATGCTGCGGTGTACGTTCCTTTTTCTATATCCTTTAATTGCTTTTCCCATGATCCAGTCAATTCTGCTGATTTTACTAATTCGTTTTGGATAGTGTCAATCAATTGAATCCCAGTTGGAGTAGGCAAAACTTGTTTTTTATTTCGAATGATGTATTGCCTTCTAAAGAGCGTTTCGATGATGTTAGCTCTTGTTGACGGACGTCCAATTCCGTTTTCCTTCATTAATTCCCGTAAATCTTCATCATCTACTTGTTTTCCAGCAGTTTCCATGGCACGCAATAAAGTAGCCTCCGTAAATTGATTGGGTGGTTTGGTTTCCTTTTCCAAAAAAGAAGGTACATGTGGTCCTTTCTCACCTACAACAAAACTTGGTAAAAGATCTGCTTCTTTTTCTATGGTATTAGGGTCTTCAAAAACAACACGGAAACCTTTTTTCAGAATTTCTTTTCCGGTAGTTTTAAAAGTAACATCCGCTGCTTTACCAATTACGGTTGTGTTGGCCACAAGACAATCGTCATAAAACACAGCAATAAAGCGTTTGGTGATAATATCATACACTAGCTGCTGATTGTATTGCAATTTATTTTGAATCCCCGTCGGAATTATAGCATGGTGATCCGTTACTTTTTTGTCATTAAAAACTTTAGGAGATTTTTTTATTTTTTTTCCTAATAACGGCTGTGTGAGAGCAGCATAATTAGTTAGGTTTTGTAAAATACCGGGTACCTTGGGATAAATATCACTAGGTAAAAAAGTAGTATCAACCCTTGGATAAGTCACTACTTTTTGTTCGTATAATGTTTGTACAATTTTGAGAGTTTCATCTGCCGAAAAGCCAAACTTCGTATTGCAATAAACTTGTAAACCGGTCAGGTCAAAGAGTTTTGGTGCATACTCGTTACCATTCTTTTTTTCGACAGATACAATTTCAAACTCGCTTTCCTTGACTTTATCGGCTAAATTTTGTCCATCTTCTTTTTTTAGAAATCGGCCTTCCTCATAACTAAAAAGTATTTCTCTATACAAGGTTTGCAATTCCCAATAGGGCTGTGGCTTGAAATTTTCGATTTCTTTAAAACGATCCACCACCATGGCTAGTGTTGGCGTTTGTACACGTCCAATAGATAGTACCTGTTTGAATCCACCGTGTTTAACTGTATATAAGCGCGTAGCATTCATGCCCAGTAGCCAGTCGCCAATAGCTCGCGAAAAGCCAGCATAATACAAATTGTCGTAATTAGCCGATGGTTTTAAGTTATTGAAACCTTCTTTTATTGCTTCGGTGGTCAGGGACGAAATCCACAGTCGCTGTACCTCGCCTTTGTATTGGGCTTCGTTCATCACCCAACGTTGTATCAATTCTCCCTCTTGACCAGCATCCCCGCAGTTGATTACTAATGTGGCTTTGTCAAAAAGACTTTTTATAATTTTAAACTGTTTTTGAATGCCCGAATTCGGAACTACTTTAGTTTCAAATTTGTCAGGCAGCATAGGTAAATTATTCAAATCCCAACTTTTCCAGTGTGGTTTGTAATCGTTAGGTTCTTTTAAGGTACATAAATGGCCAAAAGTATAGGTTACGGCATAACCATTACCTTCATAAAAGCCATCACGCTTGGTGTTAGCACCTAAGACAGATGCAATTTCACGCGCGACACTCGGTTTTTCGGCAATACAGACCTTCATTATACTATATGTTTAAAGGCGCAAATTAGGGATTTAGAAATTAGCAAGGAAGAGAAATGCTTCGGAATTAAAATGGCAATTCGTAAGTTATTTTTTTTGTAGCAGCACATTTGTATTCCTAAAGAACGATACCTCCTGCTGTATGCTATATCTCTTCGCTACGCTGCGAGGATGCCGCTCCCATCAGGGCTAGTTAGCACGTTTTATTTTCATAATAACGAGTTTGGGTTAGCAAATAGTAGTAGTGCTTGTAGTTTGAATTACAATTCTTTTCGCCTTAGCTTTATGAAAACAATTAAAAAAAACACAAAAAACATCCAATCATTTATACCATAAATCGAATAGAATAGTCCCGCCATTGTATCTTGCTCCATCACATCTGTGATTTTATTGTTGAGTAGCCAATTAGTCCAGTGCGTTGCATAAATTAATTTTTCGATGGTGAATACCGCAATCAACCATTTTAATTGGTAAAATTGTTTAGCTACAGCAATGTAGGCAAATCCCCAAACTACAATCATTAACAATCCAAAATTTGACATAGCTTGAGCATCATATTGCGGAATCACAGTATTAGAGAATACTCTGGAAAATAACAAAACTCCAATTATATTCATTAATCCAGCTGCAATAAACCCTATGCTGAGTTGTTCTCTTTTTAGTTTCATTTTTTTAATTGAAGTTTGTTCACTTGATTTATTCGTTTTTTGGATTCATGCAGATGCGTTTCAAAGTCTTTTTAAGTTTGAAGTAATTGTTTTACAGGTATTTATTTACTTAATATCGACTTCTATTTTTACTTTAGACTAAATTTTAGTCACAGATTATAAATTTGTAGCCGTTTTAAACTCAGAGCGTAAGAAATTAGAAAAAGTGATGGCCAACCTAGTTAAAGCTTCATGATTTATCGTTTAGAGTAATTAGACTCAAATATTCGGTATTTAAATAACCCTACAACAATAGCACCTCCAATGATATTACCAACTAGTGCTAAACCGAGGAAGCTAATATAATCTAAAAAATGAACGTTATCAGAATATAGTAAAGCACCAAAAACTTCAATATTTCCAACTATACTATGATGAAAGCCACCAAAACCAATAACTCCAGTAATCATAAAAATCAATAAAATTCGGGTTAGGGAATTAATGGTACTGTTGAGCAACCAATTTAATAATCCCATCAGCCATCCAGCGGTAATAGCACTTAAAAATAGCACCCAACTATCATAATGAAGTACATGTTCCCCAATTGCAATCATGGTTTCATGGGTAAACAAATCTAGCTTAGGTCCAAGATACGCTATAAATAAAGTGAATAAAATTCCGCCCACCACATTACCCAATATCACTACTCCCCAAATTCGCAACAACTCTACGACCTTTCGTTGCCCATTTAGTACCGGTAATGTGAGTACTGAGGTTTGTTCCGTAAAAAGAGCCGATTTCCCAACTACTACCAGTATAAAACCTATTGGATATACAAGACTAAAGAGTTTGAAAATTGTATTTTCTCCTACTTTTCCAGTTAGTAGATAGTAAAGTGAACATAGCAAAAAATAGCTGAAACCTATTTCGAGACCTGCAATGATGGCACTGAGACCTATTGCTTTGTTTTTGATTTTAAAAATTTCCTCACCTTCATGTATAACGCGGCTCAAAATATCACGGTATTCGCTTACGCCATCAATTTGCTTTGATGTTTTCTCTAAATCCTTCTGGTATTTTTCTTGATCTTTAGTATCGGTTTTCATTGGGTAAATATTAGTAACTGCAATTTAGGAAAAATTAACTTGGCATGTATTTTAATGTTTCTACTTGATGACATCTTTATTTACTACAATTGTTTTCGCCCAAATATCACCTAGACGTTGGTGCATCGCGGTATTTTTGATTGTAATCAGGCCGATTAAGCCAAACGGAAACATATCAAGTGGGTCTAATAAATGCCTTTTGAAGGATTGGCTAAAAGTAAGTTGTCCATTGTTACGTGTTAAAGATTTAGGTTCAAGCCCAACAACAGAGTTACCCACTGTAGCACCAAAAAGCAATTCAAGTAAAACGGTAAATGAAAACCAAATAACCGTTGGTATTAGAGCAAGAAGTCCAGTTACGGAATAGCCTCCTTCGTCATTTGGAGATCCGAAGGAATAAATAAATACATAGCAAACGGTGAAGATTATAGTGTAATCAATTAGTCCAGCTATAAAACGTTTTCCGAGGTTATTCTTTTTCTGAGGATTCATTACTAGGCTTTTGTTTTTTTAAATTTACTAATCGCAATTCAAGAGTAGTAGCAAGTTTATTTCTTTTTTTTGATTTTAAGAAATTGTATTTAAAGTATTTTCGCTCTTTTAAATAATAACTTGTTTCTAAAAGTATAAATAATCTAGCCCAGATAGCAGCGGCATCCTTTTTTGGACTTATTGACGCAGGAAATAGTCCCTAAAAAGATAGAGCGGATAGCTGGAAATAGCTCCTTAAAAATCTGTAGAACAACATCGAGAAACTGTAAACTATTTTTTGTAAATTTGCACTCCAAATATAAGGACTAATAATATGTTAGATAGACTTCAAATAGTAAAGCAACGTTTCGATGAGATTTCGGATTTAATCATTCAGCCGGATGTAATTTCTGACCAGAAGCGTTACGTCCAATTGAATCAAGAATATAAGACTTTGAAAGCTTTGGCTGAGAAGCGCGATGAATACGTGCTTTTGATGGCTAATATTGAAGAAGCAAATGAAATCATAGCCGACAATAGTGACGCAGATATGACCGAAATGGCCAAAATGCAGCTAGAGGAAGCAAAGGAAAGATTACCGGAGCTTGAGGAAGAGATCAAATTCATGTTGATCCCAAAAGATCCAGAAGACGCTAAAAACGTAATGGTTGAGATTCGTGCCGGTACCGGTGGGGATGAAGCGAGTATTTTTGCTGGAGATTTATTCAGAATGTACACTAAATATTGTGAAAACCGCGGTTGGAGAACTTCGGTTGTCGATATGAATGAGGGTACGTCTGGTGGGTTTAAAGAGGTGATTTTTGAAGTGACTGGTGAAGATGTTTACGGAACTTTGAAGTTTGAAGCAGGAGTACACCGTGTGCAACGTGTACCTCAAACGGAGACTCAAGGCCGCGTGCATACATCAGCAGCAACTGTTATGGTGCTTCCAGAAGCAGAGGAGTTTGATGTACAAATTGATATGAATGATGTTCGTGTAGATTTTTTCTGTTCTTCAGGACCAGGTGGACAATCAGTAAATACAACGAAATCTGCAGTTCGTTTAACACATATTCCAACAGGATTAGTAGCGCAATGTCAGGATCAAAAATCACAACATAAAAATAAGGATAAGGCTTTTGGCGTACTACGTTCCCGTTTATACGAGCAGGAATTAGCTAAAAAACAAGCTGAGGATGCTACTAAACGTACGTCTCAAGTAAGTTCTGGTGACCGCTCGGCAAAAATTAGAACCTATAATTATGCACAAGGTCGTGTAACAGATCACCGTGTTGGTTTGACATTGTATGATTTAGGAAATATAATGAATGGTGATATTCAGAAAATCGTTGAAGAGCTTGCCTTAGTTAACAATATGGAAAAGTTGAAAGAAGCTAGCGAAGTTTTTTAGGCTATTCTTTACTATTATTATAAATACCATACTGTGTTTTCAGTATGGTATTTTTTTTTAGTCAAAAAAGATATTTGGGTTTGTAATAACAAAGAATTAGTAGCTATTTTCTAGTAAAATATGTCTATTTTTGCGAAAAATTAAGAATACAATGTAATTCGAATTCAAATGAAAAAAAGTTTTTTAACAGTGCTTGCCATGGCTAGTTTTGTTTCAGTAAGTGCTCAGTCTTATCTTGGCTACACCCATGATAATTATGCAGGAGTTCAAGGAGTACTATTCAATCCAGCATCGATTGTTGATTCCCGCTTTAAAACAGATATCAATTTGTTTTCTATTAGTTCCTCAGCGACTAATGATGCCTATGGTGTGAGTATATCAGATGCTTTTAAATCTGGTTTTGATTTTGATACCCAAGCAAAAAAATCATTCAGTGCAAATAACAATGCTGTTTTTAATACGGATGTTATGGGACCTTCATTTATGTTTAACATTGCGCCTAAGCATTCGTTAGCAATTTTTACTAGAGCAAGGGCTTATGTAAATGTTTTAAATGTAAATGGTCAAGTAATTAATGATGTAACTAAAGATAATTCAAATAGTTTTCCTTCGGCTACATTAGGAAATCCTAATGCTGTGGGTAACTCATGGGGAGAATTAGGGGTTTCCTATGCAGCGGTTTTAATGCAAAAAGGGCAACACTTTCTAAAAGGAGGTTTTACTGCTAAATATTTGCAAGGAGTTGCTAATTATCATTTTCAAGGTGATAATGTAACCCTACAATATAATGATTTTGGAAACTCATTATTGGACTCTTACACCACAACAGGAACCGCGGTTTATGGTTCAAGTCAAGATTTTTCTACAAATGATAAAATCGATTTAGATAGTAAATCTCGAGGTTTTGGATTAGATTTAGGTTTAGTGTACGAGTGGAGACCGGAGTACGATGCTTCCAGAGCAGATATTAATAATCTGAAAGAGGTTAACAAGTATAAAGTTCGTTTTGGAGTTTCTATTACTGATTTAGGTTCAATGAAATATGAAAAAGGAGTTAGAAATAATTACAACCTAAACAACACAGTAAGTCAAGCAGATTATGATTCTGCTGATAATTTTGATGATTTTATTAAAAACAATTACGTCAATACTGTGGTAAATGGTACTGTTAAATCGTTTTTACCTACTGCTTTGCATGCAGATGTAGATTGGAATATTCATAGAAAATTTTACTTGAATGTAAATGGAGATGTGAATTTGGTTAATAAAGCGGAACTAAATCAAAATAGTATTGCAAACAGAGTAAGCGTAACTCCTCGTTTTGAATCTAAATGGTTTAGTTTCTATGTTCCTGTTTCTTATATGGATTATAGCAAACAAACACAGGTAGGTGTTGGTTTACGTACAGGAGTTTTCTTTATCGGATCAGGATCTGCGTTATCAAATATTATTTCAGATAATTCTAGAGCGGTTGATTTTCATTTAGGATTAAAAATTCCTGTTTATCAAAAGAAAGCTACTGTAACAGAAGTCGTTGAAGTGGTTGAGGTTGTTGAAGTAGTATTGGATACTGATAAAGATGGTGTTGCAGATAAAGACGATGCTTGTCCTACTGTAGCAGGTCCCGTAGCTAATAAAGGATGTCCTTATTTAGATACTGATAAAGATGGTGTATTAGATACAGATGATAAATGTCCTGCTGTAGCTGGTCCTGAAGAAAATAACGGCTGTCCATGGCCTGATACTGACGGTGACGGAATTCTTGATAAAGATGACAAATGTCCTTCTGTAAAAGGTACGGTTGCAAATAATGGTTGTCCTGAAGTTACTCCAGAAGTACTTAAAGAATTAAATACCTTCTCAAGAGCAGTGTTATTCGATTCATCTAAAGCGACTATTAGACCAGAGTCATACGCTAAATTAGAAGAGATCGTAAAGGTGATGAATAATTACAGTAATGCTAATTTCATCTTAGAAGGTTATACAGATAGTACAGGACTAGCTGTCAAAAACTTGCAATTATCGAAAGATAGAGCTGCTGCAGTAAAAGTATATTTGGTAGCAAAAGGAATTAGTGCTGACCGCCTTTCATCTGAAGGATATGGCATCGTTAAGCCTATTGCATCTAATAAAACGCCACAAGGAAGAGCGCAAAATAGAAGGGTTGAAATTTTATTAGTTAAGTAATTTCTGCTCGTATAACTAAAACCAAAAAATGAGGTCTGTAAAGACCTCATTTTTTGGTTTTATAATGTATCGTTTTGTTTTAAGATTATGGAAATTTAATCTATTTTACAATTAAAGGAGGGTAGCAAAATCATTGCTGAGCGAAAAAGAGTTTCGTTATTTATTAGCAGTTCTCTCTATTGAGACAACATTCGTAGGTAAATTAAATTCTCCTTTTTTAAGGGCTTTGTAAATGTCTAATTGTAAATCTGATTTTAATTTATCCCCGGGAGCTTTTATTTCATCAGTTTTATACCAATAATAAACACCTATAATAACCACATCATTTTCAATTTTTTCAACTAATGTTTTATGACTTGGAAACTTTAATACAAATTCGTTTTGCTCCAGAAATGAATTTATGAGTAGGAATGCCTCGTCTATTTTTTCATCATGTGAAATACTAATGATGAACTGACTTCTCAAGAGTTCGTCAATTGTAAAATTCTCAAGATTGTTTTTAAGAATGGAAGCATTGGGAATATATGCATCTATACCGTCTAGCGTTTTAATTGTGGTGGAACGCAAATTCATTTCAATTACTCGTCCTTTTATAGTATCAATTTGGATTAAATCACCTATTCGAAACGGTCGTTGAAAAGCCATTAAAATTCCGGCCAAGAAATTTTCTCCTATATCCTTTAGTGCAAATCCTATAATGAATGTCGTTAAACCAGCACCTGCTAAAATTTTATTAGTCACATCATCAAAACCAATAACACCTAGGCAAATGACAAACAATGTAACGGTGAGAATTAAAGAGATGATGCTTAAAATAAAGTCGGCAATCAATGGGTCGTTAGATTTAGAAACGATAAATTGTTTAGCATATTTATTTATCATTTTGATAATCAATAAACCAAACAATAGAACCACTATTGAAAATAGAACATTTGGTAAATGGCTTATAAAATTAGCCCAACTTTGATTTATTGATTTATAAAAAATATCTAATTCTAAATTCATACTTATCGTATCTAAGGTTTCTAAATCTAAATCTAATTTTTATTTTTGACTTCTAATTCGCTTCCAAACCCTCAAACGATTTTTAGCTTTGTTAGAAAAATATTTGTCATCTGCCTCTCCTAAAACAAATCCAATAGGCTTAAATTTTTGTGTGTGATCAAAAAGTACTTTCAATGATGCTGTCATAGGTAAAGCTAAGATCATTCCTGGAATCCCCCATAACATCGAAAATAAAATGATAGCAAGTATTGAAGCGAATGAATTTAAAGAAACTTTTGAACCGGTGATTTTAGGGGTTATAAAATTCCCCTCTATAAATTGTATAAAACCAAATATGGCAATTACTCCTACTGCATACCAATAGGAATCTTTTGTGGCTAAAGCGACAGCTGCAGGTAGAAGCGAACCAATGATTATACCTATGTAAGGAACCAATAGTAACAAAGCACATAAAAAACCAAAGAAAAAAGGATAGTCAATTCCCAAAATTAATAAACCAATACTGTTTAATAAACCAACTATAATCATTACGCTTCCTAGTCCTAGTAGGTAGTTTTGTTGTACGTCATATAATTTTCTCATAATAACTCTAGTGCTATTTCTATTGTTAGCAGTTGCTCTGTGTAAAAAGCTTATTAGAAAACTTCGATACAGCAAGAAAAAAAACATATATAAAGGGGTCAATATAAAATCGCTCAATATACTACCAGATCGTGTTAATAGTGCTAAGATATTCTCAGAGTTTTCTTTTACAATTTTCTTTACCTCAATTTGACCATTTCCTACAATATCTTCACTTTTTATTCCAGTATAATTTTCAGTTTGCTTGATTAAAATATTAATTTTATCCATAATTTGATCATAATACATATCGCTTTTATCCAAGATGTTTTGAAATTGAATTCCAATTAAGGTAAAAACAAAAAAAATCATTGCAGTAAAAATAAGGATAGCAATAGTAATTGAAAATATTCTGTTGAGATACAATCTCGCTTCAAAAAAACGTACTATTGGAAAGATCATGACGCTTAATAAAATAGCGAATAATATTGGAATCAAAAAGTCTCTTAAAATATAAGATATAAATACAATAAGGGTGAAGGCTAATAAGTCTTTAACGATATGTGTTTTGATAGGTGTTGAATCCATAAATGTTTTTATTTGTTAATAATCTGCCAACATTAAATTAATATCCTATCAAAGTTACTAATAAAAAATTGACAGTGATATCATTTTAAGCTGTGCTTATAATGCTGTACTGATAACTTTGGTTTTTTCATAGAGTGAGCTTTGCCTGTCACATCATTGTAATATAGTTGTATTGATAGCTTTTTAAACTTATGCTTGCCTAAAGACTAAAATGATCCTTAGTTGCTGTCGCTGCTTAAAACCTAAGCTTGCGCTTTGTGTTTTAGGAGTATTTCATTAAGAAATTTATTAGTCTTCAAATCATCTGTTTAACCTGTTCTTTATTATATCATCTAATTTTTGCGGTATTCCTACTTCTGTATCGCCTCTATGGTCGTTTTTCTTGATTTGTTTAGCAAAGATAGGAAAGCACGCTAGCAATAGTGATCTGGAATTTTTAATAATTTTTACAAAATCATAAGTTAGCTTTCAATATGATTTTAAGTAAACTGAAATATAAGTAAGGATTTTAAAATCTAGTTTGTAAATTTGCCAGACACACAACTTTAATAATGACAACACAGCAACTTTACAATCAAATTCAAGAAAAAAAATCATTTCTATCTGTAGGATTAGATGTCGATTTAGATAAAATCCCAAAACATCTTTTAGAGCTAGAAGATCCAATTTTTGAATTCAATAAAGCCATAATTGATGCCACGCACGACTTATGTGTTGCTTATAAGCCAAACATTGCTTTTTTTGAAGCTTATGGCTTAAAAGGTTGGGCTTCCTTGCAAAAAACCATTAACTATATTAACGATACGTATCCAGAAATTTTCACAATCGCTGATGCTAAGCGTGGTGATATAGGTAATACCTCATCTATGTACGCAAAAGCTTTTTTTGAAGATTTAAATTTTGATAGTGTTACAATAGCTCCATACATGGGTAAGGATTCTGTTGAGCCCTTTTTGGCTTTCGAAAATAAACATACCATTATGCTTGCTTTAACTTCTAATGAAGGTGCTTTTGATTTTCAAACTCTAAAGGTAGATGGAAAAGAATTGTACAAGCAGGTATTAGAGACCTCTAAGTCATGGAAAAATAGTGAAAATTTAATGTATGTTGTAGGTGCTACAAAAGCAGAATATTTCACTGAAGTTAGAAAAATTGTGCCTGATGCTTTTTTACTAGTTCCGGGAGTGGGAGCACAAGGAGGAAGTCTTTCTGAAGTATGCAAATACGGAATGAATGCAAATGTAGGCTTGCTAATAAATTCGTCAAGAGGAATTATCTATGCTTCTAACGGAACCGATTTTGCTAAAAAAGCTAGAGTAGAAGCGCTAAAAATGCAACAGGAAATGCAGCAAATTTTGTCTGAAGTTTAATTTGTCTAATTTTTAGAGTTCGAGACCCTAAGAGATTTAGTTCCATTTAGCGAAAGTTTTTTCTCGTTACAATAAAAAAAAATTAGTGCACAAAAAAGGTTTTGCCCTATTGTAAGTTATAGTTATATAGGCTTACTATTCTTAATACCTAATTGGTTTAAATAGTTTGTGATCATTACAGAATCGTTGCGTCCCCGTTAGCTATGGGGATGGTGGTTATAAGAAAACCGTTGTTTTTAAATGAAATAATATGAAAACCCTAATAGATCAATTTGGAACCACACATACTTTTGAAACTTCGCCTCAGCGTATCATTTCGCTCGTTCCTTCACAAACAGAATTGCTATATGATCTAGGATTAGAGACTAGAATAGTGGGGATTACTAAATTTTGTGTGCATCCTTATCATTTCAAATCAACTAAAACAGTTGTCGGTGGGACAAAAAAAGTTAATTATCGTAAAATAAGGGCCTTACTTCCTGATCTTATTATTTGTAATAAAGAAGAAAACACTCAAGAAATGGTAGAGCGTCTGAGAGAAATATGTACTGTTTGGATAACAGACATCCAGACGATAGAGGATAATTTTCAAATGATTACTGATTTTGGTCAACTATGTAATGTGCGTACGGAAGCCAAAAAATGGAATGATAAATTGTCTTATTCTTTAATCGAATTTAAAAGCTTCATTGCTTCATTTCCAGTAAAAAAAGTAGCTTACTTTATATGGAAAAAACCATATATGGTAGCAGGAGACGATAATTTTATTAATGAGTTGTTGCGTCTAAACCATTTTGAAAATATTTACACGGGAAAAGGACGTTATCCAGAAGTTGCTATCGAAGATATTACAGCCGAGGGTGATCCTGATTTTATTTTTCTTTCCTCAGAACCCTATCCTTTCAAAAAAGAAGATGGGTATGAGATTAGCAATTATACAAAGAAAGCACAAACGGTGTTGGTAGATGGTGAAATGTTTTCCTGGTACGGCAGTCGCCTGCTCAAGGCATTTGACTATTTTAGGATGTTGCATAAAAGGCTATAAATCATAGTGCTCTAAAATTAATTCTTGCTTTTTGTTTTGATCTTTGATACAATTGTTATCTTTGTTTATAATGGATTTTTGTTCAGAAAGTGCTTTAAATTCTTTTTTTAGTTGCTCAATTTCATCTCCATCTTGCAGTATTCCGCTCATTTTATTTTTTTTGCAAATTTACATTTTACAATGGTTCCTAAACTATTATTTTTGACTAAAATTGCAGTACTGTTTCAATTAATTATTTTTATCTCAAAAAACAGGTGATAAACTATACTATTTTTAAGAATGATATATCTGACCAATGGGTAACCTTTGTGCATGGCGCAGGAGGTAGTTCTTCTATATGGTATAAGCAAATAAGAGATTTTCAAAAGCATTACAATGTTTTACTACTTGATTTACGTGGTCATGGTAAATCGCAGTCTATTATTAAAGCTACTTTTAAACAACGCTACAGCTTTCCGGAATTAGCCAATGATATTTTAGAGGTTTTAGATTATTTAAAAATTCAATCTTCGCATTTCGTTGGTATATCTTTAGGAACTATTTTAATTAGACAATTAGCCGAAATGTATCCTAATAGGGTTCAAAGTATGATATTGGGTGGAGCAATATTAAAAATGAATTTTCGCTCTCAAATATTGATGCGAGTGGGTAATTTATTTAAGTACGTGATGCCCTACTTGATTTTGTATAAACTCTTTGCTTTTATCATTATGCCAAGAGAAAATCATAAACAGTCACGTCTTCTTTTTATTAATGAGGCTAAAAAGTTGTGCCAAAAAGAATTTATAAAATGGTTCCGATTAACAGCTCAAATTAATCCCGTTTTGAAGTGGTTCCGACATGTGGAGTTAAATATCCCAACATTATACGTTATGGGTAAAGAGGATTACATGTTTTTGCCTTCTGTTAAGTCGGTTGTGGCTAGTCATGTCAAATCATCAAAATTACACATTATAGAGAACTGTGGTCATGTGGTTAATGTAGAGCAAGCAGCTATTTTTAACGATGCTGTTTTATCATACATGCAGCTTATCCCAAAAAAAATGCCAGCATTTTAAAATGCCGGCAATTCTTTAACTAACCAAAACCAATAATAAATAACCAGTTTATTACTCCTGCAAAGATCAGGTATATCTAAATGTTCTTCTGTTAATTTTCTGTTATTAGTTTGTTGTCTATAAGTTAACTTTTAAATGGTGTGTTTTATTAATTAGATTTTTTTAAAAAATCAATAAGAAGCCTTCAAGGTTTGTTTTACTAATTAGAATTTAATGTACACCGTTTTACTACTTCAGATCATTAGGTAAAAATGATGGTTTTATTATTGTAAACCATAGTTTTTCGCTCTGCATGGAGTTGTATTGCTTTTGCTAAAACAGATCGTTCTACATCCTTTCCTTTTATTATGAAATCTTCAATAGAATGGCTGTGTGTTACTCTCGTAATATCTTGAGCAATAATTGGTCCTTCATCCAATTCGTCGGTAACATAGTGACTAGTTGCTCCAATAATCTTTACGCCGCGTTTGAAAGCCGAATGATAAGGCTTAGCTCCTGGAAAAGCAGGTAAAAAAGAATGGTGAATATTAATGATCTTATTTTTATACAAGCCTATTAAATTAGGGGTTATAATTTGCATGTAGCGTGCAAGGACAATAAAATTTACTTGGTATTCTTGCAAGAGCGCAATTTGCCGTTGCTCTCCCTCTTGTTTGATCTCCTTATTAAAAGGAACATGATGAAAAGGAATATTGAATCGATCCGCAATTGGTCTTAAGTCATCATGATTACTTATTATCAGAGGAATTTCAATTGCTAATTCTCCTGCACTATACCGACCTAGTATATCGTAAAGACAATGCTCATATTTAGATACAAAAAGTGCCATCCTAGGTTTGTATTCTTGCGTATAAATTTCCCATGACATATTAAATCGTTGCGCAATTTCAATCTCAAAATTAATTTTGATTTTTTCTAAGTCCCACTTAGCATTTTCAAATTCGCATTCTAATCTCATGAAAAATACGTTTTCTTCAGGGTCAACATGTTGGTCTAAGTACGTAATATTACCGTCAATTGAACCGATGTAGTTCGTGACTGATGCAATTATTGTCTTCTGATCTTCGCAGTGAATTAAAATGGTGATTTTTTGCATCATTTTTCGAATTTAGGTACAATGGTTACTTATTTTTTATCTTGCATTGCAAAAACTGATTGTAGTAAAGGAGTAGTACGCGCGCTGATATTTGTTCTTATATTTTGTTCTTCAACTGCGATCATTTTAAATACACCTACCATTGCCTGAGTAGTAACATAATCATTCAAATCAGGGTTTACTTTTTTTACAAAAGGAATACTGTTGTATTTGGTGATTATATTGGTCCAAACCTGATCTGCGCCTACTTTACTAAACGAGTTCTTAATAACAGGGTTAAACTTACTGTACAATGCAGTCGATGTGCTGTTTTGTAAGTAGTTTGTCGCCGCTATATTGCTTCCCAATAATATTGTTCTGGCATCTGTAAAAGTCATATTCTTAATTGCGTCTACAAATATTGGTGTAGCCTCTTTTACTGCATCTTCGGCAGCACGATTTAGTACTTTTAGTCCTTCATCAGCTAGAGAGCTAAGTCCAATGCTTCTTAACCCTGCATCTACTTTTCGCAACTCTTCGGGTAATAAAATTTTTACAGCTTCGTTTCTGAAAAAACCATCAGTTGCTGTTAATTTTGTAACTTGTTTTGTGATTCCGTTGTTTAAAGCTTCTTTCAATCCAGCGGAAATATTGAAGGTTCCATTAGTTCCTATGGCAGGATATTGATTTGCTATTTGTTGTAGCTCTGCGCAACTAGTAAGGGTAAAAATGCTAAGTAAGAATAGAAATTTTTTCATGATATGTTTTATTTGTTCCAAAAATACTACTTAATTAAAAATAGAGCGGTATAATTTTCTTTAGAAGCAACAACTTTATGTTATATTTCGGAACAGTGGTCCTCCTGTCCGATATATCCAGACTGTAATTGCTCTATTAGCAATTACAGTCTGGGATGCCACTTCCATCAGGGCTATTTATCACGTTTTCTGCTTTTTTATTAACATCTCAAAGGAAGAGTGAACAATCATTAAAAATTTTTGTAAATTGCACTCTTAAAATTATCATATTCTCAAAATGAATCCACAAACACCGTATATTCCTAAGAATAAAGTAAGAATAGTAACTGCAGCCTCATTATTTGATGGTCATGATGCAGCTATAAATATAATGAGACGAATTATTCAATCTACTGGAGTAGAGGTAATTCATCTAGGACACGACCGTAGTGTTGAAGAAGTAGTAAATACTGCTATTCAAGAAGATGCAAATGCTATTGCGATGACATCATATCAAGGTGGTCATAATGAATACTTTAAGTATATGCATGACCTACTTAAAGAAAAAGGGGCAGGACATATCAAAATCTTCGGTGGAGGAGGTGGTGTTATTTTACCATCGGAAATTGCCGAACTTCAAGCCTACGGAATCACACGTATTTACGCACCTGATGATGGGCGATCTATGGGATTGCAAGGAATGATCAATGACTTAGTGCAACAATCTGATTTTCCTACAGGAGATAAATTAACGGGTGAAGTAGCGCAATTAGCTTCAAAAAATCCAACTGCAATTGCCCGAATTATATCGGCAGCAGAGAACTTCACTGCTATTGCTAAGCCGGCTTTAGAGGCGATACATAAAATGAACGAAAACTGTAAAACTCCAGTTTTAGGTATTACAGGAACAGGTGGTTCAGGTAAATCATCATTAGTAGATGAATTGGTTCGTCGCTTTTTAATTGATTTCCCTGAGAAAACAATCGGATTAATCTCTGTAGATCCATCAAAACGTAAGACAGGTGGAGCGTTACTTGGAGATAGAATTCGTATGAATGCTATTAATAATCCTCGTGTGTACATGAGATCATTGGCTACGCGTCAATCTAACTTGGCTTTGTCTAAATATGTTGCCGATGCTATTCAGGTAATTAAAGCAGCAAAGTATGATATTATCATTCTAGAAACTTCTGGAATCGGGCAGTCAGATACAGAGATAATGGACCACTCTGATGTTTCATTGTACGTTATGACACCAGAATTTGGAGCTGCTACGCAATTAGAAAAAATCGATATGCTTGATTTTGCCGATTTAGTAGCGCTTAATAAATTTGACAAACGTGGTGCTTTGGATGCACTTCGTGATGTGAAAAAACAATACCAACGCAATCATAACCTTTGGGACGCAAGTCCAGATGATATGCCTGTTTTCGGGACGATTGCTTCGCAGTTCAATGATCCAGGAATGAATACGCTTTACAAAGCGATCATGGATAAAGTAGTCGAAAAAACAAGTTCCGACCTAAAATCTACTTTTGAAGTAACTCGTGAAATGAGTGAAAAAATCTTTGTGATTCCACCACATAGAACCCGTTATTTATCTGAAATTGCCGAAAGTAATCGTAAATATGATGAAACTGCCTTAAGTCAACAAAAAGTAGCTCAAAAGTTGTACGGAATTTTCAAAACAATCGAATCCGTTTCAGGAAACGTTCCTGTTATTAATAAAGTAGGAATTGATGATGAATCTGTTTACCCATCTGCAGTAAAGGAACAAGATGAGAATAATATCTTTCTAAACCTTTTACTAAATCAATTTGATAAAGTAAAAATGGATTTAGATCCCTACAATTGGGAAGTAATCCTGACTTGGGACGAAAAAGTAAATAAATACAAAGATCCTATTTACTCCTTTAAAGTAAGAGATAAAGTAATCGAAATAAAAACACATTCAGAGTCCTTGTCACACTCTCAAATACCTAAAATTGCTTTGCCTAAATACGAGGCTTGGGGAGATATATTGAGATGGTGCTTACAAGAAAATGTTCCTGGAGAATTCCCTTTTACATCAGGATTGTACCCGTTTAAAAGAGAAGGTGAAGATCCTTCTCGTATGTTTGCTGGAGAGGGTGGGCCTGAAAGAACAAACAAGCGTTTTCATTATGTTAGTGCTGGATTACCGGCCAAACGTTTGTCTACAGCTTTTGATAGTGTAACTTTATACGGAAACGATCCGCACTTACGTCCTGATATTTACGGGAAAATTGGTAATGCCGGAGTTTCTATTTGTTGTTTGGATGATGCTAAAAAATTGTATTCTGGTTTTGACTTGGTGCATGCATTAACTTCAGTAAGTATGACTATAAATGGGCCAGCGCCCATGTTGCTCGGTTTCTTTATGAATGCAGCTATCGATCAACAATGTGAATTGTACATCAAAGCAAATGACTTAGAGAAAGAAGTTGATGCTAAAATTAAAGCGATATACAAAGAAAAAGGAGTTGCTCGCCCTGCGTATAATGGTGATTTACCCGAAGGAAATAATGGTTTAGGTTTGTACCTTCTAGGTGTGACTGGAGACCAAGTATTGCCTCTAGAGGTTTATAAAGAAATCAAAGTGAGAACACTTTCTCAAGTTCGTGGAACAGTTCAAGCTGATATTTTGAAAGAAGATCAAGCTCAAAATACCTGTATTTTTTCTACAGAATTTGCATTGCGTTTAATGGGTGATGTTCAGGAATATTTCATTACAAATAATGTTCGAAATTTCTATTCAGTTTCAATTTCAGGATACCATATTGCTGAGGCGGGAGCCAATCCAATTACGCAGTTAGCGTTTACACTTTCAAACGGATTCACTTATGTAGAGTATTACTTAAGTCGCGGAATGAATATTAATGATTTCGGACCTAATTTATCTTTCTTCTTTTCAAATGGAGTAGATCCTGAGTATGCAGTTATTGGTCGTGTAGCGCGTAAAATTTGGGCGAAAGCCATGAAAACGAAATACGGTGCAAACGAGAGAGCTCAAATGTTGAAATACCATATTCAAACATCAGGACGATCGTTACATGCTCAAGAAATTGACTTTAATGATATTCGTACCACATTACAAGCGTTATACGCTATTTATGATAACTGTAACTCGTTGCATACCAATGCGTATGATGAAGCGATTACAACACCTACAGAGGAATCTGTGCGTCGTGCAATGGCAATCCAACTGATTATAAACAAAGAATTAGGTCTAGCCAAAAACGAAAACCCAATTCAAGGTTCATTCATCATTGAAGAATTAACAGACTTAGTAGAAGCGGCTGTTTTACTAGAATTCGACAGAATTACGGAACGTGGAGGAGTGCTTGGTGCTATGGAAACGATGTACCAACGCTCTAAAATTCAAGAAGAGAGTTTATACTACGAAACCTTGAAACATACTGGTGAGTTCCCAATCATTGGGGTAAATACCTTTTTGAGTTCAAAAGGATCTCCTACAGTGATTCCAGCTGAGGTAATTCGTGCGACTGAAGAGGAAAAGCAATTCCAAATTCAGACATTAGAGAATTTACATATAGCGAATGCGAAGCAAGTTCAAATACAGTTAGATAATATTCAAGATGCAGCCATTAAAAACGAAAATTTATTCGATCATTTAATGGAAGCTACTAAAGTGTGTACGCTTGGACAAATCACTGCTGCTTTATTTGAAGTAGGTGGTCAGTATAGAAGAAATATGTAAGCAGAGAACCACTTTTTGCGTAGCAAAAAGTGTGTGAATCGCTTATCCCGATTTTTATCGGGATCTAACTCATTAGATAACGTGATTGTTTTTGTGAAGCAAAAAGTGTGTGAATCGCTTATCCCGATTTTTATCGGGATCTAACTCATTAGATAACGTGATTGTTTTTGTGAAGCAAAAAGTGTGTGAATCGCTTATCCCGATTTTTATCGGGATCTAACTCATTAGATAACGTGATTGTTTTTGCGGAGCAAAAAGTGTGTGAATCGCTTATTTCAATTATACAGAGATTTACAATAGATAACTAAAAGACCTTTCAAAACGAAAGGTCTTTTTTTTGGTTGCAATGGATTATCAGATTTTTATCATAAAGCAGTATATTTACTTTTTTACTACAAAACTATCTAACATGAAAAAACTTCAAATTCTTTTATTATTTCTTCTACTGGTTCAGATCACATCATCTTATGGTGCGACAGTGGATACGTTGCAAATCCCTAGTGTTTCCATGAACAAGATGTATAAAGCGGCTGTCGTTTTACCTAGCTCTTATGCTAAAAGTACAACAAATTACCCCGTAATGTATTTGCTTCATGGGGCTTATGGTCATTTTGATAGTTGGCTATCTAAAACTCCGAATAAAAATTTATTACATCAATTGTCAGATCAATATAATATGATCATTGTAATGCCCGAGGGAGAAACATTTAGTTTTTATTTAGATAGTCCGCTAAGCAATGGTAGTCAGTTTGAAACTTATATTACTAAGGAAGTTGTTAATAAAATTGACAATACGTACAGAACGATTAATGATCGAAATGGTCGAGTGATTACAGGGCTATCTATGGGTGGTCATGGAGCCTTATATTTATCAGGTAAACATCCCGAACTTTTTTGCGCAGCGGGTAGTATGAGTGGTGCGGTAGACATGGGAAGCATGATCACAGCTGAATCTAAAGAAAGAATTACGAAATTAATGGAACCTGTGTTTGGAAAAGAAGGTAAATCGCAAGAAACATATGCTTCCTATGCTGTTTTAAATATGGTTAATAAGATGGCTGATAATAATCTATCGCTAATAATAGATTGTGGTGTAAACGATTTTTTGCTAGAATCTAATAGGGAGTTGCATAAACGATTAGTTGTAGCTAAAGTTAAGCATGATTTTACAGAACGTCCTGGAGCACATACTTGGGATTATTGGGAAAACGCACTTCCATATCATGTTCTTTTTTTTAGTAAAGTATTGAAAACTAATAGTGGATTAGTAAAATAAATGCAATAAAAAGGACTTTCATACTGTTATGAAAGTCCTTTTTATTTTGTGTCAACACAAGAGCTATACTAAGAGAACTATACGGATATAGTTTTTATTTTCACATAACCTATATGCAATTCGTCTTCTTCTAATGGCTGATTGGATTTCGTTATTTTTAAGCCGTATTGATCTTTATACTGCGAGTCTAAAATATCATTAACTCTGTGTGTTTCATCTACATCGATACCATATTTATCATCAATATGAGATGCTCCTGCTCCTTCAAAACCACAATGCTTGAAAAAAGTAGTTGATTTAACCTTTCTGGTAGCTGCGCCTAGCGTTTTGGATACAGTTACCATTTTATAATGGTATTCTTCAAACTCTCCTTTTTTATATCCACCTAAATTAATGAAAAACAAAGTATTTTCATTTTCGGGCTGTTTTTCAGTTTTATCAATAACTTGAATCAAATGATTATCAACAGCTGTGATTTCGCGCCAAGCATCAATATGAATTTTTCCTTTAGCTTCAGGCCAAAAAGCCTTCATTTCTGGAACTAAATCTTTAACAGAAGTTCCAATTCCAAAAAAAATATCGTGTTGCTCTGTTAGACGTCCTTTCGGTGTACAGCCTAGCATTACCATGTATAGTTTAAGTTGCTTTTCCATAATTCAAAGCTACAAATTATTATTAAAATATTTTTTGGCACAGTTAATGAATATTGTAAAAAAGAACAAATAAAATTACGACATCATGAGAAAATTATTTACCCTTTTAGCCTTTATTGGCGTCCTTAGTTTGCAAAGTTGTACGATCACCGATGAAGTTTATATAGAAGATACCTCTTCAAGTGAAGTATTTGAAGTTCCAACCTCTTTTACCGCTTCTAATTCTTTTAGTAAACAGATTATTTTTAATTCAAAAATATTTGCTTCGGATGAGGTGTTGGTATATAGATTAACCGGAACTTATCAAGGTAAAGAGGTTTGGGCTTTGTTACCAGAAGATCATTTTTACAACGACGGTTCATTTGATTTTGGTTATGAATATGATTATTCCTTAAGAGATGTTACCGTATACTTGGTAGGGGCTAATTTAAATACGGTGCCAACATCGTTTAGATTGAATCAATTACTTCGTGTTGTCATAGTACCAGGGAGCTTTGCCAAGCAGGTGAACAAGAAAGATTATTTTGATGTAGTTTCAAAATTAAATTTGAAAGAAAGCGATATACAAAAAATCACACTTTAATAGAAAATACAACCTTAAACAATTATTATTATGAAAAAATTATTTACCCTTTTAGCGCTAATTGGAATAGTGAGTCTACAAAGTTGCACAGTATCTGAGGTAGCGCCTATCAATGATAATGACACGATACCACAAGCATTTGAAATTAAGAATGTTAATTTAGGTAGAGTTGCTGATAATGAATATAATATTTCAAGTACTTTTCAATTTGAAATCGGAGGAGATTTATTTAATGATGAAACTATATTAGTTTATAGAATGAGCGGCCTTGTAAATTCTACTACTCCAATTTGGCAATTAATACCAAGAACAATTTATCTCTCTAATGGAAATGAATTAGATTACGATTTTGATTTTAGTAAAAAAGATTTTTTTATCACTGCCAGAGGAACTTATAATTTACTGATTACTCCTCAATATATCGATAATCAAACTTTTAGGATTGTCATCTTACCGACTAATTTATTGTCATCAGTCAATAAAAATAATTATATTGCTGTTATGGCCGCTCTAAATTTAAAAGAAAGTCAAGTTCAAAAAATCAACTTTTAATTCAAAATTATAATTTGCAAAAAAAAAAGGATAGCACAGCTATCCTTTTTTTATTTAAGTAATTCTAAAATTGCTATTTAGCTTTATTTTTATAAAGGGAAAACACTACTCCGGAAAGTAGTGACAGCGCTATAACAGCAAGGGACACCCATTCCGGAATTTCTATGAAATCTTGTAAAATCATTTTTACTCCTACGAAGGTTAAAATTACAATTAGACTGTACTCGAGGTAACTGAATTTTTCTAGCATATTAGCCAAGAAAAAGTACATAGATCTAAGTCCTAATATTGCGAAGATATTAGAGCTAAATACTAAAAAAGGATCATTTGTGATAGCTAAAATTGCAGGCACGCTATCAACTGCAAAAACAACATCCATAACTTCAATTACAACCAAGGCGACAAAAAGTGGTGTTGCAGCGGTTAAGTGACGTCTTTTTACAAAAAAATGTTCACCATCAATATGATTCGAAATTGGCATTATTTTCTTTAAAGCTTTATAAACAAAAGACTTTTTAGGTTCAAATTGATCATCATCACCTGTTAATAACATTTTTACAGCAGTATAAATTAAGAAAGCTCCAAATATGTATGTGGTCCAGGCGAATTTATTGATAATTAGAACACCAAAATAGATCATCAAACCTCTAAAAAAGACGGCACCAAGGATACCCCAAAAAAGTACACGATGTTGATATTTTTGGGGTATTTTAAAGGCGGAAAAGATAATTGCAATGACAAAAATGTTATCAATACTCAATGATAATTCAATTAAATAACCAGTGATGTATTTTATTGAAGCGGCTAAAGGTTTTAAATTATCGGGGTTTTCAATATAGCCATTACCATAGATCCAATAGATCACACCGGAGAATAAAAAGGATATTGTAATCCAGATTGCGGTCCATTTGGTTGCTTCTTTGGAGCTTATTATATGAGGATTTTTATTAAAAACCCCTAAATCTAAGGCAAGAATTATAATGATAATAACGAAAAAAGAAATCCAGATAATCATAACTTTATTTTTAGTTTCTCACACAAAGATACCTTTTGATTCTTAATTTCTAATTATTTATATGAAAACTTGTTGTAGTGCGAAAATAAAAAAAGTGCCATTAAAAATAATAGCACTTTTATAATTTTGTAAAGAGGTTTAGATTATAAAACTGAATTTACTGTTTGTATAATTCGTGCAGCAATTTTATAAGGATCTCCGTTTGACGCTGGTCTTCTATCTTCAAGCCAACCTTTCCATCCTTTTTGAACTGTCATTAAAGGAATACGTATTGAACATCCTCGATCAGATATTCCATAAGAGAAGTCATGAATAGAAGCAGTTTCATGTTTACCAGTTAAACGTAAATCATTATAAGCACCATAAACAGCGATATGCTCAGCGGTTACTGGGCGGAAAGCTTCACAAATTTTTTCGTAGGTTTCTTGAGACCCACAAGTTCTAAGGACTTCGTTAGAAAAGTTAGCATGCATTCCTGATCCATTCCAATCCGTGTCTCCAAGTGGTTTTGGGTGGTACTCAATGTAGTAACCGTATTTTTCAGTTAAACGGTCTAATAAATATCTTGCTACCCAAATTTCATCACCTGCTTTTTTCGCACCTTGTGCAAACAGTTGAAACTCCCACTGACCGCAGGCAACTTCTTGATTAATTCCTTCAAAATTAATTCCAGCTGCGATACACAAGTCTGCATGTTCTTCAACTAATGCTCTTCCGTGTGTATTTTTCCCACCTACAGAGCAGTAATACATTCCTTGAGGAGCTGGATACCCACCAATAGGGAAACCTAAAGGTAAAAGGGTCTTAGTGTCCATGATAAAATATTCTTGCTCAAAACCAAACCAGAAATCACCATCATCATCAATTGTAGATCTTCCATTAGAGGAATGTGGTGTGCCGTCTGCGTTCATAACTTCGGTCATTACCAAGTAACCGTTAAGGCGAGTTGGGTCTGGGTAAATCGCAACAGGAACTAACAAACAATCAGATGAACCGCCTTCTGCTTGTCGAGTTGATGAACCATCAAAAGACCAATTTCCAATTTCAGCTAAAGTTCCTTTAAAATTTTCGTGTTCTTCAACTTTAGTTTTACTCCTAAGGTTTTGAGTTGGTTCGTATCCGTCTAACCAAATGTATTCTAATTTTATTTTTGCCATGGTAACAAAGTTTTGTTGCTTATTTACTTTTTTTGCAAATATATAGATATTTTGTCTTTTGCTAAAAACAGAGGGGGTATTTTGTTTATAGAGGTACTATTTTTATTAAAACCCTATTTTTAATAGGGTTCAATTTATGAATTACTATTATTTGGATGTATTTTTATTATATTATCATACTGGTTGTTCTATTTTTTTGAAGACAAATCATTAACTTTGTAAAAAAAAAATATGTCAACAATTCGTTTCCAAGCTTTGAGAGAAGCTTCCACAAGAAAACCAGTTCAATTTGAAGAATCAGGAAAAAAATCTGCTATTTTCGGTTCAAATGTGTTCAACGAAAAGGCAATGAAGCAGTATTTAACTTCGGATGCTTTAAAAGGTGTTCAAAGTGCAGTGCTACATGGTACAAAAATTGATAGAAAATTAGCCGACTACATAGCAATGGGTATGAAGGAGTGGGCGCTGTCTAAAGGTGTAACACATTATACACACTGGTTTCAACCACTTACAGGTGCGACTGCTGAGAAGCATGATGCTTTTTTTGAAACGTCTTATGATGGGAGTGATCCAGTTGAGAAATTTGGAGGTGCGCAATTAGTGCAACAAGAGCCAGATGCTTCTAGTTTTCCAAATGGTGGAATTAGAAATACATTTGAAGCTAGAGGTTATACGGCTTGGGACCCAACATCTCCTGCTTTTATATATGGTACTACTTTATGTATCCCAACTGTATTCATTTCATATACAGGAGAAGCATTAGATAATAAAATACCTTTATTAAGAGCTTTATCAGCTATTGATGAAGCAGCTACTGATGTGTGTAAATATTTTGATAAAAACGTAAAGAAAGTTACTGCCACTTTAGGTTGGGAGCAAGAATATTTCTTGATTGATAGATCTTTAGCAGAATCTCGTCCTGACTTAATGATGACGGGTAGGACTTTACTAGGTCATACTTCTGCAAAAGGGCAGCAATTAGATGACCATTATTTTGGTGCCATTCCCACTCGTGCTTTAACATACATGAGAGATTTGGAGCAAGAATGTATGTTGCTTGGTATACCTGTTAAAACACGTCATAACGAAGTTGCACCAAACCAATTTGAGTTTGCACCAATATTTGAAGAGACAAATTTAGCAGTTGATCATAACTGTTTATTAATGGATGTAATGCAGAAAGTAGCAGAACGTCATGATTTGAAAGTTTTACTACATGAGAAACCATTTAAAGGAGTAAATGGTTCTGGAAAACACAATAACTGGTCATTAGCAACTGATACTGGAGTAAACTTATTAAGCCCTAGCAAGACGCCAATGACTAATTTACAGTTTTTGGCTTTCTTTATTAATACAATTAAAGCAGTAAATGATTACGAGGCTTTATTGAGAGCAGCAATTGCAACAGCAAGTAATGACCATAGACTAGGAGCAAATGAAGCGCCACCGGCTATTATCTCTGTTTTTATTGGAGCACAATTAACAAAAGTGTTAGAAGAATTAGAAGGTGTAACCAAAGGGAAATTATCTCCTGAAGAAAAAACCGACCTTAAACTTAATGTCGTTGGTAAAATTCCAGAGGTGATTTTGGATAATACGGACAGAAATAGAACTTCTCCGTTTGCTTTTACAGGTAATAAATTTGAGTTTAGAGCCGTGGGTTCAACTGCAAACTGTTCTAATGCAATGACGACTCTTAACACTATCGTCGCAAAACAATTAAAAGACTTCAAGAAAGAGGTAGATGCTTTGATTGAAACTAAAGACATGAAAAAGGATGATGCGATCTTTAATGTTTTAAGAGAGTATATTAAACATTCTAAGAAGATCCTTTTTGAAGGCGATGGTTACAGTGAAGCATGGGAAATAGAGGCTAAGAAAAGAGGTTTAAGTAATTTTAAAACTACTCCGCAAGCTTTAAAAGCTAGAGCATCAAAACAAGCTTTAGATTTATTTTCAGAAATGGGAATTATGAACCATATCGAAGTAGAGGCACGTTACGAAATCGAATTAGAAGAGTATACTAAGAAAATTCAAATAGAAGGACGTGTTTTGGGTGATATTGCAACAAATCACGTTATTCCAACTGCTATACGATACCAGAACACCTTAATTGAAAACGTAAAGGGATTGAAGGATATTTTTGGTTCTGATTTTGAAAACATTGCTAAGGAACAAATTATCATCATTAAATCAATATCGAAGCACATAGAAGGAATTAATTCTAAGGTGATGGCAATGACTAATGAAAGGAAAAAAGCTAATGTTTTGACTGATGCACAAAAAATGGCTGAAGCGTATTGCGATAATGTAAAGCCTTATTTTGAAATCATCCGTGAGCACTGTGATAAATTAGAGCTTTTGGTTGACAACGAACTTTGGACCTTAACAAAGTATAGAGAATTATTGTTTACGAAGTAATTTTGTAAAATTAATACTTACCAGCCGCCTTCCTAATAGAAGGCGGTTTTTTTTATGGCTTATCTGGAATGAAGTAAAATGGTTTTTTTTAAATTCAAATGAATTTTGTTTTTATTAAAGATGATCTACTACTATTTCTCTAAAAGTGGTGTTAAATCGAAGCATGATTTAATAGTAGGAATTTATTTTATTCCTACAAATATACTTGTAGGTTTACCAACTAAATTTGATTTGCCCGCATATTGTCTATTTTATACTAGATTTATTGTGTTTACTCCATAGGATTCGCAAATAGATATTGATTTAGTCGAAATCATTATAAATTATCTTAAAAACAACTAGTAATTTGCGATTATTTCTTTTTTTGTATTAAAAAACTAAACGGAGTAGTTTTTTTCTTAGACACTCTAAAATTTAAAGTGTAGTTTATCGATTATGAGTAACACTTTATCGAAAAAACCATTATTTGTTTGAAAAACAAGTGTTTATACGGGGTATGTATTGAAATATTATTTCTATATTTGAATTGTAGTAATGAAATAGTCGTTTAGCAATTTGTTTCTGACTATCTCCTTTTTACAACAAGAGATTCCCAAATCTTAAAAAAAATAACCTACAAAAAAAGAATAAAAAAAGTTAAGCCCATGGCTTTTTTTAAAACCTACGTAATAACTTGTATTAATAACCAATTAAATATATTTATTATGAAAAAAGTAGTTTTAAGCGTCTCAGCGATGCTATTTGTAGGAGCGATGTCATTTGCTCAAGTTAACATGTCTAATGTTAACCAAGTTGGTAATCTAAATGGTTCTACCGTGAATCAAAATGGTGGTGCTAACGATTCGGATGTAGATCAATATGGTCGAAGCAACACATCAACAGTTTATCAAGGTACTCAGCCTTCTATGGTACATGCAATGAGAAATAGTGCAGAGGTTTTTCAAAGAGGCCAATCAAACACAGCATTCGTTTCTCAAAGTAACCAAGACAATGAGGCTTTCCAAAGACAAGTTGGAGATAACAACCGTGCAACTATTTGGCAAGATCAAGTTGCTGGAGCTCCAGGAGCGACTCAAGGATCTGATTGGGCTAGACAAGTACAAAGAGGGGATAACAATACTGCGACAGTAGATCAAGGTACTTCAGGTAATGATATTCCATCAACCACAGCAGTTTTTAGTACTGCACAGATAGGTCTTGCAGGAGGTGTTGTAGTGCCAGTTTCTCCACATAGAAACAACAGAGCGCTGCAGTTGCAGACTGGAGATGGTAACTCTGCTTATGCTAGCCAAGGTGGTATAGGTAATGACTCTTCTCAAACACAAACTTCTCCAACTGGTACATCTATGGCTGATGGAAATGTTTCTAATCATTATCAATATGGAAACAGAAACGTTGCTTCATTAACTCAAAATGGTACTAAATTGGTAGAGAATACGATGCAGATAGGTAATAATAATACTTCTACTGTTGTACAATCTGGTACGGGTCATCAACATGTTGGGTTTTCTTTTGGAAACGGTAACACTATTAATAATACTCAATCAGGAATGTAAATTTCTATGAATTAAAAAAAAAGGTGAGGTAGTTCTAAATAAAACTATCTCATCTTTTTACTTTAAAAGACAAGCAAAATGAAAACGATATATTTATTAAATACTGTATTATTTCTGTGTTTGGTACCTTCTGTATTTTCGCAAAAGTTAAAGATCGATTCTAATGCAGAAAACGAATATTTCTCAGTTTTAAAACCTAAAGAAGTTGCTTCTATCTTAACAACTTTTGTTGATGGAAATGCTTTAAATAAAAAAGACGCTATAGAAAAAAATAGAACTACAGGTATTTTAATTCAGCAAATAGGTAACTACAATACTTCAGCTATTATTGTAAGTTCAAGAGAAACTTCCATCTCTCTAACTCAAAACGGAGATAATAATGACTATATGCTAGTCAAGAATGCTGCGAAAATTAAAGCTAATATAATTCAAAACGGAAATAGCAATTCGATCAATGATTATACTAAGGCAACTAACTATGAGACTAATTCTCAGATGATGCAAAACGGTAATAATCTAAATATTAAAAGTATTGGTACTAATTCTATTTCGAAGGATATGAAAGTAAATCAAGCAGGCAATGGAGCTTCAATAATTATAATAAATAAAAGTAACTAAAATGCAAGTACTTAGAAATTTTATAACGATCAGTTTTTTATTACCTACAATCTTAGTTTACGCTCAAAAGAGTGTGCCACAAGATGAAGTAAAGGCTAAAATTGAAGTGAATAAAATGGAAAATACTATTAAAGTAACGGGTACTGCTGAAAATAAAACGGCTATAACTAAAAGCGCTTCTTATAGATTATCTGTTATTAAAAATAGTGTGACATCAAATGGTAATCAATCGAATAATTCGCAGGAGGGTGTATTTACTTTAAACCCAAATGAAAAAATTAAATTATCTACAACTCAAGTTACTATTAATGATGATGAAGTAGTTATTGTGATGTTGCTTTTTTTTAATGAAGATAAGGAGATAATTAGTAAAGAGAGAATCGAATTTAATGGTGAAAAAAAAAAGTAGAGGCGGTAGAGCTTCTGCCAGATGATAGTTTTATTCTAAAAGGTATTATAACGGATAATACCAAAACTAGAATTGGGCTAGATTTTTATGACAAATATTATTATAAATACAATGATTTAAATATTAATGGAAACGAGATAATTACCATCTTAGAGGAGCTGAGCCTTGGTAGAAATACCAAAATAAGTATTGTAGTAAATAATGAAGTTATTTATGAGTTTTTAACTAGGCCAGATGATGAGTTTTTAGATGCAGTGGCAGAAGAAGCGGTGAGAATATCCTATTATTATTTTAAGGAGAAAGAAAAGGAAAAGACCTATTTTATTCAGTATTAAATATTAAAGTTATGAAAAAGCAAATCGTTATTTTGGCTATGGTTTTCATTTGTTCCGTAGCTGCGCAATCGCAGGCACTGGTTTATAAACCTATAAATCCTGCATTTGGTGGAGAAACTTTTAACTACCAATGGCTAATGAGCAGTGCTGAGAATCAAAATAAATTTACCGAGAAGATAACTGCCGGAGCTGAGAAAACAGAATTACAGCGTTTTAAAGAAAGTTTAGATGCGCAATTATTGAGTCAAATTTCAAGCTTGCTATACCGTCAACAATTTGGTACAGATGGGCTTGCACAAGGATCTTACACTTTTGGTAGTTACTCTATTGATATTTATCCTACTGCTGATGGTTTATCATTAAATATCTTAGATACTAAAACTGGAGAAAAAACTCAAGTAATTATCCCAAACAAATAGTATGAAAATCTATACCTACTTTACGATAGTTCTACTGTTCATATTATCAAGTTGTACGGCATTTTATAATCAGCCCACTGGGATTGAAAAAGCAATTATTGGTGAAGGAACACCTGCCACTTCAGCACTTAAACAATTACCCAAACCTAAACAGCAGGTTGTTGTGGGTGTTTATAAGTTCAGAGATCAAACAGGACAATACAAACCTCTAGAAAATGGTAGTAGTTTTAGTACTGCTGTTACTCAGGGTGCTACTTCAATTTTGTTAAAGGCACTTGAAGATTCTAAATGGTTTATTCCTATAGAAAGAGAGAATATTGGTAATTTACTGCAAGAACGAAATCTTATTCGCTCGACCAGACAAGAATACATAAAAAATAGTGATCCTAATGAATCTCAGTTAACACCTTTATTGTACGCAGGAGTTTTATTAGAGGGTGGTATAATATCCTACGATTCTAATATTATTACTGGAGGATTTGGAGCTCGATATTTTGGAGCCGGTGGTTCTTTAAAATACAGACAAGATAGAGTAACTGTCTATTTAAGGATGGTATCAACTTCAAATGGTAAAATTCTAAATTCGGTGTATGTTTCTAAAACTATTCTTTCCCAAGCTATAGATCAAAGTCTATTTAGATATGTAAACTTTAAAAGGCTTCTAGAAGTAGAAACTGGATATACGACTAATGAGCCAATTCAGATGGCTGTAACAGAAGCTATTGAAAAAGCAGTGCAATCTATAGTTTTAGAAGGTATTAAAGACGGAATTTTAGAGACAGAGGATCCAAAGGCTGACGTTGATACTTTACTAGCGGCTTATAAAGCGGAAAATGATGTTGCAGATGGATCTAAACTATATAATAGAGATTTTCAGCCAAAAAGAGCAAAAATGGGCATAGAGATTAGCGGTGGTGCTTCTTTAATGGATGGCGATTATTCGAATCCTGTATTAAAACCATTCGGTAAAGCAGCAATAAGGCTGTTTGTTACTCCTAGCCTTGCTATTTCTGCTGCAGGAAGCGCCATGAGGTTAGCAAATGAAAATAAGCCCTACGGCGGTTTTGTTTCCTTCGATTTAAATGGAGAATGGATCATATTACCTAGAGATTCTTTTACTCCATTTATTTATGGGGGCTTTGGGCTTGGTGGTCGCAGCGATTTCTCGACCTTGTATGGAAAAACACAGTTCGGAACCGGACTTGAGTATTTAGTTTCAAATAACATAGGAATAAAAGCTTTTGCAGAATACAATATTAATTTTAATGATAATCTCGATTTAACAAAAGTTGGGGTACGAGGAGATAACTACTACATGTTTGGAATAGGATTGAATTTTTATTTCGGGAAAAAAAATAAAAAGTAGGGGAAAATATTATCAGCAATAATTTAATTCAAAGACAGATGAAACACATAAAAATTATATTTTTTCTAATCATTTTTTCTCTTTTTATAGGGTGTAGTGAAGATAAAATAGATGGTAGTACAGAAGTATACGGATCGATCTCTGGGAAAGTTGTTACAGGAGATACCTTTAGTCCCTTAGAGAATGTGAAGATATTTTCAAGTCCTACCTCTAGTATAGTTTTTACAGATGCAGAAGGGAAATTTACGATTACTAATGTCAAGGTTGGGGAATATGCTCTTCAAGCTCAGAAAGATGCTTTTTTAACAAAGTTTGAATCCGTTACGGTTAATAAGGATTTAAATAGTGAGGTTGTCTTTGAGTTGTCAAAAAATTCTGGTGTCAACGTCGCTCCAACTGCTCCATCTGCAGTAGCGCCATTAGATAATGCGATTGGTCAAAATTTGACAACAAAATTGCAATGGGAATCAACGGATACGAATGATGATGCACTCACCTATGAGGTAACGGTGCGTAATAATAAGAATACTACCGTCGCTGTTTTTTCTGATATCAAGGTTAAAGAGTTAGAGTTAACTGGTTTATTATTTGATACTAAATATTTATGGCAGGTCTCAGTTACAGATGCGAAGAGCACGGCTGTTTTGAGTGCTGTTTTTACTTTTTCAACGGTTTCATTCCCTAATACACGGTACTTGATGGTGAAAAAAGTGAATAATAATAATGTCATATTCGCAGCTGATACTGACAAAAACACTTACCAGATTACCAATTCTGAGAATAATAGCTGGCGACCAAGAAAAAATATTCAGTCAGGTAAGATTGCTTTTATTCAATCAAGTGGAGGCCAAAATCATATCTACACCATGAATTCCGATGGTTCTAGTAAAACTAAAGTAACAAATACTATTCCTATCGCAGGATTTAACTCAGATCATATCGGTTTTTCATGGAATGCCTCTGGTGATAAAATAATTTATCCTAATTTTGATAAATTGTATGAAATAAATAGTTCAGGGAGCGGACTTAGAAAAATATTTCAAACACCAAATGGTAAATTTATTTCAGAATGCGACTGGAGTAACGACGGTTCTAAAATTGCCATAAAAGTAAACGATAGCCAAGGATATAATTGTGAAATTTATATAATTAATTCTGCGGGTGTCGTGATTTCGACTGTACTGTCTGGACAGAATGGTGCTTTTGGAGGTTTGAATTTGTCAGTAACGGGTGAAAAATTATTGTACACATACGATATTTCCGGTTACGAAAATCCATCCTATAGACAACTTGACACACGCATTTATGAGTTCAATTTTAATACCGGTTTTAGTACACAAATATCAACAGAAAAAATTGCTGGAACAAATGACTTGGACGTACGGTACGCACCTAATGAAGCTGAGATCATTTTTGTGAATACCTCTAATGATGGTATTTCTGAAAAATTCATTACAAAAATGGAGTTAGTCCCTACGAATGTATTAACCTTTAGAAGAGAAATTCTATTTACAGGTTTTTTCATGCCAGATTGGGAATAGATAGTTCTCAAGTATAAAAAATTAGTTCAAAAAATACCCAGCAACAGTGACTGGGTATTTTTTTGTTTTATACTACAATAGTATACTTGGCATTTTCAATACTATTGAAACGTTAAGACGAACTTTATAATTAATTTAGCAGGTCTCAACAGATTTTAATATACTACTTCTGTAATTTTTTCGTTCTAAAAACAAAAGCATCTCATGAAATTAAACTTTACTCTGTTTCTTTTATTTGGTTTCATTTCTACCTTTGGACAGGAAAAACTTCAATTATTTTTTGATTTCAATAAAGATGTTGTTAATAAGAAATCGATTGTAGCTTTTGATAATTGGATCAAACAATCCAATCAAGTAACTATTCTAAAAATTGAAGGATATTGCGATAGTATTGATACAAATAAATATAATGAATTATTGGCGTCTCGCAGAATAAATGCTGTTCTTGCATTATTACAAAGCAATGCTGTAAAACTTGATGATAAACTCGTCATTGGCGCAATAGGTGAGAATTTTGATCAAGCAAAGATTCAAAGTGAAAACCGAAAAGTGATAGTCTATTACCAATCGTTTGAAGCTAAGATGGAAAATAGTAATTCTTCTACTGCAGGACAAGAAGCAACAAAACCGCAAGAAAAGAAACCTACTGCAAAGCTCGAAGACAGTTCGATTCTTAATCAATTAGAAAATGCTAAAGTTGGTGATTTAGTTCAGATTCAAAATTTGAACTTTTACTTTAATTCAGAAAAAATAGTGACTGAATCGGAGCCAGTACTATCTAGCTTGTTGGAAGCATTGAAAAGGAACGCCCAATTAAAGATCAATATTTATGGTCATATATGCTGTAATAGTGATCCTAATGATGTAAAACTATCCTACCGTAGATCAAAGTTCGTTTTTGATTATTTAATTAGAAATGGTATTGCAACTTCGAGATTAGGGCACCGCGGTTTTGGAAGCAGCAAACCCCTGTATGCATTACCCGAAAAAAATGAAGCAGAGCGAGTGGCAAATAGGAGAGTCGAGATTTTAGTGATTCAAAAATAGTGTTAATAATCCTAAATTCTTAGTTCTGATTCCTAAATCAAATTTGTATATTTGCCGCACAACCCGGTTGTCTAAAAACAGCCAACACAACTACACTACATGAGTTTAGATACTTCAAAAAGATATGCACAGCGCGGTGTTTCGGCATCAAAGGAAGATGTGCATAATGCCATAAAAAATATAGACAAAGGATTATTTCCTCAAGCATTTTGTAAAATTGTCCCTGATTATTTAACGCAGGATGATGACTATTGCTTGATTATGCACGCAGATGGAGCAGGAACAAAATCCTCATTAGCGTACATGTATTGGAAGGAAACAGGAGATATTTCTGTGTGGAAAGGTATTGCACAAGATGCCTTAATCATGAATATCGATGACCTATTATGTGTGGGAGCAACCGATAATATTTTACTTTCCTCCACCATAGGTAGGAATAAAAATCTAATAACTGCTGAGGTGATTTCAGCAATAATCAATGGGACTGAGGAATTAATAAAAGAGTTAGCCACTTTTGGGGTAACCATTCATTCCACTGGTGGTGAGACAGCTGATGTAGGTGATATTGTTCGTACGATTATCGTCGATTCAACTGTTACAGCACGTATGAAACGTTCAAAAGTGATCGATAACGCAAATATTCAAGCAGGTGACGTAATCGTGGGTTTAGAATCTTTCGGACAAGCAACTTACGAAAAAAGTTATAATGGCGGAATGGGAAGTAACGGACTTACATCTGCTCGTCATGATGTCTTTGGTAAATATTTAGCCACCAAATATCCTGAAAGTTTCGATGCTGCAGTTCCAGAAGAGCTAATTTATTCGGGTCAAATAAATTTGACTGATGCAGTGGCTAATTCTCCTATTGATGCAGGACAGTTAGTCCTCTCACCAACTCGAACCTATGCGCCAATTATCAAGCAAATTTTAGATAAATACACATCGAACGAAATACACGGAATGGTGCATTGTAGTGGTGGTGCGCAAACTAAAATTTTACATTTTGTAGAAAACTTACATATTATAAAAGACAATTTATTTCCAATTCCACCTTTGTTCCAGCTTATTCAAGGGCAATCCAAAACAGACTGGAAGGAGATGTATCAAGTTTTTAACTGTGGTCACCGTATGGAATTGTACGTTCCTGAGGCCGTTGCACAGGATATTATAGCTATTTCCAAATCATTCAATGTAGATGCTCGCATCGTAGGAAGGGTAGAAGCTGCTACCACTAAAAAACTGACTATAACAAGTGAGTATGGAACTTTTGAATATTAATTTTTCTAGGAGTTAATCCCCCCTTCTGCTGCAATCTTTTATTCTGTACCAATAACTATCGGAACCGGCAGAAAAGGATTTTTAATATTATTGCGGCTAACTTAAAGTAGTAGAAAAATTAAGATATTATCTGTTATAAAAAAGCAAACACTATGTACGAATTACTGTTTTGGAAATACTTAGACGAGGTGTATTTGAACCATCAAGAAGTTTACGAGGCTTTAGAAGTAGAACCATCTGTTCAAGGTCTGGAAGAGCTGCCTATTCAATTTATTCGCAATAGGATAGCAACCGTTTTTGCCAAATGGGAAAAAGTAGACGACTCAAGCTGGAAAAACACGACTGGAGTAGGTGCCTTTCATGTACGCACTACTTCGCAAAGTGTTCAAATTGATTGTTACGGTACAGCAGGGAAAACTATGGATACCTTAGTTGGGATAATGGAAGAATTCAAATGTCCGCTTTACGATCCACAAATTCCTGCACGTTATGACGAAATGTATGAGGAGGAGTAGATGCAGTTAAGTTAGTATTGTTCTAATAGTATTCTAAAGTTTTAGTAGTAAATGTACGATGCAGATAACTTTTGACTCTTTCCCAGATTTGGTTTTAGAAAATGAATCTGTTTTGCTTCGTCCACTTTTGAGTTCAGATGTAGAAAATCTTTTAGAATTTTCTATTAACGAGCCTGATACATGGCAGTTTTCGCTAATTCGGGCTAACGGAAAAGAAAATCTTGAAAAATACATTCAACTAGCATTAAAAGGAAAAGCAAATAAATCCGAATTTCCTTTTATCGTTTTCGATAAAAAATCAGCTAAATATGCGGGAAGCACACGCTTTTATGATATTAACCTTTCTCATAAAACACTTTGTATAGGTTATACATGGTATGGAAAAGATTTTAGGGGAACGCTATTAAATAAAAATTGTAAATTCTTATTGTTACAATTTGCTTTTGAAACCATGGGAATAGAACGCATCGAGTTTAGAGCTGATAATAGTAATCTTGCGAGTATAGCCGCTATGAAAAGTATTGGTTGCACGGTTGAAGGAATATTACGGAATCATATGCCCATTTTAGGCAGTGAATTACGACGAGATAGTATTATACTAAGTATTCTCAAAGAAGAGTGGTTTAGTACGATTAAACATCAATTATTAGCTCGTTTGATTTCATAAAAGAATAATAGCTCTAGAAGTAATTTTGAAAATAATGAATAAATAACATAGCTTAGTTTATTAAAACTTTGCGAACTTTGTAAAAAATACAAGCAAATGAAAATAAATTTGAAAAACGGAATTGATAAACTCATTTTCGGGATGAAGCAAAAGGATGTTACTGCCATCTATGGTAAGCCAGATAGAAATTATAAGGATGAAGATGATAACGTAATTTATGCCTACAATAAACTAAAAATACGGTTGACCTTCTACCAAGAAGAAGATCTAAAATTAGGATACATGGTTGCTTCAAGTGCTGATTTAGATTTATTTGGAACTAAAGTTATTGGTAGACAAATAGCCGATGTTAAAAAAGATCTTTCTGCGAAGGGAGTTATTAAATTTACGCAAGAGGAGTTTGATACCTTTGAAAACTATTTCAATGAAGAAAACTGGATCATTTTACAAACGGAATTCGAGGAAGTTGTAAAATTTGAGATTGGTGCTATCATTAATCAAAAAGATGAGTTCGATTGGAAGTTTAAGAGCTAAACTCTCTAAGAAACTTCAATAAATAAGAGAATCCCAGTACATAACCATGTATTGGGATTCTCTATTTAAATCAATTAAGATGCGTTCTTTATTAATTTGTTGTGGGTTTCTCGAACATTTCAATTTCAAAAATTAAATTAGCGTTAGGGGGTATTACACCTCCTGCGCCTCTTTCTCCGTAAGCAAGCTTAGCAGGAAGAAAAAGTAATACTTTATCGCCATAATTGATAAGACTTAATCCTTCTATAAAACCGGGAATCATTCCATCTTTTTTACCAGCTTGGAAAGGGAAAGCCTTGTATCCGTTTTGCATTGCTCTATTGGCATCAAATTTACCGTATTCTTTGTTTACTTCCTCGTAACTACTGTCAAAGAGTGTTCCGTCTTCAAAATAGCCAGCGTAATGAAAATAAAATGTAGAACCGTCAACAGGCTTGATTCCGTTCTCTGTTTTTACTACTTTATATGTTAGACCAGATTCAGTAGTAGTAGCTGTCGCTTTCATTTCAGTAAAATAAGCTAATTTTTTAGCAATTACCGAAGCGTATTTAGCATTTTCTATTTTTTCTGCTTCAGCAGCTATTGCCGCTTGTTTTTTAGCATCACCTTCTTTGTTATTGTAGTAATCTGCAAATGTTTTTACAGCATCAAATTTCTTTGCTGCAGCGCCTTTTCTAATAATCGTAACTTTCGTCATCACATCTCCTTGAGTAATGCTATTAACAACATCCATCCCAGCAGTAACATGACCAAAAATAGTGTGTTTGCCATTTAACCAAGGTGTATCCTTGTGTGTTATGAAGAACTGACTAGAATTAGATGCTGGTCCTGAGTTTGCCATTGCCAAAATCCCGCCTTTATTAAATTTTAAATCAGATATAAATTCATCCTTAAAGGAATAACTTGTTCCTCCTGAACCAGAACCTGTAGGATCACCTGTTTGAATCATGAAATCTTTAATAACACGATGAAATACAAGTCCATCATAGAATGGTTTTCCTTTCAACTTTGGTTCTGTTACAAAAGTGTTTTTTCCTTCAGCAATTGAAATAAAATGAGCTACTGTTACAGGTGTTTTTACATACTCCAGCATTACGGTAATGTCTCCTTTACTTGTAGAAATAGTAGCAAATATTCCTTCTTCAACAGCTGTTTTCTTTGCAACTGTAGTAGCTGGCTTTTTTTTAGTTGTGTCCTGCGCATGGAGGTTGCAAATAGCCAATAGGGCAATAAATAAAAATTTTAATTTCATTTTTTTTAAATTAAATTCTAGTATGATTTAGGTTTATTTTTTTTCAAGTAACTCTACTTCGAAAATAATATCAGAATAAGGTGGTATAACATTTCCTGCACCTCCAGCGCCATACGCTAAATGCGACGGAATAAATAAGATGGCTTTATCACCAAAAGACATCTGCTCAATTCCTTCTATAAAACCAGGAATCATTCCATCTTTTTTGCCTGCTTGAAACGGAATCGGTTCGTATCCACCTTGTGCTGCACGTTGTTGATCGTGTTTTCCAAAAGTTTTTGCTACATCTTCAATGCTTGTGTCAAACATGGTGCCATCTTTAAGAAAACCGGCATATGCGATTGAAAGTGCTGTTCCTGCAGAAGGCTTTTTACCTTCTCCTTTTTTAGTAATTACATATTTAAGCCCAGTGGAAGTTTTATTTGCTTTGCTTTTTAAAGCTTCAAAATAACTTATTTTATCTTGAATAACTTCACCATATTTTTCTTCATATTCTTTTTTCCCTTGCTCTTCCATCTCCGCTTGCTTTAGCTGCTTATCAGCTTCAATAGAGAAATAATCATAAAAAACCTTAACGTCATTGAATTTTTTGGCTGCTTCTCCTTTTCGGATGATTGTTACTTTTTTCATCAAATCATTTTGATCGATTAAGTTGACAACATCCATTCCGTTTCCAACTACATGACCAAAAATAGTATGCTTACCATCTAACCAAGGCGTTGCTACATGGGTGATGAAAAATTGACTACTGTTTGTAGATGGACCATTGTTAGCCATTGCTAAAACCCCGCCATTGTCAAAACGTAAATCACTAAATTCATCCTTGAATTTATAACCCGCATCGCCAGATCCAGTTCCCATTGGATCTCCAGTTTGAATCATGAAGTCTTTTATAACTCGGTGAAAGCGCAGTCCATCATAAAAAGGACGCCCTTTTAAGTTTTTATTAGTCACAAAATCATTCTGACCTTCTGCCAAAGAAACAAAATTTGCTACTGTAAGAGGTGCTTTTAAGTAATCTAATGCTACAATAATTTCCCCTTTGTTGGTTTCAATTTTGGCATATAATCCATCTGCTAAATCACTATTCTCTTCTTTACAAGAATAAAATGAAGCAACGACAAGTAATATTAATAAGAGTCTTTTTTTCATAAGATTAATAAATTATAGTTTTATTTTAAACTGTCTTTGGTTTTTGTTTGATTGGGAAGTGTTTTTTTAGAATCAGTATTTGTTTTTTTGTTGGTAGTGGGAATAGCTGCGTCTCTAGGTGTAACTGAATTTCGTAGTTCTATTTGCTTTTTATAATTTGCTTCAGACATAAAATCTCTTAAAGTAACTGTACAAGACAAAGGTTGATTTATACCAATTTCTTTATTGTCTCCATGATAGCCAAATCCCATATGCGAGGGAAATAGAAAATTGACTTTCTCATTGCGGTGCATCAATTTTATACCATCTCGCAAGCCCATCATGATTTCCTGTTTATCGACGCGGTACACTTGTGGTCTCAATTCTAACTCAGAGTAGATTATGTTGCCCTCTAAATCTTTAATTTCATAATCAAAAAAAGCTATATCTCCTTTTTTAGGACTCAAAGTGTCTACATCATTTTTGGTTATATAGGAGTACCAATATCCTTTTTTTGATGGGATATAAGATGTTGTAGGTGAGTTTTTGATAAGTGCCTTTATAAGGTCTTCCTCTGAGGCGACTAGTTTTTTATTCCTAATAACTGACTTTTTGATAAAAGTACCAGAGGACTGAGAAACAGGTCTTCTTGCCTCTTGTGATTGTTTACAACCACTAAGGAACGCTATAATTAAAAATGGAAATAGGATATGAGTTAGTTTCATCTGGTTTAGATTGTTATTTTAGTGACCAAATCCTCAAATTTATGAATCGTTTCTGCCATAGATAATTCTGATTTTCCTCCGGCTGCATTGCGATGTCCGCCGCCGTTAAAATGATCTCTAGCGAATTGATTTACGTCAAAACCGCCTTGGGAACGGAAGGATATTTTGATAATGTTTTCGTCTTTGTTTTCGATAAAGATAGCAGTAAAATGAATTCCTTTGATACTTAACCCATAATTTACAATTCCTTCTGTGTCACCCTTTACATGTTGGAAAGAATTTAATTCCTCTTGCGTCAAAGTTATATATGAAGTATGGTGTTCTGGTATTACTTTCATGTTTTGTAGTGCTCGACCAAGAAGTTGAAGCCTATTGTAAGAGCTATTTTCAAAAAGTAAAGCAGGAATTAGGGTGTTTTCGACACCTAAATCAATTAGGTCCGCTACAATACGGTGGGTGTTACCGGTCGTTCCTGGAAATTTAAATGACCCAGAATCAGTTAATATTCCGGTGTAAATACAAGTTCCAATGATTTTATCAATAGCTTGTCCTTCTCCTAAAAAGTTGATAAAATTGTATAGCATTTCGCATGTTGAACCAAACGAGGTATCAGAGTACATGTAGGCAGCATAACTATCTGGCTTTTGATGATGGTCAATCATTATAAAAGGTGCAGTGAGTTTCTCAAGCACTTTTTCCATTTCGCCTACACGATGCAAAGCATTAAAATCAAGGGTAAAAATTAATTCAGCCTCTTCCAAGATTTTGCTACAGTTTTCCTTGTCTTTTTCAAATATTTTAACTGTTTCTGAACCTGGTATCCAGCTCAAGAAATCCGGAAATTCGTTAGGAGCAATGACGATAGGTTCGTGATTGTATTTTTTTAGAAAGTGGTATAAACCTAATGTTGAGCCCATCGCGTCTCCATCAGGGCTTCTGTGGGGGATGATGGCAATTTTTTTTGGCGCAGCCAATAATGACTTTAGCGCTTGAATATCTTGTATTTTCATAGGTTGCGAAAATACATTTTTTTACTGTAAAATTGTTCGTGATTAACAGGATTTTATTCTTTTTGATGTTTTTCTATTTCTTTGAGTAATCGTTCAATTTTATAATTTAAAGCTCCTATTGGACCGTCATACATAGAAGTATTTTCCTTTATTTTTTTATAGCCTAATTGATATACTTGCTTTCTTAATAAGCAATAGAGTATAAGTTGCTTATTTTGATCATGTATTTTTTTGGGAAGGTATAATTGATCTAATTCTTTTATAAGGTTACTATTTTCGTCCCAGTAATATATTCCTCTTTCTTTAATCATATATAAAACGTCCTCTTTGTTGTCACCAGAATAGCTTCTGTAAGCCTCAAGTGCCATTTTTTCCATATCTACAAATTCTTGCATTCTGCTTCGGTATTCGAGAATGTCATAAATGTAGATTTTCTTTTGTGTACAATAAAAACCAATTGTTACCACTGCAGTAATAGTGATGGTTGTAATAAGTAGTAAAGCTCTTGATCTATGGTTTTTTAGCACTACATATATGCTTCCGAAAATAATTCCTGCTAAAAAACCGCCCACGTGTGCAGCTCCATCTATTCCTTCTTTAAAACTGCCTAAAAGGTTGATTATAACAAAGAAAACAATGAAGAAAATAGTGTTAGAATTTAATTTTTTACTAATTGTTTTGGTGGTTAGAAATACAATCAAAAGTCCGTACATGCCAAAAATAGCTCCCGAAGCCCCAGCACTTACTAAGTCGTCGTTCCAATATAAGCTAGTTAAACTTGCAATTGTACCGCAGAAAAGATAGAGAGATAAGTAGGTGATTCTTTTTAAATGGGACTCTAAAAACAACCCAACGTAGGCTAGTGCAAAGCAGTTGGCAACTAAATGTATAAATCCAATGTGAATGAAGCAACTGCTCAATAATCGCCACCATTCATTATCAATAGTAAGTGGTCCATAGTTACCTCCCCAGCTTATAATATCTTGTGTTTTAGGAGAGAAAAAGCGTACTCCTGAAAAAAACATTATAAAAAATAGAAAACCATTTATTGAAAGAAGTATAGGTGTAATAAAGTAGTTTTTAACAGGTATTAGTATCGACAAAGGAGAGTAAAATGACGTTATAACTTTCTCTGATGCTTCGTTTTTCTGAAACGCATCTATATTCGAAGCGTTTAGACTATCAATTATACAATCCGTTGCAATTGTTGTAGGTACTTCTTTTCTAAATATGTTAAATTGTTCGAAAAAAATTTCGGTGTTTAATTTGTTCCGACCGCGATCATAAATTTGTTTTCCGTTACTAGTACTAATTATCAATGGATCACTCCCTTGAAAGTTGATTTTTATTTTCTCGTTCCAAGTACCATTTGCTGGATTCGTTTCTGCAATAATTTCATTATCATCTAGAGTAATTATTGTCCAATTTAATTCTTGGCAACATCTAATTGCGGTGTGTTGAAATTCTAATTTCGATAAATTATTAAAAGGAATATATTGAAAAAAAGATGCGGGTAGTCCAAGTGCCATCGATATAAAATATAAGGTATGATTTATATTACAATAATATTCTTTTTAATTGGAAATGCAATTTTATAAGTTATCTAATTTTATAAATTTAAGTTTTTTGTACAATCGATGTTTTGGGCCTCTAACAATTTGTGATTGATATATACCTTTAGTCCCGGAGGCAAAATAAGCGATAAAACAAGCTAGTGCAATATAAAGACCACTCTCGAATCCAAACAATTCTAATCCCATTACTGTACATGCGAATGGTGTATGCGTAGCTCCTGAAAATACAGCGACAAATCCCATTCCTGCAAGTAATCCGATTGGTAGAGGTACAAAAAGGGAGAGAGCACTGCCTAAGGTTGCGCCTACAAAAAAAAGAGGCGTGACTTCACCTCCTTTAAATCCTGCACCTAAAGTAAATCCTGTAAAGAGTATTTTAAGAAGAAAATCAGAGTTGTTACTCGGGTTTGTAAAAGCATCTACAATCACGGGCACTCCTAGTCCCATAAATTTTGTTGTGCCAATAAGGTACATTGCAATAGCTAGAATGATTCCGCCTGCTAATGGTCTAAAAGGGGGATATGCAATTGATTTTTTAAAAAGTATTCCCCAGTAATGTGTGCTTCTGGAGAATAACATGGCCGTTAAACCAAAAATGATGCTAATAATTATAGTCCATAGTAAAACAATGCTATCAAAGTTAGGTACAATTGGAATGAAATAATGTGTGTGTTTTACGCTCCATATTTCTACTGTGAAATAGGCTGTAAAGGCTACAAAAAAGGATAAAAAGATGCTTTTAAGGCTTAATTTACTAAAATACAGAACCTCTAAAGCGAATAGGGCTCCTGCTAGGGGAGTACCAAAAACAGATGCAAATCCGGCACTTATTCCTAAAATGATGATCGTTTTTCTATCGGAGGAGTCAAGTTGAAACAGTCTCGTGAATTGATCAGCGATGGCACCTCCCATTTGTACTGCCGTTCCCTCACGGCCAGCAGAACCGCCAAAAAGATGCGTTATAAATGTTCCCACTAGGATAAAGGGAGCCATTCTTAATGGAATTATTTTTTCTGGCTTTGCGTACTCAATCAATAACAAATTATTTCCTTTTACTACTTCTTGTCCGTAATAATGATATACAAGTCCTATAATTAGTCCTCCAATTGGTAACAACCACAGTAACCATGGGTTAAGTTCTCGCATTTGTGCTGCCCACTCTAATGAGCTAAGTAATAGAGCAGATGCAGATCCAGAAAGAATACCTATTAGAATACAAATGAAAATCCATTTGAATAAAGTGAATACTGCTTCTTTTAAGTTTTTTAAATTCATTTTTTCTGGTACAGATACAAGCTTATTATTTGTAAAAGTATTATAATCTGTAAACTTATTAGGCAATTACTGCTGTAAATTCGATCTCAACTAAATATTCTGGTGCTACAAGTTTACTGATTTCATAAAATCCGGTTGCAGGTTTTATATCTTTAAAAAACTTTGAATGCGCTTTTGCAACAGATTCAAAAGTGGTAATGTCTGTTGTAAAAATACGTGTTCTAATAACATCTTGTAAAGAAGCGTTTAAATCTTGTAAGACTTTCTCGACGCGTTCAATTATATTATAGGTTTGAGCATAAGCATCAGTAGCTTTTACTAACACTCCATCTATAATGGCTACGGTGCCAGAAATTTCAATTGTATTACCAATTCGAACCGCTCTACAATATCCCATTTTTTCTTCCCATGGTGATCCAGTTAAAACATTCTCTCTTTTCATAAGTTGGTTTTGTGCTCTAGTTGAAAATTAGTGATGTACATACATTTTTCTGCAATTTATAAAATTTGTGAGAGAAAAAAGAGTACTTATTTGTTAAAAGGATGTTTAAACAACTATTATTTTTGCTCTGCAGTATACTTTTTTATAACTTTCGCAGTTAATTATAGAAGTAGTATTAGTTAATTTTAACTACCACACTCTTTTACTAACTAAAAAAAAGTATAATGAATTATATGTCGACAAAATCTTTAAATCGAATATTACTTTGCGGATTGTTTATAGGAACTATTGCAAATGGTTATTCTCAAGAAGAATTTAGTTCAAAGTCTAAAGCGATTCCTGCTAAAGAAAAACCAGTTAAGCCAAAAGTTGTAAGTAAACCTATGGCTGATCCACCAATAGTAAAGCGTTATGTAGCAGATCCTATTCCAGAAAACAACTTTAAGGTACCTAAAAGTGAGCCCATAGTAGCTTCTGAAGTATATAACAGAGATCAGGATTTAGGTATTTATAAATCAGGATCAACTACGGCAAAAGTAAAGTTCAAAGATGGTGCTTACCTTGATGGCGATAAAATTAGAATATCTTTCAATGATAAAGTACTCGATTATGAAGTAGTATTAGATGGGAGCTTTAGAGAGTTTGAATTAAAACTTGAAAAAGGGGTGAATCGCATTGTTTTTGAAGCTCTAAATGAGGGATTTGCAGCGCCAAATACAGCTGAATTTCAAGTATATGATGATCAAGGAGCCTTAATTGCAAATAATAAATGGAATATAGGAACAGGCTTTATCGCAACGATAATTATAGAAAAGCCTGAAAGTAAATAATTTAGAATTTTTATTTATTCCTCTATTTATTCGCAGAAATAGAGGAGCAATGGATTCCTCAGAAAATATTAAAAAATGACCTTCAGATAAGTTTGAAGGTTAAAGTTTTTTTAATGTTTTCTGAGGTTTTTGGTTTCTAAATACAAAGCTTGGTATATTTGTTGCATGTAGATTGTCAACAAAGAATTATAATATGAGAAACATACTATTGGTTATTTTGATGTGCATAGCTGCAAAAGGAAATGCACAAATGGAGTTTGGTAAAAAGTTTAAATCAATTCCGCCAGTAGATACCGGTATTAAAACGAAAACTGTAGCTCCCATTCCCGCAGAAAAGCCTGATATAATCGCACCCAATCTTTTCAAAAAACCAGAACTAAAATTGCCTAGTACTGATTTTAAAATTGGTGATCCTGACCCTATATCGATGACAAGAACGAGTGATTTCATCAATCCTGGAGATGTTGTTAGAGATAAAATGAATAAAAACATTGATAAATCTTTAGTAAAAGAAGGTTTGAAGGAAGATACTTCTTATTTAAATTTAAAGGATTTAGACTTTGGGGTTATTACAACGCAGTCAAATGGTTTAGTAATTAGAGTAAGGGATTACGGAGCTATAGATGGTGATTTAATAAAGGCAAGTATAGTACACAACTATATAAGTACAGTTCTTGCGCCGAGTTTGTATCTAGAAAGCACTTTCAAGGATATAAAGGTTGATCTGAAAAAAGGAATAAATAAGTTGGAATTAGAAGCTTTGAATCGAGGAACCTTAGGCGGGAATACTGGTGCTTTTTACATCTATGACGCCGAAGGCAATTTATTATTATCTGATTTATGGAATAACTTCGATAAAGGCGTGAAATCTAAATTCACTTTTATTAAAGAATAATTATTTGTTAGATTTTGACCTGGCTCCAGTTTTCACCCGTTTTTATCCGGCTAATTTGCATTTCACTAACACCAAATTGTTTGGCAATCATCTTTAATCTTGTTGTTTGATTTGGTTTAGCTAGAAGTTTTTTGATTAGCATGACCTTTGTAACCGTTAATTTAGCTCCATCAGCTTTTAGATTATGCTCTATTAGGTTCAGTCTTGCTTGCTTTACAAATGGACTGTTTCTACTATGTTCCATCATCTCTTCTCTTGTAGCCCATTTTAAATTTCTATAATCATCATTATCGCGTACTCTATCTAAATGCAGGACGTAGGTTTGGTCTTCACTAGTTTTAGGGATAAAAAGTTCTGCAACAAGTTTAGAGATAAATTTATGTTTTGTTTTTATTTTGCCATCACTATTTATTGGATAACGAAACATTTTGTAACCGTCGGCTCGAGCACCTTTTAGTATACGACCAAATTTAATATCATTTACGAAACTAATTAGTCGTCCTTTATTAGAAACGGCATAACGAAGTCTTAATTTATCTTCAACTATAATTTCTTTAAATTCCTCATTAGGATAAATCCTAATTGGTTTCATTTCTTCCAGTTTCATAGATAATAGTTTATTTGTTTTTGTTAATTGGCACAAACAACAATCTCGACTATTTAGTAATCGTTTAGTTTGATAATGCGTTTTTGTGGTATTGTAAATGTAAAAATACTAAAAAACATATGGATCTGAGAAAAATTGCGTTTTTTATCAAAGCCAATTTAGTGGTCTTATTATGATTTTTTGTAAATAGAAGGAATCTTAAAATTGATAAAAATTATTAAAAAAGTAATTGTTCTTCGTCCCTGTTTTAGTTTATTTGATTAAAAAGGATCTGCAGTTACTTTGAACTTCATGTCCGCTTTAATAGTTATATCTTGCGTTAGTGTTTCTTTTAAGACAGCCATAGTCCTTATTTTATATGACGAAGCTTTGATGTATTTATCTAATTTAGCGTTACTAGGTATTAAATCAATAGTGTTTGATGTCGAATTGATATCATCTAAGTAAGCTAACTCAATTTCGTCATTGGCATCAGTTGAGATGTATAAAGTGACAGATTTTAAAAAGTGGAACGACTGGGCAGTTGGGTCAGTAATAGTTAGTTTCAACGACGTTAATGTGACGTCTTTTACTAAGTCTGCTTTCGTATTATTATTTTCAAAAGTAGAGTTGGAATTTGTTGTCACTTCCGGAGTTACGACACTAAATGCAGTCCCAATTGGAAAGCCACTCGCAATTTTAAATGTGGTTTGGTTGTCAACAGAAAAAGTTAATAAATCATCAATTATATTACAAGAACTAAAAATAAGTATAAGTATTACAATAGATAAAGAGAATTTTGTTTTCATGAAATATTAATTTTTTGGATTTTATAAAATTGTTTTTTTAAAGATACGAAAAATTGATAATAGTGGTTTTACTACCTGTATTTAGGTACTCTGTTTTTATTAATTGAGATACTCAGAAATAAATATAATAATTTTCAAAAATCAATTTTTCAATTCAAAATATAAAAAGTATTTTTGCGCATGCAACACAACGTACTTATTTTAGATTTCGGATCGCAATACACACAGCTTATTGCGCGTAGAGTTCGCGAATTAAATATATTCTGCGAAATTTTCCCATACAATCATTTCCCGAGTGATTTATCAAGTTATAAAGCCGTAATTTTAGGTGGAAGCCCATTTTCTGTAAGAGGAGAGGATGCTCCGCACCCTGATTTATCTCAAATCAGAGGAAAGTTACCTATGTTAGCCGTATGTTACGGTGCTCAATACTTAGCCCATTTTAGTGGTGGAGAAGTAGCAGCATCAAATACGAGAGAATATGGTAGAGCTAATTTGTCATATATAAAAGAGGATGAAATTTTCTTTGACGGAGTTGACTTAAATAGTCAAGTTTGGATGAGTCATAGCGATAGTATAAAGGCTTTGCCAACTAATGGTGTGAAGTTAGCAAGTACGCATGATGTCGAATTTGCTGCTTACAAAATTGAAGGTGAGACTACTTATGCTATTCAGTACCATCCGGAAGTGTTTCATTCAACTGATGGTTCTAAAATGCTTGAGAATTTCTTGGTAAAGATTGCTGAAGTTCCTCAGAACTTTACTCCAACAGCCTTTGTCGAAGAGATGGTTGCTGAGTTAAAAGAAAAGGTAGGAAATGATAAAGTGGTATTAGGACTGTCTGGTGGAGTAGATTCTACTGTAGCGGCTGTTTTATTGCACCAAGCAATAGGTAAAAATCTTTACTGTATTTTTGTTAATAATGGTTTACTGCGCAAGAACGAATTTCAGAGTGTGCTAGATCAATACGAAGGAATGGGTTTGAATGTTAAGGGAGTAGATGCTTCTCAGCGTTTTTATGATGCCTTGGCAGGTGTTACTGATCCTGAGTTGAAAAGAAAAGCAATTGGTAACGCTTTTATTGAAGTTTTCGATGCTGAATCTCAACTTATTGAAGATGTAACTTGGCTAGCCCAAGGAACAATATATCCAGATGTAATTGAATCGGTTTCTGTAAAAGGACCATCGGCAACAATAAAATCGCATCACAATGTAGGTGGACTACCTGATTACATGAAATTAAAAATTGTAGAGCCTTTGCGTATGCTTTTTAAAGATGAGGTACGACGAGTTGGTGCTTCTCTTGGTATTGATCCAGAATTATTGGGTAGACATCCTTTTCCAGGACCTGGATTGTCTATTCGTATTTTAGGAGATATTACTTTAGAAAAAGTACAAATTTTACAAGATGTAGATAAGGTTTTTATAGACGGTCTTAAATCTTGGGGATTGTATGATAAAGTATGGCAAGCCGGAGCCATATTGCTTCCTGTAAATAGTGTAGGGGTAATGGGTGATGAGCGTACTTATGAAAAAGTGGTAGCACTTAGAGCGGTCGAGTCAACAGACGGAATGACTGCGGACTGGGTTCATTTACCTTACGATTTCTTGATGAAGGTTTCTAACGACATTATTAATAAAGTGAAAGGGGTTAATAGAGTCGTGTATGACATTAGCTCAAAACCACCAGCAACTATCGAGTGGGAATAAAAAATTAAATTACTTAACAGTGTCTTAAAAATCTATTTTAATACACGCATAATAATAGCGGTACCCAATTTTTGCTACAAAATTTGGTACCGTTTTTGTTATCTTTGAACCAAATCATTTACAAAAATATAAAGATGAAGTATTTTTTTGCAATATATCTAACATTTCTACTCGGGGGTACTACCGTTTTTTCTCAAAATAAAGTCATCACTCATAAGGTAGAGAAAGGGGAGACAGTTCTCCAAATTGCTCAAAAGTATCATGTTACACCTTATGATATTTATCAACTAAATCCTGATGCACAATCTGGTTTAAAGCCAAACACAGTATTGTTAATTGCTAAACAATCAGATTCAAAAAAAGAGATTGCTACTGTTGTTCAAAAAACCAATTCGGGTGCACGATCTCATACAGTTACAGCAAAAGAAACATTATATGGTATTGGAAAAACATATGACATTAGTGATGACGACTTAAAGAAAGCTAATCCGTTTTTGGAAAAAGATGGTTTGAAAATTGGTCAAACACTTGTAATTCCTTCTAAGACAGGTTTAAAGACTGCAAGTTCAAGTGTAGTATCTCAGAGTTCAGTATTTCATGAGGTTATCGCAAAGGAAACTAAATACTCTATTGCTAAACAATACGGAATCACGGTTGAAGAGTTAGAAAAAAAGAATCCGGAAGTAGTGGCTAATTTACCTATTGGTTACAAACTAATAATCAAAGGAACTGCTCCAAGAGTTGTTGCAGGGACTGTTCCCGTGCTAAATGGGAAAGAAAAAGCAGAAGCTGTAGTAAACACAACCTTGCCGGAATTTACTACTTATGAAGTCCAGCCTAAGGAGACATTGTATAGTTTGTCTAAAAGTTTTGGTTTAACCCAAGAAGAACTAATTGCTTTGAATCCGTTAATAAAAGAAGGTGTTGAAATTGGAATGGTTTTAAAAGTTCCTACAAAAACAGCTACAGCGCAAGAGGTGAAGAAAGAATACACGGCTTTGACTCCAAAAGTTAATTTTGACAATCGTAAAAGATTAATAATGTTGTTGCCTTTTAATATTTCTAAAATCGAGAATGACTCAATAAATACTACAGTAGAACGATTAAAGAAAGATAAGTTCTTAAATATGACTTTAGATTTTTATGCTGGTGCACTTATTGCGATTGATTCGGCCAAAACAATGGGTCTGCCTATTGATGTTGAAATCTACGATTCGGAAGAGACAAAAAACAGCTCGGCAATTACTGGCTTAGTATCCAATTATAGATTGCAAACAGCTAACGCCGTGATAGGGCCCTTTTATCAAAGCAATGCCGAAGCAACTGCGCAACTTTTAAGTATGAATAATGTGCCAGTTATTTCTCCGCTTTCTAAAGATGTAGGTAGGCCATACGGTAACTTATTTCAAACAATTCCTGCCCCTGAAGTGGTTAAAAACACAATGTTTGAGTATATGAGAGGGAAAAACGGAAATATAATGGCCGTTGTGGATAAGAAAAAAGAGTCGGTTCTTCAGTATTTGAAACAGTATCAGCCTCATGTTCCCTTAGTTGCTCTAAATAGTGGTAGTAGTATTAGTGCCGAAAGTTTAAAAGGAATGTTGGTAAAAGATAGAATGAACTTTGTCGTTATGGAGACAGCAAATACCATGATGGTAAAATCTACAATTGCTGCGATGCTAAGTGTTATGTCAACACATCAAGTTCAACTTGTGATTTTAGAGCCTAATGAAACTTTAGATACCGATGAGATTAAGTTTACTAATTTGATTAAATTAAAATTAATGTATCCATCAGTAACGAGAGATAGTGCATTACCGGAAGGAATAATCTTTAGTAATAAATTTAAAAAAGTTAATACAATTTTCCCGTCAGATTATGCTACCCGAGGCTTTGATGTAACTTTTGATACGATGATGCGTATGGTTCAAGAGGTAAAATTTGAAGAAACAGTTAATGCGGTAGCTACGGAGCAAGTAGAAAGTAAGTTTGAATACTATAAAAAATCCGATGGTGGCTACACAAACAAAGGTGTATTTATCATGTATTATGATGAAGATTTAACTATTAAAGAGGCTAAGTAGAAGTAGATTTGTAAATAATCATCGCCTCCTTCTATTTTATTATTTCAGGTTTAGGTGATTGTTACCTTTTAAAGCATAAATACGTAGGTGGTATATTGATTATAAATAGGATCACTTACATTAGATACTAAGATGGATAAAAATCAGGAACAACTTGTAAAATTAGCACATACTAAAATGCCCTTTGGTAAATATGAAGGGAAATATTTGATTGACCTACCGGAGTTTTATGTAGTTTGGTATCATAACAAAGGTTTTCCTAAAGGAGAATTAGGAGAGCAATTGAAACTGATCTATGAGCTTAAATTAAACGGGCTTGAAGAATTAATTCGAAACATCAAAAAAAAATATCCAAAACCTCATTGATTGCAATATCAATGAGGTTTTTCCTTTAGAAACAGGGAGGTTTGTTAAAAAGTGATTTTGTGAATTATCTCATTTCCAAATTAGCATATTCTAAATTTATAATCGTATTTTTGCCAAGTTTTTTACACAACTACAACACTAACAACAACAGAATGAATCAAACGAAATATATTTTTGTTACAGGTGGTGTGACTTCTTCCTTAGGTAAAGGAATTATCGCAGCATCTTTAGCAAAATTGTTACAAGCAAGAGGTTACCGAACGACAATTCAAAAATTTGATCCGTATCTAAATGTTGATCCTGGAACACTAAATCCTTATGAGCACGGTGAATGTTATGTTACTGATGACGGTGCTGAAACAGATTTAGATCTTGGTCATTACGAACGTTTTTTGAATGTGCCTACTTCTCAGGCTAATAATGTTACAACAGGTAGAATTTATTTGTCAGTAATTGAGAAAGAGAGAAGAGGTGAATTTCTAGGTAAAACCGTTCAAGTTGTTCCTCATATTACTAATGAGATCAAAGAAAGAATGCAATTGCTAGGTAACTCTGGTGATTATGATATAGTTATTACAGAAATAGGTGGTACAGTAGGTGATATTGAATCGTTACCATATATAGAGTCTGTTCGTCAATTAGTATGGGATTTAGGTGAAAGCAATGCAATTGTTATTCATTTAACTTTAGTACCCTATCTAGCTGCTGCAGGAGAATTAAAAACAAAACCAACGCAACACTCTGTTAAAACATTAATGGAAAGCGGTATAAAAGCCGATATCCTAGTATGTAGAACAGAACATGAACTTTCGCAAGAAATACGTAACAAGTTGGCTCTTTTTTGTAATGTGAAAAAGGAGGCGGTAATTCAATCTATAGATGCGTCAACTATTTATGAAGTTCCTAATTTAATGCTAGAGGAAGGTCTTGATACTGTTGCATTAAAAAAATTAGATTTGCCAAAAAAAGCCGCTCCAGACATGAAAAATTGGAATACTTTTTTAAGCAGAATTAAAAATCCAAAGCACACAGTTAACATTGGTTTGATTGGGAAATATGTGGAGATGCAGGATTGTTACAAATCTATTTTAGAGGCTTTTATTCATGCTGGTGCAGCAAATGAAACTAAAGTAAACGTTGTTTCTATTCATTCAGAGTATATTACAGCGGCCAATATTAATGAAAAATTAAAAGGTTTAGACGCCATTCTAGTAGCTCCAGGTTTTGGAGAAAGAGGAATTGAAGGAAAAATTGAAGCCGTTCGCCATGCACGTGAGAATAAATTGCCTTTCTTCGGAATTTGTTTAGGAATGCAAATGGCAGTTATAGAGTATTCAAGAAATGTTCTTGGTTACTCTGAAGCGAATTCTACCGAAATGAACGAAGGTACATCTCACCCTGTTGTGAATTTAATGGAGGAGCAAAAGAATGTTACTGACAAAGGAGGAACAATGCGTTTGGGAGCTTGGAAGTGTGATATTAAAGAAGGATCGTTAGCTCATAAAATTTATGGTCAAACATCAATTTCGGAGCGTCACCGCCATCGTTATGAGTACAATAGTTCTTATGTGGATGTGCTTCAAAAAGCAGGATTAAATGCTTCAGGGATCAATCCAAATACAGGTTTAGTTGAGATTGTAGAGATAGAGGATCATCCGTTTTTTATTGGAGTGCAATACCATCCTGAATACAAAAGCACAGTAGCGAATCCGCATCCTATATTTGTGAATTTTGTAGCTGCAGCTGTAAAGGCTAAAAGAAGTAAATAATAAAAACCCAAAGTGGGTAGATAATAAATATACGAGTTTATTGAAATACTATAAGCGCGAGAAGAAAAACAATAATTTGTGTTATAATGGAAGAAAAAAAGTTTGACCCTAATTCGTTAATTGGTTTTGCATTGATTTTTGGGATATTTGTTTGGATAATGTACCAAAATCAACCTTCAGAGGCTGAGTTAGCAGCTGAAAAAGCTAAGAAAGAATTAGTAGTAGCGAATGAAACAACTACGAAAGCGGTTGCTGCCAAAGAAATTGTAGATGTTGTCAAAGTAGGAGATACTGTGCAACTAGCTGAACTGCAAAAATCATTAGGTGATTTTGCTTACTCAGCAACATTACCATCAGCTAAGGAATCATATACTACTATTGAAAATAACTTAGTTGTTTTAAAATTTGCTAATAAAGGGGGTTATATTGTTGAGGCTACTTTAAAAAACTACGAGCGTTTCAAAAAAGGTTCAGGCGAATTGGTGTCTTTAATTAAAGACAATAATGCCAACCTAAATATACAATTAATAACTAACGATAATCGTACCTTAAATACTAAGGATTTGTTTTTTGAGCCTACTTTGACAAAAAGTGGTCAAGATCAAGTTTTATCTATGCGTCTGAAAGCAGGAGCTGATTCGTTTTTAGAATACAAGTATGTATTGAAAGCAGATGATTACATGCTTGATTTTGATATTCAATCACAAGGCTTGAATAAAGTGCTTAGCGCAGCTAAACCATTAAATTTGGAGTGGGATTTAAAAGCCTATTCTAATGAGAAAAGTTTAACGACAGAAAACCGTTATTCTGAAATGTATTATGAATATGAAGACGGTAAAAGTGACTACTTAGGTCAGTCAACTGACAAAACTGAAAATGCAGAGAACGTTTCATATATTGCTTATAAGCAACACTTCTTTTCATCTATTTTGTTAACTGACGCTCCTTTTGAAAAGGCAGAATTGTATACTAATAACTTGGTAGGTGGAGATAATGTAGATACAACATTTACAAAGCAGTTTAAAGCAATCGTTCCTTTGGCTTTTAAAAATGGTGAAATAAACGAGAAGATGAATTGGTATTATGGTCCTACGGATTATAAAATGCTTAAGACCTATGATAGAAACCTTGAGGATATTGTAGCTTTAGGTTGGGGTATCTTTGGATGGATCAATCGTCATGCATTTATTCCAATGTTTGGATTCTTGACTTTATTCATTCAACAAGGTTGGGCAATTGTTTTGTTTACGATTTTGGTGAAATTAGTAATGTCGCCTATCACTTACAAATCATTTTTGTCACAAGCAAAAATGAAAGTTTTGCGTCCTGAAATTGCTGAGCTAGGTGAGAAGTTCAAGAAAGAGCCAATGAAAAAGCAGCAAGAGACAATGAAATTATACAATAAAGCGGGCGTAAACCCAATGGCTGGTTGTGTCCCAGGTTTATTGCAAATGCCTGTTTTCTATGCTTTATTTCAATTTTTCCCATCAGAATTAAGTTTGAGGCAAAAAGGATTTTTATGGGCAGATGATTTATCATCATTTGACTCTATATATGAATTGCCATTCCACATCCCGGCTTATGGAAACCATATTAGTCTTTTCCCTATTTTAGCTTCGATCGCTATCTTCTTCTACATGAAAATGACCACAGGTGATCAGCAAATGCAGGCACCACAGCAAGAAGGAATGCCGGATATGGCTAAGATTATGAAAATTATGGTTTATATTTCTCCTTTGATGATGTTGCTTTTCTTTAACAGTTATGCATCAGGATTGAGTTTATATTACTTTATCTCTAATACTATTACAATAGGAATTATGTTAGTAATTAAAAACTACATAATTGATAGTGATAAAATTCATGCTCAAATTCAAGAAAATAAATTGAAAGAGCCTAAAAAGCAAGGTAAATTCCAAAAGAAGTTGCAAGAAGTAATGGCACAGCAGGAGGCCATGAAAGAACAACAAAAGAAAAAATAATTACTTATATCAATTGTATAAAAAGCTTCCATTTTGGAAGCTTTTTTTTTTCACTATTTCGGAAGAATCTAAAATGATTTTAATTCATCAAGATATGCTGGTGTACTTTCTTTACAGTATAACATAGGATTGATATAATAGGCTTTGTACATTTAAATCATTATTTTTTATTGGTTTAAATGCAATGAAGCATTCAATGTTACTTTATTTATTAAAATACTGACCGCAGCTAGACTTGCAGTTACACAACAGAAACTATTTTTACTAAGGATTATAAATGAAAGCATAAAAAAAAGCCTCCAATAGTATTGGAAGCTTTTCTTGTATTGTAGTGTGTTAATTTTACATTGGGAATACAGGTAATAATACTTTGTCTATTGCATGAATTACACCATTTGAACATTGAACATCTGTAACTACTATATTTGATAATCTGTTACTTGCATCTAAAATTTTAGCTCCTCCAGCCAATTGGATTTTGAACGTTTGGCTTGGAGTCAAAATTGGAGTTACTGTTTGTCCTTCGGTTAAGGTTGATGAAAGTACATTTGCTGGACTAACCACGTGATATTGCAAAGTTCTAGTTAAATTAGCAGTCGATACTGAAGCGATTCCACCTGGAGCTAATTCAGTGTTGAGAGCTGTAAATGCTGCATTGGTTGGTGCAAAAACTGTAAATGGTCCCGTACCAGAAAGGATGGATACAAAGTCAGGTTGCCCTGCGCCTGTTAATGCTCCAACTAATGAAGTAAAATTAGGATTTGCTGTTGCATGTGTTACTACAGTTGGTAAGTCTATTACTTTATCTACGATGTGTATTACACCATTTGAGGCTAATACATCTGCTGTAGTTACAGTTGCTGCTCCATTTAGCTTAACTGTGCTGCCTGAAACATTAACATACATACTCAGTGTATTAGTAGTAGAAGCAGCACCTTTAGCAAGTGTTTTTTCGTATTTTGTTGATAAATCAGCTGCTTTTTTGGTTCCAACTAAAACATGGTTCAATAGAAGTTCTTTTAATGTTGCTGTAGGTACTGCATTGATGTTTGATGTACCAAGGTAAGCGGTGAAGGCTGCATTGGTTGGTGCAAATACAGTGTAGTTGTCATTACCTTGAAGTGTTGCTGCTAAATCTGTTTTGACTAACGCTTCCACTAAAATACTAAATTCAGGATTCTTTGAGGCTATTCCTGTAATAGTGTTATCAACTGTTACCTGGTTGTCATCATCACTGCTACAAGAAGTTAGGAGAAAAGAGGTTGCTACGAAAAAGCAAAGAGCAATTGATTTGATTGAATTTTTCATAATTTTTTATTTAGATTTTTTTTTAAGTCATGCTAAACTAGAAAATTATTTGTTTAGCTTATTTGCAATTATGATAAACATTTTAAAATTTTATGTTTTTATTATAGAGTGTTTACTATCATTATTTTGGTATAAGTAGGATTAATTTATCAGTATTATTGGTTATGTAGGAAATTAGCTGAATACTTTATGTTTAGAATATTTACAGTAGTATTAAACAAATTTGTATTTTTTTTTGTAGGTTTTTACTTTTTTATACAACTTACATTTCACATTAAATATGATAAGTACTATTGTTTTGAATCAAATTCATCGGTGTGGTTAATAATTTTAACAACTAAAATCATTAGCTGATAGAAAAGAAGTAATTTCGCAAGAATTATTTCGTTATTAATTTCTAATCTTATGTACTTATGAAATTTTTTAATTTTATTACCGTTTTATGTATATGCTTTGGTTCCTTAAATTCGCAGTCAACAATCAATAGTTTGGATGTAAATGGAAAGAAGGATGGGTTATGGAAAGGAGTATACACGGAATCAAAAAGACCTAAATATGAAGGCACTTTCAGCCACGGCAAGGAAATAGGTTTATTTAAGTTTTTTGATGATACAAAGGCCGGTTCCTTAATAGCAACAAGAGAATTCAACGCAGATAACTTAGTTGCGTATACCACTTTCTATGATCAGAAAAAGAACAAGGTTAGTGAAGGAAAGGTTGTTAACCGCTTGTTTGAAGGGGAGTGGAAGTATTACCATCAAGCTTCAACTGTAACAATGACTTTAGAAAATTACAGAAAAGGAAAATTAGAGGGTTTAAGATCTGTGTTTTATATTAACGGCAAAATAGCAGAAGAACAGTTTTATAAAAATAATCAAAAAAACGGTTCTTATAAAAAATATGCTGAAAACGGAATAGTTCTAGAAGAATCAACTTATATGAACAATCAATACGATGGTGTAGCAATTTTTAGAGATCCTGACGGAAGCATGGTTTCTAAAGGTAAATTTACTAATGGTAAGAAAACAGGATTGTGGTCCTTTTTTGAAAAAGGTGTGTTGGTAAAAGAAGTAAATATGAGTAATCCTGAAGATGCAGCTAAAGCTAATCGGAATTAACTTTGTAGCTACTTAAATACTGCTATAAACTTCGTAACTTTGCCATCTTATAATATTTTTAAAGTTTTTAAAATGAAGCGTGTTGTAGTAGGACTTTCCGGTGGTGTTGATTCAAGTGTTGCGGCTTATTTATTGCAGCAACAAGGATATGAGGTGATAGGTCTTTTTATGAAAAATTGGCATGATGATACCGTTACGATATCAAATGATTGCCCTTGGTTAGAAGATAGTAATGATGCTTTGCTAGTAGCAGAGAAACTTGGGATCCCTTTTCAAACAGTAGATTTAAGCGAGGAATACAAAGAAAAAATTGTGGACTATATGTTCAACGAATACGAGCGAGGCAGGACACCTAACCCTGACGTACTTTGTAATCGTGAAATAAAGTTTGATGTTTTTATGAAAATTGCACTTAGTTTAGGTGCTGATTTTGTTGCTACAGGTCATTATTGCAGAAAAACAGAAACACAGGTTAATGGTGAAACTGTTTACCAACTTAAGGCTGGTGCCGACAACAATAAAGATCAATCGTATTTTTTATGCCAGTTATCTCAGGAGCAGTTAGCTAAATCATTATTTCCTATTGGGGAGCTAACAAAACCTGAAGTCAGAGAAATAGCTGCTGAAATGGAATTAGTTACAGCTGATAAAAAAGATTCTCAAGGTCTATGTTTTATCGGTAAAGTACGTTTGCCTGAGTTTTTGCAACAAAAATTACAACCTAAAGAGGGAGTGATAATTCAAATTGATAAAAATGATCCAATCTATGTTGCTCCAAGCACTGAGGGACTAATTGAAGAAGAAGTGCTTGCGCTTGCGGCACGTAAATTACCTTACACACCTATAATGGGTAAAGTGGTTGGAAAACATCAAGGTGCTCACTATTTTACAGTTGGACAACGCAAAGGATTAAACGTAGGAGGAACTACTGATCCCTTGTTTATTATTGGTACAAATGTAGAAACTAATACTATTTATACGGGTTTGACTAGTGAACATCCGGGATTATTCAGATCAGCTTTGTTCATAGAGAAATCAGAAGTGCATTGGATTCGTCAGGATATGAAACTTGCTATTGGGGAGTCACAAACGTATAGCGTGCGAACTCGTTATAGACAACCATTACAAAAAGCAACTTTGCATCAATTTGAATCTGGGATGTATATTTCTTTTGAGGAGCCGCAGTCAGCTATCACTGAGGGTCAATTTGCTGCATGGTATCTTGACGACGAATTAGTTGGTTCGGGAGTAATTTCTTAGCTTAGTGCTTTGCTATTCTAGTATGCCTTTTTAAAATTCAGCAGATAACTTTTTGAACATTTAAATTAAATCGCACTATGAGGAAATTATACGTAATCCTTTTTTTATTAGTTTCAATAGTAGTATTTCCTCAGGAAGATGCGTGGGTTTATTTTAAAGACAAGCCTAGTGCCACTACTTTTTTAAATGCTCCGTTACAAATGCTCTCTCAAAGAGCTTTAGATAGAAGAGAAAATCAAAAAATAGTGCTAGATCTAAAGGATGTTCCCATTGAAGCAGACTATGTCACTCAAATTAACGCTGTTGTGGGAATTGACGTTAAAGCGAAGTCCAAGTGGCTGAATGCAGTCCATGTTCGTGGAACGAGTACCCTTATCAATTCATTAAGGTCAATTTCTTTTGTTGAAAGTGTCGATTTTGCTAATAAGTCCCTGAACCAAATGGGCAAGACAGCTAAAGAATTTAAGAACAAAATTAGTAGCAAGACTAAGCAGACTAAGATTAACTTTTCATATGGTAATGCTAAGAATCAAATCGAAATGCTCAATGGAACTGTTTTGCATCAACAAAATTTTACTGGATCAGGAAAAATTATTGCGGTTTTAGATAGTGGTTTCCCAGGAGTAAACACTACAGTACCATTTGAAAGATTAAGAGTGAATAATCAAATACTTGGAGGTTATAATTTTGTAGATAGAGATGCTAATTTTTATGGAGGTGATACACATGGTTCCTATGTACTAGCAACGATGGGTGGGTATAAGGAAAATGAATTAGTAGGAACTGCACCAGATGCTTCTTATTATTTGTTTGTTACTGAAGATGCCCTTAGTGAAAATCCTTTGGAGGAGTCTCTGTGGGTAGAAGCGGCAGAGGAAGCAGATCGATTAGGTGTAGATATTATAAACAGCTCTTTAGGGTATTTTGACTTCGACAATTCAGCTTACGACCATACCTATAGCCAACTTAACGGGAGCTCGACTTTTATTTCAAAAGGCGCTGAGATTGCATACAGCAGAGGAATGATTGTTGTAACATCTGCAGGGAACTCAGGTGGTTCATCTAATCCTTATATCACTGCACCCGCTGATGCCGCATCAGTTATAGCGGTAGGAGCAGTAAATGCAGCTGGAGTGAGAGCTAACTTTAGTTCAATAGGTCCTAGCTTTGATAACAGAGTGAAACCAGATGTAATGGCACAAGGAGTTTCCAGCGTTTTATCTGATGAAAAAGGAAATATAATTACTGCTGATGGTACTTCTTTCTCGAGTCCTATTCTTGCAGGAATGATTGCTTGTTTATGGCAAGCCTTTCCGGACAAAACAAATAGTCAAATACGGGATTTAGTTTTAAAATCCTCAGATCGATTTACGAGCCCGTCCGCACAATACGGCTATGGAATTCCTAATTTCGCTACAGCAAAAACACTACAAGTTGTGGAGTTTGGTTCGAAATATTTTGGAATATATCCTAATCCAGCAACTGATTTAATTACAGTTTCGTTTCCTGAAAATTTTAATAAAGGGAGTGTTATTTTTTATTCGACCTTAGGTCAAAAAGTTTTTGAGAAGCAACTTAATGAGTCTGAAGTTTTGTTTTCGGTAGATTCATTAAATAAAGGAATTTATTTTTATAAAATAGAGTCTGAGGCGTTCTCACAAACAGGAAAAATTATAAAGCAATAAAAGTAGTTTACATTATGAATGCAATTTGTTCACTTTTTAACATCAAATATCCCATTATTCAAGGAGGAATGATCTGGGTCAGTGGTTATAAACTAGCTAGTGCTGTAAGTAATGCAGGCGGTTTGGGTCTTATTGGTGCAGGTTCAATGTATCCAGAAGTATTACGAGAGCACATTCAAAAATGTAAAAAAGCCACCTCTAAACCTTTTGGAGTTAATGTTCCAATGTTATACCCTAGCATCGAGGAGATCATGAAAATTATTGTTGAGGAGGGTGTTGAAATTGTTTTTACCTCGGCGGGAAATCCTAAAACTTGGACTAGTTATCTCAAGGAAAACGGAATTACTGTGGTGCATGTAGTGAGTAGCAGTACTTTTGCTCTTAAAGCTCAAAATGCTGGTGTAGATGCTGTTGTTGCCGAAGGTTTTGAAGCAGGAGGGCATAACGGAAGAGAAGAAACTACTACTATGACCTTAATTCCTATGGTAAAAGAGCAATTAAGTATTCCAGTAATTGCTGCGGGAGGGATTGGTACAGGAAGAGGAATGTTGGCTGCCATGGTTCTAGGTGCTGATGGTGTGCAAGTAGGAAGTAGGTTTGCTGCTTCTCTAGAATCCTCAGCTCATTCTAACTTTAAAGAGACCATTCTCTCGGTTAAGGAGGGAGGTACACAATTAACTTTAAAAGAATTAGCGCCTGTGCGTTTAATTAAAAATAAATTCTTCGAAGATCTTCAAGAGTTGTATGGAAAATGTCCTTCAAAAGAAGATTTAATTGCTTTTTTGGGTCGAGCAAGAGCAAAAAGAGGTATGTTTGAAGGAGATTTGACGGATGGTGAACTAGAGATAGGTCAAATAGCGGGTTTGATTAACGAAATTAAATCGGCAGAAGATATTATAATTGAAATGCTTGCTGAATTTAATACAGCCCAAATAGAAGTTACTGAATTTCTTTTTTAATAAATCAATAATGAATAAAATAAAACTGTTTGTAGTATTACTTTTTCTTTCTTTTGGGATGCAGCAAGCCTATAGTCAGACCTACAAGTTTAAGACCTCTGGTGTTAGTGTTTTAGAAAAAAACAATAAAGGAAAATGGGATAAGTGGTCTGATCTGAACTTGGTAAATATTTTAGTGACACTCGATACCAATAAAAATAGATTTGTAGTGTACTCTCAAATTATACAATTATTTGAGATAGTAGATTATATTCCCACTCAAGAAAATGATACTGATATTGTTTATTCCTTCACATGTAAAGACAATAATGGCTTAGATTGTACCATCTCTATCATTACAAGGAAAATGCAAGAAAATAGAAAGCAGCTTTACATTACTTATGACGACCACATTATTTTATACAATATATTTAATATGTAGGGGCTGTTTTATAGCATATTACAACTAGTCTATATCCTTTATAAATTCGTCATATTCCAAATAGAATAATTCCAAAGCATTCATCTTTTCAAAATAAAAATCAAATATTTCATCCCAGTAATTGCGATTGCTAAACCCTACACCTAAGCGCTCTACCCATATTCGAGCGATTGTTTTACCGTTTTCTAAAACGTGATTCTTCTCGTAAACTAGGTCTTTTACAAATTCCTCTTCAAGAATGTTTTTTAGGGCTTCAATTTTTTCAAAATAAGCATTTCGTTTTTCATCGCTGCGGTGCTCAATGTCAATTAATACTTGTGCTTTTTTATTGTCTACATAAAATTTAAAGGAGAAATCTTTGATTTTAGTATCATATAAAACCCATTTGCGCGGATATTTCTCTGCGAATGTTACCCAGAATTCTCTTTTTAACTTTTGAGTTTCTTCCCTACTATACATTTTATTTAAATTTGGTTTTTAGAAATAGGCACAAAACTTTTTTCTAAACTATATTTACGATATCTTATACTGCAAAAATAGACTTTGATTATGGATTTCCAATATTTTTTAGAACATGTTGCCTATTTAGCTGAAGCACAACTTCCAGCTATGAAGGCACACGCTATTATGGCGCCTATTGAAAGATTAGAAACATTACAAAATCCAATAAATGTTATAAATACCCCTAGAACAGCCGCAGTATTGATGCTGTTGTATCCCAAGAAGGGAGAAACGCATTTAGTTCTAATAGTTCGAAACGCTTACGAGGGAGTACATTCTGCACAAGTTGCCTTTCCAGGAGGTAAGTATGAAGATACTGATAGTGACTTTGCTTATACAGCCCTACGCGAAACACAAGAGGAGGTAGGAGTGAACCCGCAAGAAGTAGAACTAATAAAACCGTTTACGCCTATGTACATACCGCCAAGCAATTTTATGGTGCACCCCTTTTTAGGCTTTGCTAAACAAGAATTAAGGTTTGTTCCTGATCCTTCTGAAGTTGCTCGTATTATAGAATTACCGTTAGCTGTTTTCTTAGATGAGTCTATCGTTATTGAGACGCGATTGGCGACTTCATATGCAAAAGAAATAAGTGTTCCTGCTTTCAATATTGAGGAGACCATCGTATGGGGAGCAACAGCGATGATGTTAAGTGAATTAAAAGAAGTACTAAAATCCGTTTTTGAGTATAAAACATAAAAAACAGTTCTTTTGTTAATCTTTTGTTGTTAAAACAGTTCATAAACAACAAATAATTAACTTTAAAAATATTTTGTATGTTTGCGATCCAAAAATGATAAATTAAAAAATTTTATGGGATTATTTAAAAGAAATCCTTTTGGCCATATTCTCTTCTTAAAGAAATGGTTAATTCGACTATTTGGAGCTATCACGCATAGGCGCTATCGTGGCTTCAATGAATTACAAATAGAAGGGTCTGATATTATTAAAAATTTACCAGAGACTAATGTGCTATTTATATCTAATCATCAAACATACTTTGCTGATGTGGTCGCTATGTTTCATGTTTTCAACGCAAGTCTAAGTGGTCGTGAGGACTCTATAAAAAACGTGGGTTACCTATGGCAGCCTAAAATGAATATATATTATGTCGCCGCCAAAGAAACAATGACGGCAGGACTCTTGCCTAGAATTATGGCTTATGCGGGCGCAATCACTGTCGAACGAACTTGGCGTGCCAAAGGTATTGATGTCGCCGAAAAGAGAGACGTGAACCCCAATGATACAGAGAATATAAAAATAGCCTTAAAAGATGGCTGGGTAATAACGTTTCCGCAAGGAACCACTAAGTCCTTTAAGCCTGTTCGCAAGGGTACTGCGCATATCATAAAAGATCACAGACCTATTGTTGTTCCTATAGTGATTGATGGCTTTAGGCGTTCGTTTGATAAAAAGGGATTACGAATGAAAAAGAAAGGGATTTTACAATCCTTTATCATAAAAGAGCCACTTGACATTGATTATGATAATGACTCTATCGAGGAAATTGTCGAAAAAGTAGAGTATGCCATTGAGCAACACCCTTCCTTCTTAAAGGTGATTCCTCTAGAAGAAATTGAGGAGCAAGAAAAACTAAATAAATTCCGTAAATGGGAATATTAATTCCAATTACAAGAAACAAAAAACCCGATAACTCAACTACGTTATCGGGTTTTTTTAAACACAAATTGAAGGTAAACACTACAAGTCTATTTTCTTCAATTCCTTGTAATTAGCTAGTAATCGTCGTAATAAGGTTCCGTAAAGCAATCTATAAAAAAGCCAAAATGTACCAAAAATTAGTAAGGTTATTAAAACTAGTAAACTAATCGTAATGGCGATTGCACCGTTATTAGTGGCGATTTTTTCTTGTAAAATGTCAATTTCTGGGCTAAATGAAAACGCAATTATAAAACCTACAATCATACTATAAGCAATCATGATCAGGTTATAATATACATAGTATTGCACCGTTTTTCGGGTTCTTAGAATATCTCTCATTAATTGTTTAGTCGAGGCGATGGTCGATATTCTTACATAATTTTTATAAAATAAGTATATAAACACTAGTGTGATAATATATCCTGAGATATTCATAACTCTAAAAACGAGTTCTAAACTCGATTTACTTATTTTTTCTAAGTAATCGTCACTATTAAACGCTAAACCAAGCGCAGACCACAAACCAACCTCGATAATACTGATGATTAAAATCCACTTCACAATCGAAGACGATTTTTTATGAATCATTTTATAGAGTTCAAGTTCTGATATCTGTTCAAAGGAATCCGTATTCTTCTTCCAGTCTTTTTTTAGTAAATCCAGCTCTTCCATATTCCTTAAGGATTTAGTATTTTTTTTAATTTCCCTTTTATTCTGTTCATCTTCACTCGCGCATTCACTTCACTAATCCCTAGTGTTTCGGCTATCTCATGATAATCTTTGTCTTCTAGATACATAAAAACTAATGCTTTTTCAATATCGTTAAGTTGATAAACCGCTTTGTACATTAATTTTATTCGTTCTTCCTCTTCGTAGTTGTAATCAACATCCTTTATAAAATGTTGTCCTCCTTCGTACTCTACAGTTGCAATTGTTCGCTTGCTTTTGCGGTACAAAGTAATGGCAGTGTTCAAGGCAACACGATAAGCCCAAGTAGAAAATTTGCTATCGCCTCTAAATTTTGGAAAGGCTTTCCATAGCTGAATCGTAATTTCTTGAAACAAATCCTTATGTGCATCCTCACCGTCAGTATATAACCTACAAATCTTGTGGATTATATTCTGATTGTCTTTTAGTTGCTGTACAAACGATTGCTCTAGATTATCACTCATATATACGTTAGTGTGGGTATGAAAGTTTTTGTTACAAATAAAGCTTTTTTTTTGAAGCACGAGCAGCTAATTTAGCTCATGCATTGTCCCGCTCTCCATTGCAATCTCCCACAAGATTACCTCGTTCCTCGCAAACCTGTCGGGAGGATTTTCATTGCGATCGGGGCTAGATTATAAAACTACTATTTCAATTCCCGCGGGGAACTGCAGTTCTAAAATGATTATCATCTTCAATTGCATTCAAATTTTATTTTTTACTACCGTAAACAGTAGATAACTTGTATATTTGATTTTACACAATCAGTAATCCTACGATCCATGAATATTCCTCAGTCAAAAAATCCACGTATAGTAATCATAGGAGGTGGCTTCGCCGGAATCGCATTAGCAAAACAGCTCAAAAACAAAGGGGTGCAAGTAGTACTTTTAGACCAACACAACTACCATAATTTTCAGCCCTTATTGTATCAAGTAGCTACTGGCGGTCTCGAAGCAGGTTCTATCGCTTATCCCATTCGTAAGGTGATTCAGGAATACGATGATTTTTATTTTAGACTGACGTCGGTTCAGGAAATTGATACTACTAACAAGAAAATCATTGCCGAAATTGGCGAACTTACCTATGATTATCTCGTTATAGCAACTGGTTCTAAGACTAATTTTTTTGGCAACAAGGAGATCAAGCGCCATAGCATGTCTATGAAAACTATTCCGCAGGCGCTAAATATCCGTAGCTTTATTCTCGAAAATTTTGAGCAAGCAGTTTTAACTACTGATGTTGTAGAACAAAACAGTTTAATCAACTTTGTACTCGTGGGTGGTGGTCCTACAGGCGTGGAATTGGCTGGGGCTTTGGCCGAAATGAAAAAAGCCATACTTCAAAAAGATTATCCCGATCTCGATATTTCTAGAATGCAAATTAACCTGATTCAAAGCGGAGATCGCATCTTGAATACCATGAGCGAGAAATCATCTGCTGCAGCAGAGCAATTTTTAGTCGATCTAGGAGTTAAAATCTGGAAGAATGTTCGTGTTACTAATTACGATGGACGAACCGTCACGACCAATTCTGATTTGGTTTTTGACACCGCAACGGTGATCTGGACAGCAGGAGTACAAGGTGCTGTAGTAGCAGGATTGAATGCCGATGCTTTAGTGGAACGTGTAGAGCGTATTCGAGTAAATGCATACAATCAAGTAAAAGGCTATGAGGATATTTTTGCTATTGGCGATATCGCTTCGATGGATAGTCTTGATTTTCCTGACGGGCATCCCATGATGGCACAGCCAGCCATGCAACAAGGTACACTTTTAGGTAAAAACATAATTCGTTTAATCGCTAACAAACAGATGGAACCATTTTCCTATAATGACAAAGGTTCCATGGCAACTATTGGTCGAAATAAAGCAGTTGTAGACTTACCTAACTATCATTTTAGCGGTGTTTTTGCCTGGTTCGTTTGGATGTTTGTTCACTTGTTTTCGCTAATAGGTTTCAAGAACAAAGCGGTAGTTTTTCTAAATTGGGTGTACAACTACATTCGTTTTGACCGTGAAGGACGATTAATTATCAGACCATTCAAAAAGCGCAGTTTTACCACTTTCACTACTGATGAAATATAGTTTTGAGCGTAACCCCTTTTAGTAAATACCTGTATTTAAAGAAAGTTTGAAAGTTAAAAAAGAGAAGAAATTCACAAAAAATGAATTTCATCAAAACCTATAATTTTTCTGTTTTATAATAGTTCACCATCAAATCTACAAATTTGCTGTAACTGTTTATGCCTTCAATTTGTTGGTTTATCTTTAAGAAATTGTCATAGAATACGTGGAAACCCTTGTCGATAAAGCTTTCATATTGATCCCAAAAATCATCAGATTCTTTATAATTTTTTAGAATGCCTGGATGAACAGTTTTTAATAATTTTTTAAAAACGATTTCATCTCTCGCTTGCCAGTTGTACAAGCAGTATCGTAAAGCAAAACTATATCCTGAATATTTAAAATACAAATCATCATTTTGTATAGTAGCTAAAAAACCAATAAAATTACACTCACTTTCACTTGCAAAACCTATTTGATGTGCCATTTCATGACAGCTGGTCATAGGTGAACTATAGCGAGGTAATAAGTAGTTCACTTGCGCTTCATTCGTAAACGGATTTAAATACCCACCAAAACCCATGTAAGTGAGTGGTACGCTAAATAATGAGTTTTTCACACTTAGACCGTGGTATTCAAAAAAAGGGTGATGTTTTGCTAGATTTTGATATCCTACTATATTTTTATCCCACTCTTGTTCTGAGGTATACGGAAAAACAACGGCTAGACTGTCATTATTTGTAAGCTGTAGCTGGACTGCATTTGTTTTGAGAATTAATTGTTGAGTGAATGCTAGTAAATCAGCATCGCTGTATTCTTTTTCGATTTTTAATTTTTCAAAAAGAGGTTGGCGGTAATAATTAAGCGCCCAAAAAAAGTGAAAGAAAAAATAAAATACCGATACAAAACCGATAAGCTGCAGACTGTTATTTTTCCAATTTGTTTTCCACGATTTCCGACTAATCCAAAACCAGCGTACTAGTAACACAATCAAAATCAAATACAAACAATCGCCAACAGAGAATGGAATAGCACCCAAAGCCATTCGGGAAAATCGCGAAAGGTACGGAAACAAACCTGTGCTGTAATATTGTTCAACTGCCTCCGGAAAGTACGCGATGATCTTTAAAAAAAGAATTTGAACTACTAGAAAAAGGGATAAAAAATATTTTGATTTCACTAATCGATGGTTTATGTAAGTTGCAGTTGTCCTAACTGGTAAATGTAATTTCTTTTAATTCTTACGAGTAGACTAAATAGAGTGAATATAAATTGTTTTTATTTCCAGTTGTTTCTTCGTTTTGTGGATGTAATATGTGCCAAATGATGATTTGAATGCCAAGCATACATTCCTATGTATTCGTCTAGTCTGATTTTATTTTCATGATCGGGATGAATAAATTTGCAATTGTATTGCTCCTCCGTTAAGTTTTTGAGTGCTACTGTCCATCTTTCATGAATGCCTTCAATCATTTGCAGTGAAGGGGCAATAGACATGGTTTTAGCATCTGCTAGTTCTGCCCATTTACTTTCATCAAAAGGCTTTATAGTAGGTTCATTCTCCGTTATGGCTAGTTTTAAGCGAATAAAACTATTCATATGGCTGTCTGCGCAATGGTGAACGACCTGCCTAATTGTCCAACCATCTGGGCGATAAGGCGTGTCTAATTGTTCCTCAGTTAATAATTGGACTTCGTTTGCTAATCGTGCGGGAAAAGTAGCAATAGCCTCAATCCATCCCGCTATCTGCGCAGTTGTAATCGTTGTTGGTGTTTCAAATTTACCAATGGGATATCTTAAATCTTCTGAAGTCATTTTCTTTTTATTTTGGTTATCTCAATTTTTGTTATGCAGTGCGCTAAATTTACTTTTTATAATATTTTTAAAAGTAAAACTTTTTTTAAAATTAGACTGTATTACAAAGGCAAATAGCTCCTTCAATTTTAATTTTTATTTGATGGGAAGTTAGAAATACGGCGTATTTTATATTTTCAATTTACACTTAAGTAAATTAAAGATAGAGTTTAGTTGCTTGTATTTCTCTCCTTCACTTTTTGATCCCATCATTTGTGCTGCTTATGCTCGCAGCTTTTGCTTTAAAATCAAAAGTCCCAAGCATTAACTTGGGACTTGAAAACAAGAATATGTATATTTTATAAAAAGAAATAACCTACTGATAATTGTACAACAGCGTTTTTATTGGTCGTATTTGCAACGCTACTAATGTTAGACAATCCTAAATTATATCTAGCACTAAAATTAAGGCCGTTCTCAAGTTTGTAACCTAGACCGGCATTAACTCCAAAATCAATTTTTTTAAATAAATTTTTCACATCGGCATTGTCCGTTTTTGCAGAAAGTAAAAATCCAACTTGTGGACCTGCCTCAAGGCTCAGTCCTTTTGTTACATAATATTTTCCCATCAATGGAACGTTAAGATAATTTAGGGCTGCTATATCATTCCCAAAACTGTAACCTTGACCTGAAAATAATATTTCGGGTTGGAATGAGATTTTTTCCGAAAGCGGAATTTCAGCTACAGCACCCAAATTAAAAGCAGTTACAGTATCGTAAACATCTGAATTTTCTCCCCTAACTGAGGCAAAGTTTAAACCTGCTTTAGCACCAAATTTAATCTCTTGTGCATTACCACTAACGAATCCTAAAACTGCAAGTACAGCTACCAATAAAATTTTTTTCATAAAATTAAAATTTAAGTTATTTTGTACAAATGAATGCTATTTTGAAATACCAAAATTATTTTTTATACAATTTAACTTACTTTTAACCGACTTTAACATTACTTTTCGATGCGGCGTTATTTAGCGGGTTGAGTGAGGTAGTTTTCGTTTTTTTTTAAGAGTATCAATTACTATGGTTCTTGTTGTAAACGCTAACTGACACTGCTCTTGAAGTAGTTAAATGATAACAAATTAATGGAGAGGTTTGTTTATATAGTTCTTTAGAATAAATCCAATAGGAATTTGCGTGCTATAGAATTAAAAGAAATTTTAGCAGGTAGCTATTTTATTTAGTGCTTCGCCAGTTCGAGCGAAGCTCTTGGGTCTTACAATCATACAGATGCTGGTGGCTGCCATAAGCAGACCACATATAGGAGTGTGAGCTTTAAGAGTATAAAAACATAAATTATGAAGTAAAAGAGAAAAGAACTCCCTGCATCTTTGAAAAATGTAAAATAACTTTTTCAGTCCTAAGCCTTCGGCGGACAAAAAGTTAGTTTCCAACTTTTCCAACAAGCCGCTGGAGCGGAATTTTATACTCGAAAAATAACCTAAATATAACCCTCTCAAAAGTTGTTGATAACTAAAAGATGCTTTACAAAGGAACAGTTGTTATGTGCTGGCTTCCTCACTTTGTTTTTCCAAGTATAATAGTCCAAAAATTATGATTCCAAGTAATGGGTAAAAAAGACTTGATATACAAGCTAATATTACATAATTCAGTTTCTCTTTTTGGAAATCTGTAATCAAAAAGACAATCGTTAAAAGTCTAACTAAATAGTCTCCGTATTCTTGGATATCTCCAATATTCCGAAAAACTTCTGGATTAAATATATCAAAAACAAGAGCCCAAGGCGCAAATAATAATGAATTTAAAATCATTATTGCGATATATTTATTTAGTTTGTTGAGTAATCTACTTTTCATTTTTCAGGTATTTTTTTTGATCAAAAGCTATGAATAGGAAAAACGCGACGCCAATTATATTTGAAAAAAAAGTCAGAATTAATACTAAACTTGATTTCAGATTTAAACATTTCATTTCTTTGGCGATGACAAATACTAATAACACATTCAATAAATATCTAATTCCAGTTCTTAGATATCCTACTCCGATGTTTAGGTGTTGACCATTTGCTTTTTCAAAAGATAATAAATTCGGAAATATGTAGGCTATAATTTCGGATGATAAGTATGCAAATACATAAATAGCTATCAATATTTTCGAGTATTTTCTAATTAGTTTTTCCACTACTTTTTTAAAATTTTATCGGTTTTGCAACCAGCTTGCACATAACGTCAGTCTGTGAAAAAACTTCCGTTTATTTCTTTCAAATATACTCTATCTTTCTAAAATAAAAGGCAGAAAAGTTGTATGTTTAAAAATGCAACACATCACAGGAATACCTCGCAATCAAATAATTTTTTCGAGTTTAGAAGACCTGATTTCTCTAAAAAATCCCGTTCGTTTTGTAGATGCTTTTTCGACGCCTTATTATTAGTGGCTATAGGACTTAAGTTTCAAAACTTTAGAGACGAAGGTCGTCCAAGTTTTGACTGAACGAAAACGCGAATTGAAAACGATAATGCCACTATAGTCTTATGTATTATGTAACTGCTGTTAGGTAGCATACTTTTCTTAATCTTTCAGAATCTTTAATATTTCTGCCGAATAATCATCACTTTCTGAGTATGTTAAATGCAAATCAAAAGCTTCATTCAAGACTTCTTTGATGATTTTAGATAACTGCTTTTTGGTAATACTTTTTTCTGGAAAGCCGTATTCTATTTCGAGATTAAAAATAATATCGTTAACTTCTGTTTCATAGTCATTTAAGCCAATTATATTTTTTTCAGCAGTTCCCAAGGGATTCCACTTTTTTAAGATTGCTTTAAATTCTTCGATTTTATCTTGGTTCATTTTGGTTTTCAGATATTTCTATTTAGTATTATGATTTTTATTATCCACCTTTCTTACGTTTGTACAAGAATGTACTTTTAGGATTTGCACCTTGTGGTAGTGTGCCACATAACGTTATTCTACTTCTAGATAGCTGGAAGTTCGTAACCTTTCAATTTTCTGCATAACGAAAAATTGACGCGAAACGCTAATTCTACTAAATTTCAGCTAGCGCAAAATGGCTTTTAGCCGGAGTTTTTTATTTATGTTTCTCAAATAACCATTTAGGAATTTCTTCGGTTATTAAAAAAGGAATGACAATATTATTATGATTTAGGTTACTAAAAGTTGTTAAAGTTAAATTTTTATTTAAGAATAATTTATTAAACAACTCAAGACTTCCCATATATGGATTTTCGTCATCTTTTTCCCCATGAATAAGCCATATGTTTTTATTGCTTATTTTTTTAAGATTTGAAAAATCAGGAATGGCTGCAACAGAAACAATAGCTGCAAATTTGTTTGGCGAAATATTCAGTAAGTTTTGTGCAGTTGAGGCTCCCATAGAATAACCAATTAAGTAAATCCTATTTTTATCAATGTTTGGATATTCTTCTTCAATATTTTTAATTAAGTCCAGTAAGGCAAAAACATCTTCTGAAGGTTTTGAAATTTGAATGCCATCAATATTTTGTTCATAATTTGATGAGCGCTTGCTGAATTGTGGAGCAATTACATAACATTGATATTTATTATAAATTTCTGGTCTTAACCAAATTTTTGCAAAGGGTTCAAGTTGATTTTCATTATCATTTCCAATTCTGGTAGAGTTGTGGAAGGTTATTACTAGAGGATATTTTTGGTTACTACTATTATTTTTAGGCTTTAGAAGCCGATAAGGAATTTGTATGTTTTTTTTAGTAAATGTTTTTTTTACATAAAAATCAGTATTTAAGTTGTTTACAGAATTTCTGTTATTTACAAAAGTTAAACTATCAACGGTCGTTTCTCGGAATTCTTTCGTTTGTGCAAAAGTGAAATTCGCAATTAAAATTAAAAATATTATTGTTAGAATTTCTGTTATATTTCTTTTAGACATACTGTTTTTCTAAAATTACGGTTAAGGTTATGCCACTTTGAGATGGCTGGAAGTTTGTAGCAGCGTAATTTTCGGCTTAATGAAAACTTGATGCGAAAAGGTAATTAAACTAAATTCCAGCTAGTTTAAAAGAGCTATTGCGAACTTTGTTTTAAAGTACTCTTTTTTCGCTTATTGCTTTTTTATCAAATCGACTACCAATTAATAAACCAGTAGCCAACCCAATTGGTATTCCTAATGCAGGACCTAAAGCAATGTTGCCAATTGCCACAGCAAAAGGCAATCCAAAACACAATCCCATACTAATTCCTAAAGCTAAGTATTGGCGAGTATAGTGCTTTTTTTTAACCAAATTAAATTTCTGTTTAACGGCAGTTTTTAAATTACTTATTTTGTTTAAATGTTGCGATTTATAATCTAATTTCTTTTCGTTAGTTTTGATTGGCATTTCATTTATAACTGACTCAATTGTAGTTTGAAGTGCTGGTTCAATAATTAAATTATCATTCTCTATCTTAGAAAGTAAATTTTTTAAATAGTCGATTTGTAAGTTTTGTTTTTCCTGATCAGCATAATTTGCAGTTTTATTTTGTAAAATAATATTCAATTCTTTAATCCAGTTTATCATTTTTTTTACTTTTTTTGTTCGCTACTTTTTTATAGTTTTTGGTGATTCTGAATTTGTTAAACCTACTTTTTTCGCTAAATGAAAACTTATTGAGAAACGGTAATTCCACTAAATTCCAGCTAGCTCAAAATGGCTGTTAGTGGCTGGGCTTATTCTTCTATTTTGAACTTTGTTATTTCTATAAAACGCGCTTTAGTTTTAGTTTTTTTAGCAAGTCCAGTAATTGTAATGTTTTGTTTCATTTTATGAGCTTCAATTGCGTCTTTATACAGTTCGCTGTCTAAATTTGCTGAAACTATTATTGCCATATTATCATAAATTCCAGTAAATACAACACTGTTTTTAAGTCCGTCAGGATCTTTTGATTTAAGACTAACTATTTTTCCAGTAAATGTAAACTCACCAACTTCATATGAATGTGATTCAATTTGTTCAACAAATTGTGTTAATTTAAAAATTTTTTGTTTAGTAATATTTAAATTCTCAATTGTATTACTACTCGTAATATTGTGAAAAGTAAAATCTACATTTTTCAGATTAGATCTATCAAAAAAAGTTTCTATATCCTTGAAAAGTTTGATATTTATTATTGCCTCATTTTCTATTAAATATTCTTCTGACACCTGTACATCTCCTTCCAAAATATTTAGACTAACAAAACTTAAAACCTCTGAAAGTTTGTTATTTATTTCTTGTGAAAATATTTCTTCACGATCAAAAAGCTCACTGTCTTTAATAAGTTCTTTAGAAGGAAGTTGAATTTTCGCAATAAAACTTCCTTTTTCAGTTTGCATGAAGTTGCATAAATTTAAATATTTTGCAACTTCTTCAGGAACTCTAGTAGATGTAACACTTTTGTCTATGACAAAACTGGCGGTATCTCTTAATATTGAACGTATGCTATCAACTACATCATCGAATCTAGTTAAAGAAATTTTACCATCAACTGTTTTTTCATCGTGAATTCTAATTTTTAGTACAGTTGATTCATTTTTTAGTAAAACATTTAAATCTTCAATAGTTAGAGAATAAAACTCACTAACAATTTCTAAAATATTATTGATAAAAATACTTGAATCAATTTTATCAAGTAAAGTTGGGATATGAAGTCGAAAATTTTCTGGTAAATTAAATTGTTCGGGAGGAAACAGCTCAATAAACTGATGATTTTGACTAGATATTAGCCAATCTCTATTAGTAAGAAATGATATTATATTGTCATTGATCATGGGTAAAATTGTTGATGTAGTTCATTAAAGCAATCAATTCCCAAAATATTTCCTTTTGGAATTTCAATTCTTATTCTATGTTCATTTGTAGTTTGAGCTGATCCTGTTGGTGGAATGTACCAATATGCATGTTTTTTTAGTTTTATTTCATTGATATCAACTTCTACCCAAGTATTTTGATCAATTGGTAAAACAAATAAAATCAGTATTAAAGGTGCAACTCCATTTGATTGTCTTTCTATTAAATCATTATAGGATTTAACTTCTAAATCATATTTTATTGAGTTAACATCATAAACAATCGAATTATCTGTTGTTGCTTTTAATTGGATGTCTATGTAACGACTATCATAATTCCATCTTGATTTACCTGCCGGAGTTGTATATTGGTAAGTTTTTTTTAAAGTATAGTCAATTCCTAAATCAATTTCGCCTTTATCTATAACAAAACCTTTATTCGTCGCTAATATTCCAATAAAACGATTTGATAACTGTTCTTTTATTTGTTCTATCGTCATATTATTGTGTTGTTGTTTAACATTTGGTGTAGCCTTGCCACCAACTCGTTTATAACTTCAAATATACATCACTTTTTAGTTTATTTTGACTGTATACTAAGTTTTTTCTTTCTTTTTATACTCGTACGTTCATACAGTTGTTTGTGTGAGGGATAACAGTAAGCTACCGTACTAGTGCGAATAGTACAACAGCACTAAACTTGATACGAAGCATAAAGCTTCATTTAATCACTGAACCCGTTTTTTTTGCCAAACGCCTGTTAGTACGTGCCGTTCTGTTCATCGCTGCTATTTCTATTCTATTTGTTAAAATATATCTTTGTCTTTGCCGTCAATTTTATGATTTACTTTCTGTCCCATACTTGAAGTTACATAACCTGCTACTGTTTCTTCTTTTCTTTGTCCGTTTGATAAGTAGTCAAGATATATTGAACAGTCGCCTGTGATTGTTACCCAAATTGTTTTACTTTCTCCAATTTCTAATTTGTCAATGTGTCCACCGCCACATCCAACAATTTTTATATCCGTTATATCAATTCCTGTGTCGTTTGTAAATGTAATTCTCATTGTTCCGAGTAAAATTAAGACCACCCAACAATATGCTAGCATTATTGGTACATTAATCAGCATAAGTCCTGAAGTCGTTAAAAGTCTTTTTCGGTTTTCTTTGTCTTTGTTGGTTCTTACTAAAATTGGAATTAAAACGCCTAAGTTTATTATTCCTGTCAACGCTATACATACATATCCAAAGAAAAGAAGTTCAAACGCAGAAGTCAGAAAGTAAAATCCGAAAATACCTGTTCCAAACAAGAATGAAATTAATGCTGTTTGTCGTCCTGTTTTTATGTGTCGTTCTGTCGTCATACGCTCGGTGATAACGTTATGCCACTTCGCTATGTTGCGAACTTCGTGATCGATTATTTTCTATTAAAGATAAAATTTCTTGCGAAACGTAAACGTGAATTTACCATAAAACTCGCAATATTGCTAAATGGCGGTAAACAGTAGAATTTATTTTTTAAATTGTTGTTTATCAATTAATTCATATTCTTCACCATTTTGAAGTTGTATTTGAACTAATCCAAGCTTTTTGCTCCAAATGAAATTTTTTATTTTGAAATCTGGAAGATTATTAAAATCTTGAAAATTGTTAAAAACATGGCATTTCTGAATTCCAAAATTCTTTAAAAATATTGTGGTGTCTTTCAAAGTTTCACCATTAAACTCTATGTCATATATTCTAATTACGGGCAAACTCAATCCAATTTCTTTTACATGTTGAATTAAATAATTTGAATCACTCATTTTTCCATTATGTGAATATTTATAATCTATAAAGTATGCTTCAGGATCCACATTAGATACTGAAGGGTTGCAATTTCCAGTGGGTAGGTTATGGGTGTTTTCTAAAATAAATATCGTGTCTCTTTTAAGTGAATCCAAATTGGATTGAAATATTTCAATGTTGCCTTTTTTGTATGGAGTTATCCAATATTTTTCATTTTCGGTAAAATAGATTTTTTTACAACTAAAATCGCACGCTGAAAATAAAATAAGGAAGAATACAGAAATACAGAATGTGAATGTTTTATACATATTTTTTTATTCGATGCTCTCGCGAGATTTTACTTTTAACGTTTGACCGCTTGGCGAGGTTGCGAACTTCGTAACCGATTATTTTCCGTAAAAGATAAAATTTCTTACGAAACGTGAACGTGAATTTACTACAAAATTCGCAATCTTGCCAAACGGCGGTTAGTGGCTGTTTTTTCTATTTACAATACTGTTCTTTCGCATTTAAAACCATTTCTACAGTATCGCCTAGAGAAATTGCTTTTTCCAAATCACTACATATTTTCTGTTTTTCACTTTCTGAAATTTCTGCTTTCTTTTTCGAAGCCAAAACAGTTACTTCACTATTCTTCATTAATTCTCTGTCACCACCAAACTCATATTTTCTAATTCTTGCAAACGCTCTGTTTGCAATTGCAAAAGTCATATATGGCTCGATAGTTAATGCTTTATCAAAATCAACAATTGCTTCGTCAAATTGCATTTCGTTTAGTTTCAATGTTCCTCTTGAAAAATATGCTTCAGCATATTCGCTATCCAATTCTAATACTTTGTTACAATATTTAATTGCTGATTTTCTATCGCCGTTTTGGTTACTTTCATTGCTCTTTTTCATTAATTGAATAATTTTTTCAAGCCTTTTGTCAGGAATTATTTTACCATTTTCTCCTAATTCAACCGATAAAATTTTTCCTGTAGAATAGTAAACTGTACTTTCTCCATCAACTATTCCGTTTTTAAAATTTGTTTTTTGTTTAATTTGTCCATTTGGAAAATACATTTCCCAAACGCCATCTTCTTTGCCATTTATAAAAATCCCTTTTTGTTTTAAAGTTCCATCTTCATAAAATTCTTTTTCTAAACCATCAGAAATGGCATTTTTATAATTTCTTTCTACAGATAATTTACCGTTGTGGAAGTACATTTTGCGCATCCCTTCAAGTTTTCCATTTTTCATTATTCCATCTCCTTGAATTTTTCCGCTATAATAATAATCAATAAATTTTCCGTTATAAATTTCATTATTGAAATACCAAATGCCGTTCTTTCTTTCCATTTGTTTAGCAGAAGGAATTTGTTTTATATCCTCTGGTCTTTTTCTGTATTCTTTTGTATAAATGAAAATTGCACCGTCAAATTTTTCAAAACCAAGAGTTTTTAAACTGTCTTTGTTTTTGATAATATTCATATCTGCAATATCACTTTCGGTTATTTCGTTACCTTTTTCTGGGTCTTCACGAACAGTAATTTTGTCAACTATATAAACAATATTTTCAGACTTGTTTTGTCCAAAACTTTTTATTGATAAAAGTAAAATTCCTATTGTAAAAAATAATATTTTGTTCATTTTCTTCTTGTTTTTCGGTAGTTCGCGTAAAATAGCCACTAACTCATCAATACCATCAAATATACGCCACATTTTGGTTTATTTCGCTTCTGTACTAAGTTTTTTCTTTCTTTTCACGATCGTGAATTTATGTTGTTGTTTGCGTGAGGGATAGTAGCAAGCTACCATAGTAGCGCGAATAGCCCGACAGCAATCTAGAAAGGGCTTTTTATTTACAACTAGTAGTAAGCCCTTTTTAGATTGCTGGCACGCCCTACTAATTATGCTTTTTTTGCGGATTTAATAGTTTCTTGGGGCTATAAGCTGTTTAAACTTTGTAACTTTGGGTTTTATTAAATTTTAAGTCAAAAATCGATATATGAGTCAAGAAATAAGAAATCTAGAACCAAAAGAACTTTGGAATAAATTTGCTGATTTGAATGCCGTACCACGTCCTTCTAAGAAGGAAGATCGTGTGATTGCTTTTATGAAAAACTTTGGGGAAAGCCTAGGTTTAGAAACGTTTGAAGATGAGATTCGCAATGTAATCATCCGTAAACCGGCAACGGCTGGAATGGAAAACCGCAAGCCTATTGTGATGCAAGGGCATCTGGATATGGTACATCAAAAAAACGGAGATACGACCTTTGATTTTGATACCCAAGGGATCGATATGTATGTTGATGCTGACTGGGTACGCGCTCTCGGTACGACGCTTGGTGCGGATAATGGTTTAGGTGTAGCGGCTATTATGGCGGTTTTAGAAAGCAAAACGATTGCGCATCCTGCTATTGAGGCTTTGTTTACCATCGATGAAGAAACGGGAATGACGGGTGCTTTGAACCTGAAAGGCGGAATCCTGCAAGGGGAGATTCTATTGAATTTAGATACCGAGGAGGATGACGAAATTGATATTGGTTGCGCCGGTGGAATTGATGTGACAGCTTCGGCTGAGTTTGATGAAGAGGATACACCTGATGGATCTGTAGGATATAAAATTACGGTTAAAGGATTAAGTGGTGGTCACTCAGGAATGGATATCCATAAAGGTCTTGGAAATGCGAATAAAATCATGAACCGCTTATTGTTTGACGGTTTTGATAATTTTGGGTTGCAAATTGCCTCGATTCACGGTGGTAGCTTACGCAATGCGATTCCGAGAGAAAGTGTGGCGAAAGTAATTATCGCTTCGGTTTATGATGAAGCTTTTGTTTTTGATATGCAGCAAATTGTAAACGAAATCAAAACCGAGTTTAAAACTACTGAGCCGAAACTAGAAGTCGTTTTTGAAAAACTAGAAACGGTACCTGCGAAGGTAATGCCATCGATCGCTCAGTTTTATTTTGTTCGTGCGATGTACACGGCGCACAATGGGGTGTATCGCATGAGTGCCGACTTTGATAACCTAGTAGAAACGTCTAACAATATCGCTAAAGTAATTTTGGAGGATGGCAAACTAACAGTGCAATGTTTAACACGTTCGTCAGTAGAGACGTCTAAATTTGATTTGGCTAACGCCTTGCGTTCGGCATTTGAATTGATGGGTTGTGAGGTAGAGTTTTCAGGAGCCTATCCTGGTTGGACTCCTAACGCGCAATCGGAAATTTTAGATGTTCTTGTGCCAATATACGAGAAACAAAACGGAGATAAACCAAGAGTAGTAGCCTGTCACGCGGGTCTTGAATGTGGAATTTTAGGAACGAATTATCCAGATATGGATATGATCTCTTTTGGCCCTACGATTCATGGAGCGCATTCTCCAGATGAGAGAGCGAGTATTAGTTCGTCTCAGAAATTCTGGAAATTTTTAATTGAAATTTTAGCAAATATTCCTGTAAAATAATAGGTAGTTACGCTGTAAATAAAAAAACCCTCGTTTAGTGATAAACGAGGGTTTTTAATTTTAGTGCTGTGGTATTGTAAATGGTGGTATTATTTATTGCTTTTTTCTAAAATGGTTTTGATGATCTCCCCTTTATCCAAAACGCCAGATTGTCTCCATAATTGCTTTCCATTTTGGAATAAAATCATGGTAGGTACACCACGCACTTGGTACTGAGCAGCAATTTGTTGGTTTTTGTCTACATCAATTTTAATGATGGAAACGCCATCTCCCATTTGATCTTTTACATCTTTTAGGATCGGGCCCAACATTTTACATGGTCCGCACCAAGTAGCGAAAAAATCGATTAAAACGGGTTTTTCAGATTGTATTAGGGTTTCAAAAGAGCTATTCATTTTTACTTTTTTTAAGGGTTGGAACTTCGCATCCGTTCAAACGGCAGCCCGTGTTAAAAACAGATTGGAAGATAAAAAATGCGGCTACTGCACCAGCCACTATTTCGCGGTGCTGTATCGCTTGTTGCATGAAAAAAAGACCGATTACGAGTCGGATCCAGCGCATGCTATGCCAATTGGTAAAAAGTATTTGTTTCATATTACTGCTTTTTTATTTTATATTTTTCGTCGTAGGAAACTAGGGCTTGCAGTTGTGTTAATGGTATTTCAGAGGTACTAACTAATACTACTTCCGAAAAATCAGTACTCATACTTACATTTTTAACTTCTTCTATATTCATAAAGGCCGTGCTAACCGTATTCATGCAACCGTTACAAGTGATTCCTTCAAATTCATATAGAGAAACCAATAGATCACTATTTTTTTTAAATTCAATGAACAATTCTGATCCTGCTCTTGGGGCGATTGAATTCGTAGCTATTTCTATTTGTTGCAAATGAAATGCCTGTTGAAATAGTTTTTCGTACTCCTCTTTGCTTCCCCCAAAAGGCGGACTCACTTCAAAAGTACGATTAAACAGGAGTCCGGCTAAAAGTCCGTTCTTGGCTAACAGTTGGTGCATTTTCCAAACATATTTTTGACGTAGGCTAGGAGGTAAGGCACAAAAAAAAGTTTGCTCAATAATTAAATCATATTGTCCTTTATGTTCGAAAAAATCACCACAAATAATTGTAATGTTAGGATTGTTTCCAAATTTAGTTTGCAAACCAGCCACTAACGTAGGTGCAATATCAATCACGCTAACATTTGTAAAACCTTGTTCTAGTAGATATTCCGCTTCATAGGTATTTCCACAACCAGGAATTAAAATGGCAATGTTTTTATCAGATACAGTATCGACATAGGATTTTAGGGGAGGTGAAACCTGCCCTAAATCCCAGCCTGTGGTATTATGTTGGTATTGTGTATCCCAATATTCTAGGTCTAAAGGCCTATCACAAGAAACCACACAACATTGATCCGTACTCATATATTTTTCTTTTTTTCTTAAATTCAGTACGTATTAAAGCACTTTACTTTGACAAACAAAATCTGTTTTAGGAATTGTTGTTTCAGTGATGGCATTAAAACCACCTGCTACTTCTTTGAAATTTCTAAACCCACGTGCTTGCAATATAGATGCCGCCATCATGCTACGGTATCCTCCTTGACAATGCAAGAAGAAAGGTTCTTTTGGATCAATATCTTTAATCCAATCGTTGATATTAGATAATGGTCTGCTGTAGGCTTCATCAACGTGCTCTGCTGAGTATTCACTTTCTTTACGAACATCAACCACCTTGCTTTCTCCTATTTTCACTTCTTTTGCAAAAGTTTCGGCAGTAATTCTGTTGACCATATCGGTTTCTTTATTCGCTTTTTCCCAAGCTTCAAATCCACCTTCTAAGTGACCTACTAAATTATCAAAACCTACACGGCTTAGTCTAGTAACTGATTCTTCTTCTTGACCTAATTCGGTAACCAAAATAATAGGTTGTTTCACATCAGCGATTAGTGCACCTACCCAAGGAGCAAAGTCACCATCAATCCCAATGTTAATAGATTGCGGAATAAATCCTTTAGCAAAAACGCCATTTTTACGTGTATCTAATATCAAAGCGCCCGTGTTTTCTACGATTGCCTCAAAGTCAGTAACGTTTATTGCTTGCATTCCGTTATTCAATACTGATTCAAAACTATCATACCCTTTTTTGTTCATCGCTACATTCATCCCAAAGTAGGCAGGAGGAGGTAGTAAGCCATCGGTAACTTCTTTTACAAATTCCGCTTCCGTCATATTCGCACGTAAAGCGTAATTTTCTTTCTTTTGGTTTCCTATAGTCGATACGGTTTCCTTACTCATGTTTTTACCACAAGCACTACCAGCACCGTGAGCAGGGTAAACGATTACTTCGTCAGGAAGCGTCATGATTTTAGTACGTAAGGATTTGTATAAAGTAGCTGCTAATTGATCTTGAGTCATATCAGCCGCTTTTTGAGCTAAATCAGGTCTTCCCACGTCACCAATAAACAGGGTGTCTCCCGAGAAGATTGCGTGTTCCTTACCCTCTTGATCTAGTAATAAGTAAGTTGTACTCTCCATGGTATGTCCAGGAGTGTGTAACGCTTTTATTTTTATTTTTCCAATTTGAAACTCTTGATTATCGATTGCAATAATTGAATCGAATTCCGGTTTAGCCGTAGGGCCATAAACAATTGGTGCCGCTGTCGCTTTACTTAAATCAATATGTCCTGATACAAAATCAGCATGAAAATGAGTTTCAAAAATGTATTTTAATTGTACGCCATCTCTTTCCAAACGGTCCAAGTACGGTTGTACCTCACGAAGCGGATCTATAATTGCTGCTTCGCCATTAGAAGTGATATAATATGCTCCTTGAGCTAGACATCCAGTATATATTTGTTCGATTTGCATAAGTGTTGTTTTTTATTATAAGTTTAATACAAAGATAGTTCATGTATTTCTATCTCACAGTGACTAATGTTACACAGTGCTATTTCCTTGAAAAAAGTCAAAGAATGTGGTGTGTTTACAAAAAAGAATTGTGCACTGTAGTAAAACAAAGATAAGAATTTTATAAAAGAGAAGCTGTTGCATTTTGTTTCTCTTAACATGTAAGCTAGTTTACATTAACTAAGCATCACTAAAAAGAGTTGCATAGTAACAGTTATGCAGCGGTACAAAAAAAACACCTCTTGAAGTGTCAAGAGGTGTTTTTTAGTATTGTATATTACGCTTAAACGTATTGTTTAATCTTCGTCAGTCATATGTGACTTTGAGTATCCTCTCCATTTTTCGATACAATCCTGAAAATCCTGCGGAAGCTCTGTATCAAAACGCATCATCTCCTTAGTTGTAGGATGAATAAAGCCTAAGGTTTTAGCATGTAGTGCTTGTCTAGGCAACGCTTTAAAGCAATTATCAATAAATTGCTTGTATTTGGTAAAAGTAGTCCCCTTCAAAATTAAATGACCACCATAGCGCTCGTCATTAAATAAAGGATGTCCTATGTGTTTCAAGTGTGCACGAATTTGGTGTGTACGTCCCGTTTCTAATTGGCACGAAATCAAGGTAACGTAACCAAAGCGTTCTAGAACCTGATAATGTGTTATCGCTGGTTTCCCAATTTCAGGATCAGCAAAAACAGCCATTTGCATGCGGTCTTTCAAGTGACGTGCTAGGTTTCCTTCTATCGTTCCTTTTTCTTCTTCTACATTTCCCCATACTAAAGCAATGTATTCCCTTTCGGATGTTTTAGCTTCAAACTGTTTGGCAAGGTGCGTCATTGCCGCTTCTGTTTTGGCAATAACCAGTAAACCCGAAGTGTCCTTATCAATACGGTGTACTAATCCCGGACGTTCACTGCTGTTCATAGGTAAGTTATCAAAGTGGTAGGCTAATGCATGCACTAAGGTTCCTGTATAATTCCCATGTCCAGGGTGTACTACCATTCCCGGTTCCTTATTGATCAATAATAAGGCATCATCTTCATAAATAATATTTAACGGAATGTTCTCCGCAATAATATGATTTTCGTAGGGAGGATGTGTTAACATCACACGTACAACATCAAATGCTTTTACTTTATAGTTCGATTTTACAATCGCATCATTTACAAAAATATTACCTTCTGTAGCGGCATTCTGAATTTTATTTCGGGTTGCATTTTGAATCAATCCCATCAAATATTTGTCAATTCGTAAAGGAGTCTGTCCTTTAGGAACCTCAAATTTAAAATGTTCAAATAATTCTTCTTCTTCTAATTCAACCGGCTCTATATTATTGTTCATCTGGTAATTCTTCTGATGTATTTATTATGCTATCGTTAGCAATGTCTTCTTCATAACTCGCTTTTCCGTCTCCTAAAACCAAATCAATTTTAGACGATTTCAAGACTTTTTCTCCCGCCTTGATGCTTCTGCCTTTGTAGCGCATGTCAAGAACCATGTCTTTTCCTAGATTAGGAATGTAAGTAATAGTACCTTCTTCCAAGCCTAATGCTTTTAAGGTTGGTACCGCCTCACGGTATGTTTTTTCTATTAAATCAGGCACTTTTACGGATGAAAACCCTGAACTATTGATTTTAATATACACCTTACGTCCTTCTTTTACCTTCGCACCTGGCAATGGATCTTGCTGAACCACACTGTATTTAGGATAATCGCTGCGGTAATCTAAACTATCAAGTAAAACATAGGTTAGATCTAACTCGTCTAATTTCTCTTCCACTTGCTCCTCTGTCAATTTGCTCAAATCAGGAACGGTAATTTCGTTTCCGTGATTTGTAGTAAAGGTCAACCAATGCATGAACAGGTATCCTAACACAGCAATAATCGACACGGCAATAAGAAATTGTGTCAAAAACACACGGCTAGTAAGGTATTTACGTAAACTCATAAATTTATTTTTATAATAGGGCAAAGATATAGCTTATTCGTTTCAAAAAAAATGATAATTTTGTTTAAGCTTAGAATAGTAGTTTTTATTCGAAGCTATTCCCGCTATCCGCTTTATTCCCACCAAAAAAAAGGTGGGCGATGCCGCTGCTATCGGGGCTAAAAACGAACTGTTTTCAGAACATATAACTTAAACAAATGAAAAATATTGCCATTATCATGGGCGGTTATTCCAGCGAATACAAAATCTCTCTCATCAGCGGAAACGTAGTCTACAACAATCTCGATAAAAGTAAATACAACGGTTTTCGTATCCATATTTTTGAAGAAAAATGGGTGTATGTAGATGGTAATGATGCCGAATTTCCTATTGATAAAAACGATTTTTCAACTACTGTAAACGGAGAGAAAGTTAATTTTGATTGTGTGTTCAATGCCATTCATGGTACGCCAGGCGAGGACGGACTTATGCAAGCCTATTTTGAATTACTCAAAATTCCGCATACGTCTTGCGGATACTACCAAGCAGCACTTACATTCAATAAACGTGACTTACTGTCTGTTTTAAAACCATACGGAATCAAAACGGCGATATCCTATTACCTAAACAAAGGTGATGTAATAGATACCGCTGAAATTACTGCCAAAGTAGGAATGCCTTGTTTTGTAAAACCGAATAAAGCAGGTTCAAGTTTTGGAATCTCTAAAGTGAAAACCGAAGCCGAATTGCCTATCGCAATCGCAATGGCTTACAAAGAAGATGATGAGATAATAATTGAAAGTTTTCTAGATGGTACTGAGGTTTCTGTTGGTGTAATCAATTACAAAGGCGAAATTGTGGTGTTACCAATCACCGAGATTGTTTCAGAAAATGATTTCTTCGATTACGAAGCAAAATACCAAGGAAAGTCACAAGAAATTACTCCCGCACGCATCTCAGATGAAATGACTAAAAAAGTAGCAGTCATTGCCAAGCGCGCTTACGAGGTTTTAAAAATGAAAGGATTCTCCCGCTCTGAATTCATATTAGTAAACGGAGAACCGCATATGCTGGAGATGAACACTATTCCTGGTTTAACAACCGAGAGTTTGATTCCGCAACAAGCAGCAGCAGCTGGTATCTCTCTGGAGGATTTATTTACTAACGCTATCGAATTATCATTTTAAATTTAAATGCCGCTTTCTGCTTTTACAACAAGGTAAACGCATTAAGTCAAAATACTAAAATAAATGAGAAAAGCCATCTTTCCTGGGTCATTTGATCCTATTACTTTAGGTCACGAGGACATCATTAAAAGAGGAATTTCTTTGTTTGATGAAATTGTAATTGCCATAGGTATCAACGCTGATAAAAAGTATATGTTTCCGCTAAAAGAGCGTAAACGTTTTATTGAGGAGACCTTCAAAAATGAACCTAAAGTAACTGTAATTACTTATGAAGGACTTACCATTGACTTATGTAAAAAAATCGATGCCGATTTTATTTTACGTGGTTTGCGTAATCCTGCCGACTTTGAGTTCGAAAAAGCCATTGCCCATACCAACAGGCATTTGTCTCAAATAGAAACTGTTTTTTTACTTACCGCAGCTCGAACGTCCTATATTAGTTCTAGTATAGTGAGGGACGTTCTTCGTAATGGTGGTGAATACGAAAAATTAGTTCCTAAAGCAGTTCGGATAAAATAAGGCAGGTGTTTTAGTGTACATTTGAGATCAAGAATAAGACAATATCTAAAATAAAGGTAGATAGTATAATTGCGCTATCAACAACAAACAAAACAAAAAATGAGCATAGAAAGAGAGTTGAACAAACGCAGTGGGTCGAAATGTGAATTATGTGGGTCTACAGAAAACCTGAAGGTGTACGAAGTACTACCTACAAAAAAAGGAGGTCTGGACGAAGCAGTAATGACTTGTGCTACTTGTAAAGACCAAATAGAAAATCCTGGAAATGAGGATTTGAATCACTGGAGATGCTTGAATGATAGTATGTGGAATGAGAACAGTGCAGTTCAAGTAGTGGCTTGGAGAATGCTTAGTCGTTTGCGTGGCGCAGGATGGCCAAAGGAATTACTAGACATGATGTACCTTGATGAGGATTTGTTAGCCTATGCACAAGCGACAGGTGAAGGTGAGGATGATGAGAATAAAATTATTCATAGAGACAGTAACGGAGTGATTTTAGAACACGGAGATAGCGTTGTTTTAATAAAAGACTTGAAAGTAAAAGGATCTAGTATGGTTGCAAAGCAAGGTACAGCGGTACGTAACATTCGTTTGGATCATGAAAATGCCGAATATATCGAAGGAAAAGTAGACGGACAAACTATTGTAATCATCACGCAGTACGTTAAGAAAACATAGTTTTTTTAGTGAGAGGTGAGTAGTCGTGAAAAGTGAGAAGTGAAAAGTGAGAAGTGAAAAGTGAAAAGTGAAAAGTGAAAAGTGAAAAGGATTAGGATCTAGTTATCAAGATTATCACTTTCAGTAAAAACATACCTCCATAAATAAAAAAAAACGTTAGCAATAAATTTACTGCTAACGTTTTTTCTGTTTATAGACAACTCGAAAATTGCTTACTTCTCACTTCTCACTACTCACCATTCACTTCTAGTGATTCACTAAAAAAAAACTACTCTTCTTCTTTCTTAATTACTTTTCTAGCGACTTCAATTTTGAATTTCTTGCCTTTCATTTTTTCGTCTCTAATGTTGTGCAATAAGTCTTTTACTTTATTGAATTTAACTGCAGCAAAGGAGATGAAATCTTTTACTTCGATTAAGCCTAGATCGCCTTTTTCTAGTTTTCCTTTCTGAGAAAAGAAACCGACAATATCAATTTTGTTGAGTTTGTTTTTCTTTCCACCACTGATGTAAATCGTTTGGTATAAAGGTGGTTTTGGTAAAACTACGCTAGCTGGAAGTTGGTAAACATCCATACCATAATCAAGGTATTCCATTTTTTTCTCGCTATCGTGCGCAATAACGTAGGCAGTACCTGAGGCCGTCATACGTGCAGTACGACCATTTCTATGCGTGAACTCGTCTTCTTTTAGTGGTAAATGGTAATGAATTACGTGGTTCATCTCAGGAATATCTAGTCCACGAGCTGCTAAATCAGTGGTGATCAAATAGCTCACACTTCCGTTACGAAACTGGATAAGCGCGCGTTCACGTTCGTCTTGATCCATTCCTCCGTGGTAGTAGGTGGCGTAAATTCCTTTTTCGTTTAGTGTATCACTAATGCGCTCAGCAGCATCTCTATGGTTACAAAATACAATGGCAGCTTGCGATTTTAGCGAACAAATTAACTGGAACAAGCTTCCTAGTTTATCTTTTTCCTTAGATACGACTAGTTTTATTGCGAGGTTTGATTCTTCCTCATTCTCTGGGATGAAATCAAGAATCGTAGGGTTTACAACTCTCGTGTATTTCGGGATCTCAATATCTGAGGTAGCCGAAACAAGAATACGTTTGTTCAGTTTTGATAATTTACCAATGATAAAAGACATTTGCTCATGGAAACCCAGTTGCAATGATTTATCAAATTCGTCCAGCACCATAGTTTGAATTTTATCCAATCTAAAAGTGCCACGATCGATATGGTCCGCAATACGTCCTGGAGTTCCAATAAGAACAGCAGGAGGATTGCTTAAGTTTTTAATTTCAGTATCAATAGAGTGTCCACCATAGCATACATTAACTTTATAATCGGTACCCATTTTTTTCCATACTTGTTCAATTTGAAGTCCTAATTCACGTGATGGAACCAGAATTAAACATTGTACCGATAAAATTTCAGGTTGTAATAATTCTAAAATAGGTAATAAAAAGGCTAATGTTTTCCCAGAACCGGTAGGTGATAACAATAAAATATTGTTATCATGTAAGATGGCGTCTTGTGCCCTATCTTGCATTTCGTTTAACTGAGATATACCTAAGTTTTTAAGTATGTTTTGTGGGAGGTGTTTACTATTCATAGCGCAAAGGTAATTAAAAACTTTTCACTTTTTTGGATGGTTTTCGTATGGAGGATTGTGATTTTTTTGCGTGAGGGATAGGAGTAAGCTACCAAAGTAGCACGGATAGCCCGACAGTATACGAAATAGAGGCTACTAATTGTTACAATTAGTAGCCTCTATTTCGTAGGGTGGCACGCCCAAATTATGTTTCTAAGAGTGCGCGACTGGCTCTTCCTGAAACAATAACTTAATGTTCTCGTAGGAGTTTTTTAGTAACTCAGGAATATCCTTAGGATGTACCCAAGCGACCTTCTCAATGCCTTCCTCTAATTGTCCTTGAGGCGTTCCTTCAAAATCTGAATGCATTTCGAACCAGTGCGTGATTTTTAGCTTGTAAACGCCGTTGCGCTTAAAAATATGATAGGTTTTTTGTAATTTTTTTATGATGCGCAGTTGGTCAACACCAGTTTCTTCCTCTACTTCTCGCATAGAAGTACCTTCGATATCTTCTCCTTTTTCGGTTCCGCCCTTAGGTAAATCCCATTTTCCGTTCCTAAAAATGAATAAGACTTCTCCTTTTTTATTGTAAACAAGGCCGCCGCCCGCTTTGTTAACAGGAATTTTTGCCTTTAAGGTTTTCATAATCTCTTTTTCGTCCGGATGGTAGAGATAGGCTTTTTGAATTTTATTTTGAAATATTTTGATAATAAGTTGTTCGATATCAATACTCTCTAATAAGAATAGTTGAAAGTCCGTTTCTTTTGATATTTTATTTGTCAAAAAAAGTGGTTTGTCGTTCACAAAAACTTTATACATTTGTACTATGATTTTTAATAAAGATACTGCCGAAAAAACAGCCGAATTGCTTTTACAAATAAATGCAATTAAATTGAATCCAGGAAATCCTTTTACATGGGCTTCCGGATGGAAATCGCCTATTTACTGTGATAATAGGTTAATTCTTTCATTTCCAGCAATAAGAAATTATGTTAGAGATGAATTTGCAAAAAATATCGAAAAACAGTTTGGGAAGCCAGATGTTATCGCAGGAGTTGCCACTGGAGCTATCGGAATTGGTATTCTTGTTGCCGAAAGTTTGGGATTACCATTTGTTTATGTTCGCCCAGAGCCTAAAAAGCACGGACGTCAAAACCAAGTAGAGGGCTTCTTGCAAAAAGGACAAAATGTAGTGGTTGTCGAAGATTTAATTAGTACTGGAAATAGTAGTTTGATGGCTGTAGAAGCATTGCGTGCAGCTGGAGCGAATATTAAAGGAATGGCAGCTGTATTTACGTATGGTTTTGCTGTTGCCGAGGATAATTTTAAAGCAGCTAAATTAGATTTATACACTTTAAGTAACTACCAAAATTTATTAAATTTGGCAGTCGCAAAAAGTTATATTACTGAAAAAGAAGAACAAACTTTGAGAGAATGGAGCGTTAGCCCATCGACTTGGGGAGTTAATATTGATAAATAAAAAGAGATGAACTTAGAAAGTCCTAAAGTTACTGTCGAAAAATCAGCACAAGAATTATTTGATTTATTGAGCGATGTAAGAAGTTTCGAGAAATTAATGCCTGAGAATATTGCTAAGTTCGAGGTTATTGGTGATGATGCTTTTATTTTTGGCCTTAAAGGTATGCCGGAAATAAAGTTAAAGATGAAAGAGAAAATAGCTCCTTCTAAAATAGTTTTAGGTGCAGCAAGTGATAAACTACCATTTACTTTAGTTGCTAATATTGATGCGATATCAGACACATCTAGCGCAGTGAAACTAGATTTTGAAGGTGATTTTAATCCTATGATGGCCATGATGATAAAAGGACCAATTGGTAAATTTATCGAGACATTAGCAGGAAATATGGGAAAACTATAATTTAAAAGTGTACCCTTATTTTTATAAGTATTGGGTTGCTAAAATATAAAAAATGGTAGTGAGCTTGTGTTCACTACCTTTTTTTGTGGTATTTGGTCTTATTTTAAATTAGTTTTAAAGAAAGCGATGGTTCTTTCCCATGATAAATCAGCAGCGGGTTTGTCAAATCTAGGAGTTGAGTTATTATGGAAACCGTGATTTACATCAGGGTATATGTAGGCTTTATAATCTACCTTGTTGGCTTTTAGCACGGCTTCATAAGCAGGTAATCCCTCGTTTACTCTTGTGTCTAAACCTGCATATTGTAATAATAAAGGTGCTTTTATTTGTGCAGCTTCTTCGGCAGTTGGTTGTCCTCCGTAGTAGGGAACTGCTCCTGATAGATTAGGAAGTCGAACTGCCATCATATTTGCGATCCACCCACCAAAACAAAATCCTACGACACCTATTTTACCGTTACAGTTTTCATGTTTGCTGAGGTATTCGTACGCTGCGATAAAATCCTCGAGCATTTCATAACGATCTCTTTTTTGTTGCATAACGCGACCTTCGTCATCATTACCGGGATAGCCTCCTAAAGGCGATAAAGCATCAGGTGCAAGACTAATGAATCCATCTACAGCACAGCGACGGCCTACATCTTCGATGTAAGGATTTAATCCGCGGTTTTCGTGAACAACAATAATCCCGGGTAATTTCTTTTTAGTGCCTTCAGGAATAGATAATAATCCTTTTATTTTTCCTCCACCCTTTGGCGAATCGTACGTAATGTAATCAGAATTTAAACGCTCGTCGTCAGGTTGTACTATTAAATTATCAAGATAATTGGGAGAAATAAAACTCAATAATGACCCGACTGTAATGGTTCCAACTGCATAGAGTGATAATTTAGCTAGGAAATCGCGACGTTCTAATTTGTTATGTGCGTATTGATCGTATAAGTCAAATACGTCTTGATGAATGTCTTCTTTTTTTAATGGTTGCATATTTTTGTGGTAAGTGTTGTACAATAGATACTTCTAAATTATGTTTTTTTACAACATAATTGCAAATTTTAACGTTTGTTCCTGCTGTTAAACAACTGTTTGTGATTTTTACTTTAGGTTAATGGTTCTAAAGGTAAGGTTTACACGGGGCTTTTGTACTCGAGTGCTGGGCGGCAAACGGTGCAGCCAATAGGTCTGTGTTTCATCTTTCATTACTAAGACACTACCGTGTGCTAAAACATGTGAAACCACCTCTTTCGTTTCTTTATGTTTAAAAGCAAATTTTCTTTCAGCTCCTAAACTAACCGAAGCTATGGCACCATTTTTTTTTAGTTCTTTTTCTCCATCACTATGCCAACCCATTCCTTCATCGCCACTGTGGTATAAGTTAAGCAAACAAGAATTGTAGGTTTCTCCAGTTTTTTCTTCTATTATTTTTTTTAATTGCAGTAGTTCAGGAGTCCATGGCAAGGCTTCTTTAGTAGTTTTAGAATAAGTGTAACTATAGGTTGTGTCTCCGTACCACGCGACTTTTCGTTTGGTTATAATTCGTTTTCCAAAAATAACGGCTTCGTCATTTTTCCATTCAATTGTTTCTAAAAATGTGTTGAGGTAGTAGTTGGCTTGCGCTATTGAAACTACGGGTCCGTAGTAAAGTACGGTTCCATCTTTTGGTAAAAGATTAGTGTTTTCAGGATCGGCGGTTGAAAATAAATCCATTTTGGAAGCTGTTTTAAAAAGGATTACAAGGTCGGAATTTGTTATGAATTTCAAAGCTGAACTTTTGTTAATTAGTCAATGAGACTTTGCTTGCGTAAGGGATTGCAGCGGAAATCCTCCCGTTTTTCAGGGAGATTGTAACGAAAAGCCCGACCTTGCTGCACGCTTATTAGTGATAGTGTATAATTTGTTGTGCAGTAAGGATACGCCCAATTGGAAAATAGAATAATAAATTAGAAGTAACCGAGTATAATGTGCTTTCAAACAGTTGTTAATTATAAGTTAAATCACTGAACAATATATAGACTAAAGGTGTTTAAAATTATTTTTGGTAATGAATAACTAATAAAAAACCACTAAATGAAGAAAATTCTCATTTTATCTGCTTTTAGTGCATTGATGATTGCTCCAATCGTATCAAATGCACAATCGAGTAGGGAAAACAAAAAGAAAAAAAATGCACCTGTCGCTGTTGCCCCTCCAGCAAAAAAGCCGGAAACAGGAATTAAGGAGTATGACAAAGTAATTACTAAAGATGCCATTTCTGATGCGGGACTTTTTACTGTACACCGTGTGGATAAGAAATATTATTTTGAAATCCCTAATAATTTATTAGATAAGGACATGCTTTTAGTAAGTCGCTTGTCCAAATTACCTTCTAATCTAGGTGGTGGTTATGTAAATGCTGGTTCAGAAACGAATGAGCAATTAATAGTTTGGCACCGCTTTCAAGATAAAATATTGATCAAAATTAAATCCTATGCAGCTGTTGCTGATGAAAGTTTACCGATTAGTATTTCAGTAAAAAACAACAACTACGAGCCTACTTTATTCGCTTTTGATATTGCGGCTTTTAGCAAAGATTCGACAAAAACAGTTATTGATGTTACTAAGTTTTACAGCAGCGATGTAAAAGCAATTAGCGGGTTATCATCAGCTATGCGTGAAACGTATAAGGTGAAAGGAATGGATGATTCTCGTAGCTTTATTACGGGAATGAAAAGTTTTCCGATGAATATTGAGGTTGTACAAGATTTAACTTATAATGCTTCAAAACCTCCTGTTTTAGAGGATACAGAGACTATTAGTTTGCAAATGAATCAATCCATGATTTTATTACCTGAGGTTCCAATGACTCCAAGAATAGCTGATTCAAGAGTTGGCTTTTTCACAGTTAGTCAGTACGATTATGGTAGCAATGAGTTGAAATCAGATAATAAAACCTACATCCGTAGATGGAGACTGGAACCAAAAGATCCTGCTGCATACGCTAGAGGAGAACTGGTAGAGCCTGTTAAGCCAATAGTTTATTATATTGATCCAGCTACTCCAGAGAAACTAAGAAAGTACATTAAGCAAGGTATCGAAGAATGGCAAAAACCATTTGAAACCGCTGGATTTAAAAATGCTATTATAGCAAAAGACCCACCAACGAAAGAGGAAGATCCAGACTTTAGCCCAGAAGATGCTCGTTACTCTGTAATACGTTATGTGGCGAGTACGACTAGAAATGCAGTGGGACCAAGCGTATCTGATCCGCGATCAGGTGAGATTATTGAGAGTGATATCATATGGTACCACAATCATTTGCGTTCATACAGAAACCGTTACCTACTAGAAACAGGTGCAGCAAACCCATCAGCCAGAACTTTAAATACTAGCGATGAAGAAATAGGAGAGATGATGCGCTTTGTTATTGCTCACGAAGTAGGTCATGCGTTAGGTTTTCCTCACAACATGGGTGCAAGTAATGCGTATGCTGTTGAAGATTATAGAAACGGTGCTTTTACACAAAAAAACGGGATTGCAGCTAGTTTAATGGACTACGCTCGATACAATTATATAGCACAACCAGGTGATAAAGATGTTCGTTTTATTCGCCAAATGGGTCCGTACGATCATTACGCTGTAAATTGGGGATATCGCGTGATTCCGAATGCAACCACACCAGAAGCTGAAGTGTCTACCTTAGACAAGTGGATTTTAGAAAAGGCTGGTGACAAAATGTACAAGTTCGGTAAACAAAGCAGTAGTTTTGATCCAACTTCACAAACAGAGGATGTAGGTGATAATTCCATGAAAGCGAGTACTTACGCACTTAAAAACTTGAAATATGTTGCAGAGAATTTGTCTACTTGGACCAGTGATGTAACCAATAATTACGAAGATCTAGATGAATTGTACCAAGAACTACATGATACATGGAGTAGGTACGTAGGTCACGTAGTTACCAATTTAGGAGGTGTTAAAGAAGATTTGAAAAAACCAAATCAGAAAGGAAGTGTATACGAAGTAGTATCAAAAGCGCAGCAGCAAGAAGCCATGCAATGGTTGCAAGCTAATGCATTTGCTTCTCCAACTTGGATGGTTAATGTTCAAACTTTGAAAGACATTGATTATGCAGGGTATACAGAGCGTTTTAGAGCGCTTCAAGTTAGACATTTAAACAATGTTTTAAGTTTAGAACGTCTTGGTCGATTAATGGATGCTGAAATTCTAGGAGCAAATAATTATAAGGCTTTGGATTTGTTACGTGATATGAGAACGGGTTTATGGAAAGAAACAGCTTCGAATGCAAGTGCTACTATTTACCGTAGAAACTTACAACGTGCTTATATAGAAAGAATGGAGTTTTTGATGACCCAAGATATTAAGCCAAGTAGAAACGGACAATATTACAATGTATCACAATCTGATTTACGTGGTTTAGTTAGAGGAGAGCTGAATAGCTTGAAATCAACCTTAAATACTGCTAAAAATGGAGCGGTAAATACAGAGACTAAATATCATTATCAAGATTGTATTAAACGCATTGATATGATTTTAAATCCAAAATAATTTAGATTACCAATAAAAAAAAAATCTGCTTTCGAGCAGATTTTTTTTGTTTTTGTATTTTTTTTTGTTTCTATTTTTTCACCCCTTTTTTATCGGGAGATTGTGCGACTGGCTGATTGGGTTGTTGGTATAGCTCAATATTAGATTTGGCCAAACGTTGTTCTAACCACAAGGTCAACTTGATTTTATACTCGTCTTTTAACACCGTTTTACTGTTGTAAATAAGTACAGGTACTGTTTTTAAACTATCGGTATTATCATTAAAAATATGATTTGTCATTGAGATATTTTCAATTTCAGGAAACAGTATTTTAATCTCAGAAAGTAATGCTTTGTTATCGTATAAGCTGGAATTAATTTGTTTTTTTAATTTCAGAATCGTTACATCCTTCTCACTCAAGACGGATTTGTTATACTTTATTTCGTTTAGAATATCACTTTTTAGGTCGGTTGTGTCTTGAATAACGCGCAACTGTGTATTGTTGATGTCGTAATTTTTCAATTTATCATTTAGCACTTTGATTTCAGGAGCAGTAAATTTTTTACTTAAAAAACCAAGATCTAACTTTTTAGGGTTTTCGGTAAACTTTGTTTTCTTGTATAAAATAGCTATTCCTTTGTTTGAAAATTCAGTTTCTATAAAAACATCAATTTGATGCTGGTAATTTTTCTGCTGAATTAATTGATAGGCGAAGTAAATACTTGGCAAAATCAAGATAGTGATAAGCGTTGAGATAATGTACTTCACTCTCTTTTCACTCCTATCGTCTAATTGCTTTGTCTTTGGATATTTTAAATAGGTTACTATAAAAAACGTAGAAATACATATAAATACACAGTTGATTGAGTACAAGTAAATTGCTCCAAAAAAGAATTTCATACTACCTATTGCAATTCCGTATCCTGCTGTACATAAAGGAGGCATCAAGGCGGTTGCTATAGCTACCCCAGGAATTGGATTCCCCTTTTCGACTCTTGTTATTGCAATGGCACCTACTAAACCACCCGAGAAAGCAATCAAAATATCATAGATATTGGGAGCTGTTCTGGATAATAATTCGGGTTGCGTTTCTTTAAAAGGACTTAAATAAAAATAAATCGCAGAAACTATTAAACCAACAAAAGTGGCAACGGCTAAGTTTTTTAATGATTTTTTCAGCAAATTAAAATCAAAAACACCAAGTCCAAATCCGGCACCAATAATAGGTCCCATCAATGGAGATATTAACATGGCTCCAATGATTACTGCTGCCGAATTTACGTTTAATCCTATAGAAGCAATAACAATAGCACAAGCTAAAATCCAAAGATTAGCTCCTCTAAATGAAATATTAGATTTTACATTATCGAGAACCTTATGCTTGTCATCTTCGCCTCGGCTTAGGTTAATGTAATTGAGAATTTGACTAACTAATGTTTTCATTCGGATTCGCTTTTAATGTTTTCTTTAATGACAAGAATCCAACTATACCAGCAGTAAGTGATGATAGTAGAATAACGAATTTAGCATGACTGATTAAAACTTGATCATCGAAGGCAAGTAGAGTGATAAAGATGGACATGGTAAATCCTATTCCTCCTAAAAAGCCGACACTAATTATGGTTTTCCATGTCAAATCCTCGGGTAATTTACAGAAGCCTGCTGTAACTGCAAGAAAACTAAACAAGGCAATACCGATAGGTTTACCTAAAACTAATCCCATTGCAATTCCAATACTGTAGTGTTGCGTCAGAGTTTCAACAATATCTGAGCCTATTACAATTGCAGTATTCGCTAATGCAAATAATGGAAGAATGAAGAATGCTACAGGTTTGTGTAAGAAGCTTTGCAATTGATACGAAATAGATTTTTTGGTTCCGTCTCCAAATGGTATTACAAATGCTAGTAATACACCGGTAACTGTAGCATGAATACCAGAGTTTAGCATAAAGTACCACATAAATACTCCACCAATTAAGTAAATGGAGAGTATGTAAACTTTCATGCGGTTCAAAATGAATAGAAAAAGCATAATTCCCATCGCGATTCCTAAATTTAGCCAAAAGATAGTTTTGGTGTAAAAGATTGCAATAACTAAAATTGCTCCTAAATCATCAATAACAGCTAGGGCGGTTAAAAATATTTTTAAAGATAATGGAACACGATTTCCTAAAAGAGATAATACACCTAGAGCAAAGGCAATATCTGTAGCCATAGGTATACCTGCTCCTGCCTGAGCTACAGTTCCGTAATTAAGCCATAGATATAATCCTGCTGGAACTGCCATTCCTCCTAAAGCAGCGAAGATGGGAAGTAATGCATCTTTTATATTAGAGAGCTCTCCATCATAAATCTCTCTCTCTAATTCTAAACCTATTAGTAAAAAGAAAATGGTCATTAATCCATCATTAATCCAATATTCTAAACTTTGTCCACCAAAGCCAATATGCCAGGTGTTTAGGTATTGTGCACTAAAGATTGAATTAGCTAATATTAAAGAAATCAACGTACAGCCTATTAGTATAAGTCCACTGGCTTTTTCATTGTTAAAAAAGTCATTCCACAATTCAGCATTGTATATTTTTTTAATCGTCTTCTTTACCGTTCTTTTCATGTATTCTTTTTTTTGTAATCAAGTATGATAGTTGATCTTTTTAAAACTCATAGGTGAGCCTACTATCGCAGATTCACAAAAATAGCTAATTAGTTACTAATCCCCTCGCAGAATTTGAGAATATTGAAGTGATTTTTACTTTTATAGGTCTTAAAGCAAATAAAAATTTGATGATTGCTCTTTTTTTTTAATTTACAAAAACTTACATCTTAGTCGTAACTTTTTGGTTTTATAAATAAATGGTCCACTAGCTTAGAAGTCAAGGTAGTTTAGATATTGGTAACAATAGTGAGATAAACTACTTATCTTCAAACTTCTAGTTTTAGAAGCAAGTCGGTTTGTGTGTCATTTCCGAGTTTGAAAACGTGAGTGTCAAAAGAGATAAAACCATTTTTTTTATAAAAACGTAGAGCTTGATGGTTATTTTCCCAAACACCAAGCCATATAAAGTTTACCTTTTTATTATTTGCAATAGTAATAGCTTCGTCAAGTAAACGTTGACCTACCTGCTGGCCGTGAAATTCTTTAAGAACATAAATGCGATGAATTTCTAACGCTTGACTTTCTAAAGTTTCAGTTTGTGCGTCTCCCCAATTGAGTTTTAGATATCCTACAATTATGTCATTTGCTTTAGCGAGATAAAATGAAGACTGGATGTTCTCTATTTCTTGTTTTATAACCGCTTCGTTCAATCTTTCATTGATGTAAAATGCTAGATTTTGCTCAGTATTCACCGCTGCAAATGTTTCTGTAAAAGTTTGTATGCTAATTTTTCTAATTAGAGCAAGATCAGATATTGTGGCTTTTACGATTTGGATTACTATCATTGTTTTTGGGTTCTTTTCACTTTAAGATGGGGTCAAAAATACTGATTTTTTATTGCTCATTTAGATTTTCTATTACGCTATTAAACTTATCAATTTGGTTTGCGCTATTTCTTAAATTCAATTTGTACTTTTGAAAATATAATCAGAATTAAGAAGTATATGAAAATTGTTATCTCTCCCGCAAAGTCCTTGAATTTTGAAAAAGAATTACCAATCAGTCAGTTCACGGAACCTTTGTTTTTGAAAGAGTCGCGACAAATTCAGCAGGTTTTAAAGCAGGAATCTCCAGAGAATTTGTCTGCGTTGATGCATATTTCTGATAAGTTAGCTAATTTGAATTGGGAACGCAATCAAGCGTGGAAAACGCCTTTTACAAGCGACAATGCTCGACCGGCCATTTATACTTTTGATGGTGACGTATATACAGGGTTAGATGCTTACACGATTTCCGTCGAAAAGATTCCTGTTTTACAAGATAAACTTAGGATTTTATCGGGGCTCTACGGTTTCTTAAAACCACTTGATCTTATGCAAGCCTATCGTTTAGAGATGGGGACAAAGTTACCTATTGGAGAACAAAAAAACCTTTACGAATTTTGGAAAACAACAATTACTAAAGCTCTTAATAAAGAATTAGAAAAAGACGAGTTGTTTGTGAATTTAGCAAGTAACGAATACTTCTCAGTAATAGATACTAACGCCTTAAAAGTACCTATAGTCACTCCAGACTTTAAAGATTATAAGGATGGAAAACTAAAGATTATTAGTTTTTTTGCCAAAAAGGCGAGAGGAATGATGGTTCGTTATATTATAGATACAAATGCTGAAACGATTGATGATTTAAAGGGGTTTAATTATGACGGATATATGTTTGACGCCAATTTATCAGAAGGGAATAATTTAATTTTCACTAGATAAAATCATCCTTTATTACAATTTAAAAAGCGCCATTTTCGAAAGAAAATGGCGCTTTGATATATTTAGCAATTTTAGTGCATGGCATCTGCGGGGTTAATTTTGTTTTTACCTCTTTTGATGAAAAACACAATTGGAATACATAATAAAAATAAAATTCCAAGGTATAAAAAGATATCCATATACGCTAGAACGGTACTTTGCTTTAAAACGCTGTACTCTATAGCTTGGTATGCTTTTTTCAAGGATTCATTAACTGTAAACCCCTTAGCTATAAACCCCTTTTGCAATAGCATAATCCGTTGTTGTACTTCAAAATTACTTCCGTCTAAATTCGAAATAAGATCGACACGGTGTTTTTGAGTAAATCGTGTGATGAAAGTAGTTATAATAGCGATACCAAACGACCCTCCTAATTGTCGCATCATTCCCGTAAAGGCAGCTCCTTCTCCAATATTTTTTCCCTTCAAGGTCGATAAAGATAGAGTAGTAATAGGAACAAAAAGTAATCCTAAGCCAATTCCTCTTAATATTAATGGCCAATACATATGCTCGACACCAGTATCAGGCGTCAGCACATTGTACATCATGAAAGTAAAAATAAAGAAACTTAAAAATCCAGCAGCAACCATGTAGGCTTGCGGAACTCCTTTTTGAATCATTCTACCTACAAAAGGCATCATGATTGCTGTGGTTATCGAACCAGGTATCAAAAGCAAACCAGCATCTGTGGCCGTCCATCGTAAAATAGATTGCGTATAGATAGGTATGATTAGTGTAGAACCATACAAACCAAAACCAAGAATAAAACTCATCAAGGTACCAATACGTAGATTACCATCCTTTAGCACGCTTAAATTTACAATCGGATGCTTATATACTAACTGCCTCCATATAAAAAGTATTAAGCCAAATACAGACATTGTACTTAAGGCAACAATTAACGGATTATTAAACCAATCGTCCTGTTGTCCGTGTTCTAATACAAATTGTAGAGAGCCAATAAAAGTGGCTAGCAAAATTATTCCAATCCAATCTACCTGATTAGATTTTAATTTTTCACCATATTTAGGACTTCTAACAAAGGAAAGTGTTAAAAGAGTAGCGATAATCCCTAGTGGAATATTGATGTAAAATATATAAGGCCATGAAAAATTATCTACTAAATACCCACCTAAAGGCGGACCTAATGTTGGACCCACAATTACTCCCATTCCGTATATGGCTTGTGCCATTCCTCTTTTAGCTATAGGGTAACTCTCAGTGATAATAGTTTGTGCAGTAACTAATAAAGCACCACCTCCTAAGCCTTGGATAAAACGAAAAGCGACAAGTTCCCATATATTCGTAGCATTACCGCATAAAAAGGAGGCTACTGTGAAAATTATTATAGATACGGCAAAATAATTACGTCTACCAAATTGTTGTGAAAGCCAACTTGTCATAGGTATTACAATGACGTTTGCAATAGCATAAGCGGTAATAACCCAAGCTACATCGGTCAAAGTAGCTCCAAGACTTCCTCGCATATTTGTTAGAGCAACATTGACAATAGTAGTATCAACAATTTCAAGCAAAGCACATAGTACTGCTGTGATGGTTATGATAACTCTCCTAAAGCCATACTCTACTAAATCGTCTTCTGATTTTTCCATTTTATTTGATATGTACATCTACATCCACATTCATACCTGGACGTAATAATTTTACCTTTTCGCTATCATTGTTGGGGTCAATACTGATTTTAACTGGTAAACGTTGAATTGTTTTTACAAAGTTTCCGGTTGCATTATCAGGAGGCAAAATAGAAAAACGAGATCCCGTTGCTGGTGAGAACGAAATCACTGTCCCTTCAAAGTCATAATCAGGATAAGCATCAACCTTTAGTGTAACTTTTTGTCCAGCTACCATTTTATTCAGTTGCGTTTCTTTAAAATTAGCGATAACCCAAGCAGTTGTATTATTGATGATGTAAAAAAGAGACTGTCCGGGTTGTACCAATTGTCCTGGCTGAATATCGATTTTAGATACTTGACCATCAATAGCTGCTGTGATAACAGTATACGTTAAATTTAGCTTCGCTGTTTCAAGCATGGCTTTTGCCTTCTTGATATTGGCTGCTGCAACATCGGTCTGCTTATCGGATACTTTTCCTTTTGCCTTGATCACTGACGTCTGGTAAGCAGTTGCTTTTTCTTGTTGTTGTAAAATGCGAACTTGACTTTCAGCTTCCTGTTTTGCTGCAAGTGCTTGCTCATATTGTTGCTTTGTTATTGTACGGCTTTTGTATAGATTTTCATAACGATTAAAATCGTTGGTTGCACGTCCTAATCTAATTTTAGCTGTTTCAATTGTACCTGCTGCTGATTGCACATTAGCATTAGACACGGAAATACTAGCTAAAACACTTCCAACATCTGCCTTTGAAACTTCAAAATTACCTTCCGCTGCTGCCAAGGTAGCTTCTGCTTCGTCAATCCTTAATTCATAATCATTGTTATCTATCGTAAACAACGTATCTCCTTTTTTTACAAAGTCGTTGTCCTTAATATACACTTTACTTACATATCCCGAGACTCTAGGGATAATAGGATTCATGTTTTTTTCTATCTGAGCATCATCTGTGCCTTCGTGAGAAAGGGAGTGAATGTACTTGTAAGTTCCGTAGGTAATTCCTAAAATTAGTAATGTCCCTATTATAATGATAAACTTTTTGTTTGTTGGTTTCTTTTCCATTTTAGGTCTTGATTATATTTTTGAAAGATTGAAGGTTTGGTTTAATTGTCCACTTACAGAAAGTAGTTCGTAATATTTTTGAATCACGTTAGCCTTTGCTAATGCTTTATTGATCTTAGATCCTAATTGTTCCACATCGGCATCTAATAAGTCATTAGTGTCTGATAGGCCATTATCGTATTTCTCTTTTATGATTCTATAGTTTTCTGATGCTTGGTCAACAGCCTCGTTGTACACAAGATCTTGCTTAATCGCTAAATCATAGTCTTCAATTGCTTTTTGAACTTGAATCTTGATATAATCGGTAAGGAGGTTTTCTGAGTTTTGAACCTCTAAGGCTTTGCTCTCTGCTATTTTTACATTAGTACCGTTTTTTAAAATACCACTTAAATCATATGAAAATCCTACACCTATATTGATGGCGTTTTGCACTGTTACTACATTTTTTAATCCTAAAGAAGTATAGCCTCCAATAATTGCTACCTGCGGATAATAGGCACTTTTAGCTACTTTAATATTCGCTAAACTTGCTTTCTCTTGTAAGCGAACTGCCTCTAAATCTTTTCTGCTCTCTAAAGCAATCGATTCATTAGTAGGAATATTGATCATTTGAAAGTCTGCGAAATCACTTTCTCTAATAATTAAATTAATTTTAGGATCTAATTTTAAAAGTGAAACGAGTTCATAATTAACATTGTTTAAGTCACTGTTAGCTCTGTCAAGCGATAATTGTAATTTTGAAACTTGCAACTGCGCTTTAAGTAAGTCATTTCGTGGGATGATACCGTTTTTTTCTAAAGCAGTAAAATCAACAGCACGCTGCAGCGTGCTTTTTTGGTTTTCTTTTAAAAGCTCAACTGTTTTTTGGGCTTTGTATAGACGAGCATAATAATTAACTACTTGCATTGCTACCTCTTCTTTAGTTTGCATCGCATTGGCAGTTTCTGCTTGATACATATTGTCGAGAGCAATAATGCTGTTTTGTATTTTAAAACCGGCAAATACCGGTAGTGTAGCGTTAGCTTGTCCTAGTAAAAGCTGATTAACAACCGGACTTGGCTCTGATGAAGCACTAGTATTGTTCAACTTTAAATTAATTGTCGCTTTTGTTAGATGTTGGTATTGTCCTGATACTTTTACATCAGGATATCTTTCGTTTTTCACCGCTTGAAGCTCATATTTTTTGGTATCGACTTTGCTATTAGCTAATGAAACCTCATTACTTTTTAACCAGGCCATATTGATGGCTTCATCGAGTGTTAAACTCTTTTTGTCTTGTGCCGTCGTATAGGATATTCCGCTAAGGAAAATCCCAAAAAGCAATAGTTGACTAACTTTCATAAATAAGAAGGGCTTTTATGGTTTGTTGAATGTGCTTTATAAGCGTTGTTTTAATATAGTCTTCGTAGCTTTCCTTGGTGTTTAGATTTAGTAAATTCTCGAAGAAAGGCTTGTTTGTTTGAAAATGGAAATAAGTTCCAAGAATGGTGGGCGTAATTAAGGGAATAATAATATCTCCTCTAAAGATCCCTTGTTCTTGTCCTTGTTCAATGATTAATTCTAGTGTTTTTAAATTCCCCTTTTTTATTTCAACAAAAGCGTCCATATTGATTTCTCTCTTTTTAGAAGAGAATTCGAAGTGGACTATTTTATAAATTTCACTATTACAATGAATTTTAGTGATGTATAGCTCAATCAACTTGTTGATTTTTTCTAAGGGATCTAGATTTTCAAGTCTTAGCGTATCTAATTGCAACTTTAAATCAGTCGCTCGATGAATAATCAAAGATTCTAGCATTCGTTCCTTGGATCCAAAATAGTACGAAACCATCGCGATATTTATTTTGGCCTCCTTAGCAATATTTCGAATGGAGGTAGCGTCAAATCCTTTTTCAGCAAAAAGGGATTCGGCTACTTGTAAAATATGGATTTGTTTATCGGTAAAAAGAGATTCAATTAACATTGGAATAATTTATCCTACAAAATTAAACGATTGTTTAAATTAAACGTTTGTTTAATTTTTAATTAACATAAAATTAACATAAATAAAATCTAAGTTTTACTTTTTCTGTTTGTTATTCTCTAATTACTAAAACGCTATTATGTACTTGTTACTATTTTAAAATTGTGAATATCTATTTAAGAAATTTAGTTGTTTTTTTATTCTAAAATCTATCTTTGGCTTCCGATAAAAAAATAAAACTTATGAGCGCAATTTGGTACGAATGCAAGGTAAAATATAGAAAAACAGATGAAACAGGAAATCAAAAAGTTATTTCAGAACCTTATTTAGTTGACGCTTTATCATATACTGAAGCAGAAAGTAGAATGAATGAAGAAATGGCGGCTTATACTAGTGAAGAGTTTAAAATCACTACTATTAAGGTGGCTAATTACGCTGAAATTCACCCTTTTGAAAATGCTGATCGTTGGTTTAAGTCTAAAATTTCATTGTTGGCTTATGACGAAGAGAGTGGCAAGGAACGAAAAACAAATATGTATTTCCTAATTCAAGCAAATGATGTTAAAGAAGCTTATGATAATACGGTTGAAACCATGAAAGGAACTATGGGAGACTATAGCATTCCTGCTATTGCAGAGTCACCAATTATGGATGTTTTTCCTTATTTTAGTGGAGAGGAAGACAAATTAGAGCAACTGGAGAAGTTTAATGCTTTGAAAGCTTCTAAGCCGGAGGTTGCTGCAGAAGTAGAGGATCACATGGAGTTTGTTTCTGAAGAAGCATCCGTATAAATAGCATTTACTTTTTGTTATAGAATTAGTTAATTCGCAAGATTAAATTTTACCATTGAAATTTAATCTTGCGAATTTTTCTTTTGTATATTAGTCTACTGCTAATTAGAACTATCGCTTATTGATAGTAGGTGTTCATTTTAAAACTAATATTTTCATTTAATTTGAAAGCAGATTCAAGTGTGAATCAATTATTAGTTTATTTCCCAGGAATTTAATATAAGTTAAAACATAATATTTTTCGCCAATTGTATAACTTTAGTTGACTAGTGATGTTTTAATTTAGTTTTTTTAATTAAGTACTATATGAATGTTGAAATAGCCATTGTATTAGGGATTTTAGGAATCGCCTTCTTATTATTTGTCAGTGAAAAATTCACTGTAGACAAAACCGCATTTTTTATATTGACGAGTCTTTTACTTTTTAGTCTTGTCAGTCCAGAGGAGGCTGTATCTGGATTCTCAGATAATGCGGTCCTTACTATTTTGTGTTTAATGATTATCGCCATAAGTTTAGAGAAAAATGGTGTAGTGTCTTGGGTGGCACAAAAAATGATTCCTATAATCAAACTTCCAATTTGGGTATTTTTACCTTTTTTAATGATTAGTGTCGCCTTTTTTTCCTCCTTTATAGCTACTACGGCTGTTGTAATTATCTTTATTAAATTAGTCAATGAACTCGACAAAATGGGTAAAATTGATCGCTCTAGAGTATTACTACCTATTTCATTTGCTGGAATTTTGGGAGGAAGTTGTACATTGATGGGGACAAGTACTAATTTAATTGTTTCAGATATTTCGAGAAAGAGTGGTGTTGGTCGCTTTAGCTTTTTTGAATTTTCCACAGCAGGTATTGTATTTCTGCTTATCTCTATTCCTATTATTTATTTCTTAGCAAAAAAGTTTTTGCCACGATCTGCAGCTCAGAAAGATATTAATGTGCATCAAAAGTTTGGATATATTACAGCGGTCAAAATTAAAGAGAACTCTAAATTAATTGGTAAACAAGCTGGTGAAACCGAAATTTGGAATGAAAATGATATTCGTTTAATCAAAATCCAAAGAGGTAAAAAACATTTAAAGAATAATATTAAAACTGAGGTTTTAGAGGAGGGCGATGTTTTGTGGTTAGACCTTACCTTAGAAGATTTGACTGCTAAAACAGAGAGTTTAGGGTTGAATATCTTGGGAGTTGATCATGATGCTATAGAAGAAAATTTTAGTAACGAATACCATGAGGTGATTATCTTACCTAACTCTCGCTTTATCAATATGTCTTTGGAGGAATTTAATATGACGTTGCCCAATAATATTTATGTAAAAGGGGTAAGTAGTGACTCTAAATATTCTAAAAGTAATAATTATTTTAAAAAGATTTTTTCGAAAAAATTTATGAATCCTGGAAATAGAGTTTTATTATCGGGTGATCTAAGTGAGATAAAAAAAATAGCAAATGATAGTAATTTACTGTTTGCGAATACGGTGATTACAGAACCTTATATTCCCACATATAAAAAACTAATTTCGTTCCTAGCCATAATTTTAGTTATCGTTTTAGCAGCTACTAATACTTTTTCAATACTTAAAAGTTGTTTGTTTGGAGTTGCTTTGTGTTTGTTTACAGGCTGTATTCAATTAAATGATGCTTACAAGGGAATTAACTGGCAAGTTATATTTTTACTAGCAGGAATGATTCCGCTTGGTATCGCTATGAAAAACACAGGTACTGATGTATTTATTGCCAACCAATTATTCACGGTATTAAAATCAGTTCCAGCCTCAGTGACTATTACTATTATTTTTGCTTTTACCATGCTTATGAGTGGTTTTGTGTCTAATAACGCTACTGCCATTATTGTTGCACCTATCGTAATAGCGGTTGCTGCTAAATTAAGTCTGAATCCTAAGCCATTACTTTATGCCGTAATGTTTGGAGCTAACTTTAGTTTTTACACTCCTATGGGATATCAAACCAATGCTATTATTTATGGTTTAGGAATTTATAAATTCAAACACTTTTTAATAATTGGTAGTGTGTTGTCATTAGTGTTATTAATTGTTGCTTCATTTTTACTACCTATGCTTTACCTTTAAAATAAAGTCGAAAGAAGTCACTAAACTCCATTCTAAAGCTTCTTTCTAAATAAAAACAGCATTTTGTCACTTTGCAAAAAGAGTCAAAACGCTGTTTGTTATTAGGGTTGTAAAGGATACTTATCGAATCGCCTTTACAAATTCACTGATTTTAGCAGTGCCATTTTTAGTTAAGTCTTGTATAAAAGCACTTCCTATAATCGCACCTTTTGCATATTGAGTTGCTTGGTTGAAAGTCTCTGCATTGTTGATTCCAAATCCAATCACTTGTGGATTTTTCAAATTCATATTAGCGATTCGCTTAAAGTAATCAGCTTGTGTATCTCCAAAACCCGTTTGAGAGCCTGTAACACTTGCAGAGCTTACCATGTAAATAAAGCCATTTGATACGCTGTCTATAAAGTGTATGCGTTCATCAGAAGTTTGTGGTGTGATTAAAAACACATTGATCAAACCATATTTTTCAAATGTAGGCTTATACTTTTCTGCGTATACATCAACGGGAAGATCAGGAATAATTAAACCGTCAATACCAATTTCGGCACATTTTTTACAAAAAGCTTCGATACCGTATTGTAACATGGGATTAAAATAACCCATGATGATTAAGGGTATTTTTACGCTTTCGCGAATGCTGCTTAGTTGATCAAACAAGGTTTGAGTAGTCATTCCATTATGTAAAGCTGTAGTAGAACTTTCTTGAATTGTTGGTCCATCAGCTAATGGATCACTAAAAGGTAGTCCTATTTCGATCATATCTACTCCGTTTTTCTCTAAGTCTTGAATGATTTGTACGGTATCATTTAAATTAGGATATCCAGCAGAGAAGTAGATGGAAAGTATTTTTTTATTTTCTTTGAGTTTTTGTTCTATTCTATTCATTGTTCTATTTTATTGAAAAAGTCTTTTATTACTTAGGATTAGTTTACGGCACTAAAAACCCAAACCTTTTCTTTTGATTGCAATAGTACTTCAATACGTCGATAATACTTGCCTTCATAAGTGTCAGCGAGTTCTAATTCCTTTTGAGAAAGGTCATAAACAATCCCTTCGATACGGTCTGAAGCATCGTTTGTGGGTGTAATGATTGGATAGGTTTCAACACCAAATTCTTCCTCAATTTGTATCGTATGTACACTATAACCAAGTAAATTTTCTGGAGTACCTGTAAGACTGCGACCGAAGATGTTCTCTTGAATGTCTTTATCTTTCAAAGTTCCGTAAGCAAATAATTTAGCCATTTTTCTATTTTTGAAACGTTATTTTTTTGTTTGCGTTAGGGATGGTAGCGGTATCTCCCAATTTGTGAGAACGGAGGCTTTTTCTAAGCCAAAGTTTTTACAAATAGGGAATTTAGCGTACAGCCCGACCCGCTTTTTTTGCGGGTAACGCCCTGAAATATATTCAGATGCAAGGTACTCTATAATTTAAAATAATCAATATAGGTACTCAAATCTTTGTCTCCGCGACCAGATAAACTGATGACTACGATATCGTCTGGTTTAAATTTTTTATCATTCAAAACTGCTAGCGCATGTGAAGTTTCTATCGCTGGAATAATGCCTTCAAGCTGAGATAAATCAAGTCCTGCTTGCATCGCATCATTATCAGTCACTGAGAAAAACTCTGCACGACCTGTTGTTGCTAGGTGTGCATGCATGGGACCTACACCGGGATAATCAAGTCCAGCTGAGATTGAGTATGGCTCTGTAATTTGACCATCAGGAGTTTGCATCAGTAAGGTTTTACAACCATGAATAACACCTACTTTTCCTAGTTTACTTGTAGCTGCACTTTGGCCACTATTAACTCCTTTTCCAGCTGCCTCAACAGCAATGATGCCTACTTCAGGCTCATGCAAAAAGTGATAAAATGTTCCTGCGGCATTACTACCACCACCTATACAAGCAATTACGTAATCAGGATTTTCACGACCTTCTTTTTCTTTTAACTGCCATTTTATTTCCTCGGATATCACAGATTGAAAACGAGTAACCATATCAGGATAAGGATGCGGACCAATGGCTGAACCAATGATGTAATGCGTATCAACAGGATTGTTGATCCAGTCACGAATCGCTTCGTTAGTGGCATCCTTAAGTGTTTTTGAACCCGATTTTGCTGGACGCACTTCGGCACCTAACATTTTCATTCTAGCTACATTTGGTGCTTGTCGAGCGATATCTACTTCGCCCATGTAAATAATACATTCTAATCCCATCAAAGCACATACTGTTGCAGTAGCCACACCGTGTTGTCCTGCTCCAGTCTCAGCAATAATTCGTTTTTTTCCTAATTTTTGAGCTACTAATATTTGACCAATTGTATTGTTAATTTTGTGTGCGCCCGTATGATTCAAATCCTCTCTTTTAAGATAGATTTTTGTATTGTATTTTTGTGATAAACGGGTTGCGAAATAGAGTGGGCTAGGTCGTCCCACATAATCTTTTAGCAGTTGATCAAACTGAGCCTTAAAATCAGGTTCAGCAGTGATTTTTAAATATTTTTGGCGTAATTCTTCAACATTTGGGTATAACATTTCAGGAATATAGGCTCCGCCAAATTCTCCGTAATAGCCTTTTTCGTCTACGTTGTATGACATTTTTTTGTTAATTTAAGGTTAGAGTGCCAAATTATGTTGAAACTCTCTCAGTAACTCTGTATTTTTTAATCCTGGTTCTATTTCAAATTTACTGTTCACATCGATGGCATAAACGGGTAAATTTGTTTTTGTAATTGCATGCACTGCTGCTGTTTCTTCAAGTCCAATACCGCCACTTAAAAAGAAGGGTTTCGATGAAGGATAGTTCTCTAAAACATTCCAATCGAATGTGGTTCCGTTACCGCCGGGTAATTTTCCTTTGGTATCAAAAAGGAAATAATCACATAAACTTTCAAAGGGCTTTAAGAGCTCAAAATCAAAATCATCAGCCATCGAAAACACTTTTATAATCTCAATTGCGTTTAGGTTTTTAAGCTTGAATTCACTCTTCAAATTTAAGCAAAAATCTTCAGATTCTTTACCATGTAGCTGTACTGCTTGTAAATTATTTTTAATTATTTTTTCAATAATAATCGCAAGCGATTCATTAACAAAAACACCTGTTTTTTTTATTGATTTTGGTAAATCTGGAATTTGCCCATCAAAATATCGAGACGATTTTTCCCAAAATATAAATCCCATGTAGTCTGGTTGTAGCGATGCTACTTCGAGAATATTTTCAGGATACTTCATGCCACAAATTTTGAGTTTCATAATACTGGGTTTTAATTTTTATTGCCTTTCGTTTGCATTTATAGCTGTGAAATAAAATCGGTAGCTGCTTTTCCAGCATTATCTGTTTTCATGAAATTCTCACCTATCAGAAACCCTTTATAACCGTATGGTTTTAGCTCATTAATTGCTTCAATCGAGCTGATGCCACTTTCTGAAACCTTCACGAAATCAGTAGGAATTTGACTAGCCAATTTCTTACTGAAATCTAAACTAACCTCAAACGTTTTTAAGTTTCTATTGTTTACGCCAATCATATCTAAGGTGGGCATAACCGATTTTTCTAGTTCTTCTAGATTGTGAACCTCTAATAATACTTCAAGATCTAAGTTTTTAGCAAATTGAGACAAAGATTTAATTTCTTCTCGAGTTAAAACAGCAGCGATCAGTAATATTAAATCAGCTCCATGCGCTTTTGCTTCTAGAATTTGGTATTCATCTACAATAAATTCTTTTCGTAATAGCGGAATATTTACAGCGGCTCTTGCCAATAGTAAATCGTCTAGTGAACCGCCAAAATATTTACCATCTGTTAAGACAGAAATACCGCAAGCACCTGCTAATTCGTATCCTTTTACAACCTCTTCAACAGTGAAACCGTAATTGATTTCTGCTTTAGAAGGAGAACGTCTTTTGTGCTCAGCAATAATTCCAGTACTACTGTTTTTTAAATTGGTACTTAATGAAATTGTTTCTTTCTCAAAAAAAACAGAAGCCTCTAATTGTGAAACGGGAATTATGGACTTTTTAAGAATGACTTCTCTTTTTTTATCAAATATAATTTTATCTAGAATATTCATTTTTTTGGTTTAAATAGTGAAATTGATCTCTTTATTTTTTTATTTACTCAAAGCTTGAACTATTTGCAAAGTTTTTAATCCTTTTCCGGACAATAAACTTTCATGTGCTAATTCAAATCCTTCTATAGGTGAACAGCCATTTACAGTTGCGATCGCCATACCTGCGTTAGCACATACGACGCTATTTTGCGCTTCAGTTCCTTTACCAGAGATAATAGTAGTGAATAATTGTGCCGACTCTTCAATGGTAGTTCCGCCCTCAATTTCGTTTTGCTTTAATAGTTTTACACCAAAGTTTTCAGGGTTTAGCATGCCTTCCATTTTAGGAGTAATAATTCTAGTAGGGCAGGTGAGTGATACTTCGTCGTAACCATCCAAGGAGTGTAAAATTGTATAATTTGTTGTTGTGTCCTGATATAAGTAGGCGTACATACGAGCTAATTCTAGATTGAAAACACCAACTAATTGGTTTTGTGGAAACGACGGATTGACCATAGGGCCTAACATGTTAAAAAAAGTTTTTACAGCAAGCTCTTTTCTAATTGGTCCTACATTTTTCATGGCAGGATGAAACAGAGGTGCATGCAGGATTGCTATTCCTGCTTTATCCATCGATTTTTCTAAAAAATCATTGTCGTTACTGAACTTGATCCCTAGCTTTTCCATCACGTTACTAGAACCAGATATTGATGATACCCCATAATTACCATGTTTTGCAACTTTTATTCCTGCTCCAGCGGCTACAAATGATGCTAGGGTCGAAATATTAAAAGTGTCCTTACCGTCACCACCAGTTCCACATAAGTCAATGGTGTTGTAACCAGATAAATCGACACGAATACATAACTCTAGCAAAGCCTCACGAAATCCAGCAAGTTCGTCTATAGTTACGCTGCGCATCATGTAAACGGTCAAGAATGAAGCAATTTGGCTACTATTGTAACTGCCGTTAGAGATATTAACTAACACATCCTTCGCTTCGTCCTTAGATAAAGTTTCGTGATTAATCAATCTATTTAATATATTTTTCATTTTGTTGAAGTAAATCTTAAAGTTGAAATTCGAATTCCTAAAAGTCATTCGATTTAATATGGTGTGTTTTTGAATTTAACTGTTTACCCAGTTTTCTAACATTTTTTTTCCAGTGGGAGTTAGCACACTTTCAGGATGAAACTGTACACCTCGCACGTCGTACGTTCTATGGCGCAAAGACATAACTTGACCATTATCGTCAAATGAAGTTGCTTCTAGTTCATCAGGCAAAGTTGTATCTACCACCCACGAATGGTAACGACCTACTTCAAACTCAGTTTCGAGTCCTTTAAAAAGAATTTCATCATTGACTACAGTTCTTACTTTTGTTGCCACACCATGATACACTTTGTCAAGGTTAGATAGTGTACCCCCATAAACTTCTCCTATCGCTTGTTGACCAAGGCAAACACCAAAAATGCTTTTAGTAGGTCCGTACTTTTTAATAACTTCTTTTAATAAGCCGGCTTCATCAGGTATACCCGGTCCAGGTGAAAGTAAAATCTTGTCGAAATGACTTATTTCATCTAGCTCAAATTCATCATTTCTGTAAACAGTAACCTCACAATTTAGGTCTTCAAGATAATGTACTAAATTATAGGTAAAGCTATCGTAGTTATCTATTACTAATATTTTTTTCATGGCACTTTATTTTTTTAAGGAGAAAATAAATTTTTTAAAGTTCCCTCCTTTAAGAATTTATTATTAAATCTGTTCCGCTAAATCTAAAGCCGTATTTAATGCTCGTAATTTATTGTATACTTCTTGCATTTCGCTTTCTTCATTGGAGCTAGCCACAATTCCTGCTCCCGCCTGTGAATGTAATTGGTGATTTTTACTTAAAAAAGTACGAATCATTATGGCGTGATTAAAGTTGCCTTCAAAATCCATAAATCCTATTGCACCTCCATAAAAATTACGATTTGTTTTTTCGTACTCTTCAATTAGTTGTATGGCTCTGTGTTTTGGCGCTCCGCTTAATGTTCCGGCTGGAAAAGTATCTGCTACGACTTGCATAGTAGTTGCTTTTTCATGAAGGTAACCTGTAACTTTAGAAACAAGATGAATTACATGTGAAAAAAACTGAACCTCTCTATAACTTTCTACGTTTACTTGGTGTCCGTTTCTGCTCAAATCATTGCGAGCGAGGTCAACGAGCATCACATGTTCACTATTTTCTTTTTTATCCTCAGATAATTGTTTCGCTAATACAGCATCTTTTTCGTCGTCGCCAGTTCTTTTAAATGTTCCAGCAATTGGATGTATTTCGGCTTTTCTATCTTTAACGATGATTTGAGCTTCGGGTGAAGACCCAAATATTTTGAAATCGCCATAATCAAAAAAGAATAAATAGGGAGAAGGGTTAATACTTCGTAATGCACGATAAACGTTGAATTCATCTCCTTTAAAACCTTGAGTGAATCGTCTAGATAGCACTAACTGAAAAACATCTCCACGGAAACAATGTTTTTTTGCAAGAGCAACGTTGTGTTTAAATTCTTCATCAGTCAAATTAGAGAATCCATCACCAACTTTAGAGAATTTGTAGGATGGCAGGTTTCTAGATTGCATGAGCTGTTCAATCTCGGCAATATTATCAACACCTTCTAAGCTGTGACTAAAAATGTAGGCTTGGTTTTTAAAGTGATTGATGGCGATAATATTTTGATAAACTGCGTAGTAGATATCTGGAATAGTATTGCTGTTTTCTTTTTTTGCTATGGTGACTTTTTCAAAATAACGAACCGCATCATAGGAAATGTATCCAAATAAGCCATTGTTAATAAATTTAAAGTCATTTTTTTCAGATTTGAATTGGCTTGAAAATTCCTGAATAACAGTAGGGATATCAATAGAATCGTCAATTGTTATTAGTTCTGAAGTTCCATCAGGATACTGTTTAGTTATAATTTCGTTTTCTATTTTAATAGATGCAATAGGATTGCAACAGATGTAAGAAAAACTATTGTCGTTACCATGGTAATCACTACTTTCTAAAAGTAAACTATTAGGGAATTTGTCTCTAATTTTAAAATACAAGCTTACAGGAGTAATTGTATCTGCTAGTATTTGTTTGTATTTTGTTTTTAATGTAAATAGTTTCAAAGGAATAGTATTTAGGATTGATAGTGTTGTTCTTTGTTTTCTTAGCACAAAAAAAAGGCTTGTCGTCATGACAAGCCTTTTATAATTGTATCTAATAATACCATAGGAGCTCAGTTCACGACGTATGACGTAAATTGTTCCACCACCAAGTATTGTTTGTAATCGTTTTCATGCTACAAATATAAGGATGTATTTTATTTAATCAAACTTAAAAAATTAAAAATAAGAGTATTTTTTATAAAATTTGTTAGATTTTTTTGATAATAAAAAAACCCAACATATAATTGTTGGGTTTTAATTTTTAGTAAAGTATGGAATTAGAATTTCAAAGCAATCGCTAAGTCAAATTCATCAGATATCGCTTTGTCCCCAATTGAGCTAAAAATACTTGCTGAATTGTATTTGATGTCGTATTTTGTTCTGTCTACTTTGAAAGTAGATGTTGCAGTATTTCCATTTACTGTCATATCAAAAGATACTGGATTAGTAATTCCTTTAATTGTTAAATCAGCTACCGCACTGTATACGTTTTTGGATTTAGCCCCAATTTTTTTGATTACTAATGTTGCTGTTGGGTATTTTTCCGTTCCAAAGAAATCTTCTGATTTCAAGTGACCATTTAGTTTTCCTTGTGAATCTCCTTGAAGATCAGTTGCAGTTAATGAGGTCATATCAACAGTAAAAGTTCCTCCAACTAATTTAGTTCCCTTAAGAACAACCGCTCCATCTTTAAAATTAACCGTTCCGCTGTGCTCGCCAGTTACTTTTTTACCTACCCAGTTGATTGTACTCTTTGAAGCATCAATTTTTTTTGTTTGTGCTGTAGTAGTTGCTACTGAAAAAACTACTGCTAATGCTAATGCTACTGATTTTAAATTTTTCATTTTCTTAAATTTTAATTGTTGTAAAGTTTTGTTGTGAATTATAGTTGAATAAAAAGATCTTTTTCTGCTTTTCTAACTTTTTTAAAATGTTGTGTTTCATCTTCTTCATGACGGTATCCTATTGGTACTACTACAGATGCATTTAAGTTTAAAACACCTAATCCTAAAATTTCATTGTATTGCGCCGCGTTGAATCCTTCCATTGGTGTTGTGTCAATTTTTAACTCAGCTGCAGCATGCAATAAATTGGCCATAGCGATGTAAGTTTGTTTTGATGTCCAAATGTTCTTTAAGTCGTCAGCCATGGGATTAATGGTGCTTTTCATGAAACTACCGTAACCAGCTAACGCTTCTAAAGGAATTTCTCTTGTTGCACTTGTGTTTTCAAGGTATGCATCAATCTCTGCATCGCCCACATTAGTTTGATTTGCAAAAATGATTAAGTGCGACGCATCTACCACTTGCGTTTGCCCAAAAGAGGCCGGTAATAGTTTAGTTTTTAATTCGGTATTTTCAATAATCAATACTTTGTAAAGTTGTAATCCATACGAAGAGGCGCTTAAGCGAATTGCTTCTTTTAATATTTCTAAATCAGTAGCGCTTACTTTTTTATTGCTGTCAAATTTTTTTGTGGCATAACGCCAATTTTGGTTTTCTATAAATGTGTTCATAATGGTTTATTATTGATTTCTAAATTTTTCTAGTAAGGTATTAAGTTGCTTTTGTTCGTCGGTGTTCAGCCTTTTTGCTAGTGAACTATTGTGTTCGAGTACTTTTGGATCAAGTTGAATTAAAATGTCTAGTCCTTTTTGAGTAATCAAAACTTCAATTTTTCTTCTGTTTTCAGGACATACTTTACGTGTAACATATTCCTTTAGAAGTAATTTATCTACAAGTCTAGTTGTATTGCTTGTTCTTGCAATCATCCTTTCCTGGATCATCGACATATTAGCAGGGTTGCCTTTTTGTCCTCTTAAAATTCTTAAAACATTATATTGTTCTCCAGAGATATCATGAGGTTTTAAAATTTCATTAAACTTTTCATTAATTACATTTTGTGTATACATTATGTTCAAAATAATTTTATGATCATCAGCTAGTGTTACTGTTGATTTTATTACATCTTCAATTTTCATAATCATTTCTTATTTGTTGATACAAATGTAACACTTTTTTAATTTGTATATACAAATGTTTAACATTTTTTTTTGTTAAGCAGGATTAGATGCTATTAAGTAGATGTCGTGCATTATGGTTTTTGTTAGTTAGTATGAAAACAAAATTATCGGTTGTTTTAAAAATTTCTTTTTGTAATTTGTTCTATCATGTTGTAATCAGTTGATTTACATAATTTTGTAAATATATTTTTTTTATTTTTTGATGTGGGGATATTATTCTGCTAATTTTTATTGTGTTTTTTTGTATTTTACATGGTGAATTTTTAATCTTCAGACTTTATTTTGTCCTCTTTTTATAAAGATTTGTACTTAAATTACATAACTTTAATCTTTGTAAGTTTAAGTACAGAAATTATAAAAAATTATCGAGTACTACCTGAATTATACAAACTAAATAGTCTTACCTTTTATTTATGAATACTATTGAAGGAATGTCGTCTAGTGATGATTTGCTCAAAAAACCGCAGGATTCGGTGTTATCATCGAACCATCAATCTAGCTTAAAAAGACTGGTGTCTAATTTTGAGCTAAGTTTAAGATATTCAAAAGATTTTGCTTGCATTCTATCTTTTGATGGTTTATTTGAAGATGCAAATACTACTTTTATGTCGATTTTAGGATTTACGAAAGAGGAACTTTTAGGTACTACTTTTTTTGATTTGTTCGATCCACTTGAAAAAAGTACTTCTAAAGTTCTTTTTAATAAAATTGTTAGTGGAGAAACAAGTGATAGTATTAACAGTAAATGTGTAACAGCAAGAGCAGAAGTTCTAGAAATTGATTGGGTCGTTACAATTGTTGATGTCGAGGCCAATCTTGTTTATATCGTCGGTTATAATCGTTCAGTTTCTAAAGATTTAAATGTAATGAGTTCTCAAAATGAAGCTCGTTATCGTGCTTTACTTGAAAATGGAGATGGTATATTTACTCTTTTTAATGCAGAGACTAAGGTTTTGTTTAGAAGTCCTTCTTCCTTTCACACTAATGGTTATACTGATGAGGAATACTCTCAATTATCCGATGAAGAATATTATCATCCTGATTTTCTGCTTACGGTTAATGATAAAATTAAAGAAGCATTAGATAAACCGGGAATAGCGATTCCCATACTTTTTAGAGCTAAGCATAAAAAAGGAAATTATATTTGGTTAGAAGGTTATATAACTAATTATCTGTCAGATACCAATATTAACGGAATCGTTGCAGACTTTAGAGATGTCACAGAAAGCAAAATCGCAATTGAAACTTTGCGAAAGGAGCGGGATAAGTTTGCAAAAATAGCTGCTACATCAACTGGTATGGTTTATTCGATGCGTTTTACTGAGGAAGGCAATTTGTTTTTCTCCTATGCTAGCGATGCAATTAAAGATGTTTTCGGTTTTACTTTAAGTGAAATGAATAACAATACCGATGAGATATTTAATTTGATTCATAAAGATGATATCGATTTATTATTGACTAAGGTAAAAAAGACAAAGGAGGAATTAGTTCCTTTGAAAATGCAATATCGATACATGCACCCAATAAAAGGTATGGTTTGGCATGAGGTACATTCGTTACCGATTGTAGAGCAGGATGGAACGGTAATATGTCACGGTGTTGTAAATGATATTAGTAAATCAATTTTAGCCAGAGAAAAGATTAATAAAGCTAATCGACTTTATCTTTTTATAAGTCAGATCAATCAAATGATTGTTCGTACTAAGAATAAAGAGGAATTGTTTGAAGAGGCGTGTAGTATCGCCGTAGAATGTGGTCATTTTAAAATGGCATGGATAGGATTAGTAGATGAAGTCAAACAGCAAGTCTTGCCTGTTATGATTTCGGGTGAAGATAATAATTACCATTCAAGTATTAAAGTAATATCTACTGATCAAAGTAAGCCAGAAGGATGTGGTCCAGTTGGCAGAGCAATACGTTCTAGAGATGCTATTATTTGCAATGATATCGAAACTGATTCTAGCATGATTCCATGGAGGAAAAATGCTTTGGATAGAGGATACCTATCACTAATGACGTTGCCTATTTTTAGTTTTGGTAAGGTAATAGGTGTTTTTACTTTTTATGCAGATGAAAAAAACTTTTTTGATGCTGAGGAAATTGCATTGCTAACGGAAGCTACTGATGATGTTTCATTTGCTTTAGAATTGTTCGAAAAAGAAGAGAGAAGGAGAGCGGCAGAAGCTGCAATTTATGAGAGTGAAAAGCGATATCATACACTGACGGAGGTGTCTCCTGTAGGTATTTTTCGAACAGATGCAACAGGGTATACAACATACGTTAATTCAAGATGGTGTGAAATATCAGGCTTCACATTTCAAAAAGCGATTGGTGATGGTTGGCTAGATGCTGTACATCCTGATGACAAAATAGTGATCTTTGAAGATTGGAAAAGAGCGGCTTCAGAGCAAGAAATTTCAATTTCTGAATACCGCTTTTTACGAGAGGATGGAACAATTATCTGGGTAATGGGTCAAGCCATTATGGAAAGGAATTCAGAGAATGAGATCGTAGGTTATGTGGGTACGATAACTGATATTACCGCTCGTAAATTAGCAGAAGAGGAGTTCAAAAAAATAAATAAAAAGATGGAGGCTATAATTGAAGCTATTCCTGATCTTATGTTCGAAGTTAGTTTAGATGGCACTTTTCATAATTATTATTCTAATCGTAACGATTTACTCTTATTACCGCCTGAAAAGTTTTTAAACAAAAATATTTTAGATGTATTTCCTAAAGAGGCGGCACAAGCTTCTATGCTTGCTCTAAAAGAGGCTTCAGAAAATGGGGTCTCTACAGGAATTCAATATAAATTGAAATTGCCTACAGGTGAATTTTGGTTTGAGTTGTCTATTGCGCCTATGGAAAGTAGCGATGATGAGATAGCTCATTTTATTTGTTTAGCTAGAGATATAACCACCGCAAAAAAAGGAGATGAAGCTTTATTAAACAGCGAGAAGCGATACAAGGGTCTTCTCAATAATTTAGAGGCTGGAATAGTTGTTCATGCAAGTGATGGTAAAATCTTAAAGTACAATAAAAAAGCAACTCAACTTTTAGGTATGACTTCACAAAACCTTGTAGGTAAAGATATCCATTATGAAGAATGGCAATTTATTAATGAGGATGAATCAGTGATGGTGTCTAAGGATTACCCAATCTCAAAAATTTTAAAATATAAAAAAGCGATTAATAAATTCACCATGGGTAGGTGGCATTCAGCAACGGGAAAAATTGTATGGGTTTTAGTGAGTGGTTACCCAATGTTAAATGAATTTAATGAAATAACAGAAGTGGTAATTAGTTTCATTGATATCAGTGAACAAAAAATCATGGAAAATGAAATTATAACGGCAAAGGAGTTGGCAGAAGCAGCTAATAAAGCAAAAACAGATTTTCTAGCAAATATGAGCCACGAAATCAGGACGCCTCTAAATGGAATAATTGGTTTTACTGATTTATTGATGAAAACAGACCTTAGTGCAAATCAATTTGAGTATTTATCGACAGTGAATGAATCCGCTAATTCACTAATGCATATTGTGAACGATGTGCTAGATTTTTCCAAGATTGAATCAGGTAAATTAGAACTTAATCCAGAAAAAATAGATTTGTTTGAGCTACTTAATCAGACAAAGGATATGTTTAAGTATTTAGCTATTCAAAAAAATATTGGTTTAATCTTGGTTATAGATGATAGTACTCCACAGTATGTCGAAGCTGATTCTTTTAGACTAAAGCAAGTTTTAGTGAATTTACTGAGTAATGCTCTTAAATTCACTCTTAAAGGGGAGGTTAAATTAAGCGTTAGTGCAACTGTAAGTACAGAAGGAGATTGCTTCGATATTCTGTTTTCAGTAAAAGATACTGGAATTGGAGTAAAAGACGATAGTAGCAAGAAAATATTTAGTTCTTTTGTACAAGAGGATAACTCAACAAGCAGAAAATTTGGTGGTACAGGTTTAGGATTAGCAATTTCAAACCAGCTATTGCAACTGATGAATAGCAAGCTTCAGTTAGCAAGTGTACATGGTGAGGGCAGTGATTTTTTCTTCACTATTAAATTAAAAAAAGTAAAAGAAAGTATAGGTTTAATGAACGATAATAACAGTAAAAATACAATTGTGAATGATGTTAAGCAGCTTCAAGATTTGGAAAGCAAGAAAATTTTAATTGTAGAAGATAATAAAATAAACATGTTTTTGGCTAGGACTTTGGTGAAACGTGTTTTTCCAAATTGTATTTTGATAGAAGCCATAGATGGTGCGGTTGCGGTAGAAGCATTTAAAAATGAATCTCCGGATCTTATCTTAATGGATGTTCAGATGCCAAATATGAATGGTTACGAAGCTGCGACCGAAATAAGAGCAATAGAGAAAAACTCTAGAACTCCTATTATCGCAGTAACAGCAGGTATTTTAATTGGTGAGAAAGAAAAATGTTTTGAATCAGGAATGGATGATTACATGCCTAAACCTATCACTATTGCTGATTTAGAGAGATTATTTTGTAAATGGTTAAAAAGAGATTAGTCTCTTTTAGGGCTATTTTTTTTATCTCTTTTCTCTTCTTTTTTTTCCTTTGCAGTTTTAAGGGGTTCTTTTTTTTGTGTTTTTTTAGCGTCTTGACTTTTTGCCATGGTTTTTTAATTTATAGTTAGTTAATCGTATGTTATGCATAACATATTTGTTCTGTTAGAATAAAAGAGCAAATTGGTGTTTTATTTTTATAAAAGGTGAATTGCACTTTGGTTTTAAATTTACTGTTTTAGACTATAGAGTATTTTTTGAAAATCAGTTTTAAATTTCTCTTTATTTTCTAAATTAGTCCATGATAATATTTTGTAAAAATGTGATTTTGTTTCTGCAATTCCTACTAAGTAATATACATCAATTTTCAGTTCTTTGTCATAGTATGACACATCATACTCGGCAAAATTGATATTGTTTTTTGTTGTAAATATTGGTTTGCTACTAGTTCTCTTTTCTTCGTCTTTTATAAAGTCTGCTTCAAATTCTTCTTGGAACTCTTGAAGTGATGTATAAAAAATATCAGCGATAGTTAATTCTTCTTTACTATCTTCAATCACTATAGTATAAATATCCTTTACACTATTTTTATATTGTACTGTCGCTACATCATTTAGTCCAATGGTACGCGTCATATAGTCAGGTATGCTAATGTCAAAAATGTTTCCTGCTTTTTGTACATTAAACTTGGTTTGACTTTTAGCAGCGACTGAGAATAATGTGATGCTTATAACAGTTAAAACTGCAAATAGATTTTTCATTTTATAAATAATTAATTTTAACGAAGATATAAATAATTTTTTAAGATATTCTTTACTAATCCATACTGATTTTATAGATAGTTTTTGACTTGCAAGTAGATAAGAATTACCTTTTTTTAAGGATTTTATATTCTTCATAACAACCACTTATGGCATCCATTATTTGGAGGTCGTTAGCTGTTTTTATAAAAGACTCAGAGTAGTTACATCGTTGTAATATTTCAGGTATATCTTTTTTATCTATTCCTAATAATACTGCTAATGTTTCTCTATCAAATTTGGATTCCAATAGATTACGAACGGTGTCGTCTTTCTTCATCTCCTTCAATTTTTTTAATTCCTTAGGGTTTTTTCCAAAGAAATTATAAAGCATATCGGCGGGGTTAAAAATAGAACCTAGCACTTTGCCAAAAGCACCAGCTGAATTTTGGCCTGCTTCATATCCAGAGGTTAATCCTGAAATACTGTATCGATAATTTTCTTTAGTCGGAATTGTTTTGGAGTCTACTTCTAAGTAACCAGTTAAGTTAAAGGGACGAATGACTACTTCTTCAAGAGCTATTGCTTTTTCGGTTAGAAAAATTTTAGCAACTTTATTCTTAATCCAGTCATTTGTTACTTTCACGCGTAAGGATTGAAAACCTAGTAAGGAAAGGTGAAGAGTATCTGAAGGATGTACATCAATTTCAAAATAACCTTCAGAGTTTGTTCTTGCGCCTCTTACTTTATTTATATTAATGACATTTACATTTGCTAAAGCAGTCTTAGTATTATCGTTATATAGATAACCAGTAACTTTTTGTGAATGTAAGGCTTCCTGTGCAGTAGCGACAGAGAAGGTAAGTGTTAAAAAAAAGAAAACTACAAAATATTTCATATACTGATTTAAAACTTTAAAAGTAGTAAAACAAGATTAAATATTTTGTAGTTTCTTAGTATTATTATAAGAAAATTAACTAAATGTTAGTCTCTTCTTGGTCTTCTTGGTCTAGGTGAGTCACCATGGCTTTCTGAGCGTCTAGGTGCTCTGTCTGATGATCCTTCACTTCTAGGTGCAGAACTTCTTCCTCCAAAACCACCTTCACGTGGAGCAGAACTTCTTCCTCCAAAACCGCCCTCTCTTGGTGCGTTTCTGTCAGATCTAAATCCACCGCCAGATCCTTCTCTTCTTGGTGCGAAGTTTCCTTCTCTTCTTGGAGCTGAACTTCTTCCACCACCAAAACTTCCGCCAGAACTTCTACCATTGTGATCACGTCTTCCGCCACCATCATTTTTAGAAATTTCAACATTGATACGACGACCTTCTAATTGTACGTTGTTCAATACTTCCATTACTTTGTCAGTATGTTCTGGGTCAGTATTAAAGAAAGAGAATCCTTCTTTTACATCTACTTTAAATACGTCATCACGACCTAAGTCTAATGTTTCTTTTAAGTAATCTTTTAATGACATCCAGTCGAAATTATCTCTAGAACCAATGTTCACGAAATATCTTGTTGCGCCACCATTATTGTTTTCTCTAGGTTCTCTATCATCGCTTCTTTCACGTCTTTCACCTGATTGAGAAGATAGGTCTCTAGTTTTTTTATAGTAATTGATAAAACGATTAAATTCTACTGAAACCATTTTCTTAATCAATTCTTCTTTTGATAAATCTTCAAGAACATTGTTGATAGCTGGTAAGTAGTTGTCAATTTCATGATCAACTTCAGTATCTTTAATTTTAGTTGCTAAATGCAATAATTGAATCTCACAAATTTCAATACCTGAAGGAATTGTTTTTTCTTCAAATTTTTGCTTGATAATTCTCTCGATAGAAGAGATTTTACGCAATTCACTTTTAGTTACGATTACAATAGAGGTACCTAATCTACCAGCACGACCTGTTCGTCCTGAACGGTGATTGTAAGTTTCTATTTCGTCAGGAAGTTGGTAGTTTACTACGTGAGTAATATTATCAACATCAATTCCACGTGCAGCAACGTCAGTAGCAACAAGCATTTGAATTTGACGACCTCTAAATGACTTCATTACGCCATCACGTTGTGCTTGAGATAAATCTCCATGCAATGCAGCAGCGCTGTATCCATCTTCAACCAATTTCTCAGCAACAGCTTGTGTATCACGTTTTGTTCTACAAAAAACTACTGAGAAGATGTCTGGATTAGCATCAGCTAAACGTTTCAAAGCTTCGTAACGATCACGAGCGTTTACTAAGTAAAATTCGTGAGATACTGTTGCTGAACCTGAGTTCTTAGCTCCTACTGTAACTTCAACAGGGTCAGTCATAAATTGCTTTCCTATACGTGCTACTTCAGCAGGCATTGTTGCAGAAAACAACCATGTGTTTTTATCGTCTGGTGTTGTAGATAAAATATTAACAATGTCTTCATAGAATCCCATGTTTAACATTTCATCTGCTTCGTCAAGAATACAATAGTTGATTCCAGTAATATTTACCAGACCTCTATTAATCATGTCTTGCATTCTTCCAGGAGTTGCTACAATAATTTGTGCTCCTCTTTTAATGTCTCTTGCTTGTTCTGTAATGCTAGCCCCGCCGTAAACTGCTACCACATTAATACCTTTTTCGTATTTAGAGTAGTTTTTAAGTTCGTTAGTAATCTGCAAACATAACTCACGCGTTGGAGATAAAATCAATGCCTGAGTATTTCTGTTGTTGGCATCAATTTTTTGGATAACTGGAAAACCAAAAGCTGCCGTTTTCCCTGTCCCTGTCTGAGCCAACGCAACCATATCTGTATCTTTTTCCAATAATAGGGGAATCGCTTTCTCCTGTACTTCGCTCGGATTCTCAAATCCTAGATCTAAAATCGCTTTCAGTAACGATTCACTCAATCCTAATTGTTCAAATTTATTCATATGTATTTTTAAAATAGGGTGCAAAATTACTCTAAATTATTCATATAAACTAATGGAATGTTAAGATTTAATGTTTTGTTAGTGTTTGATTATCAAAAAGTTGTATTTTATTTTTTTGATTCTATTTTGATGATAGGTAAATTTAATTGCCAAAAGAAGTTAGGTAATTGTTTTTTTATGCAAAAAATAATGATTTTCATTACTTTTTACAATGTGTTCAAATAATTAAGTAATTGGTGTGTCGCTTTTCCTCTATGGCTTATTGTGTTTTTAACAATTGCAGATAGTTGCGCAAAAGTTTCTGTGTATTCATTTGGTTGGAAAATAGGGTCGTACCCAAAGCCTCCTGTTCCTGTTTTTTCTAATTTAATATGTCCTTTTGCTATTCCTGTAAATAGTTGTTGTGTTCCTTTATAATTAAGCGCAATTACTGTTTTAAATTGTGCGCTTCTGTCATTTTTATCAGATAGATCGCTAAGTAATTTATTCATGTTGTCGTCGGAATTTTTTTGTTCTCCTGCATATCTCGCGGAGTAAACTCCCGGTTCACCATTTAATGCTGTTACTTCCAGGCCAGTGTCATCAGCAAAACAATCGTAACCAAATTTTTCTGTAACATAATTTGCTTTCAGTATAGCATTTCCTTCTATCGTATCTGCGGTTTCTGGAATATCTTCGAAGCAACCTATACTTTCTAAGCTTAATATAGTGATATTGCTAGGTAGCATGCTTTGAAGTTCAGCTATTTTGTTTTTGTTATTGGAAGCAAAGACAAGTTTCATATTTTTTTTTTGAGTTTAATTACAAATATAGGTTTTATTACTATTTAATATCTCGATGGATATTTAGGTATTTGATAAAGCATATTTTTTTTGATTATTTAATGTAGCGTTTTTTACCATGTTACTTTATCTTATTTTAATTTTGTTTCATTTTTATTTTTTTATTCTTATTTCGACAAACTTTATAATCTTATATAACGTAGGTGCTTTATGAGTATTAAAGTTGAATATAGGGTTATAGGATTTTTTTGATTAAATAATTATATTGTCTTCAGTGTGCGTTTTATTTCAATTACTGAATGGCAAAATTTGATTATTTTTTGTTTTAAATTTTGATACCTTAACAAAAATAATTCTATCTTTCGACTCCTTGAATTCTGAGTATAGTTTTTAATGATTCTTAATGCGCCCCATTTTTAACCTATAGATATGCATAACAATACCCATATTGCCAAGATTATTCTTGGAGTTTTGTTTTTTTTATCCTTTTCAAAAACTTATTGTCAGTTTGTATTTAAGGCAGACGCTTTACCAAATAAGGTTTCTTTGCATAATCATACGTTCTTAGCAGATGTAGGAGACAAGGAGTTAGATGTTGAATATGTTGCAAATAATTTTGAAACCTTAAATCCTATAAATTTTAAATACACTACTGATTATCTTGGGTTCACTGAAAGTCATTTTTGGTCACTGACAAAGATTGTTAATAATACTAATGCTGAATTGCATTATTATCTGGAAACGGCAAGACCTATTACTAATCTAGTCGAATTATACATTGTCGATCTTGAGAGTGGAGAAATAACCAAGGAAATTAGTGGAGATGGCATCGCTTACAAAGATCGTAGTCATCCCAATCGTAGAAGTATTTTTGATTTGAGGATAAAGCCTAATGCTAATTTAAATTTATTTTTACATGTTAAAAGCGATGGCGAAGTACTAAAACTGCCACTTACTCTATATTCAGCTGATGGTTTTGTTGAGATGAATTCCATGGAGCAGTTCCTTTTTGGTATCTTCTACGGTATCTTGTCTATCGTTGCGATTATTTATTTATTTTTCTTTTTCGCTTTAAATGAATCCACATTTTTATATTACTCTTTGTATGTAATCTCTGTAGGACTTTTGCAATTTGCTTTGGATGGTTTTTTCTTTCAGTACGTTACACCTTCTGGAGGTTGGTTTTCGAATCATGCGGTATTGTTTTTTGCTATAATTGGTGCTTTTTTATCAGGGAAATACAGTGAAGTTTTTTTGAATATCAAAACACACAGTAAAGCGCTTTACCGTTTGTTTAATGTGAGTTATATTTTGTTAGCTGTTTTGCTGTTTTTCTCTGCACTTGTCCCGGCCGCTTTGCCCTATTGTTACAAGATTGTTAATTTGCTCGTTCTCGTTTTTTTACTTCTGATTATTTTTTCAATTGTATATTTGTATGTTAAAAAGAAGCCAATTGATACTTTTTTTACAATAGGAATCTTTTTTTTAATATTTGGCTTTGGCGTTTTTATTCTCAATAATCTTGGATTAATAGAGAACACCTTTACCACTCAAAATAGTTCAAAAATTGGAACCGGTTTAGAACTTATTTTCCTGTCTCTTTCCATGTCCAACTTAATTCGGAATTTAAAAAACGAAAAAAACGAGTTGTATAGATTAGCTTTAGTTCGATCTCAAGAGATGAATGATTTAAAATCTTATTTTTTATCAAATATTAGTCATGAGCTAAGAACTCCTCTTAACGCGATTATGAATCTAATTGATTCCATTTCGACAGAGGTCAAAGATGATAACATTAAGAATAATTGCAGGGTTATTAAATATTCGTCGCAAACTTTGCTTAGTTCGGTTAATGATATTCTAGATTTTTCTAAAATTGAGAAAAATGAATTACAGCTTGATAGAATTCCCTTTAATGTAGCTTCGCTTTTAGATGACATTGTAATTAGTGCACAAAATAGAGCTTCAGAAAAAGGTTTGGATTTTGTATTTTCTAAACCTGATCTGCTTCCGGAACTTCTTGTAGGTGACGAGATGAGATTGTCTCAAATTATTAATAATTTAATTAACAATGCGATAAAATTCACATCTGAAGGTTTTGTTTTATTTAAAGTCGAAAATAAAAAGCTTTTAGGTACTAAAGTTAGCCTTATGCTTACCGTTGAGGATTCAGGTGTGGGTATTGCAGAAGATAAGATTGCTAGAATTTACGATTCTTTCTCCCAGAACTCAATAGATAATTCACGGAAATTTGGGGGTTTAGGTTTGGGACTATACATAGTAAAAACTTTGGTTGATAAGCAGTCAGGTAGTATCGAGGTAAAAAGTAATCTTGAGAAGGGTACTACTTTTTCTGTTTGCCTTGAATTTGATACCGCTAAGAAAAAGCAAGAACCCATAATCGCAGTAGAGGTCGCAGAGGTATGTGATTTGGGTGGTAAAACTATTTTAGTGGTCGAGGATAATTCCGTTAATCAAATGGTTATTAAAATGATCACCAAAAAATGGTTAAATACAACTATGATATACGTAATGAATGGTCAAGAAGGCCTTGATGCATTTAAAGATCACGAAATTGACTTAGTTCTAATGGATTTGCAAATGCCAGTAATGGATGGATACGAAGCAACAATAGCTATAAGAAATGGTGCTGTAGGTGCTAATAACGCCTCTATTCCAATCATTGCAGTTACAGCTGATGTAATGGAAGGGACCAAATTGCGAACTAAGGAAATAGGGATGAACAATTATATCTCTAAACCTCTTAAAAAAGAGCTTTTGTATAAAATTGTAAAGGAGTTGATTTAACTGTAGCGCAAGCGTACAAAAACGTGTTTGATACCTTTTTTGTCTGATTCTCTTTCATCAATTTCAAGAATATCAGTTAGCGTTTTTAACATTGGCGTAAGTTTTACGAAACCATAATTTCGAGGGTCAAACTCTGGTTTTTTCTTTACAATATAATTTCCTACATCGCCAAGAAATGCCCAGCCATCGTCATCACCAATATCTTCAATAGTTGATTCTATCAATTCAATAGTCGGCTCGTCTATTTTGTTTAACGGCTTTTGAGTAGGCTTCTCTGTTGTTTTAACAGTTGTTTTTTCGACTGTCTTCTTCGGATCGGTATTTTGCTTAGGGGTTTTTTTCTTGATGGCACCGTCTAAGACCTCTATAAATATGAAACGATCACAGGCGCTTATAAAAGGTTTTGGTGTTTTTTGTTCACCTATTCCTATTACTTTCATACCCGCTTCTCTTAAACGAATAGCTAAACGCGTGAAATCACTGTCGCTTGAAACAATACAAAACCCATCTAATTTTCCGGTATATAATAAATCCATCGCATCAATAATCAATGCTGAATCTGATGAGTTTTTACCAGATGTATAACTGTACTGTTGTATTGGAGTAATAGCATGCTCTAATAAAACGCCTTTCCAACCACTGGCATTCGGACGGGTCCAATCAGCATAAATACGCTTTGTTGTGGGTGTTCCAAATTTAGTTATTTCTTCCATCATCCCTTTCACGTTACTGTAAGGAACATTATCGGCATCAATCAGTACGGCAAGTTTAAGTTCTTTAGTTATTTGAGGCATAAAGTACAGTGTATATTTTTTTCAAAGATACAAAGTTTAATCGAAAATATTTTGACTGCCATAAAGTAGATTTGTCTAAGGGTAAATAAGAGGATGTATGGCAACACTTTTTTTCATCGACTATAATTCCTTTATATTTTAGGAAATGATTTAATGATATATTGCTTTAATCTAAAAGCTAACGGCCGTTAATGAAAAATAATTAAACTTTAGGTACTTTTATAAAATTTAAATAATTATTTTTGCGACTTCTTAAAATTAAAATTATTACATAATATATTATGGTAAAGGATTTATTCGAAAGAATTCAAAACAATAAAGGGCCATTAGGAAAATGGGCTTCACAAGCTGAAGGTTATTTTGTGTTTCCTAAATTAGAAGGAGAACTAGGGCCAAGAATGAAGTTTCATGGAAAGGATATTTTGAATTGGAGTATAAATGATTATTTAGGTCTTGCTAATCACCCAGAAGTTCGTAAAGCTGATGCTGATGCCGCTTTAGAGTATGGAGCAGCTTATCCTATGGGTGCTCGTATGATGAGTGGTCACACATCTTATCACGAGCAATTAGAAAATGAATTAGCAGCATTCGTCAAAAAAGAGTCAGCTTATTTATTGAATTTTGGATACCAAGGAATCATGTCTTGTATTGATGCTTTAGTAACTAAAAACGACATCATTGTATATGATGTTGATGCTCATGCCTGTATCATTGATGGTGTTCGTTTGCACATGGGAAAACGTTTTACATATAAGCATAACGATCTTGAAAGTATGGAAAAAAACCTGCAACGTGCTACAAAAATGGCTACGGAAACAGGAGGAGGGATACTCTTTATTACAGAAGGTGTTTTTGGAATGCGTGGACAACAAGGTAAGTTAACTGAAATCGTTGCTTTGAAAGAAAAGTATAATTTCCGTTTATTAGTTGATGATGCTCACGGATTTGGAACTCTTGGTAAAACAGGAGCTGGGGCAGGAGAAGAGCAAGGATGTCAGGACGGAATAGATGTTTACTTTTCTACATTTGCAAAATCGATGGCTAGTATTGGTGCTTTTTTAGCCGCTGATAAAGATATAATTGATTACCTAAAATACAACTTGCGTTCACAAATGTTTGCAAAAGCTTTACCAATGATTCAAACTATTGGAGCATTGAAGAGATTGCAATTGTTAAGAGATAATCCAGGTTTAAAAGATAAACTTTGGGAAAATGTAGATGCATTACAAAGTGGATTAAGAGAAAAAGGGTTTAATATTGGTGATACAAACACTTGCGTAACGCCTGTTTATCTTGAAGGATCTATACCAGAGGCAATGATTATGGTAAATGATCTAAGAGAGAATTATAATATTTTCCTATCGATTGTTGTTTACCCAGTTATTCCTAAAGGAATTATTTTGCTTAGAATGATCCCTACTGCTTCTCATACATTATCTGATATTGATGAAACACTTACTGCTTTTGAAGCAATACGTGAAAAATTAATTGGAGGAACTTATAAAGAGATAGCCGCTAGAACTAAGGTAGACTTAGACGCATAGCTAAATTTTACTCTAAATATAAAAAACCATTTACATCCGTAAATGGTTTTTTTTTGTTTTTTATTAATTTGAAGCTCACGAATTAAAACTTAAAAATAGTATAATAATATAATATTTTCTACACATTCAAATTTAATTTCGCAATTCTATTTTAATTTTTTTTAAGAATAAGCCTTAAAAAGCAATTCGCTTTTTAAGGTATGATCCCTAGTTTAGGGTTTTGTAGTTCTTTAATTACAACTTTAATTTAAAAGTTTTCCTTCTACAAATGATTTTTGGATCAAAATTTTTCCAGATCGCATGTATGGCATGATTGTCTGCAAGTTCAGGTGTTCTAATGCAATTTTCAATTCCTTTCTCTGTAAAAGTAGTGTGGTATTCCTTAAAGATAATAGCATGCGCTCCTTTACTTTGATAATCAGGATGAACACCAATTAAGTAAAAACATACATCTTTACTGTTACTGCGAGCGTTTAATAGGTGATAAAACCCAAAAGGGAATAATTTACCATTTGCCTTTTGTAATGCTTTAGAAAAGCTTGGCATTACAATGGCAAAAGCTACTAAGTTATGCTCTTTGTCTTCAACAAATTTAATGTACTCAGGATTGATGAAACTAATATATTTTTTCTTGAAATACTCTTTTTGGATATCTGTAATAGGTACAAAAGAAGATAAACTCGCATAAGAGGCGTTAAATAGATCAAACATTTTATCTACATAAGGCAAAACATCTTTAGTTTTTTTAAAGTTCAACTCTTTTAAACTATACCGTCTTTTTATTAACTCTTGCGCTTTGTCAAAATGCTCTAATTTTACATTTTCGAAAGGAAATTTACTTTCGATATATTCTTTCTCGGTTACATAGCCTAATTTTTCAAAATGAGTAGCGTAATATGGATGATTGTACCAAGTAATCATTGTACCAAGTTGGTCGAAGCCTTCGGTTAATACTCCAACCTTATCAAGGTTAGAGAAGCCCATAGGACCTTCTACATATTCTAAATTATTTTTTCGTCCTAATTCATATACTTTCTCTAAAAGAGCTTTAGTCACTTCAATGTCATTGATCACATCAAACCAACCAAAACGGACTTTCCTTTTTTGTTGGTCATTAACTTCGCTCCAATTTACTATAGCTGTTATTCTACCAGCTATTTCATTGTTTTTATAGGCAATATAAAAGTAAGCTTCGGCATTTTCAAAGGCTGGATTTTTGGTTTTATCAAATGACTCTAATTCATCAGCAATAATAGGTGGTACCCAAAATTCATTGTTTTTATACAACGAAAATGGAAATTTAATATATTCTGTTAGTTCCTTTTTAGTTTTTGCTTCTTTTATCGTAATCATTATATATTTTTAAGATGTATTTTGTTATTCGATTGCGTCTTTGCGTTTTTTGTCTCTCTTTTCAACTTTTTTTTCAGATTTAGATTTTTTTCTCCCGCCTTTATCTAAGCTCATTCTTACCTCCTTGTAGTTGGCATCATAGCGCCATGAAAAACCAATTCCTCCATAAAGCACAGTAGGAGTGTCTTTAAAGTTTCGGCTGATTGAAGCATCTATTTGCATGTCTTTACTCAATAAGAATGCGGCTCCACCACGAACTATAGCATCGCTATAAAAATCACTTTTGTAGCCTTGGTTTTCAATAAATCCAGACCATTTTTCATTTATTCCTTTTGTTAGCGTTATAGCGTATCCATAACTAGGAAAGTCTGTAGTTATGTAATCAGCGATAATGTTAGTTACGAATACCCATGATCCATCGCCTAAATGGTTTTGAGTAATCAACATTACTTTTGGTGAAATATTTGCGTCCGTAGAAAAGGAATAAGGATTGTTTTTCATGGTAAAATTTGCTCCAGCATAAATTGAAACAGCAGGCACTAATTGTCGCCAATTAAATTTTTGGTTGGCCTTCCAACTGTATATGTTAATCTTCTTTTCATAATTTTTAAAGGGATCGTAAATCAAATATTTTGCACCTAAAACGGTTTGCTTTAGTCCAGCTTTTGTGGTAGTGCTAAAGTCGGTGATGTAGTCCGCATTTTGATATTGTATATTACCTACAAGCTCCAAGCGTTCCATAAAAGCACCATATCGCAAAGTTAAATCGGCACCAAAGCCTTTTGCATCATAGCCCAGTAATGAATGATTTTCATGTATTGCAAATAATCCCGTTTCTACTTGAATTACTGATTTTCCCACAGCAAACGCTGACATTGTTACTCCTGGTCTATTGGAATTTATTTGATCTGTATGTTGTGCGTTGCTTAAACTAGTAAACATAACAAGTACACAAATGGATATAAAATTTAATTTTGACATATATTTTATTTCAGTTTAAAAGGTTTTGCACATATCAAATGTACTATAATTTATCATTTATTTAAGAATCATATTTTAATTTTGTCCTTAAGATTCGAGTTTGATTTCTTAATTTTGTTCAAAATTATTTGATTATGGAAACAGCTTCATTTACTGGTATTGTTAAAACTATCTTTTACATTCTGATGTTTTACTACGTTTTTAAATTTTTAGCAAAATTGTTTTTGCCATTACTTGTAAAGAAAGTGGTTCAAAAAGCGGGAGAAAATTTTCAGCAGCAGCAATATGCACAAAATAATTCTTGGGAAAAGACAAATACAAAAGACGAGATAATTTATACTACGGCTAACACTAAGAATCCAAAAGAAACGAAAAAAGTGGGAGATTACGTTGATTACGAAGAAATAGATTAATTTTGGCACTAGAAGTAACACGTTTTATAAATTAAAAGTTAGCAATTGAAAATAATAAATAAGTTTTATCCGCATATTTTAGCCGTTCTAGGTTTTGTTGTTGTTTCATTAATTTATTTTTATCCTGTACTACAAGGGAAACAAATTTTTCAGTCCGATATCGCCCAATATACAGGGATGGCTAAGGAACAAAATGATTTTAGAGCTACTGATCATGTTGAGCCTTACTGGACTAACAGTGCTTTTGGAGGGATGCCAACGTATCAGCTTGGGGCTAAATATCCGTATGATTTTATTGGTGGCTTAGATGATGTTTTACGTTTTTTACCACGTCCTGCGGATTATTTATTTTTATATTTTTTAGGCTTTTATGGATTATTACTAGTATTAAAAGTTGATCCTTTAAAGGCTTTCTTTGGAGCAGTAGCTTTTGGTTTTTCAACTTATCTTATTATAATTTTAGGCGTTGGACACAATGCTAAAGCACATGCGATAGCTTATATGCCCATGGTCATTGCTGGTTTTGTTTTGGTTTATAGAAATAAATATGTACTTGGAGGTTTGCTAACGATGTTTGCGACCGCATTAGAAATCAATGCGAATCACTTTCAGATGACCTATTATTTGTTGATCTTCTTGTTGATTCTATCCGTATACTTTACAATTATAGCGATCAAGTCTAAAGTATATAAATCTTTATTAACCTCTTTTGGCGTTTTAGCTATTGCAGGTGTTTTTGCAATTGGCGCAAATGCAACTAACCTTTTAGCAACAGCAGAATATGCAAATTTTAGCACTAGAGGTAAAAGCGAGTTAACCTTTAATCCTGATGGTTCTAAAAGTACCACTAGTACTGCAATGACTAGAGACTACATTACTGAATATAGCTATGGAATTGCAGAAAGTCTCAATTTAATTGCTCCACGACTTTTTGGAGGATCTAATCGAGAGGCAGTAGGAACTGATAGTAGTATGTATAAATTTATGGTAGGACAAGGCGTGCCTGAGGGTCAGGCAGCAGATTTTGCGTCAGGTTTACCTACTTATTGGGGTGACCAACCTATAGTGGCAGCTCCTGCTTATATTGGAGCCGTAGTATTCTTTTTAGCGGTATTGGGATTGTTTGTCGATGATCGAAAAATCAAGTACGTATTCTTATCTGGAGCCTTCGTTTCCTTAGTGCTATCTTGGGGTAAAAACTTCCCTGTCTTAACAGATTTTTTTATTGACTATGTTCCGATGTATAATAAATTTAGAGCGGTTTCTTCTATTCAAGTTATTCTCGAACTTTGTTTCCCTGTATTAGCAATTATGGGTTTGCAATCTTTTTTTAAGACAGAAAAAGAATTACAATGGAAATCGTTATGGCAGCCCGCTGCAGCTTCATTAGGGCTTATAGTATTGTTGTTCTTGAGTAAAAGCATGTTTGATTTTGATGGTCCTAATGATAATTATTACACGGAGAGTTATGGCCCTGGATTTGTAGATGCTCTTAAAGCAGATAGAAAAAGTTTATATAGTGCTGACTTGTTACGATCTGGTTTTTTTATCTTAATTGTTGCTGGAGTATTATGGCTTTTTATTAAAAATAAATTAGCTCAAAAAACGGCGATAATTTTGGTAGGTTTATTAATGATCTCCGATCTGTTTTTTGTAGATAAAAATTATGTTTCATCAAAAGACTTTGTGAGTAGTAGAGAGGTAGAAGTACCTTTTGTAGAAACAGAAGCTGATGGTTTAATATTGCAAGACACAACGCAATATCGAGTGTTTGAAGTGAACGGTAACTTTTCTAGTGCACGTGCATCTTATTTTCATAAATCGATAGGAGGTTATCATGCCGCTAAACCACGACGTGTTCAGCAATTATTTGATTATCAAATTGCAAAGAATAACCTAGAGGTACTAAACATGTTAAATGTAAAATATGTTATTCAGACCGATAAGGAAGGTAAAGAGTTTCCAACTATTAATCCTGATGCAAATGGTAATGCTTGGTTCGTAAACGATGTCAAAATTGTTAATAAGGCCAATGACGAAATGAAATTATTGGATCGCATCGACACTAAAAAAGCAGCTATTTTCAATATTCACCTATACGGCGACAAATTCAAAAATGCGCGTTTAAAAAGAAATTTAGATACATCAGGGACCATTTTCATAACAGTATATAAACCTAATTATATCGAATACAGTTCCGATAGTAAGAAAGAAGGTTTGGCAGTTTTTTCTGAAATTTATTATGAGAACGGATGGAACGCTTATGTTGATGGAGAGAAAACCTCACATTTTCCGGTAGACTATGTTTTGAGAGCTATGATGGTGCCGGCAGGTAAGCATACTATTGAGTTTAAGTTTGAACCCGAGGTGATTCAAACAGGAAGTATCATCACGATTATTAGCGGTCTAGGAATGTTGTTGCTTTTAGCGGGAGGTATTTATTTTGAAAGAAAAAATAAAGTGAATTAATTTTGATTTGGACTAATACCAAGTTCTTTAGAGAAATGTTTACATATTTCTCAACCCTAAAAATTATCCTGATTGAAAGCTGAAAACAAAAAAGTCTTAATTATTACCTATTATTGGCCACCAGCTGGAGGTCCGGGTGTGCAACGTTGGCTCAAATTCGCAAAATACTTACCTGAATACGGCATTCAACCCATTGTTTATATTCCTGAGAACCCAACATATCCTATCGTGGATGTAAACTTGGTAAAAGAAGTATCTGATAAAGTAATAGTATTAAAACGTCCAATTTTTGAGCCCTATCAATTAGCGTCTTTTTTGTCTAAAAACAAAACAAAAAAGATGAATTCCGGGATTATTCCAAATAAGAAAAAGCAACAATTTTTAGATAAGGTACTACTTTGGATTCGTGGAAATTTGTTTATTCCTGATGCCCGCTGTTTTTGGGTAAAGCCCTCGATATCATATTTAGAAAAATATATAGTTGACAATAAAATTGATACTATTATAACCTCAGGCCCACCACATAGCTTACATCTTATTGGCTTGGGGTTAAAAAAGAAATTAGATCTAAAGTGGTTTGCTGATTTTCGCGATCCTTGGACCACCATTGGATACCACAAAACATTGAGATTATCGCGTTTTGCTGAAAAAAAACACAAGAAATTAGAGCGTCAGGTTTTGAATACTGCTGATACAATAATTGTCACTAGTGCGACTACAAAAGTAGAATTCCAAGCTCTTACTACAAAACCTATTTCGGTTATTACAAATGGTTATGATGTCGAAAGTGTTGATGTACAAGCTTTAGATGTTAAATTCAGCTTGGCACATATAGGATCGTTTTTGTCTGATCGAAATCCGCTTGCTCTTTGGGAAAGTTTAGCAGAACTTATTAATGAGCTTCCAAGTTTTAAAAGCGATTTAGAAATAAAATTGATCGGAGCAGTTAGTCAAGAAGTTTTGGATACTATTAATCGTTTTGAGCTAGTAGCATATACTAATAATATGGGTTATGTTTCGCATGCTGAGGCAATTGCTCATCAAAGAAAGTCTCAAGTGCTTTTATTGATTGAAATTGATTCTGTGGATACTAAAAGTATCATTCCAGGAAAATTGTTTGAGTATATGGTATCTAATAGGCCTATAATAGGTATTGGTCCAAAAGATTCTGATTTTGCTGAAATAATAAAGACCACAAATACAGGAGTATTTTTTGAATATGAAGAAAAGGAGCGGTTAAAAAGTGTAATTTTGACATTTTATAATCAATTTTTGAATGGTACATTACAATCTAATGGCTTAGGATTACAAAAATATTCAAGAAAAAATTTAACCAAGGAATTAGTTGATCTACTAATAAAATAGAATAAAAATAATAGTAAGCTTAAAATGGGAATAGTATTAAATCAATCTTTAAAGAATACAATAATTACTTATGTTGGTTTTGGGATTGGTGCAATAAATACAATTTTTTTATATCCTTACTTTCTTGGAGCTACATATTATGCTTTAACTAATTATATATTATCTGCAAGTAGTATTGTGATGCCCTTACTTGCTTTTGGGATGCAAAACACTTTGGTCAAATTCTATTCGCAATGTAAAACTGAAGAGGAAGAAGATCGCTTTTTATCCCTTTCTGTTTTTTTTCCATTAGTATTATCAGTCCCTCTTTTATTGCTCGGATGGTTGTTTTTTGATGAGATAGCTGCTTATTTATCAAAAGAAAATCCTATTGTAAAAGATTATTTATGGCTCATTCCTTTTACGGGCTTGTGCATGGCTTATTTTGAAATATTTTATGCTTGGGCGCGCGTTCACATGCATTCAGTTTTTGGTAATTTTATAAAGGAAGTAGGCTTACGTGCGTTTTCATTACTTGCTTTGGTGGGTATTTACTATGATTTGATTACTATTATTCAGTTTGTTTATGTTACTGCAGCAATCTACTTTTTAGCGTTGATAGTAACCATACTTTATGCATTTTATCTTAAAAAGCCTCGTTTTCAACTAGAACTTCCACACAACTTTAAAGATATTATTGTCTATACCTTTTTTATAATTTTATCCGGTAGTGTAGCCACCCTATTACTTGATATTGATAAGATAATGCTTAATCAATACATTAAAATAGAGAATATAGCGTATTACTCGATTGCGACCTATATTGCTTTAGTTATTTCAGTACCTAGTAGAGCGATGCACCAAATTGTATATCCTATTACTGCTAAGTTAATGCATGAGGACAAGCAAGAGGAATTAAATGATTTGTACAAAAAGACATCAATCAATCTTCAAATTGTTGGTGGTTTTGTGATGTTGTGCATCTTTGTTAATATCAATCAATTGTATGATATGATTCCTAAGGAGTATGGCGGAGGTGTTTGGGTTGTTTTTATGATTGGGTTGTCAAAGTATTTTGACCTCATTTTAGGAAATAATAATGCCATCATTTTTAATACTAAATATTATCGTGCAGTATTGTTTTTAGGAGTAATATTGGTTTTTTTGACGGTTGTTTTAAATATGATATTTATTCCGCTTTATGGGATATTAGGATCTGCTTTTGCAACCTTACTTTCCATTACTTTATATAGCTTAGCTAAATTAATGTTTGTGGTAAAGCGTTTGCATTTATTTCCTTTTACGATGCAAACTATTTATTCTATAGTTCTTACGTTTGCTTTATTCCTCGTATTTTATTTTTGGGAGTTCCCATTTAATCCTATAATTGCAATTGGGCTAAAGTCCATATTGGTTGCCTTAACCTATGTTTATCTGAACTATAAGTTTGTATTGTCCTCTCAGATTAATCAAGCTATTGATGATTTGCTAGTAAAAATTAAACGCAATTAAGATTTACACGTACTTTATTCTATCTTAAAAATCACTAATTCTGGGTATTGACTTCCCTAATACGTAGTAGTATCTTCGTGCTATAAAATTAACTAATTTTTTACGATTCTAAAACGCTATGAAAAGTGAACAGTTTATTAATGAGGACGATTGGAATAATTACCTATCAGTTTTGTCTTTAAAACTAAAAAATGGTTTTATTATAGAAGAGAAAAATGATAAATTACCATTCACTGTTTTATCTAAGAAAAACAAAAAACTGAACTATAATCGCAATTTGTTACTTTGTTGTATCACTTTTGGTTTATGGTTATTTGCTTGGTTTTATTTGCTATTAAGGGCAAGCAAAAAGAAGAAAATATTAATAGCTATTGACGAGGATGGAAAAACGTTTGTAGAAAGTTGCTACTAATTATTTTTAATGTAAAGTACTATCTCGGTAGGGAGATAAAATATACGGCCTACCAAAAATAATTTGAACCTAGTTTTTTGAAGAAAGCAGAAAAATAGCATCTATTTTTCTGCTTCTTTTTTTATAGTACAGCTTTTAAGTATGCTCCTGTAATTGATTTTTTATTTTTAGCGATTTCTTCTGGAGTTCCTACTGCTAGTAATTGTCCGCCATTTTCTCCTCCCTCCGGCCCTAAGTCAATAATCCAATCCCCACACTTTATTAAATCAAGATTATGCTCTATTACCAAGATAGAGTGTCCTTTCTCAATTAATGCATCAAATGAAGCCAATAGTTTTTTAATGTCATGAAAATGTAAACCCGTGGTAGGTTCATCAAACACAAAAAGTGCTTTATCCTTAGTAGCGCCTTTCACTAAGAAAGAGGCAAGTTTAATACGTTGTGCTTCTCCACCAGATAAGGTAGAAGAAGACTGTCCCAATTGTACATATCCTAAACCAACATCTTGTAACGGTTTTAGTTTTTGGGTTATTTTGGCTTGTTTATTAGTTTCAAAAAAAGATACTGCGTCATCAATCGTCATTGTAAGGACGTCATGTATGCTTTTGTCGTGAAAGGTAACCTCTAATACTTCTTTTTTAAATCGTTTCCCATGGCAAGTTTCGCAAGGCAATTGTACATCTGCCATGAAAACCATCTCTACGTTAATAGAACCCTCTCCTTTGCATGTTTCGCAGCGGCCACCATCAACATTAAAAGAAAAGTGCTTGGCTTGGTATCCTCTTATTTGCGATAATTTTTCTTTGGAAAATAAGTCTCTTATATCGTCGTAGGCTTTTATATAAGTAACTGGGTTTGAACGTGAGCTACGCCCAATAGGATTTTGATCTACATACTCAATATGTTTTATTTGCGAATAAGATCCTGATATTTCAGTAAACTGACCTGCTTTTTCTCCAACGTTCTCAAGCTTTTTTTGCATGGCAGGAAAAAGAATTTTCTTTATAAGCGTACTCTTCCCACTACCAGATACTCCGGTGATTACAGTTAAAACATCCAGCGGGAAAAGAACATCTATATTTTGAAGGTTGTTTTCTCGAGCTCCTTTTATTTCAACAAAGTTCTTATACTTTCTGCGTTTTTTAGGTACAGCGATTTTTTCTTCGCCATTAAGGTATTTTGCAGTTAGTGAATCACATTTTAAAATTTCTTCGTAAGTGCCTTGAGCAACTAAATTACCACCAAAAGTTCCTGCTTCTGGTCCAATATCGATAATCATGTCTGCAGCTTTCATAATATCCTCATCATGTTCAACTACGATTACCGTATTTCCTAAGTCACGAAGAGATAACAATACTTTGATTAAACGTTCCGTATCCTTAGGGTGCAAACCAATACTGGGTTCATCAAGGATGTACATCGATCCTACTAAACTACTCCCTAAAGAGGTTGCTAAATTAATACGTTGCGATTCACCTCCAGACAAGGATGCAGAATTCCTATTTAAAGTCAAGTAGTCCAAACCAACCTCAGTCAAGAAGGATAACCGGTTGTTTATTTCAACTAATAAACGTTTTGCGATTTGATTTTCATATTCGTCTAATTCTAAATTCTTAAAAAAAGTAACTAGATGTTTAATAGGTAAATCGACAAGTTCTGAAACTGTTTTTGAATTTATTTTCACATACGATGCTTCTACTCGTAAACGTTTTCCTTTGCAAGAATGGCATTTTGTTTTACCGCGATAACGAGAAAGCATAACTCGGTTTTGTATTTTATAATTTTTTTCTTCAAGTTCCTTAAAAAAGTCATTTAATCCTTGAAAGTAGCTGTTTCCTGTCCAAATGAGTTCTTTTTGAGTATCAGATAGCTCATAGAATGGTTTGTGAATAGGGAAGTCAAACTTGTAAGCATTATTTACTAATTCGTCTCTAAACCACCCCATGCTGTCGCCTCGCCACGGAAAAATTGCATTTTCATATATTGATAAGGTAGTGTTGGGGATCACAAGTTCGCTGTCAATACCAATGATATTACCATAACCTTCACAAACGGGGCAGGCTCCATAAGGATTGTTAAAACTAAACAAATGAACATTGGGTTCTAAAAAAGCAATACCATCTAATTCAAAATTATTAGAATATTCAAATCGTTTTACTGAATTCAATTCTTGCAAGTAACAAATACCTTTTCCTTCATAAAATGCGGTTTGTACTGCATCAGCTAGTCTATTGTAAAACTCCTCCTCTTCTTTAACAACAATTCGATCGATGATTAATGTCGTTTTTTTAGGATCTAGTTTGTGCTGTTCAATTTCATCTAAACGAATCATTTTGTCTCCCACAAGAATCCTTGAAAAACCTTGTTGTAATAATACTTTTAGCTTGTCTTCGAACTTGCGCCCTTTCTCTAAGTGAATAGGAGCAAGTAAAAGCCATTTGCTTTCTAATTCTAAATTTTTTACATCAGCGACAACATCAGTAACGGTGTTTTTCTTTACTTCTTTTCCTGAAATCGGAGAAAACGTTCTTCCAACTCGGGCGAATAGAAGTTTCATATAATCATAAATCTCTGTAGAAGTTCCTACAGTTGATCTCGCGTTAGTCGTATTTACTTTTTGCTCAATAGCAATGGCAGGAGCTATACCTTTAATGTATTCTACTTTGGGTTTGTCTAAACGACCAAGAAATTGTCGAGCATACGAGGATAGGCTTTCTACATAACGACGTTGACCCTCTGCATAGAGCGTATCAAACGCTAAACTCGATTTTCCTGAGCCCGAAAGTCCAGTTATTACTACAAGTTTATTTCTTGGAATAACAACATCAACATTCTTTAAATTGTGGACTTGAGCCCCTTTTATAATTATATTTTTTTTTGGATCTATTTTTGAAAAGTCGCTTTGCATAAAAAATAATGGATTTTTACAAAAGTAATCATTTTTGAGCAGAGAAGTAAGGATGAACAAATCATAAAACTGTTAAGGTGAAGCTTTTTAATTTGAAAAACGTATCACTCCTTTAGACATAGTATTCTTTATTATTATTTTTTCGCTACACAATTTAAGCTTAAATTTGTGGGAGGAACCACTTTTAAACAGCTCAACTTGAAAGCAAAATTAATCGTACTATTTTTTATTTTTTTTGTTAACGGTTTTTCACAAGATTTACCACCGATAGTTAACTATACGCCAATTACCTACGGTGCTGGTAATCAGAATTGGATGATTGGACAAGATCAAAATCAGTTTCTCTACTTTGCAAATAACGACGGTTTATTGGAATTCAATGGCTCCTACTGGAAGTTGTATCCCTCACCCAATGAAACAATCCTTCGTTCTGTAAAAGTTATTGGTGACCGGATCTATACTGGAAGCTACATGGAGTTTGGATACTGGAATCGTAAAAGCAACGGCTTATTACAGTATCATTCTTTGAGTAATGCGATACGTTCTACTTTATTAGATGATGAACAGTTTTGGAATATTATTGCTTATGATAGTTGGATTGTTTTTCAGTCCTTAAACAGAATTTACATTTACGATACAAAAAAAAGAACTTTTAAAATTATAACTCCTTCGGCACCTATTGTGAAATCATTCAGTACCAGCAATGGTATCTACTATCAAGTAATTAATCAAGGATTGTATGAGATAGAAGGGGGTAGGAGTAAACTAGTATCTGCACATCCGGTTTTGCGAAAAAGTCATATCGTTAATATGTTTTTTAGAGACGAAGGTTTAATAATCTCCACCCAAACAGCCGGGTTTTACCAGATAAACGGTCCAACGTTATCTAAATTTAATACTGAAATTGATTCGGAATTAGAAGACGGGAGTGTATATAGTTGTGAAGCACTATCAAATGACCACTACGCTGTAGGAACGGTTTCCAATGGTATCTACGTCTTAACCAAAGAGGGAAATAAAAAATATCATATAACCCAACGTAAAGGTTTAAGTAATAATACTGCTTTGTCTTTATTTGAGGATTTTGAGAAAAATCTATGGGTAGGACTCGATAATGGAATCACTTGTATTAATATGCAATCTCCTATTCAAAGTTTTGTTGATAATTCGGGAGATTTAGGAACGGTTTATACTTCTAAACTGTTTGAAGGTAATTTGTATGTTGGAACTAATCAAGGTTTATTCTACAAAAAGTACAAGAGTAATGAGCCATTTCAGTTCATTAAAGGCACAAAGGGTCAAGTTTGGTCTATTTTTAGCTATGATGGTATTCTTTTTTGTGGTCACGATAAAGGAACCTTTGTTATCTCAAAAGGACTTGCATTGAATATTTTCTCTGATTCTGGTACTTGGAAATTTACTTCGGTGCCAGGTAACAGCAACTTACTTCTGCAGGGGAATTATTATGGTATTTCAGTCCTCGAAAAAGTAGGTAATCAATGGCGGTTTAGAAATAAAATTAAGGGGTTTGATTATTCATCCAGGTACATAGAAATAACTAATAATTCTGAAATTTTTGTAAGTCATGAATACAAGGGAGTGTTTAGGGTTCCAGTAGATAAATCATTACAAAGAGCTTTAAAATATAGTACCTATGAAAATCCTACAAAAGGAAAAAATGCAAGTTTAGTCAAATTTAATAATTCAATTTACTATGCCTTTAAAGGAGGTGTTTTTAAATTGAACGAAAAGTCAAAGCTTTTTGAAAAAGATGTTGTACTAAGTTCCGTTTTCGAAAAAGATCAATACACATCTGGCAAAATGATTGTTGATGACTCCAATAAAATATGGTTATTTTCAAAAAACTATATTAACTATTATTCAGCAACTAAATTTAGTGATCAGCTCAAAAAAAACAGTATTCCTATTCCCGTATCTCTGACTAATTCTATGCTAGGGTATGAAAATATTACGCAATTATCGCCATTTACTTATTTTTTTGGTACTACTGATGGGTATTATTTAATGAATATCAATGATTTAGTATTCAAGAATTATAAGGTTTTAATCAATAGTGTAACTTCCAATTTCTTGGATGGGGAAAGTAGTAGTAATGCCATAAATGAAAAAGGGAGCTTTAACTATCAAGAAAATAATATAAATATATTTTACAGTGTGCCAGAATACAATAAGTATATCACAGTCGAATATCAATATATTTTGGAAGGTTTTCAAAATCAGTGGACAGATTGGAATAGCAAGGCATCAGTAAGTTTTAAAAATTTACCATCAGGCGATTACGTTTTTAGAGTAAAAGCCAAGTTTGCTAATTCTAATCTAGATAGCAACGCAGTTTATGAATTTTCAATTCTTAAACCATGGTATTTTACTACTTTGGCCATGGTAATTTATTTTGTGATAGCGGTATTTCTAATCCGATTTGGTCATGGTTATTATAACAGATATTATCAAAGACAAAAAGAAAAGCTTATTGAAGAAAATAATTTGCTACTTGAAATTAAAGAGTTAGAAAATGAGCAGCAGATGATGCGAATGAGAAACGAACAGCTATCTCAAGATGTTGATACGATTAATAAAGAGCTTGCTGCTTCGACGATGAGTTTACATGGTAAGAATGAATTGCTAGAGTTCATTAAAGCCGATTTGAAAAAGACTAATGCCGATGATAACCGAAGTATCAAAACAGTAATAAGCACAATCAATAAAAACATAACTGGTAAAGATTCTTGGACTATTTTTAAAGAAGCTTTTGAAAATACGGATAAAGAGTTTTTTAAGAAAATAAAGAGTCTTCACCCTACGTTAACCTCTAATGATTTACGTTTATGTGCCTACCTCAGATTAAATTTAACTTCAAAAGAAATTGCTCCGCTTCTAAATATTTCAGTACGTAGTGTAGAAATAAAAAGATACCGATTGAGGAAAAAAATGGAATTATCGCATGAACAAGGACTTACAGAATACATTTTAGCTGTATAGTTACACCTAAAATCAGCTTTAAAAACTATACATTACCACAACATTAACGTTATTGTTGTGGTTTTCTCTTTTAATTAAGTAGTCATAACTACTGATTAAGTTGTGATTTATACTGATTCTTTAAGGTATCTTTAATAATTATAATTTTTTTTTGCATTGTATGTTTTTTGTTGAGGTTATTTTTAAGTTATATTCATTTGTCTCTTTTAAATTTACAATTCACTAAAAACAAAATTATGAAGACAAACTATCTATTGATTCTGTTCCTCTTTCTTTCCTCTTTGAGTTTCGCGCAAGGAGTAGAGGTAGGAGGAGTTGTTAAAGAAACAGGTTCTGGTTTACCTATACCAGGAGTAAATATTCAAGTTAAAAATGGAACTGCTAATACAGCGTCAGATATTGATGGTCGTTTTTCTTTGAAAAACGTTTCAACTGGGGCTACGTTGGTGTTTTCTTATATAGGTTATAAAAATCTTGAATATAAAGTAGTATCTGCAAATAGTTCATTGTCTATTGTTTTGATTGAGGATTCAAAATTGCTAGATGAAGTAGTTGTGATTGGATATGGTAGTCAAAAAAAGAAAGAAGTTACCGGTGCTGTTTCTATCGTAGATAGCAAAACACTAGAAGTTTTAAAGCCTGTTAGAATCGAGCAAGCTTTACAAGGAACTGTCTCAGGTGTCAATGTAACATCGCAGTCAGGTTCCCCTGGAGCAGCTCTTGATATTCGTATTAGAGGTATAGCAACTAATGGTGATGCAAAACCGCTGACTATTATAGACGGATATATTGGCGAGTTGGGATTACTAAATCCTAATGACGTCGAAACTATTACCGTTTTGAAAGATGCACAAGCTGCCATTTATGGTTCGGCAGCTGCAAATGGAGTGATCTTGGTAACTACTAAAACAGGTAAGAAGAACTCTAAGGGCAAAATTGCATATAATTCGTATGTTGGTTTTCAAGAAACTTCTCGCACTTTACCAACGTTAAATGCAACTGAATACGCTTTACTATTAAATGAAAGCTACGCTAATAGCGGTAGCGCTATTCCTTATCCAAATGTAAGTGGATTAGGGAAAGGAACAAACTGGCAGGATCAAACCTTAAGTACAGGTGTTCCAATTATTAGTCATGATCTAACTTTTTCAGGAGGTTCAGATAAAATAACCTATTCTGTTAGTGGTTCTCACCTTGATCAAGAAGGTATTGTAGGGAAAGCAAAATCAGGGTTTTTAAGAAATACAGCAAGAGTATCATTAGGTGCTGACGTTACTGATAAATTAAAGTTAAAAACAAATGTTATCTACACCTATTTTGATAGAAAGACTTTACCAGAAAATGGTAATGCATCGGTACTATTAAATGCGGTAAATGCTCCTTCTAATATTGCTCCGTATGATACAGCAGGTAACTTTACGCAATTTCCTGGAGGTTCATTAGGAAATGAAATGATCAATCCATTAGCTCAAATTGCAAATACGTATAATGAATTTAACTTCAAGCAAATAAGTGGGAATTTTGGACTTGATTACAAGTTTACGCCCGCCTTTGTCTTAAGTAGCTCGATTGGTTTTAAAACAGCAAATAGTGAGGGTAAATCTTTTTCTGCCTTACTTGATTACGGTAGTGGTAAAGTATTTAATACTACAAGAAGCTCTGTTTCTCAAAATGCTGTAAACGATAATAATTATTCATTTGACTTATTTGCAACATACACTAAAACGGTTGCAGAAAACCACAAATTTGTTGGTGTAATTGGTAACACAATCTTTAAAGAATACGGAAATGGTTTATTTGCTACAGGTTTTGATGTACCAAACAATTCATGGGACTTTGCTGATATAGCATTGGCAAATGGAGCGCCTGCAGTAGGAACGATACCTGTAGGATCGTATGTATATGATGAAAGAAGACTTTCCTATTTTGGAAGATTGCAATACGACTATAAAGGTAAATATTTATTATCGGGAATGATACGTCGTGACGGTTCTACTAAATTTGGTCCAGGTAATAAATTTGGCTATTTTCCATCAGTTACTGCTGGTTGGATTATATCTGATGAAGGATTTTTTGGAGAATCATCTGTTGTGAATTTCTTGAAATTAAGAGGTAGTTATGGTATTGTTGGTAATGATGCTATTCCTAATAACGGATACATCTCACAATTAACTGGCGAAGCTACTTATGTATTTGATGGAACGCTAGTAAACGGTAGAGCAAGTGGTCAAATACCCAATCCAAATCTTAAATGGGAAGAGGCTAAGAAATTTGATATTGGTTTAGATATGAATTTGTTCAACAATAAGCTAACACTAGTTGCCGATTATTTTATCGATACTCGTACTGATTTATTAATTCCAGGTATTCCAGTTTCAGGTATATCAGGAGGACAAGCTCCTGGTGCATCTAATCCAACTATAAATGCAGGAACTGTTAGAAATGAAGGTATCGAGTTTTCAGCTAATTTCAGCAACAAGTTTTCTGAAGATTTTAATATGACATTGGGGTACAATGTTACATTATTGCGAAACGAAGTGACACAAATGGGAACTCCTTTTATCGAGGGTGGATCATTTGGAATAGGGCAATTAGCCCCATCTAGAATGCAAGTAGGCCATTCGATAGGATATTTTTATGGTTTGAAAACCGATGGTGTTTTTCAGAATCAACAAGAAGTAAATGATGCTCCATCTCAATTAGCGTTGGGTGTAGCTGCATCTCCGGGAGATATTAGATTCGTCGATGTAAATGAGGATGGAAAAATTGACTTTGATGACAGAACAGATATTGGAGATCCAATTCCTACCGCCACCATGGGTTTTAATATGCAGTTTAATTACAAAGCTCTAGATTTCTCTATGTACACGTTTGCCTCTTTAGGAAATAATATGGTTCGTAATTACGAAAGTATTGCTCCCGATGCTAATAGGTTGAATTATGTTTTAGGAAGATGGACGGGAGAAGGTACTAGTACTAGTGTACCGCGTGTAACTACAGCCGCTACTAGCAATAAATTGTTTTCGGATTATTTTGTTGAAGATGCATCTTATGTAAGAATTCAAAATATTCAATTAGGATATACTTTAAACCCAAGGTATATTGAAAAAATGGGAATTAGTAAAGTACGCCTTTATGCGGGAGTGAATAACCTTTACACTTTTACAAAGTACAAAGGTTTTGACCCAGGTGCTTCTAATGGAGCTCCAATTGGTGGAGGAATTGATTATGGTTTCTACCCTATTCCAAGAACATATATGTTAGGTCTAAACATTAATTTTTAATTCAAACAAAAATGAAAAAATATTTATTAATTACCCTATTGATGATTACGGTATTTTCTACTGTGATGATTTCTTGTAGTGACGATTTCATTGATCGTCCAGTTGAATATTCGATTGATTCAGAGAATTACTTTAACTCAAAATCAGATTATGATAGTGCATTAATTGCAGCTTACGATATGTTGCAATCAACTTTTATTAATGTCCTAATGGGAGAAATTGCTTCTGACAATACGTTTGCTGGAGGTAATAGCCCAACGGATGTTCCCGGTTACCAACAAATTGATCAGATGACGCACAGCCCCGTAAATGCAAATTTGAAACAGCTTTGGGATTGGATGTTTGCAGGAGTTCAAAGAGCTAATTATATTTTGGAGTTCAAAGATAAAACTGATTTTCAAGGAAAAAACCAAATAATTGCCGAAGCACGTTTTCTACGAGCTTATTATCACTTTGAATTAGTGAAATGGTTTGGTGGAATCCCAATTAAAGGTGATGTTCGTTTCACTCCAGGAGACGAAAAATCGATTCCTCGCTCTTCAATAGCTGAGGTTTACACTTCAATTCAAAATGATTTAATTTACGCTTCTGCAAATTTATCTCCAATTGCTTCTCAAAAGGGTAGAGCAACAAGTGGTGCAGCTCTAGCTCTGTTAGGGAAAGCCTATTTATACGATAAAAAATATGATTTAGCGGCTGCGACTTTTGATAAATTAATCGCAACGGGTAACTACCGTTTAGTAACAACGGCTAATTTGACACCACAACAAATTAGCAGTGGATTAACTCCTTTTGGAAGTATTTTTGAAGACGCTGGTGAAAACGGACCTGAGTCTGTTTTTGAAGTACAATATACTGATGTTGAAGGAGCTAGTTATGGCGCTTTACAAGCAAGTGAAGGGAATGTAGCTGTTGGTTTTGCAGGTCCTTTTGGATATGTAGGTCCTACCTTTGCAGATGGGAATAACTTTAACTTGCCTACGCCTAAAATTGTTAGCGCATTTGAAGCTGGGGATTCTAGAAAAGCAGTAACTATATTAGATATGGTAGCTTGGATTGCTCAAAATCCAGGTACAAGTTACACGAAACAAAATCAAGATACTGGTTTTTTTAATAGAAAGTATATACCTAGAACAAGAAGGCCAGAAGCAGCGGGTGATGTAAAATTAACTAGCCCTAACAACTATAGAGCGATTCGCTATGCAGATGTACTATTGATGGCTGCTGAGGCACACAATAAAAGTACAGCGGTTAATGACGCTTTAGCACGAAGATATTTGAATGAAGTTAGAGCGAGAGCTTTTGGAGATAATGATCACAATATTACAGCTTCAGGAGCTGCTTTAGCTGATTTTATCCAAGCTGAAAGACGAGTTGAATTAGCAGGTGAAGGTTTCCGTTTCTTTGACTTAGTTCGAACAGGAAAAGCATTGCAAGAAATTCCAAATTTTAAGGCTAACAGAAACGAGTTATTCCCAATTCCTATCGAAGAAATTCAATTCGCAGCTGGAAATTGGACTCAAAACCCTGGATATTAATATAACCATACTATTATGAAAAATATAAAATATATAGCAATCCTTCTATTTGTAGCAGTTCTATCTAGCTGCTCAGCAGAGAATGATTTACTTGATGTAGATGCTTTAGGAGCGCCTACGAATATATCTGCCTTAACAACTGTTACGCAAGATAATACTGGTAATGTTACTTTCTTGCCTAGAGGTGAGGGAGTTTCTCAATATGAAATTACTTTTGGTGATGGTACTGCTGCTCCTGCTTTCGTTAGTCCGGGAAGCACAGTTACACATAAATATAAAGAAGGTGTGTATCAAGCAAAAATTGTTGCAACTACTTTAAACGGTAAAAAAACAGAGAGTACTCAAGTGGTTACTGTTTCATTTTTAGCGCCTATTAATTTTGTTCCTACAATTACAATTGGAAGCAATCTTTCTATTGAAGTTAGTGCAAAAGCAGATTTGGAAACATTTTTTCAAGTTTATTATGGTGATGTGGTAAATGAAGTTCCTGTAGACTTCATGGAAGGTGAAGTGAAAACACATACCTATGCTATACCGGGAACATACCAAGTTCGAATAGTGGCTTTGAGTGGTGGTGCTGCTACAGTGCAAAGTACTCAAAGTGTAGTTATCACAAATTTGTTTGCTGCTCCAGTACCAACGATACCAGCAGCTAATGTTATTTCACTTTTTAGCGATAGCTATACAAATGTTACTGTTGATACATGGAGAACATCATGGTCACAAGCTGATTTAGCTGATATTGATATTACTGGAAATAACGCTAAAAAGTATAGCAATTTGAATTTTGTTGGTATCGAAGCTACCACAACTCCTATCAATGCTTCAACAATGACATTTTTCCATGCCGATATTTGGTCATCAAATTTGACTGAGTTCAAGGTGAAATTAGTAGATTTCGGTGCAGACGGTAGTTTTGGCGGAGGAGATGACAAAGAACATGAAATAACTATTTCTAATCCTGAGAAAGAGGAGTGGGTAAGTTTAGATATTCCTTTAAGCAGTTTTACAGGCTTAACAACGCGCTCACATATTGCACAAATCATATTTGTAGGAGCACCATCAGGAGCTACAACAGTGTATGTCGATAATGTTTTCTTTTATAATCTAGCGGGATCAGTAACAGCGGCACCTGTTCCGACATTGGCGGCGTCAAGAGTTATTTCCATGTTTAGTGATAGCTATACAAACGTTCCTGTAGATACTTGGAGAACGTCTTGGTCTAGTGCAGTTCTGACAGATGTTACTATTAGCGGAAATGCTACTAAAAAATATAGTGCTCTGGATTTTGTTGGTATAGAAACAGTAACAAATCAAATTAACGCCACTACTATGACGCATTTTCATCTTGACGTATGGTCAGCTGACTTTACAGAATTTAAAGTAAAACTAGTAGATTTTGGTCCAGATGGAAATTTTGGAGGAGGAGATGATGCAGAGCATGAAATAACGATACCATCGCCAGCAAAAGGTTCTTGGGTAAGTTTAGATTTACCGCTTAGTTCATTTACAGGCTTAACTACAAAAGCTCATATGTCTCAATTTATATTGGTAGGAGCACCTTCTGGAGCTAATACTGTGTATGTTGATAATGTTTATTTCCACAATTAATAATTGTAATAAAGGAATCCAAAAATAGCTAGGACACTATAATCGACTAGACTTAATTTTTAAAAAAAGATAAAGATGAAAAGAATAATAATAAAATTAGTATCTGTTTTTGCCCTTCTTTTGATGGTCAATTGTCAGGATGATAATTTAAGTTTTGGTACTTTAAGTGCCCCGACGAACTTAAGTGTTTCAGTTGAAATAACGGGTAAAACAGCTGCTCTACCTAACGGAGATGGTTCAGGTATTGTTAAATTCACTAGTACAGCTAATGATGCTATTTCGTATAAATACATTTACGGTGATGGTGTTACTGAAAATTCACCTGGAGGAATTGCAGAGCATGGTTTTACAACCGTTGGGGTAAATACGTATACAGTAACAGTGGTTGCTTATGGTAAGGGTGGTATTGCTACAAACCAAACCATTAATGTTACTGTATTTAGCGATTTTAGTGACGAAAAATCTACGCAGTTGCTTACAGGTGGTAGTGCAACAGGTAAAAAATGGTATATAGCCGCATCTGAAAAAGGACACCTTGGTGTTGGTCAAAATGATGGTGATGCTACTAAAAATTATTTCGCAAATTACTATCAAGCAGATCCTTTTGAAAAAGCTACTTCTTGTTTCTATGATGGAGATTATACATTTTCATTAGTTAATGATAGAATAGAATACAAACAAGATAACAAAGGAAATACATTTTTTCACAACTCTTATAAAAGTGTTGCTGGCGGAGTAAATGGCGGAGATGATGCTTGTTTACCATACAGCACAACAGGAACAAAAATTGTTGCATTAAGCCCTTCTACATCTGTGGTTTCTAAAAATCCTGCAGAAACAAGAATTACTACAGGAACAATAATGAATTTTTCTGATGGAGGTTTTATGGGTTATTATGCGGGAGCGACACAATTTGAAATTTTATCTATCACAGATAATAGAATGGTAGCGCGCTTAGTGCAAGCTAACAATGTTGCATTGGCGTGGTATTTAGTTTTTACCACAACTCGTCCCACTCAAGCTGCCACTGCAACAGACTATACTGTTTTAAAATTCTCAGATGAGTTTAACGTAGATGGAGCACCAGACGCAACTAAATGGAGTTATGATCTTGGAACTGGTGATAATGGTTGGGGAAACAGTGAGTCTCAAAGTTATACAAGTGCTGCCGATAACGTAATTGTTTCAGGTGGGAACTTAAAAATAACAGCCAAAAAAGTGGGTTCAAGCTACACTTCAGCAAGGTTAAAAACCGAGAATAAATATGAATTCACCTATGGTAAAGTAGAGGTTAGAGCAAAGCTAACAACTGGAGCCGGTACTTGGCCAGCAATATGGATGTTAGGTGAGAATTACGCAACAAATGCATGGCCAAATTGCGGAGAGATTGATATAATGGAATACAAAGGAAGTCAGCCAACAACTATTTATGGTTCGCTACACTATCCTGGTAACTTTGGAGGGAATGCTAACACTGCTACAACTACAATAGCTAATGCTGCATCTCAGTTCCATATCTACAAAACAATATGGAGTCCAGCATCAGTAAAAATCTATGTAGATGATGTTTTGTTTCATACCGTAGCAAATACCGCTTCTTTGCCTTTCAATAAAGATTTCTTTCTTATACTAAATGTGGCAATGGGAGGAACTTTTGGAGGAGCTATTGATCCAGCTTTTACCCAATCATCAATGGAGATTGATTATGTTAGAGTGTATCAATAATTATAGTAGAATATTAATGTTTTTTTTAAAGGTCGGAATTCATTTCGACCTTTAAAATTTAAGTAAATAGATGAAGATGAAATTTATAAAACCTATCTCTTTCTTTGTTGCAACTTTGGTTGTAATTAGTTGTAGTCAAAAAATTGTTCAGCCTCGAGTTGCATTTGCACAAAAGACCACTTTAGAAAGCCGTGTAGATTCAGTAATGAAACTAATGACATTAGAAGAGAAAATTGGACAACTTAATCAATACAATGGTTTTTGGGAAATTACAGGACCATCACCTAAAGAGGGACAAGCGGCGAAAAAGTATGATGATCTAAAAAAAGGATTAGTCGGGTCGATGCTTAACGTCAAAGGCGTTAAGGATGTAAAGGCGCTACAGAAGATCGCTGTTGAAGAAACACGTTTGGGAATTCCACTACTTTTTGGATTTGATGTAATCCATGGCTATAAAACAATCAGTCCTATTCCGTTAGCCGAAGCAGCCAGTTGGGATCTTGTTGCTATTAAAAAGTCTGCAGAAATAGCTGCTGAGGAAGCTGCTGCTGTTGGTTTAAATTGGACATTTGCTCCCATGGTCGATGTGGCTCGAGACGCGAGATGGGGTCGAGTTATGGAAGGTTCTGGTGAGGATCCATATTTAGGAAGTTTAATTGCTGTAGCGCGTGTGCAAGGATTTCAAGGCACCGATTTGAAAGCCAGAAATACTATTTTGGCCTGCGCTAAGCATTTTGCAGGATATGCTTTTGCTGAATCGGGACGAGACTATAATACGGTTGATGTGGGAGAGTCTACGTTACAAAATATTATTTTCCCTCCTTTTAAAGCAGCTGCTGATGCGGGTGTACGCACCTTTATGAACTCGTTTAATGAACTAAACGGAATCCCGGCAACAGGTAATTCTTATTTGCAGCGACAAATATTAAAAGGAGATTGGGGATTTGATGGTTTCGTAGTTTCTGACTGGGGTTCGATCAATGAAATGATAGCGCATGGTTATGCTAAGGATAGTAAACAGGCTGCAGAGATTGCAATCAATGCGGGCTCAGATATGGATATGGAATCGAGTGCGTATGTAGAGTACTTGGCTACATTGGTAAAGGAAGGAAAAGTAAAAGAAGCGACTATTGATGATGCAGCAAGACGTATTTTAAGAGTGAAATTTGAATTAGGCCTTTTTGATAATCCCTACTTATATTGTGATGAAAATTATGAAAGGGAGACAGTAGGTAAGGCGGCTTTTCAGGAAGGCGTTTTAGATATAGCCAAAAAATCAATTGTTCTTCTAAAGAATGAAAAAGAATTACTTCCATTAAAAAAATCTGGTCAAAAAATCGTTGTGATAGGAGCCCTAGCTAATGATAAAACAAGCCCGCTAGGAAGCTGGAGAATTGCCGCTGATGACAATTCAGCAGTTTCACTTTTAGAAGGTTTAAAAAAATACGAAGGAAACCAAATTACCTATGTTAAAGGGGCTGATGTAGCTGTTGGTAGAACTGAGTTTGTATGGGAAACTAAAATCAATACGACAGATAAAAGTGGCTTTGCAGAAGCGATCACTGCTGCAAAAGGCGCTGATGTTGTAATTATGTCTTTAGGAGAACATGGTTTACAATCTGGAGAAGGTAGAAGTAGAACCGAAATTGGTTTACCTGGAGTGCAGCAAGAATTGTTAGAAGCAGTGTATATGGTTAATAAAAATGTGGTTTTAGTTTTAAATAACGGCCGACCATTAACTATCCCTTGGGCTGCAGACAATATTCCAGCCATAATTGAAGGATGGCAATTAGGAACACAAAGCGGAAATGCTATTGCCCAAGTTTTATATGGAGATTATAATCCAAGTGGGAAATTACCAATGACTTTTCCAAGAAATGTAGGTCAATTACCGCTCTACTACAATTATAAAAATACAGGACGACCGGTAATGAATGAACCAGAAAGTGTTTTCTGGTCTCACTATATCGACGAAAAAAATACGCCCGTTTATCCTTTTGGTTATGGATTAAGCTATACAAAATTTGAGTACTCTAATCTTAAACTAAGTAGTAACACGTTTAACGCTGAAAGTGAAATTGAAGTTTCAGTGAACGTGAAAAATATTGGAAAATATTCTGGAAAAGAGGTGGTTCAACTTTATATTAGAGATTTAATAGCATCTGTTACTCGCCCTGTAAAAGAGTTGAAGGGCTTTGAAATGATCGAATTACAACCTAACGAAGAGAAAGAGGTTGTGTTTAAAATTAATAAAAAAACAATAGAATTTTTCACCGCTAATGGTAAGTGGGAATCGGAAGATGGTGATTTTAAAGTATTCGTAGGAAGTAGTTCTGCTGATACACTCGAAAAAGATTTTACGTACCTTAATAACTAGATAATGAAGAGATATTTGATTTTTTTAATGGTAAGCTCTGCCCTTATAGCGCAACCAAAAGGTAAAAAACTAGTTTGGGAAGAACAGTTCAACCATAAGAATCTAAACGAAAACAATTGGAATTTTGAAGAAGGTGATGGTTGTCCTAATTGTGGTTGGGGTAACAATGAACCACAGCTGTATACTAAAGAGAATCACCATTTAGTTGACGGAAATCTAATCATAACTGCAAAAAATGATAATGGTAAGTATACGTCTACTAGAATTAATACTAAAGGCAAACAAGAGTTTACTTATGGCTACATTGAAGCGAGAGCTAAAATTCCAGTAGGGCAGGGAATGTGGCCTGCCTTTTGGATGCTAGGATCTAATATAGATCAAGTTGGGTGGCCAAAATGTGGTGAGATTGATATTCTTGAGTATGTTGGTAAAGAACCTAATATTATATTTACGTCGTTGCATACACAAGATAGCCATGGAAATACGATCAATACAAAAAAGACAACAATTGAAAATATAGAAGAGGGATTTCATATCTACGCTATAGATTGGACTAAAGATAAAATTGACTTTTTTGTAGATCATAAATTAGTCTATACTTTTAATCCTGCCGTGAAAAATGCGAGTACATGGCCATATGATAAGTCTTTTTTTATTTTACTTAATGTAGCTGTTGGTGGCAATTTTGGTGGACCAGAAATCAATGACGCAATATTTCCTCAAGAATTCATAGTTGATTACATCAAAGTTTATCAGTAAGATTTGTATAAATAGGTTGTGTTTTTTTAAATTGGGAGTTATATCTTTCAATTTCAGCAAGTGAGATCGAATCATAATCAGTTTTAAGATAAAAAATATTTTTTGCAACGAAAATTTGTGAAAAATATTTTTTTATTTCTGTTAAATCTTGTTTAAAATAAATATTTTATTAAATTTGATTATTGTAAAATAACAAAAAATTAAATTAGCCTATAGTAAAAAACTACTTTTTAGAAAATTACCCCATTTACATTAAACTAAAAAGTATTACTATGATAGCTAATATACAAACTCCAGATGCTTTATTGGTTCAAGATTATATAGCAGGTAATGAAGAATCATTATCCGTTTTAATCAAAAGGCATGAATCCAGAATTTATGGTTTCATCTATTCAAAAATTGCCGATAGAGACATATCCAACGATATATTTCAAGATACTTTTATAAAAGTAATAAAAACCCTTAAATCTAAATCGTACAACGAAGAAGGTAAATTTTTACCTTGGGTGATGCGCATTGCGCACAATCTAATTATCGATCATTTTAGAAAAAACAAAAAGATGCCTCTATTTCGTGAAACCGAAGAGTTCTCTATTTTCTCTATTATGTCTGATGATTCACCAACGATCGAAAACAAAATCATATCTGACCAAGTAGAAGTTGATATTAAAAGACTTATTGAGGAACTTCCTGCTGATCAAAAGGAAGTTTTAGTAATGAGAATGTATCAGGATATGAGTTTTAAGGAAATCTCTGAAATAACAGGTGTTAGTATTAATACCTCATTAGGTCGAATGCGCTACGCATTAATGAATTTAAGAAAAGTTATTGACAAACATCAAATTGTTTTAACCAACTAATACTATTTTCAAATAAGTTGCGTTCATAGTAGAAAGAAAACTATTTGAACATGGCAAAAATTTACTCAAAAAATGCATTGTCTCCTAAGTCAATGAAACCTAAAAAAGAAGTTGTTTCTTTTTTATTAAATTATTCTAAAGCGTTAAGCATTATTAAAACAGATCGAGTTAGTTTTGAAATAATTGCGAATTAGTTTAACTGAACTTCCCTAAAATTGTATTCAAGGGAAGTTTATTTTTTAACTGCGGTTGTAATCACTGATTTACGACCGATAGTTTGGGTAATAACATCTTTCTCTAAGTCCCAGCCACGAGCAGGAGAGTATTCGCGACCGTACCAAATAATTTGCAGGTGCAAGTCATTCCAAATTTCCTCTGGAAAAAGACGCTTGGCATCCTTCTCTGTTTGTACCACATTTTTACCATTAGTCAAATTCCATCGATACATCAGGCGGTGAATATGCGTATCAACAGGAAACGCTGGTACACCAAAAGCTTGCGACATTACTACGCTAGCAGTTTTATGCCCCACAGCAGGCAATTCCTCAAGGAATTCAAAACTTTGAGGTACTTTACCATCATGTTTATCAATTAAAATATGGGACAAGCCATGAATACCTTTTGATTTCATTGGTGATAATCCGCAAGGACGAATAATTTCCTTTATTTCTTCAACCGTCATTTTAATCATATCGTACGGATTATCAGCCTTCGCAAATAATAGCGGTGTAATCTGGTTTACGCGCACATCAGTGCATTGGGCTGATAGTAAAACAGCAATCAGCAGAGTATATGGGTCTTTGTGGTCTAACGGAATTGGAATAGTAGGATATAATTCTTTTAACGTATTTATAACAAACGTTACCCGTTCTTGCTTAGTCATTTTTGTAATTTTATATCTCGTAAAAATACTATAATTTTTATCATGCGCCTAATCCAGCTGTCTGTTACAAGTCCTCCTTGAAAATCTTTTTTTCTAAAGTCAAAAAAGGAGCTTCCTAGGGTTGCTCTTTTTTAACAAGAAAAAAATAGTTTTTCAAGTCCGGGCTTTTCTCGACCATCTGGGGCCGGAAATAGTCGCTAAATCATAAATCAATTGTAATAAACCATATTCCAAAATATACCACTATGACAACATTAAAAAAAGGAGATCACGCTCCAGCATTCTCAGCCTTAGATCAAGACGGCAACTCACATAATTTAGCTGATTACAAAGGGAAAAAACTAGTAGTTTTCTTTTATCCAAAGGCAAGTACGCCAGGCTGTACTGCCGAGGCTTGTGATTTAAGAGATAATTTTGAGCGTTTTGAAGCGAATAATTATGCTCTATTAGGCGTAAGTGCTGATGCTGCTGCAAAACAAGCTAAATTTAAAGAAAAATATAATTTCCCATTTCCTTTACTAGCTGATGAAGACAGATCAGTAATCGAAGCCTTTGGTGTTTGGGGGCCTAAAAAGTTTATGGGCAAGGAATATGATGGAATTCATAGAACGACTTTTGTCATAGACGAAAATGGAATCATTGATGAGGTGATCGAAAAAGTAAAAACTAAAGAGCATGCAGCTCAAATATTAAAATAACTCGCAAACTTTGCCATAAAAAAAAGTTCTAAATTATCTTTAGAACTTTTTTTTATGACTTGTATTATTGATGTTACTTTACATTTTCACAAAGATACCTTTCGTACTCAATTTATATCGAACCGTTTCTGCAGTAGTATCTTTTACTGTTTTTTCTCCCAAGATATCTCCGTCATTATTATAGTTTAAGCCATCAATCGCTATTTTTTTAATCGTAATGACACCATCTGTCGCAATCGTAAATTCACGGTAATATTCCGTTTCAAAAGTGAATCTACAATCTACTAATAACGCATCGATTTGCTTGCCCTCTAAATAACTATTTAGTTGCATATTTACTACCTTCAAGTCATTTTCACCATAGGAATGGTAAGCTATTAGTTTGTAAGCTACATCTTCAAAATCAAAACTAAAGGGTGTGTAGTATTTGAAATCTTCTGTTTTATCAAATTCAAAATCATTCTCACGAATAGGGTAGCTAAGTTCTATATCCGTAAAGGACTTGGGATTTTTTAGATTAATCAGTTCATACTCGCTCAACTCAGTATTAAATTTTAAATGTGGCGCAAACGACTTGGAACTATAAATAATAGTATTGACTTGAGTAGAGGTTGCAGTTGGTAATACAGTCGTCTTACTATCTTCTTTTTTACAAGAGCAAACAATTAGTATTAAGATAAAAAAGATAAATTTCTTCATTGCTTTATTTCTTTAAAGTCAGGTTCGTAGTTTTGCACATGCAGATGATGATGATGGTTTGTAGTCTTGTGTGTTATATGATGCAAGTGTTTGGTCGTTTTTTTTACGGTGTAGGTCCAGCCTAACATTTTTTTCCAACCAAATTTGTATAGAGCGTCATTCCATTTATTTTGTCGCGAATAATCAAGAGAATCGGGCGCTTTGCTAATATTTAAACTAGTTCCAGGTCCACATTCTAAAGTCTTGTCTGATCTAAGGTACTTAAAATCTCCATTATTGCCATTAATGTGGCTTCGACTTGGTTTTGAGGAACCATCTTTATGGCTAAAGCCATTACAACTAATATCGAGGTAATTAACTTCAAGCATTGCTCCAAAAAAACTGGCTAGCGTTTGCTCATTTACAAATGATCTACGAGAATCAATATTAAAATGATACTGATAGTTGTTTTGTTTGAAAAATTTAGGTACAACCTCTAAATTAATCAAATTCATATACTCATCTTCACTACCTCTAAAGGTCTTAGTTTTATGAATTTTAAAACTGCCTAAATTTATAGTTTTTCCTTCTTTAGCTATGTATTCGTACTTGTACTTATTTTCATTTCCTGCGGCAACTACTTTAGGAATATGTTTTTCAATACGGCCATTAAAAAAAATTCGATAAGTGATGATATCAATTTTTTGAGTTGCCTTAATTTCCCTAAGTTCCTTAAAAGAGTTGCTTATATTTTCATTATGAATTGTATCTCTTGTAGGCTCGACCAGAACTAATTTCTGATCTTTCTTTAGAAGTAGTTTATTAAGTATTTCTTTATTTTTATAAATTAGGGTAGAAGAAGCTATTTTGGTTTTGTCTGATACTAATTTAGTTTTATTTGTTAAAATTAATTCTGAATTATTACTAACTATTTTGTCTGTTTTTACTATGTTAAAAAACAGACTTACAGCGCCTAAAATATGCCAAATCATAAATGTACTGGATCTCTATTATATTACTTTATATTTGCCCTTTTGATCAATTGATCGCTTTTAATTGTTTGTTTGGGTCATAACCAAAAAGGTAATGTTCTTTGATTATCTCAGCAATACCTATAGGTAGCATTTGTTCCCATCCTGGTTTACCCTCATTGATCATCTTTAAAACTTCTCGAGAAAATACTTCTAAAGTTTCTTTATCATAATCAGTTATGTCTGTAACCTTTCCATTAAATTTAAAGAATTTGTATAATTCTTTCATTCTTGGATGTACTTTTAGATTTTCAGAAGTAATGATTTCTCCATTTTCATCTAACATTGGATACAGGAAAACTTTCATATCCCTAAAGAATAATTTCCCGAAAGCTTCTAGAATTCCTCCACTCAAATGACGGTAATACTTTTCGTCAAAAATATCCACTAGGTTATTTACACCCATGGCTAATCCCATTCTGGCTTTTGTATAATTAGAGAAGTACTCTACTACTTTATAATATTCTTGAAAATTCGATATCATGACCGTCTGCCCTAAAGAACAAAGCAATTCAGCTCTGTCCATAAAGTCGCGTTCGTCAATTTCACCATCTGATCTTAAATTCGAAAGAGTAATCTCAAAAACAACGAGTGTATTCTCTTTTTCGACCTTACTTTCTTGCAAGAACATTTCAAGTGACTTTTTATACATATCCATATTCACCTTAGTAACAGGACGAAAACTTCCCCTTAATGCAAGAATGTTTTTTTTGTATAAAATAGCAGCTGGTAGAATGTTTTTTCCGTTTGGATCAAACATGACAGCATCAGTCATTCCGTTTTTTACTAATTGCAAACTCATCAATCGATTGTCTACATCTGCAAAACGTGGGCCTGAAAAATTGATAGTATCAATTTCAAGTTGGTCCTTATCTAAGTGATCGTATAAATAACGTAATAATCGTTTAGGATCATTGTATTTATAATAAGCTCCATAAATTAAGTTCACTCCTAGGATACCTAAAGTTTCTTGCTGTAACCGGGCGTCAGTTTCCTTAAAACGGATATGTAGTATAATTTCGTTGTAATCTTCGTCTGGCTCAATTTGGTAACGAATACCAACCCAACCATGTCCTTTAAATTGTTTTGCAAAGTCGATCGTCGCTACCGTATTAGCATAACTAAAAAACATTTTATTAGGATGTTTTTCTCTGCTTAAACGTTTTTCGATCAACTGACCTTCCATAGTAATCATTTTCTTCAAACGACTTTCAGTCACATATCTACCGTCTTCTTCAATCCCATAAATAGAATCACTAAAGTCTTTGTCGTATGCTGACATCGCTTTTGCAATGGTACCAGATGAACCACCTGATCTAAAAAAATGCCTCACCGTTTCTTGTCCAGCGCCAATTTCAGCAAATGTTCCGTATATATTATCATTTAGATTGATACGGAGTGCTTTATCTTTGATCGAAGGTATTTGATTGATGACTTTGTCACCTTTTAATTTTATTTCAGTATCCATTTTTCTTTAAATATGGGTAATATGTTACAAAGTTAATTAAATAGGTTTCTAATGAAAGAGAATTAATCCTATTTTTGTAAAAAAAATAAATTGTAGTGAAGGTATATTTTTTAGGTACTGGTACATCTCAAGGTATTCCTATAATTGGGAGTAAGCATCCGGTTTGTTTGAGCACGAATTTTAAGGATAAAAGGCTTCGTGTTTCCATAATGATTTCATGGGACAACTATACTTTTGTTGTGGATTGTGGTCCTGATTTTAGACAGCAAATGTTAGCCTCTAAATGCGAGAAAGTAGATGGGATTATTTTTACTCATGAGCATGCTGATCATACTGCAGGTATTGATGATATTCGTCCGTTTAATTTTAGACAAGGAGAAATTCCCGTATATGCACATTCAAGGGTGATTGATAATTTAAAAAAACGTTTTGATTATGTTTTTGAAACCATCAACAAGTATCCTGGTGCACCATCTGTAAAAACAATTGAGGTTGTTAATAATGTGCCGTTTGAAATAGGGAGCAAAATCGCGATCCCTATTAATGTAATGCACGGTAATCTTCAGGTTTTTGGTTATCGAGTTGATAATTTTGCTTACTTAACAGATGTTAAAACAATTGATTCTGCAGAAATTAAGAAACTAATGGGATTAGATGTTTTGGTTATTAATGCCCTTAGAGAAGAACCGCACAATACCCACTTTAACCTAGAGGAGGCACTAGAATTTATTGCATTAGTAAAGCCAAAAAAAGCTTATTTAACGCATATAAGTCACCTGTTAGGATTTCACGAAGAGGTACAGAAACAACTACCGCCGAATGTTTTCCTTGCCTATGATAATTTAGAAATTTCTTTATAAAACAACAACAATGAAAAAATCGTTTTTCCTGTATGCCTTTATTTTAGTAGCTCTTATGAATGTTTTTACTTATATGTTTTTAAGTAAAGAAGTAGAATTTGAGCAAAAAAGATTCGAAAAAACTACAAAAAGGTTAAAAGACAGTTTAACCTCTATTACTGCAAAACTAAATGATGCCAATTATTTTTCCTTGGAGAACAATGAAAATGCTCAAAATTATTTTGAAACGGCAAACAGTCAAAAAGTAATTCAATATGAAAAATTGATTCCGTTTGTTACTGAAAAACTGTTAGACCTAAATGCTAACCCAAAGGGAAATCCTTTCGTAGGACAAGATCAGATAGGTGCCAACAAATTTATTATCAATAAGGTCAAAGTTTTAAACCACCGATGGATCATTGCTGATTTCAGTGATGGTGAATATTGGGGTGAAGTTTTGTTAAAGTATTTTGTCAATGATGATCAAACAATCACATTTGAAACCAACCAATCCCTATTGTATCAAAAATAAAAGAAAGGTTCCAAATTATTTTGGAACCTTTTTTTTTACTGATTTGCTAACCAATTTTTAAAGTCATAAAAAACTTGAGGGGATATACCGTGACCTATTGGGTATTCTTTGTACTCTGATTTAATTCCTATTTGTTCTAAAAAGGGTTGTGTTTTCTTAGCCCAACCAATAGGAATTACTTGATCTACAGTACCGTGTGAAGTGAAGATTTTAAGATTTGAAAAATCATTATTTTGATATCCTTCCTTCAAGATGTCTTCATTCAGATAGCCGCTTAAACCAATCACCTTTTGAACTTTTTGCGGATAGGATAGCGCTACAGCAAGACTTAAAATTGAACCTTGACTAAAACCTAATAGGTTTATGTTTCCTGCATCAATTGGATATGTTGCTATTAACTCATCTATAAACGCTACAATTGCATCTCTTGATTGAATAGCTTGATTATTGTCAGAAAATTTATTTTGATTTGCGTCAAAGTTGATAGCATACCAAGCATAGCTGCCATATTGCAAGTCGTAAGGGGCTCTTGCAGAAATCACATAATAATTATCGGGTAATTCCTCTGCGAATGAAAATAGATCGGCTTCATTACTACCGTACCCGTGTAGTAAAAGTAATAGCGGATTTTTATCTAATTTTATTTTAGGTTCTCTAATCTGGTATTCGAATGCTAAATTGCTCATGTAAGTTTTTTAAAGTAAAAATGTAGTTTATGGTTATCCAATACTAGAAAACCATCTTTGAAAGTAATTACCTAAAAGAGGCATTGGTTTTGTTGATCCATTAATGGCGCTAAAAATGCCGTAAGACCACAGTATCGATACGAAGATCCACATTGGTGCAGATATCATTAAGCTATCGAAATTACTAATTATTAATCCTAATGAAATAAAAGTGATTGTAATTCCTAGTCCTTGACGAATGTGAAAAGAAGCAAACTTATTTTTGTCATCAGCATTCATAGACATTGCTATAAATACTCCTATTCCTAATATATAACAGGTGATAGCTGCTGTTTTACCTTCGTCGATTGTTTTTTTGTCCATTTTTATGCTAAAGTTATTTTACCTTGATTAATTACACCATATACTTTTCCACTAGTTTTTTGACCTAAAAAAGCGGAGTTTTTAGATTTTGATAAAATGGATGCTTTGGTGAAAACACCACTGCCTTCCGGAGAAAATAATGTCATATTTACTTTGCTGCCTTCCTGAATAATATCTCTTTCTATTTTAAAAACTTCTTTTCCCACTGTTAATTTTTCGATTATTTTTTCAAGTGGTAAAATCGTCATCAAAACCCCAAAAGCACTTTCTAACCCGATGGTTCCATTTTTGGCCATGTCAAACTCCATTTTTTTATGTTCGATATCTATTGGGTTATGATCTGATGTTATCATGTCTATTGTGTCATCAAGAATACCTTCCAATAATGCTTGCCTGTCAACTTCTGTTCGTAAGGGAGGAGCCACTTTAAAGCGAGTGTCAAAACCTTCTAATTTTTCATCTGTAAGCGCAAGATGGTGTACAGATACGCTGCACGAAACATTTAAACCTTTTGCTTTAGCCTCTTTTATTAAGGCAACGCTTTTAGCAGTCGAGATAGTTGGAATATGTAATTTTCCTCCAGTGTACTCTAATAAAAATAAATTTCGAGCAATTTGTAATTCTTCAGCAAGATTAGGGATTCCTTTAAGACCTAATCCAGTAGAAACAATTCCTTCATTTGCTACACCATTCCCCCTTATTTTTTCATCTTGCGGAAAAGTAATAACTAGACTATCAAAATCTTGAACATACTGCAAAGCTATTTTTAAGAGGTTAGCATTAGCTATGCTTTTATTATAATCACCAAATGCTATTGCTCCCGCTTTAGTCATATCGAACAATTCTGCCATATCATGCCCTGCAGCTTCCTTTGTCAATGTGCCAATTGGGTACAATTGAGTTGCAAAGCCCAGAGACTTATTTCGAACAAAATTTACTTGCGATTGATTATCAATAACGGGGAAGGAGTTAGGCTGCAAGGCTATAGCGCTAAACCCACTTTTAGCCGCAACTAGTAAACCATTGGCAATAGTTTCTCTGTCTTCAAAACCTGGTTCACCTAGCGAAACGCTGCTATCAAACCAACCTTCGGAAACATGAAGGTTTTCTAGTGTTATTTCTTCTATTTTCTCTTCATTGGTAATCGATGCAGCTATTTTTTTTATCAAACCATTTGCAATAAGAATATCAACGGTTTTATTGTGAAAAGGACTTTGAGAACTTATTACTTTCGCGCTTCGGAGGATTATATTCATAGGATAGCTACTATTTATTTTATAAATTTTATGATTGCCATTTCTGCAAGTAACAACAACAACGCAAAGGTAACAAACCATTTCCAAAGTTGATTGTCTGATCGCTCGCTTTGTAAGTCATCGAAAACAGTTTTTACAGAGTCGATTGATTTGTAGTCAGACCAGTTTTTATTATTGGCTTCGGCCAAATTACTTTCTGTTCTACTAGTATTGAAACTAATATTGTCTATCCACTGTTGCTTGTTATAAATTTCAAAATTACCCGGCTCAGCAGGATAATCACCAAAAGTTAATTTGACTCTATTATTCATGATCTGCTGAATGGGAATAAACTGTTCTATTTTGTTTCTCACTTCTAAAATAGCATCCTTGCTAAGTTGGACATCAACAATATGTGGAATGCTTGAACCTATGGTAACTGAACTTATACCGTTTTTTCCATCATTCAATCCCATTTTATAAAAAGTAGGTACAATGAGTGGAGACTTTTGGAAATTAGAGTTAGTAAGATTCAACGGTGCGGCAAAAACGTACACATTACTACCAAAAGCAGTTAATGATGTTAAAAAATCTGATTGGTCGTCGTAATACAACGCAGCAGGATTTTTCGTTTTAATGGTAAAAGAGCCAGATGTCGAAGGGTATTGGAAATTACTTACCTTATTTTCAAATACTGACGCATATAAAGGATGACTAAAGTTTATTTTAGATACTAATTTGTCTACAATTTCAAATCTACCAATTTGAATTGAACCAAAATTATTCAAAAAGCTGGTAAGATTTGGTGTGTTAGCTGACAAAGAGGGTATTAAAACCAGGTTGCCACCCTTTTCTACAACTGATTTTAATGTAGTTTGCAATGCTTGCGGTAAAATCTCTAACTCGTTTAAAACTATCACATCTTGTTTTTCTAAAATGTTGTAGTCTAAATTAGAAATGGTGGTACTCGTGTAATTAAATTCGTCATTTGTATAAATGCGACTCAAAAAACGATTAGCTTCCGCATCGCCAATAGCTAGTACATTTATTTTTTTTATTTTTGAAATGCTAAAATATAAATTGTTGTCATAGGCCAAGCCATTATCGGTTATCGAAATGTATCCATGAAAAACTTGTTTGGGAATAGTGAATTTTAAACTTTTTTTTGCTCCTTCTACTGTTGCTATGGTTTTAGCAATAAGTTTATTATTGTTGTATATGGCTACTGGTACTGGTTTTACATCATCACCATAGCTAGATAAATCAACACCTATTTCATAAAAGTCAGTTGTAGTTTCTTTTATATAGACACTATCTACTGAAACGTTATTTTTTTGTTCCGCTTTAGGAATAATAAAATAGGCCTTATCATTTTTGCCAATAGTTTGAACTTGCTTTTTCTGTAACCCGACACCATCTGTGATGATAATAATATCTTTGTTATGAGCAGATTGGTGCGCATTGACCTTGGTGATTAAATTATCAAGTTGGAAAGGGATGGCACTATATTTAATATTCTGCAAAGCACTTTGAATTGATTTTATATCGGTATTCCAATAACTTTCAGAACTAGTAAGTAGCGAAAAACGAGTGTCCTCGGGCGTATCTTCTAGTAATTCTTGAACGGCACGGCGTAATATTTCTCCTTTTTGACCTTTGGCCTGCATACTATAAGAGTTATCTAAAATAATATACATTTCATTTGAACTAGAAACACTGTCTTTCGCCGGAAAAAAAGGTTGGGCAAACGCAATTATTATGCTTGTTAATAACAGCAAACGAGTGGCCAGTAACAACCATTTTTTCAATGTTGCACTTTTTCGAGTTTGTACGCTAAGTACTTTTAAGAATTGTACATTGGTGAAATACTCCTTTTTGAAACGGCGAAATTGAAACAAATGAACCAAAATAGGTACAATCAAAAGGAATAGAAAGTAAAGGATTTCGGGATATTTAAAATGCATTCGTTAGTTAGGTTGGCGTCACTGAATTTTATTCAATGAAGTTAATTTATTATTTCAGTCAAAAATACAAATTTGTAACAGTTGTTACTTCTCAATTTTCTATTATTTTGATACTACTTTTTTTGTACCAAACTTGATGCGTGTTACAGCATCAAATTTAGGAAAGAATTCAATTGGCTTCTTTTTATTATCTATCTTAGCTTGTATTAAATTATCACATATGAAAAAAATTGGGTTAACAATAGGAATCACCTTCCTACTCTTATCTGCGCAAGCACAAAAAACAAATTTCAATTTACTAGTGGGAACTTATACCAATAAGTGTGATAGTAGAGGAATCTATATTTATGATTTTGACTCAAAGAATGCGGATTTTGAATTTAAAAATGCTACCAATGATGTCGTTAATCCGAGCTATTTAACGGTTTCAAAAGAGAATAATTTTGTTTATTCCGTTAATGAAAACGGGAAAGAAAGTACAGTTAGTTCTTTTGCCTACTCACCTATATCAGGGTCCATAGATTTTATAAATAAAGAGACTTCGCAAGGTGCTGATCCCTGCTTTATCATTGACGACTCTAAAAATGTAATTGTTTCAAATTATTCGGGGGGCAATATCGCAGTTTTTGGAAAAAATAAAGATGGAAGTATTACATCCGCCAAACAAGTTGTTACTCATAAAGGGAGTAGCATTAATAAGAGACGACAAGAAAAGCCACATGCTCACATGGTTCACTTTTCACGTGATAAAAAATACGTTTTAGCAAATGATTTAGGAATTGATAAGATTTATATTTATAAATACAACCCTAATGCACAGGATAATATTCTCGCTAGTTCAGATAGTGTTGCTGTTAAGCCAGGGAGTGGTCCAAGACATTTAACCTTCAGTAAAAATGGGAAGTATATTTATCTCCTTCAGGAATTAGATGGTGGTTTAACTGTTTTTACTTACGCCAAAGGTAAACTAGTTAAGATCCAAGAAACTTCAATCCTTGCTCATGATTTTAAAGGAATCGTTGGCGCAGCAGATATTCACCTATCTCCTGATGGTTTATTTTTATATGCAACAAATAGGGGAGAGGCTAATACAATTACTATTTTCAAAATTCTTAAAAATGGATTACTTGAGCAAATCGGTGTTGAAAGTACATTAGGTAAAGGTCCGAGAAATTTTGTGATTGATCCAACTGGAAACTTTTTATTGGTGGGCCATCAACATTCGAATGAAATAGTCATATTTAAACGAGATAAAGTTTCAGGAGGTTTAACAGATACAGGAAAACGAATTGAACTCTGTGCACCTGTTTGTTTAATATTCACGCCTAATAAGTAAACTTTTGCGCTTAAAAAAACGCGATAAATTTTAATTTATCGCGTTTTTGCTTTTTTATTTATTCTTATCTTTTCTTTTCTTATCCCTAGTTTTTAGCATGTTTCTATTAACAGAACCATGTGTTTTTTTCTTGGTGACACCAGGTCCACCTAAATTTACTTTTTTATTCTTTTTAGACTTTTCATGGAACGCACCATCACCATCTAGTTTTTTCTTCTTCATTAAAAACTTAACAGCCTGCCTGTCTTTCTCAGGTTCTATAAGCTTATCTGAGACTTCTACCTCTGCTGGGAAAGCTTCTATTTCCAGTTCCATGTTCATTAACACTTCAACTTCAACCTTAGCTTCTTCTTCTCTAGGTGTAATAAAACTAACTGCAGTTCCAGTCGCATCGGCGCGTCCTGTTCTACCGATTCGGTGCATGTACAATTCTCCAACTTCAGGCATTTCAAAGTTAATAACGTGGGTAATGTTAGAGATGTCTAAACCCCTTGCCATAATATCTGTAGTAATCAACCCTCTAAGATTTCCTTCTTGAAAAGAAGCCATTGTACTCAATCGATAGTTTTGAGACTTGTTAGAATGTATAACTCCAAATTGATCTTCAAAATCTTCCTCAATGCGGTCATGTAGCATATCAGAGATTTTTTTATTATTCACAAAAACCAACACACGACTCATGTCCTCGTTCGTCTTTAGCAAATGTTTTAAAAGATTTACTTTGGTATTGAAATTTGGAACATTGTAAGTGATTTGCTTTATGTTTTCTAATGGTGTTCCTGATGCAGATAATGTTACTTCTTCAGGGTAATCAAAGTAATCATTTAATATAGCATCGACTTCATCTGTCATTGTTGCTGAGAAAAGAATATTTTGACGTCTTTTAGGCATCATAGCCAAAATTGATGTCAATTGGGTTCTAAAACCTAAGTTAAGCATTTCATCAAACTCATCTATAACAAGTTTTTGCATTTCTTCAAAACGAATAACATTGTCTAATGTCAAATCCATTATTCTTCCTGGCGTTCCTACTAGAATATCACAACCAGTATAGACTATTGTTTTTTGAGTATTGATATTTACTCCTCCAAAAATTCCTACCGTACGAACTGACATGTATTTGGTCAATTTTTCAACTTCTTCCACCACTTGAACAACTAGTTCACGTGTTGGGACAAGTATTACTAATTTAGGGGTGTGACCGGGAGTAAATTTATAAAGCTTTAATAGCGGCAATAAGTAAGCAAAAGTTTTTCCTGTTCCAGTTTGTGCAATACCCATCATATCTCTACCAGACATAATTACTGAAAATGATTTTTCCTGAATAGGAGTTGGAGTTGTAAATCCTAAATCATCAATTGCTTTTTGTACTGATTTGGGAAGATTAAATTGCTCGAAAGTAGCCATAAAACGTAAATTTTGTGCAAAGGTACGTTAAAATAGTTAAATCACTTAAATAGTACCTTGCTAACCTTCGTTTAACAACTAATATCAGAGCTAAAATCCTTCAAATACTCCCAGGCCAAACAATGCAAAATCATATTTTACAGGATCTTGGGGATCTAACTCCCTTAATTTTGAATCCAATTCAGCTAATGCTTTAGCGTCATTTTGCTTACGAGTTAATAAACCAAGTTTACGGGCGACATTTCCAGAGTGAACATCTAAGGGGCAGGAGAGTGCCGCAGGAGGAATACTATCCCAAATTCCTAAATCAACTCCTTTTTTATCATTCCTAACCATCCATCGGAGATACATGTTGATACGCTTGGCTGCTGAATTGTTTAAAGGATCGGATACATGTTTTTGAGTTCGCTGTAAATGCGGAACTTCAAAAAACATTTTTTTAAATTCTGATATGCTTCTTTGCATCGAATCTCGTTCTTGATTTTTTGCAAAAGCTGCTTCTAGTCCGCCGTGAACTTTATAAATGTGCTTGAGAGATTTGATAAACTGAACATAATCTACACCGTTAAAGGTTCGGTGCACAAAGTTGTCTAGTTGTTCCAGTTGAGTATCAGTATGTGACATGACAAAATCATAGGGAGCGTTTCCCATGAGGTCAATCATTTTTTTAGAGTTTCTTATAATCATCGTACGGTTTCCCCATGCTATTGTAGCGCTTAGAAATCCTGAGATTTCAACATCTTCTTTTTGAGTGAAAAGATGCGGAATTTGTACAGGATCACTTTCGATAAAATCTAAGGTATTGTATTGCTGTACTTTTTGATCTAAAAAATCTTTGAGTTCGGGTTGGGTCATCGTTAAAGGCTAAGTTTCTTTGGTTTTGTAGTAGTGTGTTCTGTACTTTATTTAGCCCAGATAGGAGCGGCATCCTTTTTTAGATTAGCCTTGTTTACGGAATCGGAAGTAGGTTAAATCTAAAAAAGATAAAGTGGATAGCTAGAAATAGCTACTAATTACTGACTAAACCATCGACCATTACCAGCTTTCTGTCGGCCATGTTTGCTAAGTCCTCGTTATGAGTCACGATAACAAAAGTTTGCCCCAACTCATCTCTCAATTTAAAAAAGAGTTGGTGTAAATTTTCAGCAGATGCCGTGTCTAGATTCCCTGATGGTTCATCAGCAAAAATAATTGCGGGTTTATTGATCAAAGCTCGAGCAACAGCCACACGCTGCTGTTCTCCGCCCGAAAGTTCATTTGGTTTGTGGTTAATACGGTGAGATAGTCCTAAATATTCTAATAACTTTTTTGCTTCCGTTTCAGTTTCCTGTTTGGGTTTGTTAGCTATGAAGGCAGGAATACATACATTTTCTAACGCCGTAAATTCGGGTAGTAGTTGGTGGAACTGAAAAATAAAACCCAAATTTAAGTTTCTAAATTTTGATAAAGTTTTATCATTCATCGATAATATGTCTTCACCGTTTATTTTTAATTCGATACCTTCAACTGTGCTAGGTTTGTCTAATGTGCCTAGAATTTGCAGTAAAGTTGTTTTTCCTGCACCCGATGCGCCAACAATCGATACAATTTCTCCTGCTTTGATATGCAGGTCAACCCCTTTTAAAACTTGAAGTTGGTCGTAAAATTTATGTATATTTTTTGCTTGAATCATTTTTACTATTTTTACAAAGAAACAAAGTTTTTACTGATTATTTATATGTTTTTCTTGTGACAACCTATAAATTTTAGTTAATGAATTCCTTTGTTAGTGACATAAAACTGTAAATTTGGTTGAGGTTTAGGATTAGTACACAGGAAGTAGAAATCTTGACCTTTAATAATGAAAACGCATATAATATGGAATTACAAGAAGGATTAGAAGTTGCAACTTTTGCAGGAGGATGTTTTTGGTGTACCGAGGCTGTTTTTTTAGAGCTAAAAGGAGTACATAGTGTAGTGTCAGGTTATATAGGCGGTGAGGTCGAAAATCCTTCCTATGCAGCAATTTGTAAAGGGGACACTGGGCACGCAGAAGCGATAAGAATCACTTTCGATTCTAATGTAATTTCATTTGGAACACTCTTAGAGTTGTTTTTCGCTACACACGATCCTACAACATTGAACCGTCAAGGCAATGACATTGGTACGCAATATCGATCTGAAATTTTTTATCATAGTCAGTTTCAAAAAGAGTTATCTCAGGCCTATATGGATTTGCTTACACAAGAAAAGGTTTTTGATAAGCCTATTGTAACCAAATTGTCAGCTGTGTCTAAATTTTATGAAGCCGAGGAGTATCATCAAAATTATTACAATCAAAACAAATTGCAAGGGTACTGTTCTTACGTCATTACCCCAAAAATAGACAAGTTGCACAAAGTCTTTCAAGAATTGTTAAAGTAGGAGCCTTTGGCATTAGATTTGTTTCTTAATGTTAAAACAGTACAATCATGATCGATCAAGTACAATCCATTGAAGCCAAAAGCAAGACACGTAATCTTATATTAGGAATTATATTCGACGCGATCGGTATGTTGTCATTTACAATTCCTTTATTGGGTGAATTCTCAGATGTAGTTTGGGCACCTATTGCTGGATATTTAATGACAACAATGTACAAGGGCAAGGTTGGTAAAATTGGAGGTGTCATCACTTTCCTAGAGGAGTTGTTCCCATTTACTGATTTTATACCCTCATTTACACTAACGTGGATTTACAATTATCTAATTAAGAGCAGTAAAATCTAAGTCAGTTACCACTGCAAGTTTTTGATTAATGTACAAAGTCAAAATAGTTATCCAAAGGCAAAGTAATTTTTTTTAGGAGCTTATTCCTGCTATTCGTTTCAATCTTTTATGGGAAAAAGAATTCCCATAAAAGGATTTCCACTACTATCAGGGCTAGGGTAGTGGTGGTTCTAGATACATCTTTTTCATAATACATAATTAAATGATTGTACCAGCGGCTAAAATTGTATTAATAAGCTACTTTAATATAGAAGACAGTTTTGTATGAGTAAATAAATAAGATAGGAGTGTGTTTGCGTATCATGAATAAATCTTCAAAAAGACTACCTTATAAATAGGAGATAACAGTATGTTATAACAATATCTTCTATTTGCTGTCTACAATATTCCAAATCAAGATTTGTTTAAAAGCGTAAACATACATTATATAGTGTAAGGTTTCGATACTGTATACAACAGAAACCAATAAGCGCAATATGAACCACTAATGTGCAAAAAATCGTTTAATCTGCGAGCCAATTTACTCCTGCTAGAAAACCTACTCGATATGTGCTAAATATATAATCACCTGCTCCGTAATCATAATCAGACAGAACAATCCAAGACAATCAATAGTTATAACACCTATATATAGGACAATGCATCGCTATTAAGCCAAAGACAGTACAATTGTATCAGCTAAAACAATAAATCTGCAAAAATCCGTTTAATTAGCGTGCCAACTTACTCAAATCACAAAACCTTCTCGAATTGTGTCCACTCCACGATTATCTGAACTACAATCACAATCAGTCAGAACAATCTACGTCAATACTTAGCTACAATATATGGATACAATAGGATAAGACATTTCGATTAACCCAAACACAGCACATACATAATCTTTAAAACCATTAATTCGTCAAAACACACATGATCTACGTGCCCATACCTATTAATAGCACCATTATCCAGGTATAACTCTAGCAAAAATCTAGATACCCTCATAACAATAAATACTTTTTTCTTACAAACGTACAAAACAGCAAATTTCGATCAACTGTAATAATATTGTTTTTCAGTCTGTTAAAACCAAGATAGAAAAAAGATTAAAAAAAGTATGTTGTAAAGTATTGATTAACGGTAAAGACTCAGTACTTTTGCACCCGCAACAACGATTACGTTCACTGACACACTGGCAAGCATTACTGATATATA
>NZ_JACRUI010000010.1 GCF_014305095.1 Flavobacterium kayseriense | reverse complement strand
TTGTCTTGTCCTGATATAGGTTGACTATTTTTGGTTGTTTACTAATTTCAAAAATAGTTGATTGTAGACGTAATATTGAAAAGTTTAGAAAAAATCTTTTGAGGGATTTTTTTCCAAACTTGCCAACAATCCTACGCAACTAAAATAGGGATTTTATTCTTCTTATAAGACTTGTATTTGTGAATTTGATTCACATGAGCAAATTCAGGTGTTTTCATTCCTAGAGAGCAATGTCTGCGCTGGTTATTATAAATTTCAATTGCTTGTTTTACCATTTTTTGAGAAGTTTTTAAGTTTGGAATTGTTTTATTTAGTCCAAATTCCTGTTTTAATATTCCATTAATTCTTTCTGCGACCGCATTTTCGTATGGGCTGGAATTTTGAGTTGTACTAAGAATAATGTTCTTCGATTTGGAAAATTCAGCAAAATCGGGACAGCAATATTGTATTCCTCTATCGGAGTGATGGATTAGATTTTCATTTTTGTAACGTCTGTTTTTAACAGCCATTTCTAAAGCATCTTTGACAAGTTTGACGCGCATATTGGTGTCAATTTTGTATCCCATAATTTTCTTGGAATAAACGTCCGTAACTAATGCTAAATAAGCATGTTGGGAAGCAAGTTTAATGTAAGTTATATCGCTGACAAAGACCTGTTCTGCGTGTTTAATTTCTAGATCAGCTAATAAGTCTTTTGATTTGTAAAACCCATGTTTAGAGTCTGTTGTAATGTGATATAGTTTTGTTTTTCGGATTAATAAATTGTGATATCTTAAAAAATGAATGAACCTATCTCTACCCATTTTGATATCATTTTTTTTAAAATCATCTTTCAGGTCAAGATATAGTTTTTTGGCTCCATATCGAGCCATTTTTTGGCGAATAGGAGTGATGAGTTTTTTGATTTTTAGAGTCTCTAAATCCTCAATTTTTTGTTTGTTAATTCTTTTGTAATAAGCCTGCGTGCTTATTCCGAAACACCTGGAGAACCATTTGATTTTAAAAGGTCTTTTTTCTTTTTCTCCACTTCTTTTAGCAATGCTTCGGGCAATGACTTTTTTGCAAAATCAAGATTAGTGCTTACTTCAAAATCAGCAATAATCATTTGTTGAAAGTCTTTAATGAATTCCAGTTCTTCGATACGCTCTTTAAGTTTTTTTAGTTCTTGATTCTTGCTCATTGTTTTGGAGTTTTGTTCAAAGGAACGCAATTTTTTCATCCAATAGGTTATTGAAGAGCGAGAAATCCCATGCAACTTAGAAGCGTGATTTAGGGAAATCTGACCATTTGAAATTTGGTCAATGATGGAAAGTTTGAGATCAAAACCGATTTTTTTGTACTCAATTTTTGGACACTGTTCTTTTTTTGTGGGTTTCATAGTTTACTAAAAGTGTTTAATTTTTAGTCAACCTATTTCAGGATTTGTCA
>NZ_JACRUI010000001.1:1425490-1456699 GCF_014305095.1 Flavobacterium kayseriense | reverse complement strand
CTTTTTTTGATAATTATTTAAAAGAAATTTTATCCTATATATCAGTAATGCTTGCCAGTGTGTCAGTGAACGTAATCGTTGTTGCGGGTGCAAAAGTACTGAGTCTTTACCGGTAAACAATACTTTACAACACACTTTTTTTAATCTTTTTTTAATCTTGGTTTTAACAGACTGAAAAACAATATTATTACAGTTAGTGGAAATTTGCTGTTTTGTACGTTTGTAAGAAAAAAGTATTGATTATTGTGCGGGTATATAGATTTTTGCTAGAGTTATACTTGGATAATGGAGCTATTAATAGGTATGGGCACGTAGATCATGCGAGTTTTGACCAATTAGTGGTTGTAGCAGATGTAGATGAACTTTGTTTGGCTTAATAACGATACCTTGTCCTATATATAGCTGTTATGACTATTAATTATCGTGGATTGTTTTGTCTGATTATGATTAAGCAGCAAGTGATCGTGGAGTTAATACATATCGAGTAGGTTTTCTAGCTTGAGAAAGCTGCAACGCTGATTAAACGGATTTTTGCAGATTACTGGTTCGTAGTGCGCTTATTCGTTTCTACTCGATACAGTATCGAAACTGTATACTATATGATTTGTGCTAGCGCTTTTAGACCAATCTTGATTTGGAATGTTGTAGACAGCAAATAGAAGCTATATTACAACATACTATTCTCTCCTATATATGAGGTAGTCCTTTTGAGGGGTTAAGTTTTACCAAACAACACACTCTGATCTTATTTACTCATGATAAACTGTACTATACATTAAGATGGCTTATTAATACAATTTTAGCCGCCTGTACGATGATTTACTTATGTATTATGAAAAAGATGTATATAGAACTACCACTACCCTAGCCCTGATAGCAGTGGAAATCCTTTTATGGGAATTCTTTCTCCCATAAAAGATTGAAACGAATAGCAGGAATAAGCTCCTGAAAAACCCCCTACCTATCAATACCAATACTATTTATAATAAACCTAACCGTAACCCAATAATAATGAAACAATCCTTACATATATATTGGATGTGTTTTTGTAATGGTTTATATTTGCAGTCTTAAATTAATAAACAATGATTAAGATTACTTTACCCGATGGGTCAATTAGGGAGTACGCAGCAGATGTGACTCCGATGGAGGTGGCTAAGAGCATTAGCGAAGGTTTTGCTAGAAACGTGATTTCGGCATCATTTAATGGGACCACCATTGAAACAACCACTCCTTTGACAACGGATGGTAGTCTTGTTTTATATACCTGGAATGACGAAGGTGGTAAGAAAGCATTTTGGCATTCGACTTCACACGTGATGGCACAAGTTCTTGAGGAAATGTACCCTGGTATCAAATTGACTCTTGGACCTGCAATTGCTAATGGGTTTTATTATGACGTAGATTTTGAAGAGCATAAAATCACTGAGGCAGACTTTAAAAAAATAGAAGATCGTGTACTCGAAATTTCACGCGGTAAGCACGAATTTAGTTTGCGTCCAGTATCTAAAGCAGAAGCATTAGAGATTTACAAAGACAATGTTTACAAAACAGAGATGATCACTAATCTTGAAGACGGAACGATTACGTTTTGCGATCACGATACATTTACTGATTTATGTCGCGGTGGTCATATTCCTAATACAGGGATCATCAAGGCTATGAAAGTAATGAGTGTTGCTGGTGCTTACTGGAGAGGAGACGAAAAGAATAAGCAATTGACTCGTGTTTATGGAACATCATTCCCAAAACAGAAAGACTTAACTGAATACCTTGCATTACTTGAAGAGGCAAAACGCAGAGATCATAGAAAACTAGGTAAGGAATTAGAATTATTTGCTTTTTCTCAAAAAGTTGGTCAAGGTTTGCCATTATGGTTACCAAAAGGAGCTGCATTGAGAGAACGTTTAGAGCAGTTCTTGAAAAAAGCACAAAAGAAGGCTGGTTACGAGCAAGTGGTTACCCCACACATTGGTCAGAAAGAGTTATATGTTACCTCTGGACATTATGCTAAATATGGTGCAGATAGTTTTCAACCGATAAGCACCCCACATGAAGGGGAAGAGTTTTTGCTGAAACCAATGAACTGTCCTCATCACTGCGAAATCTATAATGTAAGACCATGGTCATACAAAGATTTACCAAAACGTTATGCTGAATTTGGAACCGTATACCGATATGAACAAAGTGGAGAACTACATGGTTTGACACGCGTACGCGGATTTACCCAGGATGACGCACATATTTTTTGCACTCCAGAACAATTAGACGAGGAGTTCAAGAAAGTAATCGACTTGGTACTTTATGTATTTGGTTCATTAGGATTTGAAAATTTTACAGCTCAAATTTCACTAAGAGATAAAGAGAACAGAGAAAAGTATATTGGTACTGATGAAAATTGGGAAAAAGCTGAGAATGCAATTATCAATGCGGCTGCTGACAAAGGTTTAAACACTGTAATCGAATATGGCGAAGCCGCTTTCTACGGACCAAAGTTAGATTTCATGGTAAAAGATGCCTTGGGTAGACAATGGCAATTAGGAACAATTCAAGTAGACTACAACCTACCGGAACGTTTTGATTTAACATATAAAGGATCTGACAATGAATTACACAGACCAGTGATGATTCACAGAGCGCCATTTGGTTCTATGGAACGTTTTATAGCCATACTTTTAGAACATACAGCAGGAAATTTCCCACTGTGGCTTATGCCTGAACAGGCTATTATATTGTCTTTGAGTGAGAAATATGAAATATATGCCAAAAAAGTTTTAGATTTGCTAGAAAATCACGAAATTCGCGGGCTGATTGATAACCGAAGCGAAACTATTGGTAAGAAAATTAGGGATGCCGAAATGCAAAAAATCCCGTTTATGCTAATTGTAGGTGAAGAGGAAGAGAAAAATGGCACTATTTCTATTCGTAGACATGGCCAAGAAGGAAAAGGCAATATTACCGTTACGATTGAAGAATTCGCTACTATAGTGAACGAAGAAATCAAAAAAACATTAAAAGTATTTACAGTTTAACTTAAATTATAAAGTCATAGCAATAAGAAGCAACAGAGGTTACCAACCTCGCGTAGAAAAAAAGGATGCCCACAGAATAAACAATCTTATTCGTGGAGTGCAAGAAGTACGTCTTGTAGGTGAGAACATAGAGCCTGGAGTTTTTAAACTTTCGGAAGCTTTACGTTTAGCGGATCAATTTGAACTAGATTTAGTTGAAATTTCACCAAATGCTGAACCGCCAGTTTGTAAAATCATGGATTACAAGAAGTTTGTATACGAGCAAAAGAAACGTGACAAAGTCTTGAAAGCTAAATCTACACAGGTTACTGTCAAGGAAATTCGTTTTGGACCTCAGACAGATGAGCATGATTATGAATTTAAAAGAAAGAACGCTGAGAAATTCTTAAAAGAAGGTGCTAAGCTAAAAGCTTTTGTATTCTTTAAAGGTCGTTCTATTATTTATAAAGATCAAGGACAAATCTTATTATTGAGATTAGCTACAGATTTAGAAGAATTTGGTAAAGTAGAAGCGATGCCAGTTCTTGAAGGAAAGAGAATGATTATGTTCATTGCTCCTAAAAAGAAAAAATAAGTCTGAAAGTCAAAAGTCTTAAAGTTAAAAGTACTCAACTTTCGACTTTAAGACTTTAAAAACTTTACGAATAAATAAGATAAGTAAGTAAGAATAAATTAAAACACTAGGAAAAAATGCCTAAAATGAAAACCAAATCTAGCGCCAAGAAACGATTTAAAGTTACTGGTTCTGGAAAGATTAAAAGAAAGCATGCTTTTAAAAGTCACATCTTGACTAAAAAATCTAAAAAACGTAAATTAGCTTTGACACACTCAGCGTTAGTTCACAAAACAGATATGAAAAGTATCAAACAACAATTAAGAATTATCTAATAAAAGGAGTGGGTCTTAAGAATTAAGTATTGAGACTAAACCTTATAGATTTCTTTAGGTTAAAACAATTTAAAATAACCTTGGAGTATGGCCATTAAGTGCTTTTGATTCAATTCAAGCCGCCTGCTACAAAAAAAACATAAAAATTATGCCAAGATCGGTAAATTCAGTTGCTAAAAGAGCAAGAAGAAAAAAAATAATGAAGCAAGCCAAAGGTTTCTTTGGTAGACGTAAAAACGTTTGGACAGTTGCTAAGAATGCGGTAGAGAAAGCAATGTGCTACGCTTACCGTGACAGAAAAGTGAACAAAAGAAATTTCCGAGCATTATGGATTCAACGTATTAACGCTGGAGCTAGATTGGAAGGAATGTCTTATTCACAGTTCATGGGTAAAGTAAAAAAGAACAATATCGAATTGAACCGTAAAGTTCTTGCAGATTTGGCTATGAACCACCCTGAAGCTTTCAAAGCAATACTTAATAAAGTAAAATAAACGTTTTATCAACTCAATTTAAGATTACTTACTTATAGAAAAATCCCAATCTAACGATTGGGATTTTTTTTTGGAATACATATAACAATTAAGTTCAAACTTTACTAAAATAAGCTGTACAAAAAAAAATTAAAAAAATTAGACTGATTATGGTTTACCGTAATTAAGTCAACAAAATTGCATTTAAATTTGCCTCGTTAACAAATAAAAGATAAACGATGTACAAATTTACTACTGAAGACTTAGCTTATGCAGGCTACTTCAAAAATGAAAAAAGTAAAAATGAAGAGTTACAGTCACCACAAAACTGTACTACTATTGACAAAATAGTAGAACTTGAAGTTTTACAATTTTGCAACCAGTTTCTAAACAAGTACAAAGTTCCAAAAACAAAAACTAGCTTTCAGAAGGTAGAAGCTTTACTACAGCATACAGAACTAGAGAACGAAACAGATAAAGAGAAAATAGCAGACTGGATTGCTACTAATTGGATTAAGAAATGAAACCAACTACGTAAATCCAAGCATTCCTAATTACTGACCAAATCAAAAATCAAGGTACATCCTAATAGTAATGAACTCATATAAAATCATAATTATTACCCTCAACATTTTAGTGGCTACAATATCTTGTGTTGACAAAAAAGGTTATCACTCACTTACGCCTCATCATTATAATGCTAAAGAAAATCAAGAATTCCACAAAAAAAAAGTCATCGACTTCAAGATTACCGGAAGAAAAATAAAAAATGATAAAATGAAAGGTCAACAAAACTATCCTGTTTCAGGAACTGATGAAGACGGCAATTTAGTTACAGGGGAAGTAGTTCTTGAGGGTAAAGCAGGATTTGGGTCCTTGACTAAAATAGACAAAAGCAAGATAGAGATCATTGCTGAATGGTCAGCGAATAAAAATAGACTCATAGCAACAGATGAATATGGATATTTGTATCAGTTACATATTGAAGAATAAACTGCTTTTTCCACTAATAACCATAATGTAAATTAAACTCATATCAAATACGTGACAATATAAGTACGAAAAATAAACAATAAAAATTATTTGTATAACAGAATACGACCTCCTATAAGATCTAAACTAATTTAAAAAACAGACATCCCAGTTTTAGTCGTTAATACCTCTAATGCATGCATTCCCAACTCTGAATTTCCTTTCTTATTTAATTTTGGAGACCAGGTTGCAACTACGAAAACCTTAGGGTATAATGCTACAATTCCACCACCGATTCCACTCTTACCTGGCAATCCTACTTTATAGGTGAATTCTCCAGATTCATCATAAAAGCCACAAGTTTGCATTAAGGCATTAAGCCTCTTTACTTGACTTTTTGTCAAAATCTTATTCCCATCTTTAGTCTCTCCTTCATTAGCAAAAAAGAAAAAAGAATGCGCTAGTTCTTGACAGTTCATTTCGATTGAACATTGATGAAAATAGAAGTCCAAAACATCATCGACATTGTTATCAATATTTCCAAATGACTTTAAGAAATTAGCTAATGCAGCGTTTCTAAAACCATTATCTTTTTCTGATTGTGCGACAGCTATATTATAATCGATTGTATTACTTCCTGAAATCTTTCTTATAAATTGTAAAAAATCTTCCTTTGGATTTGCTAAGCAAGAAACTAGCATATCAGCAATAACAATAGCGCCTGAGTTTATAAAAGGGTTTCTAGGAATTCCCTTTTCATACTCTAATTGTACCAAAGAATTAAAAGCCGTACCAGAAGGCTCAACACCTACTCTTTTCCATACTTTTTCGTCTAGATAAGAAAAGGCTAACGCAACTGTTAATGCTTTTGATATACTTTGAATAGAAAATCGTTCTTGGCTATCACCAATACCAAAATCCTTTGCCTCTATTGTAGTAAGATGAATGCCAAATTTGTTTGGATCAATCTTGGCTAGTTCAGGAATCGTTGTGGTGACATTTCCTAATGAAGAAAAATCCAGTAATTCTTCTTGTATTTCTTTTAAAATATCTTGGTACTGCATTATTTGAATTTATATAAATCAGATTATGTGTTATACGAAATTAAGTTTTCTGCTTTCTTTTTTTTGCAGCAGGAAACAAAACATTGTTAAGAATTAATCGGTAACCCGGAGAGCTAGGATGTAAATCTAAAATAGTAGTAGGATCACCAACTTGGTGCTGATAATCTTCGGGATCATGCCCACCGTAAAAAGTAAACATACCTTTACCTTTTTGACCATGAATATATCTGGCTTCGCCATTTATCTCACATGTCCCCATTATTAATACATTAGACTTAACTACGGCAGCGTTAAAAGCAGTAGTTTGTCCCATAAAACCTTTTACTATTTGAGTATGATTTTGGCACAACATAGATGGAATAGGGTCCCATTTAGCCGAGAATTCCATAAGACTAAAATAATCTTTATCCATTGGAAGCTTCCTTACCTCTGTCATATCAATATCTGAGAATTCATATTTTTCGGGCCTACGTTCTAGTATAAAATCTTTGAAGGCAAAAGATTTATTGAAATCTATTCTAGATTGATAATTAGCTTCACTAGCATCCCCATCAAACATTGGCTCACATATATCGACACCATCGGCCGCCAATGCAATATCAAAACTATCTGTTGCGGAACACATGGCGAACATGAATCCACCTCCTACTACAAAATCTCTAATTTTGTTTGCAACAGCACCTTTTTCTTGCGAAACTTTACTAAAGCCTAACTTAGAAGCCAAATTTTCAGCTTCCTTTTTCTGTTCAATATACCAAGGTACATTTTTGTAGGAGCCAAAAAACTTTCCATATTGTCCCGTAAAATCTTCATGATGTAAATGCAGCCAGTCATAGAGAACAAGCTGATCACTTAAAACTTCTTCGTCGTAGATCGCTGTAAAAGGAATTTCAGCATAAGTCAAAACTAATGTGACAGCATCGTCCCAAGGCATTTTACCTTTAGGAGTGTAAACTGCAATTTTTGGTGCTTTTTCAAGAACAACAGATTCCATATTTTGAGAAGGACTAGCAATTTGGTTTAAAATACTTTCTTGTTCTGTGTCTGATAAAATCTCAAAGCTTACCCCTCTTATTTGACACTCTTTTCTAATCTCTTGTACATCTGGTAGTAGAAATGAACCTCCTCTATAATTAAGCAACCAACTCGCTTTGTATTCCTTGGACAAACACCAAAACGTAATTCCATAGGCTTTTAAATGATTTTGCTGAGTAGTCTCATCCATAGGTAGCAAAATATAAGAAGCCCTAGCGAATGTAGCACTTAAAAATAAAAATAAAAAGAAGACTTTTTTTAGATTGATCATGAGTTTTTAAATAGTATATACAAAGAATAATACAACATATTAATTTACCGTAATACTTACCAAGGTACCAATTTGTAATCAAACTATGAAATAAGAAACAAATTTTGCCGTACAGATTACAATAATAAATTAAAAAATCAAGTATTTATACGCGTACTCACGTGGAGAGATATGTATAAATTAGCACTATCAATAGTTTTGTAGACTAAACAGCCTAACCATCAAAATACAAAAATGACAACGTTAAAAAGAATAGGTGTCTTACTTTTAATTATTACCATAATTGTTTATTACGTTATGGCTATTAAATATTTAAAAACCTAAAAATATTAGTTATATGTTCTTACAATGTTATTTTGAATTGCATAAACTACTAGGCCTGCAATATTTTTAGATTCAGTTTTAAGTAACAAATTATTCCTATGCCCTTCTACTGTCCGTGGGCTGATAGATAAAACATCAGCTATCTCAGCAGTAGTTTTCTGTTCACAAATCAATTGTAAAATTTCAACTTCTCGATTTGTTAAAAAATGATTTAATAATGTATTTCTATTTTTCGTATTAACACTGGAATCATCTTGAATTATCTTTAATACATTGTCATTGTAAAAAAATCCCTTATCCGCTACCTCCCTTATAGTTGAAACTAATTCTTGAGGACTAGCATTTTTTACAATGTAAGATGAAGCACCAATGTCAATCATATTTCTAATAAAAGAATTCGAATCATAGCTAGTTAGGGCAATAATTTTAACAGCAGGAAAATCTTTAGCAAGAATTTTAGTTGCTTCCACTCCATCAAGTACCGGCATTTTTAAATCTGTCAAAACAATGTGTGGTAAAACCTTAGTACCCTGCAAATAAGTTAACAATTCAAACCCATTAGCAGCTTCATGCACTACTTCTACATCTTCCTCTCTGTCTAATAAAAATAATATTCCTTTTCTAAAGAGCACTTCATCATCAACTAAAACAATTTTTATTGAATCATTCATAATTTAAAAATGTAAAATTATAGCAACACCCTTATTATAAGTTGACTTAATTGTGATAGATCCATTTAAAAAATCAACTCTACTTTGTATGTTTTTCATACCAAGACCGTTTTGATTTCTAATATCATTAGTATCGAAGCCAACCCCGTCGTCAGTATAGTTACATATTTTGCTTCCATCAATCATTTCGAAAGAAATAGCTATTGACTTCGCTTTACCATGTCGAATAGAATTATTAATCAACTCCTGTACTATTCGAAATAAATGCAAACTTTTATCTTTTGCCATATCTTCAAAAGCGATCGTGTTTTTATAAGTAACGATAACAGAATTAGTAGCGTTGTATTCAGAACATAGCTCATCTAAACCAGCATCTAATCCAAACCTATCTAAAACTGGAGGCAATAAATCATGCGCTATTCTCCTAGTACTTTGCAGCGCCTTGGCAGTTAACTCGATTATATTTGTTGATATTTCAAAAGTTTCATCGCTTGTTAAATTCTTTTTGTTTAGTAAATGACTATTTAGCGAAACAACATTCAACTTAGAGCTTATATCATCGTGTAAATCTTGAGCTATCCTTTTGCGTTCTGTTTCTTGTGTTATAAGTATTGCACGCAGTTGCTCGCGTTGATACTGTATTTCTAAATTTTTTTTCTCTAATTCCTTCTGAATGATTTTTTTTCTAGAGAAGAAAAAAAACAATATTAATCCAGCCGCTAAAATTATGAAAAACAAGGAAGTATATAATATTATAGTAATAATTTCCTTTTCGTACAAGTTATTAATTCCCATTTTTAATAGTTAACTGCTTTAAATAAAATGACTTCTTCCATTCGAATAAAATGAAGAGGTGATAGACAATGATTAAAGTAGCATTCAAAGTCCACGGTAAAAATCTATACTCTTTACTAAGAACCGCCGTTAAGTTACCTACAAAAAACAGAATTGTGCTTCCGGATAGATACAACAGTATACCAATTGTGCAATAGTAAAAAACTTTTCTTTCTGTCAATAAGTTGTATAGATGCATGGACGCTAAAGCGAGAATTAAAAAAGAAGTTACAAATATTTCGAACAAGTTGAATTTAAAAAAAACCGCTGGATCTAAAACATATTGAACTGCGAGTATAGACAAGCCACTCCCCATAATCCAATCGCATATATTCTTTTGTTTCTTGGATAAAAATAAACTTTTGAAAAACAAACTCAAAGCCATAAACTGGCCTATAAAATAGAAATGAGATAAAAAAAGGTTTTCCTGACCAAAATTGGTTACTACCTTTGAAGCTACTTGAATTAAAACTGTAAAAACTAGATAAATAGAGAATATTTTAAAAGCTTTCTCCTGTTTGGAATACTCTTTTAAATACAATCCTACATTGAGCAGCAATAAGGCATATCCGATATTTATAATTGTATAATGCAAAATATGGTTTTAATTTAAAGGACTGGTAGTGTCTCCTGTATGCGGAGGACTTGGTTCAGAAAAATCATAAACAACTGGACTCTCATCTTCTCCCTGAATAATTGATTGAGAACCAAAGACATCACGGTATATACCTGTCGCTGTCTCCAACTCTGCTCCTACAAAAATCAGCGTGCTTAGCTTGTCGTCATTTATTCCTATGTAGGCTCTAACTTTATTTGTATTCAACTTTAGAACCATCTCCAAAGTTTCCCTCGGTATAAGATAGGAATTAACCTTTTTTTTTGAAGCATCAAAATCTAACTCTTCTCTGTAGTTCTTAGTCCATGTCTCTGCAATTTTTAAGGGAATTGCCACATCTTGAGGAGCATTTTCTTTATCCATTTTTTTAAATTTAAATAATTGATATTAATAAATAAACAACACGAACGGCTAATCTACAAATTTATATTATTAAACATATCAAGATATGTAATTATGCAAATGCTACAATTACTTTTAAAACAACACTGTTGCTATACCTAAATTAAAATGGCATTTCATTATCATCATCGTCATCGTTTAAATTACTACCAAAAGCATCATGAGCTGAAGGCAAATTTTTAGTTATAAATGCATTTTCGTCTTGATTCATCGAAGAAGGTAAATCATCGTAACCACTACCATAATCATCAAGATTATCAAACTTACCAAGATGACCTATAAATTTTAAACGCACGTTTTCGATACTACCATTACGGTGTTTTGCGATCATTATCTCTGCTTGACCTGCGGTAGGCGAAGCTTCGTCGTCATCCCACTCGTCAATTTTATAATATTCAGGACGATATAAAAACGAAACGATATCTGCATCTTGTTCGATCGCTCCTGATTCACGAAGATCGGACAGTAAAGGTCGTTTACTTGATCCACGCGTTTCAACAGCACGCGAAAGCTGAGAAAGTGCAATTACAGGCACATTTAACTCCTTTGCTAATGCCTTAAGATTTCGAGATATTGTAGAAATTTCTTGTTCTCTATTTCCTCCACCTTTGCTATTTCCACCTGCAGTCATCAACTGTAAATAGTCAACAATAATAATTCGGATTCCGTGTTGAGAAACTAAACGTCTCGCTTTTGCTCTTAAATCAAAAATGGAAAGAGAAGGCGTATCATCAATGAATAATGGCGCTTTTTCTAAATTCTTCACTTTGGTACTCAATTGTTCCCATTCATGTTTCTCTAATTTACCCGTACGCAGTTTTTCTGAAGACAATCCCGTTTCTGAGGAAATTAAACGGGTTATTAACTGCACAGATGCCATCTCAAGAGAAAACAAGGCCACAGGCATATTAAAATCAATAGCCATATTTCTAGCCATGGACAGTACAAACGCGGTTTTTCCCATCGCAGGTCTAGCGGCAATAATAATTAAATCACTTGGTTGCCATCCTGAGGTCAATTTGTCTAATTTATCGAAACCAGTTGCAACACCACTTAAACCTTCTTGACCTGCTATTTCTTCGATTCGTTTTTTAGCTTGTAGAACTAGACTTTGGGCTGTTTCAGAACTACGTTTGATATTACCTTGAGTTACCTCGTATAATTTCGATTCTGCTTTGTCTAATAAATCAAAAACATCTGCAGTTTCATCATACGAGTCTTCGATTATTTCTGTTGAAATTCGAATTAAACTTCTTTGGATGAATTTTTGTAAAATTATCCTCGAGTGAAATTCGATGTGGGCAGATGAAGATATTTTTTGCGTTAATTGAATTAGATAAAAATCGCCGCCAGCTAATTCTAACTTGGCGTTCTTTTTTAACTGAGATGATACCGTCAATAAATCAATAGGTTGAGTATCTGTAAATAATTGAACTATGGCTTCAAAAATATGTTTGTGCGCTTCTTTATAAAACGCATCCGGTTGTAAAATATCAATTACATCATCAACACCCTTTTTATCAATCATCATGGCACCTAAAACTGCCTCTTCTAGCTCTATAGCTTGCGGTTGTAATTTCCCTTTTTCGAGGCTAATAATAGTAGATTTATCTACCTTGACCGGGTTTATATTTTTGAAATTTTCCATGAAGCGAAAGTAAGATAATTTTAAAAAAAATCACTCTTGAGTTATTACAAATATTTGTTTATAAATACAGCTATTTTGTTTATAACCAAAAAAAAATCCGAAACTGTGGGGCTTCGGATTGATATAGTGTTTTGAGCAGTTATTCTTTAAACTCACCCATTTTAGTGTACTTATCCATTCTTTGAGAGATTAAGTCGGCTGTTGATAAGTCTTTCAACTCATCATATGCTTTTAGAATATAATGCTCTACCGTTTTAAATGTAGTCTCTCTATCGTAATGAGCTCCACCAAGTGGCTCAGGTATAATATCATCAATTAATTTTTGCTTTTTCATATCAGAAGAAGTCAATTTCAAAGCTTCTGCAGCTTGTTCTTTGTACTCCCAGCTTTTCCATAAAATAGAAGAGCAAGATTCTGGAGAAATTACTGAATACCATGTGTTTTCTAACATATATACACGATCTCCAACTCCTATTCCTAGAGCACCACCTGAAGCACCTTCACCAACGATAATCGTAATAATAGGCACAGTAAGACGTACCATCTCAAAAATATTTCTAGCAATCGCTTCCCCTTGCCCACGCTCCTCTGCTTCTAATCCCGGGTATGCACCTGGAGTATCGATTAAAGTTACTACTGGAATACCAAATTTCTCTGCCATTTTCATTAAGCGCAACGCTTTACGATATCCCTCAGGATTAGCCATACCAAAGTTGCGGTACTGACGTGTTTTAGTGTTATACCCTTTTTGTTGACCAATGATCATAAAAGACTGTCCGCCTATTTTACCTAAACCACCAATCATCGCTTTATCATCTTTGAAACCTCTATCTCCGTGAAGCTCTAGAAAAGTTTCGCCAAAAAGTGCTTTAATATGGTCTAAAGTATAAGGTCTGCTAGGGTGTCTTGACAGCTGAACACGTTGCCACGCTGTTAAGTTCTTATAAATATTTTTTTTGGTTTCAATTAACTTCTTATTGATTTGTTTACAAGTATTTGTAACGTCAACATCTGATTCTTGACCAATAACTAGACACTTATCTAATTGCTCTTCTAGCTCTTTTATTGGAAGCTCAAAATCTAAATATTCCATAGGATTTGTGCGTTTTGTTTTTTTTATTCGGAACTGCAAATATAAAATATTAAATCGTTTGCACCTCTTTATTTTTAATTTAACTACTCATTGACTTCAAAAATTAGTATTTGATAAACTTTTATTGCCGTCTTCTAGATTGAAACAAAATGGCTATACTAAAAATTAAAGTCACTTCTATACAATCTAACCACCGATGGTAAAAGCAAGCAATTACTTTGTTTCTAATTTTTTATCTATTACTCTATTCATGTAATCTTCGATAAAAGCTTTACAACTTAATTCTATTTGATCCATTTCTTTATTTCTGTTTTTGATCAAATTAAACTTCAGCGCCTTATCATCTTTATCATAGAACCCAAGTACTTTTTTACCGTCAAAAGTACAGATGTAATTCCCTTTTGCAAATTGATAAATTGTTCCTGTAGAATTAATTACAAAAGGTTCCGTAGTTGCTTTATCTAATAGACTTCGTCCCCAGCTTCTAAAAGGTTTATCATAACCAATCATATCTAAAATTGTTGGGTAAATATCTATTTGTTGCGCCCACTGATCGTCTACACCAACATACTCACTATTTGGCTTGTAAATCAAAATTGGAACAGCATACCGATTAATTGGTTTTTGGTATTCATCATAATATATTTGATTACAATGGTCAGCAACCAGTACGAAAATGGTATTATCGAACCATGGTTTCTTTTTCGCTTCCTCAAAAAAACGTTTGAGCGCGAAGTCAGTATATTCAGCGCATTTATGAATAGGTACGCCACCTTCCTTAAAGCGATTTTTATACTTTTTAGGAATGTTATAAGGTTCGTGTGAAGAGACTGTGAAAACTGTTGCAAAGAAAGGTGTTTTCTTCTTGTCCAAAGTGTTTTTCATAAACTGAAGAAAGGGTTCGTCCCAGATACCCCAAAAACCATCAAATTGCGAATCATCATTAAACTCTGTTCTACCATAGTAATGATCTATTCCTAATATGTTACTAAAACCTAAAAATCCCATCGATCCATTAGCAGCACCGTGGAAAAACGAAGTGTCGTATCCTTCACTTTTCAGAGTAGAAACCAATGACTCAATTTTTTGTTTTGGGTATGGTGATGAAGTAAAGGCGTCTTTAAATGAAGGTATTCCTGCTAATACTGACGACATCCCATGAATAGATTGTCTTCCATTAGCGTAAGCATTCGTATAAACCATACTATGCTGTGCTAAGGAATCAAGGAATGGGGCATGACTTTTATAATTTGGGATATTTGCTTTTTCATTAAAAGCACCTATATACTCTCGTCCATAACTTTCTAAAATAAAAACAACAACATTAGGTTTAGTTTTAGGGTTATTATGATAGCTTTTAATAGGCTGGACAAGCTTATTTATCACTTCCTGATTAACTCCCTCATATTTCACTTTTACAAAACCATTAGTAAACAAAGTTCTAAAAATAGCAAAAGGGGTGTTCAATACTATGTCAGAATGAACGATATTTTTAACATGCCTACTTGCATCAAGCATATTGATGGGCCTAGTAGATTTTTTAAAATCCCCTCCTCTAATACCACCTATGACTAATAAAGCAGTTAATAAAAAACTAACTATTGAAAAGCTAAAATAAGGTATCCACTTCGTAGGTTTAAATGACTTTACAGTGACTTTTTTATAGAGATACACCCAAACAATAGAACACAGTACGAATAATATAAACACATGCCAATATTCTAGTAAGAAATTCAAAAACAATTTGGTTTTATTTGTTTCATGTTCCAAGACATCTAATGCTGCCGATGTTGTTCTAGCAAAGGTGAACTTATAATAAATAAAATCAATGAAATTAGTAGCATATGTTACTAAATTAGACCCGAAATAAAGATAAAAAAGAAACTTATGATATCCTTGATTAGTGTTTCGCCATAACGGAAATATAGAAAACACAATGAATAAAACATTCACATATAGAATGGCAGTGGTATCAAAAGCTAAGCCATAATAACTCAATGATAAAAAGTCAGATACCGAATCAACTCTAAGTAAATCAGCATTATAAAAATAAAACAATACACGAGCAATAAAATAAAATAGATAAGCCAAAGAAAGCCTATAGATTAAAACTTTGAACTCGTCGAGGCGCAAGTGTTTTTGCATTTTGTGATTTTTAATTAATAAAACTGGGCAAAGGTATTATAATGAATTCATAAAAAATACATAAATAGAGACAACCCTTACTTAGTTCGAAAGCAAAGGTTCTGGTTTCATAATTAGGTTACTAACGCCTTTTTATGCTTGTGCTTAATTATTCCGTTTAGGATAACAGTGATTATTATAATTACAGCACCAATATAAAATGAAGTACTCATCTGTTCTTTGCCTCCAATGATAAAATACGCTAATACTATACCATAAACGGGCTCTAAATTAGTGGTTAACATAACGGTATAAGGGCTTAATTTCTCCATAACCTTTACAGAAGCAGTAAAAGCATAAGCAGTGCAAACTGAGGCCAAAATTAAAATAAGGATCCAATTATTAGGGGAAAGTGTAAAAAATGCTACCGAAAACTTACCTTCAAACAAATAATATATCGAGATAAAAAATACTCCTGCGAGGAATTCATAAAATGAAATAACTGCAGAATTATGCTTCTCAATCAATTTACCATTCATTAGTGTAAATAAAACTCCCAAAATTATAGAAACCAAAGCATACATCATTCCAGCAAAATAGTTTACCTCAACGTTCATAATCATTGCTAATCCAGCGATAATTATTAGTCCAAAGAATACCTCATACCATAACACTTTTCTACCGTAAAATAAAGGCTCTAAAATGCTAGCAAAAAAAGCACCCAATGAAAAAACCGATAATGTGATCGACACATTAGAGACGTGTATCGCATGGAAAAAAAATATCCAGTGCAACGCTATAAGTAAACCAACAAAGATTAGCTTGAGAAAAGAGCGTAAAGGAATACGGAACGATGTTTTTTTATAAATAAGAAAAAGTGCTAAAAAAACTGCTGCAAAAAACATTCGATACCAAACGATAGCATCAGCAGTGATTGTAATTAAAGCACCTAATATTGCTGTAAAACCCCAAATAAAAACAATTAAATGTAGGTTTAAATAACTCTTGAGATTATCGTTTTGCATTACGTAGTAAAAATATAGCTAATAGACCAAAAACTAAATTAGGAAACCATACTGCTATGAAAGGGGAAAAGGTTGACTTTTCAGCTAATACGCCAAAAATTTTATCAAAAAAGACAAAACCAAACGCTACAGCTATTCCAATCGTTAAGTTCATTCCCATACCTCCTCGACGCTTCATTGCTGAAACAGACACAGCTATGATGGTTAATATAAATGCAGATACTGGAAGACTAAACTTTTTATAAAAGACAACCATGTAAGTATTAATAGTAGAAGAACCTCTCGCCTTTTCCTTATCGATAAAGGCAATTAAATCATTTAAGGTCAATGTTTCAGCTATATAAACAACTGGTGTTAAATCTTCAAGGTCAAAACTAAACTTGGTTTTTTTCTCTGGTTGTTTCTCTATTTTATCGCCTAGCACACCAACAGTTCGTTTAGTATAATCGTACATCGTATAGGTGCTGTCCTCCGGGTTCCATTTAATTCTACTAGCAGTAATTTTTGACACTAATTTCTCTTTTTCAAATTTCTCTAAAGCAAAATTAAATGCCACCTTAGATGCTGTATTAAAGCTGTTAACATACAGGAATTCATTGTCATTAATTTGACGGTATACATCTGTGTTTTTTCCACGCATTAACTCCTTTCCACCTGTCTTTAAGTAGGTGTATCTAAAATTATTGAAACCTTCACTAGATACAGGCACTACGTAAAACCCCATTATTAAAACAAAAATTGAAACAATGGTCGCCCCGATAATATAGGGTCTTAGAAATCGAGTGAACGAAATACCAGAGCTCAAAATAGCGATGATTTCTGTATTGTTAGCTAATTTCGACGTAAACCAGATGATTGATAAAAACAGAAAAATAGGAAATAGACTATTAGCAAAATAGATGGTAAAATGATAATAATAAATAGCAATATCAAGAAAAGGAATTTTATTCTCAATCATGAAATTGATTTTCTCTGAAACATCTATAATAATCCCTATAGGAATAAACATCAACAACATCGCAGCGAATGTTGCCAGGTATCTTTTTAAGATGTATCGATCTATTATTGTTAGCATATAAAAAGTTTAAAAAACTATAGGTCTAAAAGTTCAAAGCTTAAGAATTGAAAAGTAATTCAGTCATACTACAAGTTTTAAAATTTGAACTAAAAAACTTAAAACATAATTCTTTATAATCGCTGACTCATATTTTTAACCATCATTTCTTTCCATGGCTTAAAATCTCCTGCTAAGATATGTTTTCTAGCTTCACGAACCAACCACATATAAAAACCAAGATTGTGTATTGTTGCAATTTGCTTACCTAGATATTCATTCGCTGCAAAAAGGTGACGCAAATATGCTTTAGTATATTCGGTGTCTACAAAAGTGATTCCCATCTCATCAACTGGTGAAAAGTCGGCCTCCCATTTTTTATTTTTGATATTGATTGTTCCGTTAGCTGTAAATAACATTCCATTTCTTGCATTACGAGTTGGCATAACACAATCAAACATATCTACGCCTAAGGCGATGTTTTCTAAAATATTTATAGGTGTTCCCACCCCCATCAAGTATCGTGGCTTGTCTTCAGGTAATATTTCGCATACTATCTCTGTCATTGCATACATTTCCTCGGCAGGCTCTCCTACAGAAAGACCACCAATAGCGTTTCCTACTTGATTGGAATTAGCAATATATTCAGCCGATTGTTGACGCAAGTCTTTGTAACAACTTCCTTGAACAATAGGAAAAAATGCTTGATCATAACCGTATTTTACAGGCACTTTTTCAAGATGGTTCACGCAGCGATCTAACCAGCGATGTGTCATTTTCATAGAACGCTTAGCATAATTATAATCGCATGGATAAGGCGTGCATTCATCAAAAGCCATAATAATATCAGCACCTATTGTACGCTGAATTTCCATTACATTTTCAGGTGTGAAAAAGTGGTAAGATCCATCGATATGCGATTTAAACTTTACACCTTCTTCTTTGATTTTTCTATTTGCCGATAGGGAGTATACTTGATACCCACCTGAATCTGTTAAAATGTTACGATCCCAGTTCATGAATTTATGCAACCCACCTGCTTTTTCAAGAATTTCAGTTTTAGGACGTAAGTATAAATGATAGGTGTTTCCTAAAATAATATCGGGATTTATATCGTTTTTTAATTCTCGTTGATGTACTCCTTTTACGGACGCTACAGTACCAACAGGCATAAAAATCGGAGTTTCAATAACTCCGTGATCTGTTGTAATACTTCCCGCTCTAGCTTTAGATAAAGGGTCTTTTTTTAATAAATCAAACTTCATAGCTTCTTTTTTCAGTGGGCAAAGATAGGATAAATAGCTAATTTGAAAATTAGTTACCAGCAAAAATTAAATAAGTTTTAGGAAATAGCACCAAATGCATTTTATCCCACTTAAGTAAATAGATAAACTCACTTCACAAATTAGTTTCTATATTCAGCTTAGATACGTTTGATACCAAATTAATGAACCGTTCTAATTCGAATTTGATAAATCAAAAACTTCAATAAAACCGGAAATTTAAAAATTCTATTTTAATTTAATTTCACATTTTTGAAACCTTAACTATTTTCCGCTATGTTAGCATAAAACCTATTTTTGTTTTTACATTTACAATACAATAATGATGAGTACGTTTTACTTTTAGATTTTTATAAAAAGATAATTACAGACGAAGCTAATTTTAGACCTGCCTTCATACTCTTTGCATAAAAACTCAAATTTAAAGACTACACTAAACCGTTCGTTCAAAATCCAAATCATATGAAAAAAATTATTTGTGGCTGCTTTATCTTACTGCTTACTTACTCTTGTAAAGAAACAGTCAAAACAACAGAGGATACTACTATGCATACCGACTCCTTAACTAATCAGGTACAAGAAGTTACTTCTTTTACCGGTCAACAGTTAACTGGTGTTACTGTAAGTGGAGCGGGACGAATATTTGTTAACTTTCCCAGATGGAGAAAAGGCGTCGAAAACTCCGTTATGGAAATTGGAAATGAGGATAAAAAAACGCCATATCCAAATAAAGAATGGAATTCGTGGGAAATAGGAAGCCCAGCTGAAAACCAAAAATTCGTCGGCGTGCAATCTGTAGTTGCATTTGAAGACAAACTGTATGTTTTAGACACACGTAGTCCACTATTTGGTGCTGTACTAGATGCGCCTAGGATTTTTGTTTTTAACCTTAACGACAATACGCTAGCAAAGACCTATATTTTAGATGAAGGAAGTTACTACTCAAATTCCTATATTAACGATTTAAGAGTCGATAAGAATAACAACAAAATCTACTGTACTGATTCTGGCAGAGCCGGACTGATAATAATTGACATTAACTCTGGCAAAACAACTAGAGTTTTAGACAATCACATTTCTACAAAAGCAGAACAAGCATTTTTAACATTTGGCGATAAAAAATGGGAAAACACGATTCATTCTGATGGTATTGCTCTTGATTCAAAAAACGGAATACTATACTATCATGCGCTTACAGGTTACAGCCTCTATAGCGTTCCTACAAATATAATTGCCACAGAAAACCAAAAAGATATAGAAGCAGCGGTTAAGCTTGTAGCAAAAACAGCAGCTCCAGATGGAATGATAATTGACGATCAAGGGACTCTTTACTTTGCCGATTTGGAGAATAACAAAATCATGTCTCGAACTATAGACGGAAATATTAAAACTCTCGTGGAAGGCGAAAAAGTTAAGTGGGCTGATACATTTAGTTTTTATAACGGTTATTTGTATTATACAAATTCCCGAATAAATGAAGTTAGTAGCGACATTTCCAAAATGACTTTTACTCTTAATAAAGTTAAAATTTAAAAAAGGAAGCTATTTTAATAACAAAACCGCTGGTAAACTTACTTACCAGCGGTTTCTTATTTTATGAAATTTTAATTATTTAGAACAAACCTAACTTTACTCGTGGCGTGCTTACGCCAACATTAGTGTTGATAGTAGTTCTGCTTGAAGTATTGTGATAACGTGGCTCACGATAACCGTAGTAATAATAACCTGCATTTTGATAATAGTAATCTGAATGATAACAATCACCATTACAACTATGATAATGTGTTGCATAAGCGTCGTTCTTCGCTTCTATATACACTTTGTAAGCTCTTCGATTTTCAGATTTTAAATTCTTTTCATATTCTTTTTGCTCTTTCCAAAAAGCACGTTCTTCTTTTTTGCTTTTCGCTTTAAACTCTTGCTCGTGCTGAGCATCTTCTCTTGCTCTTTGTTGATAATAGGAGCTATTTTGTTTTATTTCAACTTGACTTGTAGAATTCACTTTAGTCGCCTGAGCCTCAATATTGGAATAAAGACTAAGAGCGCTCAATAAAAATAAGGCTTGAATTGTTTTCATGACTTTTCGTTTTTAATGTTTGAAACTTATTAATTTTAAGTATCTCTATTAATAAGACAATCGACAAGCTTTTTACCCTACCCTGCTTTTAAAAAACAAAAAATTATTTTCTCTGAGAATTAATAAAATTAATTACTTCATCAAATCGGTCGCTGAAAGGCCAAAAATACTGAGTCACCATAGGAACATGCTTTTTATTAAGTTGAATTATCTCTACTTTGGGCTGAAACGGTTTTAAGGCTTTTAAAAATCGGTCATTGGCAACTGTAATTGACGGATAAGTTTTATCTCCAACATAAATTAAAAAAGGAGGCGTGTTTTTATTTAAAAAATAAATTGGAGATGCGTCCTTCCAATTCTCAGGACTATTTGTCCAAGTAGCTAAGTAATCGTCTTTTGTAGTAGGCGGATATTGCTCTAGGTAATTTTTCATATCCAATCCAGCAGCATCATTCAATATAATTCCTGCAATACTTTTTTCATCTACTCCATATTTAGGATTCATCACTGCTAAAGCTGCAAGGTGCCCTCCTGCTGAATGTCCCGTAAGGTAGATTTGGTTTACATCGCCGTTGTACTTCTTAAAATTGGACTGCACCCATTTTATTGCAGCAGCTATTTCTTGAGTCATTTCGTCATAATTTGCGTTGGGACTTACTGTATAATCAGGAATTACGGTAATCAAACCTTTCTTAGCAAAGTTACGACCTAGTAAATTGTACGTATCTTTATTACCGCTATTCCAATTTCCTCCGTGTACGAAAATCAAAATAGGAGTTTTAGCTTTTAGCTTTTTTGGAACAAATATATTTAGTTTAGGTAAATTATTTTCTTTTACAATTGAAGTAGATAAGTAACTCACATTGTTTATTTTCTTACTACTACAACTTAAGAAACTAAAGATCAAAAGAACGAACATTAAAGCAGAAAAATTGCGCATAGATTTTTTATCAAAGATAAGATTTTAATAGCTTTTTGACTTTGAAACAAATAAAAAATACAACTTTATCACCAATAGATAGCAACAATCAAAATTATATAAAAAAGGGCTTTGGATAATGCTTAGCTTTGTATGTTAGGTAATCTATTTTAAAATAATAATGAACTACACACTTCTAATTGTTCCTGGACTAGGCGATTCATCTATTGGACATTGGCAAAACCATTGGTTAGAACACTTTAGTAATGCGCAAAAAGTGACGCAAAAAGACTGGAATCAACCCATGCTAGCCGATTGGCTTTTAAATTTAGATAGCACAATACAACAAATTGATGGCCCAATTATTTTGGTCGCTCATAGTTTAGCCACAGTTTTAGTCGCCCATTGGTCTCAAACACATTACACTAATAGCGTCGTTGGCGCATTACTCGTTGCTCCTGCAGACGTAGACTCGCATACGCATACACCCGTTGAGACATGGAATTTCGCTCCTATCCCAGTAACTAAACTTAATTTTCCATCGGTGGTTGTAACTAGTGCTGATGATCCTTATATTGATTTAAGCAGAGCACAATTTCTTGCCGAAAAATGGAATAGCAAGTTTCACAACGTAGGCAACAAAGGACATCTGAATGCTGCTTCTCAATTAGAACTATGGCAAGAAGGGCAAACACTTTTAAATGAATTATTGCAAGAAATAAAAGCGAACAAGTACTAGCTTTCTTTTTTGCGTTTAAATAAAACAAAAACTTATACAGTATAACATCCAGTATTATGAGTAAAACAAAAAATTGGCATCAAAAACATTTTGAAACATTAGAATTTGGAAGCAGACTTGCTGATGCTGTAGCAAAAGGAATGGGTTCGTGGCGCTTTATAATAATCCAAACTGTACTAGTAGCATTTTGGATGATCCTGAACCTTATAGCCTATGTGAAGCATTGGGATGTTTATCCATTTATTTTACTTAATTTACTTTTTTCTACACAAGCAGCCTATGCTGCTCCTATAATCATGATGTCTCAAAACCGCCAAAATGAAAGAGATCGCGCTCAAGCACAAGCTGATTATCAAACAAACATTGATGCAAAACTCGAGATCGAAGCGCTAACCTCTAAATTAAATTCTATAGAAGCGGACAAACTTGATAAAATTATACGAATGCTAGAGCAAATGGAGAAGAAATCCATAAATGATTGATCTAGTTTTAAAAATAAAATAAATTACTAGAATCACACTGAGGAGAATCTAAACAATCATTATTAATTTTTACATAGTACAAAAAAGCCTTGTGTAACAATAGTTACTGTTAGTAGTTGATTATTGTATTAAATTTGTACTTGTTATAAGTAGAATCAAAAAAGATTAGTAGTAAATAACTTTATTTAATGTAATAATGGATATAGAAAAAATAATAAAAGAAAATCAAGGAACTATTGTAGATGTTCGTTCTCATGGAGAATTTATGGGAGGAAATGTAGTAGGTTCTATTAACATTGCGCTGAATGAAATTCCAGAAAGGATCGAGGAAATAAAAAATCTAAAAGCGCCCTTAATTCTATGCTGTGCTTCGGGAAATCGCAGCGGACAAGCTCAACATTTTCTTTCACAGCAAGGAATAGAATGCTACAACGGTGGATCATGGCTTGACGTAAATTATCTTAAATCAAAATAAAAAGAAAACAATGATCAACATACTTAAAAAGTTATTCGGATTCGGACCTACTGTAAATTATGCCGAATTAATAAAACAAGGTGCCATTATAGTTGATGTTCGTAGTCCTGCAGAATATAAGCAAGGTCATGTAAAAAAATCTATGAACATCCCTTTGAACGAGCTCTCAAGCCACATATCAAAGTTAAAGAAAGACACTGTAATCATTACATGTTGCGCGTCAGGAATGAGGAGCGCCTCGGCAAAAAGCATCTTAAAATCGAATGGCTTTACTACCGTATATAATGGTGGTGGATGGAGTAGTTTACAAAACAAATTGTAAAAAGGTAAATTCTAAAAAATAGGAAAGCCCAACATATAGTTGGGCTTTCTTTTTTCAATGAGATTCATTTTTTTATGCTACTTGTGCATTGCATCACTAATACTAGTAGGGCAAAAATTGATCGCATTTATAAAATCCTTTTTGTGTTGTTTAACTATTCATTTTTGGATAGTCGTTATATCCTTTCTCAGTAAAAGTGTAAAAAGTAGTGGGATCTGGCGCATTCAAAGGAGCCTCTTTTTCAAAACGAGCTACTAAATCTGGATTAGCAATAAATGGAACTCCATAAGCAACCATATCAGCATAACCATCTTCGATCACTTTGTTCCCAGATTCCTTTGTGAAACTTTTATTAATCATTAAAAGCCCATTATATAAAGGTCTAAAGTGCTTTGCGATTTCAGCTACAGCATAAGGTACCTCCGTAACATCAGTAAAAGGCTCAGTTAAATGCAAATAAGCTAAACCATAGTCATTTAATTTGTTTACAATGTACTCGTGCGTATCTATAGTTTCTTTATCCACTGTCATCCCTTGTATTCCATGCATAGATGGATTTAAACGTACTCCCACTTTTGAGTAATCAATAACATCTTTTAAAGCATCCAGAGTCTCAAATAAAATACGCGCTTTGTTCTCGATACTACCACCATATGCATCCGTACGGGTATTTGACGACGCATTAAAAAACTGATGAAACAAATAACCATTGGCAGCATGTAACTCTACACCATCAAAACCAGCCGCTACAGCATTTATAGTACTATTTTTAAAATCTAAAATAGTCTCTTTAATTTCAGCAATTGTCATTTCTTTAGGAGTAACCGTGTCAATAAATCCAGTTGCCACATATGCTTTAGCCTCAGGATTAATTGCTGATGGTGCATGAGGTAATTCTCCATCATGCAAATCAGGATGTGACAATCGACCAGTATGCCATAATTGAACAAATATCTTTCCTCCTTTATCATGAACTGCCTGAGTTACTTGCTTCCAACTTTCGGATTGCTCCTTGCTGTAAATCCCAGGCACATTGATAAACCCAACTGCTTTTTTACTAACGACTGTTCCCTCTGTAATTAATAGACCTGCATCAGCTCGGTCTGCATAATAAATAGCCATTTGTTCTGTTGCTAAATTCCCTTCATTACCTGCTCGGCTTCTTGTCATTGGTGCCATTGCCATGCGGTTGTTATAGGTGGTATTCTTATATGTATAGGGTTGTAATAAAGTGATCTTGCTCATACTTTTTTATTTAAAAATTCTATTAATTTATTTGTGAAACATAAGTGACAAAACCAATTCCTTCAAAAATACTTGAAACTGTATCTAAGGCGTAGCCATCGTGTCCTTCTAGTAAAAACTCTTTGTCGGCAGTTTCATCAGAGTTCAAATTGATAACTTCTACTATTTTAGAATGTGGAAAAATTAGATCAAAACTTACTTGGTAGTTTATTGATCTTGTAAACTCATCATCGTTTTCCATAATGATAATTGTTTTAGCAGTAGCTACGTTTTTTATTTTTTGAACTACCTCAACATCATTGATACACAAACCGGATAGAATAATAATATCAGCTTCCCAGCTAGCATTAATTGCACACGGCATTTGCTCAATAGCAGCATACCGATTTTGAACAAGAAGACTCTGATAAATTTCAGCAAGTGCTTTTTCGTTACTATCAAATAATAACAGTTGGTAGCGAGTGGCTAACTCATTAAGTACAGCAAAATTTCTTTTATCTGAAGCCCCTATTACAGCAATTGTTTTTACGTTTTGCATTTCTTTGATTTTGATATTGCAAAGCTAAAACAAGGAAGCAACTCATCTCCTTGAGGTGGAATAAGAAATGACATTGATCTAGATCAAGATAATAAAAGGCTAATTATTTTCGAAGGTTGATTTGTTTTCGAATTCGACTCAGTGTTTCTGGGGTTAAACCAAGATATGAAGCAATAATATGCTGGGGAACACGCGCAATAATGTCAGGATACGAAATCATTAACTTCGTATATTTTTCTTCAGCAGAAGCATTCAAAGCGGAATTAACTCGACCTTGTAAGGCAATAAATGCATTTTGCAAAAGCAGTCTTTGGTACCTTTCAAAAACGGGTACCTGGTCCATCAATTCCTCTCGAGCTGCATAAGTGAGCAACAACAACTCTGAATCCTCAATAGCTTCAATTGTATAAGTAGATGTACTTCCTAACAAAAAGCTAGAGAGATCACTAATCCACCAGCCTTCAAATGCAAATTGCATGGTATGTTCATTCCCTTTATCATCAGTAGAATAGGATCTTAAAACTCCTTTTTCGATAAAAGCATTGTACGAACATACATCGCCTTCCAATAGTAAGGTTTGTTTTTTACGTAACTTTTTAGGAATAAAAAAGGTTTTACAAAGTTCAAATTCCTCGATGGACAAAGTAACTTTTTCTCCAATACTTTTAGCTAATTGTTCATACATAATTGCAAGGTAATAATTAGAACTATAATTAAAAATTTTAGGTTTATAAAAGTACACTACTTTTCTATTTGACACCCAAATTATGCGCTGTCTTCAATAGTATTTACGCTCTCAATGTTGAAGAACTAAATTGAAATTCATTTGTCTTACGGCAAAATAAAAATTACATTTGCAATAGTTTAACTTTTACATATAAAATGAAGCCTAACACACAACAATTAAACGATTTAACTATCCAAGTAAGAAGAGACATTCTTCGAATGGTACACGCTGTAAACTCAGGACATCCTGGAGGTTCACTAGGCTGTACTGAATTTCTAGTAGCTTTATACCAAAACTTGATGGAGCGCAAAGAAGGTTTTGAAATGGACGGAATTGGCGAAGACTTGTTCTTCCTTTCAAACGGACATATCTCTCCAGTATTCTACAGCGTTTTAGCTAGAAGTGGCTATTTTCCAGTTTCTGAATTAGCTACATTTCGTTTAATCAACACGAGATTACAAGGTCACCCAACTACTCATGATAATTTACCAGGGGTTAGAATCGCATCTGGCTCACTTGGACAAGGTTTATCTGTAGCTATTGGAGCTGCTCAAGCAAAAAAATTAAACAACGACAATCATTTAGTTTACACACTTCACGGTGATGGTGAATTGCAAGAAGGGCAAAACTGGGAGGCAATCATGTATGCATCTGCTAAAAAAGTAGACAACCTTATTGCTACTGTAGATTTAAACGGAAAACAAATTGATGGAACTACTGATGAAGTTCTGGCAATGGGAAGCATCCGTGCTAAGTTTGAAGCTTTTGACTGGGATGTTATTGACATTAAAGAAGGAAACAATCTAGAAGCTATTTTAGCCGGTATGAATGATGCAAAATCTAGAACTGGAAAAGGAAAACCAGTTTGTGTATTATTACATACTGAAATGGGTAACGGAGTTGACTTCATGATGCACACACATGCATGGCATGGTAAAGCACCTAACGATGCACAACTAGAAAATGCATTAGCTCAAAATCAATCAACTTTAAGCGATTACTAATAATTTTAAATTTTGAATTGTAAATTTTGAAACAACATTCAAAATCTTTCAATTATTAAATTTTTAAATCTTTGAATTTAAAAGAATGAAAAAATATACAAATACAGGAAGTAAAGATACTCGTTCAGGTTTTGGAGCGGGAATGACTGAATTAGGTCAAAAGAATGAAAATGTTGTTGCCCTTTGTGCTGATTTAATTGGATCATTAAAATTTGATGATTTCAAAAAAAATCATCCAGAGCGTTTTTTCCAAATCGGAATTGCTGAAGCAAACATGATTGGAATCGCAGCAGGATTAACTATTGGTGGTAAAATTCCTTTTACAGGAACTTTTGCTAACTTCTCTACAGGAAGAGTGTATGACCAAATACGTCAATCAGTAGCTTACTCTGATAAAAATGTAAAAATCTGTGCATCACACGCAGGATTAACATTAGGAGAAGATGGAGCAACACACCAAATCCTAGAAGACATAGGATTGATGAAAATGTTACCAGGAATGACTGTAATAAATACTTGTGACTACAACCAAACAAAAGCAGCTACACTAGCACTTGCTGATCATCATGGTCCAGCTTACTTGCGTTTTGGACGTCCAGTTGTACCTAACTTTATGCCTGCAGATGAGCCTTTCGTAATAGGTAAAGCAATCCTATTAAGCGAAGGTACTGATGTAACTATTGTGGCTACAGGACACTTAGTTTGGGAGGCACTTATTGCTGCCGAAGCATTAGAAGCAAAAGGAATCTCTGCAGAAGTAATCAATATCCACACTATTAAACCATTAGACGAAGAAGCAATTCTAAAATCATTGGCTAAAACAAAATGTATAGTTACAGCTGAGGAGCACAACATCCTTGGAGGTCTTGGCGAAAGCATCTCTAGAGTATTAGCCTTAAACCAACCAGCTCCACAAGAGTTTGTTGCGGTTAATGATAGTTTTGGAGAATCTGGAACACCAGACCAATTAATGGAAAAATACAAACTGAACAATCAAGCCATTGTTGAAGCAGTAGAAAGAGTTATTAAGAGAAAATAATTCTTTTGCTCAAATAAAAATAAAGCCATTAACACCTATTGTTGTTAATGGCTTTATTTATTACTGAAACTCCTAAAAGTAGATGTCATTTGTTAACTTAAATATTTTCAAGCATAAAAAAACTCATCTTAAATCAGTCGATTCGAGATGAGTTTTTCTTAATAATATTTTATTGTTTAGTTACACTTGACTAAATGTCTTTTTATTCTTGAAGGGTCGGTCGTATTACCACTACAACTAGGAATATTATTAAAAGGAATTATCGATCCATTAGTAGCTGTAATTTCTTTTAATGTACTTACTCCATCTGCATCGTCATCAACATCTAAGAAGTTAGGAATTCCATCTTTATCAGTATCATCAGCATAACGAATAATATCAGCAGGAGTTGTCGGATAGGCAGTTGTATTAAAATAACCATACATATATCCATCTCCATCTAAATCCTCTAGGTAAGAAGGTATCCCATCACCATCTTGATCTAATCTTTGTACTGCATACAATTTAAATTTAAAAATCAAAGGAACATAACTAGGAATAGAGTTAGAACCCGAAGCATAGTATGCCAATCCCGAAGGAATAAACATGACACCCGCTCCAAAATTATTATAGGTCACCGTTCCGTCAGCATTAGAAATAGGACTATCTCCAGTTTTGAATTGCGGAAAAATTTCTCCCCAACCTGGAATCGTATTGAACAAACTTAGAAATTGCTGTGGATACAAAACGTCTTCAAAAGAAGTCGCTGTTAATGTAGTCACATCTGAAACTGTACTATTTTGCAAATAAGTACCTTTATAAGAAGCTAAAACACCATCAACATTACATGGTGATTCTCCGCTACCAGGTCTTAGCACCAAGTAATACATTTTATAGGTAATACCATTATAAGCCACATCTCTTTTTAACAATTTAGGAAAAGTACTTTTATTCAAATACGACATAATCGATGGCTGCATTCCATTTGCTGGTATCTTTGTAAACTCAACATCCTGATCATCCGGTTGACCTGAATTATTAGTTACAGTCATATAATAAGAATTCAAATATTCTTCAACAACAATATTGTCAGCTGTAAATTGCTCTTGATAATCTCTAAGGGGCTGCACTGTAATACTATCGTCCTTAGAACACGAAAATAAAGAGAGGGTTGTAATTAATAAAATAAAATAATACCTAAATTTGTTCATTATTGCTGATTTTTAAGTGCGCAAGATACAATATTGGTTTATTTTTGTAAACAATTTAACTCTGATTTTAGAAATTTTATGAGAATAGATAAATATTTATGGTGCGTTAGATATTATAAGACCAGAAACATGGTTACTGAAGCCTGTAAAAAAAATCATGTTACGGTAAACGGAAATGTGGCAAAGCCTTCTAAGGAGGTATTCCCAACGGATAAAATCACTTTTAGAAAGGATCAGATAACGCAAATAATCACCGTCCTTGACATCCCTGATAATAGAGTTAGTGCAAAACTTGTAGACATATACAGGCGTAATGACACTCCTGCTGAAGTCTATCAACATTTAGAATTATTAAAGCTATCAAAAGAGCACTATCGTAAAAATGGTACGGGCAGACCAACTAAAAAAGACAGAAGAGATATCGACGAATTCGGAAACGAAATTACAACTGAAGAAGACGATTTTTGATTACCATTATAATACAACCTTGAAACTAAGAAACTCATGAGCAAAAACATCATACTAAGCAATCAAGAAATACAGCACAAAACAAAAAGAATTGCTTATCAAATTTACGAAACGTTCATTGATGAGCAAGAAATTGTTTTGGCTGGCATAGCTTCTAATGGTTTTATCTTTGCCCAAAAAATAGCTTCAGAATTGGAATCGATATCATCCTTGAAGATCTTACTGTGTGAAGTAAAAGTAGACAAACAAAATCCGGAGCAACCTATTACCACCTCTTTAACATGTGAACAATACAAAGACAAAGGATTAATTCTAATAGATGACGTTTTAAACTCAGGAACGACTTTAATATATGCTGTGCGTCATTTCTTAGACGTTCCATTAAAAAAATTCAAGACTGCGGTCCTTGTAGATAGAAATCATAAAAAGTATCCTGTAAAGGCCGATTTTAAAGGAATATCCTTATCGACCTCTCTATTAGAACACGTTCAAGTAGTATTTGAGGACAATAACACAAGTCATGCATACTTAAGCTAGTAGTGTACTAATATCTCTCACAGTTTCATCCACAGTCTTGTTATCTACAGTCACGATAAATTTTGCCTGATTGTAGTAAAAACTGCGCTCAAAAACGTGCATTGCGATAAACTCTTCCATTTGCTCATTCGTTTTATTTGCGATAAGCGGTCTTTTACTCTTATTAAGAGATAATCTTTTAAATAAGGTAGCAACCGAAGCTTTCAAGTAAACAGACAGCACACCCTCCTGCTTTAGTAACTCATGATTATTAGCATAACAAGGAGTTCCTCCACCTAAACCAATAATAATTGAGTCCGGAGACGATAATAATGCAACAAATGATTCATGCTCTACTTTTCTAAAATAGATCTCGCCTCGTTGTTCAAAAATAGCACTAACTGATAAATTTAATTTTTCTTCGATATATTGATCGAGATCTACGAAGGGAATATTGATAAGTTGAGACAATTTTTTAGCGATTGTCGACTTACCGCATCCCATATAGCCTAATAATACAATTTTTGTCATTGAATAAAACCTTATAAATTAATACGTTAAGATATATTGATAAAAAAAGACAAATTTATAATAAAAATGCTTGGAAAAATTAAAAATAAGTTCTTATATTTGCACCCGCATTCAAGGAAAGAATATGCT
>NZ_JACRUI010000001.1:990743-1425397 GCF_014305095.1 Flavobacterium kayseriense | reverse complement strand
ATATGACTCGATAGCTCAGTTGGTAGAGCACATCACTTTTAATGATGGGGTCCTGGGTTCGAGCCCCAGTCGGGTCACAATTTTAGTGATCAACACATAATTTCCTTGAAGCAATGACTCGATAGCTCAGTTGGTAGAGCACATCACTTTTAATGATGGGGTCCTGGGTTCGAGCCCCAGTCGGGTCACAAAGGTCGAGTAATTTATTACTTGACCTTTTTTATTTTAAGGCCACGTGGAGAAACGGTAGACTTGCCAGCTTGAGGGGCTGGTGCTCGCAAGGGCGTGTGGGTTCAAATCCCACCGTGGTCACTTAAAAATCAATCCATAAAATATAGTTTGACAATCTATATTTTATGGATTTTTAATTTTTAATGAAATCTTGAAACTAATTAGTACGACTCTCAGTAATAGGAATACACAAAAGGGATGATAACAAATGTCAGAGCATCCCCTAGGGCTTATTTTTATTCTCAAAAAAAATAAACTAGGATAAATTCTCATTTATTTAACGCAAAGAATAATAAGATTTAGTAGATTTAGCAACCCAAATTACAGTTAACATAAATTTATATTTAAAAATCTACACGAAAATGAAAAAAATCCTACTACTTGCTATGTTTATCTTTACTTCTTTAGGATATAGTCAAACTGCCGAAGATTATTTTGATCAAGGAATGAAGAAGTCAAATGCAGGAAACGCAAAGGGCTCTATTGCCGATTTCACGAAAGCTATTAATAAGAAACCAACATTTGAAGAAGCCTATCTAAACAGAGGGCTTGCGAAACTAACTTCGAACGATCTTACAGGAGCTTTATCGGATGTAAATAAAACTTTAGAACTAAATCCAGAAATGGCTTATGCTTACACCACTAGAGCTAGTATTAATTACAAACTAAATGATTACAAAAGTGTCATCGCTGATTGCACAAAATCAATTTCTATAAATCCTCAGGATTATATTTCATACAACTTAAGGGGATTGTCTTACAATAGATTAAAGGACGCTAAAAATGCATGTAATGATTTTACTAGCGCAATTAAATTAGGAAGCCAAAGCGCATCCCAAAACAAAAAAATGTTTTGCAAATAAGAATTTGCCTTTTTAAAAAAATTAAAAAATCCCCTAAGAACATTTTCTTAGGGGATTTTTTTTTAACACTTGTCGCGTCCTAAATTAGCGATACATAAATCGTATTACTACTTATAGCTAATCTAAAGCTTTTAATATACCCTCAGGAGCCTTACTTAAATACATTTGGTTTCTTATTCCATCAATAGACTTAGAATCATTAAAATAAATTTCTGATTTTTCTGAGCTTTGCTTAAGCATTTTTGCTGTACCAGATATTTTTCCTAAAGCCGTACTCAATAGAGGCTCACTCGCATCTCCTAGAACACCTAAATTACCGTAATTTTCCTTTAAAAGATAGTTAGGGGTTAAACCATTAAAATATTCTCCATATCCTGCAGAATTAGCGATTTTTAGAACAATGGGCTGCATGGCATAGCGATGATTTGGATTTCTATTTTCATTACCAAAAGTTGGTGAATCATACAAAGTTACTGAACCAACATTTTTCCCTACCGTTACATCTCCAATTTGCTCTACAGTCATGTATGGTTTTAATCCATTAATTACAAGTTCACTAGCGGATGCGGTACTTCTACTAGTTAAAATATATATTTTACTTAACCCTAAACTGTTTATAGCGGTTGTCCCAATTTTATCTGCAAATTTATTCTTTAATGCTTCTGGATTGTTAGCCTCAAAGAATGCATTAATCTTACTATTCCAAACCTGCTGCGCAAACACTTGGCCTGTATATTGCCCGGTAATCATACTGGCTAATCTTGTCGCACTAAGAACGGATCCTCCTGAATTATATCTCAGATCTAATACCAACTCGGTCACTCCTTGTGCTTTTAAAGTACCAAAAGCGGTATTTAATTCAGTATCATATTCAGCAAAAAAACCATTATAAACTAAGTAACCCACTTTTTTAGAACCAACTGTAAGCACTTTATTTACTAAAATAGGATTTTCTGCAACCACCGTTTTTGTTAATGCTATTGTTCTCCCATTTGGTGTTATCGCTCCACTATTATAATCAGCAAGGTTCAGCGTACTATTTTCAAGAGCCAATAAACTACTAAAATTAGTAACGGTAAGCGGTGTCCCATTTACAGCATAAAATAGATCTCCTCTTTTAATATCCTTTGTCGAAGCATCGGAGTTGGGAAGAATATATCGAACATAGCCAAAAATATCTGTTGTACTTCCCGGTTTAAAAACTAATCCATACTCTACACCACTATTCTTAGTTATTCCTTGAAGTTGCCCTTCCAGCACTAAATAATCTTTAACAATCCAACTAAAACGATCAATTGTACTGTTAACCCTTAAAGCACTAAAAAGATTTTCCGGGTCAGGATAATCCGATAAAAAAACATTTAACTGATCCTGAGATGCAAAACGATCATCAGATAAATTAGGAACATCAGCTTGCCATAAGTAATATTGATTCATCCCTTTCCATACAAAATCCTGAACTTCAAGAGATATAGGAGCAGCAATGTCGTCATTATCTTGACAGCCTTGAAAAACAAATAACGAAATAAATGATAGCAGTAAAAATTTAAAAGTAGGTTTCATATAATTGGAGGTATTTATATCATGAACGTAAAAATAGTACCTTTAGTTTTATTTTTATTTTTTATTTGTAACAAAAATACTTTTGACTCGTCTTCCTTATATAACTGAATACCCAAAACGATTTTATGAACCAATATGATTTTGTACAGATAATCAACCCTTTTCGAGACAAACTTTTTCGATTAGCAAAACGATTGCTTGTTAGTACAGAAGAAGCCGAAGATGCAACACAAGAGGTTTTAGTAAAACTTTGGAATAAAAACAATTCGCTGAATAAGTACAATAGTATAGAAGCATTAGCGATGAAGATTACAAAAAATTATTGTTTGGATCAGTTAAAATCAAAAAGGGCATCGAATTTGCCAATAACACATAACAACTATAAAGACCAACAAAGTACTGCCGAACAAAAAACAGAGGTTAATGATTGTTTACAGTGGGTCGAAAAAATAATTAATCAGCTCCCAGAGCAACAGCGAATACTTATTCAATTAAGAGATGTAGAGCAATATGAATATGCCGAAATTGCACAAATAGTTAAAATGACCGAAAGTGCCATTAGAACCACTTTATCAAGAACTAGAAAAACGATTAGAGAAAAGATGCAACAAAAAAACAATCATGGAATTATCTAAAATAAAACAATTAATAAATAAATATCTTGAAGGACAAAGTAGTTTAGACGAAGAAACTATTTTGAGAAACTATTTTGCATCAGAAGTTATTGATGACACACTGCAAGAGTACCAACTAATTTTTAATTATTATACTACTGCAAAAGACATAAAAAGTTTAAAAGAACATCCTGCGCTACCCCTAATTCAAACAAACAAGAAAATTCGAACGTGGATATCAATAGCTGCATCCATTATTGTTTTTTTAGGCGCAGGAACATATCTTTTTTTACAAATCAACAACAACAATGCAGACAACCTAGGCACATATGATGATCCAGAAGTAGCTTTGAGAGAGACTCAAAAAGCGCTAGCATTGCTTTCTAACCATGTAAACACCGGAGTTGAAGGCATGCGCTACATGCAAGAATTCGAAAATTCGAAAAACAAAATTTTTAATCCAATAACGAAAAACAAATGAAATCAATCTTTTTAAAAAACAGTAAAAAACTACTTTTAACTCTAGCACTGTTGCTACTTTCTACACCCTTCTTTGCACAATCTGCTTTTGATAAATTTGAAGGTCAGGATGACATTACAGCACTAATTGTAAACCGTAAGATGTTTGAACTAATGAGCAAAGTAAAAGTTGATGCTACAGATAAAGAAGCACAACGTTACATGAACCTCATCAAAAAACTTGACAACTTGCGTGTTTTCTCTACTGCTAGTTCTAAAGCAACAACTGACCTAAAATTAACTGCTGATAAATATGTAAAATCTGTTGGACTTGAAGAATTAATGCGTGTAAATGATAGTGGGAAAAACATAAAAATTTTAGTAAAATCCGGCAGTTCTGATTCTCAAATTAAAGAGCTACTCATGTTTATTGAAGGTAGTGGTAAAACGAATCAAACTGTTTTAATGTCTTTAACAGGGGATTTTGACCTAAATGAAATTTCGATACTTACAGATAAAATGAAAATTCCTGGAGGCGAGGAGCTTAAAAAAGCTAGTAAAAACAACCGCTAATATGAAAATCACTTATAGTACAGTACTCGCTATTACATTACTTTGCGTAAGCTGTAATAAAGAACCTTCACTTCAAAAATATTTTGTTGAAAATACTGAAAACAATAATTTCTTAGCTCTTGATATCTCTCCTTCCATCTTAAATATAGCTAAAGATAGCCTAAGCGAAGATCAACAAACTGCCCTTGCTTCGTTTGATAAGATAAATATATTAGCATTTAAATTAACAGAAGAGAACAAAGAACAATATGAAATAGAAAACACAAAAGTAAATCAGATCTTAAAAGATGAGAAATACCAACAACTAATGAAATTTAGCACTGGTGCTAGCGCAGCATCTGTAAGTTTTATAGGCGATAATGATCACATAGACGAATTTATTTTATATACCAACCGAAAAGAAAATGGCTTTGCCATAATTCGTGTACTTGGAAAAGACATGAATGCAAACAATATAATGAGTCTGATGCAAATTGTACAAAAATCAAATGTGGATATGGAGCAACTTAAACCGCTACAGCAACTCATGAAGTAAGTAAATTTAAAAGGGTCTTGAAATAATTCAAGACCCTTTTTTATATAATAGACAAAAACGATTACAATAAAGCCGCTTTTAAACTTTCTAAATCTACTAAAATCTGTTCTCCAGTTACTAAATTTTTAAGGGAGTAGGAATTTGAAGCTATCTCTGTTTCGCCAACGATAACAGCAAAAGGAATATTTCGTTTGTCAGCATGCTGAAATTGTTTGGCTACTTTTACATTTTCCGGATACAATTCTACTTTTATACCCGCCGCACGCAATTGTTTAATGGCTTGCATAGCATAAAACGCTTCGCCATCTCCGTAATTAATAAACAATGCTTTTGATGCTGCAGTAACTGTTTCCGGAAAAAGATTTAACTCTTCAACCACCAGATATATACGGTCTAAACCAAAAGAGATTCCAACACCACTCATGTTTTTTAAACCAAAAATACCAGTTAAATCATCGTATCTTCCACCGCCACCTATAGATCCCATAGCAACACCTTCAGGAGCGCTAACTTCAAATATAGCTCCCGTATAATAATTAAGACCTCGAGCTAGGGTTACATCTAGATCTAAATTAGCTGTCGCTAATCCTAATTTAGAAACATTTTCACAAATAAAACGCAACTCCTCAACTCCTTTTAAACCTTCATCTGAAGAAATTAAAAGCAATTCTAATTTTTCTATTTTTTCAGAAATTGATCCCGTAAAATTAAATAAGGGTTGCACTTTTGTGATAGCATCCTCCGTAATTCCCTTAGCTATCATTTCGTCTTTAACGCCGTCCTCGCCTATTTTATCCAGCTTATCTAAGGCAACCGTAAAGTCAATTAATTTGTCTGATGCTCCTATAACCTCAGCAATACCCGAAAGAATTTTACGATTATTGATTTTTATATTTACCCCATTTAACCCTAATTGGGTAAATACAGTATCATACAACTGTACCAACTCTATTTCCTGCCACAAAGATTTAGAGCCAACCACATCAGCATCACATTGAAAAAACTCTCTAAAGCGTCCTTTTTGGGGTCGGTCTGCACGCCAAACTGGTTGAATTTGGTATCTTTTAAAAGGAAATTCAATTTCGTTTTGATGCTGCACGACATAACGTGCAAAAGGCACCGTCAAGTCATAACGCAACGCTTTTTCAGATATACTCGAAGTAAGCTTCGTACTATCCTTAGTATCTAAATGAGCAGCATTGGCTTTCGCCAAATAGTCTCCCGAGTTCAGAATTTTAAAAATTAAACGATCTCCTTCTTCTCCATATTTACCCATAAGGGTTTCTGAGTTCTCAAAAGAAGGTGTTTCGATAGGCTGAAAGCCAAATTTCTCAAAATTACTCTTAATAGTTTGAATAATATACTGTCTTTTTGCCACCTCAGCAGGTGAAAAATCTCTTGTTCCTTTAGGAATACTTGGTTTTGATGCCATTTTTGAAATGTGGGTTTAATACTTGCTCTAGCACTAAAAACTATAGAGCCAAAATTTAAATACTTAAATTGAGAAGTGCAAATATCTAATTTTTAAAATAAATAATACTTCATCCAAAATAAACTTGTAACAAAAATTGTATTTTCGTGTCAAACTACCATGATGCTAAATTTACTAAAAGAAAATATCCGAATCGCATTTGGTTCCATTAAGACCCAAATATTAAGAACCTCGCTTACGGTAATCATTATTGCTATAGGAATAACTGCCTTGGTAGGTATTCTGACTGTGGTATCTGCGCTTGAAAATACTATTTCATCTGACTTTGCCTCCATGGGAGCCAACACCTTTAATATAAGTCAGTACGAGAATACCGCCAGACGAAGAGGTGGTGAGGAACGAACGATTATAAATCCAATCATTTCTTACCCAGAGGCCGTTGCTTTTAAAAATAAATTCAATTATCCTTTCACTGAAACTTCGGTGTCATTTACAGCGACATCAATCGCTGAGGTGAAGTACGAAGCAAATAAAACAGACCCTGCTATCTCAGTAGTAGGTGTTGATGAATTCTTTATCACAAATTCCGGATTAGAAACTAGCTTAGGTCGAAACTTCAATTCTTTTGATATTGCAAACAATAACTACGTTTGTGTTGTGGGTTCTGATTTTGAGAAAGGGCTCCTGAAAGACGTCAATCCTTTAAATAAAACAATCTCTATTAGAGGTGCTCGATTTAAAGTAATTGGAGTACTAAAAGAGAAAGGCTCTACTTTTGGTAACAGCCAAGATTTAAGAGTTTTAATTCCTATTCAAGTAGCACGTTCTTTATTTACCGCTCCAAGAATTAATTATAACATGAGTGTAATGGTTTCTAAAAAAGAAATTCTAGACCAAGCCATCGATAATGCAATTAGTACTATGCGTAGAGTACGCAAATTAAGCCCAATTAAAGACAATAATTTTGGAGTAGTTCGTTCTGATGATTTGATTAATAGAATTTTGGGAATTACCCAATACTTGGGATTAGCCTCTTGGCTTATTGGTATTATTACCGTTTTGGGATCTTCTATTGCTTTAATGAATATTATGATTGTGTCTGTTACGGAACGAACGCGTGAAATAGGAGTTAGAAAAGCCTTGGGTGCTAAGCGCTCTACAGTCGCCATACAATTCTTTATTGAAACAATGATTATTGGACAATTAGGAGGTATCGTAGGTATTATACTCGGTATTTTAATCGGTTTTGGTATTGCTACAGCTTTAGATTTTGCTTTCGTAATTCCATGGGGGGCGATCTTTGCCGCTTTTACTACTAGTTTTATAGTAGCGTTAGTTTCAGGATTATATCCTGCAATCAAAGCAGCGGTTCTAGATCCTATTGAAGCCTTACGCTACGAATAAACTTGGTAGTTTTAAATTATTGAAGATAAACAATATAGCACTAAATTAATGCTTTAGTCATTCGGTCATTACCATAAATATCCTTACGCAATTCTATGTTTTTGAAATTTAAACTCTGCAATAACTCGACCATTTCTTGTCCTAAATATTGATTTATTTCAAAAAATAAGTGACCAGAACTTGTCAAGTTTTTTTGAGCTAACTGGGCGATTTTTGTATAAAAAATTAATGCATCATCATCAGCAACAAAAAGTGCCAAATGAGGTTCATTGTCTAACACATTTTTTTTAATTTCTTCTTTTTCAAGATTCCTAACATAAGGAGGGTTTGAAACAATAATATCAAATCGCTGTTCTAAATCGACGGTTTCTAAAATATTTTGAAAAATAAAGGTTATAACAACGTTGTTATTTGCGGCATTTTTTCGAGCTATCGCCAAAGCTTCTTCGGATACATCAATGGCGAAAACAGTTGCGTTTTTGATATTTTTAGCCAAAGAAATCGCGATACATCCACTCCCTGTTCCAATATCTAAAATTCGCAGTGGAAGGTCTGCCTTCTCTGAATTAACGGTTGATACAATCCAATCGACCAACTCCTCTGTCTCTTGCCTTGGAATAAGTACTGCATCATTGACTGCAAAATCCAATCCATAAAAACTAGTTTTGCCTAGCAAATACTGTATTGGAATTTCCAGTTTTAATTGCTGTACTAATTCATCCCAAAGTAGTACGTCTCTTTCAGAAAAGCTTAAATCTGGAGTTAAGGCAAGATCAATTCGTCTAAGTTGTTGCTTGTCTTCAAGAATTAAATAAAAAAAACTTTCGACTTCTCCAACATCGTAAATAGGTGTTAGCTCCTTAATAAAATAACTTCTATATTCCTTAATTCTCATGACAGACAAAATTTAAATTGGGTACTCTAGGCCTTTAGCAACTTATATTACAAATCCTTCAACATCCATACAGGACAAGAAGTATGACCGGTACTTCCCATAGGCGCACTTATATTTTTGAAGCCTACTTTTTTATATAATTTTTGAGCATCTAACATAAAAGGCATTGTTTCTAAGTAGCATTGCTCAAAGCCAAATTCCTTTGCTGCTTGCAAACACCTTGACATCATCGCTCCACCAATCCCTAAACCACGCGTCTCAGGTAAAAAATACATCTTTTGTAATTCACAAATACTATTCGCTTCATTCTCAAGAGGCGCCACTCCTGCTGAGCCAACAACTTTACCATTATATTCTACTACAAAATAAGCTGATTTGGCTTTACTATATTCTTCAAACATAAAATCCAAGTATGCATCTTCATAAGCGGTACCTACCTTAGGAATATTCAACTCATCAAAAACGGCGCGAATTAGTTGTGCTACCGCTTCGTTATCTTCTTTTTTTATCTTTCTAATTAACCAATTTTCCATACTGAAATATTCCTTTACTTTAAAAGCACAAAAGTAGAAATACTTTACTGTATTTTTTACTACAATTACAACTAAATCATAAACTCAAATTTAACTACTTTTGTATGGTGAATACTCAAGAAAAATATATAAAACGTTGCATCCAATTAGCCAAAAATGGTTTAGGAACTACCTACCCAAATCCCATGGTGGGAAGCGTTATTGTGCATGAAGGTAAAATTATTGGGGAAGGATGGCATAAAAAAGCGGGAGAACCGCATGCTGAAGTTAATGCGGTACAATCTGTAAAAGACAAATCCCTATTAACTAACGCAACTATCTACGTAAGTTTAGAACCTTGTAGCCATTTTGGTAAAACACCTCCTTGCTGTGACTTGATTATACGTACTGGGATACCTAACGTGGTCATTGGCACGGTCGATCCTAATATTCAAGTAGTAGGAAACGGTATCAAAAAATTAATTGAAGCAGGAGTAAATGTAACTGTGGGTGTACTTGAAGATGAATGCTATCAACTCAATAAACGCTTCTTCACTTTTCACAACAAAAAAAGACCATACATCATTCTTAAATGGGCTGTAAGTCAAGACGGATTTATTGCTCCAGTACAAAAAGAGGAAAATAAACCTGTTTGGATCACTAATCAATATTCTAGGCAGCTCGTTCATAAATGGCGAAGTGAGGAACAAGCAATTCTCGTGGGAACACAAACCGCTATTGACGACAATCCAAAACTAGATGTCAGAGACTGGACTGGAAACAACCCTACCCGTATTGTTCTTGACGCTAACAGAAGAATTCCTAAAAACAATCAACTATTTGATAATCAGATAAAAACTATTATCATAAGCAAACCGTCCGATGAAATAAGCACAGAAAATTGTATCTTTGAGAATATAGATTTTGATAGCAATATTGCTGTCCAAATTTCAGATCTATTGTTTCAACATCACATTCAGTCTGTCATTATAGAAGGTGGATGTAAAACGATTCAAACTTTTATTGATGCAGACCTATGGGATGAAGCTCGCGCATTTAAAGGATCAACTCTACTTAAGGATGGAGTAAAAGCACCACACTTAAAGGTAGTTGAAAATAAAAGATTGCTAATAAATAATGATGAACTACTAATAACTAGAAAACATGATTAATTCAATAATCTTCGATTTTGGTGATGTATTTATCAATCTAGATAAGCAAGCACCCTTACAGAATCTGCAAAAACTGGGATTAGTGGAGTGGAATAGCGAACTTGATTTGCTTAATCAACAATTTGAAAAAGGATTAATTGAAAAAGTAACATTTTTAATTGGCATACAAAATCACATCCCAGGTGCTAATTTAATAGATATAGAGAAAGCGTGGAATTCAATATTACTAGACTTCCCACTTTATCGTCTAGAGTTTTTACAACTTTTATCTCAAAAATATCGTTTATTCTTATTGAGTAACACAGACGAAATACATATTGCTGAATTTGAAAGTAAAAAGGGCATATCATTTTACAGAGATTTTTACCAATGTTTCGAAAAAGTATATTTCTCCTTTGAAATGGGAATGCGTAAACCTGAACTTGAAATCTATCAAGCAGTAATTAACAATCATGAGTTAGTGCCCAAACACACTCTTTTTGTGGATGATAAAAAAGAAAACACTGATGCGGCAAAAACTTTGGGGTTACAAGTTTGGAATCTTCAAGTTGGTAAAGACGATGTCATCCAGTTATTTGAAAACGAATAAACAATAACAAATACTTTTTGGAAAACATTGATACTTATAAAACAATCGATCAAGCATCCGAGGAAATACTATTTAAAGAAAAAAACAGTAAATTCTTTGGTTACGCTTTCCCTTTTGAGTCTGAGGACGAATTAAAACCAATTATTGATGGTTTAAAAAAACAGCACCCTAACGCAGGACATTTTTGTTATGCTTATCAAATTGGGACAAACAAAATCTACTATCGTGCAAACGATGATGGAGAACCAAGTAATAGTGCCGGCATGCCAATATATGGGCAAATACAGTCATTTGGAGTTACGAATATCTTAATTGTTGTAGTAAGACTTTTTGGTGGAGTAAAACTGGGCGTGGGAGGACTTATATCTGCTTACAAAACAGCAGCTCAACTTAGCTTAGAAAACTGTGATATAATTGAAAAAACGATTGATGTTCAATACCAAATCTTATTTGAATACAAGAACATGAATAAAGTCATGCGCATCATCAAGGAAAAAAATCTTGATATAGTGAGCCAAAAAATGGAAATGAGTTGTGAAATCATCATTAAAACTCGAAAAAAAAATGCCGAAATAATATTCGACATTTTCAATTCGTTATTTGAAATTAAGCTTAAAATTATTGAATAATCAGTATCTGTTCAATTTACTTCTAAATCAACAAAAGCTTTTCCTTTACATAAGCAGGTGGAGCCGTTGGACGCCCTGTTTTCATGTCTACAAAAACTAATATTGAGTTTGCAATTGTTAATAACTCCTGCTTTTCATTGAGGATTTCATAATCAAATTCTATCTTGACAGTTGACTGGCTTTTTAAAACTGTTTTTATAGTTAGCAAATCATCGTAACGAGCCGGTTTTTTATAATTTATGTTTAAAGAAACTACCGGAAGCATCACGCCATTATCTTCCATCCATTTATACGAAATCCCAAGGTTTCTAAGCCATTCCACGCGTCCCATCTCAAAATACTGTGCATAATTGCCATGATAAACCACCCCCATTTGATCCGTTTCGGAATACCTAACTCTTACTTTTAATTCATGTTTTTTCATATAAATACTTCTACAATTTAACATTTGTTTGATATCATTCTTAACCTACTTACAACAATATTTATTCAAAATCAACCTCTAATTATTTTTTTTTACAGAAAATTGTTCACATATTTGTTACCCCGAAAAAAAACAATAACTTTTGATATTTTTACACAAAAGTAAATTACAATAATAGGATAATTTAATAGAATTTATGAACAAAACTGCTCAATCAGTATGGGAAAACTGTTTGTCTTTTATAAAAGACAACATTCAAGATCAAGCCTACAAAACTTGGTTTGAACCGATCAAATCAGTTGAACTTACCGATAACGCTTTGTACATTCAAGTTCCTAGCAAATTCTTTTATGAATGGCTAGAAGAACACTACGTAAAATTATTAAAAGTTGCCTTAACTAAAGAACTTGGTAAAAATGCAAAGTTACTTTATAAAATTAAGATGGAAAACACTTATGGCAATAAACAACCGTTTACGGAACAATTGCCAAGTGCCAATAGGGCTCCAATGAAACCTCAAAATGTAGACGCTCCTTTCAAAAATTTAGATCCTGAATTAAAGAACCCTTTCGTTATTCCAGGAATTAGAAATTTAAAAATCGAATCTCAACTTAACGCAAATTACAGTTTTGACAATTTCCTTGAGGGAGATTCTAATAGACTAGCGCGTTCTGCAGGTATGGCTGTTGCCAATAAACCAGGTGGGACTTCTTTCAACCCGCTATTAATATTTGGTGGTGTAGGATTAGGCAAAACACACTTAGCACACGCTATAGGTGTTGAAATTAAAGACAAATATCCAGATAAAACAGTACTTTATATCTCTGCTGAGATATTTACTCAACAATATATCGATTCTGTTAAGAAAAACAATAGAAATGACTTTATCCATTTTTACCAATTAATTGACGTTTTAATCATCGATGACGTTCAGTTCTTATCAGGTAAATCAGGAACACAAGATGTGTTTTTCCATATCTTTAATTATTTACATCAAAATGGAAAACAAGTGATCTTGACTTCTGACAAGGCACCTGTTGACATGCAAGACATTGAACAGCGTTTACTTTCTCGATTTAAATGGGGATTATCAGCTGAGTTACATCAGCCTGATTACGAAACAAGAGTTTCAATCTTGAAAAACATCTTGTATCGCGATGGTGTTGAAATACCCGAAGAAATAATTGAATATGTAGCTCGCAACATAAAATCAAATGTTCGTGAGCTAGAAGGTGCAATTATCTCATTAATAGCACAATCCTCTTTTAACAAGAAAGAAGTAACAATTGAACTAGCTAAAAGCGTAGTTGAGAAATTTGTTAAGAATGTTAAACGTGAAATATCTATTGATTACATTCAGAAAATTGTTTCTGATTATTTCCAATTAGATTTAGAAACATTACAATCTAAAACAAGAAAAAGACACGTTGTACAAGCGAGACAATTAGCCATGTTTTTTGCTAAGAAATTCACCAAAGCTTCTTTAGCAAATATTGGTTCGCAAATTGGAGATCGTGATCACGCGACCGTTCTACACGCATGTAAAACAGTTGACAATCTTGTTGCTACAGATAAGCAATTCAAGAAGTTTGTAGATGACATTCATAAAAAATTAACGCTCTAGTCGTTTCATGCAAGTAAAAATTTTAATGGTTTGTTTGGGTAATATTTGTAGGTCGCCTTTGGCCGAAGGTATTCTTGCCTCGAAACTTCCTAAAAACTTATTTTCAGTAGACTCTGCTGGGACTGGTGGTTGGCACATAGGCCACTCTCCAGATACACGATCAGTAGCTGTTGCCAAAAAAAACAAACTTGACATTTCACAGCAAAAAGGACGACAGTTTGTTTCTAGCGACTTTGATGAATTTGATTATATTTATGTAATGGACAAATCTAATTATGATGACGTCCTTGCACTTGCAACTACCGATCAGCATAAACAAAAAGTAAAAATAATTCTTGACGAACTTTTCCCTGACGAAAACGTCGATGTTCCTGACCCTTATTACGGTCTGTCGAATGGTTTTGAAATGGTCTACAATATGCTTGACGAAGTCTGTGATTTAATAGCTCAGAAATTAATAGCGAAGCATTCATAATCTTTGGTTTAAAACTTTGACTTAGTTAGTTCCTTCAAAATTCACTTCCTTTGCAGGAGCGTTTAGATTATAACAAAAACTTTACACAATGACAGCAAATCCTCTTTTAGGAAAACTATACCTCATCCCTACTACTATGGGAGAGTGCGACCCAATGGATGTTTTACCACAAACCGTAAAAAGAACAATTGATTGTATTGACCACTATATTGTTGAAAACGATAAAACAGCGCGAAAATCAATAAAGGAAGTTAATCCCGAAAAAAAACAATCTGATTTAGTACTCTTTACCCTAAACAAGCGTACGGAGACTAAAGAGCATTTAGATTTTATTAAGCCACTACTTGAAGGAAAAAATATGGGATTAATGAGTGAAGCTGGTTGTCCTGGTGTAGCTGATCCTGGTGCTGTAATCGTAAAATTAGCACATGAAAAAGGAATCCAAGTCATTCCTCTTGTTGGTCCATCCTCCATATTACTAGCGATGATGGCATCAGGAATGAACGGACAGAGTTTTACTTTTCATGGTTATCTACCTATTGAAAAAGAGGAGAAAAAGGCAAGTTTCAAAAGTCTAGAAAAAATCTCTTTCGAAAAAAATCAATCTCAAATTTTTATTGAGACGCCCTACCGTAATAATAAATTACTAGAAGATTTAATACAGACTTTGAATCCCGAAACACATTTATGTATCGCAACAGATATTACCCTGCCTACAGAATACATAAAAACAAAAAAAATAGCAGCTTGGAAAAAAGAAACTATTGATTTACATAAACGTCCTACTATCTTTATTATTCATAAGATGTAGTAGTAATAAAAAATTAATAATCCATCTAAACCGTATTTAAATATAGTTTTGATGGATTTTTTTTTACGCTATTTCTATTAATGAAGTGAATTTATTTTATGACACTCTATTTTGCAACACAAAATCTGTATATTTAAAATAAAAAATAAAGAATGTCAAAACTCCCAAACATCGGCACTAGTGTTTTCTCTGTGATGTCAAAAATGGCATTAGAGCATAATGCTATAAATTTGTCGCAAGGTTTCCCTAATTTCCCCGTAGACGAAAGACTAACAAACAGCATTGCAAAACTCGCAAAGGAGAATGTCCATCAATACACACCAATGGCAGGGTACCCTCCTCTTTTGTACAAAATTGCAGCATTAGTAAAATCCTCTTATGGTCGAATCATTTCTCCTGAAACAGAGATCCTCGTTACCGCGGGAGCTACTCAAGGTATCTTTGCAACTATTCAGGCCTTGGTTGAAAGCCAAGACGAAGTTATAATCGTAGATCCAAGTTATGACTGTTACGAAGCACCTATTTTACTTTGCAACGCAACTCCTGTTCGCGTTCCTTTAAATGATAACTACAGCACCAACTGGGAGAGAATAGAGAGAGCATGTTCCCATAAAACCAAAATGATAATCATTAATAATCCACATAATCCTACGGGTAAAATCTTAAGCTATTCCGATTTTACAGCCTTGGAGCTACTTTTGAAAAAGTTTCCTAAAATACTTTTACTTTCAGACGAAGTTTACGAATACATTACCTTTGAAGAAAAGCACATTTCAGCTCACAGCAGAAAAATATTGATTGACAGATGCATCACGGTTTCCTCGTTTGGGAAATCATTTCATATCACGGGCTGGAAAATTGGATATTTAGTTGCACCCGACTATTTGATGAAAGAAATCAAAAAAGTGCATCAATTTCTAGTTTTTAGCGTTAATAGTATTTGTCAAGTAGCCATTAGTGACTACCTTGATGTTGTATCAGTCAATTCCATAAGCTCATTTTACCAACAAAAAAGAGATTACTTTAGATCTCTATTAACTAATAGTAGATTTGAATTGCAAGCGTGCGAAGGAACTTATTTCCAAGTTGCCTCCTATACAGCCATTTCAAATGAACCTGATGTTGCTTTTTGTAAGCGACTAATCACAGAACATGGTGTGGCAGCCATTCCTATTTCAACCTTTTACGAAAATGGAAAAGACTTAAAGTTAATTCGCTTTTGCTTTGCTAAGGATGATGCAACATTGGCTTCTGCCGCAAATCGCTTAAACCAAATTTAAAAAGTATTTATTATGCATGCATAGTAAAAATTTACTATATTTACAATAAAAAAACTATGGGATATACAGATAAAATGTTAAGAGACGACGCTTTAGAAGGTAAAGTAATAGTAGTTACTGGAGGCGGTAGTGGTTTAGGAAAAGCGATGACTAAATATTTCTTGGAATTAGGTGCAAAAGTGGCTATCACATCCAGAGATTTAGAAAAACTGAAAAACACAGCGGCGGAACTGGAAGCAGAAACCGGCGGGACTTGTCTTCCTTTGCAATGTGACGTACGTCATTATGAAGAAGTAGAAAATATGTTACAAGGTGTTTTAAAAGCTTTTGGTCATGTAGACGTACTACTAAACAATGCTGCTGGGAATTTCATTTCACCCACAGAGCGCTTGTCTGCAAATGCATTTGATACTGTAATTGATATTGTTTTAAAAGGAACTAAAAACTGTACGCTTGCTTTTGGAAAGCATTGGATAGATACTAAACAAACGTCGTCTACAGTTTTAAATATTGTAACTACCTATGCATGGACAGGATCAGCTTATGTTGTTCCAAGTGCTACTGCAAAAGCAGGAGTACTAGCTATGACAAGAAGTTTAGCGGTAGAGTGGGCAAAATACGGAATTCGCACTAATGCAATTGCTCCTGGACCGTTCCCAACTAAAGGAGCATGGGATAGATTGTTACCCGGTGATCTTGCTGAAAAGTTTGACATGGCTAAGAAGGTACCTTTACAGCGCGTAGGAGACCATCAAGAATTGGCTAATTTAGCTGCATATCTAGTTTCAGACTTCTCAGCTTATGTTAATGGTGAAGTCGTTGTTATCGATGGTGGCGAATGGCTAAAAGGTGCTGGACAATTCAATCTACTAGAAGCAATCCCTGAAGAACTATGGGATCAATTAGAAATGATGATAAAAGCTAAAAAGAATAAATAAAAAATAAAAAAGAGAGTGTTACTTACTAAAACACTCTCTTTTTTTCTTTAACTCAAGCAATGCTGTATTAATTTCACTAAGTAACAAACCACTACCGCCACCATAATGCTGCATCACTATTGCTTCTGGATTATGTATTTCAAAAAAACAACGTAGAGAAATTTCGCTTTCATCAGATATTCCTGAACCTAACAAAACGATATCAAACTTAATTTCCCTAAAAACAGCTTTAGATTCTTCATCATTCATTGCCCCTACTGCATTCCAATTTTCATTTGCATTAATAACTCGAACCACAGTACTAAGAATCTCGAGATGTCTCCCAATATATAAAATATTAATCTTTTCCATAACTATATAAAAATCCTCAGACAACTTAATACCTGAGGATTTCTTGAATTAATTATTATTTAGCAAATTGAATTTCAGAAACTAGCTTAATTTCATCTCCTACTAATACTCCTCCTGTTTCTAATGCTGCATTCCAAGTTAAACCAAAATCTTTACGATTAATTTTTCCAGTAATAGACAGCGCTACTTTAGTATTTCCCCATGGATCTTTCATTAATCCGCTATATTCTGTATCCAAAACTATTGATTTAGTAACATCTTTAATAGTTAAATCACCTGCAATTTGGTATTCACCTTCATCAATTTTCTTGATAGAAGTAGAAACAAAAGAAAGTTTTTTATAATTTTCAATATCAAAGAAATCGGCACCTCTTAAGTGATTATCTCTGTCTTCGTTGTTTGTATCGATCGAATTTACATCAGTAGAAAATTCAATTTTTGAAGTTTCAAAATTTTCTTCATCATTTTCAATCGTAGCTTCAAAAGCATTAAACTTTCCTGATACGTTTGTAAACATCATGTGTTTAACTTTAAAACCAATTTCTGAATGTGTTGGGTCAATTACCCATTTTGTTGTAGACATAATAATATTATTTAATTGTTATATTTATTTTTAATTATAATTTCATCGGTACTTCCATCAATAAAATCTCTGCATTCGCAGAATCTGCAGTAATAGCAATTGAATCTACATTCGAAATACCCAATCCATCTCGTTCGCCTAACTCCACTCCGTCTATGTTAAATTTACCTTTCAATACAAATGCATAAATTCCATTGCCTTTTTTCTTTGTTGAGTAGGATGTTTCAAAATGGAGGTCAAATGTTCCCATATGAAACCAAGCGTCTTGGTACACCCATACACCTTCATCTTCTTGATTGGGAGATAAAATTTGCTGCAATTTATTGTGACGGTCTTCTAAGTTTAAAGTAATTTGATCGTACCTAGGAGTTACATTTTTTTGATTTGGATAAACCCAAATTTGCAAAAATTTTACAGGCTGATCTTTGTTCTTGTTGTACTCACTATGAAAAATCCCGGTACCAGCACTCATCACTTGGATATCACCTTCCCTGATTACCGTTGTGTTTCCCATACTGTCTTGATGCTCCAAATCTCCTTCAAGAGGAATAGAGATAATTTCCATATTATCGTGAGGATGCTTACCAAAACCCATACCTTGACTCACGGAATCATCATTAAGTACGCGCAATACCCCAAAATTCATTCGTTCTGGATTTTGGTATCCAGCAAAGCTAAAAGAATGATAGGATTCAAGCCAACCATGATTAGCGTGGCCTCTCGTATCAGCTTTATGTAAAATATAATTTGTTAGTATTTCTTTTTCTACAGTTTTTTTATTTTCCATCATTTTAAACTTATAATTGAAATACAAAATTCTCAATAAAAAGAAGCAAATACATTGAACTAGAACAAGAAAACTTAAAATTTAAAATTTATAATCTAGCTAGTTTATTCCTGATTTTACTGAGAAACTCCGGCGAAATCCCTAAATAAGAGGCAATATAATGCTGGGCAAATCGGTTTGCATGTTCAGGGTATTGTTCTAAAAACGCAACATATTTATCGGTAGCAGTTTTTGCAATAGTTTCGAATAATCTGTTTTGAGTAACTGCAAGATGGCGCTCCATCAAAATACGGTAAGCACGCTCAAATCGTGGTGCTTTTTTAAACAATGACTCCTTCGATTCTGGAGAAAAAATAAAAAACTCACAGTCTTCTAAAGTTTCTATAAATACATTACTAGGACTATCTTCGTACATACTAAATGAAATATCGCTTAACCATGCATCTTCAACAGCTAATTGCAAGATTACTTCTGCACCATTAGCATCTATATAGTACTTACGAGCACTACCTTTAATCAAAAAGGCTTCAAAACTACACTGCTCACCAGCTCGCAACAAAGTGGTCTTTTTTACTGTCTTTTTGTGTTCTAACAAAGAATTAAAGATTTCTAATTCCTCCTTTTCAAACGACACATACCGGCTGATATTCTTATTAATTTGGCTATACACAGTCATTTATTTTAAGCTCTAAAGATAACCAATTAATATTGCGCTCGAACAGACTACCTGTTCATTAAATATGAAAACCGCTTACAAAAAACAGTAATATGCATTGGAGTTAAAAATTGATTAGTAAAATGACTAAAAAAAGACAATTCTACATTATCAATGTCCTATTATCACCGTTTAAATTCCTATTTTTGCTCTATATTCAATATTTAAAACCATTATATGCTTATTATAGGTATTGCAGGAGGAACAGGAAGCGGAAAAACAACCGTCGTGCATCAAATTATGAATGAACTCCCTGATAAAGAGGTTGGTATCATTTCACAAGATTCATACTACAAAGAAAACAATAACCTATCGTTTGATGAACGTGCGCTCATTAACTTCGATCATCCACGTGCAATCGATTTTGATTTACTAGTGGCACACTTAAAGGAATTAAAAGAAGAAAAAACAATTCACCAACCAGTCTATTCTTTTGTAACACACAATAGAACAGAAGATACCATTACTACACATCCTAGAAAAGTGATGATCGTGGAAGGAATTTTAATTTTAGCAAATCCAGAGCTAAGAGCGTTATTTGATGTGAAAATTTTTGTTCATGCCGACTCTGATGAGCGTTTAATACGCCGTTTAAAACGTGATATTGCTGAACGAGGACGAGACATGGATGAAGTTCTAAATCGATACCAAAACACGTTAAAACCCATGCATCAGCAATTTATAGAGCCAACAAAAGCATTTGCTGATATTATTATACCTAATGACAAACACAATACAGTAGCAATTGATGTAGTTAGGGCCGTAATAAACCAAAGAATTCTATAATTTTATTGTAATTTTATAACCACCTAACTTGATCGTATCAATTACGTTCAAATCATTAGGAGCTATTTCCTGCTGTACACTATATCTTTTTTACCTTGCCAAAAAAAGGCAAGTTAAAAAAGGATGTCGTTACCATCAGGGCTAAATAAACAAACATGAAAAACCCATATAAAAACAAACCATGGTTCAAATTCCTGAGCAATAAATATGTTTGGGTTCTTTTGTTTTTTGTTACTTGGATGGGTTTTCTTGATAATTATTCTTATTTTGACCATCGTTTTCTTGACAATCAAATTACCGAATTGGAAGACAATGCAACCTACTATCAAGACGAAATAAAAAAGGATGAAGAGCAAATAAAACAGCTTAAAAATCCGGAACAGATAGAAAAATATGCTCGCGAAAAATATTTTATGAAAAAGGATAGCGAAGACATCTATATTATCGAATTTGAAGGTGATAGCATCACACAATAACGAATCTTGAATTATTTAAAATCAACACCAAATGACTACTAATCTATTTGAAGATTTTGATCCAATCTCCTCTAAACAATGGAAACAAAAAATCCAGTTTGAACTTAAGGGAGCTGACTATAATGACACCTTAATATGGAATTCTCCAGAAGACATAAAAGTAAAACCCTTTTATCATTCTGACGACTTAACTAAAACTTTTAAAGTAAACACGCACGCCAGCCAATTTAAAATTTGTCAAAACATATTTGTTTTTGACGTAGAAAAATCGATTGAGCGCGCAATGGACACTTTAGCACGTGGAGCTGAAAGTATTCGTTTTACTATAGAAGATAGTACTATAGACATAGTAAAACTTCTACAAAAACTTCCGCTTGAAACAATACCTGTTTATTTTCATTTTAATTTTATTTCAATCGATTTCGTAAAAAAAATCGATGCTATTGCAATAGAACGAAAGGCAACAATTTATTGTAATTTAGACCCTATAGGACAATTGGCACAGGATGGAAACTGGTTTAGTACCAATGAAAAAAGTAATTTTGAAACTTTAGAATTACTTTCAAAAGCTACAAAAAACAGCTCTTTAATAAGTATTAACAGTACACTTTATCAAAATGCTGGCGCAACCATAGTTCAGCAGATAGCCTATACCCTATCTCACGCAAACGAGTATTTTAACCGATTAGATTCAATACAAACACCGATCGTTTTGCAAGTGGCCGTGGGAACTAATTACTTTTTTGAAATCGCAAAGCTTAGAGCAATACGTGTCTTATTTAATCTAATTGCAAAAGAGTACAATCACAACCTTGATTGCCATATAATAGTAACACCTACCAAGAGAAACAAAACGATTTACGATTACAACGTAAACATGCTACGCACCACAACGGAGTGCATGAGTGCAATTCTTGGCGGAGCTGATGCTATCGCAAATTTACCTTACGATGCTTTATACCATAAAGACAACGAGTTTGGGGACCGAATTGCTCGTAACCAATTACTGATTCTTAAAAACGAAAGCTATTTTGATAAGGTAGATAATCCTGCTGACGGAAGTTACTACATAGAGAGCCTTACTAATCAACTAGCTGAAAAAGCATTAACTTTATTCAAAACAATTGAGGAAAATGGAGGGTTTTTGAAGCAATTAAATGATGGCACCATCAAAAGAAAAATACAAGAAAGTGCTGATACGGAGCAAAAGTTATTTGATTCTGGAAAAGAAATATTATTGGGAACCAATAAATACCCTAATAAAAATGACCGCATGAAAACGGATCTTGAACTTTTCCCTTTTGTAAAAGTAAAGTCAAGAAAAACATTAATATCTCCAATTATAGAAAAAAGATTAGCTGAAAAAATAGAACAAGAACGACTTGAATCAGAATAATCAGCAATCAATTTACTTAATCAGTACTAAAATAGAGTCTACAAATGATACGAAAAGACCTTAAATATATTCAACTAGAGCAACTCCAAGATCAAGCTAAAACTGCAAACGAAAACGTAGTACACAATACTGCTGATTTCTTTACAGCTGAAGGCATTGAATTGAAGCGAAACTATACTGCTAAAGACATCGAAAATCTAGAACATCTCGATTTTGGAGCTGGCTTCGCCCCCAATTTACGTGGTCCATATTCTACTATGTACGTACGCAGACCATGGACAGTAAGACAGTATGCAGGATTTTCAACTGCAGAGGAAAGTAATGCCTTTTATCGCAGAAACCTTGCCGCAGGACAAAAAGGGTTATCTATAGCTTTTGATTTACCTACTCATAGAGGCTATGATTCTGATCACGAACGCGTAGTTGGTGACGTAGGCAAAGCGGGTGTTGCCATAGATTCTGTAGAAGATATGAAAGTGCTTTTTGACCAAATCCCCTTGGATGAAATGTCTGTTTCCATGACAATGAATGGAGCCGTTTTACCCATTATGGCATTTTACATAGTTGCTGCAGAGGAACAAGGTGTCAAACCTGAATTATTATCTGGAACCATACAAAATGATATTTTAAAAGAGTTTATGGTCCGTAATACGTACATCTACCCACCAACTCCATCCATGAAAATAATTGCTGATATATTTGAATATACCAGCAAGAAAATGCCTAAGTTTAATTCTATTTCTATTTCGGGATATCATATGCAAGAAGCGGGAGCAACTGCCGATATTGAACTTGCTTACACCCTAGCCGATGGATTAGAATATATTAGAACTGGTCTTTCGACTGGAATGAAAATTGATGAATTTGCCCCTAGACTGTCCTTTTTCTGGGCCATAGGTATGAACCATTTTATGGAAATTGCTAAAATGAGAGCCGGTAGAATGATTTGGGCTAAACTATTAAAGCAATTCAACCCACAAGATGAGAAATCATTAGCTTTAAGAACACACTGTCAAACAAGTGGTTGGAGCTTAACCGAGCAAGACCCATTTAATAATGTGGCTCGTACATGCATAGAAGCGACAGCAGCGGCTTTTGGAGGAACACAGTCCCTACATACCAATGCTCTAGACGAAGCAATTGCTTTACCAACTGACTTTTCAGCTAGAATTGCTCGAAACACGCAAATATTCCTTCAAGAGGAAACTAAAATTACTAAAACTGTCGACCCATGGGCTGGTAGTTATTACGTAGAAAGCTTAACAAATGAAATAGCGCAAAGTGCTTGGAAACTGATTGAAGAAGTAGAAGAGCTAGGCGGAATGACAAAAGCAATTGAGGCTGGAATTCCAAAGCTTCGTATTGAGGAAGCAGCAGCAAGAAAACAAGCTCGTATTGACAGCGGACAAGATATTATTGTAGGAGTAAATAAATATCGTCTAGAAACAGAAGACCCATTGCAAATTTTAGATGTAGATAATCAAATGGTGCGCAAGCAACAATTAGAGCAACTAGACCAAATAAAAGCTACTCGTGATAGTGAGAAAGTAAAAGCAGCTCTTGATAAATTAATACTTTGTGCCAAAACAGGAGAAGGTAATTTATTAGAATTAGCTGTTGAGGCCGCTCGTTATAGAACAACCCTAGGCGAAATCAGCGATGCTTTAGAAACCGTTTTTGGGAGATATAAAGCACAAATTAAATCTTTTAGCGGCGTGTACAGTAAAGAAATAAAAGACGACAAAAGCTTTGAACAAGCAAAAAAGCTAGCAGATAAGTTTGCTAAGCAAGAAGGCCGCCGACCTCGCATCATGATTGCTAAAATGGGACAAGACGGTCACGATCGAGGTGCTAAAGTAGTAGCGACTGGTTACGCCGATGTTGGTTTTGATGTAGACATAGGCCCGCTATTTCAAACCCCGGCTGAGGCTGCAAAGCAAGCAGTAGAAAATGACGTACATATTTTAGGAGTTTCCTCGTTAGCTGCTGGCCATAAAACGTTAGTGCCTCAAGTAATTGAAGAACTCAAAAAGTACGGAAGAGAAGATATAATGGTCGTCGTAGGAGGAGTTATTCCTGCCCAAGATTATCAATTCTTGTTCGATAACGGAGCAGTAGCTGTTTTCGGACCTGGAACTAAAATAAGCGAAGCAGCCATAAAAATCCTTCAAATATTGACCGAAGAGTAAAACTAAACAAAGCACCAAAGCAATTTGGTGCTTTTTTCATACAAAGCAATTTGCATATATTTTTATGGGAAAATCTTTCCGACTAAAAAAGCATTTTAAAATTAACTTTTTGTATATAAAACATTAACAATCAATGCTTTATAATTTACTACCTTTATATACCTACAAGAGATTACTATAACAATGTATGCTTAATACCTCTACAGCTATTGTTATTTTACAAATGAATTGAAAAAATTATATCTGCATATACAAGTCACGATGTAGGACAAGATTTTTTTTAAAAAATAGTTTATACAAGAAAAGCACTTCATTCATTAACGGTAAAAAATATGTTCTTATCATAAGAAAAAGTGTAAATCTATTTAAAATTTACCGTCAATAAAGAGAGCCAAATATCTCTTCGTTAATTAACAACAACAACAACAACCTACTTTTTAAAGTTTCTAATTCAATATTAGACGACTAAAAACGTAGTCCTCCCCCCAAATTCTGAAATAAAAACTACCTAACCTAATACATTAAAATTAGCAAACATGGTCTGTATCACTATTCAATGTGAAAAGGTAGAACCTAAAAATTATTTATTTTAACTAAAAAGGGGAAGCAAAATTTTAAACCTTACAGTTTCTTGGAAGCAAGTGTGCAACAATAAATTAATTAAAACTAAAACATCATGAAATCAATTATCATATTAATTCTAGTCATACTATTTAGTATCCCTAGTTTTTCTCAGAATGAGATAAAACAAAATACTAATGAAGGAATAATAGAATTTGAAGAATTACCTGCAGTAGTCATAAAAAGAGTAGGTAAAGATTTTTCACTATATATTCCTGATCGCCATCCTGACAAAAGAGTCAGAGATTTACAAAAAAGTTTCATTGCTTATGATATTGGAAAAGACTTTGAAGGTTATGATTCCTACTTAGTAGTGTTGGAAACTAAAACCGGGTCGTTAGCTGCAACCTACAACGACAAAGGAAAATTAATTCGAGTAGTAGAAAATTACAAAGACGTTAAAGTTCCCAATGAAGTAATGTATTCAATTTATAAAACGTATCCTGGTTGGTCTCTTGTGAATGACAAATATCTATATAGTCAGGAAGAAGGGGATATAATTAAAAAGCAATACAACTGTAAAATTAAAAACGGAAACCAAACGAAAAATTTGGTTGTTCAAGCAAATGGTGAAATCCTAAAAGTTAGATAATTAAAAAAGGGATACTATTTCTACTGAAAAGTATCCCTTTATTTTTACGTATTAATTAGATGCAACTGCATTAACATTAGCTTCAATTAACGAAGTATCATAACCGCCAAATGCTTTTAAATAACTCCCAATCGATGTTCCGTAAGCATCCTTAATAGATTTCTTACCGTTATATCTAAAATATTTTTTAACCGATCCAGCACCACCTAAATGCGCTGCTGCTAAAATACCTGATTCTGTAATTAATATACCATTAACTACTTTACCATCATATTTTTCAATTACAGTTTGGAGTAAGGCTTTATTTTTAGATAGAAGAGCTACAAATGCCTTTTCTTGCATCTTTGGGCTACGTAGAAATAATTCGGGATTGTGAATTCCTACTGCTTTTAACGTTTCAGTACCAAATTGATATTTCCCTAAATAACCAAGGGAATTAATTTTTTTGTACTTGTTTTTAGACTCTTTGAAACCAAGAGCTTGTTTAAAACCGACAAATAAATTTCCTGTAAAAGGAATATTTAAATCAGTATAATTTTCTTTTTTTTGAGATGGATATAAGTATTCGATTCCATCTGTGTTTTTTATTAGAAACCATTCATTTGACTCTACTTTAAGCGGTTTAAAACCGGAACTTAAAAAGGCTATAATAATAGTTAAACTCGTATAAAAATACCACTTCTTTACCATAAATTGTTTTTCTTCAAAACGCTGTCCCGTTAAGAAATTTCTGCGTGCAAAGATACAATAATATTTATAAACCTGAAAACCAAGTTGTTAAACTTATCTAAAAATAGATCATATGACCTTTAAATGTCTCTCTAGGAGTATATTCCAATGTAGGGGCAGGAATTTTTATGGTATTAAAAACGGAGAAAAAAGTCTTCAAAATTGGTGATTTTGTCTCGATTTTCGTTAGGTCAACATCTAAACTCAAATAAAATTGTCTCTTTCTTTCACTACTAACTACATCTGTTTCTAAGGTACTTTCATTATTTCCTTTGAGCATTCCATCAGCACCATATCCCACCGCTAAATTGAGCCATTTTGGAATTTTTGATTGCGTAAAAAAGGAATGTAGATTGATCGATAACCAATACGTTTGTCCGTTGTAATCTTTAAGAATATTTTCGGGTAAGTTACTTCCTAAAATCTCTGGTCTTAAAGCTGCATATTTTGTAGAATGAAAAGAAAATTTTGGTGTAATGCGTTGCTCCTTCCAAAGTAACTCTTGCGATACATATAAAGCGGTTCCTGATGCATTTGCTATCAAATCTCCAGGCGAAGCCCCCCATTGAGAAGAAAATCCGTCAAAAACCTCAACAACTGTCAAAAATGCAAATCCAAGAGTCGAACCATATACTAATTTCTGATTATCAGTAGCTCCACTCCATTGTAACATTTCAGCACCAAACCTTCCTAGGTGATAGGTGGAGTAAAAATGACCCACCTTATCCATCTGCAACCACTCTGCATTATCATTTATAAAATGAAATTTTGATCTTGGATAATCAGCATACCAGAGTTGATTAAGCCCAACTAAAGTAATTGCTCCAACAGCAGCCTCAGAAAGGAAAAGAGAATTCTTCCGCTTTGAATTTAAGCTATCAGAAGGAGTTAGAAATCGGTCCAAACTATTTTGAGCATAGCCGAGATTTAACTCCAAAAGTAATATAAGAAAAAAGAAAAAACGTTTATTAAATACCAAACCTACCTTTTTACTCCTTGTGCAGTGATCCAATCTGAGTATTTTTTTGCATTTCGATTGTGCTCTTCAAGAGTCGCTGCAAACTCATGATATCCAAAACGATCTACACTAGCACAAAAATAAATAAAATCATTTTTTTCAGGTGTAAGGACCGCTTCAAGCGCTGTAATATCAGGCATAGCTATTGGTCCCGGTGGAAGCCCAATGTTTACGTAAGTGTTATAAGGAGATGACATTGTCAGATCTTTATAAAACACTCTTTTTATAATCTGATCAAAATCATTTGCTTCCTTTTTTATCGCAAAAATGACCGTAGGATCCGCTTGTAGTGGCATTCCTAATCGCAATCTATTCAAATAGACACCTGCAATTCGGGGTCTTTCATCTTTCTTTACGGATTCCTTGTGTACAATGGAGGCTAAAATAGTTGCTTCAATCGTGGTAAGACCTTGCTCTTTAGCTTTAGCCACACGCTCTTTCGTCCAGAAATTGCGGTACTCCTTAATCATTTTGTCCCTAAACTTAACAGCTGAGGTGTTCCAATATGTCTCATAGGTATTTGGAATGAACATTACCATCACATTTTCCTCATTAAAACCGTTTTCTTTTAAAAAGATAGAATCTTTAAAAGAATTTAATAGCGATACACTATCAGCCTCGATCTGAGAACCCACTCTACCAGCTAAATTCTCAATACGCTCTTGGTTATTAAAAGCTAACTTAACTGGGACGTTAGATCGCATTGCTTTCACTAGTTCATAACTATTCATTCCGTTCTTCAATAAAAAACGCCCCGATTTCACATTTGATGGGTAACTCATTTTGCCTGCAACCATTTTGAATCGATCCATATTTACTACATAAGGACTCACTAGCGAGAGCACTTGATCATAATTTGCATCGGTAGGAACATAAACAAATACTTCTTTATCACTAAATTTAGTATTGTCAGAAAAAATTTGATTGATTAACACGAAACCATAAAGCATTAATCCTGAAATCACGACAAGAGCGGTGATTGAAATTATTTTTTTTGTACTCAAAATTTATATTTTAAATTATTATTGTATTAATTGGAAAATTGCTTCATCGTGGTAAACCCCATTAATAAGATTCCAATCCTTTTTTGTACCAATACATTCGAAACCAAATTTAGTAAAAAGAGCAATACTGGCTTTGTTTTCTGTACTAATATTTGCATACAGTTGATGCACATTTAAATGATAAAAAGCATACCGAATTAAAAGTTCTAATGCCTCAGAACCTATATTTTTATTCTTATTCTCTAAACCATGAATTACAATACCTACACCAGCTCTATTATTCCTTGGATCAAAATCAAATAAATCAATTAAACCTAATGCAGGAAAATCCTCGTCTTGGCAAATCGCTAATCGCAATTGTTTAGCCTCATATATATCCTGTTGCGCATTCTCTAGATATTGCTTAACTAAAAAGCGACTGTATGGCGTGTTCGTATTACTTACTGGCCAAATACTTTGATCGTTTTCGATTAGATAAACAAATTCAAGATCATTCGGTTCTAATGCCCGCAGGTAAATCGTATCTCCTTTTAAAGTTATCATGATAAAATTTTACCTAAGATTAAATAGCAATTGTTCCTTCAAATACGAAGGTAGCAGGACCTGTTAAAAAAACGTTCGTAAATTGATCATCTTCTTTTGTAAAAGAAACAGCTAGCTTCCCTCCTTCTACGTTAATATTAATTGAAGAAGCATTTGTTACACCGTTTGCATTCATAGCGATTGCCACAGCTGTTGCTCCAGTTCCACATGCCAAAGTTTCGTCTTCCACTCCTCTTTCATACGTTCTCAAGGCAAAAGTATTTTCGTCTATTTGTTTGACAAAATTAATATTACTGCCCTCCTTTCCATACAAACTTCCATAACGTATAGCTGCTCCTTTGTCTTTTACATTATAATTTTCTAAATCTGATACTAATTGAACGTGATGCGGAGACCCTGTATTTAAAAAAGTATAATCAGCATTTTTATTAATTTCTGATACATTGATCATTTGCAAGGAAACTATTTCATTTTCATTAACTGAAGCATGGTGCAAACCATCAACGGCATTAAACACTGCTTTAGTATTTATGACATTTAATTTTTTGGCGAAGGCAACTAGGCATCTTCCTCCATTACCACACATAGTACTTTGATTCCCATCTGAGTTGTAGTACACCATTTTAAAATCACTAGTGGCATCATTTTCAAGTAAAATAAGGCCATCACCACCAATTCCAAATCGACGATCGCATAGCTGCGCTATTAGTTGTATATTATTTTTAGGAAAAAAATCAGTGCGATTGTCTATCATCACAAAATCGTTTCCAGTTCCTTGGTATTTATAAAAGTGTAATTGCATTTTAATAGAATTGTGTCTAACAAAAGTACGAACTATTAATGAAATGTTAATCATAGTTAAACAGCGTTAAAATATTTTTTAGCATCCTTATTTCGGCTTAAATTTACTCTCCAAACAAAAATTAAACGATCTCTATTATGAAACGATTTTCTAATCTATTTTTAGTGTCTTTATTAAGTGGAGCCACAACTTTAGGGGCATACAAACTTTTATTTGACACCAATGGTTATTTTTCGACCAACAGAAACACTTTAACAACAACGGCACCCGACTCGTACACTAAACGAGTAGGCTTGAATTCAGAAGTATTGGATTTTACCGAAGCTGCTGAAAAAACCGTGCATACTGTTGTGCACGTAAAAAACGTATCCTATAAAGCGGTTTCTAACCCAATGTTAGAATACTTTTATGGCTATAAAGGGGGACAATCACAAGAGCAAGTAGGCACAGGTTCGGGAGTAATTATATCTGGTGACGGATATATTGTAACCAACAACCACGTTGTAAAAGACGCTTCAGAAATTGAAATCACTTTGAACAACAAAAAATCATATAAGGCAAAATTGATTGGGACCGATTCAAAAATGGACATCGCGCTATTAAAAATTGATGCAGATGAAACGTTACCGTATAGCACTTTTGGCAACTCTGATTCTGCAAAAGTGGGGGAATGGGTTCTCGCTGTAGGAAATCCATATAACTTAACTTCTACTGTAACGGCAGGTATCGTCTCTGCAAAAGCAAGAGACTTAGGTAGCAACGGCATCCAATCATTTATTCAAACCGATGCAGCTGTAAACCCTGGGAACAGTGGTGGTGCGTTAGTAAACACGCGAGGCGACTTAATTGGTATTAACACGATGATTACCTCTATGACAGGTTCCTATGTAGGCTACTCGTTCGCAGTACCATCTAATATTGCTCGAAAAATTATCGAAGACATTATGGAATACGGTAATGTGCAAAGAGGAATATTAGGGGTTCAAGGTGGAGAATTAAATTCGTACGCTTCAAAAGAATTGGGGGTAAAACAAACCGAAGGATTTTATATTAGTGCTGTTTCAGCAAACTCTGGCGCTCAAAAAGCAGGCCTTAAAAAAGGAGATGTTATTATTAAATTAGACAATCAAAACATCGCTACCTACGCTGATTTATCAGGATACATTAATACTAAAAGACCTAACGATAAAGTAGCGGTGACAATTTTAAGAGATGGAAGCAGTAAGACTATCCTAGTTACGTTAAGTAAAAACGAATTTTACAACACTGAATTTAAAGGCATCGAATTGGAAAACATCAGTTCTGCAGATAAAAGTAGATTTAAAGTAAATTACGGAGTGAAAATAAAATCTATCACCAATGAAAACTTAATGCAGTACGAAGCCGAATTAAAAGGCAGTATTATTTTAAGTGTAGATAGTGTAAAAGCGGTAGATGTAGAAACAGTCTCTAAACTTTTAAACAATAAAGATGAGAATCAAAGTGTACGTATAGAATTGATTAATAAAAATGGGGAAATTTTTCGCATCATTATCTAACACAATTTATACCATAAAAATGGGAAGCCAACCTGAAAAATCAAGTTGGCTTTTTTTATTAAAAAAAACACAAAAATAGTTTACGAAATCGATTGAAATAGGTACTTTTGCTTCAAATTTAAAAATACAACTACTAAATTCTCACAATTTAAGCACCCATGAGCAACACACCTTTGTATCAAAAAGAAGTTTCATTTCAAGTCGACAGAAGACGAGCAGGAGTTGAATTAATTAAAATCATTAGTGATTTATGGTATGATAAATCTATCGAGATGGTTTTATTTAAAAATCAACTACTAGACAAAAATGTTAGTGACATTATTAATTTACACCAATACGCAGGAGAATTTGTAGGTAAACCTATAACTGTTTTTGACTCTGTAGAAATTGCTAGAGCCATTTTAGAATTAGATTTACCGCCAGCAAAATTGGATATTGGCAAGCTAACTTACGAATACTTGTTAGATGATGAGAAATATCCTGATGCAAGACATTTTGTTTTAGATAAGTTAAAAGACGCAAAATCTTCAGATGAAATTCAACCTAAAGACGTTGTTTTATACGGTTTTGGTAGAATAGGTCGTTTACTAGCTAGAGAATTAATGTCCAAAACTGGTAAAGGAAATCAACTTCGATTAAGAGCTATTGTAACTCGTGACAAAAACGATGCTACCACTTTAGAAAAAAGAGCTTCCCTATTACGTTATGACTCAATCCATGGCGATTTCCAAGGTTCAGTAGTTGCTGATACAGATAATAATGCTTTAATAATCAACGGAACAACTGTTCATATTATCTCTGCGGGTAGTCCTGAAGAAATTGACTACACATTATACGATATCGATAAGGCTTTAGTAATTGACAACACAGGTGCTTTTACTACTAAAGAAGCTTTAAGTCGTCATATGACCTCAGTAGGTGTCGATAAAGTATTACTAACAGCTCCAGGAAAAGGAGTTCCAAATATCGTTCATGGTGTGAATCATAACGAATACAATCCAGACGAAATAGATATTTTCTCAGCGGCGAGTTGTACTACAAATGCAATTACACCTATTTTAAAAGCTATCGAAGATACCTTAGGCGTTGTTAAGGGACATTTAGAAACAATCCATTCGTATACTAATGATCAAAATTTAGTAGACAATATGCACAAAAAATACCGTCGTGGTAGAGCTGCTGCATTAAATATGGTAATTACAGAAACAGGTGCAGGTACTGCTGTTGCAAAAGCTTTACCATCGCTAGAAGGTAAATTAACATCAAATGCGATTAGAGTCCCTGTTCCTAATGGTTCTCTTGTTGTTTTAAATTTACAAGTAAAAACAAAAACTTCTATCCCGGCTATTAATGCTATCATGAAAAAATATGCCTTAGAAGGAGAGTTAGTAGAACAAATTAAATATTCTACCAATAACGAATTAGTTTCATCAGATATCGTGGGAACATCAGCACCTTCTATTTATGATAGTAACGCAACGATAGTTGCTAATGGTGGAAAAGACATCGTTTTATATATTTGGTATGACAATGAATATGGTTATAGTCATCAAGTAATACGATTAGCTAAATATATTGCTAAAGTAAGACGTTTTACATATTACTAGCCTGCAATTTACAGGCTGGCAGTTGTCGTTTTTTTTTAGTTATCAGTTTTTAGTTTTAGTTCAAGTTTAAATTGTAGACAACAAACCAGCCTGCATTAAATAGAAAATCCGTCCTGTATAAAAGCAAGACGGATTTTTTTGTAATAAGATCATTTAAAATTCAAAGAATAGAAAAGTTTAAGTCAATTTATAAAATCTTAAAAAATCCGTTTCGAGTAATACGAAATGGATTTTTTGCTGTTATTAAATTTGAATCTGCTCTCCACATAAAATAAGACTGGTATTGCACTTCAAATTACATTAAATTACTCTTTAGCTTTTGTTAGATAATAAATAGGTATCCCTAATAACATAATCAATACTCCCCAACCACTGGTACTCGTTTTTGTATACAATAGAGCAACACAAATAGCAGAAGCAACTATAATGTAAAATGCAGGTAAAAAAGGATACATAAATGCTTTATAAGGTCGTTCAGCGTTAGGCATTTTTTTTCGTAAAATAAAAATACCTAATATAGTTAAGATATAAAATATCAAAACAATAATCACAACAAAGTCAAGCAAATCACCATATTTACCAGTAAGACATAAAGCCGATGCCCAAAAACATTGCACCCAGATAGACCAGGCGGGAACTTTTGCTTCATTTAATTGTGCTGCCTTCTTAAAAAACAGCCCATCTTTAGCCATGGTGTAGTATACTCTCGCACCTGCCATGATCAAACCATTATTACATGCAAAAGTCGAAATCATTATCGTAACTGCAATCAGTAAAGTCCCTACTGAACCAAAAATGTATTGAGACGCCACTACAGCAACTCTATCAGATTCTGCTGTTGCAATTTCCTGCAAAGGCACAACGGACAAATACATAAAATTTGCAATAATATAAATAGAACTTACTATTAGCGTTCCTAAAAATAAACTTAGACCCACATTACGTTTTGGGTTTTTGATCTCACCAGCGATAAAAGTAACGCCTTCCCATGCTACACTAGAAAACATTGAACCTACAAGGGCTGCCGAAATAGCCGAAATTAATGTAACACCACTTATCGATGTCCAAGAACCTGTAGTCACATCCAAAGAGGACGAAGCCCAAGCGTTAGTCCAGTTTGCATCCCAAACTTCGGCCCTAGCGGCGAGAAAACCAAAAATAATTAATCCTGCCAATGATAAAATTTTGATTACAGTAAGAACAGTCTGTAAAATTTTTGAATTTTTAACTCCACGACTATTTACGTAACTCAATAAAACAATCGTAACTATCGATACAATTTGAGCCGCATTTAATTTAAAGTCGCCCAACTCATAAAGTATGTTTTTATCACTAAAAGAAGGAAACAAATAAGCAGCAAACTTAGAGAAAGCAACTCCTACGGCCGCAATAGTTCCTGTTTGAATAACGGCAAAAAAACTCCAACCGTACAAAAAACCTACGAGCTTACCATACGCTTCTTTTATATAAACATATTGGCCACCCGCTTTTGGAAACATCGCGCTAAGCTCTCCATAGCTTACAGCAGCAACTACGGTTAGTAATCCGGTTAAAACCCACATGGCAATTAACCACCCTGCAGATCCCAACTGTCGCACCATATCTGAACTTACTATAAAAATCCCAGATCCTATCATCGAACCCGCTACTAGCATTGTTCCGTCTAGTAATCCCAGTTCGCGCTTAAAATCCTCTTGATTATCTTCTTGCATATTTTTGGTTTTGGTTTTGGTTTGGTTAAAGATATACATTTTTTAGAAATCCTTAAGAAAGTAATAATCGAACAACTCTATTAATTCCTAATTAGCATAAAAATAAAAAAATCGGCATTGTCACCAATGTCGATTTTTTTATTTGTCACTAAACTTCAAGTCTATTAGTTTGTTTTCATCGGTGGCAAATCAAATGCTGCCGGCTCGTGCTCAAAACTATTACGGTGCGATCCATCGCAAAAAGGCTTATTAGCAGATAAGCCACAACGACAAAGACCTAAAGCTTTTCTACCTTCTAGACCATATACATTTCCCTGACCATCTACAATTTCAAAATCACCTTCGATTTTGATAGATCCGTTTTTATTAATTGTTAGTTTCGTACTGCTCATTTTACTACATTTTGAATTAAGGGTCAAAGATTAGAAAATATAATAGAAAGTTTTCGGTTTGTTCCTACTTTTTTCATTTGTCATTGTAATTTACATTAATTCTATTTTACAACTACTTTTTAGCAGGTGAACACGATTATCGAACAAAGAATATGCTTAAATTTGTTATTAGCGATTTCGCATTAAAAAATAAAACACACCACTATGAATACATTAAAAATAGGCTGGATAGGACTAGGAAATATGGGAAACCCAATGGTTCAAAACCTTTTAAAAGCGGGTTACAACATCACTGTGTACAACCGCTCTAAAGATAAAGAATCTCCTCTTATAGCTCTTGGCGCTTCCTCAGCTACTAGCCCTGCGGAACTAATTAAAAGCTGTGATGTAGTTATAACTATGTTATCTAATGACGCGGCTGTAAAAGAAGTTTTTGAAAATAAAAACGGTCTGCTTGCAACTAAAAATCCGGGAAAACTAATTATCAACATGAGTACAGTTGCTCCAGAAACCTCTCGTTACCTTGCAGAAAAGTGCCTTGAAAATGAATTAAATTTTATAGATGCTCCTGTATCAGGTAGCGTGAAGCCAGCGCAGGATGGGACATTAGTGATCTTAGTAGGTACATCAAAAGCTAATTTTGAAATAGCAAAACCTATTTTTGACATATTAGGTAAAATAGCAATCCATGTAGGAGAAGCAGGTGTTGCCAGCTCAGCTAAACTTGCGATTAATTATTTACTAGGCTTAAATTTACAAGGTTTAGCAGAAACTATTTTATTCGCAGAGCAAAATGGCGTAGCAAAAGAAGATATGCTTTCTATCATTAATGAAGGTGCATGTGGTAATGGAATCACTAAAATTAAAGGACCTTCAATTATTAATGATGCCTATCCTGCCGCATTTGCCTTGAAGCATTTAGTAAAAGATTTGGGATTAGCTAAAGATGCGGGTCTTGATTCTCCTTTGATTCATCCGTTGTACGATAGCTATTTCAGTGCTCAACAAGAAGGCCTGGGCGAACAAGATGTTATGGCAATTATTAGTAGCCTCAGAAAGAAAGATTAATTGTTAGGTTAGACAAACATAAGTCAAAACTCATTGCTTTTTAATAGCCCTGATGGGAGTAAAACTCCTTATTGAAGTGAACTTGCATTTTTATAGACTAGAAAGAGCGACTAAAAGAAGCTCCTTTCTAGTCTAAATAAAAAGCAGGAGAACCAATAAGAGTGTAACGACAGCAGGAATAGATACCATAAAAAAACTCTCAAGAAAAATCTTGAGAGTTTTTTTTATGAATTAATGTCCCGTCCTGAAACTTATAGAACTCTATTGATTTGAGTAACTCTCTTGCTGTAATACTTCTCTTTGATTGATGAAATAATAACTCCACTATTAGAAGCATGAATGAATTTTATATCGCCATCATTAACTTCAACTACCATACCTACATGATTAACTTGACCGCGACCATTTGTTTTAAAGAAAATTAAATCTCCTTTTTGAGCATCATCATTGTTTATTTTAGTACCATATTGCGACTGCTCCAAAGAAGTTCTTGGTAAATCGATGTCAAAGGCTCCAAAAGTGGTACACATTAAACCTGAGCAATCAAAACCAGCTTTTGTGGTACCACCTGGTCTGTATCGTGTACCTATATTCTCAGAAGCAGTTGAAACTAATTGATCTAAAAAATCAGTTCCATGAAATGCTTTTACGTCGTAATTAGTATCTACATTAGGGTTATTGATTACATCCTTTACGACAAAAGCACTTTTACTTTCGATTGTTTTTTTACTGCGGATATTTAATTGATAGCCAACAGGTAAACCGTTCTTTATTTTTGGATTCTGTCTTTCCAACTCTGCTACTGAGATACCGTATTCTTTTGCTATGGCATATTTTGTTTCCTTGGCAAGTACCTCTCTAACAAATTCAGTTTCTGTTACCTCAGATAAAACAACCGCATTAGGAACAAGTGCAGGTTTAGAAGTAGTTGTTTCCTTTTCGACTGCTGAAGCCTTTACTGAAGTTGGAGCTTCGATATTGACTTGAGCAACTTCTGATGTAGCTGATGCAGCATCTAATTTAGCAGGAATAATTATTTGTTGTCCTATTTTTAATGTTTCAGTAGCTAAAATAGGATTTGCAGCTTCGATATCCGACACAGAGATTCCATATTCACGAGCTATTGCATATTTGGTTTCACTTGGCAAAACTTCACGTACTACAGTAGAAGCACTATTATTATTTTCAACTCTTGATACAGAAGTGTCTTCCTTTTGAATGTTGTTAGACGTTGCTATATTCGGACCCAGCACTAAAGCATTTGTTGCGGTAATTGGAATTTTAATTGTACCTCCCTTACGTAATCCCGCTTGCTCTAGAGTTGGATTTTCATTGTATAAATCGGCAACAGTTAGACCATATTGTTTAGCGATACCATAAATTGTTTCCTTAGGGAGTACTGCGTGCGTTTTTTGACTTTTTTTGGAAGGAATGACTGCAGTAACTTTTGCCGTTTCTTTAGTCGAATTAGGTATTAAAAGTATTGATTTAAACTTGATTCCATTTCGTGCATCCGGATTAAGATCGTAAATAGCATTGGCTTTTATGTGGTATTGCTGTGCAATTTTGCTAATGGTTTCCCCTTTTGCAACAGTGTGTTTTAAATATTTTTCTTGGGAAAAACTAGTAAAACCAACTAAAAACACCAAACTTAAAACCCAATTATTATACTTCATAAAACCTTTTTTTTTCACCTATCCTGCTGAATTACAGACAATAATACAATTTTTTATTTAAAAACCCAACCATTTGTCTGTATTAGGTAACGATTAGAGATAAAAGTTACCTTTCTTAAAAGCGAAAATAGCCAATCTTTCTAGAAAACACGGCTATTTTAACAACTTTTTAAATTGATTTTAACAAACGTGAAGTCATAAAAAAAGCGCGTGAATTTTTAGCACGCACTTTTAAATAAATATCTTTTATAATCTTTATGCTTCAGCAGCAATTAAATTTAAAGCTGATCCAGCAACATACCACCCAATTTGTCCTTCGTTATAAGTATGATTTGCCAATATGATATCTTTAGAACCATCTGCATGTACAAACTCTACAGATAATGGTTTTCCAGGAGCAAAATCAACCAAATCAATAATATTGATTGTGTCGTCTTCTTGAATTTTATCATAATCAGCTTCATTTGCAAATGTTAGTCCTAATAAACCTTGTTTTTTAAGATTAGTTTCGTGAATACGAGCAAATGATTTCACTAAAACCGCTTTTACTCCAAGGAAACGAGGCTCCATTGCAGCATGCTCGCGAGAAGAACCTTCACCGTAATTATGATCACCAACAACTATTGATGGTACACCAGCTGCTTTGTATGCACGTGCTACTGCAGGAACAGCATCATACGCACCTGTCAATTGATTTTTTACTGAGTTAGTTTTTTGATTGTAAGCGTTTACTGCACCAATCAACATATTATTTGAAATATTATCTAAATGCCCACGGAAACGCAACCATGGACCAGCCATAGAAATATGATCTGTAGTACATTTACCAAATGCTTTAATTAGTAATTTAGCACCTGTAATGTTTTTTCCATCCCACGCTTCAAAAGGCTCTAGTAATTGCAAACGGTCTGAAGACTCATCAACAACTATTTTTACAGACGAACCATCTTTAGCCGGAGCTTGAAACCCATTATCATCAACATCGAAACCTTTTTTAGGAAGTTCGTCTCCAAACGGAGCTGTCAATTTAACTTCTTCCCCTTTGTCATTTAACAAAGTATCCGTAAGCGGGTTAAAATCTAACCTACCAGCGATTGCTAAAGCAGCAACCATTTCTGGCGAGGTAACAAAAGCGTGAGTATTAGGATTACCATCTGCTCTCTTTGAAAAGTTACGATTGAAAGAATGTACAATTGTGTTTTTTTCTTGCTTATCAGCACCTGCCCTATCCCATTGTCCAATACAAGGTCCGCAAGCATTTGTAAATACCTTAGTACCCATTTTCTCGAAAGCAGCAATCATTCCGTCTCTTTCGATTGTAAATCTAATTTGTTCAGAGCCGGGGTTGACACCAAATTCTGCTTTTGGAGTTATTCCGTGCTCTACAGCTTGATTTACGATAGAAACAGCTCGCGCCATATCCTCATAAGATGAATTAGTACAAGAACCTATTAATCCCCATTCTACTTTTATTGGCCAATTGTTTGCAGCCGCTTCTTCCTTCATTTTAGAAACAGGAGTTCCACGATCTGGTGTAAATGGTCCGTTGATATGTGGCTCTAATTCTGAAAGATTAATTTCGATTACTTGATCAAAATATTGCTCAGGATTTGCGTATACTTCAGGATCTCCTGTCAAATAAGACGCTACCTTATCAGCGGCATCTACTACATCTTGTCGGCCGGTAGCAGTTAAATACCTGCGCATCGAATCATCATAACCAAAAGTAGATGTCGTAGCGCCAATTTCAGCTCCCATATTACAAATGGTTCCTTTACCTGTGCACGACATATTTGTGGCACCTTCACCAAAATATTCAACAATTGCCCCTGTTCCACCCTTTACAGTTAGAATATCAGCTACTTTTAAAATAACATCTTTTGGAGCTGTCCAACCAGATAATTTACCCGTTAATTTAACTCCAATTAATTTAGGAAATTTTAATTCCCAACCCATTCCTGACATTACATCTACAGCATCAGCTCCACCAACTCCAATAGCCAACATACCCAAACCACCTGCATTTACCGTGTGTGAGTCGGTACCAATCATCATTCCCCCTGGGAATGCATAATTTTCTAGAACAATTTGATGAATAATCCCTGATCCTGGTTTCCAGAAACCAATTCCATATTTGTCTGAAACTGATGATAAAAAGTCAAAAACTTCGCTTGATTGTTGTTTTGCAACAGCTAAATCTTTCTCAGCCCCCACTTTAGCTAAAATTAAGTGATCACAATGCACTGTTGTAGGAACGGCAACTGTTTTCTTGCCTGCATGCATAAATTGCAACAAAGCCATTTGAGCGGTTGCATCTTGACACGCTACTCTATCTGGGGCAAAGTCTACGTAATCAACTCCCCTCTTGTAAGCTTGCTTTGCCTCACCATCCCATAGGTGACTATATAAAATTTTCTCACTTAAAGTAAGCGGACGAGCAACAACTTCACGTGCAGCATCAACACGACTTGCCATGTTAGCGTACACTTTTTTTATCATTTCAATATCAAATGCCATATGTAATTGTTTTTATTGTTGTTTTTAAGATACCACAAGATACAAAAAATAAAAAAAGCCCGAGTCATAGACTCAGGCTTTTTGATATAATTAACAAAAATAAAAGTAATTATTGTACTAATAATTTATGAGATGGCGCAAATTGCGTTAGGTTAATTCCCTTAACAGCAGCTTTATACTCATCCATGGTTGGCGTTCTACCTAAAATTGTAGACAATACAACTACTGGAGTAGAAGACAATAAAGACTCTCCTTTTTTACCTTCAGCATCCTCAACAACTCTACCTTGGAAAAGACGTGTAGAAGTAGCCATTACAGTATCTCCTTTTGCCGCTTTTTCTTGGTTTCCCATGCATAGGTTACATCCAGGACGCTCTAGGTACAAAATATTTTCATATCCAGTACGCGCTACCCCTTTTGGAGCGTTATCATCAAATTCGAATCCTGAGTATTTTTGTAAAACTTCCCAGTCTCCTTCAGCTTTCAACTCATCTACAATATTGTATGTTGGTGGTGCAACAACAAGTGGTGCTTTAAACTCCACTTTACCGAATTGCTGATCTATGTTCTTCAACATTTGAGAAAGAATTTTTAAATCTCCTTTGTGAACCATACAAGATCCAACAAAACCTAAATCGACTTTCTTAGTTCCACCATAAAAAGATAATGGTCTAATCGTATCATGTGTATATCTTTTAGAAACATCTGCATTATTCACATCTGGATCTGCAATCATTGGCTCTTGAACGATATCAAGATCAATAACTACTTCTGCGTAGTACTTCGCATTTGCATCAGGAGTCAAAGCTGGTTTTGCACCCGATCTGATATCAGCAATTCTTTTATCAGCGATTGCAATTAATCCTTTAAGAACTTGCTTCGCATTATCCATTCCTTTGTCAATCATGATCTGGATTCTTTTCTTAGCAATCAACAATGATTCGATCAAAGTTTCATCCTCAGAAATGCATATAGAAGCTTTTGCTTTCATCTCTGCAGTCCAGTCTGTAAAAGTAAAGGCTTGATCCGCTGTAAGTGTACCTAAATGCACCTCTATAATTCTACCTTGGAACACATTCTCTCCTCCAAATTGTTTCAACATTTGAGACTGAGTAGCATGTACTACATCACGGAAGTCCATGTACGTTTTCATGTTGCCTTTGAAAGTCACTTTTACTGATTCTGGAATTGGCATAGAAGCCTCACCCGTAGCCAATGCAAGTGCAACTGTCCCTGAATCGGCACCAAAAGCAACCCCTTTTGACATTCTCGTATGCGAGTCACCACCAATAATGATCGCCCACTCATCCACTGTAATATCATTCAATACTTTATGAATAACGTCAGTCATAGCCAAATACTCCCCTTTTGGGTCGCGCGCTGTGATCAAACCGAAATCATTCATAAACTTCATTAATCTAGGAATATTAGCTTTCGACTTATTATCCCAAACTGATGCTGTATGGCAACCTGATTGATAAGCACCATCCACGATTGGAGAAATAACTGTTGCAGCCATAGACTCTAACTCTTGTGAAGTCATTAAACCAGTTGTATCTTGAGACCCAACAATGTTTACCTCTACACGCACATCTGATCCTGCATGTAACACTTTACCTGGAGTTGTTCCAACTGCATTTTTGTTGAAAATTTTCTCCACTGCAGTAAGTCCTTGTCCCTCAACAGAAACTTCTTTTGACGGAGCAAAAACGGGAACGATATCGATACCTAACGTTTTTGACGCAAAAGTTTGTAGCTTTTTACCAAAAACAATAGCGTATGATCCACCTGCTTTGATAAATTCCATTTTTTGAGGTGTAAAAGCTTTAGAAATATCTTTTAGCTCTTTGTCCCCATTGTATAATTTCTTCGTTTTAGTATTGATTGTAAGAACGGTACCTGTTGCTACAGAATACGCTTCTTCAAGAACAACATCACCATTTTCATTGCGTACTGCATTTCCGTTTTCGTCAACTACTTTTACCCAGTTTTGAAGGTCTAAACCAATTCCACCAGTAACATCAACCGTTGTCAAGAAAATTGGAGAGATTCCGTTTGTACCTGCTACAATTGGAGCAATGTTTATAAAAGGAACATAAGGACTAGCTTTTTTACCTGTCCAAAGTGCCACATTGTTCACTCCTGACATTCTAGAAGATCCCACACCCATTGTACCTTTTTCAGCAATTAACATCACACTTTTATCAGGGTGTTGCGCTTGCAAAGCTTGAATTTCGTCCTGTGCTTGTGGAGAAATCAAACATTTACCATGAAGTTCACGGTCTGATCTAGAATGCGCTTGGTTTCCTGGAGACAATAAATCTGTAGAGATATCTCCTTCACCAGCCACATAAGTAACTACTTTTATTTCTTCGACAACTTCTGGGAGTTTTGTAAAGAATTCTGCCTTAGCATAGCTCACCAAAATTTCTTTTGCGATTTCATTTCCAGCTTTGTAAGCAGCTTCTAAACGATCTGTATCAGCTTCGTAAAGGAAAAATTGAGTTTTAAGTACTTTTGCAGCTTCCTTAGCAATAGCAATATCATTACCTAGAGCTAAATCAAGCAAAACTTCAATGGAAGGCCCACCTTTCATATGCGACAATAATTCAAAAGCAAAAGTAGGAGTGATTTCAGCAACTACTGATTCTCCTAAAACAATTTCTTTCAAAAATTTAGCTTTTATAGCTGCTGCAGGAGTTGTACCCGGAACTGTATTGTAGATAAAAAACTTGAGAGACGCTTCGCGATTGACGTTTGTTTGCTCTTTTATTTGTGAAATGATTGCGCTTAATAAGTCAGCACCATCTATCGGCTTAGGATTAAGTCCTTGACCTTTTCGCTCTTCGATTTCTTGTAGGTAATCGTTGTAAATGTTCATAATAGAAATATTTTCAATTTTCAAGGCTATTTTTTTAAACTTGGCATAATTATAAAAAGCACAAAATGATGATTTTTAAAATTCGTGATGCAAATTTAGTTATTTAACCTGAAATTAAAAAAAATTTAATAGAACGGAGCTTTTGAAAAATTATTATTCTTTAATAGTAATTTTTGATGCTTAAAAATAGTAAAATTTTAAAATTTTAACATAAAAATAATAATTTCATAATTTAACGACCCTATTATCGCTCTCCGTAAATTAAGAAAAATGATTTGCTTAAGAAAACGATATAGTTGAAACAAAAATTTGAGTTTAAATTGATATAACTTAACACTTACAGCAATTTTCCAATTATAATTTCCTCAGTGATACCCTCGGCATCTGCTTTGTAGTTTTTAATAATTCTATGACGCAAAATACCAACTGCAACTGCTTTTACATCTTCAATATCTGGTGAATACTTACCATTGAAAGCTGCATGTGTTTTGGCAGCTAAAATTAAATTTTGAGAAGCTCTAGGCCCTGCTCCCCAGTCTACATAATTTTTTACAAAATCATTGGTCAAAGGACTATCAGGTCGAGTTTTACCAACTAAAGCAACCGCATACTCGATAACATTATCTGCTACAGGAATTCTTCTTACTAATTGCTGAAAATCTATAATTTCTTGAGCAGTAAACAAAGCATTGATATCCGTTACAACAGTCGAAGTTGTTCTTTTTACCACTTGAACTTCTTCTTCAAATGAAGGGTACTCTAGTTTTATCGCAAACATAAAACGGTCTAATTGTGCTTCAGGTAAAGGATAAGTCCCTTCTTGCTCAATTGGGTTTTGCGTAGCTAAAACAAAATAAGGTAAATCTAATTTATGATTTTCACCTGCAATAGTTACCGATCGTTCCTGCATCGCTTCCAAAAGTGCCGCCTGTGTTTTAGGTGGTGTTCTATTAATTTCATCTGCAAGAATGATATTGGAAAATATAGGCCCTTTAATGAATTTAAATTGGCGATTTTCATCTAAAATCTCGCTACCTAGTATATCTGACGGCATCAAATCAGGAGTAAATTGAATTCTTTTAAAATCCAAGCCTAACGCTTGCGCCAAAGTATTCACCAATAATGTCTTCGCTAGCCCTGGAACACCCACTAATAAAGCATGACCTCCTGAAAAGATACAAATTAAGATTTGATCTACCACGGCATCCTGCCCTACTATAACTTTAGCTATTTCATTTTTTAGCTGGTTTCTTTTTAGAACCAGATTTTGTATCGCTGCAACGTCAGACATTTCGAATGGTATTTAAATTAAAAAAGAGCTAACTCTATGAAATCATAAAGCTAACTCTTTTTGTTTATTCTATAAAAATTATTTTTTTAACCAGTTGTTTGTAAAGTCACAATCTCTATATTCACCAAGAATACTAATATAAGTTTCCTTGATTTTTTCTTCAAACCAAACTCCAATAGCTTTAATTCTCTTCTCCTTCAAAGCTAAATCTTTTATTTTAATATAGTCAGTAGCGTAATCAGCAGTATGCTCATTAATTCTATTCGTAACTGTGATTATCTTATAACTCTTTTTTCCATTTTCATCTGTATCCAAGATCGGTTGCGAAATAGAATCATCCTTTAAATTAGAAACTTGATTGTATAAAGAAGGATCCATTTTTGTCAATTCAAATCGTGTATCTTGCGTATTCGGATTAATTAACACACCTCCGTTAGCTTTGGTTTCTTTTTGATCTGACTCTGTTCTAGCCGCTTCAGCAAATGTTATTTTTTTGTCTATAATCTTATTTCTGATTAATGTAATTTTTTCTTTTGCAACTTTAACTTCGTCTTCCGAAACTGAAGGAATTAACAATATATGACGTAATTCTATCTCTTGCCCTTTAATTTTTTCCACATATATAATATGAAAACCAAAATCAGTTTCGAACGGCGCCGAAATTTCTCCTTCTTCTAAACTAAAAGCTACATCTTTAAATTCTTTTACAAAAGGTGTTTTGCGATTCATTTTATAAAACCCTCCATTTGTTGCTGAGCCAGGATCTTTGGAATAAAGTACAGCCTTCGTAGAAAAACTAGAACCTTCTTGAACATCCTTTTTAAACTCGTTTAGTTTATCTCTCACTTTCTGCTTTTCAGCTTCAGAAATCTTAGGTGTTACCACAATTTGCGCTACTTCCATCTCTGCACCAAAAAGTGGTAATTCATCTTTAGGAATACCTTTAAAAAAGTTACGAACCTCCTCAGGAGTGATTTCTACTTCCTCAACAATCTTCTTTTGCATTTCAGAACTTAACCTTTGTTCCTTTAAAATATCAAAAAAGTAAGATTTCAACTCTTCTTCAGAATTCTTCTTATAATATTCTACCACCTTATCCATGGAGCCAATTTTTCCAACGATAAAATCAAGCTTCTCCTCCATCACACCTTTTATCTCGGCATCAGTAACCACGATACTATCCTGAATAGCTTGATGGGCATATAGTTTGTCTTCTAACAACTTACCTAACATCTGGCATCTAGTAATATCTTTTACTGAGTTTCCGTTTGTAGAAAGTTCTAAAAAAGATTTATCAATATCAGAGTCCAAAACAATATAATCTCCAACAGTTGCAATTACACCATCTATTTTTAATCTTTTACCTGTAGCCACTTTTTTAACAGGTTCAACAACTGAATCTTTAATTATTTCCTGCGCTTGCGTTACTGCATTCACAAAGAGCATAAGAAAAAATAAAAGTGCAAATTTATTGGTTATGAATTTCATTTTCAATGTTTTAATAATAATGTATTTAAATTATATTCCGTTATTTGATTTAAAATCTTCTCCCAATAGTATAATGTATCTTTATTGAATTCAAATATACATTATAAGTACCAAGAAATAAAGCCGTTCCTACAGAACATTTTTCAAATTTAAAACGAACAAAAATAACAATTCGATTACATTAAACAAGTATCAGCTCTACTATTAACAAAAATTTATAGAGATTATCTAGCTGTAGTAGCATAATAAAACCACTCTTTGACATACCTATTCCAAGAAACGTCTTTAAGGCCGCAAAAGCCTACTAACTACCATAGTTTTCAAGTAAATAAACACAACTCTTATTTATTTTTAAATAGCATATATAAATAGTACTTTTGCAAACTATTTATATCACACATGAGCTTTTTAACAGAAATACAACGAAGAAGAACTTTCGGAATCATATCGCACCCTGATGCTGGTAAAACTACCCTAACAGAAAAACTGTTACTGTTTGGAGGAGCCATCCAAGAAGCAGGTGCCGTTAAGAACAATAAAATAAAAAAAGGCGCTACGAGTGACTTTATGGAAATCGAACGTCAAAGAGGGATTTCTGTATCGACATCTGTTCTTGCTTTTAATTATCAGGATAAAAAAATAAATATCCTCGATACACCAGGACACAAGGATTTTGCAGAGGACACTTTTAGAACATTAACTGCAGTAGATAGTGTAATCGTAGTAATTGACGTAGCAAAAGGAGTTGAGGAACAAACAGAGAAGTTAGTTGCCGTTTGTAGAATGCGTAAAATTCCAATTATTGTTTTTATCAATAAAATGGACCGTGAAGGTAAAGATGCATTTGACCTAATGGACGAAGTAGAACAAAAGCTAGGATTAACAGTTACCCCTCTTAGTTTTCCTATAGGTATGGGATACGATTTTCAAGGTATCTACAATTTATGGGAACAAAACATCAACTTGTTTAGCGGAGATAATCGTAAAAACATAGAAGAAACAATTGCTTTTTCTGATGTACAGAATCCTGAATTAGAAAAAATTATTGGGCAAAAACCAGCTGACACTTTACGTGAAGAATTAGAATTGATCGATGAAGTGTATCCTAAATTTGATCGACAAGATTATCTTGACGGTAAACTGCAACCTGTTTTCTTTGGTTCAGCCTTAAATAATTTTGGGGTAAGAGAACTACTAGATTGCTTTGTACAAATTGCTCCTTCTCCAAGACCAAAAGAGTCTGAAACTCGATTAGTAGATCCTAAAGAAGAAAAAATGACTGGTTTTGTGTTTAAAATTCATGCAAATATGGATCCGAAACATAGAGATAGACTGGCATTTATCAAAATTGTGTCGGGAACCTTTGAAAGAAACAAACCGTATTACCATGTTCGTCAAAAAAAGAATTTAAAATTCTCAAGTCCAAATGCTTTTTTTGCAGAGAAAAAAGAGATTGTAGATATATCCTATCCAGGAGACATCGTAGGATTGCATGATACTGGAAATTTCAAAATTGGTGACACGTTGACCGAAGGAGAAATAATGAGTTTCAAAGGAATTCCAAGTTTCTCTCCAGAGCATTTTAGATACATCAATAATGCTGATCCTATGAAAGCTAAACAGCTGGACAAAGGAGTAGATCAATTGATGGACGAAGGAGTAGCGCAGTTGTTTACTTTAGAAATGAACAACAGAAAAATCATTGGAACAGTTGGAGCACTACAATACGAAGTAATACAATACCGTTTAGAGCACGAATATGGCGCTAAATGTACCTATGAGAATTTCCCTGTTCATAAAGCATGCTGGGTTAAGCCTAATGACCCAAAAAATGATGAATTCAAGGAATTCAAACGTATCAAACAAAAATTCCTAGCTAAAGACAAATACGGGCAATTAGTATTCCTTGCAGATTCTGATTTTACGATTCAGATGACACAAAACAAATATCCTAGCGTAAAATTATTTTTTACTTCGGAATTTGAATAAGCAAGTCCACACAATAAAGCATAAAAAAAGCGCTAATTAAAAATTAGCGCTTTTTTTTGTACTTACTACTAGTATACTATAAATCTAATTATGCTAAAGCTGATTCGAAATTAACCGCTTTCTTCAAAAAAGCTTTAATTAATAGACGATTAGGTGCAATACCTGAAGTCATGATTTGTTTTTTTGTGTTTATTCCCTCTGTAGAGATCGTAGTATTAGGATCTTGTTTTGTCCCCATGAACCACTGAACAAACTCCATATTAGTAGAAGAAGTTCTAGCGCTTTCTGATTTTACTTCTACAGTTGTAGTGATTTCATCTTCAGAAGATGCAATTTGCGAACCTCCTACATTTTGGCTATAACCTGAAACACTAAAAAGTAATGCACAAACAAATACAGATAAAATATGTATCATGTTTTTTGATTTGTTTTGTGTAGATATAGTGTTCATAGTTATATATTTTTCTAATTGATTAGCTATCAGTGCCAATTCTTATACAAAGATACAACCACAATACCCCTACCTAAAATAATTACGATGAATAGCTAGAATACTCGTTAACTAACGAACGGCTTGCAGAACAAAGATGATTTGTGCATTTTAACCGATACCAATTTACTCATAACGACTATTAAGCATAAAAAAAGGCTTCCAATATGGAAGCCTTTAGTTAACTATGCTTGTCCTGCAGGACCAAAATTAAGCGGAATTGCAGGTTGTTCACTATCTTTAATTTCGCCATGAGCGATTTCAAAACGGTGAATATTCTCTCCAATAGCTTTGAGCAATCTTTTGGCATGCTGTGGTGTCAATACAATTCTTGACTTCACTTTAGCCTTAGGAATACCAGGCATGATACTTACAAAGTCGAGTACAAACTCTGAGGAAGAATGATTAATAATAGCTAAGTTGGAATAAATTCCCTCTGCTGTTTTTTCATCTAATTCTATATTGATCTGCTCTTGTTGTTCTTTCATATTTTAAGTAGTAATGATTAGCAACTAATTTATAGCAAAAAGTGATTAGTCAAAAGACTAATCACTAATTACTAAGGACTTATTACTAAAGTTAGTAAATATATTCTTCTTTATTTGCCATCATATCATTGTAATCTTCCTTAGAGCCTACAATTGTATGATCGTATTCTCTCATACCAGTTCCAGCAGGAATTCTGTGACCTACAATTACATTTTCTTTCAAGCCTTCTAAGTAATCTACTTTACCTGCTACTGCAGCTTCGTTTAATACTTTAGTTGTCTCTTGGAAAGATGCTGCCGAGATGAATGATTTTGTTTGTAACGAAGCTCTCGTAATACCTTGTAAAACAGGAGTACCAGTTGCTGTGATAACATCACGAGCCACAACAATATTCTTGTCATTACGTTTCAATAACGAATTCTCGTCACGTAACTCACGTGGAGTAACAATTTGTCCTTCTTTCAGATTAGCTGAGTCTCCAGCGTCCTCAATAACTTTCATACCATATAATTTATCATTTTCAACGATAAAATCTTTAGTGTGAATTAATTGATCTTCTAGGAATAAAGTATCACCTGGATCTTGAACTCTTACTTTACGCATCATCTGACGTATTACTACCTCAAAGTGCTTATCATTAATTTTTACCCCTTGTAAACGGTATACTTCTTGAATCTCGTTAACCAAGTACTGTTGAACAGCTGCTGGCCCTTTAATTCTTAAAATATCGTCTGGCGTAATAGCTCCATCAGATAAAGGCACACCAGCTCTAACGAAGTCATTCTCTTGAACAAGAATTTGACTTGAAAGTTTAACTAGGTACTTTCTAACATCACCAAATTTAGATTCGATAACAATCTCACGGTTACCTCTTTTAATTTTTCCAAAAGAAACAACACCATCAATTTCAGAAACTACCGCTGGGTTTGAAGGATTACGAGCTTCTAACAACTCTGTAATTCTTGGTAAACCTCCTGTAATATCTCCTGATTTAGAAGAACGACGTGGGATTTTAACCAATACCTTACCTGCTTTAATTTTCTCACCGTTATCAACCATTAAGTGGGCTCCAACTGGTAAGTTATAGGAACGGATCAATTCACCATCTTTACCGTAAACCAATAAAGTAGGGATTAATTTTTTAGCTCTAGACTCAGAAATTACTTTTTCTTGGAAACCAGTTTGCTCATCAATCTCAACCATAAACGATTGTCCTTGCTCTAAATCTTCGTAAGCAATTTTTCCTGTAAATTCAGAAACAATAACTCCATTATATGGATCCCATTTACAGATCACAGTTCCTTTATCTACTGATTCACCATCTTTAACAAAGATACTTGAACCGTAAGGAATGTTATGCGTGTTTAATAAGATACCTGTTTTTTCATCAATTAATTTCAATTCAGTAGAACGAGATACAACAATATCAACTGCGTTACCATCGTTATCCTCACCCTTAACAGTTTTTAGATCTTCGATTTCTAGTTTACCTGCAAAACGAGTTACAATACTAGATTCCTCAGATATACCTCCCGCAACCCCTCCAACGTGGAAAGTACGTAAAGTTAACTGTGTTCCTGGCTCCCCAATAGATTGAGCTGCAATTACTCCAACTGCTTCTCCTCTTTGAGTCATTTTACCAGTAGCTAAGTTTCTACCATAACATTTAGCACAAATACCTTTTGGTGCCTCACAAACTAAAGGTGAACGTACTTCAACACTTTCGATTGGAGAAGCCTCAATTACTTTCATAATTGCCTCTGTAATTTGTTGTCCTGATTGAACTAAAACTTCATTAGTTAAAGGATTAACTACATCTTGCAATGCAACACGTCCTAAAATTCTTTCTCCTAATGATTCAACGATTTCTTCATTCTTTTTCAATGCCGAAACTTCAACACCTCTAAGAGTTCCACAATCTTCGATGTTTACAATAACATCTTGAGAAACGTCATGTAATCTACGAGTTAAGTAACCAGCATCTGCCGTTTTCAGAGCCGTATCCGCAAGACCCTTACGAGCACCGTGCGTAGAAATGAAATACTCTAAGATCGAAAGACCTTCCTTAAAGTTCGAAAGAATCGGGTTTTCAATAATCTCTCCACCACCAGCAGTCGATTTTTTAGGCTTAGCCATCAATCCACGCATACCAGTTAACTGACGAATTTGTTCCTTAGAACCCCTCGCCCCAGAATCAAGCATCATATACACAGAGTTGAAACCTTGTTGGTCTTCTCTAATGTTTTTCATCGCTAACTCAGTCAATTGTGCATTTGCAGAAGTCCAAACATCAATAACTTGGTTGTAACGTTCGTTATTTGTAATAAGACCCATGTTGTAGTTAGCAGAAATTCCTTCTACTTGCTCTCTAGCATCAGCAATCAATTGTGGTTTTTGATCTGGAATTCTAATATCACCTAATGAGAAAGATAAACCTCCTCTAAAGGCAAATTTATACCCCATATCTTTCATATTATCCAAGAAGGCAGCCGTTTCCGGAACACTTGTTGAATTTAATACGTGACCGATAATATCTCTAAGGTTTTTCTTAGTCAATACATCATTGATATATCCAGCTGCTTCTGGTACTACTTCATTAAATAATACACGTCCTGCAGTTGTTTGAATAATTTTAAACACTAATTCTCCAGCGTCATTAAAATCTTTAGCTCTAATTCTAACACGAGCATTCAATTCTAATCTTCCTTCATTTAATGCGATATTAACTTCTTCAGCAGAATAGAAAGTCAAATCTTGACCTAAAATCTTTTTCTCTGGAGTAGTCAATCTTTCTTTGGTCATATAATATAGACCCAAGACCATATCCTGAGATGGTACCGTAATTGGAGCACCATTTGCAGGGTTTAATATATTATGTGAAGCCAACATTAATAATTGAGCTTCAAGGATAGCTTCTGGTCCTAATGGCAAGTGAACTGCCATTTGATCCCCATCAAAATCCGCATTAAAGGCCGTACAAACTAAAGGGTGTAATTGGATTGCTTTTCCTTCAATTAATTTTGGTTGGAAAGCTTGAATACCAAGTCTGTGCAAAGTAGGGGCACGATTCAGTAAAATCGGGTGACCTTTAATTACATTTTCAAGGATATCCCAAACTACAGGCTCTTTCTTGTCTATTATTTTCTTAGCTGATTTAACAGTTTTTACAATTCCTCTTTCTATCAATTTACGGATAACAAAAGGCTTGTATAATTCGGCAGCCATATCTTTTGGGATACCACATTCGAACAATTTCAATTCAGGTCCAACAACAATTACAGAACGAGCAGAATAATCCACACGTTTTCCAAGTAAGTTTTGACGGAAACGTCCTTGCTTACCTTTAAGGGAATCAGATAATGATTTTAATGGTCTGTTTGATTCTGTTTTAACTGCAGATGCTTTTCTTGTATTATCAAATAATGAATCTACCGATTCTTGCAACATACGTTTTTCGTTTCTTAAGATCACTTCTGGAGCTTTGATTTCCATTAATCTTTTCAAACGGTTGTTACGGATGATTACACGACGGTATAAGTCATTTAAATCTGAAGTCGCAAAACGACCTCCATCAAGAGGCACAAGCGGACGTAATTCTGGTGGAATAACTGGAACCACTTTCATAATCATCCATTCAGGACGGTTTTCACGATTTAAGTTAGACTCACGGAAAGACTCAACAACTTGTAATCTCTTTAAGGCTTCAGTTTTACGTTGTTTAGACGTTTCATTATTAGCTGAGTGACGCAATTGGTAAGACAACTGGTCTAAATCAATACGTGCTAATAAGTCCATAATACACTCTGCTCCCATTTTGGCAACAAATTTATTAGGATCGAAATCATCTAAATACTGATTATCCGCTGGAAGAGTATCTAAGATGTTCAAATATTCTTCTTCTGTTAAGAAATCTAATCTTTGAACTGATTCACCTTCAGCATTTTTAGCAATACCAGCTTGGATTACTACGTATCTTTCGTAGTAAATAATCATATCTAATTTCTTAGATGGAAGACCAAGGATATAACCAATTTTATTTGGAAGAGAACGGAAATACCAGATATGAGCGATTGGCACAACAAGATTGATGTGACCTACTCTATCTCTACGTACTTTTTTCTCCGTAACTTCAACACCACAACGGTCACAGATGATCCCTTTGTAACGAATTCTTTTGTATTTTCCACAAGCACATTCGAAATCCTTAACAGGTCCAAATATTCTTTCGCAGAAAAGACCATCACGCTCAGGCTTGTGCGTACGGTAGTTTATTGTTTCTGGTTTTAAAACTTCACCTCGAGACTCTTTCAAGATAGATTCTGGAGAAGCAAGACCGATAGATATTTTATTGAATCTTTTTACAGGATTCTTATCTTTATTATTATTATTTCTATTATTCATCATAGTTTTTACTATTGATTTAATTGCAATTAAAAAATTGATTCTAGCAAAGTACTTTATGTCTTTACTACACCGGATTACTTCTCAAAACTCTAAACTTCAAATTTAAAGCGCTAGTTACACAAATTAAAATCTGTATAAAAAATCGGAACGGTTTACGGGTCTAAATCCTAAAAACTTATTTAAATGTTAAAGTAGAGACGCGATAAATCGCATCTCTACTACTAACAAAACTTATTTATTCTTCTAATCTAATATCTAACCCAAGACCTTTCAATTCATGCATTAATACATTGAATGATTCAGGTAATCCTGGTTCTGGCATAGACTCTCCTTTTACGATTGCTTCGTAAGTTTTAGCTCTACCAATAACATCATCAGACTTCACTGTCAAGATTTCGCGTAGTGTACTTGATGCTCCATAAGCCTCAAGTGCCCAAACCTCCATCTCTCCAAAACGCTGACCTCCAAATTGCGCTTTACCACCTAAAGGTTGTTGCGTAATTAATGAGTATGGCCCAATAGAACGTGCGTGCATCTTATCATCAACCATGTGTCCTAATTTTAACATATAGATCACACCAACAGTTGCTGCTTGATGGAAACGCTCTCCTGTACCACCATCGTAAAGGTGTGTATGTCCAAAACGTGGAATTCCAGCTTCGTCAGTCAATTCATTGATTTGATCTAATGAAGCACCGTCAAAAATTGGAGTAGCAAATTTTCTACCCAAGTTCATACCAGCCCATCCTAAAACAGTCTCATAAATTTGACCAATGTTCATACGTGAAGGTACCCCAAGTGGGTTCAACACAATGTCAACTGGTGTTCCGTCTTCAAGGAAAGGCATATCTTCATGACGAACGATACGAGCAACAATACCTTTGTTACCGTGACGTCCAGCCATTTTATCCCCTACTTTCAACTTACGTTTCTTAGCGATATAAACTTTTGCTAATTTCAAGATTCCTGCTGGTAATTCATCACCTACAGTAATCGTGAATTTCTCTCTACGTAAAGAACCTTGCAGGTCATTCAACTTAATTTTATAGTTATGAATTAATTCATTCACCATTTTATTAGTTGCATCGTCAGCTACCCATTGTCCTTTGCTTAAGTGAGCAAAATCTTCAACAGCATAAAGCATTTTTTGAGTGTATTTTTTACCTTTTGGTAAAACTTCTTCACCCAAATCATTCATTACACCTTGAGAAGTTTTTCCGTTTACGATTAAGAAAAGTTTCTCTACTAATTTGTCTTTTAATTCAACAAATTTAGTTTCGAACTCCATTTCTAAAGCGCCTAAAGCATCTTTATCTTGTGTACGTTTACGTTTATCTTTTACCGCTCTCGCGAATAATTTTTTGTCAAGAACTACACCGTGTAAAGAAGGAGACGCTTTTAATGAAGCATCTTTTACATCACCTGCTTTATCCCCAAAGATTGCACGAAGCAATTTCTCTTCTGGAGTAGGATCTGATTCTCCTTTTGGAGTAATTTTTCCGATAAGAATATCACCAGGTTTAACCTCGGCACCAATTCTAATCATTCCATTTTCATCTAAGTCTTTAGTAGCCTCTTCAGAAACGTTAGGAATGTCATTAGTCAACTCTTCATTACCCAATTTAGTATCTCTAACCTCAAGTGAATAATCATCCACGTGAATAGAAGTAAAAATATCATCACGAACCACTTTCTCAGAAATAACGATAGCATCCTCAAAGTTGTACCCTTTCCATGGCATAAAGGCCACTTTTAAGTTACGACCTAAAGCTAGCTCTCCGTTTTGAGTAGCATATCCTTCAGACAAAACCTGTCCAGGAATAACTCTATCCCCTTTTCTTACGATAGGCTTCAAGTTAATACTAGTTCCTTGATTGGTTTTTCTAAACTTGATTAGGTTGTATGTCTTATCATCGTTTTCAAAACTAACCATTCTTTCTTCTTCAGAACGATCATATTTGATAGTGATAATATTAGCATCAACATATTCTACAGTACCATGCCCTTCAGCATTTATTAATACTCTAGAGTCAGAAGCTACTTGACGCTCTAAACCAGTTCCAACAATTGGTGCTTCAGGACGAATTAATGGTACGGCCTGACGCATCATGTTAGATCCCATCAACGCTCTATTCGCATCATCATGTTCCAAGAAAGGAATAAGAGACGCAGAAATTGAAGCAATTTGGTTAGGAGCAACATCCGCATAATCCACTTTTGCAGGATCAATAACAGGGAAATCCCCTTCTTGACGAGCAATTACGTTTTCTGCAAGTATTTTTCCAGAATCATCCATCTCAATATTTGCTTGAGAGATCAACATTCCTTCTTCTTCTTCAGCACTTAAGTAAATAGGTGTAGCTTCTAAATCTACAACACCATTAGTTACTTTACGGTAAGGAGTTTCAATGAATCCCATTCCGTTTACTTTAGCATAAACTCCAAGAGATGAAATCAAACCAATGTTTGGTCCCTCTGGTGTCTCAATAGGACATAAACGTCCGTAGTGCGTATAGTGAACGTCACGAACCTCAAATCCAGCTCTTTCTCTCGAAAGTCCACCTGGTCCAAGTGCAGATAATCTTCTCTTGTGTGTTATCTCAGCTAGTGGATTCGTTTGATCCATAAATTGAGACAACTGGTTAGTACCAAAGAAAGAGTTAATAACCGACGATAATGTTTTAGCATTAATCAAATCGATTGGTGTAAACACCTCGTTATCTCTAACGTTCATTCTCTCACGAATAGTTCTAGCCATACGAGCTAAACCAACACCGAATTGTTGAGACAATTGTTCACCAACTGTTCTAACACGACGGTTTGATAAGTGATCAATATCATCAATATCTGCTTTCGCATTAATCAACTCAATTAAATACTTAACGATAGTTATGATATCTTCTTTGGTAAGCACTTGCTTTTCCATTGGGATATCCAACTGTAATTTTTTATTCATTCTATAACGACCTACTTCACCTAAATTGTAACGTTGGTCAGAAAAGAATAATTTATCAATAATACCACGAGCAGTTTCTTCATCAGGCGGTTCTGCGTTACGCAATTGTCTGTAAATATGCTCAACAGCTTCTTTTTCAGAGTTTGTTGGATCCTTTTGTAACGTGTTATGGATGATAGCATAATCAGCTTGATTAGCATCTTCTTTGTGTAACAAAATAGATTTAACGTTAGAATCAATGATTTCTTCTACATTATCTTTGTCGATAATTGTATCTCTATCAAGGATTATTTCGTTACGTTCAATAGAAACTACTTCACCAGTATCTTCATCTACGAAATCTTCGTGCCATGTGTTCAATACACGAGCAGCTAATTTTCTACCGATATATTTTTTAAGTCCTGTTTTAGAAACCTTAATTTCTTCAGCTAGGTCGAAAATTTCAAGGATATCCTTGTCTCTTTCAAAACCAATTGCACGGAATAAAGTAGTAACAGGTAATTTTTTCTTTCTGTCGATATAAGCGTACATTACACTATTAATATCTGTAGAAAATTCTATCCAAGATCCCTTAAAAGGAATTACTCTTGCAGAATATAGTTTAGTACCATTAGCGTGAAAAGACTGACCAAAGAAAACCCCTGGTGATCTGTGCAACTGAGAAACAACAACACGTTCAGCACCATTTATAACAAATGTTCCGCTTGGCGTCATGTAAGGAATTGTACCAAGATATACATCTTGAACAATAGTTTCAAAGTCTTCGTGCTCTGGATCTGTACAGTACAGTTTTAATCTAGCTTTTAAAGGTACACTGTGTGTTAAACCTCTTTCGATACACTCTTGAATTGTATAACGAGGTGGATCAACAAAGTAGTCAAGAAATTCCAATACAAAGTTGTTTCTTGTATCTGTAATTGGAAAATTTTCCATGAAGGTGTTGTAAAGTCCTTCATTGCCTCTTTCGTCAGATTTAGTTTCTAATTGAAAAAAATCTTGAAAAGATTTAACCTGAACATCAAGAAAATCTGGATATGCAGGAATGTTTTTTGTAGAGGCAAAATTCAATCTTTCAGTCTGATTTGTTATCATCAATGGACAAAATTTTGATTAAAAAGTAATTTTTATTACTATAAATAGGTCCTATTTATAGTTTAATTTTAGAACCATTACATCTTTAAAAATCAATTTAAGATAACTACTTTCTTATTACCTGTCAATTTTTTTTCCTCGTAATGGAATAAAATATGTTTGCTATCATGGCTTATTATTCAATAAACAAGACAGACTTTTGTTATACGAAAAATGGTTTAGGTCTTTGGGCGACTAAACCCAAGACCTAAACCTTATTCTTTAAACTAAGTTTAACTATTTAAGCTCAACTACAGCTCCAGCTTCTTCTAATGATTTTTTAAGACCTTCAGCCTCATCTTTAGATACACCTTCTTTAACTGTACTTGGAGCAGAATCAACTACATCTTTAGCTTCTTTCAAACCTAAACCTGTAAGTTCTTTTACCATTTTCACAACAGCTAATTTAGAAGCACCAGCTTCTTTTAAGATTACTGTGAATTCAGTTTGAGCTTCTTCAGCAGCAGCTTCTCCACCACCTGATACTACTACAGCTGCAGCAGCTGGTTCGATTCCGTATTCATCTTTTAATATTGTTGCTAATTCGTTAACTTCTTTTACTGTAAGGTTAACTAATTGTTCTGCGAATTGTTTCAAATCTGCCATTTTTTCTATCGTTTTAAAATGATTTGTGAAAATATAATTTATTTATTGTGCGCGTGTTTAATACAAAACTTATGTCTTGTTTAATTATGCCTCTACTTCTTCGCTCCCAGCAAATTGGTTCTGCAAAGCAGAAATAACTCTTTGTGCTGGTGACTGAAGTAATCCAATGATTTCTCCAATAAGCTCTTCTTTAGATTTAATTGTAGCTAATGCATCTAATTGATCATCACCAATATAAACTTCAGAATTAATATAAGCCCCTTTCAATACAGGTTTTGCCGATTTTTTTCTGAAATCCTTAATGATTTTACCAGGAGCGTTAGCGACATCTGAAATAAAGATAGCACTATTACCAGTCAAAACTGAAGGTAAATCACCATAATCATTATCAGAAACTTCCATAGCTTTTGCAAGCAATGTATTTTTAACAACTTCTAATTTAATACCTGCTTTGTAACAAGCTCTTCTCAAGTTTGAAGTCATCTCTGCATTTAATCCAGAAATATCAGATACATAGATAATATTTGTACCAGCTAACTGTGCAGTTAAATCTTCAATCGCGATTGATTTTTCTTCTCTAGTCATACTAAAAATTTTTAACTACCAATTATACTGCTTTAGGGTCCAATGCAATTGCAGGACTCATAGTGCTTGTAAGGTGAATACCTTTAATGTAGGTACCTTTAGCAGCAGTTGGTTTAAGTTTGATTAATGTTTGAATAATTTCGTGTGCATTTTCATAGATTTGCTCAGCTCCAAAAGAAACTTTACCAATTCCAGCATGTACAATTCCAGTTTTATCAACTTTAAAGTCAATTTTACCAGCTTTTACCTCTGCTACAGCTTTAGCAACATCCATAGTTACTGTACCTGTTTTAGGGTTAGGCATTAAACCTCTTGGTCCTAAAATACGACCTAATGGACCTAATTTCCCCATAACAGCTGGCATCGTGATAATTACATCAACATCTGTCCAACCATCTTTTATTTTTTGAAGGTAATCATCAAGACCAACATAATCAGCCCCAGCAGCTAAAGCTTCCGCTTCTTTATCTGGAGTTACTAATGCTAATACTTTTACATCTTTACCAGTACCATGAGGTAATGTTACTACACCTCTTACCATTTGATTCGCTTTTCTTGGATCTACACCCAAACGTACCGCGATATCAACAGACTCATCAAATTTTGCAGAAGCTATAACTTTTATTAATGCCGCAGCATCCTTTAAAGAATATAGTTTGTTCTTTTCAATTTTTGAAGCAGCCTCTTTTTGCTTTTTTGTCAATTTTGCCATGTCTTTCTCTTAATTAAAAAGGAGCGTCTCCTGATACAGTTATACCCATAGATCTAGCTGTTCCAGCAACCATACTCATCGCTTTCTCAATAGTGAAAGAGTTTAAGTCTGGCATCTTGTCTTCAGCAATAGCTCTAATTTGTTCCCAAGTAACACTAGCTACTTTTTTACGATTAGGCTCACCAGAACCAGATTTTAGCTTCGCAGCATCCAATAACTGAACCGCTGCTGGAGGAGTCTTAATAACAAAATCAAAAGATTTGTCTTTATACACAGTAATTTGTACTGGGCATATTTTGCCGGGTTTATCTTGAGTTCTAGCATTAAATTGCTTACAGAATTCCATGATATTAACACCAGCAGCTCCTAAAGCAGGTCCAACCGGTGGCGACGGGTTCGCAGCACCTCCCTTAACTTGTAGTTTAACTACTTTACTAATTTCTTTAGCCATTTTTTAAAAAATTTAACACAACAATCAATGGAAGCGATTGTTATGGATATTATATGTGTAACAAAAAATTATACTTTTTCAACTTGCATAAAACTAAGTTCAAGCGGAGTTTTTCTTCCGAAAATCTTCACCATTACTTCTAGCTTACGCTTTTCTTCATTGATTTTTTCAACAGTACCGTTGAATCCATTAAAAGGACCATCAATTACTTTGATAGTTTCCCCAAGATTAAAAGGAATAGCACGGTTATCAGTATTTACAGCTAACTCATCAACCTTACCTAACATCCTATTAACTTCTGACAATCTCAAAGGAACTGGCTCACCGCCTTTTATTTCACCCAAAAAACCAATAACACTAGTTATCGATTTTATAATGTGAGGAATCTCACCAACTAGGTTAGCCTCTATCATAACATAACCAGGAAAATATACTTTTTCCTTGATTAACTTCTTGCCATCTTTTACAGATACCACTTTCTCTGTAGGAACTAGAACTTGAGAAACATAATCTTCCATCTCTAATCTAGAAATTTCAGTTTCTATGTAAGCTTTCACTTTATTCTCTTGCCCACTAACAGCTCGAACTACATACCATTTTTTAACATTATTATCTGCCATAACAAGAATTAAGCTTTTATCCAGTTAAAAAAATTAGATAAAGCTTTTGCAAAAAACTCATCTACTCCCCATGTAGCCAATGCAAATAACACTGAAAAGACAGCAACAACAATAGTCAGCCTTTGCACTTCAGCCCACTCTGGCCATGTTACATTTGACTTTAATTCTTCAAATGCTTCTGATATGTAATTTAAAATTCTTGCCATTATGATATTTTTTTTTGCACGGGCGGAGGGATTCGAACCCCCATCAACGGTTTTGGAGACCGCTATTCTACCCTTGAACTACGCCCGTATTGAAAGCCAGCGATGCTTAAAATATAAACATCAACTGGCTTTATATAATTTTTAGGAAATTATCCTACAATCTCAGTTACTTGACCAGCACCTACTGTTCTACCACCTTCACGGATAGCGAAACGTAAACCAACACTCATCGCGATTGGGCTTAATAAAGCTACATTAATAGTTAAGTTGTCTCCTGGCATTACCATCTCTACTCCTTCTGGTAAAGTAATAACTCCTGTCACGTCAGTTGTACGTACGTAAAACTGTGGACGGTAGTTATTATGGAATGGAGTATGACGTCCACCTTCTTCTTTTTTCAAGATATAAACCTCAGCTTTGAAAGTAGCGTGTGGTTTTACTGAACCTGGCTTAATGATAACCATTCCTCTTTTGATAGACTCTTTATCAACACCTCTTAACAATAAACCTACGTTATCTCCTGCTTCACCTCTATCAAGGATTTTACGGAACATCTCAACTCCTGTAATAGTAGAAGTTAATTTTTCAGCTCCCATACCAATGATTTCAACTGCATCTCCTGTATTAGCAATACCAGTTTCGATACGACCTGTAGCTACAGTTCCACGACCAGTAATTGTAAACACATCTTCAACAGGCATCAAGAAAGGCTTCTCAGTATCACGTACCGGCTCTTCAATCCACTCATCAACAGCAGCCATCAATTCAAGAATTTTTGGTACCCATGCAGCGTCATTATTCAACCCTCCTAAAGCAGATCCTTGAATAACTGGACAGTTGTCACCATCATATTCGTAGAAAGACAATAAGTCTCTGATTTCCATTTCAACTAGCTCTAAAAGCTCAGCATCATCAACCATATCCACTTTGTTCATGAAAACTACCATTCTAGGAATACCTACTTGGCGACCTAAAAGGATGTGCTCACGTGTTTGTGGCATTGGTCCATCAGTTGCAGCTACAACAAGGATAGCACCATCCATTTGAGCAGCACCAGTAACCATGTTCTTTACGTAATCCGCGTGACCTGGACAGTCAACGTGTGCGTAGTGACGGTTAGCAGTTTCATACTCAACGTGTGATGTATTAATTGTAATACCTCTTTCTTTTTCTTCTGGAGCATTATCAATTTGATCAAATGATTTTGCTTGACAGTAACCAGCATCAGATAACACTTTAGTTATCGCTGCAGTTAATGTAGTTTTTCCGTGATCCACGTGCCCAATTGTACCAATGTTTAAGTGGGGCTTGTTACGGTTAAAGGTTTCTTTTGCCATTTTACTTAATTTTTAATCTATTTATATATTTAATTTCAATCTCTTACTTACTTGAGCCAATGTCGGGAATTGAACCCGAGACCTCTTCCTTACCAAGGAAGCACTCTACCCCTGAGCTACACCGGCAGAGTTCTTAGAATCTAGAAGCGACTCTAGCATTCTTATTGTGGGGAGAGCAGGATTCGAACCTGCGAAGTTTACACAGCAGATTTACAGTCTGCCCTCGTTGGCCGCTTGAGTATCTCCCCTCTTTTTTATTGCCTTACATCATTTCAAAAACCTCAGTTTCAGTAGAGCCGGCGGAGGGACTCGAACCCACGACCTGCTGATTACAAATCAGCTGCTCTAGCCAACTGAGCTACGCTGGCAATTCAATAAAAAAGTCCGCTATTTCTAACGGACTGCAAATGTATAGATTTTATCTCTGAATCAAAACATTTTTTTAAAAAAATTTACATTATATATGTGTTCTTATTTTTTCTTTTCTTTTTACCAACAATCTTTCTAATGAATCGGCAACTAATTCTATCGCCTCCTCAAAGCTTTTGCACTGTTTTTTTACAACAAAATCATCACCTGGAACATTTATCTTTATTTCTGCAATCTTATTTTCTTTATCGCTTGTGTTTTCGACTTTCAAATACACATCGGCAGAAACGACTTTGTCATAGTACTTTTCTAACTTATCCATTCTTTCTTGAATAAAACCCACTAGCTTAGCGTCAACTGAAAAGTTAACAGCATGAACATTTACTTTCATAATAAATATTTTTTAAAAGATTAATTACAACAGAATTACTACTTACTTCTAGGATGCGATTGTTTATACACCTTTTTGAGCTCAGACAAACTACTATGCGTATAAACTTGTGTAGACGCTAAACTAGCATGACCTAGTAACTCCTTAACCGAATTCAAATCAGCTCCATTATTTAGTAAATGAGTCGCAAACGTATGCCTTAAGATATGCGGACTCTTTTTTACTTTATCAGAGACTGCACTAAAGTAAGTATTTATTAAACGATAAACAAAGGATTCATTTAGTTTTACCCCTTTTTTAGATAGAAAAAAATAGTCTAAATCCACAACACTCTCTAGCAAAGCCCTCTCGCTTTTATACACTAAGAGGCGCTCAATTAAAACAGGTAAAATCGGAACCAAACGTTCTTTATTACGTTTTCCTAAAACTTTTATTAATTCACCCGAAAAATCAATATCGCTTATCTTAAGATGAATCAATTCAGCCCGTCTAATCCCGGTGGTATAAAACAAATCAACTATAAGGTTATTCCTTGTTTGCTCAAACCCTACAGGCCTACTATATAGAGATAAGGCCAAAGCAACTTCTTTCTCGGAAAAAGGGATCTGAAGTATAGTCGCTGTTTTCAAAGCCTTATGCTTCATTAATGGACTTAGGCGGATTTGTTTACTCTTTAATAAAAATTTATAAAAAGCCTTCAACGAAGACACTTTCCTATTAACCGAAACAGTAGACTTACCTTCATCGACAAGCGAAACAATCCAAGCTCTAATTTGAGAATAATTAGCTTTATCAATTTCACTTTCACCATAATGAATCTCATTGTAATCAGCAAAACTCTTTATGTCTCTCAAGTAACCACTTACCGTATGAAGAGAATATTTTTTTTCCTTTTCTAAATAATCTCGAAATGCAACTGTGGAAGTAATCATAAAAATAAAAAACCGTTAGCCTCAAAGTTAAAAAACTTTAATGACTAACGGCATGTATTTAATCTAAAAAGATAATCTTAACTCTCTAAACCGTCTTTCATGTTTTGGATGTAAGCAGCTTTTTGAATTTTGATTCTATTTTTTACAGAAGGCTTAATAAAAGCTGTACGTGCTCTTAGTTGACGAACAGTTCCTGTTTTATCAAACTTTCTTTTGTAGCGCTTTAATGCTCTATCTATATTTTCTCCGTCTTTAATTGGTATAATTAACATAATATTGACACCCCCTTTCGTTAAGTGTGCAAAAGTAATCAATATTTTGACTTACAACCTATGAATTGCAAAATATTTTAGGTGTGCCGGCAAAATCACCTTATTACTTCACCAGACTCTTGCCTTTGCCGTCAGGCTATCCGCTACAATCTTTTAGTAAGCAAAGCTTCCTAAAGGATTTTCACTACTATCCTTCACACAAAAAAAGAGTCAATAAATAACTATTGACTCTCTTATTAATGCGATATAAAATAATTTCTTATTTAACCGCTGGCTTGTAATTTTGTTTATCGATGATCATTTTTGATAGAATCTCCTTCAAAATCTCTGAAGTTCCCCCACCAATAGGACCTAAACGACTATCTCGTAACAAACGGGCCAAAGGATATTCCTCCATATAACCGTATCCACCCAACATTTGCAGGCAGCTGTAAATTGCCTCGTCAGCTACTTTAGTCGACTTTAATTTAGCCATAGTGGCTTCTTTCACTACATACTCTCCCTTGTCTAAACGAGCCACAGCCGCATAATTAAACACCTTACAATGTTCTACCTCAGTTGCATGTTCGACTATAGTATGTCTTAAAGCCTGAAATTTATCAATTGTAGTTCCAAATGCTTCACGTTGTGACATATAATCAATGGTATACTCTAAAGCATATTCTGCTCTTGCATGACCATTAATAGCCATAATCAGACGCTCTAAAGCAAAATGCTGCATGATATAAGGAAACCCTTTCCCTTCTTCTCCCATCAAATTCTCTAACGGAATTTCAACATTATCAAATGCAATTTCAGCAGTATCAGAAGCTCTCCAACCTAACTTATCTAGTTTAGTCGCCGAGACACCTTGTGTTTTAGTATCAACTAAAAAGATACTAATCCCTTTATTACCTGCCTCTAAATCTGTTTTAGCAGCAACAATATAATAGTCAGCATAAACACCGTTAGTAATAAATGTTTTAGAACCATTTAAAACATACTTATCTCCTTTTTTAATAGCATTAGTACGCATACCTGCCACATCACTACCTCCAAAAGGCTCAGAAATACACAACGCCCCTATCAAATCCCCCGCTATACTTGGGGCTAAATAATCTTGCTTAATTCTTTCATCGCCTTCCGCGTTTAAATGCGTCATTGCCAAGTAAGCATGAGCCCACATTGCAGCAGCAAAACCGGAAGATTTAATCTTTTGAAGTTCCTCTAAAAATATAACGGTGTAAAATAAATCTAAATTTAAACCTCCGTATGCTTCTGGATATGAAATTCCGAAAAACCCCATGTCACCAAATTTTTTCCATATAAAACGTTCAATGGTGCCGGTTTTTTCCCACTTCTCAATATGCGGAACCACTTCTTTAACTAAAAAACCTCTCAAACTCTCTCTAAACGATTGATGCTCTTCGGTAAAATAACTTGAATTCATATAACTTATAATTTTTGAAAATTAATTTAAAATAACAAAACTGCTCTCAATTATGCGAGCCACTATATCATTAATCGTAGAATATTTACAATGATGGATTTTTCTTTCCTAAAACAGTCCCATTGCAGAAGCAACATAGCTGCCCAGTAACCTCAAAATTACGCATCTCTAACGAAAGTCCAAATATAAAGCAATTATATTTCTCTTTTCAACAGGAAAGCCCTTTATTTTTGTTAAATCCTCAATATTTGTAAAATCTCCGTTCATACTACGATAAATAACAATTTCCCGAGCTAAACCATTTTTAAAATACAAAAACTGCCCTAGTTCCTTTACGGATGCGTTATTTATATCTATTTTTTTGACAACGGGTATTGTTATGACTTTAAATGACAATTTAATCTTGTCAATAACATCCGGAGACAATCCCCAAACATCACTCATTTGATCCATCGATACTATTCCACCAACAGTTTCCCTTAACTTTATAATTCTTTCAGATAAAACTTGACCCACACCATACACTTTTATTAAATCTTCTGGGGTTGCAGAATTAATATCCTTTAAAACTATTTTTTCTGTCTTGGCAAATCCAATATGATTCTCATACTTCTTGTACGTAGAAAATTTTTTATTCTTAACCCAATCTGGAAATTTAAAATAAGGACTAATTGAACGCAATAACGAATCCGAAACTAAAGTTACTTCTTGAAATTCATTAGCCGAATTAACGTATTTATTTAACTTACGATAAGCTAACAAGCGATCAATTTCATCAATAGACATACCCAGCCTATAGCCTTTGGCATCTGAAATGAAATTAGGATTGAAAGGATACACTTTAGGTACTGCTCTTGAATAGGAATTTTTTAAAGAATCAATAACAATTTGGTTTGCCATCCACGATTGTTTATTTGGATCATCCTCTACATCTTTTCCAAAATCCAAATAAAAATTGCAAAATTGCAAAACAATAACGACTACAAATAAAGACAAAACACCAGCAGATTGCTCTTTAGAAAATCTAAAATAAGTAACAACGCTTTTTAAATCCATATATAAATTCGCTTAAATTACTATCGCAATTAAAGCGAATAGCACTGGTACAATTGCCCACGTTTAAAATTATAAAATATAAAAGACAAATAGGGTTAAATTTAAAAAAAAGATTACTACTATTTACTAGTAAATTAAGATGGTTTATAAGGAATTACAATTAAATAAATGAAATAATTACACATTATAAAAATATTCAATAGAGTTTTAAAATTTATTTTCGATTTTAAATTCTATAATTATTTTTATTTTTTATAATATAATAATACATTTGACCACTTATAACAATTAAACCAATAAATATATGTCAATTTGGAAAACAAAACCACTCTCGGTTTTACTAAATGAAGCTTCAGAAGACGAAAAAGGTCTGAAAAGAACATTATCAGCAAGATCCCTTGTTGCTCTTGGAGTTGGAGCTATAATTGGTGCTGGTCTATTTTCATTAACTGGAATAGCAGCAGCAGATAATGCCGGTCCGGCAGTAACTTTATCATTTATACTGGCTGCAGTTGGATGTGCTTTTGCAGGACTTTGTTATGCAGAATTTGCTTCTATGATTCCTGTTGCAGGTAGCGCCTACACCTATTCTTATGCAACAATGGGGGAATTTGTAGCATGGATTATTGGTTGGGATTTAGTTCTTGAATATGCTTTGGGAGCAGCCACTGTAGCGGTCAGTTGGTCTCAATATGTAGATAAATTTTTGGGGCAATATGGATTTCATATTCCACAGTCCATACTCCATGGACCTTGGGATGCTACTCCAGGAATCATCAATTTACCATCAATATTAATCATTTGTCTTCTTTCTCTACTATTAATTAGAGGAACGAAAGAATCTGCTTTGATAAACAATATTTTGGTTATCCTAAAAGTAACTGTTGTTGTTGTATTCATTGCTTTAGGATGGGGTTTCATCGATGGAGCAAACCACACTCCTTTCATTCCAGTAAACGAAGGTGAAGAATTAATGAATTCAGGAAAAATGTCCTTTTTGAATTTCTTTAGCAGCGATTATTTCGGACACTACGGCTGGAGTGGTATCCTTAGAGGTGCTGGAGTTGTATTTTTTGCTTTCATTGGTTTTGATGCTGTATCAACTGCTGCCCAGGAAGCTAAAGACCCGCAAAAAGGAATGCCTATTGGTATCTTAGGGTCACTAATTATCTGTACCATTTTATACGTTCTTTTTGCTTTTGTTTTAACTGGTTTAGAAAATTACCTAAACTTTAAAGGAGATGCTAGCCCTGTTACTACTGCTTTTGCTAAAACAGGTTATACATTTCTAAACTCAGCCTTAACTATTGCAATTATTGCAGGATACACCTCCGTAATGCTAGTAATGTTAATGGGACAAAGTAGAGTTTTCTACAGTATGAGTGTTGATGGACTACTACCAAAATTTTTCAGTACACTACATGCAAAAAACAGAACTCCATATAAAACAAACCTTCTTTTTATGATTTTTGTAAGTATATTTGCTGGTTTTGTTCCTGTATCAGACCTTGGCCACATGGTAAGTATCGGAACACTATTTGCATTTGCACTTGTATGTATTGGAGTTATTGTTATGAGAAAAACAAACCCCGATGCAGAAAGAGGGTTCAGAGTACCATTTGTACCTGTATTTCCTATTATAGGAGTTATCATCTGTTTAATTTTGATGGCAGGTTTACCTATTGTAAGTTGGGAAAGACTAGCTATTTGGATGATTATTGGAGTTGTAATCTATTTCTTGTACGGTAAAAGAAATAGTATTTTAAATAATCCAAACAAAAAATAATAAGTAGTACATCTCTACCCAAAATAAAAAGGGACTAAAAGCATTAAGCTTTTAGTCCCTTTTTATTTTTATAAGTATTTATAAATCAAAAACAGAAGTTCTTTTTGCTCTAATTAAATCTTTGAGTTTTATCCAAAAAGCTAACGTTAAATAAACTCCAAACCACAAACCCGCTGTAACAAAAGACACATAAATAAAAAACAATCGCACACTAGTAACTCGCATTCCTAAACTATCAGCGAGACGAGAGGAAACGTGAAATCCGTATTTCTCAAAGAAAAACTTTAGCTTTATTACTCTTGGTGTTTTTTGACTCATTTTTAGCTACTATATAATACAAAAATACATTAATCTAACTTAGATAGACAAAATTAAAGTGAATCATTTTTTAGCAATATAGTTCCAATACTACACTTAAGACACAACGATTTATTACAATACTCATTTTTTAACTGTAGTAATGATTGTGAATCAAAAGCAGTATTAGACTTAATACCTAGGTTTGAGAACCTTTCAACAATAATATTTTTCTCCGTAGAAACATGATTAAGTAGTGCAATTAGATCTTCAAGAACTTCCTTACCTTGGCTTTTAGCATAGGCAAACTGTAACGGAATAATTGTATTTACGAGGATCAAATCGATAAAAGAATGAGATATTTTTTTCTTTTTATCTGGACTAACTTTATCAAAAACATAATGGTTCGTCCAATAATCCGAAACCGTTACATCAAAAATACTGTAAATCCCAAGCGTACTAGTAATATCAATAAGCTGCGAAAACAAATTAGACTGATGATGGTATAAACTTGCTAATTGTGCTAATCGAATGGTTGGGAAATTATCTGGTCTATGTTTAAAAAATTGCAGCTTATTGCAACTACTAATTTCTAACTGATACTTGTGCACTAAATAATCATATCGCACTTTTAGATCTCTATAGTACACATCTTCCTTATCATCCTCCAGTAATCCCGTTGCGCCATAAAACAGAGCTTCGAGATTGATCACATCAAAGGATTCTTTTCGAATGATCGAAAATGGTATCCTGCTTGCCATGTTAAAAAAAGATTCTCCATTAGTATTCAATCCGAAATTTTTTGCTAACATACAAAAGAGGACACCTTCCCAATCATTATTAGTTTGTTCCAATAAATCGAATATAGGCTGTACCTTACGTTCTAAACGTTCTAAAAAGAGTCGTTCCCGCCAATTGTTTAAGGCAAAACTATCTATTGAATGAATATCTTTCTCACAAAATATCCACGACTTAGGAGCGATTAGCGATTGGTATTTTTGAAGAAGATGGTGATCTACATAATTACACAATTCCAAGACCGGAATAATACTATTATCCTTCCTGTAAATATCGGTATCATGTTCCCATACAACATGTAAAATTACATTTTCGTAGGATTCATCGCGCTCGTGATTGTGCACATACCAATCTGAAGATTTCAAATGTATTTCGACATTACCAGCCCATTTTTGATTGCCTATGGTAATTTGAGCATTAAAAAAATCCGGACCAGCCGTTTCTAAATATTGGCCTCCATTTATGATTTGAATCTCCTCATTATTTGTAGTGCGAAGATTTAAAACATCTATTTTCTTATGCTTCCAAAGGTAATGCAGAAAGTCTTCTCTCATTTTAATATCACTTATTTATGAATACTAAAATAATGAAAAAACTTACACCATTTACAGTTAGAATAAAAAGATAATTTTATTGAAGTAGGAAGAGTTGAGCACAAGCGCGAGCATCTGATAGTGCCTCGTGATGATTCAGCTTGATATTCATTACAGTACAGCAATCACTTAATTTCGTAGGTTTAAATCCTTTGGCCTTATATATTTTTAAGGTACATTCCCACTTAACTGCAATGTTTAAATACTCATAGCTAAGACCATTTAAAGCCATTGTTTTTACAAGTACGTTTCGGTCAAAGCTTTCATTGTGTGCTACAACAATTCGGTTTTGTAATCGCTTTTGAATTTCAGGATACACCTGAGCAAACGTCATTGCATTAACAGTATCACGAGGAAAGATACCGTGAACCTTGGTAGTAAATGGCGAATAAAGATTGTTAGGAGGTTTAATTAGACTTACAAATTCATCAACAATGACACCATTATTAACTGTTATAATACCTACAGAGCAAGGATGATGACCAATGGCGGTTTCAAAGTCAATAGCAGTAAACGTCATAATAGAAGGAATAAAATGCAGAAAAAAATGTTGTAAAAAAACCACGAATTTTAACTACTTAAGCACTATGCAAAGCAATTAAAATTCATGGTGAAAAAAATTATTTTATCGAACCAATAATGTCATACTTAGTGATTATATGATGCTTACCGTTACCTAAATCAATCAAAACAGCCGGATTTTCTCTCGTAAACAATTTGGAAACTTCCTCGATAGTGGTACCTTTTTCGACTATTGGGAATGGTTTCCCCATCACTTCTCGAATAGGTCTGTCTGCAGTGTTTTTATCATTTACATAACTCTGAAACAAATCAGATTCATCAAGAGAACCAACAAAACCTGTAATATCGATGACCGGAATCTGCGAGATTTTATATTTACGCATTCTCTCGATTGCATGCGAAACCAATTCTTCGGTGCGTACCACAATCAGTGGTTTATCTATATGATCTTTAATGACATCTTCTGCCTTCGTGATTGGCTCCTCTAAGAAACCTCTTTCACGCATCCAATCATCATTAAACATTTTACCTACATAACGGCTACCTGAATCATGAAACAAAACAACTACAACATCTTCTGGCTTAAAGTGGTGTTGCAACTGCAAAAGCCCTTTTACGCATGCTCCTGCAGAATTACCAACAAAGATCCCTTCTTCAAGAGCTATCTTTCTTGTGTATACTGCTGCATCTTTATCTGTTACTTTTGTAAATCCATCAATAAGAGAGAAATCAACATTCTTAGGTAAAATATCCTCACCAATTCCTTCAGTGATGTACGAGTAAATTTCATTTTCATCAAAAATTCCAGTTTCATGATATTTTTTAAAAACAGAACCGTAAGTATCAATTCCCCAGATTTTAATATTTGGGTTTTTCTCTTTTAAGTAACGCCCAATTCCAGATATAGTTCCACCTGTTCCTACGCCAACTACAAAGTGCGTAATCTTACCCTCTGTTTGTTCCCATATTTCAGGACCAGTTTGTTCGTAATGCGCTAATGCATTTGAAGGATTATCGTATTGGTTTACATACCAAGAGTTAGGTGTTTCTGTAGCCAAACGTTTAGAAACTGAATAATACGACCTTGGATCAGTCGGTTCAACATCTGTTGGGCATACAACAACTTTTGCACCAACAGCTCGGAGTATATCCATCTTCTCCTTTGACTGCTTATCTGAAATTACACAAATTAATTTATACCCACGAATAATTGCAACAAGTGCTAATCCCATTCCTGTATTCCCTGAGGTACCTTCAATAATGGTTCCTCCAGGTTGCAAACGACCATCTGCCTCGGCATCATCAATCATCTTCATCGCCATACGATCCTTAGTTGAGTTCCCTGGATTGAATGTCTCCACTTTAGCAAGTATCAAAGCATCAATTTCTTTCGTAACTCTATTTAACTTTACTAAAGGAGTTCCTCCAATTGTACCTAATATATTTTCTGCGTATTGCATCTCGTTCTGATTTAAGATTCTATTTTGTTGTATAATTTTTGCAAAGATACTATTTTGTTGTAAAAAATAGCTTGATTGTGAAGTTAGGTTTTTGCGTTACCGATGGAAACGACATCCTTTACTTGCTTTCTTTAAGCAAGGAAAGATAAAGTGTACAGCGGGTTAAAACGCCTTAAAATTAATTAAAGAAATTCCAAGTCAAACCGAATCGCACCGTAAAATCACGATAAGGATTAGTAGGAGATGAAAAGAAATTATTACCTGTTAGTGATGAATTAAAATGCTCTGCCTTAACATATATTCTAGTTCTTTGAATTTTAGCGTTGATGAAAAAATCTACTGTAGGGAAATTTCCAATTTCTTTTTTATTTTGAACAAAAAACTCTCCTACAACTGGATTATATTCGTTAGCAAGATATTTAGTAAAATAATTAAGCGTTAGTCCTGCTTGAAAAAACAGGGCTTTTTTAAAGAAATAATCTGTGATGTAAATGGTATTTCTAGTTACCAATTCAGGCACATTTAGTATATTATCCTGTTGATCAACTTTTTGATATAGCACGGTATTGTCAAAACTAAATTTACCAAACTTATACTCCTTACTTAACTTTACCGAGACATAATTGATTGTACCATCGTATTGACTAGGTGCAATAATCTGCTGAAGATCTGAACTAGCAACATCTCGAAAATAAAGATGGTCATTAAGAGTCGATAATTGAACTGAAGCTGTAATCCAAGGGGAGAGCACTGCTCCAGTCAGTACATTAATTTTTTCGTTTTTGAAATCCTCAGACCAATTGTAGGCTACATAACTACTTTGATATAAATTGTAATTATCGTTAGGCAATTTATTCAAGTTTTGATACCCGAATGTAAATTGATAATCTTCATTTAAGTCGTAGTTTAGTTTTGCGTCTAAATTGGACAGGGACTGATTCGTAATTGATCTAGAGAGTAAGAAATCTCCACTCCATTTATTTTTTTGATATTCATATTGCCCACCAATAGTATTGATATTCCTGCTTAATGCTGCAGGAATAGTTTTATCATCTCTAATAAGTATTCGGTTGTAATAATAGTTACTTCTAAAATCATCAATATAAAATTTAAATTTACCTAGAGTCGTATTCTCATACACCAAACCAGCTTTATTATACATCTTGTTATACCTAGTCTGATCAGCTATATCACTAGCTGCGAATGAGTCTCCAAAACGAAATACTGTGGATGATCCTACTGTGGAGGCAACGGTGGGCTGTGAATACTGGAAAAATTTGTTTTCGTAATTAAATTGATGTGCAACAAGTAAATTGTTATTACCTGCTTTAGAATTAATTCTAAAAATATGATCTGCAAATATTCGATTGGCCTTTAAAAAAGATTCGGCATCAGTCAAATAAACTTCTAAACGTTGTCTATTATCAAATCTAACATCGGCAGTTTCAAAATCAGCTACGGTAGTAATACCACCATTTTCCTCATTGCGAATATCATGTGACACAAAGTGTGCTTTTAATTCATACCTAAAATCTTTAGTATTATAATTTGTCGTAAACCTAAAGTTACCGGTACTAGCGAGCTGGTTGATGTATTTACCCTCTGATCGTAATCCTCGATAAGCTATAGAAAAATTTAGTCCCGGGGTTATATTTAAGGTAAAGAAAGAATCTACAGACTGACCTTTAGTCATCGTAGATTTATAATAAAGTTCAGTAACTGGAGTTGCAACCGAACTGTATTTGATATCATTAGCTTCTAAAAAACCAAAATGTTTCGCTTTAAAGCCAAATTCCGGATATGGAGAATATTTAGTTAAGCTATACTGTAGAGTATTATAGGTTTGCCCCTCATTAGGAAATGGAAGCAATCCAAAATTATCTCGTCGTAAATAATTAAAACTATATTCACGCTGAATGGTAAGCGATGTATCTAAATAAGTGGTGTCTCGTTCTATAGAAATAAATCGATACTGATCAATGGGAGCTACAACATCTTTTTTTATTGTATCAGATTTACTTTGATAAGAATCAGTTACGGGTACTGTTTTGGCTTGAGCAAAAAATAGTGTTGGAAGCAACAGACAATATAAGAAAAAGAGTATTCTCATTAGGACATATATAAGTATAAAATTAAATAAGCACAGCAAAGGTAGTTAATAAAACAAAAAAACCGAGTTCAACGTTAGTCAAACTCGGTTTAATATATTAAAAATCTATTTTACTTATCTGTTAGCATTAACAGATTCGTCTATTAGATCATTTGCATCAATCTCTGCTTGTGGAACTTTCAAATAAAACTTCTTATCGTCAACAGCAAGATTTCCAGGTGTAAGAATTCTGTGATTCCCAGTTCTAGTTATAGCTCTTCTTAAACGTTTAGCATCAAACCACTCAACACCAATTTCAGCATAAAGTTCTTTCCTTCTTTCAACAAGAATTTCATTCAACAACGCAACGCCTGTATTTGTAGACTTAACAGCATTTACATCTCTATTTTTTTGCAAAACATAAAGTAAATTGTGAGCCTCTGTTACCTTACTTTGATTGTATAAAGCTTCTGCTTCGATTAAAATCATTTCTGGAGTTCTAATAATTGGATGATCTGCATCAAAAGTAAATTTAAATTTATTTGTAATCCAATATCTGAAATCAGTTGGTAGTAAGGTTGAACTTCTTAGTACAAATCTATTACGTACATCTGTAGCAGAAAACAAGCTAACAAAATTCACATTAAAATGTGTTGCAGCATACGAAGTAGTTGTGAAGTCAGTTCCTGCATGAGGCCAACCCCAATAATAGTTAGATTGGTCTGATGACTGTGCACTACCCCAAATCCATTCAACATTAGAATAATCGTTGAAACCAGCGCTATAACTAGCAGCATTTAAAACATTTAGAGGAACTCCTCCATATGCTGCTTTCGCAGCTGCTTCAGCTTCTGGCCATTTATTGCCCATTACTTGATAAACCTGAGCTAAAATACCATTAGCGGTATTCTTGTTAATATAAGACTTCCCGATACGACTTGCAGTTAAACCATCAACAGCTTTAGTTAAATCACTAACAATTAAGGCATATACTTCACCTACAGTAGACATTGCATTACCTGTAACAGCTGTCTCCGTATAAATAGGCGGAGCTGGAAATGTTAAACCTGCTGAATATGTTGGAGCAAATTCTAAAACTAATTGATGATAGAAAAAACCTCTTAAGGCATATCCATATGCAGCCAATTCTTTTTTGTCTGCTGCTGATAAACTAGCGCTAGCTTCAACACCATTAATTAAAGTATTAGCTTGATTTATCATGTAATAACAGTAATTCCATGAAAAAGAAGTTCTTCTATAAGTTGGTTCACGGTTATCATTAGCATAATCATTAGTAAACCAAGTATTTGCAGCTATAACATCGTTACCTTTTACAGTACGAGCATAAAAAATTGAATTAACACCAGCTGAATCAACATTAGTAAATTGTCCTCTGAATCGACGCATTATTCCAGATATAAAAGCTTCTACACCCGCTCTAGAAGTAAAAACAACGGTTTCAGGTACACCGCTCGTTGGCTGAGGTTCATCAAGAAATTCTTGACTACAACTACCCAACATTGAAATTGCGATAAAAGCAATTAAAATTTTTGAAGTTATTGTTTTCATAAATATATATTTTTATTAAAATTCTAAATTAAGACCAAATGAAACAATTCTTTGATTGTATGATCTACTGTTCGTAGCACCATTTAAATCTTGCTCAGGGTCAATTCCTTTGTGTGATTGAAAAGTAAACACGTTATCAGCTTGTAAAAACATTCTTAATTTAGAAAGTTTTACTCTTTCAACTAATGACTTAGGGAAATTATAACCAATATTCAAAGCTTTCAATCTTATGTAATCATTCTTAAATAAGAATCTAGTAGACTGGGCATTAAAATCATTGTTTGAAGTCAAGAACAAAGGAACATTTGTAATATCCCCTGGCTGTTGCCAACGATTAATTAAGTCAGTATGAGCAGCTCTACCTGAACTTTCAAATCCTTCCATCAAACTAGCATATGTACTATCGTACACGTATGAACCAAAACTGAAGTTGAATAAAATATTCATATCAACATTTTTGTACTTGAAGAAGTTAGTAAAACCACCAACTACATCAGGTAAAGATGATTTACCAACATAATATCTAGTTGCTTCGCTGTAAACTTTTGTAGTAACACGCTCGCCAGTAGGTAAACCGTTAGTGCCTAAAACATCTTTGTACCACATACCGTAACCAGTAGCTGGATCAACTCCCGCCCAGTCTTGGATGAAAAACTCATACAAAGAACGTCCAACTTCCCATTTTTTATTTCCATTATTAAAAGGAGAAGGAAGTTCAGTTATTTCATTTCTATCAAAAGAGAAGTTCAGTCCTGTAGTCCATAAAAAGTTTGGAGTAGCTATATTTCTAGTATTGATAGCAAATTCCCATCCTGAATTTTTAATAGAACCAATGTTAGTTGTAATACTAGTTGTTCCAGTTGAACCAGGAATTGGTTTTCCGTAAATCAAATCAACAGACTCTTTGCTGTAATAATCAACAGTACCAGAAATTCTATTGTTAAACAAACCATACTCTAATCCAATATTAGAAGAAGCTGTCTTTTCCCAAGTTAAACCAGTATCAACTGCTCCTCCAAGTACAACTCCAGTATTTTCTAACTCATTCCATCCTGTATTAAATAATTGTCTGTATGGAAAGTAAGAAGCAAGTCTATTGTTACCAAGCTCACCATAAGAACCTTTAAGTTTTAAAAGATCAACTACAGAACTATTTTTTAGAAAGTTTTCCTCAGAAATCAACCAAGAAGCACCTACTGCATAAAAATTACCCCATCTTACATCACTATTGAAGCGTGATGATCCATCTCTACGATAAGATCCTTCTAAGAAGTATTTTTCTTTGAAGTTATAAGTCAAACGACCTAAGTAACTAGAAATTCTTTCTTCAGTTGTACTACCAGAAACATTAGAAGGAGTAGTACTACCATCAAGCACGTAAACTCCAGGTAAAAATCCTTCCCCTTGTGCACCTAAAGCGTCAATTTCATACTTGTAAGCCTCTTGAATTATAGTACCTGCAAAATTATGATTTCCAAATGATTTCTTATAATTTAAGCTGTTGATTAAATTTGTAGATGTAGTTATGTCTCTGTTCTGAGTTACCCTACCATTAACACTTGAAGCGAATCCCACTTCATTGTTTGCATAATTATAAGAATCAAACAAATACTTGTCGTAAGCTAAATTTGTTTTAAAAGTCAAATCTTTAGCTAGAGTAAATTCTACGTAAGCATTAGCAGTAAAATTATCTCTTTTATTTTCAATTTTATAGTTGAATAAAGCACCATAAGCATTCTCATTGTTTAATTGAGGACGAGTACCATTCAAAATTTGGCTATTGTTAGCACCATAATCAAAAATATTATTTCCTCTACCATCGACAATTAAATCTCCATTATTATCTCTTCTGTATACTGGATAGTATGAAGGAATAGTATAGATCCATTGTACAGCACTCTGAAAACTAGAACCACTTTGAGTTGGAAAATTCTGACTAGAAGTAGAATAGAAAGCCGTTATACCCGCTTTAATTGATTTACTTATCTGTGAATCAATACTCAAACGTGTTGTAACACGGTCAAAATTAGAAGTAACAACACTTCCTTCTTGTGATAAATAATTCGTAGTAAACGCATAAGATGTATTATCACTACCTCCACTTACTCCAAAAGTATGTTCTTTTCTAACCGCAGAATTATTCAACATTAAGTCTTCCCAGTTAGTCTCCCATTTTTTCTGTGTAGTAACTAAATTTCCATTAGCATCAACTGGTACAGCTGCTGCATATGGATTGTACCCTAAGTTACCTACCAATTGATTAGAAGCATTAGCTCCTGCAACAGCAGCAGTCTGATTACTAACATATTGATTTGCATTTCTTAACCCTTCCCATGCGTACTTAATGTAAGTATCAGAACCAACTAAATCGTGTAATTTCACAGCATTTCCTGCAAAACCAAGTAATGTAGAAGCAGTAACTCTCGGTGGAGAAGCTAATCTACCTCTTTTGGTAGTAATTAAAATTACACCATTTGAACCTCTAGAACCATATAAGGCAGTTGAAGAAGCATCTTTCAAAACACTGATAGATTCAATTTGATCTGAACTTATAGTGTTTAAATTCCCACTAAAAGGAGCACCATCAAGAACAATTAAAGGTTCTGCAGACGCATTAATAGAACCAATTCCACGAATACGAATAGTTGGGTTTTCACCTGGCTGACCACCAGCGGCGATAATATTAACACCCGCAACGCTTCCTTGTAAAGCTGTCAAAACACTTGTTGCTTGTTGTTTTTCTAAAACCTCTTTACCAACTGTCACAACCGAACCAACGATGGCCTTTGCTTTTTGAGTACCGTATGCAACTACTACAACCTCATCTAAAGCTTGTGACGAAGATGCTAGTCTAACGTTAATCACATTAGAAGCACCTACAGCTACTGATTTATCCTCCATACCAACAAAAGAAAATACTAATACATCTCCAGTTTTAGCACTGATAGCAAACTTACCATCAAAATCAGTCTGGATACCAGTTTTCTTTCCTTTAACAACAACATTTACGCCGGGAATAGGACCCGATGCATCCGTAACAGTTCCGCTTACAGTTTTTTCTTGTGCAAAAGAAAACTGCATAGATAACGCTACGAGTAGCGATAGAATCCATTTAAATTTTAATCTCATTTTTAAATAATTTTGAATTAGTTAATTGCAAACTTCACAAATATATCTTAAAAAACCAAACTTAAAGTCTTAAAATATTAACCTTTTAATAACATTTAATAAAAAAATCGCAATAACGAATCTGTTTTCGGTCGTTTTAATGCAAAATATCTTATAAAACTATACTTTTACCCAAAAAAGGCAATATGTTAAAAATTACTTATTCTAACCTTTCTCTTGAAGCCGGAACAGATGAAGCAGGACGTGGTTGTTTAGCTGGTCCCGTTACAGCAGCGGCCATTATATTACCCCTGGATTTCGAAAATACACTCTTGAATGATAGTAAGCAACTATCTGAAAAGGTAAGGAAAAAACTAAAACCACTGCTAGAGCAGCGTGCAATTGTATTTGCAGTATCACATATTTTCCCTGACGAAATTGATGAGATTAATATTTTGAATGCTTCAATGAAGGGAATGCAAGAATCTATTTTAAAGCTATCTCCTTTACCAAAATTTATTATTGTGGACGGCAACAGAAAACTAAATGCAAAACTTGGACAAATAAGTAGTGCAGGCAAAAAGTTTACAATCGAAGAAATAGAATTGTTAAAATCAATACCTAATGAAAGTATAGTAAAGGGAGACTCAAAATACATGAGTATTGCCGCAGCATCCGTTTTAGCCAAAACGTCTCGAGACGAATACATGAATCGCATACATGAAGAATACCCCATGTACAATTGGAAAAAGAACAAAGGCTATCCCACGAAAGAGCACCGAGAAGCTATCAGAAAATATGGCACAACTAAATACCACAGAATGACATTTAAATTATTGCCAGAACAACTTAGTTTAGATTTGTAGCAACATATTTATGATTGTAAGCTTTCAAACAAGTAACTTTTTATTTAAAACTAAAGATTAGTAATTAATACCGGATCATTTTATTAAAACTCACAATCAAACAAATCCTTGAAGTGTTTCAAAATCTTATCTTTTACCTCTTTTTCATCTACCCTATCGACACCTAATTCTACATTTAATGTTGTGACCGCTTTGCCTCGAATACCGCAAGGGATAATATTATCAAAATAACCCAAGTCGGCATTTACATTTAATGCAAATCCATGCATGGTCACCCACCTCGAAGCACGAACTCCCATTGCACAAATTTTACGAGCAAACGGCGTCCCCACTCCAAGCCATACTCCTGTTTCGCCTTCGCTACGTCCACAGTCTAAACCGTATTCTTGAAGCGTAAGGATTATGGATTCCTCAAGTAAACGAAGGTATTTGTGTATGTCTGTAAAAAAGTTCTCTAAGTCCAGAATTGGATATCCTACAATTTGCCCTGGACCGTGATACGTAATATCACCTCCTCGATTAATTTTATAAAAAGTAGCTCCCTTGTCTTCTAACTGAGACTCCGATAAAAGTAAGTTACTTAAATCGCCACTTTTACCTAAAGTATAAACGTGAGGGTGTTCTACAAAAAGAAAATAATTAGGCGTATCTATATTGGTTTCCTCTCTCCTATTTTTTATTTTAAGATCAACTATCCCTTTAAAAAGTTCTTCTTGATACTCCCAGGTTTCTTGATAATCTTTATTTCCTAAATCTTGAAGTTGAATTAATTTATTCATTTTATATTGGGCAAATATTTTGAAGGACAAAGATACAAAGTTTTAAACTGAAGTAACCACCATGCCATTCAAACTAAGTATTAGTTCTCCAAAATAACTTCCAAATTCGTACTTACTGGATCTTTTAAAAAGTCCAGAATCGTAAAACGTAACTCCAGTGATTTCTTGTCGGAACCAATCACTGTATTAGGATTAGAAACCGATTTAATGTGGTGCGGAAAATGGTATTTCAACACATACGTTTGTACGAGATTCAATTGAGCTATTTTATTGTAAGACTCTAACTTTTCTTTCTCTTTTTCAAACATAGCAGCATCAGTAATAGTTACAATCCTGCGAAATTGATTGTCTTTGAAGGCGAAACGAATATTATAATAATGCTCTTCGGCTGTTAGCGCATAATTATGTGCGATGTCACTACTATAATCCTCTGCTTTTGAAAGATCAGGCACATCCTCCACTTTGTTAAAATCTTGAGAAATAGTTGTCCTAAACTCCTTATCGAATGCACTTTTTTTACTGTGCACTTTTACATTTTTAAACGTGCTAAACAATTCTTGTTCAGTTTCAGTATATTTAATAAAATTACTGTTGTATTTATCTATATAATCTTTAAAAAAATAGGTAGTATCTCGGAAAACAGTTTCTTTAGCATATTGTTCTCCAGCAATTTGCATGTAGCTTCTTTCATTTCTATGACTATCGTATTCTACTGTTCCAGAAGCATCGGCATTAATATGTAATGTTTCAGTAACTTCACAGCTACTTAATAATACTACTGCAAGCAGTAGCAGAATAAATTCTCTCATTGCGTTTGTTTTTCGAACCAAAAATAAAACGATTTAATTTTTCAAACTAAATTTTAACAAAATATTCTTACAATAAAAAAAGCGCCTTATAAAAGTACCTTCATGAAACTTATTTATGTGTCATTTTTTTTATTTTTGATCTACTTACATGAGTTAGAAATCGAATTCAAAGCTTCGATTGTAGCACCAGAGCCAAGCGTGCGTCCGCTAAAACCACTGAAAGTTTTGGGATAAAATGTACTTCTAAAAGCACTATTTTGTGTAGCAACTTCATTTTGTTTTAAAACACCTGAACTAGCTACTGGATTTGTATATTGCCACACTAAATTACCACTACTATTTATTTCACTAAAAATCCCAGCTGGACCATTGCAAAAAAGTACATTCCCATTTGATAATTGCTGTGCACCCGAAATATTTTGAGCATACATATTATTTGGATTTCCAGCATTGTAATTCCATGAAGTCGTGTTAGGGCCGTATGGCAATGATTGAGTATAATTATACCCATTCACTGGAGGTTTTATGATTTCTATAGTAGAATAATTCCCGCCCGTTCTTCCGTTTCCATTGTTGAAAATCATGATTTGATTTTCAAAAGGAAATCCCGACTCAATCCAATACGCATTATGTTGTCCAAATAATTGTGTTGTAGTTCCAGTACTATAAGCTAAGGAGTTTCCCCATCGATAAATTAAATCTCCACCATTACCCGAGTTTCCGCCTGCGTGACTTTTGGCTTGAGCAGTAGTTGTACTGTGATCAATAATCCAAACTTCATTAAAAGAATGTGAACTCACTAAGATTTGGTCTAAAGCAGCATTATAGTCAATTGAATTCAAGTGAATCCAATCTTGGTTTGTAGCACTAGCATTATAATTTACATTAATCAATTTTGAGGATGCTGCAATGGTTCCGAAATTTGGTTTAGATGCGTCAAAATCTTGAACCAAATGATCCCATAAATGCCATTCCCAAACAATTGTACCTCCATTGGTTCCTGTGGGTTTGATTTCGATTATTTGTTCGCTCCACACGGTTGAGGGAACCAAATTTGGATCCCGCCCTTGTGCAATTGCTTCTGTATTCGTTTTTGATTCCCAAGCGATAATTAAAATATTTCCATTCGGTAATGCTTTTACATCGTGGTGTTGGCATTTTAATGCATCAGATATCGTGTAGGTCCAAGTCACATTTCCGTTCCAATCAATCTTTTCAATAACCCCACCTTTTCCTCCGGCGTTAAAAGTGGTATTATTAGTATTTCCTGGTCTTAATAAACTTCCATCAGGCAGTAAATAACAAGATTGACCCGGTTTGTAATTACTAGCCCAAGTCTTTACTTGCTTCCCACATTTATCTATTAAATAAGTAGTATTGCTGCCTATCGGGGCAAATAACACATAACCATCATTCAATGCTCCGGCATCGTTGCGTATCAAGCCTACTGTATTTGTGACTGTAGGGGTTATCACTGTTTCAACAGTGTCCTCGTTTGAAGAACTACAAGAAAATAATGTAGCTATAGAAAATAAATAAGTAATAGCGCCTATGAATTTTCTGCTATTTAAATGAATTCGAATCATGATGGATAACTATATAATTTATTTAATCCTCTTTTTTAAGTGTGATAATGTCTTCTATGATTCGGTCCATTTCTATAGCAAGGGTACCATTATAAATTCCTCGTATGCGTTCTTTTTTATCCACCAAAATAAAATTTTCAGTATGTAAAAAATCATTCGCTTTTCCGAAATATCCAATAGAATCTCCAGCGAAATATTGTTTTTTTGCTATCGAATAAAGCGCATCTTTGTCACCGGTAAGCAAGTGCCATTTCCCAGAAATACAACCTTTTTCTTTTGCGTATTCTTTTAATATTGGAACTTTGTCAATCTCCGGAGCAACAGTATGTGATAATAATAAAACAGCGTCATCATTCTTGAATTTGTTTTGCAAAATTTCCATGTTATCGGTCATCTTTGGACAGATGCTACCACAGCTGGTAAAAAAGAAATTAGCTACATAAATTTTACCGTCAACAGTTTCTTTCGTTATTGTTTCGCCATTTTGATTGGTGAAAGAAAAGTCAGGAATAGTATGGATATTAGTATATTCAGGACTGTCTGGGCTAATCCATTCTGGAGTAAATTCATAGGAATTAAAAAAGGGAAGTCCCTCATCTTCCTCTTTTGCTTTGTTGCAAGAGGAGATTGTAATTACTAGCGCAATTAATAAAGTCCAGTTGCTATTTACTACTTTTTTCATAAGGGTTTTTACATAATTTAATTCCGATTAAACCGTATTTCTTGCCTTTTTTAATCACATAATTGGCACGTACGCTACCGTCTTCATACCATAATCTTTCGCTACCTTCTTCGTGTCCGTTGGTGTAGTGAAATTTTTTGAATAATTGTCCGGTTTTGTACCATTCTAGCACTTCACCATGAAACTCATCGTTGTAAAAATGGTATTTGTATCTAGGCTTTCCATTTTCCCACCAGTTTTGGTGTATGCCCTCTTTTTTATTTGAAATATACAGGCGCTCTTCGGCTAAGACTTTATTGTCGTACCATAGTTTTTGAACACCTTCAAGCATACCGTTTAAATAGGGTTTTACAAATGCGGTGTCTTTAGTAGGATACAGCTCATACTGTTTTCCAGAATATTTTTCGGTTTTAAAATACAAGGTATCTTGTTTGAAATTGAAACCCGCATCTGACGCCACTTTATAAATCGAAGGCGTTTTTTGCGCTTGTCTTTTAGGCGCCTCTTCTGTACCTTGATTGCAACTAATAAAAAATACTATTGCAATCAAAGAGAAGATTATTTTTGTAAAAGAATTATTATTTAAACTCATTGTATTTAAATACAGATTTGTTTCGCCTCTTTGTTATTGTTCTGGCTACCCTTTCTTAAAGGTTTTTGAATTTAATGAACCACAAATACATAAAATGAAATTTTAGTACCTTAACAACTTAGCGATAGGCAAAAAACTAATTAGAAAATGTTCCTGCAGTACCGTAAAATCCGCTTCCGTTGATGTAAGGATCAGAATTAGTGATGTGGTAATGGTAAATTCCGTTTGGATAGTCAACAGTTGCCCCTGTATGGCCGTGGTATACATCTAGACCAGTTACAGCAGTACCGTTTTCTTCAGGACCATAAACAGGAAAGCCATCTAATAAGAAACCCATTAAGGCATCTTTCCCTTTGGTTTGTGTTAAGTAAAGAGGCTCTATATGGTAATGATACATACTTGTCGCTGTAGGATGTCCCCAATATTGATCAAAAGATTGAAATTCATCTGTCAATGGTTGGTTAGGACCTGCGTATTGGTTGAATAAAGGCACTCCATTTATAGCAACGCCAATAGCGGCTAGAGGAGTAGAAGCATGTGTTGTTGCAACCACAGGATTTAATGGTATTTTAAATGTATATGCATTTGTTAAGCTAATGGTATTTGGATTCTTTTTAAAGGTGTAATTCCCAAAGGTAGTTGTCCCGCTAAACGCCTCGTATTTAGCATTAGTGGTTGGGTAATACACACTCTTGTGATCCGGCTGACCATTGGTTTTGATAGTTACATAAGTTCCATCGGATGTAATACTAGTGGCACCGTATATTTTTTTATAAACTTCGGGAACTGTCGCTGATCCAGAGTTAGAATTAGTTACGGCGATATCTTCATCTGAATTACCACATGCAAAAAATGTAAAAATTGCTGAAAATAAGATTAACAAAATACTTGCTTTTTTCATAGTATGGATTTTCTAAATATGTTTTTTTTTTAATAAAATGTCTAAGCTCTCAAATATGTAGCTGTTTTAATTTCGTATTTGTTTTTCTGACCGCTTACCAACAAAAAAAGTATTTCTGACTGTTTTGATACTTTAAAATATCCATCTTTTAAATTTTAGTAATGATAAAAATCCGCGGTTTAAGATTAATTCCTGCTTAAAATGGTTAATCGACTACAATAGTTTTATAAAAACGTCTTGTATTTTTTCTTTGGCATCTTCCTTATTTTTGATATAGTTTAGCACTATTTGTTACAATAGTATCTTGAACTAAACTTAAATTTTAGGAAAAGATTTTGAATTATAATTCAAAGCTTTATCACAATGTCATTGGTAAGACTATCAATTGCATCAAAAGGTTTAATTCTCACTTTAAAATTATTAATGATACAGAATTATGCAGGAATTAAAAGTACATTTAGAAAATTTCTAAAAATACGACTTCGCTGAATATAGCCCCGATAGTAGCGGCATCCTTTTATGCCTCCCGATGGCTATCAGGAGGCACAAAAGATATAGCGAATAGCGGGACGAATCGTCATGAAAAACCATAAATATTGTGCTTCAAAAAATCTAAATCCTGAATTCTGAATTTTGCAATCTATTTGTTATATTTGCACTCTTAAAAACAAGAACCTAATGGCATTATCTGAACAAGAAATTATCCGTAGAGAAAAACTACAATCCTTACGCAATTTGGGCATCAATCCTTATCCTGCAAATCTTTTTCCTGTAACTCATACTTCAAAGCAGGTCAAAGCGACTTTTGAAGACGGGAAAATGGTTACAGTTGCTGGGCGATTGATGAGTGTAAGAGATCAAGGAAAAGCTTGTTTTGCTGAGCTTCAAGATAGTGAAGGTCGTATCCAATTGTATTTAAATCGCGATGTTTTATGTCCTGGTGAGGATAAAACCTTGTACAACCAAGTATTTAAGAAACTAACTGATTTAGGAGATTTTATAGGAATTGTAGGAGAGTTATTTACTACTAAAGTTGGTGCGCAATGCATTCGCGTAGATGAATTCACGTTTTTGAGTAAAACTTTGCGTCCGTTGCCTTTGCCAAAAGTGGATGAGGACGGAAAAGTTCATGATGCCTTTAATGATGCCGAGTTGCGTTATAGAATGCGCTATGTAGATTTAACGGTAAACCAACACGTTAAAGATACTTTTGTCAAGAGAACAAAATTGTTTAACGCGATGCGTTCTTTTTTTAACGAAGCAGGATATCTTGAGGTTGAAACTCCGGTTTTACAATCGATTCCTGGTGGTGCTGCGGCACGTCCGTTTATTACGCACCATAACTCACTTGATATACCATTGTACATGCGTATTGCAAATGAATTGTACTTAAAAAGATTAATTGTAGGTGGATTTGATGGAGTGTATGAATTTTCTAAAAACTTCAGAAATGAAGGGATGGACAGAACGCACAACCCTGAGTTTACCGCAATGGAAATATATGTAGCCTACAAAGACTACAACTGGATGATGGAGTTTACTGAAAACTTACTAGAGCATTGTGCTGTGAGCGTAAACGGATCGAGTGAAGCTACGTTTGGTGAACACCAAATTAGCTTTAAAACCCCTTATGCTCGAGTTACAATGACTGATTCTATCAAGCATTTTACAGGTTTTGATATTTCTGGTAAAACAGAAGAGGAACTTTATGACGCTGCTAAAGGCATGGGGATTGAAGTGGACAAAACAATGGGGAAAGGAAAACTGATCGATGAAATTTTTGGAGCGAAATGCGAAGGAAACTACATTCAGCCAACATTCATTACAGACTACCCAAAGGAAATGTCACCTCTTTGTAAAGAGCACCGTGACAATCCGGAATTGACAGAGCGTTTTGAATTAATGGTTTGTGGTAAAGAAGTAGCAAATGCATACTCTGAACTAAATGACCCTATTGATCAGAGAGCTCGTTTTGAAGATCAAATGCGTTTGGCTGCTAAAGGAGACGATGAAGCTAACGGAATTATCGATGAAGATTTCTTGAGAGCTCTAGAATATGGTATGCCACCAACCTCTGGTTTAGGAATAGGAATGGATCGCTTGATGATGTTTTTGACAAATAATGCATCGATTCAGGAGGTTTTATTATTCCCGCAAATGCGTCCTGAAAAGAAACAAGTACAGCTAGAAGAAGACGAAAAAACTATCGTCGCGATCCTACAGGCTAATAACAACCAAATGGAGTTTGGTTTACTTAAAATAAAATCAGATTTGAGCGGTAAAAAGTGGGATAAAGCCATGAAAAATTTATCTGCCTTAGGAATGACTGAAGTTGTTGTTGATGGAGATATAAAAGCTTGCCGATTGAAGGAATAAAACATTTTATACTACTCTATATTTAAAAAAAGGAACTCAAATTGAGTTCCTTTTTTTTTTGAATCATTTACAAGTTGGTCCTATATTAGTGTAGATTTATCACAAAAAAAACGACTCCTGTGAGGAAGTCGTTTTTTAACTAATTCAAAAATATTGTTTGGTCTAGAAACCTAGTCCAACCGCCATTGCAGTAGCTTGTATATTAACATCTGACACTTTAGTTGCTGCACCTGTAGTTAAATTAATCGTATAAACTGCAGTAGCGTTATTTACTTTCAATAAAGCATAAGCAATCGCACTATTACCACCAATATCAAAACCACTATCAGCATCTACGTTAACTCCTAAATTTCCAACTGCCACTAACACCCCATCATTTGGTGGCTCTTGACGGTATAACATATCTGTTTGAGAATCTACCACGAACAAGGTAGTTGTAGTTGCACCTACAAAATTGTTCGTATAAGCCGCTCCGTTAACAAAAGGTGTACCCGGCTTAAGAGTTCCATCTATGAAAACTACAGTTCCTAAATCTGGGTGTAAGCGTAAGTTTTGACCTGTATTACTAACTACACGAATTCTATCTACAGTTGGATTAAAATCAAAACCAAATGAAGTACCACTTAATGCAGGAATTAATGTTGTTCCTACAACTGCTAAAGCTCCGCTTGAAGTATTAACAGAGAATAATCTACTTTGATTTGATAAGGCATATAATCCTCCGTTCGCAGGTCTAAAATCTAAACCAACTATTGTTTCACTTGCGGCCAACCCAGTTAATGCAACTGATGTGCTTGTTCCCTTGGTAGGATCAAAACGGAATAACATATTTGTAGCTGTAGTAGCATAAGCTATTGGATTCGTTTTAAAAGCAATACTTATAACTGGAACTGAAAATTTACCAATACTAGTAGCTTTTCCAGTTGTTAGGTTAATAGTAAATAAAGTAGAAATACTATTGCTATTGGTCACTGCTAATGCAGTAGCATTATCAGCAGTAATATCCATATCGCCTGTACCTTCAAAATTAATACCTAAATCTCCTACTACTTGTAAACCTCCATCGTTTGGTGGGTTTTGTAGGTATAATTTATCTTGAGCAAAATCTATATCATATAACATTGTGGTAGTTGCACCTGCCACACTATTTGTATAAGCAACAGCTCCAATTCTAGGATTTGTTCCCCCATTAATAGAACCATCTGTAGACACTACAGTTCCTAACTCTGGATGTAAGCGTAAGTTTTGACCTGATTCTGTTACTAGACGTATTCTATCAACCGTTGGGTTAAAGTCTAGTGAAGCGTTTGCTCCTACAATTGCCGGAGAAAATATAGTTGATCCTACAGCTGTTGCAACTCCTGATTTTTCATTAATAAAATAAATTCGGCTTGATGAACCAAGCGCATATAATTGACCGGTGGCTGGTCTGTAATCAATACTTATAATATTCTCTGCCGCAGGCAAACCAACAATTGCTGTAGTTGATGTTGCAGTAGTTAAATTTTGAGCGTTAAAAGTCAAAATTGTATTGTTGCTAGCCAAAGCTGTGAAATTCACGTTTGGAGCCTGAGTCTGGTTGCTAGAACCGTTATTATCATCGTTGTTACAAGAAACTGTAGTTAATGATAATAACCCTAATCCAATTATGGATGCTAAACCTAAATTACTTTTTCTATTCTTCATAATTTTACATTTTGTTAGTTATAGAAATTATTTACGTAAACTTTAAGACTTTGGTTTTAAATACTTAAAAAAACACAAAAAAACAATTAATCCCAAGCCATAGCAACAAACAACACACTATATATCAAATTATTAGACACAAACAACAATTACTATACAGGTCTTTAAACAACAAAAATTTAACACAAATAAATAGCCTTTTAAATAAGGTAATTAAATATTACATTATTTTAGTCATCAGGTAAACAATAGCCATTTTTAAACATTGCCATAGCAGAATAAAAAAAGGTACTGTTCAATAATAATTGAACAGTACCTTTTGGAAAATAATTAGGCGTTAAAACTCTATAAAGTATAATTTAAATTAAACGTCCAACGATACTTTGCTTCAATGTTTCCATTAGATAAATTTTGATTGATAGGCAACATAGCGCTAACTCCAACTGACAATTTATTTCTGCCCGCTTCAAGTCCAAATTTACTAAAAAGCACATCTCCTGCGGTATTAGGGACCAATTGGCCATATTGTTTATTACTAGCGTAAACCTCGCCAGCCACACCAACTTGAGGAACAAGCTGAATCATATTTGCATCTAGAACATAAAATAAGGTAGTACCGTAATTCAATTGATTCCCAAACTGGTATTGCTTTCTATTTTCAGTTTTAACGGTGTAATTTAACATTGAATTTAATCCTAAATTCTTTTTTCTAATAACATACTCTGTGACAAATAAGTAATCCCAACTTCCTGTCCCTAACTGAAAACTTTGATTAACCGTCCCAGCATTATTTGCTTCCTCAAACTTTCCTGTGGGTAACTTTAATCCAGCTCCAATTTGAACATGATGTGTAAAAACAGTGCTGTCTTTTTGTGTTTCGTAAACAGAATAGGTTGCTATTAGAGAAGCATCACCCATTCCCTGAATTTCTTCGACACCTGCTATTAATGCCCGATTATGAAAATGATAGGGAATCAAAGCTGCAATTTGAATTTTATCTGTAACGGGAATTTTTGACCACACTTGTACCGTATTAAAATTCTCAGCAATCCAAGGAGAATTAGCAAAAATTCCGTCACGGCTGGAATAACTCTGGTGAAAATAGCGTAAACCAACAAAGTTTGCGCTAAGCATTGAACTAAATCCTAAACTTCCTCCACTAGCAGAACAACCGCAAGCATCACAGTCAAAATGGTCCATCAAAGCCATTCGTTGAAAAGTAAAACTTGAAATACTGTCTTTCTCAGTATGTGCAGACACCATTTGCGCTAGAAACACAACGCAAAAAGCTATGAATAATTTATTTTTCATTCTGTTTTTTAATATTCTGAAAATCGTTTATCGGTAAGATATTGATTGTCTGTTAATGTTTTTAAAAAGGATATAAGCTGCAATTTTTCTGAATCAGAAAGAGGGATACCCAACTGTCCGTTTTTATTTAAAATAGGATCTAAAGTTGGAGAGTCCTTCACTCCATTGCTGTAATGATTTAAAACTGCTTCTAAAGTCCCAAAACGTCCATCGTGCATGTAGGGAGCCGTTTTCTCGACATTGCGCAAACTAGGTACCTTAAATTTATAAGAATCGGACACTAGTTGTGTTACTCTATACCGGCCAACATCATTCAAAGCAGGATTAACTACAATTCCATTATTTCTAAAAGAATGGTCAGTCGTTAAATCTGTAGCATGACAAGTCGCGCATTTTAATTGAAAAAGAGCATAACCCGCCGCTTCTTCAGTCGAAAACGTTCCTCCCACTTCGTTACGACGAAACTTATCATATTTAGAATTCGATGATATCATCATCACCATAAACTGAGACAATGCCTTAAGCATATTTTCAGAATTAATTTTACCGTCTGTAAACGCTGCTGCGAAAAGATTCCTATAAACAGGATCGGCCTTCATCATTACCACAACAGCAGATAAATCAGCATTCATTTCTACCGGATTTGTTAACGGAATAATGGGTAATAGATCCAGATGATCTGTAGCTCCATCGTACATAAAAGTGGTTTGAAAAGCTAGATTTTGGATAGAAGGCGTATTTCGATCACCGACTAAATTATTGATACCGTGACTCAAGGTATGTCCGTGATGTGTAAAAGCATCTTCTTGAATATGACAAAATCCACAAGACACAACACCATCTGAAGACAATCTTCCGTCATAAAAAAGCTTTTTCCCTAGCTCAAAACCTTTTTCTGTTGGTGGATTTAGCTCGACATTATACACTAATGCAGGAAAATTAGATGGTACAGTAAAGTCAAGAGGTCTATCTACATAGGAATCATCACTATCCGAGCAGCTCATAAAAAAAGGAAGAAGCATTCCTAAAATATAACGTACTTTCATAATTTTTAAATTAAGAAAGAAGCATAAAAATGGTATTCTAGCCCCGGTTGCAACGGCATCCTTTTAACTCGTTTGACAAACGAGGTAAAAGATACAGTGAAAAACGGGACTACCTATGGGTAACAATCCACTCCTGTGCTTCTAAAATTGAAATTAATCGTTATGAACGTGGTCAATTTTAAACATTCCACTCACGTTAGTTGTAATCAAAGACAAATTAGAACCAAACATAATGTCAGCCGCTGTACCCGTTGGATTGTTATCTGAAAGTTTGATTTTATTAACCCCATCTAAAATCTTTGAAACATCAGTAATAATGTGAACGACTGGCGAAATAGAAGTTCTAACAATTGCTCTTGAAGGAAGAACAAGTGTTACCTCAGCGTAATTGTAATCTGATCCTGATTTACCAGTATGTATCTTAAATGACGCGCTGTTTGTAACTGTAGGAGACGAAAAACTCCCTTCCATTACCACAAACTTGTAGCCAGCGGCCCATGACCAGGTTAAACCAGCCGCTTGTGCGTTTGCCAATAAGTCACCTTGACCCGTTGCTCCAAGATCAAATTGCTCTTGGTCTACCCCTATTCCAAATTTTATTTTTGTATAATTTCCAGCAGGAACATTCTCTAGATTAGCGAGCAAACTTGCAGGCGTTCCCTCATCAATAATAAAATAACTTTCGCTTTTGGGATATTTAAATGTAGTACCGTCCTCGTTAGTTAAAACGATATTACTAATAATGTATTTTACTTTATTTATTTTTAAAACCTCACTGTTAGATGTCGTGTTTTCCTGTGTACTTAGAATCAGATCATTGCTACCAAAAGCATTATCAAACTCAACTTTTAAATTTCCAGTTCCTGAAACAGCCACTTCATCACTAGTACAAGCGGTCACAAAAATACTTGCTGCGATTATCGCAACTACTTTATTTAATAAATTTTTCATTCTATTTTTTTAATAATTTTAAATACTTAATTTGATTTTAACGCATACACGGTAGTCATCCAATTGAAAATGTTCAATTGAAGCATCTGTAAACGTAGTTGCTCTTATTTAAGAATTAAAAATTGGGGGATGAAAAATAGTGTGAGGATTTAATTGAGCATACAAATTTGTATACGAATCATTGCAAACAGTATTTGTAGCTGATTCAAAAGTCTGAAATGAAAAATCAAAGAGGTTCTCAACGAAAAGATCGTTCAAGGTATTTGCACTTTGTTTTTTGTCTGATGATAAAGGTTTATCATCATTTGCAGAAGCTTTTGCCAGCTCTTTCATTAAATGACATTTTCCATTACATTGAAGAATAGGTTTCGCTTTATTTTCGCAAAGTACAGTCGTGATATAATCATAATTAACAGCATAGTCGACAAGCGGAAAAACGGGCTTGGCGATCATTAAAAACACTACTATTAATGCAATTTTTTTCACACTGCAAAGATATAAAAGTGTTTTGTTTTTATTAACGTTATAAACCACTATTCTACTAAACTTTTGTTAAGAGTTAAACCTTACTTATAGATGATGGTCTTACTACTATAACTTAAAATTTTAAACATGAAAAAATTATTAATTGCAGCAATATTACTAGTTAGCATAGCTGGTTTTGCACAAAACAAAAAAGACGGATCTAAAAGACCTCAAAAAGCTAACATGGAAAAATTAACTCCTGAAGAGCGAACTGAAAAACGAATTGCAAAAATGACTAAAGACCTTAATCTTGACACTAAACAACAAGAAAAGATTAGAGAGGTTTTTAAGGAGCAAGCTACAGCTAGAGAAAAGCAAAGAGCGGAGATGAAAAAGAAAAATGAGCAAGCTAGAGAAAAAATGGATGCAAAAATGAAATCAATCCTTACTCCAGAACAGCTTACCAAGATGGAAAGCGAAAAGAGTAAAATGAAAAATAAAATGCATAAGAAGCGTGGTCAGAAAAGAGACGGAACAAAAATGGAATAGCTTAAAAAAAAGCTTCGAGTTAATCTCGAAGCTTTTTTGTTTTAGTTTTTAGAGTGTTTGAGCCACTGTCGCCGCAGCATTTATTGTAAAATCGAGATCTTCGTAAGACAAAGCATCTGTGATGAACCAAGTTTCATAAGCTGATGGCGCTATGTAAACACCCGCTTGCAACATCCCATGAAAAAACTTCTTAAAATTCTCATTATCTCCTTTTGCTGCTGATTTGAAATCAATCACCGGGCTAGAATCAAAATGAACTGATATCATAGAGCCTATTCTATTGATCGTAAAAGCAATATTATTCTCTTTTAATACCTTTTCAAGTCCAGCATGTAAATAAGCTGTCTTAGCTGCTAACCTTTCAAATACTTCTTTATCCTCGTTCAATGCCTTTAACATTGCTAATCCTGCTGCCATCGCTAATGGATTTCCTGACAAGGTCCCCGCCTGATAAACAGGACCTAATGGAGCTAGAAAATTCATGATTTCATTACGAGCTGCAAATGCACCAACTGGCAATCCACCACCAATTACTTTACCAAAACAAACGATATCAGCATTCACATTTAATAATTCCTGAACACCACCTGGTGCTAATCTAAAACCGGTCATTACCTCATCAAAAATCAATAAAATACCATTATCTGAGCACAATGTTCTTAATCCTTCCAAAAAACCTGCTTTAGGAGGAATACAGCCCATATTTCCAGCAACGGGCTCAACAATAATTGCTGCTATTTCCCCTTTATTGGCTTCGATTAATGCATTGACATTTTCTAAATCATTATAAGTCGCTAAAAGCGTGTCTTTTGCTGTTCCTGCTGTAACTCCGGGGCTATTAGGAGAACCAAAGGTTACTGCACCACTTCCTGCTTGAATTAGAAAAGAATCAGAATGACCATGGTAACACCCAGCAAATTTTATTATTTTATCTCTGTTTGTAAATCCACGAGCCAAACGAATTGCACTCATACAAGCCTCGGTACCAGAATTTACAAATCTAATTTTATCAACATTTGGCACCATCTCCACAGCCAAAGACGCGATTTGAGTTTCTAACTCTGTTGGCATTCCAAAAGAGGTACCCAACTTTGCTTTTTCGATAACCGCATGCACAACTGGCTCGAAGGCATGTCCCAAAATCATAGGCCCCCATGAATTGATGTAATCTAGTAAGCGATTTCCATCAACATCATAAAGGTAAGCCCCTTTAGCACGCTCCACAAAAATAGGCGTCCCACCCACTGCTTTAAAAGCTCTTACGGGAGAATTCACACCACCTGGTATTACTTTTTCTGCTTCAGCAAAAAGCTGACTACTTCTTTGATATAACATTTATATTATGCTTTATTATATTTAATAATCTATTATCTAACCATCAATCTTTGCCCTATTGAAAGCGTATTTCCTGATAATTTATTCTTTTGCTTTAAGTCATCAACTAAAACATTGTATTTTCTTGATATCGAATACAAGGTGTCCCCTTTTTGGACTTCATGAATAGATTCTGATGCACTTGCTACATCTATTCTTCTATTATACTGCGTTGCATTTGGAACGTATTTAATTCCTAACACCTGAGCATCGTATTGCGCTAAATCATACCTTTCTATATACGAAATAAGTTTATCCGGATACTTGGGATCAGTTGCATATCCAGCTTTCCGCAATCCATTAGCCCAAGACTTATAATCTTCTTTCGATAAAGTAAATAAGTTTGCGTACCTACTTCTACCTGTCAAAAACAAAGAGTGATCTTTAAAAGACTCACCAGGATCATTGTACTTTCTAAAACATTCCTGAGCGGAATCATCATCATGCCTCACACTATCACCATCCCAACCGGTATGACATTTGATTCCAAAATGGTTGTTTGCGCTCACGGCTAAATCACCTCTACCAGCTCCCGACTCTAAGATACCTTGCGCTAAAATGATACTTGCAGGAATACCGTAGGTTTTCATGTTCTTCATTGCAATATCTTTGTATTGTAATACATAGTTGCCTATTATATCATTGCTCACAACTGTTCTAGAGGTTGACTCTATCACCTCAAGGTTTGTCTTTGAATTTCGTTGCTGACTTGATTGTCTTTCAATAGTTTTTCCTGACGCCGTTTTCTTTCCGTTTGAAACTACCGATTTTTTAGGCTTTGTGGATGATTGCTTTTTTGTTACAATGGGTGACTTTGTAGCATTGCAGCTTGCCAAGATAATTATAGTTAAGAGTAGCAGTATTTTTTTAAACATTGACATTAAGTATTGGTAAATTTTTACGGCTTAGTGTTTCATTCATGCCTTTAATTCCTTGAAGACCGCCAGTGTGTATCACTAATATTTTTGACTGAGCAGGAAAATAATTACTTTCTATTAAATCTAATACACCATAGAGCATTTTACCGGTGTAAATAGGATCTAGAGGTATTTTAGTTGTTGTATAAAAAGTATTAATGAAGGATATCAAATCTTCACTAACCTTGCCATACCCTCCAAAATGATACTTAGTAATTAATTCCCAATTATTATTTTTGACAAAAATACGAATTTCATCTTGTAAAAAGTCACCTTTTAAGGCTGGAAATCCTAAAATTTTCTGATTTGGTTTGGCACTATTAACGATTCCTGAAATCGTACCACCCGTTCCTACTGCGCAACAAATGAAGTCGAAACTTGCATCTTGACTTGTTAAGATTTCCTCACAACCTTTGACTGCTAATGAATTAGTACCTCCTTCGGGAATAAGATAGAAATCTCCAAAACTATCTATTAAATGTTTTAGAAAAGATTCTTCGTTTTTGAGACGGTATACTTCCCTTGAAACAAATTCAAACTGCATGCCACAACTTTTAGCAAATTTCAGTGTCGGATTCAAATCATTTTGATCCTTTAATTCCTCACCTCGAATCACTCCTATTGTTTTTAAGCCATTCTGTTGCCCTGCATATGCTACGGCGGCAATATGATTAGAAAAAGCTCCCCCAAACGTCACTATAGTATCTTTCTTTTGATTTATTGCTTCAAGCAAGTTGTATTTTAGCTTTCTAAATTTGTTACCCGAAACAATTGGGTGTATCAAATCCTCGCGCTTTATAGCAACAGATATTCCATTAGAAAATTGTATGGGTATATTTTGATTCAATTCTTTTTTAAACAAAGGTAAAATTTATAACAACAAAAAAATGCAATCTTATAGGATTGCATTTTTTTATTCGTTAAACTAGTTTTTCACTATGATTTTTTGACCTAATGTATTTTTTTCTTTGGTATCTATCTTCACTATATAAATGCCGTCACTTAGATTAGATGTTGAGAAAGTATAGTTGGTGTTAGATCCTAAAACTGTTTTAGTAAAGACTAATTTTCCTAAAATATCGTACACAGAGCACGTTTTTAATTCTTTTTGAAGAGGGTTGCTAATCGACAAGCTTTTAAGTGCATTGTTTTGATAAACTAAAAAATCAGACTTTTCATTCTCTTCAATTCCCAAAGTTTTATCGGTTTTAAAAGTAATTTCAAATTGCGTGTTATTAACCCCTGCAGGTAAAACAACTTCATGGAAACTGTTTTTTATATCAAAATATTCATTGGTTACTTTATCATGCAGGTAAATTTGATTAGCGCCAGAGAAGCTGACAATATCCTTAACCGATAATTTGAAGTTAGCTTTATTAACATTTCTAAAACCAACAGCTATTTTTTTATCTGCATCAAAAACTAAAGCATTGATTAAAAACTCTTTATTATCTATAACAAAATAGGCATCAGCTGGTGCTGCATCACTTGAAGGAGCATCCATTGCATGATCAACTCCATCTGTTGCTTCAGGAACAAAAGCTAAAACTAACTGTCTTACTCCATGATCATCAATCAACGCGCTCAAACGCAAGTGTGAACTTTCCTGAGAACTAACTAGCGTATAATCTTTTCCTGATACAGCAGGTATTGCAGCAAAAAAAGAGCTTTTTGCCTCTTTATCGCCATTACTCGTGTTTTTCTCAAATTGAGATTGGCTAGCTGCTCCTTCTTTCACATAAACACGGTAACTATTTTTCATTGTAATATTACCGTTATTAGTTCCTTCAAGAACAAAACCTTGTCCAATTGGAGAAAAACGTCTGCTATATGCAGATCCTGTACCAACTGTATTCACTTCATTTCCGGATCCATCGTAAGAATAAAAAGTAGCTGGCGTGTACACACCATTACCACTTCCTCCAAGGGGGGAGTAAGTTCCATAACCTCCTTTATAGTCAGCTATATAATGAGAATCAACCGTTTTATCTTGCTCCCAAAAATAAGCAATACCCGTAGTATTATTTGCATCGGTCAAGAAAGCAGATAAATCAATTGCGGATGGATAGGGATTTCCTGTAAGAACTAATTTGCCGGTACTCACAGGTATTGAAATAGTTCCATCATTAGGTTTTCCCCTAAAATCATAACGTTGATTGTTTCCTGAATTATTTTGCACACCTCCAATCGCATTGGTATTAGCCCCTGAGGTTCCCTTCATGGTAAATCCTTCACCGGCATTTAATGTTGATCCTGAACCTACATAAACCCAAGCATTAGAACTTGAAGCAGGTAATTTCCATATCCAATAAGGTGCAATAGCTAAAGGAGATGCTGTACCGTTATAATTGCTAGAGGGTAATATTAATGCGCTAGTACTAGTTGTAATTGTAACCGGATCCATTAGCTGTGTAATTCCAAATGCCGTATTACCAGCAGTGGCGTTAGCACCACCCACCGGAGAGCACCAATAATTATATTGAAAATTATTTACAGTACCTTCTTGAAAAACCGAAACACTACCTGTTCCTTTGTTTGCTCCTATACCAGAGGTACCTTGTAACAATTGAGCATTTTCTCTTAAATAAAAATTACTTGAAGCAGCTTTTAACTCTAGTTCTTGTTTAATAAAAACCGGAGTATTTGTAGCATAAACATAACTATTTGCTCCAACGTACATTTGTGCTTGCACTGACTTATGACAGCACATCATAGTCACCATAAGTAAAATCGGACTTAGTATTTTTGTTTTCATAAGCTAGTCAATTGAATATTTAATAAAATTGAATCTGAAGAATAATTAAATTTTTATTTCAATTATCTTGTTTCAAAAATACAATAAAAAACAATCACTAATTGTTAAAAACATAGATAAAGTACACAAATAATCGACTAAATGCATTTTTATCTATATTTGGCACTCTTTATCTTACTAAATTGACAGGGTAAAAAACCATAAATAGTTCTAATAATCCATCTGTTTCCTGTTCGATGTCTATTTGTTCAGAAAATTCACAAAAAACCAAAATGGTCTCTTTTGCAAAAAACTTAAATCATCTTCATAAGAATAAGCCTCTCTTTCAAAGGAAATAGAACGATAGGCTAAGTTTTTGTCTCCATAACGAAATAATTTCAAAAAATACTCTAAAGAATACCATAAATAAAACGGAACAATGAGTAACTCTAATTGTTGTCTTAAATGAATTTTTTCGTGATTAAGTAATTGGTCGTCTTTTTTATCCTCCCTGTATCTCAATAAAATAAAAGGAAATATAGTGATAGCTCGAAACCCCCTAGGAACAAAAACTTTAGAAACAATGACAAACATAGGCAAGAGAATCAATTAGTGAATAGGACAAAAAACAATCTCAATATATAGCCGTAAAGAAAATAAAATCCGCAGAGATAATACAATGTAATCAATAATTACAAATAACGGAAATGTTGTATTGCTAGTAACTAGTTGCCTTTTTTATTACCCATACATTAACATTCGATACAACAATATGGAAGGAATTTTAAAAATACTCGTGTTGAACGACAAAACTAATCAGAACCCCGCTTTTAAATAAATGCAAATAGGAAGAGTAATCATTCTAAAAAGAATAAATTTGTAGATACGAATTGCGTCGCAAAATTAACTACAATACATTACAGCATAAAAACTATATTTTTTCATACATGCTAAATCAAGAAAACCAATCTAAACTAATCGAAGGAGAAGATTTCTATTATACCCCAGAGGGCTATAAATGTTTCACAGAAAAGCATCACCTCAAAAGAGGTCATTGTTGTAAAAGCGGCTGTCGTCACTGCCCTTATGGTTTTGATAAAAAAACAGGAACAATCAAAAAGTAAGCAAATTGCAAGCTTTAATACACCTCATAACAAATTAAACATCATGGATATTTGCGCTCAAAGGTTTAGGATTACCATCTTTAAATCCTACCATCGTTCGGATATTCGTTATCCCTAATGTATATACAAGAGCACTTGCAAGTAAAAACACAGTATAATGAAAACACTCTATACGATGACTTTTAAAGAACAAATCACACAAGGAATACCTGATACCTTACCTAATCCAAAACCCTATGAGGCCAACATAAATCACGCACCAAAGCGAAAACAAATTCTTACGTCAGAGGAAAAAAAACTAGCGCTTCGCAATGCTTTACGCTATTTTGAACCAAAACACCACGCAGCATTACTGCCTGAATTCCAAAATGAATTAGACACTTATGGTCGAATATACATGTATCGCTTTCGTCCGGATTACGAAATGCGCGCCTATGCTATTGAAGATTATCCTGGAACGTGTGAACAGGCAAAAGCTATTATGCTGATGATTCAGAACAATCTGGATAATGCCGTTGCACAACATCCACATGAATTAATCACTTATGGTGGTAATGGTGCCGTGTTTCAAAATTGGGCGCAGTATTTATTGACCATGCAATATTTGTCTGAAATGACCGAAGACCAAACCCTAACCATGTATTCTGGACACCCCATGGGCCTATTCCCTTCGCATAAAGAAGCCCCAAGAGTCGTGGTTACAAACGGAATGGTAATTCCTAACTACTCTCAACCTGATGATTGGGAAAAAATGAATGCCCTCGGTGTATCCCAATATGGTCAAATGACAGCCGGAAGTTATATGTATATTGGACCACAAGGCATTGTTCATGGAACTACGATCACTGTTTTAAATGGATTCAGAAAAATAAAAAAATTGCCAGAAGGTGGCTTATTCGTCACCTCAGGCTTAGGTGGAATGAGCGGAGCTCAACCCAAGGCTGGTAATATTGCCGGCTGCATCACAGTCTGTGCCGAAGTAAATCCAAAAATCACCCATATTCGTCACAATCAAGGTTGGATTAACGAAATTATCGAGGACCTCGATCAATTGGTAAGCAGAGTTGCTTTGGCCAAAGCCAATAACGAAGTGATATCTTTAGCTTATTTAGGAAACGTAGTTGATGTATGGGAAAAATTCGACCAAGAAAACATCCATATTGACCTTGGTAGTGACCAAACTTCGCTACATAATCCTTGGGCAGGAGGCTATTATCCTGTCGGAATTTCATTTGAAGAAGCGAATGTCCTTATGGCTGAAAATCCAAACCTATTCAAACAAAAAGTACAAGAAACGTTACGACGTCATACGGATGCTATTAATAAACACACCGCTAAAGGAACTTACTTTTTCGATTACGGAAATGCCTTTTTATTAGAAGCTTCGCGTGCAGGAGCAAATATTATGGCTGAAAACAACATCGATTTCAGATACCCTAGTTATGTACAAGATATCATGGGACCTATGTGTTTTGATTATGGATTCGGTCCGTTTAGATGGGTTTGCGCCTCTGGAAAACCTAAAGATTTACAGAAAACAGATGAAATTGCTTGCGCCGTTCTTGAAGAAATGACAAAAACTGCCCCAATCGAAATTCAGCAACAAATGCATGACAACATAACTTGGATCAAAGGAGCACAAGCCAATAAATTAGTAGTGGGCTCTCAAGCTCGAATATTGTATGCCGATGCCGAAGGACGTGTAAAAATTGCCGAAGCTTTTAATCAGGCTATAGCCAAAGGCGAAATTGGCACTGTTATTCTTGGCCGCGACCATCATGATGTCTCGGGAACCGACTCACCTTACAGAGAAACTTCTAATATTTACGACGGATCCCGCTTTACCGCTGATATGGCGATTCAAAACGTAATTGGTGATAGTTTTCGCGGTGCAACTTGGGTTTCTATTCACAATGGTGGAGGAGTTGGCTGGGGAGAGGTAATTAATGGTGGCTTTGGTATGGTTCTTGATGGATCTAAAGAAGCTTCAAGACGCTTAGCCTCAATGCTTTTCTGGGATGTAAACAACGGGATATCAAGAAGAAGTTGGGCCCGTAACGAGGGGGCAATTTTCGCCATTAAAAGAGCAATGGAGCAGCAGCCGTTACTAAAGGTAACCATTCCTAACATAGTAGACGATCGCTTAATCAATAGTTAATTTCGACGTTAAAATTTAGATGTTTGTACCTCGCAAAAAAATAATTTTTTATCTTAGGTATATATTACAGTAGATACTATTTTCAAAGAACATAAATAACCAAAACATGAAAGCAATTAAACTCCTACCGCTATTATTACTATTTATATTGGGCGCTTGCAGCACGATACACGTAAATTCTGATTTCGACAAAAATGTGGACTTTACTCAATATAAAACTTATGCATTTCAGAAAAGTGGAATTGATAAAGCTGAGATCTCACAACTGGATAAAAAAAGAATCTTACGTGCCATTGACATGGAATTGAGCCTCAAAGGAATGACGAAGAGTGAGAATCCAGACCTTTTAATTAATATTTTTACCAAAGAACGAGAAAAAGTAAGCATCAATCAGTTCAACGCTGGTTGGGGATATGGTTGGGGATGGGGATGGAATCCTTACATGTGGGGAGGACAACAAACCATAGCAAGCTCTAACACAGAGGGAACACTTTTTATCGATCTCATCGATGCTAAAAAACAAGAACTTATTTGGCAAGGTGAAGGAGTAGGTTACCTAACTCAAAACAGAGCAGATAAGGAAAAAAGAATCAATGAGTTCGTGGCAAAAATCCTAACACAGTTCCCTCCACAACAATAATGCAAATACATGTGATAGAAATGGCCTACCTTTGCGTAGGCTTTTTTTATTCTCATTTATGAAAACACAAACAGACATATCAACTCTAGAAGATATTAAATCACTAGTAGATACTTTTTATGGTCACGTACAAAAAGATAATTTTATAGGTCCAATATTCAACTTAAAAATAGGAGAAAATTGGCCAGATCACTTAGAAAAAATGTATCGCTTTTGGCAAACTATTTTACTGGAAGTACATACTTACTCGGGAAGCCCTTTTCCTCCGCACAAACATTTACCAATTGACAAAGCGCATTTTGAACGCTGGATGAAACTGTTCACCGAAACCGTAGACACTTTATATCAAGGTCCTATTGCAGATGAAGCAAAACTACGTGCCAAGAACATGGCTGAGATGTTTAATTACAAAATAAACTATTTTAGAGATAATGACCAAAAAGGAGATCTCCTAAATTCAAAATAATATAGCATGCGCAAATTACTTATTTTCTTTAGTGTCCTAGCGTTAGTATCGTGCTCGAGCAGCAAACAAAATCTTGCTGAAGTGCCAACTTTAAAATACATCAACACCATTGAAATTCCATTTAATCAAGAATTCAAAAAAACGGTTGTTGGTGGGTTATCCAGCATAGATTTCGACGCTAAAAATGATTTATACTATTTTATTTGCGATGATCGATCCATTTATAATGACGCTCGTTTTTATACCGCAAAAATTCAATTAGCAGCAGATTCCTTGCAACAAATTGATTTTCAAACTGTTTTTCCCCTAAAAAATGAAGCTGGTCAAAAGTACGCTAACTGGGACAAATATCCGGACAGTTCCATTGATCCTGAGGAAATGCGATATAACCCTAAAACCCGATCTGTGGTATGGAGCAGTGAAGGAGCTCGTGTTATTGCAAAAGATTTTGCCGTTATCCAAAACCCTTCTTTACAAACCGCAACTATAGAAGGAAATTACCTAAATACTTATAATTTACCTTCTAACCTCAACATGCAAAAGGAAGAGCGAGGTCCGCGAAGTAATGGCGTATTAGAAGGTATTACATTTAACAAAAATTTCACTGAACTATATACAAATATTGAAGAACCATTATTTGAGGACGATACTCAAGCGAGCACAACTAAAGGGGGCTTAATTAGAATTTATAAGTTTGATACCAAAAGCAGACAAAACAGCGCGCAATATGCATATCGATTAGACCCTATCGCCCATGCACCAAATCCAAAAACAAGTTTTGCTGTAAACGGAATCTCTGCTATTCAGTATTACGGCAAAAATAGATTATTAGTTGTAGAACGCTCCTATTCAACCGGTAAACTAGCTTGCACTATAAAAGTGTATTTATGTGATTTATCTTTAGCTACTGATGTAACAAATGTCAAATCATTGCAAACGGAGGACTTTAAATTAGCGCCTAAAAAATTAATTTTAAACATGGATGATTTAGGCATTTTCACAGATAATATTGAGGGAATCACTTTTGGTCCAAAATTAGCCAATGGCAAACAATCTATACTTTTTGTATCTGATAATAATTTCTCTGACAAACAGAAAACACAAATATTGCTTTTTGAAATAGAGTGATTACATTTCTATCTAATTTATCAAACACAAATTATAACTACAATTATCTTCTTGCATTGCTCCCCTAGCCCCGTTGGTAATGAAAAGAGGGAAATGGCTGCTAGAATTTTTACTTTGCCTCTTAAACCATAATGTTTTTCAAAATAAACTCAACTACTGAAAGTAATCCAAATCTTATTTTTCGTCATCACATTAGTCATAAATAAAAATACGTAAATCAAAGCAAGTTGGTAACACTCGTTTTATTGTATTTAGGTCTTTAGAGGAATTATCGTTTTAATTCGTATTTTCGTATTCCTGAAAATACTAGTCTTGGCAAATTACAAGCAGATATTACCAAAATGTAACAGCAAGTTGAATAAGAATGCTTCAAATCAAAAATCCATGTTTCATAAACTATTTCAACAACTTGAGGAAAAGGTAAAATTATCAGATAAAGATAAAAAAGAGATCTCCGCTTTTTTTGAAATAAAAAAACTACGAAAAAAACAATTTTTACTTCAAGAAGGTGATTACTGCAACAATTTAGCTTTCGTATCTAAAGGTGTCTTAAAATCGTATACTTTAGATGAAAAGGGGCAAGAACATATTAGTTTACTGGCATGGGAAGGCTGGTGGGTATCCGATTTTAAAAGCTTTATCTGTGAGGAAAAAGCAATTCTTTCTATTGATGCTGTTGAAGATAGCGAAGTGTTATTACTTTCGCGTTCTAACTATGAAAAATTATTGATCGAAGTACCTGCTATGGAACGGTATTTTAGAATAGTGTATCAAAATAGCTTAATCACAAAAGATAGAAGGTTGATCAGTTCCAATTCTTATACTGCAGAAGAAAAATACCTTCAATTAATAAAAATGTATCCATTTATTTCGCAACGCATACCACAAAACCTCATCGCATCTTATCTTGGTCTCACCACTGAAACGATTAGTAGAATTAAGAAAAACGTGCACAAGAATCATTAATTTGATTAACTGTTTTTTTTGATTTAGATCAACAATAAGCATATATAAGTAACATAATTTTGCTCAATAGTTGAAACAATAGAAAATAGTTAATTATGAACAAAATTGCATTAATTGTTGGAGCGAGTGGAATATCAGGAAATAATCTTGCGCAAGAATTGCTCAAGAACAATTGGACAACCTATGGCATTACCCGAAATTCTGAGGTGAAGTTAGAAGGACTAAAAAATATCAAAGCAGATTTACTAGACCTAAAATCACTTTCAGAAGCTTTAAGAGAGGTGAAACCCACTCACGTTTTTTTCACCGCTTGGATGCGTAAGGAAACAGAAGCAGAAAACATTGAGGTAAACGGTGCAATGGTTCGCAACCTGTTACAGGCATTAGCTCCAAAAAAGTCAGTACAACACGTTGCTTTAGTTACAGGATTGAAACATTATTTAGGGCCATTTGAAGCTTATGCTCAAGAAGAATTTTTACCTGAAACTCCGGTTAGAGAGGAACACCCTAGATTGAAACTAGACAATTTTTACTATGCTCAGGAAGACGGAATTTTTGCAGCAGCCACCCGCGACGGCTTTACTTGGAGTATTCATCGTTCACACACCGTTATTGGGCAAGCTGTTGGAAACTTAATGAATATGGGAACAACTTTAGCAGTTTACGCAAGTATCTGCAAAGAAAAAGGAACTCCTTTCATTTGGCCAGGGTCAGCAGCACAGTGGAATGGAATTTCTGATGTGACCGATGCGCAACTATTAGCCAAGCAGTTTGTCTGGGCAGCCACTACACCAGAAGCTGCAAATCAAGCCTTTAATGTAGCTAATGGTGATATATTTCGCTGGAGCTGGTTATGGAAACAAGTAGCAGAATATTTCGGTATTGAATATCAAGGTTTTGTGGAAAACAATAGTAATTTGGAAGAAATCATGCAAAATGATGACGCTATTTGGAAAAAAATTGCTGAGAAATATAACTTAGTAGAGTCTGATCTAAACAAATTAGCTTCTCCTTGGCATACAGACCTTGACTTGGGACGTCCGATAGAGGTTATGACAGATATGTCTAAAAGTCGTAAATTAGGATTTACCGAATATCAAGATACAAGAGAATCTTTCTTTAATTTGTTTGCTAAACTAAAAGAAGAGAACATTATACCTTCTTAACAATGAACTGTTCAATCCACCTAATATAGGCTGACAGATTACTATTAATTTCCCGATTGCATTTTGTAGTCGGGATTTTCATTTTACCAACCGAACTCTCGGAAATGCAGTAAATATTCCCCTTCTGCCACACGAAATGAAATTCGACGAAGACAATCCTTTAGTGTGGTCGTAATTAGTAAAAAACAGTTCCTATCCTATAAAATAACATCATTAAATTTCTTTGGCTCTTGTGATTGCATAGTTACTCACAATGACATACTATGCAGAAATCATTCTTCTGAGCACAACTCTCCTAGCCCCGATTGCAATAGAAAGCTTTTTGTGAAGGCCGTTTTTTGTTTTCCTGTTGCGGCAGAGCGACCGGAGGAAGCTCCTCCCGGAACTTTGGAAAAACAAACGGGCGAACAAAAACTTGTAATGAAAAGCGAGAAATGGCTTCTATAATTCGTACTTTTGTAACTTAAACTACAACGTTTTCGATATGAATGCAACAATTGAAAGTAATCCCTTATTAGACCGATTACCCAAACATTTAAAGCAATTTATTAAAGCTCAGGATTATAGCGATTACACGCCTATTAATCAGGCGGTTTGGCGCTATGTAATGCGTAAAAACGTAGATTACCTTTCGCAAGTGGCGCACAGCTCGTACTTAGATGGCTTGAAAAAAACTGGAATTGAGGTAGACAATATCCCAAGTATGTACGGAATGAACCGCATTTTGACCGAGATAGGTTGGGCTGCTGTTGCTGTAGACGGCTTTATTCCGCCTAACGCTTTTATGGAGTTTCAGGCTTATAACGTTCTAGTGATTGCATCAGATATTCGTCAGTTAGAACATATTGAATACACACCGGCTCCAGATATTATTCATGAGGGTGCAGGGCACGCGCCTATTATTGCCAATCCTGAATATGCCGAATATTTACGCCGTTTTGGTGAAATAGGATGTAAAGCGATTTCGTCAAGCAAGGATTACGAGATGTATGAGGCAATCCGACTTTTATCAATTGTGAAAGAAGCCGAAGGTACGCCACAAGCTACGATTGACGCCGCCGAAAAAGCAGTTGAAGACTTGCAAAACAATATGGGTGAACTATCAGAAATGGCTCAAATACGCAACCTTCACTGGTGGACTGTGGAATATGGCTTAATAGGAACCGTAAATAATCCGAAGATTTATGGTGCGGGATTACTATCCTCTATTGGTGAAAGTGCCTATTGCATGACCGATCAAGTAAAGAAAATTCCCTATGACATCTCTGCGGCTTACCAAAGTTTTGACATTACTAAATTGCAGCCCCAATTATATGTTACGCCAACATTTGCTTATTTGAATTTAGTTCTTGAGGAGTTTGCAAATAAAATGGCTTTGAGGACAGGCGGACTATCCGGAGTTGAAAAATTAATTGATTCAGCAGCACTAGGAACTATTGAATTGAGTACGGGCTTGCAAGTTTCGGGCGTTTTCACCAATGTTATTGCGCAAGATGGCAAACCAATCTATATTCAAACTACAGGTAAAACAGCATTGGCTTACCGTGAAAAGGAATTAGTTGGTCACGGAACATTGACACATCCTGATGGTTTTGGTAGTCCCATAGGAAAACTAGAAGGCATCAACCTTGCTATCGAAGATATGAGTCCAAAAGACTTGAATGCCTATGATATATTAGAATCTAAAACGGTAAAACTAGAGTTTGAAGGCGGAATTATTGTTGAGGGTGAAATTGTAACGGGTTCAAGAAACTTAAGGGGAGAAATTATTTTAATTCGCTTTAAAAACTGTACGGTAACGCATGGCGAAACTGTATTGTTCCAACCGGACTGGGGCGTATACGACATGGCTGTAGGCAAGAAAGTGGTTTCAGCTTATTCTGGTCCAGCTGATGTAAATAGTTTTGATTTGATAACTCATATGCCTTCAAGCACAACGATAAAAGCACAACAGTCCGCAGAACGAGATGATTTAGAAGTACTTTACCAACAAGTACGGAACATTCGTGAAACAAAAGATAAGAAAGCTGCGCTAGCACCAATATTTGAAAACCTACGAAACAATCACTCTAGAGACTGGTTACTTTCGGTAGAAATTGCTGAGTTATTGAACGAACGTAACGAATCACAATTACTAGACCTTGTAGTTACTTATCTAGAGGAACAAAAAATAAAAAGACCAGAAGTAGCCCATTTAATATCTGGAGGCTTGGACTTAATTTTTGAGAAAGCAACAGCATGAAAATTTAAGTCTCACACTAGCTCAATAACTTAATTGTGTGACAAAGTCATTAAAAAACCGCAAAATCGATATATAGATAGCTCGATTTTGCGGTTATATCATGCAACATCAGTATTTATCAGTTAAAGCACTTTACTGTTAAATTAATAATAGAAACGCTTTACAACTTAATTTGCTTCCCAAGCTCTGAATCGCTTTCGATTACTTTACCATCGTACTTTAATACCCAACCTAGGTTTCGAGTAGTAATCAATATCTGGGACAATTCACTAATTAATCTATTTTGGGCATTCGATTTCAGTGTAGATTTTTGAATCTTTTTCGCTAAGCTAGCCTTAACCGAAGCATTAATTTTATTATAATCATCTCCTGTAAACGGATTTAATTTACTTTGCTCTACATCATAAAATTTAATATCGGGATTAATTTTAATCTCTTCTTTTGGAATATAAATTATAGAAATGGTTTTATTCGCCTCATCTATATCATATTTCATTTGATGTAAATCATAGGCAACCGTAACATCTGCATTTACGATAACTAAAGCTTTTTTATCAAATGTGACCATTCCCATCAAATATTTCTCCTGATTTTTATATGTTATTACCTCAGAGAAATGACCTTCAGTAACGATGAGTTTTCCAACATTAAGTATTTGCTGCTGAATCAAGCCTGCGCTATCTACAGTAGTGGAATCATCTGATTTTTTAAAATCACAAAACTTGAAAAGTAAAAATACCGTGGCGATTAAACCGATGAATATCAAGAATCTTTTTAACATAGTTAGAATTTCATAAATGAATACTGCGAAACCATTTTAGCTATTTTAGCTTGTAATTTAATTTCAAATTTTTGATGACTATCAGAACTTGGGTTGAAAGATCGATGTTGTAAAGATTTTTGAATTGAATCTATCTCTATCATCGTTTCTTTCGAATGCGCACTTATAGCAGTATCCACAAACCGTTCCCAAATATAATCAATTGCCACTTGATTAGGATGCAACATATCTTCCGTATAGAAACGATAATCTCGCAACTCATCCATCATAATTTCGTAGCTAGGAAAATAGCTAACCCCGTCATTCTTTTTTTGTAAAACATCATGTAAAGCACTAAACAAATGTGATTTACTTAATTGATTTTGTACAAAACCATCTTTTATATGGCGTACTGGAGAAATTGTAAAAATAAAAGAGGCTGAAGGATTTATAGAACGAATCAGCTCGATCGTATTAGTTATACTTTCCTGAATCAAAGCGACTGAAAGCAACTCTTTATCGAACTCCTTTTGCGGTACTTTATGACAGTTAGCAACAATTTCCATACTTTCACGTGATCTATAAATCCAAGCAGTTCCATAAGTAATAATAATCTGGGAAGCTTGTTCTATTTTTTGCCTTGTAACGTCAATTAATCCATTAATTGAAATTAGAAACAGTTCTTTATTTGGATTAGAGAACTGCGAATGCAATTCAAAGCAATGCCAATGCTCATTGTAAAAAAAAATATCTTTTTCAGTATAGTACTTTTTCGTTGTTATGCGATCGATTAGTTTCTCAATAGAACTAGGATTAAAAATAATCCCAAAAGGATTGCAGTAGTTCTGAAATTGATAGTAGTCTAACTTTGCGGACATATTTTCTGCAAAGCAAGAACCCAAAGACACCATCTTTACGTTGTAATCAATTAAATGATTGCTTTGAGAAATGGGTATTTGGGTTCTAAATTGCATTAAAATTATGCTGAATTTTATTCGTAAATATATTCAGATTTCAAATATCCTGAATTACTTTTTGCGTTTTCGCTGATTTGCTCTTTAGGATAATCATCACTATCATACTTAAAAATACTTTTATGCATTTTTGCAGATGATATAATTTGATCCTCTTTAGTATTTGTAGTGTTGTTTTCAATCACGCTGAGCATACTATTATTTACCGAAATCAACTCATTATAAATCAGTAATTTATCAAAAGCCTTAATATTAAACCAAGGATTATTCTTTGTGTCATATTCATAGCTCGCATCAATTTTAGTTATTAAATTGACTTCACTATTATCTAAAACCCTATTATCCTTAACAAGGTTTCCCTCTTCAAAAGTAAGAACGCCATGAAATTGTTTTATTAGACCTTCTTTGTCGTTACTTGCAAAATGCTCATAGGTTACCGATCCATCAGCACTATGAGTATAATTTGTCTCCGATCCATCAGACGATTTAGCTTGAACAAGTTTGCCTTTATCATACGTAAAAGAAGTACTTACTAGTGACTGATCACTTTTCTTTTTACTCACGATTGTAGTAATTAAGCCATCAGTATAAGTATAATCAACATGTTCATTACTATTATCAGTACTTACAATTTCGTTATCTTTATAAGTAAGCACAGTAGTGACTTTAGAACTATCCTCAACAGTTTCTATTAGCTTTCTCAATAATTTGGCGTCATTACTTTTATCATTCGCACAAGAATAAAAAAGAACCAACATCACCGATAAAACACAAACTTTAATTATTCTCTTCATATGCTTATTTTTTTTAAAAAAAACCTTCATGGCGCAATTAACTAGAAAGAATGGCCCCATAAGTTAGTACAAAGTTACAAAATCTATGCCTTAAATCTAAATCGTTCTGAACTTCATGATTTATTTCACAAAATCAATTGCATTAAGTAACGCTTCCGGAATTCCAGCTGCATTTTTACCGCCCGCAGTTGCAAAGAACGGCTGACCGCCTCCTCCACCTTGAATAAACTTACCTAATTCACGAACGACTTGTCCAGCGTTTAAGTTTTTATCCGCTACTAACTCTTTAGAGATGTAACAAGACAGCATTGGTTTTCCTTCCTCGGCTGTTGCTAAAACTAAAAAAACATTTGTCCCTAAATTCCCTAATTCATAAGCCAAGTCTTTCACTCCTTCTGGGCTTAAATCGACTTGTTTCGCCAAAAATTGAACTCCATTTATAAGTTGAATCTCTTGAGCCAATTCGCCTTTCATTTTTTTAGCTTTGTCTTTCAACATCACTTCTAACTGTTTTTTTAACTTCGCATTATCTTCTTGCAAGGCAACAACAGCTTTACTAATATCTTGTGGATTTTTTAAAGTCGATTTTATTTCGCTTAACAACGACTCTTGTGCGCTATAAAACTTTTTAACGGCATCAGCTGTAATTGCCTCGATACGACGAATACCTGCAGCAACCGCTCCTTCAGAGACGATTTTAAAAGACCAAATATCTCCTGTGTTGTTTACATGAATTCCTCCACACAATTCTATACTATCACCAAATTTGATAGCACGCACATTATCACCATACTTCTCGCCAAACAATGCCATTGCACCTTCGTCTAACGCCTGCTGAATAGGAATACTTCTTCTTTCAACTAATGGCAATTGCTCTTGAATTCTTGCATTAACAAAATCCTCAACTTGTTGTAATTCTTCGTCTGTTACTTTTGAAAAATGCGAGAAGTCAAAACGCAAGTTATTGGCATTTACCAACGATCCTTTTTGCTCAACATGCGTTCCTAAAATAGTACGTAACGCAAGATGCATTAAGTGAGTCGCCGAGTGATTTTTAGAGGACAATCCTCTTAAGTCCGTATCTACTTTGGCAACAAAACTTGCTTTTACATTTTCGGGTAATTGCTTAGCAAAATGCAAAATCAAATTATTTTCCTTTTTAGTATCAATAATTTCGATGGTTTCGTTTGCCGAAACTAAAATTCCTTTATCCCCTACTTGTCCTCCACCTTCAGGGTAGAAAGGAGTAGCGTCTAAAACGATTTGGTACAAAACACCATCTTTCTTAGAATCTACTTTACGAATACGAGTTATATTTACTTCGTTTTCTACTTGGTCGTATCCAACAAATGTTTCGGTATTACCTTCAACCAGAATTTTCCAGTCATCAGTAGAAACCTCTGAGGCAGCGCGAGAACGTGATTTTTGTTCTTGCATTGCTTTTTCAAAACCAGCTTCATCTAAACTGAAACCTCTTTCTCTTAATATCAAAGCCGTTAAATCGATTGGAAAACCAAAAGTATCGTAGAGTTCGAATGCTTTGGCGCCGTTTACCTCTTTACCATTTGTTTCAGCTATAACTTTATCTAACAATTGTAATCCTTGGTCCAACGTTCTTAAAAAAGAAGCCTCTTCTTCGCGAATAACATTAGTCACCAACGCTTGTTGTTTTCTAATTTCAGGGAAAAATTCGCCCATTTGATCAGCCAATACAGCAACCAATTGAAAGATAAAAGGTTCTTTGGTATCCAAAAAGGTAAAACCATAGCGAATAGCACGACGTAAAATTCTACGAATTACATAACCTGCTCCAGTATTCGATGGTAATTGTCCATCAGCAATAGCGAAAGCTACAGCACGGACGTGATCTACAATGACACGAATTGCGATATTGGTTTTATTTTGTTCTTCAGAAACGTTTTTAATTTCGTTTGAAGTATATTTCAATCCTGTGATCTGCTCTACTTTAGCAATCAGCGGTGTAAAAACATCGGTATCATAATTTGACGTTACACTTTGCATTGCCATACACAAACGCTCAAATCCCATTCCGGTATCTACGTGTTGCGCTGGTAATTTTTCTAATGATCCATCGGCTTTACGGTTAAATTCCATAAAAACGTTGTTCCAAATTTCGACTACTTGAGGATGATCTGCATTGACAAGGCTAAAACCTGAAACGGCTGCTCTCTCTTGGCTAGTACGTATATCGATATGTATTTCTGAACAAGGTCCGCATGGTCCTTGGTCACCCATTTCCCAAAAGTTGTCCTTCTTATTCCCAAGAACAATACGATCTTCGGGAACAAACTGCTTCCAGATATCGAATGCTTCTTGATCAAAAGGAACATTTTCGGCTTCGTTTCCTTCAAAAACAGACACGTACAGACGGTCTTTATCTATTTTTAAAACCTCAGTTAAAAATTCCCAAGCCCATGGAATAGCGTCTTTTTTAAAATAATCACCAAATGACCAGTTACCAAGCATCTCAAACATGGTGTGGTGGTAAGTATCAAAACCTACGTCCTCTAAGTCATTATGTTTACCTGAAACACGAAGGCATTTTTGAGTATCGGTGATGCGATTACTTTTTGGAACTGCATTTCCTAAAAAATATTCTTTAAACTGGGCCATACCGGAGTTATTGAACATCAAAGTGGGATCGTCCTTAAGAACTATAGGTGCCGAGGGAACGATTAAGTGTCCTTTGCTTTCAAAGAATTGTAAAAATGCTTTTCGAATGTCTTGTGATTTCATTTATTAAGATTTGTTTAAAGTTCAAGGTTTAACATTTTTCAACGTTTAAACCAACTTTAACTATTTGGTTATTATTTTGTTTGCCCCAGATAATAGTGAAAAGCTTAGAGTTTAGGCAATCTATTTTTTTCTTGATGGTGCAGGGCGACCAAAGGAAGCTCCTGCAACAGCTTAGAAAAAAAGATTGCTAAACGAGAACTTGAAACGAATAGCTGGATTAGGCCCTTATTATTATTATTATAAAAAAAGCAGTGGTACGAATGAAACATTTATTAAATTTGTTCAACTAACCTTTTTATAGGGCACAAAAATAGGGTATTTTAAAATATGGCGAAAGTAAAATATTATTACGACTCTGAAAATCTAGCATATCGCAAAATCAAAGTGAAAAAACGCAAGAAATTTGGCTTCGTTGTCTTGTTTTTAGTAGCTTCGGCACTGTTTGGTGTCCTGAGTTTTGTAGTTTTACTAAACACACCTTACTTTGAAACACCTAAAGACAGATTGCAAGAGCGAGAAATCGCTAATTTGAAATTAAATTACGCGGTACTGGACAAAAAAATAGATCAACTGAATGTAGTAATTCAGGCAGTAGAAGATCGTGACAATAACTTGTATCGAACCTACTTTAACACCTCCCCTATTACAGAGGAGGATCGCAAAGCTGGTTTTACTGATGCAAATAGATACCGAGAATTAGAAGACTATGACAATTCGAAATTAGTATTAACCACGACTAAAAAAGTTGACATATTGACAAAAGAGTTGGCAATACAATCTAAATCGCTAGACTATATTTTAAAATTAGCAAAGGAGAAAAACAAATTACTATCTGCCATACCTGCCATTCAGCCTGTCAGAAATGAGAATTTGAAACACATGGCATCCGGTTTTGGATATAGGACGGATCCTTTTACAAAAGCAAGGAAAATGCATGAAGGCATGGACTTTACAGCAAAAAAAGGTACTCCAATTTTCGCTACAGGTGACGGAGTTGTAACAGAAGCAAATGACAGAGCCTCTGGTTATGGAAATCATATTGTAATAAGGCACGGTTATGGATACGAAACATTGTACGCCCATTTAAGCAAATACAATTGCAAACCGGGACAAAGAATTAAGAGGGGAGATATTATAGGATTCGTAGGAAGTACAGGGAGATCTGAAGCGCCACATTTGCATTATGAAGTGCATAAAAATGGAAAAGTGGTTAATCCTTTGAACTTTTATTACGGAAACATATCAGCAGTAGAGTATGTGGCAATTTCCAAGAAAGCCAATCAAGAGAATCAGTCACTTGATTAAAACAGTTGGAAATATTATTCGTTATCTAATTAACAAAAAATCAATAAAGTAATATGCATATCGAACTTTCTAAAGACAAAAGGTATTACAGCATAGGCGAAGTTGCCAAGGCTTTTGGTGTGAACGCTTCGCTGATCCGTTTTTGGGACAGTGAGTTTGATATTCTTAAGCCAAAAAAGAATGCTAAGGGAAACCGCATGTTCACTCCTGAGGATGTCACAAATTTGCAACTGATTTATCATCTTGTAAAAGAAAGAGGTTTTACACTTGAAGGAGCAAAAACACACTTGAAGGAAGGTCAAAAGAAGACCCTTGATAAGTTTGAAATCATTCGGAAATTAGAAACAATTAGAACACAATTAACTAATATTAAAAACGAGTTGTAATCTAAATACAACTTGCATCATTACAAACAATCAAATAACAAATCAATTAAAAAACAACAAACATGAAAAAGTTTTTACCGTGGATTATTATCGCCGTAGTTATTATAGGAATCTACAGCTGGGTTAAAGGAATTAATAACACTGCTGTTGAACTAAATCAAAACATAGAACAATCGTGGGGAGATGTTCAAACAGCTTACCAAAGACGTAATGACCTTATTGGAAATTTAGTAAACACAGTTAAAGGTGCTGCAGAATTTGAAAAAAGTACTCTTACTGCAGTAATCGAAGCTCGTGCTAAAGCTACACAAGTAACTATTGACCCCACTAATATTACAGCAGACCAATTAGCGCAATTCAATCAAGCGCAAAGCGGTGTAAGCAGCTCTTTATCCCGTTTATTAGTTTCAGTAGAGCGTTATCCTGATTTGAAAGCAAATCAAAACTTTTTGAAATTACAAGATGAATTAGCAAGTACAGAGAATCAAATTTTGACCGCTAGAACACGTTTTAACGAATCTGTAAAACCATACAATACGCACATCAAAACGTTTCCAAATAGTATTTTTGCAGGAATGTTTGGCTTCCAAGAAAAAGCATATTTCAACTCAGTTGAAGGTGCTGACAAACCTGTAGAAGTAAAATTTTAAAAAAAATAGTAAATTTACATTGCTAGCAAACCATTAAGGAATACAGATTATTGAGAAATAATGAATCTTGTTTCTTAATGGTTTGCTATTTTAAAAGCATACTAATCCCCTAAAAAGCAACTCATGTCTAAAGTAGAAGATTTTTTAACGCAAGAGGACGAGCAAGAAATTGTTGAAGCCATTCGTGTAGCTGAAAAAAACACCTCGGGAGAAATTAGAGTACACCTTGAAAAAACAACAGAACTAGATCCGTTTGATCGCGCATTAGAAGTTTTTAATGAACTTAAAATGGACGAAACACAGTTAAAGAACGGAGTCTTAATTTATTTGGCTGTAGCCGATAAAACTTTTGTAATTTGTGGAGATCAAGGAATTAACGATATTGTTGCTAATGATTTTTGGGATAGTACTAAAGACATTATGGTAGCACACTTTAAAAACGGCAATTTCAAGCAAGGCTTAATAGACGGAATTTTAAGAGCTGGTGAAGAGTTGAAAAAACATTTTCCGTGGTCTGCAGATGACACGAATGAATTATCAAACGAAATATCTAAAGGATAATATGATTTTACAAAAAAAGAATACAACGTACGTTTTGCACTTACTAATTTGTCTTTTTATCACAAGTTTAGGGTTTGCACAATTTACAATACCTAAAAAACCCGATTTCCAAACAAGTGTTTACGATTATGCTAATGTACTTAGTGCGTCAGAGAAAACACAGTTAGAGGAAAAACTTATTAAATATGCTGATACCACCACAACCCAAATTGTAATTGTAACTATCGAAAGTTTAAAAGGAGAAGACATAGGAATCCTTACTCCAAAATGGGGACACGAATGGGGCATTGGTGGTACACAGAAGGACGATAATGGTGTATTTATATTACTAGCAAAAGCCGAAAGAAAAATATGGATCTCGCCTGGCTACGGACTTGAAGATCGTTTAACAGCCGGAATTGGTGGAGAAATAACTAGAAATATCATTATTCCAGAATTTAAAGCTGGAAGCTATTATAATGGATTAGATAAAGGTACAGATGCGCTTTTTGACGTATTTAAAGGAAAATATAAAGGTCAAAGAAAAGTGACTAAAGAAAAAGACTTTCCTTTTCTTCCTCTCATAATTATTATTGTAATCATCATTGCCTTAGCATCAAGAAATAAAGGTGGTGGTGGAAACTCAGGCAATCGCGGTGGTGGTGGCCCTAGCCTACTTGACGTTATTATTCTAAGCAGTCTTGGCCGTGGCGGCGGAGGTGGCGGTTTCGGCGGAGGTTCATCAGGTGGTGGATTTGGCGGAGGCGGTGGCTTCGGTGGCGGATTCGGCGGCGGTGGATTCTCTGGTGGAGGATCTGGCGGAGGCTGGTAAATAGAATAAAACTTAAAAAAAAGCTGCTGTATAGCGGCTTTTTTTGTGGATAATAGTGTGGCATTACTGCAGTAAAAAAACTTCAAATAATAAGATAACCATTTGGTAAATAGCCTCAATTTCAAACATAACAATATTATTTTATCTTTGAAGAAACAAAAAATAACCAATTATGAAAAATTTGAAGTCAACCACTTTAACTTTCATTTTGTTCCTGTTTTGTAATGCAATAGGACATGCTCAATTTAGCGGATGGAAACAAAAGGTTTTAGAAGCAGGTGCTGCACTGGGTTCGCAAAAGCTTGGACTCACTGAAGTTCTTAAAAAGCCCGCAGCAATCACAACTTCATTTGAAGATGTCGACCGCAATGGCTCAAAATTCCCAAATGATATTGTAGTTAAAAATGTCCAGCCTTTGTATTTATTACCTAAGGCAACTACAGGTGGTTATATTTTATGCGAAGGCTTCTATGAAATGACCACTAAAAGTTACTGTTTGAAAGCAGGAACTTACGCGCCGTCTAAAGGAGACGGATACATGTATGCTCCTATTTTAGGCCCTCAAAAAGATATTGTAATCGCCATACTTAAAAGTGCAGAAAAGCATCCTGAAATACAGCAAAATGACATTCAAGTTTTATTATGGACAATAATTGCAAGAGCTCGTTTTGCTGATTATAGCGGACAAGTAAAACTAACAGCAGTTGCACTACTTACACCTATAGAACTCACTAAACTCGAAGGAGGGATGCTAGGTGTTTTACCTAAAAGCCTAATGGAGCAAGCAAAATCAAAGTTACCAAATGCGCTCCAAGATGCCTTTGAAGCCGAAAACAATATTAGAAAAATGGTAGCATCAGGTAATTCGAGTTTTGCTGAGATGGAAAAGTATGCCATCATAGCAGGAATGGCAGCTACTCGCACTGATGTCCCTAGCGGGACTTGGACTTTACACTCAGATGGATATTATGTTCGTTATGACCCTTTTGGCTATTCGAGAACAAAAGTTCAAATTTATGTTCCTAAGGAATTAATTGCAAAAGGAAAAACAATTATCTACGATGCAACAGATGACATTGCGTGCCCTGCAAATACGGGTTCGCAACGTTTAGCACAAACAAACGAACCTATCAATCCAAAATATGATATTGTCTTGAAGACTTCTTGCCAATAGCATTCTTTATAAACTAAAAAAATCCCGATTCGCATCGGGATTTTTTTTATTTTTCTCTAATATAAATATCAATTGGAACTCCTGAGAAATCCCAGTTGTCTCTAATTTTATTTTCAAGGTAACGTTTGTACGGTTCCTTTACATATTGTGGCATATTGGCAAAAAACACAAACTGAGGTGTTGGTGTAGGTAACTGCATGCAATATTTAATTTTTACATACTTCCCTTTAGTTGCTGGCGGTGGGTATGCTTCAATTACTTTCAACATGTATTCGTTGAATTTAGAAGTAGCAATACGTTGTTGTCTACTTTCATATACTTTTACCGTAGCTTCTAATGCTTTTAATAAACGTTGTTTTGTTAAGGCAGATACAAAAAGAATAGGCACATCCGTAAATGGCATTAGCTCTTGTCTGATTTTCTCTTCGTAATCTCTAGTAGACATAGTCTCTTTCTCGACTAAATCCCATTTGTTTACCAAGATTACCACTCCTTTACGGTTTTTTTCAGCCAACCAAAAAATACTTTGATCTTGACCTTCAAATCCACGAGTTGCATCAATAATTAAGATACAAATATCTGCGTGCTCAATAGCACGTACCGAACGCATTACAGAGTAAAATTCTAAATCTTCCTTAACTTTAGCTTTACGACGAATTCCTGCAGTATCTACCAAGTTAAATTCAAAACCAAAACGGTCGAATTTTGTATCGATAGAATCACGAGTAGTACCCGCAATATCAGTCACTATATAACGATCTTTACCAATTAAGGCATTGATAAAACTTGATTTCCCAGCATTAGGGCGTCCGACAACTGCAAAACGAGGTAAATCAGAAGCCTCTTCTACTTCTGGTTTCTCTGGGAAAGCTTTAATTAAAGCATCCAATAAATCCCCTGTTCCGCTTCCTGAAATACTTGCAAATGTATAGTACTCCCCTAAACCTAGATTATAAAACTCTACTGCGTCTTTCTCACGCATAGCGTTATCAACCTTATTAACTGCTAATAAAACTGGTTTTTTAACCTTTCGCAACAACTTAGCTACAGTATCATCCATAGGAGTGATTCCTTCCTCTACATCAACTACAAAGATGATGACATCAGCCTCATCAATCGCTAGTTCTACTTGCTTGCGGATTTCTCCCTCAAAAACGTCATCAGATCCGCGGATATAACCTCCGGTATCTATTACAGAAAACTCTTTTCCGTTCCACTCGCTTTTACCGTAGTTTCTGTCTCTAGTAACTCCAGAAACTGAATCTACAATAGCTTCTCTTCTTTGTATCAGCCTATTGAAAAGGGTTGATTTCCCCACATTAGGTCTTCCTACTATCGCAACAATGTTATTCATAATTCTATTTTGAAATATTCGGCAAAGGTAGTGCAAAAAGCATGAATATCAATATTTTTGATATATTAGCACTTTCACACTCGTTTAACAACTGATTAACTTATTTATGGAAGTCGATAATGAAATTAGATTACTACTCCGTTTTAACAAAGACGTACCTAGAAATACAGACGAATTGTTAGACAAATTCAAGGATTATGCAGGTCGTAAGGACGATCGTTTTAAAATTAAAATAAGCGGCAATCACGTGTGGTTGTACATAATTGGCGTGCACAAAAAATATTATTCCCCTCACTTACACTTAGAACTTGAAACTCCTAATACTAATGAAACACATATTCGCGGACTCTTTGGTCCTGATCCTACTTTGTGGACTTTCTTTATGTTTTTACATTTTATAGTAGCAGGTGTGTTTTTAATTTTTCTAGGCATTCTTTATTCTGATTTCGTCTTGAAAAATGCACTAACTACTGATTTTATTGTTCTTAGTTTAATGGTTTTTATTTGGTTTTTGCTCTATTTTATTGCACGTCAAATACGACACAACGGAAATAGTCAAATGAAAGAATTAGAAAACTTATTTGAAACAATCATTGCTTCCTGATTCTTGAAAGCAAAGTCTATTGCTGTTTTGTTTCTTGTTTAGCGTAAGGGATAGCAGTGAAAATCCTTTTTTAAGGCTTTTGCTCAGCCTAAAAAAAGATTGCAACGAATAGCTCGACCCGCTTTTTTTTGGCGGGTTACGCCCATACACCTATAACGCAGCCGTTTGCTTACTAGAATAACAATCCGTTTTTTATCACGATAAGTTAAGGTAATAAAAAAAACAGCATTCAATAAAAATTTGAATGCTGTTTTCTTGTATAAGTACAATAGCTAAAAAGTTAGCACTACATTTTATTGATTGTAGCCAAAGCGTTTTAACATATTAGCATTGCTTCTCCAGTTTTTATTAACCTTCACCACCAATTCGATATGGATTTGTTTACCAAAGAATTTCTCCAAATCCTCACGGGCTTCAGTACCTACTTTTTTCAGAGCAGCTCCTTTATGACCAATGATAATTCCTTTTTGAGTTTCTCGCTCGACCATTATTAGGGAGCGAATGCGAATGATTTTTTCATCTTCAAAAAACTCCTCAGTAACAATCTCTACCGCATAAGGAATTTCCTTACTGTAGTTCAACAATATTTTTTCACGAATTGTTTCATTTACAAAGAAACGTTCTGGCTTATCAGTTAATTGATCCTTTGGATAATAAGCAGGTGATTCAGGTAAAAGTGAAATGATACGTTGGAAAACTTCAGGTACATTGAAATTTTTCAAAGCTGATATAGGGTAAATCTCTGCATTAGGTACTTTTTCAGCCCAAAAAGCCACCTGCTGCTCTAACTGTTCTTGATTAGAGTTATCGATTTTATTTAATAATAATAATACTGGGATTTTAGAATAGATGATTTTATTAAAAAAAGCTTCATCCTTTAGGTCTTGCTCCCCTATTTCGACCATGTAAATCAGAATATCAGCATCTTCAAATGCCGATTTAACAAAGTTCATCATCGATTCTTGCATTTCGTATGCGGGCTTGATGATTCCTGGCGTGTCTGACAAGATCATTTGAAAATCTTCTCCGTTTACAATTCCTAAAATTCTATGACGTGTTGTTTGTGCTTTTGAAGTGATTATTGACAATCTCTCTCCAACAAAGGCATTCATTAGCGTTGATTTCCCAACGTTTGGATTACCTATGATATTTACAAAACCTGCTTTATGTGACATTTCTACTATAATTTATGCCACAAAGGTAGTCATATCAAGTCAATAGATAAAATAAAACATTTTTTAAAATTTATGTTGTAAAATGCAGAAATTGATTGTATCTTTGCACCCGAAACAACGCGGGATAGAGCAGTAGGCAGCTCGTCGGGCTCATAACCCGAAGGTCACAGGTTCGAGTCCTGTTCCCGCTACTAAGTTAATTTTATTGAGATTACAAACGCACATCGCGGGATAGAGCAGTAGGCAGCTCGTCGGGCTCATAACCCGAAGGTCACTGGTTCGAGTCCAGTTCCCGCTACTAAGAAAACACCACTTGAAAAAGCTGGTGTTTTTTTTGTTTAAACTATAAATCAGAAACTAACAGACTTCCAAAATTTTAGATTTTAGGTAAAATAAAAACTGAGCAAGGGATTTAATGAAAATACCCCAAAAAGTTAGACACTTTTTGGGGCGTTTTTTAGTAAAACTAGTTAGTGTATGTAACTTACCAAATTGTTATTCTATCTTTTTTCGGTAAAAACATTTTATCTCCTTCTTGTACATTAAAGGCATCATAAAAAGGTGTTGTATTCATAAGCGGACCATTAACTCGCCAATTTGGTGGAGAATGTGGGTTATTGTTGATCCACAAACGCAGGTATTCGTCCTTCATTTTTACTCTCCATATTTTCGCTAAGGAGATAAAAAACCTTTGGTCTGGTGTAAAACCGTCAATTTTCGTGCTTCCTTTTCCTTCTTCAGTCATTTTAAATGCATCATAAGCAACGGCAATTCCAGCAATATCAGCGGTGTTTTCACCAACAGTTAACGCACCATTAATGTGTAGATCTCCTAAAACGGTATAAGTACTATACAGATCAGTAACCTGCTGTATCCTTGCTTTAAACTGCGCATAATCCTCTTTTGTCCACCAGTTTTTTAAGTTTCCATTTTTATCATATTGAGCCCCTTGATCATCAAACGTATGAGTTATTTCGTGACCTATAACCATTCCTATTCCTCCATAATTCAAAGCATCATCTGCATTGTTATCAAAATACGGTGGTTGTAAAATCCCGGCCGGAAAAACAATTTCATTTGCAGTTGGGTTGTTATAGGCCGTAACTGTTGGAGTTGTAGTATACCACTCAGACTTATCGACTGGTTTTCCTAATTTTTTCAACTGAAATTGATACGCAGCGGTGGCTGCTGAAACCATATTCTCAAAATACTTATCTCTACTTACGCGCACATTACTATAGTCTCTCCACTTATCTGGATATCCTATTTTTTTAGTAATGGCAAACAATTTTTCCTTTGCTTTTTGCTTCGTACTTTGACTCATCCATTCTAAATTGTCAATTCTATTGGCATATGCTTTTTGCAGATTATTTACTAAAGTCAACATTCGCTTTTTCGCATCTTCAGAAAAATATTTCTTTACATACAATTCACCTAGCGCTTCACCTAAATAGCTATCAACAACATTAGCCATTTTCTCACCTCGCGTTTTTTGAACAGCCTGACCAGAAAGCACCTTCGTATACGCAAACGAGGCTTCTACAAATGGCTTGCTTAAATCATCTGCATATCTAACTAAAGAATGTGCTTTCAGGTAAACTTTCCAATCGCTAATTGGTACGTTTTTTAAGAGTTTATTTAGGCCATCATAATATTGTGGTTGACCTACATTGATTGAATCAGTTTGAGCGCCTAATTTATTTAAGAAACTAGTCCAATTAATGTTTGTGTGTCTTTTTACAAGATCTTTTACAGCTATTTTATTATAATTTGCTTGTACATCTCGCAGTGCAACTTTTGTTTTATGTGCAGTAGCAAGTTGTTTGTCTATATCAAATACTATAGTCGCATTACGTTTTGCTTCTTGAGCAGTGCTCCCCGTTTGTTGAAATAACGTAGTAAGGTATTTTATATACGCTTGCTGTATAGCCACAGTTGACGCATCTGAGTTGAAGTAATAGTCTCTATCAGGCAAACCTAAACCGGTTTGATACAATTGAGCAATGTTCATACTACTATTCTTCTCATCTGAAGAAACTCCAAAACCTATAATGGAAGCATTATCTACTTTTACTTCATTAGCTACAAAATCCATCAAAGATGGTACATCACTAATTTTATCAATCTTTGCAAGTAGCGGTTTAATTGGCGTATAACCACGTTTGTCAATGGAAATAGTGTCCATCCCAGATGCATAAAAGTCACCAACCTTTTCGGCTGTACTTCCAGCTGGATTTTTGCTTTGCGAAATACTATCTAATATTCCTTGTAGACGCATTCTTTGTGGATAATTCATAAACATATAGGCCCCAACTCCAGATTGCGAGGCAGGTATCGGAACCGAATCATACCATTTGCCGTTAACATATTTAAAAAAATCGTTACCAGGCCTTAATGTGGAATCAATTCCCGTGATAGCAATAGTTTTTTTTTCTTGATTTTTTGAGCAGGCTGTAATAGCTAAAATTGCAATGACGAGCGCTAAAGATTTTTTCATAATTAAAATTTTTCTAGTAAAAGGAGAAGAAAAGCAATTGAAATTAGATTTACATAAATTTATGTACCTTGTGTAATTCATTTTAAAAGAACAAGGTACAAATTCACTTTTGAATCTTGAATGTATTGTTGAAATAATTTCTAATGTACTTGATTAGTAATCTCAGCCCATCATATTATACATTGTTATACTAACTTAGTTTCTCTCTGTAGTCATAGTAAAGATTCCAACAGTGAATCATTTGTAGAAAGAGTACTAGAAATAAAAAAATATAAAGATGATTTTAATCGAATTCTCTTTTACTTTTGCCTCATGTTAGAAATTCTATATCAAGACGAATATATCATTGCTATAAACAAACCGAGCGGATTGTTAGTGCACAAATCTTTTTATGCACGAGATGCAAAAGTATATGCTATTCAAGAATTACGAAATCAAATAGGAGGACAACACGTTTTCCCTGTTCATCGGTTAGATCGCAAAACATCAGGAGTTTTGTTATTTGCATTGGATAAAGAAGTCTTGAAAATCATGAACAACCGTTTTAAAGCACGTGAAGTCGAAAAGAAATATTTAGCCATTTTACGTGGTTGGTCTCCCACAGAACTTACTATCAATTATGATTTAATCAATGATGATGAAATTAAACAAAATGCAATAACCTACTTTCACAGATTACAAAGTACAGAAATTGACTTAGAATTTAACAATAAACCAACCTCTAGATATTGCTTGGTCGAAGCAATTCCCGAAACAGGGCGTATGCACCAATTAAGAAAACATTTCAAGCATATATTTCATCCCATTTTAGGAAGTAGACCACATGGCTGTAATAAGCAAAATAAATTATGGCTAGAGAAATATGAATTAAAAGGAATGATGCTTCATGCGCATCAGTTGATTTTTAATCATCCTATTACAAATGAACAACTAATTTTGAATGCAAAGGTCAACGAAGAGTTTAGCAGAATAGGCGCCATTCTCAATCTAGACTTGAGCAATTACGAAAAGAATACTAAATTGTAAAATACTCATTTAAGATGATTTAAGTATTCACAATTTAAGTTTTGCATCAGTAAGTTACCGCTACTTTATATCACAATAGTTTTGATAGGTATTATATCTAAGTGTCTCTAGTGTTGACGACATGCCTAATTCTCCTTTAACGGAGGCAACGACAGATCTCATTCAAATAAAAAATAAAAAAGCCTGTAAAAATATCTTTTCACAGGCTTCAACTAAACTAAACTAATTTTATTCTAACTAACTCTATTTTAGGTGGCAACAAATCATTTAATAACCAATCATACACTTTATTATCCACCATCAAAAAAAAAATTTAATCTTCAGAAACTAACGGTCTTTCAATATCAATATTAATATCCATCAATACAGCTACTCCTCTATCATTAAACATAGTCAAATTTAAAGTATCTAAAACTGCTAATTTTCTTGAAACTAATCCGCTGAACATATTGTATGATATATTCATTTCTTTTAGATTTCTTAATTTCTCTAAGTCAAATGGTACTTGACCCTCTAAATTATTTTCAAATAAACTTAGATTTTCTAATTTACTTAGTTTTGAAACATCAGCACTCAGCTTTCCTGTTAATTTGTTACTATTTAATAATACAATTTTAAGCGTTGCAGCTTCAAATAATTCATTTGGAATTTCTCCTTCAAGCTCATTGTTAAACAAAGCTAAAGTTTCTAAATTTTGTAATTTTCCGATAGATTCAGGTAACTGGCCCGCTAATCTATTCATGTACAATTCTAAATTCTTCAAACTAGTCATTTCTCCAATCTCAGAAGGAATAGTACCTGAAAGTTGATTAAAAGATAAATTAAGGATTCTCAATTGTTTAAGATTTTCTATTGAAGTAGGAATAACACCTTCTAAACTATTTTTGTGTAGATTCAATTCTTCTAGACTTACTAGGTTACTAATCTCAGCAGGTATTTTTCCAGACAAATTATTATCTGATAGGTTAATTGAGATTACTTTATCTCCTTCTACCTTAACACCAAACCATGATGAAACAGGAGCGTTTAAATCCCACTTGGTCTTCCAATTCTCTCCATTAGTTGAATTGTAAATTTTCAATAAAACTGCTTTATCAGAAACCGATACATCAGCTAACATCGTAACAGAAGCTAAAACTGTAAATAAAAGGGTAAAGATATTTTTCATGGTTTCGATTGTTTAATTTCTACACCATAAAAGTACCTAGTATGTAGATAATCAACAAATAAAATCGACGAACTACACTGTTATACCGTATTTAAATATATTTTTCTTACAATCAGTGATTAGTACATAGCGTTACAATGATCTAAAGTTAACCTCAAGTATTCAATTGAGAGAAAGTTAAAAACCTTAAAACCTGTAATTTATATAGTTTTATTGTGTTTGAGTCAATTTTGTTTAATCTAACTTTTCGATGGCTGATGCCAAATCAAAGTCTTTTTTGGTCAAACCATCTGCATCGTGTGTAGACAATCTTAAATTTACTTTATTATAAACGTTAAACATTTCGGGATGATGGCCTTGCTTTTCAGCTACTATTCCTACCCGAACCATAAAGCCCATTGCTTGAATAAAATTGTCAAATACAAATTTCTTCTCGATACCATCATTATTAAAACACCAATCATCTAGAGGTTCTAAAAATGGTAATGCTGTCTCTTCTGTATACTTTTCCATAATTTTTAATTTTAATAAAAATAATTAAAAATGAATGAATCACCCCAAGTTTTAACTTTATATATTAATTTTGTAGCATATTAACGTCCTTATCAATTGACTGACTCCTACTCGTTCCAAATTTATTCTTCAGTATCACAACTTCCCAATACATGGGATACCATTGCAGCGCGTAACATATTCCTATCTGTAGCGTATTTGGGAATCGCTGAGAAATCAGCGCCAACTAATATGCATAGCCACTTTATTGGCATTTTTCAGGAAACCAAATTGGTAGGTGTAGCACTGTCACAATTTATTAACCTAAGTGACCTTAATTCGTTTGGAGAAAGAGATACTCATTTAAGAACAATTGTCAGAAATTTTGTTTTTAAGAACCTTAGCTCAAAAGTACTAGTCATTGGAAACAACATGCTTACTGGACAAAACGGTTATTGCTTTAGTAACCAACTTTCAACAGCTGAAGGATTACATATTCTGAAGCAAGCAGCAGTAGCTTTGAAGCACTTATTTATAGCAAAAGGATTAAAAACCCATCTTACCATTTTTAAAGATTTCTCTGAAAATGAAATAACGTTTGCTACGGCAACTAATTTTAAGAGGTTTTTTAAATTCTCTACTCAGCCCAATATGATCTTTACCATTAAGGAAAGTTTTATAACATTTGATGATTATATAACTTGCTTAAATAAAAAATACAGAGATCAGTACAAAAGAGCCCGAAAAAAGGCTGATGGCATTTCTAAAAGAAAATTACCACTAGAGGAAATAACCAAGTACCATTCTAGAATCTATGAATTGTACATGAACGTTGCTAAAAACGCCCCGTTTAACACCTTTTACCTGCCAGACAACCATTTTGAAACTTTTAAAGATTCACTAAAAGATCAGTTCTTGTTTTATGGCTATTTTATCGAAGAGGAATTAATAGGCTTTAATACATTAATCAAGAATGGAAATGATATTGATACTTATTTTCTAGGTTATGATGAAAAGTATCAAAGGGAAAAAATGCTATACTTAAACATGCTGTACGACATGATTGCCTACTCCATCAATAAGGGATATAAAAAGATAATTTTTGCACGAACTGCGCTGGAAATAAAAAGTTCTGTAGGAGCAAAACCAATTGCAATGTACGGCCTAATGCAACACAGTAATTTCTTTATAAATTTGTTTGTTTCTAAAACGTTCCGCTATTTTGAACCGAAAATAGAGTGGCAACAACGGAACCCCTACAAAGAGTCTTGAGAAAATACTAAGGTATTGCTACCTTGATTTTTTTTGAAGAAACTGCAATATCTAATTTCATCTCAGATCCACAATACTCTCCATCTATTTGAAAATTTACTGGGACATTTGTTTCAATTGTAGCTTTATCTGTAGAAATAATTAGAACATCATCTGTATCCATGGGCATATTTCCGGTAATAATTTTACCTAAAACCAGTAAGTCCAAGTTTTTCAAAATAATTAATTCAAAAAGACCATCATTCATCAATCCGTAGGGATTAATTACCACTCCAGTCCCGTATTTTTGAGAATTAGCAATAACGATCATCCTCGCATCACACTCTATTTGTTCGCCATTGACCGTTATTACAGCATGAAAGGGCTCGTCATCCTCAATTAGTGTATTAATTGCTTGCATAGCATATCCAAGCTTTCCTCGAACTGCACTATGCTCATAATTTTTTATCAAAAGAGCATTTAGTCCCAAATCGCTCAAGTGAAGACTTTTATTTCCATTTATTAAAATGGTATCAATCGAAATGAAATTATTTTTAAATGCTATAGCAAGTGACTCTTCTAAGTCTTTTGGCAAGCCTAAATCAGTAGCTAAACCATTTGCTGATCCTGCAGATAGTATCCCGAAAATAACCTCTTCGTTCTCTAGCGCATCAGCTGCCAACTTAATGGTGCCATCACCACCTGCAATGATAATGCGCTCTGGTTTGTACCGGTTAAAAAGTGCTCTAATTTGAGAAGCATCATCCATACCCGATGTTTCATAGGATACGAAGTTAAAATTTTCTTGATGTGAAAATCGCTCTGTTGCCGTTATGAAGTCCGATTTATCTATTGCTCCAGAAACAGGATTAACAATCATCATGACATTCTTTTTCATTATTATACTTCTTTTTTAATTAAAAAAATTTAAATTGGAACACACTTACAAAAGTAATATAATAAATGAAGCCTATTTTAAAATTATATCGTGGTTATGCTAATGAACAAGAGTTAATTGTAATGGGGCATGTTTTTAACCCTACAAAGGCAACAGATTATGATTTCTTAGATAAAAATTTTAAGAATGCCCGCTCAATCATTAAACTGTTTCAACTAAAAACATGGCCAAATGCAACTATATGTCTAGTTCATAACAATGTAAAAATATACACCAAAACATTAAAAGATGGTTATTTTAAATTTTGCATCCCTTTGAGTCAGCTAGATTATGGCTGGATAGACTATGAAGTGAGTATCGAATACAAAAATCAAACAATTACAAGTAGAGCATCTTACATTAGGCCTAAAATGGGGAAACTAGGAATCATTTCTGATGTTGATGATACCTTTCTTGTTTCCTATACTTTAAATCCACTCAAAAAAATATACCACCTACTTTCTAGAAACGTAGAATCGAGAAAAATATTTGAAGATGCTGCAGCGCACTATAGGGCACTAAGTTTGTCTGGTAAAAACGGACCAGAAGAATGGAATGCCTTCTTTTATGTTTCAAGTAGTGAATGGAATCTTTACCGATTTCTAGTAAAGTTTACTGAATTACATCATCTTCCAAAAGCGGTATTACTACTTAAAGATATAAAAACAAGCTTACTTGATTTTATATGGACAGGTAGAGGTGGTCATGGTCATAAATTTGATAAGATAAAACATATCTTAGAGTTTTATCCTAGCTTAAAATATGTGTTGATAGGTGATGATTCGCAACATGATCCTTTTTTATACGAGGCCATTGCTAAAATTTTCCCTTTAACAGTCAAAGCCGTCTACATTAGACAAACTGGTAAGTCTCGTAAAGCAAAGGTGACTAATACTCTGGAAAATATAGAAAGTTTAGGAGTGGATGTTTGCTATTTTAAAAACAGTAGTGAGGCCATTACTCATTCTAAAAAAATAGGTCTAGTGGATTAAAAATCGTTGCTGGTTTAATATCCCCGATTAAAGTGTAAAGCCCGGACGCTGGTTGTTTCGTTTTTACAGGAGTCACAAAGCGACTGAAAGAAGCTCTTGTGGGGACTTGTGAAAAACAAATAACCAGCGGAGGACTTGAAACGGAAAGCGGGATTAGCTACATGGTATCTATCTCTTCTTGAACAACTTCCCAATCTAGTAGTAATTTATCTAATTCGGCTTTTTTCTTGTTGTACGCTTTAAAGAAAGCGGCGTCTTCAATATGCTTATCGTAATTAGTCGCAAGCATTTTATCATCGTTTTGAATATCCTTCTCTAACTGTTTGATTTGGCTTTCTATTTTGCTCAGCTTATTATGCAAGGACTTACCCTTCTTTTGATCTTCGTAGGAGGCTTTATTACTTTCTTTAGGAGCAGCCGCTTTAGCAAGATCTTTTTTCTCTACTTCGCGCATGTTTTCCATGTTACGTTGTTCCAAGAAATAGTTAATATCGCCAAGGTACTCTCTAATTTTTTGATCTTTGAATTCATACACAATGTTCGACATACCTTGCAAGAAATCTCTATCGTGAGAAACAAGTAATAAGGTTCCACCAAATTTTTGTAATGCTGCTTTTAAAACATTCTTAGACTTGATGTCCAAGTGATTGGTAGGTTCATCCATCAACAACACATTGATAGGTTGCAACAACAACTTACAAAGTGCTAATCGGTTACGCTCTCCTCCTGACAAAACCTTAACCTTTTTCTCTACGTCGTCACCTCTAAAAAGGAAAGATCCTAACATGTCTCTTACCTTAGAACGATTCGTGTCTGTAGCAGCATCTTCCATGGTTTGTAGCAAGGTAATTTCGCCATCAAGATATTCAGCTTGATTTTGAGCAAAATAGCCTAGTTGCACATTGTGCCCTAATTTTATAGTACCACTGTATTCAAATTCGTTTACGATTGCTTTTATAAAAGTCGATTTCCCTTGTCCGTTTTGACCAACGAAAGCAATTTTACTACCGCGTTCTACTAACAAATCGATGTCTTTTAGAATGACATTATCACCATAGGCTTTAGTAACATGATCTGCCTCGACAACCACTTTACCAGGTTCTTTAGATACTGGAAAAGAGATATTCATCACTGAATTATCATCTTCATCTACCTCAATGCGTTCTACTTTATCTAGTTTTTTAATTAAAGATTGCGCCATAGAAGCTTTGGATGCTTTGGCACGAAATTTTTCAATTAATTTCTCTGTCTCTTCAATTTTTTTTGCTTGGTTTTTTTGAGTTGCCAATTGCTTTTCGCGAATTTCATGACGTAACTCTAAATATTGAGAATATGGCTTATTAAAATCGTACGCTTTCCCTAACGAAATTTCGATCGTTCTATTGGTAACATTATCCAAGAACATCTTATCGTGAGAAACAATCACAACTACTCCTGGATAATTACGAAGGAAACTTTCTAACCAAATAATACTTTCAATATCCAAGTGATTGGTAGGCTCATCCAATAGCAACACATCATTAGACTGTAGCAACAATTTAGCTAATTCGATACGCATTCTCCATCCACCTGAAAAGGTTTCTGTTTGGTTGTTAAACACTTCTCTTTTAAATCCTAAACCAAGAAGAATTTTCTCAGTGTCACCTACATAATTATATCCACCTAAAAGTTCAAATCGATGGGTAAAATCAGACAAGTCTTCAATTATTTTAGAATATTCATCACTTTCATAATCAGTTCGAGTAACTAGCTGGTGATTTATTTCTTCCAACTTTTTCTCTACTATTTTAATTTCTGTAAAAGCTTCATATGCCTCCTCCAAAACGGTTCTTCCTTGTTCAAAATCAATGTCTTGACGCAAGAACCCCATGCGAATATCTTTTTCTTGCGAGATCACTCCTGAATCTGGAGCAAAATCTCTAGCTAACATTTTAAGCATGGTCGACTTTCCTGCACCATTTTTTCCTACGAGACCAACTCTATCCCCGGCTCCTAATCGAAAAGTAACCTCTTCAAATAAATATGTACCTCCAAAAGAAACCGATAAATTGTGTATATTAAGCATATATTGTGACTATTGTTACATTGGAACATTTACTAATAACGTACCTTTGTTTAAAATTTTTGCAAATGTTAAAAAAAGGATCCAAACTAAATAGTATTTTAACAGGAACTTGTCCTAAATGCCAGAATGAGAGCATGTATTTAGACAAAAATCCGTTTAATTTGACAAACACGCTAAAAATGCATGAAAAATGCAGTCATTGCGGATTAACTTATCAAATCGAACCTTCGTTTTTTTACGGAGCCATGTATGTGAGTTACGGTTTGAATGTAGCAACTGGGGTTGCAGCATTTATAATCTCCTACGTTATTTTAGGGACTTCATTAAAAACTGCTTTTATAGCAATTATAATTGCCCTAATTATTCTATTCCCATACGTTTTAAGGTGGGCGAGAAACATATATATTAATATGTTTGTAAGCTATGACCCGAATTGGGAAAAGAAATAAAACATTATCTCATTTTTTTATAAAACCGCTTGATATCGACTACAGGGTCAAGCGGCTTTTTATATTGTACCCATTCGTACAGTGCTTTAGCCATAGCAGGACCTAACATGACCCCACGCGTACCTAAACCATTCAAGATATGTACCGCTTCATGGTCCTTGTGTGTACCAATAAGTGGCCTTCTATCCTTTACTGTAGGTCTAACCCCTGCAAAGTGTTCCACTATCTCAAAATCACATTTAATAATTTCTTTGATTCTCTCCATTAATTCTTCTTTTCCCTCTTGAGTAGGTAAATCAGTTTTATCACGCCAATTGTAAGTAGCTCCAACCTTAAATAAATCATTTCCTAACGGTAGGATAAAAACACTTGTATTTACTATTACGTCTAAATTTAGTTCCTTAGCTCTAATAATAAAAAGCTCTCCCTTTGTGCCATCAAGTGGCAAATTATCAAAGTAAGGATTCTTATGCATGCCAAAACCTTCAGCAAAAACAATGTGTCGCGCTTCGATATCATTATACTTCACACCTGTAGATGTCACTTCCAAAACTTCGTACATAAACGAATCTTTGTAAAGTAGCGAATTCTCAAGCAGATATTTCTTATAATGCTCAACTAATAACGCAGTATCGACATAACCAGACTGCAACACCTGTCCATAGTTATAAGGCGAATCAATTCCGCTATACTTCTTGTTTACTAAAATAGTAGATAGAAAAGGAGCTAGAGCAAGTTTATCAGAAGCAGCAAACCAATTATTCTGCTCTTCAATAGAAAAAAATTTTCTAAGAATAGGAATTTTAAAATCAACAGAAACTTCTAACTTATTTTCCAGAGTTCGATAGAAATCACGCATCAAAACTAGTTGTTCTTGCGCTTGCCAAACTTCACTAAACCTTTTTAAAATAACTGGATTATATAACCCTCCTGCTATTTTTGATGAGTTTTGAGAATTGTTATCAAAAACAACAATAGATTTATTATCTGCTAATGCCATTTCTGCAAAAGCAATACCTGCCAATCCTGATCCAACTATTATAAAATCTATCATAGTATAAATTAAAACACAAAGGTACTTTTATAAAACAAAAAAACTCTTACCGTTAAGTAAGAGTTTTTTTTGTGCAGCTACATATGTTAGTAGTTCCACATATCTGATTCAAAGTTTCGGATTTTTTCTTTAACACGTTCCGATTCTAATAATTGACTTTGAGCATTGTCTTTCATGTAATCCTTGATTTCTCTATCTCCATAAACGTTTTCTTCTTTGTAGATTACGCTATTAAAATGTCTAGAATTTAAAATCTGATCAAATGATATTGGCATGGCCGAGTTTTTATCATTAAAAGACTTTGCTTCATGTAACACATCTCTAGCTGCAGGGAAAAAGATCCAAAATAAATCAATGTAATCCTTTTCATCACTGTTCATTGTATAAACATCAGGAGTAATAGGACAAATTCCTAATAGACGGTATTTAAGCTCACTTTGACGTTTATCAAAATACCAATACCCCTTTATCTTATATTGGGTTACATCCTGCGCAGTCAAATCAGACCTCATGATGTATTCCTCCGAAACTCGTTGACCTGCATTTACCTGCTCTCTACCAGCATCAGTAGTATCGATTCTTGATAATGATGCCTGAATATCTCTAAATGATTTTTTTGTATTAAAATAACTATCAGAGTACACTTCACTAATATCACCATTACGAATTGCTTTTGTTAAAACATCGTACAGTGATCTTCTATCCGAACCAATATTTGCTGTATCGATAGGAAAATACAAAGGGAAATTGATCTTTTCGCTAAGATCAATAATTTCCCAAGTCATTTTACCCATCAAAACATCTCTGTCATGAACATAACCATAAGCTAATGGTTTATCATTGTCTGAAATAAGTTGTGCAGCAGTTTTCAACCCAATTTCTTCAGGTATTTTTGCATTAAGCAAATTAGACTGTGCAAAAGAAGCCACACTCGTAGTTACAGTAATAATAACTATCAAAAAATTTCTTACGTTCATAATGGTATGATTATAGAATATAGAAGACACCTTGCGGATACTTCCTTATTATTGTAATTCAAAAATAACTGGAGCAGTTCTAGGTAATAAATAACTACCTGCACCAACTAATTTAGTTTTTATTTCTGAAATAGTCACTTGATCACCTCTTCCTGCTTTAGAAAGAACTGCTTTACATTGCGCATTAAGTTTATTTCCTTGCACAACAACTGTAGGCTGTCCTGCAATTTTAAAATTAAATCCTACAACATCTAAACCTACTTCAAAATCAAAGTCTTCTAATTTCGCTCCAATAGTAGCAACTTCTAGATTAGATTTAGGACCTTTTACAACTCCTGTTTCACCTCTAATTGTTCCTGTTGGACCTGGAATTCCCTTTATTCTGTACACTCTCTTATCATTTGCAACTTTTCCGTCAGCCATTTTACCTGAAACATTGATTACAACCTCGTTACCACCTTGTGGACTCATGTTGTATTTACCGTTTCCAACTTTAGTTAAACCTGGTGCCGATGCACTAACATCACTATCAGCTATACCAGCGAAAGAGATAGACATTGGGTTAACAACACCCCTATACACTACGTTCATTTTGTCTGCTGCGATAGTAGCTGAATTTGGTCTTGGTACCACAACATATTTACCTGTGAATTTCAACGGAATAGTTTTACCATCTTCTACAAAAGTAAATTGACCACCAATGCTCTGCTCACCTACTCCACCTGCTGTTAAAGCTATTTTAGCTTGTCCCGTTGCTGGATCTAATTTGGCTCCCGTTACACTTGTAGGTTTTGTATTTTCATCATAACGACCTAAAACAACTTTCCCAGTAACAGCTTCTCCTTGAAAATAAGCGTTTTTATCTAACACCACAATTGCTTGGTAGTTACTATACGACGCCGCCGCAACAGCCGCTTTACCTAAGGCAGCACTGTATACATCAGATTCTGCTTTTTTAACATCACTTTGCCAAGCAGATAATTTTGCTATCGAAGCTACTGCAGGAAAACCTTTAAAGTGATAAGATAAATATTTAATAGTTACACCTTCACTATCTTTTACATCTGATACATCAAATTTACGATCGATCTCAGATAAAATAGAAGCATACTTTTTATCTGTACCAACAGCCGCTTTCATGTCTGCTTTATACTTATTAATTGTAGCGATGATTTCATTTCCTCTAGCTGTATATCCTTCACCAAGAAACCAACTATCGATGTTATCACCTTTGTCCATTTCTTCATAAGGCAACTTACCAGTCTCTGCGTCTACTTCAAATCCAGCTAAAACTTCTGTTTTCAAAGTTCCAATATAATCGTAAAATTGTTTAGTAGCCGTTTCTACTTTATGCGCGGTGATAGTTGCTAACGCAAATTCACCTTTAGCTTCAGCAGCTTTAGCATCAAGAGCCATTAACATTTGCTCATTTGATAGTTTTGAAGTTTCGTTTGAACTTTCAAATTTTTCATTCATTAAACCAAAAGCAGATAAAACTTCTTTTGACATATTCATTGCTAACATAGCGATAAAAACCAAGTACATTAGGTTAATCATCTTCTGTCTAGGGGTTAGTTTTCCTCCTGCCATATTTTCTAATAATTAGTTTATTGTTTTTAATATAGTTCGAAACTAATTATCCTTTGTTACTCATCGCAGATAACATACCACCGTAAACGCCATTCAAAGAAGACAAGTTAGTAGTTAAAGATTGCATTTGCTCTTTTAATTTAAGGTTATTCTCAGCAACTTCTTCATTGATTTGAGCATTTCTTGAAGCACTTTGCAATTGAATTTTATACAAGCTATTCAAAGATTCCATTTGGGCAGCAGCTGTTGTCAACTCTTCACTGTATTTTTTAGTAGCAGCAATTCCGTCGGCAGCGGGAGCAATTCCTTTAGCAGCAGATTCAAAATTCTTGATACTATTTCCTAAGCTAGCCATAAGCTCTCCGTCGATCTTAGCATCTTTCAACATTGCGTCTAGTTTTTGAGAAAGCATCCCTTGAGTATCTGTAGGCGTTTCTACTTTTACTTTTGTTTTAGCAGGACCTTTAACTCCATTTGCTAATTCAGGATACACTAAAGTCCAATCTAATTCGTCATCTACTGGTTCGAAAGCAGAAAGTGCGAAAATTAATGCCTCAGTCAACAATCCTACTGATAGCATAACAGTACCTGTTAAAGGACCTAATTCAAAGTGAGTGATTTTAAAAAGAGCTCCTACAATAACCACTGCAGCTCCCATTCCGTATGCAAAATTCATTGCTTTTTTTCCTAATAATGCCATAATTCCTTAAGTTTTGATTTGTTAGATTTGGTTTTTTTTTTAAAAAAAATATAAGTAGGGTTTCTTATTTAGTTTTTACGCGAGTCCCATTACCAGTAGTTTGAACTCCCATGTAATCTTGTACGGTTCTGAATCCAATATAGCTTCTTGCAGAGTCTGCATATTCATAGTCTCTTGTACTTACTTGTAAGAAGTACGAAACATCTTTCCAAGAACCACCGCGTACCACTTTGCGTTTATTAGATGCATCTAAGACGTTTGGGTTCATTGTAGATACGTATTCGTAAGCATTAGGATCGTAAGATGAATCAGTCCATTCAGAAACATTACCAGCCATGTTATATAAGTTGTAACCATTTGGCTCATATGATTTAGCTTCCACAGTATATAATGCTTGGTCTGCTGCATAATCTCCTCTACTTGGCTTAAAGTTAGCTAGAAAACAACCTCTATCATTTTTAGTGTATGGCCCTCCCCAAGGATAAGTAGCTGATTCCAGACCACCTCTCGCAGAGTATTCCCATTCTGCCTCGGTAGGTAACCTGAATGAGTTGATCAAATCATGCCCTTTCTTTTTTGCTTTGATATAGGTATTTTTGTTTAATGTTCTCCAAGCACAAAATGCTTTTGCTTGAGTCCATTGTACTCCCACAACCGGATAATCTCCATACGCTTTGTGCCAAAAATAATCATTGTGCATAGGCTCATTGTACGAGTAAGCAAAATCTTTGATCCAGACAGTAGTATCAGGGTATATCTTAACCTCTTCCGTCTTTATGAAATCTTTACGTTTTCCTACTTTTGCTTTAGCAGCCGCTTGAATATCCATCCAAGAATAGCGAAACTTTAACTTATCAACATCAATAGTTCTTAAGCCATTGTATGATGCCTCAATAGGTAAGTACATTGAATCCATTACCTCTACATAAGCTTCGTCAGGATATAACTTTGGATCTTTTATAAGTTTTACTTTTTTATTCAATTTCCTACCAGCATACGGATCATCAGCAGTACCTATACTGTAATAATTGTCATACATGTACTTATCATAAGCAGTCATTTTCTCAGGATCGGCATCATTGAATGCAAAATCACCAATGCTACCACCTTTAGTACCTTTTCCGTCTCCCGGTGTTGCACCATTAAGGTCTGCCATGATCGCTAAACGAACGCGCATTGTTGAGTCCTTAACCCATTCTACGAATTGACGATACTCACTGTTTGTGATCTCTGTTTCGTCCATGTAGAATGAACGAACGGTAACAGTTTTCGTAGGAGCATCTTGAATAGATGCAACGTCGTCATCAGACTTACCCATAATAAAAGCACCGCCTGGAACAAGAGTCATTCCATAAGGTTTTTCAGGATTCCATTTTTGACCTTTAACACCCACTAATTCCCCTTTATCACTTGATTTACCACAACCAATCAATAAGGTCAAAATTGCCATCAATGCAATGAACTTCTTCATAAAAATTCGGGTTATATTCATTATTTTTTAAGTCTGTAAACCTATTTATAATTTATTAATAAAACAATACTTTTTTTCTTAAATTAAAAACATAACCAAAATTAGAGTTAAATAAATTATAAAAAAAATATTTTACCGACAAAATGCAAAAAAATACGGTAAAATACATAATTATCCGCTAAAATACCTTTTTATCACAAATTACATAAGAATTAGGAGTATCTTTTAGCTCATTATTTAAACACAGAAGAGAAAAGCGTTAAACCGTATTTTTACGCTGTGCTTTCCACCATCTTTCGGGTAATTCTTGGTTACACGCTCCTAAATATTCATCATAGGAACATGGTAATAACGTATTCCTTTTTAATTTATTATTAACATTTGAAATAAATGGTATTTCGATCCACCATCTGTCCGTTTTATCGCTTTTGAAGAACACTAGCGTTTCGTCTTCAGAAGGAACAATGTATTTTATATAATTTTCTCTACTTCCAAAAGGATACTCATTAGAACGATAATGGAAACCTTCTATAAAATACCAAATTATCTGAGCAATTAAAGGTGCCTCTTGAGCAGAGCTATCATGATTAAAGATTCCAAAAGAGGATACTTTATCACTAATACCAGCATATCTAGCTAAAGAGCAAATTTCTTTACCATTAAATCCATTTGGAGCAAAAGAGCTAAAATTTCCAGAATCGGCAGATTTAATAGCGTTCAAATCCAAGCTAACAATATCAGCATCCCTAAAAACAGGTTCTGCAAGCGCTAAATTATTTGAAATTTCGCCTAAACGATAGGCATCGAAAAACAATTTTTCGATCAAATCAATTTCCTCTTGGGAGTTATAGTACGTTTGATACCCTATGTTACAGTAATTAAATAAATTATTAGGCTCATCAATAATAATTTTAGTAAGATAAGAACCCGCTGAAACGTTTTCATTTTCTTTACCAAAATCAAACTTACTATCAATAGCAACAAGATTCACCATTTGCTCTAGTTCATCATAGGCCCGATACAAACCATAAGTTAGGTCTTGCGAACCACCAATTACGATAGGTATTATTCTGTTCTTTATAAGATGAGCAACTATTTTTTTCAGGGCAAAATAGGAATCATCAATAGAATTTCCTGCTGCTATATCACCTAGATCAGCTATAGAAGCATCCCAATTTCCAGGAAACATTGTATATAGTTCTTGGCGCACTGCTGTCAAATCAACTGAAGCTGCCATACTGTGACCTCTATTATCTAGAACGCCTACAATAGCAATAGTCACTTTATTTAAATCTGGAAAATGATCTTTGGTGTGAAAAACAATTTTGCTTCCTAATTGTTGAGGGTCAAGCTTATAAACTACCTCTAAAAATTCGTTTTGCAGAGGGGATAGAAAATCAAATTCCATTGTATATATTTTAATCGCCTTTTCTAAAATTTAAAAAAAGGCGAGATCTAGTCTATTTGCTTGTATTACTTCTTTTTGACAGCGGCTTTTTTAGCTGCTGGTTTTTTGGTTGCGGCGGCTTTTTTAGCAGGTGCTTTTTTCGCTGCGACTTTTTTAGCAGGCGTTTTTTTAGCAATCATTTCTTGAACCTCTTCCAAAGTCAATTTTGTTGCATCTACATCTTTGCTTAACTCAATTTTAATTTTACCCTTAGTAATAACCGAGCGTCCCCAACGTGCTTTTTCTACTAAAATGCCTTCGTCTTCCCAATTATGAAGTACTTTATCAATATTTTTTTGAATTTTATCTTCAATTAAGGTCTCAATATCCTGTTGTGATAAATTATCAAAGTTATATTTCTTACTAACATTGATAAACAAACCGTCCCATTTGATAAAAGGACCAAAACGTCCTGTTCCTTTTTGAACTCCTTCTCCTTTATAAACAGCTATAGGAGCGTCAGCAAGTGCTTTTTCATCAATTAACTCTATAGCACGATTAAAATCTACGTCCAATGGGTTCTCCCCTCGAGGTAAAGAAATAAAAGCGGCTCCATGTCGAATATAAGGGCCATAACGACCATTACTAACTTCTACTTCAGCTTCTTTGTATTCACCTAAATTTTTGGGTAACAAAAATAAATTCAACGCTTCTTCTAGCGTAATCGTACCAATATTTTGCTCGTTCATTAAACTGGCAAATTTTTTCTCTTCGTCTTCTGCATCACCAATTTGAGCCATAGGACCAAATTTCCCTAAACGGACAGACACTGGTTTACCCGATGCTGGATCAGTACCCAAAATACGTTCTCCACTTTCTCTCTCTGCATTAGCTTCAACATCTTTAACCGTCGGATGAAACTGATCATAGAACTCCTTCATCATTACTGACCAATCTACATTTCCCTCGGCAATTTCATCAAAATCTTGCTCGACCTTGGCAGTAAAGTTATAATCTAAAATATTCCCAAAATTCTTTACCAAGAAATCAGTAACAATTGTTCCGATATCTGTAGGAACTAATTTTCCTTTATCTGAGCCTGTATTTTCCTTTAACAACTTCTCTCCTAATTTATTAGCTTGCAAAGTAAGTTGAGTATAATTACGCTCTTGACCGTCAAGATTTCCTTTTTCGACATAATTTCTATTGATAATCGTAGAAATTGTAGGCGCATAAGTAGACGGACGACCAATACCTAATTCCTCTAACTTTTTAACTAATGAAGCTTCAGTGTAGCGAGCTGGCGGTCTAGAATACCTTTCAGTTGCTGTGATGTAATTATTCAATAATTTTTCATTCACTTTCAAAGCAGGCAACATTCCTTCCTGCTCCTCTTCATCATCATCGTGTCCTTCTAAATATACTTTTAGGAAACCTTCAAAAAGCAACACCTCACCTGAAGCTGTAAATAACTCCTCATGATTATTAGCCTCAATTTTTACGTTTGTTCTTTCTAACTGCGCATCACTCATTTGTGAAGCCAATGTTCTTTTCCAGATCAAATCATACAAACGCGCTTGATCTCGATCGATATTTACCGTGTGACGTGACATATCCGTAGGACGGATTGCCTCGTGCGCCTCTTGAGCACCTTTACTTTTATTGGTGAATGTTCTTGGTTTAGAAAATTCTTTACCATACGATTTAATAATTTCGGCTTGAGCCGCTTCCATAGCGTCCTTCGATAGATTTACACTATCAGTTCTCATGTAAGTGATTAATCCTGCTTCATACAAACGTTGGGCTAATTGCATAGTGATACCTACTGGTAAATACAATTTTCTTGCCGCCTCTTGTTGTAAAGTTGAAGTTGTAAATGGACCTGTTGGTGATTTTTTTGTTGGTTTCGTTTCTAAATCCGAAACTTTATATGTAGAACCTACGTTTTTGTGTAAAAAATCTTCTGCCTCTTTTTTAGTGTTGAAATTCTTGGGTAATTTTGCTTTGAACGATTTTCCTGCTTCGTTTGTAAACTCAGCAACAACAGAATAAGTTGCTACTGCATTAAAATTTTGAATATCTCTCTCACGCTCAACAATCAAACGAACCGATACAGATTGTACACGCCCCGCTGATAGTCCGCCTTTGATTTTTCTCCATAATACGGGAGATAATTCATAACCAACTAATCGATCTAATACACGACGTGCTTGTTGTGCATTCACTAAATTGTAGTCAATCTCACGTGGATTATCGATTGCTTTTAGAATGGCATTTTTAGTAATCTCATGAAAAACAATACGCTTAGTTTTCTTAGAATCTAGATTCAATTCTTCTGCTAAATGCCAAGAAATAGCCTCACCCTCACGGTCCTCATCACTTGCTAACCAAACCATTTCGGCTTTTTTTGCCAAACCTTTTAATTTTGTTACTAGTGCTTTTTTATCTGCAGAAACTTCGTATTTGGGTTTAAACCCATTCTCGACGTCAACACCTATTTCTTTTGAAGGCAAGTCGGCAATATGCCCATAACTTGACTCCACTTGGTAATCACTTCCTAGAAATTTCTCGATTGTTTTTGCCTTTGCAGGGGACTCAACTATTACTAAATTCTTTGCCATTGCTCTATTTTTCTGGAACAAAAGTAGAAGTTTTTTTTAAATATAGGGCTTTTACAAATTTTAAAAATATTTTTCATCTGAAAAGCTACTTTCAATATCGCAATCAATAACGACAACGAAACTTAAAATACAAACCTATATATTACTCCTTTATAATAGGATAACCTTCTATTCTTTTCCAGCAATAACAACATCTATTCCGATTTCCTCTAGTTTCGCTTTTGTCTCATTATCAATTCCTGCATCAGTGATTAAAACATCTATTTTATTCAAATTACATATTTTACCAAACCCTTTAATATTCATTTTAGTGGAATCCGCTAACACTACTACTTTTTCAGCTACATCAATCATAGCCTGATTTAAATGTGCTTCAAGGGCATTTGATGTACTTAAGCCAAATTCAAGATGTATTCCATCTGTTCCTAAAAACAGCTTATTGCATGAAAACTGACCTAATATCGACTCCGCTATTGGTCCCACAGCAGAAGCGGAGCTGTTTCGAATATCTCCACCTAATTGAATGGTGTCTATGCTAGGTTCTTGACAAAGCTCCAATGCGACTTTTAATGAGGGCGTTAAAACTGTCAACTTTGTAAAACCTTTAATAATTTGAGATAGATAATAAATGTTCGATCCTGAACCCAATATAACATAATCATTATTACTAATATATTTTAGCGCTTCATTTGCAATCTGCTTTTTTTGCTCTACTTGTAAACCCTCCTTATCATTTGCATCTCTTTCAAATGCATAAATGGGCTGTTTACTTGCGCCTCCATGAGTGCGATGTAACAGCTTCTCGTTTTCTAAAAAATTTAGATCCTTTCGAATAGTTACAGTTGAAACATTGTGCGTCTCGCACAAATCGACAACATTAACATATCCTTTTTTGTTTAATTCGTTTAATATATCTTCTTGTCTTCTGTTAATTATAGTCATCCCGTAGTACTTATATGAATTTAATTAGCGAAAGATACAAAAATAAATTTTATACAATAACTTCGTTTAGTTTCGTTTAATTTCATTATATTTGTAATTCGAAAGTATTTAACGGAAAAAACTATACATAATGAAACTATCAGAACAGTTAACAAAAGCAAAGCAAACTCCTGAATGGGACGTAATCATCATAGGAGGTGGTGCTAGCGGATTAGGAACTGCACTTGATGCTGCGAGTAGAGGCTATAAAACTATTTTAGTCGAAGCAGTTGATTTTGCTAAAGGAACCTCCAGTAGAAGTACTAAATTAGTTCATGGTGGTGTTCGTTATTTAGAACAAGGCAATATATCACTTGTTAGAGAAGCATTAAAAGAAAGAGGGTTGATGGCAAAAAACGCAGCACATCTTGTTAAAAATCAATCTTTTGTAATTCCAAATTACAATTGGTGGGGTGGTTATTTCTATACGATTGGGCTTAAGATCTACGATTTACTTGCAGGTAGATTAAGTTTAGGAAAATCTGAATATATCTCGAAGAAAAAAACAATTGAATTACTCCCTACAGTTCAACAAAAAGGACTAGTAAGCGGCGTTATTTATCAAGACGGACAATTTGACGATTCTCGCTTAGCAATTAATATTGCTCAAACTGCAATCGAACATGGTGCTTGTCTTTTAAACTACGCAAAAGTTGTAAATTTAATTAAAGACAACAACAACATCGTCACTGGAGTTAGCGTCAAAAACCAAGAAAGTGGAGAGCTGTTTGACCTCAAAGGGAAAGTAATCATAAATGCAACTGGAGTTTTCACTAACGCAATTATGAAACTAAACGACACTGTCTACAAAAAATATATCGTACCCAGTCAAGGAATTCATCTTGTATTTGACAAGTCATTCCTACCAAGCGATTATGCATTAATGATACCTAAAACAAGTGACGGCAGAGTATTATTTGCTGTACCATGGCATGATAAGATTGTTGTAGGAACAACAGATACACTAATAAAAAGCCACAGTTTAGAACCCATCGCATTAGAAAAAGAAATAGCGTTTGTCCTTGAAACAGCGCAACGTTTTCTTGCTAAAAAACCAACGCGCGCTGATGTGCTATCTGTCTTTGCAGGGCTTAGACCGCTTGCAGCACCAGAAAAAGAGGGAAAAAGTACTAAAGAAGTTTCTAGAAGTCACAAGATAATTGTTTCAGAAACTGGATTAATAACAATAACAGGGGGGAAATGGACTACCTATAGAAAAATAGCCGAAGACATAATTGACAAAGCTATTACCGTTGGAAAACTACCTACAAAAGAATGTAAAACGGAACATATAGCAATACACGGTAATTTAAAAACAAACACTCAGGATAGAGCAAACCATTTGTATATATACGGTACAGACATTCCAAAAATAATAGCGCTACAAAAAGAAGATCCAAGATTAAAAGAAAAGCTACATCCTGATTACGAATACACCATGGCCGAGGTTGTGTGGGCAATACGCTACGAGATGGCAAGAACGATTGATGACATATTATCCCGAAGAGTAAGACTATTATTCCTAGATGCACGCGCGGCTGTCGCTGTAGCAGATAAAGTTGCTAAAGAACTTGCTAAAGAACTTGGACACAATGATGAATGGGTTGAAAACCAAATAACCACATTTAAAACACTTGCAAAAGGATTTCTTTTAGCAGAATATCAATAAGTCTAACTAACCCATAAAACTTACCAATCATGAAAAATAAATTTATCTTAGCTCTTGACCAAGGAACAACCTCTTCACGAGCAATTATATTTAACCACTCAGGAGAAATTGTGAGGATTTCTCAAAAACCATTCGAACAAATTTTTCCTAAACCAGGATGGGTAGAACATGATCCAAATGAGATATGGTCCTCACAAATAAGTGTTGCCGCCGAAGTAATTGCGAAAACAGGAATTAATGGAAAACAAATCGCGGCAATAGGAATCACAAATCAAAGAGAAACTACTATCGTATGGGACAGAGAAACAAGTGAGCCTATATACAATGCTATCGTTTGGCAAGATCGTAGAACTGCAAAATATTGCGATGAGTTAAAAGCAAAAGGGCATGCTGATATGATTCAAAAAAAAACTGGATTAGTTTTAGATGCTTATTTTTCAGGAACTAAAGTTAAATGGATTTTGGATAACGTTCCCGGTGCTCGCAAAAAAGCAGAACAAGGAAAATTATGCTTTGGAACTATAGACACCTGGTTAATCTGGAAGCTTAGTCGCAGCAGGCTCTTTATGACAGATGTTAGTAATGCTAGCAGAACCTTATTGTTAAACATTCATACTTTAGAGTGGGACCTTGAGTTATTAGAATTATTTGACATTCCAAGAGCCATGTTGCCAGAGATAAAGCAAAGTAGTGAGATATATGGAGAAACTTGCACCACTCTGTTTGCTACAAAAATACCTATTGCTGGAGTTGCTGGAGATCAACAAGCTGCACTTTTTGGTCAGTTATGCACTGAACCCGGAATGGTTAAAAATACGTACGGAACAGGATGTTTCATGCTTATGAATACAGGAAGTAAACCCGTGTATTCAAAAAATAATTTACTAACTACTATCGCATGGAAAATTAATGGTAAAACAACTTATGCCTTGGAAGGAAGTGTTTTTGTAGGCGGCGCTGCTGTCCAATGGCTGCGTGATGGTGCTAGAATGATAGAATCAGCAGAGGAAATTGAAAACTTAGCACTGAAAGTAGAAGACAATGGTGGTGTTTACTTCGTTCCTGCACTTACCGGTCTAGGCGCACCGTATTGGGACCAATACGCTAGAGGTGCTATTTTAGGGATTACAAGAGGCACAACCAACGCCCACATAGCTCGGGCCACTCTTGAGGGTATTGCTTACCAAGTATATGATTTGGTAAAAGCAATGGAAGCCGATTTTGGAAAAAAAGGCAAGGAATTACGAGTTGATGGAGGAGCTGTATCTAATAATTTGCTGATGCAATTTCAATCAGATTTATTTAATTTTAAAGTAATTAGACCTAAAACACTTGAGACAACCGCGCTAGGAGCAGCGTATCTAGCTGGGCTTGCAGTGGGATACTGGAATAGCGTAGACGATTTGCAACAACAATGGTCGATTGACCGCGAGTTTAATCCAAAAATGTCAAGAGATAAAGTAGATGAATTAGTCCATAACTGGGATAGAGCCGTGGGAAGAGCATCTAATTGGATCGAAGATTAACTGTATAATAGTAAAAAAGTAAAATATGACACCATTTACAGCAGAAATAATAGGAACAATGCTAATGATATTACTAGGTAACGGAGTAGTCGCTAACGTCGTACTTAAAGATACGAAAGGAAATAATTCAGGGTGGATTGTAATCACAACGGGGTGGGCATTTGCGGTATTCGTTGGAGTTATAGTTGCCGGTCCCATAAGTGGCGCTCACCTCAACCCCATTGTTACTTTGGGATTAGCACTTATAGGTAAATTTGAATGGAACATTGTCCCTACCTATATTATCGCACAAATAATAGGATCAATGCTTGGAGCACTACTAGTCTGGCTATCTCACAAAGATCATTTTGCTGCCACAAATGACGACGGTGCAAAGCTAGCCTGTTTTAGTACTGGTCCAGCAATAAGAAATTACTCTTCTAATCTAATAAGTGAAATCATTGGAACCTTCGTGCTTATTTTTGTTATTTTCTACCTCTCAGGTCCAGATTTAAGTATTGCAACGGCTGCTGACGCCAAAATAGGTTTAGGGTCTTTAGGCGCCTTACCAGTTGCCATATTAGTATGGGTTATTGGACTAAGTTTAGGAGGCACAACTGGTTATGCAATAAATCCAGCTAGAGATCTAGGTCCTAGAATTATACATTCCTTGCTTTTGAAGGGAAATAGCGATTGGAACTATGCTTGGGTACCAATCCTTGGGCCGATTATTGGTGCTGGTCTAGCCGCCTTTTGCTACTTAATACTTACGTAAAGTTCGCTCTAAAATAAACTAAAATCATGAAGAAATTTATAATGGCCGTTGTAACTTTAGTTACAGGGTTACCTAGTTACGGCCAAAAAAAAACAGTTTCAGATACAATTCCTACCACTAAAGAAAAAATAAAAATCTCTCGATTAGACTTTAATGTCAATCTCAGAACTAGCCATTTATGGAGGGGACTTGTTATCAATGACGGAATGACCGCTACTGGATACATTCATTATACCATAGGTAAAAAACAAAACTTTACAACTGGTTTATGGGGTGGCGCAGGATTCGATGGAAAATACACTGAAATAAATTATTTCGTTCAGTATCAGAAAAACAATTTTATTATCGGTTTATGGGATCTATTCAATACAACAGGAATCAACTCGCCAAGAGTGTTTAACTATGACAAAAACACTACCACACACCTCATTGACTTAAGAACCTCCTATCGTTTCCCGAAAACCTTTCCCTTACGCATTGAAGCAGACATACTCCTGTACAGTGGATTAAATGATCGCGAACGCAATAGTAGTTCTTACTTTCGTAGTAGAAACTCTACCTATGTTGAACTAAGTTATCCACTGATTAGAGATCAAAAGACAAATCTAAATATCTTTATGGGTGCTGCTTTTCCTATTAACGGAAGTAAACACCTATACACTACTAAAGCTCAAAGTTCTTTTGATATCGTAAATACAGGCATGACCGTCTCTAAAAACATTGAAATATTTCACTATCAACTACCAGTTTCAGCAACTGCAATGTGGAACCCTTCTAATAAAATTGCTAGAATCCAGTTAGATGTTAAGTTATTTTAAACTCTACATTTATATTTTGAAACACCAATTATCACAATAACGTTTCTTTACTATAAAAAACTTTTCCTTCAAATATCCATGACTACATCAACCCAAATCTACTGTGTAGCTACAAAATATTTGTAAGCATAGTAATCGAGAGATAAAAAAGAGGTAAAGTATTTCTTCCTAAACGTCAATGCAAGAAACATCTTGATTTAAACAAAGTGAAAGGAAACAAAAAAAGCAAAAACATTGTTAATTCTTAGTCTGACATCTTGTCACAATAGATCGAATTGCTGTATCTTTGCGTTTTGAAATTACATAATGGAAAAGATTATTGAAGAAGGTAAACAAGGGGAAGCGCTTGTTTTAGAAAATAAATCAGGAAACACTAAAAAACTATTCATTGAGAGTTACGGCTGCGCTATGAATTTTTCGGATAGTGAAATTGTGGCTTCTATTTTATCAGAGAACGGATACAACACCACTCAGACATTAGAGGACGCCGATTTAGTTTTGGTAAATACGTGCTCGATTCGAGACAAGGCTGAACAAACAGTACGCAAAAGATTAGAGAAATATAACGCTGTAAAACGCATTAACCCTAAAATGAAAGTGGGCGTTTTAGGTTGCATGGCAGAGCGATTGAAGAGTCAGTTTCTTGAAGAAGAAAAAATTGTCGATTTAGTTGTAGGTCCAGATGCTTATAAAGACTTACCTAATTTACTAGCAGAGGTTGAAGAAGGTCGTGACGCTATAAATGTAATATTGTCGAAAGATGAAACATATGGTGATATTTCTCCTGTGCGCTTAATGAGTAATGGAATTACAGCATTAGTATCTATAACCCGTGGTTGTGATAACATGTGCACCTTTTGTGTCGTACCTTTTACTAGAGGTCGCGAACGTAGTCGCGAGCCGCAAAGCATCATGAAAGAAATTCAGGACTTGTGGGACAAAGGTTTTAAAGAAATCACTCTTTTAGGTCAGAATGTAGATAGTTACTTGTGGTACGGAGGTGGTTTGAAAAAAGATTTTGCTACTGCATCAGAAATGCAAAAAGCAACCGCCGTAGATTTTGATCAACTGCTGGAAATGGTAGCGGTAGGTTTTCCAAAAATGAGAATTCGCTTTTCTACCTCTAATCCACAAGATATGCATGAAAGTGTATTGCATGTAATTGCAAAACACAATAATATATGTAAGCACATTCATCTACCCGTGCAATCTGGTAGTAACCGAATTCTGAAAGAAATGAATCGCTTGCATACTCGTGAGGAATACATGACTTTGATCGATAAAATAAGAACTATTATTCCTAATAGCTCAATATCTCAAGATATGATTGCTGGTTTCCCAACAGAAACTGAGCAAGACCATCAAGATACGCTGAGCTTAATGGAATATGTGAAATATAATTTTGGTTATATGTACTCTTACTCTGAACGTCCAGGAACACTAGCTGGTAGAAAGATGGAAGACGACGTAACGGATGAAACTAAAGCTAGGCGTTTGCAAGAAATTGTAGATTTGCAACAAAAACATGCTTGGGCACGATCTGAGGAATTTATTGGTCAAACCGTTGAGGTTTTGGTTGAGAAGGTTTCTAAAAAATCGACCGAAGAGTTTTCAGGAAGAAATTCACAAAGCATCACCGTTGTTTTTCCAAAGGATAATTATAAAATAGGAGATTTTGTAAATGTGAAGATTAACTCTTGTACTAGCGGAACTCTAAAAGGTGAGGCAGTAGGATTGAGTGAGATGAATTAAGAATTGAAAGTAGCATGACAAAAAAACAAATACTACTCGCATTAGTCACTTTTCTTGCAGGATTTGGAGGCACATTCTTTATTATAAGAACCTACTTTCCAAAACAGAAAGTCGAAAAAAAAGTTGAAATATCTCATACTAGTACTAACACATCTAAATAAGATATCGATTCTAGTAAACAAATTTTACAAACTGCCTTTTACATCGCATTGAAATATGGAAACAGTCCAAAATATAAAACAACGATTTGAGATCATTGGGAATGACCCAAAACTAAATCGTGCCATAGAAAAAGCAATTCAAGTAGCTCCTACTGATATTTCAGTTTTAGTAATTGGGGAAAGTGGTGTAGGAAAGGAAAGTATTCCAAAAATCATACATTCTTTATCCCACAGAAAACACGGTAAATATATCGCTGTAAACTGTGGAGCTATCCCTGAAGGAACAATAGACAGTGAACTATTTGGTCACGAAAAAGGAGCATTCACAGGAGCAACAAGTACCCGTGAAGGCTATTTTGAAGTTGCAGATGGAGGAACAATATTTCTTGATGAAGTGGGTGAATTACCGTTGACGACTCAAGTACGATTGTTGCGTGTTTTAGAAAACGGAGAATTCATTAAGGTGGGTTCGTCACAAGTTCAAAAAACAGATGTCAGAATAGTAGCGGCTACAAATGTTAATTTATTTGATGCTATCGAAAAAGGGAAGTTTCGTGAGGATTTGTATTACCGTTTAAGTACAGTAGACATTCTGCTTCCACCTTTGAGAGATCGAAAAGACGATATTCATTTACTATTTAGAAAATTCGCAGCCGATTTTGCTCACAAATATAAAATGCCCCCGTTAAAACTAGAGGATAGTGCGGTACAGTTATTACAAAAATTTCGCTGGAGCGGAAACATTCGTCAATTAAGAAACGTAGCCGAACAGCTATCAGTTTTAGAGACCAATCGCGAAATCACGGGAGCCACTCTTCACTCCTATTTACCAACTGAAGGAAGCAACCTTCCATCAGTCATAAAAAACAAAAAAGAAGAAAGTGACTTTAGCACAGAAAGAGACATTCTATACAAGGTTTTGTTCGACATGAAAAGTGATTTGAATGATTTGAAGAAACTAACGTTAGAATTGATGAAAAACGGGGCTGCAAAGGCACAAGAAATTAACCCAAACCTTATTCAGAAAATCTACGGTGTAAAAGAGAATGACAGTGAAATAGACTTTGAAGAACAGCCAGGAACGGGAGTAATAGCGAGTCCGCAACATAATGAAAACTATGAAGAAGAGGAAGATAATTATCTTTTTGCAGAAACTATAGAGGAGGAAGAAGTTTTGCGCTTAGAGCAAAAGGAAATCGAAATGATCAAAAAGTCATTAGAAAAAAACAAAGGCAAACGAAAAGCAGCAGCGGATGAGTTGGGTATTTCTGAACGAACTTTGTACCGAAAAATCAAACAGTTCGATCTATAAAACCACTGATCTATTACTTTGTAAAAACCAAAATTTTAAAGCTATACAATTCACATGAGAAAAATATATTGCCTTTTATTGATAACAACCTCATTTTTATTAAATAGCTGTGGGGTGTATAATTTTACAGGAACAGGAAAAATTGACGCTAGTACATTTCAGGTAAATTTTTTCCAAAATAATGCTGAATTAGTTGAACCTGGAATTGATAGAACTTTTACCTTACAACTTCAGGATTTGATTCAAAATCAAACGAATTTAAATTTAACCAAAAACGGAGCCGATTTGACCTATGAAGGTGAGATTGTAGATTATCGTATTAGTCCGATGACAGCAACTGCAGATCAACAAGCTTCTCAAAACCGATTAAAAATTAGGATAAATGTTCGATTTACCAATAAGAATAAAGAGACTGATAACTTTGAAAAGACATTTGAATTCTTCTACGATTACCCAGCAACAACTCAATTGAGTGGAGCTTCATTAAATGTAGCACTAGACGAAATTTTTGACAGAATCACTCAAGACATATTCAATGAATCATTAGCTAAATGGTAAATAGTCAGTAGTCTATTTAAATTAATAACAAAGAATAATAATCCAAACGGAAAAGAACAAGCTATCATGAATGTAATGGAATACACTCAATTAATGAACAAACCCAATGCTATCTCTGAATTGCAGACTGTTGCATTGGAGAAAGTGTTAGATGAGTTTCCTTATTTTCAGAGCGCAAGAGCTCTACGTCTAAAAGGACTATATGATCAAAATAGTTTTAGGTACAATATAGCCTTAAAAATTACAGCTGCTCACACTACAGACAGGAGTGTTTTATTTGATTTTATAAGCTCAGCATCTTTCATTGCCATTCAGAAAGCACTATTTGATAAAAAGAAACAAGAATTATTTGATATCACAGTAATTGATAGTGAAGAAATTTTAACGAAAAAAGAAAACGAAAGCAATAGCAACAAGCTTGAGCAATCAATTCTATCCTCTATAAAAGAAGCTACTTCGTCCACAACTCAAGGAACCAATAAAAATATTGAGGAAAAACTAGCTATTGGGAGTCCACTCGATTTTGCTGAAAATGAAAAACACTCTTTTCAGGAATGGTTAAAATTATCTCGAATCCAACCTATTGTTAGAAGCCAAGAAGAAGTAGAAATACCAAAAAGTACTATTATCGACGAGGTCAAAAAGAAAAAAGAAGCCCTAATCAATAAATTCATAGCAACAAGCCCGAAGATTGCTCCTGTAAAAAACGGAACTCCTTCTCCCGCCTATTTTGATATTAATAAGGACGACAACTCGTCCCTAATGACTGAGACACTTGCAAAGGTATATTTAGAGCAAAAAAAATATCAAAAAGCCATACAAGCTTATGAAATATTAATTTTGAAATATCCAGAAAAAAGTAGTTTCTTTGCAGACCGTATATCGGATATTAAGATTTTACAACAAAACAATAATTAAGCAATGAGCACATTTTCAATTTTTTTAGTTTTAATCACAATAGTTTGTTTTCTATTGATCGTAGTAATTATGGTTCAAAACCCTAAAGGTGGTGGTCTTTCCTCTTCATTAGGTGGTTCAACACAAATAGGAGGAGTACAAAAAACCTCTGACTTTTTAGACAAAAGTACTTGGACATTGGCAACTATATTAATTGCGCTTATCTTACTATCTACTTTGAGCTTCACTGGAACTCTAAGTGATACCGATTCTAAAATCATTGATAATGTAGAAGCTACTGCACCAGCAGCACCAACACAAGATGCACCAGCAGCAACTACTCCTGCTAATTAATTCATACTTTACAATATAAAAAATGCCAGCTTGTCAAAGCTGGCATTTTTTATAGGTAAATATGTCACCTAAACTAGTATGGCATAATTTCTGAAACCCTAAAGAAGATTATAAAAACACATTTAAAAATATAAAATCATGGCTTTAAACATTAAACCGCTTTCAGACAGAGTTCTTATCGAACCAGTTGCCGCAGAAACAAAAACTGCCTCAGGTATTTTTATTCCAGACACTGCCAAAGAAAAACCACAAAAAGGTACTGTTGTAGCTGTAGGAAATGGAACTAAAGAACACACTATGACAGTAAAAATTGGTGACTCTGTACTTTACGGTAAATACGCAGGAACTGAATTAAAATTAGAAGGAAAAGATTATTTGATCATGCGTGAAGATGATATTCTTGCAATAATCTAAAATTTTGTTTCCCGTTTAAAAACTAAGATTGAATAAATAACAATGAGGACGAGATTGCTTCGTTCCTCGCAATGACAAATTAAAATGGCAAAAGATATAAAATTTGATATTGAAGCTCGCGACGGATTAAAACGTGGAGTTGATGCATTAGCAAATGCAGTAAAAGTTACTTTAGGACCTAAAGGACGTAACGTAATTATTGGAAAATCATTTGGAGGACCAACTGTCACTAAAGATGGTGTTTCTGTTGCAAAAGAAATTGAATTAAAAGACCCATTAGAAAACATGGGAGCTCAAATGGTTAAAGAAGTAGCCTCTAAAACAAATGATTTAGCTGGAGACGGAACAACTACTGCGACTGTCTTAGCACAAGCGATTGTAAAAGAAGGTTTGAAAAACGTAGCTGCTGGAGCCAACCCAATGGATTTAAAAAGAGGAATTGACAAAGCTGTTGAAGCTATTGTTGCTGACCTAGCTAAGCAAGCAAAAGTTGTTGGATCTGATTCTGATAAAATAAAACAAATCGCTTCAATTTCTGCTAACAATGACGAAATCATAGGTGAATTAATCGCCAAGGCCTTCGCCAAAGTTGGAAAAGAAGGAGTAATTACTGTTGAGGAAGCAAAAGGTACAGACACTTATGTTGATGTAGTTGAAGGAATGCAATTTGACAGAGGATACCTATCTCCTTACTTTGTGACTAACTCAGAAAAGATGGAAGTAGAACTAGAAAATCCGTACATTTTATTGTATGATAAAAAAGTGTCTTCTCTTAAAGAATTACTTCCAGTTCTTGAGCCAGTTGCTCAATCAGGAAAACCATTATTGATTATTGCTGAAGATGTTGATGGAGAAGCATTATCTACATTAGTAGTAAACAAACTTCGTGGAGCTCTGAAAATCGCTGCTGTCAAAGCACCTGGCTTTGGAGACAGAAGAAAAGCAATGTTAGAAGATATCGCAATCTTAACTGGGGGAACAGTGATTTCAGAAGAAAGAGGATATACTTTAGAGAACACGACTATAGAAATGTTAGGTACTTGTAAAAAAGTAACTATCGATAAAGATAACACTACAGTAGTTAGTGGCGCTGGTGAAGCTGATATGATCAAAAATCGCGTAAACCAAATCAAAGGTCAAATGGAAGCTACAACTTCTGATTATGACAAGGAGAAATTACAAGAGCGTTTAGCTAAATTAGCTGGTGGTGTTGCTGTTTTATATGTAGGAGCCGCATCTGAAGTTGAAATGAAAGAGAAAAAAGACAGAGTAGACGATGCTTTACATGCAACTCGCGCTGCTGTGGAAGAAGGTATTGTTGCAGGTGGTGGTGTAGCACTTTTAAGAGCTAAAGCTGCTTTGATTTCAATTAAATCTGACAATGCTGATGAAGCTACTGGTATACAAATTGTAGCTCGTGCAGTTGAATCTCCATTACGCACTATTGTTGAAAACGCTGGTCTTGAAGGCTCAGTAGTTGTAGCAAAAGTAGCCGAAGGAACAGGTGATTTTGGATACAATGCTAAAACTGATGAGTATGTTGATATGCTTAAAGCGGGAATTATTGATCCTAAAAAAGTAACACGTGTAGCTTTAGAAAATGCTGCTTCGGTTGCAGGAATGATCTTGACTACTGAATGTGCTTTAATAGATATTAAAGAAGAAGGCTCAGCTATGCCAATGGGTGGTGGTATGCCAGGAATGATGTAAAAATTAAGCATTTTGATTATAAAAAAATCCGTCTTACTGTTAGTAAGACGGATTTTTTATTTAGAAGATAGATGTCGCGTTAAAAATATAATTCCTAATCTATGGATTCAGGAGATTTCTTAGCGAACTTAAGTAATACTGGAGATAATGTAAGAACAACAAGTGCGATAACAATTAACTCAATATGCTCTTTTAAATTAATCCCGTAATTATTTAATAAAAAACCATACAGATAATGACCGGCAAAAATTAATGTAAACGACCATAAAAAAGAACTCACTACGTTATAAAACATGAATTTTTTCTTGTCCATTGTAACAATACCCGCAACTATAGGTGCAAAAGTTCTAAATATTGGTAAAAATCTAGCAAAGATAATTGCTCTTCCTCCGTGCTTTTCAAAAAAGTCCTTAGATTGAACTAAATACTTCTTCTTAAACCAAAAACTGTCCTCTTTATTGTATAGATAATACCCACTTTTAGATCCAAACCAGTACCCCACTATGTTTCCTAAAATTCCTGCTAGTGCAACCATCAAAGATAGCAACACTACATTAATGAAAGAACTTTCTATAAACAGCACATTTTCTATCAATTCGCGATTGTAAATTCCAGCTAGAAACAATAGACTATCTCCTGGCAGAAAGAAACCTGCAAATAGGCCTGTCTCTGCAAAGACAATAAATAAAACGATGTAAATACCCATTTTAATACCATTCACATCAAAGTGAATATAAAAAAGCGGATCTATTAAATTTTTCCAATCAAAATTGTTCATTTCTGGGTGTATTTATGCTAAAATATTTTGAACGTGAAAGTAGTTATTATTTACTTTACGAACAATAGATTGATATATTTTAGATTTTAATTAACTATTAATTTAAATATTAATAGAAAGCGAAATTTTAATCCGCAAAACACAACTAAAATTGAATCATTTTTTAGCTCTAAAAACCGAAATAAAATACTTAAAGTTCAAATTCCTGACCTAAAAGAGGAACGCAACAATCAAAACCGTAACGCTCTATAATTTTAATACGAAGTTCATCAGCAGGTTGGTTTTCACCGTGAACAATAAAAACTTTTGAAGGCTTACTTTTTAAATCTGACAACCAATTTAACAAATCGTTCTGATCTCCATGAGCTGATAAACCTTTGATTTCTATCACTCTCGCTAACACAGAAAATATCTTTCCATAGATTTTAACGTTTGCCGCTCCTTCAATCAATTTTCGACCCCGAGTTCCTTCACCTTGATAGCCTACTAAAATAACGGTAGTTTCTGGCTTATTAATGTATTCTTCTAAATAATTCAATACCCTTCCTCCGGTTACCATTCCGCTAGCAGCAATGACTACTTTGGGTTTTTTCCTCCCTATAACTTCCACCGTATCCCTGAAATCAGTAATCATGGAAAACATTTTACTCATAGCAACACAATCTGCAACTGAAATTTTATGCCAATTACTATTATTAAAAAATATATCAAAAGCACTCACACCCATTGGTGAATCAATGATATAGGGTATATCCGGGATCTTGCCTTCTAATTTAAGTTGCCATAAGAGGTACATTACTCCTTGAGCACGCTCTACAGCAAAACTTGGTATAATTACAGTTCCTCCTTTTTTAACTGCATTGTTGATTTCGATTTCCAATTCTGCTTTAGCATTAGTATCTGGATGAAGTCGGTCACCGTACGTACTTTCTAGAAAAACATAGGTTGCATCTTTAGGCTTGGTAGGCGGAAACATCAGTATATCATTGTCGCGACCTATGTCTCCCGAAAAAACAAGCTTTTTATTTTCACAATTTACCTCAATAGTACAGGCTCCAATAATATGACCAGCGTTTGTAAATTTTGCCGAGATATCTCCACCAAGAAGTGGTATTGTTTCATTTGTTTTGATAACATGAAATAGCCCAAATACTTTTTCAGCTTGTGCTACTGTGTAAAGCGGTTTAGCGATATCATGCTTAGAGTACTTTTCCTTATTCGCCTTTTTTGCTTCATCCTCTTGAATTTTAGCACTATCTATTAGAATCAACTTTGCTATTGCCATCGTAGGATTACTGCAATAAATCTTACCTTCAAATCCCTGATCAACTAGCAAAGGCAACCACCCACAGTGATCTAGGTGTCCATGCGTTAACAAAACACAATCGATTGTCGACGGCAAGACTGACAGTGGCTGCCAATTTAATTCCCGAATTGGTTTTATTCCTTGAAATAGGCCACAATCAATTAAAATAGTATTGGTACCGCTCTGTAAAACAGTTTTTGATCCTGTTACAGTCCCTGTTCCTCCCAAAAATATAACTTTCATAATTTGGTAATTTAGATTTCATATTTATTTCCTAAAAAACAAAACGACACAATTCTGCTGCTTCCTTTAATACTCTTTTAATTCTATTTTCACTTAATCCTACTTTTTTAAGTACATTATTGTTGCTAAGCAATTCCTTCACTAAAATAACATCGAGAAACAATAGTTTGTCTTTTTCAGCTAGCGATATTGTAGTTAAACAAGTTACAGGATAGAGACAGTCCCTGTCATTTTTAGTTTTTAAATTATTATTTTTTGGGTAGTTCCAGCTTAGTAATTTGAGTCCTGCGCAAGCTGCATAGGTTATTGCATCAGACGTAAATCTATTATTAGTTGCAATCCAACATTCACTAATAACATCATTGTTAGAAAAAATAGTATGCGGAAGTACTTTAAGATCGTTAAATCTAGAATGAATATACAAAGGAACTTTCACATCTGAAGCTGCAGTTACACTTCCATGGAACTTGCACTCTACCATTGCAATTTGCCCTTCTTTTTTGAACAATACATCAATCTCATGAGAAACGCATTTACCTTGCAGAATCATATTGATTTTCGTTTCACATCCTTCCGCCTGAAATATTCGTGCGATATACTTTTCGAAAAAAAAACCAGCAGGTCCTAGCAGAAGCAAAGCGGAGCGAAGATTGTATCTTGCTGCGTGAGAATTAGATTGTTTTTTTAAGAGAGAAAAAGCTTTTTTATAAATTGTTTTAGTGGTTATACCTTCGTATAATTCTTTTTTAATTTGATTTAATATTTCATCTACCACTCCTTTACTGGCTCCTGACTTTGTTAGCGAGACCCTAAGCTTTATTGCATCAAAATCAACTATTTCACCTGAATTTTTAATGATCTTCATACCTATAAAAATAAATGATTAAATAACACTTATTCTTATAAAGATACCAATAAAATACTACATATTAAGCTTTTGGTAATAAAAAGCGGGGATGAACAACAGCCCAAAAATAGGCTGAATCAAAAATCTGCGAACATAAAAAAGTAACCAGCTACTTTGACCCTCATAATAATTGATAAGCAGAAAAAACAGAAAAGCAAAAAGAACAAATAACAACAAGTACAGAACAGCTGCAAACTTGATTAGCTGATTTTTTTGAAAAATTAAAAAAAGTAGTCCTAATGATAAAACCGAATTGAGTGAGTACCGGTAGAATAGACCCAGGAACAAACGAAGCCAATCATACTCTGGAAACGGTATCTCTTTATAATCACTTTTAAAATAAGACAAAAACGGGTCGTAAAAAAGTACACTCTCGTAAGCTCGGATTAGCATGAGAAAAACAACCAGCAAGAGCCCTACAAAAAATCTTGCTTTATTTCTAAGGATTGCTTTTACCATAACTAGCATATTTATTAACCCAAATTAACCATAAAAAAAAGACGATTCCGTAAATAAACGCAGGAAATAAAACACCGTGTAGTAAACCCTCTTTCTCCGGATAACGATACATTAAAACACATAATAAAGCGATTCGTATCACATTTAAAAAATAAATCAAACAGCTACCTAAAAAAATAAAAAGCAAAGTCACTTTTACTTTTCCTGAAAAAGAAAAAACAAAAGAAACAAACAAAATTAGGATGCTTATTGCATTGCAGCCCTCAATCATTCGTGCCACGTAACTACCATTGTACATCAGCCTTAAAAAATCCTCATTAGTATTACTTGATATCTGAAAGTCTGCTTTGAAAATAGACATTAATTGACCCGTATGCTGCGCTACCAAACCAGTAATAGCATCAATTTCATTAACAGTAAACTGATTCAAATACAACTGATAAAGTAAGGTTAACGCTATATAACTCAAAAAAAACTTTGATAAGAATAACAAAAAGGGTTTATATAAAAGGATATATTTTTTCAAAGTAAATTTTTAACAAATTTATATAAATAATAATAGGGAGTTTAAATACTTTTGTATAAAAAATAGAATAAAATGACATTTATAGATTTACAACCAGAAGTCACGGCAATAACAACAAATAGCACCAAAACAAGAGACGAAAAATTATTATCCATTTGTCAACTTCTGAACTCGAAAATAGAATATTATAACTGGGTAGGATTCTACTTTGCCAATCACGAAACACAAACTTTACATCTAGGACCTTATGTAGGCGCTGAAACAGATCATACTGTTATCCCATTTGGGAAAGGAATATGTGGTCAAGTAGCAGAGTCAAACGCTAATTTTGTAGTACCTGACGTAGCAGCGCAAGACAATTACATTGCTTGTAGCTTCACTGTGAAGTCCGAAATCGTAGTACCCTTATTTGTAGACGGAAAAAACGTAGGTCAAATTGATATTGACAGCCATATTATTGATCCTTTCACTGCCGAGGACGAACACTTTTTAGAATTTGTGAATCAAGAAGTTGCAAAATTGTTTTAAAATATTTATACCATCAATGTTTTTTAACTATCAAATTATGATAAAAAATATTTTTAAAGCAGTCTTTATTTTCCTTCCTCTACTTTCATTTGCACAAACATCAAAAATTGTCAGCAAAATGTTTTATTTAGACTCTCAAGGTCAAACCTCTACAGAAGAAGATTATAACTACTACCGAATTGTTAGGGACTATGGGACTGAAAAAGAGTTATACGTGATTAATGATTACTACAAATCAGGAGTACTGCGTATGACTGGAACTTCGACAGATAAAGATATATTAAAAAGAGAGGGGCTTTTTATTTTTTTTGATGAGAATGGTATAAAAAACCTTATGACAACTTACAAACAAGGATTCGTTGAGGGTAAAGAATTTTCTTGGTATGAAGATGGTAATAAAAAACAAGAAGCGGAATATATTTATCAGCCAATAGAAAGAAAAAATCTCTACAAAATCAATCAATTTTGGGATAAAAATAAAAACCACAGAGTAATAGATGGTAATGGTCTCTATACGTTAGAAGAGAAGGACAATCAACTTTTTGGTAAAATAGTAAATGGATTGCGTGACAGCGTTTGGACAGGTAAAAAAAACAACATTAAATTCACGGAAATCTATAAATCTGGACAGTTTCAAAGCGGAACAAGTATAGACTCGACTGATACGAAATACAATTATACAGAATTCCAAACACGACCAATCCCTGCAAAAGGAATGAGTCATTTTACTAATTACTTAGCATCAAACATCAAAAGGACCGATAATTCTAACTTGATCAATTTGTCAGGTAGGATAGTACTAGAATTCACTATTGAGAAAGATGGAAGAATCACTAACATTAAAGTGATAAAAGGCATTGGATACGGAATGAATGAAGAGGTAGTTAAAGTTTTATCCAAATACCCTAAATGGATTCCGGCTAAATCAATGGGAATACCATACAAAGTACAACATACAATTCCAATTGTATTATGGTAATCTATTTAAATAAATATACTTGTCTGATAAGAAATAAATAGTATCTTTGCACCCGTCTAACAATAGATGCTAGACATACATAAAAATCATTAAACAAATATTGGAATGTATTTAACTAAAGAGATTAAAGAAGAAATCTTCGCACAACACGGAGAAAAAACTAACACTGGAAAAGCTGAAGCACAAATCGCTTTGTTTACTTTCAGAATCAGTCACCTAACTGAGCACTTGAAAAAAAATCGTCACGATTATAATACAGAGCGTTCATTAGTATTGTTAGTAGGTAAAAGAAGATCACTTTTGGATTACTTGAAAAAGAAAGAGATTAACAGATATCGTGAGATTATCAAAGTATTGAATATCAGAAAATAATCAATATAAAAAAGAGGTGCGTAAGTGCCTCTTTTTGTTTTTAAAGTTCCCTGTTTTACTAAGTATTTAATTCCTTTATCGAAAAGGCATTACAAAGGGTAAAATAACAAAAAGCCATTACACGAAGTAATGGCAAATAAAAAAAGTTTGGTTTTTCATTGGGTTTTAGGCATTAACTACGCACACAACAACTACAACACAACTAGAACCCATGTTTAACTTATAGAATTAAATTTATGATTCCACAATTATTTGTAGAAAGTATCGATTTAGGTGATGGCAGAAACATCACAATCGAGACAGGTCGTTTAGCTAAACAAGCTGATGGATCTGTAGTAGTAAGAATTGGTAAAACTGTAATCTTAGGAACAGTTGTATCATCAAGAAAAGCAAGTCCTGGTATTGACTTTTTACCTTTGACGGTAGATTACCGTGAGAAATTTGCAGCAGCAGGTCGTTTCCCTGGAGGTTTCTTCAAAAGAGAAGCGCGTCCAAGCGATAGCGAAGTATTAACAATGCGTTTAGTTGACCGTGTATTGCGTCCACTTTTCCCAGATGATTACCATGCAGAAGTGCAAGTTATGATTCAGTTAATGTCTTATGACGAAGATGTTATGCCAGATGCGTTAGCAGGTTTAGCAGCGTCAGCAGCATTAGCACTTTCTGACATTCCTTTCGAAACATTAATCTCTGAAGCAAGAGTAGGTCGTGTCGACGGAAAATTCATTATCAACCCAAGCCGTGCACAATTAGCATTATCTGACATCGATATGATGATTGGAGCTTCTATGGATTCTATCGCAATGGTAGAAGGTGAGATGAAAGAAATTTCAGAAGCTGAAATGTTAGAAGCAATTAAATTTGCTCACGAACACATCAAAAACCAAATCTCGGCTCAATTGCGTTTGCAAGCTGCTTTTGGTAAAAAAGAAGTTCGTACATACGAAGGAGAAAGAGAAGATGAAGCAATTTATGCTAAAGTAAAAGCAGCATCTTACGATAAAATATACGCTATTGCTAGCAAAGGTTCTTCTAAACAAGAACGTACAGCAGCATTTGAAGCAGTAAAAGACGAAGTAAAAGCGTTGTTTACTGAAGAAGAATTGGCAGCAGACGGAGATTTAGTTTCTAAATACTTCAAGAAAACAAACAAAGAAGCAGTTCGTAACGTAACCTTAGATTTAGGAACTCGTTTAGACGGTAGAAAAACTACAGAAATCAGAGATATCTGGTGTGAAGTAGATTACTTACCATCTGTACACGGATCAGCATTGTTTACACGTGGAGAAACTCAAGCATTGGCAACTGCAACTTTAGGAACTTCTAGAGAAGCAAACCAAATCGATTCTCCATCAGAGCAAGGCGAAGAAAAATTCTACTTGCACTATAACTTCCCTCCTTTCTCAACTGGTGAAGCTCGTCCCTTAAGAGGAACTTCTAGAAGAGAAGTAGGTCACGGAAACTTAGCTCAAAGAGCGTTGAAAAATATGATTCCTGCTGATTGTCCTTACACAATTCGTGTAGTATCTGAAGTATTAGAATCAAACGGTTCATCTTCTATGGCAACAGTTTGTGCTGGAACATTATCATTAATGGATGCTGGTATTCAAATGATTCGTCCAGTATCTGGAATTGCAATGGGATTGATTACTGATGGTGATCGTTACGCTGTATTGTCTGATATTCTTGGTGATGAAGATCACTTAGGAGATATGGACTTTAAAGTAACTGGAACATCTGTAGGTATTACAGCTTGTCAAATGGACATCAAGATTGATGGTTTGAAATATGAGATTATGGAAGCAGCATTAGCGCAAGCTCGTGATGGTCGTTTGCATATCCTTGGAAAACTAATCGAAACTTTAGCAACTCCAAAAGAAGATGTTAAAACTTACGCTCCAAAAATTATTACAAGAAGAATCCCTAATGCTTTCATTGGAGCATTGATAGGACCTGGTGGAAAAGTGATTCAAGAATTACAAAAAGCTACAGGAACTACAATTGTTATAAATGAAGATCCTATTACTGAAGAAGGAGTTATTGAAATTTTAGGAACTGATCCTGCTGGAATTGAAGCAGTATTGGCTAAAATTAAATCAATCACTTTCAAGCCTCAAATGAATGAGTCTTACGAAGTGAAAGTAATCAAAATGCTAGATTTTGGTGCCGTTGTAGAATATACATCAGCTCCAGGAAACGAAGTTTTATTACACGTATCTGAGTTAGCGTGGGAACGCACAGAAAACGTTTCGGATGTAGTGAACATGGGTGACGTTTTTGAAGTGAAATACTTAGGTATGGATCCTAAAACTAGAAAAGAAAAAGTGTCAAGAAAAGCACTTTTACCAAGACCTCCACGTGAGGAAAGAAAAGAGTAATCAGATCTTAGTTTACTAAAGGTTTATTTATAAAAAGTCCCGTTTCATGAATTTGAAACGGGATTTTTGTTTTTATTTGGGCATGCCGCCAGTAGAAAAAAGGGGCTAAATTCAGCAGCTTGGTAGTCACCCTTCTTCTACTGCCGTCGGGCTATCCGAGCTACTCCGGTAGCTCGCTACTATCCCTCATGCGCACTCGTATCATCCAAACGAATATTGCTAAACCTCCTCGAGAAGCAAAAAAAAGAGTAAACACATCTTAGTTTACTAAGGGGTTAATTAACTAAAATCACGTATCATTTATTTGAAACAGGACTTTTGTTTGCATTAGGGATGGACGCGGCATCCTTTAATGGAATGAAATGGAATAAAAGATAGAGCAGACAGCCCGGGCCGAAGGCAATGCCCACTATTAAATTACCTTAGAATTCAACTAAAATAAATTATTTGCTAATTTTTTGTAACTTTTAAACATCTTCGTACGTATAACAGTCAGTACACTTAAAATTAGAGGAGACAAAAACATGAGACAACTAAAAATCACCAAGCAGGTAACGAATCGTGAAACTGCATCATTAGACAAATATTTACAAGAAATTGGAAAAGTTGATCTTATTACCGCTGATGAAGAAGTAGAATTAGCTCAAAAAATTAAAGCTGGGGATCAAAAAGCCTTAGAAAAATTAACAAAAGCCAACCTACGTTTCGTAGTATCGGTAGCAAAACAATATCAAAATCAAGGATTAACTCTTCCCGATTTAATTAACGAAGGAAACCTTGGACTTATAAAAGCAGCACAACGTTTTGATGAAACGCGTGGGTTCAAATTCATTTCGTACGCTGTCTGGTGGATTCGTCAATCGATTTTGCAAGCACTTGCTGAGCAATCTCGTATTGTACGCTTACCATTGAACAAAATTGGTTCTATCAATAAAATCAACAAAATGTATGCGTTATTAGAGCAATCTAATGAGCGCCCGCCATCTGCTGAGGAAATTGCTAAGGAACTTGACATGACGGTAAATGATGTAAAAGAGTCTATGAAAAACTCTGGTCGTCACTTATCGATGGATGCCCCTCTTGTTGAAGGAGAAGACTCTAACCTATATGACGTTTTACGTTCTGGTGAGTCTCCAAATCCAGATAGAGAGTTAATCCACGAATCATTGCGTACTGAAATCGAGCGTTCACTTGAAACATTGACTCCTCGTGAGGCTGATGTAGTTCGTTTGTATTTTGGTCTTGGTGATCAACACCCAATGACATTGGAGGAAATAGGCGAAACTTTTGACCTAACACGTGAGCGTGTACGTCAGATTAAAGAAAAAGCTATCCGTAGATTAAAACATACTTCTAGAAGTAAAATATTAAAAACATATTTAGGATAATTAGTCCTAAAGTTAGAAAGTCAAATGTCTTAAGGTGTAAAATTACTTTAAGACATTTGACTTTCGGCTAAACCTAAACAACAGTCTGATTAACTGTTCGTTTTTTGATTGATGATTGAAACTCCGGCTGATTACCGGAGTTTTACTTTTTATGAGTAAAACTCTCGGTCTGTTCTCCGCCGCGGCGGATAGGGTTTAGCTTCGCTCCGTTCGACATACAGTCTAGGGTCTGGAGGTTTACTTTTTTAATATGAATTGCATTCACTTCTCACTTCTCACTTCTAACTACTCACCTTTCAACTCTCACTACTCACTACTACAATAGAACGGTCTGGTAAAAAAAACTTTCGCAATCGTTTTAAATACGCTAATTTTGCAAAAACTACAACTCAAGATCCTGTATTAGATGCAGGTTAAACAACTACAACATGAAAAATACACTTATTGCTCCATCCGTATTAGCAGCCGATTTTGGAAACCTACAACGTGATATCGAAATGATCAATGCTAGCGAAGCCGATTGGTTTCACATTGATATTATGGACGGCGTTTTTGTTCCTAATATTTCTTACGGAATGCCAGTTTTAGAAGCGATTAATAAGCATGCCAAGAAAACAATCGATGTTCACTTAATGATTGTTGATCCCGACCGTTATATTAAAACATTTGCAGCATTGGGAGCAAACATTCTAAGCGTGCATTACGAAGCTTGTACGCACCTACACAGAACCCTGCAAGCCATTAAATCCGAAGGAATGAAAGCGGGAGTAGCATTAAACCCCCATACGAATGTAGATTTGTTAGAAGATGTAATCAATGATATTGATTTGGTATGCGTGATGAGCGTTAACCCAGGATTTGGCGGACAATCGTTTATTGAAAACACCTACGATAAAGTAAAAAAATTAAAAGCACTAATTGAAAGAAAAGGCGCTACCACCTTAATAGAAATAGATGGAGGCGTAACGAATAAAAATGCCAAACAACTTGCCGAAGCCGGTGCAGATGTACTGGTAGCAGGTAGCTATGTATTTGGCGCTGCAGATCCAATTGCAACTGTAGCTGATTTGAAAAGAATAACCACACTATAGTTTGCAAACAAAATCAAAAAAGTCCTGAATCATCAGGACTTTTTTGATTACAAACATTTACAGCGTAGCATAATAGCTACCTAATGATCCCGGTGATTGATCATGTTTTTAACAATCTTGTATAATTCTGGAAATTCACTTTTAAAAACATGAGGCGTTTCAAAAAAGTGCTCTAATACAACTGCAAAAAATTCTACTTTGTTGGTGTACCCATAAATTCTAAAATAATTAGATTCGATAAGTTGAGCCAAAACATTAGGCTCAACTAAATACTTTTGCAATTTTGTATACTCATCTGAGAACACCACACTACTTTGATCTCGCCCTTTTAAACCATGGAAATACAAGGCATGCGAAAACTCATGTAAGCCCAAATTTAAATTATCATTTTCGTAGCGATATCCCTCTTCAAAATCAGCCCATGAAAAAACAATAATTTTCATTCCAGGGTTAAACTCTCCTTTATGGTATTCGCCTGTGATTTGAGACAAATACGTTTCCGGGTAAACAACTATTTTATTGAACACAGTAATTAAGTAGCGACGCATACCAAAGGTAAGCATTACATAAGTAGATGCTATTAAGACTTTAGAGCGATCTGTTAACTCAAAACTATCTTTACCTACTATTTGATAATTAGCAAGAAATGCAGTTACACGATGCTCAAAATAGGCTTTGTATTTTGTAGGCAAATTGGTGTAAAATGAAAATTCCTTACTTACAATTTCTCTTTGCTCCGTGGTTAACTTGTTGGGTTTAGGATACCAATGAACGTAGATGGGCTTGTTAAAAAACAGTACATATAAAGGTTCTACAATGAGATTAAAAACATAAACCAATAGCAGTATACCCAAAAAAGAAAACATCAAAATTTGAATAATACTCATTATAAATTACTTAAATAAAATTGTGATGTCTAGGCTACAAAACTACGGTATGATATCAAATGAAACCAGTATACTTTGATTAAATAAAAAAAGCAAGCTATAAGCTTGCTTTGGTGGCCGCGACAGGGTTCGAACCTGCAACCCTCAGAGTCGAAATCTGATATTCTATCCAGTTGAACTACACAGCCCCATAAAAACTGACTGCTAACGGTTTTTAAATTTGCATCTAAAACCGTTAACGGTCTTTTCTATTTATACTAATAATTTTTTTACAATAGTAGAAATCACCTTACCTTCTGCAGTACCTCCTAGTTGAGCTGATGCTAATCCCATTACTTTTCCCATTGATGCGATTCCTGACGCACCTGTTTCAGTAATAATTTTTGCTATCACTGCTTCTACTTCTGCCTCGCTCAATTGCGCGGGTAAAAACTTTTCGATTACTGCTATTTGAGCCAATTCTGGTTCAGCTAAGTCTAAACGATTCTGTTCTGTAAAGATTCTAGCACTTTCCTTACGCGTTTTTACTAATCTTTGTAACAATTTCACCTCTTCTTCTTCTGAGATTTCTTCTTTTGAACCATTAGCGGTTTGTGCTAAAAGCAATTCTGATTTAATGGCTCTGAGAGCTTCTAAGGCTACAGTATCTTTTGCTCTCATGGCTGTTTTAAGCTCATCCATGATGTTTGTTGCTAAACTCATATGTATATCTTTTTATTTAATAAATTTCGTATTGATAAAAGGTTCCTCTTTTTGCCCTAGTATGTAAGTGAAAAGCAATTTTAGAAAAAAAGGTATTGTTTCTTGGGTTTGAAAAGCAGCCAGCAAAAGCTCTTTAAAACCCTTAAAAAAACGTTTTTAGAAAAAATCTTGTAACGTACAACCACTAAAAGGCACCTCACTAAAATTATAAATACTGTGGTGCGAATATAAAAAAAATAACCCGAAAATTAAATGCAATTTTCGGGTTATATCATTTATAATTTATGGTATCTAATCTACGTTGTCGTGTAGATAAGAGTTATTAGAACGTAATTGTAAGTCATTATTACTGTCTGTACCTACTGAGATCCTAGAAGCACTATTATTAGCTTGATTGTTAGAAATATCAATTCCTAAACGTTTGTAAGCAGGCTCTCTTTCATACTCATCAATCTTAGATACATTGTTATGAAACTTATAATTGAATTCTTTTAATTTTTTTCTTCTCTCATCAGCTCTCAAACGCAAAGTCTCTTCGATTGTCATTTCCATTGGAGAAATTTCCTCAAATTTATTAGTGTCATACGAATCAGTATCTACTTGCTTCATTGTGATGTTCATCTCCTCAGGAATAACTTCCTCTACTTTGGCAACTGGTTTTGATGCGATAAAATCGTTCTCCACTTCCATATATTCTTCAAGAGAGTATTTGATGATTCCGTTATCTGAAAGTTCCGTTACTGGAACAAATTGCACCGGCTGATTCACTTTTATTTCACGAGTCTCGTTGGTCAATTCAAACAAAACTTTTTCCTCTTTCTCTGCTTGTACTTCTGCAATTGGCTCTGTCTTAAAAAGAGGTAAATCAAACGAAAAAGTTGTTTGTTCTTCTTTTTCAACTGCTTTAGGCTGAACAACTTGTTTTGCTTCAGCTGCTCTTGGCGATGTAAAAGTGAAATCGATGTCTTTTATTGGAGAAACAATTTCAAAAGTAACGTCTAGATTTTTTATAAATTCTGACATTGCCATCAACTCTTCATTACCTGCTACAGGAACAACTGGTTGTTGTACTGTAGGAACGAATTTTTCTTCCTCTTCTTCTAGTAAATCAAAAACCACTCTGTCATTTGAATTTGAAGCAGCACTATCTGAATTCAAGTCAAAAGCAGGAACTGTAGTATTTGATAGATTATGAACACTTCTTTGCTCATCCTCTAACGTGTGGATTATTTTTTTTGGCTCCGTGTTTACGATTCCGTTTTGTTGTTCAATATCAAAACCTGTTGCAATAATAGTTACTGCAATTGCATCACCTAAAGTCTCGTCCTCACCAACACCCATAATGATGTTTGCATTGAAACCAGCTTCAGTTTGGATGTGATCATTTATTTCTCCTATTTCATCTAAAGTGATTTCATTAGAGCCAGAAACGATGAGCAACAATACGTTTTTAGCACCTGTAATTTTGTTATCATTTAGTAAAGGGGAATCTAAAGCAGAAACAATCGCTTCTTTTGCTCTATTTTCACCTGAAGAGACAGAAGATCCCATGATTGCAGTTCCGCTGTTTGCTAAAACAGTTTTTGCATCACGTAAATCGATATTTTGAGTATAGTGGTGTGTTATTACCTCGGCAATTCCTCTTGAGGCTGTAGCCAAAACTTCATCCGCTTTTGAGAATCCCGCTTTGAAACCAAGATTTCCGTATACTTCTCTTAATTTATTATTGTTGATTACGATCAGTGAATCGACTTGCTTGCGCAATTTTTCGATTCCGATAAGCGCTTGTTCTTGACGTACTTTACCTTCAAAAGAAAAAGGTAAGGTTACAATCCCTACAGTAAGTATTTCTCTTTCTTTAGCTAATTGTGCAATAACTGGAGCAGCTCCCGTTCCTGTACCACCACCCATTCCAGCAGTAATAAAAACCATTTTAGTATTACGATCTAACATTTTTTCGATGTCAGCAATACTTTCAATAGCCGATTGCTGTCCTACATCTGGATTCGCTCCTGCTCCCAATCCTTCGGTAAGATTTACACCTAACTGAATTTTATTTGGAACTGAACTACTTTGTAATGCCTGAGAATCCGTGTTACAAACAATGAAATCAACACCCTTGATTCCTTGCTTAAACATATGGTTTATAGCATTACTTCCTCCTCCACCTACACCGATTACTTTGATTACATTTGATTGGTTTTTTGGTAAATCAAATGAAATACTTCCAAATTCTGAGTTGCTCATCTTTTATTTGGTTTTTGATATTAATTATTAACTATTGAATATTTTTTTTTGGCAAAAGCCTTATTCTGCATTATCTAAGAAATCCTTAATCTTATCCACATAACGATCAAAAAACGATCTTTTTATCGTGTCTCCTGTAGACTCCTCCTTTTTCTGCAGTTCTTCGGCTCTATCTTCTCCGCATCCTTGATAATTACCAGCCGTAAATTCAGCAACAGTCTCTCTTTGAACTATTGGTCTAGGCGATGGTGCCACTTCCACTTTTCGAACAGCGCTTTGTGATTTATTATCAATACTATTCATCACCAATCCTACTGCCGTAGCATATAATGGACTTGAAAACTCTTCGTCTGAATTACCTGCTAAATGCTCATTAGGATATCCGATTCTAGTATCCATTCCCGTAATATACTCAACTAATTGCTTAATGTGTTTTAATTGCGCTCCTCCACCTGTAAGAACAATTCCAGCAATTAATTTTTTACGAGGATCTTCATGACCGTATGCTTTTATTTCAGTAAAAACTTGCTCTACAATTTCCACTACGCGAGCGTGGATGATCTTAGATAAATTTTTCAATGAAATCTCTTTTGGCTCTCTTCCACGTAAACCTGGAATAGAAACTATCTCATTGTCTTTATTTTCTCCTGGCCAAGCAGAGCCAAATTTCACTTTTAGTAATTCTGCTTGCTTTTCAATAATAGAACAACCTTCTTTTATATCATCCGATATTACGTTTCCTCCAAAAGGGATTACTGCTGTGTGACGAATAATACCATCTTTAAATATGGCTAAATCAGTAGTTCCACCACCAATATCAATTAAGGCAACACCCGCTTCTTTTTCCTCTTGGCTTAAAACTGCATCAGCAGAAGCTAATGGTTCTAATGTTAAGCCTGATAATTCGATTCCTGCACTTTGAATACATCTGCCTACATTTCTAATAGAGGCAGCTTGACCAACAACTACATGAAAACTCGCTTCTAGTCGACCGCCATACATCCCGATTGGTTCTTTAATCTCAGATTGACCATCAATTTTGAATTCTTGCGGTAGAACATGAATTATTTCTTCTCCAGGAAGCATTGCTAACTTATTAACTTGATCAATTAACAGTTGAATATCGGCTCCACCAATAACCTCTTCTGGATTATTTCTACTTATATAATCTGTATGTTGAATACTACGAATATGCTGACCCGCAATACCTACTACAACATCTTTTATTTTGTATCCTGAATTATTTTCAGCCTCTGCTATTGCCTGTTGGATAGATTGTATCGTTTGAGTAATATTATTGACAACACCTCTTGCAACACCTAAACTTTTAGATTTCCCAACACCTAATATTTCTAACTTTCCATATTCATTTTTCTTGCCTATCATGGCAACAATTTTTGTTGTCCCAATATCTAGACCCACTGCAATATTCTCTTTTTCCATTATCTATTTATTTAGTGCAAACTACTTGTTTTGTAAACCGGAGGTCTATCTTTTTATATTTGTACAACGTACTATCTACAACTGCCTTTTGAAAAAAAGCTTTATAATCTTTAAATTTTTGCGAAACATCTTCTAAACTTCCAAACTCAATTTGGTAGTTATAATTCCTATTGAACATTTTTAGGTTTCCATTAGGCATAATCTGAATCGCAATGATGTTTTTTTTCAAAAAATCATCGTCATAAATAACCCTGCACAATTGGGTAAATTCTCCGCTATTTTTTTTATTTATCTCCCCCGAAACAAGTGGAACTCTAGCTGCAAAATTACTCGATAACGGCATTTTACCTCCCTCATAATCAACATAAAAAGACTCATTCCCGTTTATAACTCTCGCTATAGGAGTCTTTTGTTTTACTACTGCTTTTAAGACACCATCAATACTTACAAATACATCTGATTTTTCAATCATGTCATTTGAATTCAGGATTCTCTCCAGCTTATTCAAATCTAATTTATCTTTTTCAATGCTTGAAGCATTCTGATTATTTTCTATTAACAATTTATTAACCGTTTCTTTCTCTATAAACAGCGTATTAACTCCTACAAAAACAACTTCAGATTTCGTTAATTTTCGGTGTGAATTTCGGTTTGACGTGAATGAAAACAGAAACAACACTGATCCTATCATTAAAAGTAATCTAATATTTGTCCAATTAAATATTTTCATACAATGCCGTTTTAATTGGTCCTACTAATTCCCCTATATCACCTGCTCCAATTGTCACAATTATTGCGGCATCACTTTCCAAAATTGATTCAATTAAATCTTCTTTTGAAACTAATTTTTTATTATCGTTTTCGATTTTTGACAACAACCATTCTGAGGTAATCCCCTCCATAGGAAGTTCTCTAGCGGGGTAAATATCCAATAATATTATTTCGTCAAAATTAGACAAACTTTTCGCAAAATCATCAGAAAAATCACTAGTTCTGCTAAATAAATGTGGCTGAAAAACAGCCAACACTTTTTTATCAGGATACAATTCTCTAACCGCTTGATGCACTGCGTTTATCTCTGTAGGATGATGAGCATAATCATCAATATAAACTAAACTATCAGTCTGTATTTGATAAGAAAAGCGTCGTCGAACCCCTTTGAATGAAGCTAAGGCTACTGCAATGGCATCGGTTGGGGAACCGAAGTTAATTGCCATTGCAATAGCCATCAAAGCGTTCATCAAATTATGTCGTCCTGGTAAACTAAATCTAAAATCTTTTAAAACACCGTTAGGCGTTTCAATATCAAACAAATAACTCCCTTCGGCAATTCGAACATTGAATGCTTTATACACTGCATCTTCATTTACAGCAACCGTTGTTCCTTCTAAAGGCAGTTCTGTAGTGATAAACAATTTAGACTTATCACTTACTTTATTTGCAAATTCTACAAAAGATTCCTCAATTGCATCACTTGTTCCGTAAATATCTAGGTGATCTGCATCCATCGAAGTTATACAAGCAATATTGGGATGCAAATGCAAAAAACTACGATCAAACTCATCTGCTTCTACAACCGTAACTGTTTTCCCTGTTCCGATTAGATTAGAATTATAATTTTCGACAATTCCGCCTATGAAAGCTGTTACATCAACACCACATTCATATAAAATATGTCCCAAGATGCTTGATGTAGTGGTTTTACCATGAGTACCTGCAACTGCAAAACAGAAGGTATCTTTTGTAATAATTCCTAATACCTCGGCCCTCTTTTTTAACTCGTAGCCCTTCTCTAAAAAGTAATTCCATTGCAAATGTGCTTTAGGCACAGCTGGCGTTACTATAACTAAAGTATTATCTTGATTATAACCTTCTGGAATCAAATCGATTCGATCTTCGAAATGAATATTGATTCCGCTTTCTATTAATTCTGTAGTAAGAGCAGTTGCAGTTTTATCATAACCAGACACTTCTTTTCCTATGTTTTTGAAATAGCGAGCTAACGCACTCATTCCAATGCCACCAATGCCGATAAAAAAGACGTTATGTATTTGGTTTAAGTTCATTTTTGCTTTGTTATTTCTTAATTAATTTTACTATTTCGTCTACTATCTTAGATGTTGCTTGCGGTAAAGCAAGTCTTTTAATATTCTGACCCAACTGCTGCTGTTGGTATTCGTCCTTTAACAAGGTATCGAAAACAGAACCAAACTCAACATCTAGACTAGATTCTTTCAATAAAAGCGCACCTTGCTTTTGAACAATGGCGTTTGCATTTTTTGTTTGATGATCTTCGGCTACATTTGGCGATGGAATAAAAATCACTGGTTTACCTACAATACATAACTCAGATACGGAAGATGCTCCTGCTCGAGAAATAATGATATCTGCAGCAGCATAAACAAAATCCATTTTTTCAATAAAAGCTACCACCTGAACGTTAGCACCACTGTATTTTTTATACTCTTCGAAATATAATTTACCACACTGCCAAATCACCTGAACATTATTACTTTTTATAGTCTCGAGTTCTTTTTCGATTAACTGATTTATTCTTCTTGATCCTAAACTACCTCCAAGAACCAATAATGTTTTTTTACTTGAGTCAAGTTTAAAAAACGTCAAAGCCTCCTCTCGCTTACTATCAATATCTATCAAATCTTGTCGAACTGGGTTACCGGTCAGAATAATTTTTTCCTTTGGGAAAAATCGCTCTAAATTTTCATATGCAACACAAATAATACCTGCTTTTTTACTTAGTAACTTATTTGTAATCCCTGGATATGAATTTTGCTCTTGTACTACAGTAGGTACTCCGGTCGAGTTAGCGACTTGTAACAATGGTCCACTTGCAAAACCTCCAGTACCAATAACTACATCTGGTTTAAAATCTTTTATGATTCGTTTAGACTTTAATAAACTATCTAGTAATTTAAAAGGAAACATCGCATTTTTAAAATTGATCTGACGCTGCAATCCTGCAATCCACAGCCCCTTAATTGCATATCCTGCTTGAGGAACCTTTTGCATTTCCATTTTATCTTTGGCTCCTACAAATAAAAACTCAGCATCTGGAAAGCGTATTTTTAATTCATTAGCTATAGCGATAGCCGGGTAGATATGTCCACCTGTTCCTCCGCCGCTTAATATGAATTTATATGGTTTCATTTCTGTATTATTTATTTAGTACTGCATTCATAGGGTTCCCTACTTTGTTTTCTATGGAATACCCTAAACCTTCGTTTTTCTCTTCACTTACTAGCTGGTCATCGATCAATTTCTGAAGCGCTTCGTCTCTTCTTGCAGCATTTTTAGCCTCTTCTTCTATTTCATCTTCTTTTTTTGTCACCCCTATAATAATTCCTAAAGCGATACATGTCATCCAAATCGATGTACCTCCACTACTGATAAGCGGCAACGTTTGTCCTGTCACCGGTAGTAATTCGACAGCCACAGCCATATTTATCATAGCTTGAAAAATCATAGGAAAACCCAAACCTACAACGACTAATTTCCCAAAAAGGGTAGTCGCTTTATGTGATGCTACTACAAATCGAAACATCAGCAATAAATACAAACCAAGAACTCCTAAACCTCCAATTAACCCATATTCTTCTACTATAATGGCATAAATAAAATCAGAAGACGATTGTGGTAGAAAATTTTTTTGTACACTTTTACCAGGTCCTAGTCCATATATTCTTCCTGAAGCGATTGCTATTTTTGCTTTTTCAATTTGGTAATCATCTTCGTCCGATGCATCTCCAAAATAAGCTTCAATTCGGCTTTCCCAAGTACTTACACGATTATTAAAAGAACCGGGGAAAGCTTTGGCCACTAAAATAAAAAAAGTTAGTGATAAGACACCTGCGCCTACAATGATTCCAATATACTTTAGCGGATACTTACCTATAAAAACTAGCATAATGATCATTGCAAAAATCAGAGCCGTAGTTGAAAAATTGGATGGTAAAATAAACATTAACGTCACAAATACTGGCAACCATAATTCTTTTAAAGATTGCACAAAATCTATAGGCTCTTCTCTAGTTTTTGATAAATAACGTGCCACAAAAACAAATAATACCAAAGCCGCAAAAGCAGAAGGCTGAAATGAAATACCAACATATGGAATTTGAAGCCATCTACTAGCATTAGCGCCAGCAATTACTTGCCCTTTGAACATTGTGATAGCTAAAACTACCCAAACGACCGGCAATAGCATTTTAGAAATAGAACGGAAATAATTATAAGGGATTTTATGAACTGAAAAAATGATCGCAAAACCGCAGCAAATATGTATAAAATGCTTTACTAGATAGCCTAAAGTATTTCCCGTTCCATGACCTAAATAAGCCAAGTTACTACTTGCACTAAAAACAGGCATAAACGAAAACAGAGCTAATAAAGCCACGAATGACCATATACCTTTATCTCCTTTTAAATTGTTTACTAGTTGCCTCATTTTATTACCGTATTATTAATTAAGAATCTTATAAATTTTGAACTGCTTGCTTGAACTGATTTCCTCTGTCTTCATAGTTTTCAAACAAATCAAAACTCGCACAGGCAGGAGAAAGTAGAACAGTATCTCCTTTTTCAGCGATACGTTTTGCCATTTTAACTGCATCACTCATCGAATTAACCTCTAGCATTATGTCTACAACATTACCAAAAGCATCGATGATTTTTTTATTATCTACTCCTAAACAGATTACTGCCTTTACCTTTTCTCGTACTAATGACATTAATTCGTTATAATCATTCCCTTTATCAACACCACCTACGATCCATACGGTAGGCGTATTCATACTGTCTAATGCAAAAAATGTTGCGTTTACATTTGTTGCTTTTGAATCGTTGATATATTGAACATTCTGAATTTTCAATACTTTTTCAAGACGGTGTTCTACACCTTGGAAATTAGATAAACTCTCACGAATCGTTGCTTTTCTAATTTGCATTAATTTTGCCACTGAGGTTGCTGCCATTGCATTTTTCATATTGTGTTTCCCCTCTAATGCCATAGATTCGGTTTCCATTTTAAATTCTTCTTGATTGATTGATACTTCCATTATGTTGTTTTTTATAAAGGCTCCGTTTTCAAAGGTTTTTGTTAATGAAAATGGAATTAATTGTGCTTTTGTTTTATTGTCTTTTAACCATGTTGTTATGGCTTCGTCATCTGCATCATAAATAAGGTAATCCTCCTCAGTTTGATTTCTAGTTATTCTAAACTTCGAATCAATATAGTTTTCATATTTGTAATCATACCTATCTAAGTGATCTGGACTTATATTAGTGATAATCGCAATATGTGGTTTGTAATGAACTATACCATCCAGCTGAAAACTACTTAACTCCAAGACATATGAATCAAAATCCTCATCGGCTACTTGCCATGCAAAACTTTTCCCTATATTTCCTCCCAATCCTACATTTAATCCAGCCGACTTTAGCAAGTGATAGGTTAACATAGTCGTAGTTGTTTTACCATTACTTCCTGTAATACCAATAGTTGTTGCCTTTGTAAATGGAGCAGCAAATTCAATTTCAGATATTACCGGTATTCCCTTTTCAACCAACTTTTTCACGATTGCCACTTTCTCAGGAATTCCTGGACTTTTCATTACAACATCGGCATTTAAAATTAGTGCTTCGGTGTGTTGTTCCTCTTCCCAACTGATATCATTACTAGTAAGAACTTTTTGATACTTCTCTTTTATTTTCCCAAAGTCAGATACAAACACATCATATCCTTTCTTCTTCCCTAAAATGGCAGTTCCCACTCCGCTTTCGCCACCACCTAATACAACTAATCTCATACTATCTTAGTTTTAAAGTAACGATTGATAAAATCGCCAAAAGAATTGCTACAATCCAAAATCGAGTTACAATTTTGCTTTCATGATATCCTTTCTTTTGATAATGATGGTGTAGCGGTGACATCAAAAATATTCTTCGGCCTTCACCAAAACGTTTCTTAGTGTATTTGAAATAGCTTACTTGAAGTACAACAGAGAAATTTTCGACTAAGAAGATTCCACATAAAAGCGGAATCAATAGCTCTTTTCGGACTGCAATAGCTAGTACCGCTATAATACCACCAATTGTTAAACTACCCGTGTCACCCATAAAAACAGAAGCTGGATAGGAGTTGTACCAAAGAAATCCGATAAGTGCTCCAACAAATGCGGCTATAAAAACAGTCATCTCTCCAGAATTGGGGATATACATGATATTCAAATAATTTGAAAATATGATGTTACCCGACAGAAACGTAAAAATCCCGAGTGCTAAAACAGATATTGCAGAAGTTCCCGCCGCCAGACCATCGATGCCGTCAGTTAGATTAGCACCATTTGACACAGCAGTGATAATAAATATTACAACTGGAATAAAAATTAACCATGCCCATTTTTCGTATCCTTCACCGGTCCAAGCAAGAAGTTCGGCATAGTCGAATTCATTGTTCTTAAAAAACGGAATTGTAGTTGCGGTCGACTTTTCTTCTAATGCCGCTGCTCTTATAACATTCTCAGTAGGTTGCTTAAAAATATCATTTTTACCAGTATCAGTTCTTACAGTCACGCTTGGATTAAAATAAAGAACCGTTCCCACGATCAGCCCCAAACCTACTTGACCAACTACTTTAAAAATACCCTTTAAACCTTGTTTGTCTTTTTTAAATATCTTGATGTAGTCATCTACAAAACCTATTGTCCCCATCCACAACGTTGTTACGATCAATAAAACAATGTAAATATTATGTAGTTTAGAAAACAACAATACAGGAACAAGAGTTGCAAAAATGATAATTAAACCACCCATTGTAGGTGTTCCAGCTTTCTCATTTTGACCTGCCAATCCTAATTCTCGTACCGTCTCGCCGACTTGTTGATTTTGAAGAAAGCGAATAATTCTTTTTCCATAAATAGTAGACAACAATAATGATAGTATAAAAGCTAGCGCTGATCTAAAAGTGATGTACTGAAAAACACCTGCTCCTGAAACGTGCAGTGTTTGATCTAAATATTGAAATAAATAATACAGCATATTTTACTATTTATGTAGTTGTTCTAAAAGTTCTCTAACTATTTTCATGTCGTCAAAATCATGACGGATTCCTTTAATTTCTTGATACGTTTCATGTCCCTTACCAGCAATCAATATAATATCATTGGGCTGTGCTAATTGGCAAGCGGTCTTAATTGCTTGTTTTCTATCGGTTATAGACAGTACTTTTTTGAAATTTTGAGCTTCTATACCAACTTCCATTTCATTTATGATAATTTCTGGATCTTCATTTCGCGGATTATCTGAGGTAATAACTACTTTATCACTTAACGTTGATGCGATGCTAGCCATAATAGGACGCTTCGTTTTATCACGATTCCCACCGCAACCAACAACAGTAATTAATTGTTCATTAGAAGTTCGGATATCATTTATGGTCTTTAAAACATTTTCTAATGCATCTGGTGTATGCGCATAGTCTACTATTGCTGTAATTTGCGCATCAGACACGATGTACTGAAATCTACCTGAAACACTTTCCAAATCTGATAGTAAACGAAGTGTTTCCAAACTATCCATTCCTAGCTCTACAGCCGTACCATAAATTGCTAATAAATTGTAAGCATTAAAAGTTCCAATTAATTTTACCCACACTTCATTACCATCTATTTTAAGTAGCAAACCAGATAATTGGCTCTCTAAAATTTGTGCTCTAAAATCGGCATAGGATTTTAACGCATAGGTACGTTTAGTTGCAACTGTATTTTGGAACATCACGACTCCATTTTTATCATCAGCATTTGTCAGTGCAAAAGCGGTTTTAGGCAAATGATCAAAAAATGATTTTTTAACGTCTCTATATTCTGCAAAAGTGGGATGGTAATCTAAATGATCGTGTGACAAATTAGTAAAAACACCGCCAGCAAACTGAAGCGCCTCTGTCCTTTTTTGATGAATACCATGAGAACTTACTTCCATAAAACAATACTCAATACCAGCAGAAACCATCTCCGCTAGATAGTGATTTATTGTAACCGAATCTGGAGTTGTATGAGTTGCTTTATACTCCGTATCACCAACCATGATTTTAACTGTAGACAACAATCCAACTTTATGCCCTGCTTTCTGAAATAATTGATAAAGTAAGGACGCGATAGTCGTTTTTCCATTTGTACCCGTAATTCCAACCAGTTTTAATTTAGCCGATGGATTATAAAAATAATTAGCAGCCATAAAAGCCAGCGCCATGTTAGTATCAGACACTGTAACGTAGGTTATACCCTTAACTAAAGCATTAGGAAGGGTATCGCAAATAATAGTTTTGGCACCTAAACCTATAGCAGTATCAATAAAATTGTGTCCATCAGAGATTGAGCCACGTATTGCTACAAAAACATCATTTTCTACAACTTTCCTTGAATCAAATTCAATTTTTCCAATAGCATTATCTGTCGAACCATTAATAGATTCGATTGCTACTTTAAATAATATGTCTTTAAGTATCCTCACAGTAATTCTAATGTTATCGTTGTGTTCTTTACTAAATTCTCTCCTGCTTGTAGTGATTGAGATTTTACCTTTCCTATTCCCACTACTCTTACCTTTACATCCAAATTTTCTAATAAGGCAATTGCATCCATAGCTGGCATCCCTTTAACATTAGGCATTGCTTTATGTTGCTTTTGCATTTTAGCAAAATAATTATTGTAATTATCCTCTTGTTTAGGGATTTTTCTATTGATGTTTTTTATTTCGTTTGTTGAAGGAACATCGGTAAAAATCTTCTGCGCTATTCGTTTAAAAACGGGACCTGCAACATCAGCTCCATAGTAATTGTTTTTTGCTGTATTAGGTTTATGTACTACAACAATACAAGAATATTTAGGATGATCCGCAGGAAAATAACCTACAAAAGAAGATGCATAATACAAACTAGAACCATCTTTTTTGCCATAATTTACTTGTGCAGTCCCTGTTTTTCCCGCCATCGAAAAATCTTTTGAATACAATTTAGATCCCGTTCCTCTTTTTACAACGTTCTCTAAAACAGCTTTTAATTTTTTATTTGTTTCAGGTGAGCAAATTTTTGGATTAATAACCTCTGTATCAAATTTCTTAATTGTCTTATTCCATTCTTTGATTTCAGAAACAAACTGCGGTTTTACCATTTTACCATTATTTGCTACAGCGTTGTAAAAAGCCAATGTCTGCAAAGGCGTAACTGCAACTTCATAACCAAATGCCATCCACGGAAGTGAAATTCCTGACCAACTCTTGTCCCCAGGTTTAGGAATAATTGGTTTTCCTTCTCCTTTAAAATCTAAACCTAATGGCTTATCCAATCCGAAATTTTTGATATGATTGACAAATTTTGAAGGATTGTTTTTATAATTCTCATAAACCGCTTGCACCATGACTGTATTTGATGAAAGTTCAAATCCACGAGCTAATGAAATTTTACCATAGCCACCTGTATGCGAATCCCTTACTGATCTTCCGTAATATTTAACTACACCACCACGTGTGTCATAAACGGTACTAGTGTCAGCTACCTTATCTTCTAAAATTGCCATTAAGTCCACTAATTTAAAAGTAGAACCTGGTTCATGTGATTCTGCAACAGCATAATTAGTCGTCTCGTAATATGTCCCATCACCGGCTCTACCTAAATTTGAAATAGCTCGTACTTTTCCAGTTTCCGTTTCCATTACCACAACGCAACCATGATCCGCTTCATACTCTTCTAATTGTTTTAATAGAGCATGATGTGCAATATCTTGAATGTAGACGTCGATAGTTGATATTACATCATAGCCATCTTGCGGATCTACTTCGTTTACATCACGAATAGGCTTCCACTGTCCTTTGGCGATCTTTTGTTTTAAAATCTTACCATCTTTTCCGTTCAAATATTTCCTGTAAGCCCATTCAATTCCTTTACCGTCATAAGCACCATCGGGCCTTTCTCTTTCATAACCAATAGTACGTTCAGCAATTTTACCTATCGGGTGTTCTCTCACGGTTTTTTGTTCAATAATAATTCCGCCTTTGTACGCACCTAGATTAAATAAAGGAAAACCTTTAATTTTAATATAATCAGTATAACTTAAATCACGGGCAATCAAGTAATACCTATTATTAGTCTCTCGCGCTCTTCTTAATTCATTTTGATACCAACTCGATGATTTTCCTAATACGGTTGCCAATGAATCAGCCAGTAAACCGACATTTTTTTCAAAAACCTCCCTCTTCGGTGCTTTAGCATCAAAACGAATTACATAATTAGGAATAGACGTAGCAAGCAAGCTGCCATCAGCAGAATAGATATTGCCTTTATTAGCTGGAATAACGAAATTCCTAACTGTTCTCTCTTTGGCTAATTGTCTGTAATATGCACCTTCAACCCACTGAATATTAGTTAACTTAAAAGCAATAGTAATTGCCATCGCGAAGATTGCGAAAGCAACAAGGTAGATTCTATATGATATTTGTTTATCGTCTACTGCCATAATTTTTTAAGAAAACTTTTTTCTTCTTCCTTTTTTACTTTGATTTTCATTGGAGGCACTGTTGATGGGAAAATTTCTTTTTCAACCATTTTAGCCGAAACAGTAGATTCCATTCTTAATTTCATTAATTGGGAACGCCTATCTACGAACTCTGAACGAAGCTCTTTAACCTGACTTGTCAATGCTGCAATTTTAAATACTTTTTGCTCGTAACGCTGTGTATTTGCGATCATTATTATAGCCAATAAGATTATAAAAACAATAAAACGCCAATTCTTGACTGCATCATCATTTATAAGAAATCTGGCTTTTAAAATATTATAAAGACTAGTTTTCATAGTTGAATTATTTTTTTTCAGCTATACGTAACTTGGCACTTCGCGCTCTATTATTTATTTTAATTTCGGCATCATTAGGAATAATTAGTTTACCAATGCTTTTGAATGGCACTGAAAAATTTCCAAAGAAATCGCGTTCTGGTTCCCCTTCAAACATTCCGTTTTTTATAAACCTTTTTACTAGTCGATCTTCAAGAGAATGATAAGAAATTACACTTAATCTACCCTCAGGTTTTAAAATTTCTAAAGATTGCTCAAGAAACTCCTTCAACACATCCATTTCCTGATTAACTTCTATTCGGATTGCCTGATAAATCTGCGCAAGAATTTTGTTACGCACTTTTTCGGGTAAAAATTTAGCTAAAACCTCCTTTAACTCGTCGGTAGTTTTAATAGGTTGTAGCTCTCTAGCTTCTATTATAGTTCGAGCAAGTGCAGGTGCGTTTTTTAATTCTCCATAGTCGTAAAAAACTCTCTTCAGGTTTACTTCGTCATATTCATTTACCACTTTATAAGCATTCAAATCACTTTTCTGATTCATACGCATATCAAGGTCCGCATCAAAACGTGTAGAAAAACCTCTTTCAGGAACATCAAATTGATGTGAAGAAACACCCAAATCTCCTAAAATACCATCGACACTTTTAGCCCCATAAAAGCGTAAAAAACGCTTAATAAATCTAAAGTTTTCATTTATTAAAACAAATCGCTCATCATCAATTGTATTTGCTAATGCGTCTTGATCTTGATCAAAAGCATATAACTTACCTTCAGACCCCAATCTGCTCAAAATTTCTCTAGAATGCCCACCGCCACCAAAAGTCACATCGACATACACACCATCAGGCTTGATATTCAAACCATCTACACTCTCTTTTAGTAAAACTGGATTATGATATTCCATTGTCGTCGTCATTTATATTTCCCATTACATCTTCTGCCAAATCAGCAAAATCTACATCCTCACCATTAATAGATTGCTCGTACAAATCCTTGTCCCAAATCTCCATAATATTTACTGCCGAAGAAAAAACAACCTCTTTATTAATACTAGAAAAGGCAACAAGGTCCTTTGGTACTAATAATCTACCTAGAGAATCTATCTCAACCACTTTTACTCCAGCAGTAAACCTGCGGATAAAGTCATTATTCTTTTTCACAAAACGATTGAGCTTATTGATTTTTTGCATCATTAAATTCCATTCGTCCATTGGATACAATTCCAAACAAGGCTGAAATACAGAACGTTTCAAAACAAAACCGTCTTGAAGAGAAAGCGCCAATTGCTTTTTTAATGGCGCTGGTAATAACACCCTGCCTTTAGCATCGACCTTACATTCATATGTTCCAACTATCGTATTCAATAGAATAATTTTAGAATTGATTTAAAGCAAAAATATAAAAAATATTACCACATTTTACCACAATATACCACTTTGTTGATAAGTTTAACCACTTTAGACTAAAAACCCTTAATTTATGGAGAATCAAAAAGTTAACTATCTAAAATTTTAGAAATGAAGAATACTCAAAGAGAGACAAACTAGGTGTAATTATCTTCAAAGAATTAACCATAAAAGCACTTTATCCATAATCTATAAATCGAGCTTATTTCTTCCTTAGATAGTTCAAAAAACTCGATTTGAATAAAACTGAGAAATTATTCTTCTTAAAAAAAGTACTCAAAAATTCTTTTTAATTTTTTAAATCCTATATTTGTGAAAATTGAAAATACGCAGTCAAAAAGATGGATAAAAACTATAAAAAAGAGGGTAGATACAGCTATTACGAAGCAGGCGAAGGCACTCCTATCGTGATACTTCACGGTTTAATGGGAGGACTTAGTAACTTTGATGGTGTTGCAAGTTACTTTTCTGATAAAGGATACAAGATAGTTATTCCGGACCTACCTATTTACTCACAAAGTCTTTTAAAAACGAATGTTAAAAGTTTTGCTAAATACGTCAAGGACTTTATCACTTTTAAAGGTTTTGACCGAGTGATTCTTTTGGGGAACTCGTTAGGAGGACATATTGCTTTATACCATACAAAAATGTATCCGGAAAAAGTAGCCGGATTAGTTATCACCGGAAGCTCTGGTTTGTACGAGAGCGCGATGGGTGATAGTTACCCAAAACGAGGTGATTATGAGTACATTAAGAAAAAAGCAGAGGATGTTTTTTACGATCCTAAAATAGCAACTCCGGACTTAATCGATGAAGTTTATGCTACTGTAAATGACCGGATAAAACTGATTAAAACATTGACAATTGCCAAAAGCGCAATTAGACACAACATGGCCAAAGATTTACCTAAGATGCACGTGCAAACCTGTATAATTTGGGGTAAAAACGATAAGGTTACACCACCTGATGTAGCAACCGAGTTCAAAAAATTACTACCTAACTCTACCCTTTACTGGATCGACAAATGTGGGCACGCAGCCATGATGGAACATCCTGACGAATTTAATCGTTTGTTAGAGGAGTGGCTTACAAAAACTAATTTGTAGTTGTACTTCGAGTAGATATCAATAAATATTATATGAAAATCAATACCGCCGAATTTATTATCAGCAATTCTGATGTAAGTAAATGTCCAAAAGACTTTTTACCTGAATACGCTTTTATAGGTAGATCAAATGTAGGTAAGTCCTCCTTGATCAATATGTTGACTAATCAAAAAAAGTTAGCAAAAACATCTGGTCGCCCAGGAAAAACACAATTAATAAATCATTTTCTAATTAATAATAATTGGTTTTTAGTCGATTTACCGGGCTATGGTTATGCAAAAGTATCCAAGAAAACTAAATCTGTATTTCAACAGTTTATAACCGATTATTTTGAAACAAGAGAGCAACTAGTGTGTGCTTTTGTTTTAATTGACATTCGTCATGAAGCACAAGCTATCGACATTGAATTCATGAGTTACATGGGCGAAAGTGAAATACCGTTTTGTATTATATTCACCAAGGCAGATAAAATTAGTAAAGTAAAGATTGACTCTCATATTGCTGCTTATAAAAAGAATATGTTTGCCAATAATTGGGCAGAGATGCCACATTACTTCGTAACATCAGCAACAGAATCACTAGGTAAGGAAGAGCTATTAGGCTACATTGAAGAGGTAAATCAAGAAGTCAACAAAAACAATAGTCAGTTTTAACCAATTTAAACATAAAAAAAGCGCAAAACTTATCAAATAATAAGTTTTGCGCTTTTTTGATTTACAGGAATAATTTACTCTTTTTTCAACTCTAGCTTTTCTGCAAAGTATTCACAAAAATCCTTCATTGTATCGGCCATTTTCTCATCGCCTGTAGCTCTGAAAAAAGTATCTGACATGGCAACTAGGGTTTGATGAAAGAAAATTTTCATCTCATCTACTGGCATCTCTTTAGTCCACAAATCAATTCGCATACTTTCTTTTACCTTACTATCCCATACTGATAACATTATAGCTTTTGCTTCTGCTAACTCAATGCCGCCGTCTTGTGCTGACCATAATAATTTTTCTGGCACACGGTTCTCGTCTAATTCTACTAGAAATTTAATTTCTGATCTATTTTTATCTGACATTACTTTTTAGGTTTATATTTTGATTTTTCAAATATTTCTTGAGCATTCATTTTTAATAATTGCTGCAAAGATACTTCATTGTTTTGCATATATGAGTTAACAATTTGCCAACCTATATAAGCGCCTACTTTACCAGGTGACTCATTGTCAATTTCTAAATAAAATTTTGAAAATGGAGCGGGATTAATAAAACGCGGGATTAATTTTTGATCATCACTATATAATAATTGCTTATCTATAAAATAGCGCCAGATATAACTTTCGTTTTCTTTGCACCAAATCATCTGATCTTCAGTATACCCAATTTTTTCATTTGCAGCAACCTCAGGTAAAAACAAATCTTTCATATAAAGTTCCTTCCCAGCATAAATCATACTAGAAAGTAATTTTTTATCTAAATTAGGTGGTGCAACTGTTGTAAAAAAACTAGATACTACATCTGGCATAATTTGATTGGGTTCAAAATTTTGTTTAATATAGTTAGGAAACTGATAAAACCTATGTTCTTTTCCTAAATACATTTCTAGAGATACAATAACTAGGCTGTCTGCATAGATAACTTTGTTCTCATAATCCATTTCAGAGATAACAGTAATTACTTTTGGAACTTTAGTTTTAGGGTAATAATAAGTAATATGCTTGAAAAGAGTCTCGAAATCCGTTTGTAGTGTTTCGATATTAGCATATTTTTTTTGTACTTCGGCATAAAGTTCTTTCCATTGCGGATTTTGCATTTTTTCGATCCATACCGCATCATCATTACCCTCGGGAAAGAAAAATGGAAACTCTCGCTTAATTTCGGCTAACTTGCTCGGGGGTGTTTCGAAAAAAATCTTATCAAACCGAACTACATCTATTTCTATTGGCACATTAGCAATAGCTGATTCTTGCTTACTTTTTTGATTACAAGACAAAAAAAACAAGGGTATAAACAAAATTAGACACTTTTTCATTATATTTTAATTAAATTTGCACCTACAAAACAAGGTATTAAAGAGAAACTCTATTATATTTTTTGCAAATATACATCCCTAGCTTCGAAAACTTGAACTATTTATGACTAAAAACAATTCTATTCAGATCGAAAAAGTAAATAATCAAATTGTCAATTGGCTAAGGGATTATGCACAAAACGCAAAAGTGAACGGATTTGTTGTTGGTATCTCAGGCGGAGTTGACTCAGCCGTCACTTCTACCTTGTGTGCACAAACTGGAATGGATGTTTTGTGTGTCGAGATGCCCATTCACCAACATGCTAGTCATGTAAATAGAGCAAAGGAGCATATTGCGCAATTAAAACAGCGTTTTAAAAATGTAACAAGTACTGAAGCAGATTTAACTACTCTTTTTGAGCAATTTAAATCGACGATTTCACAAGATTTTGACGAAAACAAACTTAGTTTAACTCTTGCGAATACTAGAGCTAGACTAAGAATGACTACCTTATATTACTTTGCTGGAGTAAAGGGCTTATTAGTTGCTGGAACAGGTAACAAAGTAGAAGATTTTGGCGTAGGATTCTACACTAAATATGGAGACGGAGGAGTAGATCTCAGTCCAATTGCTGATTTAATGAAATCAGAAGTTTTTTTACTTGCTGCTCATCTACAAGTACCTCAATCGATTTTAGAAGCACAGCCTTCAGATGGATTATATGGAAATGAAAAAACAGACGAAGACCAACTAGGCGCATCGTATGATGAACTTGAATGGGCTATGTTATCTGTTGAATCAGGAAAGTCTATAGATGACTTTACAGAAAGACAAAAGCAAGTATATGATATATACAAAAAATTAAATACCACCAACCAACATAAAATGAATGCAATACCCGTTTGTAAAATTAATCGTTACTAATTTTAATTTATAAGGAATTTTAGTAATAATAATTTTTTTTTCACTAAATTTAGAGATGATTAATAACAAACAACTAAAAAAAATTAATTATTATGATAAAAGTTTGTTTTGCCGATAATTACCCCGTAGTACATTTTGGCGTAAAATCTTATTTTAAAGAACACGCTGAAATCTCAATAGTTGCCAACGTAGGTAGCTTTTTGATGATTCGCGATATCTTACTTACAAAAGACATTGATGTCTTAGTATTAGACCTAGAACTTGAAGGACTTTCAAGTATTTTTGAAGTTAAATCTATTTTGAAAAACTTCCCGAAAACCAAAATCATTATTTTTAGTGGACTATCTGAACAGATATATGCTCCTAATGCCATCAAAGCCGGCGTTTCTGGATATGTACACAAACAAGAAAAGCTAGAAACTTTAGGGCAGTCAATCATAAAAGTTAATCAAGGTAAGATTATCATGAATGAAACTGTTAAGAAGAATCTTGCACTAATTGCTAAACAAAGTAAAAGCGAACGTTTGTACAGAAAACTATCAAACCGTGAGGTCGAGGTTTTACGTTATTTAAGTGGTGGAAAGAAAAATCACGAAATAGCAGACATTCTTGGTCTTAACGAAAAAACGATTAGTACGTACAAATTACGTTTACTTACAAAATTAAATGTAACTAACCTCGTTGATTTAGTAAACAAAGCTAAAACACTAGAAATCGTTTAATTAAAAACGAGACATTACTCGACCTAACTTTTTAGAAAAGGCACGAGTGAGTTCATTATAGTCTTTTATTTGAGTCATAGGCTCCGTATTATCTGTATCAGGTAATATGGAGCTTTTTAATTCATCAATGATTTTACCAACCAAATACCATCTTAAAGTAAGTATGGTCTCTGATACATTTTGACTGATCGTATCGTTCTTAGATTTAGGAAAAATATTTTGACCTTCCCAGTTGTGCATTACTAAGCGCTCGTCCTCCATTAGAATATCAGTTACTTCTTGTGCAAAATCAGGCTGTAAATGCATTAGGTATTGCTCCAAGTTAAAACTCTCGTTCTGTAGGTAAAAGTTAATTAAGTCATTAAATAACTCTCTAAACAAAGGATTCGCAAGCTCTACCTCATCTTCTTGTAGACTTAAGTAAATCCTATGAAAGACTTTATACTCGTTGAACTCGATTACGTGTTCAATTTCGCCGTCGTCATTAGATTTCATCATTACATCTTCGAACTGTTCGGTTTTATTCCCGTAAAGCAATAAAATTTCTATAATTTTTCGTTCCAATCTGTATAATATATCTACTTTTTGGCCATCGACAGGATTACCATTTTTTATTACTTCAAAGGCTTTTTTCTCAAGTTCTTTCTTTTCGGTTTTAACGATTTCTGCAGAATCTTTTTGAACCAATTGCGCCAGCGTACTTTGCAAAACTTGCTCACTAATATCCATGATGCGCGAACATTCTTGAATATAAATTTCTCGCTGAATACGATCCGGAATTTTAGATATACTCACCACCATATCTCTGATCAAATCTGCTTTTTTGATTGGATCATTTTTCGCCTCCTTCATCAAAAGTGAAGCTTTGAACTGAATAAAATCTTTTGCGTTTTCATCCAGATACGCTACCAAGTCATCATACGATGTTTTCTTAGCAAAACTATCCGGGTCCTCTCCGTCAGGAAAAGAACAGACTTTTACGTTCATTCCTTCCTCCAAAATCAAATCGATTCCACGAATAGAAGCGCGCAATCCAGCAGCATCGCCATCAAATAAGACAGTAATGTTTTTAGTGAGCCTATTAATTAATCTAATTTGATCGGGTGTTAATGCCGTTCCAGATGAGGATACTACATTTTCGATTCCAGATTGATGAAACTGGATCACATCCGTATATCCTTCAACAAGGTAGCAGTTGTTTTCTTTGGCAATAGCCTGCTTGGCATGATAGATCCCATAAAGTACTTTACTTTTATGGTAAATATCACTCTCAGGTGAATTGAGGTATTTAGCCGCTTTTTTATCATTGCTTAAAATACGACCTCCAAAACCTAAAGTCCTTCCTGACATACTTTGAATAGGAAACATTACACGGCCCTTGAACCTATCAAATGGTCTATCCTCTCTAGGAATCGTTAAGCCAGTACTTTCTAAAAACTCTAATTTATACCCTTTACCTAAAGCTTCTTTTGTAAAAGCGTCCCAAGACTCTGGTGAGTATCCCAAGCTAAATTTCTCTATTGTTTCAGTTGTAAATCCTCGCTCTTTAAAATACGAAAGACCAATTGCCTTACCCTCTTCAGATTTTAAAAGCGTTTGATAAAAATAGTCTTTGGCAAACTCTGAAACTAAATACATACTTTCACGAATATCGGTATTTGCTTTTTCTGCGTCTGTTAATTCTGTTTCTTCAATTTCGATATTGTATTTTCTTGCAAGGTAGCGTATCGCCTCAGGATAGGTAAAATGTTCGTGCTCCATTAAAAACGCAACAGAATTGCCCCCTTTTCCTGAACTAAAATCTTTCCAAATTCCTTTGGCAGGAGAGACCATAAATGAAGGAGAGCGTTCATCTGAAAAGGGACTTAATCCCTTAAAATTACTACCTGCTCGCTTTAATTGTACAAAATCACCAATAACCTCCTCAACACGAGCAGTTTCAAAAACAGTATCAATAGTAGCTTTAGAAATCAATTTAATTTTGGGTAAAAGTTATAAAAAGTCAAAGTTACAAAGTTTTTAAATAGCAAAACCCTTTCGAGATTTATTATCTGAAAGGGTTTACCAACTAATTAAAATTCTCTTAATTGAAATCAAATCGTACACCAAGAGAAACATTATTTTGTTTCAGCACGTTGTCTTTAAACAATGGATTCAAATCATATTTCACATACAGGCTCGTAGCTCCGTAACCAACATAGGAACTCAAACCATATATAAAATTACTCGTATTGTAGCCTCCTTTATATTTTGCAGTAACGTCATTGTTATCGATTTGGTATTCTAAAATTTGCTTCGTTTTTAACCTAGCTCCTGCGTAACCCCCAAAACCTATTCGCCATGATTGATGTGTTTTAAAATACGTACGATCTTCTTTTACCGTTTTTCCCGAAAAATCAAATTCTAAATGGAGCGGTAGCACTAAATAGACGTTTCTTAAACGAGCCTCATCGATACGAATACTATTTGCAGCAGGATTAATTGTGTTAGATTGTAAAATAGTTTGATCCCCGCTAGTCTCAAAGAAGCGATTATTAGTAGGTCGTAAATTATTATACATCACCGATAAACCATACTTTGCATGCAACAAATTATTATCATCAATAAGTCTCGTATTATAGGTTAATCCCCATTCATAAAAATGAGATCCCGCATACCTAAAATCAGATTTATTTACCGAACCATTTGTAACAAGATTGTTTAATCCCGTTGCAAAAACTAATTGACTTGTGGTTCGTTTTGACTGGCGATCCTCTTTATCCTCTTGGCCATTGTAAACTTTCATGGAAGTAATATTAATCTCTGTTTGACGCTCTCCAATCTCATCACTATTATTACCCATAATAATCGTTCTACCACCACTTCGAGTATCTTTTTCTTCGAAGACCTTTCCATTCACTTTATCTTGAACTAATTGATTCAATTTTTTTTGTTCTAAAGTAACTCGTGTCTCGATTGCAGTCGCACGAACTTTAGCTTTCTCTAGCTTAAGTTCATCTGCTTTTTCTTTGGTAATAACTGCACTAGCAAGATCTTTATCAATTGCCTCTATATCTGCTTTTAATGCATTTTTCTCTTCTTCAGTAATTCTATTTATTTCACTAGCAATTGCTTTTGCTCTCTTTTCAAATGATAGTACTTTATGATCTCTTCCTTTATTCGGACCAGTTTCAGGAACACTATCGTCTACAATTTCAAAATTCACATCTTTAAACCAAATTTGACCTGTTCCATCTAATAAAACACCATAAGAAATGGATGTAGCTTCTTGAGGTACAAACAATACTACTTCGTATTTTGCCCAATCAGTTGTTCTTTTAACCCCTCTATTTTGCATATTATCAAATGCTAAAACAGCTGTTCCATAATAATCTACGCGCATCCATAGTCCGGCCCATTTTTTCACATTATTACTTTTTATATAACCAGTCATTTTAACTGTTTTACCCTTATAATCGTCGGATTTCATAGTGTTCATTAGTGTCCCAAACTTATCAATTTTACTTACGACAGATTTAATACTAAAAATATTTTGGCCGCTAACTTCCGAAGGAGTTTCTAGACTCATTTCATACTTAACTGGATCAGATTGCCAATAGGACCAATCTAAAAGGGATTTATAACTTCCTTTTTCTTGCGCGCTTAATTGAGCCACGGCGGCCACTAAAAACAATACTGTAATTAAAATAATTTTTTTCATGATTTCCGATTTTTGATTGATGATTGATTTTTTATTATTCTGCGTAATTTCTATTGACTAAAACCGTTTTTATACTATTGAAATTTTTACTCAACTTATTTAATGTAGTCTCCCTAAAAGTTTGATTTAGCTCCGTCTCTGCATTTGACAATAAACTATTGGGATTTATCTTGTAACCTTGTTGCGGGACTTCAATTATCCTTTCAGTAGCAGTGGTTTGTAATTTTACATTGGAAACAGTAGCTAATAATTCGGCTGCCGATATGTATAAATTTCTGCTTGCTATTGCCCTACTTTTATCCACTAAACCACTACTTGGATTTTGCTCTTCATTTACTAAATTAGTTACTAAAGGCTCAGAAGTTCGATTCTTCTCATTAGTTGCTTTCTCACGTTGAAATCCTTTAGCTGCAACTACTTGAATTCCTGATTGATTAGTATTACTCCCTTTTTTCGAAACCACAGGTGTTTCCTTAACCAACTCTAACTCCTTCGGACGATCATTGCTTTCGCTTTGTTCTAAAACTAAAGGGATATTTTTCTTAACTATATTGGTTTCAAAATTTTGAAAGAAAATAGTTCCTACAATAAGCAGTCCAGTAAAACTTGCTGCGATATATAACCAAGCAACTTTCCGTTTTGGTTGCTCTACAAGAGGCATCATTGCTTCTAATTTCTCCCAAGCCACTGCAGAAGGCGCAATGGTTCTTGCCTCCATTTTTTCCTTTATGTTGTAATCGAACTTATTTGGTTCCATAATCAAACTTTTTTGTTGCATTAATTTGCTGTTGCAAAATTTTTCTCGCATGTGACAACTGCGATTTGGAAGTTCCTTCATTGATTCCGAGCATCGCCGCTATTTCTTTGTGCTTGTAACCCTCGATTGCATAGAGATTAAATACCATTTTATAACCATCTGGTAAATTATCAATCATTAACTGAATATCCTCTGTTTCCAAATCGAATGCATCGATTTCAGTACTTTCTTCTAGATAAAAAGCATCTTCTATATAGCTAACTTTTTTGTGCACGCGTAGGAAAGAAATACATTCATTTACCATTATCCGTCTAATCCATCCTTCGAAACTTCCGTTATGTTCAAAAGTTTTTAAGTTCGAGAGCGCTTTCATAAAAGAAGTAATCATAATATCTTCAGCTTGCTGCAAATCTTTAACGTACAAACGACAAATACTTAACATTTTTGGTGAAAACCGAGAATAGATTTGTTGCTGTGCTTGACGATTGTTTTCGACAGCCAGCTGAATCATTTCTTTTTCTTCCTGATGTAAGTTTATTACTTTCAATGTTGCTATAAAGGGTTTCTATGAGTATAGACGATTGCAAACGCAAAAAGGTTGCATGGAGTTGTAATAAATTATTTAAAAAAAAACGATCGCTGAGTTTCTTCCTTCTTCAAAATGACAAAACAGAGCTATTTTTTTCTTTCAATAACGTAATTGACCATCAGAATCAATGCATCTTTAAAATCAGATTCAGGGTAATTATTCAGCAATAAAAGGGCTTCTTGCTGGAATTCAGTCATCTTATTTTCGGCGTAGACTAAACCGTTATTGTCTTTTACGAAAGTAATCACTTCCTTCACTCTTTTTTTATCTTTATTATGATTTTTAATTGAGTTGATCAACCAAGACTTTTCCTTTGCAGTACAGGTGTTTAAGACATGAATTAACGGGAGCGTCATTTTTTGTTCCTTAATATCGATTCCGGTGGGTTTACCAATAGCTTCATCTGTATAATCAAATAAATCATCTTTGATTTGAAATGCCATTCCTATGAGTTCACCAAATTTCCGCATGTTCTCTACTTGCGCTTCATCTTCAATAACAGATTTAGCTCCGAGAGCACAGCAAGCCGCAATAAGTGTAGCGGTCTTTTTTCGAATGATTTCGTAATAAACATCTTCAGTAATATCTAGCCTTCTAGCTTTTTCGATTTGAAGTAACTCCCCTTCGCTCATTTCTCGAACTGCTACCGAAATGATTTTAAGTAAATCAAAATCACCATTATCGATAGAAAGCAATAATCCTTTGGACAGCAAATAATCGCCGACCAATACAGCGATTTTATTCTTCCACAATGCATTAATAGAGAAAAAACCTCTGCGGCGATTGCTATCATCAACCACATCATCATGGACCAAAGTAGCGGTGTGAATTAGTTCGATAACGCAGGCACCTCGATAAGTTCTTTCATTTACCGCTCCTGCTGAAACCATTTTCGAGGTCAGAAAAACAAACATAGGACGCATCTGTTTTCCCTTACGATTCACGATGTAATAGGTGATTCTATTAAGTAAAGCCACTTGCGAAGTCATCGATTCATAGAACTTTTTTTCAAAAAGTTCCATTTCTTTACGGATGGGCTGTTTTATTTGAGAAGTGACATTCATTTAGGTTGTAAAGTTACGCTTTTTACTAAAATAAAGACACTATTAAATTTTCGACTTACTGATAAATAATATACACAACTGAACTACTACCTCCAGATTCAGAAAACAAATTTAAAGCTAATTGCTTAACTAAGATATTCAACAGTTCATAATCCTTTATTAAAAACATAAGGCATTGTAGTACATTAAATATAGCAGCTCCCCTTATGCCTAGGCAGAAAGCGCTAGTTGTTTATTTAACTTGCTATATAGAACTATACTCCTACTATTTTTAATGGTATGACAAAGCTACTTCTAATTATTGTTAATGCATAAAACCTTACTGTAGCAGCTATAATCACAATAAATAATTACCTACTATTTAACACTAAATAATGTATTTTATCGATAATTTTAACAATTATAATTAATAATGTAAAAAATACATAAATTTGTTGATAGAAAATTACAGTACAAAAAGTATCATTTAATTTAACTACTAATCATTTTCCTAGTTTAAAAAAAGAACCAAAAAAATTAAATCCTATGAAATCAAAAATTATTTTAGTTAGTGCATTAATATTAATAGCATTTACCTTCTTCGTTAGTTGCAGCTCTAATGAAGGAATACAAGAATCAATAGCTATTACAAGTGAAGACATTGTTGCTGATGCAGATATTGACGGTGCAGTTGACGACGTGAGTAACGTTGCCGAAGATCAGTACGCAATACAACAAAGTTTAACGTTAAAAACGACACAATCAGTTAAAAGTATCTTGCCTGCATGCGCTACAATTACAATTGTTGTTACTAATGATACTTGGACTCGCACCATTGATTTTGGTACAGAAGGATGTACACTTCAAAATGGAAATTTAGTAAAAGGGAAGATTACAGTTAGTGCCTCAAGAAATTTTTCAGAACTTACTAAATCAATTTCAATTTCGTTTGTGAAATTCTATCACAATAATAAATTAATTGAAGGGTCAAGAACCATCACCAGCACTGTCAAAACCAGCGATCTATTATCTACAGCACATCCTGTTTTCACAAATTCAATTGATATGACGGTAACTTTTGCCGATGGTAGAAAATACAGCAGAATAGGAACTCGAGTAAGAGAATTAGTTGAGGGTATTGATACTAAATTCTTATTAGAAGACAATGTTTACTTAGTATGGGGCTATCATATCACTACCTTTCCAAATGGAAGTAAATTTACCGCAACTATCAAAACTCCGTTGCGTTTTGTGATGGCTTGTGAATTGCCTTTCCCAGTTAGCGGAACTAAAAATTTCATAAAAACAGATAAGGACGGTTTGAATAAAAAAGAAGGTCTGATCGACTTTGGAAAAGGTGAATGTGATGACTTAGCTACTATTACAATTAATGGAGAAACGAGAGAAATTCATTTGAAAAAATAAGAATCATTCTTTAATAAAAAAAGCGCTCTAGTATACAGTTTGAATACTAGAGCGCTTTTTTTATTAAATCAAATTAAACTTCTTTATTTGCTAGTTGACCACAAGCAGCATCAATATCTTTTCCTCTGCTTCTTCTTACCTTAACCACGATTCCACTTGCTTCTAATGCTTTGATATAGGCATTTGTAGCTTCCTCAGAGGCTTGTTGAAACTCACCATCATCAATTGGGTTATACTCAATCAAATTCACCTTACAAGGAACGTACTTGCAAAATTTAACTAATGCGTCAATAGACTCTTTATTGTCATTGATGTCTTTCCAAACAACATATTCGTAAGAAATCTTAGATTTCGTTTTCCTATACCAATATTCCAATGACTCTCTTAAATCAGCCAAAGGGAAATTAGCACTAAAAGGCATTATTCGTGCTCGGATTTCATCTATAGCGGAATGTAAAGAAACCGCTAATTTGAATTTCACTTCATCATCAGCTAATTTCTTGATCATTTTAGGAATTCCTGAGGTCGAAACCATAATACGTTTAGGAGACATTCCCAGTCCTTCTGGCGAAGTAATCATCTCGATTGCTTTTAATAAATTATTATAATTCATTAACGGCTCGCCCATTCCCATAAAAACAATATTAGATAGAGGATGATTGTAATACAAGCGACTTTCCTTGTCTATAGAAATTACTTGATCATAAATTTCGGCTGGTTCTAAATTACGCATACGCTTAAGTCTAGCAGTAGCACAAAAATTACAATCTAAACTACAACCTACTTGACTTGATACACAAGCTGTAGTTCTGGTATTAGTAGGGATCAAAACAGATTCTACTACTAAACCATCGTGTAAACGAACGGCATTTTTCACAGTACCATCTTCGGATCGTTGCATGGTGTCGACTTTAATATGATTGATCACAAAATTAGTCTGAAGCATGGTGCGTGTTTCCTTTGAAAGATTAGTCATGTCCTCAAAACTATGTGCCCCTTTACTCCACAACCACTCGTAAACTTGATTACCACGGAAGGATTTGTCTCCGTTGGTAACAAAAAATTCGCGCAATTGTTCTTTTGATAAAGCTCTAATGTCCTTTTTATCGATTTCCATGCTGCAAATTTAATGACTATTTGTTGAATTATTTCATCAATTCGCATAAATGCTCGTTTGATGTTTTGATAATTTAATAACTTTGACAAAAAATATAAGATGCATTTCATATCACCCGAATTAGAAGACTATATCGAGCAACATTCTGAAAAAGAACCCGCTTTACTGGCGGCGCTAAACAAGGAAACTTACCAAAAGATACTTTTACCTCGAATGCTCAGCGGCCATTTTCAAGGCAGAGTTTTGAGTATGTTAGCTAAATTAATTCGTCCCGAAAATATATTAGAAATTGGAACCTATACTGGATACTCAGCGTTGTGCTTGTGCGAAGGAATGCAAGATAACGGTCAGCTACACACGATTGATATCAAGGAGGAGCTGGTAGACTTTCAGCGCAAACATTTTGACCGATCACCTTGGGGAAAACAAATCTTCCAGCATTTGGGTAGTGCAATTGACATTATTCCTACTCTAGCTATCAAATTTGACTTGGTTTTTATAGATGCTGATAAAGAAAACTACTTGAACTATTGGGAACTGATTGTTCCTAGAATGAATAAAGGAGGAATAATATTATCTGACAATGTGTTATGGAGCGGTAAAGTTCTTGAACCACTTCAAAAAAATGATACGAGTACTCAAGTTTTACTTGAATATAATGCATTATTAAAAAACGACCCAAGAGTTGAAACTGTTTTGCTTCCCATACGTGACGGACTTACCGTTAGTCGCGTATTGTAAACACCTATATTGTTTTTAAAATATAATCGCGTAGCCCAGTTGAGACTGGAAATCCTTATGATATAAAATGTAATTTTTCTAAACAAAAAAGAGCGACCAACGGAAGCTCCTTTATTGTTATTGAAAAATAATTTTATGATATAAGATTGAAAGGATAGCTGGAATAGCTCCTAAAAACTATATTGGAAAATACTTTTTTTGAAAATATTGATGCAATCTATAAAAAGTACAACCAGAGAAAACTCCAAATAAGTATCCGCATAAAATATCAATTGGATAGTGTAATCCCAGGTAAATACGACTATAGGCAAATACCAAAGGCCACAAAAACAGCAAATAAAGATGCTTAAATTGAGACTTTAGCAGACAATAGATAAAGGTTGCTACTGCCATACTGTTAGCGGCATGTCCTGAAAAAAAGCTGTATGAACCACTCGTTTTTACAATTCTAATAACGGTATTTATATCGGGGCTATTACAAGGTCGTAAACGCTGAAAACCGTTTTTAAAAACGTTTGTCATTTGATCCGTAAAAACTAAAATAAGCGTAATAAATAAAATGACGTACAAGAACTGCTTAGTGCCTATCTTTTTATAAATTATGTACAATAATAGTAGAAAAAATGGAGTCCAATACTGTTGCTTTGTAATTATAAGCCATAGCCCATCAAAATTTTCTGATCCTAAACCGTTAAGAAATACAAGTAAACGACTGTCTAAAGAAAGTAATCTATCTAGCATTATCTGCTGCGTTTTACTGGACCTATAGCATCATCAATATCCTCTTTGATCTTGTTAGCTTGAACAACAGAATCGCCCATTAAATCCTCTTTGGCTTTAGTAATCTGAGAGTTTATATTTCCAGTCATATCTGACAAGGATTTTGTATCAAGACCATTAGCCTCAGCTCCTTTTTGGATCTCACTTTTGATATCGTTAGTAGCATTTTTTAGCTGAGCCATAGCTTTCCCCATCGTACGCGCCATTTCTGGTACTTTATCCGAACCAAAAAGCATTAATACAATAAACATGATAAAAACTAACTCTCCTCCTCCTATGCCGAACATATTTTCTTTGTTTTTGTTGTTGCAAATATACCAAATTATAAAAACTTGTCTTTTAAAATTTTCATAAAAAAAAGACCCTTAAAAAAGGGTCTTTAGTATCTATAATTATAGTCGATTATTCAAACTTAGATTTAACTTCTTGCTTAGGCCAAGTATTATTAGTAACATCTATATCTGCTGTTTCTAACTTAGGGTCAATTTGGATTTTCTTGATTGCTTTTTCAGTAGCGTATACTTTTCTAGCAGTGTCATTACCTTTTCTCCAAATTTGAGCTGGATATTTAAAGTTCTCTGTAGTACCATCTTCATAAGTTAACTCAACAAGGATTGGCATAATCAAACCACCTGGCTTATTGAATTCTACTTCGTAGAAATATTTAGGAGATTTTAAAGTTCCTTTTTCTTCAGCAGAAAGTGTTTTCATATAATCAGAAAGTAATTTAACCTCATCTACTTTCAAGCCTTTCTTTTGATTCGCTTTCAAAACTGCATTATTCTCTTCGATCAAATAAACAAAAGGTCCTGGATCTTGTCCAAAACGGCCTCTTCTTACTTTTGCATTTTTTAACTCTTCTGAAGCTGTTTCAGAGACATAATATTGCTTAACATCATTTATTCCAATGTCTACAAAATCAGTAGAATAAAACCAACCTCTAAAGAACCAATCTAAATCTACTGCAGAAGCATCTTCCATAGTTCTAAAAAAGTCTTCTGGAGTAGGGTGCTTGAATTTCCAACGGTTTGCATATACTTTAAACGCATGGTCAAACAATTCTCTACCCATCACAGTTTCTCTCAATATATTTAAAGCTGTTGCTGGCTTTCCGTAACCGTTATTACCAAACTGCATTATCGTCTCTGAATTAGACATAATAGGCTCTAAGAATTTTTGATCTCCACTCATGTAAGGAACAATGTTTTTAGCAGGTCCACGTCTAGAAGGGAAATTAGTTCCTAATTCTTGTTCCGCCATGTATTCCATGAAAGAGTTCAAACCTTCATCCATCCAAGTCCATTGACGCTCATCAGAATTTACAATCATTGGAAAAAAGTTGTGACCCACTTCGTGAATAACTACACCCATCATTCCGTTTTTAGTTTGCTCAGATGTAACTCCGTTTTCGTCAGGACGACCAAAGTTCCAGCAAATCATAGGGTATTCCATTCCTTGGTCTTCAGCAGAAACTGAAACTGCTTTTGGATAAGGATAATCAAAGGTATGCGCTGAATAACTTTTTAAAGTATGAGCGACTGTAATAGTAGACGTTTCTCCCCAAAGCGGATTTGCCTCTTTAGGATAAATAGAAACAGCCATTGCATTTTTAGTACTCAACTTTACTGCCATTGCATCTAAGATAAATTTTCTTGAAGTTGCAATTCCAAAATCTCTTACGTTTTTAGCAGAAAATTTCCATGTTTTTTTCTTGTTAGAAAATCCTTTTTCAGTTGCTTCTGCTTCCGCTTGAGTTACAATAACTACTGGTTTGTCAAAAGATTTTTCAGCAAGCTCCCATCTTTTAACCTGTGCAGGAGTAAAAACTTCACTTCTATTCATTAAATCTCCAGTTGCCTCCATAACGTGGTCAGCAGGAACAGTGATATTTACATCAAAGTTACCAAATGGCAAAGCAAACTCTCCGCTTCCCCAAAACTGCATATTTTGCCAACCTTCAACATCATTGTAAACTGCCATTCTTGGATAGAACTGTGCGATTACATAGATTTTGTTACCATCTTTTTCAAACAATTCATATCCTGAACGCCCACCTTCTTTCTGGTAGTTATTGATGTTGTAAAACCATTTGATATTAAATGATATTGACGTACCCGGTTTTAATGGAGTCGCTAAATCAATTCTCATCATTGTATGATTAATAGTATAGGACATTGCATTTCCTTTAACATCCTTCACTGCTTCAATATTAAAGCCACGCTCTAAATCTTTTTTCAAGAATTTATCAGCAAAACCAGCCGCAGGAAAAGTTTGCGTCATTCTATCACTTTCTGCTAGAGGAGTTTCAGAGTCTTTCGCAGCTTGATTTTGATCTAGCTGAACCCATAAGTACTCTAAACTATCTGGTGAATTATTGTGGTAGGTAATTGTTTCAGCGCCAGTTAATTTCGAATTTTTATCATCTAACTCAATGTCGATTTTATAATCGGCTTGTTGTTGATAATAAGCTGGTCCAGGAGCTCCAGCAGCGTTACGAAACATATTAGGCGTTGCTAATAGATCGTACATTTGGCTGAACTTGTTGGTGTCGTACTTTCCTTGTTGTTTAGGAGCGACTTTGGTTGGTTTTTCTTGTGCGAATAAGAGCGCAGGAAGAAAAAGTAGGAAGGTTATTTTTTTCATAAATAAAACTATAGTTATTTCAGTCCGTGAAAATAATAATTTTTACTAAAAGAGTTGCCTTTTGTTAAAATTTTAACACTCCGTTTCTTGAAGAATCCGTAAAGAGTATACTGTTTTTAGTACCAAATGCGGTAATATGTGTAATGTTTTGCTGCTCCGAACTCCAATCTATCAAAATCGAATTGTGAATTTCTATTGTACTAATTTTAGAAACATCAATACTTTTAGAGTAACAAACAAGCACATCATCCTCAGCTGTTTCCATGCTTAAAAAAATGATTGGTTTTGTCTGCCCATTTATTTTAATGGTGAAGTTTTCAGCTAAATATTTTTTAAACAAGACTACCTCTTCTGGAGTCTCTCCTTCTGTTCCTATGTGGAATGCTTTTCTCTTGTACTTTTTCTCAAGTGCTTTATTTAAATCATCTATGAAAATCCTAGAGGTAATTTCTAACATTTTTTTCTCAGGAGCATAATTCACTTGAAAAATACCCATATAAAATTTGTGTACAGAAAATGCTGTGGTCAATACCAACAAGCTTCCGAGAAATAAGTATAAAAATCTTTTTTTCATATCAGTTTACTAATTCATCTTTTATTTGCAATTTCTCGAACAGAGAAATAATTAATTTTTTAATTCAGTAATCTTCTTGTACTCTCTATTTTTAGTAATTAAAAAATCCATTAGTTTGAATTGATCAGATGGACTCATTACTGTTCTAGACTTAGGGTCATTTTCACAGAAAACAAGAAATAATTTAATTTCATCATCACTTAACGTTAAAGTGTTAGAGAAAAAAGAATAGTTGACAGTAGATAAAGCCAATTCTGAAAAGCTAGTTTCTTTATAAAAATCTGTTTTCTTAGGATTATCTTTTCGTAATACCTTGATAATATCTTTATATATCCTAACAAAATCCGTTCCATTTTCCATATCAATTAGTGGTTGAAACGCTTGATTCTTTGGTGTGGACTTTTCGTCTCCAAAAAATTTCATATCTACATATTTTTGAGTACCTCCTTGAATTGGGTTTAGTTCTTTTTTTGCCAAAATTAAAACTTCCGAAAGTTCATTGGTAAAGATTTCTAAGTTTACAATTAAAACATTATTGATAAAATCCTCCTCCTTAAGGATGATTTTCTTTGACTTGAAAGTCAAACTAGAGAACACTAGTGTGTCTTGAACTTTTGCAGATAAGGTAAAATAACCGTATTGATTGACTACTGTACCTACTTTTGAATTTACATCAAAAACGATTACGTTTTCGACAGGAGCTAAATCATTTCGTACCTGCCCCTTCAACACTCTGTTTGTTGTTATTTGAGCAAAACCATATTGAGCAAAAAGTGATAAAAAAAGAATTGTAATTTTAGTTTTCATAAAAAGTTATTTTATTATAGTTTTTGGCTAGTGTAATAATTAAAAACATACACAGCGTTTTATTTTTAGATTCCATTGCCGTTACAAACTCGGCATCTTCAATACAATAATACTGAAACCCTTTTATGTAATCTGCAGGTATTTTTAGAGTCTCGACATAATATTTCTCTTCAAAAAGATATTCCATCTTACTAAGTGCTCGCTGATTTCTTTCGACAACAACACCTTTTTTTAACTCTGCTGTTCTCCCAGAAATCCAATTTAAAGGACGATCAAGTAAACCAGAACGGGCAGTATATAATTTGCGTTCAGCAGGCGTGTAATGCTTTTGATTTGCAGAAACTATTCCTAACGCTTCTGCGTTAATTTGTGCATTTTCGTTGATAATTACCTCCTTCAAAGGAATACTATTAGCATTCATTTGCACAAATATCGTTCCTGACTTTATATCTGCTTGGGAAACTCGTCTTTGTAAAGTTACAAGATTTACAGCAGAAAAAAATAAAACATCTCCCTCATTTACAAAGAGAGTAAAAGTTCCGCTTGAATTAGTTGCGGTAGCTTTACTAGTATTTACATTAAGAACGTTCACGGTTTCTACAGCAATCGAGTCAACCACAATACGTCCTTGGAGCGCAATTGCTCCACTATTTTGCGCGCTAACACTTTGAACAAATAACAACAGAAAGGAAAAATAAAATTTATAAATTTTCACGTTTAATTATTTCTAAATAAGTAGTGGCATGCTCAATTAGTAAAAATTGTACCATCACCAAATCATCATTTTTTAAGTAGGAAACAAATGTATCGTTTTCTACAATGTAAAACTTAAATCCTTCTATATATTCAGATGGGATTTTCAATTTTTTTGTATAATAACTATCATCAAAATGCTTATCCAAAGTGCCGAATAAGGCTGTTTTTGCCTCAAGAACAACTAACTTCTTAAGCCGTTTAGTTCTTCCGTTTATTTTATTTATCAGCGGATCCAAAGGCATCGATCCTCCAAGTAATCCCAATAGCATAATTGGTTTAAAATCACCCGCTGTTTGCAAATGTCGCTCTGCTTGTGTGTAACGCTTTTGACCATAAGGTATAACTCCAACACTCTCGGCAGTTATTTTTGAAGCTTCTGCAATTACAACCTCGTCTAGCTGAATATTTACATAATCCATTGCAATATCAAAAAATCCATCAGAAAATATCTTATCTGTAATAATCAACTCCTTTGCTATCACATTAACCGCTGAAATATGTAAAACATCACCTTCTCGAACTTCGATAGTATATTTTCCGTTAGCATCAGTCACAGTATTTTGTTTACTATTAAGATTAGTCACATTAGCTGAATTAACAGGAAGAGAACTAACCGACACTTTACCACTAATCTTTTTTCTATACAGAGTTTGTCCTATAGTGTATTGAGATAGTAATAAGGCTAGAAATAAAAAAATAGTGTTATTTGCTTTCACTGGCAATTATTACTTTATACTTAACTGCTAATTCACTCAACAAAAACTCTGTTGTAACATAATTTTTAGTCTCCAAAATCTTAGTGAATTTTTCATTATCAACAGCATAGTATTCAAAGCCTTTGATGTATTCACTAGGGATTTTAAGTGTGTTTAAAAAATGATTTTCATCAAACATATCATCGAGCAGGTTGATGTAAAACAATTTTTTCTCAACGGCTAATTCCTTTTTCAGCATTGCTGTACGTCCTGATATCAGGTTTAATACAGGATCAAATCCCATAGGATTCAAGCGAGAAGAACTAGCTGTAGCATACCTCCGCTCTGCTACCGTATATTTTTTCTGATTTGCAGGAACGATACCTAAAGCAACAGCATTAATAGTATTATATCTTTTGATAACAACCTCCTGAAGTTCATTCATAACAGGTCGCATTTTAACAAAAAGGAGCGTTTCATTAAAATCCTCCTCTTTAAGAACAATTTTCACACTTTTATATTGAATAGCCGAAAAAAGTAATGTATCGCCCGGTTTTGCTTTCGCATCAAAATAACCATCTGAATCTGTAATTACCGCCTTTTCACTTCTAAGATTTATCACATAAATACCTTCGACATTATTACCGTCAGCATTGACCTTCCCTTTCAAGCCCTCTGAAATAGAAGTTTGAGCATAGATCGTAGCTGAAAACAGTATTAATACTAAAAAATAACAGTTCCTGAGGCAATTAATCATAACACTTTTAATTCTTTGATTGTAAAAGTATCCCAAGCTGATCCAAATTAATTGCTAATGCATTCGTAAAAATTTGTTAATAATAACTCTTTAATTTTCAGTATCGGAGGCTGATTCTATATCTTAGTACCAAAAAAAAATTATGAAAAACATAATAATAGCAAGTACCTCAACACTGCACGAATCTGGATATCTTGAATACCTATTACCGGAACTTAGTGTTCATTTTAAAAACTGCAAGACAATACTATTTATTCCATATGCACGCCCTAGCGGAATAACGCATGAAGAATATACGGAAAAAGCAGCCTTGGCATTTGCTAAAATAAATATAGCGGTCAAAGGAATCAATGAATACGAAGATCCTATTGACGCATTACAAAATGCAGAAGGTATCTTTACCGGCGGTGGAAACACATTTTTATTGGTAACACAATTATACAAAAACAATGTAATAAGCACTTTAAGTGATGTGATAAAAAAAGGAACACCATATTTAGGAACGAGCGCAGGAAGTGTCATTTGTGGATTAAGCATGCAAAATACTAATGACATGCCTATTATCTACCCTCCTAGCTTTCAAACATTAGGCTTAATTCCTTTTAACATCAATGCTCATTATCTTGATCCCGATACTCAATCTAAGCACATGGGGGAAACGAGAGAAACTAGAATTAAAGAGTTTCACTCCTTCAATACCATTCCAGTATTAGGACTAAGAGAAGGAAGTTGGTTAGATGTAAAAGGAGAGAGCATCACTTTGAAAGGAAATTTAAAAGCGAGACTCTTTAAACAAAATCAAATAGCAATTGAGATCCAAACAGGTTCAGACCTTAGCTACTTGAAATAAAAAAAGCCGAAACAAATAAATGTTTCGGCTTTTTTAAAGAGCGAAAGACGAGGCTCGAACTCGCGACAACCAGCTTGGAAGGCTGGAGCTCTACCAACTGAGCTACTTTCGCATTAACAGGGTGCAAATATAATAAATTAATTTAATGTTATCCAAATTTATTTAAAAAATAAACAACTTAATTTGATACTTACGAAAACGTATTACTAAACTTCGTTATGAAGTAAAATGTAAAAACATTTAAATAAAAAACCGAAACAATTAAGCTTCGGTTTTTAGAGCGAAAGACGAGGCTCGAACTCGCGACAACCAGCTTGGAAGGCTGGAGCTCTACCAACTGAGCTACTTTCGCATTACTGGTGCAAATATAAATAATAAGTTTAGTTAGAAACAAGCTTTTTTAAAATAAATTCTCTTAAAATAGCACATTCATGGCTAATCGTTTTAAAATTAAAACTTTACAAAAATATTATTTTCAGGCTTCGAAATGCAAATAAAAATATTGAAGTAAAAACGCTTAAAATTCTTAAAAAAAAGAAAACTACATTAAAAGTTGTACCACAAATCATTGTTTATAAAAACATAGTATTAAGAAAAAAGTACACTAGTCCCTTTGTAACTTGGAGATGGATAATAAATAAACAAACATGATTTATCCTTAATCGTTTTTATAATTTTATCTGTTAACTCTACAGGGATTGCTGGGCAACCTAAACTTCTGCCTAATCTTTTATTATTGTGGATAAACGACTCAGAAACATAATCGGCCCCGTGAATAACTACTGCTCGTTCACGTGCATTGCTGTTTATTCCTTTTTCTAAACCATCCAATTTAAGAGAAGCTCCGTGTTTTCCTCTATAAATCTCTCCCGTAGCATAAAAACCAAGACTGCTTTTGAATGATTCAGATACGTTTGAAAAACTATTAGCATATTCATTGCCTGTGTTGCGACCATGCGCAACAAGTGTATTAAACAAAACTAGATTAGAGTTTAAATCAATAACCCATAATCTTTTTGTATTGGATGACAAACTAAAATCAATTAAGGTCAAAATATTCTTTGTCACTAATCCTTTTTCTTTGAGTTTGGTAAAACCTTTGAACGCCTGCATAAAACCTTCTCTGCTCGGCATCGGTAAATCATTAGACTGTAGATTACTGTACGCTAATTCTTCTGCGCTAACAGAATTTACCTTATAATTCTTGGAATAGTAAACTGGATTTGTTTTTTTAACATCGGCAGGAACGACGTCTTTAAAAAGTAATGAAAAAAATACTAGCAAAACAGCAGGGAATAAATGGTAAGTCATTGAGGTATATTAAATTAAAAATCAATTTGAGGTTGTCAAAAATAGTAAAAGTCTGCTGTGAAAAAAAATTGTAGCTAAGTTTATTACACTTTTAACTTTTGTATAGCCTTTTGACTACAAACCTATGTATAGTAAAAGTTGTTTATTATCTTAATTATCTTATTTTTGTGTGACAATAATCAACTTACATGACCAAAATTAACCACCTATTACTATTATTTTTTACTTTTTTTTGCACTATTACTTATTGTCAGAAAAAAACTCTTTTAGCTAAAGCAATTTCGAACAATATCACTATAGACGGACGAATCAATGAAACTGAATGGGAGAACAACTCGGAAATTGCCACTGATTTCATCATGTTTGAACCCGACAACGGTAGGCCTATTAGCGCTGAAAAAAGAACAGATGTCAAAGTACTTTACAACGATGATGCCATCTATATTTCGGCGATAATGTATGATAATGAACCAAAAAAAATTCAGAGAGAAATAACAAGAAGAGATGTTTTTGGAGTTTCTGATCATTTTTCTGTCAATATAAATGGCTTTAATGATGGCCAACAAGATTATCGATTTTATGTTAGTGCTGCAGGGGTACAGATGGACTGTATTGCAACTGAGGATGGTGAAGATTATTCTTGGGATGCAATTTGGGATAGTGAAGTTACTATCACTGACTTTGGCTGGGTTGTAGAAATGAAAATTCCTTATGCCGCTTTGCGATTTTCAAAATCTCAAAGTCAAACTTGGGGTGTGAACTTCATGAGGGAAATCAAGCGAGATGTTCAAAAATACACTTGGAATTATGTAGACAACAAAATTGGTGCTGTAATCACGCAAGCAGGGATTTTGAAAGGTATAGAAAACATTAAACCCCCTACTCGTCTATTTTTTATTCCATATGTTTCTGGTTATTATCAAGAGGATGATTTCGAATCTGATCGTACCTTCAAGGCTGGTTTAGATATTAAATATGGTATAAACGACTCCTTTACACTCGATGCTATATTAATCCCTGACTTTGGTCAAACTAAATTTGATAATGCCATCTTAAATCTTGAACCGTTTGAACAACGATTTGATGAAAATAGACCCTTTTTTACTGAGGGAACTAATTTGTTCAATATTGGAAACATATTTTATTCTAGAAGAATTGGTGGACCACCAAGTTCAGTACCTAACGTTGATAGCAATGAAGAAATCTCTAATTACCCTAGTTCTGTTGACCTTATTAATGCTGTGAAAATTTCTGGCCGAACAGAAAATGGTCTAGGTATAGGTTTCCTGAACGCTGTAACTGAAAAAACATTTGCGACCATCGCCAACTCAAGCACAGATACTAGTCGTAAAGAGGTAATTGAACCTTTAGCAAATTACAATGTACTTGTTCTTGACCAACGATTTAGACAGAACTCATCTGTATCTTTCGTAAACACTAACGTGAGTCGTAATGGAAGTTTTAGAGACGCAAATGTATCTGCTCTGGTTTTTGACTTAAGCACCAAAGCCAATACCTACAATTTATATGGCGACTTTAAATACAGCACGATAAATGACGTACAAGATTATAACGGTTACAAAACTTCGATAAATTTTGCTAAAACAAGTGGTAAATATAGATATACCCTTACTGGACGATACACATCTGAGAATTATGATGATAATGATTTAGGAATAAACTTTTTTACGAATTTTTACAACTTCTATTCTAACGTAAGTTACCGTATATTAAAACCTACTTCAGTTTTTAACACGTTTCGTTTCTTTAATGAATTCAGTGTTCTCTATGACAATACCACAAACAAATTACAAGAAGGGTATTACAAAGCTACTATTAAAGCAACATCCAAACGCAACCATTACTTTGAATTAGCTTTAAACTTCAAACCTTTTGAGTCGTTTGATTTTTATGATCCTAGAGTTTATGGGCGTTTCCTTCAGGTTCCTCGCAGTGTAGATGGTTATTTAGGAGTTGAGTTCAATAGAAATAATGCTTTTACCTTTGATTTCACGCCTAGTTTTGCCAAATTTGATCAAGAAGGACGTGCAAACTACGGTATCGCTATTGGACCAAAATACCGAGTAAATGATCGCTTTTCCATCATGTACATACTTGATTACCTGCACAAAACTAATGATATAGGTTTTGCAGGATTTCAAAACTCGGATGTAATCATTGGAAGAAGGGACAGAGCCATATTCCAAAATGACTTGGTAGGTAAGTACGCTATAAATAATAAGATGACCTTAAATTTAACTGCACGATACTATTGGTCTTACTCTGATGTTAAAGAATACTATACATTAGAAAATAACGGGCAGCTAACAACAAACCCCTCGTATAACCTAAACAAAAATAGAAATTTTAACTCTTGGAATTTCGATTTAGCCTATTCTTGGTGGTTTGCTCCAGGAAGCGAAATGTCAGTTTTATACCGTAATTACTCACAAGAAGGAACTAGTCAAGTAGAACGAAATATAAAAACAAATTTAAAAAATGTCTTTGATGCTAACTTGACTAATATCATTTCGGTACGTTTTCGTTATTATTTAGATTACAACATGGTAAAAAATAAATTTTAATTTAATACTGTAAACTGTAACATATTGTTTTTTTGCTAGTCTATTAGAATGCAGACTTTATTTACAAGTGATAACAAATAAAGTCAATTACACATCTTGATATTTTAGCAGACTAATGAAGTATTTCCCACTCTTTTTTTTCTTATTTGTTTCATTTTTTGGGTTTAGCCAAAAGAAAGTTTTACAGACAAAATTTATATCTGAAAGCATTGTTATTGATGGAAAAATTGATGAGAGCATTTGGGAAACCGCTCCTGCTGCAACTGATTTCATTATGTTTCAACCAGATAATGGAACACCAATTCCAGAAACAAAAAAAACGATCGTAAAAATACTTTATGATAATGATGCCATATATGTAGCGGCTTTACTATATGATGATGAACCAAATAAAATCATGAAAGAGATTTCGGCGAGAGATGATTTTGGAGCCTCAGATGTATTTGGCGTTTTTATTAACGGCTTTAATGATGGTCAGCAAGACTTTCAGTTTTTTGTAAATGCGGCTGATGGACAAGCAGACTGTATAAATACAGATACTAATGGCGAAGATTATTCATGGGATGCCGTGTGGAAAAGTAAAGCAATAATAACCTCTTTTGGGTGGGCGGTAGAAATGCGTATTCCCTATGCTGCCTTAAGATTCTCTGCAGAAAAAAAACAAAAATGGGGCCTCAACTTTTTTCGAGAAATACGAAGAGATCGCTTCAAATACACCTGGAATTTCATTGACTCAAAATTGGGAACTTTTACCCAACAAACGGGAGTGTTAGAAGGAATAGAAAATATTTCGACTCCTACTCGATTATTTTTGCTTCCTTATTCCTCTTTTTACCTTAACGGAAACGGACAGAAAAAAACACAAGGAACGTTAAAAGGAGGCCTTGATATAAAATATGGTATCAATGATGCTTTTACACTTGATGCAATATTAATTCCTGATTTTGGTCAAACTAAATTCGATGATCAAATTTTAATTCTAGGTCCTTTCGAACAACAGTTCAACGAGAACAGATCTTTTTTTACAGAAGGGACCGACTTATTTAATAAAGGAAATTTACTCTATTCAAGACGAATCGGGGGACGACCTATTACCCGTGCTAGAAAAACTAATAACGAAACCTTCCTAGAAAACCCAACAACAGTTAATTTAGTAAATGCATTAAAGGTCTCGGGTCGTACCAAAAATGGTTTAGGAATAGGAATTTTGAATGCTGTAACTGAAAAAACTTTTGCCGTTATAGAGGATAAAACTACTAAAGAGATCAGAAGACAAGAACTACAACCTTTGTCTAATTATAGTGTATTAGTGTTAGATCAACGCTTTCGCAAAAACTCAGCGGTATCATTTGTAAATACTAACGTAAGTCGCAACGGTAGTTATAGAGATGCTAATGTATCCGCTCTAGTTTGGGATTTGAACACAAAAGAAAATACTTATAACTTATCGGGAGATTTTAAATACAGTTTTATTAACGACATCAAAAATAGAACAGGAATTAACTCTCAGCTAAACTTTGCCGAAACTTCGGGAAAATACAGATATAATTTCGGTGCAGACATCACTACCAAAGACTATGATAACAATGACTTAGGAATTAACTTTGAAACCAATTATTACAGCTTATACGGGTCTACTAGTTATCGTATTTTGAATCCTACAAAACTATTTAACTCCTTTAGTACAAATTTAAATGTCTATACGCAATTTCAAAAAGAACTGGGTAAATTACAATCTAACAACATTAGTTTTAATGTTAATATGAATACTAAAAATAACGACTATTTTGGTGTGAACATTAATGCAAGTCCACTAGAGTCCTACGACTTTTACGAACCACGTGCGCAAAATAGATACGTTATCAACCCAAGGAGAATAGGTGGCTCTTTGAGTCTATCTTCTAACTACAACTATAAATTTGCATTAGACGCAGGGCCTAACTTCTCAAAATTTGATCAAGAAGGACGAAATAGCTATGGCTTCTATATCTCACCTAGATACCGTTTTAACGATAAATTATCATTGGTTTACAGTTTCAACTTTTCGAGACAAAACAATAACAAAGGATATAATGACGATATTGATGATGACAACCAGCCTGCCACACCTAATACTATTATTTTTGCTAATAGGAATGTGGTAACCTACTCTAATTCTCTCTCTGGAAAATATTCTATCAATAGCCAAATGACTTTTAACTTATCCGTTCGTCAGTATTGGTCTTTTGCTGAAAACAAAAATTACTTATCCTTAAATCAAGACGGAAGCTTTACTGATTATCCTAATTACGTTCAAAATAACAATTCTAGTTTTTACTCTTGGAACACTGATTTATCTTATAATTGGTGGTTTGCTCCAGGAAGTCAAGTATCTATTTTATATCGAAATAATGCAGGTAATTCAGAGAATCTAATAAACAAGGATTTTGGTAGAAACATAACTGACTTATTAAATAATGCCGCCTTAAACCATACTTTCTCTATAAGTGTGCGTTATTTTATAGACTATAATAGCTTAAAAACTAAATCTTAAAATGCATTTATTTTAAAATTGAAGTCATTCTACAGCACTATTAGCAATATATAATCCCGTTCCTTTAAGATTGGATAATAGTGATTTGGAATCCTTGGGACATTTTAGAAATACTTTATCTTTGTTTAAAACAAACAGAAATGAACAAAAAAGTAATACTCATGATATTGGATGGTTGGGGTAAATCTCCTGACCCAAAAGTGTCTGCAATAGATAATGCTTATGTCCCATTTATCGAAAGCCTTTATAAGAATTACCCAAGCGCTCAATTAAGAACTGACGGACTTCATGTGGGATTACCCGAAGGACAAATGGGGAATAGTGAAGTTGGTCATATGAATCTTGGTGCTGGTAGAATCGTTTATCAAGACTTAGCCAAAATTAACCTGGCTGTGGCTAATAATACACTAGCCCAAGAACAGGTTTTAAAGGATGCTTTTCAGTATGCGAAAGACTACCATAAAAAAGTACATTTTTTAGGATTAGTTTCTGATGGAGGCGTTCACTCACATACCTCACACTTACGAGGACTAATTGATGCTACCCAATCCTACGGCTTAGAAGAAGTTTACATCCATGCCTTCACAGATGGGCGTGACGTAGACCCTAAATCGGGTAAAAAATACTTACAAGATTTACAAAATTACATCGCAAACACCTCTGTAAAAGTAGCCTCAGTTATAGGAAGATACTACGCAATGGATCGCGATAAAAGATGGGAGCGTGTTAAGCTAGCCTATGACTTGATGGTAAACGGTCAAGGAACGCATAGTACCAATCTTATCGACAGTATTGAACAAAGTTATCAAAACGGAGTAACTGATGAATTCATACACCCTTTACTAGCCGTGGATTTTACAAACAAACCTTTGGCTACAATTGCTGAAGATGATGTTGTCGTTTTCTTTAATTTTAGAACGGATAGAGGACGTGAGCTAACCGAAGCGCTCTCGCAACAGGACTTCCATGAACAAAACATGCACAAACTTAAATTGTATTTTGTGACGCTTACTAATTATGATGAAACATATCAAAATGTGAAAGTAGTTTACAATAAAGACAACATCACAGAAACATTAGGGGAGGTTCTAGAAAAAGCAGGCAAAAAACAAATTCGAATTGCCGAAACAGAAAAATATCCTCATGTAACCTTCTTCTTTTCTGGAGGACGAGAGGAACCCTTTTTTGGCGAAATCCGCATTTTAAAAAATTCTCCAAAGGTAGCCACCTACGATTTGCAACCCGAAATGAGTGCATTTGAATTAACTGCTGCTTTGTGTCCAGAATTAGAACAGGGAGATGTTGATTTTGTCTGTCTTAATTTTGCTAATGGTGATATGGTAGGTCATACTGGAATGATGGATGCTGCAATAAAAGCCTGTGAGGCGGTAGATGTTTGTGTACAAAAAGTAATAACTACGGCACTTGCTAACGGTTATACGACTTTAGTAATTGCTGACCATGGAAACTGTGAAACGATGATAAATCCGGACGGAAGTCCTAACACAGCGCATACCACTAATCCAGTTCCGTTTATAATAGTAGACAGAGACCAAATCCCTGTTCGCGATGGTGTTTTAGGCGATATCGCTCCCACTATTTTAGAATTAATGGGAATAGAAAAGCCGGTAGTGATGACCGGCAAGTCATTGATATAAATAAAAAAGTATTTATGAAGGAGAAACAACATTTGTTTCTCCTTTTTTTATAAATAAAAGTTAAAATCTCAAATCTAATAGTATTACTATTATCTTTGCATCTATTAGGATGAATTATTTAGTATTTCAATGTTTAATCAGCTAGTACATATTGTATATCAAGATGGTAAAAAAATGATCTGAACACATCCTAATTTTAATCTATTCTAACAGTTGAAGTTATAGAAAACCAATCAACTGTTGTGGTATAGTAGATATAAAAAGAAACATAATTAAACCTATTGAATGAAACATTACCTTATATTAATTGCACTATTTCTTTCTTTTATACCTGTAAAGGCTCAAAATAGCACAGATCAACTCGGTGCATGGTACATGTATTTTTACACTACCAAATTCAAGGACAGCCAATTTGGTATTCAAGGCGACGTTCAGTATCGAAATTGGAACGCTATTGGCGACTTAGAGCAACTACTCGTACGATCAGGAGTGACCTATAAACCAATAAATACTGACATGACTCTTACCCTAGGTGTAGCACATGTAATTACTGGAACGATAGGAGATAGCAAGCAAACAGCAACCGAAACTCGAATTTACCAGGAAGCCTTACTCCCTCAAAAAGTAGGAACACGCATGTATTTTAATCATAGATTTAGATATGAACAGCGATTTGTAGAAAAGCAAGACTTTAGGACTAGATTTAGGTATAATCTGTTTCTCAACATCCCTTTAAATAAAACAACCCTTTCTAAAAATGCAGTTTACATCGCTTTATATAATGAGATTTTTATAAATGGAGAAAAAAATATTGGAGACGGAAGAACTGTAAATGTTTTCGATCGCAATCGCTTTTATTCAGGTTTAGGTTATGGTATAAATGATAAACTCAGGTTACAGTTGGGATTCATGAACCAATCGACAGAAGTGGCTGGTAAAGATCAAATTCAATTTAGCTTGCATCATACCTTTTAGCAGTAAGGTGATTTTAAATTACATTGATATAAAAAGTGTAATAACACAGATCTTAATTTTAATGATATAATTTAGCTAAAATACTACAAGATATATAAATGTTTCGCTATCAAATACTGATTCTTGATAGCATTTAGAATTGAATAAAAGAAATACAGCTCTAGCCAGACTCGGACATATAAATTTTCAACATGATAGATATCCCTAATAATATAAAGATTCAAATTTCAGACAAAATATATGTCAAAGATCCTGAAACGTCTGTTTTAGGAAAAAAAATAATTAAAGAAAGTATTATTCTAATAGACGAAATAGGCTTTGATAATTTTACTTTTAAAAAATTAGGAGAACGAATAGGATCTAATGAAAGTTCAATCTATCGTTATTTTGAAAACAAACACAAGCTTTTAGTCTACCTATGTTCTTGGTATTGGAGTTGGATTGAATACCGAATGATTTTCAAACTGACAAATATTGATGATCCTTTAGAACGATTGAAACGAGCCATCACGATAGTAACCGAAAACATTCTCGATGATGAACGAACAGCACATGTAAATGAAAAACAACTGCACAACATAGTAATCATTGAATTCACTAAAACGCTTTACACCAAGGAGGTCGACGAAGAAAATAAAGAAGGTTATTTCCTTATTTATAAAAGAGTAATTAATAGAATTGTTGCGATAGTGAACGAAATAAATCCTAGTTATCCTTATGCAAAAAGTTTAATTTCGACTATTGTAAAAGGGTCCTTGCATCAGCATTTTTTAAAAGGTCACTTATCAACGATTACAGATTGTAATGAAATTATTACACCAACTGATTTTTTTATAGACCTAATTAACAACATAATTATTAAAGACTAAATCACAAAGCAAAACATGTGTATCTAGAAGATTAAACCAATTACAAAAAAACTATAAGCAACATATGAAACCATTAAAACGATTTTATAATTTACTGGAATTAGATAAAAAAGACGTTTATCAATTATTTTTCTACGGAATTCTCTCTGGAGCAATAAGCCTATCTTTACCGCTAGGAATTCAAGCTATTACAAACTTTATACAAGCAGGGCGAGCAAGTGTATCTTGGATTGTTTTGATTATTTTAGTTGTTTTTGGAGTGGCGTTAGTTGGCATTCTTTCGCTAATGCAACTTCGAATTATGGAAAACTTGCAACAAAAGATTTTCATTCGTTCCTCTTTTGAGTTTGCTGTTCGACTACCAAAAATCAAATTTGAAGAATATTACAATACATATCCACCAGAATTAGCAAACCGTTTTTTTGACACCTTGATGATCCAAAAAGGAACAGCAAAATTATTAATAGACTTTTCGGCAGCACTATTACAAATTATTTTTGGAATTATTTTACTTTCATTATATCATCCCTATTTTATATTTTTTGGAATGTTACTTCTGCTATTACTTTATTTCATATTTAAATTCTCGTACAACCCGGGATTAGAAACCAGTATGAAAGAATCAAAGTACAAATATAAGGTGGCTGGTTGGTTGCAAGAAATAGCTCGAAACAACTATAGTTTCAGAAATCAATTGCATCACGATTATGCTCTAAATAAAAACGACAGTATAGTATCTGATTATCTACAATTTAGAGAAAAACACTTCTCTGTAATTAAAACACAATTTAGCCAACTGATTGTTTTTAAAATGATCATCACAGCCAGCTTGTTATCCATGGGAGGATATTTAGTTTTATCACAGCAAATGAACATAGGTCAGTTTGTAGCTGCGGAGATAATTATTCTATTAGTTATTAATTCCGTAGAGAAAATAGTAATGGGCCTTGAAACACTTTATGATGTCTTAACGTCTGTTGAAAAAATAGGATTTATCACAGATATGAAACTAGAAGAGGAATTCCCTACAGATTATGATACTTGTTATACCTCTATAGCATTGGAAGTAGAAAAAGTTAGTTTTAAATTTCCAGACTCAAAAACAAAAATACTTGACAACATTTCATTAAATATAAATCAAGGAGAAATTATATATATTGATGGAGCAAATGGATCAGGAAAAACGACTTTAATACGAATCTTGTCGGGCTTAATACAGCCTACTATCGGAGCTGTTTCAATAAATGATAATAGCTTTAAGAAAATCAATCTTAATCAATACCGCTCTCAAATAGAAAGCATCATCTATGGAGAAACACCTTTCGAGGGTACTTTAGCAGAAAACATAAAATTTACAAATAAAGGAATTACTGAAAATGATTTAAAATGGGCATTGGAAGGAATGCAGCTTAAGAACTTTGTAAAATCTTTACCCAATGGTTTAGAAACGGCACTTTTCCCGGAAGGGAAGCAACTTTCATCGTCTAATGCTCAAAAAATATTATTAGCGAGAAGTATTATTAGTAAACCAAAAATTTTATTCTACGAAGATCCAACAGATACTATGGACGATAATGTTGCCAATGAGCTTATTGACTTTATAACAGCTAAAGAGCATAACTGGACTATTATAGTATCATCAAAAAATCCTTATTGGAGAGCCAAGTGTACTAGACATATCACTATGGAAAACGGACGAATTATATTAGATCAAAAAAAATAATTTATGCTAAATATATCAGACAACAATAAGCACGCTACTGCTCACTTAGACCGTTTTAAAACGGTTAAAGGTTTAGCAACAAGACCCTACTATAAAATTTTAAATAGACTAATTACCATTATCTCAATTATAGCTGTGGTGATACTGTTTCTACCGTGGACTCAAAATATATCAGGAAAAGGAGCAGTCACCACAATTAAACCAAATCAAAGACCACAGTCGATCCAGAGTGTAATCTCTGGTCGTATCGAAAAATGGTATGTGCAAGAGGGAGATTATGTAAAAACCGGAGATACTATCTTGTTTATTTCTGAGATTAAAGAAGACTATATGGATCCTAATTTAGTGCAAAATACCAAAAACCAATTGGATGCTAAAAACCAAGCTTTAAACTCTTATAGCTCTAAATATGGTGCTTTGGCTAATCAAATAGTATCTATCCAAAGTGAAAAGGGCCTTAAACTGGAGCAAGCTGAAAACAAATTAAAACAAGCTCGATTTAAAATAAAAAGTGACTCGATTGATTTAGTGGCCGTAAAAACACAATTAAAAATTGCCAATACGCAGTTCAATCGAGCTGTGCAATTAAATAGTGAAGGCCTTAAGGCACTTACTGATGTTGAGGAAAAACGATTAAAACAACAAGAAGTTGAAGCTAAGATTATCACGCAGGAAAACAAATTATTGACCACGCAGAATGAGTTATTGAACGCAAAAGTAGAGTTAAACCGAATCGTAGCAGAGTACAATGAAAAAGTAGCAAAAGCCGAAAGTGATCAATTCACAGCCTTAAGCAATCAATTTGATACTGAGGCACAAGTAAATAAACTAAAAAATCAATATGCTAACTACAGCATACGTAACGGCATGTATTACATCAAAGCAGCGCAAAATGGCTATATAAACCGTGCACTACAAGCGGGTATTGGTGAAACCATAAAGGAAGGAACTCCTATCGCAACTGTTATGCCATCAGAGTATGATATTGCTGTTGAAACTTTTGTCAATCCATTAGATTTGCCTTTAATTTCAAAAGGAGCCAAAATAAGAATATGGTTTGATGGGTGGCCAACTATTGTGTTTTCAGGCTGGCCTGATATGTCGTATGGAACTTTTGGAGGCAAAATTATTGCTGTTGAAAAATTCATTAGCGACAACGGAAAATTTAGAGTTTTAATCGCGCCTGATCCAGAGGAGGCACCATGGCCTAAGCAATTAAGTATTGGATCAGGAGCGCAAACAATTGCCTTGTTAAATACCGTTCCAGTTTGGTTCGAAATTTGGCGTACTCTTAATGGCTTTCCACCTGACTACTATGAAGTACCTGCAAATACATCAAAATCTAAAGATAAAAAATAATGAGATATTCCATTTTATTTTTACTGTTGTTAGCTTGGGGTAGCCAGGCACAACAATTAGAAAATGAAACAAAACTTGAACAACAAATGGAATTCACGTTTAATGAATACTTAGGGTATGTCAAAAAGTTTCATCCGCTGGTAAAAACAGCTAATCTTGAAATCAATAAAGCGCAAGCGGGATTGATGGCGGCTAGAGGTGCTTTTGATCCTAAAATCGCCGTCGATTTTGACAAAAAACAATTTAAGGACACAGAGTATTATTCACTTTTAAACAGTAGTTTTAAAATCCCAACTTGGTACGGGATCGAAATAAAAGCAGGTTTTGAACAGAACGAAGGTTACTATTTAAATCCGCAAAACACAGTTCCTTCTGATGGTTTAGCCTCTGTTGGAATCTCTGTCCCGCTTGGTCAAGGTTTATTCATTAACCAAAGAATGGCTGATTTACGAAAAGCAAAAATGCAAATGCAGTTAGGGCAAGCTGACAGAAAGTTGCTGGCCATTGCAGTATTGTACGATGCGTCTGTCGCTTACTTTAATTGGAAGAAAAACTTCGAGGAATTTCAAATGTATTCACAGTATAATACTAATGCTGAGACACGTTTCAAAGCCATTCAGTCTCTCATTAAACAAGGAGACAAAAGAGCGATCGATAGCGTTGAAGCCGGTATCAGCTTGAAAAGTCGTAAACTCAGTCTTGAAAACTCGCGTCTAAAATTATTGAAGTCTAAATTAGAACTATCTAATTTTTTATGGCTAGACAATTCTATTCCTATGGAACTGTCAGATGTGCTTTTTCCTGAGCAGCAAATAGAAAACACGATTCAAGAGACATTGAAAACAAATGATTTATTAGCAAATGGCTTTTCCTTGGACAACCATCCTAAAATTAGTGCTTTAGAAACTAAAATTGACATGCTCGAAGTCGATAGAAAATTAAAAGCAAATGCGCTACTCCCTAAAATTGATTTATCCTACTCCTACATTTCAGAGCCTCAATTTATTGACAGTTATAAATTTGAAAATTACAAAGTAGGAATCAATTTTGCCTATCCTATTTTTCTACGAAAAGAACGAGGTGGCTTGAAATTAGCGCAATTTAAAATTCAAGAGACAACGAACAGCCTTAATCTAGAACGGTTACAACTTTCTAACAAAATAAAAGCGCAAAAAGAAGTCATCAATTCCTTAAATAAACAAAGCTTAATGGCAAATGAATTGGTTCGTGATTACGATGTCATGTTGCAATCAGAAGAGCGCTTATTTATTTTTGGAGAAAGCTCCCTATTTTTAATTAACAGCCGCGAGAGCAGTTTAATCACCGCACAATTAACCGCCATAGCTTTACGCAATGAGTTTTTCGTTTCGAACTCCGAACTATATAAAATTATGGCAAACCCAGATTAAATAAATTAAAATTGTACTTTTGCACACTCAAAAATTAGAACTATGATTATCGTAAAGTCACGTGAAGAAATAGAATTAATGCGCGAAAGTGCCCTGATAGTTTCCAAAACACTAGGAATGTTAGCTGCCGAAGTAAAAGAAGGCGTAACTACACTATATCTTGACAAATTAGCCGAAACCTTTATTCGTGACCATGGTGCTGAACCTTCTTTTCTAGGCTTATATGGTTTCCCAAATTCGCTTTGTATGAGCCCAAATGCACAAGTAGTTCATGGAATTCCTAACAATACACCGCTGGTAAGTGGAGATATAATTTCTATTGATTGTGGTGCATACAAAAACGGGTATCATGGCGATCACGCCTATACTTTTGAGGTGGGAGAAGTCGCACCAGAAACTAAAAAATTATTGCAAGTAACTAAAGAATCGCTTTACGTGGGCATCCGAGAATTTAAAATTGGAAATCGAGTAGAAGATGTAGGCAATGCAATTCAAAAATATACTGAAAGTCATGGTTACGGCGTGGTTCGTGAACTTGTCGGTCATGGGTTGGGCCAAAAAATGCATGAAGATCCTGAAATGCCTAACTATGGTAAAAGAGGCCGTGGTAAATTATTTGTTGAAGGCATGGTGATCGCACTAGAACCAATGATTAATCAAGGTACTCGCAACATCAAACAGCTAAAGGACGGATGGACAATTCTAACTGCAGACGGAAAACCATCGGCTCATTTTGAACACGATATTGCATTAGTAGATGGAAAACCAGAATTACTATCCACGTTCGCATACATTTATCAGGCATTAGGTATTGTTAGTAATGAAGAGGATGAGTTTCGTAAAGTGCCTATGGTACTCTAATACTAAATTTCTCCTTTCTACAAATTACAGTGTAAAAACTTATGAAAAAACTTTTCAAACTCGTACTTAATACCATTCCGCGTCCATTACTTATTAGATTGAGTTATGTAGCACGTCCCATAATTGCTTTTTCCTTAAAAGGAGATAAGTACACTGATCCTATCGACGGGAAAAGTTTTAAATCGATGCTACCCTACGGTTATGAAAAGCAACGCAATAATGTGCTATCGCCAAGTACGCTTTCACTAGAGAGACATCGCCTGTTGTGGTTATACCTTAACGAAAAAACAGATTTTTTTACGGCACCTAAAAAAGTACTACACTTTGCACCAGAGCAAGCTTTTTACAAATTGTTTCGCAATCAAAAAAACATAGATTACACCACCACCGATTTGTTTTCGCCCTTGGCAGACGTAAAGGCAGATATTTGTAATCTTCCTTTTGAGGACAATCAATATGATGTAATTTTATGCAACCACGTTTTAGAACACATTCCTGATGATACTAAAGCCATGCAGGAATTGTATCGCGTTTTAAAACCAGGCGGAATGGCAATTTTACAAATCCCGCAAGACTTGAACCGCGCCGTTACTTTTGCTGATGATACTATTACAGATCAAAAAGAACGTGCTAAAATATTTGGTCAATACGATCACGTTCGTATTTATGGAAGAGATTATTTTGATAAACTACGAAGCATCGGTTTTACCGTAATCGAAGAGGATTACACCAATAAAATTGCTCCCGAATTAGTAGAAAAACATTGTTTAGCCAAAGGAGAGATTATTCCGGTTTGTTTTAAGTAACAATCACACTACTTTCATAAATGGCATAATAATAGCAGCACTTAATTAGTTATATTTACAATTAGGAACTTAAACCATATGTGCAACTCATTTATCAGATTAACTATTGTGATGTTATTTTCATTTCACTGCTCTTTTGCGCAAGTAGAAAATGAAATTGCGCCACCCTACAATATCAAGACCGTTGGTTTTTCGCAGGACAACCAAAATGTTGTTCCAATCTTTCCATTAGGTAACGGATTTCAATTTGTTTTTGATGACTTATTTGGTAATGAAGCTAACTATTATTACGAAATCGTTCACTGCGATTACAATTGGATACCTACTTCTATTCCTAAAAATGAGTATTTGCAAGGATTCGACAATCAGAGAATTCAGGATTATAGTAATTCATTTAATGCACTACAACTCTACTCGCATTACACCTTGTCGATACCTAATAACTTTACGCAGCAATTATTGCTCAGTGGGAATTATATTCTAAAAATCTTAAACGAAGATAAAGAGGTGCTTTTCTCAAGAAAATTTATTCTTTATGAAGATTTGGCTTCTGTACCTATTCAAGTAAAACGCAGCCGCGTGCTAAGCAACATAGAGCAAAAACACAATCTTGACTTTAGCATAAACTCGAGTACCATCAATTTTCAAAACCCGCTAAAGAATATAAAAGTCTTACTTTTGCAAAACGGAAAAATAAACAGTGCTATTAAAACCATTGCGCCGCAATACACAATAGGAAATCAATTAGTTTATAAGTACGACAGTGAAACGCAGTTTTGGGCAGGAAACGAATTTCATTTTTTTGAAAACAAAGATATTAGAGCTGCTAGTAACAATATTTCTAGATCAGATTCTAGTACAGCTATTTACAGTTCGTTGTTATATACAAACAACGCAAGAGGTAATTTTCCTTACACTTTTTACCAAGATGTCAACGGAAATTACGTTGTTAAAAACATAAACGGATCTAATAATGCAATTGAGGCTGATTATGCCTGGGTCTATTTTTCCTTATCTGCTCCAGCGTTTCAGTTAGACAAAGACATTTACGTGACAGGCATGTTCAATAATTACAATTTGACTCCTGAGTTCAAAATGGATTATAATCCAAAAAAGGGCATTTACGAAAAAGCAATTTTAATCAAGCAAGGCTTTACCAATTATGAGTATACTGTGGCCGATACAGCAGGAACAATTGACCATCAAAATGCTATTGACGGTAACTTCTATCAGACTGAAAATGAGTATACCATTTTAGTCTATTACAGAGAAAGTATAGACAGATACGACCGTGTAATTGGAAAAGGAAATGCGAACTCGATCAATATCATCAATTAAAATAGTACTTAAATAGATCATAAGTACTTAAAAATTCTTATTTTTGGTTTAACGAACACATATTTACTGTTTAAAATGGTTTCTCAAATAACAAGAGGTATAAAAATTTCAGTATTAACTAGTTTTGAAGGCACATACTTCAAAAACTACAAACTTCACTATGCTTTTAGTTACCAAATTACAATCGAGAATCACAGTAAAGACTCCGTACAACTCATGTCTCGTCACTGGGACATCTTTGATTCTTTGAACGAAAACGAAACAGTTGATGGCGAGGGAGTGATTGGTAAAAAACCGGTTTTAAGACCCGGTGAACTCCACACCTACAATTCAGGATGTCTACTGTCTTCGCCTTATGGAGCAATGAAAGGACATTTTAATATGATCAATTTTACTAGTACTCGAAACTTTAAAGTTGCAATACCTACTTTTAAACTTGCTGCCCCTTTCGCTTTGAATTAATTATTTGTTGTTCAACATATTTAATTTTCTTCGCCTTTATTTCTCTCTTTTTTAATTAATCCTTTGTACTTTTGTTACTCAATAAATTTTTTCGCAATAATTGGGAAAAAATTTAGAATACAAATGTATAATCTTACACCTATTTTCTGGGGGTAAATAAACTAAAATATCATGCTAAAAGGATTTTTTCACGTACCAAAAGCGGTAAATGAACCAGTAAAAGGGTACGCACCAAATTCACCTGAAAAAGCAGCCGTACAAGCAGCTTATACAAAAATGTGGAATTCTAAAATCGACGTTCCTTTGTACATCGGAAGCGAAGAGATTAGAACTGGAAATACAAAAAACATGACAGCTCCTCACGATCACAAACATATCGTAGGTACCTATCACCTAGCTGAAAAGTCGCATGTGGAGCAAGCAATTGCAAACGCATTAGAGTCCAGAACAGCTTGGGCAAATATGGCTTGGGAGCAACGTGCAGCTATCTTTTTGAAAGCAGCCGAATTAATTGCAGGACCATACAGAGCAAGAATCAACGCAGCAACAATGATTGCGCAATCAAAAAATATCCACCAAGCAGAAATTGATGCTTCATGTGAGCTAATTGACTTTTTACGTTTTAACGTAGAGTTCATGACTCAAATTTATGCAGACCAACCGTCGTCTTCATCTGACATGTGGAACCGTTTAGAATACAGACCTCTTGAAGGATTTGTATACGCGATAACTCCATTTAACTTTACTGCGATTGCGGCTAACCTTCCAGCAAGTGCTGCTATGATGGGTAACGTTGTAGTTTGGAAACCAAGTGATAGCCAAGTATTCTCGGCACAAATTATTATCGAAGTATTCAAAGAAGCTGGTGTTCCTGATGGAGTTATCAATGTAGTTTTTGGTGACGCTTTAATGGTTACTGATACTGTTCTTGCCAGCCGTGACTTCGCAGGACTACACTTTACAGGATCTACTCACGTATTTAAAGACATTTGGGCAAAAATAGGAACTAACATTCACCACTATAAAACATACCCAAGAATTGTAGGGGAAACTGGAGGAAAAGATTTTATCATCGCCCACTCTAGCGCTAACCCAAAACAAGTTTCTACCGGAATTGTACGTGGTGCATTCGAATTTCAAGGTCAAAAATGTTCAGCAGCTTCAAGAGCTTACGTACCAAAAAGTATGTGGCCAGCTGTAAAAGAGCAAATTATCACTGATGTAAAATCAATGAAAATGGGGTCTCCCGAAGACTTTAGCAATTTTGTTACTGCAGTTATTCACGAAGGTTCTTTTGATAAATTAGCGGGTTTTATTGACCAAGCTAAAAAAGATGCAGATGCTGAAATCATAGTTGGTGGAAATTACGATAAATCAGTTGGGTACTTTATTGAACCAACAGTTATTGTTACCACAAACCCTCATTACTCTACAATGGAAACGGAGCTGTTTGGACCTGTTATGACAATTTACGTATATGAAGATGCTAAATGGGAAGAAACACTTGAATTACTAGATTCTACTTCAGAGTACGCTCTAACAGGAGCTGTTTTCAGTACAGATCGTTACGCCATCGAAGTAGCTACGGTAAAATTACAAAACGCTGCTGGTAACTTCTATATCAATGATAAACCAACAGGTGCTGTTGTAGGGCAACAACCATTTGGTGGAGCGAGAGCTTCTGGAACAAATGATAAAGCAGGTTCTCCATTAAACCTACTACGTTGGGTTTCTCCAAGAACAATCAAAGAAACTTTTGTTACTCCAGTTGATTACAGATACCCATTTTTGGGCGAATAAGCAAGTCTTAAAGTTTGAAAGCCGAAAGTCTTAATGAACTTTTGTTACTACCAAAAAGCCGAATCTAAAATTAGATTCGGCTTTTTTTTATCTAATTCTTTCTTTAGACTTTATGACTTTCGACCTTAGGACTAGGCCTGAAACTTCAAAGGTAAGTGCACGACTTTCTTAGTTTCGAAAAATTCATCTTCAAAAAAATCGGCTAAATTATATTCTGTAGCCTGTGGGAAAGCAGCAAGTTCTTCTGTGAGGTCTCCCCCTTTAAGGTACAAGATTCCGTTTTTTAACTTATGCTTTTGTTGCTTCTTGATTTTAGTTTTTATCCAAGATACAAAATCAGGCATGTTTGTAACAGCACGACTTACGATAAAATCAAAGTCACCTTTTACGTTTTCGGCGCGTAACTGTTCTGCCTTTACGTTCTTCAATTCTAAAGCATCAGCAACACCTTGAACTACTTTTATTTTTTTAGCAATAACATCAATCAAGTAAAATCGAGTTTCTGGGAATAATATGGCTAGAGGAATCCCAGGAAAGCCGCCACCTGTACCAACATCGAGAACAAAAGTACCAGGTTCGAACTTCATGACCTTGGCAATTCCTAACGAATGTAGAATGTGTTTTGTGTATAAAGAGTCAATATCTTTTCTAGAAATAACATTTATTTTTTCGTTCCAATCGTGGTATAAAACATCTAATTTTTCGAACTGTTCTTTTTGAATAGCAGTCAAACTAGGAAAATACTTCAATATCTCATCCATCTTTACTTTTTTTAACAAAAGTAATACTTTACAGTTAAAATATTTATGCCAATTTTGTATATCCAAAAATTTATAATAATTATCTTTGAAACTTATTAAATACCTATGAATAAAATCACCCCTACTTTTGCGAAGCAGGACAGTCTGAAATTTTTCAGAACGCTTAACTCCCGAGTAAACAACTACTTCAAAGAAAACAACCTGCAAAAAACAGGAAACTGGAAATTATACTTAAAAACAATTATATTGTTTGCCGTTTTTCTTGCCCCTTACTTTTTAATTTTAACTTTAAACATGCCATTCTGGGCACATTTACTATTAACCATTGTTATGGGAATTGGTATGGCCGGAGTTGGAATGAACGTGATGCATGATGGTAATCATGGCTCCTACTCGACAAAAAGCTGGGTAAATAAATTTATGGGAGGTTCCATCTATGTATTAGCAGGAAACGTCTACAACTGGCAGGTTCAACACAATGTGTTGCACCATACCTACACGAACATCCCTGGACATGATGAAGATCTAGACGCAGGAAGAATTATTCGATTTACAAAAAATGCTAAATGGCATAACTTTCACCGTTTTCAGCAATATTACTCTGTGTTTTTATACGGACTGCTAACTTTTAACTGGGCTATTACTACCGATTTTAAGCAAATGAAAAGTTACCTAAAAAGAAAATTATCTTACGGTGAGGCAAAAAGCCCAAAAATACTATGGACCACTTTGATCATTACAAAAGTAATCTATGTTTCAATTTGGATTGCTTTACCAATCGTAATTGGAATCACTTGGTGGAAAGTACTAATCGGTTTTTTTGTAATGCATTATACTGCAGGATTAATCTTGAGCATTGTTTTTCAATTAGCACACGTTGTTGAAGAAACAACAAACCCATCACCTAACGAATTAGGAGAAATGGACAATACTTGGGCAATTCACCAATTGTTCACCACAACTAACTTTGCACCTAAAAATGCAATTGTAAACTGGTACACTGGTGGTTTAAACCATCAAATTGAGCACCATATCTTCCCAAATATAAGTCACATTCACTATGGTAAAATTGCAAAAATTGTACGCGAAACAGCGCAAGAGTGCAACTTGCCTTATTATGAATACAAAACAATGCGCGCTGCAGTAGTAGCCCACTTCAAGCACTTAAAAGAGCTTGGAATGAAACCTGAGATGGCCTAAAAAACAGAACTAAAACAAGAACACAATAACTAACCGTCCTAGATGCTGATAACTAATTAGGGCAATCAACACACGATTAATGAGCAATCCACTTTCAGACAGAATTAACAATCTTGCCACATCACAAACGTTAGCAATGGCGGCTTTGGCAAGAGAGCTTAAAGCACAAGGAAAAGACATCATCAGTTTAAGTTTAGGGGAACCTGACTTTAACACACCTGACTTCATTAAAGAAGCTGCAAAACAGGCAATCGATGATAATTACAGCACCTATTCTCCAGTAGACGGATATGGCGACTTGAAAGATGCTATCTGCCGTAAATTCAAAAGAGACAATAATTTAGACTACAAACCGTCACAAATTGTCGTTTCGACAGGAGCAAAACAATCGTTATACAACATCGCTCAAGTAATGCTTAACGATGGTGACGAGGTTATTTTACCAGCACCTTACTGGGTTTCTTATTTCGAAATTGTAAAATTATCTGGAGGAATACCTGTAGAAGTACCTACCTCTATCGATACCGATTTTAAAATCACACCTGCACAGTTAGAAGCTGCCATCACACCAAAAACAAAAATGATGTGGTTCTCTACTCCATGTAATCCTTCAGGATCTGTTTACAGTCGCGAGGAACTTACAGCACTTGCAGCCGTATTAGAGAAATACCCTAACGTATACGTTGTCGCTGATGAAATCTATGAACACATCAACTTCTCTGGAACTTTTTGTAGTATAGGATCAATTCCAGGAATGTTTGAAAAAACAATAACCGTAAACGGTGTCGCCAAAGCTTTTGCAATGACAGGATACCGCATTGGATACATAGGAGCACCTGAGTTTATCGCAAAAGCGTGTACTAAAATTCAAGGCCAAGTTACTTCAGGAGCTAATTCTGTTGCGCAGCGTGCTACCATTACCGCTGTCGATGCTGACCCTTCTGTGCTGAAGCACATGGTTGATGCCTTCCATTCTCGCAGAGACTTAGTAGTAGGTTTGTTAAGAGAAATTCCAGGAGTAAAAATTAACGTTCCAGAAGGAGCATTTTATGTGTTCCCTGATGTTTCTTCTTTCTTTGGAAAAACATTGAGAGGCACGGAAATCAAAAACGCGATGGATTTATCAATGTACCTTTTAGCCGAAGCAAATGTAGCAACAGTAACGGGTGATGCTTTTGGTAACCCTGACTGTATTCGTTTCTCCTACGCAACAAGTGATGCTATTCTAAAAGAAGCTTTAAAAAGAATTAAAGAGGCACTAGCAGCTTAATTCCTTTCTAATTAATACCATAAAATGCCTCGAGATTTATTTCTTGAGGCATTTTCCTTTGTTTAGGGGGCTTGTCAAAGTGTGGGCGTGCCCCAAGGGTCAGGCTATCCGCTCTATCTTTTATGAAGTCCCTACAGCTATCGGGACTTCATAAAAGGATGCCGCTCCTATCCTTCACGCAAATCTGCTGACAAAAGTTCATACCTAGTTAAGTTTCCTGAATAATATGGAAATAGAAACAAAACTACAGTACAAACTCTATAAAAGGAAACATAACACACTATGCTACAATATTATAAAAAACTACAAAAATCTTGTAAGATAATAACGGCATACTATTCCCATCTTTGTAAAGAACAAACAATTAAAAATAAACACCATGACAAATACAGACGAAAAAAGAGAAAAAGTAGTAAGTACGTTAGAAGGGTTGATTCAAATTCTTGAAGACGGGAAATTAGGATATACAAACGCTGCTGAACACGTAGGAAGTGCACCAATCAAGAGCGATTTCATACAATTTGCTCGTGAACGTGCCTTGTACATTGTAGAATTACAAGATGAAATCAACAGATTAGGAAAAACAACTGATGCTTCTGGTGGCGGAGTTTTAGGAGCAATACATAGAGCTTGGATCGATATCAAATCATCATTTACAAGTGGTGATGTAGAGGCTATCGCAAACGCTTGTATTACCGGTGAAGAATCAGCAATTGCAAGCTACGAGACTGCCTTAGACATCGAAGAGCTTGGTGCGGATCAAATAGCTTTAATTTCGAAACAATTAACCGGAATTAAAAGTGCATTATTGACTATAAAAGCTAAGAAATTGAATTAAGACCTCAATTACTTACCAGTATATAAGACTACTTAGCGCATCAACTAAGTAGTTTTTTTTTGCTCTTCTTTTAGCTCTCATCTGCTTGAACACACTTACAAGTAATAAAACACGCTACTATTCTCAGTTTTTGGCGTCCATAAGTGTCGGGCGATACGGAATATCTTTTATTTCGCTTCCTTTCATAAAAAGATACCGATCACATCCTTCACGTGAATAAAATCGATCACAATAATAATACAGCACCCTTTTACCCATCAATCCCCTGCCACCTTTCGTTGATTAAGACCTGAATTTAACAGAAAATAATCACTGAATCTTTAATAACAAAAAAGCAATTTAGTATTTTTACACTTCATAAAAGATCCCAAAATCATGAAAATACTATTGCTAGGTTCAGGCGAATTAGGAAAAGAATTTGTAATCGCAGCACAGCGCATCGGGCAAACCATAATTGCGGTTGATAGCTACGAAAATGCCCCTGCCATGCAAGTAGCTCATGGATTTGAAGTCATCAATATGCTAGACGGTGAGGCACTTGATCGTATTGTAGCAAAGCACCAACCAGATTTTATTGTTCCCGAAATAGAAGCCATTCGAACCGAACGTTTTTACGATTATGAGAAGCAAGGTATCACCGTAGTACCTAGTGCAAGAGCGGCTAATTTTACGATGAATCGTAGGGCTATTCGAGATTTAGCTGCTAAAGAACTGGGATTAAAAACCGCTAACTATCGATACGCCACGACTGCCGAGGAATTACAAAAAGGAGTCGAAGCAGTAGGAATGCCTTGCGTAGTCAAACCCCTAATGTCATCGTCAGGAAAAGGACAATCGACTATAAAAACAATTGCTGATATCGATAAAGCATGGCAATATGCCGTAGAAGGTTCTCGTGGTGATGTAGTCGAAGTCATTGTAGAAGCTTTTGTTAAGTTCAATTCAGAGATTACCCTATTAACAGTGGTACAGAATAACAATCCTACTTTATTTTGCGCACCTATTGGCCACCGCCAAGAACGAGGAGATTACCAAGAAAGCTGGCAACCTGCACTACTATCGGATAAGGATTTATATGAAGCACAAGATATGGCCGAAAAAGTTACAGAGGCACTAGGTGGAGCTGGACTTTTTGGTGTCGAATTTTTCTTGGCAGATGATGGTGTTTATTTCTCGGAACTCTCTCCTCGCCCACACGACACAGGAATGGTAACACTCGCAGGAACACAAAATTTTAACGAATTCGAATTGCATTTACGTGCAATCTTAAGCCTACCTATTTTCGAAATCACTTTGGAAAAAGCTGGAGCAAGTGCTGTCATTTTAGCTTCGGAAAATTCAGACAATCCTACTTATACTGGAATCGAAAAAATGGCTGCTTTTCCTAAAACCGACTTTAGAATCTTTGGAAAACCAAGTTCAAGACCTTACCGCAGAATGGGTGTAGCATTAGTGCACGACTCCTTAGAAGCGCCAATTGATGAATTGGTAGCAAAAGCGAAAAAAATAGCTACCTTCGTTAAGGTAAATTCTTAAACTATGAAAAAAACAACAATCCTTTTATTTTTGCTCTTCACAGTAATGTTAAGCGCTCAGAACAAAAAAGTAGTATTAAAAAAACAAGTAGTAGAAGCTTCTTGTGGACAATGCCAATTTAAGATGGAAGGCAAATCATGCGATTTAGCAGTTCGAATTGATGGAAAAACCTATTTCGTAGACGGAACATCAATTGATTCTCACGGTAATGCTCATGCAGCTGACGGTTTTTGCGCCGCTATAAGAAAAGCCGAAGTTAGTGGATCAATTGTTAACGATCGTTTTATAGCGACAGATTTTAAATTACTACCGGAAACAAAAAAATAAAACAAACAAGCCTCGATTTCATACCGAAAAATTCACAATCCAGAACTGCGTAAAAATTCGAGCAAAAATTAAAAATCGTCCTTTCGATACTAGAATAGATAAACTAAAAGTTTCCTTTATTTTACCAATTTGCGAAAGAAACCCCAAGACCAATAGTAGTTTGATTTACGTTGTAATCAATTAGTGTTTCACCATAACCACTAAAAACTTGAGCATGTCCTCTTAGATGTCCGTGTATTGGGAAAACATAATTAAGCTGAATATTTCCTTTATCGAAAGTGCTAAACGAGTGATTAATTATCGTGTAAAATTCATGTTTGCCAAAATGCGTTCCCACCTCCAGCTCGGCATCACCAATAAATTTATTTATTTGAGGGTTTTCGTCTTCACTATCCGGTAATCGATACCAAGGCCTAAAATTAACATTCCAGTTATTATACTCGTATCCAATATTTAATATAATTCTGTTCCAACTTCTTGAAGTAGGAATGTCTTTTCCGTTAGATTGATGATTGAGAACTAAGCCAAAAGTTCGAATTTTACCTTTAAACAAATCAATATCCATTGGGAAATTTAAAATAATTTCAGGCTCGTAATTCAGCTCTCTAAATGCTCGAGACAGTTTTTTATTATAAATCTGCCAATGCGCTTTTTGAGTATACCCTACCCATAAATCACCTTTTCCAAAAAAAATATCTTGCAGAACTTTTGTTTTAAAACTGATTTGGAATTTTGTCTCGATATTATTAAAAATATTTTTGTCTCTAGTTGCAAATTCGCCACTTTGATCAAATGGCTCTTCATTTTTTTTATTAGACCAACGAGCAGCTGCAAAATAGATAGGTCTGTATGAGACCAATCTAAAAGTACCTTGTTTATCAATGCTGTCTAGTTCCCATTGCTGCGAAATGTTTTTTCTAATTATTACTTTGTTGAAGTCGATTTGAGAGTGAGAAGAAGTGCTAACTAGGAACATAAAGAGTATAACTCTATACAAGTGCGGCATATTTACAAATTTTAAAATATTTTATCGCACGAAGGTAACTCTTATACATAGAGATGAAGTTCTAGTCATCTGGTTTAAAGTTATGTAATTATCACATTGAACTTCAAATAGGGAAAGCAAATACTTTATCTTTAGATGGTTCCTACTTACTTAAAATAAAAAGTACTTTTCAGCTCTACCCTAAGATTTCTTAATCTACATTAAGTAATCTTCAGCACTTCCTTTCGTAAATTTGTTCAATATCAAATTTAAAAACTATGGAAAATACAGTTTTACATAAAGCAAACACAAGAGGACACGCAGATCATGGTTGGTTGCAAGCAAACTTCAGTTTCAGTTTTGGAAGCTGGTACAATCCAGAGAGAGTACAGTTTGGCGCACTACGTGTTTTAAACGATGACATTATTGGAGAAGGAATGGGCTTTGGGACCCATCCCCACGACAACATGGAAATCATTACGATTCCGCTTGAAGGAGATTTAGCTCATAAAGACAGTATGGGCAATGCAGCAACGATTAAAAATGGTGATGTGCAAGTGATGAGTGCTGGGACTGGTATACAGCATAGCGAGTTTAACCCTAATGCAGATATAAAGACAAAATCATTACAAATTTGGCTTTTTCCTAATAAAAAAAACGTAACACCTCGTTACCAGCAAATCTCGTTAAATCCAGAAGATAGAATCAACAGGTTACAACAAATTCTTTCTCCAAATCCAGAGGACGATGGGGTATGGATTCATCAAGATGCTTGGTTTCATTTAGGGAAATTCGATAAAGACAGTACCATAACTTACAATATAAAAAAAGCGGGAAATGGCGTTTATGCCTTTATTCTTTCAGGAAACTTAACCATCAACGGTCAAGAATTAGAAACAAGGGATGGTTTTGGTATTTGGAATATACCTCTATTGGACATTCGAACAAATACGGAGGCTGAAATCTTGTTGATGGAAGTACCGATGCAATAATTTTTAGAAAAAAAAGACAGTACTGAATAAAATAGCAGCAATGAAAGTTACCGTGGTTTGAAAGACTATAAAATATATTCCTTATGCAAATCGCGTTCGCCATAATCCAGCTGTTTTTCGATCAAAGCACAAGCCTTGGATTTAGATCGCTGCATCAATAGCAGGTGCTATTGTGGAGACCATAAAAAATTAGTAATTTACTTCGAGAATAAAAAGTTCAAACATTAAAAAGGCTGAATTCAACAAAATGAATTCAGCCTTTTACCACTACAAATAATCAACTAAAATTATTTCTTTTTTAAATTGATGTTTTCAAAAGTAGAAACATCAATTACCTCCTCTGTATCAACATCAAATGATATTTTGACTGAATCACCAATCATAGTAACAGGCAACTGGGTTGATATTTGGGAAGAACCCACAAAAATATTAGGATAATCTTTTACCTTAAAATAATAGAAACTATTACCATTTTTGACATCATTTTGAATTCTAGTAACTATCGTGCTCAACATTTTTTTATTGGAAACACTGTTCGGATTTATTTTATTACCAGACATATTGTACACATTTTTAAAGGAGGTCAAAGCTTCACGCATCGTATTACCAACTCCTACAATGGTATAATCGGATATAGCAACCATGGCAAACATTTTGACCAATCCACCTTTGTCTTTTAATGTCATCACATAAGTTGGGATATTGTTTATGTTGTATGGTATAGGCAAAGAAGCTTCATATCCTTTTTCCTGTACTTTTCCTTGCGCAGAGCTTTGCGCAGCATATTCAGTTGCACCACCTTGCTTGTAAAAAGTAGTTTTCTTTGTTCTCGTGTCAACCAAAACAAATCCTACGGCAGACTCCTCTTTTCCTACTGAGGTTAAACCAGTATACCAATAGGATTTATTATCATCTCCGTAAACTAAGGTTAAACCCTCGGTGATTTGAAGTTTATTAGCATTAGAAAAATTCCAATAACCGTGCACATATTCTCCCCAATCGTTTAGTTGTTCTTCTATAAAGTTAATAGGTTGAATACGATCTACCCATTGAGGTGTTTTCGCGATCGAGTACTCTTTTATAGCTCCGGTTTGCGCATCGACTAGAACAACTCCTGTTGCTTCGTTTCCACTAAAACCTATTTCTTTTTTATATTTAGTAACAACCCAAAAAGGCATTCCGCTGTCGTCAATTTCAAAACTAAAATCGGTTAGTCCAACCGTACTGTATCCACTAAAATAAAGATGTCTCTCGATCTCTGATTGAAAATAAGCTCCAGACTGGTATTTGATCTTAATAGGTTTCCCGTTACTATTTTGAACTAGTTTTACATCTCTTTCATTTGTTGCAGATACCATCACATAACCTGCTGTTCCCTCTTGATTATTTATCCATTTAAAAAAACCAGAGTGCAATAAAGGCGCTACCCAATACAAGTCATTGTTTACTTTTTGAATAGAAAATTGTCCTAGTTCTACTTGACTACCTAATGCGGGTTGCGACCCTAATATTTTTTCTCCTAAAAGATGCGCAAGATCCTCATCGACTACCCTGATTTTATCGATTGAAATGGGCGCGATATGGTTTGAAATTTTTTTGCCGTTTTCTACTTTTCCAATTAAGGTTTGGTAGGCACTGGCTCTAAATAGTGGCAAACTGGTTAGCAATGGCGTAATGATCATATATCCTAATAAAACAGCGATAATGATAAACAGAAAACGTTTGGGTTTTTTAGCGACTTGAACCTGTTTTTTATCTGCTGACATTTTCAATCCAGTTGAAAGTATTACTCCTAAAAAAGTTAAAACTAAGAGTGCGAAAGGCAAACCCGTAAAACCATAATTAATGGTAGGCATCCCAACATAGAACAGTAAAAACGCAACAAATAGAAAAAACACAATAGATACACTATTTTTCATAACACAATTCATTTTATAGTATTAGTACGTAAATCCTGTTTTTGTTACAGCATTTATACCTGCCTTTACCTAAAGTTGGAGTGACCGAATGTCTCAAAACATAGCCCTCGCTAATAGTGTTACAAGGATCACACCTGAGATTTAGCCCCGATTGAGCCAGCATCCTCGCAACGAAGTGAAGAGATACAGGCAAAAGCGGGACAGGAAGTGCTAGGAACTCGAATATTCCTGCTCCTAAATCTTGATAGGTTGTTTATTAAAAAAAATAGTATTTTTGCACTTGGTTTAATTTTAACGACATAAAGCCATTCAACTTTTAAATTTAAAATATGAAAGCATACGTATTTCCAGGTCAAGGCGCACAGTTCACAGGAATGGGAAAAGATTTATATGAAAATTCTCCTTTAGCAAAGGAATTATTCGAGAAAGCGAATGAAATATTAGGTTTTCGCATCACTGACATTATGTTTGAGGGTACTGCTGAGGAATTAAAAGAAACGAAGGTTACGCAACCAGCTGTTTTTTTACATTCGGTTATATTAGCTAAAACTTTAGGTGATGATTTTAAACCAGAAATGGTGGCAGGTCACTCTTTAGGAGAATTTTCGGCTTTAGTTGCAAATGGTGCTTTGTCGTTTGAAGACGGGTTGAAATTAGTATCGCAACGTGCAATTGCCATGCAAAAAGCATGTGAAATCAAACCATCAACAATGGCAGCTGTTTTAGGACTTGCTGATAATGTGGTCGAAGAAGTTTGCGCGTCCATTGATGGTATTGTCGTTGCTGCCAACTACAACTGCCCGGGACAATTAGTAATTTCAGGCGAGACAGCTGCTGTTGAAGCGGCATGTGTAGCTATGAAAGAGGCTGGTGCAAAACGTGCTTTGTTGTTGCCAGTTGGAGGTGCTTTTCACTCACCTATGATGGAGCCTGCTCGTGAAGAACTAGCAGCTGCTATTGAAGCAACTACATTTTCTAATCCTATTTGCCCTGTTTACCAAAATGTAACTGCGACTGCAATATCTGACGCAAACGAGATCAAGAAAAACTTAATTATTCAGTTGACTGCTCCTGTAAAATGGACACAATCAGTACAACAGATGATTGCCGATGGTGCAACTTTGTTTACAGAAGTTGGTCCAGGGAAAGTCTTGGCAGGATTAATTGGAAAAATTGACAAAGAAGCTGCTACGGCAAACGCTTAACTACTATATTATTATACGCTTTAGGAATCCTCACAAACTAAAATTTTGTGGGGATTTTTTGATTATCTTTAGATCAGAAAAAACAAACTAGTACTATTAAAAAATATAAAAATGAAAAAGACTCTTTTAGGATTAGCTATCGTTGCTGCATTAACGATCGTATCATGTAAGCAAGACACAAAGGATAAAGTAGGAGAAGCCAAGGATGCAATAGGCAATGAAATAGACCAAGCTGTAGATACGGCAGCGGTTAAAGTAGATGCAGCTATTGATTCAACCAAGTCAAAAATTAGCACTAAAATGAAAGAAGGTGCTGCAAAAATGGATAAAAAAGCAGACGAAATGAAAGAAGATGCTAAAAATTAATCAAAAAAAAGACTGTCAATCGACAGTCTTTCTTCTATTTTCTAATTTTTTGTTCCCATTTCCATGCACTGTCTAATGCTTCCTCTAGTGAGGATTCTGCTCTCCAGCCTAAAACAGCATTTGCTTTATCTGTATTGGCATAGGCCTCTGTGATATCACCCTCTCTACGTGCTACTAATTTATAAGGCAGCTTTTGTTCGCTTACTTTTTCAAAGGCTTTTATTACCTCTAAAACAGAACTTCCTTTCCCTGTACCTAGATTAAAAGTCTCCACTTTTTCTAAATTTTTCTTATCTAATAGGCGCTTTAAAGCAATTACATGGGCTTTCGCCAAATCGACTACGTGAATGTAATCACGAACTGCTGTTCCATCTGATGTAGGATAGTCATCACCGTAAACCGAAAGTTCTTTTCGTAAGCCCATACCCGTTTGAGTTATAAACGGAACTAAATTTTGAGGCACTCCTAATGGTAATTCTCCAATTTCCGCAGAGGGGTGTGCCCCTATTGGGTTAAAATAACGCAATAAAATAGCGTTTATATTGGTGACTTTAGCTGTTTCTGTAATAATCTCCTCACCTATTTGCTTTGTGTTTCCGTAAGGCGACATTGCAATTTGCACAGGAGCATTTTCTGTAATAGGCATTTGTTCCGCTTGGCCGTACACTGTACAAGAAGAACTAAAAATAAAATGAGCTTCTTCTTTCTTCTGCAATTCTTGTAATAGATAGACCAACGTATTAATGTTATTCTCATAATACAACAACGGATTCCCAACGCTTTCTCCAACTGCTTTTGAAGCAGCAAAATGAATTACTCCTGAAATATCGCGGTGCCTGTTAAAAAAGTCTTGAACTTTTGCTTTCTCACGTAAATCTAATTTCTCAAAAGCAGGAACTTTTCCTGTAATCGATTCGATTCCGTCTAAAACGGCTAATGATGTATTAGACAAATCATCGATAATTACAACTTCAAAACCTTGATTTTGCAATTCGACCACAGTATGCGAACCAATAAACCCTAAACCTCCAGTTACTAGTATTTTCATTTGCTACTTATTTTAAGAGTGAAAACTCAGTGCTAATTTATTTAATAGGAAAGGCACGAATTAACGTGCCTCTCTATTTTATTTATTTAAAAATTCCAAAACACAATCAGTGATGAACTTGATTTGCTCGTCATCTAATTCGGTATGCATTGGTAATGACAAAACTTCAGTCACTAATTGATTCGTAATAGGAAAATCTTCTTCTTTATATCTTTCGTCTACATAAGCTTTTTGAGCGTGTAAAGGAATAGGATAGTAAATAGCACACGGTATACCATTATCTAATAAATGTTGCATTAAACCATTTCTATCAGCATCTATAATTCGTAAAGTATATTGATGAAAGACATGACAATCGCATATATCACAAATTTGCGGTGCAATAATATTCTTATGTCCTTCAAATGCCGCTGAATATTTTCTGGCAGCATCTTGCCTTGCTTTATTGTATAAATCTAATAAGGGTAGCTTTGCATTTAAAACAGCTGCCTGCATACTGTCTAATCGGGAATTAACACCAACTACATCATGATGGTAACGCTCGTACATTCCGTGATTAACGATGCCACGAAGTTTGTGTGCTAGCGCATCATCATTGGTGAAAATTGCTCCACCATCTCCGTAGCAACCTAAATTTTTAGATGGAAAAAAAGAGGTAGCACCCACATGTCCTATCGTACCAGCTTTATGCTTCGTACCGTCAGAGAATTTACAGTTGGCACCAATTGCTTGCGCATTATCTTCAATAACATATAAATTATGATCTTTGGCTAAAGCCATAATCGCTTCCATATTAGCAGCACGTCCAAATAAATGAACAGGCACGATAGCTTTTGTTTTAGTAGTAATCGCTGCTTTAATACGCTCTATAGAAATATTCATATTGTAAAGATCAACATCTACAAGAACAGGAGTTAATTGCAATAAAGCGATAACCTCAACCGTCGCAGCGAAAGTAAAATCAGCTGTAATAACCTCATCACCAGGCTTTAGATCCAATCCCATCATTGCTATTTGTAAAGCATCAGTTCCATTAGCGCAAGGAATCACATGCTTCACATCAAGATATTCTTCTAATGACTTTTGAAACTGGTGTACTTGGGGTCCATTTATATAGGTATTAGTGTCCAAAACTTCTTGAATAGAAGTATTTACAGTAGTTGCAATTTTATCGTATTGACTTTTCAAGTCAACCATTTGTATTTTTTTCATCTCTATTTTGTTTTACCAAGCACCTTTTAAAAATGAAAAAGATGCATTTACTTTCTCACTAAAACTTCAAAAAAAAAGATGAAATTTTAATTGTAAGTGAAATAGTCAATCAAAGCTTTTCCGAGTACTTCTGTTGCAAAAATAGCAATTTAACCGCTAAGATTTAAACGATAAACAAAAGAAACAGTATTTTAGCAAAATAAATTTCCTCCTATGTTTTTTCTATATAATGTTATAATTACAATTGCACAATCACTACTCCCGCTCATCGCATTGTTTGTGCCGAAAATCAAACTTTTTGTAGATGGTCGAAAAGCAGTTCTGTTAACTCTGGCGCAAAATATAAAAGCAACAGATAAAACAATCTGGTTCCATGCCGCATCACTGGGCGAATACGAACAAGGTCTTCCCGTAATTGAGAAAGTAAAAGATAAATATCCGACCCATAAAATCATTATTAGTTTCTTTTCTCCTTCGGGTTACGAAGTGCGTAAAAACAATCAGGTTGCTGATCTTACCCTATACCTTCCGCTCGACACACAATCTAATGCACAGGAATTTATTCGATTAGCACATCCCGAAATGGCCTTTTTTATTAAATATGAGTTTTGGCCTAATTATTTAAACGAATTGAAAGACAAAAATATTCCAACCTATTTAATATCAGGGATCTTTAGAGAGAACCAATTGTTTTTTAAGTGGTACGGTCAATTTTACAGAAAAGCACTCGATGCCTTCACCTATTTCTTTGTTCAAAATGAAAAATCAAAAAAGCTATTACAACAGTTAGGAAAATCAAATGTTGCTATATCTGGCGATACTCGCTTTGACCGTGTAGCCTCTATTTTGGAAATAGATAATACACTAGATTTTATTGCTAATTTTGTGAACAATAAGATCACAGTAGTCGCAGGTAGTACTTGGCCTAAAGATGAAACCTTACTAGTCTCCTATATTAACAAAACAATATACGACTTAAAATTCGTTATCGCTCCCCACAACATTAAGCAGGAACAAATAAAAGAATTAAAACAAAGCCTATTAAAAAAGACAGTCCTATACTCTGAGTTTATAGCTGACCCTGCCCTAAACCTAGCAACATTTGATGTTTTTATAATAGACACGATTGGAATACTAACAAAGATTTATAGCTACGCCGATATAGCATATGTAGGAGGAGGGTTTGGGAATCCTGGGATACATAATATTTTGGAACCAGCTACTTTTGGCATACCAATTATAATAGGCCCTAATTACTCCCATTTTGCCGAAGCAACTGCTTTACTAGATTTACAAGGTTGCGACACGATTACAACTACGGACGAACTTACTAAAAAGTTTAACCAACTGATTATTGATGAAGCTTACCGAAGCGAGAAAGGACATATTTGCAGCACTTTTGTGACGATGAACAAAGGTGCAACTACAATAATTTTAAATCGCATAATACTAAACGAAGTAAGATAAAGCAAATACCCCATACTTTTCTTTCTTTATCAGAAAAAACTTCTGATTTTTACAATTTAAGTAGAAAACACCAACTAAAACATATTGAACTCAGAAAGACTTGTACTTTCTACAAAAAAAAAGCTTGATATTTTAGAAATATGTTTTTCAGAAACCTATTTTAATGGGTAATATAAATTATTAACAATCAAACAATTGGATATAATATGCCGAATTTAGGTATAAATAATTGAGTTTTTTGAAGTAAAAGCTGCAAAACTATCTGGAACAATGATGAAGAAACAACGTAACGCTCTATAATACAGTTATTTAGCAATAAAACAACCTCTAGAATGAGGGTTGAATAATATTTTTAAAAAAAAAATAAAAATATATTCTACATATCAAAAAATTTATATCTTTGCTCCGAATTAATAATTAACCTTTTATATTAAATTAAGATGAAAAAAGTATTTTTAAGTTTAGCTGTTGTTGCTGTTTTGACTGTAGTATCTTGTAAAAAAGCTGAAGCTCCTGCTGAAGAAGTAATGACTGATACTACTGCTGTAGTTGTTGATACTGTTGCTGTTGATACTGTAGCTGTTGACACTACTGTTGCTGTTGAAACTGAAGCTCCTGCTGCTGAGTAATTTCAAGCACAAACAAAAAAATAAGCCGTTTACTCTTGTAGCGGCTTTTTTTTGTGCTTATATTTTTTTTCATCATCAACCTTAAATTCGTAAAAGTAATGGTTCATTTTGCATATTAATCCGTAAATTCAAAGTCATTGTTGGAGAAGTCTAAAATCTCTGCTTTGGATCCGTACTTCACAATTTCATCTATTCCTTTCTGGACCATTAGTTCCGTGCTATACTTGCGACTTACCGCTACTACTTGACCGTTGATCACCACTCGAAAGAAATACTTCCCTTTACTGGTCTTAAATTTGACATAAGAACAAGTATCTAGTACTGAACGCAAATATTCTACCGCCGACTCACAATCCATCCTCAACTCATATGCGTTACTAGTAAAAATAGGCTTGCCTTTACGGGAGGCAAACTCAAATTTATAATCTCCACTAAATCTTTTACTAATAACAAAAGAAGCCATATATTTTTTTAAAATAATCAGATTAACATAAACACTAAATCACTTGACGAATATACGAACTTACTTCAACCATCAAAGCAGCACCAACAAAATGATTACCATTAGAAGGTGAAATTTAAGATCGATTAAAGCCAAAAAAAAAGCCTCAAACATAGTTTGAAGCTTTCTTTGTACTCAGAGCGGGACTTGAACCCGCACGAACATTGCTGTTCACTGGATTTTAAGTCCAGCGTGTCTACCAATTTCACCATCCGAGCATTATGTGGTGTCGAGCGAAAAACGGGGCTCGAACCCGCGACCTCGACCTTGGCAAGGTCGCGCTCTACCAACTGAGCTATTTTCGCATTTTCAATTTTTAAAAAGAACCGCGATACTTGTTCTGTATTGCGGATGCAAATTTAGCACCTTTTTTGAATTAAACAAGCCTTTTTTGGAAAAAAATTTAATAAAAAAGCTAACGTTTTGATAACCTATTCTTTAAAAATTAAAAAAAAATTATTTCCTAGTCAACATCCTTTTGATTTCATTCAATTTCATCAGGGCTTCCATAGGCGTGATCGTATTAATATCCAAGTTCAATATCTCTTCTTTTATCTCTTCTAACAATGGATCATCAAGATTAAAGAAACTCATTTGCATTTCTTCTTTTTCTGATTTAATACCGTTTAAAGCTTCACTCGAATGATCTTTCTCTAATTTCTTTAAAAGCTTTTGTGCTTTTAAAATCACGATTTGAGGCATTCCTGCCATCTTAGCTACGTGAATACCAAAACTGTGGGCGCTTCCTCCTTTTACTAGTTTTCGAACAAAGAGAACAGTATCCTTTAGCTCCTTTACAGCTACATTATAATTCTGAATTCTAGGCAGCAGTTCACTCATTTCATTCAACTCATGATAATGCGTAGCAAATAGGGTTTTAGGCTTTGAAGGATGCTCATGCAAAAACTCGGCAATAGCCCAAGCAATCGAGATACCATCATACGTACTCGTTCCTCGTCCTATTTCATCGAGCAAGACTAAACTACGGTCAGAAATATTATTCAAGATAGATGCTGTTTCATTCATTTCGACCATGAAAGTGGATTCTCCCATCGAAATATTATCACTTGCCCCTACTCTAGTAAAAATCTTGTCTACAACTCCCATTCTTACGCTCTCAGCAGGAACAAAACTCCCCATTTGTGCCAGAAGTACGATTAAAGCAGTTTGACGCAAAATAGCCGACTTACCAGACATATTAGGTCCAGTAATCATAATAAGCTGCTGCGTTTCTCTATCTAAAAAAACATCATTTGCAATGTAAGGAACCCCAACAGGTAGTTGCTTTTCAATAACAGGATGTCTTCCATTTTTTATTTCTAAATCAAAGGATTCATCTATGTCAGGACAAACGTATTTGTTTTCTAAGGCTAGTTGAGTAAAAGAGCACAAACAATCCAGTTGCGCTATTAAATTTGCATTGAGTTGAACTGGCTTGATATAGGTAGCAATCCAAATCACTAATTGTTCAAATAATTCGGATTCGATTTTATGAATTTTTTCTTCGGCACCTAATATTTTCGCCTCGTATTCTTTCAACTCTTCTGTAATGTATCTTTCAGCATTGACAAGTGTCTGTTTTCTAATCCACTCTGGGGGAACTTTGTCTTTGTGCGTATTTCGTACCTCTATATAGTATCCAAAGACATTATTAAAAGAGATCTTTAGTGAAGTAATTCCGGTGCGCTCCGACTCTCTCGCCTCGATACCTTCTAGAAATTCTTTCCCTAAAGTAGAGATAGCTCGCAATTCATCTAATTCAGCGCTTACCCCTTTGGCGATCGCATTCCCTTTTGCAACAGCAACAGGTGCATCTTGATTCAAAGTTGATTTAATTTTTTCGCGCAGCAATTCACAGCTATGCAAACTATCCCCAATTATTTTAACCGCTTCTTGCTTGCTTTCTAGCGCTAATGTTTTGATAGGTATAATCGCATCCAATGATTCTTTTAGATAAACGACTTCTCGCGGCGAAACTTTACCGGCTGCAATTTTTGAGATAAGTCGCTCTAAATCGGATATTTGTTTGATTTGGTTCTGCATCTTGTGTAAAACCTCTTGATTTTCTTGTAGATATGCGACTACTTGATGGCGATTTCTAATTTTAGTAGCTTCTTTTAAAGGAAGCGCTAACCATCGTTTTAATAAACGACCGCCCATTGGCGAAAGCGTCTTATCAATTACATCAAGTAAAGTAACTGCATTGGGATTGTAACTGTGGTACAATTCGAGATTACGAATTGTAAAACGATCCATCCATACATAAGCATCTTCTGCAATGCGCTGGATCGCTGTTATGTGTTGGACTTTGTTATGTTGCGTTTCGGATAAATAATATAATATTGCTCCAGAGGCAATGATCCCCTCTTTTAGCTCTTCAATTCCAAAACCTTTTAAAGAGACGGTTTGAAAATGTTTTGTAAGTGTTTCAAAAGCATAATCTTCTTTGTAAATCCAATCTTCTAGATAAAAGCAATGGAAGTCTTCACCAAAAGTTTCGCGGAAAGTATTTTTATTGTTCTTTTGAATTAAAACCTCAGACGGATTAAAATTCTGCAACAATTTATCAATATACTCAGCTGATCCTTGCGCTGTTAAAAATTCACCAGTCGAAACATCTAAGAAAGAAATACCTATATTCTTGTTCGAAAAATAAACTGAGGCTAGAAAATTATTGGTCTTAGACTGCAGCACCTCATCATTCATCGAAACTCCGGGAGTCACTAACTCTGTAACACCACGTTTCACGATAGTCTTAGTCATTTTAGGATCTTCCAGCTGATCACAAATTGCGACACGTAGTCCTGCCTTAACTAATTTAGGCAAGTAGGTATTGATAGAATGATGCGGAAAACCGGCAAGGGCTGTCTCCGTTTCAGAACCTGCACCACGCTTTGTTAAAGTAATTCCTAATATTTTTGAAGCTCGAACAGCATCTTCACCAAATGTTTCATAAAAATCCCCAACACGAAACAACAAACAAGCATCTGGATACTTCCTTTTGATATCATTGTATTGCTTCATTAATGGTGTTTCCTTAACCGCTTTATCTTTAGATGCCAACTTATTTTTGTATTAAATTAATGAGAAAATGGATCAGCGAATTTAAATATTTTACAGCGAATAATTAGAAAATCAAAAATTAAAAGCATTTTTAAGTAAAATTTAAGTCGTTGGCATGATTTTTTCTTTAATTTTGTACTATTAATTAAAAAGTTGTAATAAAATGAAAAAAATAATTTTACTTGCCCTAGTTACCGTTTTTGGAATCAATTCTTCTAACGCACAAGACACTTCTAAAAAAGTAAAAGCTACTGCTGCAAAAACTGCAAAAGTTAATGGAGCTGGGATCGTCTTCGTGACTGAAACAATCGATTACGGAAATATAGCGCACAACTCTAACGGTAAACGCGAATTTGTTTTCACAAATAACGGAACAAAACCTTTAATCATCACCAATACTCAAGGTTCATGTGGTTGTACTGTACCAACATCACCAAAAGAACCAATTGCACCAGGTGGAAAAGGAATAATTGGTGTTCAATATGCTACAGATAGAGTAGGTGCTTTTACAAAAACAGTTACTGTAACTTCTAACGCTGAAGGCCAAGCAACTAAAGTACTTACTATAAAAGGAGTAGTTTTAGATGACAACGGTGCAAAAAGCTAAATTGAAACTTAATTCATATTGAAAAGCTCCCGCCAGTCAAGGCGGGAGCTTTTTTTATTTAAAAACAATATCTCTTTTAGAATGAGAAAACTAGAAAACAACGAATTAGAACGCAAGACTGTTGAAGATTTCAAAACTTCTGAAAAAACGCCACTTATCCTTATATTAGATGACGTTAGAAGCTTACACAATATCGGCTCTGTTTTTAGAACAGCAGATGCATTTTTAATAGAGAAAATCTATTTGTGCGGTATTACTGCTACTCCTCCTAATAAGGAAATTAACAAAACAGCATTAGGCGCAACAGAAACCGTTAGTTGGGAACACCAAGAAAGTGTCCTAGATGTAATTACAAATTTAAAAAATCAAGGTGTCACAACCTTAGCCATTGAACAAGTCGAAAGTGCAATTTTTCTCCAAGATTTTACAGTTACTCAAGATAAAAAGTATGCTTTAGTTTTTGGCAATGAAGTTCATGGTGTGGCACAAGAAGCGGTAGCCTTATGCGATGGCTGTATTGAGATACCCCAACTAGGAACTAAGCATTCTTTGAATATCTCTGTGAGTGCTGGCATTGTCGTGTGGGATTTGTTTTCTAAAATGAATTGGCCAAAGTAATCCATTTTTAGAAATTACTTGCGTTTTAGTGGCACAATATATTCTTAGCAGATCAACAAAACATGGTTTTACGATGTCTTGAAGATGTAAAGAAGTTTGGCTTAGTTCATCTTCTTTTTAATCTCGTCTACTATAAACAAATAATCTTCTTGATTTTTCACAAAATCTTTATCAGAGACATCAATAATCAATACATTTAAATCGGATTGCGATTTGATGTAGTCTAGATAACCGCTATTAATTTTATCTAGGTAACTTGCTGAAATTTCCTGCTCGTAACTGCGACCTCTCTTTTTAATATTTTGCAACAATCGCTCTGAATTTTGATAGAGGTAAACATACAAATCGGGCTTAGGCATTTCACGGTAAATGATGTCAAATAAATTTCGGTACAAGCGATATTCATCTTCTGCCAAAGTGATTTTAGCGAAGATAAGGGATTTAAAAATATGGTAATCGGCTACTAAAAAGTCTTTAAACAGATCAAATTGCGCCAAATCATCGGACAATTGCTGGTAGCGATCAGCTAGGAAAGACATTTCTAAAGGAAAAGCGTAGCGATTTTGGTCTTTATAAAATTTGGGTAAAAAAGGGTTATCTGCAAAACGTTCCAATACTGTTTTTGCATTAAAATCCTCAGCTATTTTTGTAACTAAAGTAGTTTTACCGGCTCCAATATTTCCTTCAAATGCTACATAATTAAATTGATCAAATGAAATATCATGTAGCGGATTAGCAGACTCACTTACTACTTTACACACACTTTCATCAGGAGTAATTTCTAATAATTCGGACACTGTTTTATGCAAACTTGGATGCTTCCAATTTAAACCCAAATCACGAAAAGGCAGTAAAACAAATTTTCTGTTTTGCATTAAAGGGTGTGGCACATTTAATTTATCAGAAGCAATAACATCCTCATCAAAAGCAATAACATCAACATCAATAATTCGGGATTGATAACCACTACCTTTCTTTCTAGTTCTCCCTAGTTTTTTCTCTACTTTTAACACTAAATTCAGTACTTTTTGAGCGGTATGAAAGGTATGTAGTACTAAAGCACAATTATAAAATGCATCACTTTCAAAACCCCAAGAAGGAGTTTCGTATATTTTTGACACTTGTATAACAGTACCTACTTCTTTATGTATTAATGCAATACACGCTTCGATATTTTCAAGTTTATTACCTTGATTGCTACCTATCGATAAAACGACCTGATGTTGTGATTTCATATTAAGCACAAATTAACTAAAACAATTTTATAATTAGCACTATTTTTGCACAAAGTATGACTTGATTCAGTTTAAAAAACCAACTCACATTGTAACAATAAACTGTTTTCTACTACTTATAAAAAAAATAAAATTATGAAGTTTTTAGGGAATGTACTAGCAACTATTATCGGCCTGTTTGTGTTTTTCATGATCTTCTTTTTCGGAATCCTATTTATAGGAGCTGTATTTGGTGGCGATTCTGATAAAATAGTGGTCAAAAACAATTCGGTTATTGAATTAAACTTAGAAGACATCCAGTATGATTATGCTGGAAAGTATAAGGATCCTTGGGTTACTATTTTTTCAGACGGTAAAAATATTGGACTTATGGATGTAATAAGTGCTATTGAAGATGCCAAAACAGATGATGACATTGAGGGTATTTCAATCTTAAATGGCAATTCCCAGCTAGGAATGGCACAAAGTAAAGCGTTGAGAGATGCTTTAGAAGGTTTTAAAAAATCAGGTAAGTTTATTATGGCTTATTCCAATGCTTACTCTCAAAAAGAATATTACTTGAACTCGGTTGCCGATAAAATTTATATTAACCCCGTGGGCGAAATGGATTTTAAAGGACTATCATCAGAAATCATGTTTTACAAAGACCTACAAGAAAAAACAGGTGTTAAGATGGAAGTTATTCGTCATGGTAAATACAAAAGTGCAGTTGAGCCTTTTCTTGAAAATGAAATGAGCGAGGCTAATAGAGAGCAAGTAACCGCTTTACTAAACTCTGTTTGGAATCAAGTAATAATTGATATTGCTAAAAGCAGAAATCTCTCAGTTGCAAAATTAAATGAAATAGCAAATGACTTACTAGCTCGAACACCTGAAATGGCAAAAGAGCAAAAACTAGTAGATATTATTGCTTATGAAGACGTTTATCATGACGACATTCGAAAAGAACTAGGGGTTAAAAAGGATGACGACTATAATTCTGTTACTATTGCAGATTATACTAAGAATAACAAGTCAACCTCAAAAATCAGTGATGCCAAGGACCAAATAGCAATTATTTATGCTCAAGGAGAAATCCAAGGTGGCGAAGGCGATGTGAATACAATTGGAGAAGGATCAATGAGACGCTCTTTGCAAGACGCTCGAAAAAACAAAGATATAAAAGCGATTGTACTTCGTGTTGATAGTCCAGGAGGAAGCGCTTTGACTTCAGACTTAATATGGAGAGAGATAGAGCTTACTAAAAAAGTGAAGCCAGTAGTGGTCTCAATGGGAAATTATGCTGCTTCTGGTGGATACTACATCGCCTGTAATGCAAATAAAATTTTTGCCGAAAACAATACCATAACAGGTTCCATTGGTGTATTTGGTATTTTACCTAATTTCAGTCAACTTACTACTAAAATAGGAATCAGTGTAGAGCAAGTGAACACCCATGAAAATGCTGCACCCTACAGCCCGTTTGTTCCCTTGAATGATAAATTAAAGGCGGTTACGCTTGAAGGTGTTGAAGAAATTTACAAAACCTTTGTAACGCGAGTTGCACAAGGTAGAAAGATGACTTTTGCTCAAGTAGATGCAATAGGACAAGGAAGAGTTTGGGCAGGATCTGAGGCATTAAAAATTGGTCTTGTAGACAAAATTGGAGGTCTTGATGCGGCAATAAAAGAAGCGGCACTATTAGGAAAAACAAAAAAATACACAACTCAAAATTATCCAGAATACAATAAAGATTTTAACGACCTACTTGCAAATTTCCCTTTTGCTCAGTCTAAAGAAAACTTTATTAGAGAGGAAATAGGTCAAGAAAACTATCTTTTATTGCAAAAAGTAAAAAGAATGCAAATGCAAAAAGGAGTACAAGCTTTACTACCATTTGAAATCAATATTAGATAGGATAATTTGAAATCCCCATCTTACGTGCACATTTTGACCATCTCCCTTAAAAAGAGATGGTTTTTTTTTACATCGTATGTATTGTGTAGTAGTTCTAAATTTCTGAAGATGTAACATATTGTGAGAATATTATAAATAATTTACTTTCTAAAATAGTATTTTTGTATCAAATGTACAGTATAATCTTAATTTCCACGATTTAGCTAAACCTTAACTCCTTATGACAAAGAAAATTTTAAAAATAATCGGAATTATTTTTCTTCTTCTAGTAATTTCATTGTTTGCTATCCCTTACCTTTTTCAAGATCAAATAAAATCGAAGATTTCGCAAGCTATAAACGAGAAAGTTGATGCTAAAGTAAGCTTTGCGGAGGCCGACTTGAGTTTGTTCACAAACTTCCCAAATGCTACTGTCAATATTCAGAAGTTAGCCATTATCAACAAAGCTCCTTTTGAGGGTGATACCTTACTATCTCTGGGTGAATTGAATTTAAAGATGTCCATCAAAGAACTTTTTAAAGGTGAAAATGAAGCTATAAGTATTGATGGAATAAGTTCTAAAAACGGCTTGATTAATATTATTTTTAATAAAGACGGACTTGGGAATTATGATATAGCCCTAAAAGACAAAACTCCAGAGGACAAGAGTACGGGTAAACCCGTAGCATTAAATATTCAAAATTACAAGATAGAGAATTTTCAGTTTCGTTATTTTGATGAGGGTTCCAAAATAAAAATGGTTATTGATAGCTTAAATCATGAGGGAACTGGTGATTTTGCTGCTTCAAAATTAGATCTAAATACTAAATCTACTGCTACAATTAGTTTAGACATGGATAAGGTCAATTATATGAACAAAGTTGCTTTGACCCTAGACGCAGTTCTGGGTATAGACTTAGAAAACAGTAAATACACTTTTAAAGAGAACAAGGCATTAATTAATCAATTGCCACTAGAGTTTGATGGCTACATTAAACTTGTTGATGCCGGACAAGAATATGATTTAAAATTTAAAACGCCAACTTCGTCCTTCAAGAATTTCTTAGGTATCCTTCCCGCTGCCTACGCTGCAAATTTAGATAATGTACAAACTACTGGAGATTTTACAGTAGCGGGTTTTGCAAAGGGTATCTATTCGGATTCGACCGTACCTAAATTTAAGGTAGATGTTAAGTCAAATAATGCCTCGTTTAAATATCCTAATTTACCTAAGTCAGTACAAAATATTGTAATTGACACTAAAATTATAAACGAAACTGGGATATTAAACGACACCTATGTAAACCTAGATAAATTATCTTTTAAAATTGATCAAGATGTTTTTAATGCCAAAGCAACTATCAAAAATGTAACACAAAACGCCCTAGTTGATGCCATGTTACAAGGAACAATAAACCTAGCCAATGTTTCAAAAGCATATCCTATTACACTAGATAAACCTTTATCTGGCATATTAAAAGCGAATGTCATATCTAAATTTGACATGGCTTCTGTGGAAAAAAGTCAATACCAAAACATAAGTAATGCAGGAAACATGAGCTTGTCTGACTTCAAGTATGTAGACGAAAATGGCAAAACTATGAATATTAGTACTGCATTAATTCAATTTGACCCAAGCAAAGTAAGCTTAAAAGAATTTAAAGCTAGTACAGGTCAAAGTGATTTAAGTATAACAGGAGTACTAGAAAACTTTTATGGTTTTATCTTTAAAAATCAAAACCTGCAAGGAAACTTTAATTTAAATTCAAACCAGTTAGCCGTGAGTGATTTCATGACGAAAGAAAGCACGACTGCTAAAACAGAAACGAAACCTGCCGAAGCAATGAAGATTCCTGCTTTTCTTGATTGCACACTTACTGCAAAAGCGAATACGGTATTGTATGATAATTTAACTCTAAAAAATGTATCTGGTAAGTTGATTGTGAAAGATGAAAAATTGACTATGGACAATGTAAAAACATCTATTTTTGGCGGAACAATAGGATTAAACGGAGCCGTTTCAACTAAAGGAAAAACACCCACATTTACTATGGATTTAGGGTTAAACCAAGTAAACATAGCCGAGTCCTTTACACAATTAGACTTACTGAAAAAGCTGGCTCCCCTTGCAGGAATTATAAACGGGAAATTGAACTCGACGATAAAATTAAACGGAAATTTAACCGAGGCAATGAATCCTGACTTGAAAACGTTAACGGGAGATTTACTTGGACAATTACTATCTACAACGGTCAACGCAGAAAACTCTACTTTATTAACGGCCTTAGGTAATAATTTAAAATTTATTGACGTTAGCAAATTAAATTTGAATGATTTAAAAGCAGCGATAACTTTTAAGGACGGAAAAGTAAATATAAAACCCTTCACTATCAAGTACAAAGACATACAAGCCAACATTGGCGGAACACATGGTTTTGACCAGGTTATGAATTACAATGTGAAATTTGATGTTCCTAGTAAATATTTAGGGACTGAAGCCAATGCCTTAATCGCGAAACTAACGCCTACTGATGCCGCTAAGTTTGAAAACATTCCCATTAACGCCATTCTTACAGGAAGCTTCTCTCGTCCGCAGATAAGCACGGATATAAAAACAGCCGTTACTAATTTGACCAATCAATTAGTACAACAACAAAAAGAACGTTTGGTAAGCAAAGGAACATCAGCGCTTACTGACTTGATTAATAAAAATAAAAAGCCAGGTGACACTACTAAAACAGTGCTACCAACCACGAAAGCAGAAGTGCAAGAAAAAGCAAAAGAAGAGGTGAAAGCAAAAGCAACCACTATTATAAATGGTTTATTCAATAAAAAGAAGAAAGTGGTTGACACCACAACTGTGAACAAATAGACTTACTCAGATTATAAAAGAAGCGGAATCACAAATGTGATTCCGCTTCTTTTTTTTGATCTATTTCTAATATTTTGAACAACCTAGTTTACCATTCAAAACTGTTTTACAATCTATTTAAAGCTGAATTGTGAAGTGTTACTCGCGCGAGGGATAGTAGCGGCATCCTTTTATACAGTCCCAATAGCTATATTGGGACTATATAAAAGATATAGCGAATAGCCCGACCTGTTTTGAAAAAATATTTTTCTTATTTTTTCAAAACAGGTCGGGCCCAAATCGTATTTACTAAACTGAAACTTTAACTACGTATCCCTCTGAACCTCGAACATTAAAAACGGTGCCATCCTCAAACAACAAATACTGTCCTTTAATACCGGTGAGCTTACCCTGAAAACTAGGGCTTTTATCCAGACTTAGACTTTTGACTTTAGTAGGATACTGTAAAACGGGATAGTGCATCTCGTATAAATCATTTTTGTCATTATAGAAATATTCCTGTACCTCGGCCGGAATCAAATCCCGCAATTTCGATCGCTCAGCAACCAAGTCAGCTGCTTCGATATCGTTAGTTAGCATTTTACGCCAATTGGTTTTATCAGCATAATGATTTTTTAAAGCCACCTCTGTTATTCCTGCCAAGTAGCGGTTAGGCACTTCGACAATAGCAATTGCTTCGTTGGCACCTTGATCAATCCATCTTGTTGGGACTTGGGTACCACGAGTTACGCCTACTTTTACCTCACTCGATAAGGCTAAATAAACTATATGTGGTTGCAATTGTACCTTTTGCTCGTAGACTAAATCACGATCTTCGATCCCTAAATGTGCCGTACTTAGCTCAGGCTTCATGATCCAATCACCTACTTGAGCGCTAGAGTAAAAACAATCGTAGCAAAACCCTTGACGGAAAATCTTTTTCTTTTTACCACAATTCAAACATTGAAAACCCATAAACTCGATGGCAATGGTTTTATCTAATAATTGGTTCACGTGCAGAAAACTATCTTCAAAAACCAAATAGTATTGAATAAGGTCACCAAATTCAGTTTGCATTTTAGTCAGTACGCCTTCGTATTGCATTAAGTTTAAATTTTAAAGTATGATGTTTAACAAATTTTGCTATTTTTGGTAAAGTTATCATTCCTAAGGTAAATTTCATAACTCTATTTTTTAAAAATGCCATTAACCATAATCAATTCGTTTGCATCCTGGGTACTCAAACAACGCATACACCAGATCGAACTTTTCTTGAAATACCCTAATGAGGTTCAAGAGGAATTGCTTATGAATTTGTTGCAATCAGCTAGAAATACCGTTTTAGGAAGAGAATATGATTTTGGCTCCATTAATTCCTACGCCAAATTTACAGAGCGAATTCCGATTTCGACCTACGAAGAATTGCACCCCTTAATAGAACGTACTCGACAAGGTGAACAAAATGTTTTTTGGGACACACCTATTAAATGGTTTGCAAAATCAAGTGGAACTACTAATGCAAAGAGTAAATTTATTCCGGTCAGTAACGAATCATTAGAAGGCTGCCATTACAAGGGAAGTAAAGATTTATTATGCCTATACTTGAGCAACAACGAAAACTCAGAGCTGTTTACAGGCAAAAGTTTACGTTTAGGTGGAAGCGCTCAGATCTATGAGAACAACAACACTTATTTTGGTGATCTATCAGCAATATTGATCGAAAACATGCCTATTTGGGCTGAATTTAGCAGTACACCTAGCAATAAAACATCATTAATGAGTAATTGGGAAACCAAGATGGATGCCATCATTAATGAAACTAAAAGAGAAAATGTTACTAGTTTAGCCGGTGTTCCTTCTTGGATGTTAGTGCTATTGAATAAAATGCTAGCTGAATCTGGAAAAGAGAGTTTACTAGAAATTTGGCCTAATCTAGAAGTTTATTTTCACGGTGGTGTCAATTTTGATCCGTACCGCACGCAGTACAATGCTATCTTACCTAAAAAAGATTTTAAATACTACGAAATATATAATGCCTCTGAAGGTTTTTTTGCGATTCAGGATTTAAACAATTCGAATGATTTATTATTAATGTTAGATTACGGAATTTTCTATGAATTCATTCCGATGGAAACTTTTGGAAATCCAAATCAAAAAGCAATCCGTTTAACCGATGTCGAATTGAATAAAAATTATGCTATTGTCATTACAACTAACTCTGGACTGTGGCGCTATCTAATAGGCGATACGGTGCGTTTTACTTCTTTGAATCCGTTTCGAATTAGAGTTACTGGGAGAACCAAGCATCATATCAATGTTTTTGGCGAAGAATTAATGGTCGAAAACACCGATCAAGCAATTGCTAAGGCGTGTTACTTAACCAATGCCGAAGTAATTGACTATACTGTAGCTCCTGTATTTATGATTGAAAAAGAAAAGGGAGCACACGAATGGATGATTGAGTTTAGAAAAAAACCAGAGAACATCGATGCTTTTAGAGATACTCTAGATGAAACCTTGCAATCCTTAAATTCTGATTACGAAGCCAAACGTAAAAATAACATGACCTTAAATCCGCTCGTGATCAATATGGCTCGTGAGAATTTATTTTACGACTGGCTGAAAGAGCGAGATAAATTAGGCGGCCAGCATAAAATACCTAGATTGTCTAACCAACGTGATTATTTGGAGCAATTAAAGAGCATGCAGGTTAAAATTTTAGCATAAAAAACGGTACTAATACAAGCGCAACTAATATTGTTTTTAAAACTTAAGTGCTTCCTACATCATATCAATATGCCTATCATGGTATCCTAATAGATACAAAACCCCATCCAAGCCTAAACTTGAAATAGAAGTTTCGGCACTTTCTTTTACCGTAGGTTTTGCATGAAAAGCAATCCCTAAACCAGCCAAATTAAGCATGGGTAAATCATTTGCACCATCACCTACAGCAATCGTTTGATTGATGTGTATGCCTTCCTTCTCTGCAATGGCTTTAAGATATTCAGCTTTCTTTTCTCCATTAACGATCTCTCCAATATATTTTCCGGTCAATTTTCCGTCTACAATTTCTAATTCATTAGCATGAACGTAGTCGATCCCTAATTCTTTTTGCAAATACTTACCAAAATAAGTAAATCCTCCAGAGAGAATTGCTGTTTTATAGCCGTAATATTTCAGCGCACGCATTAAGCGATGTGCTCCTTTAGTAATTGGTAAATTTATTGCTACGTTGTGCAGCACCTCTTCACTTAAACCCTCTAACAACGCCATACGTTGCTTAAAACTTTCATTAAAATCAAGTTCGCCGTTCATCGCAGCCTCGGTGATCGCACGTACTTGCTCCCCTACTCCAGCTAAATCAGCTAGTTCATCAATAACCTCCGTTTGAATTAAGGTCGAATCCATATCAAAACACACCAAACGGCGGTTTCTACGGTAAATATTATCCTCCTGAAACGAAATATCGACATCTAACGATCGTGAAATTTCCATGAAGCTAGCTGTCATGTTCGCTTTGTCCTCTATGATTCCTGAAACCGATAATTGCACACAAGAGCGAGGGTTATCTTCTTCAATGATAATGGAGGCGCGACTAGTTAACCTTTTGATCGAATCGATATTTAAATGCTGGTCTGACATTATCTTAGTCACGGCGGCTAATTGCTTTGCTGCTAATTTTTCGCCTAGAATATTAATAATATATCGTTGTTTGGATTGTGTTTTAACCCACCCTTCATAATCATCGATAGAGATAGGAACAAACTTCACTTTTATTCCTAACTCATAACCTTTAAACAATAAATCCTTAAGAACAGGAGCCGCATTTGACCCCGCTTCTATTTGAAACAAAATTCCTAAAGAAAGTGTTTCATGAATATCTGCCTGACCTATATCTAAAACTATAGCATTATAAGTTGCTAGTACAGCTGTTAGTCCCGCCGTAACACCGGGTTTATCCTGACCAGAAACTTTTAATAAAATAATTTCCTTCTCTTCTATTGCCATGATCTAATGAATTGATTCGATGAACAAAAATCGGTAATCTAAAGGGGATAAAAAAAGGAAGCTCCTACTTTTATTAAACAATAACAAATACTGTAATTTACCCATAAAAAAACCTGTTCAAATCAATGAACAGGTTCTTATTTTTGAGAAAAATGCAATTATTACGATGCTATTTCCAATCGTTTCAATAGATTTTTATTTAATGTTTCTTGTGCATATTCAGCATCAATCACTAAAGTCTTGTCATCAGAACTTGGTAATTCGTACATCGCATCTGTTAAGATCGCCTCGCATAACGAACGCAATCCACGAGCTCCTAACTTATACTCTAATGCTTTATCAACAACAAAATCTAACGCTTCATCAGTAATCGAAAACTCTACCTCATCCATCAAGAATAATTTTTGGTACTGCTTAATTAACGCATTTTTAGGCTCAGTTAAAATAGAACGTAAAGTAGCTCTGTCTAACGGGTCCATGTGTGTTAATACTGGCAAACGACCTATAATCTCTGGAATCAATCCAAAATCCTTGATATCTTTCGGGATAATGTATTGCAATAAATTTTCCTTGTCGATATTATCAGTGTTTTTTGAAGTCGAATACCCCACAGCTTGACGGTTCAAACGTTTCGAAATAATTCTTTCGATTCCGTCAAAAGCACCACCAGCAATAAACAAAATGTTTTGTGTGTTTACCTCAACAAATTTTTGATCTGGGTGCTTACGTCCTCCTTTTGGCGGTACATTTACAACTGTTCCTTCCAATAGTTTCAATAACGCTTGTTGCACACCTTCACCAGATACGTCACGTGTAATTGATGGATTATCACTCTTACGAGCAATTTTATCAATTTCGTCAATAAATACGATTCCGCGTTCTGCTTTCGCTACATCATAATCAGCAGCTTGTAACAAACGTGTTAAGATACTTTCTACATCTTCACCTACATATCCTGCTTCTGTCAATACCGTAGCATCAACGATAGCCAAGGGAACGTCTAACATTTTAGCAATGGTCTTAGCTACTAATGTTTTTCCTGTTCCGGTTTGTCCTACCATAATGATATTACTTTTTTCAATCTCTACTTCGTCGTCTTGTTGCTGTTGCATTAAACGTTTGTAGTGATTGTAAACTGCAACCGACATTACTTTTTTAGTTTGATCTTGTCCAATTACATATTGATCTAGAAAAGCTCTAATTTCTTTCGGCTTTTTTAAAATTAAATCACCTACAAGATTAGTACTGCCTGATGCTTTTAATTCTTCTAAAACAATTCCGTGTGCTTGCTCGATACATTTATCACAAATGTGCGCATCGATTCCTGCTATTAATAGGTTTGTTTCTGGCTTTTTTCTTCCACAAAACGAACATTCTAATTTTTCTTTCGCCATCCTTTATAGTCTAAAGTCTTAAAGTCAAAAGTCTTAAAGTCTACGGTGCGTTCGACTTGAGGACTTTTGACTTTCGACCATATTTTTATCCTCTTCTCAATACCTCATCAATCATTCCGTATTCTTTCGCTTCATCTGCTTTCATCCAATAGTCACGCTCACTATCAGCATGTACTTTATCAAATGTTTGTCCAGAGTGGTGCGAGATGATGTTGTATAATTCATCTTTTAATTTCAACATTTCTCTCAAGTTGATTTCCATATCAGTAGCCACACCTTGCGCTCCTCCTGATGGTTGGTGAATCATCACTCTTGAATGTGGCAATGCTGAACGTTTCCCTTCAGCTCCTGCACACAACAATACTGCTCCCATAGATGCTGCCATTCCTGTACAAATTGTAGCTACATCAGGCTTGATGTATTGCATCGTGTCATAAATTCCAAGACCTGCATAAACGCTTCCTCCTGGTGAGTTCAAGTATATTTGAATATCTTTAGAAGCATCTGCGCTTTCTAAGAAAAGTAATTGTGCTTGTACAATGTTTGCAATTTGATCGTCGATTCCTGTTCCTAAAAAGATAATTCTATCCATCATTAATCTAGAGAAAACGTCTAATTGAGAAATATTCAACTGGCGCTCTTCGATGATGTAAGGAGTCATATTTGTAGGATTCATTGCCGCAACGATTTTATCGTAATACATGGCATTTACTCCTTGATGCTTTGTAGCAAATTTTTTAAATTCTTTACCGTAGTTCATTTTTATAAGTTTAAAAGTTTGAAAGTCTAAAGTCTGAAAGTTACATTATTCGTGAGTCAAAGTTCATACCCTAAATTCAAATGATGTCAATTTGTCTTCTTTTCTAGCCCAGATAATAGTGTAAAGCTTTTTGATAGCTGTTTACTATTTTTTCTATTCTTGTAAAGCGACTGAAAGAAGCTCTTACAGGAATAAAGAAAAATTAAAACAGATGAAAAAACTTGCAACGGATAGCTGGATTAGCTTCAAAATTGATTCAAACAAAAGAGCGTCAAAGAAAAAATTCTTTTGACGCTCAAATATACTTATTTTTTATTATTTCGTCTTTGTAATCAAATCATAAAATTTTACTAATCTAAGACCGTTGTGGGACTTTTGACTTTCGACTTTAGCACTTGAAAGACTAAATTTATTCTCCGTAAGACGCAGCGATAAATTCATCGTAAGTAACTTCTTTAGTTGTTGGGTTTGCTTTTTCTTTAAACACTTCCAATAATTTCTCAGCAACTACTTGATCAGAAAGTCTTTTTACTTCGTCTTGGTTAGACAAAACTCTCGCAACAATTCCTTGAACTTCTTCGTCCGTAGGATTTGTTTGTCCGAATTGTGCCATTTGCTGACGGATGTTTTTTGTAGTAAACGTTTTTAGGTCTTCAAAAGTGATTTTGATGTCAGACTGCGCCATAGCTCTACCTTCGATCAATTGAAAACGCAATCCTTTCTCAGAACGTGCATACTCAACCTCAGCTTCTTCAGGAGATAATTTTTTCTCTCCTACTGTTTGCAACCATTTTTTCAAGAACTCAGCTGGCAAATCAAATTTTGTGCTTTCGATCAAGAAATCAGTAACATCAGCTAATAACTTTTGGTCTGCTTGCGTTGCAAATTGCGCTTCAGCATCCTCTTTAATTTTTGCTTTCAATTCGTCTAGTGTAGCTACATTTCCTGCACCAAACAATTTATCAAACAATTCTTGGTTTAATTCAGCTAATTCAGCCGTGTTGATCGCTTCGATTGTAAAAGTCACATCAACTTCTAAACCATGCACATCATCATGAGCAACTTTCATAACGTCCATCAATTGGTGGTCGTCTTCAAATAAACCTTTAGTATTTACAGTAACGACGTCACCTACTTTTTTACCAATGAATATATCAAAAGTCGCTTTGTCTTTAAAAAGATCAGCAGCGATAGTAGTTGCGTTGTTAATTCCTTTTTCTTCGTTTGCAAAAGTTCCAGTAACATCAGAATCTGCAGCAACCACTTCTTGTGGAATTGCAGTTCCAAATTGTTTTTGGATACGCTCTACTTGACCGTCGATTAATTTATCATCAGCAGTAACAACATATTTCACGATATCATTTTTAGCCTCTAGGTCTAATGTAAAGTCAGGAACCAATCCAATTTCGTACTCAAAAGTCAATTCTTCAGCATCCCAATCAAAGTTTTCGTTTACTTTAGGAAGCGGAGTACCTAAAAGATTTAATCTTTCAGACTGAATGAAACGCTCTAATGCTAGATCAACTACTTTTTTAACTTCTTCTTCTTTAATACCACGACCGTATTGTTTTGCAACAAGATCTTTAGGAACTTGTCCTTTTCTAAATCCTTTTACAGTTGCCAATGGCATTTTTTCGTTTATTCTTTTTGCTACTTGACCTTTGTAATCCATGTGAACCACTGTCATTACAATCGTCTCGTTTACAGCGTCTATTGCTACTCTTTTAATATCCATCTTCTTCTTTAATTTACATTATAATTTCGGATGGCAAAATTATAAAATTTTTCGAAGCCAACCAAGCTTTTTAAGACTGAACCTTCACTAGAAATTTGCGCCTAATTCAAGCCCGAAAATCAACTCGTATTTCAGAGGCTTTTGGGCGTGTCCCACCTTCGTTTCTCTACGGCGGGTCAGGCTGTACGTTACAATCTTTTATTTGCTAAGCTGCATAAAAGGATTTTCACTTCCATCCTTCACGCGAGACTTGGGTTGAATTCAGGAGTAACTATTAGAAATGGATGAATTGTGCGGTATAAAAATTAATAATGTGTAAGATTAATTACTGCATTGGATAGACTCACAAAAGACAATAATCACCGTTTATGATTAGTAGTTGGCAAATAATTAAATAAAAATTATTCTACTTGAAATAAGGCAAACAGTTATTAAAAGAAACATCGGTAAAACGGGGCAAAATAATACTTACTTTGCTTAAAGAAATAACAATAAATAGTTTGAAACTAGATACTAATCAATTGTAAACAGTAACCAATTTACAGAAAAGCAATTGATAAATTTACTGTAGACATGACAGGCAAGTTTTTTCTATTTATCTAAAATGACAAAGAATTGATGCAAGATTACCTTGTTCCTCGCAGTAACAATATGATCATCTAAAAAAGTCATAGCAAGAAACAAAGCAATCCTACAATACCCAAACCCTTTTAACCTCATCTAGCAATGAAAGGAAAAATAAGAATTGGAAGTAAAGCTTCCTTTTGGAATCGAAGACATGAATTGTTTTTGAACGGAGAATCAGTTGGGAATCTTGACTGCAAAAATCTCCAAATTGCTTTGCAAGCAAATACAGGCTCAAATAAATTAGCAGTAAAAAGTAAAACTTTCGAAAAAGTACTCGATTTGAATATCACCAATGAAAACTTAATACATCCTATCGAGATAATAGAAAATTGGAAAGAAAACAATTCAGAATTTAAAAATCATAAAGTAATAAAAGGTTTGACAATAGGGTTTGTACTAACCTATGCTTTAGGGATTGCCTATTTAACTATTTTCAAGAGTAAAGAACTTACATATTCTATACTTATCCCATTCCTGTTTTTAATTGCTCTAAGATCATCATTTAAAAAAACTTATTCATTTGACTTAGAATTGAAAAAATTTTAAGTTATCATGCAATACAAATTATTTAGTTTTGGAACCCGTGTCTAAGATGCAACAAATAAAAATCAATTTTAAAGCGTTTACTAGCTGCGATTGCTTCGTACCTCGCAATGACCTTTGAGTTAGCCAAGAACTATTTATAAAAACAAAAACTGCTCTATTAACATATGCAGTTCTTGTCAAAACGAGTGGAATCGAGATTTAGTAGCGGCTATCAGTCGTACTATTTAAAATCTACAGAAATCCAATGCTTTACCTCTAGGACGTGTTTATATACAGAAGTCGCTACTGCCTTTACAACAACTATTTTTCTTTAAAAAAAAACTATCTTAGCGTTGAAAATTTAAATCACCTTATTACTATTTAATTCTATTATAAACTTAAACTATCTATCATGAATTTCATAAAAAACAACCTATTAATTCTTTTCGTTGTGCTATCCTCTACGTTCTTAAATGCACAAACATCAGCGCGTGAGAGTAAAGCAGCCAAGATAGATCCTTTTATTCCCGTTTTAGAATACCCCTTAATAAAAGGAACAAAGTGGACAGGAGTTTTACCAGTGAAAAATATAACCGACAAACCCGAAGCAAATAAAGTGTACAAATTACTTTTTGATTTTACGCAGAACGGAACAACCAAAGGCTTGTCTGACAAACCCAATGAAGGATTAGAGGAGATTGCACGAATTTTAAATTTACATGCCGCTAGCGGAATTTTGCCAAAAAATCTAAAGGCTGTCGTAATAGTCCACTCAGGGGCTTATTTATCAATTTTAAACAATACTATTTATCAAAAAAAATTCAATTCCTCTAACCCCAATGCCTCCCTAATTGATCAAATGCAAAAGGTTGGCGTGCAATTTATTCTTTGCGGACAAACCATGGTATTTAGCGACACTAACACAACTGACTTGTATAATGACATATTCGTTTCAGAAGCAGCAAAAGTGGCAATAACTAAGTACCAAACTGCTGGCTATATACCATTTATAATCAACTAAAATCATTTTATATTTTAGTTGCTACAAACTATAATTAAGACAGGCCTTTGAAATTATTCCTCTTAAGACATAACAGATAATGAAGTAATTACAATCGAGGATATCAAAGGAAAGCCTTCGTTCATTAATTTTTGGTTTTTTGTACTAACGAACCACCTCTTTAGGCATATTAAATTCTAACTCAAGTAACGAATAAATTTTGTTGTAATCCATATATTGACTCGTTTGTATTAATTCAAACGATCAACTTTGCTACAAAAAAAGTAGGGAACTCTACTCTTTTTGCGCTTTTATACCATGGAACCTTAAAGCCTACATTAGTTTAAATCCGGAGGTGGAATTCAGCATTCCTATTGTATCTTTTACTAGCATAGTTACCAGTAGACTCGTTTGAGTTATCAGTGGTTATTTGTTGGAAAGCTTTGCAAATAAAAAAACAATTACCATTGCTTTGTTGTTCTCTTCTTAGTCTCCCTTAGTCTGTCCGCTGTTATTTACTCAGCCCTCAGCATCTTTATTTATTGTATCCTTACTATTATGGAGCAGGGACGTAGTTGCTGATTCCCGCATTGCTATCTCCCTTATATACTCAAAATACTACCGCCAAGAATAAAAGGAACCACACTTACTATATTAAACAGTATTGGCTTTGCCATAACCATAGTTCGTACACAACTAATCAGTTCGTTGCATTTGCTCACCTGTAGCAGTTTGATTTTCTCTTGTTTAGCTATTGACCCTATCTTTGGATTATTGGCTTTCCCCAAAAAAATAATGCAATTAAATAAAATACTTACATTTGTTTCAAATTAAAAACCTGTCAATTGATCAAACAACTAAAATATCTTATTGCGCTCTTTCTTGCTTTTGGCTTGATGGTGAACGATAGTGCTTTAGTTTATTCAATTAATTCGGTTGAATATTACCAATTTTCAAATGCAATTGTAAGTAGCGACACAAAGACGACTCGCGCAAAAACAGTCCATTTCACGCAAATTTCAACGGTACAATCTGTAATTTCGATTCCGATAACATACCTTAAATTTGCAATTAGCTACAGCCTTAGCGTTCTGGACACCCTAAAAACCAGAACCCAACTGTATCAAAAAATTATTTCAATTGTTGCCAAAATTCTATTCTTAAACGAGACCATTACCGCTCGCAGCGCACACCCTAGTTTATACGTAGCTTAGAAATTACTTCTACGCATTTATGCATCATCCTGCATACTCATGATTTACAATGTATAACCATGTATCATTTACACCATGTATAAACAAAAAAAACAATCGCGTTTAGAGCAATCGACGCAACCTATTCTTTGGGCTAAAAGAAAAATTATACTAATTCTGACTGCTTTTATGATAGGAATGGCCTCCGGAATGAATGTAGGCGACAGCTTACCGCACCAAAAACAAAATCAATCCGAACAACAAGACAAAAAAGATTAATGTAAGCATTGCGCTCCTTCTTGATCTCAGAATATCATTTTTTAGGAATACGATTCATTCCCTACCAAAGCAACAAATGAACGCATCATTCTTTAAATAAATCTAATTAACGTAAATTGCACCCGATTTAAAAATTCAATCATGAACGACAATTTAATACACCCTTATATACAACAAGTACTTACCAATATGCCTACCGGTTGGCTCACCACCACTACGCATAGGTTGGATATTTACGAGGAAAAACTTGCCAAAACACAGTTCTTAGCCCAGTTCGAAGCGTTATACAACTCAAACAAGGCCACTACTGAAGCTTTAGATAATCTGCCAACTGCCTATGACTACATTAGACTAGGGCATCCTTTGTCTTGCGTATTAGAATGGGCTATCGCTAAGATAAACCACTTGAAGTCTGATAATGTAATTAGTTTTGCTTCAAAGACTACTCCCATCCTAGCGGTTTTACGTAAAAACAGCTTAGACCATAAATCAACTAGCATTTATCACATAGGAGAATTGCCTAATTGTTTTAAAACTGAAATCGTTAAAAACATTTACGGTTATCAATTTGAATTAAAACAAATAGCAGATAGTAGTTTGATTCCGTCTTCGACTAACACCACTATATTGATCACTAATGAAGATAATCTTGGCAAAATTGCTATTCCAGCTACTGTCGATTTTCACATCAGTCTTTATGGAGAACTAGGAAGTATTCTAGTAGTTAATGGAGCGAAGAACGAGAGTTATGTTGCTGCAATTCAGCATGTACGCCGCAGAGAAACGGTGGCCATGACGCCTGCTGATTCCTTAATCGCCCTGCAATCTCTTGCTTCGCAAAAAGCTATTGCACCAACAGAAAGCACTGTAACAACAGATAAGAAAGCAGTTTTGGCCGAAATTAAAAAAATAACAAATACTAATATTGAACCACTTGTGGCATCAAGCGGATTATCTATTCAGTATGCTATTATGATGGGACTGATTCATGATGCCGCCGTGAATCACCCAAACAAAGCTATAAAAATCGTTGTACCGCCTAACTGCTACGGAGGCACAAACGATCAAGCAAGACGCGTTGCTGAAGCACTTGATAATGTTTCAATTGTGGACTTACTTGTTGATGGCGATAATGATATGGTACAAAGTATTGATAGCGTATTAACTCAAATCGCATTAGAAGACGCGGTGCCTTATATCATTGCTGAGATTCCAACCAATCCAAGAGTTGAAGTTCCCAACCTTATCGATCTTAAAAATGCTTTAACTCAAGAACGCACAACGGCAACTGGCACAAAAGCGATTGATCCTGTTTTTATATTGGACCAAACGTTTTGTCCTAACGTTCACTTTCTTGGAAAAGAAGACATACTTGCAGCCGTAAGAACCATTTCGTTTGCTAGTGGATCTAAATTCCCAAGCGGCGGAAAATGTACTGCTGGCTATTGTGTTGGAAATGAAAAAACAATCGCTTTAATGGAAAAGATAGCGTTGCATTTAGCGCTATGTGACAACGAGGCAACTGACCTGCAATATGCTATATTGGCGAAGCAGTTACCATCTATGAACCAAAGAATTGCTCATGCGTATACAAACACGCGCGAATTTGTCAATTTTATTACAAAGGAATTGCCAGATGCCAAAATTAACTTTGTGTCTGAAGAACTAGCCAGCCAAGGATTCACACCTTCTGTTTTTTCTATAGACCTGCCGACAAAAGGAAATACTCCAGAGGAGAAAGAATCTCACAAGCGAGAACTGAATCTGAAGTTAATCAACTTAATGATCACTAAAATTCCTAACGAGAGTAAATTCTGCGTCAGCTATGGCCAGCTAAAAGGATGTTATTGGACTATTCCAGCAACTTCTACGCAGGGAACAACTAAAGAAGGAGACAAAGATTATATTGTACGCGCCTCACTTTCACCAGACTTAGATTTGGATTTACATAAAAAAATATTTTTAGAATTTATCAAAAGCATGTAAAACAACAACTTGATTGCTACTTTAGAATTTTAGCTGGTTTTATTGCACAAAAGCAAAGTCAATTTCAAGCACCATTATTAGTAAAATTATAATGGTGCTTTTTATGCTATCTATTTGTATTTTGCACGAGCATTATTTTCAAAAAACACAAAATGAATTCCAATCATAGGGATATTATAATTATTGGCGCAGGATTATCAGGAATTGGTGCAGCTTGCCATTTGTCTAGAAAAAACCCAAACAAGACCTATCTTATCCTCGAGGCACGTACTGAGGTTGGAGGAACTTGGAGTTTATTTCAATATCCAGGAATTCGATCAGATTCCGATATGTATACTTTTGGCTATTCCTTTAAAACTTGGGAAGACCAAAAATCATTTGCTGATGGACCTTCTATACTAAAATACATTAATGAAGCCGCTGATGAATACAAGGTTAGAGATCATATTTTGTACCAACAAAAGGCGGTGACTTTTAATTTTGACAGTCAGACTAAACTGTGGACCATTACGGCCGCAAACCCAGTCACTGCTGAAGAGACTATTTATACTTGCCAGTTTATCTTTAGTTGCAGTGGCTATTACAATTACACCAAAGGTTATCGACCAGAATTCAAAGACGAATCACTTTTTCAAGGCCCGATAATTCATCCGCAACAATGGCCTAAAGATTTGGCTGTCGCCAATAAAAAAATTGTGATTATTGGTAGCGGTGCAACTGCGGTCACTATTGTTCCCGAACTAGCCGCCGATGCAGAACAGGTTACTATGCTACAGCGTTCTCCAACTTATATCGCGGCCTTACCCAATCATGATAAAATGGCGGCGAAATTAAAGCGGCTGTTTCCGCGGAAAATAGCTTACCGATTAATTAGGTGCAAAAATATCTTGTACACCATTGTGTTTTACAATCTCTGCAAGTATTATCCAGAGAAGATGAAAAATTTCATCATCAACGGGGCAAAAAAAGGATTAGGAGACTTTCCTGTTGATCCACATTTTATTCCAAACTATAATCCATGGGAACAACGTTTTTGTATTGCTCCAAATGGTGATTTTTTTAAAGCCATCCGAAAAGGAAAAGCAGCTGTGGTTACCGATCATATCGATCGATTCGTACCCAACGGAATAGTTTTGAAATCTGGACAAACCTTAGACGCTGACATTATTATTACTGCCACAGGACTCGATCTAGTTGCTTTTGGAGGTGTACAATTTCAAATCGACTCGCAACCATTTGACGTTTCGAAATCCTTTGTATATAAAGGATTAATGCTAAATGATTTGCCTAACTTCTTTATTTTTGTTGGGTATACCAATGCTTCTTGGACACTAAAAAGCGATTTAACGAGCGAATATATTTCTCGAATGCTGAACTATTTAGACAAAAAGAATTACAAAGCAGTACAATCTCAAGTAATAGAATCAAACTTACAACCCGTTCCATTACTCAACCTCAACTCCGGTTATATTATTAGAGCTGCTAAAACGTTACCTAGTCAAGGAAACAAAGCTCCTTGGCGCATGTACCAAAATTATATTTTGGATTACAAAATGTTGCGTTTTGACGCTATTAATGATAAACATGTTCGGTTTTTTAAATAGAAGCTAGCCATACCACAAATAAAAAAATAAGTTCTCAAGTAAATGTCTGAAGTAAAAAAACATATTCTACCCATTATTGTCTTGGCTCAATTTTGCTGTACTTCATTATGGTTTGCTAGCAATGCGGTAATGTCAGATCTAGTGCAAAATTTTGGTTTAGAGGAATCGGCAATTGGAAATTTAACTTCATCAGTACAGTTTGGTTTTATCTTAGGAACATTGCTGTATGCGATTTTAGCAATTGCAGATCGATTCTCACCTTCAAAAGTTTTTCTTATGAGCGCCTTATTAGGTGCTGCATGCAATTTAGCCCTTATATGGGATGGGAATACCTTGCCGAGTATGCTCGTGATTCGGTTCTTAACTGGATTTTTCCTCGCAGGAATCTATCCAGTAGGAATGAAAATTGCAGCAGATTATTTTAATAAAGGCTTAGGAAAATCCTTAGGATTTTTAGTGGGAGCCTTAGTTATTGGGACTGCTTTCCCACATTTGCTAAAAAGTTTCACTGATTGGCTTCCCTGGAAATACGTACTTTTATGCACCTCTGCACTAGCTACTTTTGGTGGCGTCATCATGCTTATTTTAGTTCCTGATGGTCCCTATCGAAAACAAAGTCAGGGCGTAGACACAAAAGTGTTTGCCACCTTATTCAAAATTAAGGAATTGCGTTCCGCTGCTTTTGGTTATTTTGGTCACATGTGGGAGCTTTATGCTTTCTGGGCGTTTACACCGCTATTATTACAAACTTATACTACCTTACATCCCCAGGTCAGTTTTAACATCCCTATCCTATCTTTTTTAATCATTGGTATTGGCGGATTAGGCTGCGTATTGAGTGGCTATCTTTCTCATAAATATGGAACAAGAAAAATTGCCTTTACCGCATTATTTTTGTCTTGTATGTGCTGCATACTATCGCCCTTTGGTTTCCAATTGGAATCATCAAACTTATTTATTGCCTTTTTACTCTTTTGGGGTATTATGGTCGTGGCCGACTCACCGCTTTTGTCTACTTTGATTGCTGAAAATGCGGCGGCTGAAATAAAAGGTACAGCGCTGACTATTATAAATTGTCTTGGATTTATTGTTACTATTTTTAGTATTCAATTGATTAGTACTTTGAGTACATACACCAATTCTAACACTATCTATTTGTGTTTAGCAATAGGACCTGTGATTGGTTTGCTAGCGTTAAGAAATAAGAAAAAAATTGATGATGCTGTAGTCTGACTATTTTTAGAAGTAAATAAAACAGAACCTTTCAGTCCTCGCGTTTAGGTCTTAAATCTAAATACAAGTTGCAAAATTCGTTCCTAACCGAACATAAAAAAACCTCGAAATTACAATCGAGGTTTGATGCGTTTTTAGTAGCCGAAACCGAACAAATCTCGAAACATTTTCTTGAGGATTTAGAAAGGCTAACCTCCCTAAGTGCGGAAGTTACTGCTATGGAATATTAAAAACTAAAATTCATTCCAAAAGAAAAAAACAGAAAAAAAAGAAAGCCTTTATGCTAACGGATATAAGATAACGAAGCACTGTAAGTCCCGAAGGGTGGCGAAGCCATTATGCGTGCGCAGTTATCGTTATCCATTATCTTTGCTTCCCTTTTTGTTTGTTTTGATAACTCTATAAATCCTTGTCCATATATTCCTCCAAAGAAGATTTCAGTTGGTCTAAAAATGCGGTTCGTGAATTGGCACGATATTTCATTCGATGGAAAGCATTATGTAAATCCCCTAAGGTAATCTGAAACAGTTTTTCTAAAACCAAACTGATTTTTCGTATTCCTACTTTACCGTATGAAAGAGAGCCGTTCGCATACAGAGCATAAATCAGTTCTATCAAGGCATTTTTACTGTCCGTCCAAAGAATACCATCGGATGAAATATCCCTTGCAGAAAGAGAGCCTGCTATTTCATCATTATTGATTTTTTGGAGTATGTAGGTATAGAGTAGCTCATTTGCTATTATCCGAGCCACTTTGTAATCATAGTAGGTTGAAAACAGAGGGTCAATTTCAAAGACGAAGCTATTCAGTCCATCGTGGAAATTAATGTTGCCCAACCTAAAGTAAGTTTCATCACGGTCTGTTCTTCCTGAACGGTAATATCTGTAAAAATCGGAATTATAGATATGCTCCCTGTATTCCTGTTTTAATTCCCTTAATTGTTCTGAAAAATAACTTGCGTACATCTTTCCTCCATCAACAGGACAAGCTGTCTGTATGCGAAATATTTTATTGTGGTAAATGAGTTTGGAGAGAATGTATGGCTTAATGTTGCGAAAGAAATTGATTTCCTCCCAATGGTTTTTAAAGCCCTGCTGGGTAATATCCTCTCTTATTGACCATAAGTATTCTTGCAGGTATATCGTCGTTTGATATGCTTCATCAATTTCATTAGATGCAGACAGCGAAATAGCATTTTCTTTTCGCTGTATCTCCGAGATGATATGATTTAATGAAGATACCATTTCGTATTTAGTTTACAATATTTCCTTTTATAAAAGAAAATTGCGTAGTATGATTATTAAAAAACACCAAAAGATGTTATTCAAAGAACACATTGATATTAGCTTCAATCTCTAAACCGTTGATTTGGAAATACATAATACCCTATTTGTTCATTCTTTTGTTATTTGTTGTATGTTGCGTTATTCCATCAATAATTTTATTCCAATCTTCGAAATGTAGTTCGTGTCCGGTTCCATCAAGCGTTATTAGTTTTGAGCCGTTTATCTTTTCAAGTAAAACTGCTGAATTCTTAAAATGCCATATTTTATCGTCCGTTCCGTGTACAATTAAGGTTGGTTGATTGATTTCGCTCAATCTGTTCCAGTATTCTTCACCACCTTGCAGTGCCGCATGATTGAACATACTTATATAGTTATTAGCTCTTTTAAATTCGGCTCTAATCAGTTTTTCACTTCTTTGTTTGTCAAATTGTTTCCTGCCGCTCATCAATTCAGCACCTTGAATTAAATAGGTTGCTACACTGTCTTCATCAGTCCAATCTACGGTTTCAGCTTTTCCGTGAAAATCTAGAATACGTGTATCCATTTCAGGAATTGTCGGGTCTGAGTCACCCCAAGGTCCTGATGAGATAAGTGTTATTGAATCAACCCTGTTTGCATATTTGACAGAAGCGATTTGCGTTATTAGTCCGCCTAATGACATCCCTACGAAATTAGCCTTATCTATATGATAGCCGTCCAAAATCGATATGGCATCATCGACTAAATCAACAATATCATAGGGGGTTGAACCCGGTTCGTAATTCGTGGATTTTCCGACGTCTCTGTTATCGTAACGAATAACAAAAAATCCTTTTTCTGCCAATTTTTGGCAAAACTCCTCGTCCCAAAACAGCATAGATACAGTGGCTCCTGCAACTAATAAAATTGTAGGATTTTTTATGCTACCAAAACTTTCCGTGCAAAGCTGAATATTATTTGCGTTAATTATTTTCGCTGCTGTTTCTGTTTGTTTGTTCATATAAATGGTTTATTATCAATTAAATAATAGATATTGCAAATGGTTTTTTTCTCATTTTTTGTGGCAGTTTTTTCATTGATTTAGCAATATGCTGACTAAATATAAAACTGTAACTATTACAAATACTGTTCTAACTTTTCTAATTGCCAGCCTCTGCGCAAAAAATGTTATGAGCATAGAACAAACCACTATACCTAAAGTCAAAACCGTAAATCCTTTTATGATTTCTAAATCTTCATAAGCTAAAACACAAGAAAAAAGACCGACCATAAACAAGCAAAGGCCAAACGCAAGATTAAAGAAAATCCAAGCGTTCCATTGTGTTGCTTTCTTATCTACGTTGAGCAATGTGCTTTTCATTTTTTCAATAAGATTTTTATCTTCTGGATGAAGAAGTTGGGAGTACAATGTTCCCAATACGTGAGCTACGCCAATCAGCATCTGTAAGGAAGCTCCTATTTCCCAAAGTAATTTCGCTATCATAATTTTTGTCCTTTAATAAATAAAACACTTCCCTGATGTATACATGTTTTCTGCTACTAAATTCATTCGTGTTAGGGGCTTTTTTCTATACGTCATAATGTTAGCGTAGTTGTTTTGAATCAAATGTTTTTCCCTTTACTCATATGAAATTTTGTTCGTTGTTGTTTTTTAGGTGGCACATAACGCTCAGATTAGCGAATATATCAATTTTAATTATATGTAAATGCTTGATATACCGTTTTTTAAAATTCTAAAATATAAACCCAGATTGACTTTCTGTTTTATAGATTCATTAATTTTTGGAACGAAAAGTCGGGACTAAACATTTCCGTTTCGTTTATTGTCGATTCTGCCTGTGCTTCTCTTCCATAAACAAACATTTGTTGTTCATAATTTTGAATAGCCTCTTCCATACTATTAAACTTCCCGTCAATCAGATTATCAGACAATATCAAGGCATCTACTAAACCGCTGTTTACACCCTGCCCTGCAAACGGAGGCATTAGATGAGCAGCATCGCCAACCATCGTTATGGGTAATGGACGACTGCTTTTCCAAGGCTTGGCTAAGGGGAATATCCGCGTTGCTAACCCGACAAACGATGATGTCGAACGAATCAGTTCTTTGTAGCGTTCATCCCAATCGGAAAATTCTTTCAAGAGAAAATCAACAATATTATTGCTGTCCTGAAAATTTACTTGTGTTTTATTTTTCCAGTCGTCAGGTGTTTTAAAACTTATTCCAAAATGCAAAGCACCATTATTATTCGGATTGGCAAACAGTAAATTGCCTCTGTGTGCCGCCATTAACCGGTTTCCGTTGCATAACTGAAAAAATCCGGGGCAATTTACTGCTGGTTGATGAATATCGGCCTGTATATTGAAAGTACCTGTTTCTTCAACTTCCGTGTCGGTAACAAATTTTCTTACTTTAGACATTCCACCATTGGCAATAATAACCAGATCTGCTGTTTCACTCGATTTATCCTCAAAAGTTAGTATCCACTTCTCCTTATCAGGTTCAAGGGTAACAAGTTTTCTATCCCAAATGACGGTATCATTTTGTAAACTATTTAATAGGATAGTCCTTAAGTCATTTCTGTTTATTTCAGGATTGTCAAAACGATTTTCGGGTCTTACATTTTTTGTGGTTAAAATATTGCCCTTTTCATCAACAATATTTACACCCATTGGTAAAGCTAAGTCATAATAAGTTTGTAACAATCCCGCTCTTTTCATTGCTTCCTGTCCCGAATCCCTGTGCAGATCAAGTGTCCCACCAAAAATCCTTGCATCTTGGTCTTTGTCTCTCTCGTAAACTGTAATGTCCACGCCGTTTTGCTGTAACAATCTCGCCATTGTTAATCCAACAGGCCCGGCACCAATTATTGTAATTTTTTTATGTTTTAGTAAAGTCATATTCTTGTTCGCTGGTTTTAATGTCAACTAATGTCTGTCAATTTAATCACTTTGTTTTTTTTAAATTCAAACACGGATTTTCCTGATAACTTTAGCTTTTGCCCTTTTTTTAAGCCGTTCGGAAAGTCAATTGCTAAAATTGCTGTATAATCAATTTCTATTTCAGTGCTGTTGTCAAAATGCCTAAACGATTTAACTGTCTGTGTTCTCTTTGCAAAGTATGTTTTTGCTGTTTCTGCCTGTTGTTTAAACGCTGTTAACCCTTTCAGCGATAAACTTATATCATTATTTTGAATGTTTTCAAAAACAATATTATCGTCAAGGTCTGCAACCATTTTTTTGATATCAAATTGGTTGTATCCATCGATGTAGTTATTGATGATGTTTACTCTGTCGGTCATATTTTGTAATTATTTATCGGTTACATATTGGTGTTGTCTGTAGGTTGTTCTACGATAATTGCCAACTTTTAACTTCTATACGAAGGAACATGTTGGGATACTTGAACTTTCGATTTAGCGCCAACACGAGCAAACCGAAGTTAGCACCTACTCTCTATTCAGCATATTTTTTAAAAATACTTGTGGCAATGTGTCCGCCAAAACCAAAAGTATTACTCATTGCGTAATTCACTTGCCGTTGTTGTGATTGGTGTAACGTCAAGTTAAATATATCCCTATATTCAGGTTCAATATCTACCGAATTGATTGTTGGCGGAACAATGTTATTCTGAACAGCTTTAATACAAGCGATTGCTTCGATAGCCCCCGCAGCACCTAACAGATGTCCTGTCATTGATTTTGTCGCACTAATATTTAATTTGCCTTGTCTGCCGAAAAGTCTTGCTATTGCTTTTAATTCGCTCATATCGCCTTGTGGTGTTGATGTAGCGTGTGTGTTCAGATAATCTATTTCATTGGCGGAAATATTTGCGTCTTCCAATGCTAAAACCATACCTAAATATGCCCCTTCTCCCTCTGGGTGCGTACCAGTTAAATGATATGCGTCTGAAGCCATGCCACCGCCAGCAATCTCGGCAATAATCGGAGCATTTCGTTTTATAGCGTGTTCATAGTTTTCCAAAATAATTGCACCTGCTCCCTCGCCCATAACAAAACCGTCTCTGTTGATGTCAAAAGGACGTGATGCCATTTGCGGATTTTCATTTAAGGTTGACAATGCTTTTGACGCGTTGAAACCACCAACGGCACTTTCGTTAATAGGCGCTTCCGAACCGCCTGTTATTATCACGTATAGGAAGAATAAACGCCCTTTTCACCCAAGTCCAACAGCTTTGGACCGCAGTTGACTCTTTCGACACCCCTGCGATGCAACCCAATCCGGCTGACGGGGAGCCAGCAACGCTGAAAATTTACCCTCCTCTTTCCCACTAGCGGCTCCTTTTCCGACAACCAGCACGGCGGATCCCTGCCGCGGCGCTGTGAACGCAGCATTTTGATTGGTATCGTTGGCCTTCAGGCTCGTCAGTCAAACAGACCCAGGAGCAGCTCAGCCGGTGGCGCCCGGCTTTCGGGTAACGCCCTGGTCCCGCTGGTTTCGGCTTTGTGCTTCAGGTGATCAAGGATCTGCTTGATCACTATAGGGTCTTCAATGCAGGCGATGACTTTCATGGCGCCGCCGCAGCCGCTGCAGGTCTCGATGTCGATATTGAAAACACGCTTGAGCCGTTGCGCCCATGTCATCGACGCTCGCCGTTGTGCTGGTGTTGCCGGTTCATCAGCCACCCTGACCTTGTTGCCCCTGCCCCGTTTTGCCGGCGTGACCAACGCCCGGTGCCGACTGTTGGGTGCGAACACCCCGTGGAAGCGGGTTAGGTTGACTCTGGGCTTCGGTACCAGGGCGGCCAGCCTTGCAATGAAATCCAATGGTTCGAAAATGACGTGCGTGGTGCCGTCCCGGTACGGCGTCTTGAGCTGGTAGCGCACGTTGCCGCCTCGTGTTAACGACAGCCGCTTCTCGGATACCGCCGGGCGGCTGATGTACCGGCACAGCCGTTCGAGCTTCTTGCGTTCATCGGCCCTGGCCGCCACGCCGGCGTGCAGGCTGGACCCGGCTACCTTGCCAATCCCGTCACCGAACGGATCACCACTGGTCGGCAGAGTTTGCAAAGTGAACACCTTTCGCCCCGCCTGTGAACCGACAGCGATACGGTAAGTGATCGAGTGCCCCAGCAGGGGTGTCATCGGGTCGTCATCCACCGCATCCGAGGCCAGATAGCTGTTTTCGACATCCCGTTCCAGCAGGCCTTGCCGTTCCAGATAGCGACCCACCCGGTGGGCGATGGTGTGCGTCAGCTGGGTGAGCTCTGGGCTGGTCGGCGCCTTGACCCAGCGGAAACGCGCTGAGCCGTGGGATTGCTCGACATACACACCGTCGAGAAACAGCATGTGGAAGTGAACATTCAGATTGAGCGCCGATCCAAAACGCTGGATCAGGGTGACCGCGCCCGTCTTGGCCACTTGGTGGGTATGGCCCGCTTTCTTGACCAGGTGCGTGGCAATGACGCGGTAAACGATGCCCAGCACCCACCCCATGATCTCGGGCCGGCTGGCAAACAGGAAACGCAGCTGAAACGGGAAGCTCAACACCCACTGACGCATGGGTTGTTCAGGCAGTACTTCATCAACCAGCAAGGCGGCACTTTCGGCCATCCGCCGCGCCCCACAGCTCGGGCAGAAACCGCGACGCTTACAGCTGAAAGCGACCAGGTGCTCGGCGTGGCAAGACTCGCAGCGAACCCGTAGAAAGCCATGCTCCAGCCGCCCGCATTGGAGAAATTCTTCAAATTCCCGTTGCACATAGCCCGGCAATTCCTTTCCCTGCTCTGCCATAAGCGCAGCGAATGCCGGGTAATACTCGTCAACGATCTGATAGAGAAGGGTTTGCTCGGGTCGGTGGCTCTGGTAACGACCAGTATCCCGATCCCGGCTGGCCGTCCTGGCCGCCACATGAGGCATGTTCCGCGTCCTTGCAATACTGTGTTTACATACAGTCTATCGCTTAGCGGAAAGTTCTTTTACCCTCAGCCGAAATGCCTGCCGTTGCTAGACATTGCCAGCCAGTGCCCGTCACTCCGCGGTCTTCACTGCGTGATCGAGTTGATCGACACCCGCCGTGACACGCTCCATGAAGTGCCTGCCTGCGTCTGTTAGCCGAACGCCCCGCGCATGGCGCTCAAATAGCAGGACACCAAGGTTATCCTCCAGCGCTTTCACACGCGCGCTGACGCTCGACTGGCTGATACCAAGTGCCTTGGCCGCATGCCGAAAATTCAGATGCTCGGCGACGGCGATGAACTGAACAAGGGAAATGAGCGGTATCCTGCCAGACAGGATACCGACATTCACGAGGTTTCGATGGTTAGTGCGCCGCATCGGAGCGGGCCTGCTACCAGTCGTCGGTTAGACGACTGGCGACTTCTCGGTGGCAGCCCCACGGAGCCGAAGGAGCACCAGCCCCAACGAAACCAGTACCGCCATCGCCGTGGCGTAACAGATCACGGGCCACGCTGTGTCACCTTTTAAAAGTGCCACCGCCAATGTCCCGACAATGCTGACTATCAGGCTTTGAACGCAGAAGTAGAACGCGACCGCTGATCCCGCGATGTCGTCGAACTCTGCCAAAGCGCCGTTCGCGGTAACGGACACCGTGAAGACAATACCGACCGCGACAACCCACATCGGTAGGATGAAGGTGAGGAATGACGGCGAGCCGTAAAGTTCGCCGATCCCCAACAGGACCGCTCCGCAAACAAGCAACGCCATCCCACGCGCCACGCATCCTGCGATGCCCCATCTGGCGACAAAGGACTTCGCGAAACGGGTTGTCACGATCATTACAAGCCCGACAGTGGCGAAGGCAAAGCTGAATCCGATCTCGGAATATTCCGCTTGGCCTATGAGCACACGGGGAGCCGTCGAGAAGAAGACGAAGAAGGTGCCCATACCGGCGCTAAAGCCGACAGTGTAAACCCAAAAAGCCGGACTCGCGAAGATCGGCAAGACAGATCGGCGCGTCTTGACTTGATCCAGAGGGCGGGTTTCGTGCCACCTGAAACCCGCATTTAGGAGTGCGAGCATCGCCAGTATAGCCAAAGTAATGAATATCGCCTGCCATCCCAAGAACTCGCCGATCAATGCTCCGGCGATAGGGCCGAGCGCAGGCACGAACGCCAGCATCGAACTGAAAAGGCCGTAGATGACGACACCCTCAGGACGGTTGGCATAAACGTCGCGAACCGTCGCGAACGTCGCCACCAGCATGGCCGACGCGCCCACTGCTTGAAGTAGACGGAAAGCGACAAAGGCCGGTGCAGTTGAAGACCAAGCTGCTCCCAGAGACGCAATGACGAAAGCCGTTGCGCCCGCAAGTAGAATTGGCCGTCGCCCGATTCTGTCTGAGAGCGGACCAAAAATCACCTGGCCCACGCCGAGCATCACCATATAGAGGCTCAACGTGAGTTGGATCATAGCGGGCGTCGTGTTCAGGATGCCGGGCATCGCTGGAACGACAGGGAGATAAATATCCATCGCCAGTGAAGCGAGGATGTCGAAAGGAGCCATCAGCAGCAGTGCTGCCGGCAGCGTATAGGCCCACGCGGGGCGTGTGGTGGTCATTTCTTTTGTTTCCATAACGCAAAGATATAAATTTCTATCTACTAATAGGTAGATAATCTTAAAAATTTTGCTCGTACTTCTCTCTTTTTGATTTTTGTAATGATTTCTTTATTCAAATACTCCTTTTCAAATTCTACATTAAAAAAAGCCTTTCAGCAATAAAACTGAAAGGCTTTTCGCAGTTGTTACATATAAGTCAAAAACAATACGGGAAATCTCTCTTTTCGATTTTTACAACTTGGTTGTAAAAATCGAAAAGAGACTGTATGTTGCCTGAACAAATTAAAGGTATCGCTTCGGTCAATATGTCTTCATCCCAATCCCACCACTTGATATCTAACAGGATCTGAATCTCTTCGTCCGAAAACCTTTTTTTAATCGGTTTTGCAGGGTTTCCGCCGACAATAGTGTAAGGGGCAACATCTTTGGTGACTAATGACCTACTACCGATTACCGCCCCGTCACCGATCTTCACTCCCGGCATAATCATTGCCTCGCTCCCTATCCAAACATCATTACCGACAACTGTATCGCCCGCGTTTTCAAATCCGTTAATTGCTTTATTGAATGCTTCAATCTCCGGCATATAAAAAAAGGGAAAACTGGATATCCAATTATGTCGATGCCCTTGATTGCCCGCCATTATAAAACTTGCACCGCTACCTATGGAACAGAATGAACCTATGACCAATTTATCAACGTCATCTCTATCTGGAAATAAATAGCGAGCGCAGTCATCAAAAGAATGTCCATGATAATAACCGGAATAGTAGGAATATTTCCCAGCCGTGATATTGGGGTTGGTAATATGGTCTCTAATTATTTTGCCCTTAAATGGGCTATCGAAAAAATTCATCTTTTTAGCATTTATTATTAAATAATTCAATAGAATGTCAGGGCAACATCTATTGCCTTGACAGAGATTATATGTTCCTAAAAATATGCTAATCTGATTTTTTCATACAACAAAGGTAAGTAATTTTAAAACTTGTTTTGAAAATAAGGACAATCTCTATTATTTTTTTTGTCTTGTTTTCTTCTTTTTCTTCATTCTATTGGCAAAATCCTGTTCCTCGTAATCTTCGCCCTGTGCTTGGGGCAACAGGCTGAACAATCCCAAATCAGAACTGTGCGAATGTTCCTGCGTGATAAACTCGAAAAGGTCTTTGGTCGGTTGGTGGTCTATCGTGTTCGTATCGGAAACAGGGCTGTCCTGTGCTTTCAATGCGGGTTTGTTTCCGTTGTTCCACCAATCGTTAAACAGATTTGCCGACAGGTTTCTGTCCAACTGCGAGCCATTCCAAACAGTACGGCTACCATTGTCAATAAAAGTAATACCATAAATCCGTCCGCTGTCGTTTCTGCGGACAACGGTGTGAATGTCCTGTTCGGCAAGTTGCTTTTTAAATTCCTTTTCGCTGTTTGTGGTGTGAATGGCAAGTTCCACCGAATTTTTGAGAACAGACTTCGCAGGGTTGGTTTTCATCTTCTCTTTGGATTGTTCAAAGTGCCGTTGTAATCCGTTTACTCCTGCGTGCTTGCCAAACAAAGACGCTTTGAACGGTTTGCTTGCCTTTTCTCCCTTGTCGTTCAAAGCAAAATATACCAATCCGTGTACAGGCTCTCCGTTGCGTTCGCCTTTTATTTCCTCTGCCGTAATATTCAAAAACGAAAGCAAAGCGTTGTATGTCCCAATGCTTGTATATTGGTAATACTTCGGCAGGTGTCGCACTACCGAAGCTATTTGGCTTTTTATATCGCCTTTCTGCTGTTCTACCTTTTTGAAATTTCTGCTGTCGTGTTTCTGTTCCTGCTCGGTAGCTTTGTGCAGATTGTATTTCGTTTCCAAATCCCGACAGATAGCCATTGAGCGAGGGTGGTCGTAATCATCGGGGATTTTCCTGCCGTCAATGCCCACGCAGGTCGAAACGATGTGTATATGCGTGCGGTCAATGTCCGTATGTTTGAATACGATATACGGCTGATTGCCGTAACCCATACGCTCCATATATTCCTGTGCCATTTCGGTAAACTGTTCATCGCTTACCGTGTCTTTCGGGTCGGGGTTCAATGAAATGTGCCGTACCGTCTTTTCCGTTCGGATATTGGCAGACAGATACGGCTCAAAACACTTGTTGAAGTACGCAACGGAATACCTACCGTCCATTGTGTCGGGTATCTTATTCAGCAACAGAACCGCTCCGTTTTCCGTTTCCACTTTCTGCTGATTGTACAAAATAGCTCCGTACATATTGCTTCCCTTTCCGATTTTTGCAACCATTTCTTTACTCTTTGTTTAGGTATTTCTTTTCAAATTCTGCGGTAAGGATTAAAACTTTGAGCAATAATTCTTTCATTGCTGCGGTCTGTTTTTCCAATTTGTAGAGGTATGCCAATGCCTTTTTCTCCGAAAAGTGTGTGTTCAACAGCTTTACAATCTGATTGTAATTGGTTGCTATTCCTCTGAACTGTCCGAAAAACTTGGTCAATCCTGCGTGGTATTCTACCGCATTCATATCAATTTTTACGGTTTTTACCGTCTTTTGAAAGATACAAGCCGTAATGAAATGTGCCTTTATGTTCATTCCCGATTGGTCGAAAAGGGCAAGGAACTTGGCGTTTTCCTCTGCGTTCAGACTGATGGAATACCGATGTACCGCAGGGTCGTTCTTCGGTTTTCTTCCTGTCTTTTTAATCTGTTTTCTGTTCACTTCTTCCATAATCAAATCATTTTAATGTTAAACCAAAACTGCGACTTCGGAGCGGTTTTCAGCCACCTGCAAGGGCAAGTGCTTTTGAGATGCGGAATTTATTCCGAGTAGCTCAAAAGATAACTTGCTCTGAACAGGGGTTCAGAAAATCCGTTCTGCGGAACGGATTGGAGTTAGCCGAAAAAACCAACCGCTTCCATTTGCAAAGTTCGGCAAGACTGTTTGAAAAACAGCTGTTTACAGTCACGACAATGAACGCCAAATAGTGCCACTGACTGCCACTTTTATTTGGGTTGGGGGTTATCTTGACGATGCGTTGCTCCCCCTTAAAATTATTTTCCAAAAGAAAAAAACAGAAAAAAAAGAAAGCCATTTTAACAAGGCGGACAAGCGGAAAAACCAAAAGGAAACGGAATAAGTCCCGAAGGGTGGCGAAGCCATTATGCCGTAGTCTTTTGGTGGGCGGTGCGGTGGCTGTCCGCCTTATCTTTGCTACCTTTTTATTCTTTTTTGAATATGATTTTAACTTCTTTCATAATAATATTTGGCAACTGAACGCCAAATGCTACCTCTCACTGCAACATTGGAAGCCCGACTTGTTTACCTGATTAATTTAGTCAGTACAAAACGAGTTAGGCGATGCAGGAGAGAAAAGAAATAGAAAAAATACCTATCGAGGAAGCAATGGAGCTTCTCCGTGAGGTCGGTATTGACGTGGAACAGGAAACAGCCGAACTGATTATGGAGTTTTTGTACAACCTCACAATGATAATTATCCGTGAATGCTTTGACACCGAATGATTTATTTTGTAATTTAGCTAATCCCACACAAAGTCAATACCCACTTAAAAATGATTAGCTATGAAAAGAGCCGATTTATACATACGTGTTTCCACCGATGAACAAGCGGACAAGGGATATTCACAGCGTGACCAAGAGGAACGCCTGAAAAGATACTGTGCAACCAATAAGATTGCTGTTGGGCAGGTTATTTATGAAGACCATTCCGCCAAGACCTTTAACCGTCCCGAATGGACAAGATTATTGAACAGCCTTAAAAAGAGAAGTTCAAAAACTGACCTTATCCTGTTTACCAAATGGGACAGGTTCAGCCGTAATGCTGGCGATGCTTATCAAATGATTAGCACACTCAACAAACTTGGTATAGAGCCACAGGCGGTAGAACAGCCGTTAGACCTCTCCATTCCCGAAAACAAGATGATGCTTGCCATATATCTTTCTGCTCCCGAAGTAGAGAATGACCGCAGAGCATTGAATACGTTCTACGGTATGCGTAGGGCAAGGAAAGAGGGGCGTTTGATGGGTAGAGCACCTTTTGGATATATCAATAGAAGCAAAGAGGACGGACGAAAATACATTGCTCCGAAAGAACCTGAAGCAACAGCTATGCTGTGGGCTTTCAACGAAATAGCCAAAGGCGTGTTTGCCTGTGACCAAGTACGGCAAAAAATGAATAAGTTGCACAAGACAACTATAAGCCGAAGTGCATTTCACGTTGCCGTACGCAATCCGCTGTACTACGGTAAGATATTCATTGCCAAATTCAAGGACGAAGAAGCACATTTGGTGCAGGGTCAGCACGAACCACTTATATCCAAAGACCTCTTTGATAGGGTACAACTGATATTGGACGGAAACAAAAGGGTAGAACGTCCCAATACCAAAATACTTTCAGACGAGAACTTGCCCCTACGTGGTTTCTTGGTATGTCCCGAATGCGGTCGCAACCTAACGGGAAGTGCTTCCAAAGGAAGAACAAGCCGTTATTACTACTATCATTGTGTTTCCTCTTGTGGCTTTCGTCAAAAAGCCGAATTAGCCAACGATATTTTTGAAAAGAGTATGCGACAGTTTGCGTTGAACGGTACTTCTCAAATAGTAAAAAGACTTCTGTTGGACAACTACAAGAAATTCGCAAAAAATCCGTTTGACGAAAAGAAACAGATTGCACAGGAAATAGATAAACTGAATGCAAGGTTATCAGTAGCACGCAACAAACTGCTGTCTGAAATTATTGATGACGAGGAATATCTCGAAATCAAAGATGAGTGTAGGAAACGGATTGAGAGTTTGGAAGAACAGTTGAGCAAGGACGGTTCTGATACCAAGAAAATCAACGTAGAAAAGTCTTTGGACAGGGCTTTGAAATACATAGAAAGCATTCCTAAAATGTATAGCGAGGGCGAAATCAGAACAAGACGGGATATAATTGGTTCGATATTCCCCGAAAAATTGGAGTTTGACGGAAAAACTTATCGAACCGCTCGAATGAATGTAATCGCAAACTATATCTTTCAGATAACCAACGGATTACTCCAAAAAAAGAACAGGACAAACGAAAGTAAATTTCATTTGTCCTGTTTAGTAGCCCGTAGCGGAATCGAACCGCTCTTACATGGATGAAAACCATGCGTCCTAACCGATAGACGAACGGGCCCTGAAATATCATTTCGGGTGCAAAAGTAACACTATTTTTATCATTTGCAAATGACAAATCTAAAAACCGTAAAAGATAATCCGATTTAAGAACACAAAAAATTGTAAGTAACTCATAACAAGCATTAATATAAAAACAAGAAAAACCACTTTTTCAAATTAGTACTTTCCTAAATTTAAAAAAGTGGTCATATTTAGATCTAAAGCAACTTAATAATTCACATTCACTCCAAACCCTATCCCCATATCACTATCATAATGCGTGGTGAAACCAATATTTTTTCCAGCAATATATTTTAAACCGGCCATGTATTCTTTGTCGGTATTAACCATAAATGCAGCTCGTAGTCGTTTGGAAACCGGAATATCTTCTCGCATTAACTGAAAACGAATGTTTCCATCATGATATACCTCAGCTTGTGCTGTTATTAACAATGGTAATGTATAAGCAACTCCTAAACTTACTTGGATACGTTTGTCCTTAGTACTTTTTTGACCAAAAAGATTTTCCTCTACCTCATTCCTTCCTAACTTTCTATAGCGCGCATCAAAACCTACAAAAGGCATGAACCATTGATTTCTTCCGATATATCTTCCAATATGGGTTTCGGACTCGTAACCATGATCATCATGATACCCTAAACGCCATTCTGTACCAAAACTCCAACGCGCATTTTGCAACATGGCTTGCCCATCATTTCCGTTGGTAGCAAAATCATTTTCTGCCATAAAGTGTAACCCGTTACTCTCTGACTGTAATTTTTTATAAGCAGCTGCTTTGTCTGGTAATAAGGGATTAGGAGCTGAATTTTCATAACTAAATACTCTATTCATTCCTGACATCATGTGATACAAAATATGACAATGAAAAAACCAATCGCCATCGACATTAGCATTAAATTCTATCGTGTCCGTTTCCATCGGCATAATGTCTAAAACGTTTTTTAATGGCGCATAATCGCCTTGACCGTTTAATACTCTAAAGTCATGTCCGTGAAGATGCATAGGATGGCGCATCATGGAATTATTATATAAAACAATACGAACGTTTTCTCCTTTTTTAATTAAAATTTTATCGGTTTCAGAAAGTACTTTATTGTCCATGCTCCACAAATAGCGGTTCATGTTTCCTGTTAATTCAAAACGCAATTCTCGAACAGGAGCATCTTTTGGCAAGGTGGTGACTTGTGGTGCTTTTAGCATACTGTAATTCAATGTAGTAATGTCTGTAGAAGCCATAGCATGAGCGGACTGATCCATTTTAGGCTCTTGCATTTCCATTTTCATTTTCATTTTCATTCCACCTGATTTTCCATGCATCATGATAGGTGCTTGACCGCTAATCTCAGGATACATTACTGTATTCATATCCATCTTTTGCAGGCTCATTTGCATACCCATATCATTCATGGTACCATTCATATTCATCATGTCATTCATCATCTTCATTCCTTCGAAATACTTTAACTTCGGTAACGGATCGATCAATTGCTTGATTCCGCCTCCTATATACAGAGAAGCTGATTTTGTTCTATCTTCAGGAGTAGCTAAAAATTCATAGGAAGTATTCTTGGCGGGAATAGTCACAACCACATCATAAGTCTCTGACACTCCTATAATCAATCGGTCCACTTCAACAGGATCTACATCATTCCCGTCATTAGCAACGACAGTGATTTTTCCTCCTGCATAGGTAAGCCAAAAGTAAGAGGAAGCGCCTGCATTAGAAATGCGCAGTCGTACCTTATCACCTGCTTTAAATTGAGAAAGCTGACTCTCATTTTCTCCATTTATCAAAAATTTATCATAGTACACATCACTTACGTCCATCGCCAGCATGCGCTTCCATTCGTTATTTAATTTTGTTTTAAAATGACCCGCACTAATTGCTTCGGCATAACTTTGTGTCGTTCCTTTTTTTATGGCAAACCAGTCTGAAGCGTTGTGCAACATGCGATGTACATTGTCCGGATCGTAATCGGTCCATTCGCTTAAAACAACCGGAATTTGAGGAATATCATCAATCCCCTTTCTAAAGGTTGGATCATCAGATTTTTTATTCAAAATTAAAGCCCCATACATCCCTATTTGCTCTTGCATACCAGAATGGCTATGATACCAATGCGTACCGCTTTGCACCACGGGAAAACTATACTTGTGGGTAGTATGTGGTGCAATTGGCATTTGAGTTAGATACGGCACACCATCCTCTTTATTGGGTAAAAACAAGCCGTGCCAATGCAAAGATGTTCCTACCTCCATTTCGTTATGGACATAGATTTCGGCTATATCTCCCTCCGTAAATGTTAATGTTGGCATGGGAATTTGGCCATTTACAGCAATGGCATGTTTGTCTTTGCCTGTGAAATTAACTATCGTGTCTTTAACATACAAATCGTATCGTACTACTTTTTGACCTATTGACTTATTAGCTAGGAATAAAAACACGACGAAAATTATTATTTTATTATTTATCATTTTCTAATCTTTTTAAAATCATTTTCATTTCCTCGATTTCTTTCCTTTGAGCTGTTATAATATCGTTAGCAAGCTTTTTAACTTCGGGATCTTTTATATCCGCTCGTTCACTTGTCAAGATTGCTATTGAATGATGAGGAATCATTCCTTTTAACCATAATACATCACCAACAATTGGTTTTTGAACCCTAACAAGGAATAAAGCAGCACTAAATAAAATCAAACTTCCCAATAATATTGCTGTGCTCTTCTTTGTGTTATTGTACATCCCCCACATAAACAAAAGCATTATAACTGCCATTGTGGAGATACCCAAACAGGTCATGTAAAATCTAGTAAGGCTAAAATACACGTGGTCTATCGAATAGGTATTCAGATACATTGTAACATACATCGCTACAAATGACAAACCTAACATCAAGAAAAATCTTGTGTATTTATTACTTTTAGTATGTTCATTTTCTTTTTCCATAATACTGTGTTTTATAATTATATATTAATTCTTCTCAGTCGTAAGGCATTCGCAATGACGGAAACCGAGCTAAAACTCATTGCCAGCGCCGCGATCATTGGCGAAAGCAAAATCCCAAAAAAAGGATACAAAACTCCTGCTGCAATTGGTATTCCAAGGACATTGTAAAAGAAGGCAAAAAATAAATTTTGATTAATATTTTTCATTACTGCGTGACTCAATTTTTTGGCTTTAACGATTCCTTGTAAATCACCCTTAACAAGAGTTATTTTAGCACTTTCAATCGCTACATCCGTCCCTGTTCCCATAGCGATACCAATGTCGGCTTGTGCCAAAGCTGGCGCATCGTTTATTCCATCACCTGCCATAGCAACAATTTTACCTTCGGACTGTAAATTTTTAATTTCTCTCAATTTGTCTTCAGGCAAACAGCTCGCTTTAAAGGAGGTCAAACCTATTGCATCAGCAACAGCTTTTGCCGTGTTTTCGTTATCGCCTGTCAGCATAATTACTTCTACACCCTCACTCATTAATTTTTCAATTGCTTCTTTACTAGATGCTTTAATCGCATCGGAAATCGATACAAAACCAACTCCCACACCATCCTTAGCAATGTACGAGACTGTCTTTCCTAGTTTTTGTTCAGCGATAATACTTGATTCTAAATCGGCAGTAATTGTCGCTCCCACTTCATCCATTAACTTTTTGTTTCCTAGCGAAACTTTTTTTCCATTTACGGTTCCAACAACACCTTTCCCTGTAACGGCTTCAAAGTTTTTGGCTTCAACTACACTTACTTTTTTGGTTTTGGCATAATTTACAATGGCTTGCGCCAAAGGGTGTTCACTATATTGATTTAGCGATGCGATGAGTTGCAGTAACTCGTCTTCATTATTACTCGTTGCAAAAACTTTTTCAACTGATGGTTTTCCTTCTGTTATCGTTCCCGTTTTATCTGTAATCAAAACATTAATCTTATTCATATTTTCTAATGCTTCGGCGTTTTTGATCAAAACTCCCGATTGCGCTCCTTTACCTACTCCCACCATTACTGACATAGGCGTTGCTAATCCTAAAGCACAAGGACAAGCAATAATTAAAACGGCAACGGCATTAATAAACCCATAAATCAATGCATTAGGCTCTGGTCCAAACTTTGCCCAAATGAAAAAGGTAAGCACAGACACTCCAACTACTATAGGAACAAAATACTTAGCTATTCTATCGGCTAGTTTTTGAATAGGTGCTCGGGAGCGACTCGCATCGTTCACCATTTGTACAATTTGTGAAAGCAGTGTTTCTGATCCTATTTTCTCTGCTACCATAACAAAGGACCTATTACCATTAATTGTTCCTGCAATAACGGCATCATCTTCATTTTTATCAACTGGAATGGGCTCTCCAGAAATCATGGATTCATCTATGGTGCTGTACCCGTCAGTAATTTTACCATCGACTGGTATTTTTTCTCCTGGTTTTACACGCAAGAAGTCTCCTTTATTGATATCATGAATAGAAATTACTTTATCTTTTCCCTCTATCACTATAGTTGCCTCAGTAGGGGCTAATTTCAATAATTCCTTGATCGCACCACTAGTTTTGCTGTGCGCTTTTGCTTCTAGTAGTTGCCCAAGTAAAACTAATGTTAAAATTACTGTTGTTGCTTCAAAGTATAAATGAACTGTTCCCATCTCTGTTTTAAACTCCTGCGGAAAGATTTCTGGAAAGAACAATCCAATGACGCTAAATAAAAAGGCTACCCCCGAACCAATTCCGATAAGAGTAAACATATTTAAATTCCATGTGACTACTGATTTCCAAGCACGGACAAAAAACATCCATGCGGCATAAAAAACGACTGGAAGCGATAAAGCAAACTGCACCCAATTCCATTGTGAATGATCCATAACCTGCATCAAAGGATTATTGGGGATCATATCTGACATGGCGATGATAAAAATAGGTAATGTAAAGACGCTTGCTATTTTCATCTTGCGCAGCAAATCCAAGTATGTTTTATTATCCTCTGATTCCGTAGGTTTCATTGGTACTAAATCCATTCCGCAAATTGGGCAATCACCTGGAGCATCTTGAACAATTTCGGGGTGCATAGGGCAAGTGTACTGTTGTCTTACGTTAAGAACGGGTTGTTGCACTAAGTCCATACCGCAAACAGGACAATCTCCTGCTTTGTCATATACCTTGTCGCCCTCGCAAAACATAGGACAATAAAACTTTCCTGGCGCTGTATGATGGTGCTGATCTGATTTATCATTCGTAGACGTGGTGCTACAACAGGACTTTTTTGTAACAGCTTGCATCTCCGAATCAGAATGGCCGTGCCCTCCATTAGAAATCATTTCGATCGTATAATTCCCTGCTACACTTAAAGCTTCTTGCATTTGAGCAGTAGGAACGTGCTTTTCCATAGTGATTGTTGCAGTTGCATCCTCTAATAAAACCGAAGCTTCAACACCTTCAATTGCATTCAACGTTTTTTCTACTTTGGTTCGGCAACCATTGCAACTCATTCCTGTAATTATATATTTATGTGTCATATGTACGCACTTTTAATTATTTTTAACAAATTTCGGAATAAAAACAGGCAAAAGCGTTACACAATTATGGAAAGCATTTACATGATTTATAAAGCATCTAATTGTTTGCGCGCCACTTTATTGGATATTTTAAATGCAGTAGGTGTAATACCTGTAGTCTTTTTAAACTGATTACTCAAATGTCCCACCGTACTATAATGTAACTGATGGGCAATTTCACTCAATGTCAATTCATTGTACAGTAACAACTCTTTTACTCTTTCAATCTTTTGAGCAATAAAATAATGCTCGATAGTGACTCCTTCGTTTTCCGAAAAAAGAGTACTGATAGCACCATAATCTTGTAGCAGCTCCGCCGACAAATAGGTAGACAAATTAATTTTAGGCTTTACATTTTGATAATGTACCAGATCTACAATCAGGTTTTTAATACGCGCAATAGTTTGACTGGTTTTATCATCCAGCAATTCAAAACCAAGAGTCTTTAAATTTTTGGAAAGCTCTTCTTTTTCTTCTTCCTCTAAAGTACGATTGAGCTCAACCACTCCAAGCTGTATGTCAGAATACGGAATATTCATACTATCAAGCTCTTTTTTTACTGCCGTTTCGCAACGACCGCAAACCATATTTTTTATATATAAATTCATGTAAAATCTATTTTTACCAAAAAATCCTAACTTTATTATAAAGATAGGATTTTTTAAGATTGTATAAAAATTTGGGAATATTATTGAATTTCTTTTATCATTCCGCCACACTCTAACATTTCAGATCCATAATATGGATTTCTAATTTCCTTAAGTTCACTTATCCAATAGCCATTTTTACCTTCATTATACATAGGACAATAATCTTGGTAAAGCTTTTTATTTGATCCAAAAACAGCTACTAAATCCGTTATATCATTGCTTAAATTTGCAAATGCTGCTCTTTGAACATCGATCTTACCTGTATTATCTGCAATAATAGCAGATTGCTTGGCTGCACTTGCAGCAATAGCAGCATATTTATCTTTTAAGTTTGCATTCACTTTAGAAGCATCAGTAGTACTTACAGTGGTGCTCATTTTTTTTGCTAAAGTGGCAGACAATTTAGAATCATCTTTTGCTAAAGCATTTTTTACAGCTAAATAATCAGCAACAATTGCATCAGTAGAAAGTGAAGCTTTTACTTCGGCACTAACTGGAGTTGTTTTTTCAACTTTTTCTTTCTCAGCCTCGGGTTTAACTACTTCTAAGTTCATCCCACATTCTGTGCAAACGTCTCCCTTTTTTCCAGTAATTTCAGGATGCATAGGGCAGGAAAATTGCTCTGCGCTTGTTTCAACTGCAACTTCATCAGTATCTTGTTTAGCCTCTTGCTTACAACTTACCATTACCAGTCCAAAAAGGACTGCTGAAAGAATTATTTTTTTCATTTTGATAAAATTTAAAAAGTTTTTTATTGTGTACTAGGTCTGGTTTTTAATTAATTCGTCACATTAAAAAAAGTATATTCTAGCTTAACCAGAACACTATTACTAGAGATACGATTCATATCACTATAAATTTGCTGTCTGTAAGCTAAATCAATTCTTGCTTGGCTATTAATTATAAACTGTAGCGAAGGTACGACGTCTAAATAAGATTTCCCATTTTCATTTAAGCGTTGTCCTAAAAATTCGACCATAGCATTTACATTCGTTTGCTTAAAGCTGGTGTACTCCTTAGGGTGTAGTAGCTGACCTATAGAGAGTGTATAATTCATTGCACTGTTACTTTGCAGACTTGGGAATTGATACGTATTATTGTTTAGCGCTCGCTCATAACTTAATGAGGTACTAATAGCTGTTTTATTAATCAACTTAGTAGCAACAATTCCCGTTTCATAACCTGAGTTCATCCCTAGGGTTTCTATTTCCTCCTGATCAATGGGAGCATTGTTCGTACTGACTCTTCCGTATGCCGCTAATCTAAAATGACTATGAAGGTCATCACTGGAAAAAAATCGATATTTTGCGTAGAGACTACCACCTTGAAACATTAAATCTCCCTGCCGGTTATTTAAAAAAGCAGTTGCATGTATCATCCAGTTCCTATCTACACCCCACATTACCTCAGGCATATTATGATAATTAGTACCACCTTCGTTTTTAAATGTTAACATATTAGTATTTCGAACACCTATTGAACCTGCAGGCATATTACTTGCAGGCTCCGTCATTACAAATAATTCTTGAGCATTTACTTGAAAAGAAAATAATGTCAAAAATAGCATTACAAAATATTTCATTTAGATTGATTTTATTAAATAGGTGTTTTCTTGAGCTACGACATCAGCATATTTGGCTTGCAGTTTAGCTGATTTTTTAAATTCTTTTTTGGTAACAAACCCTTCGTTTAGAACTTGAACTCTTACAGGACCATTAACTGATTTTTCACCACCGTTAACAAAAATATAACTACCGCTTTGCTTTGTGATTTTTTGACTTTCTGTAATTTTTACAGTTCCTAAATCAATAGTTAACACCATTGATCCAATAAAAAACCCAGTTTTCTCCACACTTTCTTTTAAAGTATTTGCAGTGTAAGCGCTATTATCCTTCAGCGTAACTACAAACGTATTTGTGTTCAAATCAGTACTAACATTTTCAACCTCAGCCATAGACTTCAATTGTTTATTAATCGCATTAGAGCACATAGAACAAGTTAAACCCGTAGCAATTATTTCAGCTTTTGAGATTTGTGCTTTAGAGGGCAGACTTAGTAGTAAAACGAAAGCCGTTAATAGGATAGTTTTTAATTTTATATTTTTCATATTATTTTTTATTAATTAGTTGTACAATTTCTTCCTCTGTTGGGTTGATCATTACTAAGGCCCCTGAACTATCAAATAAATAAGAGCTAGGCAGTTGTTCGACGCCAAAAAGCAAAGCAGACTTGGCATCAAACCCATTAGGATCTAACAGTTGCACATATTCTAGTTTATCTTTTGCAATCGCATTAGTCCATTTCAGTTTGTCGGTATCGACAGATATAGCCACAACTTCAAATTGTTTTGATTTATACTGATTGTAAAAAGGAGCCATTCTTTTGTTAGCTACTCTACACGGAGCGCACCATGAAGCCCAAAAATCGACCAAAACAACTTTTCCTTGATAGGATTGTAAATCGATTGCTACGTCTTTATTATTCTGCAGTTGAATTTCTGGCAATTTGTCCCCTATTTTTAGTTGACCAAATGCAGTTGAAAAAACGGAAAACAGAGAAAACACGAGAATAAGATTTTGTATTTTAAACATAAAGCATTAATTTAAATAGTCTACCTATGTTAATTAATAGTCTCAACAGTAGAACCACAAGTTAACATTGATGCACCATAATAAGGGTTTTTCACTGCTGCTTCTTTACTTAACCAGTTCGCTTTTACCATAGGACAATATTGATAGTAGGTGGTAGTATGTGATTTTGACACTTTCATCAATTCATACACATTAGTAGACACTGTTTTGAAAGCAGCTCTTTGTTTTTTAACATCGGTATTTGAGGCTATATCTTTAGTATCTGCCATCAAATCTTTCATTACCTTCATCCACACCATATGGACATCCATAGGTAATTTATCCATTTGAACGGCTTCTAATGCTACAAGCATCTCTTTGGCTTTAGAAGCTGCAGTAGCTGGATCTGTTTTAACCAATGCGTCCTTCAATGAAAAATAGCTTGTATATACGGCCTCTAACTGATTTCCTGTTATTTGCGTTTCTACTATTGTATTAGACGGAACGTGTTCGCTTTCCTTATGATTCATTGTAACCTCTTGTTTAGCTTCACGATCATATTGACAACATTCGTGTAACGAATTGTACTTACTATCTGGCGCTAAGAACTTATCGCTGTCGTATCCTTCTAAAGCAATTCGCTTTAAGATTTCATCAGTATTTGTTTTGTTCGAATCATAAGTCAAAGTTGCCATACGGGTATCTTGATCCCATATCACTTCAGCTGTTTTCTTGACGTTTCCTGCCTTTTCTATATTGGCTTTGCACATTTCACAGTTGCCAAATATTTTAATTGTTTCTGTTTTTTTATTTTTTATTTGCGCGTTGATACTTACTGTAGATAGCAATACTAGTAGTGCTAACACTATTGATTTTAATGTTTTCATGATTTATTATTTAATTTAAAGGAATAAAATAAAAAGCACTAATAGATATAAAAACTATTACGTCTTATTATTAATCGAAAAAAGGGAAATGATTGTAAAGCACATTTGCTTTAAAATTGACGCACTATTGGCTGTCAAGGAAATTAACTAGCCTATTTTGGGAATAAGCCAAATAGAAGTAAACCCATCAGATAGGGAAAAAGTAATATATTCTACTGTTTGTTTTTCAGTATTAAAGTTGAATACTGTTTCTTGAACCTCAAAATTATAATTGGAGTAAATCGCTGTATTTACAGATGAATTAGAGGTACACATGCCCATTCCGCATTTTCCCGTACACCCTTTTTCTTTCTTCGATTTAGAATGAGATGTTGTATCACAACAGTCTTTTTTCTTTGTTTTTGAAGTCATCTCCATACCATATGAAGAAACGTTTTTAGTGGTACCACAAGCAATAGCATTACTTGGCATCATAAAGATACCAAGCAAGACTATTAATATAATGTGGAATTTTTTCATTTTCTTATTTGAGAGTACAAAGTTACCGTAAATGATCGAATTCTGTTTTAAAAATATGTTAAATGAGTTAAAACAATTCGTATCAGTAACAGTAGTTACTATTTGTTCTCGCCTAATAGAGCATAAAGTATCGACTGCGATAACGACAAAATGATACTGAATAATAATGCTGTAAAAAAAGAATCAACACCAAAACCGCCCACAATAGTATCACAGAGCAAAATAATAATCGCATTGATTACCAATAAAAACAAACCTAAAGTAACAAAAGTAACAGGTAAGGTTAGCAGCACCAATATAGGTTTAATAAAGATATTAAGTAAACCTAGTACAACGGCAACTATAATTGCTGTCGCAAATCCACTTACATGTACTCCCGTCATGAAATTTGCAATCAGTAAAACTAAGGCCGATGTAACGAGAATTCTAATTAATAATTTCATAGTTTTCGTTTTATAAATTTTATTAAATATAATATTATTTTTGAAGAATAGCTTTTATTTCAAAAAGGAGAGCGTTAAATCATAAAACATCTGTGGATCCTCAGCATGAAGCCAATGCCCAGCATTTGGAATTGTTTCAAATATAGCTTGTGGAAAATACTTTTTTATGTCGGCAAAATCACTGTCTACTATGTAATTAGATTTAGCGCCACGAATGAAAAGTGTTGGTTTATCAAAACTTAGATCTGATGGTAAGGCAACTCCTATTTCATCTAGTTTTTGATTGAATGAAGCTAGATTAAAACGAAAGGCTAATTGTCCTGGCTCTTGCCAATACAAGCTTTTCATTAAAAATTGACGCGTTCCAAAATCGGTAATATAACTCTCTAGAATAGTCTCAACATCGGAACGACTTGGCTTTTCAGCAAAATTGACTGCGTTCAATCCCTCTAAGATCGTTTGATGGTGTTGCGGATAAAACTTAGGACCAATATCAGCAATGATTAGTTTATTCACCAAATTTGGATATTTAGTTGCAAAAAGCATGGCCGTTTTACCTCCCATAGAATGACCTAACAAATCAATACTGCTTAGTTTATGACCTACACAGTAGTCGTGAACATCCTGAGCCAAGAGTTCATAATTGAATTCTAGTGACTGCAAGCTACGACCGTGATTACGGAGATCTAGCAGATGAACTTCAAAACCAACTTCGGATAATTTGCCTCCTATGGTTTTCCAATTGTCTGACATTCCTAAAAATCCATGTAGAATTAAAAGTGGTTTTCCGGTTCCTTCTATTTTTGAATACAGCATATTTTTGGGTTTGTGAGCGCGTAAGATTTGAGATTAAGAGGAGGACAGCCAGTGGCTGTCAGGTATTTTAAAAAAAATCCTCTTTCAAAACGTAGTTCGCACCAATTATTTTATTTTAATTTTTGCAAATACATATTTACGACGTTTTCTAATCCTAGATACAACGACTCTGCGATGAGCGCATGACCTATAGAGACTTCAAGTAGTCCCGGAATATTTTGTTTAAAAAACTGAATGTTATCTAAACTTAAATCATGTCCAGCATTGATCCCAAGCTCTAATTCGTTGGCTAATAATGCTGCTGCAATATATGGCTCGATACCTTTTTGATCACCAAGACCATATTTATGTGCAAAGGCCTCAGTATATAACTCGATGCGATCTGTACCCGTTTTTTTTGCGCCCTCGATCATGTCTAAGCGTGGATCAACAAAAATAGAAGTTCGGATTCCGTTGCGCTGAAACTCCTGAATCATCTCAGTTAAATACGCTTGATTGTGAACGGTATCCCATCCTGCAGATGAAGTTATGGCACCAATGGCATCCGGAACAAGTGTAACCTGTTCTGGTTTACACTCTAGTACTAAATCGATAAAATTGTGCTGCGGATTTCCTTCGATATTGAACTCGGTATAGACCACTGCTTTTAAATCCCGAGCATCTTGGTACCTTATGTGACGCTCATCTGGGCGAGGGTGAATGGTAATTCCTTGCCCTCCAAATTTTTGAATATCGGTGGCTACTTTTAGCAAATCGGGTACATTTCCTCCACGAGCATTTCGCAAAGTAGCTATTTTATTGATGTTAACACTTAACTTTGTCATTGGAACAATTTTTGATTAGTTGTAACTGTTTTAATAGCACAAAAATACAAAGTAAAAGGTAGGCGATTTTGCCTTTTTTTGATTATTTTGCATAAAAATTGAGGATTTAACGAAGATGGAAATTACAAACTACATAACGACTGATTACAAAGCTATTGACAGCCAAGAAACTATTGCCGCAGTCAAGGATTTTTTTGACGATTTGAACTTTTCCCATTTTCCAGTGGTAGAAGAGGGCGTATATATAGGAAGCATCGTGGCCGAAGATATAGAAACATTTGAGGACGGGAAAAAAGTAGTAGACTACAAATACAGTCTAGAGTCCTTTTTTACGCGTAAAGATGCCATTTGGCTAGAGGTTCTAGAAGTTTTTGCAAAAAACCATTCTAATTTAATTCCGGTTCTGGATGAAAACAATGGGTATGTAGGTTATTATGAAATTGATGACATCATGACTTTCTTCCATCAGACTACCTTCTTAAAAGAACAAGGCAGCATCATTAAAGTCAAAAAGAATACTCAAGATTACTCCATGGGACAAATTGCTCAAATTGTGGAGAGTAACAATGGGAAACTTTTGGGATTATTCATTTCAGATTCTGATTTAAATAGCGTGGAAGTAACTATTAAAATAAGTACTGGTGCCATAAATGAAATAATACAGACTTTTAGAAGGTATAATTATGAAATTACCTCAGAGCATTATGAAGATGATTATATTAATAATTTAAAGGAACGGTCTGATTATCTTGACAAGTACCTTAATATGTAGATCAAAAGAATGATTATTATTTAAAGGTGATAACTTACAATTATTTATAATCGAAACGTTTCAAAAACAACACAATGAAAATAGCCATTTACGGTCAATATTATCAAAACAGTACGGAACCTATTATTAGAGATATATTTGTCTTTTTTAATAAAAACAATGTGGACTTAGTTATTGAAGCTAATTTTCTTGAGTTGCTGTATGAAAAAGATATCATCAAGAAAGAATACAAAACTTTTTCATCACATACAGAATTAGATAATAGTTTTGACGTCGTGGTTAGCATTGGCGGAGATGGCACTATATTGAGAGCGGCTACTTTAGTACGAGACTCCGGCATTCCTATCTTAGGTATTAATGCGGGACGACTTGGTTTTTTAGCTACAGTTCAAAAGGAAGATATTGATAGTTTTTTACAAATAGTGATTGATAAAAAATATTCGATTTCACCAAGGACTTTGTTAAGCTTAAGTTGTGATCCACCTAATGAAGCACTGCAGGACATCAATTTTGCTATGAACGAAGTGTCTGTAAGTCGAAAGGATACGACCTCTATGATTACGATTGATACTTTTTTAAATGATGAATATTTAAATTCGTATTGGGCTGACGGCCTAATTATTTCTACACCCACAGGTTCTACTGGTTACTCCCTAAGTTGTGGAGGTCCAATATTAACTCCCGACGTTAAAAGTCTCGTAATTACTCCTATCGCTCCTCATAATTTAAATGCTAGACCGCTAGTTATTCCAGATGAAACTGTAATACGATTGAAAGTCTCCGGCCGTGAGGACAATTATTTAGTTTCATTGGACTCTAGAATTACATCTGTAGCAAATGAATCTATTCTAACTATTACTAAAACTCCCTTTCAAATAAACATGGTCGAAATCCCGGACGAGACCTTCTTAAAAACCTTACGAAGCAAATTATTGTGGGGTCAGGACAAAAGAAATTAATTCTTTTCACGACATATTATACGATTCCTGTGCCTTTTCCCGTTTCATTTTCAAGATATCAAGATTTACATTAAATTATTGTGCTAATTTTTCAAAAAAATCCACATTTAATTCAATGCGCATTGATTCGCTTTGATAATTATTATATTTGCACGCAATTTAAATTAAAATGAATAAAATTTTCAGCTTATTTATATGCCTTTTCCTAAGTTTTAGTATGCAATCACAGATACATGAACTAGGTTTTTTTTTAGGAGGAAGTAATTTTATTGGTGAGGTAGGACCTACAACATATGTTGCTCCAAACGAGCCCGCTTTAGGAATACTCTATAAATGGAATAAAAGTCCGAGACATTCGTGGCGAGTATCCTATATGCAGTCTAAAATCACATCAAATGATGCAGACTCCAAAGAACCTAGTAGAAACCAAAGAGGCTATTATTTTGAAAATAATGTAAAAGAATTATCTTTAGGTTTAGAATTTAATTTCTTTGACTTTAATTTGCATGAATTAGGACAAAAAATAACGCCTTATGTTTACAGCGGAATTACCTATTTCAAGCATGATGAATTATATGTGCTCTCAGGAAGTACTGAAAAAGACGGCAAGGAAAATGCCTTTGCAATACCAATTATATTGGGAGTAAAAGCATCAATATCTCCTAGATTAATTCTAGCTGCAGAAGTAGGTATTAGAGCAACGCTTACAGATAATATTGACGGAAGTAATCCAACAAACGAAAATTGGAGACCTTTACGTTTTGGAAATTTAAATAATAATGACTGGTATGTTCTATCAGGTTTAACGTTAACGTATACCTTTGGACAGAAACCTTGCTATTGTGCAAACTAAAAAATGGATTTACTAGATACTATAGATACTACTAATTTACCCGAACATCTAGCCATAATTATGGATGGGAATGGACGTTGGGCTAAACAGCAGGGCCTTTTACGTGCTTTCGGGCATGAAAATGGAACAAAATCCGTAAAAACAATCATCGAAACTTGTGCTAAACTAGGTATTAAGAATCTAACCCTTTATGCTTTTTCATCTGAAAACTGGAACAGACCTAAATTAGAGGTCGACACCTTAATGAAAATATTGATTAAATCGTTAAAGAAAGAATTAGTTACATTACAAAAAAATCAAATTAAATTAAATGCAATTGGTAACTTATCAAAGATGCCAGAAAAAGCACAAGTTGAGCTGCTTGATGTGATTGAAAAAACAAAAGACAACACCCATATGACCTTAACCTTGGCCTTAAGTTACGGGTCGAGAGAAGAATTAGTAAATGCAGTTAAAAGCATCAGTGATAAAGTTAAAAATAATATAATTTCAATTGACGCTATTGACGATTCAATTATAAATGAGCATCTTTACACGCAAAATTTACCGGATGTAGATTTATTAATACGAACAAGTGGTGAGCACAGGATAAGTAATTTTTTACTGTGGCAGATAGCATACGCAGAATTATATTTTACAGACGTATTATGGCCTGACTTTAAAGAACAAAATTTATATGAGGCTATTATTAGTTATCAAAAAAGAGAACGCAGATTTGGAAAAACAAGTGAACAAATTAAATAATTTTTTAGTGTTGAATAAAACTATAAAAGCAGTCCTTACCCTAGTTCTATTAGGAAGTTTTTCTCAAATGAAAGCCCAAGATAGAGTACCTTTTGATCAAGGTAAAAAATACATTTTAGCCGATGTAAACCTTACTACTAAAATCAGTTTTAATGATCAAACCGTAGTAACATTTGCAGGTCTTGAAAAAGGACAACAAATAACAATTCCAGGAGAAGAAATAAGTGCAGCCATCAAAAAACTAGGTAAATTAGGTCTTTTTGATGAAATTAGCTTTTATATCAATCGAATAGAAAATGACAGTATTTATCTTGATTTAGATATTAAAGAACTGCCTAAGCTAAAAGAAGTAAAATTTGTTGGCGTTAAAAAAGGTAAAGTTGAAGCCCTTATAAAAGACAACAGTTTAACCAAAGGTAAAGTTGTTAACGAAAATTTAATCACTACTACCAAAAATTACATTGAAAATAAATACAAAAAAGACGGATACTACAACACAAAGGTAAACATCAATATTGTAAAAGATACCGCTTCAATCAATCAAGTCAACATGCTTGTAAGTATTGATAAAGGCGATAAAATTAAAATTAGCTCGATTGATTTTGTAGGAAACGATAAATTATCAGATAAAACATTGCGTAAAGCAATGAAAGACACGAAGCAAAAGAATCCAATTCGCATACTAAAAGCGTCTAAATTCATAAAAGCGAAATACAAAACAGATCTTGAAAAAGTCATAGCCTCTTACAAAGAGAAAGGTTATAGAGATGCCAGAATTGTTTCTGACTCTGTTACTTACAACAAAGCAAAAAACACTTTAGCAATTAAAATTAATGTAGAAGAAGGTAATAAATACTACTTTGGTAACATTAAATTTTTAGGAAACACTGTTTATCCAGATCAATTATTGAGCAGAATTTTAGGGGTAAAAAAAGGAGAAACTTACAACGGTGTTCTTTTAGAAAAAAGAATCGCAGATAAGACTAAGCCAGATGGCGAAGACATTACGAATCTGTATCAAAACAGTGGTTATTTGTTCTCTAACATTAATGCTGTAGAGGTTAAGACAGTTAATGACACCATTGATTTTGAAATTAGAGTTATGGAAGGACCACTTGCCTACTTTAATAAAATCACCGTAACAGGAAATGACAAAACAAATGATCGTGTTATTTATAGAGAATTACGAACAAAACCAGGAGAAAAATATAGTAAAGACGAATTAGTAAGAACTATTAGAGAAATTGGCCAATTAGGATTCTTTGATCCTGAAGCGATCAACCCAGCTTTTAAAAATGTAGATGCAGGCGCAGGAACAGTTGACATAGAATACCAACTTGTCGAAAAAGGTTCAAGTCAAATAGAACTTCAAGGTGGTTACGGTGGAGGTGGTTTCATTGGGACCTTAGGACTCTCTTTTAATAACTTCTCAGCAAGAAACTTATTAAATAAAAGTGCTTACAAACCATTACCTATGGGTGACGGACAAAAAGTGTCTTTAAGATTACAAGGAAGTACCTATTTCCAAACATATAGTGTTTCGTTCTCTGAACCATGGTTTGGTCAAAAGAAACCAGTACAGTTTAGCAGTTCGATTTCATACAGCAAGCAATTTTTAAATAATTTTCAAACACAACAAGTAGATAAATCTCAAAGTTTTAATATACTTACTGTTTCTGTGGGATTAGCTAAACGTTTAACTGTACCAGATGACTTTTTCGTTCTATCTCAATCTTTAAGTTACCAGTATTACGACTTGAATAACTACAACACTGGATTGTTTACCTTCGGAAATGGCTCTTCTAAAAACTTAGCATACACGGTAGGTTTATCCAGAAGCAACAAAGGTGTAAACCCGATTTTCCCAACTTATGGATCAGAATTTAGCATATCGGCTAAACTAACACCACCTTACTCTTTGTTTAATGGTATTGACTATAAAACATTAGGAGATCAAGAAGAAAATAAATTGACAAATACCGTTGACAGAGGAAATCAAGTAGATGCAAACGGAAATATAGTTAGTATTGGTGATTACATTGATGCATCTGGTAATAAAGTATTCAGTTTTACTGATGCTGCAGCAGATCCAGCAAAAGTAGATCAAAAACGATTTAACTTTTTAGAGTACTATAAAGTGAAGTTCAAAGCCGATTGGTACACTAAAGTCTACGGAAAATTCGTTCTTAGAGCATTGACTGAGTTTGGATTCTTAGGAGCCTACAATCAAGATCGAGGTTTAGTACCTTTTGAAAGGTTTTATTTAGGAGGTGATGGTATGGCAAACTTCTCAATGGATGGTAGAGAAACAATCCAATTAAGAGGATATCCTAACAACTCTTTAACGCCTATAAATGCAAGAGGAGAACAAATTGGCGCCACGGTGTACAATAAATTCTCACTAGAACTACGTTATCCAATAACTTTAAAATCATCAGCTTCAATTTATGCATTGGGATTTTTAGAAGCGGGATCATCATATGCTGATTTCAAAAGCTACAACCCATTCTCATTGAACCGATCAGCAGGTGTTGGATTACGTGTATTCATGCCAGCATTTGGACTATTAGGAATAGATTTTGGTCATGGATTTGATGCCTTACCAGGAACTACAACACCAAATGGTTGGGAAACCCATTTCATTATTGGACAACAATTTTAGGATTGCCAATAGATTTTCAAATACTATAATGCTATGAGAAAACAATTTTTATTTCTATTTTTGGCCGCGATTACGGTAAACTTACTACATTCGCAGGCGAGAGGAACTAGAGTGGGATACATCGACATGGAATACATATTGCAAAATGTTCCTAATTATACCGAGGCTAGCATTCAACTTGAGTCAAAAGCTCAAAAGTGGAAGCAAGATATAGAGTCTAAAAAAGTAGAGATTAATAAAATAAAAGATGCTCTAAAAGCAGAAAAAGCGTTATTAACTAAAGGACTTATAGAAGAAAGAGAAACTGAAATTAAGTACCTAGAGGATGAAATGTTAGATTTTCAGCAAAAGAGATTTGGAGCTAATGGCGATTTAATAAATCAGAAAGCCTTATTGGTAAAACCAATTCAAGATCAAGTTTTTACTGTAGTACAAGACATAGCTGAGTCTAGAAAATACGATTTCATTTTTGACAAGTCATCTGATTTAACCATGCTATTTGCTGCTACGCAGTTTGACATCAGTGACCAAGTGTTACGCGTTTTAAACCGTACTGAAAAAAGAGAACAGCTAACTAAAAAACAGCAAGCTGATTTAGATGCGAAGGAAAAAAAAGAGGATGCTATCGATGCAAACCCTCAATTAGCTGACAGACAAAAAGCGCTAGATGAAAAGAAAGCAGCAAGAGATAAAATAATCGAAGAAAGAAGATTAGAGCAAGAGGCTAAGAAAAAGGCCTTCGATGACAGGCGACAAAAAATACTAGATGATAGGGCAGCCAAAAAGAATGGCACGGTTTCTGCCAATACAACATCAGGAGATACAACCGAAGCAAGTAAGGCAGTAAACACAGAAAAAGATAATGCTAGAATCGCCGCAGAAGAAGCACAAAAAAAACAAGCAGACCTGCGAGCAAAATTATTAGAAGACAAAAAGAAAGTTCTTGAAGACAGAAGAAAAGCAGTAGAAGATAGAAGGTTACAAATTTTACAGCAAAGAGATTCAATTAAAAAAGCGAAAGAAGAAAAATTACCAATAAAACAATAAATTAATTACTTAATATTTTAAAAACGATGAAACAAATCAAAACTTTACTAATTGCTGCAATATTCATTTTTGGTGCTACGCAAACAATTAATGCACAAGCAAAAACAGCACATGTCGATGTAAGTGAAATCATGGCTAAAATGCCAGCAATGTTAGATGCTCAGAAGCAGCTAGAGAAACTAAGTGGAACTTATGATACTGACTATAAAAAAATGGTTGAGGAGTATCAAGCAAAATTAAAAAAGTACGAAGCAGAATCTGCAACAGTTACTGATGCTATCAATGGAGATCGTTCTAAAGAAGTTCAAGATATGCAAAAAAGAATTGTTGATTTTAGAGACAATGCTCAAAAAGAATTACAACAAAAAGAATCTGATATCGTAAAACCATTAATGGAAAAAGTGAGAACATCTATCCAAAAAGTTGGAAAAGCAAAAGGATTCCAATATGTTTTAGATGGATCAACTTTATTACTTGCTGAAGGTACTGATTTAACTGCTGACGTTAAAAAAGATTTAGGTTTCTAATAAAAACCTGTAATAAAATAATAAAACCCGCTCTACTACTAAGTACGAGCGGTTTTTTTTTGCACTATGTTTTTAGGATAATTAACACATAGAACTTAACTTTGTTTTGATGGACAACAACCAACCCATAGGGATATTCGATTCAGGAATAGGCGGTACTTCAATATGGAGAGAGATACACCTTTTACTTCCTACAGAGAAAACTATTTACCTTGCTGATAGCAAGAACGCGCCTTATGGACAGAAATCAAAAGAGGAAATAGTTACCCTTAGCATGAAAAATACTGATTTCCTTTTAAAACTGAACTGCAAGCTCATAGTAGTCGCTTGTAATACTGCAACCACTAATGCCATTAAAGAGCTGAGAGCTAAATACAATGTTCCTTTTATAGGAATAGAGCCTGCAATTAAACCTGCTGCTACTAATTCAAAAACTCAAAAGATAGGGATTTTGGCCACCCAAGGAACATTGACGAGCGAGCTTTTTTACAACACAACTCAAAAGTTTCACAATACAAAAATTATCGAACAAGTAGGTCATGGACTTGTTCAGCTTATTGAAGATGGGCAAATAAATTCACCCGAAATGAACCAGCTACTTCACTCCTATTTACAACCTATGATCGAGGAGGATATTGATTATCTTGTTTTAGGCTGCAGTCATTATCCGTACCTCATTCCGCAAATTAGGAAAATCCTTCCTGATCATATTCATATTATAGACTCAGGAGAAGCAGTTGCAAAACAAACCAAAAAGATTTTGCAAAAAACAATAGGCTTCTCGACTTCTTCAGACGTGGCTCCTCTTTTTTACACCAATACAAACCCAAAAGTATTGCAAGAAATAATTGGATGTAACTATCAAGTTATACAAAAGGAATTTTAGTTATTCGTATTTTCTTTTCACGAACCAAATACCGTCTAAACTCAAGTTTACAGAAAGCTTATGGTAATTCTCTTTAATGAGACCGCTGCTAATACTACCTTTCTGACCGTATGAGTACGTTAAATTTAAAGCGGAGAACGTACGCCCTTCAAGCGGTAAAGACACTCCTACTGAAAAGTAAACGTTATTAATTCGTTTGTTATCGATTTCTAAGTAACCAGTATCATAGTTAAATCCTGTTGCATATTTCATTCGATCAAAGTAGGTACGAACACTTTTTGTTTTAAAGTAAGAGAAACCTGCTGCAATCCTATCTTGATTCACGTAGGTACCGTAAAGACTAGATTGATTCGTACTATTCCAAAGACTTTTGGTGTAATCCATCGTAAAATTCAAATTATTTTTAAAAACCTTACTTACTCCTACTCCAATTTCGAGTGGCATATAATAATCCACCACATCGTATGAAGCATCCGTTTCAATAGTTGCTGAGGTACTTGTTGCAATATTGTATCCTATGACTGACTGAATCTTTGAAGCTTTGATCTGACTAGGCGATTTAATAGTAGCTCCTACCATGAAGGTCGAATCTACTTTTACTTGAGTACCTAAAGATAACCGAGCTCCTTTATAGTATGACGTTTTATCTATTGACGTAATAGAGTTCGCAATGGTATAATCTCTATTATCAGTAATTGTTCCGAAAAGGAAATCACTTGCTAATCCTACTGAAAATTTCTTACCCAATTTATATCCATAAGAAAGACTAAAATCATTTAATCCTCCCGAACCTGATGCATTAATAGTATACGACTCCGTACTATTTTCGATGGGCAATTCTAAATTTGAAATTGTATAGGTGGCGCTAGAATACGGTTTCAAAGCGACACTAAACGCAGCTTTAGTACTCACAGGAAAAGCCATCGCTATGTGAGAAAACTGCATATTATTACGATTTTCTGTTTTAGCTCCATTAGAGTATGAAGTCTGAATTGCTTGACCACCGATATCAAATAAAAAATGATTCGTGTACATAAAACCTAAAGAAGCCGGATTTAAATTATTGATGTAGCTACTAGATGGTAACGCAATACCAGATGATCCTATAGACGCGTTAGAACCAAAATTAGAGTCATACAGACTACCCAAACCGTAAATCGAATAGGGTGAACTTGATATACTTTGCGAATAAACATTCGATACCAAAATAATCAGAATAAAAGTAAGTGCTATTTTATTTTTCATCTAATAAGAAATATAATAAATTTTGAGTTGTATTTTATTGTCTTTATTTTTTTGATCACCTAGCAGCACCCGATCTACTGATTTCAGAATATCGGGAATTGTTAGCAATAGCGACAATTTAGAGTCGGATTTTTTGATCATCTCATTTTGTAAAAAAGCCCCAATAGAAACCTTATAACCAAAATATTCATTAAACTCGTCATTTTGCGTACTCAAAACAGCATAGGTTGCCGTACCTGTATTATTAAGCGTGCCTGTAACCCTATTTAATTTATCAGCAACAAATACGCGTAAGGAATCAGGCAAGGGATAAGAGCTATTAGAAGAGGAGTTTTGAACTGGCTTAATAATGAGCTCGGCATCAACTATTGCTCCATTAGCCGAAATGTATTTTAATTGTTTTATGTTGGGGAAATCAATACGACATGCCACACCCGTTCCTGACTGAACAAAAGCTTTGTTCGCTGTTTGCAGGCTAGATAAACTCCCAGTAAAACCAGTTAAATTTCTTAATTCTGTTCCCGATTTATCTGAGTTAATAGCATTGAATTGTTTGGTTTGATCTAGTATATTAAAATCCAAATGAAACGACTCCTCAGTATCACCTAAGAACTTTGAATAATACAACCTGAGAACGCTAGAAGTATCAAAACCTATCATGCCAGTTGTTGATGCGGTAGTCGACTTAATGACTATTCCTTTGAAATACTCCGTAAACTCATCGAAGTTAGTTATCTCTCTTTTTTTGATTTTTTGAAATAAGGCTTCCCCAAAAACATCTTTAATACTTACAACCACGGTATCTTGCGCCAGAGGTTTTGGTTTATATGATATAGAGCCTAAACTTTCTGTATCGTAGGAAAGACTAGAATCATTATAAAAATAATTATCATCGTCTTTAACCTTAACTTTTTCTAACAATCGATGAATACTTATCGTTTGCACCTTAGTTGTGTCTCCATAATAATATTTATCAGGACGCAGTATCATTCGAATAGAGTCAAAAACAAAGTTAGGAGCATCGATATCTGAACTGATACTATTTAGAGCATAGGTGTAACCTGACAATTGCATGTAACTCTCTGATCTCACTTTTCCAAAATAAGGATCATCGTAATTACCCACTAAAATACGTCCTTGATTTGACGTAATTAATGAATCTAGATTAATTGTAGATACATCTACAGTCAAGGTATCGATTAAAACAATTTTATTATTGACTGATAAATAATCAGATCCTACAACAAAGTCGCCCGCGTCTAAATCAGAATCGCAGGAGGTTATAAAAACGCCTAGAAAAAGAACTAACAATAATTTGTACATAAATGTTTTTTAACAAATATAGTAGAGCACATTTCATACGTAATTATAACATATACCGTTCATAGGTTTTGATCTACACAATGCATCTAATCATCTACATTCAATGATAGATACAAGTACTGTTCATTCACCATAATAAAGATCTCATTTGTCGATAGAATCTACGCATCCATATATCTTCTTTTTTTGCAGTGGTGTTAGCACCTACTTTTGAAAAAATAAAACAAACATGAAAATAAAGCTTGGTGCACTGTTGCTGTTGCTGCTTTGCATTCTAAAAACAAATGGCCAAAGTAATTACTCTTTAGACATGAATACAAAATTAGCTACAGCAGATAAAATGACAATTAATGAAACAGCTTTAGGATTTGAGCTCTCTCACAAAATTGATTCCATAAATAGCTTATCTAATACCATTACCTATAAAAAAACAACAGTGACTTACGACCTAACTAAATACAACTTAATAAACGATCTAAATAATTTTTCAAGCATAGAAAATAGTGTGGTGTTTAATCGTGTATTATCTAATAAAACAGCCATAAACATCAACTTAATACCTACGCTAAATTTTGAAAATAAGATGAACTTATCTACCATACAATGGCTAGGAAATGCAAGTGCAAACTATACTATAAACGATAAAAATAACTTATCTATGGGAATAACTCGTAATGTATATTTTAGACACCTGGGCATCCTACCTACTATTGTATACAGTACTCAATTATCTAAAAAGACAGCACTAAAAATTGGATTTCCTGTTTCAAAGTTGAGCTACTCTTACAATTACAAAAATACATTTACAGTCAATAATAGTTTTCAGGGTGTTATTTTTAATTTAGACAAACCGTACTCAACCTACATTGGCAACTCTATTGCATCGCTGACCTACTCTCAAATGGCGACTACGTTTGAGTATATTAGAAACATTGATCGGTACTGGACTCTTTATTTCCAAGGCGGCTATAACTTTAATACTAACTATTATTTAATTGATAATAGAGGTAATCGATCATACGATTTCACTAATACAAATGCATATACACTCAACATAGGAATAAAACTTAATATTAATAAACAATAAAACGATGGATATTTTAGGAAAAAGTAGATTAGTAGTTACTCTCCTAGCGGGATTAATGATGGTTAGCTGTAGCAATGATGATACAGATGAAGACTTAGTTGGTAACTGGATAAAAAAATCATCGTTTGATGGGCCAGCGAGATCTAGTGCAACAAGTTTTGTCATTGGTAGTTTTGCATATGTAGCCACTGGTTACACAGGAGATGAATACTTGAAAGATTTGTGGGCATACGACTCTGAAGGCGACTATTGGCAGCAAAAAGCAGATTTTACAGGAGTGGGCCGAAGTGCTGCTTCGGGATTTGAACTTAATTCTAAAGGTTACCTTGGTTTAGGTTATGACGGCAGCAATAAGCTAAAGGATTTTCATGAATACGATCCTATAGCTAATATATGGACCCAAAAAGCAGATTTTGCAGGAACAGCTCGCTACTCTGCAGTTGGATTTCAAGCTGCGAACAAAGCCTATTTTGGTACAGGATATGATGGTAATTATTTGAAAGACTTTTACCAATATACACCTTCAAATGATACTTGGACATTAGTAAATGGTTTTAGCGGAAATAAACGAAGAGGAGCTAGTACTTTTGTTATTGACAATAAAGTGTATTTAGGTTTGGGAGTAAATAGTGGGACCTATCAAGTAGACTTTTGGATGTTTGATCCAGCAACTGATACCTGGACTAGAAAAAATGATATTGACCAAGACACAAGCGATGATTATTCATTTAATGACGAATATGTACTTATTCGATCAAGTGCGTCTGCTTTTTCAATGAATGGACTAGGCTACATCGGGTGTGGAGAAAATACAAGAACAATTTGGGAATACGATCCAAGTTCGGATATTTGGTCCGAAAAAACAGCACTAGAAGGATCAGCAAGAACTGATGCAATAGGGTTTGCTATAAAAGAACGTGGCTTCATATTACTAGGACGAACTGGTTCAAGCTATTTTGATGATGTTTGGGAATTTAAACCCTTTGATACACAAAGCGATGATGATAATTAATACCACTTCAAAATTCTTCTGGATTAAAATCCAGAAGAATCTTATTATTAAAAGTAAATATGTAATGATACTTTTATTATTTATCACTTTATTTACCTCTTGTAACAGCAAACAAAATTTTGAACTTAAAGCTATAAAACTTAATTCGGGCTGGGGATATACGATTTCAAATGACCAAAAAATAATTATCAAGCAAACTATAATTCCAGTTATTAGTGAGAATAAACATTTTCAAACTAAAGAAGAGGCATTAAAAGTTGGGAAATTAGTCTTGGACAAATTGAATAAAAACAGATCACCATCAGTGACTGAAAAAGATTTAATTTTATTATCCATAAAAACATAGATGATCAAAGACGGAATAAAATATAAAAACACAAACAAAATACTGATCCATTGTATTATTTGGTGCTTTATCATGGTAACCTCATTAATATCTTTGTACGAGAGTTTTTTAATGATAAACCTTGATTTTTACGTACAATGGTTTACTGGTATTTTACTATTCTATTTCACTTACTTTTATCTAGTTCCAAAATTACTTTTACAAAAAAAATACTGGGCCTTTGTCGCAATAATACTATTTATAATTGCCCTATTTACTATCATTCGTATCCTTTATTTCCTACCCGATTTAAGGCTAATGGAACCTCCAAGAATTTATGACATCCAGGGCCAAGAAATAATTAGACAAACGCAACTCCCAAGGAAAAACTCTTTTATAATGAGAATTTTTCCATCTATATTTTATGTTTTTATAGTTGCATCTAGTACCGTTTTAAGAACTTTGTCTGGATTTTATGATAACGAACAAAACAAATTAATCGCAGAGAAGAACAGGACTACTAAAGAACTCATTTATCTTAGAAAGCAAACTAACCCTCATTTTTTGTTTAATGCATTAAACAGTATCTACTCACTAGCCTACAAAAAATCAGATTTAGTCCCCGATGCCATTGTTACTTTATCCGAAATGATGCGTTATATGTTATACGAAACTGATAATAAAACAGTCTACCTAGAAAAAGAAATTAATTACATAAAGAACTACATTGAGCTTCAAAAGTTACGATTGAATAATATTGAAAATATCTTTATAAATATACACGGAGAAACTAGAAATAAACAAATAGAACCGTTACTACTAATTTCCTTTATTGAAAATGCTTTTAAATATGGCACCGACTATAAAGGGGTTGCTCATGTTAAAATTAAGATCAATATTAGTGACAACATATTAGACTTTTGGATAGAGAACAAAGTAGAGAACTATGCGAAAGATGTTGAAAACTCAGGCATTGGCTTAACAAATATTGAAAGCAGACTTAATTTGCTTTATCCAAACACGCACCAATTAACAATTACGGAGACAGATACTATTTATAGCGTACATTTGAATTTAATTTTAGACAAAACGATAACGTCTAAAAAGTAATAAAAAAAAGCGCTTTTAAATTAACAAAAAATCAACAATATGAAATGTGTTATTATAGATGATGAGCCTTTAGCGGTTGATTTGATTAAAGAATTTGTTAGCAAAGTAGAAACACTTGAGCTCGTAAATACATTTAACAACGCGATAGACGCCATAGCTGTGATCAACCAATCTAACATTGACTTGATTTTTCTAGATATAGAAATGCCGCATTTTACAGGAATTGACTTTATCAATGCTATTGACAAAAAACCATTAATCATATTTACAACAGCATATTCTGAATATGCAGTAGAGGGTTTTAATCTTGGTGCTGTGGATTATTTAGTTAAACCAATACCTTTTCATCGTTTTTTAAAATCAGTATCGAGAGCGCAGCAACTATTTCGTTCACAATCTACTCCTATCTGCACCGTTACAGCTGCAACGCCAGAAATTCAACAAGATTTCATGTTTGTGCGAGCTGAGTATGAAAATGTAAAATTAAATTTTGAAGATATATTATACATCGAAGGCCTCAAAGATTACGTTAAAATTTACACTACTGATAACAAGTACACCTTAACACTAATTAGTTTAATTAAACTAGAGAACCTACTTTCGTCAAAAGGTTTTGCACGAGTACATCGGTCTTATATCATCAATATAAAACACGTAAAGTCCATACAAAAGAACAAAGTGATTATAAATGACAAAAGATTGCCCATTAGTGAGAGTTACAAGACTTCTTTTTTCGAAAGGATCAAACTGTAAAACACCTTTTAGTCTTCTTTAAACCAACTAGAGTACATAACATAATTATCTGAAATGCGTCCTATTTCACCTGCAAAATTAGATTGATCAATGTCTTTTACTTTTTTGGCTGGAACACCTGCCCAAATTGATCCTGAGCTTACTACGGTATTCTGGGTAATTACGGCACCAGCTGCAACGATCGAATTACTTTCAATAATACAATTATCCATTACAATAGCTCCCATTCCAATCAAAACATTGTCGTGAATTACACAACCGTGCACGATAGCATTGTGACCTATCGACACGTTATTACCTATAATTGTTGGATGTTTTTGATAAGTACAATGAACAATAGCTCCATCTTGAATATTTACCTTATTCCCTATAGTTATAAAATTAACATCACCTCTTATAACAGCGTTAAACCAAACACTACAAGAAGCTCCAAAACTTACATCGCCCACAATAGTAGCATTTTCCGCTACGTAACAATCAGATGGAATAGTAGGAAATTTGCCGTTCACTGCTTTTATGACCATAGTTTTAATCGATTAAATTAATTAATTGCAGGACAATTACACTCGTACTTAACCGGCTTACAAAACAAGTTGATTCCTATTGTAATTTGGTGAAAACCACCAGTATCGAAGTTAACAGGACCACTCACATTAGAATAGGTGTATGCAAACATAAAATTATTGAGGTTTACTCCCACTATAGGGGTGATATACTGCAACCTTTGATTTGCTGAAGCACCACTAAGAGTAGTATATTTAGCCTGATCTAGACTTCTACGATAAGACAAACCTGCCCAAAGAGATCCAAATTCTACATTTTTGTATGCCTTAATATTTAAATCAATTGCTTTCTCTTTTGTTTTATCAACATACTGCAAAAGGACAGAAGGTTCCCATAGAATTCTTTCTTTGTTCCCAAAAACGTACCCAGCACTTAGTAGATACTTGCGTAAATTATCGCTTTCATATTCTGTATAAATATCTCGTCTCGTTTCGATTGCATTCTTAACAGTACCATGTACATAAAAGTCAAGAAAATTATAAGAGGCTCCAATATCTACATTAAAATAAGAATCCTTTTGAACTATTGTACCATCAATAATAGGATCAAAATTCCCTGAATTTCTAAAGCTAGTTTCGTCTAACTGACTTTGGATAAGACCTCCGCTAATACCAAATGATAATTGATTTAAATCTATCTCATCCCGTGAAAACATCAAATGGTAAGCATAAGTAAACTTCACTCCTTTTTGTGAATGGTAGCCATTCTTATCGTTAAAAAGAATTATACCAGCGCCTGCCCTTTCTCCAACACGTCCATTAAAACTAGCCGTTTGCATTTCAGGTGCATCTTCTTGACCAAACCACTGTTTTCTTCCTGTAACTCTTAATTTGGCACAATTTGCAGCACCAGCCATTGAAGGATGAATCAAGTAATAATTATCTGATAAATAATCAGAATACACCGCTATACCCTCTTGAGAAGAAGCTATGAACGACATAAAAAAAAGAAAAATTATTAAATTAATTTTAATACGCATGGATTGGTCTAGACTAGAATGAAAACTATATTGGCTAATTTATTTTAAAAAACGACTCAAACTTTAAAATAAAGTTAATTTCTCAATTAATAAATCAAATATAGGTATTCGTAGAAAATAACTTTACTAAATTTGTAAAAATTTCACTTAGATCATGACAAAATTAATCATAAAAGACACTCAAAATCCTACTATACTTAAATTTGAATTTGAAGATTTCATTACACAAAATGAAAATTTTGAGTTTAAAAATATAGATGAGGCTAAAGCTTCCCCACTAGCACAACAATTATTCTATTTACCATTTGTGAAAACAGTTTACATATCAGGTAATTTTATAGCAATTGAGAAGTTTAGTATTGTAGAATGGGAGGATGTTAAAGACGCAGTAGCTGAACAAATAATATCTTTTGTAGACAATGGTGGAAAAATTATCATCGTTGACGAAAATAAAACTAAAAAGCAACCCATAACTGTTTATGGCGAATCTACACCAAATCCTTCTGCGCTAAAATTTGTAGTTAGTAGAATGTTGACTAAAAATGCTATTGAATTTAAAAACATCGATCAAACGGCAGCTTCTCCTCTAGCAAAAGAACTATTTAATTTTCCTTATGTTAAAGAAATTTTTATCGACGAAAACTACATATCGGTAACTAAATATGAAATAATTAGTTGGGAAGAAATCACACTAGAACTGCGCACTTTCATTAAGCAGTACATAGAAAATGGTGGTACCGTTCTAGATGAAACAGTAATTGTAGCAACTAAAAAAACAGAGGAAAACAAAGAACAAGAATTTGATAAGCTGGATGTTACTTCTCAGCAAATTATCAATATTCTGGAAGAATATGTAAAACCAGCAGTAGCAGCTGATGGTGGAAATATTGCCTTTGAATCATTTGATGAAGAAACTAAAATTGTTAAAGTGATTTTACAAGGTGCTTGCAGCGGCTGCCCATCATCCACTTTTACACTAAAGTCTGGAATTGAGAATATGTTGAAAAGCATGTTAAACGATGAAAAGATTCAAGTTGAAGCAATAAACTCTTAAGGGTATCATCGCATTTTAAAATCATAAATGAATGATTAACATTGCATTACGAAATAATTAAAACTAATTTAAAGTACTTACTCAAAAATAATCACTAACTTTAAGTTTAACTTTAAAATTAGAAATTATGTCAGTATTAAAAGTTATTGAATTACTAGCTAGTTCAACTGTTAGTTGGGAAGATGCAGCTCATAAAGCCATTGCCAAAGCTTCTAAATCGGTTAAAAACATAAAATCGGTTTACATTAAAGACCAAAGTGCCGCCGTAACTAATGGCGCTATTTCTGAATACAGAGCCACTCTTAAAGTAACATTCGAACTAGATTAGCTCTGTTTAAAGTAGTAAAAGCGTTTTACGCGAAGCGCTTTTACTATTTATAAAAAGGAAAAATTAATTCAAACAGTAGAATAATTACTACTTTTGTTTTTGAAACCAAGACCTACTTTAAGAGTAGGTTTTTTTTATTAACAAAAAATGACAATAAACCCCAATTATATTACAGATTACACTGAGAATCTAATTAAAATAATCATTGACTATTCCCCAAAAATTATCTCAGCATTTCTGATTCTTTTTCTAGGACTCTATTTCATTAGATTAATCAACAGATTAATTAGAAGAATTATGGTCAGGAGAAACTTAGATCCTACATTATCAAAATTCCTTGCAGACATTTTACTTTGGGTCTTACGAGTTTTACTATTTGTCACATTTATTTCTAAATTAGGTATAGAAACATCTTCATTTGTGGCTATTCTGGGAGCAATGGGGCTAGCAGTAGGGCTATCATTACAAGGATCATTATCTAATTTTGCAGGAGGAATGCTGATAATTTTATTCAAACCTTTTAGAGTAGGTGATTTGATCGAAGCACAAGGGATTATCGCAACAGTTAACGAAATACAAATTTTTGTAACAAAGCTAACCACAGCAAACAACCAGACCGTTTTTATTCCTAATGGCGTACTTTCTAACGGCACAATAACAAACTATTCGATGGAGCAATATCGACGAGCAGACTTTGTGTTTTCTATTTCTTATGATGCTAATATCAAACAAGCCAAAGACATTATTACAGCAATTTTAGAGAACAATCCTAAAGTACTACAAACTCCTAAAGCGGAAGTTTTTGTAAAAAACCTAACAGATAGTGCCATCCAACTTGCGGTAAGGCCATGGGCTAAAAATGAAGACTTTGGTAGTGTTTTTACTCAAACTTTAGAGGACTGTAAGAATGCTTTTGACGAAGCAGGCATCGCCATTCAGCCTTATGTAAAAGAAATGTCCAGAAACGATTCAGAATAACCACTATTTCTTAGCAGTGGTAATCATAAAATCTTTAAGGTAGTAAGGTTCAAAATAAGCGACATCTACTGTGTCGCTTATTTTGAACTTCTCATAACTAAGCAAACTCATTTGATTTGCTGATGGGTATTTAATATCTTCTAAGAAGATAAAATTATCTTTAGAAAGAGTTGATTTACATTTTTCAGCACAATCTCCCACGAAGTATAAATCTTCCTGAAAATCCTTAAACGAATCTTCTGTTATAACTTCTGCTTGGACTTCTCTTCTACTATCTAAATTAGGTGTAAAAAGTGCACTATATACTTCCATTCTTCTTGCATCTAACATAGGTACTAGTAATCCAGAAGTTATCGTTGCCTGAGCAGCAAGTACCTTAAGTGTATCTACTGCTATTAATGGTATTCCCAGTGCATAACACAATCCTTTTGCAGCAGAAACTCCAATTCGCAATCCTGTGTAAGAACCTGGACCTTGACTAACTGCAACCGCGACTAAATGAGAATAAGAAATTGCCGCCTCCTTTAGACTTTGTTCTATAAAAACATGCAAACGTTCAGCGTGAGAATAGCCTTCCTCAGCGATTTCATTACAAACAATAGTTTTACCGTCTTTAGCGATTGAAACTGAGCAATTTTTAGTAGCCGTTTCAATGTTGAGTATATAATTCAAGGTATAGTAAATTTAAGATCTAAAATTAGAGTTCAAAAGTAACTATTTATTTTTTATCCTTATCTGTTTTTAGGCTCACTTTATCACCAGAGTTCAAGTCTTTACTTACAGTTGTATAAGGACCCGTAATCACAACATCTCCTTTTTGTAAACCACTAATAACTTCAATATTTGCATCGTCTTGAATACCTGTTTTAACTACGCGAATTTTAGCTTTATCTCCAACCTTAACAAACACACATTCAAACTTTTTATCGCTCTTAGGCATCATTTTTTTTTCATCCTCGGTAGGAATCATTTTAACACTTTTGCTAGATGCAGTATCTGATTTTACTACAACAGAACTAATAGGAACTGCTAAAATATTTTTCTTAGTTTTTGTAATAATATCTACCGTAGCTGTCATACCAGGTCTAAAAGGAGAATAAGTTACTGGTTTTCCAACTAAAAGATCTTCGTAAGACTCTTTTACAATTCTTACCTTCACTTTAAAATTAGTTACTTGATCAGCAGTCAACGCACTACTAGCTGAGTTAGAAATACTTGTCACCATACCTCTAAACTGCTTTTTTAGGTAAGCATCAACTTCTACATTTGCTAAGTCACCCACTTTTATTTTAACAATATCATTTTCGTTTACATCTACTTCAACTTCCATATTGTTCAAGTTAGCCACTCTCAATATTTCAGTACCAGTCATTTGTTGTGTTCCCAAAACTCTTTCACCTAATTCAACATTAAGCATCGATATTGTACCATCTGCTGGAGCATAGATAATGGTACGCCCAAGGTTGTCTTTTGCTTCATTTACGGATGCAGACGCACTTTGAACATTAAAATAAGCAGATTGTTTGCTGGCCTTGGCCACATCAAATGATGCCACTGCCTTATCCCAATCAGATTTTGATATTATTCCTTTTTCAAACAATGATTTATTTCTATCATAACTTGACTTAGCTTCCTTGTACTGTGCATCAGCTTGAGTAAGACCAGCTTTAGATCCAGATAACCCAGCAATTGTACGATTTAAACTTGAAGTATATAAATCCGGATTTATTTTAACTAATAAGTCTCCTTTTTTAACTACTTGGCCTTCTTTTACAGGTAATGCAATGATTTCTCCTGAAACCATCGATGAAATTTTAACTTCTATCTCGGGCTGAATTTTTCCCGTTGCCGAAACCGTTTCTACAATAGTTGAAGTATTGACTTGTGCTGTTTCTATCTCAATCCCTTGATCTTTTTTTCCAATAACTCCTGCCTTAGAAAGGCCGATTAAAGAACCAATAACTACGATAGTTCCACCAATGATAATATAAATTGTTTTTTTTGTCATGATAACTTAATTTTTGATAATTGGAATTCCAAAATAAAACTCTACAATTTTTATTTTAAAAATGTAGTCGTATTTCGTTCTTAAAACTTCTGACTGGGCTGTTGCTAATAGTGTTTGAGACTGACTCAAATCAAATGCATTCATTAACCCAACGTCAAATCGCTCTTTAGCATAATTGTAAGATTCTTGTCTAGACTCTAATGCTACAAGTGACGATTCGTATGATTTCAAAGCTCCTTTAGCATCTGCAAAGGCCGTATATACATTTCTTTGCAAGTCTAAGCTTTGTTGTTCCAATGCTATTTTTGATCTTTCAAAAGCTACTTTAGATCGATCCACATTATTACGAGCGGCAAACCCATTAAAAATTGGTACACTTAACTGAATACCAAAAGACTGACCTTTATTAGAGTTAAATTGATCAAAAAACGGTGCGGGATTACCCAACACGCGAGAGAAATTAGGACTAAGTACATTTTGATTCGTTCCTTCAACAAAGCCCACAACAGATGTAGGATTGGCAGCATTAGGCACCACCCCTGTTACCCTATCACTATAGGCTACCCTTGAGTTAAAACTATAAAATCCTTGTAACGTTGGCTGATAGCCTCCTCTAGCAATGGCAACATTCTTCTCGGCTATTTCCAGATTGGTTTGTGCTATCTTAAGCTCAGTTCTGCCATCTTTAGCTTTTGCATAAATACTTGTAGGTGTTTCTAACAAAATATTATTTTCATCTTTAGCGTCAGTGTCATCTACAATATCAAAATTCTCAAAATCCTCCAGTTGTAGTAATTGTGCTAAACTAAGTCTTGAAATTAACAATAGATTTTCAGCATTAATTACTCTCTGATTGTCTGAAGCTAAAGTTGCTTTAACGTCAAACAAATCACCTTTAGGTAGTGTTCCTGCATTTACTAATTCTTGAGAACGTGTTAATTGTTTCTCATCAATACTTAACTGTTCTTGTTGAACTTTTAAATTTTCTTTATTAAATAATACTTGTAAAAAGGCATTAGCAACATTTAGTGCAATATCTTCTTGCATCTTTAGCAATTGATATTTTGCTGCAACTATAGATAGATTTGCTCTTCTTAAAGTATTCTGATTTTGCAGACCTCTGTAAATATCTACACCTACAGTAGCTCCCGCAGAGGTAAATTGCGTAGTTTGATTTTGCAACAAACCTGTGGTAATATCTTGGTTCAAACCGATATTCCACGAATGAGACGCATTTGCGTTCAAAGAAGGAAGGAAATTACCGTAAGCTCCTTTTTTATCGATTAATGCAGTTTTACCATCTAGTTCTGTTTGTTTAATAGAGATATTGTTCTCTACCGCATAATTGACACATTCTTGCAAAGTCCATTTCTTTGCCTGGGCTTGCAATGACAAGCTACAGGAAAAAAGAAACGCTAAGGGCACCCAAGTGGTTTTTTTCATAAGTTTATAATGGAAGTGTGGAAAAGCACCACACAAATTTAACATTTATCTCGTAATTATAATTTTTTAAAAATTTCTATAAACGTATCAATGAAACAGCAATGCTTTACAACATCTATAGCGACAAAATATTTTGATCATACTAAAATACCTCGACAACAAATTATGGAACAAAGATCGCATCTACTTATAAAATCAATTGATATCAAAAAAGGTTTGCAAACTAATTTCACCTACTAATTGACTATGTACCTTAAAAAAATTTATTACTACTATTGCAACAAAAAGAGTTTCATTCCATATTAAAATAGATATACCTATCCATAAGACATCAGTGTAGCCTAATTGTTACACTCCTAGCGAAAAAATATTATTAAAATTAAACACCTACCCCTGTTCAAACCCCCAAAAAACAAGCTGGAAATTCTTCACAGGAGAGATTAGCCAATAAATAGATGATCTGATGAACATAATAAAATTAACTTATTAAGTAAAACTAATCGCTCATAATCGTAAGTCGGCATAATTTAAAAAAAAAAAGCAGCAAAAATTTTTTGATACAACTCAAAAAATGTAATTAGGAAAGGATAGATGTAATAAAACAATTACTTTTGTTAAAAAACAAATATAATGTTACGCCACCTTATATCTATTATCTTTATCTCAACACTAATTTTAGGATGTTCTACTGGACAAAAATTAGCAACGCTAAAACCAGAGCCAGACGATGCTTCCCCATTAGTTTACAGTAACACACCCTCGTTTATAAACTTACCTATTAGCGTGAAATTAAAAGACATTGAAAACAAGGCTAATTTCTATTTAAATGGGGTAATCTATGAAGACAATATAATTGAGGACGATAATATCGAAATGAAAATTTGGAAATTAGCACCTATCACAATTACAAATGAAAATGCAATCGGATCAGAAAAAATAAAGACAGTTTTACCTTTGAAAGCTGTCATCAAATATAGAATAGGAACAAGAGCAATGGGAGTTGATATGTACAACACTCAAGAATTTACATTAAATGGAATGGTTACACTTAGTAGCTCGGTTAATCTAAATAACTGGAGACTAAAAACTAAAACAGAGTTAATTTCACTAGATTGGACCGAAAGCCCAACAATGACTATAATGGGTAAAAATATGCCCGTAACCTACCTTGTAAATCCTGGAATCAAAGTATTCAAAGCAAAAATTGAAAAATCAATAGATGAGGCGATTGAAAAATCAATGGATTTTAAACCAAATCTTTTAGCAGCTTTGGAACAAATATGTGCACCTTTGAAAATTAACGAGGACTACGAAAGCTGGTTGCGAATCATTCCACTAGAAATATATTCGACAGCAGCACATTTAGAAAAAGACTCATTTATGCTACAAATGGGAATGAAATGTTACATGGAAACCTTAATTGGTCAAGAACCTATCACAAAATTTGATGCATCAAAAATAATTTTAAAACCTGTTAGAGTTATTCCGAAAGAGGTGAGCGCTAATATAGTTGCCGTGTCCACTTATTCAGATGCCTCCAAAATCATAAAAAAGAATTTCATAGGAGAAGAATTTGCCTCAGGAAACAAGAAGGTAAAAGTACAAGATGTTAAAATTTGGCACAAGGACGGAAAAATGGTTATTGCTCTAGATCTTTTAGGATCTTTGAACGGGACAATCTATTTGGCAGGATTTCCTAAATATGATCAAATCAAAAAGGAAATATACTTTGATCAATTGCAATATGTTCTAGACACAAAAAGTAAGTTAATGAAAACGGCAAATTGGCTAGCACAAGGGATTGTTCTAAAAAAAATACAAGAAAACTGTCGCTATTCTATTCAACCGAATTTAGAGGAAGGTAATAAAACTATGCTAGGATATTTAAAAAACTATTCTCCGATGGCAGGAGTGTTTGTAAATGGGAAAATAGATGACATTACTTTTAAAAAAATAGAACTCACTAACAATGCTATTCTCGCTTTTTTATCCATAAAAGGAAAGATCAATATTAATGTAAATGGCTTAAATTAGAAGATTACTGCACCTTCTTTTTTCTCATTCTATAAACAGCGTATCCAATCAAAGCAACCAATACGTAGGGAATAACCATTAGATATACAATTCCATCGTTAACAGCTTCTGCTTGCACTTTATTAGCGTCACCACCTAACGCTGCTCTACACATAGCACATTGCGCACTTACTAACGTTGTAGAAAAAAACAACAATATATAAGCTGCAATTTTAATGGCATTACTATTTACAATAGCATTCAAAACCTTAGTATTTAGTGTAGATTTAAACATAATAAGGGGAAATCATTAAATATACCACGACACCAGTAACGGCAACGTACAACCAGATAGGAAAGGTAATTTTGGCAATCTTTTTATGTTGATCAAATAATTGAGATAGCGCTCTAACATAAGTAATCAAAACTAAAGGAATAATGATTACTGATAAAACAATATGTGTAAACAATATAAAGTAATAGACATACATAACGATTCCTTCTCCTCCAAATTTTGTACTATCTGAAGTCATATGATAAGCGACATACATCGCTAAGAATGCAACAGAACAAGCAATTGCAGATTTCATTAAATTTTCATGCAAGGCACGATTACCTTTTTTTATAGCTATTACCGCACTAACTAAAAAAACAGCCGTAAGTGCATTTATAGAGGCATAGATAGGAGGCAAAAAAGTGAGAGGCTCTACAGCAAATCCCATTTTTTTAAGATTAACACTAAAAAGCAACACAACTACAATTGGTATTGCTACAGATAAAAGAATTATCCAGTTTTTATATTTTAATTTTGAGGCTTGATTTTCCATTTATTTATTCTTCTAATAAAATACTAATATCTTGCTGAATGTTGCGCACTCCAACTTTATCTAATCCATCGTAATACAAAATAGGATTTCCAAACTCATCCTTACGACATCTAATGTTTCCGTTCTTATCAATTAACGCAAACAAACCAGAATGCTCGAAACCACCATTAACCTGACTCGTTTCACCCGCATATAGATTAAATCCTTTGTTAGATAAGTCAAAGATATTTTGTCTATCACCCGTAAGAAAGTTCCAATTTGAAGAGGTAACTCCTAAAAATGCAGCATGCTCTTTTAAAACAGCTGGAGTATCATGCAAAGGATCGATGCTAATAGATACGATACCAAAGTTAGGATTTCCAAAAAACTTCTTTTCAATTATCAACATACTCTGATTCATTTTAGGACAGATAGTGGGGCAGTTCGTAAAAAAGAATTCAAGAACATAAACCTTGCCTTTGTAAGTCTCATTTGAAACCTTGACATTGTTTTGATTAGTAAGTTCAAATTTAGGAGCTGGTCCAATTTCAACTAATTTACCTTCAGCTTGAGCAACCGTACTAACTTTATCTAAGCGGTCTCCTTTAACCACATCACCTTGCTGTACTCTATCTATAATTTTAGGGATAGCATAAATTCCAAAAACAAGAATTATAAATGAAATACCTATATATGATTTATTTTTAAACATAATAATGGATTAAAGTTGCTTCGTTGCATTTTTGTTTTTCTTTAAAGCTGCACGGTATTCATAAAGGATGATTTTAAAATCATCAATCATTTCATTACTTAACTCTGAGGGGTGAAAAGTATCATATCCTTCTTTATACTCCTTCACTTCTTTCCTACCACGCAAATTCCTAGCTTTATCTACTATGTAAACCATAGAGGTACCCACTTTACTATCTAGACTACCTTTTAGCTTTAAAGTTTTATAGTAGGATTCTATTTCTTGAGGAGTCGCGAATACAAAATGCCATTGTGATACATCAGTAAACTCATCTAAGGCATCTAAGATCGTTGCAATGTCCTTTTCCGTTCCTAGTGGACAAACCATAACAAACTGCAAATCTTTGAAGGTATGGTATCGTTGGTATACTTTTTCATTAAGATTAAAAAGATTCCCTCTATTTTTTATAATGTCAGCACCTCCAAAACCAAGAATTGTTATTTTACCATTTAAGGTCACCTCTTCACCATGGAGTGATTCCCATTGTCCCAAATCAGGAACTGAAGGTGAGACCACTGGTAATGTTGTAAAACCATTTACTCCTGATGCGAAGAAAAGGTAAGCAACAATTGGAAGGATAAAAAGCACAAAAAGAACTATATTTTTTTTCATTAGTACGCTAACTATTTTTGATACAAAAATAAAATAAAAAAGGGCATCCGCCGCGACGGATACCCTTTTTTTGAATTAATATAATGTTAAAAATTCCATTTAATTGTAGAATCTTTAAAAACCCCATAAATATAATGTCCTTCTGTTAAAAGAATAAAAAGGATATACAGAATCAAAAACACAAGCGGAATAACAACCGCTGATTGCAAACTTGATTTCTCTCCTTCCATGTGCATGAAAGACCAAACTATATAATACGCTTTAAAAACAGTAAGCGCATAAAATATCCAGTTTAGCAAGCTCATTCCTAAAAAATGAGTGAAGTGCAAAAAATCAGGTTTTAAAATACCTAAAATAACTTCTACGATTGTTACAGCTGATAATATCCCAAAAACTTTCCAGATACCGCTAACGTTTGATTCATATTGGTGACCGTGTGACATAATAATAACTTTTAAAAATTAAACTAGATAGAAAACCGTAAATACGAAAACCCATACTAGATCGACAAAGTGCCAATACAGACCTACTTTCTCTACCATCTCGTAACTTCTTCTTTTCTCATATGTTCCGATAAGAACGTTGAAGAAAATAATTATATTGATGATTACACCAGATAATACGTGGAATCCGTGGAAACCTGTAATAAAGAAAAAGAAATCAGCAAACAATTTGCTACCATATTCATTTCTTGTCAAGTTTGCCCCTTCAACAACATAATGTGCTTGACTTAATCTAAATTCAGAATCTGCTCTAGAAAGAATCGTTTTTTGTTTCTCAGCAGTGATAACCTCTGTTCTGATCAAAAGATCCGGATGAGCTTTAAAACCAGCTTGTACTTCAGCCACTGTGTAAGAAGGCAATGAACCTTCTTCCATAAACCATTTCCCTTTATTTCTTGTCAATTGTTCTCTTTCTCCAGGTAAAGTAGCTGCGAATTCTGCAAGAGCAACACGCTTACCGTCTTTATCAACAAACTGAAGTAAACTACCTCCTTTTGTCTCAATTGCACCATACTCACCCTTGATAAAATTTTTCCATTCCCAAGCTTGTGAACCAACAAAGATTCCACCACCTATGATGGTTAAAAACATGTAGAGAACTACTTTGTCTTTTTTCATTTGATGACCTGCATCAACAGCCAAAACCATTGTCACAGATGAAAAAATCAAAATAAAAGTCATCAATGCTACGTAATACATCGGAGCAGATACTCCATGCATAAATGGAAAGTGTGTAAACACTTCATCGGCCAAAGGCCACGTTTCAATAAATTTAAATCTAGAAAAACCGTAAGCTGCTAAAAATCCAGAGAACGTTAAGGCATCTGATACGATAAAAAACCACATCATTAATTTACCATAACTTGCTCCCATTGGCTGATTGTCGCCGCCTCCCCAAGTTTTTTCTTCACTATTTGCAGTAGTAACTGTCGCTTCCATAAAAGTTATTCGTTAAAAAGTTCCCAAATTTACGTTTTTTTCTTATTTAAAGAAATATAAAAATACAATTAAATAAATCCATAAGAAATCTAAAAAGTGCCAATACATTGCACCTAGTTCTATACCAAGAGTTTGACTCGAATTGTATTTTTGTTTAAAATGATTATAAATTATAATTAACAGTGAAATCAATCCACCTGCCAGGTGCATTAAGTGCACAATCGTTACAATATACAAAAATGTTGTCGTTATTGAACTCTCACTTCCTGTAAAATAATAACCATTTTCTACTATTTGTCCAAACCCAACAAACTGCAGAATAACAAATAAAATCCCCAATGCTAGCGTTGATAAAAGCAGTATTGTAGTAGCAGCCTGCTTATCCTTTTTGATCGCCAATTTAGCTAAATGAAATGTAACACTACATCCAATTATCGCAACTGTACTAAAATAAAATGCCGTTGGCAATTCAAAGTTGCTCAACCAATCTACTCGAGACCTACTTACCACAAATGCACTCGTAAGTCCGGCAAACATCATGGTCATACTGACCATAGCAAACAACAAAATCAACTTATATGATCTCGCTGTTCTTAATTTATGCTCATCTGTTGTCATTGTAACTTCCATAACTATCTTAAAAATTTATCAAATATGTAAATTAATTGTAATAAAGTGATGTATAGAACACTCACTAACATTAAAGTTCTTGCAGCCTTTGTTGTCCTCAGTTTATACAACTGACCTGCATAAAATAGCATCCAAACCCCTAATAAAAACACTAAAACTCCTGCAATAGGCGATATAAATAGCTTACCTGTATAACCAAGCGTTGGCAACAAAGAAGCGATTACTAACCAAACAGTATATAATATGACCTGCAAAGCAGTTCCTTTATCCTTTTTACCTGTTGGCAACATAAAGAAACCGGCTTTCTCATAATCGTCGTATAAAAACCATCCAATTGCCCAAAAATGCGGAAATTGCCAAAAAAACTGAATCAAAAACAAAGTTCCTGCTTCTATACCAAATCCTCCAGTAGCTGCAACCCATCCCAACATAAACGGTATTGCTCCTGGAAAAGCACCTACAAAAACAGACAATGAAGTCATTGTTTTTAATGGCGTATAAACACTTGTATATAAAAATATAGAGATCGCCCCAAACATTGCTGTTTTAGGATTAATCATGTATAACAATGCTAAACCAACTATAGTTAAAAAACTTGCAACGATCAATGCTACAGTTGTTGACATCCTGCCAGAAGGTACCGGTCTGTTTTTAGTACGATCCATTAAACGATCTAAATCTTTCTCTATTACTTGATTAAAAGCATTAGAAGCACCAACCATACAGTATCCACCTATTGTCAACATAAGTAAAACTGACCACTGAAAAGGATAATCTTGATCAAAACCTAAAAGATAACCTGCAATAGAAGAAAATAAGACACTAATAGCCAAACCTGCCTTAGTGATTTCTTTAAAATCTAAAAAGATTCCTTTCAAGGAAAAAGTATTTGCTGAAGTATTCAATTCAGATTTCATTATAGGTTATAAAACTGCTGCAAAGGTACAAATTAGATAGCGATTTTATAATGAAGAAATTATATTTTTTACAACCTAAAATAATAAAAAAACTGCCAAAGTATTTAACATTTTTAACACTAAAAATTAATAATCAAAATACCAATTAAATACATCCGTTCGAATTCCGATAGTAAACCAACTCGTACTCTCTATAAAAGTTGTTAAGGTGTTTTTAGTTGGATCAAAACTTCTATAGATATAACTACCAAAAACCTTCAGATTGGTCGCTGGATTAACAACATAGCCAGCTTGCAGATCAGCAATTACGATTGTCGTTTTATTACCCTGACCCACTTTTACACCTGTATCGAAAGGTCGTTGCAAATCATAATCTTTATATATATTTCCACCATAATTAAACTGATCATCTGCAGTGTCAAAATCTATCCCACGAACACCTGCTGTTACTTTCGCGTCGGCGTAATACCTACCTTGATGATATCTAGCAATGGCAATAAATTCTTTAAAATTACCACCCCATTGATGACCTATATTTTGATTATTATGACCATAATTGGTGATATGGTCACTATGAGAATATACATAAGGACGCACATGATTGTATTCTGCTTGCACTAAAAGGTCTCTAATTCCAAAAGCATTATAGTATTTAATCCCTAGTTGGTACCCATATTTATTTTTCCAACTATTATCTCTTTTTTTTATGTCACCAAGTGAAAATTCATCTAGAAGAAACTGCCCATATAAATTTACATTATTATTCCATTTGTATTTAGACGTAAAACCCAACAACGCATTTCCGGTCCTCGCTGAAGAAGCAAACTCTACAGAGCGATAAAATACGATGGGATTAACAAAGCTTGCATCAAATCCACGATCATTTGTATTGGTCCAAATTACTGATTCAAAGAATCCTAAATTCAATTTATTAGAAACATTCCAACTTAAATAATGATTAGCCATAAATTTTGTAGCATATGTACGTTCTAAAGTCACCTCAGGGCGCACATCTTTAAGCCACATATAAGTATTGGTATACTTTATCTTCCAAAATGTGGTGTTTAATTTAAAGTAAGGATAAGGACTTGCTCCATCTGTGGTAATTAAAGAACGATAACCATCACCAATAAAATTTTTCCCATAACCCAATTGTAAATCAAAATACTTATTAGGTGTAAAGGTAATATTAGCGTCGGCTAAAGGAAAATCATAGGAATCATCTTTAAATTCCTTTGCAATACCAATACCAGGAATTATAGCCGGATTCCCTCCGTCTGGCCTAATTGATTCCGCATACCGATTAAAATAATCTGCGAAACGACCTTGACTTTCGAAAACGGTTGTAGAAAAAGTAAGCTGTTTCCCTAAACCTCCTCTAAAATTGATTCCACGAGTGTTAACGTAAGTATACGGAGCTTTACCGTCTGAAGATTTACCAACTTGCAAATCAACAATTGGGTTCAATGTGAACCAATAGCCATCTCCTTGTATTTGAATTAGGTTTTCATTCCACAACTTTTTAGCCCACCAACCAGTTGCTTTCTTGTTAAGTCTTTCATTAGCCTCTTTAATATTATAGTACTTTGCAACATCAGCATAACTATATGGTTTTGACGCCGTATGATTATTACTTCCAACTTGGTTCAATGCTCCATCAAACTGTGCATAGTAACTATGTGAAAAAGGAATCCTTAAACTACTGACTAGTTCTAGGCTATTATACTTTTTAGAAATGATACTATCCAACTCTGTTAGTTGACTTGTTTTTTGTTTAAACGGAGCTACAGAAACGACTTCATCCTGCTTGATAATTACATCAGGATCCAATAAAGGAATTGCAATTGTAATAGTATACCTAGAGTACACAGGTCTTCCGTTATAAGTAGAAGGACTTATTTCAGGAAGTTTCGCGAAGACTCTTTTGGCCTCAGCTATTAAATTTTCATCAACGGCATTAACATAAATCACCTTAAACACCCCTTTAGCATCAACTTCAAAAAGAACTTTTACCTCCCCTTTAAAGTTATTCTGCACTAAATTGTCTGGAATTACGAAATTTTCAAAAACAAAATTTTGTACTTTATTATAGAAACAGTTTTCTAAACTTGTTCCCTCTAGGTTTTCACAACCATTGAAAACAGGAAATCGTTCAGCCGATGAGCTAGAACTAGTATCTTGACCTTGCGCCAATAAAGTAAAACATAATAAAAACAAAGCTAAGAAACCTCTTTTCATACTGACTGCAATTTTAATATTCTGATTCTGTAACCGCACCATTCGCAATCGCCTTTGCTCCTGACGTACCAATTCTTTTAACCCCTAAATTTATCATTTCTTTAGCCTCAGCATAAGTACGAACACCCCCGGCTGCCTTTACAGGAAGAGGCGAAGCGTTTTCTAGCATCATAATAATTGTTGGCACTGTAGCACCATTAGGAAAACCATCTTCTGTTTTATAAAAACCTGTTGAGGATTTTACAAAAACAGAGCAGTATTGGTCTTCCTCGAAATTAGAAATGATACAGTTTTTTATCAAAGTGGCTATCTGAATTATTTGCTTGTCATTTAGTGCTGCAACTTCAATAATCCATTTTACAATCTTGCCGTTTTCTAAACCGAGTTTTGTTCCCTGAACTACTTCATTCTTTACCAGTTCCGTATTACCTGCTTTGAAGGACTCGTAATCACATACAAAATCAAGTTCATCTGCACCGTTTTCTATGGCCAAAGCAGCCTCTGCTAGCTTTTCTTCTAGACTTGATTGCCCTTTAGGAAAATCAATAACGGTACCCACTTGAACTCCTGATCTTGAATTAACAATCATTTGTTTCGCCAAAACAACTTGATCAGGACGAATCATGATTAATTTAAAATTCTCATCAATAGCCTCTTGAATACAATCTGTAACAACGATCGTATTATCAGCTTCTGACAAGCCTGCTTGAGCAGCTGTTTTTAAGTAGGTTGAATCTAGGTATTGTCTGATATTCATCTGTCAAGAGTTGGATTACTGTTATACTATACATGCACAAAAATACATTTTATATTTAAAGCAACTTGTTAATCTTATTGGTTTTGTGAATAACTAAAACAAAGAAGTGGTACAGGATGAAGTTTATGTTCTAAAACAAAAAATCTCACTTGAAGTGAGATTTTTGTTTATTTATTAGTACTACTCAATACTGCTTTAGTTAGAAGGATGACAATAGCACCTAAAATAGCACCTGTGAAATTTGCCAAAACATCAAATATATCAGCTGATCGTGTCTCAGTAAACAAAAGTTGTGCTATTTCAATTGATATTCCATATGCAACAGAAAGAACTAAAACAACTAGTAGTAATTTTTTAGAATTAGTCTTTTTAAACTGGTACTTCAAGCATAAAAACCAAAGTATAATGAATACAAAGTGGAAAAATGCATGTACAAATTTATCTAGATTAACAATACTTACTTGGGGTATCTCTGTGGAATCGATTAAACACAAGGAAAAAACAATTAATGCCCAAGAAACCGCAGCAAATAAATATAGTTTTTTAAGCACCTATCAACGTTTTATAATCATCGCTTGAAAGCAAAGCATCATAATCTGCTGGGTTTGAAACTTTAATTTTAATCATCCAACCTGCTCCATAAGGATCTGAATTTACAGTTTCAGGAGTACTCTCTAAGTCTTCGTTAAAAGCGATAATTTCACCAGCCATTGGCAAAAATAAATCTGAAACGGTCTTAACTGCTTCTACTGTACCAAAAACTTCATCTTTTTCTAAAGTTTGATCCAAAGTTTCTACTTCAACATATACGATATCACCTAACTCTTTTTGAGCAAAATGTGTAATACCTACTGTAGCTACATCGCCTTCAATGCTAACCCATTCGTGATCTTTTGTGTATTTTAAATTTGCTGGAATACTCATATAAATTCTTATTAGTATTAATAATTGATTTTTTTCTTCACAAATGTAATAATCTTCTAATCAAATCTTGAATAGAAACTAAAATTAATTCCCAAAATTATAGCGGAGCGTAAATCCAGAACGAATATTTGTTAGTGGAAATGAAGTCGATATTACCGCCTTTGAAAAAGAATGATCATAATAAAAAATTGCTGTTAGGTTTCTACTAAACGAATAATCAGCAGTCATTTTCAAAGACCATATGTTTTGTCCACCAGCTAATTGATTGTTATCATAATCAAGATACCTTACAATTGTTTGGTTGTTACGATAAGACAAATCCCCTTTTATATTTATATCTCCTTTAATGATACCATTAGCATTGTCTGCGAGAGTAGATGAAAATATAACATCCTTAAAACGATAACCTAGTCCTACTACATATTCTACACCTTTTACCTCTGTCAATAAATTATTATCAAAACTCATTGATAGCGCTCGGTCTTTCTTTATTTCAGTCAATACTTTAAGTGAACTTTTTAACTCAAAATCCATTCGTACTAAAGGGCTAAATTGTTCAACTAAATTAATATTTGACATAATAACCTTATTGTAAAAATTCCCACTCGCATCTACACCATTTGGTGTATTATCAAAGTCAAAATTAGATCTGTATTGATTTACAGTATAAGATGCTCTATAATTGTGCTGCAATGAGAAACGTTTAAAATTGCGTTTAAACATATCGTATCGCATTAAACCATTGTACTTAATGTTCCAGTTAGGAATAGGTACATTTCTGAAAATTCCTAGAGAGACATTATCTGCGCTTGCACCAGAATAAGCCGCTAAAAATGCTGGTAATAAAACAGCTTGATTGTTTTTTCCGTACCCAATTGGATACCCTTCGGCATCAAGGTTGGCAGGATTGTTTACATCTATACCTCGAGCAGAAGCTAACCTATTAGCTACTGTTAATCTATTAATTCTAAAATCATCAAATGCAGCCGAGGAAATCTCGTCACTTTTTGAAAAAGATGATTTAATTAACACTGTCGATATAGAAAACAGCCCGTAAGTATAAGGTGAACGTGAATTATAAAATCCGTCTGCAGACACATCGTACTGTTCTGAATAATTCTCAGATAAGGAACGATCAGCTGTTAAATCAATTTTAAGATCAGGAAACAAATCTACATTGGCTGTAGCCTTAAATAACTTATTAGTTACTTGTGTGAAGTTTTGGTTAAAATCTTGGTAATCGGTTAACCAACCATTTTTGGCTGCCTCGTACCTGACGTCATCTTGGCTACCAAAGACAAATCCAAGAGAAGGTCTTGAAGAACCTAAAAATCCTATGCTAGGTGTATAACCTGGCAAGACAGTACCGCTATTCTCTGTATAATTTAACTGAATGTTTTTGACACTTGTCAAAACACCAATTAAATCTTTAACAAAGCCATTTTTTTGTTCTTGAGTTTGATTCGTATTAACAATTTTCTCCCCCGGTTTAGGAGCGATTGGTTTTGGCTTGCTTATAGAGCTAGTCCCTTTTTTTGATAATCCTAAGTACTTATATAACGTCTCCATATTTAAATTAGCATTCAAATTATTAGAACGCGCATTTTGGATGGTGTTTCCTAAATTATAACTTGTATTATCAATTTCTATTTGAGACAAAGCCGTTGATGTTCTTTGCCAGCTATAATCACTCGTATAAGTATAGTTTGCTTTAACGAAACCTAACAATGGTATTTTATTAATTGGTATTTCATAATTAACTACTAACTGCTGCATGTGCTGGTTAGGCGTACCAATGTCCCAATAACTATCCCAAATAGTAAAACTATCAATAGGCTCGTTATCTTGATTTAGATAATTCCGCACGATATTATTTGAAGATGCTGTATAATTAAGTTTTAATGATTTTGTCAAATTGTAATTAAAACCATACTGGTAATTAAACATAAAATTTCTGCGGTATAAGGGTTCTAATCCTATACCCTCAACGTCAACTTGTCTAAATTGCTGACGGTTATACTGCCTGTTTATGTTTGTATTGAATGAAATATTGGAAGGCAAATAATTAAAATTAAAATCACTTAATAATTTCCAATAGCTACTTTTTTTCAAGAACTCCGTCTTTTTAAACGGTTCAATTGGTTTTGGTTGAAAAGAAAAAGCATAGTCTACAGCGGTACTTGCTTGTTGATCGATATAATCTTCTATTTCATAATCATGACGCTCTACTTTGTTGTACGACTGTGAAAACGTGAAGTTTTCTGGATCATAAACGTGCTGTTTTTGTTCTGGATTACGTTGCTTTCTAACACCAATGAAATTAATACTAGTTCGCTTTGTATAATCAATAGCTCTATTGGTGATGTTGCTTTTAGTAGCTTCATCAGTTGTATTAGCTAATAGTTGATCAAGCTTAATATCTTGGTTAAAAGGATCGTACTGTGGCGTGATTATTTCTTCACCAATACCATAATTAAATGGTAAATTGATACCCCACTTTTGCGGAAGTAATTTGCCTAGATTAACATTTGTTACAATATTGTATTGTTGAATATCTTCTCTACTTCGCTCATTAGGCCCCTGCTCAACTGTTCCAAAACCAATTGTGCTTTTTTTACCAGTAGCAGAGACTGTTGCAAAATCAGCGAAATTAGAATCAATATTTAAGACTGCAGCCATACCTCCTTGGTTGTCCATGTCGGCTAATCGAAGTTCGTTAAACCAAACTTCCCCTTTAATATCTTGGATATCTTCTCTACTTTTTACCCCTACCATTAACGTACGAACAAAACCAAAATTAGGGTTCCCCTTAATACCTAAGGTTAACTTATTAGCTTTGTTTGCCAAAGAGGAATCAAGTTGATCTTCATCTTGATAATAAATTCCATCTGCAGGTAATGTACTTAAATCAACACCCATCGCCATAATTTTTAGCTGAGTCAATAATGCTAGTGACAAGTCAATATTATTATCCTCTGGCCAAACAGCTTCTGCACTTAATGGAGAGCAATTAGCTTGCGAGTTAGAAGATGGTGTGGTAACTTTTAAAGGGATCTCTATTTGGTAAAAGTTTTGTGTAAAGTCATTTCCAAATCGTATGAAACCAACCATTTGATCATCTCTCAAAACGGGTTCATTAGGCAATGATTCAGCATGCAAAAACATTTTTAGTTTTTTAAACTGACGCATATCAATACTCACATTCTTGAATACCGCTCGAGAATCTCCTGGCTCTAATCCTTCGCCTGAAACACGTAAAGAAAGTGATTGCTCATTTTGATTAATCAAAGTGTTATTATTGTACAACTGCTCTCTTTGTACATCAGGAGGTACAATATAATTGATGGGACATCTTTCATTATTTTCTTGCACATTTACTGCTAATACGTCTAAAGTCGTATTATCATCAAGTACATTGGTGTCATTAAAATCTAATGTATTTGTAAACCTTCTCCAGTCACCACGAATCAAATCTAAAGCTCCAAAACGCATGGTAACATTGTTAGTAAATCCTGTCATAAACATTCTCATGAATCGAATTGATCTAAAGTCAGATATATTACCAATCGTGTTTTCTGGGTTCGTAACAGGGATTTTAAACTGAATCCATCTTGCTTCAGTAACCTCTCCGTTTGCAAGCGTTACTTGAGTATTACGAATATCTGTAATATAATTTTGACCTACAGTCATATTTGGCATCACATCAATACTATATTCATAATATGCATTGATCGTATTCATAGTATTATCCTTGTTTACATCCTCTACATCTGGCACGGTCGTGGATGCCCTATTAGGATCATTAATGTCAACAGCTGAGTTTCCATCGACTCCATTGTAATTTTTGTAACGATCTGTTATACCTCCACTGGTATTAAGATAATAGGTGTAGTCATCTGCCGCAGGATCTGGATCTGATGCGTAGTTGGTATAAACAGTTCCTTCTTTAGAATTAGGCAAACCATCTAGTCCAACATCTTGATTAGCCCTTGTGGCAGCATTTGTATCAAAAGCGTAGATTAATGATTGTGAAGCTGGAACATCTCCCCATATTGGACGAGGATTAACCAAAATTTGATCAGGACCTAAACCATTTTCGTATTGTTTTCTACCATCTTTTAAAACATCTTCAGATATTTCACCTAAGTTAAAATAAACTTTACCAATATTATCTGACGTAGTTCTTCCTGTTCCCACGAAAGGATCTAAAACCCATAACTGAATATACTCTACGTTTCCTTGTTCAAAATTTGTAGCATTCAAGGACCTCATAATACCTCCAAAGTTATCTCTAGGGGCAGCAGCAACATTTAAACTATTGTTGTAGGGTCCTCTTTCTGAAGGATAGTACGACAAGTCTAAAGTATTAATAACTTGAGATTGTCCCTGCGCTATATCCGTTAAAGGATATAACTCTTCGCTAAATATTCTTCTAGTAGAATTCAAAGACAAATCATCATTAGAAATTCCTGCTGGCCTTTGCGCATAAAAAATGGGGTCAATTGAGTACCAAGCCATTTTAGCTCTTTTGAAACCATAGCTTAAGTCATTGGCCGATCCATTAAAATCGTAACGACTACTTGCATTTCTATCCGGTGTTGATGCTAAGCTCCAAGCAAAGGGTGCACGCATATCGATTGTTGATTGTGAACCTTCAAAATCATCTACATAAATAGTAGATTCGCCCTGAAATTGATCAGCCTTAGGAGTATCCGGCTGCAAAAACGCTATTTCACCTCTCACAGAAAGTGTCGAAGGAACATCTGTATCTATATTAGGTAATTTATTTACTAGTCTTGTAAAAAATGGTACCTCAGTAGAGAAATTAGTATTTAATCCAAAAATAGTATTATTAACTGATTCTTGTCCAAAACTTGATTTTTGAGTATAAGGACGCTCAGACATTTTGATGTAAGTTGCACCCACTAAAAAATTATCTGAAATTTTATGCTCTACATTTACCCCAATGAATCTTCTTGTTTGTTGGCCAAAAATAGAATTATTCTCTACGGAAACATTAATTGGAGTATTTGAAGCTTGAAGCGATGCATCCAAAATTTGAACCGTCCCTAACTGATAATTCACGCTGTAATCAATACCCTCGATCAAAACCCTACCACCGGCTGTAACCACGACCGATCCTTGTGGAACATTGTATGCTCCAATAGGTATTCCATCTGAAGCCGATGATTTGAATTTACCTCTTAAAAGGAATTTGTTTTTTTCACTGTCCTGCAATGCTCCTGATTGCGTATTGCGATACATGTTCCTAAAAACATATTTTTTTTGATTTTCGTTGTAGGTAGTAGGAGTATTGTAAAAACTGACATCAGTAGCGTTATTATTGTCTTTTAATTTAGAAAACAACAACTCTCCAAAAGGTTCTTTAGTGGTGAAAATAATTCGTCCGTTTTGCGAATCAATAGTAATTCCTGGAATGAAATCGTAAAATCCATCTCCTCCTGATTGGCGGTCGTTATTGTAGTTTAATTTATCTAAATTAAATACTTGCAATAGTGGTGTTTCTAAAACTTCATTATCTGCTGTAGGGTTACTTGGAAAAGTACTCCCATTAACTGGAGTAATATAATTTAAGGGAGAAGGATCACTGTACAAAATATTAAATCGTAAATCCTCTTGCTTAACCTGGTAAGCACCTTGGATCTGATAAATATTTTTCATCATCAAATTCCAAACCGGGTTCATTACATTCGTTAAATTACTCTTTAACATTTTTAAAACTAAACTTTGAGTAACAACAGCCTCTGTTGATTGTGGTGTACCTGTTACTAAAGTAGCATCAACGCCATCATTCCCAAATTCTCCTACGCGATATACTTTGTCTCCAATCGTATATTCGTAAGCAACAGCTAATACTTCGTCATTACTTAAACGTTGTTGTAATGAAATGTATCCCAATTGCGCATTATAACTGTATTCATTTAAAGTTAATTTGCGAGCATTTTCTAACTTAGAGTAATCTTGACCCTCACTAACGGTAACATTAAAGCCTGAATTTGAAGTTGCTATTTCCCTAATATTATTATTTAAAAGTCCCGTACCCAACTTAATTTGCTCTGGATCATAATCATTATTAGAGTTGTCAGCTGGAGAGTCCGCAGGATTATTAAAAATACCTGTAGAAGGATCTAGCACAACAACTTCATTATCGGCTAATCCTGTCAATCTTGCTTCTCCTAAATCCTGAATCGCAATTATATTTCTAAGATTATTGGATGTTGTGTTTAATCGGGTTTGTTTATTTGTAACCCATACTTCTATTCTTGTGATCTGAACTCTACTATCTACAAACGGATAGTTTTTAAGTGCCGTATCATATTTATTTCTAAAAAATTGTGATAGAAAAAAGTGTCTATCATTATCATAATCTAAGGCAAACATCTCAAAATCTTGTAAGGTACCACCGCCTTGCGATACCACACTTTTGGTTTGTGACTTCTGTTCAGAGAACACACCAGTAACCATAGTTTTACCAAATTGCAGCTGAGCTTTCACTCCAAATAAACTTTGAGCTCCTCTAATTAGCGAGCTATTTAAAGGCATACTTACATTACCTACTTCTATTTTTTGAATAATATCGTCTTCTGATGGAGTATATTCTAATTTAAATAAGTTCTGAAAAGCAAACGTAGACTGTGTATCGTAATTAGCATTTACATTCAGTCGTGTACCTACCTTACCAATTAAACTCATGCTTATCCTCTGATCAAAATCGAAAGATAGATTAGACCTGTTTCTAGGTGAAAATGAAGGGTTGTCTTGTTTAGTAAATCGAGCACCTAAATCCATCTCTACCGAACCAGTAGGTTTCACATCGATAGTATTGCTTCCGAAAATAGACTCAAAAAGACCGGAATTCACATAGTATTTTGGCAATAAATCTTTTTTCGCCTCTTCACTTCCTTCCTTCTTTCCGTCAATGGCATCACTTTTTTTCTTAAAATAATCCCGCATAGATTCTTTTAAGACTAATCGCTCGTATTCTTTAGGGGTCAGAATTATAGGATAATTAATTGAAAATCCATCTACAGTATTAGTGTAGACATATCGATCCGTAACTGGATCATAAGTATATGCAGATAAAACACTTTGCGGATCCTTAATTTGAACTTTCCCGAGAGAAACTCCATTCTTAATGGTATCTTGAGGCTCTTTTTTAACCTGAGCTCGTGCAACAAAACCACAAAATAATACAAGAAAAAAAACAGCAATTTTATGCATAGACTTCGAGTTTCCCAATTCCTTTATAAGTTTTTTAACGCTTTCTTGATAATCGATTCCACAGAAGCTTCTGGGTCCTCTTTTACTATTTTTTCAATAACTTTTTCTGAAGCTTTACGTACAAAACCTAAAACCTCCAAAGCAGCTAACGCTTCATCTCTGTTTGTATTGTTCTGCACCATAGCAACTTCGTCTAAATCGTACAATTTTAGTACTTTTTCTTTCAAATCAAGTATTACCCTTTGTGCTGTTTTAACACCTATTCCTTTTATTGATTGTACCGTTGCAACATCACCTGATCCAATTGCTTCGATAATTTGTTTGGGTTCTAAGGAGGACAACATCGTTCTTGCTATGCTTGCGCCAATCCCAGAGACTGAAATTAGCAACCTAAAAATCTCTCTTTCTGACTTTTCAAAAAAACCAAACAAAGTATGGGAGTCTTCTTTTACTTGAAGATGCGTAAACAACTTTATAAGGTCATTTTTTGGCAATAGAGAATAGGTGTGTAATGATATATTCACATTATAACCCACACCTCCGCAGTCTATTACAACTTCGGTTGGTGTCTTTTCTACTAATTTGCCCTGTAAGTGTGCAATCATTTTCTATCTATAAAATAATTAAAACCTATCTAACAGCCACCAGATTTTTTTTTTAAATCTTAGCTAGTTTTTTCTTTTGTTTTTCTTGAGCATCTATAACCGCAATAGCAGTCATATTTACCATTTCTTCTACACTAGCCCCTAACTGGAAAATATGAACTGGCTTACTCAAGCCCAACATTATCGGTCCAATCGAATCTACTTTATTTAATTCTTTTAATAATTTATAGGTAATATTAGCTGAATCAAGATTAGGAAATATCAGAGTATTTACTTTCTTCCCTGCTAATTTAGAAAAAGGAAATTTTTCTTTCAGCATTTCTTGGTTTAGTGCAAAATCAGCTTGTACTTCTCCATCAATTATTAAATCAGGGTGGTGCTCATGTAAATAAGCAACAGCCTCTCTGACTTTTGATGCTTTTGGACTACTAGAAGAACCAAAATTTGAAAATGAAACCATAGCAATCACAGGTTCTACACCAAACATCCTAGCCGTTTTTGCAGTCATAATAGCAATTTTTGCCAAATCATCTGCCGAAGGATCGATATTTATCGCTGTATCTGACAAGAACATTGGCCCTCGAGCCGTCATCATCATGTTAGTTGTAGCAATGATAGAAGCTCCAGCCGCTTTATCTATTAATTGCAACATGGGTTTAACTACCGAAGAATAACTTCGAGAATGCCCCGTAACAAGTCCGTCTGCATCACCCTCATTCACCATCATAGCAGCGAAATAGTTGCGCTCACGCATCATTTTTTGAGCATCGTATAACGAAATTCCTTTTCTCTTTCTAGACTTCCAATATTTATTTGCAAAATTGTTTCGTCTTACATCTTCTTCTTTGATTTTAGGATCAATAATTTCCAAATCAGCATAAAAACCTAATTCTTCTTTTAATTCTAAAATTATTTCCTTGCTTCCTAGTAAAATAGGATGACAAATACCTTCTTCGAAGGCAATTTGAGCAGCTTTAAGCACATCTAAATGATCTGCCTCAGCAAAAACAATGCGTTTAGGTTCAATTTTAGCTCTATTGGTAATCAAACGAACCATTTTATTATCGTTCCCTAGCCTCCCTAAAAGTTCTTCTTCATATTTTTCCCAATCCGTAATCGGGTTTAAAGCTACACCAGAATCCATTGCAGCTTTTGCAACAGCCGGAGCAACAATACTTATCAACCTTGGATCGAAAGGCTTAGGTATAATGTAATCTCTTCCAAAGTTCAATTTAATCTCTCCGTAAGCTATGTTTACTTGTTCAGGAACAGACTCTTTTGCTAACAAAGCTAATGCTTTGACAGCAGCCATTTTCATAGCTTCATTAATTTTTGTCGCTCTAACATCGAGCGCACCCCTAAAAATATAAGGAAAACCTAAAACATTATTGACTTGATTAGGATAATCAGATCTACCTGTTGCCATAATTAGGTCACTTCTTGTACTAATGGCAAGATTGTATTCAATCTCTGGATTAGGGTTTGCCATAGCAAAAACTATCGGATCGTTAGCCATTCCTAATAACATCTCAGGAGTTAAAATATTTCCTGCTGATAAGCCTAAAAAGACGTCTGCGCCTTTTAATGCTTCTCCCAAGGTAATTCCTGGTTTTCCTTTTGAATATTTCTGTTGCAATAAAGATAAATCTGTCCTATCTGAAGATAAAACACCATCTTTATCGAACATGATGATATTGTCTGGATTAATACCCAAGAGCACATACAAGTTAGCACACGCTAACGCTGCTGATCCAGCTCCTGAAACCACTAATTTCGTGTTTTCGACTTGCTTTCCAGCAAGCTCAAGTGCATTCAAAAGTGCTGCAGAGGAAATAATTGCAGTTCCATGTTGATCATCATGCATTACCGGAATATTCAACTCCTCTACTAATCTGCGTTCGATTTCAAATGATTCTGGCGCCTTGATGTCCTCTAGATTTATTCCTCCAAAGGTTGGCGCAATATTTTTAACAGTTTGTATAAACTCTTCGATGTCCTTTGTCCCAATTTCGATATCAAAAACATCGATATCAGCAAATATTTTGAACAACAAACCTTTACCTTCCATAACCGGTTTAGATGCCTCAGGACCTATATCTCCCAAACCCAGAACAGCTGTTCCGTTGGTGATTACTGCTACAAGATTACCTTTAGCAGTATATTTATATACATTATTTACATCTTTGGCAATTTCTAAACAAGGCTCAGCGACTCCAGGAGAATATGCTAATGACAAATCTCTTTGCGTTGCATATTTCTTGGTGGGAACAACCTGTATCTTTCCGGGTGTAGGTTTAGCGTGGTATAATAATGCCTCTCTTCTTTTACTATCTTTATTCATTTTGCATGATTTTATTCTAGCATACAAAGATATAAGTCTATATGTAAAAACAGTCTTTTATGAGCGCCTTTTGTAAAAAAAGCATTTTTCTTTTGTGAATAAAAATAACTTATAAAGCCTAAAATCAAATTAAAGATCTAATTATGAGTGTATTAATTATTGTGAAATATAAGAATCTAAGTGCTGAATAGTTGTTTTTTGCATTTCAATTATAGCTTTTACAACATCACTCATCGAAATAATACCTACTACAATCTCATTATCTATTACTGGTAAGTGCCTTACTTTTTTTGTACTCATCAATTCCATACAGTCTTCGATATTATCTGTAGGTTTTATGGTCACGAATTCTTGATCCATAATTTCTTTAACTAGGGTATCCTTTGATGCCTTATTTCTTAAAACTACCTTCCTAGCATAATCTCTCTCTGATAAAATTCCTTTTAGTTTAGCATCTTCTATTATCAGAACTGCTCCAATGTTTTTTTCACCCATTACCTTGATAGCTTCATAAACCGTTATGGTTGAAGTTACAAAGAAAATCTCGTTTCCTTTTCTGCTTAATATTTGATTTACAGTCATATCGATAAATTTTAATGAACTCTAAAGTTAAATAAAAATGTTTACAAAAAAGCTTTTACACTCAAAAACAACATTAATCATTTGAAAAACATCAATCCATGACAACTCAGAACATAAAAGAAGTTACTCTATTTTGACAGATTTATAAATACATATAGCAAAATTCCATCAAACTATCTTTTAAAAAAGACACTCCCATTCCAAACACAGAACATGAAAGCAGAGAAGATGAATTAGAAAAGTAAATCCCTAATCAGGTTCATAAATATTTACTTTAGAAAATCAAAATTCCGTTTAAGCCCATTAAATTTCGTGCGTTTTAATGGTGAATTTTTGAATACTTGTTTAAAGGTATCTTCTGTAATCTCTTCCCAATCCTTTTTTGACATTGAAAGCAAACTCGGATTAGGATCAAATAAAGGTTCGTCATGAACTTTAGAAAATTTGTTCCAAGGACAAACGTCCTGACAAACATCACAACCAAAAGCCCAATCATCAAATTTACCTTTCATCTCCATTGGAATAGCATCCTTTAGCTCGATAGTAAAATAAGAAATACATTTACTACCATCAACCACGTAAGGACTAACAATAGCCTGAGTTGGACAAGCCTCTATACAAGCCGTACAAGTCCCACAATGATCTGTGGTGGCATGATCGTAATCAAGTTCTAAATCAATTACTAATTCAGCTATAAAGTAAAACGAACCTACTTTCTGAGTAATCAAATTTGAATTTTTGCCAATCCAGCCTAATCCCGACTTAGCCGCCCATGCTTTGTCTAATATTGGAGCAGAATCAACAAAAGCACGACCGGAAACATCTCCAATATTAGACTGAATAGAAAATAACAATTCGTTTAGTTTATCTTTAATCACAAAATGATAATCTGTACCGTACGCATATTTGGATATTTTGTAAGTATCAGCAATTTGAGCAGCATCAGGATAATAATTAAGCAGAAGAGAAATAACACTTTTGCTACCTTCAACTAATTTAGTTGGATCTAAACGTTTATCAAAATGATTTTCCATATAGGACATCTGACCATTTAAATTTTTATCTAACCATTTTTCAAGTCGTGGCGCTTCAAGTTCTAGGAAACTGGCTTTAGCAATACCACATGACAAAAAACCAAGCCTTATTGCCTCGGTTTTAATGAACTGTGAATATGTACTTTTTGATTCTATACTATTTTATAACTTTAACTGTCTAGGCCTACTGTAAGCAACAACTTTCTATTGCTTTCTCTAGGCATCAAAAGATAGAGCGGACAGCAGGAATATACTTGAAATTAGAATAATCCAGCTTGAATATTACCTTTTATTTTACCCAAATGAGTATAAGCTTTTTCAGTAACTTCCCTACCTCTTGGTGTACGCATAATAAAACCTTCCTGAATTAAAAAAGGTTCATACACTTCCTCGATAGTTTCACTACTTTCAGATACCGCAGTTGCCAATGTGGATAAACCAACAGGACCACCTTTGAACTTATCTATAATTGTATTTAGAATTTTATTATCCATTTCATCAAGACCATGGGCATCAACATTTAATGCGTTAAGGGCATATTTAGCGATCTCAATATCTATCGTTCCATTACCTTTAATTTGTGCAAAATCTCTAACCCTGCGTAATAAAGCATTAGCGATACGCGGTGTACCTCTACTCCTACCAGCTATTTCTATAGCAGCAACAAAAGAGATTGGCATCTTTAATATAGAAGCACTACGTTCTACGATTGACGTTAATAATTCAGTGGTATAATATTGTAGACGAGATGAGATACCGAAACGAGCTCGCATGGGTGCTGTTAATAACCCAGATCGAGTAGTCGCACCTATTAAAGTAAAAGGATTCAAATTAATTTGAACTGTACGGGCATTAGGTCCCGATTCAATCATGATATCAATTTTAAAGTCCTCCATAGCCGAATATAAATACTCTTCTACGATAGGGCTTAAACGGTGAATTTCATCTATAAAAAGAACATCTCTTTCTTCTAAATTGGTAAGTAATCCTGCTAAATCTCCTGGCTTATCTAATACTGGTCCAGAGGTAATTTTAATACCAACTTCAAGTTCATTAGCTAAAATATTAGCTAAGGTAGTTTTACCCAAGCCTGGAGGTCCATGAAAAAGAGTGTGGTCTAAAGCTTCGTTTCGCTGATTGGCAGCAGCAACAAAAATTTTTAAATTTTCTAAAACCTGATCTTGCCCTGCAAAATCATTAAAAGATAAAGGCCTTAATCTTTTTTCAAGATCAAGTTCTTCAGGATTATAACCTTGGTTCGTAGGGTCTAAATTTTCATTCATAAAACAAAGATAGATAATACAATTGTTAATATTTACTATATGAACAGTTCAAATAGTATAAGTGTAACAAAAAAAAACTCCTACTAGGTAGGAGTTTTTAAGTTATATATTAGTGATGAAGAACAGCTTCACCGGGTTTCATAGGAACATTTTGTGGTACAAAATCTTCTTCATGATTTGGATTACTATAATCGTAAGGCCATCTGTGTACTTCAGGAATTGCTCCTGGCCAGTTACCGTGAATATGCTCAACAGGAGTAGTCCATTCTAATGTGTTCGATTTCCATGGATTTTGAACCGCTTTCTTACCGTAGAAAATACTACTAAAGAAATTATATAAGAATACTAATTGAAAAGCACCACCAATTAATGCGAAAGTTGTAATAAGAACATTTACATTTTGTAAATCATCAAACAAAGGAAAATTAGTGTTTGTATAATAACGTCTTGGTAAACCAGCTAATCCAATAAAGTGCATTGGGAAAAATACTCCATAAGCACAGATAGCAGTTACCCAAAAGTGAACGTAACCCATGTTTTTATTTAACATTCTACCAAACATTTTAGGAAACCAGTGATAAATACCAGCAAACATTCCGTAAAGCGCAGAGATACCCATAACTAAGTGAAAGTGAGCTACAACAAAGTACGTATCATGAACATTAATATCTAAAGTACTATCTCCTAGAATAATTCCTGTTAATCCACCTGTGATGAACGTAGAAACCAATCCGATAGAAAATAACATTGCAGGATTTAATTGCAAGTTACCTTTCCACAAAGTCGTAATATAGTTAAACGCCTTTACAGCAGAAGGAATAGCAATAAGCAATGTTGTAAAAGTAAACACAGAACCTAGGAATGGATTCATTCCTGAGATAAACATGTGGTGACCCCAAACAATAGTAGATAAGAACGCAATAGCTAGAATTGACATGATCATAGCTCTGTATCCAAAGATTGGCTTACGAGAGTTAGTTGCGATAACTTCTGAAGTGATACCAAGTGCAGGTAACAAAACAATATATACTTCAGGGTGACCTAAAAACCAAAACAAGTGTTCGAAAAGTACAGGCGAACCACCTTGATAATGTAAAACTTCACCAGCAATGTAAATGTCAGATAAGAAGAACGACGTACCAAAACTTCTATCAAAAATTAATAGTAAAGCAGCAGATAACAACACAGGAAATGATACAACACCAATAATAGCTGTAACAAAAAATGCCCAAATTGTTAACGGTAGTCTAGTCATAGACATCCCTTTAGTTCTTAAATTTATCACAGTAACTATGTAATTTAAAGATCCCATCAAAGAAGAAGCAATAAATATAGCCATAGAAATCAGCCATAAAGTCATACCAATTCCTGAACCTGGTATAGCCTGTGGAAGCGCACTCAATGGTGGATAAATAGTCCATCCAGATGAAGCAGGTCCTGCTTCAACAAATAAAGATGAAATCATAATAACACTTGATATAAAAAACAACCAATATGAAATCATATTCATAAAACCACTAGCCATATCTCGAGCTCCAATTTGTAATGGAATAAGCAAGTTACTAAACGTACCACTTAAAGCGGCTGTCAAGACAAAAAACACCATAATTGTACCGTGAATGGTAACCAAAGCTAAATAGATATCATTAGCCATTACTCCATCAGGAGCAAATTTATCTCCCAAAAAGAAGTTAAATATTTTAAAAGATTCTTCTGGCCAAGCTAACTGCATTCTAAAAAGCATAGATAAACCTACACCTATTATCCCCATGAAAATACCTGTAATAAGATATTGCTTGGCAATCATCTTATGATCCAAACTAAAAATATATTTAGTTATGAATGTTTCTTTATGATGATGTTCGTGTTCGTGATCGTGTCCGTGATCGTGACCTTCTGCTGACATATATGTATACTTTAAATTTTCTTAATAATTATTTTGCTACCATTATAGAAACAGCCGCAGTATCTTTTACTTTAGTACTATCTACATTACCAGAAGTTGCTTCTGCAGCAGCAGGCTCAGCTGCAGCCGTTTTAACTTGAGTAATTAAATTAGTTTGATTAAGTAACCATTTTTTGTAATCTTCTGGAGTATCAACTATAATTTTCATTTGCATATTATAATGCGAAGCTCCACAAATTTTATTACAGAGAAGTAAATAATCAAAAGTGTACGGATCTAAACCAGATTCACCTTTTGCTACTAAATCAATACTTTTCTTAGCACGAAGTTGGTTGATATTTGCAACCTTCTCTACCATGTAAGGCAACTCTCTGTACTCAGCAGTAGTATAAACCGGAGTAAAAGCAAATTGTGTAACCATTCCAGGAACGCAATTCATTTGTGCTCTAAAATGAGGCATGTAAGCAGAGTGTAATACATCTTGAGATCTCATCTTAAATAAAATCTTCTTTCCTTTAGGAATATGAAGTTCTGATACAACAATATCATCTTGTGCATAGGGATCAGCTAAATCTACACCTAGAACGTTAACGCCCTCAATATATCTAACATTAGCTTTACCTAAAACGTTATCCTCTCCAGCTATTCTAGCAGTCCACTTAAATTGTTGAGCATATAACTCAATAACAACCGTATCCTCATCCTCATCAACAAACATAATGTTTGTCCAAGCGTACAAACCATATAAAATAAGACCTGCCAACACAACGGCAGGAATTAAACTCCAAATAGCTTCTAACTTATTGTTATCAGCAAAATAAAGCGCTTTCTGACCTTGTTTTCCTCTGTACTTAAAAGAAAAGTAATGTAAAAGAACTTGTGTAATTGCCTGAACAATAAAGATTAATACCCATGTGATATTCATCAAGTTATCAACGTCAGAACCATGTTCTGAAGCTGGAGTATGAAGTACTAAAGGACCCCAAGCAAATAAACCATAAATAGAAAAAATATAAATAAAAGCAAGGAAACCAAACATTAAGTAGCCTTGTACATTATTATCATTATCAGTAGCAATTTGTGAGCTATCTGAATTTGATCCAACCTGAGTAAGATCAAATATTTTAGTCAATTGCCATAAAGCAACAGCTAATAAAACTAAAACTATAATTACCAACAAACTTGTCATCTGTTTTTTTCTTTAAATATTAATAATGAAAATGTTTACTCTCTTCAATGAATGGGTTTCTTTTTGCTAACAAAGGATTCTTTGTCAATGCATTAAACACCACATATATAAATAAACCAAGGAAGAAAAGAACCGATGCGATTTCTGAAATACCAATAAACCATCTATCACCAACAGTTCCTGGCATGATCATATTAAAGAAATCAATGTAATGACCAGCTAATATAACAATACCTGCCATAGCTATAACCCATGTGATTCTCTTGAAATCAGTATTGATCAATATCAATAAAGGAAACACAAAATTCATAACTACTGCACCAAAGAAAGGAAGATTATAAACCTCAATTCTAGTAATAAAGTAAGTGACCTCTTCAGGAATATTAGCGTACCAAATTAACATGAACTGTGAAAACCATAAGTAAGTCCAGAATACACTAAATCCAAACATAAATTTAGCTAAATCATGTATGTGACTTGTATTAACATACTCTAAGAAACCTCTAGATTTCAAGTACAAGCTAACCAAGGCAATCATAGTAATTGCACTTACAAAGAAACTTGCAAAAACGTACCACCCAAACAATGTACTAAACCAGTGTGGATCTATAGACATAATCCAATCCCATGACATGATCGATTCCGTAACAATAAAAAACACTAGAAAACCAGCTGTCAATTTAAAATTCTTTTTGTAGAAACTATCATCTTTAGACTCATCTTGAGCCAAATCATTTTTAAGTGATTTGTAACGGTAGTAGTTCCAGCCTACAAGGAAAAAAGCTGCCCTAGCAATCCAGAAAGGGAAATTTAAATACCCAGATTTACCTTGAATTAATTTATCATGTGCTACAACTTCAGGATCTAACCAAACAAATAAATGGTTAAAATGAAGACCACATAAAACTAATAGTATAAAAAACAAGATTGATCCAACAGGTAAATACGCTGTAATACCGTGCATCACTCTAAAAAGAACTGGTGACCAGCCTGATTGAGCCACCTGCTGAATACCATAAAATGCCATTACACCTAATGAAATAAGCATAAAGAACAAACAAGCGACATACAGTGCAGCCCATGGTTTATTTTGTAATTGGTGTAGAACATGATTTAAATGCTCTTCATGTTCGCTTGCGGCACTAACTTCATGTTCACCTTTAACTGCGGAACTTTTAGCTTCATGATTACCATGAGACATAGCAGTCTCGCCATGTGCCTCTGCATCAACATGTGCAGCTGGAGCTTCATGATTAGTAGCTTCACCATGACTGTCTACAGCACCATGACCATCATGACTCTCTGCAGCTAAAATTTGCTCAACTTCTTGAATATCTTTGGGAGCATTAAAAAAACCATAACCTATCCCTAATACACCAACGGCCATTAGGATGAAAGAAAAAGTTTTTAATTTACTTGAAAATGTATACATATCTATTACGATCAGTTTGTTCGACAATTATAATTGGCTTTTTAGTTTAAGAACATAGTCTGCGACTAACCAACGCTCGTGAGAACTAATTTGATTAGCATGTGAACCCATTGAATTCAAACCATAAGTCACAACAAAGTAAATGCTTCCTTCGGTGATAACTCTGTCTTTGTAACTAGGAACACCTAAGAATTTTTCTCTTTCTACTAATTTACCTTTACCATTTCCTGTACCGCCGTGACAACTAATACAGTAAATTTCATAAAGTGCTTTACCTTTTTCACTACTTCTGTCTAAAGAGTCTAAAGGTGATTGTAAATTAGCTTTAGCTAGATCATAACCAGCAGTTGAATTTTCATATTCAAACGGCTCGAAACCACGATTTATAGAACCTTCAGCAGGAAGTTGACCTTCTTTACCATCTTTAAAAGCATCTGACTCTGCATAAGTTTCATAACCAACAGATTCATACATGTTTGGAAAATACTGATAATTTGGTGCCTTATTATTGTGGCATGAAGCTACTACTAGCGTGATACCAAATAAAAATGTTATTTTATATATCCTTTTCATATCTAAATTAATTCTTTTCTATTACTTTAACTTCTACAGCTCCTGTATTTTGGAAAAAAGAAATCAATTCTTCTTCATTATCATTAACAGCAACCTCCATTAGGAAGTGATCATCTGTAGTTCTAACATCAGGATTTTCAGCTTGCTTGAAAGGCCACAATTTACTTCTCATATAAAAAGTAAGGACCATTAAGTGAGCTGCAAAGAAAACCGTTAATTCAAACATAATAGGCACAAATGCTGGCATGTTATCAATGTAACTAAAACTTGGCTTACCACCTATATCTTGCGGCCAGTCTTGAATCATGATGAAATTCATCATCCAAGTTGCAAAGGAAATTCCAACACAACCATATAGGAAAGCACATATAGCTAATCTTGTTGGTGCTAAACCCATTGCCTTATCTAATCCGTGAACAGGAAAAGGTGTAAAAACTTCTTCAATATGGTGATGAGCTGCTCTAGTCTTTTTAACTGCGTCCATCAATATATCATCGTCATTATAAATGGCGTAAATTACTTTATTATTCATGATGCTTGTCTTTATTTGCTGCTCTTTCTCTTATAAAATTATCCCCTGTTGCCTTAAGTATTGTCTTAACCTCTGCCTGAGCAATTACAGGGAAAGTTCTAGAATACAATAAGAATAAAACAAAGAAAAAACCAATCGTTCCAACGAAAATACCTATATCAACAAATGTTGGTGAGAACATTGTCCAAGAAGAAGGTAAATAATCTCTGTGAAGCGAAGTAACGATAATTACAAAACGCTCAAACCACATACCAATATTTACTACGATAGAAATAATAAATGAAAACATAATACTAGTTCTCAATTTTTTAAACCACATGAATTGTGGAGAAAACACATTACAAGTCATCATTGACCAATAAGCCCACCAGTAAGGTCCAGTTGCTCTATTCAAGAAAGCATATTGCTCATACTCTACACCAGAGTACCATGCAATAAAAAGTTCAGTAATATATGCAACACCAACAATAGAACCTGTAATCATAATTACAATATTCATAAGTTCAATATGCTGTACAGTAATGTAAGCTTCAAGATTACTTACCTTTCTCATGATAATTAACAAAGTATTTACCATTGCAAAACCAGAGAATACAGCACCCGCCACAAAATATGGAGGGAAAATTGTTGTATGCCAACCAGGTATTACAGATGTAGCAAAGTCCATAGATACAATTGTATGTACAGAAAGAACCAAAGGAGTTGCTAAACCAGCTAATACTAGCGAAACCTCTTCAAAACGTTGCCAATCTTTTGCTCTACCACTCCATCCAAAACTTAGAATAGAATATATTCTTTTATTAAAAGGTGTAATCGCTCTATCTCTTAACATAGCAAAATCAGGTAACAAACCTGTCCACCAGAAAACAAGTGAAACTGAAAGGTAAGTAGAAATTGCAAAAACATCCCATAGTAACGGTGAGTTAAAGTTAACCCATAGTGATCCAAATTGATTCGGAATTGGTAGTACCCAATATGCTAACCATGGACGACCCATGTGTATGATTGGAAACAAACCAGCTTGAATAACGGAGAAAATTGTCATTGCTTCAGCAGAACGGTTAATCGCCATTCTCCAACGTTGACGGAATAATAACAGTACCGCAGAAATTAAAGTTCCAGCGTGACCGATACCCACCCACCAAACGAAGTTCGTGATATCCCAAGCCCAACCAACTGTCTTATTCAATCCCCATGTTCCAATTCCTGTAGATACAGTGTAAACAATACACCCTAATCCCCATAGGAACGCAGTTAGCGCGATTGAAAATACAATCCACCAATGTTTGTTTGCTTTACCTTCGACAGGCGCAGCCACATCTACTGTTACATCGTGATAAGTTTTATCACCTATAACTAAAGGCTTTCTAATACTAGAGTCGTATATATGAGACATATTCCTTTATATTGATTTTAAATTATTTCTTAAGTGTTTCTAACTTTCACATGATAAATCACATTAGGTTTAGTACCTACATGCTCTAACAAATGATACATTCTATCATCAGCTACTAATTTAGCTATCGGACTTTCTTTCACGTTTATATCACCAAAAGTCATAGCTCCAGTTGAACACGCATTTGAACATGCAGTTTGAAACTCACCTTCGATAACTTCTCTTCCTTCTTTTTTAGCATTTAAAATAGTCGCTTGTGTCATTTGAATACACATTGAACATTTTTCCATTACTCCACGAGAACGAACATTAACGTCAGGATTAAGCACCATACGACCTAAATCATCATTCATATGGTAATCGAATTCACTGTTTTTATTATATAAGAACCAGTTAAAACGACGCACTTTATAAGGACAGTTGTTTGCACAATAACGTGTACCAACACATCTATTATAAGCCATATGGTTTTGACCTTGACGGCTATGTGAAGTAGCCGCTACAGGACAAACAGTTTCACATGGAGCATGATTACAGTGCTGACACATAACTGGTTGGAAAGAAACTTGAGGATTATCGCCAGCTTTTTCCATTTCGTTAAAGGTAGACAATGAATCACCTAGTCCAGCAATATTATCTTTTCTTTCATTATCCCCTTCAAAGGTACTTTCAGATGAGTAATATCTATCGATACGCAACCAGTGCATATCACGACTTCTTCTAACTTCATCTTTACCTACTACGGGAACGTTGTTTTCAGCATGACAAGCAATCACACATGCACCGCAACCAGTACAAGCATTTAAATCAATTGACAAGTTAAAGTGATGCCCTACCGAACGATCAAATGACTCCCATAAATCAACTTTAGTAGCTTCTATTTCTGCATGATCTAAAGAAACCATAGGAACTGGATTCCAAAACTTAGAATCTTTAGTATTAAAAATTTCTAAAGTTGTTTCTTTAATAATATCTCCTCTACCCATCAATGTCTTTTGGCCTTGAACACAAGCAAACTCATGTGCACCACCAGACTTCTCAATAACTACGGACTGAACATCATTAAAACCTTTATACAAAGCATAAGCATTAATACCTACCTGCATTTCTTCTTTTAAAGCCGCTTTACGACCGTAACCTAAAGCTAAACCAACAGTACCAACAGCTTGACCTGGCTGTACAATTACAGGTACATTTTCTAACTTAAGACCATCTTTAGTTGTAATAGTAGCATAACTTCCGTTTAAACCACCATTTGCGACGATCTCATTAGACATTCCTAACTCTTTTGCATCAGCATTAGAAACAGTTACATAGTTATCCCATGAAACTCTTGTGATAGGATCAGGAAACTCTTGTAACCACGGGTTGTTAGCTTGCTGACCATCACCCATTCCTGTTTTAGTATACAATACCAATTCAAAACTATCTTCTTTCTTAGCTCTAGACAAGTTAGCAGCAGCAGTGCCATAATCAGCAGAACCACTTAACGCGCTTGACTCGCTAACATATACACCATCATGTAAAACTTTATTCCAAGATGAACCTGAAGTAAAACTAGCAGATGACGCTTTTAAATAATCATAGTACTTTCCAGTAAGACCATTTAAAGACATTAATACATCTTGCAATTGTTTCGTATCAAATAAGGGACGAATTGTAGGCTGTACCAAACTGTAAGTTCCTTTAGTCAAACTTAAATCACCCCAAGACTCTAAATAATGAGGTACTGGAGCAGCTATGGTAGCTAACAATGCAGTTTCATCTTCTTTTAAAGACATAACCACAGAATTAGTGACTTTTTTCAATCCTTCAACAAATCCGGCAGAATCAGCTAATGTATATACAGGATTTACACCACTCATCAATAAAGTATGAATAGTTCCTGCTTTCATATCAGCTACTAACTGCGCAACATCAGCATTTGAACCTTTTCTTATTTGTCTAGCACCAACAGTCGAAGCAGCAACGCTTGACAGAGCTTGATTAATTGCTATAACTAATAATTGTGCGTTTTTATCTTGTATACCAGAAACTAATACACCTTCAGCGCCTGCAGCTTTTAATTGCTGCGCCGCTTTAGTCACTTCAGCTTTATACTTAGAATCCAAATTCACCACTACAGCAGAACCTGTTATGACATTATATATATGAATCAAAGCTTGTTTCTGATCTGCAGTTGACATAGCCAAACGCTTATCAGCAGCAGCTCCAGAAAGAGTCATGTTAGCCTCCAATTGAAAGTGACGTGACATTTTACCGTTTTGAGGAATTCTGCCCTTAGCATATCCTGCATCGTAACCACCACCTTGCCAATCACCAAGGAAATCAGCACCAATAGAAACGATCAAAGAAGCTTTAGAAAAATCATAATCAACCAATGCTCTTTCACCATAAACAGCCTCAAAAGCATCCAAAGCTTCAGAAGAAGAAACAGCATCATAAATAACATGTTTCGCGTTAGGCGTAGAAGCAATGAAATCTGCAATCAATTTCTCAGTAGAAGGACTTGCTAACGTATTAGTCAACAAAACAACCTTACCACCTTTAGCCTTTGCATCAGCAATACTCGATTTAATTTTAGAATCTACAGCTGACCAAGAAGCATCCTTACCTGCAATCTTTGGATTCTTTAATCGCATACTGTCATACAATGACAATATAGACGCATGAATTCTTGCATTAGCAGAAAATTTAGCTCCAGCTACAGTGTTATTATCTACTTTAATAGGACGCCCTTCACGAGTCTTAATTAAAAGATTTGCAAAATCAAATCCATCAAAAACAGAAGTAGCATAATAATCCGCTACTCCAGGAATGATTTGTTCTGGCTGCAAAACGTAAGGAATCGATTTGTTTACAGGACCTTCGCAAGCTGCTAATGTAGCTGCAGCTGTACTGAACCCAACGTACTTTAAAAAATCACGACGTGAAGTAGAAGACGATGACATAGCATCGTTACTCCCTAAAAACTCCTCAGTAGGAATAGCTTCAACAAATTCGTTATTTCTAAGCGCCTCAACAATAGAACCATTCTCTAGTTCCTCAACACTTTTCCAGTATTTTTTGTTTGATGACATTGTATATAAATATTAAAATCTTAATAATTTGATTAATAGTGGCATTTACCACATTCTAAACCTCCCATTTGAGCAGCTGTCAACTTATCGACACCATACTTTTTAGAAAGTTCTTCATGAATCTTAGTGTAATACTCATTACCTTCCATTTTAACCTCTGTCTTTCTGTGACAATTAATACACCATCCCATTGTTAACGGAGCAAATTGTTTTTGAATTTCATAAGTCTCTACAGGACCGTGACAAGTTTGACATTCTATTCCTGCAACAGTAACGTGTTGTGAGTGATTGAAATACACGAAATCAGGTAAGTTATGAATACGAACCCATTTAACAGGCTCTGTTTTCCCAGTATAACTTTGAGTTGTTTGATCCCAACCCACCGCTTTGTATAATTTTTGTATTTGCTCATCGTAGAATGCCTTACTGTACTCTGGAGTAGCAGTTGTTTCAGCAACTTCAGCAATATTTTTATGACAGTTCATACAAACATTCAAAGAAGGTATTCCAGAATGCTTACTAACCCTAGCAGATGAGTGACAATATTGACAGTTAATTTCGTTGTCACCAGCGTGAATCCTATGAGAGTAATGTATTGGCTGTATTGGCTCGTATCCTTCATCAACACCAATCTGCATCAAGAAACCGTAGACAAAAAATGCACTAGCCAACAACAAGAAAATAGAAGTTACAAGCACTAAAAATTGATTCTTAATAAAAGCCTTCCATATTGGAGTTGTAGCCTCTTTAGGCGCAACCTCAATACCATTAACTTTAGCTACTTTTCTTAGAACATTATTTACTAAAAACAACATTACCACTAACATTGCCATCACTAGAGCCAAAGCACCTAATATGATTGTGTTAGACATACCGTTATCTTGTCCAGCAGCAGCAACACCAGGTTGACCAGCAGCTGGAGCCGGAGCTTCCGCTTTCGGCTCAGAGGTATACGCTATGATGTTATCAATATCACCGTTAGACAATTGAGGAAAAGCAGTCATTACCGCTTTATTATTCTCTTCATATACTTTAACAGCAGCAGCATCACCTGATTTGATTAATTCAGAACTGTTGCGAATCCATTTATACAGCCAAGGCATATCATGCTTAGCAGCAATACCACGTAGCATAGGACCTGTTGCTTTAGCATCAAGTTTATGACATGCAGCACAATTCGCATTGAAAAGTTCTTTACCTTTTACAGGATCCCCACCTTGGATAGCAGCTGGAGCATCAGCAGCAGCAGCATCTGGAGCAACATCTTGTGCAGATGAAGTTAAGGAAAAAGTTAGCATTAATGCTAAGCTTAAGAATAAGTTCCTTGAAGTCGATTTATGGTTACCCACCTTTTTCATAATTGTATAATGATTATCTAATAAATATTGGCACAGTTTTTTATATAAACTACTAAAAACACTATGCCTTTATTTTAAACTTGTACAAAAATACGACTTAAGAACTATTCTCAAAACCCAAAAATAGTCTAATTTCCAATTTATATTAATTCTAAATAATAATTAGATTTCAGTTTGTATTATTAAATAGTACTTTTGCTTAAAAACCATTACGTTATGAAGATTTTAACATTTAAGAACAGCTTATATTACGCTTTTTCATTGTCAATAATAACTATAAATTTACATGCTCAAGAAGTCAAAAACAACGTTAAACAAAGCCCAAAATTCGAACAATTACTAAACGAAAAGCGAAAAATAAACACTGTACTAACTGTAAATGAACGATATAAAATACAAATTTTTAGTGGGGACAGTGAAAGTGCTAAAAAAGCACTTTACGAATGCAAACAAGAATTCAATCAACTAGACGGAACCATCATTTTTAACACTCCAAATTACAAAGTTTGGATTGGAAATTTCAGAACTAGAATTGAAGCCGAGAGAAATTTAGTTGAAGTTAAAAAGCGATATAATAATGCATTTTTAATCAAGCCAAAAAAATAATTTAACGCTGATTTTATTTACAAAAGCCACTTAGTATTTCTAAGTGGCTTTTTCATTTTGTCACTAAATTAGTCTGGCTTAGGATTTGAAAATCAAAAAATAGATTATTTGAACCTTAGTTACTATATAATTAAACGGAACAAATAGCAAGGTAAACTTTAAATACTAAGCAAGTTCTATACTTAATGTATAGCTATCTTAAGACGGGACATAAATCCAAAAAAAAATCCCGATGAATCGGGATTTTAAAAAATATAATTACAATACTATTTAAGTTTCTTTTTGATTGCAACTTCATGGTAAGATTCGATAACATCTCTTTCTTCGATGTCATTATACCCTTTAATTTGAATACCACAGTCGTAACCTTTAGCAACTTCTTTAACATCATCTTTGAAACGCTTAAGGGCAATTAACTCACCTTCATGAACAACAACACCTTCTCTGATAATTCTGATTTTTGCATTTCTAGCAATTTTACCATCCATTACCATACAACCTGCAATAGAACCAACTTTAGATATTTTGAAAATCTCTCTGATCTCAGCAGTTCCCAATACTTCTTCTTTCATTTCTGGAGCAAGCATTCCTTCCATTGCATCTTTTAAGTCATCAATAGCTGCATAGATAATAGAATAATAACGGATATCGATTTCTTCTTTATCAGCCAATTGTCTAGCATTTCCTGCAGGACGAACGTTAAATCCGATAATGATCGCATCAGAAGCAGAAGCCAACATAACGTCAGTTTCAGTAATCGCTCCAACACCTTTATGAATAATATTAATTTGAATTTCTTCAGTAGATAATTTAGAGAACGAGTCAGATAGAGCCTCAACAGATCCATCAACATCTCCTTTAAGAATCACATTCAACTCTTTAAATTGACCTAAAGCTATACGACGACCAATCTCATCAAGTGTAATGTGACGTTGTGTACGTACAGATTGCTCACGCATCAATTGAGAACGTTTTGAAGCAATTTGTTTTGCTTCTTTCTCGTCTTCAAACACATTAAACTTATCACCCGCAGTTGCCGCTCCATCAAGTCCTAAAACTGAAACTGGAGTAGAAGGACCTGCCTCAGTAATAATATTACCTCTTTCATCATGCATAGCTTTAATCTTACCATGATGCTTACCAGCTAACATGTAATCACCAATTTTTAAAGTACCATGTTGTACTAATATAGTTGATACATATCCTTTCCCTTTATCTAAGAAAGCCTCTACAACTGTTCCTTGTGCAGCTTTGTTAGGATTTGATTTCAAATCTAATAATTCCGCTTCAAGTAAAACTTTTTCTAATAATTCCTTAACACCTGTACCTTGTTTAGCAGAGATATCATGAGATTGTATTTTACCACCCCAATCTTCTACAAGTAAATTCATACTTGCTAATCTTTCTTTAATCTTTTCTGGATTAGCATTTGGCTTATCTACCTTGTTAATAGCGAAGATAATTGGAACTCCTGCTGCTTGAGCATGAGAAATCGCTTCTTTAGTTTGTGGCATGATGTCATCATCAGCCGCAATTACAATAATAGCGATATCTGTAACTTGAGCTCCACGTGCACGCATTGCGGTAAAAGCCTCGTGACCTGGTGTATCTAAAAAGGCAATTTTTTGACCGTTATCCAAAGTTACTCCGTAAGCACCAATGTGCTGCGTAATACCTCCAGACTCTCCAGCGATAACATTTTCTTTACGAATATAATCCAGTAAAGAGGTCTTACCGTGATCGACGTGACCCATTACAGTTACGATCGGTGCCCTGAAAACTAAATCTTCTTCTTTATCCTCAACAACTGCAATCGCTTCTTCAATATCAACAGTTATGAATTCAACTTCATAACCAAATTCGTCAGCAACAATAGTTAATGTTTCAGCATCTAAACGTTGGTTCATGGTAACCATGATACCAAGTGACATACAAGTACCAATAACTTTAGTAATTGGCACATCCATCATGATTGCAATTTCACCTACAGTAACAAATTCAGTAACTTTAATAGTTTTACTTCCTTCGTCAATTGCTCTTTGCTCGTCATCAGATTTTTGACGGTGTGTATCTCTTTTATCTCTTCTATATTTCGCAGCTTTAGATTTACCTCCTTTTTTACCTTGAAGTTTTTCTAAAGTCTCACGAATTTGGTTTTTAACCTCCTCTTCAGTTGGCTCTACTTTTGCAACTATTGCAGGTCTATTCCCTTTTACAAATCCAGGTCTAGCACTTCTGTTGGCATTAAATCCACCACCTCCAGTATTAGGAGTAATTTTATTAGGATTAGGCACACCTGGTGGCCTAGGAGTTCCAGGTTTAGGCGCAATTCTTTTCCTTTTATTTTTGTTTGCCGCACCAGCTGCACCAGGAGCACCCGGTTTGTTTGGAGTAATTTTAGGCTCTTCTTTTTTCTTTTTAGGTTTGTTAAACTGAGACAAATCAATAGTCTGTCCAGTCAATTTAGTACCTGAAAGTTTTTGGTATTGCGTTGCAATTGCTTCCTCAGTTGGAGCTTCTTCGCTTTTAGTCGCAGCATCTTCTTTCGGAGTTACATTTTTAACAACTTCTTTTGGACTTTCTTTTACAACTTCTTTATTCTCAACAACAGGTTTTACCGCTTTAATTACTGGAGTAACTTTTTCTTGTACCGGCTCTGCCTTTGCAACGACTTTTTCCTCTGGAGCAAGATCAGCCTTAGGGGCTTCTTTCTTTTCCTGTACCACAGGAGCAGGAGCAGCTGTAGGTTTCTTAGGATTAAGATCAATTTTACCTACCTGAACAGGTCCTGTTACAACAGCTCTAGCTTTAATAACTTCTTGCTGTTGTTTTTGAACTTCTTCATCATGCTTACGTTTGTCCTCTACTTCCTTCTCTCTCTCCACACGTAAAGCCTCTTTCTCTTTTCTTTTTTCCTCACCTACTTCCTTAGATGCTTCTTTTTTCCCTCTGTCACCTGCAAATTGACCGCACAAGACATCGTATACATCATTAGAAATTTTTGTGTTTGGATTTGACTCAATGGCAATCCCCTTATCTTTTAGATAATCCACAGCTCTTTCTAAAGAAATATTCAATTCCCTTAAAACTTTGTTTATTCTAATAATTCTCTCTTCAGACATAAAACCTTTTTATTATTACCTTTTTTGTTATTCCTCGGTTTACTTCAAAATCGCTATCATTCGAAAAAGAATTATTTGTAAACCGGCATGTTTATCGTTGAAGATCTATTGACTAACTATCAAATTCTTCTTTCAATATTCTCATTACATCTAGAATTGTTTCCTCTTCTAGGTCTGTTCTTCTTACTAAATCCTCTACATCTTGTTTCAAAATACTTTTAGCAGTATCTAAACCAATTTTAGCAAACTCTTCAATAACCCATTCTTCTATTTCATCTGAAAACTCTGTTAACTCAACATCATCTTCATCTGCAGTTGCACCAGCCACATCTCCTTCGCGGATAACGTCTAATTCGTATCCAGTCAAAAGACCTGCTAATCTAATATTGTGCCCACCACGACCAATTGCTTTTGAAACTTCTTCTAATTTCAAATAAACATCTGCTCTTTTGGTTTCTTCATTAATTTTAATTGAAGACACTTTTGCAGGACTCAACGCTCTAGTAATAAACAATTGAATATTACTTGTAAAGTTAATTACATCTATATTCTCGTTTCCTAACTCGCGAACAATACCATGGATACGTGACCCTTTCATTCCCACACAAGCTCCTACTGGATCAATACGATCATCATAAGTATCAACAGCTACTTTTGCTTTTTCTCCAGGAATTCTAACTACGTTTTTAACCATAATCAAACCGTCGAACACCTCAGGGATTTCCTGTTCAAACAATTTCTCAAGAAACTTCTCTGAAGTTCTAGACATAATAATTTGAGGCTTATTTCCTTTTAGTTCAACGCTTTCAATAATTCCACGAACATTATCTCCTTTACGGAAAAAGTCAGAAGGGATCTGTTTTTCTTTTGGCAATACGATCTCATTTCCTTCATCATCCACCAAAATTACAACTCTTGGGCGAACATGATGCACTTCAGCAGTATAAATTTCCCCAATAAGGTCTTTAAATTGCTTATAAAGATTTGTATTATCGTGTTCGTGTATTTTTGATATAAGGTTTTGGCGTAGAGCTAGGATAGCTCTTCTTCCTAAATCAATTAATTTTACTTCTTCAGAAACCTCTTCACCAATTTCAAAATCAGCTTCTATTTTTCTTGCTTCAGTAAGGGTAATCTCTTCGTTTTCAAAATCCAAATCCTCGTCGGCAACAATTACTCTTCTTCTCCAAATCTCCATATCTCCTTTATCAGGATTTATGATAATGTCAAAATTATCATCTGAACCGTATTTTTTTTTCAATGCATTTCTAAATACATCTTCCAAAATTGCCATAAGCGTTACACGATCAATAAGTTTGTCATCTTTAAACTCTGAGAATGAATCGATTAATGCTAAATTTTCCATGCGAATTCTTTAATTAAAATGTTACTGTAACAATTGCTTCTTTGATATCTTCATAAGGTAATTGAAGTGTTTTTTGAACAGTTTCTTTCCCCTTGCCAATTTTCTTAGGCTCTCTCGCTTCCCACGACAAAATTACGAATTCATCATTAGCTTCTACTAATTCTGCCTCTAAATTTTCTTGGACTGTTTTCACAATCAGTGTTCTGCCTACGTTTTTTTTGTACTGTCGAATCAATTTTAGTGGCGAACCCACTCCTACTGACGCAACTTCTAGAGAAAAATCTTGCTCCTCTCTATCTAAATTAGCTTCAATTGCACGACTAACATCAATACAATCTTGCAAGGCCACCCCATTATCATCATCTAACGATACAATTACTTTAAAAGCATCCGTAATCGTAAGATCAATCAAAAAGAGAGTTGGCTTATCTAAAAGCGCCTCCGCTAACAACTTATTTACTTTTTCTTTAAATGTCATATTTTTATAAAAAGAGGGGACATTTAGTCCCCTCATTATCTAGATTTTAATAAATAACGGTGCAAATATAGTGTTTTTTTTTATAAACAAAAAATGATTGACCGCTCTTAAAATATTTCTTACCTTTATTACACCTGTTTTAGACTATTCTTAACTTAAAGCCACATTATGAAAACTATACTAGTACCTATCGACTTTTCGACCTATTCTGAAAACGCACTAAAAGTAGCTGCTAAAATAGCACTAAAAAACAACAGTGAAATCCATCTGCTACATATGCTAGAAATTCCAAATCAGATGAACGATGCCGTTTATAGCAGTGTTCCCACTCCCGAAATAATACTTTTCATCAAAAAAGCAGAAGAAAAAGTACAGGAAATAGCACAACAAAAATTCCTAGACGGTATAAAAATTTTCCAACATATTAAGTTTGAAGGTGCTTTTAGCGGAATTTTATCCTATATAAAAAATAACAATACCGACCTTATCGTCATGGGCTCTCATGGAATATCAGGCATCGAAGAAATACTATTAGGATCAAATACTGAAAAAGTAGTACGACTGTCAAACGTCCCCGTTTTAGTGATTAAAAAAGAAACCATTGAATTTAAAGGTGAGCATTTTGTTTTTGCTTCTGATTTTTCAGAAGAGACTAAAAAGCCTTTCCAAAAGATGCTAGATTTTACAAGAATATTCAACGCAAGGTTGTCATTAGTGATGATTTGCACACCAAGTAGCTTTAAAACTACCGCACTTGCAGAAAAAATCATAAATAACTACATACAACAATTCGAAATTGAAAACTATACCGTATCTATTTACAACGACACCAATATAGAGAATGGTATCATCAATTTCTCAAACAAAGTAAAAGCCGACTTGATTGGCCTGAGTACACATGGAAGAACTGGATTGGCACACTTTTTTACGGGAAGCATTAGCGAAGATCTCGTAAACCATACTGCTAGACCCGTACTAACTTTTAAAATATAAAAACAGTTAGTTTAATTTTAAGCCAAAAAAAAAGCCTCTCAAAAAATGAGAGGCTTTCTGTTGGTCTACAAGGACTCGAACCTTGAAAGACTGCACCAAAAACAGTTGTGTTACCATTACACCATAGACCATCAGTGCTGTTAAGCGAGTGCAAATTTATAATAAATATTAGCTTGCGCAAATTTTTTTCGTATTTTATTTCAAAAAAAATGAAAAAAAATTTCACAAAATCATTTATCACACCCAAAAATACTTAAAACCAACCGGTTAACAAAATCGAATAGTTTTGTAGAAATTTTTGTTAATCCACACGGCCTTAAAAAAAAAAACATTTTCTTTGTGTTTTAAAATAAAACTAAATTTTCTTAGATGAATAAAGCTACATTCAGTTTCAATAAATGGAATACGATCTTAGGTTGGGTTTCTTTTAGTATTGCATTAGTAACTTATACACTCACCGTAGAGCCTACAATGAGCTTTTGGGATTGTGGTGAATATATAGCTACAGCTGCAAAATTACAAGTAGGCCATCCTCCAGGTGCTCCTTTGTTTCAAATGATTGGTGCCTTTTTTGCAATGTTTGCAGCAGATAACGAACATATTGCCTTGATGGTAAACATGACTTCTGTATTTTCAAGTGCATTTACCATTTTATTTCTGTTTTGGTCGTCATCGATTATTTTAAAGAAATTAACTAAAAACACATCAGATAGCAACATTAGTAACGACATTGCTATACTAGGAAGTTCATTTGTTGGAGCTTTAGCGTATACCTTTTCAGATAGTTTTTGGTTTAATGCAGTAGAGGCCGAAGTGTATGCAATGGCATCATTGCTAATCTCACTATTGTTTTGGCTTGGATTAAAATGGGAGCAGGAAATGAACACCCCTCGAGGTAACAAATGGTTGTTGATTATCTCTCTAGTTATTGGACTTTCGTTTGGAGTACATTTTATGGCTTTATTGACAATACCTGCAATCGGGTTTTTGTATTATTTCAAAAACTACAAAGTTGTTACCGTCAAAAACTTCCTGATTGCCAATGTGGTTGTAGTATCGATTTTATTATTCATATTTAAACTATTACTTCCTTTAACAATGGCTTTCTTTGCTAAAGCTGAAATTTTTACTGTGAACAGCTTAGGAATGCCCTTTAATTCAGGTACAATTATAGTCGCTATTTTGTTTTGTGTTGGTTTTTATTTTGGTTTAAGATACACTAGGGAAAAAGGACTAGTTTTCTACAACACAATACTACTTTGCGTTTTATTTATATTAATTGGATTCTCTACTTGGATGATGTTGCCTGTAAGAGCAAACGCAAATACTGTTATCAACGAGAACAAACCATCAGATGCTACAGAGGTTCTAGCGTATTATAATAGAGAGCAATATGGTGTTAATCCTTTGTTTTATGGATCACAATACACCGAAACTTTTGCTGGATTAGACGCAGATAAACCTTACCTAGATAAAGCTCCTAATTACGAAAGAGATTATAAAACGGGAAAATATATTATTACAAACAACTATAAAAACGCAGAGCAAAACGGTGATGATGCTCAAAAAACAGTTCTTCCAAGAATGTGGAGTACAGATCACATTGAAAATTATATCAGTTTCACGAATCCTCCAGGATTTAAAATCAACCCAGATTATGCCTATGAAAATGATTTAGAAAGATATGGTATCGATATTAGCAAGTTAACTGAAGAAGATTACAACAAAGCAGTAGCCCAACTTAAGAACGAAGTTCAAAAGACGGTTTCGGAGTTCAGACAAGCTTATGCACAAAAACAAATTGACGATAGTGGTTATGTGAAATTTTTAAAAAGCTATGGCGATTATCTAATCATCGACAAACCAACCACTGCTGACAATTTAAGTTTTATGGTCGAATACCAATTTGGATACATGTACTGGAGGTATCTAATGTGGAACTTCGTAGGACGCCAGAGTGACAACCAAGGAAGGTATGGTACACAAGATGGTAACTGGTTAAGCGGCGTGAAATTTATAGATGAGCTTCATTTAGGTTCTCAAGACAATTTACCATCTGATGTTTTAAACAACAAGGGTCGCAACGTTTATTTCTTTTTACCATTCCTTTTAGGTTTAATCGGTTTAATGTATCACGCAACTAAAAACATGAAAAGTTTTTATGTTTTACTCGCCTTATTCTTGTTTACAGGATTTGCATTAAAAATATACTTAAACGAACGTCCTTTTGAACCAAGAGAACGGGATTACGCTTTAGTAGGCTCTTTCTATGTTTTTGCAATTTGGATTGGTTTTGGTGTGTATTCATTATACGAAAGTTTACAGAAATACTTAGCTCCAAAAATCGCAGGACCATTAATCATCACAGCAAGTCTACTAGCTGCTCCTGTTTTAATGGCATCGCAAAACTGGGATGATCATGATCGTTCTGGAAAATATACTGCCTTAGCAATGGCCAAAGCCTATTTATATTCTTGTGACGAAAATGCTATATTGTTTACTATTGGAGACAATGATACTTTCCCACTCTGGTACGCACAAGAAATAGAAAATATACGAACAGATATCAAAATTGTAAATACAAGCTTATTTATGACTGATTGGTATATTGATCAAATGAAAACCAAAACTTACGAGTCAAATCCTCTACCTATTTCTTTTACACATGACCAGTATGTAGGTGATAAGTTAGATTATGTGGTTCATATTCCAAAAATTGATAGCCGATGGGAAATCAAAGATTTGATGACCTTTATTAAAAATCCAAAATCTACTGTTCAGATGCAAAATGGACAAACCATTCATTTTTACCCTACAAATAAGGTTAGAATTCCCGTAGACAGAAACGCAATTATAAATAACAAAGTAGTCGCCCCCAAATACTACGATTCAATTGTTCCTTACATTGATATCGATATTAAAGGAAAAGCGCTATATAAAAACAGACTAATGATGCTAGACATCGTTGCCAATAACAACTGGAAAAGACCAATCTATTTTAGTGGTGGCGCATTTGACCCTGAAGACTACTTGTGGATGAAAGACTATTTACAGCTTGACGGTTTGGTCTATAAATTAGTACCTATCAGAACTCCATCATCTGAGGACGGTAATCCATTAGATATGGGACAGATAGATTCTGAAAAAATGTATGCTAATATTATGAAATGGGATTGGGGCAATAGTGATGGCGATATCTACCATGATCCAGAAACACGTCGTGAAAGTATTACCTACAGAACAAATCTTGCTAGATTAATGAATCAGTTAATTAAAGAGGGTAAAACTAAAAAAGCAGAAACGATCTTAAATTTAGCTTTGACTAAAATGCCTCTTGATAAATTTGAGTACTATTCATTAGTCGATCCATTTGCTGCTGGTTATTATAAAATTGGACAGAAAAAGAACGCACAAGATCTATTAATTAAATTAATATCTAAATACAAAGAGAATCTTAATTATTACAGCAAAATAAGTACTGATGAGCAATCAATTCTTGGTATGGAAATCGTTACAGATCTAGAACGCTATAGAGGCTTACTAGAGGTTATGAAGGATAACAATGACCTTGAATTCTACGAAAAAAACAGAAGTGTTTTTAACACGTACATCCAGATGTTTGATCGATTTGGGCGTGATAAAGAATAAGTATTTAAACAAATAACACAATAAAAATGTAGCAGGATTAAAAAACTGCTGCATTTTTTTTTACTTTTAATTTAAATAAAACATAAAGCCATGAAAGCTTATTGGGTAAAGACAAGCTTACTTATAAAAAAAATGTTTTCAGGATATATCTGGGATGTTCCTAACAATGAAAGAAAGATATACTTAACCTTTGATGACGGACCTACGCCGGAAATAACAGACTGGGTACTTCAGTTGCTGAAAAAGCATTCCGCTACAGCCTCTTTTTTTTGTATTGGCAAAAATATTTTAGATAATCCAGAACTTTTTAGAAGAATAATTGCTGACGGCCACACTATAGGCAATCACACCCACAACCATCTAAACGGATGGAAAACACCAACAGCATCTTATGTAGAAAATTTTGACGCGTGTTCTTTAAGTATTTCAGAGATAAATAGAGACAGTAGTAGCACTAGGCTATTCAGACCTCCTTATGGTAAAATTAAACGTAGTCAAGCTAAAGCCATAAAAGCTAAAGGATATGAAATAATAATGTGGGATGTTTTAAGTGCTGACTTTGATCAAAGCATCACAAAAGAGAAGTGTTTGGATAATATTCTATCAAATATAAAACCGGGAAGCATTGTTGTTTTTCACGACAGCGTAAAGGCGTTTACAAACCTTGAATATGTGCTGCCCGTAACATTAAAATTTATTGAACAGCATAACTATAAATATGGCGTATTGTAATTGTCGACTATTTACAACTGCTCTTGTACGATACTAATAATAGAATTAGCGTCTAATTCACCTGATTGTCTCCAAACCATTTGACCGTCTTTGTACATCATTAGTGTAGGCACACCTTTGATTCTTAGCGCATCTGCTAGTTCTTTATTTTTATCAACATCAATCTTAATAACCTTAGCTTTATCACCTAGAGCAGCGGCTACATCCCTAATTACAGGGTGCATTGCAATAGATGATTCATTCCAATCTGTGTAAAAGTCTATTAACACAGGTACTTGTGCGCTTATTAGTTCTCCAAATTTTGACATAAACCAAAAATTTAATATTCAAATCTACTATCAATAGCTATTAATCTACAAATGTAACATTTTTAACGAATTATGCTACTTTATCCCCTTTTTTTAGTTCTATGACCGTGATTTCGGGCATGATCCCTACTCTTCCAGGATAGGCATGAAAACCAAACCCTCTATTAACGTATACATATCGTCCCAAGTTTTCATAAAGTCCTGCCCATTGTGCATAAACATACTGCGCCAAACTCCACTTAAAATAGCCTGGAATCTCAATACCAAATTGCATTCCGTGGGTATGCCCTGAAAGCGTAAGATGAAAGTTTTTCTCGTGATTTTTAATCTCATACTCCCAATGGCTTGGATCATGACTCATTAAAATTTTGAAATCTTCAGTTGCAAGACCTTTCGAAGCTTTATTGATGTCTCCCGCTTTCTTAAAGTTGTGACCCCAATTTTCTACACCTACTAGAGCAATTTTATCATTTCCTTTTTCTATGTATCTATGCTCATTTAATAGCAACTGAAAATCAATTTGATTATATAACTTCTTGATATCTTCAAAATTTTCAGTTTTCTGAGTTTCTGAAGGCCAAGTAACGTATTCACCGTAATCGTGATTACCTAACACGGAAAACTTGCCATAGGGATGCTCCTTGATTTTCTTAAAAGTTTCAATCCAAGGTAACATCTCTGTAGCATGCGTATTAACAATATCACCGGTAAACAAAATCATATCTGAATTTTGTTCGTTTATTAGATCAATAGCGTAACTAATTTTTTCAGGGTCATCAAAACTACCACTGTGCACATCTGAAATTTGAGTAATCGTAAAACCGTCAAAAGCCTCAGGTAGATCTGAGTAAAAAATACGCTGTTTAATGACTTTATAATTGTACTTCCCTACTGTAATTCCGTAAATCAATGATAATAGCGGTACCGCTGCAAGACCTAAACCTATTTGGCTAACAAATTTTCGTCTTGAATTTAAAAACTCTTCATTTTCAGTATCTCTAAAGTAGTTAACTGTTCCCGTACTTAACCTAAATACATCTTCTCCAAACATTGCAACCATCAAAACAAGCTTGGGAACATACATCAATAGCAATAATCCCATCGTCAGCATGGTTTGATGTGTTTGCCCAATAGAACGATCAAACTTTGTAAAAGAATAAAGAATATAGACAAGGATCAAAGCACTGATAATCTGGTAAGAAATCAACACCCATTTGATTTTAACTAAAGTTTTTACGGCCTGAAAAGAGTATAGTTCAACTATTAAAAGAAATAGAAATAAAAAAAGTATTCTAAAAACCATTATAATTATATTTTGACAACAAAATAACAAATTAAGAAAACACTACAGGCAGTCTCATTCAAAATTTAACAAAACTATACAATACGTTATAGCACCACAAAAAAGGATATTGTCTTGTGGGGAACAGACAATATCCTTACTGTAAAAACAAAATCATACTTCGATAACCACACTTTACTGTACTATTTTAATTTACAATCAAATTCATTGACACAGAAAGAACATTACCCGATCCATATGCTCCTGAAACAAAGCGTTGCGCATATACTTCTACGTAATCATTAGGGGATAACTCAACGATCGTTTGAAACGGAACTGCAAGTACATCATTACTAGAGTTAGAAAGTACATAAATTTTAGATTGATTAATTACAGTCCCATTTTTAGCGATGTAAAAAATAAAAATTGTATTATTTGAACTACTTCCATTAGACTGAAAAGAAGAAGCTCCACTGACTTTAAAAAATCGTTTTTTATTACCCAAATACTGCAACCTGTTATCCGTGCTACCTGTCGAGAATCTGAATAAGTTAGTTGAAGTCGTTGTACCCGCATTTAATTTAGTAGGTGTACCACTAAGCGTAGTTAAACTACCACTTCCTACTCCAAAATCACTATTTGCATCTCCAACAGCAGCAGAGTCATCTTCTCTAGGAATTCCAGGACAGTTTACTGTCCATTTGTTGTTAAAATTAAAATTTGTATAACTTCCAGATGTATATCTATTAACATACTGACCTGTCCCTAGTGTCCCTGTAAAAACTACTTCACGCAAAACAGCGTCACCAGTTATGATTGGATTAGACGAAACATCCAAACCAATCGACGTACCAGTAACTTCTGTAAATCCGCTCTGTTTTTGAACTAAACCAAAGGTACCTGTCAATTTTTCAAAAGTGCCCGAATTATTTCCAAACCACCCTATGTTACTTAACAACAGTTTTGTAATATTGTTGTAGACAACTCCATTACTATTTCCCACATATTGAATGATGCTACAAAAAACAAGTCCAAAACCCGAAATGGTACCCACATTTGCAGATGACACTACAATTGAATCTCTAAAGATAAATGATTCAGCGGCTGATGCTGTAAGATTAAACACGTTACCTAAAGTTGCTTGTAGAACTAGATTTCTAATACTACCTCCTTTAGATCCATCAAACAAGTTTCCAGTTGCTTTTACTAATTTATCTTCGTTGGTATCTAGCCCTGTGATATAAGCATTATTTAAATCAATTGGCAAATCGACTGAGATTGTACCATTTATTTCATACAACGTATTGGTGTTTAAAACGTATTTCGTCCCACCTCCTGCCGCTTTTTCAGAAGCTAATACTGTGGCTAAAACATCTGTAGATTTGATGCGTTTAAAATTTAACCTATCAGACGAAGCTGCTACATTATTCATTGGCAACCATAAACTAGTTGTAGTGTCGTAAAAATAAAAACCTTTGAGCGTTGTATCAAATACCATCAAACCATTAGCTGGACTTGTAATGGCATTTTTTTGAGTTGTGGTCATTCTTGGTGTCAACACTCCTTGAGTAGTAGAAGTAACATCTAAAACAGAACTCGCATCTGGAGTCACAGTCCCTATACCCACCTGAGCAGATAAGCTTGCTGTAATCAGCATCATGAAAATGAATAGAAAAACTGGCAATGCATTGTTTAAAGAAGTAGTTTTTTTCATGATCTTAAATTTTAATGAATGTATTATTTTTACTTGGAGAATCAACTTTTAACCTGACACCACAAACATACTTCATTATTCGACTAAGTGCAAATAACATCGATTAAATACACTTATATTTAACATTTTGATGTTATTTCACTTTCAAGATACGTTTTAACTTACATTTTAACAACGCAATACAAGCTCTAAAAGAAAGAGTTGAAAAATCGATTATCGATTACTCAACTTTTAAGAGATTATAAACACCTACAGAAAGACTAAATTTCTACTCCTTTGTCTTTTTAGTTTTGTACTTTTGAAAACTAGAAACACCCTATCTATGTCACAACAAAAACGTCTTTTCCTCCTTGATGCCTATGCCTTAATATTTAGAGGATATTATGCTTTTATAAAAAATCCACGAATTAACTCTAAAGGAATGGATACTTCGGCCATTATGGGATTTATGAATTCTTTAATGGATGTTATCAAAAGAGAAAAACCAGATCATTTAGCCGTTGCCTTTGACAACGGAGGTAGCGATTTACGAAATGATATTTTCCCTGCTTATAAAGCTAATCGCGATGCAACTCCCGAGGCGATTAAAATAGCCGTTCCCTACATTCAAGAATTATTACGTGCAATGCACATCCCTATCATAGAGGTAAAAGGATACGAAGCCGATGATTTAATAGGCACCATTGCTAAACAAGCCGAAAAAGAAAACTACAAGGTCTTTATGGTCACTCCAGATAAAGATTTTGCTCAATTAGTTTCAGAAAATATTTTTATGTACAAGCCCGCAAGAATGGGTAATGGCATCGAAATATGGGGAATTCCTGAAGTACTTGAAAAGTTTGAAATTGAAAAGCCTGAGCAGGTTATTGATTACCTAGGAATGATGGGTGATGCAGCAGATAATATACCAGGACTACCAGGTGTAGGTGAAAAAACAGCAAAGAAATTCTTAGCAGAATATGGCTCTATGGAAAACCTTCTGGCTAATACTCATGAACTAAAAGGAGCGATAAAGACCAAAATTGAAGCCAACAAAGAGCTCGGTTTATTATCGAAGAGATTAGCTACTATTCTTTTGGATTGCCCCGTAACCTTTGATGAAAAAGATTATGAACTTTCGCAGCCTGATGTTGAAAAAACCGACGCACTATTTAATGAACTCGAGTTCAGAAGAATGGCTGAGCAATTTGACACCATATTCAAAAAAGGAAATACTAACAGCGGTACTACTACCGCTGACGATTCTAAATTGTATAAAAAGCCACTCCCGACAGCTTTCGGGACTAAAAACGAAGATCAATTTGATCTCTTTGGTAGTGCCATTCAAGATGATGATGCAAGTTCTACTCACCAACAGTTTTATAGCACTCTAGCAAATAATCCGCATTCCTACCAACTCATTCAAGGTGACCTGGGAATTAAATTGCTTTTGCAAAATTTACTCAAACAACAATCCGTGTGTTTTGATACCGAAACTACTGGATTAGATGCCTTGCATGCTGAGCTAGTTGGAATTTCCTTCTCCTACGAAAAAGGAAAAGCTTTTTATGTTCCCTTCCCGGAAAATCAAGAAGAGGCACAAAAGCTAGCCAACTCATTTATTCCGTTTTTCGAAAATGAGGCTATCGAAAAAATAGGTCAAAATTTGAAATACGACTTAAAAATACTATCTAACTACAACATTAGTGTTAAAGGGAAATTATTCGACACCATGATTGCGCACTATTTGATCAATCCAGATATGCGTCATAATATGGATATACTTTCCGAAACCTATTTAAAATACGCACCGCAATCTATTGAAGCACTTATTGGTAAAAAAGGAAAGAATCAAAAATCAATGCGCGATGTAGCTTTAGAGGAAATTAAAGAATACGCTGCCGAAGATGCAGATATTACCTTTCAACTGAAAGAATTATTTGCAGTAGAACTAGAGAAAACGCAAACCACCAAATTATTCGAAGATATTGAAATTCCGTTAGTACCTGTTTTAGCAGCAATGGAAACCGAGGGAATCAATCTTGATGTGCCTTTCCTAAAAAGCATGTCAAACGAAATGCAAAAGGAAATCGACACTTTCGAACAAAAAATATATGAAACTGCGGGAGAGAAATTCAACCTAGCATCGCCAAAACAATTGGGAGACATTCTTTTTGATAAGCTAAAAATAGGCGGAGCAAAGCAAAAGAAAACCAAAACAGGGCAATATGCTACCGGGGAGGAAGTCTTAAGTTACCTTGCCAATGATAACGAAATCGTACGCGATATTCTAGAATGGCGACAAATGGTAAAATTACAATCGACCTATATTGATGCGCTACCCAATCAAGTAGACGCAAAAACAGGACGCGTTCATACGGACTATATGCAAACAGTAGCTGCAACTGGCCGATTGAGTTCTAACAATCCTAATTTGCAAAATATCCCCGTGCGTACAGAGCGAGGTCGTTTGATTAGAAAAGCATTCATAGCTCGTGACGAAAACTACACCCTCGTTTCTGCCGATTATTCGCAAATTGAATTACGTGTAATCGCTGCTTTGAGTGGAGAAGAAAACATGATTAAAGCATTTCAGAACAACGAAGACATTCACAAATCTACAGCTTCAAAAGTTTTTAATGTTCCTTTAGAAGAAGTAACGCGTGAGCAACGTAGTCATGCTAAGACCGTGAATTTCGGAATTATATATGGGGTTTCGGCTTTTGGACTTTCAAACCAAACGAATCTTTCTCGCTCAGAAAGCGCAGCTTTGATCGAAGCGTATTACCAATCGTATCCTCAGTTAAAGTCTTATATCAGTAATCAAGTAGATTTTGCAAGAGACAATGGCTATGTACAAACTGTTTTAGGACGCCGCAGGTATTTAAAAGACATCAACTCCCAAAATGCTATTGTGCGAGGTGGAGCAGAACGAAATGCCGTTAACGCACCTATTCAAGGCAGCGCTGCTGATATTATCAAAATTGCAATGATTAACATTCATAACAAACTGAAATCAGAGAACTGGAAATCAAAAATGCTCCTACAAGTACATGATGAACTTGTGTTTGATGTTCACAATGATGAATTAGAAAAAATCCAACCGATGATTAAACACGAAATGGAAAACGCTTTTAAACTAGAGGTTCCTTTAGTTGTTGATCTAGGAATGGGGAAAAATTGGCTGGAAGCGCATTAGAGTAAAACAGTCCCAAATAAAAAATCCACTCTTATTTTAAATAAATTAGAGTGGATTTTTCTATACTAATGGCCAACTTTTAACTTCTTGTTGATTCTCTTTCTTTCAAGATAGTATTAATAACAATAGTTTTATAAGGTAGCTCTTCTTCCTTACTTTCAAGACGATCTATAAGCAATTGCGCTGCTCTTTCTCCTATCTCTGGCGCATGCTGGCTTACGGTCGTAACGCTTGGAGTCAACCTTCGCGAAGCCAAAATACCATCTGCAAAACCAATAATAGAAAGTTCTTCGGGAATTTTGTATCCGTTTTTAAGACCAAACTTCAACGCGGCAACAGTGTCAATTTCTTCCAACGCAAAAATAGCATCAATTGATTGATCCTGGGGGATTTTTGCAATAGCATTTTTAAGGTCTTCCTCTGAATCTGTTCTAAGTACAATGGTAGGATTAATAGCAATAGCGTTATCTGCTAACGCTTTTAAATATCCATCTGTACGCAACTTACCAACACTCAAATTGTCTACAGACGAGAATAAAGCAATGTTCTTACAGCCCAAATCAATTAAACGTTGCGTAGCATTTAAGGCCGAATTGTAATCATCGACAATTACTTTATCACATTCGACCCCATCAGCAATTCGATCAAACATCACTATAGGTGTGCCATCGTTTATAATATCTGTAAAATGAGAATAGTCTTGCAGCGTTTGTGCTTCCTCAGAAACCGACAGTATGAAACCATCGATGGTACCATTACTTAAAATTTCTAAAGCGCTAATTTCCTTGGCTAGTGACTCATTAGAAATACAAGTAATAACATTATAACCCTTTTGTTCGGCTACCTTCTCGATACCACTAAAAACCTTTGCGAAAAAGGAGTTTAGAATATTTGGAATAATGACACCAATTGTTTTTGTTTTCCTGTTTTTAAGATTCAGACCAATAACATTAGGTTTGTAGTTTTTAAGCTTAGCGTACTCCTTAATTTTAATTTTTGTTTGTTCACTTATTTCTGGGCTATCATTAAGCGCTTTAGAAACGGTCGAAACGGAAACATTAAGTTCTTTGGCTATTTGTTTAAGAGTTGCTTTGACTTTCATAGTTATTGTTTATTGACTGAAATACCTATACTACAGCTAAAAAACACTGCAATAATGTTATAATACTAATTTACAGACCAAAAATAGTCATTTTAACGGCAAATGTTGTCAAGATTATAACGCAATTTAACATTTTATTGCATCAACCAAACCAAACTTAAAACAGAATAGGGAGAAAAGCAAATCCTTATTAAAACTTAAGAATCCTACTAGGCTAAATATTCAATTGATAATCAGTGCAAAAACATCTAGAAAATAATCTTTTAAGCTATTTGCATTTAAAATAATTAATTGTACTTTTGCAACCCCTTTATTGGGGATGGAATGTTTAATTAAAATTTATTATTGTGAACGCATTAAGCTACAAGACAATTTCAACAACAAAAGCTAACTCTGTAAAAGAGTGGATTGTTGTAGATGCAGATGGTCATAACTTAGGTCGTCTTGCTTCAAAAGTCGCTATGATTTTGAGAGGTAAGTACAAGCCAAGTTACTCACCACACGTGGACTGTGGAGATAACGTAATCGTTATCAACTCAGAAAAAATCAACCTTACAGGTAACAAAATGGACGAAAAGATTTACATGCGTCATACAGGTTACCCAGGAGGACAAAGAACTTTAACTGCTAAAGTATTGCAATCGAAAAACCCTGCAACTCTAGTAGAAAAAGCGGTAAAAGGAATGTTACCTAAAAACAAATTAGGGGCTGAACTTTTCAGAAATTTAAATGTTGTTGTTGGTTCAGAGCACAAACAAGGTGCACAAAAACCAAGAACAGTTAACCTTAACGATCTTAAGTAATGGGAGTTATTCACAAAATCGGTAGAAGAAAAACCGCTGTTGCACGTGTTTATGTTTCGGAAGGAACAGGAGTAATCACTGTAAACAAAAAAGAATTTGCAACTTATTTCCCTACAGCTACTTTACAATACAAAGTTATGCAACCAATGTCTATGACAGAGAACGCTACTAACTTTGACGTAAAAGTAAACGTATACGGAGGTGGTTCAACTGGTCAAGCAGAAGCTGTAAGAATGGCATTAGCTCGTGCAATGTGCGAAGTAAACGCTGAAAACAGATTAGTTTTGAAACCAGAAGGTTTATTGACAAGAGATCCAAGAATGGTTGAACGTAAAAAATTCGGTCAGAAGAAAGCTCGTAAGAAATTTCAATTCTCGAAACGTTAATATTGCCTGTCTTGAATACGTTTATTCAAGACTTATTGAATTTATTATTGAATTTAAAACAATGTTGTTGTTGCCTACTGAGGTAGGAATTAGTTTAGCATCTAAATGCATTTAGCCGAGTAATCGCCATTCATGCATTGCTAATCAACAGAACGTAAACTAGTACAAAAAATGTCAAACAAAGTAGAAGTAAAAGAATTACTAGAAGCAGGTGTTCATTTTGGACACATGACTAGAAAATGGGACCCAAACATGGCTCCTTACATTTATATGGAGCGTAATGGTATTCACATTATCAATCTATATAAAACTGCAGCAAAAATTGAAGAAGCTAATGAAGCTTTGAAAAAAATCGCTGCATCAGGTAGAAAAATATTATTTGTTGCTACCAAAAAACAAGCAAAAGACATCGTTGCTGAAAAAGCAAAAGCTGCAAACATGCCTTACATCACTGAAAGATGGCCTGGTGGAATGCTAACTAACTTCGTAACTATCCGTAAAGCTGTTAAAAAAATGGCTACTATTGATAAAATGAAGAAAGATGGTACTTTCATGACACTTTCTAAGAAAGAGCGTTTACAAGTTGATCGTCTTCGTGCTAAATTAGAGAAAAATTTAGGTTCAATTTCTGATATGTCAAGATTACCAGCTGCATTATTTGTAGTAGATATCAAAGCGGAACACATCGCAATAAAAGAAGCTCAAAAATTAAACATTCCAGTTTTTGCAATGGTTGATACTAACTCTGATCCTCGTGAAGTAGAGTACGTAATTCCATCAAATGATGATGCTTCTAAATCAATCGATAAAATTTTATCTTTAGTAACTGCTGCTGTTATCGAAGGACTTTCTGATAGAGGTTCTGACAAGGAAACAGATGCAACTGAAACTGCAGCTCCAGCAACAGCTGAAGCGGTAGCAACTGAGACTGCAGCTCCTGCTGCTGAAACAGCTGCTCCAGCAACTGAAGAAAAATAAGAAACATTTTAAATTCCAAATTTTGAATTCCAGATTCCGAAAACAGAAAATAACTTTCTGGTAACATTGGAATTTGGGATTTAAAGATTGGAATTTTTACTTTTAACATTAAAATTCAAAATATTATGGCAACAATTACTGCTGCAGACGTAAACAAATTAAGACAAACTACAGGTGCCGGAATGATGGACTGTAAAAAAGCTTTAGTTGAAGCTGATGGAGATTTCGATAAAGCGATCCAAAACCTTAGAGAAAAAGGTCAAAAAGTTGCTGCTAACCGTTCTGACCGTGAGTCTTCTGAAGGAGCTGCTGTTTCTTTTATAAATGCTGATAAAACTAAAGGAGCTATCATCACTTTAAATTGCGAAACAGATTTCGTAGGTAAAAATGAATCTTTTGTAGCTTTAGCTAAAGAATTGGTTGAAAAAGCAATTAACTTCTCTTCTAAAGAAGAATTCTTAGCATCAGATTTCAACGGAATGACTGTTGCTGAAAAATTAATTGAGCAAACTGGTGTTATTGGTGAAAAAATCGAAATCGGTGGTTTTGATATTTTAGAAGGTGCTTTTGTTGGATCTTATGTTCACGTAAACAAAATTGCCGCATTAACTGCTATTTCTGCTGCTGTACCAAATGCAGAAGTTTTGACCAAAGATATCTCTATGCAGGTAGCGTCAATGGGAGCTGACACATTATCTTACAAAGATTTTGATCCTGCTTTTGTTGAGTCTGAATTAGCTGCTCGTATTGCGATCATCGAAAAAGAAAATGAAGAAGCAAAACGTTTAGGGAAAACTTTAAAAAATGTTCCTAAGTACATTTCTTTCTCTCAATTAACTGAAGAAGTTATCAAACAAGCTGAAGAAGATGCAAAAGCAGAATTGAAAGCCGAAGGAAAACCAGAACAAATTTGGGACAAAATTATTCCAGGTAAAATCCAACGTTTTATCTCTGACAACACTACTTTAGACCAAGAAAAAGCTTTGCTTGATCAAAACTTTATCAAAGATGATAGTAAAAAAGTTGGTGATTATGTTAAAGGTTTCAATGCTGAAATTACAGGATTCAAAAGAGTTGCTTTAGGTTAATCTAAACAACCTCTTAAAATATAAAACTCCCTTTCGAATTAATTTGAAAGGGAGTTTTTTTATAAAGAATAATTTAGACCTATTAGCTACCGTTTATTAAACGTTACTAAAAACGATACTCCATTTTTAACATCACATATCTTGGTTGTAAACGATACTCTGTCTTTGAAATACTGATATCCGAAACACTGTAGTTTTTGAAAGTTTGGGTATTAAATAAATTATTCCCAGAAAGGAAAAAAGTAAGCTTGTTCTCTTTTACCACATACCTCGTCTCGAGATCTAGAAAATAATATTTATTGTTTTCCTTTTCTAAATTCCCAAAAAAGTAGCGCTCTCCTTGAACTTGTACATTAAATTTATCATTGAACTGCAAGGACAAGTCTAAAAAGCTCATATTGTCTGTAAAATCGTTTTTTATAGTGGTTTTTACTTGGGTGTAATTCCACTTAGAGCCTAGGTGGTAATTAAAAAACCCTTTGAAACCCGAACGCAATTCGAAACCATAATCGGCGCCTAGATTATTAACTTCACGTAAGTTTGTGTTATTTACACTATTCTTAAAATTACTTCTGTTTGCTCCCAACGTTAACTTTAAGTTAGATTGTATCGATTTAAAGTACCTATCGACACTTGATGACAAGGAAACAAATTCTCTGTCCTTGATAATGATTTTTTCGGACTGTGAATAATTTTGAGAGATGGTGCTATTTGTACTATAAAAATCATTATTTTTCGAATACAACAAAAAGGTGTTTGCAAAAAACTTGTCGCCCCAACTACCATAGGTATAATTTAAAATGGCAGATGAAGAGTTTAGTTGATTAAAATCGTCTAATCCCTTTAAAAACGATCTAAAACCGGTTTGCACATAGCCCGAATACAAATCCAAAACACTAGCGTTAGTCGTGTTGTAAGAGTAGGACGTCATGATTTTATTCTTTTCATCTATTTTCCAATCTACACCTATTTTTGGAATTACAAAAAACGGACTTTCGCTTCTGCTATCGTCAAAATTTTCTATCCGATTGAACAGTTGGTGAACATCTGACTGAGTAAGTATGGTAAAATTATTGAGCTTAAAACGGTACTTGATGGAAGCGTACCAATCGTTTGTACTATACTTTAGACTGTTCTGATAGCCAATAGGAGCCGATAAATTAATTTGGCTCTCAAATAATTCAAAACGAGTGTTTATATGGTCTAATCGAAACTGACTGCCTACCTTTAGCTCTAATAAATCTCCATTTTCCTTTTTGTCCAATAAATGACCTTCTACGCCGGCAAATTGCATACTGTTCTCCGTAAATTGCCTTGTATTATTTGCATTAGCTGCAAATAAATCTTGAAAGATAAACTGATTTACCGAGTAGCTTTGTGGTGTTTTCTCATTGATGTACCGACCCGAAAGCAGAAAAACTTTTTTGTCTTTAAACTTATTCGTAAATACTATTTTTTGGTCAAAAAGCTCATTATTCGATTTTAATCGCTCGTCTAACAAGTCAGTATTAAAAAGTAAATCGCTACTGTTTTTCTCCTTAGTGGTATTAAATTTCCCTGTGTATTCCAGTGTTTTAGTTTGAGAAATGTCGTAGGTTAAATCTAGTTTTCCAAATCCGGTGATCTTAGTCTTTCTACCCACAAAATCTTCTGTGTTTTGGAAACTAGTTGCTGTAGCTGTGAAGGTTTCAAAGCTATTTCTAAAAAAGTCGTTTTCATCTGTATTTAAAAAACCTAATACTTTTACTTTTACTTTATCTGAAACTGTAAAAATACTATTAAGTGATAGCATTTCGGCGTTGTTAAAATTAACTCTCTTCTGTTTCAAGTTAGGCGAACCACCACCTAAACCTAATAACGTGTTAGCACTTTGATTGTCGCCGATACTACCAGGTTCATCAATACGAAAAGGTCGCACTAACATATTAACATCTCCCACGGCATCAACGCCTACATTGTTTCCATTTGTTACAAAATAATACTTATTCTTTTTACCAAAGTTCATTAAATTAGCTCTTAAATTATATCTGTTATCTGAAACTAAACCATAGCCTCCAACAGCATTTCCAAACCATTGTCGTTTAAAATCTTCTTTTAAAGTTAAATTTAGTGCTACTTTATTGCTGTTTTCTATTCCTTTTAAATGTTTGTTGTTCGAATACCGTTTTAGCAATTCTACTTTATCAATGGGATTTACAGGCATGTTTTTAGTTAGAATTTTGTATCCTTTCTCGAACATATCGTCACCATCGATCATTACCTTTTCTACTTCTTGATTGCCAACTTTAATAGTTCCATCTGTACCAACACTTAAACCAGGTATCTTTTTAAGTAAATCCTCAACTACTTGTTCATTTCCTTGAGCGAACGATTTTGCATCGAAAATTATTTTATCACCTTCTACCGTTATTGGTCGTACTGTTTTGATTACGATTTCTTTTAACGATACAGGGCTTGAAAGTAGCTGTATATTCTTTTCTATGTTGGTAGCCTCAGAAGAAATTTGAATATCAAAAACTTGAGTTTGGTAATTTAGCGCATTAATTACTAATTGAAAATCACCCGTTTTATTAGTTTTCAAAACATATATTCCTGAATTATTAGAAATAGCATAGGAAATTGTATTTGAGGATTCCTTGAGTAAGATCGATGCGGTAACAGGCTCACTAGCAAGATTTGTAATTTTACCTGATATCGTTTTCTGACCAAAAACAAAAAAGGAAACAAAAAAGGATATGAAGAGACAAAAAAATTTAGTCATGTTATTCCCATTCAAATTTTGTTTCAATACCCGTTCTACCAACGTTTACTGTCCTTGTCTGTACACCTCTTGGTAACTGTGCCATTACAGAAGATTCCAATTGCTTATAACGAAGGTTTGCAAAATCCTTAATTGATATTATTTTAGAATTAGGAGTTGTAGGAAATACAATTTCGGCTTTATCGCTATAAAGTATAGCCGTTGCTTGCCAATTATACCTTTTAGTTTCATCAAAAATTTCTAAAATTAAACCTGGTAAACTATTAAACTTCCATGGTCCGTAGTTCATTGGAATTGTACCATCATACCAAGCAATAAAATTCCTGCCTCTAAAAGTGACTGTAGCTTTATTACAAGTAAATTCGCCAATTTTCTTGATATCTTCATGGCTAATGTCCCATTCCAATTCTGGAATAGTATCATGAAGTAAGTACTCTTGATTTTTAAATTTATCTGTTAATATGAACTCTCTTTTATCTATTAACGTTTTCACATAACGATCGCCTCCTTTTTCAACTAAACTAATCGTATTATCTTTAACCGTAGAGCCTGACTGTAAATCACCTGCAAGAGTGACAAAAACAGAGGTATTACTAGCTAAGTTTATTTCTAAAATAGCTTTCCTGGTATTTGGTATTTCCGTATTGTAAAAGACATCATATAATATTCTTACAAAAGTTTTGCTATCGCTTTGCGCAAAAACAGTGCTACTTAGTAAAACAAAAAATAAAACTTTTAAATTCTTCATCATATTTTTAATTAATAAGGGTGGTTTTAATACCACCCTGTTACCTTACATTGTTAAAGCACCTATTTCATAAAGTGTTTTTATTTGATTGGCTGTCTTTTCACAGTCTGCTTGGCTAGTTGCTGGAAGCGTATGAATTCTGGTACCAGTTACCTCTCCTTCACTATTATACTGCGTTACATAAACTGTACAAGTACCATCAAAAATAATAGCACTAGCATCTGAATAATTCAATTGATTTACAATAATAGAATTAGACATAGTTGAATAAGATGGAACTTTTACTAATTTATTTTCAGCCGCAAACGAAGTTAAAGAAAAAGCGACTACTATAGCCGCACTAAAAAATAATTTTTTCATAATATTAAAAATAATTTGGTTATTTCCTTGTTAAACTATTTAACAAGTGGTTTTGGACGTCCGAGTACAAATCAAAAAAAAAAAAACGATATAACCTAATAATTATCGTACAAATTATAAAAATAATATAAGATTAATCTTAAGAGCTAACAAACACTGGCCTGTGTAAATACTTTAATCACAGTGAAATGTAAACAAACCTCAAAAAGCATACAAGAGCGATATAAAACTTAGGACCAAAACGATTTCTTCCTACTAATAATTTAATTTTCAATAAAAAAATAAAAGACTAAATTTGAGTTTTACAATTTTTATGCTTCAATCCAAAAAAGAAACCGTTTACATCATCCTAGCCGGAATATTCATCACTAATGCCGTTGTCGCCGAGCTGATTGGTGGGAAATTAATTCACGTTGGCCCTTACCTCATGAGTGTTGGTATCTTACCATGGCCCATCGTATTTGTCACTACTGATTTAATTAATGAGTACTTTGGCGAACGAGGCGTTAAAAAGTTATCGGTAATAACCGCTTGCCTCATCGCCTATACCTTTGTAATTATCTATGCAGCGATGCAAATTCCAGCCGTTGCAGGCGACGGACTCGTATCTGACAACCAATTTAATGGTGTTTTTGGTCAAAGTTTGTGGATCATTGTTGGGAGTATTACCGCCTTCATGGTCTCTCAACTAATCGATATCACTATTTTTCATTTCCTTAAAAACAAAACGGGTAACAAAATGATCTGGTTGCGCAGTACGGGATCGACCGTGATCTCACAATTATTTGATAGCTTTATAGTTTTAGGCATCGCTTTTTGGATGACGGGTAAAATGACCACCGAAGTTTTTATAGCATCTGCATTTACAGGTTATTTTGTAAAGCTTATCATAGCCATCGCCTTGACTCCATTAATTTATCTGGGACATTCTCTAATCGAAAAATACTTGCACAATGAATAATTCCACAGACGAAAAACAAAGATGTGGCTGGTGTTTATCTAGCGAATTGTACAAAAAATACCATGATCAAGAATGGGGAACGCCCGTTTATGATGATGCTACATTATTTGAATTTTTATTACTCGAAACTTTTCAAGCAGGCTTGAGTTGGATTACTATTCTCAATAAAAGAGAAAATTTTCGTGCTGCCTTTGACCAATTTGATTACAAAAAAATCGCGCAATACAACGATGACAAAATCTTAGACTTGTTACAAGATGCTGGTATAGTTCGCAACAAACTCAAAGTATATTCGGCTGTAACCAACGCACAAAACTTTATCAAAATTCAAGAAGAATTTGGTTCCTTCTCCAAATATATTTGGGAATTTACAGATGGAAAACCACTCATCAACACCCCAAAAACGCTAAAAGACGTCCCTGCTACTACCCCACTTTCTGATACAATCAGTAAAGATTTAAAAAAACGAGGCTTTAAATTTGTCGGTTCTACGGTCATGTATGCTTTTATGCAAGCCACAGGAATTGTCAATGATCACGTGGAAAACTGCTGGAAAAAAAGCTGATTTTCACATGCTATTCTTTACTCAAGATTGGATGATTTCACAAAAATTACTATTTGATGATAAAAATTTAACCTAAATAAATCATCTTCAAACTAAAAAAACCCCTACATTTGTTTCACACTTTAGGGGTGTCTACAACTTTGTAGGCTGAGAATTACCCTCTGAACCTGATCTAGTTCATACTAGCGTAGGGAAAAGTACGATGACTTCCATAGTCCCTTTTTTGGGACAACTTGTAGCCATTCCTAAAGTATAAGTATAACTATACTAAATTCAAAAGGAATGGAACTAAAAATCAACAATGAAAACAAACATTTTGCCAGCAGTAACCTAACTGTTCAGGCACTTCTTGACTTGGAAATTCCCGAAAAACAAAAAGGAATCGCCGTAGCCATCAACGACACCGTAATTCCAAAATCCAACTGGAATTCCCATCCCCTAAAAGAAACCGATACTGTTTTAATTATTTCCGCAACCCAAGGAGGCTAATTGGCTGCTCGGGTGGGCTATTTGTTGCGTATTAGTGAGGAGTCAATAGTGAGGAGTCAATAGTGAGAAGTGAAGAGTGAGGAGTGAGAAGTAAGGTGTGAAAAGTAGAGGATTTAAATAGATAATAAAAACCTATTACTCAAACTTAGAATCTGTAAAAACCTTTTACATCTACGCGCTATTTACATAAAATCCAAGCATACTTTTAAAACTTACAAATTCCAAATATCAAGATACATCACAAGATTAAATCTGCGTCAATCTGCGTGCCATTTACACAATCAAACCTTTAAGACATATAAAAAATGACAAACGAAGAAAAAATATCAAGAACCCCGTTTCCAAACTCAAAAAAAGTATACATCGATGGTGACATCCACCCGATAAAAGTGGCGATGCGCGAAATCACATTGGCCGATACGAAAATGTCAAACGGCCGCATCGAAAAAAATCCGCCAATTACTATTTACGATACTTCGGGACCGTTCACTGATCCCAATATCGAAATCGACATTCGCAAAGGATTGCCTCGCATTCGCGAACAATGGATTTTAGATCGCAATGACGTAGAAGAGCTGAGCGAGATATCATCTGATTACGGAAAGCAACGATTACATGACGAAAAGCTGAACCACCTCCGTTTTGAATATTTACACAAACCGATGCGTGCTAAAAAAGGGGCTAACGTTTCCCAATTGTATTACGCTAAGCAAGGTATCATCACTCCAGAAATGGAATACATCGCCATTAGAGAGAACCAACGTATTGAACAATTAAACGATCAATCAGCAGCGATGCAGTGTCAACATCAAGGGCACAGCTGGGGAGCAAACACACCTAAAAGCAAAATTACACCAGAATTTGTTCGTTCAGAAGTTGCTCGCGGACGCGCCATCATCCCGAACAACATCAACCATCCAGAGAGTGAACCGATGATTGTAGGACGTAATTTCTTAGTAAAAATAAATGCTAACATTGGGAACAGTGCTGTTACCTCAACAATAGAAGAAGAGATTGAAAAAGCTGTTTGGGCTTGCCGTTGGGGAGCAGATACCATTATGGATCTATCAACCGGAAAAAACATTCATGAAACTAGAGAATGGATCATCCGTAATTCTCCTGTGCCTATTGGAACGGTGCCGATCTATCAAGCTTTGGAAAAAGTAAACGGAATTGCCGAAGATTTAACTTGGGAAGTTTTTCGTGATACTTTAATTGAACAAGCAGAACAAGGGGTGTCTTATTTCACTATTCACGCTGGAGTACTATTGCGTTACATTCACTTAACTGCTGAGCGTGTTACAGGAATCGTATCGCGTGGTGGTTCTATCATGGCAAAATGGTGTTTGTTTCACCACAAAGAAAACTTCTTATACACGCATTTCGAAGACATTTGCGAAATCATGAAGCAATACGATGTTGCTTTCTCACTTGGTGATGGCTTGCGTCCAGGTTCTATTGCAGATGCTAATGACGCTGCACAATTTGCCGAATTAGAAACTTTAGGTGAGTTATCTAAAATTGCTTGGAAACACGATGTTCAAGTATTTATCGAAGGTCCTGGTCATGTTCCCATGCACATGATTAAAGAAAATATGGAGAAACAATTAGAACATTGTGACGAAGCTCCGTTTTATACTCTTGGCCCGTTAACGACTGATATTGCGCCAGGTTACGATCACATTACCTCAGCTATTGGAGCGGCGATGATTGGTTGGTACGGTTGTGCGATGTTGTGTTATGTAACGCCAAAAGAACACCTTGGTTTACCCAATAAAAAAGACGTAAAAGATGGTGTGATTACATATAAAATTGCTGCTCATGCTGCTGATTTAGCTAAGGGTCATCCTGGTTCTCAATATCGTGATAATGCCTTAAGTAAAGCCCGTTTTGAATTCCGTTGGGAAGATCAATTTAATTTATCATTAGATCCTGATACAGCAAGAGAATTTCACGATGAAACACTGCCTGCTGAAGGTGCCAAAGTTGCCCATTTTTGCTCGATGTGCGGACCTAAATTTTGCTCTATGAAAATATCACAAGAAATCCGTGACGTTGCCGAAGCTGAAAAAGGAATGGCAGCAAAATCAGAGGAATTTATCGAACAAGGGAAAGAGATTTATAGTTAGTCCAAAAAGAAAATAGAATAAAGATCCAAGAGTCAAGATTATGATTGTAATCGCAAATCCAATTTCGATACTAAATGAAATCAACACCATTCACGCTCTTTTTGAGTGTGGATTGGAGTTGCTTCATTTACGCAAACCTGATTTGTCAGAGGAAGACATGAAACTGTTTTTATCGAAAATTGAACTCGAATATCGATCGCAATTGGTTATACACCAGCAGCATCAATTAGCACAGGATTTTGGCATCAATCGCATTCATTTTACTGAAAACGCAAGAGCAACTTTGGATCTGGAATCAACGAATAGTCGAGATGATTTTATAAAATCGACTTCAACACATACCATAGCTGATTTTAATAAACTAGACCATTGTTTTGAATACGCATTTTTAAGTCCGATACATCAAAGTATTTCTAAACCGGATTATAAATCTGATTTGGATGCTGAAAAAGCAATCTTCGAACGCACCAATTTTAAAACGAAACTAGTCGCTTTAGGTGGAATTTCAGCCCAAAACATAGAGAAAACATTTCAGTTAGGTTTTGATGATGTGGCATTATTAGGAAGTATTTGGAATACTAATCAACCCATACAAAATTTTAAATTATGTCAAAAAATCGCCCGTTTGTATTGAGTATTGCTGGTTTTGATCCTTCTGGAGGTGCAGGAGTTGTGGCTGATTGTAAAACATTCGAACAGCATAAAGTATATGGGTTGGCTATCAATACAGCAAACACAATCCAGACAGAAAACAATTTCTATGAAATAGAATGGACTTCATTAGAATTCACAACACGTTCCATAGAAAAGCTTTTTAATACCTATAAAATTAAGGCTGTTAAAATTGGGATTGTTCCTTCGCTATTTTATTTAGGAACCATTGTTACACTTATTAAGCAACTGTCTCCTGCAACTCAAATTGTCTGGGATACCGTTGTGAAATCCTCTACTACATTTGATTTTTTAGAAATTAAAAACTATGAGTCTTTGCGACTTATTTTAAGCGAAATAGATTTAATCACGCCCAATTACAATGAGATTATAAAACTATCTAAAGAAGAAACAGATCCTGAATCTATAGCCGAATCACTATCAGAGCATTGTGCTGTTTTATTGAAAGGCGGTCACAATCCCAATGAACCTGGAGTTGATTATTTATATACTAAAGAGCACTTTTTTAGACTTGAACCACATCACAGCGAAATATATGAAAAACACGGTTCGGGTTGCGTATTATCATCGGCAATTACGGCTAATCTTAGCAAAGAACAAGATGTTTTGAATGCTTGTAAAAATGCCAAAATTTATATCGAAAATTACCTATTGTCAAACCATACCAAACTAGGATATCATTATGTTTAACAAACTACAATACATCTCGCAAGGAAACACGGTCGAGGAACAAACTAGAAATATCCATCAAGCATTAGACGGCGGTTGCAAATGGATTCAGCTTCGTTTTAAAAATAAGTCAGTTGACGCAACTTTTGCTTTGGCGGAAGCCGCAAAAATTTTATGCGAGGAATACCTAGCGAATTTCATCATCAACGATAATGTTTATCTCGCCCAACAAATTGCAGCAGATGGCGTCCACCTGGGATTAACTGATATGTCAATCAAAGAAGCGCGAAGCATTTTAGGAGACACAAAAATCATTGGAGCTACTGCAAACACTTTTGAAGATATTCAAAACCACATACAAAATGGTTGCGATTATATAGGATTAGGTCCGTTTCGATTCACAACTACAAAGGAAAATTTGAGTCCGATTTTAGGTCTCGAAGGCTACCAAACGATTTTGAATGAGATGAAGAAAAATGAACTTACAACTCCAGTATATGCGATTGGCGGAATTGGTTTAGATGACATTCCTGCGTTAATGGAAACCGGTATCCATGGTATTGCGGTTTCGGGTTTAATTACACAATCAGAAGATAAGAAAAAGACAATCAAACAACTTAAAAACGACCTTTATGGAACCATCATTGTTTAAAATAGGTGACAAAATATTAGAATCCCGCTTGTTTTTAGGAACGGGTAAATTTGGTTCGAATGTCCAAATGGAAGAAGCCATTCTAGCCTCAGCGAGTGAGTTGGTCACCGTAGCTTTAAAACGCATAGATTTGGAAACAGAAACAGATGCCATTTTGAGACATTTACAGCATTCGCACATTAATCTATTGCCCAATACATCTGGAGCTAGAAACGCTAAAGAAGCAGTTTTTGCTGCTCAACTTGCCAGAGAAGCATTAGAAACCAACTGGCTAAAGTTAGAAATACACCCCGATCCTAAATATTTAATGCCAGATGCCATCGAGACGTTGAGAGCCACAGAGGAATTAGCTAAACTAGGTTTTATTGTACTGCCGTATATTCATGCTGACCCTGTTTTGTGCAAGCGACTAGAAGATGCTGGGACTGGGGCTGTAATGCCATTAGGATCGCCAATAGGGAGCAATAAAGGACTTAAGACAATTGATTTTCTCGAAATTATTATCGAACAATCTAAAGTTCCCGTAATTATCGACGCTGGAATCGGAGCTCCTTCAGATGCTACAAAAGCTATGGAATTAGGCGCTGATGCTGTTTTAGTGAACACCGCTATTGCAGTCGCAGGAAATCCGAAATTAATGGCGGAGGCTTTTAAGGAAGCGGTTATTGCTGGTAGAAAAGCATACGAAGCTAGATTAGGGCAACAATATAAGCACGCCGTGGCATCGAGTCCGTTGACGTCGTTTTTATATTAAAGCTTTTTGGCACACAGATTCTGCAGATCACAATAAACTATTGATATTGAAGCATTAAAAATTATTAATACAAAATATTTTGAAGTAACTTTTCATTTTAATAAATAGTAAATAATTGGAAAAATGACTGAAAACGAAATATCATTTGAGATTAGAGGGGCAATATTCAAAGTTTACAATACACTTGGTCCTGGCTTATTTGAGTCTGTATATGAAAGCGCATTGTATTATGAATTAACAAAATTGGGATTGAAAGTTGAGAGGCAATCTGAGATTACAATTCCTTATGATGATATAATTCTCGACCTTGCCTTTAGAATTGATTTACTAGTTGAGGAAAAAGTCATTATTGAAATAAAATCCGTAACAGACTTAGCTCCTATTCACTTTAAACAAATTACTAATTATTTAAAACTAACGAATAAAAAGCTTGGCATACTTGTCAACTTCAACACAGTAACAATTTTAAATGATATTAAAAGAATTGCCAATAAAATGTAGTTAGAAATTAAAACTTATAAATATTGGCACGCAGATTTGGCAGATTTCTGCAGATAAAAAAAAGTAAAATTCAATGTAAAAAATCTGCCAAAATCTATTAAATCTGCGTGCAAAAAAAATACAATGACAACATTCAAATCTACTTTCGAAAAATACAATTGGGACGAAATCCAATCTAAAATCTATGCCAGTACTTCAAAACAAGTGGAGCAAGCGTTAGCCAAATCCAAAAGGGATCTAGATGATTTTTTATCTTTGATTTCGCCTGCAGCGCAACCTTACTTGGAGGAAATGGCGCAACTCACACACGAGCTGACAAAAAAACGTTTTGGAAAAACCATTCATATGTATGCTCCTTTGTATGTGAGTAACGAATGCCAAAACATTTGTACTTATTGTGGTTTTAGTCTCGATAATAAAATCAAGCGAAAAACATTAATGGACTTTGAGATTAAATTAGAAGTCGCTGCACTTAAAGAAGCGGGTTTTGATCATGTTTTATTAGTCGCTGGTGAAGCTAACTATACGGTAAATATCAATTACTTTTTGAACGCCATTGATATAATCAAAGATCAATTCTCAATTATTTCGGTTGAGGTGCAACCTTTGTCCCAAGAAGAATATGAACGTTTGCATAAAGCTGGTGTATATTCGGTGTTAGTGTATCAAGAAACTTATCATCAGGATGTGTATAAAAAGTATCACACCAAGGGTAAGAAATCCAACTTTGACTTTAGACTAGATACTCCAGACCGCATTGGGAAAGCGGGTATACACAAAATAGGATTGGGTGTTTTATTAGGTCTAGAGGATTGGCGCACAGATAGTTTTTTTAACGCTTTGCATCTGAATTATTTACAAAAAACCTATTGGCAAACAAAGTACTCCGTTTCATTTCCTAGATTGCGTCCGGCTGAAGGAACGGTTCCCCCAAATTTTATCATGGATGACCGCGATTTGACGCAGCTGATTTGTGCTTATCGTTTATGGAATGAAGACTTAGAGATTTCGATTTCGACTCGCGAGAATGAAAACTTTAGAAACAACATTATCCCAATTGGAACCACAAGCATGAGCGCGGGTTCTAAAACAAATCCGGGAGGTTATGTAGTCGATCCGCAATCCCTGGAACAGTTTGAAATAAGTGACGAACGCTCTGCTCTAGAAATTGCCACTTTAATTTCGAATAGCGGTTACGAACCCGTTTGGAAAGATTGGGATAAAAATTTTAGTCGAATGTCATAAAGTCGAATGTCAAAAGTCATAAGAACGCTTTATTATTTCATAATCACGATTCTATATTACGTTGACTTTTGATTCTTATACACAAATAAAAAGGCATTGCAATAACGAAAGTTCTCTACTAAGCTCGAACTGACAACAACTTTGCTATTACCTAATTACTTTTCACTTCTCACTATTCACTTCTCACTAACAACTAATCACTCAAAATAAATGAGCATTATACAAGATTTTTTACGTTACAACCGCCAAGTGATGTTACCCGAAGTTGGAGATGCTGGGCAAGCCAAGATTAAAAAAGCCAAAGTTCTAGTAATTGGTGCGGGAGGTTTGGGTTGTCCTATTTTACAGTACCTCGCAACAGCGGGTGTTGGCACTATAGGTATCGTCGATTTTGATACTATCGAAATTCACAATTTGCACCGACAGATTTTATATACTGAAGACCAAGTAGGGTTATCGAAAGCTAAAACTGCCAAAACGACTTTGCACAAATTGAATCCTTTGATTGAAGTGATTGCGATACCTGAAAAAGTTACAAAAGAAAACGCTGTTACTATTTTAAAGGATTACGATGTTATAGTAGATGGTTCTGATAATTTTGCGACTCGCTATCTAGTCAACGATACTTGTGTGAATCTCGACAAAACATTAATTTATGGAAGTATTTTAGGTTTTGAGGGGCAAGTTGCTGTTTTTAATCATCGAAAAAGTAAAAATCTGAGAGACTTGTTTCCTGAATCGCCCGATCCCAAGGATGTGCCCAATTGTAGCATGAATGGTGTTCTAGGAACCTTGCCTGGAATGATTGGGACTATGATGGCGCATGAAACCCTTAAGGTGGTACTAGAATTGCCTTGTTTAAGGAATGAGTTGGTTTTGTTTAGTACGTTGAACTGGCAGTTTACCAAGTTGAAGTTTTAAGAAAGTCTAAAAGTTTGAAAGTCTAAAGTCGTAAAGTTGATTTCGATTGTGTAGCTATTGCACGCGGAGGACACTGATTAAACCGATTAACGCGGATTTCTTGTTACCATAATTATTGTGTTTACTGTACGTAATGGAACGCAGATGACACGGATTTAAGTTTAGTCCTAAAGTTTGAAAGTCGAAAGTCTTAAAGGAGCTCGATTATAGGTTATGGCACGCAGATTAGGCAGATTTAAAAAAATGAGGTTTATCCTCATACATAATGATGCATTTGATTGTATCTCAAGTCAATTATTACGAATTTTCTTGGTGAAAGGAATGTATTTTGCCCCAGATGGAAGTGGAAAGCCCGGAGGGAAAAAACTATTTTTTCTAGGAATAAAAGAGCGACCGCAGGAAGCTCCTTTTATGACTTTAGAAAAAAAGATTTTGAGGGAGGACTTGCAGCGCACAGCTGGATTGGGCTCTAATTATTATTTTTAAGAATCGCAATGAAATCTTCGCGTGCTATTTCGCGGCAACCTAGACTTTCTAGATGTTCGTTGTAGACTTGGCAGTCTAAGAGCTTATAATTTTCTTTTTGCAAATGACGCACTAAGGTGATAAATGCGACTTTACTTGCATTAGAGACTTTTGAGAACATGCTTTCGCCACAAAAAATGTGACCTAAATCAATGCCGTATAAACCGCCTACAATTTGGCCATCTTGCCACACCTCAACAGACTTTGCGATTCCTAATTCATGTAAATTGCAGTAGGCTTCGATCATGTCATTAGTAATCCAAGTTCCGTTTTGACCGTCGCGTTTTATTTGCTGGCAATTAGAAATTACTTCTCTAAGATTTTGATTGAAAGTGACTGTAAATGTATCTCGATTGAGGACGTTTCGCATGCTTTTAGTAACGACCAATTCGTCTAGAAATAAAACCATACGGGGATCAGGTGACCACCAAGTGATGGGTTCGCCATCTTCAAACCATGGAAAAATGCCACTTTTATAGGCTAGTTGCAATCGCTCCGAAGATAAATCGCCACCCAAGGCAATAATTCCGGAAGAATGCGTTAACCTTACATCTGGAAAAGACAGTTCCTGAGATAAATAAACCATTAATTTTCTATTATAATTAAACTTTTAAACCTTATTTTTGATCAAAGCGTTACTCAATTAACTAGAATAATGAAAAAAACATTTTTTTTACTTTTAATCATCTTGCTTAGTCCGTTTCTGCAAATGTATGGACAAAATGTGGATTCTTTGAAAGTACAGCATAAACTAACATACAAGTCTTTCATAGCTCCGGTAGCGCTGTTGACCGCTGGAGGCATTTTATTGAATTCAGAGATTAATGGTGATATTCAGACAAAATCAGGAAGAGTTTTTGGTACTACTTTTAAATCAGGCGCTGATAATATTTTCCCGTTTGTTCCCATCGCTCAAATCTATCTTGGGAAATCATTAGGGTTTGAGCCCAAAACAGATTATAAAAATCAAACAGTAAATATTCTGGTTGCTAATACTGCTACTGTGATTGTTACAGAGATTGCGAAACGGATTGCAAAGAGAACTCGTCCTGATTTGTCTGATAATATGAGTTTCCCTTCGGGACATTCGGCTGTTGCGTTTACAAATGCTACTTTGTTGTACTATGAATATAAGGATTCTAATTTTTGGTACGCCAGTAGCGGATTTTTGTTTGCAGGTGCAACGGCGGCTTTTAGACTCGCAAACAATAAGCATTATGCATCAGACGTACTTGCTGGTGCTGGAATAGGAATGGCGTCTGGAATAATTTTCTCGTATGTGAGTCCGCTAAAATCTTTTAGAGTATCGAAAAAAACAAATACAACGGCCTTTGTATATCCTCAAATTGGCAATCAAATTGGTCTTGGTGCCATTATAAACCCTAATTTTTAAATATAAAAAAACCCCAAACGATTGAATCATTTCGGGGTTTTTAAAATTATTTATGTTTTGCTTTGAATTAAAAAGGCAAATCGTCTGGTTCGTCCTCATTAAGATTTGTCGCAGGTGCAAATGCTTGAGCTGCTGGCATAGGTGGTGCTTGCCCTGCAGCAGGAGCATCAGCTTGTAATTTTGCGATTCTCCAACCTTGAATAGTATTGAAATAAACCGTTTCACCTTGCGCATTAGTCCACTCTCTACCTCTTAAATTAATATCGATTTTTACTGCTTCTCCTACTTGAAAACTATTAAGTAAGTCACATTTATCTTGAACAAATTGCACAGAAATATGTTGAGGATACTGCTCATCTGTTGTGACAACAACATCTCTTTTTTTGAAACCTCCAGATCCAACTTCTTTAGTTTGATCGATCATTTTAATTTTTCCTGTAACTTCCATCTTCTATAATTTAATTGTTTTGCTCTAATTTATTTTTTTGCTAAAAGCACCTTCCATGCGGATAAAACATCATTCTCATCTAAGTACTTTTTCGCTTCTAAGTGAATATTCTTCTGATCGTCTGAACTTAAAACGGCTTTGATAGAAAAATTTTCTTTTACAAATATACTAACTTCTTCGGTGCTAGGCAAGGCTTCTATATTTCCTAATTTACCCAAATCATTTCCGTTAAAAACAGGGCTCTTTTTGACAAAATCAGGAATCGCATCAACGCCTACTCCGAGAGTGGTTAATGGCTTGGGCACTTCAAACAAACCTTGATTCGATCTTCCGTACCAATTGCCTCCTAATCGTGATACTAAGTCAATTTTATATTGATCAATTGCTCCGTTTTCGTCTAAAATAGCCTCGTTAATATGGATTTTTACCACTTCGCATAAAACTAAGTTTCCAGCTCCACCTTCTTCTCCAAGTGCTATGATTTGAGTTACTTTACACTCAAACTGTACCGGAGATTCTTTTACTCTGAATGGTTTTACAAGATCAGAGGGAACTTGCGTTAATCCTGATTTGATGAATTCGTTGACACCATCAGCATACTCTGTGCTTGCTAATGAAGTTTGTTGTACCAAGTCATAATTAACCACATTAATGACAACTTCCTTAGTCGCTTCACAATTAATTAAAGTATGCTTTATACTGTTGTCTCGCACCCGTCTTGATGGAGAAAAAACAAGAATAGGTGGGTTTGCACTAAATACATTAAAGAAACTAAAGGGGGATAGATTAGGATTTCCGTCTGCATCAACGGTGCTTGCAAAAGCTATAGGTCTAGGCCCTACTGAACCTTGCAGGTATCCTTGTAGTTTTGCTGTGGTAATACTTTTTGGGTCAATCGTAATCATGCTTTGTTTTTTAAGGTATCCATTTACAAAAGTAAGTAAATCGTTTAACTATAAAAAGAGTAGCACACGAATTAAAATTAGAATGCCAAATTAATAAATAGCCTTGAATTAAAATCTGAAATAATACGATAGAAATTTCGTTATATTTATAGCTCAAAATCTACTCTATGCAGTTTTCTGAAAGACGAAACACCAGTCGCTGGCTTATTATTTTTACTTCCTTTTTTATCATCATCTTGATACTATGGAACACTTATACTTTTTTTCAAATTTTTAAAAATGAAGAGCGTTTAAAAATGAATCTTTGGGCGAAAGCGCAAAAAACACTGATTAATGCTGGAGAAAATACCGATGTTGAACTACCCTTGCAAATTTTTAGTAATAATACGACCATCCCTATTATATTAACAGAGAACGATAGTATTATTAACACCGTAAACATTGCTGACGAAATCATCAATGATCAAGCTAGAGCTACTCAATTTTTGGCTACCCTAAAAAGCGATAATGACCCTATCGTGATTGAGTATGTCCCTGGCCATTTCCAGAAATTGTATTACGGTAATAGCGCCTTATTGAACAAACTAAAGTATTACCCCATTGCCTTACTATTGATCATTGTGCTGTTTGCCGCCTTGGTTTATTATTTTTATCGCAGCACAAAGATTGCTACACAAAACAAACTGTGGGCTGGAATGGCTAAGGAAACAGCACATCAAATAGGGACGCCATTATCATCTTTAATAGGTTGGGTCGAAATTTTAAAAGCAGATAACGTAGACGAATCCATCACCAAAGAAATTGAGAAAGACATTGAGCGACTGCAAACCATAACCGAACGTTTCTCTAAAATAGGATCAGAACCCGTTTTAGAACGCAGCGATATTGTTGCTGAAACCATCGCATCCTATACCTATTTGCAATCTCGTTTTTCAAAGCAAATTGCATTTACTTTCGAGGCGCCTGATACGCCTATATTTGTCAAACTAAATCCTACGCTGCACAGTTGGACAATCGAAAACCTAGTTAAAAATGCGATTGACGCTATGAAAGGCAAAGGAAGTCTTGATTTACGAATTAGTCAAGACCAAGAGCAAGTAAAAATTAGCGTTAAAGATAGTGGTAGCGGTATAAGCAAAAACCAATTTAAAACCGTCTTTGAACCCGGATTTACGACCAAAAAAAGAGGTTGGGGATTAGGCCTATCCTTAACTAAGCGAATAGTAGAAGAATACCACAAAGGAATCATAAAGGTATTGCAATCCGAGATAGGGAAAGGAACTACGATGCAGATGATTTTTAAAAAAGAGTCTTAAAACTCCTCAACATAGTTAGTATACGCTCTTGTAAAACATTTTATCTCTGCTTATTGGCGATTTTTCAACATACTGATACACAAAGTTTTTATGCTCAATTGTCATTTGAAGCGCTGCTTTAAGGGAGCTCTGTAATCCAATCACACTACTCCTATTGGGCTCACTCAATGAACCTACTGAAGACAATGATTTTTGACACCATACTAATTTATCATATGGACTAAGAATCATGCTTATCAATGTTTGATCATTCTTGACTGGCTTAAACTGTCTGTTTTTAAAGGCAATGAATTGATTCAATTCAGCTACGCCCTCGTTGTATTTTTTTAAGATAACATTCAGTTGTTCTAAAGAGCGCTCCTCTTGTACGTAAGCGATTCTCCTATCGTTATACGATAGCACCTCAGCAATCATGGTATTCGTAATGCCATTTTCACGAATTCTTTTTGATGACGCTGTTAGCTGTTGTTCCTCGTCTTGCATGGCTGCTTTGGCAATTTCTTGTTCAAAATCAACGTACTTTTTTGCTTTAGAAGGCAACAGCTTTCCTGTAGTGAATTCTGCATTGGTGATAGGATAATTTAAAAACTGCCACACATAATCATAAGGCATATGCGATTTTATCATTTGCTCAGGTTGCACTTTGTAATAGGTATCACGAAACCTTTTTTTAAATTGACCTGCATCGATATAACCTGCCGCCCAAGTGGGATCAAAAAGGTACCAATTACCACTAATTTTAGAAGCGCACCAGGCATGTGGAATTTGCCCTATAATTCCATATTGTTTGGTATATCCTCTTATTATGACTGTTTGTACACCCAATTTATTAGCTAAATCACTAAAAACCTCAGCATAATTTTTACAGACTCCTTTTCGTGTTTTTAACGTTATGGCAATTCTATCCTCCAACAATTGCTCTTGTTGTAGTGCAATTCTATTTGCCACATCATAACTAATGTTAGCGGTTGTCCAGTAAAATACAGCTCGTATTTTATCATCGGGAGTAGTAAATTTTGATTGAATATAGGCGGCAATAGCGGCTGTAGAAACGGTAGCGCTAGCGGGAATTTTAGAAATGGGACTATCTACCCTGCTGTAATCTGCTTTGGCTTGACCAAAACTAAGGGAAACAAATAAAAGAGTAAAGACTAAAACACTGGATTTCATGGGATTGGGATGCTTTCGTTTAAAACAGATTAGACTATCTGGTTTTAAACGAAAACCATACCAATTTATTGGATTGTATTGTGAACTATAATTTAGAGGCGATGCTTTGTGCTACTGCCTGAAACTCTTCCTTTGTTAAACTCACTTTATTTTGAAACCTCATTTCATCCATTTCATTCAAGGGAATCAAGTGTACGTGTGCATGTGGTACTTCGAGACCAACCACAGACATTCCTACTCTTTTGCACGGAACCGCTTGCTCTAAGGCGATAGCAATCTTTCTTGAAAAATGCATCAATCCTAAATAATGTGCCTCGTCCATATCGAAAATTTTATCAATTTCGAACTTGGGAATACAAAGTGTATGCCCTTTAGCATTTGGATTCACATCTAAAAAAGCCAAATAATTTTCGTCTTCGGCAATTTTATAACATGGGATTTCACCATTTACTATTTTGGTAAATATAGAACTCATAGTGGGTAGAAATTAGGATTAAAATCGTTTAACTGATTACGATTACTCTCTTGAGATTTCTAAAATTTCAAATTTCAAGATACCGTTTGGTACTGTAATTTCGGCAACATCTCCAACAGATTTTCCTAACAATCCTTTCCCTATAGGAGAAGTAACTGATATCTTTCCGGTTTTCAAGTCGGCTTCACTTTCAGCTACTAAGGTGTATTTCATTTCCATTCCGTTGGTCTGATTTTTAATCTTTACAATAGAAAGCACCAAAACCTTAGATAAATCAAGATTAGATTCATCAATCAATCTAGCGTTTGAATGTACTTCTTCTAGCTTTGCAATACGCATTTCTAGCATTCCTTGTGCTTCTTTTGCAGCATCGTATTCTGCATTTTCAGACAAATCGCCTTTATCTCTTGCCTCTGCAATATCAGCAGATGCTTTGGGACGCATCACACTTTTTAAATAATCTAATTCTTCTCTTAATTTCTTTAATCCTTCTGCTGTATAATAAGATATTGCGCTCATAGTTTGGTCGTTTATATAAATAGAAAAAATCCCATCAGGACGGGATTTCTTTCCACAAAGATAGCATTATTTTTTTAAGTCTATAATTATATGTTAATCATATCTCTATCAAAGTTAAATAAATTAAATTTGTTTTACTAATAGTTGTAAATTATTTTAAAAGATGAAAAAAGTACTTGTCCTACTACTACTATTGCCTTTGTTAATAGGCTGTAGCGATAATGGTTTTAACAATAATAATCCTTTTTTACCCAACTACACTTTTACGGTAGACCTCAACATGAGCTTGCCCGCTTACTCTAACTTAAAATTCCCTAGTAATGCTGTATATTACGGTGGTATTGGGGTTCGCGGTATATTTGTTTTTAATACCGGAAGTGGCTACACGGCCTTTGATGCTGCATGCCCTAACCAAGCTATTAGTAGCTGCTCGACCATGACACTTAAAGGAATTAATGTAGTTTGTGCTTGTGATGATACCGAGTACAGTTTATTTACAGGTCAAGGTGGCAAACAGTATCCTTTAAAGCAATACCGAGTAGAAGCCAATGGAAATATTCTTAGAGTTTATAATTAGAAAGAATGCCTTAAAGATTTAACTTTCAGGCATTCTTTCTAATTATTTTAAAAAGAGAATTTAAAACTTCATCGTCAATCCTAAAAGAAAATTAATTCCTGCTTGTGGGTAATAACCAGCACCTTCGATAGTGGTTACTGCCGGAGGATTCGAGAAATCATCATCATAGGTATAAAAATAACCGTTTGATATGTATTTGTAATCAAAAATATTATTCACCAAACCATTTAGTATAATCGATTTAAAAACTGACTTAGGTTTGAACTCATACGAAAAATTCAAATCGTTTACGAAATACGATTTAAGTTTTGAACCTTCGGAATCGATGTTCCCCATATATTGCTCTCCTACGAATTTTGATAAAAACGAAACTTGCAAATTGTTTACAGGCAAAAAAGTTAGCATATTCCCCGCAATAAAATCTGGTGAGTAAGCGATATTAGTATTTCCTAAAGCGGTTAGCACTCCGTCTCTTGTAAAAAAGAAATCTTTATTCTTGTTGGTACTTATTGTAACATTAGGACGTAAAAATAAATTATTAGCTACGGTAATAGTTGCATCAAGTTCCAGTCCTAAACGGTAGCTATCTCCGCTATTCTCCCTCACAGGCGCGCCTACATCATCTAATGCACCTGTAAGAATCAATTGATCTTTATAAGCCATATAATAAATATTGGCGTTTAGTTTTACTTTTGCAGTAGCATGACGCAAACCCAATTCAAAATCATTCAGTTTCTCTGGTCTCGGACTTCCGTTTTCGTAATCAGTTCTATTCGGTTCGCGATTGGCTCTGGCATAAGAGAAATACAAAGCATTTTGAGAATCAATTTCAAAATTAAGACCTGCTTTAGGGTTAAAGAAATTAAAATTTGCGTTAACCAATCCTGTTTCTGTCGCATTAGCCTTGTACTGTACATTACGTATTTGTAAATCACCAAAAACGCTCAACTCATCGGTGATTTGATAATTGGCTTTAGTAAACACATTTCCATCTGTTTTTGTCGCGTTATCTTCATAATAACGATCTCCTAACTCTGAATTTGAGGCAAATCGAGCCCAGATTACCTTTCCAAAATGCAATCCCTCATATTTATTATATCCTCCCCCAATAATTAAGTCTATATTTTCGTCTTTGTAATTTGCTGAGAATGTCGTACCGTAAAACTCATTATCCAACCATTTTTGACGGACTAAATCTACTTTTTTTGTCGTCACTCCATTAACGACTATAGGTGCAAAACCATAGTCCGCTATTTTTGCATCCTCCTTAAAGTTCTCATAGTATCCCTCACCTTTTGTGTAATGAAAAGCTAAATTTGTATTCCAGTTATTCGATAGCTTCTCATTCCAATGCAATTGGTAATGATCCTGCTGGTAATTATCGGTTTCATTATCATAGAAACGAGTGTTCCCTAATTCGTCTGTATAAATACCCGAGACATTAAATGTTCGGTCATTTTTTAATTTATCTAAATCCTCTAGACCATTCCATGACTGATAGGTTTTCTCAGTACCTCCAAAAGCCAAGGCTTTTATTAAAGTTGTTTTACCAATATAGGTTCCTTGTAAGAAATAGGATTTCAAGTCGGAACTAGCACGATCAATATATCCATCTGATTTTAAAGCAGACAAACGTCCTGCTAATTCAAAATGATCATTCAATAGACCCGTACTGAATTTCACGGTGTGTTTTCTTGTATTAAAACTCCCAACAGAATTGGATATTTCCCCATTAGCCTCACTAGCATAGCTATCTGTAAGCATGTTTAGGCTTGCGCCAAAGGCACCCGATCCATTTGTAGAGGTACCTACACCGCGTTGCAGTTGCAAACTTTCGACAGAGGAAGCAAAATCTGGCATGTTTACCCAAAAAGTTCCATGACTCTCTGAATCATTATATGGGATTCCATTAATGGTAACATTCACACGAGTAGCATCACTACCACGAACTCGAATTCCGGTATAACCTACACCATTACCCGCATCAGATGTGGTGACTACTGAGGGTAAATAATTCATTAAAATAGGAATGTCTTGCCCTAGATTTCGTGGAGCGATTTCTCTTTTGCTTAAGTTGCTAAAAGGCACCGGTGTTTTTGTAGTAACACGGACCGCAGAAACTAATACCTCATCTAGTTTGTTAACTGTGGCGGTATCTTTTACTTGTGCAAAAGAAATGGAGAAAGATAAAATCAAGAAAAAAGAAAATAAAAATGTTTTAAGATTAGAACATTTTTGAATCTGTGCAACTTTGAGAATTTGCAACTTTGTAACTTTGTAACTAATAATTGTTTTCATTCGTAAAAAGATTCACGAATAAAAGGGGGAATTATTCTTTTTGTTATATTAATAAATGATTGCTTCCTATGACTAATAACAGTGTTCACTGCATTATTTAGTCATTTTTTCCCTTAGCAACATTACTTGCTCAGGTTCGTTGGGTATAATCTCAGCTCGTTATTTAGAGCACCCCTTTGAGACGGTGCAAATGTAGATCTAAAAAGATCAAAAATCAAAATAGAAATTGGACTTTTTTTTGCGACTTATTCTATATTTGGTTTTCTTCTGTTTTGCTTTACCTGAGAGGCACTCTTTTTGTCCTTAATCCGTTTCCTTATAACGCCTTTAGGAACTTTTGTAGGCTTACGATCTTTAGGAACTTCTAATCCTTTCTTGATGATTTGCAAAAATCGCTTAGTAACAAGTTCTTTATTTTTAAGCTGACTCCTATCTTCATCACAGTTTAAAAGTAAAACTAAATCTGTAGTTAATCTATTGGAAATATTTTGTTCCAAAAGCATCTTTTCTTCCTCAGACAAAGCAGCGGAATTTCGCAGATCAAATGACAAAACTACTTTTGACGAAACCTTATTTACATTCTGACCGCCAGCACCACTGCTCCTAACGGCTTTGTACTGGAGTTCTGAAATTATTTTTAGCTTATCCATGATTATTTTTTAGATTTCCTTTTACAATTGATGTGCTGATTTGAGCAAATCATTAACGGTTTTAACAGGATTAAAAGTAATTAGTGGCACTTGCACAAAAACGGTTAACCAATCAGCCATAGCGCCATTCCATAAACCAGGTAACTCATACGATTTAATATTCTTTCCTAACAGACTTTTGTGAACTATAAAGCCAGCATTAGGATCAACATACTTAGTAAGATCAAAACGCTCTTGCTTGTAATTGAGCGTTGAACACACCAAATCTACAGGGTTAAAATGCGTCGCATTAGCTAAAATTTTAGCTTGTTTTTTGTTATCTAAATCAACTTGTGACGATTCTACAATTTGTAAAGAAGTAACATCATTATCCCCTTTGACCCAGAATGGTCCTCCTCCAGGTTCACCTTCATTTTTTACCATTCCGCATATTCTAATAGGACGATTTAATGCTTTTTTGAGCACTTTTATTTTATTATCAAAGGTGTACATTTCAAAATCATTAACATGAATATCAACATTTAAACATGAACTTAAAAAAACCTTAATTTCTGAAACCATTGTTTCACTAAGTTCATCTGAATCAATTGCACGTAAATAAGCAAATACCTTTTGCTGTAGCTCTAACAAAATGCCGGCAAGTGCCTTTTTATACAATGCTATCGTTTCCTTTTTATGGATAATAATATTATCGATGTTTTTGATAAAAATAATATCAACGTCTAATTGGTTTAAATTTTCGATTAAGGCACCATGACCACCTGGACGAAATACTAATTTTCCGTTCACGTCTCTCACTGGTTCATTTTTATCATCAACTGCTAGAGTATCTGTACTTGGTTTTTGATACGAATATTCGACCTCTAGTTTTGTATTTAGTTTTGCTTCAACATTTAGCTTCACTTGTTCTACTATTTCCTGAAATTGATCAAGATGCGTTTCTGAAACCGTAAAATGTAAGGTTGATTTGTTTTTTGCAGCAGCATAATAACCGCACTCATAAAGTTGCTCCTCTATTGGAGAGGCTACTGTAGTTTGATAAGCATGAAAAGGCAGTACTCCTTTTGGTTTGTTAGCAAAATCAAAATAAGCTGGGTCTAGTATTAATTTGATAAAATAATAATTTTTATAATCCCGAGATAAGTCGTCAAAATTAGCATAGATTTCTTTCAGTTTTTTATCTACCGCTCCAAAAAAAGGAAGTTTATCCATCCCAACTATAAAAATCGCTAGGTCTGTATCCTTAGTTCTATTAACATAGGCATTAATAGTTTCTGAACAGGGATCAAATTCATTTAAAAAAGTGTTTAAAAATTTAAACATTCTACTTGCCGCACCAGAGGCTGGGACAAACTTAAGTAAATTTAAATCTGTTTTGTTAGCATCAAAAAAATCAGCTTTTTCTTGAAATTCGGCTTCTTTTAATTTTACAATACCGTTACCAACAGTTGCAGGAGCGATTAATTTTATTTTAGGGACACCACTTTTAAAAATGGCTAACTGCTTTTTAATTGCATTTATGGCTATACCATGATCATACACTTGTACGAAATCTAGCGTGCTAAATCCCATGTCTTTAGCAATAACCAAACTATCGATAATAGAAACAGCCATATTCAACCTACTACTTTTATCTCCTGATAAGGTTATGAAAGGTTTTTTGTTATTTATCAAGCTAGCTTTAAAAACTTCAAAAACTGACTTGCGATTGTCAGGACTATCTCTTAAATCATCTTTCTCCCAAGGAACATCTATATCCGTAAGAAAAAACAAATCATACTGGTGTTTTTTTGCCGCCTTGTCTAATAGGGGGTCACAATAATCATAGTATACCTCAGAGAAAACTTTAGTTACCATTAGATTAGTATCACAAAAAAGAAATTGATTAGCTGTTTTTAGCTTTTCATTTTCTAATTTGGTTTGTCCATAGGCAATGGGCATCATATCATTGACATCGCAAATGCCTTGGTTGTTATCCCATTTTTGTTGCAAATAATCCCGAGCAAACTCAGGTACCCATTCTGTTTTGTAGTATTCAGCTAGTTGTATTGATAGCGTTGTTTTCCCAGTACTCTCTGGGCCAAACATGGCTATTTTTATGATGTCAGCTTTGTGCTGTTTAAGATTTTCTTCCATTCTAAATAAGCTGATATAGCTAATATTGTAAATATTAAATACTGTAAAGACAAAATTCCCAACCCTCTGTACGCGTACAAAGGTGTCACTATCACATCACCGATAATCCACAATGTCCAATTCTCTATTTTTTTAAGTGCCATGTACCACATTCCAGTAAAGAATATACCTGAAGCAATCATGTCTATATAATTCTCGTTATGAATCTCGTAATCAAACAATTTGTAAATCCCAAAAACGACAAAAATAGTTACAATAAACAATACAATTCCTATTATTTTTTCTTTTTTATTAGTTCTTGTAATTGGTAAATTATCTTCCTTTTGAGTTTTTCTAGACCATTTGTACCATCCATAGATACTCATCACACTAAAATACGCATTTATTAACATATCACCTACATAGCCTGCTTTATATAATAAATAAACAGTAATTATAGTTGCAATTAAGCCTGTGGGATATACTAATATATTTTCCTTTTTTGCAAACCACACACTAAGTATACCACAGATAAAGGCAAGAAATTCTAAAATGATTTGTGTCATTGTAGCATTTCTGTAGGCATCGATAAAAAAATCTATCATATTTTTTTCCTTTTTATACTCTTATTTATTTTCAAAAAAATGCATGTTATTTTCAAAAGCGGTTCCTATAACCACCAAATCAGCGCCTGCATCATAAGCATTTTGTATTCCTGTCAAATCTACTATTCCACCACCAACAATCAGGGGAATAGTAATGTTTTGAGCAACTAAACTAATCATTTTTAAAGGTACAGGATTGTTTGCACCACTACCTGCTTCAAGATAAATTAATTTGTTCCCCAACATCTCACCTGCTTGTGCTGTAGCTAACGCATGTTCAATATTATCCCTAGACAATGGTGTCGTTTTACTTACTGTTTGCACCGCTGTCAGGCCACCACTTTCAACCAACATATAACCCGTTGAAATAACTTCTAACTGCGTCTTTTTAATTATTGGAGCCGCATCAACTTGGTGCGCTATTAAATAATCAGGATTACGACCGGAGATCAAAGATAGAAACAAAATAGCATCCGCCTTATCTGAAATCTGAGAGGGATTCCCAGGAAAAAGGACAACGGGCAGTACAACATTGTTTTTTATAAAAACAATCAACTCATCTAAGATATTATTTTTCACAAGACTTCCACCGATAAAGATATGCGTAGCGGATGATTGATTGATTTTTAGAACCAAAACCTCTAACTGCTCCCGCACTATTTTGTCTGGATCGAGAAGTACGGCTAATAATTTTTTATTGGCTGCTTTGGCTTGTACTATTTGATTGTAAATTGATGTCATTTTGTATTGTAAGGAATCTGCAAGATTAGGTTTTGATTTACCCAAATAAGATAGGATAAAAAGTGATGTTAAAACTGTTTTTCTAATGCAAAAACTAAAGTAAAACCTTCTATTTCTTCAAAATAAATACGAAAATCTTTTACCAAGCCACCAAAATGAAGTGTAGCAGTTGTAGTTTTCGCGATGTTTTCAAAGGTTTTAACGCGAATATGATTTTTAAAACTAATTCCTTTTTCGTTTCTAATTTTAAAAATGGCTTCTTTAGCGCCCCAAATTACAGTTAGTTTTTTAATGTACTCCTCGGGACTATCTGGCTCTAAATATTGGAACTCCTCTTCGACAAATTTATCTGCAATGCGCATAATCTTATTTCGTTGTAATTCCATATCAATACCTACCGTTTCATCACTTATAATTATAGCCGAAAACTCATGAGAGTGCGTTATAGAAATATGATTTTCGCCTTTGATGTGCGGTTTTCCAAGTGCGTCATAATGCAAATCTAGATCGGTATGACCGATTTCTTGAAACAAACGGCGCACGCTTAAAAAAGCACGTTGGTGTAATTCAGATTTCATTTTACTCAACCTAGTAAGGTTTGTTGGATTAACTATAACCGAATCAAACAGCTCTTGGTAGGTTTCGGTTATCTTCCAAACTAGGATTTGGGTCGTTTTGTTGAATTGTATTGTTTTGAATAAGGGCATGTGTTGTATTCTATTTTTTAGCCCCGATAGTAGCGGTATCCTTTATGTTCTTTCTTTAAGAACATAAAGATTAAGCGGATAGCGGGAAACAGCTCATAAAAGACTTTATTTAACTAACGCTCAAAATATTAGGCTATTAAACATTTCATAAATCTTGTGTTATGTGCTATATTTATAAAGTTATTACGTAAATTTGCAAAAAAATTCACCTAAGCCCAGTGGGCAAACGGACGAACTAATTACAAATATACTATAAATGAGTACAACGACTATGCCTTATGTGGCTTTCAAAGTAAAAGACATTTCTCTAGCGGCTTGGGGAAGAAAAGAAATTGAACTAGCAGAAGCTGAAATGCCAGGTTTAATGGCGCTTCGTGCTGAATATAAAAATGAGCAACCACTTAAAGGAGCTCGTATCGCAGGATGTTTACACATGACTATTCAAACAGCGGTTTTAATCGAAACATTGATCGCTCTTGGTGCTGAGGTTACTTGGTCATCATGTAATATTTTCTCAACTCAAGATCAAGCTGCTGCTGCTATAGCTGCTGCTGGAATTCAAGTTTATGCTTGGAAAGGCTTGAACGAAGAGGATTTTGACTGGTGTATCGAGCAAACATTATTCTTTGGTGAAGACAAACAACCATTGAACATGATCCTTGATGATGGTGGAGATTTAACTAATATGGTTATTGACCGTTACCCAGAATTAATTCCTGGAATTAAAGGTTTATCTGAAGAGACTACAACTGGAGTTCACAGACTATACGAAAGAATGAAAGCAGGAACATTACCAATGCCTGCAATCAACGTTAATGACTCGGTTACTAAATCGAAATTTGACAACAAATACGGTTGTAAAGAATCGGCAGTTGATGCTGTTCGTCGTGCAACTGACATTATGCTTGCTGGTAAAAGAGTAGTTGTATGTGGATACGGTGACGTAGGAAAAGGAACTGCGGCTTCATTTAGAGGTGCTGGATCTATTGTTACAGTTACAGAAATTGACCCAATTTGTGCTTTACAAGCTGCAATGGACGGTTTTGAAGTTAAAAAATTAGACACTGTTGTAGCAAATGCTGATATTGTAATCACTACTACAGGAAATAAAGATATCGTTCTAGGTTCGCACTTTGAGCAAATGAAAGACAAAACTATCGTTTGTAACATTGGACACTTTGATAACGAAATTGCTGTCGCTTGGTTAAACACAAACCACGGAGCATCAAAAGTTGAAATCAAACCTCAGGTTGATAAATATACGATCAATGGCAAAGATATTATCTTACTTGCCGAAGGTCGTTTAGTAAACCTAGGTTGTGCTACAGGTCACCCAAGTTTTGTAATGAGTAACTCATTTACAAACCAGACATTGGCTCAAATCGAATTGTGGAAAAACAGTGCTGCTTACAACAACGAAGTATACATGTTGCCTAAGCATTTAGATGAAAAAGTAGCGATGTTACACCTTGCTAAGCTAGGAGTAGAATTAGAGACTTTACGTGACGATCAAGCTGCTTACATAGGTGTTGAAGTTGCAGGTCCATTCAAACCAGAGTACTACAGATACTAGGGAGTCATTGTGAGGAACGAAGCAATCTCACTATAATTTTCAAAACCCTTACTGAAAAGTGAGGGTTTTTTGTTTTTGGGCGAGTCGGGCTATTTGCTCTATCTTTTATTTCGTCCCGATAAAAATCGAGACTACATAAAAGGATGCCGCTGCTATCCCTCATGCTGTTAAGAAGACTTTTATTAATAGAAAGCTTTTTTAAAAACCGTACAAAAGCAATTTAATATTGTAGTTTTACATAGAGAACAATACTAAAAAAAACATTTTGACTCCCATCAAGCCTTACTTAGTTATATTTTTAATAATTTTTTATCAAAGCATAGCTGCACAAGATAATGATCGAAGTGCCTACCAAACTCAACTGTATAAACTAGCCATAAAAACGAGCGAGAGTGGTAATTATTTAGAAGCAATAAGAACTTTTGCAACTAACAACAACATCAATCCTAAAGCCGAAATCGCAGCTTTTGCAATTAAAAAAGGTGACTCCTTAAAAAGAAAATTGCGACAGAACAAAATCAACGAACTTATTGGAAAATGGAAATGGATCCCCAAAGAAGGCAATTGGGCAATACGAGAAGATAATTTAGTTGGCAAAATGATTCATATTACTACAGAAGAAATTCTGTTTTTTGAATTGTATAAAAATGCCAAAGAATGGAAACTAGTACAAACCGACAAGATTAAATTTTCTGAAAATCCAGAATCGTATTCCTTTACAGAATTTTTAAATTCTAATAATGAAATTTGGGATTATAAAATTGATTCGACTACTGGAGAATTAATAGCATATTACGTAGGCGAAAAAATAGACGATAATTATACTGAATTAGTCTGCGGTAATAAAGAACTATTTTATTTCAAATTACAATAGTTAAAAACCTCATGACTAGCACAAAAAACAATCAAATCACTACATCTATGTCTATTGCATATTTATACCCTTAGTTTCCAGCCTTCAAAAGGATAGAAACGCTTTAGTATTAAAATTTTAAACCAAGTCATCTACCTGCTTTGTATGTATAGTGAAGTAATACGTTTAAGCTAGAAACAAAAAAACCCAATCTTTACAGATTGGGTTTTTTAATAAATTGAGAAAATCAATTAAGCTTCAACTTCGAATGGAAGGATTGAAACGTATGATTTGTTATCTCTTTTCTTTTGGAACTTAACAACTCCATCTACTCTTGCGTGTAGGGTGTGATCTTTACTAATGTAAACATTTTCACCTGGATTGTGTTTTGAACCTCTTTGTCTTACGATGATGTTCCCAGCAATAGCAGCTTGTCCACCAAAAATCTTAACGCCTAAACGTTTTGATTCTGATTCTCTACCATTCTTCGAACTACCGACACCTTTCTTGTGAGCCATGACGTATTAGTTTAAATATTGTTAATAATTAATTAAACAGCTTTACCACCGTTTAATTCATCTTGTAATTTTTTCAATTCATCCATTTTACCATCTGCAGCTAATTGTGCTTGTTGAGCCCAAGTAGTTGGATCTAAATGAGATAATTTTGATGTTGATGCCTCTAAAATTTCTTTTACAGCATCAGCACTTGTTTTAGCTAATTTTGCGAATGTATCAATCCCAGCAGCAACTAATGCCTCTGCAGCTTTTGGTCCAACTCCTTCAATTAACTTTAAATCATCTCCTTTTTTTGATGCTTTTGGAGCTTTAGCCTCAGCTACTTTTTCTGCCTTTGGAGCAGCTTTTTTAGTACCTGATGCAGAAATACCTTCAATCAAAATTTGAGTAAGATATTGTCTGTGACCATTTCTCTTTTTGTATCCTTTTCTTCTTTTCTTTTTGAAAACGATAACTTTATCACCTTTTAAGTGTTGTAACACTTTAGCTTCTACTGAAGCACCTTCTATAGCTGGGGCGCCTAAAGTTATGCTACCATTGTCATCTAATAAAAGAACTTTGTCAAAAGAAACTTTTGAACCTTCTTCATTAGATAGACGGTGAACATAAACCTTTAAGTCTTTGCTTACTTTAAATTGTTGCCCTGCTATCTCTACGATTGCATACATACCAAATTGATTTATTGATTTTTAAGGTTGCAAATATACAATTAAAAAATTAGTATGCAATTAGTTCCTTCAAAAAAATATACCGAAATTATTAAAGCTTGATTTTCATGGCTTTTTGCTATTTCCTAGAGTTTTAAACGAATCCAATAAACTAACTAACTTATTTAATCTATCTTATATTTCTGATAAAAAAATTGTTTTTTATTGTAACATTCCCGCAATTAATGCGTCTAATTAATAAAACAAATTCACTAACCAATATGAAAAAATCAATAATGGCTTTAAGCGCCGCACTTTTAATCGGAGGAGCCGCATCTGCTCAAAAAGTAGTTTTTGAAGAATACACTATGGACAACGGTCTACACGTTGTTCTACAAAATGACCCTTCGGCTCCTGTTGTAATTACATCAGTAATGTACCACGTAGGTTCAAAAAATGAAAATCCAGAAAGAACTGGTTTCGCACACTTTTTTGAACATTTGTTGTTTGAAGGTACTGAAAACATTAAAAGAGGAGAATGGTTTAAAATAGTTACAGGAAATGGCGGTACAAACAACGCCAATACTAGCGATGACCGTACATACTATTACGAAGTTTTCCCTTCTAACAATCTTGAATTAGGATTATGGATGGAAGCAGAGCGTATGTTACACCCTATAATTAATCAAATAGGTGTAGATACACAAAACGAAGTGGTAAAAGAAGAGAAAAGATTGCGCTACGACAACTCACCTTACGGGCAACTTATTCCTGAGGTAAAGAAAAACATCTTTAAAAACCACCCGTACCGTTGGACAACTATCGGATCTATGGATCATTTAGACGCAGCTACTTTAGAGGAATTCCAATCGTTCAACAAGAAATTCTACATGCCTAACAACGCAGTTCTTGTTGTGGCTGGTGATTTCAAAACTGACGAAGCAAAACAATGGATTGAAAAATACTTTGGTAATATCAAAAAAGGACCTGCTATCGAAAGACCTGCTTTTCCGGAAGAGCCAATAACTCAAACTATCAAAGCTACCTTTGAAGATCCTAATATTCAAATTCCGATGATCGTTGCGGCCTACAGAACAGCATCTATGAAAGATCGCGACGCAAGAGTTTTAGACTTTATCTCTACCATATTAAGCGATGGTAAGAGTTCTAGATTGTACAAAAAAATCGTTGACGACAAAAAAATGGCTTTACAAATTGGAGCATTTAACAATAGTCAGGAAGATTATGGTACCTATATATTGTATGGATTACCGCAAGCACCTTTTACATCTGAAAACATCTTAAATGAGATCGATGCTGAAATTGTAAAACTTCAAACAGAATTAATCTCTGATAAAGAGTTACAGAAGTTGCAAAACAAATACGAAAATCAATATGTAAATAGTAATGCAAGCATTGAAGGTATCGCGAGTAATCTAGCCACTTTTTACATGCTTTACAAAGACATCAACTTGATCAATACAGAGATTGATATCTACCGTAGCATCACACCAGAAGAGATTAGAACTGTTGCAAAAAAATACCTAAATCCTAATCAAAGATTAGTATTGGATTATTTGCCAAAAACAGAAAAAGCAACAAAATAAAATCTAAAGATCATGAAAAAAACAATTTATATATTATCCAGTCTATTATTGACTATCGTTATGCAAGGACAAGTAATTCCGCAACCACAATCAACGTCAGTACCTTCTATCAAAATTGGTAAGTCTACTAATTTTGAATTGAAAAACGGACTTAAAATAATGGTTGTTGAAAACCATAAATTACCAAGAGTATCGTACAGCCTTAGCTTAGACAATATGCCTTACGCTGAGGGAGACATCAAAGGTGTGGCTGACATTACTAGTCAACTTATAGGAAGCGGAACTGCAAAAACATCTAAAAGTGCTTTTAACGAAGAAGTTGACTTTTTAGGTGCTAATATCTATTTTAGCTCTAACGGAGCCGCAGCTAGCGGACTATCTAAATATTCAGATAAGATACTAGCTTTAATGGCAGATGGTGCACTGAACACTATTTTTACCCAAGAAGAGTTCGATAAAACAAAAGCAAAACTTATCGAAGGAATAAAATCACAAGAAAAGAGCGTTCCTGCAGTTGCCGGAAGAGTCGTTAATGCTTTATCTTTTGGTAAAAATCATCCATCAGGAGAATACCTAACTGCAGAAAGTGTTTCTAAGGTTACCTTGCAAGATGCAGTTAAAAACTACAAGACAAACTTTGTACCTGGCAATGCTTACCTAGTAATTGTAGGTGACGTAAAAACTAATGATGTAAAAAAACTGGTAACCAAACTTTTTGGTTCATGGGAAAAAGCATCAGCACCAACGCCTACTTATCAAGATCCTAAAAACGTAACGCAAACTCAAATTAACTTTGTTGATATGCCTAACGCTGTGCAATCAGAAATTGCTCTTGTAAATACGGTTAATTTAAAAATCACTGATAAGCAATATTTTGCTACGATATTAGCAAACCAAATTCTTGGTGGTGGTGGTGAAGGAAGGTTATTTTTGAACTTACGTGAAAAACACGGATGGACATATGGATCTTACTCAGACATTGGATTTGGTAAATATGTGCAAAAATTTAGTTCTACCGCTTCAGTTAGAAATGCAGTTACAGATAGTTCAGTTGTTGAAATACTGAACGAATTAAAAAGAATGAGAACAGAGTTAGTTTCGACTGAAGATCTAAAAAATGCAAAAGCAAAATACATCGGAAACTTTGTAATGCAGGTTCAAAAACCAACGACAATCGCTCGTTATGCTTTGAACACGCAAACACAAGACCTACCAGCTGATTTCTACGAAAACTACATTAAAAACATCAATGCAGTAACTGTAGAAGACATCAAGGAAGTAGCGAATCGTTTTTTCTTAGCTGATAATACACGAATTGTTATCGCAGGTAAGGGATCAGAAGTGGCGGCAAGCTTAGAAAAATTAAAAATCCCTATGTACTACTTTGACACCTACGGAAACCCGGTAGAAAAACCAGTTTTTAAGAAAGAAGTAGCAGCAGGCGTAACCGCTAAAACAGTTATCGACAACTACATCACAGCAATAGGCGGTCTAAAAGCGGTACAAGCAGTAAAAACTATCTCAATGGTAGGACAAACAGTTATCCCACAAGCTCCATCTCCATTAACTTACACATCTAAAGTAGACACGAAAGGAAAATTGAACATAGAACTTGCTATGGGTCCAATGAGTATAATGAAACAAGTACTTAACGAAACAGGAGGCTATATTGTTCAACAAGGACAACGCATGGATCTCACTGGAGAGCCATTAGCTGAAATGAAGAAAAGTACTATTTTATTTGAAGAAACTACTTTAGCTAGTAAACCTGGAGTGACTCTTGACGGAATAGAGACTATCAACGGTAAGGAGGCTTATGTTATCAAAAATGATAAAACAACCCTATACTATGAAGTAGCTACGGGTTTAAAGATTGCTGAAACTAAAACTATGGAACAAGCAGGTAAATCAGTTACACAAACAACAACACTAGGAGACTACAGAGCCGTTAAAGGTGTAAAAGTACCGTATAATATGATTCAAAATGTAGGTTTTGAATTAGACATCAAAATTAATGAAGTGAAAATTAATGAAGGAGTAACAGAGGCTGACTTTAAATAGTCTTCGATCTACCCAATAAAAAATGGCTGTCAGTTTATCACTGACAGCCATTTTTATTTATATCATAACCCAATATACCCTTGAGCAACTATTTTTTTGCAGACAAATACACACCCACCAAAATAATCAATGCTCCAAAGAACTGAACCGATGTCAGCATTTCGCTATCTAACAATCCCCAAAAAAAGGCCACCACTGGAATTAAATAGGTAACTGAAGTCGCGAAAACAGGAGAGGAAATTTGAATTAATTTAAAGAACAATATATTTGCTATACCGGTCCCAACCACACCCAAAATCATAATAAACAGAATAGATTCCTGTGCTTGTTGCACCTCAATAACATCGGCAAAACCAGTAGAGAACAAAATTAATAATGATGGAAATAACAAAAACAAAAAGTTTCCAGTAGAAATACTCAACGGAGACAAGTCATGCAAATAACGTTTTATGAGGTTCACATTAATTGCATAGCAAATCGCAGCTATGATCACTAGTATTGCATAGTAATAATTTTGATTAGGATGATTCATAGCTCCATTAAAAACCAATAGTAAGCTACCACAAAGACCAATTAAAACACCCCACATTTGCCTGCGTTGAAATTGTACCCCAAAAAAAACAGCTCCAAGCACTAAGGTATTTAAAGGAGTTAGGGAATTTAAAATAGCCGTTACTGAACTATCTAATTCCGTCTCAGCAATAGCAAAAAGAAAGGCGGGAACAAAAGTACCAAAAATAGAGGTCAAGGCGATAAATTTCCATTTGTTCTTTGGAATTTTCGATAAACTCTTAAAGCCGATTAAAAGCAAAAAGAAAGCAGCAAATACAATACGCAGCGAACCCACCTGAAGAGCTGTTAATCCTATTAACCCTTTTTTAATTAAAATAAAAGAGCTTCCCCATATTAAAGAAAGCACTAATAAATAACCCCATTTTATTTGTTTGGATTCCATTAATTCATTTTTTTGTCAAAATTGAATCATTTTTATGGAATATGTTTCATTTTTTTAAGAAAAGTTAAAGCAGTATTACTTCCATTTTAAAGTTTCTAGCAAACGCTGCATGTCATTTTTAATGTAACTCGCTGCAGGCATAATTGAATCAAAGTTGGGCTTTGCATAGAAGTAAACAGTCCCTTGAACAAAATGTTTGGTACTATCAGTAGCATAAAATTGAGAGTTAGTAGCCGCATTACCATTTACTTGATAAAACATTCCGTATACCTTTTTATCGGGATTTAAGTATGGTTGTTCTAGAATATCATCTGCTTTAATAACATGTTTGTACGTCAATGTTTGGGCATCCTTTAACAAGGCATTGATATCATTATTTACAGGCTGATAATTCAAGTAAATCGTAGCCTTCATTTTGGGATACGTTATAGTGAAACCACAATCCTTTTCTGCTTTAATAATAGCATCTGCGTTCATCTCAAAAGTAAACGGACAGTTATTCTCAAAATCAGCATATTTAGCTATAGGATAATCTAGCCTAAGATAACTAGATGGTTTAGGAAGCACATCATCTTTGCAGCTGCTTGCAGACAATAAACCCACAAACCCTACAATTACAATTAAAATGCGATTATTGCTTTTTTTAAAATTAAACATCAAGAGTAACTTTTATTTGTTTGATTCGCTTTTTATCGACTACCTCGACGGTAAATAAACAATTAGCAAAACTTATTTTTTGTCCCTTAGCAGGAAAATTTCCCGAAATCTCTAGAATAAATCCGGCTAACGTTTCGGCTTCTCCCTTTCTTTCTTCAAATACATCTTCATCAACATCAACCACTCTGTAAAAATCCCTTAGATTGACTTTCCCTTCAAACAAGAAATTTTTATCGTCGATTTGAGAAAAATTAATATCCTCATCATCAAATTCATCACTAATATCACCTACTATTTCCTCGATAACATCCTCAAGAGAGACTAATCCTGAAGTACCTCCGTATTCATCTACAACAACTGCTAGGTGGCTTTTCATGCCCTGAAAATCCTTCAACAAATTATCTAACTTTTTATTCTCAGGTACAAAGAAGGGCTCTCTTATTAAAGTGACCCAATCAAAATCATCCTTATTTAGGTGAGGTAATAAGTCTTTTACGAATAATATCCCTTCAATTTGATCTATATTATCACGATAGACTGGAATTCTTGAATATCCTTTTTCTATAATTTTAATATAAATCTCTGCAAAAGTCTCCGTTATTTCTAGTCCAAAAACATCAATTCTAGGACTCATCACCTGCTTAGTATCTGTGTTTCCAAAAGAAACAATTCCTTCTAGTATTTTTTGTTCTTCACTTGACGTATCATCGGATGATGTTAATTCTAAGGCTTGAGAAAGCTGATCAACAGAGAAATTTGTTTTTTGCTTCCCTAATTTATTGTGTAAATAGACCGTAGAATTTCGCATCGGAATACTAATTGGAGACAAAACACTATCTAAAATAGAAATAGGCAAAGCAACAAAACTTGCAAATTTCAGATTATTTCTACTAGCATATACCTTAGGTAAAACTTCTCCAAAAAGTAACAATAAAAAAGTAACTACAATAACTTCTAAAATAAATTTTAAAACAGGTGATGTAATTGCCGCAAAAAGACCGCCTCCAATAAAAGAAAACAAGATTACAACGCCAATATTGATGAAATTATTTGCAACTAATAAAGTAGCCAGAAGTTTTTTAGGCTTACTTAAAAGACCAGAGAGAATCTTCCCTGTAGTTGCATTTGTTTGCATAGATTCATCAAGATCCTTTTGCGAAAGCGAAAACATGGCTACCTCCGCACCAGATACTACTGCTGAGCAAAAAAGCAATAGCATTATTCCGGCAATACCAAACACTAGATCAAGGTCTATAGTGTATGCAAAATTTAAACTGGGCTCTGGGTCCAAATTAAAAAAGATTAGTTAAACAATCAAAACGGCAAATCATTGATTGGCAAGCCATTATTTTGTGGGTCAAAGTTAGTGTTTTTTGGCGATTCAGGACTTAGAATTTGTTTGTTGTTTTCATTGCCTTTTTTGGTCGACAAAAACGTAAACTCGGTTACCTGAATTTCTGATGTATGCTTTACCGTACCGTCCTCGGTTTGCCACTGACGCGACCTGATACGACCTTCTACATAAATCTTATCTCCTTTACTTAAATATTTCTCACACATCTCGGCAGCCTTATTGCGTACTACTAAGTTGTGCCACTCTGTAGAAGTGATTTTTTCATTCGTTGTTTTATTGACATACACTTCATTTGTGGCCAACTGAAAACGACCAATGCAATTTCCTGCATCAAAATAATGCATTTTAACTTCGTCACCTAAGTGACCTATAAGCATAACTTTATTTAAGGTTCCGTTCATTACATATTGTGGTATTTAATCAAAGATACATTTTTTTTAAAATGACTTCTACTGCTTTTCAATAAAATTATGAATCACAATAGGAAACGGAAATGTTTTAAGTTGAGACACACTTACACCCTGCTCAAGCGCTGTACCTAGATTCACTTTCCAGAACTTGATATACAAATGCTGATGCGATAACTTATGAATGATACTTACAGCATTACACGCTTCAATACTCAACACATCTGCAACCGCAAAAAACTCAGTTGTAATTTTGGTCGAAATAAAATCAAAATCTTCCTCTTTCTCAGTTTCTATCAAGGGAAACTCATATAAGTTGTGCCAAATACCCTTGTCTGTTCTTTTTCGAATAATTGTTCTATCATCTGCATCAGCGACTACAATATAATTAAAGTAGCGGCTGCGCACTTTTACCTTTTTAGACTTTACCGGTAACTGATCTACTTTCTTTTTTTGCAAGGCAGCACAGCTTGTATTAAAAATACATATGGTACAGTCTGGACTTTTAGGAACGCATTGCAACGCACCAAACTCCATAATAGCTTGATTGAATGTTGCAGGATTGTCCTTTGGCATCAATTCATGAGCTAGTGCTGCAAATTCTTTTTTGGCAGAAGCCAAAGCAATATCTGTCTCAACATCAAAATAACGCGATAGCACTCTAAACACATTCCCATCTACCACCGGAACTACTTCATTATAGGAGAAAGAAGCAATTGCAGCGGCAGTGTATTCACCTACCCCTTTTAGATTAAGTAGCTCTTTGTAACTTTTAGGAAATACTCCGTTCAGGTCAAAAGCTATATGTTGTGCTGTTTTATGTAGGTTACGTGCCCTTGAATAATACCCCAAACCTTGCCATAATTTCAAGACTTGTTCCTCATCGGCTTTAGCCAAATCAAAAACAGTAGGAAAAGCGCTTGTAAAAGATAAAAAATAAGGCGTACCTTGCACTACTCTCGTCTGTTGTAACATGATTTCTGAGAGCCAAATTGGGTAAGGATCAGTAGTATTGCGCCACGGTAAATTGCGCTTATTTTGTAAATACCACTGAATAAGAACATTAGAAAATTTCACAGTTAATTATTTGTTTGCAAAAGTAAAAGTTTATGTGATTAAAATTTAATGAATTAGCTTGAATAATTGTTTTTTAAATTCCTATATTTGCAAACTCAAAAAAATTATTACAATATAATAAATAAGGAAGAAAATGACGAAAGCAGATATCGTAGCAAAAATTTCAGAAAAATTAGGTCTTGAAAAGGGTGATGTTCAAGCAACAGTAGAGACTTTTATGAATGAAGTTAAAAATTCATTAGAGACTGGAGACAATGTATATTTAAGAGGTTTTGGAAGTTTCATCGTGAAAACAAGAGCTGAAAAAACAGGTAGAAATATTTCTAAAAATACAACTATCAAAATTCCTGCTCACAACATTCCTGCTTTCAAACCTGCAAAAGTTTTTGTAGAAGGAGTAAAAACAAATAACGAAGCAAAATAATATTATTAATCATAAAATCTAAACGATTATGCCAAGTGGTAAAAAAAGAAAGAGACATAAGGTAGCTACGCACAAAAGAAAAAAAAGAGCGAGAGCTAACCGTCACAAAAAGAAAAAGTAGTTTTTAACTACTTTTTTCTTTTTAAACGTAAACGTTCATTGAAATTGAAAATTAGCATACAGTCCGCAGACATTAGTTATCATCATTTTGATAACTATTTATTGCAAACAGCCAGCTAGTTTTCTCCGGGTACAATACCTGTTAAATTATTGTTTAATCCATCCTTACAGCCAGTTAGGAGTTAGGAGTTATTAGTTAAGAGTTGCAAGACTTTTGACCTTCGACTTTCAACTTTCGACTTAAAGTCAGGATAAAAATTTACAAATGAATAAAGAATTAATCATTAGATCTAGTTCTGATTTCGTAGATTTTGCCTTATTAAAAGATGGAAAACTAATTGAATTACACAAGGAAGAAGAAAAAAGCAATTTTCAAGTAGGTGATATTTTTATCGCTAAAATACGAAAACCAGTTGCTGGACTTAATGCTGCTTTTGTAAATGTAGGCTTCGAAAAAGATGCCTTTTTACATTATCACGATCTAGGTCCTAATTTAACTTCCCAGTTGAAATTCATAAAACTTGTAAGCGCAGGTAAAATAAAAGATTTCTCCCTAAAAAACTTTCAGTTTGAAAAAGAGATAGACAAAGATGGAACCATTACTGAGGTAATAAACGCCAATCAATCTATCTTAGTGCAAGTAGTAAAAGAACCAATATCAACCAAAGGGCCAAGAATTAGCGCTGAGCTTTCTCTAGCAGGTAGGTTTATTGTTTTAGTTCCTTTCTCTGATCGCGTTTCTATTTCTCAAAAAATAGAGGATCGTAAAGAAAAAGACCGACTTAAAAAACTTGTACAATCCATCAAACCAAAAGGATTTGGTGTTATTGTTCGTACAGTAGCCGAAGGCAAAAATACAGCCGAATTAGAAAAAGATTTGCAGAACCTGCTTAGCAGATGGACTGCAATGTGTAAAAAATTACCAACTGCTCATCATCCGTCAAAAATTTTAGGAGAACTCAACAGAGCTTCTTCTATTTTAAGAGACGTATTTAATGATACTTTTACGAGTATTCAAATCGATGATGAAGAGTTGTACAACCAAACAAAGGATTACCTGCAAGAAATTGCACCATCCAAACAATCAATTGTTAAGTTTTATCAATCAAACGATACACCTATTTTTGAGAAGTACAACATAGAGAGACAAATCAAAACTTCTTTTGGAAAAACAGTGTCCATGAGTAAAGGGGCTTATCTTATTATCGAACATACTGAAGCTTTGCACGTCATAGACGTAAACAGCGGAAACCGTTCTAATAAAGCCACTAACCAAGAGGATACAGCCATGGAAGTAAATATGATTGCCGCTGCCGAAATCGCTAGACAATTGCGTCTACGAGATATGGGCGGAATAATTGTAGTTGATTTTATCGACCTGTCGAATCCCGAAAATCGTAAAGTCTTGTATGAATTCCTTCGGGAAGAAATGAGTGACGATAAGGCAAAACACAAAATCTTACCTCCTAGCAAATTTGGATTAGTCCAAATCACGCGACAAAGAGTAAGACCAGAAAGAAATATTAAAACCAGAGAAGAAGATCCAAACGATGTAAATGGCGAAATTGAAGCGCCAATACTTATTATCGACAAAATCATATCTGATCTAGAAAGAGTATTAAAAAATCACAAAAAAGTGGTACTTAATGTACATCCTTTTGTGGCCGCATACCTTACCAAAGGTTTTCCATCATTACGTTCAAAATGGTTTCTTGAACATAAAAAATGGGTGAAAATTATACCTCGTGATGCTTACACGTATTTAGAATATCATTTCTTTGACAAACAAGGGAATGCTATAAAGGACTAAACATAAAACCGCTTTTCGCAAGATTAGCGGTTTTTTTGTGTTTTGTCGTTACATTTTGAGTTCCTTTTTTAGGAGCTATTTCCAGCTATCCGCAACAATCTTTAATCCCTAAAGATCGGGATTAAAGGATTTTCACTGCTATCTGGGCTAAAAAAAAGAGCTATGAATTCACATCACAACTCTATTAAATCATCTCCTACCCTTTAAAAATAAAAAGTACCGCTAATAAAAAGTACTATTATAATTATTTAATTAGTTTGCAAACCTACTAATCTACGTTTTCTTTGTATAAAGAATACTGTAATTAAAGCACCACTCAACGCCATGGCAACACCTACTAAATTGGGAGTAGCGTAGTTCAAACCAGCTACTAATGGCAATCCTCCTAAAAAAGCGCCTAAAGCATTACCCACATTAAACGCAGCTTGAATTGCTGCCGAAGCAATCATCTCAGAGCCAACAGCCGTTTTTATCATCAACATTTGAATAGGCGCACCTATAGAAAATGAAATACAACCTGTCATAAACACTAACAATAAACTCATATATTGATTAGACGAAAACAAATAAACCAACACTAGATCAACCGAAAGCAATAACAAAATCGCAATTATAGTCATCTCCGGCGAAAATCGATCGGTTAACTTCCCTCCTATTAAATTCCCAATCACCATCCCTAATCCCGCCAAAACCAAAATATAAGAAACATCAGAAGGGGAGAACTTAGAAATATTGGTTAGCAACGGAGCGATATAACTAATCCAGCAAAACAAACCTCCTGTACCTATAGCTGTAATTAAAATAACCAACCAAGCATCTGGTTTTTTAAATACCTGCAACTGACTTTTTACTGTTTCTTTGGCTCTAGCCTCTACATTTGGCATCCAAAAATAAAGAGCCGCTATCGTTAACAGTCCTATAAAAGCAATGATGATAAATGTATAACGCCAAGCAAAATGATGACCTATGTAAGTCCCAATAGGCACTCCAGCCAGATTTGCTACTGTTAAACCTGAAAACATTATAGATATAGCTTGCGCTTCTTTCCCTTTATCTGCTAGACGTGTTGCTACTACAGCACCCACACCAAAAAAGGCTCCGTGAGGTAATCCTGAAAGCAAACGAGAGAGCAACAAGAAATTATAAGAGGGCGCAATAATAGACAAGGAGTTAAAAATAGTGAGCATTACTGCTAATAGCAACAAAATCTTTTTTGGTGGAGCATTACGAGCAATAATTACAATCAAAGGCGCTCCTATCACAACACCTAATGCATAAGCTGATATTAAATACCCTGCCACCGGAATCGAAACTTTCAAATCTGATGCTATATCTGGCAAAAGCCCCATCATTACAAACTCGGTTATTCCTATTGTCAAACCGCCCAACAGGAGCGATAGTAAACTTTTTTTCATTTAAATATTTTAATCATTGGCATGTAAAGCCTATTTTATAAAATAGCAATCTCAGGCTTTGTTCTATTTTGCAAATTTAGAAATAAACAAAACCATAATCAGTGCAAATCACTTATAAAATCAGAATAAATACCATCCAAATTATTCGCGTACAATCTCTATTTTCCTCCTAATTTCATTACCATCCTCATCGGCAACGGTGATATAATGAAAACCAGAAGCTGGTTCGATAGGCATTTCATGAAAGGTTTTTGTAACCCCCTTATACACATTATCAACATACCAAAACAGTCGTGCTTCACTTTGTGAATGTGCTACTTTTAAAATTACAGGTTGGATTTTACTATTAAAATCTTTGGTTAAATATATTTTACTATTAGCCTTCGGATAGATAAAATCCATCGAGCCTGTTAGGTTCGCACTGCAATCACCTCTAAAAGGCGGCAATGTTTGATAAGCTATGTGATGGCTTTTGTAATACCACTCCATAACCGGAGGCAAGACAAACCAGTTTTTCACAACTATATTCTCAACGCTTTCACAATTACTGTTCACCCTAAATTGACCTGTTTTATCTACGTGAATCATCTTGTGGTAAGGACAAATTGCAGTTGAACTCCCTTTTAAGGAAACCAACTGACTAATTTTTGGACAATTTTCTTGTGCGAGATAACCGCTTAGCGAGCAAACATCTACTTCTTTTAAATCTTTATAAGGGGTAGCAAACCATTTTTTTCTTGGCAACAAATTAAATACATCAAATAAAATAGGTGCAGCGCTAGTAACTCCGGTTAAAGTTGGTCGACCCTCTCCAGTTGCATTCCCTACCCAAACACCCACAACATATTTAGAATTGGTTCCTATTGCCCAAGCATCTCTATTACCAAAACTCGTTCCTGTTTTCCAAGCAATTTTTAAAGCGCTATCATAAAACTCCCAAGCTTCATCGCCTTCAGGACGGCCTACTTGCTCCATGGCATTATAGGTTAGCCAAATAGAACCTGCTCCTAAGATGGTTTTTTGATCACTTTGATCTCCAAAATCTACTTTGTAATCCTGATGAATATTTAACTCAGCAAACTCATTGGTTCGATACTTTCCTTTGGTTTTATTGAAATAATTTACTGTCGAAGACAAACCTGCATACGTTCTACACAAATCCCATAAATTGCTTTCGGCACCACCTAAAATTAATGACAAACCATAATGGTCTGGCGGCTTAGAGATATCCCTCAACTTAAACTTTTGCAATTCTTCATAAAACTTATTTACTCCAAAATCTTGTAGCATCAAAACGGCAGGAATATTCAAAGACCGCGACAATGCACGATGAGCTGGAACAGCACCATCAAAAGTAAGATTGTAATTCTGGGGGGCATAACCGGATATTTGTGTGGGTATATCGGGGACTAGGGTATTGGGCAGTAGCTCTCCATCATCCATCATCGCGGCGTACAATAAAGGTTTCAAAATACTACCCGTGCTTCTAGGAGCATCAATAATATCGACATCTTTTTGATGGTTTCTATCCGTTGGTGCATTCCCAACATAGCTTATCACATTTCTATTCGTAATATCAATTACTATAATAGCTAAATTATTAACCTCATTCTGTTTGTATTGATTGTGATAGTATTTTGCAATTTGGTTCACCCTATTTTGCAGTTCCACTTCAATAGTTGTTTTTACAAGTTCTCCTTCTTGGCTTTTAACTACTTTTTGTAAAAGGTGCGGCGCAATTTGTGGTAAATCATACGGTTTTTGAGGCAATGGCTCCGCTATAGAAAGGGCATAGGTTTGACTGTCTATCACGCCTTCTGTTTGTAATTTCAATAAAAGGCGATCTCTTTTTAAACGCAATTTTTGTTGATTTTTACCAGGATAAATTAAGCTAGGAGCATTAGGCAAGACTGCTAATGTAGCACTTTGAGCCCATGATAATTGATGCGATTGTACGCCAAAATATCGCCAAGAAGCCATCTCGAGTCCAACAACATTTCCTCCAAAAGGAGCGTGAGCAGCATATAAATTAAGTATTCCGTCTTTAGAATACCCCAACTCCAATCGTGTAGAGAGAAGTACTTCTATTCCTTTTTCAAAATAAGTTCTCCCTTTTCCCTTTCTAGACAAACGAATTACTTGTTGTGTAAGCGTACTTCCCCCGCGAACTACTTTTCCTGCTGCTCTATTTTGCTTGATCGCATTAAACATAGCAATGGGATTAAATCCTGGGTGCTGATAAAAATATTCGTCTTCAAAATAAACAATACACTTTTTAAATTTATCAGGAACGCTGTCTTGCTCTGGAAATCGCCACTGGCCGTCCCTTGCTATTTTGGCGCCAAGCAAAATACCTTCTTTACTTTCAATAACCGTTGAATAAGGTTCTTGAAACAAAATTCCAGACAATGAAAAAAAATAAACCACCAATAGTATAAAAGCTATTGATGATTTGATTTTATTGTTTTTAATCCAATTTGTAATGCGTTTAATTAACACAATTAATTTCTTCTTCAAGATATTTTCATTAAAACACCCAACAGTCTTTACAAATGCTAGGTTACATTATAATTATTTCACAACCTCAACCCACTGCCCTTTTGTTCTAGCTAAAAATGTATTATCATACATCGCTTCACATTGCAAGCCTGGCAAATAGTACAATCCCAAATAAGAAGCATTTAGCAACACTCTGAATGTTTTATTTTCATTGGCTTTAAGCCCAAAATAAAAGTTCGTTCGATCATCACGTATATCAATATAATCCGCAACATTATTAATAGCGTCACCATAATCTGTGAATCGTGTATTTACAATTTCGAATCCAGAGGGTAAAATTTGTGACAATGCTACATTTTCTATGCGCTCATTTTTTAAATTTCGAATGTTTATTTCTGCAACAAACTCCGTTCCTTGATTAATTTTACTCACATCAATAACAACACCTTTTCTATTTTTAAAACGTATTGATGCTGATAAATTATTCTGTAAAACTTGTTCCTCACCAATAGGTAAAATACCACTATTTAAAACTCTAACATAAATTGTGTTGTCCTTTGTATTCGTCAAAGTCATTGTGTTATTACCTGTTCTAACAGTCAAAGAGCGATTTGCAATAGACTTCGCTGTTTTAATAGTCTGGGCTCTTCCGTCTTTTCTAAACTGTACCGCAATTCCCTTAGTTCCGTTATTTTGAGCAAACTTAGACATCGCAAGCAAACAATAAGCAGTAGTTTGTGTGCTCATCCATTGATCGCTTGCCATTTTCTTAGCTAATTTATTTGCTACACCAAATGCCTTTGCCTTTAAGCCCAATGATAATAAAGTTTCTAAAGTCATCGCCTGGTTTCTCTCACTTGATCCGTAATAATAGTAGCGACCATAGCTTGTACTTTCTTCGTCTATAGTCGTTTTCAGTAATAAGGAAACACCCGCCGATTTTTGACCTACTAAAGCATAAGCCGCAGCCAAACGAAGTTTGCTTTCGTTAGAAATATTCGCTGTCTCTCTCAATCTATTCATTGAAGACAAATCTGGAGCGCCTGCCAACGCCAAGGTATACAAGCGGTATGCTTGCGCCAAATCATTGCCATACTGCGGTGAAAAGCGCCATTGTTTCGCTTCTCTTTGTTGGTACGAAATCCACTTTGATTTAAAGTTAATAGGTAAGACATATCCTTTTTTCTCAGCCTCAATTAAAAAATGTCCCGCATAAGAAGTTCCCCAATCATCAGCAACAACATTGCCTGGCCAGTAAGGCAATCCTCCATTTGCCAACTGAAAGCCACCTAATCGCGTAATTCCAGCCGTTACATTTCTTTGAATCGACTGCTGACGACCCGCATCAACGTCAACCACATCATTTAAATACAGTTGAGGAAATACAGACGACGTCGTTTGCTCTACACAACCATGCGGATATCCTACTAGGTATTGCAATCTTCGACTAAAATCGATCGTAGGCATAGAAGAAACTTCCAGTTTTGCCTTATTACTTCCTGCTACACCAAAGGTTTTCCAAGAAATTGTTTTAGAACTATTTGGCTCTAAAACGACATCTTTATAAGTATTAGTTATCGGGTTAGGGTTTGTCATGTCAATATCCACATCGTAAGACGCTCTTTCATTTCCAGAAACTGCTGTAATTGTTACTTTTCCAATACCTGTGCTTTGCCCTACTTCTAAATTGAAATAAGTCATTTTTTCGTCTGGGTTCGCAAAACTTACGTTTTGCGTTCTTGTCCCTATAACTCTTAGTCCATTATTTGTTTTTATTTCGACCTTTACATTTTTTATGTTTTTTTCCATCGCAAAAACCGTAACTGGAATGGTCACTTTTTCAGATGGAGAAATTTTTCTTGGTAAAGAAGCCAAAACCATCAAGGGACTGCGGACAGGAGTCGATTTCTCGACACTTCCATAAGCGCTAGAGTTTGAATCCCCAGCAACAACCATTGTTCTTACCGACCCTATATATTTTGGTAATTTTATTTTATGCGTTTTTGTAGCTCCCTTTGGCAACTGAAAAGGACCAAGATAAACGACCACTGGTTTGAAACGATTAGCCTTTTTAGCCTTTCCGCCTCCTAAATCTTGATCTCCACCAATACTAAAAATCTGATTTACTTTACCTCCGTAAGCGCCAATAACGTCGTCATAAACATCCCAAGTTTTTACTCCAAGCGCCTCGCGACTGTAAAAACTATCCCAAGTATTTGGCGTTTTAAATCGGGTTAAATCTAGTAGTCCCTCATCGACAACAGCGATTGAATATGTCATTGCTTTTCCTGACTGCTCACTTACTTGAACATTAAATTCTTGTTCAGGTTTTAGAACTGCTGGCATCGCAATTTTTGGTGTCAGAATCGTATTTTTATCCACCACTTCGATTGGAACGATTCCGTACATTCTAATAGGTGAATCATTTTTAGTGGTTGCATGCGGTTGCAATAAAGTGATATTAAAAAAGACATTAGGAGCCATCGCAGAGGTAATAGGAATTTCTACTTTGGTTTCTCCTTTTCTAGTTACAGCCCAAAGTGTTTGAACCACTTTTGTTCCATTTTCGATCGAAATCAGAGCTCTTCCACCTTCACTTGAAGGAAAAGAAATCTCCGCTTTCTCACCTACGGCGTAATTTTTTTTATTGGTCGAAAAAACCAACATGCTAGCCGACGAAGCATCGGTATTTCGCGTTTTTCCTGACCAAATGGGCCAGTCGATTAAAACCGTTTGTGCTGTTGCATGTCCGCCATTTTCATCAGCAACACGTACTAAATACCTTCCCCAATCATTCTCATCAACTGCAAATTGAAAGTTACCTTTACCATTGGAGTCAGTATTTATATAAATTGTTTTATACGAAGTAGTTGAATTAGACGAATTATAATTGGATAAATTATCCTCTGAGGCATCCCACCACCATCTCCATTCGACCTTAAATATTTTTACTTCAAGGTCTCGTACGGATCTCGGTTTTCCGTTTTCATCGACAGTCACCACCTCAAATCGGTTGTTTTTTCCTGTTTCTAATGTTCCATATTTATTAGGCTCTGGAGATTTTAACCCTACATAAACTTTGTACGGAGAATAAGTTGTCGAAATCACATCAGTGCTAAAATCACCACCTTCTTCATATACTTTGGTGATAAAAGAGGCGCGCAGCATCCCTGGAGCTTGTTCATTTAATTTAGGTTGGATATTTACCGAAGCTCTACCATACTCATCAACTTTACCTGAGAAAATATTAATTTCCTCTGTATTAAATTTGCGCACTAAATCATCAAAAATGTACTTTGGATAATTTTTGAAAGTAGTCGTTTGTTGCGAAAACTTAGCCTGCATTTCGACCGTTAAATTTCTAGCGATAGCACCATGAAGCCAAGTAACTTCTAGATTGCTATTATTAGGATAAGAAGATGAAAGTAGCGCTCTTTTAAAACTATTTTTGATTCGTAAACGATTGGGCTTGATCGTTTCAATCTTTACGCTTTTATAAAATCGGGCACCACCCACACTAACCATAGCTTCCCAATTTCCAGTTGGTGCATTTGGATCAGTCTTAACATTAAAAACATAATGATTGAGCTCATTCGACTTTTGTACCTTCTGATAAACCACTTTCCCATTAGGGTCCGAAAGTCTTAGTTTTATAGGATGTGACTCTGGCAATTTGTTTGCGGCATCATTTAGAATAAATGATAAAAACAAATCATCACCTGGACGCCATACGCCTCTCTCCCCGTAAATGTATCCTTTTAAACCTTTCTGCAAAGTTTCTCCAGCAACATCAAAATTGCTAACCGACAACGATGTACCGTCGTCTAGTTTAATATAAGTAGCGCTTTTACCTTCTGTTACAATTGCAAAGTAGGCGAACTTGTTTAATTTAAAATTAGCGATTCCATCGCTATCTGTATTTCCTGTAGCTAATTTTTGTTGTTGATAGCTGTATAATTCGACCTTCGCACCACTCACTGGAACCGTCGTCACAATATTGTTTACGGCAAAGAAATACGATTTATCTCGTCCGCGCTTGGCGATCACTCCTAAGTCTGATGCTAGAATATTAGTTCCTGCCGTCCTATTGTAATAATACGAATTGGAGCAAGGATCCTCTCTTTCGTCCCAATTATAATTTTCATAATAATAATCATCATAGGAAGAAGAGTCACTGTAATTCACATCGTCCTCATCTATTTCTTCTGGCTCCTCCTCCGGTTCTTCATTTAAATTTGAATTACCGCACTTGTATAAAGAATATGCTTTCTTGAATGAAAATTCCACTCTATAAATCGCACCTGGTTCTGGCGTAATAATTTGAGAGAGATCTAAAGCATAAGTATTCCACTTACTTGTATTTACAAGTGAATTTTCTTTTAAATTTATGGTTGTTTTGGCTATCGGCTGACTAACTCTTCTTAAATTCTGGCTTCCATTAATTTGGTTATCCTGAAGAAATTGAAGAATATTATTCGAATAAATTTTATATACTTTTACGTCTACTGCTCTTAAGTTTGCTGCTTCAAAATTTAATTTCAGATTATTAGAACTCGGTAAAATAGTTCCGTTTTTCACAAAACGAACGCCTGGTTTTACCTGATCGAATGATATTTTTGTCGTGTAACTCTCCTGCATTTTTTGACCATAAATACTCTCGATTCCTTGAAAAACTTCAACTAATAATTCTCCTGTTAACACTTGCTGTGTAACCACATCAGGCTCTACATACTCTACCACAGGGGGCGCAACAACTGATGCAACACTATCCGTATCTGCAGCTTCCACGGCAGCACCATCTACTGCTTCTACTTCTTCAACAGTTTCTTCGACCAACTTTTTAGGACTCGCTGCCGTTTGATTATTAAAAAAGACCTTTAATACATTACCATCGGTACTGAATTTTAAATTTCGAGCATTTTCAATAGAAACCAAACCACTAAAATCTTGATTCTTGCGAAGTGGTTCAGAAAAATTGATTGTCATCATTTGATTGTTTCCTTCTGGAACATCAACTTTCATTATTTTAAAATACCCTTTTGCAGCAATAGTATATTCAACTGCTTCTTTTTCTTCAGCATCAAGCACACTTTCGTCAAAATGGATTGCTACTTTGCTTTCTGCGCTTAAACGTTGAATTTTATCAATTACAAATTTAAATTCTGTTCCAGAACGAACTGTTCTATCAAACTTAATTGGGAGATTGCTTCCGTTTTGTTGGGCAGAAACCAGCTTTATAGCCGACTCTAAATTAACAACATCTGCTGTTTTTAACACACAATTTAAAAATTGAGATTCTTTACTATAGGACTGAATATCGTTTGTAACAACAATGTAATTTTGCTTTATAGTTTTTACTGTAAAATTAAATTCAGAAAGGTGTTTCTCAGTCTCTATTATCTTTGATAAATGAAGGGTAACCTGATATTCTGTATTTTGTTTTAATTTCTCTTTTGGGATAAATGCAATTGTATTAGCTGAGAGCGCTACTACTTTTCCATCGACGCTAGGCGAAATGTCAAATAAATCATCATCCAAAACCTGATTTACTTTCCATTCCTTTTTATTAAAAGCAAGAACGACACGAATGTCTGATTGTGCTGATACAATTCCTCCAGTAAAATTGCTGATAAATTCTTTAAATAGAGAGAAGTCAGAATCAAAATCAGAAGCTGACTTTTTAGAACATCCTTGGAATAATAAAAACAAAGACAGCATGGCAACTAATCCTTTACTTTTCATATATATTACTTTTAAAAAGTTAAAAAATATAACTAACAAAACTGATCAGACTTCTTGTAAAATTAGCTTAATTTCATCAAAAGTAAATGTACTATTTTTATTATAAGATCTGAAAATAAAGTTCGCAGCAAACTTTTTATCTTCTGGACGCGAAGAAACGTTTCATCAAATCAGCTGCTTCTTCAGCCAAAACACCTCTTATCACAGTTGTTTTAGGATGTAGTTGAGTCCCCATTTTTTCATAACCGCGATGAACATCGGTAGCACCAAAAACAATTTTAGAAATTTGACTCCAATACAAAGCGCCAGCGCACATTTGACAAGGCTCAAGTGTAACGTATAATGTACAATCTTTCAAATATTTTCCACCTAGAAAATTTGCCGCAGCGGTTATCGATTGCATTTCAGCGTGAGCGGTAACATCATTTAGCATTTCCGTTAGATTGTGACTTCTTGCAATAATTGTATTATTGACAACTACAATCGCTCCAACAGGGATTTCCCCTTTTTCAAAAGCCATTTCAGCTTCTTGCAACGCTTTTTTCATGAAGTATTCGTCAGTAAAAATATTTTCCATAAAACAAAAATACAGTATTCAATTCGTACATTTGTGGTATGTCACAAAATTTACTTTCCAACATAAATAGTCCCATAGATTTGCGTCTTCTAAAGGAAGATCAGTTAATACAACTATCGCAGGAATTACGTGAATTTATAATTGATATCGTATCCGTAAAAGAGGGACACCTTGGAGCCAGCTTGGGTGTTATAGAACTTACCATTGCTTTACATTATGTTTTCAATACACCTGCTGATTTACTTGTTTGGGATGTTGGTCATCAAGCATACGGACATAAAATACTAACGGGCCGCAGAGAAAACTTTGACACCAACCGACAATTAAACGGAATCTCTGGATTTCCAAAAAGAAGTGAAAGTGAGTATGATGCTTTTGGCGTAGGCCACTCCTCAACTTCAATATCGGCAGCTTTAGGAATGGCGATCGCGTCCAACTTAAAAGGAAATTTTGAAAAACAACATATTGCTGTAATAGGCGATGCCTCAATCGCATCAGGAATGGCATTTGAAGGTCTAAACCATGCTGGTGTCACTAACGCCAACTTATTAGTTATTCTTAACGACAATGCAATTGGCATTGATCCAAGTGTAGGCGCTTTAAAAGAGTACCTAACTGCTGTCAAAAACGGAAAGAATCCAAGACAGAACAATATGATGAAATCATTGAATTTTGATTACTCAGGACCTATTGACGGACATGATATTCATGCGGTGATAAAAGAATTAAAACGTTTACAAAAATTAAAAGGACCTAAATTCCTTCACGTTATAACTACAAAAGGAAAGGGTTTAAAGCAAGCGGAAAAAGACCAAGTAAAATACCACGCACCTGGAAAATTCGATGCTAAATCCGGAGAAATCCACTCTAGATCGGAAGAGAATCTTCCTCCAAAATACCAAGATGTTTTTGGCTTGACCGTACTAGACTTAGCCAAAAAAAATAAAGATATTATTGGGATAACTCCAGCAATGCCTTCGGGCAGTTCACTAAAATTTATGATAGAAGCTTTACCTGACCGCGCCTTTGACGTAGGTATAGCTGAGCAACATGCGGTCACTCTTGCCGCAGGAATGGCCACACAAGGAATGGTTGTGTACTGCAATATCTACTCTACTTTTTTACAAAGAGCTTACGATCAAGTGATACACGATGTCGCACTACAAAATCTACCTGTGATTTTTTGTTTGGATCGCGCTGGTCTTGTAGGCGAGGATGGCGCTACACATCATGGAGTGTATGATATTGCTTATTTAAGATGCATTCCTAATTTAGTCATCTACTCTCCACTAAACGAAATAGAATTACGTAATATTTTATATACAGCCCAATTAGGATTAAAAAACCCAATTGCGATAAGATATCCACGGGGCAGAGGAGTTACTATTGAATGGGAAAAACCGTATAAAGAAATTGTAATCGGTCAGGCAAATTGTTTAAAATCCGGAAGTGAGACAGCTGTACTATCTAATGGACCTATTGGTAAAAATGTAACCGCTGCACTTGCTAAATTAGGTCAGCCAAAGACAATAGCCCATTATGATTTTGCATTTGTAAAACCATTAGATGAGAAAGAGCTGCATCTCATATTCAATCAATTTAAACAGATAATTACTATCGAAGACGGAACTATAAAAGGAGGATTTGGTAGTGCTATAGCTGAATTTGCAACTAACCATAACTACAAGTCAAAAATTACTATACTTGGCATTCCTGATACATTTATAGACCAAGGAACTGTTCTCGAGCAGCAACAATTTTGCAAAATAGACGTTAGTAGTCTAGAGATTCTTTTTCTAAATAATATAAATTAATATTTTAAGCCGCTAATATAAAAGAGCCATAATGAAATTCACCACCTTAAATTCACTTTTTATCTTATTACTTTTTACATCCAACATCTTCTCTCAAAAAATCATTACCACTTTAGAGGGCTCATTAAAAAAACCAAAAGATACCGTATCTCATTGGACTAAAAAGAATCAAGTAGGATTTGATATAAGTGAAATTGCATTTGTTAATTGGAATGCAGGAGGAACGAGTTCCGTTTCTGGGTTACTTAAAACAAAATTCAACCGTAATTACAATACTGATAATTACAACTGGTCTAATGAATTAATTATGCGTTATGGTTTAAACAAACAAGACGGTATTGAACTAAGAAAATCAGATGATGTTTTTCAGTTCAGCTCTGCATTTGGATATCGAAAAGACACTTTATCCAATTGGTATCACACCGCAAAATTTAATTTTAACACCCAATTCACCAACGGATACGCATACCCTAATACCGAAAAATCAATATCAAAGCCCTTTGCACCTGCTTACGTCTTTTTAGGATTAGGAGCTGAATATGCCTCTCAAAAGAAGGATGAATTATTATACCTATCACCCTTTACCTCTAAAATGACTTTCGTACTAGATCAAAGTTTAGCTAATCAGGGAGCATTTGGAGTTGTAAAAGGAATCTATGATAGTAACGGAATATTAATTATAGAGGGTGAAAAGTCCAAGATAGAACTAGGATTTTTATTAACCGGTTATTACAAAAAACAAATTATAAAAAATGTAATAGTTGAAAATCGTTTAAGTCTCTATTCTGATTACATCAATAATTTTGGTAACATCGATGTGGATTACAATGTTGCTTTTGATTTAGTAGTTAACGAATACATAAGAACTAGTATCGGCATTCACGTGATATACGACGACGACATTAAAGCTAAGAAAAACATTGATGGTGAACAAGTAACTCTTGGCCCTAAAACACAGCTTAAACAAATGTTAGGAGTTGGCCTTCTTTATCAATTTTAAAAAAAGTCGGTTTGCAATAAATGCAAACCGACTTTTTTTATCTAAACTTTAATGATCCTAATTCAAAATTATCTTTTCGACAAAATTCAAAGAATCTCCTTTAACTTTAAGAAGATAGATTCCTGGATTGACACTACTTAAATCTATACTCTTTTGACCGTTAAATTCAACTTTAATAGCGCTATAAACTTGTTTACCCGTTATATCAATTAATTGTATATCTACATTTCCAAAATATTTACTGATTCGAACATTGAGTAAACCATTAGTTGGATTTGGATATACTTTCATTACATCTTCACTATCGAATTCATTAGTGCCTAAGGTAGAACAATTAGCTCCTGCAACAGGTCTTGTATAATCCTCCACTTGATCATTTCCAACATTTCCATCCCCTGCTGATGCATTTATGCCTAATCCTCGCGAAGCAAAGACATCCCATATCATACAAAAATCTCTACCACCGGTAGTAGCTTGATCAGCAGCAATTATTGCATCTCTTGCCGTAACAAATGTTGGACTACAAGGCATCAATTTCAAACCATCAATAACGAGTTGCATAATTTTGTTGTTACCTCCCGTTCCAGTATATTTATTATCATCGTAACCATATTTATTGATATAGGCCCAAGTTAAATCCCATAACATAGTCGCCCACACAGACCCAACTCCATGTACTGACGTTTGCACTTTATCATCCTCATCTACATATTGAAAATTATTTGTAAAAGCATAGGTCATAGGATTCAACGCTCTATCTGTTGAGTAAACATAACTCCTTATTCCTAAACCATCTGTGGACTGAGAAGAAACAAACGTACCAATACCTCTTTTCAAAGCACCAGTATCTCCCGGTTTTAACTGCATCATTAAAGCAAACCAATCAGACCAGCCTTCACCCATTTGATCTGTATTGTCTAAGCAATTAGAATTTAAACGACCTCCTGCTAAACGAGTCGAAATTCCATGTCCATATTCATGTGAAATGATTCCATTATCGAAATCACCGTCACTATTGATAAAAGGCGAAGATTCTAATTGAAGTTTTAAATTCACAATCTCAGTTTTCATTAGAGAGATTAAACTTTCCCCTATAGTATTGGTTACACTAATAGCTGGTATAACTATTGTAGCATCAGCTCCTGACATCGTAATATTAGTTTGATCACTATTGACAACAATAACTGCTATCGCACCAGCATTTTGAGCGGCTTTAACTTTATCAACAAAGGGACAATTACCCCTTCTTAATATTACTATTTTTCCATTCATTGCTTCAGGATTGCTCGGCAAAACACACGCTTGAGAGGTTCCGCCTGAACTATCTAGATACAAGACTAAATCAGATTGCAAAAATTGTGGCGTCACCGGTAAATCTACACGTCCTGGACTAAAGGAGTTTTGAGTAGCAACATAACTCCCAGCTATACTTGAAGGAGAGTTCACAATCAAAGGCTTGATTTGAGAACTTCTATTCCATAAAAACATTTGCATCCTACCTCGACTTCCATCTCTAGGAGAAGAGAAATTTGCGTTATTTAAACTAACTTCAGTAGCTAATGAACCATCTTGTGCTTCTGCATTTACATAATCAGAAGCTGTCCCTCCTCGTCCATAGTTATTTTGTTGAAAATTACCATTCGCCTCTGTAAAGCCATATTGGTACCAAACATCATGCATGATATTGTTCATGTAAAACAAATTTGTATTTGCAGCATTAATATAGGATGATGCCGCAACGCCTGTTCCTCCATAAGGAAAATCAAACAACAAACTCTGCCCTCCGTCTGGGCTCGAACCATCGTCTAGGTTAGATCCAAAAAAATCATCTTTAGCCCATACATTATTTCCACGAGTTATCGTATAATCGGCCCCAGCCACACCATTAATATCATGCCATCCGTAAGGAGAAGCTATGCTATTTGCTGGATTAGTAATAAGTTGTGTATTACTATGATTAGGACTCTCAAAATTAAATGGAATCACTCTATAAGTCCCACCGCCAACCACGGTTGTAGCGGCTGATGAAAACAATTGTTTATAGGAACTGTCAAAAGAATTAAAAGTTGAGAAAGCGTTTTTATTTTCATTGAGTAAAACTACTTCTCTATCAAATTGACAAGAAATAACCAAATCATTTTTTTCTAATATGACCCCTGTTAAGGCATCAATTCGCACACTCCACATATGGTCATGAGCTGGTGTTTCAACAGTTAAATCCCAAGCTAAAATTAAATTATTTTCTACTGATTGATGGTACACCAAGTTAGCTTCTGTTGGCTCATGATTGGCTATCATGTTACTTATTTTGTATTTATATTCACTAACTTTCTCAACCGCAGACGCAGAATTTGTATTGGTGATTCCTAATTGTAAATAAGCTTTCGACAGCGCATCAGTAGCTGTCAACAGCGGTTTCTCTGCATTAATTTTTCTCGAAACATTACTAATAAATTTGTTTTGAGTGTTAAGTACATGTTTATCTTTAATTGAAAAATTAGAAACCGCCCTAAATATTTCGATACCATTATAGGTTTGAATAACATAGCAACTTTCTATATTGGTAGAAGATGAATTACCCTCACTTTGAATTATCCACTCCTGCACGTCATTTTTAGAAAGTCCAAATTTTGCAGTATTTGAATTTAAATAGTTTTGAATTACCTCCTTATTAGATTGAGAGAATGATAAGATAGAAATTAATAAAAAGGCAATTAGAGTAATTTTCTTCATAAGCCGACTAATATGTAACAATATTTATTAAAAAAAACGAATTTACTAATTACAATAGCATTTAACAACAAAAAATAAATTGATTTTTAAAATATTTTAAAAAATCATTAATTCTTCTTCTTCCCATTAATGGTCTCGTACAGCTCTAAAGCATTACCATCAGTGAGTAATGAGATGTAATGACAAATATGAAGTAGTCTTTCGTATAGATTTCCTTTTTCGATCTGATGTTTCTCCGGAAGGAGTTTTAAGATTAATGCATCGTAATTAGACGCCGTACCATTGTATTTGTTATCAAAGGCCGTAATAAATTTATCAAGTAACGTCTGGATGATCTGATAACCCACAATCTCCTTTTCGATTACCTCTCTACTTTGGTATATATTATTAACACTAATTTTAATAATATCATCCATCTGCGCTTTATACTTACTTTTATCCATTAATGCAAAAGGAAACTTGCCTGCTAAAATAGCTTCTTCATTGTCAATAAAAACTTTGACTGCATCATTAATAAGGCTACCAATTGCCAATGCGCGCAAGTAACTAATACGATCTTCTTTTGTTTCTAAAGTTTGATACTTAGAGGTACCAATATTATCCTTTACTAATTTAATTAAATACTCTAAGGCAAAATCCTCAGAAACTAGACCTAGATTAATTCCATCTTCAAAATCAATAATAGTATAGCAAATATCATCTGCTGCTTCTACTAAATAAGCTAAAGGATGTCTTTCGTATCCTATATTACCCTCCTTTTTATTTGGAATCAATCCCATATCAGTAGCCGCTTCTTGAAAAAATTGCTTGTCAATTTGAAAAAAACCATACTTTTTATCAGTAATATTGTTGGTCGGTTTCTTTGGTAAACTTTCTTTTGGATACTTCATAAAAGCGCCCAGGGTGGCGTATGAAATGCGAAGCCCTCCTTCAATTCCAGGTCGGCTTCCCGTCAAAACAGTAAAACCATTGGCATTACCTTCAAAATCAATTAAATCTTGCCATTCTTTGGCAGTGAGTTGTTCTTTATACTTCTTGCCATTACCAATAGAAAAATATTCTCCAATTGCTTTTTCACCAGAGTGACCAAATGGGGGGTTCCCAATATCATGCGCCAGTGAAGCCGCAGCTACGATAGCTCCAAAATCATTCATCTGATATCCATGAATTTCTTGTAAATGGGGATATTTCTCGATTATTTTCTTACCAACTAGCCTTCCTAAAGACCTTCCCACTACAGAAACTTCTAAACTATGTGTCAAACGCGTGTGCACAAAGTCGGTTTTTGACAAAGGGATTACTTGGGTTTTATCTTGTAAACTTCTAAAAGCTGCCGAGAAAATAATACGATCATAATCTACTTCAAACCCTAAACGGGTATCATCTTGCTCAATACGTAATCGTTTACTTGTGTCGCCTTGGCGTTTTAGTGATAAAAGTTGTTCCCAGTTCATGCTGTTTTTTTCAAATTTGAATAATTGGACTAATTTTCAAAGATAAAGAAATAGCAATAAGATAAAATAGCTTTCCTGTTTATTATCAAGCAAACAATTACGCTAAAACGGCCTATCTTTGTCTTTCATAATTTTATAAACCATAAGTTTAAGAGTTGACATTATTCGTTAAATAGCTTTCAAAGCTAAAATTTTTAAAAATCGTAAGTACCTATAAATTGTTAACTACTTTTTCTAAAAAACTTTACTTCCAACAGGGGGAATTTCACATTTAAAAACCATCTATGCTGTATACAGGTCAACTCAATGAATTCATACGTTTAGCCGAAATTGATAATACAAATTGTGATTTACTTAAAGAAAAGATCACAGACGGTTTGAGCGTAATTTGGGCTTTAGACGAATTAAAAATTAAAGTAGATGGTATCGAATATAGTTTCCCTACTAATTCGGTTTTGTTTTTAACGGAGTACCATAAAGTAGAAATTTTAAGCATAAATACTGCAAGATTAATTCGGTTCAACAGAGCGTTTTACTGCATTGCAGATCACGACAGCGAGGTAGGATGTAAGGGAATTTTATTTTTTGGTGCGTCTCAATTTCCAAAAATCGCTATTCCAGCAACCGAGCTAGAGAAATTCGAAATCCTTTGGAAAATGTTCACCATCGAAATGGTTTCTAAAGACGATTTGCAAAACGATATGCTACAAATGATGCTAAAACGCCTACTCATTTTATGTACCCGCGTTTACAAAGAGCAAACGGAGCTAACCACTTTTGATAAAAAACAGTTGGACATTGTACGAGAGTACAACTACTTAGTCGAAAGCCATTTCAAAACCAAGCACCAAGTCGCTGATTATGCCGAAATGCTGAATAAAAGTCCGAAAACTTTATCGAATTTATTCAAAAAGTACAACGAAAAATCACCTTTACAAATCATTCAAGATCGCACGATCCTCGAAGCGCGTCGGCTATTGCGTTACTCAGACAAGAGCATCAAAGAGATTGCTTATGAAATAGGCTACGAAGACATTCAATCCTTCAGCCGGTTTTTCAAGAAAGCAGCCGGCATTTCTCCATCTGATTTCAAGAAGGAAATCTAATTTATATTACTCTGGAGCTAATCCGGCTATCCGCTCTATCTTTTATACTGAACCCCAGTATAAAAGGATGCCGCTTTTATCCGGGCTAGGGTGATTGTGATGTTCAGTGACAATTATCTTTTATATCTCGATTTTGTCATATCGAGCGGAGTCGAGATCCAATACTGGTTCTCGACTCCGCTCGAACTGACTGTTAGATTT
>NZ_JACRUI010000001.1:419694-990648 GCF_014305095.1 Flavobacterium kayseriense | reverse complement strand
GATTTATTAACATCTCTGTTAGTAGTATTACATATCATAATTAATAAACACGGAGATATAGACAAACCTATTTTTGTCAAATCGAGCGGAGTCGAGATGCAATACTGGTTCTCGACTCCGCTTGAACTGACTGTTAGATTTATTAACATCTCTGTTAGTAGTATTACATATCATAATTAATAAACACGGAGATATAGACAAACCTATTTTTGTCATATCGAGCGGAGTCGAGATGCAATACTGGTTCTCGACTCGGCTCGAACTGACGATGCAATTTATTAACAGCTGTTAGTGGTGGTGCATACTATAATCACTAAATGCGAAGATTTAGACGAAGCTGTTTTTGTCAAATCGAACGGAGTCGAGACACAATAATGGTTCTCGTCTCCGCGCGAACTGACAATGAGATTTATTAACAACTGTTAGTGGTATTACATATCATAATTAATAAATGCGGAGATATAGACGAACCTGTTTTTGTCAAATCGAGCGGAGTCGAGATACAATACTGGTTCTCGACTCCGCTCGAACTGACAATTACCGTTGCTGTTAATTCCTGTACTAAATGGTTGCGATATAAATCTTCAAATTAGTGTGATTGCTTCGTTCCTCGCAATTATTTCTCGTAAAACAATAAACGTCATCGCTTAGCCCCGATTGAAGTGGAAATCCTTTTTATTTTTTCTTTAAAAATAAAAAGATTGCAACGGAAAGCGGGACGTATTTTCTTGAAACCACTATAATTTTTGCTCCTTAAACTAAAAAAAACACTAAAAGGGAATAATAGATAACTGTGCGGGAAAAGCGACCTAACTTCAAGGCTTGATTTCGTCGCACCTTTGTACCATCAAACTGAAACAACAGGAATTATGAAAACAATACAAACAATTATAAGAAGCTTTAAAACTGTTTTAGGGCAGAAAACTAAAAAACACACACCGCTATTAATTGCAGTAAATCAGGAAAGCTTTTGCCAAAACTTGGGCATTACTGATTACTACTGTAACGAAAGCAACTTATTCATATAATTATTATTTCAAACTAAAAAAATAAAAAAACATGTCAACATTTAACGTACCAACAAGAGAAGAAGTATCTACAAATAATCAAGTCATTTTTGATAATCTAGAAAAAGGGTTAGGATTTGTACCTAATTTATACGCATATTTCGCCAAAAGCGATACGGCTTTAGGAGATTACTTAGCTTTTCAAAATAGAAAAAGCAGCCTAAAAGCAAAAGAAAGAGAAGTGGTTAACTTAATCACAAGCCAAATAAATGGTTGTAACTATTGCCAGTCGGCACATACTATTCTTGGAAAAATGAATGGTTTTACAGACGACCAAGTGATTGAATTACGTACGGGATCGGCGGCTTTTGACACGAAACTAGATGCTTTAGTGAAATTTACAGCATCAATGGTTGAGAACAAAGGAAAAGCAACTCCTGAGTCTAAAACTGCCTTTTTTAACGCTGGTTATACTGAGGTAAATATGATTGATGTGGTAATTGTTGTGGGTGATAAAATTGTGAGCAACTACATTCATAACCTAGCTGATTTTGCAATTGATTTTCCTCTTGCTCCAGCACTGTAATTTTTAATCCATTAATTAAAACCAATACCATTTTGTCCCATCGAACGCAGTCAAGATGTACTCGTAGTTCTCGACTCCGCTCGAACTGACAATTGGAATTTTAGAAATCGTATTGGTATAAAACATAAAAAACAATTAAGATGATACAACATTTAGGTAAAACCAACTTTGATTCTACCATTAACAATAATGACGTGGTTCTAGTAGACTTTTTTGCTGACTGGTGTGGACCTTGTAAAGCCTTGCATCCTGCACTTGAAGAATTAGCCAATGACTTTGACGGTAGAGCGGTGATTTCGAAAATCAATGTGGACACAAATCCAGAGCTTGCCGCACAATTTAAAGTGAGAAGCATTCCTGCTATTTTCTACTTTAAAAACGGAGAAATTGTAGGCACTCAAAACGGCGTACAAAGCAAGTCGATTATGACCAGCCATTTAACTAACATTATAAAAAGCTAAGACCATGGGAAAGAAAATAAACATTAAAAACCTTCCCACAGGATACCAATCTTTGATTACAAACGGCAGACACAGTATTGTGGGTGACGAGCCTAAAACTAGCGCAGGAACTGATTTGGGGTTTTCGCCCGAGGATTTAATCTTATCTAGTATTGCAATGTGCAAAGTAGCTACAGTAAGATACATTGCTAGAAAAAACAAATGGGAGATAGGTGAAGTAGATGGCGAATTTGAGTTGAACGTGAAACGTGGAGATGGAGGGATACTAACATCTAATGTGACAGCCAAAATTAAAATTGAAGGCAACCTAACTGCTGAGCAAAAAACAGAATTGCTAAAACAAGCCGACGCCTGCTACGTACACCGCATGATTGAAGGCGAGTGGAATATTGAAAACGCGGTAGAACTTACTGAAGAAGCAGAAAAGGTTTTGGTTCAATAACAACTTTATATACCACAACAAAATTTGACCTAAAGGGTTTGGCTATCATAAGCTAAACCCTTTGTTGTACAGGAACAAATCGCAGAATGTTTTCTAAAAACGGTCTTATTTTAGTACTTTTGAGATGCTTTAAAAAACAAACCATTGTTAGTCATGAAAAAATTCTTTAAAATAAGTGCTTCCATAGTTATAGTTCTTACCATTGTTTTAGCCGTTTATTTATATTTTACTAGCGAACCGCTGCCAAAAGGAGAAACGGGACATAAAGCCGAAATACTGACAAATAAAATACAAGAAGCGATCAATCAAAAAGCGTGGGATACAACCGCTGCCGTTTCCTTTTCTTTTATGGGAAACCACCATTATCTTTGGGATAAAAAAAACAATTTAGTTCAAGTAAAATGGGGAGACAAAAAAGTAATCTACAACAATAAAACTTTGGAAGGTATTGCATATGACAGTGATAAAATCCTTGTCGATGATGCTAAAAATGATGCGATCGCAACTGCTAATAAGTACTTTAATAACGATTCCTTTTGGTTTATTGCACCTTTTAAATTGCGAGATTCGGGAACCACACGATCTATTGTAACACAAGACAATAAAGAAGCCTTAATGGTTACTTATTTCTCTGGTGGAGATACTCCGGGAGATTCTTATTTATGGTTACTAGACGACAAATTTGTCCCTACAGCTTGGAAAATGTGGGTAAGTATTATTCCTGTGGGCGGCGTAGAGACTAGTTGGGAAGATTGGACAGAATTTCCTAATGGAGTTAAAATTGCTACTACGCACAAAGCCTTATTAGATTTGAAAATAGAAAATGTAAACATAGGGCAATCAATCGAAGAGATCAATAACGGCGTTAATCCGTTTAGTGGTTTAATGGAAAACCAATATTAGTTACGTTTTAAATGAATGGAATTACATTCCTAATGACAAAACTATTGATTAAGCATAGTTTCTTCGTTATATTGATTAGAAAACTCATTGTTATCTGCAAATAGTTCAACTATAGCATTTTTAGTCTCTATCCAATTAACTTGAGCTAAACTTAGATTTAATCTATAAGAAGTTACTAATTTCACCAGAACTTCCTTTTGAACTGTATTCATAAAAACAGTATCCGCAATAAAAAGTCGATTGTATTCTATAAAAAAGGCAACAATAAATAACTCGATATTACTCGCTTGCTTCGAATAGATAATTAAATCATTAGTACAAGTAGAGTAAACTAAATGAATACTTTTCTTGATTATTTGCTTTGTATATTGAATTGCTGTCATAACGATGTTATTTGATTTAACAAATATACTCAGCATGAGACCTTTGGCTTTTATAGGATTTTTAGATAGTGTTATGAGATTTGAGGAAAATGCTTTTGAGAAGACTACAACTCTCATTATTGAGTTCATTTAATCAGCAGTATTTAATATATATTGAAATTTCTAGCCCGGATTGAAGTGGAAATCCTTTTTATTTTTTCTTTAAAAATAAAAAGATTGAAACGCAAAGCAGGATTAGCTCCAAAAAAAAACAGCTACCAAAATTGATAGCTGTTTTATTCATTAATTAATCATTCTTTTTGACTCGAATTTTAAAACTACTTCCGTCTGTTTTACAAATTCTTCTCCCATTTCTTGTTGTGATACATTTTCTAAAAATATAGTAGAAATCATCATTTTTCAAATCTTCCATTCTTATTTAATTGTTAATAACTACTTCAACACCTTATAGCGTAAGAGTTATAAATTAATAATGTCAACATTGACATTATAGATGAATATTTAACTTGGAAAAACAATACAATTTTGTTACTTTTGAAGTATTAAAAAAGTAGGTGAGGCAACCTCATTATTTTTATATAACTTAAATAAAAAAGCTTCCGACGGCGTTATTATTAAGTTTACCAAGTTAGGGATGTCATAGATGTCCCTTTTTTTGTGCGCATTATTTTTTTTATTTACCTCAGCAATTGATTTAAAAGTGATTATTCTTATAAAAGGCCTCAATTAAGAAGCCTTTATAAATGTATTTCTATTTAAGACCCACACATTTCACATTCGTCAGGACCCGCATTTTTTGCTAATTCGATCATGGCTTTGTACTCATCTGCAGACATTTCTACTCCTACTGGTTCGTTTAAAGTAGCTATTGACTCTAACCTTGCAGGCGCTTGCACTTGTGCTTGCTCTTTCACCTCAATTGGTGCTGCTGCTTTATCATTGTTCAATGTAAACTTAATCGCATCTACCGCAGCTTTTGTTCTTAAGTAATACATTCCTGTTTTTAATCCTGATTGCCATGCGTAAAAGTGCATTGACGTTAGTTTAGAATAGTTCGCATTTTGCATAAACAAGTTCAGTGATTGTGATTGATCTACAAAATACCCACGCTGACGTGACATATCTATAATATCTTTCATAGACATTTCCCAAACCGTTTTGTACAACTCTTTTAAGTCTTGCGGAATATTTAGATCTTGTACTGATCCGTTATTACGCATCAATTCTTGTTTCAAAGTTTCGTTCCACAATCCTAACTCTACTAGGTCGTTCAATAAATGCTTGTTTACCACGATAAACTCTCCTGAAAGTACACGACGTGTATAAATATTCGATGTATACGGCTCAAATGCTTCATTATTACCAAGAATTTGAGAAGTCGATGCTGTAGGCATAGGCGCTACTAATAAAGAGTTACGAACACCGTGTTCCATTACCTCTTTACGCAACGACGCCCAGTCCCAACGTCCTGACAATTCTTCGTCTTTCATTCCCCACATATTGTACTGGAACTCTCCTTTTGACATTGGTGAACCCTCAAAAGTAGAATAGGGTCCTTCTTCTTTAGCCATCTCCATAGAAGCGGTTACAGCAGCAAAGTATAAGGTTTCAAAAATTTCTTGGTTTAGTTTTTTAGCCTCATCACTTGTAAAAGGCAAACGCAACATGATAAAAGCATCTGCTAATCCTTGCACCCCTAAACCTACAGGTCTATGACGCTTGTTAGAGTTCTCAGCCTCTTTTACAGGATAATAATTTCTATCAATTACTTTGTTCAAGTTTTTTGTAACGCGTTTTGTAACTGTATAAAAAGTATCGTGATCAAACTTTCCGTTTTCAACAAACATTGGTAACGAAAGTGACGCCAAGTTACAAACCGCAACCTCATCAGGAGAAGTGTACTCCATGATCTCAGTACACAAGTTTGATGAACGAATAGTTCCTAAGTTCTTTTGGTTTGATTTACGGTTAGCCGCATCTTTATACAACATGTATGGCGTTCCAGTCTCGATTTGAGATTCTAGAATTTTCTCCCACAATTCATGTGCTTTGATTGTTTTTCTACCTTTTCCTGCTTTCTCGTAGCTTTCATATAATGCTTCAAATTCGTCTCCATACACATCATACAATCCAGGACATTCGTTAGGACACATCAACGTCCAGTTCCCGTCTTCTTGCACGCGCTTCATGAATAAATCTGAGGTCCACATGGCAAAGAATAAATCTCTTGCACGCATTTCTTCTTTTCCTGTATTCTTTTTCAAGTCTAAGAAATCAAAGATATCGGCATGCCAAGTTTCAATATAAATAGCAAAACTACCTTTACGTTTTCCACCACCTTGATCTACGTAACGTGCTGTATCGTTAAAAACACGTAACATAGGAACGATTCCATTAGAGGTTCCGTTTGTTCCACGAATGTAAGAACCTGTCGCACGTACATTGTGAATCGCTAATCCAATTCCACCTGCTGATTGCGAAATCTTTGCCGTTTGTTTCAACGTGTCATAAATTCCGTCAATACTATCGTCTTGCATTGATAAAAGGAAGCAAGAAGACATTTGAGGTTTAGGCGTACCCGCATTAAACAATGTAGGTGTTGCATGTGTAAAGAACTTTTTAGACATTAAGTCATAGGTTTCTAGGACTGAATCTAGGTCGTCAAGGTGAATCCCTACCGATACACGCATTAACATATGTTGAGGTCTTTCAACAATTTTACCGTTTATCTTTAATAGATAAGAACGTTCTAATGTTTTGAAACCGAAATAATCGTAATTAAAATCTCTATTATAAATGATATGCGAGTCTAAAAACTCTGCATTATCTTGAATTACTTTGTAAACATCATCAGCCACTAATGGCGAATATTGTCCGTTTCTTGGGTTTACATAGTTAAACATTTCAGTCATCGTCTCTGAGAACGATTTTGTTGTATTCGAATGCAAATTTGAAATAGCGATTCTTGCTGCCAATTGTGCATAATCAGGATGCGCAATAGTCATAGACGCTGCTGTTTCGGCTGCTAAATTATCTAATTCTGACGTAGAAACCCCATCATAAAGCCCCTCAATTACTCGCATTGCTACCTTTACAGCATCTACTAAATCATTCAAACCATAGCATAGTTTTTTAATCCTATCTGTGATTTTGTCGAACATTACAGGTTCTTTGCGGCCATCTCTTTTAACTACGTACATACTTTTTTTTTGTTTTTAAAACAGAAAATCCCTTCGCTGTTTTTCTTTATTTGTATTATTTTTTTTTGGAGCTGTTTCCAGCTATCCGTTGCAATCTTTTTGCAGGATATACATTCGCTAGCGCTTATGCCTATCCTGTAAAAAGGATTTTCACTGCTATCTGGGCTAAAAACCCAACAGGTGAATAAAAATATCCTGATTAAAAATCAGCGTCAAATGAAATTTTCTGTGCTTCACCATCCGTGTTCATCACACCTGATTTTTGGTATTCAGCTACTTTTTTCTCAAAGAAGTTTGTTTTACCTTGAAGCGAAATCATATCCATGAAATCAAACGGGTTAGAGGTATTGTATTCTCTATCGCATCCTAATTCTACTAATAATCTATCTGCAACAAATTCTAAATATTGCGTCATTAACGAAGCATTCATTCCTATTAAACTAACAGGAAGCGACTCCGTAATGAATTCTCTTTCGATATTCAAAGCATCTACGATAATACTTCTAATTCTCTCTTTTGGCACTTTATTAACCAAATGGTGATTATGTAAATGCACAGCAAAGTCACAGTGAACCCCTTCGTCACGAGAAATTAACTCATTAGAAAATGTTAAACCTGGCATTAACCCACGTTTTTTCAACCAATAAATCGAACAAAATGCTCCCGAGAAGAAAATCCCTTCTACTGCTGCAAAAGCGATCAAACGCTCAGCAAAGGAATCAGATTCGATCCATTTAAGAGCCCAGTCTGCTTTTTTCTTAATAGCAGGAAAAACTTCTAATGCGTTAAACAATTCATCTTTTTCAGTCTCATCCTTAACGTAAGTATCGATAAGTAGCGAGTAGGTTTCGCTATGAATGTTTTCCATCATGATCTGAAAACCATAAAAGAATTTAGCTTCAGCGTACTGTACTTCATTTACAAAGTTCTCTGCTAGATTCTCATTTACGATTCCGTCTGAGGCAGCAAAAAAAGCTAGAATATGTTTAATGAAATATTTCTCCTCATCATTTAACTTATTGTTCCAATCATTTAAATCTTGTGAAAGGTCAATTTCTTCGGCAGTCCAAAAACTAGCCTCCATTTTCTTATACCATTCCCAAATGTCATGATGCTTGATTGGAAAAATAACAAAACGGTTCTTATTCTCTTGTAAAATTGGTTCTATTTGCGACATTGCGTTGTTGTTTTAAATATGAAGTTTTAACAAAATATTAGCTATTCTGTCAGTTACAAAGATTGTAAAATATTGCCGGAATTGAAAGCCAAACTTATCCACAATATGCGCTAGTTTTTAACAAAGGTTAAAAAACAACACATTTACAACCTAAAACACAAAAACTTAACAATCAACGTTTTAAAACAACTAAAAAGACGGCAAGTGCCGTAAAATATAGGAAATATTATTTAGGAAACAAGTAAAAAATACTTATTTTTTCTTTTATTTTTTTAACTCTTCGGCAACTTTTTCTAACTCTAAATACCAGTCTTGACCAAATCTTCTGATCAGGGCTTCTTTGACGAATTTGTACACAGGAACCTCAAGTTCTTGACCTAGAGAGCAGGCTGCATCGCAAATGTCCCATTTGTCATAATTAACGGCTGCAAACTCTGTATAATCTTTTACACGAATAGGATAAAGATGACAAGAAACAGGTTTTTTCCAGTCAATTATTCCTTGATTGTAGGCTTGTTCAATTCCGCAAAGCGCGGTTTTCCCGTCAAATATAACATACGCGCAATCTTTATTATCAATCAATGGTGTTTCTAAATCACCATCTGTTCCGTTAGTCCAAGTCCCTTGCGCTTCAATTGCAGCTATACCTTCTTTGCGTAAAAAAGGTTTAACTTTAGGATATATGTCCTCTAAAATTTTAGTTTCCTCTAAAGTTAAAGGCGCTCCTGCATCACCATCTACACAACACGCACCATGGCACGCAGATAAATTACACACAAAATCCTTACTTAAAATATCTTCTGAAACGATTGTTTTTCCTAACTGAAACATGCTATTACGGTACTAAATTATTATTGTGCAAAGATAGCTAAACAAAGCCACAACTTTGAAACAAAAAATGGAATCGCAATTACTATTAGTGATTCTTCATAAATGCGTTTGCTATACTCGGTTGTAATCTTATCAAATCACACCCTTTTAGCTTACCTTTGCGGCTAAATTTTTAGCTATGCAGTTCGATTTAAGAGAAATAATCACAGTAGGAATGGTGCTTTTTGCCGTAATTGACATCATAGGATCGATTCCAATCATTATCGATTTACGATCAAAATTTGGACACTTGGAGTCTGGCAAAGCTTCGGTCACTTCGGGAGTAATCATGATTGTTTTTTTGTTTGTAGGAGAGGAAATCCTTAAGCTCATTGGAATTGACGTAGCCTCTTTTGCAGTAGCAGGAGCTTTTGTCCTTTTCTTTCTAGCACTCGAAATGATTTTAGGAATACGAATATATAAAGATGAAGAAGCAAGTTCTGCCTCAATTGTCCCTCTTGCATTTCCTTTAATTGCGGGAGCAGGAACAATGACTACCTTGTTATCCTTAAAATCACAATTTCACACGATCAACATTATTATCGCTATCGTGCTTAATATTATATTAGTATACATCGTTTTAAAATCTTCATCAAAAATCGAACGAATGCTTGGAGAAAACGGATTAGGTGTTATCAGAAAGACTTTTGGTGTGGTATTACTAGCAATTGCTGTTAAATTATTTGCAGCTAATGTTAAAGGTTTGTTTGTCTAAAATATTTTTTTATAAATTTACACTCTAATCAAGTCTGCGGCTGACAGCTACTTCGTTTACAAAGCAACAACCTAGCTCATCCGAATTATATTTTATAATAAACAGATAAAAAAACTTCTTATGAAAATTTTTACAAACGTATTAGTAGTTCTCGCAGTAGCCCTAATAATTTTCAACATCACGTTACTTGATTTCAAAAACCCATTTCAAGGAGACAGTGTAGTTGCATTTATTGGTATTGCAGCTTCATTCTGTGCGGTTTTGATTCTTTTGATTTTTAAGACTTCTAAAAAGATAGAAGAAAAAATGAATAACAAACTGTAATAAAAGTTTGATTTATTTTTAGAGGTACTATTTTACCTCATCTTTAAATTTGAAAGTATTGATTTTAACGCAAGAAATGCGCAATCCAACGTGTTTTAATTACAGCAGAAAACTATTTCTTATTTTATAGTGTACAAGTACTATTTTATTTAAAACTTCGGGACTTTTATGCGAATAAAGTAGATTTATTTAAGAATCGCCTTTATCATGGCGTCTTCTCTTAAAATGATTTGGTAATACTTACTTTCGCCATACAATTGTCGAGCGAATTCAGCTGCTATGTAACGCTTTACGATTTCTCTATTATTCGCTACTTTAACATCCAATCCATTTTTATTGAGGAATTTCTGAAAACTATTAAAGTACAATTCGGTCTTTTTCATTCTTAACAAGAAATCCTCATAGACAACACCTTTAAAAGAATTTCTATCTTGGTCTAATTGCTCAAAAACAAAATTACCCACTATACTGGACTGCATTAAATACGTGAAATTCTCATTGCCTTTCTCTAATTGTAGCGGAATAAACAAATCAGGCACAATGCCACCGCCGCCATAAACGATTTTACCCTTAGGTGTTTTAAACTTTAAACTATCCGCAACCTTTATACTGTCTTTTTCATAAAGCTCACCACTTACGAAACGTGATTCAGACTCCTTAAAATAAGTTTCATCATCCCCTTTACTGTATGGTTTTTGAATCGACCTTCCTGTTGGAGTGTAATACCTCGCTACCGTTAAGCGCACCGCTGAGCCATCTTCAAAATTCATTTCTCGTTGCACCAAACCCTTCCCAAAAGAGCGACGACCTACAATGGTCCCTCTATCATTATCTTGAATAGCACCCGCAAGAATTTCACTAGCTGAAGCACTATTTTCATTCATTAAAACAAAGACTTCCCCGCCTTGAAAATTCCCTTTTTTAGTTGCAAAAGTTTTTTGAATGGCTCCTTTTTTGTTTTTTGTAAAAACAATTAACTTCTTATCCCCTAATAGTTCATCCGCAATAGCAATGGCTTCCTCCATATAGCCACCTCCGTTATCTCGTAAATCGATAACTAGAGCTGTTGCCCCTTGCTTTTTTAATTGAAGTAATGCTTTTTTAAATTCGAATAATGTAGTCTCGGCAAAACGATTGATTTTAATATAGGCTGTAGATTTGTTTAGCATCAGAGAAGCATCTACACTGGATAGCGGAATTACGTCTCGTTTTATCTTAAGATTTAGTCTCTTGTTTTCTGACTTTCGATAAATAACCAGCTGCACTTCTGATCCTTTTGATCCTTTTAGCTTAGAAAACAAACTGTCTGAAGGCAATTTTCTACCAAAGAGTTTTGTTTTATCAGCATATAGTATACGGTCACCAGCTTTTATTCCTGCTTTTGCCGAAGGGCCGTTTGCAATAGGTTGTATAATAGCAACTGAATCTTTATACATGTAAAAACTTACCCCAATACCCACAAATTCTCCTCTCATATTCTCAGCAACTTCGGCTTGTTCCGTGGGAGGAACGTAAACAGAGTGTGGGTCTAATTGCCCTAAAATCTTATCCACTGTAAGATTTACAATAGAGTCTGTATTTACATTATCGACGTAATCGTTATTGATAAAATCAATTAATCTATTAAGTTTGTTTTTAGAAGCGCTGTTTGCTAAAAATTTATTCTGGCTTGGTTCATTTAGCCATCCGCCCACAACGATACCTAGCGCAAGTGTCGCACCAAGTAGCATAGGTAGGTATTTAGCGTTTGACTTCATTATTATTTTAGTTCTGGAATATGTTCTACTTCTACTCCTGCTTTTATTAAAAACTGTATTCCTGAATCGTCTCGGTATCCCTTATGATACACCACTCTTTTTATTCCTGACTGATGAATCAATTTACTACATTCTTTACAAGGAGACAAAGTAATATACAATGTTGCGCCTTCGCAGGATTGCGTAGAACGTGCTACTTTCAAGATAGCATTTGCTTCAGCATGCAATACATCCCATTTAGTTAATCCGTCATCATCTTCGCAACAATTCTCAAAACCACTTGGAGTACCGTTGTAACCATCAGAAATTATCATTCGGTCTCTAACAATAATAGCCCCTACTTTTTTACGATTGCAATAGGAAAGAGCACCCCACTCAGTAGCAATTCTCAAATAAGCTTTGTCGTATTTATTTAATTTTTCTGCTTCCATTTTATCTATTCCAGATTTCACTTTCGATGATTAAAGGCACTACTACTCCTATTATAAAGGCTGACATTACTAAGGTCCAATCTCTTTTAGAAAACCTAAACACCGTTTGAACAATATACGACAAGATTAAGACAACAAAAACGACAACAAGCTGAGCTGCTTCAACCCCGAGGGCAAACTCAGCTAAAGGCAATATTTTAGAAGAAGGAGTACCTCCTAAAATTGTTTTAAAGTAATTTGAAAAACCTAAACCATGAATGATTCCGAAAAACAGAGTGATAAAAAACACTAAATTAATACTCTCCGTTTTATTCGATTTTCCGGCAGTAAACAAATTAAAGAGTGCCGTTAAAAGTATTGTAATTGGTATTAAGAATTCGACAACATTTACCTTGACAGCAATAATCCCAAAAACAGAAAGAATTAATGCAACAGTATGCCCTATTGTAAAAAGCGAAACTAAAAGCACTGCACGCTTCCAGTCTTTAAATGAAAAAGGAACTGCTAGCGCCATCAAAAACAATACATGATCGTATGCACTCAAATCTAGAACATGATTTAATCCTATTTGAAAGTATATCCAAAACTGCGACATGGGTAAAATATTAAATTGATAAAGGGATTGTAAACTTACGATTTATTTTGAAAACGGGGGGTACCATAGCGAAATCCTAAGCTAAAAAAACAGCGCTCAAATCCCGTTCTAAAGAAAAAGAAAAATTAAAATTATAAATTTAAAAATTGAATTATCTTTGCGAGACAAAATTAAAAAATTAACTATGTCATTTTCAGATTTATTTGATAGCGAATTCACTCAAAGAAACAAAGGCCACTTCTCGTCTATTGTGAGACTAGCACTTGCAGACGGAGTTTTTGCACCAGAAGAAAAAGAGTTTTTAGACAAATTGGCTATTAGACTTGAAATTTCTGCAGCAGAGTACGAAGAAATTTTAGAGAACCCAATTAAATATCCTATCAACCCTCCTTACTTAAATACGCAAAGAATTGAGCGTTTATATGATCTAGCCCGTATCGTTAATATCGATCATCAATTAGGCGATAATCAAGAAATTATGCTTAAAAAGTTAAGCCTTGGTATTGGTTTTACAGCCGAGAATGTAGATGCAGTTGTAACAAAAGCACTAGAGCTAGCTGACGAAAAAGTAGACATTGATTTTTTTATAGCTGAAATTGAAAAAGCTGAAAAATTAAATTCATAAATTAAAAAAGCTTCCTACTCTTTCGAATAGGAAGCTTTTTCTTTTAGTATCTAATCACTACTAGTACTTACTTAGTAGTGCTTCTTTCATAAATTCTTCCGCTTTCTCAACCATCTTATAGCTTCCACAGAAGAAAGGAACACGCTCATGAAGTTCCGTAGGTTCAATTTCCATGATTCTACCAAATCCATCTGACGCTTTACCTCCTGCTTGTTCCACTATAAAAGCCATTGGATTACATTCATATAATAATCTCAATTTCCCTTTTGGCGCCTTTGAACTAGTTGGGTAAATATAAATACCTCCTTTAATCATATTTCTATGAATATCTGAAACCAGACTACCAATATAGCGAGAAGTATAGGGGCGGTCTCCTTCTTCACTTTGACAATATTTTATATAGTTTTTTACCCCTTGTGGAAAGTGAACATAATTCCCCTCATTTATTGAGTATATTTTACCTTCCTCTGAAAATTGCATATTAGGGTGCGAAAGGTAGAAAGTACCTATCGCAGGGTTTAACGTAAATCCATTTACACCATGACCAGTAGTATACACAATCATAGTAGATGTACCATAAATTACATAACCTGCTGCAACTTGATTAGTACCTGGTTGTAAAAAATCTTCCATTGTTACTGGTGTACCGATGGGTGTAACCCTTCTATAAACCGAAAAAATAGTTCCTACAGAGACATTTACATCAATATTTGAAGAACCATCCAGTGGATCCATCAAAACAACGTATTTATTATTATGACTACTATCACTTCCCTCAACTGTAATGAATTCATCATTTTCTTCAGAGGCGATTCCGCATACAATTTCGCGGTTAATTAAAGTTTGAATAAAAACTTCATTAGCGTACACGTCTAATTTTTGTTGATCCTCCCCTTGAATATTTTGCACTCCTGCTGCTCCTACGATATCAACTAGCCCTGCTTTGTTTACTTTATAGTTAACCACTTTAGCAGCTAAACGGATAGAGTTAATGATTCTAGATAATTCACCTGACGAGTACTGAAAGGCATTTTGGTTTTCGATGATAAATTCCCCTAAGGTTTTGTTGCGTTCTTCCATCCCGAGATCGTTGTAGTTTAGTTAGTTTGAAGTCACAAATATCGTGTTTTTTGTGAAATTGATTTCAATAAAATTTACTTAGTTTATCACTATTGTATATTTGCCCCTTAAAAAAGATCTTTTTACTTTAAAAAAGCTTTATTTTAGGTAATCAACCATAAAAATTAAGAATACATGAATATTCGTAAAGGACAACCAGAAGACATGAGTGCAGTTTTAGGACTGATTCAGGAATTAGCTATTTTTGAAAAAGAACCTGATGCGGTGCTAGTAACTGTAGATGATTTAATTCGTGACGGCTTTGGTGCCAATCCACTATTTAATGTATTTGTTGCGGAAATAGAAGCAGAAAATGATAAAACTAGTACTGAAATAGTAGGAATAGCATTGTATTACTACCGTTTTTCTACTTGGAAAGGAAAAACGATTCATCTTGAAGACCTAGTGGTAAAAGAAAGTATGCGAGGAACTGGATTGGGCTATGCCTTATATTCTGAAATAATCAAGCAGGGTAAAAAAGATCAAGTACGCAGAGTAGAGTGGAATGTATTAGACTGGAACACTCCTGCAATTGATTTTTATGAAAAATCAGGTGCTAAAGTACTGAGAGATTGGTACGTAGTACAAATGGACGAGACAGGAATTACTGACTTTGTTGAAAATAAATTAAAATAGAATTACAATTTTTGTTACATAATTATGAGAGTATTCAAATTTGGTGGTGCATCAGTAAAAGATGCCGAAGGAATTAAAAACGTATACGACGTTTTACAAAAAGTAGGGTTTGAGGACGTGCTTCTAGTTGTATCAGCAATGGGTAAAACAACTAATGCGCTTGAGGTGGTTATTAAGGATTACTTTGATAAATCAGTAGCGTTGCAATCGTCAGTACAAGAAATAAAAAAATACCACAATCAGATTTTGATGGATTTATTTGATGATGAAAACCATGCTGTTTTTACTGCAGTAAAAACACAGTTTGCAGATCTAGAATATTTTTTATCACATAACAAATCACCCAATTATAACTTTGTATACGATCAAGTGGTAAGTTTTGGTGAATTGATTTCGACAACTATTTTAAGTCATTACATGGACTACCGCGGTATCCAAACACAATGGCTGGATGTTAGAAACTTTATCAAAACTAACTCCAACTACAGGGATGCCGAAGTAAATTGGGAATTAACGCAGCAAAACATCTCTAAAAACGTTAAACGCAAAATGTTAAACGTTACTCAAGGGTTCTTAGGATCTGACGATAATAACTTCACCACTACTTTAGGTCGTGAAGGATCTGATTATACTGCTGCAATTTTTGCTTATTGCTTAAATGCCGAAAGTGTTACCATTTGGAAAGATGTTCCTGGAGTTATGAATGCTGATCCTCGCTACTTTGAAAATGCGAGTCTGCTAAACCAGATCTCGTATCGTGAAGCGATTGAATTAGCTTTCTATGGCGCCACAGTTATACACCCTAAAACATTGCAACCTTTACAAAAAAAGGAGATTCCTTTGTATGTAAAGTCATTTATCAACCCATTACTAAAAGGAACAAGCGTTTCTAAAGGTGTTGCTCTTGAACCCTATTTACCTTGCTTTATTGTAAAAAGAAATCAGTTATTAATCTCATTATCATCTATAGATTTCTCTTTTATTATGGAAGAAAATATTAGTGAAATTTTCGCCTTATTCCATCAACATAAACTAAAAGTGAATTTAATTCAAAACTCAGCTATTAGTTTCTCTGTTTGTGTAGAAGACAAATTTGACAATTTTACCGAACTGAACGCTATTTTATCTAAAAAATTCAAAGTTGATTTTAGTGAAAATGTTACACTATATACTATTAGACATTTTACTGATGCCGCTGCACAAACGGTAGAGGAAGGTAAAAATGTTATTTTAAAACAAATAAGCACCGAAACAATGCAGATTGTGACTAGCGAAAAATAATTACACTTTTCACACAGTAGCATACAAGACAATTAATTATACAGAATACACTACTTTTGGCATCTAGACGTTATTCTACATATGATAAAAAAAGTATTGCTATTAGCGATGATATTTTATTTTTCTGGGCTTCATGCCCAGAAAAATAACTCGCTTTACAATACTAAAAAAATCCCCGTTACTAAAGACACTATTTACGTAGAAAGGGAAAGCCTAAATAGCTCCTTTTTTAACCTATCGAATAAAAAAGGTGAAGTTATTAGTGATCACTTATATACAATCAACTTTCAAAAAGGATTTCTAATACTTTCTGACATTCTTGCCATTACGAATGACTCAATAACTGTAAACTATCTCAAATATCCCGATTTTTTGACTAAAGTGTACCGCAATGAGAACATCACTGTTGTTAGTGCTGATATCAACGCTGATAAAATTTACAAGATAGATTCTAATATTGCGGAGAAAAATATTCCTTTTGACGGGTTAAGCACATCTGGAAGTATCACTCGAGGGATAACCATAGGAAATAATCAAAATAGTGTTTTAAACTCTAATCTAGACCTTCAAATTACAGGAAAACTTTCAGACAAGGTGAGTATAAGTGCGTCGCTTCAGGACAGTAATATCCCTTTACAAGACGGAGGCTATTCTCAAAAACTGGATCAATTTGACAATATTTTCATGGAAGTTTACAGCGACGATTGGAATATTCGCGGCGGCGATGTTTTTCTAGAAAACAGAACCTCCAAGTTTCTCAACTTTAGTAAAAAAGTGCAAGGAATTAGCACCTCCTTTAATTTTGGAAATCAAGATACCAAAACCAACGTTTTTACAGCAGCAGCTTTAGTTCGAGGACAATATGCAAAAAGCAGCTTTACAGGGATTGAAGGAAACCAAGGTCCTTATAAATTAAGAGGTCAGAATAATGAGTTATACGTACTCGTTATCTCGGGATCAGAGCGCGTATACGTAAATGGGATTTTGCTAAAACGAGGAGAGAACAATGAATACACCTTTGACTATAACGCGGGAGAAATTGTATTTACACCACTTTTCACCATTACATCTGAAATGCGAATTGTAATAGAATACCAATATACTGATCGAAATTACAGCCGCTTTGTGAGCTACTCAGGAGTCACTCACCAAAGTAAAAAATGGAGTTTTGGTTCTTACCTTTATTCTGAAAGTGACATTAAAAACCAACCTTTGCAACAAAACCTTTCCTCGGACCAAGTTGCTATCTTAGCTGAAGCGGGTAATGACACTACTCTAATGACTGCTCCCTCAGCTTTTAGCGATAGCTACTCCGATAATAAAATTCTATACCAAAAATTGCAAGCAAATGGAGTTGAATATTTTGAATATACTAATAATCCTGAACTGGAATTATTTAATGTTCGCTTTACCGCCGTTGGCGATAATAAGGGGGATTACAACATTAAAAATGCGAATAGCATTACGCGAATATATGAATATGTTGCTCCCGTAAATGGCGTTTCACAGGGGAGTTTCTCTCCCACAATACAACTCATCGCTCCTAATAAAATTCAGATTGCTACTTTCCTCGGTCAATATACATCCACAGATAAAACATTGGTCAATTTTGAAATTGCAACGAGTAACAACGACAAAAATTTATTCTCGGATCTTGACGATAATAAGAATACTGGAATCAGTGCCAAAATAAATGCAAGACAACGGTTATTCTCTAAAAAATGGAATCTTGATGCCTTTACAAATTATCAATTTATCCAGCAATCGTTTCAATCTGTAGAGCGACTGTATAGCATAGAGTTTGATAGAGATTGGAATTTAAACAACGTCGCTTTAGGTGATCAAAGTTTGCTTTCTACTGGACTAGTTTTTCAATCACAACCAAGTTCAACTAATTCTAATCGAGGAAATATATCTTACCAATTTGAGAAATTAGACTTCATCAATTCCTTTTCGGGAAACAGACACCTTTTCAACGGAAGGTATACTAATAAAAATTGGAACATAGCAAACCAAGGTAGTTATCTAAACAGTAGCGACCTAACTGATGTCTCAACCTTTATCAGAAATCAAGCTCAAGTAAAATACAATTTTGATAAAAATTGGGTTGGCGTAAGCCAAAGATTTGAAAATAACCAGAAAAAGAATAAAGAAACCAATCAACTAGGAGTTATTAGTCAACGTTTTTCAGAATACGGATTATCATTAGGACGTGGTGACAGCACCCGAGTTTATACTGAAATAGGATTCTTAAGTAGAATAAATGATAGTATTCAAAACGGAATATTGCAACGAGTAAATCAATCTCAAACTTATTACTTAAAATCAAAACTTATTCAAACAGATAAAAGTGATCTTTCTGTTTTCGCCAATTATAGGGTTTTAAATTTCGAAGATAATAGTAAAAGAAAAGAACCTTCATTAAACTCCAGAATAGTGTATAATGACCGCTTCTTTAATCAGCTCGTACAAAGCAGCACTGCTTACGAAACCAACTCAGGTTCTATTGCACAACAAGAATTCACTTATCTCGAGGTAGCAGTAGGTCAAGGGATTTATACCTGGAATGACTACAATAACAATGGTATTCAAGAGCTGCAGGAATTTGAAGTAGCACCATTTATAGACCAAGCAAAATACATTAGAGTATTTTTACCTAACAGAGTTTTTGTAAAAACGCATCAAACTAAATTTTCCCAAGCCCTAATTTTAAATCCTGTTAAGTGGCAAAATGACGTTGGTTTTAAAAAACTATTTTCCTACTTCTACAATCAAACATCCTTTTTAATCGATCGCAAAACCAAAAATGACGGAGGCAATTTTGAATTAAATCCTTTTAGTTCCAATCAAAGTGAAGTATTAGGCTTAACCTCTAGTTTTAGAAATAGTTTGTTTTACAATCGTGGGAAACAAAACCACTCTATAACTTACACTTATGTTCAAAACCAGGTGAAAAACTTACTATCGATAGGTTCCCAGGAATCGAAAAACAATTCACATCAGCTACAATATGCTCATTTGTACCAAAAGAGTTGGCTTTTTAGTTTTTTAACAAAAACGATTCAAACAGGAATTACCTCAGAGAATTATGTTGAGAAAAATTATACAGTTGGCGGGTACCAAATCGCTCCAAAAATAAGCTACCTGTTTTCTAAAAGCACGAGCTGGGATATTTTCTATGAACTACAAAACAAAGAGAACAAAATAGGAAACTTTGAAAAGCTACTACAAAATAGATTTGGAACCTCTTTTTCCTATGCAGGAGAAAAAAAAATCACACTAAATGGTGAGGTATCTTTTTATCAAAATAAATTTGAGGGAGATCCACTGTCTTCTGTCGGATTCCAAATGTTAGAAGGATTACAAACGGGACAAAATCTAACATGGAGATTGTTGTTACAGAAAAACATAACCCAGTTTATGGATATTAACCTTAACTACCAAGGTAGAAAAAGCGAGTTTTCAAAAACTATTCATACTGGTAATGTGCAGCTAAGAGCCTATTTTTAACAAAATTAATAGTTTGATAATATCAATCCCCTAAAGACAGAAGCTACTTTGTGTAAATTGGTACTTCTAAAGGTATACTAAGTAATGATGAAAAACAACGCTCCAAAAAATGTTTTAATAGCTCCTTTAAATTGGGGATTGGGTCATGCTACAAGATGTATCCCCATTATTAAAGCTCTACATGAATACGGCCACATTCCTATCATTGCATCAGATGGTATTGCACTTGATTTGCTTCGTAAAGAATTTCCCTATCTAAAAATGTTAGAGTTACCTTCTTATCAAATAGAATACGCCAAGAAAGGAAAGCATTTTAAATGGAAGCTTCTAAAAAGTTTACCTAAAATGACTGCTGCTGTTTTAAAGGAAAAAAAAATAGTAGAAAGATGGATCATTGAACATGATATTGATGGTATCATATCTGATAATCGACTCGGAGTACACAGTAAAAAAGTTCCCTCAGTATTTATTACACATCAACTAAATGTTATGACAGGAAATACCACCTGGATAACTAGCAAAATACACCAATATATCATCAAGAAATTCACATGCTGCTGGATTCCAGACTTTGAAGGAACACCAAATTTGGCGGGTGATTTAAGCCACACGAGAAGCAAAAAATTAAATTTAAAATATATCGGACCATTGAGTCGGATGCATAAAAAAACGGTAGATGATAAGTACCAGCTTATGATCATTTTATCTGGTCCCGAGCCTCAACGAACTTTATTAGAAGAACGTTTAAAAGGCGAAATTGTCAGCTATCCTCATCCACTATTATTTGTTAAGGGCATTATCGAAAAGGAACAGAAAAAGGAGCAAATACACAATACTACTTACTATAATTACATGAACAGTAAACAACTGGAGCAAGCTTTTAACGAGAGTTCGTTAGTACTTTGTCGTTCTGGTTATACATCGATAATGGATCTAGCAGAACTTGAGAAAAAAGCCTTTTTTATACCTACTCCGGGACAATATGAACAACTGTATCTAGCTGAAAAACTTGAGAGAGAAGGTATTGCACCTTATGCTTTGCAAGATGAATTTAAAATTGAGAATTTGGCAGAGGAGAAAAATTACATAGGACTAACCACTAGCAAAGACAAAAAAAATTGGAAAGAGTTATTTGAAATATTTAAATGATTAGAGCAATGAAATTGCATAAAAAAAAAACAAAATTGCCATTTTACACAATCACCTTATCAATTTTAATTGCTTTTTCTAAAGTAAAAGAGAATTCAGACCCTACACCATACTCACTTTCGACATAAATCTTTTCCTTATGGGCTTCGATAATATGTTTGACAATTGCCAACCCAAGACCTGAACCACCTTCAGATCGGGAACCGCTTTTATTAACTCTGTAAAAACGTTCAAAAAGACGTGGTATATTTTGTTGCTCGATTCCTTCTCCGTTGTCACTGATGCGAACTAGTACTTTTTCCTTGGTTAAATTAATTACCGCAACCTCGGTAAGTCCTTTGGATTTGCCATATTTAATGGAGTTAACCAATAAGTTTTCGACAATTTGTTGAATTCTATCTTTATCGCCTCGAACATAATTAGGATGGACAGGACTGTTCTCAAAAACTAAAGAGATTTTCTTTTTATCCGCTTTCATTTCTAATAAGTCAAAAACATTTTGGATCAGTTCTACGATATCAAAATCAGTATATTCAAGATTTAAATCGCCAGACTCTAATTTAGTTATCATATCTAAATCTTCTACAATATAGATAAGGCGCTCCACACCTTTTTCAGCTCGCTTGAGGTATTTTTTACGAATGGCCTTATCCTCCATAGCGCCATCAAGAAGAGTAGAAATATATCCTTGTACAGTAAAAAGCGGTGTTTTTAATTCGTGTGAAACGTTTCCTAGAAATTCTCTACGGTACTCCTCCCGAACTTGAAGCATTTCGATTTCAAGTTTTTTATCCGTTGCAAACTTCTTAACCTCCCTCGTTAAGGTTTCCATATCTGTAGTTATGGGCTGATTAAGGATTGAACTCGACTCTAATAGCGAAACATCATCATAAATTTTCTTTACACGTCGGTAAATGAAACGTTCAACACGATATTGCAATACGATAAAGGAAAATGTATAGATTACAAGAATGAAAATAATTTCAAATAACAGTAAACTTTTAAAAGTGTAGTCAAACAATGACATCAATAAAAGCACTACAAAGGCTGTAGAAAAAACGCTAATAAACAAAGCCGACTTTATCGCAAACTTATACGTTTTTTTAAAATTAATTTTCATTTATATTTAATGATTTAAACAGAGATAAAACGTTTTAGGAATACCGTTTTAAGAATTGTGATGTGATTATACTTCGAACTTGTATCCAACTCCTTTGATTGTTTTGAATAATTCTTCTCCAATTTTTTCACGAAGTTTTCTAATATGAACATCGATAGTTCGACCACCAACAACCACTTCGTTACCCCAAACTTTATCTAAAATCTCATCTCGTTTAAACACTTTTCCTGGCTTAGAAGCCAATAGGTAAAACAACTCGAATTCCTTCCTTGGCAGAGCGATTTCGATACCGTCTTTTACAATTTTGTATTCCTCACGATTAATTTCGATACCTCCTACATTAAGCGTTTCGCTGTTTTGCTCTTTTTCTTTAAGTCTTCGAAGTAAAGCTTTTACTTTACTCACCAATAATTTGGGTTTAATTGGCTTGGTAATATAATCATCAGCGCCAGCATCAAAACCTGCCACTTGAGAATAGTCTTCGCTTCGTGCGGTCAAAAAAGTAATTAATACGTTATTTAACTCCGGAATTTTTCTAATATTTTCGCAAGCCTCCATGCCGTCCATTTCTGGCATCATTACATCCATTATGATTAAGTCTGGGATTTCCTTTTTTGCTTTTGCAATAGCTTCCTTACCATTAGTTGCAGTAAAAATTTGATACCCTTCCTGGGTTAAATTATAACCCACAATTTCTAAAATATCTGGCTCATCATCTACCAGTAAAATTTTCGTGTTTTTCTTTTTCATAAGGAGCAAATTTAACATTGCATTTGTAAATGTAACAATAAATGAATTGTTAAAATAACGTATTAACCATAATTTAATTTCATAACATTATCATAATACTAAAGACATCTAATGATAACCTCGAGATAACTTGCACTTAATATAATGGTGCTTACTTTGCAAAAAATTTAAACACAGATGAAACTTAAATTATTTATTTTGACATTTTTAATCAGTACACTTTCATTTGCACAAAGCAAAGGAACTATAACTGGAGTACTAACCGATAAAGATTCAAATAACGAAACACTCCCTTTTGCAAATGTAATTTTAAAAGGCACGCCTATAAACGCAACAACAGATATTGATGGTAAGTACACCCTATCTGCTGCTGCAGGAAGTTATATAATTCAATTTAGTTTCATAGGATATGAATCAGTTGAGATTCCTGTAACTGTAGTAAGCGGTCAAACAATCACATTAAACAAAGCGCTAGGAGCATCAAGCTATAAACTAGACGATGTAATAATTAGAACTACCGTTAGTCGACAAAAAGAATCTGCTTTATTACTAGATCAAAAAAATGCAGTAGAGATTAAGCAAAGCATTGGAACACAAGAACTAGCTCGTAAGGGAGTAAGTGATGTAGCAACCGCTGTCACTAAAACTACGGGTATTACTAAACAAGAAGGATCTGGAAATATTTTTGTTAGAGGACTTGGAGATCGTTACAACTCGACTACGATGAATGGATTACCAATCCCGTCTAATGATCCTGAGAAAAAGAATTTAAATCTTGAAATTTTCTCTACAGATATTGTTGAGTACATCTCAATAGACAAAGTATACGGCGGTAGTATTTACGGAGATTTCGCTGGAGGTAACGTTGATATCATTTCTAAAGATTATAAAGGAAATGGATTTTTGAAAATTGATGTTGGTTCAAAAATAAACACCAACGCTGTTGCCGAAGATAATTTCAACCTAAGAACTGGTTATAACAAATTGGGGTTTACAAATCAATCGATACCAAGTAATCCACTTACACAATTTAACTACAGTTCACTTCAATTAAAAGGTTACAATCCCATAGCAACCTCTTTATCTCTTTCAGGTGGAAAATCATTCGATGTAGGTTCAGAGGGAAAACTAAGTTTCTTTGCAACCGCATCGTTTAGTAACGATTTTTCTTCAAAGAGTAATGGAACAGCTAAAGCTAGTGTGAATGGAAACGGGATTGCAAACAAAATTTTTGAGTCATACACTGACTTAAAATACGAGACTAATACAACTGCAATGGCTAATATTGGATACAAATTCAATGCTAACAACAAAATAAGTTATAACACAGTTTACATCAACACATCAAAGCAATCTACTGAGGAATATTTTGGTTTTATTGTAGATTTAGCTAATGATGGTAATGGTTTAATTCGTCGTTTTAACTACGAAAAAAACAGCGTATTAATCAACCAACTTCTTGGAGAGCATAAAATTGGAGATCGCTCTAAATTGAACTGGGGCGTATCGTACAATATCATCAATGGAGATATGCCTGATCGAGTACAAAATATTTTTAGAAAAGAGGCAAACGGATTTCAATTATCGAGTATATCAGCTCCCGATAACCACAGATACTTCCAAAAGTTAAAAGAGGATGAATTAGCTGCAAACGCCTCTTACGACTATAAATTTAATAAAAATGCAGAAGGTGATTTCTTAGGTAAAGTTACTTTTGGTTTAAATGAGCGAATTAAATCGAGAGGTTTTCAAGCTACTCAATTTAACATCAAAGCAACTAATGGAAATACAAATACAATCGTTGATCCTACCAACCTAGATTTATTTTACAACCAACCTAATTTTGATAATGGTAATTTTACAATCGCCACTTTTAGAGGAAACTCTCAAGTAGCCAACGCATTATTTCCTCAAACCTATGGAGGTGACTTGATGATTCATGCTGCATTTGCAAATACCGAATACAAGTTCAACAAGCTAACTGCCGTACTTGGACTAAGAGGAGAAAATATTACTCAAAAAGTGGTTTGGAACACACAATTGGGAGATATAGGAGAAGATGAATTGAAAAAAACAGCGTTCTTACCTAGTTTAGTGATGAAATACGAATTAAATGATAAGCAAAATTTACGTTTAGGATTGAGTAAAACCTATACTTTACCTCAATTTAAAGAAAGAGCTCCTTTTATTTATGAAGAAGTACTTCAAGTAAAAGTAGGAAACAAAGATTTATATGCATCTGATGATTACAATTTAGATTTAAAATGGGAAATGTTCCCTAAAAGCGATGAGTTACTATCAGTAACAGCATTTGGTAAGTATATTTTAAACCCAATGAATGAGGTTACGGTATCGTCATCTTCAAATGACATCTCATACATCAACACAGGAGATTATGGTTATGTAGCTGGAGCTGAAGCCGAATATAGAAAGCAACTTTTTAATTCGGATTCTAACAATGCTAAAAAACTATCAGCAGGATTAAACGTTTCTTATTTATATAGTAGTCAAGAATTAGACTCAGAAAAAGTAAAAAGAGAAACTAACTTCCAAGTTGATTTTACAAATTCAAGGGGAAAATTTACTGGAGCATCGAACTTATTGCTTAATGCTGATTTGACTTACTTTAATGAATGGAATAATAGTAATAGCAACTTAACAACAACTATAGCATACACCTACTTTTCAGACAGAGTAAATGCAATTGGAACAAGTAGTAAAGGAGATTTAGTAGACAAAGCATTTGGATCTTTAGATTTTATCGCTAAATCTCAACTAACAGAGAAATTAGGAATTGGTTTGGTTGCAAAAAACTTGTTAAACCCAGCTATAAAAAGAGTGCAAGAAAACACTAATGCTGATGTAAACGTCCTTTCATATAAAAAGGGTGCAACGATAAGTTTGAGTTTAAATTACCAATTGTAATTAATAACCTAGTATTCTTGAGTACAAACAAAGAGCAGCTTTACAGCTGCTCTTTGTTGTTTTATCGTGCTCACTCCTATCCTATTTAAAAAACATTAATAATCTAGCACGACAACGCTAAATAGCTTACAGGGATTCTAATTAACTTTAAATTAATGTTGAAATAGCTTTTTAGTAAACTAACATTCATGTTTAGATAACATCAAAATAAAACACTTGCTGCATCTTTGTAGAAGAAAAATAAATAAAACTATTACTAAACAATCATGAAAAAATCAACTGTAAAATTATTCGGGATTTTAACATTAGCTGCAGGTTTAATTACTAGCTGTTCTTCTAGTGACAACCCTACGCCTACAACACCACCGTCATCTACTTTTACTGCAGATGCAAACAACTTCCAAGGAACTATTAACGATGGTAGTGTAACTCTAGATGCAACAAAGGTTTATAAATTAACAGGGAAAATCCAAGTTAACAGCGGAGCTACATTAACCATACCTGCTGGAACAATTATTCAAGGAACTGGCGGAACACAATCGTATATCGCAATTGCGCAAGGCGGAAAATTAAACGTAGAAGGAACTGCAGTAAAACCAGTAGTTATGACTTCTGGTCTAACTACAAAAGCGGCAGGAGACTGGGGTGGATTAGTGATTTGCGGAAAAGCACCTATCAACCGTATTAACGGAGGAGCTGGAACGGCTCAATCAGAAGTTGCTGATTTAACTTATGGAGGAACAATCGCTAACGATAATTCTGGTTCAATCAAATACCTAAGAATTGAATATGCAGGAGCCGCTTTTAATAGTGAAAAAGAATTTAATGGTCTTTCATTATTTGGTGTTGGTTCAGGAACAACTATTGATTATGTTGAGTTTTTTCAAGGAGCTGACGATGGAGTTGAGTTTTTTGGAGGAACAGTAAATACATCTAACTTAATTTCTATCGGAAACGAAGATGATCAGTTTGACTGGACAGAAGGATGGTCTGGAACAAACACTAACTGGTATGGAAAACTTGGATTTGGAAAAGGGAATAGAGGAATTGAAGCAGATAATTTCGAATTAGGTTATGCTTTTGCTCCTATTGCTAATCCTTCGATCACAAACTTAACACTAGTAGGACCTGGAAGTGCTCCAGCAACTGGAACATGGTTAGAGAATGATGCTATCAAACTAAGAAGAGGAACAAAAGGAGTTTTCACAAACGTTTTCTTAAGCAGCTGGAAAGTTGGATTTAATGTAGAAAACGACGAAACAATTGCTTTTATCCCAACTGGTCTAAAAGCAGTAAGCGTAAATTACACTACAGATGTAGCTACTAAAACATCTGGTAAATTGAATAGCGGAGTTGCTACTAGTGTTTCTGCAATTGTAACTTCTGAAACTGCTTCTTCTGGTGCTGGAAATGGAGCAAGCATGCCTACATGGGCAGCAGGATGGTCTGTAGGATTTTAATTTTTACAGTATAAATAAAATATTAAACTGCCTTTCTAACTGGAAGGCAGTTTTTTTGGTATAATATTTGAATTATTTTTAATATATTTACATTACTAAACAGAGGGAATGAAAAAAAACTACTTTTATACAACACTCTTATTGGTATTCTTCTTCTCCTTGAACCTCAGCGCTCAAGAAAGCAAGCAAGTACTCAAACAACAAGAATCCGCAACGATTGAGGGGTTAAGCGTGTATCCAAACCCTGTGACTAATGGTAAAGTTTACGTTGGAACTAAAAACGACAGTAATAAAGAAATTATTATATTCGATCTTCTAGGCAAAAAAGTATTACAAACTATGCTTAGCACTAGAGAGCTGAATATTTCTAATCTTATTCCTGGTGTCTATATCATAAAAATAAATGAAGATAATGCTACAGCCACTCGAAAATTAATAGTTAGATAAATTATATTTCAATTATAAAAAAAGCTCCATTTTGACAAATGGAGCTTTTTGCTTTTAGATTTCTGCACGACTTAAAAGTCTTATTATATTCTTAAATTAATACCTTTGCTAAAAAAATAGTCTTGATCACAGCTACTGATATATTTACCATTTCGACTCAAAAGCAATTTGAAAAAATAGCTTTAAAAACGTTCCGTTTTCAATACGAAAACAACCTAGTTTATAAAGAGTTTTGTGATTTATTACAAACCAATGTTTCTAAGGTTAAGTTACTATCACAAATTCCGTTTTTACCTATTCAATTTTTCAAAAGCCATCAAGTAGTTTCTAATACGAATGCCATCCAACAAACGTTCACTAGTAGTGGCACAACTGGAATGATCACCAGTAAACATCTTGTGACCGATACTTCACTTTATGAAGAAAGTTACCAAAAAGGATTTTCAGAATTTTATGGAAACATCGAAGATTACGTAATTCTTGCCTTGTTGCCTTCTTATCTTGAAAGAGAAGGATCTTCATTAATTTACATGGTCGAAGATTTGATAAAATGCTCCAATCGCTCTGAAAGTGGATTTTACTTGCACGATCATGATGAATTAATAAAAAACCTCATCGCACTAGATCAATCAGGGCAAAATGTTATTTTGATTGGAGTGACCTATGCCTTATTGGATTTAATTGAGAAGCATCAATTCCAGTTACAAAACACAATCATAATGGAGACGGGAGGAATGAAAGGCAAGCGAAAAGAAATGATCAGAGAGGAATTACACCAACAACTTTGTGCTGGCTTTGGGGTTACTGTTATTCATTCTGAATATGGGATGACTGAGTTACTTTCACAAGCCTATTCACTTGGTGAAGGCATATTTGAATGTCCTACGTGGATGCAAATCATCGTTCGCGATACCGAAGATGCGCTTACTTACATTCCACATGGTAAAACAGGCGGTATTAATGTAATCGACTTGGCCAACCTCAACTCTTGCTCCTTTATTGCAACCCAAGATTTAGGCAAAAAAATCACTAATAATTCTTTTGAAATCCTAGGTCGTTTTGACAATTCGGATATTCGAGGATGCAATTTAATGGTGCTATGATATGAAATCCGTCAGACTCCTAATTCTTTTATTTTTCCTTTTTGACTTCGTGGCACACAGTCAAAGTGATGATCTGGAATTGACTTTAGATTCGATTGCTTCTGTCGATAAGAACAATCAAAGAATCTTCACCATTCACTACCAAATCAAAAACAAAACAACTAGACCACTCTCGTTTATTCTCAACCCTTACAAAATTCGATCTAATGTTTCAAATGCATTATCCTGGACACCATCATATCGACTGTATCAAAAAGAAACCCGTATTGACGTCGAAAGTATTTCTAGCCCCATAACAAACGAGAAAAACAATAAAGATTTTATAGATAAGATGTCCAAAGAATTAAGGGAGAACAAAGGGAATTTAGACAACTATCTGATCAAAAAACAAAACGAAATAAGAGAGGCTTCTAGCAATAGCATCATGAGTACTATTATTATGCTAAACCCTCATGAAAGTAAAAGCTATGCTGCGTCCTTTATGTGGGACAAAAACAGATATGTCACCCACTATGACAACGAGTACTATCTTGACGAAAAAATACCGCATTACCTTGATCTAGTATTAATTTTAATGAAAGAAGAGCTCTATTCTACATTACTTCCTGAAGATAAGGTTACTATAGAAGCTAACAAAACCATTATAAAAGGATGGCTTAGTTCGAATAAAGTTGAAATTAATTTTAAAGAGTAAGCTTCATTTTTAGACAAAAATAAACCCAACACTATTTTACAGTCTTGGGCTATTTAATTTTCATTAGATCGGGTTAAACAATTCTTACCACAAAATAATTTTTCTTTCCGCTTTGCAACAAGACAAATTGGTTGTTGATCAAATCTTTTGCAGAAAGTATAAAATCCTCTTTTATTTTCTCTCTGTTAACTGAAATTGAATTGGCTGTCAGAGCTCTTCTCGCCTCCCCATTTGATTTAAAGAAACCTGTTTTTTCGTTCAAAACAGCTACAATATCAATACCTGCTTCAATTTCATTTCTTGCTATCTCTGCTTGAGGAACACCATCAAATACATCTAAGAAAGTAGCTTCGTCCAGTTCTTTCAAATCATCAGAAGTTGAATTCCCGAATAAGATTGCAGAAGCTTTAATTGCGTTTTCTAAATCCAATGCAGAATGCGCCATTGTAGTCACTTCATCAGCAAGTCTTTTTTGCAAAATACGTAAGTGTGGAGCTTCGTTGTGTTCTATTATTAGGGCTTCAATAACTTCTTTCGTTAAAAAAGTAAATATCTTAATGTATTTTTCTGCATCTGCATCTGAGGTATTTAACCAATATTGGTAAAACTTGTAAGGCGACGTACGTTTAGCATCTAACCAAATGTTTCCTCCTTCGGATTTACCAAACTTAGTACCATCTGCTTTAGTTATCAAAGGACAAGTCAAAGCATAAGCTTTCCCGCCTTCTTTCCTCCTTACTAATTCTGTTCCGGTAGTAATATTACCCCACTGATCAGAACCTCCCATTTGTAGCGTACAGTTTTTCTCCTTGTACAAATGCATAAAGTCATAACCTTGTACTAATTGGTATGTGAATTCCGTAAAAGACATTCCCTCAGCTGCATCTGATGTTAATCGTTTTTTTACAGACTCTTTAGACATCATGTAATTTACTGTAATATGCTTTCCAATATCACGGATGAAATCCAAAAATGAAATCTCTTTCATCCAGTCATAATTATTAACCAATTCTGCTGCGTTTGAAGCATCTGACGTGAAATCTAAAAACCGACTCAATTGTATTTTTATAGCTTCCTGATTGTGTCTAAGAGTTGGTTCATCTAATAAATTTCGCTCATTAGATTTTCCTGATGGATCACCAATCATTCCTGTCGCACCTCCTACAAGAGCTAATGGTTTGTGGCCGGCGATTTGAAAGTGTTTTAAAAGCATCACACCAACTAAATGTCCTATATGCAATGAATCTGCAGTTGGGTCAATACCCACATATGCCACACGCATTTGTTCCATCAAATGTTCTTCTGTGCCGGGCATAACATCGTGGAGCATTCCTCTCCAAGTTACTTCTTCAATAAAATTTTTCATTCTAGTACGTATAATTTTATGCAAATATAAAATATAATGTGGATTGGCTTATTTGTTTGCAAGCTTAATCTAAAAAAATCATAAATACTGCTTCCTATTTTGTAAATTCGCTATATGATTTTAGTAACAGGAGGAACCGGTTTAGTGGGTGCACATTTATTAGTACATATACTATCGCACAGCGATGAAAATCAGTCTATGGTACGTGCCACTTATCGCACCGCTGACACTATTGACAAAACAAAATCATTATTTGATCGCTACCATAAAACAATTCTTTTTGACCGCATCGAATGGGTACAAGCAGACATAATAAACATTCCAGCGCTAGAGATTGCCTTTAAAGGAATAACACTAGTTTATCATTGCGCCGCCTTTATTTCTTTTGATTCCAAAGATGAAGAGAAATTACGAAAAATAAATATTGAAGGAACCGCAAATATTGTGAATTTTGCAATAGCAAAAGGAATCAAAAAATTATGTCATATTAGCTCTACTGCAGCCCTAGGCGACGTCTTGAGTACCGAAACAATAATAACAGAAGCTGCAGAGTGGAATCCTGAAAAAAAACACAGTGATTATGCTATTTCTAAATATGGGGCCGAAATGGAGGTATGGCGCGGGCAGCAAGAAGGACTTGATGTTATAATTGTAAATCCAGGAGTAATTGTAGGACCTGGATTTGAAGATCAAGGTAGTGGTGAGTTAATAAAAAAAGTTGAAAAGGGAATGCCATACTATACGTTAGGCACAACTGGGTTTATTGCAGTTACTGATGTAGCTACAATTGTTTATAACCTCATGAATAGTACCATTAAAAATGAACGCTATACTTTGATTGCTCAAAATATTATTTACAGAGACTTCCTAAATACTGTCGCAAATGCAATTGGCGTAAAGGCACCAAAAAGAGAAGCTAGCCCTTTTTTAATAGAAATAGCTTGGAGAATAGATGCAGTAGTTAGCTGGATACTTAATCGTAAAAGAAAATTAACACAGGCTGTAGCAGTTGCTTCTTATTCGACTAATATGTACTCAAATGAGAAAATAAAGACAGCCTTAGATTATCAATTTCTTGACGTTCATACGTATATCAAAAAGAGCTTCAGTTAAATAAAGTCTAGAGTTATAATTTTATTGTAAGGTTGCTCTTTTTATTACTTCCTCTTTACTCATAACTGCTTTTTTATTTAAAATAGAATCTTTTTTCAGTTTCGCTTTACCCTTTATGGCTTGCAAAGAATCTTTCCTGCTTTTACTGTTTTTATTAATTTTAACGACTGAATCTAACACTGTTTTCTTACGTTCGATACGTTTAATAAGCTCGTCATACATGTTTTTATACTCAACATAATCTGAGGCATAATACACGTTGCTCTGTGCTAATTGCAAACTATCTACTTGATACTTCTTGTAAATGTAATTAGCTGAATTGATTTGGTTGCTATCTAACGATTCTGGCTTACTATACTTGATTCCTTCCAGAATGGCCAAATCATACATAATATCAATCATCTTATTTTTCTCTATAAGTCGGTCAGGCTTTGCAATAACCTCCTCTTTACAGCTAACAAATAAAATCAAAAGCATTAAAAACGATAGTATTTTTTTCATCAGTATATTTTATCGATCAAACAACAATCTTTTTCCTGCTCGGATATTTTTAACTTTAAAAGCATTGTAAACCAATTTCCCATTTACAAAAGTATGTGTAATTCTTGATTTAAAAGTAAAACCTTCAAAAGGAGACCAACCACATTTAGCAAAAATATTTTCTTTTTTTACACTCCATGGCAATCCAGCATTAACTATAACTAAATCAGCAAAATAGCCCTCTTTAATAAAACCACGATTTTCTATTTTGAAAATCTTCGCAGGATTATGGCACATTTTTTCTACAATCTTCTCAACACTAATTTTTCCTTGGTGAAATGCCTCAAACATTGCTACAACAGCATGTTGCACTAATGGCCCGCCCGAAGGGGCATTTAAATAGGATTGTTGCTTTTCTTCTAAAGTATGAGGGGCATGATCTGTAGCGATAACATCGATTCGACCATCAAGCAATGCTTCCCAAAGTGCGTTTCTGTCGTTAGCTGTTTTTACAGCTGGATTCCACTTAATCAAATTTCCTTTGGTGGCGTAATCGTCATTCGTAAACCATAAGTGATGAATACAAACCTCAGCGGTAATTTGTTTTTTCTCCAAAGGAATTTTGTTTGTAAACAAATCCATTTCCTTTGCAGTCGAAAGATGAAAAATATGTAAACGAGCTCCTGTCTTTTTAGCAAGCGCAATAGCATTTGATGAAGAAATATAGCAAGCCTCTTCAGATCGAATTAAGTGATGTGCGGTAATAGGTACCTCTTCACCAAACTCTTCTTTATATTTTTCTAAATTATTTTTTATAGTTGTCTCATCTTCACAATGAACAGCAATTAACAGTGGTGTACTAGAAAATATTTTCTCAAGTGTAGCTTGATTATCAACTAACATATTTCCGGTTGAAGAACCTAAAAATATTTTAATTCCTGCAACATTTTTGGGATTAGTTTTTAGAACTTCTTCCAGATTATCGTTAGTCGCACCCATCATAAACGAGTAATTCGCGTAAGAGTTATCGGCCGCTAATTGATATTTTTCTTCAAGAATTTCTTGAGTAACAGCATTAGGAACCGTGTTGGGTTGCTCTATGAAAGAGGTGATACCTCCCGCAACTGCAGCCCTTGATTCTGACTCGATATCCCCTTTGTGCGTTAAACCTGGCTCTCTAAAATGAACTTGATCATCAATTGCACCTGGCATCAAATAATTACCCTCGGCATCAATAATAAGGCAATCAGAAGATTTCGCGCTAATACTTTCTGAAATTTCAACAATAATGTCATTTTCAATTAAAACATCGCCTTCAAAAATCGCTCCTTCATTTACTATTTTGGCATTCTTAATTAAAACCTTGTTCATTGTTTTTGTATTATAATCTATTAATTAATTTTTTTAATCTTAGGGAAATCACTCCAAAAACGGCTTCTACAATGATTGAATTACTCATTTTAGACTCCCCTTTGGTTCTATCAGTAAAAATAATGGGCACTTCTACAATATTGAATTTGTGACAAAATGTTCTATACTTCATCTCAATTTGAAAAGCATAACCAACAAATTTAATTTTATTGATCCCAATATTCTCCAGTACTTTTCTTTTGTAGCAGACAAATCCTGCTGTTGCATCATGAATTTTCATCCCTGTAATTATCCGCACATATACTGATGCAAAATAAGATAATAACACACGATTTAATGGCCAATTAACAACATTTACACCTGTAACATAACGAGAACCAATTGCTAAATCGGCATTTCCAAAATGGCAAGCATTGTACAATTTTTCTAGATCAGTAGGGTTGTGCGAAAAATCAGCATCCATTTCAAAAATATAGTCGTATTTTTTATCTAATGCCCACTTAAAGCCATGCACGTAAGCCGTACCTAAACCTCCCTTTTTCTTTCTGTTTTCTAAAAATAATTTGCCTTCAAATTCCGTTTGCAGTAGTCTAACCTTGTCTGCGGTATGATCAGGTGAATTATCGTCAACAATAAGCACGTGAAAAGATTTATGTTGAGAGAGCACTGTTCGAATAATGCTTTCTATATTTTCTATTTCGTTATAGGTAGGAATTATAACAATACAATCGCTCATTTTCTAGTAATTTCACCGCAAAAGTAACCAATTTATAGCATTCGATTCATAATAAAATTATAATAAAAAGATTGATATAAAAAATTACTAATTTTGTCACCTATGATTGAACATATACTTCATCCTCGAATAACAGAAAACAAAGATTGGGCAACCGTTTTATTCGTCCTCTCTTTTGCTATTATAGCCATCACAAAATCACTATATGAAAATCGTTTCGGTGATTTTATGAACCTAATATTTTCTGATAAATATTCTAAGGTGTATCGCGACAGCAGCCAACTTCTAAGTAGCTTTACCATCTCCTTGTTTATTGTACAAATTATTTCAGTCGCTTTTTTTATACAACTATCGCTAAGTAGTTTTGGTTACGCAGCAAAAACAGATTGGGTTCTTTTTATCCAAATTTTTACTTTCTTGATCTTCTTTGTGTTATCTAAATTGTTGATCGAAAAAATAATTGGCACAGCGTTCAATATTGAAGAATTTGTGGAACAATTTAACTTACAAAAGGTCATCTACAGGACCTATATCAGTTTGTTTATCCTTCCAGTGAACGTTATTCTGTTCTATTATGATAGTATTTCTAAAAATATTCCTATAGTATTTATATCTATCATATTGTTTATAAGTACATTAACTTACCTAGTTTCAATTAAAAATTATCAAAATTTAATATTGAGTAAGTTGTTTTATTTTATTTTATATCTTTGCACTCTCGAAATAGCCCCCTATTTTTTTATGTATTATTTGTTTACAAATAGAGGCACTTAGAAAAAATTAAAATATGAAAGTGAAAACAATTTTGGTGTCACAGCCTGAGCCTAAAGTAGAGAATTCTCCTTACTTTGAGTTACAACAAAAGCATAAAGTGAAAATTGATTTCAGGCCTTTTATTCATATAGAAGGAGTTAATGCTAAAGAGATCCGTCTTCAAAAGATAGACCTAAATAATTACACCGCCATTATTTTAACAAGCAGAAACGCAGTAGATCACTTTTTTAGAGTTGCTGAGGAAATGCGATTTAAGGTTCCTGAAGGATTAAAATACTTTTGTCAATCAGAGGCAGTTGCATTTTATTTACAAAAATATGTAGTTTACAGAAAACGTAAAATCTATGTAGGACCGAAAGATTTTGCAGATTTATCTCCACTGATAAAAAAATACAAAGACGAAAAATTTCTTTTACCGGCTTCTGACCAATTAAATGCAGATGCCCCTATTACATTAAACAATCTAAAAGTTGACTGGACGCAAGCTGTTTTTTACAAAACAGTAATGAGTGACTTGACTGACTTAGCCGATGTTTATTATGATATCCTAGCTTTCTTTAGCCCTACTGGAATAAAATCTTTGTATAAGAACTTTCCTGACTTTGAGCAAAACAATACTAGAATTGCTGTATTTGGAAGCACAACACAAAAAGAAGCTTTAGATCACGGTTTGAGAGTAGACATCCTAGCCCCTACTCCTAATACACCATCGATGACTATGGCACTAGAAAAATATATAGCTGAAGCTAATAAAGGGAAGAAAGAATAATCTAACCTAATTACAATACTATTAAAAAATCATCTCCCTGAGGTGATTTTTTTTGATTTAAATTGAAAAACACATTCGTCAAAAGAAGATAAAACGTCATCATTGTTTTAATCTAATTGATTTTACCTAAATTTGATTTCATAATTTAACTAGTTACCTGTTTAAAGTTTCAAATAAGAAGTTATGAAAATCAATTCATTAGTAGTCGAAATAGACGGTATCGATAAAGAAATTTTGCGCTACCTCATGGAAGATGCCAGAAAGCCCATTTTGCAAATCGCTAACAAAATAGGAATTTCCGGAGCAGCGATACACCAACGCTTACGTAAACTAGAACAATCAGGAGTTATCTCTGGCTCTAAATTCATTGTTAATAACAAAATATTAGGTTACAACACCATGGCTTTTGTAGGTGTATATCTGGACAAAGCGTTACGAAACCCCGAAGCTGTCAAAGAACTTAAAAAAATTCCCGAAGTATTGGAATGCCATTACACTACAGGAAACTGGTCGATATTAATAAAAATAATTTGCCGCGATAACGAACATTTGATGCAACTTTTAAATACTAAAATCCAAGCAATTGAGGGCGTATCAAGAACTGAAACCTTTATTTCATTAGACCAACAAATAGATCGCCAAATCCAGCTATAAAAAAACCGCCTCATTATGAAAGGGAGGCGGTTAATCTTGAAAATTCATGTCTTAGTAAAGGTGCTTAATCTCTACGGCTACTTCCTCCCATATAAATAGAAATATAATACAGTAAGGTAGCAATAGATCCTAATGCTGCAACCACGTAGGTTCTAGCAGCCCATTTCAAGGCATCTTTCGCTCCTGCTTGCTCTTGCTGAGTTAACATACGCTTGTTTTCCAACCAAGCCAAAGCACGATTACTAGCATCATACTCTACAGGTAAAGTAACTATGGAAAATATTGTAGTTGCGGCAAAAAGTACAATTCCGCCCAACAGTAAAGCCGGGAAAGTATTGATCAGCAAAATCCCTCCTAATAATACCCACTGCATATAACTGGAAGCAACATTAACAAAAGGAACTAGTTTAGATCGCATTGTTAACCATTGATATCCTACGGCATGTTGTACCGCATGGCCGCATTCGTGTGCAGCCACTGCAGCGGCTGCCGCATTGCGCTGATTGTAAACTGACTCACTTAAATTAACAGTTTTATTCACTGGATTGTAATGATCTGTCAATTGACCTGGAGTCGAAATAACGCGTACATCCCTAATGCCATTATCAACTAACATTTTCTCAGCAATTTCAGCACCCGACATTCCGTTTTGTAAATGCAATTTCGAATAATGTTCAAACTTGTTTTTTAGTCTTGAACTAACTAACCAGCTAAAGAGCATGATCGCTCCTGCAAGAATTAAATAACCCATTCCCATATTTTTGTCTTTTTTAGTTTTGTTTATTAAGTACAATGTAGCAAATTCTGAACCAATTTTAGTGAGTGTCAGTTTGGCATTCGTTAATTATATCCAAATAAAAAATCCAAATCTCAACTTTTGTCGAAATTTGGATTCTTAAAATAATCACTCGTTACTAGCACTGGCAACTAACTTTTGATTAGATGTACTAGCCTACTAAATTTATTATTTTTCCAGGAACGATAATTACTTTATTAGGAGTTTTGCCTTCTAATTGTTTTATGGTTCTCTCATCTTTCATGACGATTTCTTCAATTTGTTCTTTGGTTAAATCCAAAGGCAAAGTGATCGTAAAACGCATTTTTCCATTGAAGGAAACCGGATATTCTTTCTCGCTTTCCACTAAATATTTAGCCTCAAAAACTGGAAAAGGAACTAATGCAATCGAACCTTCATGACCTAAAACCGACCATAATTCCTCGGCAATATGCGGTGCATAAGGCGAGATCACTATCGCTAACGGTTCTAGAATCGCACGCGAGTGGCATTTTTGAGTAGATAGTTCATTAACGCAAATCATGAATTGCGAAACTGAGGTATTGAAAGAGAAATTCTCAATATCATCAGCGACTTTCTTAATGGTTTTGTGCAAGGTTTTTAAGTTGTCTTTGTTTGGCGCCTCATCAGTAACCACTAAAGTTTCTTCTTCATAATACAAACGCCATAGTTTTTTCAAGAAACCAAACACACCCGAAATCCCTGCGGTATTCCAAGGTTTTGCTTGTTCTAAAGGTCCTAAAAACATTTCGTACAAACGCAAAGTATCGGCACCATATTCAGCACAAATATTATCTGGAGTTACTACATTGTATTTCGATTTAGACATTTTCTCTACTTCGCGACCTACTATATATTTTCCGTTTTCGTCTAAAATAAATTCGGCATCTTTATACTCTTCTCTCCATGATTTGAATCTTTCTACATCTAATTCATCTGATGAATTCACCATAGAAACATCAGCATGAATAGAGTTTATTAAAATTTCTCCAACAGTTTCAATTGGCATTTTCTCAGGAAACAAACTACTCAATTTTTTCAAATAAATATCTTTCGCTTGAGCTAATTCATCTAAATCACCCTTTAATATTTTATCATATTTATGTTTAGAAATAAAAAACGATCCCATTTGCTTGATCATATCAAATCCTTCTGAGTGTGCAGACATGACCATCCAAGAAAACCTATAAACAAAAGCACTTGTTCCCAAAATCATTCCCTGATTGATGAGTTTTTTGAATGGTTCTTCAGTTGGCGAAAAGCCTTTGTCTTTTAAAAATTTGTTCCAAAAACGGGAGTACAATAAATGACCCGTTGCGTGCTCGTTTCCGCCAATATACAAATCCACACTTTCCCAATATGCCAATGCTTCTTGGCTTGCAAACTCCTTTTCGTTTTTTGGATCCATATAACGCATCCAGTAAAACGAACTTCCAGCCCAACCGGGCATAGTATTCAGCTCTAATGGAAATATAGTCTGGTTATCGACTAAATATGTATTTACTACTGTATTGTTTACACTATCCCAAGCCCATACTGTTGCGTTTCCTAACGGAGGCAAACCATCTTCGGTAGGTAAATACTTTTCAACTTCTGGTAAAATGATTGGTAAGTGCTGTGCATCAATCATTTGTGGCAATCCATTCACATAATAAACCGGGAACGGCTCTCCCCAATATCTTTGACGAGAAAAAACAGCATCACGCAAACGGTAATTTGTTTTTCCTTTTCCTTGTTTTATTTTCTCTAAAGCTTCAATTGCTTTGTAAGTTCCTTCTTTGTAACCTAGTCCGTTCAAGAAATCAGAATCTACTAATTTAAATCCTTCTTTAGAACCAAAAGCAGCTTCGCTAATATCTTTATCAAAAATATTCTTGATCGCAGGCATTCCCTTTTGATCTTTAAAGAAATTAGTAAAAGCATAATCACGCTCGTCACCACAAGGTACTGCCATTACCGCTCCTGTTCCGTAACCAGCCAACACATAATCACCTATCCAAACCGGAATAGGTTCTTTCGTAAAAGGATGCTCGGCATAGGCACCAGTGAAAACTCCTGATATTGTTTTAACATCGGCCATACGTTCTCTTTCAGATCGTTTGGACGTTTTTTCAATGTAAGCTTGTACCGCTTCTTTTTGTGCCGGTGTAGTAATTTGAGCCACCAACTCGTGCTCTGGAGCCAATGTCATAAACGTCACACCAAAAATAGTATCAGGGCGAGTGGTAAAAACATCGATTCTCTTAGCCTCTGAATAGGGAACAGTGATACTATTTAATTCTTCAGTTATGGTATCTAAAACTCCCGCTAAGTTTCCTAATATTTCTTCGTTTTTAAAACGAATGACTTTAAATCCTTTTTCAACTAATGCATCTGTTCTCAAATTATTCTCCTTCTGCATAGCATCATGAGTATCAACATCGACTTCAATCACCAATTTTTTTGAAAGACAAACAAAATCAACACTATAATCTGAAATTAGGTGTTGTTGGGTAAACTTAACATCAAGAGCTTTTGATTTTAAACTTAACCACAATATTTTCTGTGCATCAGAAAGTTCTTCAGAATCCAAGTTCTCTTCTAATGCGGGTAAGATTGATATGGGGAAAGAAACCATTGCGCCAACACTCTTTCCTATCCAATTGCGCTGACTTTCTTTGATGCTTTCGCTCCAATCGATATCATTTAATCCTTGCAACAAACGCTCCGCATAAGCCGAAATACGCATGCTCCATTGTGTCATTTTTTTACGCACTACTGTAAATCCGCCACGTTCCGAAACTCCATTTACGATTTCGTCGTTAGCTAAAACTGTTCCTAAACCTGGACACCAGTTCACTTCGCTTTCTGCTAAGTACGTTAAGCGGTATTGTAATAGAATTTTCTCCTTAGTATCTTTTGCGTAAGCATTCCACTCGGCTGCAGAAAAAACAGCTATGTTATCATCACAAACTGCTTTTATATTTGCATTTCCTTCCTTTTCGAAAACAGCAATCAACGTTGTAATATCCTCTGCTTTATCAGATTCTTTATTGTACCAAGAGTTGAAGAGTTGAATAAAAATCCATTGTGTGTGTTTATAATACTCTGGATTAGAAGTACGCACCTCTCTATCCCAATCAAATGAAAAACCTATTTGGTCTAGTTGCTTTCTATAACCTGCAATTTGATTGCCTTCTTTATCAAAACCACCATCGATGTTTACACTAGTAGTATCCTCAGGACGTTGCCCTGTTTGGATAGCGTACTGTTCTGCTGGCAAACCGAAACTATCGTATCCCATAGGGTGCAAAACATTGTACCCTTGATGTCTTTTATATCTGGAATACACATCAGACGCAATATAACCTAGTGGATGACCTACGTGCAAACCAGCTCCTGATGGATATGGAAACATGTCAAGAACATAGTGTTTTGGCTTAGCTACGCTCGATTCGGCTTCGCCTTGGGTTTCAGAATAATTGTGTGCTGCAAATGTTTTATTTTCAGCCCAATACTTTTGCCATTTGGCCTCAATTTCGTTCGGATTGTACTTCATTATATAATTTCAAAGTTGCAAAGCTGCAAAGTTTCTAAGGTTTTTTATTTTAATATCGTGCGGGCAAATTTACGTTTATTGTACGAAAGTTAAAACTTTGGGCGTTATTAACTTCATATAAAGAAATTCTTTATTATTTTTACCCCATAATTAAAGTAAACTATGAGTTCTTCATTTGATAAGTTTCAAAAACGCAGGTTAATTTCGTCTTATTTTTCGGTTGTGCTAAGTGTATTCTTGGTGTTATTTCTTTTGGGTATCTTAGGATTGTTTATTATAAATTCTCAAAAGTTAGCGAATGATTTTAAAGAAAAAATAGCCATGACGGTTTTCTTTAAAAACGAAGCCAACGATACGATTTTGAAAGCTTTTGGAACCGAATTAAAAAAAGCGCCTTATGCTAAGAGTATAGATTATGTTACCAAAGAGCAAGCAGCAAAGCTACACACGGATATTATAGGAGAAGACTTTATGACTTTCCTTGGCGAAAACCCTCTACAGAATTCTTTCGACATTCATTTAAAAGCTGATTATGTTGAAAAAGACAGTATTGCCAAAATTGAAAAAAACCTTCGTGCCAATATCATGATTTCGGATATTGTATACGATAAGCAATTAGTAAATCTTGTAAATGACAACATCAAGAAAGTGAGTATGTGGATTTTAATCATAAGTGGTTTCTTGACATTTATAGCTGTTTTATTAATTAATAGCTCTTTACGTTTATCCATTCATTCGAACCGATTTATTATTAAAACCATGCAAATGGTAGGTGCAACCAAATCATTTATTAGAAAACCATTTGTGATGCGTAGTGTAAAACTAGGAATGATTGGTGCTCTGCTAGCTATTTTTGCCTTAGTGGGTGTTCTACTATACGTAGAAACAAGTTTTCCTGATTTAGGTATCTTGGACAATCCTATATTGACAGGCATTTTGCTAGCTGCTGTATTTGCTATTGGAATACTTATCACTTGGATAAGCACTCATTTTGCTACCCAACGCTTCTTGAATTTAAGAACAGACGATTTGTATTAATATTTAAATAGGAATGAAATTACTTCGTTCCATACAATGACATTATGAAAAACAACGAACAAAAACAGGAATTTCTCTTCGGAAAAAGTAATTACACAATCTTATTAATTGGAATAGGAGTAATTGCTCTTGGCTTCATATTAATGTCTGGAGGTGGTAGTGATGATCCTGCTGTTTTTAGTGATGCAATATTTAACTTTAGAAGAATTCGTTTAGCTCCAACTACTGTTTTGATTGGTTTTGGGATAACCATTTATGCTATTTTGAAAAGTCCTAAAAAGTAGGCTGTACCGCATAGCAAATCACGATTCTAGGCTGCCCTGCCTCTACTTTTCTAACATACATTTCCATGAATACATTACAAGCTATCCTTATAGCAATTATTGAAGGGCTTACTGAATTTTTACCCATCTCATCTACCGCTCACATGGGTTTCACGGCAGCACTGCTGGGAATGCAAGAAAGTGATTTTTTGAAAATGTTTCAGGTTTCGATTCAGTTTGGTGCCATATTAGCCATCGTCGTTTTGTATTGGAAAAAATTCTTTGATTTTAAAAACGTTACTTTTTATTTAAAAATGGCTTTTGCCGTTATACCTGCTTTGGTACTAGGATATCTTTTTGATGATAAGATCGAAGCTGTTTTAGGTAATCAAATTGCGATATCATCTGTTTTAGTCTTAGGAGGTGTTGTTCTTTTATTTGTAGACAAGTGGTTTCAAAACCCCACTATCCTTGACGAAAAAGATATTTCTATCAAAAAAGCAATTACCATTGGTTTTTGGCAATGCCTTGCTATGATGCCTGGAACATCTCGATCTGCAGCTTCGATTATTGGAGGGATGACTCAAGGCTTAAGCAGAAAAGCGGCAGCCGAATTTTCCTTTTTCCTGGCTGTACCTACGATGTTGGCTGTAACTGTATACTCTGTGTTTGTAAAAACCTGGGGAAAAGGAACAGCTACTGAAATGAAAGGGTTCGAAATGATTTTACAAGATGAAAATCATATCCAACTTTTTCTGTTAGGAAACATTATTGCCTTTGTGGTTGCACTACTAGCTGTAAAAACATTTATTACCGTGCTAACAAAGTACGGATTTAAATTTTGGGGTTGGTACCGAATTATAATTGGAATCGCCTTATTAATCTATTTTTACACGAAGTAATGGAACGATTAACTGCTGAAAACTACCTTGAGGGACAAATTTTACTAATTGATAAACCGCTAAAATGGAGTTCATTTCAAGCAGTGAACAAATTAAAATATGCGCTAATAAACAAAGTGGGGCTTCCTAAAAAATTTAAAATTGGTCATGCAGGTACGCTAGACCCTCTAGCTACAGGTTTGCTTTTAATTTGTACAGGGAAATTTACCAAAAGAATTTCGGAACTTCAAGGTCAAGCCAAAGAATACACTGGAACCTTTTTTATTGGAGCAACCACTCCATCGTATGATTTAGAAACCGAGGTAGACCAAACTTATCCTTTTGATCATATTAACGAGGCATTAATTCACGAAACCGTAAAACAGTTTTTAGGAGAAATAGATCAAAAACCACCTATATTCTCTGCTATCAAAAAAGATGGTGTACGCTTGTACGAACACGCACGTGCTGGTGAAACCGTCGAAATTGCCTTTAGAAAAACGACAATTCACGAATTTGAAATTACCAGAATTGAGTTGCCTGAAATTGATTTTAGGGTAGTTTGTAGCAAAGGAACCTATATTCGTTCTCTTGCATACGATTTTGGTCAAGCCATGAATTCTGGCTCCCATTTAACGGCTTTAAGAAGAACAAAAATTGGTAATTACAACGTGAATGACGCTACTGATGTTACTTTATTTGAAGATCAACTTTAATAGTTATGAATTATAGAGTACCATACTTATTGTTATTCTATATCATTTCGTTTATGGCTTTTAGCCAAGATAAAAAAATTACCTATACTCAATTTGATGTGACAATTGCTCTAACGGGAAATCCCAATCGAGACGAAGTTGATCCATACACAAACAAAAAACAATCTTTTTTTATACCAGACGGAATTGGGTCTAAATTTGGTTATGGCGTTCACCATAAAAAATGGATTGCAGTAGGAGTGCACGGTGGTTTGAACTGGGAATGGTCCAGTAAATTAGTGGTAGCTCCCATTTATGCCAATTTTAGAATAAGTCCGAAAATAAGCGATGAAACTAGAATTACACTACAAGCTGGATTAGGGAAAGCCATTGCCTTAGGTCGTGGGAACTTAATAGGTGATTATAAAAAAGTTAGTTTGGGGATCCAAACTGCTGATGATCTCCTGATTTTTATAGAGCTGAACCACTATACGATTCCTATAAACAAACAAGCTGACTCTGGAAACATTAGCATAGGAATTGCCTTAATTAGTTTTTAACGCCTGGATTTTGCCCCTGACAGTAGCGGTAGCCCCGACTGAAAAACCCTCTTTTTTACGGTCGTTACAGAGCGACCGGCGGAAGCTCCTGCAACGACCTTGTAAAAAATGGGTTATGAAAAAGGGCTTAAGCGAATGGCTGGAATAGGCCCTGCAATACTAAACTATTCTTGTGCGATTTGATCGAGATCTAACATCATATCGATTAATTCTGATTGCGTAGACAATCCTTTGTCGTGCAGATACCACATTTGTAGGTCAGTCTTAATAGTTTCATCAATTACACCGTGCTCTTTTTTATAATTTTCTATTAGTTCTGTCGCACCATTAGGTCTAGGCCCCCAATGTGCTAAAGCGCCACTAGTTACTTTATTGATAACGATTAGCTTAGGAATAGATTTGGCTTTATTCGTCAAGAAATGATTCATCAATTCCTCATTTTCATCTCGTAAAACGATTCGAAGATCAATTTTACCCTCGGATTGTTCGGCCATTTTATCAAAAATGGGCAGCAGTTGGGCGGCGTCACCACACCAACCTTCAGAAATTACGATCCAAATATATTCGTGTTCTAGCGCTTGTAAACTAGTAACTACCTCAGGCAGGATTTTCATCGTTTTATCTAAACGGTGCATTCTAGTTTCATTTAAAGTGCTGTAATGGGTTAACGCCTCCGATTGATCGTTACCCGTCGACTTATTTTCTCGCAACAAGTCAGTTACTATTTTACGGTATTCTATATAGGAGTGACTATTAAAAAGTGCTTTGCCAATTGTTTTGTCCATGATTGTATATGTTTTTGTAAAGTTACCTAAAAATAATTATTTAAAATATGACAAAAATCAATCAATCAATAATTGAAAAGTGTAATTTTATGATATGGAATCTTACAAGGATATTATTAATTCAAAATCAATAGGCCTAGCGCTTTCTGGGGGAGGTTCTAAAGGTTTGGCTCATGCCGGTATACTCAAGTTTTTAGAAGAAAACAACATCAAACCAAAGGCTATTTCTGGAACAAGTGCTGGTAGCGTTGTAGGTGCTTTATACTCTTGGGGAAAGTCACCAGAAGAAATTTTAACCTTCTTTAAATCTATTTACTTTTTTCACTGGAGGCATTTTACTTTCAAAAAAGCGGGGCTAATCGACTCGGAATCATTCAAGGCGTATTTCACAAACATATTTGAAGATGCTGTGATAGGCGACTTAAAAATCCCTATGAAAATCACAGCCACAGATATGGTGAAGGGAAGACTAAAAATATTTGATTCGGAAACAAAGATTGTGGACGCCTTACTAGCTTCGTCAGCTTTTCCTGGTATTATATCTCCTTATGAAATTAACAATGAACCTTTTAGTGATGGCGGAATTCTAAACCATTTCCCAACTGATCTTTTACAAGGACATTGTGAAACAATCATAGGTGTTTATGTAAGTCCAATACAAAAAATTGAAGCCAAAGATTTACATTCGATTCGCACGGTAACAACGAGAGCTTTTGATATTTTTTCGGCTAATTCTAATCTGCAAAAATTCAATATCTGTGATTGGGTTATTGAGCCGAAGGAACTCAGTATTTACAGCACATTTGAGACAAATAAGACGAAAATGGACTTGATATTCAATATAGGGTACCAAGCGGCTAAAGATTCGTTTGAAAAACAAAATCCATAAAATATACGACCTCCTATTTCACAAAAAAAGAATATGACTATATTTGCACTAAACAACGCAACATAGACATGAAATACAAAAGAATTCTTCTAAAATTAAGCGGCGAAGCTTTAATGGGTGATAGACAATACGGTATTGATCCCGTAAGATTAGCTGAATATGCTGCCGAAATTAAAAAGATTCACGAGCAAGGTATCGAAATAGCCATTGTTATAGGTGGAGGAAATATTTTTAGAGGTGTCGCTGGAGCCAGTAATGGTATGGACCGAGTGCAAGGAGATTACATGGGAATGTTAGCAACTGTAATTAACGGTATGGCATTACAAGGTGCTCTTGAAGATAAAGGAATGCTAACGAGATTACAAACTGCTTTGAAAATTGAAGCCATTGCTGAGCCCTACATTAAAAGGAGAGCGGTACGTCACTTAGAGAAAGGTAGAATTGTAATTTTTGGTGCTGGAACAGGAAATCCTTACTTTACTACTGATACAGCTGCTGTACTTCGTGGTGTTGAAATTCATGCCGATGTTATCCTTAAAGGTACTCGTGTGGATGGTGTTTATGACTCAGATCCAGAAAAAAATGCTGGAGCCATAAAATTCGACACAATATCATTTGACGATGTTCTTAAAAAAGGACTAAACGTGATGGACACAACCGCTTTTACTTTAAGTCAAGAAAACAAATTACCAATCGTGATTTTTGATATGAACAAAATAGGTAATCTAGAGAAAATTTGTGCTGGTGAAAATATTGGTACAGTAGTAAACATATAATAAGCCTAAAACCCATTCTTACAATAGGAGAAAGAGGAAAAAGGAATACTAAATTAAGACAAAATGACTGAAGAAATTGAATTTATACTAGATAGCACCAAAGAATCTATGGCAGGTTCTATTGCTCACTTAGAAAAAGAATTTTTAAATATTAGAGCAGGAAAAGCATCACCAGCTATGCTAGGGAGTGTTTTTGTAGATTATTACGGCTCAGCAACCCCGCTTTCGCAAGTATCAAAAATTAGTGTTCCTGATGCTAGAACAATTACTTTACAGCCTTTTGAGAAAAACATGCTTCATGTAATCGAAAAAGCAATCATGGTTGCTAACATAGGTTTTAACCCAATGAATAACGGAGATTTAATTATCATTAGCGTTCCACCATTGACAGAAGACCGCAGACGTGATCTTGCAAAACAAGCAAAAGCGGAAGCCGAAGACGCTAAAATAGGTGTGAGAAATGCTCGTAAAGATGCTAATACCGAGATTAAAAAATTAGAAAAAGACGGAACATCAGAGGACATTTGTAAAGATGCTGAAGAGGAGGTTCAAAATCTTACTAATAGCTTCATTAGAAAAGTAGAAGAATTACTAGTTACAAAAGAAGCTGAGATCATGAAAGTATAAGCTTTTCATTCCTCTAAAAATAGAATCCGTTTTGTTAACAGTAACGAAACGGATTTTTTTATTGCTATTTTTGCCATACCAAAACGCTTATATTTCCGTTTTGAAAATAAATCTTTTCATGAGGCAAATTTGTTTTCTTTTATTCTTTATCTCGCTTTCGCTTCATGCGCAATTTCAAGTAAACGGGCTAGTAACAGCTGCAGCAGATCGTAAGCCTCTTGCTTTCGCCTCTGTAGTTGCTGATAATGGAACAAAAACTATCACTGATGTGGATGGAAAATTCATCTTAAATAGCAAGAAAAGCATTAGTTCCTTCTCTGTCTCTTACATAGGATTTCTAAAAACGACTATAAAGACTACTGCAGATAAAAGACTCTACTACGTCGTTTTAAATGAAAAAAGCGACAACTTAAAAGAAGTGATTATCTCTAGTGGTGATCCGGCGTTAGCTATTATCAGAAAAACAATTACTAACAAAGGGACCAACAACCCTGCTGCAACTTTAAAAAGCTTTGAATTTAAATCCTATAACAGACTAGTCGTAACAGCAAATCCCGAAAGTTTCGCAGGCACAGTAGACTCAGTTTTCGTTAAAAAAGGAGAGACTGAAATATTCTCTAAAATCGACTCCACGAACTTTAAATTTAAAGAATTAATTTCTAAGAGGCATTTGTTTCAAACAGAGAAAGTATCCCAATATCAATTTGACGGATCGAAATTAAAGGAGACTATCCTAGGAACTAAAATGGCTGGTTTTAAGCAACCTGTTTATGAAATATTAAGCTTTAATCTCCAATCATTTTCGGTTTATGATAAGAACTACGAATTATTTGAAACTAAATACCAAAGTCCTATTGCAGACGGAGCGACAGAAGATTACAATTACAAAATACTAGACACCGTGGCAATTGATGGCCGCGTTTCCTACATGATTTATTTCAAAAATAAAAAAGAACGTAAGGCAGCCGGGCTAGAAGGCATTCTCTATATTGATCAAAACAATTACGCTATTGCAAAAGCGATTATGCGAATAAAAGGTGTTTTAGACATTAGTGCAACACATGATTTTGAATATATTCCGGAACAAAACCTATGGTTCCCCAAAAGAAAGACATTCAAAATCATAAAGGGAAAGAACGATGATGACATTAAAATCCTAGGCGGAACAGTACAGTTTGACGGGGATATGGACAAGGATTTTCAGACAAGGAAAAGACAACCATCTGACTTTGTTTACCTATTATCTGAGACAAACAACTTTGATATTTCCTATAATACCCCGATAGCACTTGACAATAAATACGTTACGGTCGAACTAAAAAAAGAAGCAATCAATAGACCTGAAAGTTTCTGGGAAACCTTTCGAAAAGATAGTATCGACAACCGTAATAACACAACTTATTTAGCGCTGGATAGTATTGGCGGTCAAAAACGCATTGTAAATCGTATTCGACTAGGTCGCAAGATCTTTAATGGATATTTGCCTGTCGCTTTTTTTGATATTGACTTACGCCATTTGTTTACCTATAATAATTACGAAGGATTCCGTTTAGGTTTTGGTGGCGTTACCAATGATCGCTTCTCCAAATACCTAAAAATAAACGGTTATACCGCCTATGGTACAAAGGACGGAACCTTTAAATACAGTATAGGAACAGCCGTTAATTTGAGTACTAAAGCGAATACTTGGCTCAACGCTTCCTATACCGATGATGTGCGAGAGATAGGTACAACTGTATTTTCTGTAGACAATCGTAAGTACAAGATTTATGACCCTAGACCTATTAACATTAGTACTTTTTACAATTACAAAACCTGGAAGACATCTATAGAAACTAAAATAATTCCTAAAACCGAAAGTTTTTTAGAAATTTCTAAAGCTGATATTGAACCAAAGTTTAACTATATCTATAATTTAGACGGAAAACTTTTTTCAAAGTACACAATGACAACTGCGATACTTTCGCTTCAGTGGAACCCTTTCAGTGATTTTATGCAAACACCTACGGGACGAGTTGAGGTAGAAAAGCGTTTCCCTAAATTTACTTTGCAGTTTACCCAGTCATTACCAAAAGTTCTAGAAAACGATTTTACATTTAGTAAAATTGACTTTAAAACAGAGTATGAGAAAAAATACCTGAATGGACACAAAACAAACTTGTTATTTCAAGCTGGATACGCTGTTGGTGACATTCCGTTGACACATTTATACAATACGTCACCCAATAACATTACTAAAGAAACGATTGCGCAGAGAATGACATTCGCTAGTAAAAACAGTTTTGAAACTATGTATTTTAATGAATTTTTCTCTAATGAATTTGTCTATTTTCAATTCAAACACGGCTTTAAAAGAGTTACAATATTAAAAAAAGTTAAACCTACTTTAGTTTTGGTCTCTAGAATGGGATGGGGTAACTTACAAAAGCCAGAGCAACATCTAGGACTGGATTATAAAACTCTAGACAAAGGATACTTTGAATCTGGAATTGAATTAAATCAGATTTTTAACGGATTAGGGTTAGCCGGATTTTATAGATACGGTCCAAATCAATTACCAAGATTCGAAGATAATATTGCTATCAAATTAAGTTTCATAGTGAATCTGGGACTTTAAAACCAAAAAAAACGTCAATTTCAAAATTGAAATTAGTGTTCTTTTTAAGACTTCATTATTAAAACGGAGGAAACCTCATCAAGCCATGATACATTGTTATCAATTATGGATTTCCAACTTTCTAAACTAATAAGCGTCAGGTCTTGTTCTTGAAAGAAAGCATTATTTAAATCGCCCTCAGTAACAACAGTAATATTTGCAGGGAATTTTTGTAGTAAAGTAGCGACAGCACTTTGCATTACAAAATTGTTTTTTATGAAACCATTCGTATCTAAGAAGTTAATTTTTGAGTTGTTATTAAAAATCATCTTTTGAACATAGTCTATTAAAACCACATCATCTGATTTAATGATAGGAACGAAAATAGTATCTAATTTTTCAAAATCTTGATCTATTAAAATGCCTAAAGGCGTTTTTGTTCTCGTCACAATTTGTCTTGTTCTTTCATCAAAAGGAGAGTTTTCAAACAAACCTTCTTTCCCTTTAAACTTATCAATCAAACGATCGGGATTAATAATTCTAGTTGTAAAACCAATCACCTTCCCTAATAAACTTCCTTCAAATATAGACTTACCCAATCCCACAAGCAATAAGTCGTACTCACCATTATTTGCAACATCGGCAATCTCCGTTTCAATGTCATTAGTAACCTTAAAAACCGACAACAGATCAACACCCAATTTCTTTGATTCTTGAAAAAGAGGGACAAAACTTTCTTTCTCTATTTCTTCTAGATTAAAACCGTGTAGTTCATCACTTTTAGACATGTGCATAGCTGTAATTACAGAGGCTGATTTTTGTTTTTTAGTTATACTGTTTGCCAATCGAAGCAACGATTTGCCTTTTTCATTGTTGCCAAAAGAGATTAGAATACGAAATTTGTTTTCCTCTATAGTCTCAACTGCTTCCAATTCCTTTTTATTCTTGAATATATAGCCAATTAAATTTAAGGCAGGTCCAGTCATAAAAGTCGTAACTAATGCCATAATTACCATCATTGTAAACACTTCAGGAGTTAAAACTTTAAGTTCTAAACCTATGTTTAAAACGATCAATTCCATCAAACCACGCGTATTCATCAAGGCACCAATAGTCAAACTATCATGCCAGTTTTGACCCACAAATTTAGCAGCTAATGCACTACCAACAAATTTACCTATAACAGCAACGGCAATTATTCCTCCGGTCACCTTCCATAAATAAACATCATTAATTAAACCTACATGTGTGTGCAAACCGGTAAAAACAAAGAACAAGGGCAATAATAAGATAACCGAAACATCCTCTACTTTTTCGATAAAAATCATTCTAAATTTAGCGATATCAGGCATAATAGCTCCCATCATAAAACCACCAAAAAGGGCATGAATACCTATAACTTCAGTAGCATATGATGAAATAATAAGGAGTAAAAAAAAGATCGCCATTACCGGTTTGCCAATATTATCTTTTTCAGCATATAAATCCCCTATCCGTTTCAAGAATGGTTTTACGATAAAAAACATTGCTAAAACATAGAGTAATGCCAATGAAATCACATACAATGAACCTACAAAATCACCAGCCTTGACAATTGCAATTACGACCGCTAATAAGCACCAAGCAGTGATATCATCAGCAGCAGCACAAGTAATAACTATGGCTCCTAAACGCGTTTTATGAATACCTCGCTCTTGAACGATTCGAGCCAATACTGGAAAAGCGGTGATACTCATTGCAATACCCATGAAAAGACTAAAAGAAAGAAATTCGACTCCTGCAGGCGCAAATTGATTGTATACAAAATAAGACAAACCTATTCCCATGGCAAAAGGAAAAATAATACTCGCATGACTAATAACAATTGCCTCACTAGCTTTATTCTTTAAAACTTTGATATCTAGCTCCATACCGATAACGAACATGAAGAGAATTAGTCCTATTTGACTAAGAAATTTTAAATTACCTAGCGATTCCTCTGGAAACAATGCTGCCGAAAATTCTGGGAAATACATACCCAATAGCGATGGTCCCAAAACGATACCCGCTATAATTTCACCAATTACAGTAGGTTGTCCTATTTTTTGAAAAAACCATCCAAACACTCGGGCTGTTAGAATAATCATTACAATTTGAGCCAAAAGTATCGCTAATGGGTCATTGAAATTATGAAACATCGAATTGATAAAATCAGTCCAGGAATCGTTGCCGCTATTAATCGCAACATTACTTTCCTTTAACTCGAGCAATTTACCTTGTTTAATGATCCAATAAATCAGAAAAGAAAATAGACTCGTAACACCTAAATAGAATAAAGTGTTTTTGTATTTTTTTAAAACCATAACGCTACAGTTAGCTTGTTAATTCTTGAGCAAAGATGGTAAATTCTTCGATACGTTGTACACCCTTAAAAACCCCTACTAAAAGACTTGGTAAAACGAATAAATTGAATCATTTAAACCTGAATTAGAAGTTAAAAATTCCTAATAAATTACTGCTTTACTGTGGTTTTCACTACATTTGCTGCCATTTTAATATTTCTATGAAAAACAAATTAAAGGTAGGATTTTGGGAACTAGTGGCCCGAATTGTACTTAAAAACCGAATTTTTATTTTAGGTGTTATTCTTCTAATCACCATTTTTTTAAGTACTCAGTGGAAAAATATTCGTTTTTCATTTACCGAAGCGAGCTTATTACCTGAGACAAGTAGCATTACCAAAGGATACAATACTTTTTTGTCCAAATTTGGAGAGGAAGGAAACCTTATAATTGTAGGTGTAAAAGACGATCGGTTTTTTACTCCTAAAAGTTTTGCAGCTTGGACAAAATTAATGAACGAGCTCAAAGCACAAAAAGAAGTAGATCTCGTTGTCTCAATAAATGACCTAAAGAAACTAGAGAAAAATGAATCTCTTGAGAAATTTGATTTGGTTCCTTTTGTTGACCAAAGCAAAACTGGAAATCAGGGTTACCTTAATACCATTAAAAAAAATCTTTTTACTAACATGCCTTTTTACGAAGGATTACTTTTTAATAAAAAAGGAAGCATACGCTCTGCAATCTATTTAGACCGTAAAATTGTAAACACGCCCCAAAGAAAAGATTATATTTTTAAAGAGTTTATTCCGAAGATTGAGGCTTTTGAAAAAGAAACTGGAATCGATCTAAAAGTTTCAGGAATGCCCTATATCCGCACATTAAATGCAAATAGTATTACGGGAGAAATTAGTCTTTTCATTGGAGCCTCATTATTAGTTACTTCTTTAATCTTCTTCTTTTTCTTTCGATCGTTTCGAGCAACCCTCATCTCCATTTTAATAGTTGTGGTGGGTGTTATGTGGACTTTTGGACTCCTTGGATTGTTTCATTTTGAAATAACGGTTCTAACCGCCCTAGTACCTACATTGGTCATTGTGATAGGAATTCCAAATTGTATTTTTCTAACCAATAAATACCAGCAAGAGTACAGTGCTCATGGAAACAAAGCCAAAGCATTGCAAAGAGTGATTACTAAAGTAGGTACGGCAACCTTGATGACTAACTTAACCACTGCAGCTGGTTTTGCAACCTTTATTATTACTAGTAGTGACATTTTAAGAGAGTTCGGGATTGTCTCTTCTCTTAGTATCGTTGCTTTGTTTTTCCTGTGCTTGATCGTAATTCCAATTTACTATAGCTTTCAGCCTGTTCCGCAAGCCAAACATTTAGAACACCTCAACAGAAATTACACCAAAACGTTCATTACCTGGATTGAAAAAACGGTAAAATACAACCGACGTTATGTATATGTTGTTGCTATATTTTTATTTTTAGTAAGTACAATAGGTGCTTTTAAAATTAAGACTTCTGGGAATTTAATCGAAGATATGCCCAAAAACACAGGCTTTTATAAAGATATTCTTTTTTTCGAAAACGAATTCAACGGAGTTATGCCCCTTGAAATCATGGTTGATACGCAAAGAAAAAAAGGCGTAATGAAGTTATCTACCCTACGAAAGATGGATGATTTACAAACTACAATTGAGGAAATACCGGAACTATCAAAACCTATATCGATACTTAACTTAGTCAAATATTCAAAACAAGCGTACTATAATGGTAATCCTGACTATTACGATTTACCAACCTCACAAGAACAAAGTTTTATCCTAGGTTACGCTAAAAACGCTACAAAAGACACCAAGAACAACATCATGAAAAGCTATGTAGATAGTACAGGACAGGTGGCCCGTATTACCACTTTCATGAAAGACATTGGCACTGGTAACATGGCTAAAATTGAAGAAAAACTAGGTTCAAAAATCGATTCAATTTTCCCAAAAGATCGTTATAAAGTGGTTATGACAGGAAAAGCATTAATTTTCGAAAAAGGAACGCAGTACTTGTTAAACAACTTAGTAAGTTCTTTGCTTTTTGCAGTATTACTAATTTCATTATTAATGGTCTTCATGTTTCGATCGTTTAAAATGGTGGTAGTATCTTTAATTCCAAATTTACTTCCTTTAATGATAACCGCTGGCTTAATGGGTTACTTTGGTATTCCGTTAAAACCATCAACAATATTAGTTTTCAGTATTGCCTTTGGACTTTCGGTAGATGACACCATACATTTCTTAGCACAATACCGTCAGGAACTATCAAACAATGATTGGAAAATAAAGAAATCAGTTTTTGCAACAATTAAAGAATCAGGGATAAGTATGTTCTATACCTCGGTAGTTCTTTTTACGGGATTCTCAGTGTTTATGCTTTCTGACTTTGGAGGAACAATTGCCCTAGGTGGCTTGATCGCAATAACTTTAGCTTTTGGAATGCTATCTAACTTGATGCTCTTACCTTGCTTAGTCTTGACCTTGAACAAATCATTGGCAAACAAACAAGAGTTTAAGGAACCAACAATTGATGTGCTAAGTAAGCCTGAAGAAATAGAAAAAGATCAAAAAAAGTAATATTGTTTTCAGATAATAAACACTCTAAAATCCCGTCGTAAAAGGCGGGATTTGTTTTTTATAGCAAACCGCCACTATTACGTTTTATTTTAAATTCCGTATATTTGAAACTTAGCCGTTTTTTGTTTTACACCTAAAAAACCTACTTAATAATTACAATAAAGAACTACCATAACAAAAGTGGAGTCCAGTAACCACTACAAAAACGGGGCGAAATCGAAAAGCCTTACGAGTAGAAAAAAAATAAGCATACAATGGCATTAGACCAACAGGTTACACTAGTAAACACATATTTTGACAAAATAATTGATTTCGGATTTGAATATGTCCCCAAATTAATTGGAGGACTTATCGTTCTAGTTATAGGATTATGGATTACTAAACTCATTACGAGAGGAGTAGGAAAATCATTAGCTAAATCAAACATAGATCAATCACTTATTCCGTTCTTAAAAAGTCTAACAAATATTATTCTAAAAGCGCTAGTTGCGATTACCGTTATGGGTATGATTGGTATCCAGATGACTTCTTTTGTTGCTATTTTAGGAGCTGCAGGTCTAGCAGTTGGTCTTGCCTTATCAGGAACTTTGCAAAATTTTGCTGGAGGTGTAATTATTTTAATTTTAAAACCATTTAAAATTGGCGATTTTATAGAGGCACAAGGATACACCGGGACAGTAAAAGAGATTACTATATTTTCTACCATGCTAAACACTCCTGATAAAAAGTTAGTTATAATCCCAAACGGACCATTATCCACGGGAGCATTAACTAATTTCTCGGCAGAGCCTTTACGTAGAGTAGATTGGACCTTTGGAATTGCCTATGGAGATGATGTCGAAGATTTTAAACGAGCTATGAACGATTTTATAGCTGCTGATAACCGCATCCTTACAGACCCTGCTCCTTTTATGGGACTTTCAGAGTTAGCAGATAGCTCGGTAAATTTTGCCGTACGTGTTTGGGTAGATGGCCCTGATTATTGGAATGTGTTTTTTGAAATGAACGAGAAAGTATACACCCAATTTGCAGATTACAAACTGAATATTCCGTTTCCACAGATGGATGTTCATGTTCAAAAAACAACCTAAGAGCCAGATTGACACGATTAGCAATCAAATTGACTTGATAAATAAAACTTCTGCTTTGTTAAGCGGAAGTTTTTTATTTAATGCAAAACTATTTATTACGAGTTCAGTATTTTTTTTAAATCATTTTAAAGAGTTTATAAATCATTCCCTTTATTATCTATAATTAAACAATAGTGTGACGACCGCGGCTGTTCTAAAAAATAAATCTTATTTTTACCATTATCCACTTAAAAAACAAAAAATCAGCAAAACAATGATCTTTTGATCGTATTAGATAGAATGTAAAGTGGTGTGAAAAAGAATCAAATTATAATAAAGTATATGAGTCAGAACGTCTCTGAAACAGAAAAATTAGCCGTTGCTGATAATTATAGAAATTGGAAAAAATGGGGCCCATATTTAGCCGAAAGACAATGGGGAACTGTCCGAGAAGATTACAGCCATAATGGACATGCTTGGGATTACATTAATCACGATAGAGCGCGCAGTAATGCCTATCGTTGGGGCGAAGAAGGAATTGGAGGATTTTGCGATTCCAGAGAAATACTATGTCTAGCTCCTGCATTTTGGAATGGGAAAGATCCTATTTTAAAAGAGCGTTTATTTGGTCTAACTAATAATCAAGGGAACCATGGTGAAGATGTTAAAGAACTGTATTTCCATCAAGTCTCGACACCAACCCATTCGTACAATAAATACCTGTACAAATATCCTCAAACCGAATTTCCTTATGCAGAATTAGAAGCCAAAAATAAGCGCAGTAGGGAAGAACCAGAATATGAATTATTAGATACCGCTGCTTTCAACAACAATGCATATTTTGATTGTTTTATCGAATACGCAAAAGCCGGTCCTGACGATATTTTAATGAAAGTCACGGTAGTTAATCGTGCTGACAAACCTGCCGAAATTCACGTATTACCGCATTTATGGTTTCGAAATTTTTGGAAGCACAACAAGAGGCATCCACGTCCTCATCTAGAATCAATTTCAGAAAATACGATACTTTCAAAGAGCTCTAGAAATGGAGTTTATTACCTTTACCATGAAAGTGGCAAACAATTGTTATGCGAAAACGAAACCAATAACGAACGATTGTATCATGTGCCTAACGAAACCGCTTATGTAAAGGACGGCATCAATAATCATGTTGTAAACGGTCAGGCTACAATAAATCCAGAAAAATTTGGAACCAAATCGGCCATTTGGCACCACTTTGAACTGAAAGCTGGTGAAGAAAAAAGCATTCGAATACGTTTAAGCAACACCATACTAGATAATCCTTGGAAGGACTTTGATCAATTATTTGAGCTACGAAAGCAAGAATGTGAAACTTTTTACAACGAATTAATAAGCACCAAAATACCAAAAGAGCAGCAAGCAATTGCTAAAAGTGCTTTTTCGGGTTTATTATGGACCAAACAATTTTATTATTATGATGTTCATAAATGGTTGTTTGGTGGACCCGGCGAAAACCATCCAAATCGCGTTGATCGACGTAATCACAGCTGGCAACACCTTAATAATCGTCATGTAATCTCAATGCCAGATAAGTGGGAATATCCTTGGTATGCTGCTTGGGATCTCGCATTTCACATGGCTTCATTTGTAGAAATCGACCCTTATTTTGCAAAGCAACAATTACTATTAGTTTTACAAGAGAACTACATGCATCCCAACGGACAAATTCCTGCTTATGAGTGGAATTTTAGTGATGTAAATCCACCTGTTCATTCTTGGGCTGTTTGGACAGTTTATGAAAAAGATAAAAACCGTACCGGTACAGCAGATATTCCTTTTTTAGAGAAAGCTTTTCAAAAATTACTGATTAATTTTACTTGGTGGGTAAACCAAAAAGATAAAAGTGGGACCGATTTATTTGAAGGTGGATTTTTAGGATTAGACAACATTGGAGTTTTTGATAGAAACCATATGCCGAAAGGGATAAAAAAGATGCAACAAGCAGATGCAACGAGCTGGATGGCTATGTTTTCATTAAATATGTTGCGAATGGCACTTGAGCTATCAAAAACAAACGAATTATACGAAGACATCTCTGTTAAGTTTTTCAAACACTTCATTAATATTGCATGGGCCATGCATCATATTGGCAAAAAAGATCTGTCGCTTTGGGACGATCAAGATAGCTTTTATTATGATGTAGTCGAAATGTCTGACGGAAGTACAGAACGCTTAAAAGTACGTTCACTAGTAGGAGTCATTCCTATGTTTGCTGTCGAAATTATGCACATCGATTTGTTTAAAGATTTAAAAGAATTTCAGAAACAAACCAACGAAATTATTCGAACGCGACCCGATCTAGCTTCCCTAATCTCGAATATCGAAGAAAGTAATAAAGATGGTAATTTCCTTTTTTCGATTATGCGCGGTTTTCGATTAGAACATCTTTTAAAACGATTATTGGACGAAAATGAATTTCTTTCAGACTACGGAATTCGCTCCCTTTCTAAATACCACAAAGACCATCCTTACATCTTTGGCACCGAAGGGCATCATCAAATTCAATACGAGCCTGGTGAAAGTCGCTCCGGCATGTTTGGAGGTAATTCTAACTGGCGCGGCCCTATATGGATGCCTTTGAATTATATGATTATTCAGTCGTTACGAAAGTATTATACTTTTTATGGGGACACCTATGTTTATGAATTCCCGACAGGCTCTGGTGTGAAAATGAACTTAAAGCAAATTGCTAATGAATTAACAAAAAGGCTAATTGCTCTTTTTGAACCTGATGAAAATGGTAAATTTGTTTACCACTCAGAGGATCCTAACGACGTATTCACAAATGAAGAGCATTTTAATAAACAACATTTCTTTTATGAGTTCTTTGATGGAGACACCGGCAAGGGACTCGGAGCTTCTCATCAAACGGGATGGACCGCATTGATCGCCAATCTTATCTTAGAATTAGATATGAATCAATAAATTTAGATAGATATTAAAAATCCCGTTTTTTAGACGGGATTTTTAATATTAATTTATTTTACTAACCTTATCTAGCGCGACCTCTAAATCATGATAATTTGAGGTAACCTTCTCAATAACGCCCTGCTTATTTACTATAAAATGAGTAGGAAAACCGTTGATTTGAAGCGTTGTGTTCATATACGTTTTGAGGTTAGGAACTGTTGAATACAATAACGGTCTTTTGATTAAAAAAGCACGTAATTGCTCTGGAGAATCTTCAGCCAAACTAATAAAAACTATATCCTTTCTGTTTTTGTACTTTGCGACCATAGCATTAACTTGCGGGAATTCAGCTATGCAGGCTACACAATGGATAAACCAACACTTAACAACTACTATTTTCCCTTTCAAGTTTTCATTGGTTATCAAATTACCGTCGAGGTCTTTATAAGAAAACTTGGGAAAAGGTGTTCCTTCCTTTTTGAAATTCTGCAATGTAGTAAAGGACTCTTGTGCAATGGTAGCTTGTATGCTAGTATCTGAACTAGTTTCGATTTTAAAAAGTTGGTAATAGAACTTTTCCTCGTTAGTAGACTTTAAACGAATCGGAATAAAACCGCCGTCACCTAAAGCTTTTAAAAACTCCTGTTTACTAATTTCTTTTGAATTGGCATCTAGGCCAACAAAATCTCGTGAAAGCATTACATTATTATAGTGATAGGTCCACCAATCCATAAAGCTTTTTTGGATCTCCAAGGGGTTCACTTGGGGTTCACCATATGGTGCTGGATTAGAGCAAGAAATAAGTAGCACAATTATAGTGAGACTGTAAATAATTTTTTTCATTATGATGTAATTAGTTACTAATGTAATCACTTTAATCTGAAGCCAACTAAATAATTACATATTAGTACCACCGTTAAAATTCAAACTGCTCAATAAGTAAAAAAATCCACATCAAGTTCTAGGTTTATTAAGTCCTCTATCATACAGAACAATACTGCCCGCAACTGATACGTTCAAACTTTTCTCAGATTTGAATTTGACCAAGTAATGACATTTTTCAATGGCTTTTTTGGTTAGGCCATTATCCTCGGCACCTAATAAATAGACACAACGTCTCGGATGCTCGAAAGTTTCTAAATCTGCTGCAGCATCATCAAGTTCTACTCCCACTAAACGCGCACCCTTGGGCAAGTTCTTATAAAAATCTTCGAAGGTATCATAATGAAAATAGGGTATTGAATTCACTGCATTATGGGTATCGCAAGCTTGCTTTGCATATCGATTCCCAATAGTAAAAATATAACTAGCCCCCAAGTTTTGAGCAGTGCGCCATAGTACGCCTAAATTTTCAGGGGTTTTACCGTTTTGTATACCTATCCCGAAGTACTCTTTTGTAAAATTATCATTCATGCTGTAAAAGTACAAACTAATAAATAGCTTGCCAAGTTTTGGTTTTCGTTGTTACACCTGTAATCGCAACACTTATTTCTAAACACAATTTGCTCCACAGACAGAGATTCTTCGTTCCTCAGAATGAAAATGTAAGAATATAAAACAATCCTCAGGCCATACAAACTTGTCATTTTTGCAAAGAAATAACCCTTTTAAAATGCATGGACAAAAGAGATTCTTCGTTCCTCAGAGTGACAAGATAACTACAGAAAAAAAGACAAAAACATCACTTAAATTGTGCCAATTTATCAATCTGCTGAAGGGAGGAACCATCATAAGTTGCAAACTTAATAAAGATTCTTCGTTCCTCATAAAGAGCAAAAAAATCATTGATCACCCTACTCTCTAGCCCCGATAGCAGCGGCATCCTTTTACTTTTTTTCTTTAAAAAAGTAAAAGATAGAGCGGATAGCGGGAAATTGCTACAAAAAAACAACATTGTCAGCCCTGATTGCTTACTTACTGCTGCGACATTTGAAACAAATGATTTATATTTGCAGTTAGAACTTAAGACAATTTTAAAATCAACTATACACTTAAAATGAGACATACAAAAGTTAAAGACTTACTAAACAGTACCAAGACGCTTCATGAAGTAAATGCAAAAGGATGGGTGAGAACTTTTAGAAACAATCAGTTTATTGCTTTGAACGATGGTTCTACCATTGATAATATTCAATGTGTGGTAGATTTTGAAAATACGCCAGATGAGACCTTGAAGAGGATTACAACAGGTGCAGCAATATCAGTTATTGGAACTTTAGTGGAAAGCAAAGGTGCAGGACAAAAATTCGAGATTCAAGTGGCAAAACTAGAAATCCTTGGAGACTCTGACGCGGAGAAATTCCCAATACAGCCTAAGAATAAACCAAGTCTTGATTTCTTGCGTGAGAATGCCCATTTACGTGTGCGAACTAATATGTTTGGTGCTATTATGCGTGTACGCTCTGTATTATCATACGCAGTGCACAGTTATTTTCAGGAGAAAGGTTTTGTGTATGTAAACACACCTATCATCACAGGATCTGACGCTGAAGGTGCTGGTGAAATGTTTAAAGTTACGGCTTTACCTTTTGACGGAACACCTAGAACAGAAGACGGAAAAGTAGATTATAAAGAAGATTTCTTTGGAAAAGAAACGAATCTAACAGTTTCAGGACAATTAGAAGGAGAGACTTTTGCGATGGCTTTGGGACAGATTTATACTTTTGGACCTACATTTAGAGCGGAGAACTCAAATACCTCTCGTCACTTGGCGGAATTCTGGATGATCGAGCCTGAGGTTGCTTTTAATGACTTGAATGACAATATGGATCTTGCTGAAGATTTTATTCAGTACGTAATTAAATATACACTTGACAAATGTCCTGAGGATTTAAAATTCTTAGAAGGTCGTTTATTAGACGAAGAAAAATCAAAACCACAGGCGGAAAGAAGCGAAATGGCTTTGCTTGAAAAATTAAACTTTGTTTTGGAAAACAACTTCAAACGCGTATCTTATACAGAAGCAATTGATATTTTGAGAGAGTGTACTCCAAATAAAAAGAAAAAATTTAACTACATAATTAACGAATGGGGAGCTGATTTACAGTCAGAACACGAGCGTTATTTAGTAGAAAAACATTTTAAATGCCCAGTAATCTTGTTTGATTACCCAGCAAATATTAAAGCATTTTACATGCGTTTGAACGAAGACGGAAAAACCGTTCGTGCGATGGATATCCTTTTCCCTGGAATTGGAGAAATTGTAGGAGGTTCACAAAGAGAGGAACGTTTTGATGTATTAGTCGAAAAAATGAAAGCCTTAGGAATTGACGAAGAAGAATTATGGTGGTATTTAGACACTCGTAGATTCGGATCGGCAGTTCACTCTGGTTTTGGACTAGGATTTGAAAGATTAGTATTGTTTGTTACTGGTATGACTAACATACGTGACGTGATTCCGTTCCCAAGAACGCCAATGAATGCGGAATTTTAGAAAAAAATGTTTCAAGTTTCAGGTTTAACGTTTCAAGTTTTGAGGTCAACAACCTGAAACTTGAGACATTAAACAAAAACAACAAAAAAATAAATGCTAAAGCAATTCTTAAATTTAAAATTATCACAGAAATTATCTCCTCAGCAAATCCAGCTGATGAAGTTAATTCAATTGCCTACGCAAGCTTTTGAGCAACGTTTATTAGAAGAAATGAACGAAAATCCAGCTCTTGAAGCTGGAAAAGAAGAGGACGAATACGAAAATGATGAGTTTGAAAATGATGATTATGACGATTATGATGATGCAGAAGCAGATCGCATGGAAGCAGACGACATCAACATCGATGAGTACTTAAGTAGTGATGACACGCCTGATTATAAAACTCAAGCTAATAATTACAGTGATGATGACGAGAATCACGATTCTCCTTTAGCATCTCCAATAAGTTTTCATCAAGATTTAATTAATCAATTAAATACTTTTATTCTGGACGATGGTGAGCGCGATATTGCCGAATTTTTAGTGGGCAGTATTGATGATATGGGTTACATACGACGCAGTATTCCTGACATTGTAGACGATATGGCTTTTACACAAGCTATTTACACCGATGAAGAAAAAGTAGAAAAGATGCTTCATGTTATCCACGAGCTAGAACCATCAGGTGTAGGAGCGCGTGATTTGCAAGAATGTTTAATGCTCCAATTGAAACATAAAACACCAACCCAATCTGTTGATCTAGCTACTGATATTATTGAAAACCAATTTGATGCTTTTACCAAGAAACATTACGATAAATTGATTCAAAAATATGGCGTATCTAATGAGCAGTTAAAGAAGGCCGTTCACGAAATAGAAAAACTAAATCCTAAACCAGGAGGCGCTTTTACCGGTAATAATAAAATTACAGAAAACGTTGTCCCTGATTTTGCAATTCGTATAGTCGAAGGCGAGCTAGAACTAACACTTAATGGCCGTAACGCACCTAGCCTGCATATATCTAAAGATTATCAGGAAATGATGCAAACTTATAAAGCATCGACAGATAAATCAGGACCTCAAAAAGATGCGGTACAATTTATCAAGCAAAAATTAGACTCGGCTAAGTGGTTTATCGATGCCATTCGTCAGCGACAAGAAACTTTGTTTGTTACCATGAATGCCATCATGCATTATCAAGAAGAATACTTTTTAGATGGTGATGAAACCAAACTAAAACCAATGATATTAAAAGATATCGCTGATTTAGTAGGCCTAGATATCTCTACCGTTTCTCGCGTAGCTAATAGTAAGTATGTAGAAACTCCTTATGGCACGAAGCTGATCAAGGAATTTTTCTCAGAAGCCATGAAAAATGATCAAGGAGAAGATGTATCAACCTTAGAAATCAAAAAAATATTGCAAAATATTATCGAGGAGGAGGATAAGAAAAAACCGCACCCTGATGATCAATTAGCCGAATTGCTAAAAGAAAAAGGCTATCCAATTGCCCGTAGAACAATTGCTAAATATAGAGAACAACTCGATATTCCAGTTGCTAGAATGAGGAAGAAAATATAGAGATTAACAACTATGGATAGAAGCCATTAAAAATTTAATAAAACGCAAGAAAATTAAATTCTTTATGGCTTCTGTATTTAAGAAAGAAAATTCGTTATCTTTAGTGTTAATTATCAGCAACACAAAAGTCAAGATGAATTTTAAAAACGGCACAATGAGATTAATTCTCTCTTTACTATTCGTAGCAGTTCTAAGTGGCTGCACCTCTAAGAAAAATACCATTGACACAAAATCTTGGGAAACTATTAACCTCGACGCCTATTCAGCTGGAGCAAATGAAAAAAGTCTAATTCAATCCATTCTTAATTCAAATGCTTCAAAACAAACAATGATAGAGTTAGATCAAGTAAAATACAAAATAACACAATTTAACTCCATTACAGATACTATAAAAGGAAAATACGATTTAAAGATAGAAAAAAAGGAAAACTATCAAACGATAAAAATAGTTCGCCTTTAAAACCCATCGTAAACTTAAGTCATAAAAAAAAGGCTGTTTCACTTTCATGAAACAGCCTTTTTTATTATTTATTACTCTTTAATTCTTTTTGCCATCAATGATAGCTCCAGTACCAGCACCTACGCCTGCACCTGCTAAACCACCAATGATTGCGCCTGTTCCTTTTTTCTTGCTAATAATCGCTCCTGTAGCAGCACCTACTCCAGCACCAATAACAGCACCTTTTGCAGTACTACTCCATTTTTTTCTAGCGGGTGCGGGTGCAGCTTGATTTACCACTACAACTTCTTTTACCGTAGTTGCTTTTATTACCTCTTGCTTTGCCATTTCGATCTTCATAGAGTCAATAACCTTTTGCTTCACCATCTCCATTTTCATCGAGTCAATAACAACTTGCTTGTCATCTATAACTCCTGCCTGATCAGCCTTTTTTTGACAAGAAACAATTGCCAACGATGCTAGTAACACATAAATATATTTCATTTTCTTTTATTTTTAAATTGTACAGAGTACAAAGATAGGTTATAACACAAGATGAAATTTTATAATATTTCAGCTATTAGTTGTGATATTAAAAAGAGATAGTTGTTAGGTCACCTTACTGCCTTTTTATACCTCAGTGGATAGATACCCTAATTTAAAAGGCTAGTCTTGATTTTTATCGTCTTGATTTTTTTTCATGGCATGATAGTACGCTGCACGGCTTAAAGGCTCGTATTCTTCGGTTTCACCTAGCATTACTAACTTGTCACTGTCAGTTTTTCTAAAACTATAATTCGCTAAATTACCCGTACGCGTGCACACAGCATGTACTTTAGTAACATACTCTGCCGTTGCCATCAATGCTGGCATGGGACCAAAGGGGTTTCCTTTAAAATCCATATCTAACCCTGCAACGATAACACGAATTCCTTGATTGGCTAAATCATTACAAATTTTAACAATCTCATCATCAAAAAACTGCGCTTCATCAATACCAACCACATCACAGCCTTGCGCTAGTATTGCGATATTTGCTGCCGCTGGAACCGGTGTCGACCTGATTTCGTTAGAATCATGTGATACGACCATCTCATCATCGTAGCGAGTATCAATGGCAGGTTTAAAAATTTCGACCTTTTGCTTGGCGAACTGAGCCCTTTTTAACCGGCGGATTAGCTCCTCTGTTTTGCCCGAAAACATAGAGCCACAGATAACTTCTATCCAACCAAATTGTTCTTTATGATTTACTGTATTTTCGAGAAACATTTTGTATTTTTCTAACTTAAAAAATGAATAGTTTTTATTACTTTGTACTGTAATAAAAGAAGGGGCAATTTCACACCCTTTATATGAATTCAAAAGTAGATAAATTTTATCAATTGAAGGATTCAGGAGCAAATATTTCCAATTAAATATTGCTTTACTGCATGCTAAAATTTTATTTGAAAGATAGAAATTACACAAAACAAGAAACACGTACGCCACAAGCACTATATCATCTGTTATGAAAAAAAGATTAGAAGCCGACTTGATCAGCATTGCACATAGAATTTTACAACTCAAGAATAAGTCTGACATCAATCTTTTGTATGCAGAAACACAGAAGTTATATGAGAAACTAGCTGTTTTAAAATTTGTAGAAGAGCAGTACGGCTCAGTTAGGCCTACAATTTCTCAGACTGAAATTGAAAAGGATATCGAAATGTTCTATGATCAAGAAGAGTCACTTCCTGTAGAAACAGTAATCGAAATGACTGAGGAAGTTCCTGCTGTTGAAAAAGTAGAGCAGTCAACTGCAATTGAAGAAACTATTGAAATTCCTGTAGAAGAAACTACAACAGACTTTTCAACAGATGAAAACCCAGAAGCACCTGCGGTTGAAGAAGATGCGGAATTAGGTGAATTTGAAGCCGATATTAGAGAGGAAAGCGTTGAAGCGATAGAAGAGAAGCATGAACAAGAAGCTGAGGAAGAAATAGCGACTATACTACAGAAAGAAAAAAGTAGTGAAGAGCTTAAACCAACTTTTGAACCTGACTTTGAGTTAAGCGAAGAAGTTGAAGTTGAAACGCCGAAGCCAGCAGCAGTGCAAATATCATTTGAAGATTTTCTGGGCGCCAATTATAACGAACCTCAATTTGTAAAAGTGGATGACATAGCTCCATTACCAGCAGAAACTGTTTTTGAAGCAGTTCCAAAAGAGCCTGTTTTAGAGAACAAAACTATAGTTAAAGAAGAAGAACCTATTGTTAATACACCTCCAAGAATTGTTTCTCTAAATGACAAACTTTCAAAAGGACTTGATATTGATTTGAACGACCGTATCGCTTTTGTCAAACATCTTTTTGCTAACAATGATGAAGATTATAATAGAGTTCTAAACCAATTAATCACTTTTGATAATTTCTACGAAACGAAGAACTTCATCGAAGAGATGGTTAAGCCCGACTATAATAACTGGGAAGGCAAAGACAACTATGCGGAGCGATTTATGGATATAATCGAAAAAAAGTTTTTATAAAATAAAATCTATAGAAATGGTCTTTTGATTCTTTCTAAAACTAAATACACTGTTGTAAAACATGTCAAAATTATATATTGTTCCCACCCCTATTGGTAATCTAGAGGACATGACTTTTAGAGCTATTAGAATCTTAAAAGAAGTCGATTTAATACTTGCTGAAGACACTCGAACTAGCGGAAAACTTTTGAAGCACTTTGAGATTGGGACACACATGCACAGTCACCACATGCATAACGAACACAAAACCGTAGAAAACCTAATTAGTAGGTTAAAAGCAGGCGAAACCATTGCATTAATTTCTGATGCCGGAACTCCTGCTATCTCAGATCCTGGTTTTTTGTTGACACGCGCTTGTGTAGAAAACGGAATAACAGTCGAGTGCTTGCCTGGCGCTACTGCATTTGTGCCTGCCTTAGTAAACAGCGGACTCCCAAATGATAAATTTATTTTTGAAGGCTTCCTTCCGGAAAAAAAAGGTCGTCAAACGCGATACCTCGAACTTGCCGAGGAAACAAGAACAATGATTCTTTATGTTTCACCACATAAATTAGTAAAAACACTAGCAGAGTTCATTACTTATTTTGGTGAAGATCGCCAAATTTGTGTTTCAAGAGAATTATCCAAACTACACGAAGAAAACCGCAGAGGAACCGCTAAAGAGGTTCTAGCGCATTTTGAAAAAACAGCCCCTAGGGGTGAAATCGTAGTTGTAGTTGCAGGAAAAACAATAGTAAAAGAAGTTAAAAAAAGTAAATTCCAAAAGGACGAAGAATAAAAAATGAACAATCAAAAGGTGATTATAATAGGTGCTGGACTATCCGGTTTAATGCTCGCCTATTTATTAAAACAAAAAGGAATTCAATCCTTAGTTCTTGAAGCAAATAGCCGCATAGGTGGACGCATAAATACAATAACTGGAGCAAGTGGTGTCACCATCGAGATGGGAGCGACTTGGTTTGGAAACTTACACCCTACCTTACTTTCATTCCTAGACAAACTAGAAATATCATATTTTAGACAATATACTAAAGGTGTTTCTCTATTTGAAACTATGTCTTTTGTCCCTCCACAGAAATTCGAAATTCCAGATACTGAAGAACCTTCGTATAGAATTCAAGGCGGAACCCAAACCTTAATTAACAAACTAGTTGCAGAAATTGGTGTCGAAAATATAGCAACAAGTACGAAAGTAAAATCAATTAAAGAAGTACACAACCAGCTGGAGCTTACAGACACCAATGGAAATCAGTTTTTTGCTGACAAAGTTGTATCAACAATACCACCAAACTTACTGATAAAAACAGTTGTATTCGAACCTAATTTACCTGAAGATATTGTACAAGTAGCTAAAAAAACGCACACTTGGATGGGCGAATCGATCAAGTTTGCTGTAGAATATACAACTCCATTTTGGAGGGAGAAAAACTTTTCAGGTACCTTGTTTAGTCATGCTAGCATTGCACAGGAAATGTATGATCACAGTACATTTGACAATACTGGTTTTGCTCTAAAAGGTTTTTTAAACGGTGGATCGCATAAGTTAACTTTGGCTGAACGTCAGGAGAAAGTCATAAAACAATTAACTTGCTTGTTTGGTAAGGATGCTGAAAACTATCTAGCCTATCATGAAAAAGTTTGGCGCGAAGAAGAACTTGCTTTTGTGCCGTATGAAGAGTTGGTTATGGCACATCAAAATAACGGTCATATAACATACCAGAAATCGTTATACAACAATAAATTTTACTTTTCAGGGGCTGAAACCGCCTCAATAAATCCGGGTTATATGGACGGTGCCATTAATGCAGCAATCCACATTGCCTCACAATTTTAAAAACTAAGCATATGAATATCGATTCTTTTTTAGAAAAATTAAATAAAACGCCTCAAGAAATAACTTTCTCAGAGACTATAGCAGTAATTGAAAATAACTACAACTTCTCTCCTACAGCTTTCGAAAATGGGTTATTACACAATGCCGCAGGAGAAAACTCTGGTTCCTGTAAAATATTTGCTTTCGCCGAATTGCAGAAATTGTCTAAAGAAGCGACATTGTCTTGCTTTGGAGCATATTACCGTGAAGAGGTTTTAGGAGATCTAGAGGGCACGAACCACCAGAACATTCGTGATTTCATGAAATCAAGCTGGGACGGTATTGCTTTTTACGGTGAAGCCCTGACTTCAAAATAATCAAGAAGTTACTATACTCTACAATATATGCGCTGGACAATAAAACCGAAACCTTCTGAAGATAAAATCAAACATTTGGCTCAAGCCTTAAATGTAGAAGATTTTGTAGCGCAACTTTTAGTGCAACGCGGCATCGAGACGTTTGAGGATGCCAAACTATTTTTTCGCCCGTCACTAGAACATTTGCACGACCCCTACTTGATGAAAGATATGGACAAAGCAGTTGCTAGAATCGAAACAGCGATTGAAAATCAGGAACGCATATTAGTATTTGGAGATTATGATGTAGACGGAACCACAGCGGTTTCTCTCGTTTCTTCTTATTTAAAAAGTTATTATCCTGTAGTAGCAACTTATATTCCTGATCGCTATGACGAAGGATACGGTGTTTCATTCAAAGGAATTGATTTTGCGGAAGACAATGGTTTTACGTTAATCATAGCTCTAGATTGTGGTATAAAATCAATAGATCATGTCGCTTACGCAAAAGAGCGAAACATCGATTTTATTATTTGTGATCACCACCGACCTGGCAGTACTTTACCTGATGCAGTCGCTATTTTAGACCCGAAGAGAGACGATTGTAATTATCCTTATGATGAGCTGTGTGGCTGCGGAATTGGTTTTAAACTGATTCAGGCATTAGGATCAAATAGACAACAGACTATTGGTGATTTAGTACCATACTTAGATTTAGTAGCCGCGGCTATTGCAGCAGATATTGTTCCTATGACTGGAGAAAATAGGGTCTTAGCTTATTTTGGTCTACAGGTTATAAATGCTAATCCTAGACCCGGAATCAAAGCTTTAGTGCATCAAATAAAAAAGCAAACATTAGATATTACGGATGTCGTTTTTATTATAGCACCCAGAATTAACGCTGCGGGACGCATTAAGCACGGGAACCATGCGGTTGAATTATTGACTGAATTTGATTTTGAGCAAGCCCAACAATTTGCCTCTGAAATTGAGCAATACAACTCAGATCGAAAAGATTTAGACAAACAAATAACTAAGGAAGCTTTTATCCAAATAACCGAAAATCAGGAACAAGAACGGTTTACCTCTGTCGTTTTTCAAGAGAACTGGCACAAAGGTGTTATTGGTATTGTTGCTTCTCGACTTATAGAAACCTATTACCGTCCTACCTTAGTTTTTACAAAAAGCGGAGACAAATATGCTGCTTCGGCACGATCTGTAAAAGGATTCGACGTGTATAATGCCCTCGAAGCTTGTGCTAGCCATCTAGAACAATTTGGAGGTCACATGTACGCCGCAGGAATGACGATAAAACCTGAAAACTATCCTGCTTTTAAGGAAGCTTTCGAAAAACAAGTACAAGATACCATTCCGGAAAATTTACGTGTTCCGGAAATAGAAATAGATGCTGAAATTAATTTTACAGACATCAGCCCAAAGCTCATTCGGATTTTGAAACAGTTTGAACCGTATGGACCATTAAACATGACTCCTGTTTTTTTAACAAAAAACATCACTGATACGGGCTATGCAAAAACTTTGGGTTCTGACGACGAACATTTAAAATTATTTGTGAAGCAAAATAATTCTGAAGGCATAACAGCTATTGGTTTTGGGATAGGTGATAAAATAGAACTAACAAAAAACCACCAACCATTTCAAGCGGTTTACTGCATTGACGAAAATGAGTGGAAGGGAACGACAACCGTACAATTACGACTAAAAAACATCAAATAATGAGCACTGAAACCACGAAGAAAAAAGATCCCTATGCAGCTTTACGCTACAGAGAATTCAATATTTTTTTACTACTTCGTTTCGCTATGGTTTTCGCTTGGTCGATGCAGTTTATTGTAATCGAATGGCAAGTGTACAGTATTACCAAAGATCCTCTTTCATTAGGAATTATTGGTTTAATGGAAGTAATTCCTGCTGTTTCCTTGGCTTTATTTGCTGGTCATATTGTAGATCAAAAAGAAAAAAAGGGACTGCTTATCAAATGCATACTGGCCTTTTCAGTAATTAGTTTTGGTTTGTTTTTGTTGACTTGGCCAGCAGTCGTGAGTTCTTACGCTACGCAAACTTTATTATATGCCATTTATTTTCTAGTGTTTCTAGGCGGATTAGTACGTGCTTTTCTAGGACCAACAATATTTTCACTCTTATCCCTAATTGTTCCTAAAAAACTATATCCTAATGCTGCAACTTGGAGTAGTTCAGTTTGGCAAATCGCTTCGGTAGTAGGACCAGCTGTAGCAGGTTTTTCTATTACATTAATTGGCGTTCATTGGTCTATGTGTACTGTATTTGCTTGCTCTATACTAGCTTTACTAGCTTTATCACAAATTGAAAAAAAACCAATTTTAAATCCAAAAATCGGCGAACCCGTGATGCAGAGTTTAACGGAGGGTATCAAATTTGTATTTAACAACAAAACCGTTTTGGGAGCTATTACGCTAGACATGGTCGCCGTATTATTTGGTGGTGCGGTGGCATTATTACCTGTTTTTTCACAAGATATCTTAAAGGTTGGTTCAGAGGGATTTGGCTTTTTACGAGCAGCTCCAGCAATTGGATCTTTTTTGACGATGCTAATAACTGCCTATGTACCGTTAAGTAGAAATGCTGGAATGAAATTATTAACCGCCATTTTCGGGTTTGGTATTTGCATCATTGTTTTTGGACTGTCTACGATATTTTGGGTTTCACTAGCGGCTTTGTTCTTGAGTGGTGTTTTTGATGGTATTTCGGTTGTTATTCGACAAACAATCTTGCAATTAAAGACTCCCGATCACATGCGTGGTAGAGTAGCCTCGGTAAATTCTATGTTTGTGGGTTCTTCAAACGAATTGGGTGCGTTTGAAAGTGGTTTAACCGCTAAATTAATGGGAACGGTGACGGCAGTAGTTTTTGGGGGAAGCATGACCTTACTTATAGTTGCCACCACTGCACTAATATCACCTACTTTTAGAAAACTAGATTTGCGAAAAGATATTGAAGACCACGAAAACCAAGAGTAAAAACTATAGTTTTATTTAGAATAATTATAAATAATACTTATATTTGTTAAAAACAATTTAGCAAATGAAGACCATAAAGCAGATTTATCAGAACGATTCAGGCACCTCTTTCTTTTGGAAAAAGGAACATGATATTGTTACCGATAAAGTACAATTGATTTTTAGAGAAACCGGTTTTTACTTTAGCCGGCTAGAGCTACAACAGTTTAAAGGCTGCATCGAAGATAGTTACCGTGCGAATCGAAATTGTGAAAGTTGTGAGCTAAAAAATAGCTGTCACAAGTTTTTACTACGCACACCTTGTGATCAAATTGATCTAGCAGTTTGTATGAATGAATTAACAGCCGTAAAGGATTTAGTTGAAGGCACACTATTTAACATTCAGCTGATAGATTATTTGAATGGTGAAGGCATGAACTAGTTCTAGTATTTTTTTGACAGTAGTACCTGTTAAATAACTTTGCTCCATAGTTTATTTTGTCTAAAAATAGTATATTTATGACAAATTATAACACTAGCTACCTATGAATAAAGTTTTGTTTATGCTTGTTGCACTTCTCATCACTGTAAATATAAGTAGTCAGGATAAAAAATATGCTACAGTTGAATTTGATGTTGCAAATCAACAAACAGATTCCCTCTTTATTTGGAGCATCGAAAATAAAATTGTCCTTCTTAAAATCCTCAAAAAGGATAAAAATGGTGTTTTTAAAGATACTGTAACTGTTAAACCAACGATGCATCTTTTATCTTACACTAGAAACTCTTCGATTTATAACACTTTTTATTTGGCAAATGGATTTGATCTAAAAATCTCTTTAGACACCAATAAATGGGGCGGACCTATGCAGTTTAGCGGCAAAGGAGCAGACGAAAATAATCTTTTTCAAGAGGTACCCAATAGTTTTCCTGACGACGCTGTCCTCACAGATGATAAAAATTTCAAAACCGAATTTGATAAGGCTAGAAAGTTTAGTTTATCACTGATTGAAGGTAAAAAATTAAATCCAGAATTTTATACTGAAATAAAGAAACAAATTGAAGATCAATATCTAAGAATTGAAACCCGACACAAGTTTAAAGTAGCTCAGAATAAACTGAATAATACCGTTTCACCTAACTTTTCGTTTATAAACTATAAAGGAGGACAGTCTACGTTAGAGGATTTCAAAGGAAAGTACGTGTATATCGATATATGGGCAACTTGGTGTGCACCTTGTATACGAGAGATCCCTTATTTGCAAAAAATTGAAGAACTATACCACGGTGAAAATATTGCTTTTCTAAGTATTTCTTCAGATCAATATAGCGATATTGAAAAATGGAAAAAGATGATTGTAACTAAGTCAATGTCAGGAGTACAATTACTTGAGGATAATCGGGTTGCTACTGCTTTCAGTACCTACTTTAACGTGGACACTATACCAAGATTTATATTGATTGACCCAAAAGGAGTAATTATCGATTCAAACACATTAAGACCCTCAGATCCATTGTTAATAGGGAAATTAGATGGATTACTTAATAAGTAGTACTCTATATAAACTTGAAATACGCCAATAAAATTAGTAATTAAATACTGCTTTCAAACTGATAAAAAGAGTGAATTTAGAAGTATTTGATATCGTTTTTCCCGAGGTCAAACTGTGCTATTTACAACAAGAACAAAAAGATAAATCAATATTTACTTTCTAATACTTTTTTATTTCAAAGTTTTCGCCGTCAAAGACACCATAAGTAAAGTAAGAAATCCAGTCGCCAAGATTCACATATTCAGCATTTTCGCCAACACTTACTTTCATTGGTAAATGGCGGTGACCAAAAATGAGGTAATTATAATGCTTTGTTTCCAATTTTCGTTTGGAATATAGAATCAACCACTCGTTGTCTTCTCCAAGGAAAGTTACATCCTCATCTCCTGATATCAGCTTATTTTTTACTGATAAATATTGAGCCAAACGTACACCAATATCCGGATGCAACCACCTAAAAAGCCATTTAAAAAAAGGATTAGTAAACACTTTTTTCATTCTCTTATATCCTTTGTCTCCCGGTCCTTTCCCGTCGCCATGACCTATAAGAAAGGTTTTTTCTCCAAAGGTGAACTCTTTATTATCACGAAATACAGGGATATTCAATTCCTTTTGAAAGTAATCCTCCATCCACAAGTCGTGGTTCCCAACAAAGAAATAAATTGGAATTCCGCTGTCGCGAATTTCGGCTAACTTGCCCAAAACACGAACAAAACCTTTGGGAACTACTGTTTTATATTCGAACCAAAAATCAAATAAATCGCCCAATAAAAAAATTGCTTCGGCATCTTGTTTCACCTCATCGAGCCAAGCCACAAACTTTTGTTCTCTAGGAAAACTCAGTTCAGGTGTAGGCGCTCCAAAATGCTGATCTGAGGCGAAATATACTTTTTTATTATTGGCTAATTGCATGCAGTAGGATGTGGTATTTATTACAAATTATCACTTGCAAACCATTCTGCAAATGAAGATTCTGTTTCTTGTAATTTTAGTGAAAATAATGAAATCCCTTCTGGCAGTCTGCTTTTTATTTTTTGAGCAAAATCTATGACCATGTTTTCACTTGTAGGCTGATAATCTACTAAAATAACGTGATGACCGCGGTTTTTCAATTCATGTGCCAGCTCAACGTGTGGTGTAGTTTCATTAAATACGGTAGCGTGATCAAACTCATCTACGATTTCTTCTTTTACAATTTTTTTCAAATCAGTAAAATCGATTACCATCCCAAACTTTACATTAGTACGATCTGTAATGGGCTTACCAATAACCGTTACTGACAATTTATAGCTATGACCATGTACATTTTTACATTTACCATCATAGCCATAAAGGGCATGTCCGGTTTCGAAACTAAATTGTTTTGTGATTCTGATATTGCTCATTGTAAAGTAATTTTGGCTGCAAATTTAGTGAATTGAGACGAGAAATGAAGGAGAAATAGTGTCTTTGGATTTGGTGTCGTTTTTAGCCCCGGTAGCAGCGGCATCTCCTGCCTTTTTTTGGCAGGAATACAGCGGATGACGGGAAATAGCTTCAAGAAAAAATACTATTTCTTTTTGAACTGTTGTAAAGCTTTTTTGGCATAATCAGACAATACTAATTTACCTGTAATGGCCGCTCTTTCCAGTAAAAGTGTTTCCCAATGGTTTGTACCTTCCCAAATGATTTTTTTCATTTCTAACAGAGAATCTGGATTATAGGTCGCCAAACGCTTAGTGAATTGGTCTAACTCGTTATCTAACGCTTCAGAGTTTAGAAAAACTTTTGCATAGAGACCCTTATCGTACGCCCACTGTGCTGTTTTCCATTCGTGAGCTTCTATAGTCATGGTGCTCATTGCCATTTTACCAATTTTACGACTAACGGCAGGTTCAATTACGAAAGGACCAATTCCGATTGCTAGTTCTGACAGTTTAATACTTGCGTCTGCTGTTGCAAAAGTATAGTCGCAGGCAGAGGCGATCCCTACTCCGCCTCCTACAGCTTTACCATGAATACGGCCAACGATTAACTTGGTGCAGCGTCGCATGGCGTTAAGTAAGTGAGCAAAACCAGAGAAGAATTCGGTTCCCTCTTCTAAATCTGAAACAGCCAAAAGTTCATCAAATGAAGCACCAGCGCAAAAGGCTCCTGTTCCTTCACTTTTAAGAACAATTATAGCAACCTCATGATTATTGCTTAATTTATCTAATTCGTTTGTTAAGGCGTTAAGTAATTGACGAGGAAAAGAATTACTTGCAGGATGACCAAATTGCACGGTCGCAACCTTGTTTATGATCGTTGTACTCAATGTTCCTTGCATTGCTATTTGTGTCATTATGATAGTTTTTAGGTAAAGTTAAAAATATTAAACGAAACCGATTCTTTTTTTAAAAATTGTTATTTGGAATACTAATTATATTATATTTGCGGCCGTAGGGGGATTAGCTCATTTGGCTAGAGTGCTTGCCTGGCAGGCAAGAGGTGACCGGTTCGAATCCGGTATTCTCCACAAAATGCAAAAACCGTGAATCTTGAAAAAAGATTTACGGTTTTTATTTTTATAAAATATTTCCAAAAGATACTAAAATAATAGCGCTTAGGTTTAAAAAAATTTAGAAAATTAAACACAGAAAAGGCTATCACAAAGAATTGAGATAGCCTTTTTATTAGTGAATTAGTACTGTTTTTTTACTTAAAAGAATCCAACTGGTTCTTTGTCGTAAGAGATTAACATGTTTTTTACAACACGGTAATGATCTAATGCCATTTTATGATTTTCACGACCAAACCCAGATTCTTTAACACCGCCAAAAGGAGCGTGAGCAGGATAAGTATTATATTGGTTTACCCAAACTCTACCGGCTTGAATAGCTCGTGGAACTTGGAATAATTCGTGTGCATCACGAGACCAAACACCTGCGCCAAGACCATAAGGAGTATCATTTGCGATTGCAATGGCTTCTTCAGTAGAACTAAATGTTGTTAGGGCTACAACCGGCCCAAAAATTTCTTCTTGGAATACACGCATATTATTTGTTCCTTTTAATACCGTTGGTTGAACATAGTATCCTCCAGCTAAATCGCCTTCGTAATTACCCGCTTCTCCACCTGCTAATACGATCGCACCTTCCTCTTTACCAATATTGATATAATTAAGTATTTTTTCGCATTGCGCTTTTGAAACTTGAGAACCAATCATTGTTTCTGGATCAAGTGGATTTCCTTTTTTAATCAGTTTTAAGCGTTGTTGCATTCTTTCAATAAAAAGATCTGCAATATCTTCATGAACTAGGATACGAGATGGAGTAGTACAAATTTCTCCTTGATTAAGCGCAAACATTAATGCTCCCTCTACAGCTTTACTGAAGAATTTATCATCTTGAGCCGCTACAGATGGGAAGAAAATATTTGGAGATTTTCCCCCTAATTCCATAGTTACAGGAATAATATTTTCTGCTGCATTGTGGTACACTTTACGACCAGTTTCAGTAGAACCTGTAAATGAAAGTTTAGCGATACGTTTTGAAGTAGCTAAAGCTTGCCCAGCTTCTGCACCAAAACCAGTTACGATGTTTAATACTCCTGCAGGTAAAATATCACCTATCAATTCCATCAACATGATTACACTTGTTGGTGTTTGTTCAGCTGGCTTTACAACTGCGGTACAACCTGTTGCTAAAGCCGGAGCGATTTTCCAAGCTAGCATTAACATTGGGAAGTTCCAAGGAATGATTTCTCCAACAACTCCAATAGGCTCGTGCAAAACGATGCTTAAAGTATTTTTGTCATGCTCGGAAACACTTCCTTCATCTGCCCGGATAACACCTGCGAAATAACGAAAGTGATCAATACAATAGGGTATATCAGCAGCGCGAGATTCGCGGATTGGTTTACCGTTGTCAATAGTTTCTAACGTTGCCAAGTACTCTAAGTTATCTTCCATTACTTGAGCAATTTTTAACAACATATTGCTTCTGTCTGTTACTGAAGTTGTACTCCACGAGGGGAAAGCTTCGTGTGCTGCATCCAAAGCAAGATCGATATCCTCTTGGGTAGAGCGAGCCGCTTGAGTAAACACTTTTCCGTCTACCGGAGAAACGTTATCGAAGTACTGTCCTTTGATAGGAGCTACGAATTGACCACCAATAAAATTCCCATATCTTTCTTTGAATACAGGTTTAGTTACATTTGCCATAATTATTTGTTTTATAAATTTAAATGTGTAATTCTTCTGAATTGCTTCAATTTAAATACATTGCAAATTTACGGCAGCAGTTGACTTATCAAGTTATTGATACAGTTCAAAAACTTATGAAAAAAGTTCAATAAAATTATTTCACTAATTAAGACTCGTCAAAAAATACTTAGTCGGCATTAAATCAACACGTTAAAGTACTTTCTTTTTTAATTCGAGACATCTGTTGGACTAATTCCAAACTTGTTTTTAAAAGCTATACTAAAGTTAGATAGGTTGTTATAACCAATATCTAAATAAATATCTGAAGCTTTTAACTCACCAATTAATAGTAATTCTTTAGCTTTTTGAAGGCGCTTATCTTGAAGCCACTTACCTGGAGCCACACCATACTCCAAAACAAAATGGCGTTTAAAGGTTGATAAACTCATATTACACAAAAAGGCAATTTCTTCCAATTTTAAATTAGAATGTATATTACTTTCCACTACATTATTAAAAGGCGATGTCTCTTTTGAAATCAAAGAGTGTAAATAACGTTCAAATTGATCACCATATTTATTGAGTAGATATAACATGATTTCTTCAAATTTTAAAATCAATAACGCATCACTATAACTATGCTCTGACGTTGGCATTGAAGTTAAAGAATTTATAAAAGAGGCTATGTAATCATCATTTTCAATTACAAAATATGGCACTCCTTCACTATTTGGCTTTACATCATTAGTATATTTACTAAGAAAATCAGTTAGTTTCTTTTCAGAAAAAAAAAAGAGTTTACAAAAATAAATCGCTTCTGTATCGAGTAACTCTGTCCATAACCAATTTCCTTTTTTTAGCAATAAGGATTGCCTACTATTAACAGCAACAGAGTTATCCGCAAAGTGAACTTGTTTTTTGCCAACTTGTAAAAAGCTAAACATATTCATACTCAAATTAACCTTACTTTTTACAACATCATTAGTCATTTTAAAATCGTAAATAAATACATCTTGATGCCCTTTCTTAATTTTTAAATAAATTTCAGGTATATTTTCTATTGCCATTTTTTATATTTATTCATTCCTACATTTACTTTAATAAATACGACACGCCTATCGAACCATAAAAGTATCCAGAAATGGTTTTACTATACAATTCTTTACCTCTATAGTTAAATACGTAGGATAGATTGAGGTTGTTTTTACGGTATTTGAAACCCGCTTCGCCATTAAATCTAAAAGGAACTAGACTAAAAGTAATAGGGCTATTGTCGTTAAAAAGACTCCCTTGAATGGTGGCGTCATACAACTGATAATTAACACTTGGAGCTATATAAAAGTAAAATTCGTTTTCACCGCTGTCGATAGCTCCGTCATATAGATTAGAACTATTGACAGGAACTAACTTTTTAATAGCTATCCTACTTACAAAACCAGTAGCTGCACCTACTAAAACAGTACCTAAATTTGCTTCGGATCGCCAGTGAAAATCAATTAAACTACTATTACTACTTGCAAACAGCTTTTTAGAATAGGCAAGCTGAGTTTGAATTGCAAGTGCGTTTTTAATTTGATTTTCCCAACCTTGTACTCTTTTGTAACCAATTAGGTCGTGTAGATTACTCTGTACTTCTTCTCCTAAGGCATTAGGACCTACATATCCTAGTTGAAAAGCTACTTTTAAAACTGATTCACTTTTGTAAAAAAGACTTTTGCCAAATTCTCCAAATAAATATCCAGCATAGGGACGGTCTACTAATTCCTTGCTTGGCGAATCTATATAACGTGGTGTATATATGTATTGGCCCAGGGTGATTTCGGTAATTTCCTTATGAATATTTAGGTTACTGTTTTTTGTTTTGAATCGATAAAATAATTCTAATCCATTTGTATAGTACATATCATTTCTTGAAGACGTGTACAAATCGTTATCTGTTAACAGTCCGATTTCAGATTGCCTATCTTGTCCCCACAGATGAAATGTACAGCATAGAAAAAAAATAAGGTGCAATTTTTTAATGCACATCTAATAGTTAATTTTACCCACTGTTCGCATCACTCTAACAATTTTAGATTTTCGTTTATTGATGTAAGATGACGAACTCGTTGCCTTAAATTTTCTAGGATTAGGTAGTATCGCTGCTATACCAGCAGCCTGGATAGGAGTAAGGTTTTCAGCATCCTTGCGGTACCAATATTCAGCAGCTGCTTGGGCTCCATAAACACCATCGCCCATCTCTATACTATTTAAATAGACTTCCATGATGCGTTCTTTTCCCCAAACTAATTCTATTAAAACGGTAAAATAAGCTTCTAATCCCTTACGAAGGTAACTGCGCCCCTGCCAAAGAAAAACATTTTTAGCAGTTTGCTGTGAGATGGTACTTCCTCCTTTTATCTTTCGACCACGTTCGTTGTTTTTATATGCTTTTTGCATGGCAGTAAAATCAAAACCATTATGCTTTAAAAAAAGTCCGTCCTCACTAGCGATCACTGCCTTTTGGAGATTTACTGAAATTTTTTCTAGCGGAACCCAATCGTGACTAAGAATCGCTTCCTTACCCGATGTTTTGTTTTCTATTGCACGGATCGCCATTAATGGAGTAAATGGTACTGGAACAAATTTAAAAAGCACAACAAAAAATAGTGATAAGCCAAAAAACCAAAGTAGCAACTTACCTAAAAAAAGTAAAGCCTTAGATTTAAAACTTCTAGAATTTTTATTGGTTGGTTTCCTCGTGGATTTCTTTGCTGCTATTTTTGTTGCCATTATATTAAATCTGCTAATTCTGTTCCTACTACACTTCCTATTGCTATTCCCATTCCGCCCAATCGCACACCACAATAAACATGTTCTGACAATTGACTTACAATGGGGTTTTTACTATTTCCAACACCCATGATTCCGCTCCAACGGTGCGCAATTTTAAAATCTTGTTCCGGCAAAATTACTTCTTTTAACAGTTGTTCCAATTTATTTTGGATAATTTCTGTTTGAGCCAATTCAGTTGTTGTTTCTCCCTCAAAATCAAGATTTCTACCACCACCTAATAAAATTCTATCTCCTATATTTCGAAAATAATAGTATCCGCAATCTAAATGAAAGGTACCTTTAATATCCAGATTCACAATTGGCTCTGTAATTAAAACTTGTGCTCTCGCTGGTTTAACGGCTCCATTGGTCAATTTATTAGCAAAACCATTGGTAGCGAATAAAACTTTTTTGGAGCTAAAACTAAAATCTCCCATAACTACTTCAACTGAACCATTTTTTTCTAAAATAGAAGAAACCGTTTGCTGATTTACAATTAGAATATTTTCTGCATAAGCGTTTTTTAGTAAAGCTTGCATCATATTTCCAGTGTCAATTTGGCCTTCAAATGGATTATAAATTAAATTCTCTTTCGTATCCTTAAAACCAAAACGGTCAATTTGCTTTGCAAAAACATCCCCTTTAAAAAGCGGACGCAATAGGTCGTTAATAAAAGGTAGCCTGCTCAAACAATTGGCATAGGTACTATCTTGCTCATTCAAAAAAACTTCATAACCACCAAAGGGCTTAAAATCAATGGCTGTATCACCTAAGCGTCGTCTTAATAATTGAAGTCCTTGCCAGCGTTTTTTAATTAACTGTACTACTTCTTCTTCGGTATGCGAATTCAAATCTTCGATGATTTCAGATATACTACCAAAACAAGCAAAACCAGCATTCTTTGTACTCGCTCCTTGCGGTAACATCCCCTTTTCGATGATGATGATTTTGCTTTCAGGAAATCTTTCGCGCAAGCGCAATGCAGCATGTAAGCCTACTATTCCACTGCCTACTACGGTATAATCTACATTCGAAAACCAATTTTTCACCTCCCAATAACTCAGTTGCATTTTTCAAATTTTTATAAAAATAATATTTTTAGATGATAAAAAGAGACTCCACCCCAATTAAAAGCGTAGAACATTGAGAAAGAGTTAACATAATACCTATTCCCGTAATTGAATAAAATTGTACTTTTAAAATTCGAAAATAATTTTATTTAAAATGAAAAAACTACTTCTTACAACCCTTACAATGATGAGTTTAAGTGCAATTAGTCAAAATGTGATGACACCCGAAACTTTGTGGAAATTAGGTCGCGTGTCCGTTTTAGGGATGTCCACCGATGCTAAAAACATTGTTTACAGCGTTAGTACTCCCTCTGTGGAAGAAAACAAATCGACTTCAAAATACTATACCATTCCCGTAAATGGAGGTCAAGCGGTTGAAATCACCAATTATAAAACTTTAATTACTGACAAAAATATTTCGCCTGATGGAAAGTATATTGTCTATAACGAAGAAGTAAAAATTAATAAAGTGCACGGAAAGGATTTTTATCCTGCTCTTGAAAAATCAGATGTTCAGATTTATGATGGTTTAGATTACCGTCATTGGGATACCTGGAATGAAGGAAAATTTAATCATGTTTTTTACAAAGAAAATAAAGAAGGCGCAACTGGAATTGATATTTTAAAAGGGGAGTCATTTGATAGTCCGCAAAAACCATTTGGAGGAGATGAGGATTATATTTGGTCGCCTAATAGCAAAAGTATTTTTTATGTGTCTAAGAAAAAAGCAGGAACGCAATATGCAATTTCAACCAATACCAATATCTATGAATACAATCTTGAAACTGGTAAAACAGTAAATAGAACCGAAGAAAACCTAGGGTACGACGTAGCACCACAGTTCTCACCAACGGGCGTCCTTACTTATTTGCAAATGAAGCGCGATGGTTTTGAAGCAGATAAAAATGATATTATTGTTGATTTTAAAGGTGTTAAGATGAATCTTACTGCCAATTGGGATGGAACCGTGGAGAGTTTTAAATGGAGTACCGATGGTAAAAAGGTTTACTTTGTAGCGGCTATTGATGGTACCAAACAATTATTTGAAGTAAATTTTCCTGGTTTGACTCGTATTGCCATTAATGTAAGCCAAATTACAAATGGTGATTTTGATGTCAATGAAATTGTTGGTTTCTCTGGAACTAATGTAATTGTGACAAGAGGTGATATGAATCATGCTAGCGAAATTTTCTCTTATGATGTAAAGAAAAAAAGCTGGAAACAACTAACAAATGTAAATACTGAAGTTTATAATTCTTTGGCTTTAAGCAAAACAGAAAAGAGATACGTAACGACCACTGATGGAAAAAAAATGTTGGTTTGGGTTATTTTACCTCCAAACTTTGATGCTACTAAAAAATACCCAACCCTATTGTATTGTCAAGGTGGCCCACAAAGTGCTTTATCGCAGTTTTATTCTTTCCGTTGGAATTTTCAGTTAATGGCTGCAAATGGCTATATAGTTGTTGCTCCTAACAGACGTGGAATGCCCGGAAATGGAGTGGAATGGAATGAACAAATAAGTAAAGATTGGGGCGGACAAGTAATGGATGATTACCTTTCAGCGATTGATGATGTCGCTAAAGAAAGCTATGTTGACAAAAACCGTTTAGGATGTGTTGGCGCTAGTTATGGTGGTTATTCAGCATTTTATTTAGCAGGTATTCACAACAATCGTTTCAAGACATTTATTGCTCATGACGGTGTGTTTAATACGCAAAGTATGTTTGGAACTACTGAGGAGGTTTTCTTTGCAAATTGGGACTTTGGTGGTGCCTATTGGGAAAAAGACAATGCCGTTGCTCAAAAAACGTACACGACTTTCAACCCTGCGACTTTAGTAGATAAATGGAATACTCCTATCCTTATTTTTCAAGGAGGGAAAGATTTCCGAGTACCAATAGGACAAGGTCAAGAAGCTTTTCAAGCAGCACAATTACTAGGTATAAAAAGTAGGTTTATTTATTTTCCTGAAGAAAACCATTGGGTATTAAAACCACAAAACGCTCAAGTTTGGCAAAAAGAATTCTTTAAATGGCTTAAAGAAACTCTTTAAAATCTAAATTCACCCAATACGATCAGTTACAATGAAGAGCAAAAGCAGTAACATTCCTATAAAAGTTTTTATTAGCTATATTGCTTTGGCAGCGCTAGTTTTTAGTGTTGGGTGGATTTTATATTCTGAAAACAAAGTGTTTTCCCAAGTGGAAAGCAAATTGAATTTAGAAGAAAACAAAGTTTTAAAAATCAGTAAACTTTTCTCAAATGTTTATAAGACGGAGAGTTTAGCACGAAGAACGATTCAATCGAACTCGGCTGGTGATTTCAAAAATTACCTCCTGGAAACGGATTCGCTTGGATTGCGTATTGACTCCTTAAAGACGATTGTTTCCAATGAATATCAAATTAGTTTATTAGATAGTGTTAACGTCTTACTTAGCGATAAGACCCGAAATATTAAGAAACTTCAAGTTATAAAAAGTCAAAATACAGACGAAGCTTCTGTTAAAAATGCAATTTCCGAATTAGACAAACTCGAATTTTCTTTAAGGAAATTACGTTTAAAGGATTTTCATAAAAATCCAGATAATCTGAGTTCGTACCAGCGAAATGTGTTGCAAAATTATGTAGCATACCTGAATAAAAACATTCCTGATGATAGCACCAATACGTTATCAAAAAAAGCATCTGACTCCTTACTTGCAGCATCAAAACGATTGTTAAATGGTGTAAAAATAGAGACCGAGAGGAAAAAAAACGCTTTAAACTTAGAGGAGAAGAAACTACTAAACAATGAAATATTAATTTCTGATCAACTCCGAAAAGTGTTGCACCTTATCGAGAGAGAGGTAATTGTTTACTCTATAAAAAACAATAATGAAAAGGATCAATCTTTAAAAAGGATAAACGAAATCGTAACCATAGCTGCAATAATTGGCTTACTCCTAACAGTTTTCTTCTCGATTTTAATTGCTAACGATTTTTCTAAAACGCAACTCTACAAAAAACAGTTAGAAGTTGCTAATTTTAAAACTCGTAACTTACTTAAAAGTAGAGAGCAGTTAATTTCAACCGTTAGTCATGATTTAAAAACACCCTTAAGCACAATAGCAGGTTATACTGAATTGCTTGATAATTCTACATTAACAACTAAACAAGCCTATTTTACGACGAACATTAAAAACTCTGTCGATTATATTAGCCGCTTGGTAAAGGATCTCTTGGACTTTTCTCAAATAGAGGCTGGTAAAATAGTGATCGAGGCAAAACCATTTTCGTTAAAAAACACCATCGAGACAGTATCTAAAAACGTCCAATATGTTTATTCACAAAAAGACATTAGGTTGGTTCTAAACGTCGAAGAGAAACTTAATCAGTCAATATTGGGAGATGAATTCAGGCTACAACAAGTTTTAACGAATTTAATTGGTAACGCTTACAAATTTACTAACGAAGGTTTTATTAATATCTCAGCAGAATTAATTCATAATAAAAACACGGTGCTACTCTCGATCAATGACTCGGGTATTGGTATCGAGGATGACAGTCAAGAGCTCATATTTGAAGAGTTTGCTCAAGCAAATGAAGCAATAGAAAAAACTTTTGGCGGCACAGGATTAGGACTTTCTATTTCTAAAAAAATAACTAATTTATTGGGTGGAGATTTATATTTAAAAGAAAGTTCTGCAAAAGGAAGCTGTTTTGAAATACGGTTACCAATTACTTTCGCACCTTCAAATCAAATTTTGCCAACCAAAAGTATAATCTACGTTCCTGAGGCACAAAACAAAACCATAATTATAGTAGACGACGACACTGATTTATTGCAATTAACCACTCAAGTTTTAAAGAGGTATTACAACGTTTTATCTTTTAGTGATGCCAAAGAAGCAATAAACACCATCAACAAAACTGCATTTGATCTCTTAATTACAGACATTCAGATGCCCGAAATTGACGGATTTGAACTTGTTAAAACTATTAAAAACAAGGATAACAATCAATACACATACCAACCAATAATAGCTATGACTGGTCGTACGGATTTAGCAAATAGTACTTATGAAAAAGCTGGTTTTTCAGTGGTGGTTAACAAGCCTTTTACACCTACAATCTTATTGCAAACGATTGATGCTATCTTTTTACAAAAAGCAATTCCCGGTCAGGATAAGATTGCGAATTGTAAGAACGTACCATTATTTTCATTAGAATCCTTGGGTTCCTTTTTAAACAATGACAAGGACGAAATAAGAAGTATTATTGAATCACTATTTGATTCAACGAAAACTAATTTAGTAATGCTTCAAGAAAATATAGAAATTTTGAACTTTAAAATGGTCAAGCAAGTAGCGCACAAAATGGGACCAATGTTCAGGCAAATCGAAGCAAATGAAATCGCTGGTATTCTACGAATTTTAGAAACCTCTGATTTAAATAAAATAGAAATAAGCGAGTATTATTTAAATCTAGAATCTAAAATTAATTATCTCTTCACTGAAATTAAAAAAGTGCTTTAACCAATATTGTACAACTTAATTTTATTGTAAAGCGTTTTTCTTGTTATTTTAAGCAGTTTAGCTGCCTCTGATTTATTGTTTTGTGTCTTTGCAAGCGCATTAATAATAACCTCCTTTTCGTTATCTGACAAAGCCAAATTAGAGTCATTGGACTGCTTTTCCTCACTTTGCTGAAAAAACTCTGACGGTAAAACGTGCTTTTCAATAAAATCTCCTTGAGTAAGTAATGTCGCTCTCTTAATGCAGTTTTGCATTTCTCGCAGATTCCCTGGCCAGGAATAATTTAGAAAAATCTGAACAACTTCGCTAGAAAAACCAATTACCTCTTTGCACAATTGCTCATTGGCTTTCGCCAAAAAGAATTCGGCAAAAATTATTAAATCTTCTGCTCGATCACTTAATGAAGGGGAAGCAATTGAAAATTCATTAATTCTATGGTATAAATCTTCTCGAAAATCTCCGTTTTTAACTGCTTCTCTTAAATCTTCGTTAGTGGCGGTAATTATTCTAATATCAACTGAAACTTCTTTATTGCTTCCTACAGGTTTAATCTTTCGCTCTTGTAAGGCACGCAACAACTGAACTTGATTTTCATATGTTAAATTACCTATTTCATCTAAAAAAAGCGTTCCCCCATTTGCCGCTTCAAAATAGCCAATTTTATCTGAGATAGCACCTGTGAACGATCCTTTTAAGTGTCCAAAAAACTCACTCGCTGCCAACTCTTTAGGAATTGCACCACAATCAACTGCAATGAAAGGTTTGTTATTACGACGACTATTTTCATGAATTCCTTTAGCTATAATTTCCTTGCCAGTTCCACTCTCCCCTATTATTAAAACCGATATATCGGTAGGACTAACCAACGTAATATGCTCTGCCAATTTCAAAGACGCTTGTGATATGCCTTTTATATAAGTAGTTTCTACTGGCTTTGCAGATGCAATAGGTGTGACTTTTTGGATTTTTTCAGCTGATGTTACTTCTTGAGCATTGGCGATAACCAACAGTACTTCATCTTGATTGAAAGGCTTCGAAATATAATCTGCAGCACCATTTTTGATTGCCTTTACTGCTGTATTGATTTCTGAATATCCCGTCATAAGAACAACAGGAATAGAAGGATCAAGATTTTTAAATTCCATCATTAATTCAATACCATCTGCATCAGGCAGACGCAAATCAATAAGTAGTAAATCAAAGGTCGTTTGTTGTATTACTAATCGAGCTTCTGAAGCAGTAAAAGCACTTATGACCTCATAAGCATTTTTGATTAGAAACTTTTCTAACATTTTACAAAATGAAATATCATCTTCAACAATTAAAATCTTTCGCATTCTCTCTTGTAATTTTCAGGCTAAAATAATACTTATAAAATTTTTTAGTCATAAAATTTTGTAAAAAAAAAAGTGATTGTAAAATACAATCACTTTTTAAAACCAAACATAAACCAAACCTATTTTTGGATGTAGTTACCATTGACATCTGCGCAAGCAGTAGCCTTCTGATCATACCCCGTATTTTTATTCTTGCTTTTGTATCCAGTTTCCATTTGCATCAGCAAATAAAGAACCTACTTTATCACCAACGGTGACGTCAAGCTTGTATTCTTTCGCCTCGTTAACGTATGCTTTTGACAACATAGCGTCTGGATATGCTTTCTTTAAAGCATCAGTGACAGCAACTGGCAATTCTTCAATTTTAATTTCGGTAAACTCATCAGTAAATAAAACTGATGTTGAAGTAGGATTTTCGATTACTGTATTAGCAGCAAAAGCGTTCAAACTTCCTAGTACTATAGCGGCTGATAAAATTATTTTTTTCATGATATAAAATTTAAGTTGATATTTAATTAAATTGTTCGTTCCTATTTCTGAATCCAGTTTCCATTTTCATCTGCAAATAAGGAACCTATTTTGTCTCCAACGGTTACATCTAATCTGTATTCCTTAGCTTCATTAGTATATGCTTTAGAAATTGTTGCATCCGGATAAGCTTTTTTTAATGCATCTGTGACAGCGACTGGCAATTCTTCAATTTTTATTTCGGTAAATTCTTCAGCGATTACAACTGAACTTACGATTGGATTAGTTGTAGCTGCAGTAGCTGCAAAAGTGCTCATACTTCCTAATAAAATAACGGTTGATAAAATTAATTTTTTCATGATTTAAGTATTTTAAGGTGTTTAATAATTATTTTCTCTTTAAACAATGAAAATATTATACCATAAAAATAACGCATCCATTATAATTAATAAACTACTGATATTAAGATGTTTAAATATTAATATTAGCAGCCGAAGGATATTTACTTGTGTATAAAAAGCACATTTGGTGTTTCTTTTTTACCCAACTACGATATATTAAATAAAAAAAGCTACACTTAGAAAAGTGTAGCTTTTTAATACTATGAAAATAAATTGATCTTATTCTGGATCATTCATTTTAAAGGTATCCATAAATGCTGTAGTGTAGTCACCCTCGATATAACGTGGATCGTCCATTAACTGTCTATGAAATGGAATTGTAGTTTTAATTCCTTCAATAACAAATTCATCTAAAGCTCTTCTCATCTTGCTAATTGCTTCTGCTCTTGTTTGAGCAGTCGTAATTAATTTAGCAATCATAGAATCGTAATTAGGCGGAATTGTGTAACCCGAATAAACATGTGTATCTAAACGAACTCCATGTCCTCCTGGCATATGAAGTGTTGTGATTTTTCCTGGTGACGGGCGGAAATCATTATAAGGATCTTCAGCATTGATACGACATTCGATCGCATGAAGTTGAGGCAAATAGTTTTTACCTGAAATAGGCACACCTGCAGCAACTAATATTTGTTCGCGAATTAAATCGTAATCAATAACTTGTTCCGTAATAGGGTGCTCTACTTGAATACGAGTATTCATCTCCATGAAGTAGAAGTTACGGTGTTTATCTACCAAGAACTCAACAGTACCTGCACCTTCATACTTGATGTACTCGGCTGCTTTTACCGCTGCATCTCCCATAGCCAGACGCAATTCGTCTGTCATAAATGGTGATGGAGTTTCCTCTGTTAATTTTTGGTGACGTCTCTGTACAGAACAATCTCTTTCAGAAAGGTGACAGGCTTTTCCATATGAATCTCCAATTACTTGAATTTCGATATGACGAGGCTCTTCGATTAATTTTTCAAGGTACATACCATCGTTACCGAAAGCAGCAGCAGACTCTTGACGAGCTCCTTCCCAAGCTTTTAATAAATCTTCTTCTTTCCAAACAGCACGCATTCCTTTTCCTCCACCTCCAGCAGTTGCTTTCAGCATTACCGGAAAACCAAATTCTCTAGACAATGTTAGTGCTTGTTCGTATGATTCTAAAATACCAACAGATCCAGGCACACATGGTACACCAGCTTCGATCATAGTCGATTTAGCCGAAGCCTTATCTCCCATTCTATCGATCATTTCAGGAGAGGCACCAATAAATTTGATTCCGTGTTCTTGACAAATTTTAGAAAATTTTGAATTTTCAGATAAGAAACCATATCCCGGATGAATTGCATCTGCATTTGTAATCTCGGCAGCTGCAATAATATTCGACATTTTTAAATACGATAAATTACTAGGTGCTGGTCCTATACAAACTGCTTCATCTGCAAATTTTACGTGAAGACTTTCTGCATCGGCGGTAGAATAAACAGCAACTGTTTTAATTCCCATTTCCTTGCATGTTCTGATTACACGTAGTGCAATCTCTCCTCTATTTGCAATTAATATTTTTTTAAACATCTTGTGTTAAATTTAAATTATGAATTTTAAATTTTAAATTATTTCAATAGAACAAAGTGACTTTCGAAATATATAATTTAAAATTAATTAAGATGGATCAACTAAGAATAAAGGTTGGTCAAATTCTACAGGAGACATATCATCAACTAATATTTTCACAATTTTACCTGAAATTTCAGATTCGATTTCGTTGAATAATTTCATTGCTTCAATTACACATAAAACATCCCCTTTTGCAATAGAGTTTCCTACTTCAACAAACATTGGTTTGTCTGGAGATGGTTTTCTATAAAATGTTCCAATGATTGGAGATTTTATTGTGATGTATTTTGACTCTTCCACTACAGGAACCTCAACAACAGTAGGAGTGGCAACTTGAGGAGCAATTGCTTGTTGCATCGGATTCTGGCTAGGCATTTGTTGTACGTAAGTAGTCTCCGTAACGTTACCTTCTAAAGTTGTTCTGATGGTGATTTTTACATCATCCATTTCTAATTTAACTTCTGCAACACCCGAATTTGCTACAAATTTGATTAGGTTCTGAATTTCTTTTAAATCCATGATTATTTCTTTTTTAGTTTAAATTTATTTTTTGTCGTATGCCCATTTTAAATAAATAGAGCCCCAAGTAAATCCGCCTCCAAATGCAGCAAAAATTACAGTATCTCCTTTTTTCAATAAATGCTCAAAATCATGAAGCACTAAAGGTAAGGTAGCAGAGGTAGTATTCCCGTACTTTTCAATATTCATTAAAACCTTAGATTCTTCTAAATTCATTCTGCTAGCGGTAGCGTCAATAATTCTTCTATTCGCTTGATGAGGAACTAACCAGTTCACGTCTTCATTAGTTAGGTTATTTCTTTTCAAAATTAACTCACTAGCATCAGCCATATTGGTAACGGCATATTTAAACACTGTTTTACCGTCTTGAATAATATTATGTCTGTTTTCGTTGATTGTTTTGATTGAAGTTGGGTTAAGTGATCCTCCAGCATCGATCTTTAAGAAATCGCGGCCCACACCATCACTTCTTAAATATTCGTCTTGTAATCCTAATCCTTCATAATTAGGCTCAAACAATACAGCACCAGCACCATCACCAAAGATAATACAAGTAGATCGGTCAGTGTAATCAACTATAGAAGACATTTTATCAGCACCAATAAGTAGTACCTTTTTATATCTTCCTGATTGGATATAAGCGGCTGCAGTAGACATTCCGTATAAGAAACTTGAACATGCCGCCTGTAAATCATAGGCAAACGCATTAGTTGCTCCAATGGCAGTCGCCACATATACCCCTGTAGAAGCTACAGGCATATCAGCAGTTGCTGTTGCCATAATAATCATATCAATTTCAAGAGGATCAATATTTGCTTTGGCAATCAAGTCTTGAGCAGCTTGTATAGCTAAGTAAGATGTTCCTTTGTCCTCGTCCTTGAGAATTCTTCTTTCTTTAATTCCTGTTCGGGTTGTGATCCACTCGTCATTGGTATCTACCATTGTTTCGAGCACTTTGTTTGAAAGTACAAAGTCAGGAACATAACCCCCAACAGCTGTAATTGCGGCTGTAATTGTATTCATTTTATTCGAATATTGTTTATCAAATCACCATTTGACAAAACGTTTAAAGGAGGTGAAAATTACAAAAAAAAATCCAAACCCCTTGTTTTAGAACTTCTTATTTGACGCAAATTATAAACAACAAAAAAACTCTCACTAGGTGAGAGTTCGAATATTGTTCACTAAAACATATTAAGCAACAGCTACAGATTTATCTATAACAACCTGCCCTCTATAATACATTTTACCTTCATGCCAGTAAGCTCTGTGGTATAAATGCGCTTCTCCTGTGATAGGACAAGTAGCGATTTGAGCTACAGTAGCTTTATAATGTGTTCTTCTTTTATCTCTTCTTGTTTTCGAGATTTTTCTCTTAGGATGTGCCATTTTACTATATTATTTATCCGTTAATAGTTGCTTTAATTTGTCCCAACGCGGGTCAATATCTTCTTCTTTATTTTCTTTATTATCTTCTTCATTTAGCTCTGTAACAGCTAACTCATTCAGTTTATCAAGTGCTTCAGTTTTTAAACTTCCGTCTTTCACACCAGGATGAACTCGTCTTAAAGGAACTGAAAGAACAATCATTTCGTAGATATACTGCGAAACATTAATCTCAAATTCACCAAAAGGAAGAATTAGTAACTCTTCATTATCATCATTGTACTCTTCTCCAAAACGAACAATTAAATTCATCTTACCTTTGATGGGTAAATCAAAATTCTCACCGGTCATATCACATGGAACATTAATACTTCCTTTGTGATTAAAACTCAGTTCGAGCATCGTGTTTTTTTTCTCTAAAACTACATTTACTTTGATGTCTGAATTTTCATATTCATCGTAATCAAAGATTTCAAAGAACGCATTACTAATTTGATACTCAAAATGATGTTTTCCTAGCTTTAATCCTATAAAAGGAATTAAATATTCTTTTGACTTACTCATTTCAACAAAATTTTGCCCTAAACTTCGGGAGTGCAAAGATATAAAATTATTACAAATCTAATAATCTTATTTATCTTTTTTTATTTACTACTATTTTTCTCTAACTCGAAGCGGTTTTTCACTGATTTCCTCATAGCGAATTCTACTTCGATAAATATCTATAGCGAGATAGATTGCTTCTTTGAATGAGTTGAAATCAGCTAAATCCTTGCCTGCAATATCAAATGCTGTTCCGTGGTCCGGAGAAGTTCTTATTCTATTTAATCCCGCTGTAAAATTGACTCCACCTCCAAACGACAAAGTCTTAAATGGTACTAGCCCTTGATCGTGATATGTAGCAATTACAGCATCATACTTTTCATATTGACCACTACCAAAAAACCCATCTGCTGGAAAAGGACCAAAAACTAAAGTTCCCTTTTCAAATATTTTTTTTATAGTAGGTGTTAAAAGAACATCTTCTTCAGTACCTATAACACCACCATCACCACAATGCGGGTTTAGCCCTAACACTGCAATTTTAGGCTTGTTAATGCTAAAATCCTGAATTAATGATCTCCTTACGGTTTCTATTTTTTTAATTATCAATTCCTCTGTTAAATGTGATGCTACCTCACTCAAGGGTATGTGATCCGTAAGCAATCCTACACGTAAATTATCATTCACCATCAACATCAGAGCATCGCCTTCTAATTCTTGATCTAAATAATCAGTATGACCTGGGAATTTAAAATCTTCAGATTGGATATTAAACTTACTTATAGGTGCAGTTACTAAAACATCTACAATTCCTTCTTTGAGAGCTGTCGTTGCGGCAACAAATGATTTTACAGCGTATTCTCCAATTTTAACGTCATTTACACCAAAGTTTAAGTCAACACCTTCTTTCCACAGATTCAGGACATTAATTTTTCCCGGAAGAATTTGGTCCAACTTATCAATACCGTGCAACGGCAAAGTTAAATTGAAGTTCTTTTTCACAAAAGACAACAGCTTCACATTAGCAAAAATCACTGGAGTACATAACTCTAACATCCGAGAATCCTCAAATGTTTTTAAAATAATTTCGCTTCCAATACCGTTTAAATCTCCTATTGAAATCCCAACGATTATATTTTCTGCTTTTTTCATCATGACCACGGGTTTTTATTGCTAATTTTGAAGTGCAAATTTAGTAAATTAAAATAAGAATGTTTACAGGAATCATAGAAACCCTTGGTACCATCCAAGAAATAAAGAAAGAACAGAACAACTTACACATCACAGTTGAATCCGCAATAACTACCGAGTTAAAAGTAGACCAAAGCGTGTCGCATAATGGTATTTGCCTAACTGTAGTTGCAACCAACAACAATGCGTACACCGTAACAGCTATTGACGAAACCGTTCAAAAAACAAACATTGGTAACTGGATTGTTGGAAACCAAGTAAACTTAGAAAGGGCAATGAAGCTTGGCGATCGCCTTGATGGACACATCGTTCAAGGGCATGTTGACCAAGTAGGCGCTTGCATACAAGCTAGTGAAACAAGTGGGAGCTGGTTTTACACTTTTGAATATGATGCATCTCTAAACAACTTGACCATTGAAAAAGGCTCTATTACAATAAACGGAGTAAGTCTAACCGTTGTGAATTCTAAAAAGAATCAATTTAGCGTTGCAATTATACCTTATACTTATGAGCACACTAATTTTAAAGAATTTAGCATTGGAACAAAAGTTAATTTAGAATTTGACGTTATTGGAAAATATGTTGCTAAGCTACATTCAAACAAATAAATTGCTTCAGCGCTAAAAAACAAAACCCTTAATCTAAGATTGAGGGTTTTGTTTTTATTTGTCTTTTGTTGACAACATAGAATCCAAAAAAGAGAGCTATTATAATAAGTACAAATACATAATCATCAATAGGCAAACCAGGCGGCGGCGGCGGCACAACAGCCCCTCTTCCTGTTGGAGAAGGCGGACCCGAAGCCGGAACTGTCCCAGCAAACACGCTCATCAATCCACTGAAAAAAATGAGTAGAGAATAAAGTTTATATACAAATACCTTCATTGTTTTCAAAAATAGTAAATTACCACACAAAAAAAAATCTAATTTAACTTAATCGGTTAAAAACATATCACCCCAGTTAAAAATACGATTTTTTGTACATATTGGTTTTACCTAAAAGTAAAAAACCCTTTAAATAAATTTAAAGGGTTTTTGTGTGGTCCCACCTGGGCTCGAACCAGGGACCACCTGATTATGAGTCAGGTGCTCTAACCAGCTGAGCTATAGGACCGGTTTAGAGTTTGCAATATTACTACTATTTTTCGTTTGCTCCAAATATTTTGATCATAGTTTTACACGAAAAGTATCGATTAAATCAAATAAAAAAGAAACTCATTGATTACTAGAATTATAAAAAAGCTTTTCCAAAACTATTTTATCTCTTGACACAATTCAATCAAAACACCATTCGTACTTTTGGGATGCAAAAATGCCACTAATTTGTTATCAGCGCCTTTTTTAGGGACTTCATTTAAAACAACAAAACCCTCATCCTTAAGCCTAAGAATCTCTGACTCTATATCTTCAACATCAAATGCAATATGATGAATGCCTTCTCCTTTTTTTTCTAAAAACTTTGCAATAGGGCTATCCATACTAGTAGCAGCAAGAAGCTCTATTTTATTGGGACCATTTTCAAAAAAGGAGGTCATCACCCCTTCACTTAGCACCTCTTCTTGTTTGTAGGACTGCACACCTAACAGCTTAGCAAATAACATATTTGAAACCTCTAAATCCTTAACTGCAATTCCTATATGTTCTATTTTTCTCATCATTTCAACTATTTTATTAGAAGCTTATTTATTTCCAAATCAAAATTACATAATAAAAATGTAAAATAACTGATCTCAGAATTACACCAGCAACAACCTCCTCTTAATAAAACGCCAAAAAGTTTTAATTCCAATAAATATAATCGTTATTTTGTAGCTTATAAATCCTGAATTTCATGTTGAGAAACGCTACTAAATATTTATTCTTTATCCTTATTGCGACTCTAGCTAGCTGTGCAAAAAGAGGAAGTATTACAGGTGGATTAAAAGACACTATCGCCCCTACTTTAAAAAATAGTTTTCCAAATAACTACAGCACTAATTTTAATAGCAAAGAGATTAAGTTAGTTTTTGATGAATACATAAAACTAAAAAATGTAAATAAGCAACTCGTAATTTCACCACCTCTTAAATACGAACCATTAATAACTCCACTTACCGCTACCAAATACCTTTCGATTAAAATAAAAGATACTCTAGCACCTAATACTACTTACAGTTTTAATTTTGGCCAAAGCATTGCTGATAACAATGAAGGAAACCCCTTAAATCAGTTTAAATATGTTTTTTCTACAGGCAACTATATTGACTCCCTATCGATAGGCGGGCATGTGAAAAACTCCTTAGAAAAAGAAACTGATGCCTTTGTATCTGTACTTTTATACGAAGTGAACGACAAATTCAACGATTCTGTGATATATAAAAAACCACCAAGCTATATCACAAACACTCTAGATAGTTTAAAAACGTTTAAGCTTGAAAATTTAAAAGCAGGTAAATATTTATTGATAGCCTTAAAAGATTTAAACGGAAATAACAAGTTTGACCCTCAGAAAGACAAAGTAGGTTTCTTAAAAAATTATATCTCTGTCCCTACTGATACGCTTTACGAATTAGAATTATTTCAAGAGAATTTACCCTTTAAATCTCTTAAACCTACACAAGCGTCCGCTAACAAACTACTTTTAGGATATGAAGGAGAGATGAATACAGTAACAAATCGTCCAACTGTACTATTAAAAAATAAAAACAAAATCGTAGAAACTATTGTTACTAAGTTCCCTCAAAAAGATTCATTACAAGTTTGGTTTAAACCAATCAAAGTCGACTCACTAGCTCTTTCTATAAAAATAGATAAGTATGACAAAGAATTTACCGTTAAATTAAGAGATCAAAAAAAAGACACCTTATTTATTAGTCCAAAATACAACGGGACATTAAACTTTAGAGATCGTTACTACTTAACAAGTAGTACGCCACTTGTGAAATTTGATAACTCTAAAATTAAATTAATAAATAAAGACTCTGTTTCCGTAGATTTCAAAACAATCTACGACGAATTTAATCAAGAATGGTTTTTTGATTTTGATAAAGAGGCATCACAAAAATATACACTTTCGCTCTTGCCCGGTGCCACAACCGATTTTTACGGAATCACCAATGATAGTTTGACTTTTAGAGCCACTACTAGACAATTAGATGAATACGGAAACTTAAGTGTGAATCTACAAAACGTTAAACGCTTCCCTATTATCGTACAAGTAACAGATGAAAAAGGAGAAGTCATAGCTAGTGAATACACTGACAGTAAAACTAAAGTTGAATTCAATCTACTAGAGCCAAATACTTTTAATCTTCGTGTAATCTATGATGACAACAAAAATAAAAAGTGGGATACTGGAAATTACCTTGAAAAACTCCATCCGGAAGAGGTAATTTATTTTTCCAAAACTATAAGGGACGTGCGAGCCAATTGGGATGATGTGGAGTTTTTTGATTTAAGTATCCCTTATACACCTGAAGTAAAAAAGAAAGAAATTCCTAAAAAAAATAACAGATCTAGTTTTTAATTATAAAAGCATCTTGATCTTTTAAAAAGTTCAGTTTTGCGCGTGTTTCCAGCAGCTTTTCACGATCAAGAGCAGCAAAATAGACTCCTTCAAATTCTGATGGCGTTATCAGATGCTCTCCCAACATATCAAGAGCTTGAGAATGACCTACGTATTCGTATGCATTAGCGTCTGCACCTATTCTGTTCACTGCAATTACATAGCTCATGTTCTCTATAGCTCGAGCAGTTAACAATGTATCCCACGCTTTAATGCGAGTTTTAGGCCAGCTCGCAACATATAGTAATAAATCATATTGTGCGTTTACATTACGCGAGAAAACAGGAAAACGCAAATCATAGCAAACAAAAGGACATATCTTCCAACCAAGGTAATCAACAATTAATTTATCCTTACCAGCAGTGTACACTTCATCCTCACCAGCTAGAGTAAACAAATGTCTTTTGTCATAAAACTGGATTTCTCCCGAAGGAAAAACGAACAACATTCGGTTATAAAAATTAGAATCGTCTTCAATTACAACACTTCCTGTTATTGCTGTATTTTTGGCTTTCGCCAAAGTTTGCATCCACTCTACCGTCCTACCTTGCATCGATTCCGCTACTTTAGTCGGATTCATCGTAAAACCTGTTGTAAACATCTCAGGAAGCACAATGAGATTCACATCATCACTAATTGCATTTATTTTTTCTTCAAAATAAACTCTATTAGCTTCTGGATTTTCCCAGATTAATTCGGCTTGGATTAAGGCTATGTTCATATTATATATTAATTCGCTTATAATCGTTATCGTCGTACAAAACTATTATAGCTGTTTTATTTAATTGTAATTTCGTCAATAAAAATAAAGGCGTCACCGCCGTAGCCCTGATGCCATACAGGTAATTTTCCAAAATTTTTGGCAAACACTTTTACAAACCTAACTTTTGATACTTTCTGATTAATTGTAAATGGCATAATACGTGTTGTATCCTGTTTTGGATCAACAGAATGCAAAATAGGTGAATCTACAATTTTGTAATTTATATTATCAACCGAAGTATAAAACTGCACATATTGCGGCATCAAAATCCAAGAGCGAGAATCTTGTAAAAAATTAGCCGATATAGAGGAAATATCTTGAACCTCTTGCAAATCTATCACGGCTTCAAAATCTTGATCTTGATAGCCTTGCCATTCTCCTTTACGCCAATTTTCATTACCATTTATACCATCTATCAATCCCTCGATTCCACCAGCTGTGTACTGTGAATTGTATTTTGATTTTATTGTAATACTGTAATTGTTTGGCTTTTTATAGAAGTTAGCTGACACAATGTTACTTTGATTTCCCTTGTTGTTAATTTTTGTCTGAATTTCCGTAGTTTCATTAATGGACAATGGTCCTGTGTAGGATTTCCAATCTTTATCTTTTGTTGCATTAGTATTTCCATTAATCGAGTAATATATTTTATCCGTTGGATTTTTAGATAAAATTTCGACCTCCATTTTATCTTGAAATGACTTGCTTTTTGCTAAAATGACAGGAACAGCAATTGTTTTCGCAACGTCTGATTCCAACATACCTACTATTGCCGCAGTTTGCTCCTCTGAATCAGCTTCAAAATATACCAAGTCAATAGATTTTGATGATTTTAAAATTGTTTTTGAAGTTCTATTTTCAAAATTTACTTTGATTTTGTCGAAACTAGGGATAGTTGTCTCCCAACCTGATGTTCCTGGGGTAACTTGATAAATCCCCATAGAGCTTAATACATACCAAGCACTCATTTGTCCGCAGTCTTCGTTTCCTATCAATCCATCTGGTGCATTTTTGTAGAAATTATCTAAAATATAATGCACTTTTTCAGTAGCTTTTTCTGGTTTTCCTATAAAATTATACAAGTAAGCCATATGGTGGCTTGGCTCGTTTCCGTGTGCATATTGGCCAATTAATCCGGTAACATCAACTTGCTCGCGACCCGTTGTTTTACTCTCACTATTAAACATCTGGTCTAATTTTTCCTCAAATTTTTGGTTACCACCATAAGCTTCGATCATTCCAGGAATATCTTGTGGCACAAAAAAAGTATATTGCCAGGCATTACCCTCTGTAAAATTGTTATTTACTTCTCGAGGATCGAAAGGACTGTCCCAGCCACCGTTTTTCTTTGGTCGGATGAAACCAAGTTTCCAATCGAATAAATTTTTCCAGGATTGAGAACGTTTCATGAAATACTCATAATCTTCTTTTTTATTTAGAATCTGAGCCATTTGAGCGATACACCAATCATCATAAGCATATTCTAGCGTTTTAGAAACGCTTTCATGATCGTCATCAATAGAGATAAAGCCATTTTGTTTGTAGGCTTTTAAACCTAATTCGTCTCTCATCGCCGAATGTTTTGCGGCCTCAAAAGCCTTTTCATAATCAAAACCTGCAATCCCTTTTACCATGGCATCCGCTATAACGGAAACGGAATGGTAACCAATCATGCAATCCGTTTCATTAGATGCTAATTCCCAAACAGGTAATCGTCCACCTTGTTCATATTGCTTTAGGAACGTATTAATAAAGTCAGATGTTCGTTTCTTTTCTATCAAAGTGTACAACGGATGCGCCGAACGAAAAGTGTCCCACAGAGAGAATACGGAAAAATAATCAAAGCCTTCTCCTTCGTGAACTTTATTATCTCTTCCGCGGTATTTACCGTCAATATCCTGTGCAATATTGGGCTGCACCATGGTATGATACAATGCGGTATAAAAAATAGTTTTTTTATCTTGATTACTTTCTGTAATATCAATTTTAGCTAATTGTTTATCCCAAAATGATTCGGCTTGTTTTTTTACTTTTGCAAAATCCCAACCTTTAATTTCAGAACTATTTAATTTTGCACCTTCATAACTTGTTGGCGAGAGCGCTACCTTCAACAGAATTTTTTCTCCCTTTTTCACCACTTTTGAAAAGGCTATTTGCAGTTCGCTACCAGAATATAAATTGGATTTATTTTCTTGATTTGCTTGTACTTTTGAAATGTTCAATGGGACATTAAACTCAATTTGAGCATACACATATTGATCTCTAGCCCAAGCCTCGCTTCTACGAAGAATTTGAATGGTTTTAGTATCGATAATTTTAATATCCCCATACAGCAATTTGTCTCGGTGATTTAAATCAATAATTATATTAGCTTGACCACTTTTATTAAAAGTATATTCATGCATCCCTACTCGCGTAGACGTGGTCAAACTCACATCTATGTCATGCTTATCTAGTTTTACGCCATAAAATCCAGCAGATGCTTTCTCGTTAGTATGTAAAAATGTAGACGAATAAACTTTATTATCAAAAGAAACTTCGCCCATAGTTGGCATAATCATAATGTCACCAAAGTCTGAAACTCCTGTTCCGTTTAAGTGCGTGTGTGAAAACCCATAAATCACATTGTCTGAATAATGGTACCCTGAACAACCATCCCAACTACCGTTGATTCTTGTATCTGGGGAAAGTTGTACCATCCCAAAAGGAACAGTCGCGCCGGGATAGGTATGCCCGTGTCCGCCGGTTCCAATAAAAGGATTTACATATTGATGCTTACTCTGCGCGAAACCTGAAACGGACATCAACAAAAATAGTACGATAAGGAAATTTTTCATTTTAAAAAATGGTTTCTCAAATATACATATTTTGCGTTAGGGATAAAAGAGGAAATCCTTTGTAAAAATGGAATGCTAATGGAATTTTCGCAAAGATTGTAACGGATAGCCCGACCTAAAAGGTAACGCCACAAAAAAAACGCATTCAAATTAATGAATGCGTTTTAGATTCTACCTTACGTAGGAATGACAAATAGTTTTATCCTTTTAGGCTAGCTGCCAAATATTCTCTGTTCATACGAGCGATGTTCTCTAAGGAAATTCCTTTTGGACATTCTACTTCACAAGCTCCAGTGTTAGTACAGTTACCAAAACCTTCGTCATCCATTTGTCTAACCATGTTTAAAACACGGTCTGTAGCTTCAATTTTACCCTGCGGTAATAAAGCGTATTGAGAAACTTTAGCAGAAACGAATAACATTGCTGATGAGTTTTTACAACTAGCTACACAAGCACCACAACCAATACAAGCAGCCGCCATAAATGAAGCATCTGCATCGTCTTTTGGAATAGGAATGGTGTTAGCGTCAATTGTGTTTCCAGAAGTGTTTACTGATATAAAACCACCTGCGTGCTGAATTCTATCAAAAGCACTACGATCTACAACTAAGTCTTTTACCACTGGAAATGCTGCTGCACGGAATGGCTCGATTGTGATTGTATCACCGTCCTTAAACATACGCATGTGTAACTGACAAGTAGTAACACCTCTATCTGGTCCGTGTGCTTCACCGTTGATAAACAAAGAGCACATACCACAAATTCCTTCGCGACAATCATGATCAAATGATACTGGCTCACCACCTTTAGTCATAAGGTCTTCATTGAATACATCAAGCATTTCAAGGAAAGACATGTCTGGCTCAATTCCGTCGATTTGATAATCGACCATTGCTCCTTTATCTTTGGCGCTTTTTTGACGCCATATTTTTAATGTAAGTTTCATACTGATTAAGTTTGAAAGTCATAAAGTTAAAAGTCGAAAGTCACTTGACACGGAGCCATTTGACTTAAAGACTTTTGTCTTTCGACTAATTGCTATTTGTAATTTCTTTGAACTAGTTTCACGGTATCAAATACCAAGTCTTCTTTGTGCAACACTGCTTCGCTAGGTTTTCCTTTATACTCCCAAGCGGCTACGTAAGCGAAGTTTTCGTCATCACGCTGTGCTTCACCATCTTCTGTTTGGTACTCTTCTCTAAAGTGACCTCCACAAGATTCGTTACGGTGTAAAGCATCTTTAGCAAATAACTCTCCTAGTTCAAGGAAATCGGCAACGCGATTTGCTTTTTCTAATTCTTGATTTAATCCTTTGTCTGTTCCAGGCACTTTTACATCTCTGTAAAACTCTTCACGTAAAGCAGCAATCTCATTGATCGCTTCATTAAGCCCCTTAGCATTACGAGCCATACCTACTTTGTCCCACATAATTTTTCCTAATTTCCTATGGAAATAGTCAACAGAATGTGTTCCATTGTTGTTCATGAACTTCTCTATTTGATCTTTAACCCCTTTTTCTGCAGCTTCAAATTCTGGAGTATCTGTAGATATTGGTCCCATTTTAATATCTGGAGACAAATAATCACCTATTGTATAAGGCAATACAAAATACCCATCAGCCAAACCTTGCATTAAAGCAGAAGCTCCTAATCGGTTAGCTCCGTGATCAGAGAAGTTAGATTCTCCAATAGAGAAACATCCTGGAATAGTAGTCATTAAGTTATAGTCGACCCATGTTCCACCCATTGTATAGTGAACTGCTGGATAGATCATCATTGGCGTAGTGTAAGGATCCTCATCTACAATTTTGTAATACATCTGGAATAAATTTCCGTACTTACTTTTTACGACTTCAGTTCCTAACTTAGTAACTAGTGTTGAATCGTTAGAGTCTAGTCCTTTTACGAAAGCTTGCTCTTTTCCATAACGTTGAATTGCAGCAGCAAAATCCAAGAATACCGCTTCACCCGTTTTATTAACTCCAAAACCAGCATCACATCTTTCTTTTGCAGCACGAGATGCAACATCACGCGGTACCAAGTTACCAAAAGCAGGATACCTTCTTTCTAAGAAATAATCTCTATCTGCTTCAGCAATATCAGTTCCTTTTTTCTTCCCTTCACGAATTGCTTTAGCATCTTCGGCTTTTCCTGGAACCCAAATACGACCATCATTACGCAAAGACTCTGACATCAAAGTTAATTTTGATTGGTGGTCTCCAGAAACAGGAATACAAGTTGGGTGGATTTGTGTATAACAAGGATTTGCAAAAAATGCTCCTTTTTTGTGTATTTTCCATGCTGCAGTAGCGTTCGACCCCATTGCATTTGTAGACAAGAAAAATACGTTTCCGTATCCACCAGAAGCGATAACAACTGCATGAGCAGCATGTCTTTCGATTTCTCCAGTTATCAAGTTACGAGCGATGATTCCTCTTGCTTTTCCGTTCACAATTACTAAGTCTAGCATTTCGTGACGGTTGTGCATTTTAATTTTACCACGACCGATTTGACGGTTCATGGCAGAGTATGCTCCTAATAATAATTGTTGACCAGTTTGTCCTTGTGCATAGAATGTACGAGATACCAGGGCTCCACCAAAAGAACGGTTGTCTAATAAACCTCCGTACTCACGTGCCAATGGTACTCCTTGAGCCACACATTGATCAATAATGTTAGTAGAAACTTCAGCTAAACGGTGCACGTTTGCTTCACGAGCGCGGTAATCTCCTCCTTTTACAGTGTCGTAAAACAATCTAAAAACAGAGTCACCATCTCCTTTATAATTTTTTGCTGCATTTATTCCCCCTTGTGCCGCGATTGAGTGCGCACGACGCGGTGAATCTTGAAAACAAAAAGCTTTTACGTTATATCCTAATTCTGCTAAAGTAGCTGCCGCAGAACCTCCAGCTAATCCTGTACCAACAACAATAATATCTAAATTACGTTTGTTTGCAGGATTCACTAAATTAATATGATCTTTATATTCTGTCCATTTATCCGAAATTGGACCGTTTGGAATTTTTGAGTCTAATGCCATTATAATTTAATATTAATGATTGAAATGATGAAATAATGCAATAAAAACGAAACCGAAAGGAATCAATATTGCAAAACCTAATCCGAAATTTTTTAAACCTTTAGAGTACTTGTTGTTAAAACCAACTGATTGAAACGAAGAACTAAAACCATGTTGCAAGTGTAAAGACAACAAAACGAAAGACACACAGTAAACTGCAGTACGAATCGGGTTTTCGAATTTATGAACTAACTCAGGAAAGTATCTCGTTTCGTCTAGTGGAGAAAACTCTACATACTTGTAAACCATCTCTGGAACCCAGAAATCAATAAAGTGCAAAATTAAAAAAGCCAAGACTACTAGACCAGTAATAATCATATTTCTAGATGTCCATGAAGCTGCAGCACCACCGTTGTAGTTCACGTATGAAATAGGTCTTGCTTTTCTATTTTTTAAATCCAACACAATTCCCATGATGAAGTGAAAAATAACTCCAACGATTAATATCGGCTGAATAACAAATTGTACTAAAGGGTTATTACCCATAAAATGGGATATAGAATTGAAAGTGTCGGCACTAAAAACCGAAGTCATGTTGATAAAAAAATGCTGTGCTAAAAACAACATCAAAAAAAGTCCTGAAAGAGCCATTGCAACTTTTTTTGCTATTGACGATTTCAATAATTCAGATTTTGCCATAAGATTTTATAATTTGTTTTAAAATATTACAAAAATAAAGCAATTACAATTGAACTACAACCTTTTCGTTCTTATTTATAATCATTTTAAAGTGTTTAAATAAAGACAATTTTAAACTTATGCTTAACAGTAATTTAAACAATAATCTGCAACAAAATACTAAGTAAATCTCTCAAAAACACCTTTGAAATATCATCAAGAATAAGCTAAGAAGACACTTTTGCTATTAATAAATAAATTTTTAGGTTGATTTTTTTTTGATTCTGCAAAAAGCACAGAATGGGAATCTTTTTAAACACTAATAAAGCAAGAATTCCAACCGCTCTTAGTACCTTAAACAAATAAAGCAAAAATGAAAGAAATCTCTTAATCAAACGATTTTTAATCTTAATTCATCCTACGTACTAGAACCAAAGAGTTCACATTTTCACAAATTTTCTGCAAAATGTAAAAAAACATCATGTTCTGAGACTCAAAAATAAAGAATGTACATTTAAAGACACCTAAGTCTATTCAACTATTTTAAAAAGAAAATTGTAGTTAAAAATCAATGTACAATTAACTAAATTTCTCCATGTACTTTTGAACGATAGAATCGGTATTTTCGTTTCGCCTTTTCTGCTCTAATTGAATTGGAGGCGTAGCCCTAACTTCACAATTCTTTACAGCACAAGTTTCGCAGGTCACTCCCACTAATTCCTTCTTGACAATGCCGGTATTTATAAATTTAAACTTCTTTTTCATCGTGGCATTAACCAAAATCCCAACGGAGATACTCCTTAAGTGATCTTTCTTGAACGGATCTTGAGTAGCTGATGAAAACACTAAATATTCATTATTACTATTATCATAACGGGATATTTGAGCACTAAAGAAGTGATTTTTCTTTTCTGCTATTGCAGCTTCGATAGTCCGAATTGAAATCCACCTACGGCAATAATGTTCGTTCATCTCATTCGCTCGCGGCTCCTGTTGATTCGTAATATGTAATTCCTTCTTTATTTGATAAGAATCAGTTCCAACTTTGTGGGAAAGTCGTAAGAAAAACAAATTTTTTAATTGAAAATCTTTTGGTAAAATATTTGTTAATCGCTGATAAAATGACTCAGGTGAGACATTAAACTGATTCATTAAAGCTATCATTTCATCCCCTGTAGGATGTGTTTTCGAAAGAAAAATATTCAAATCCTCAATTAACTTTTTTCGAGGAAGCAACAAGGCACCCGCAAAATAAGAGGCGTAAAAATTATTTAAGACTTGATCAAAATTATCAAATTTTATCCAACTGAAAGTATACAATCGGTCTTTAATACCTAAATAATTGTAAGCAATTTCTTTTGCTAAAATAAAAGCCTTTTGCTGCTCATCTATATCTAGTGACAACAACAAAGTTTTACTTTTAGGAACAAAAATAGAGCGTAAATCCCCCAGTTCTTCTTGCTCTGAAAAAACAAGCTCTTCTATAGTGTAACCATACTCCTCTTTTAAAATTGCTGCTAACTCCTCGAGCGATATTTTATTGTTAATATCAATATGAAAAGCTTTCGAAAAGTCTAAAACTTTATCTTCTAAATCTTCAAAGTAGTTGTTGTGTGCTTCTTGATATGAACGCAATGCAGCCAGAAAAAAACTTTCTCTACTTAAATTGTAGTGCTGTGCAATCTCAATTATGGTACTAATAAATGCATTTACCTTGGCTGGAGCATTAGCAATAATATCAATTAAATCATTTTCTTGAATACCAAAAATATCCAACGGAATCTCTTTCAAAATACCTGATTTCAATATTTCACCAATGGGAGCTAAATTATTATCTAATTTAAGCGACACCATATGATCATAGGAAACCTCAAGCTTTTCGGCTAGCAGAATTATTTTATCTGTTTTAGGATACTTTTTCCCCTTTTCTATCTCATTCAAATAAGATTTAGATAGCTCCGTGATTTTGGCTAAGCCAAATAAAGAAAGATCCTTGTTCGTTCGCGCTTGTTTGAGCTTGAGCCCAAAAATTAACTTGATATATTCCTTTTCCATATTCATAACTCAAAGATACATTAAAAATTAAAATGACTAAAAAAAAGAACGTTCGCTGGATTGAATCACTAACTTATTAAGGAATTATAACAACTTCACATTCTATAAACTTGAAGTATAGTTTGAAATTTTAAAGATTTCCGATAAAATTATTCGATTCACATGTAGAAACAATTTAATCTTAGTATTTTTGAATACTATAAAGCAAAAACAACATTACTATGAAATACCATCAAATTGAGCGCAATCTATTTATAAAAAATCGCGCCAAGTTCATGGCTCAAATGAAGCCTAAAAGTGTTGCCGTTTTTAATTCTAACGATATATACCCAATAAGTGCCGATAGTACTATGCCATTTGCGCAACACCGCGATATTTTTTACTTATCGGGTGTAGATCAAGAGGAAAGTATTCTTCTACTTTTTCCAGATGCTCCTTATGAGCACCAAAGAGAAATATTGTTTTTGAAAGAAACTAACGAACATATCGCAGTTTGGGAAGGTGAAAAACTAACCAAAGATCGCGCTCTAGCCGTTTCAGGAATCAAAACAGTGTATTGGTTGCAAGAATTTGAGAAGGTTTTGTTTGAGTTGATGATCCATTCAGAGACTATCTATATTAACACTAACGAACATTATCGCGCCTCCGTTGAAACTGAAACGCGTGAAGCTCGTTTTGTAAAATGGTGGAAAGACAAATATCCAGCTCATGCGGTTGCTAAAAGTAATCCTATTCTCCAACGCATTCGTTCGATTAAAGAGAGCGAAGAAATCGACTTAATTCAAAAAGCCTGTGACATCACCGAAAAAGGATTCAGACGAATCCTCTCTTTCGTGAAACCTAATGTAATGGAATATGAGATTGAAGCCGAGTTCATTCATGAATTCCTTCGCAATCGCTCTAAAGGATTTGCTTACACTCCCATTGTTGGCTCTGGAAATAACGCTAACGTTTTGCACTATATTGAGAACAACCAACAATGTAAAGAAGGCGACTTGATTCTTTTAGATGTTGGTGCTGAGTATGCTAATTACTCTAGCGATATGACACGTACCATTCCGGTCTCGGGAAAATATTCTGAGAGACAAAAAGCCGTTTACAAGGCGGTTTTAAATGTAAAAAATGAAGCTACAAAAATGCTTATTCCAGGAACATTATGGAAACAATACCATATCGAAGTAGGTAAATTAATGACTTCAGAGCTGCTTGGACTTGGACTTATCGATAAAGCCGATGTGCAAAATGAAAATCCAGACTGGCCGGCGTACAAAAAATATTTCATGCACGGTACCTCACACCACATGGGACTAGATACCCACGATTACGGAATATTAACTGAGCCGATGCAAGCCAATATGGTATTCACCGTAGAGCCCGGAATTTATATTCCTGCCGAAGGTTTCGGAATTCGTCTTGAAGATGATGTTGTTATTCAAGAAACAGGCGAACCCTTCAACTTGATGCGCAACATCCCAATCGAAGTAGAAGAAATTGAAAGCTTAATGAATAAATAAAAATAATTAGATACATAAAACCAACAGTCTAGCGCAATCTAGGCTGTTTTTTTTTGGAGCAACTACTTCTCTTTTACCATGACATTCTCTCCTGCTGTTCGTTATATCTCTTGTTCCGTTACAACTACACAAGAGGATGCCACTGCCATCAGGGCTAGAATTCACAATCCTATTTCAAAACACAACTGTTAAAACAACGATAAAAAACAAAAGCAGTTGTAACATTTCACCTAGCAGATCAACTTATTATTTCAATCAATCAAAATTTAAACAATCATGCAAGCACACGAAATAGATTACCAGATATTTGGCGAAGAAATGCAATATGTCGAAATCGAATTAGACCCTCAAGAAATTGTAATTGCTGAGGCAGGCAGTTTCATGATGATGGACAATAATATCCAAATGGAAACCATTTTTGGAGACGGCTCAGAGCAACAATCTGGTTTGTTTGGCAAACTACTAAACGCTGGAAAAAGAGTGCTAACAGGCGAAAGCTTGTTTATGACCGCTTTTATCAATCAAGCTCACACCAAAGGTAAAGTGTCCTTTGCTTCTCCTTATCCTGGAAAAATTCTCCCGATAGATTTAACCGAATTTCAAGGCAAATTCATCTGTCAGAAAAGTTCGTTTTTATGTGCAGCCAAAGGCGTTTCTGTGGGAATTGAATTTTCTAAAAAACTAGGTCGTGGCCTTTTTGGTGGTGAAGGTTTCATTATGCAAAAAATTGAAGGCGACGGACTCGCTTTTGTACATTCTGGCGGAACTATGGCTAAAAAAGAGCTTAAAGCCGGAGAGGTTTTAAAGGTAGATACAGGCTGCATCATTGGTTTTACAAAAGATGTGGATTATGATATCGAGTTCATCGGCGGAATCAAAAACTCCATTTTTGGAGGCGAGGGCTTATTTTATGCCACACTTCGCGGACCTGGAACCGTTTACATACAATCATTACCTTTTAGTAGATTAGCCGATAGAATTATCGCATCAGCACCAAGAGCTGGTGGAGACAGCCGTGGCGAAGGAAGCTTACTTGGCGGATTAGGGAATTTACTAGATGGTGATAACCGTTTTTAACAGCTAAGCCTATCCTCAATCTTGTCATCCCGACGCAGGAGGACCCGAGCCGTAGCCGAATAGGCGAAGCAATCTCACTAGTTTTTCAGATTATGTGATTTCTCCTTCGTCGAAATGACAAAAAAATAACGGCTTTCAGCAATGGAAGTCGTTTTTGCATATCACCAAAATTCCAATATTGTCATTCTGACGAAGGAAGAATCACATCATCAAAATCCATTAAGTGATTTCTCATACTTCGAAATCGCAAAACTATACTTTCTTAGGTAATTGAATTTGAGGCAAGGGCTGGCAAAGTGTTTTGTTTACAATCTTTTCTCTCATTAATTTTTTCTTATTGAAATGCCTAGAAATATTCTGAATGATTTCTGTATAATTATCTTTAATTACTATCCCTTTCTCATCTTTTGTTTCATAGAAAAACACCTTAATAGAACGACAATTTACGTGTTCAAAAATAGTATTCAATAATGTTCTATCTGACAAACCACAAGAATGCCCCATAATTAAAACCTGATATTTTGCACTATCAATATAATCAAGCAAGTTTTTATAATTAGAATTTTGCAAATATTGAAATGATTTAAAATTCCTCAAATATTCATTATCATCTAAATTTTCAATTAATTTATAATCCTCATCCATTTCATCTCCAAAACCAAAATTTATCTTATTATCATTCAAATCTCCTAATGCCCCATGAATAGGAATATGAGTTTTTTCTAAATCATCATTTAAATTTTGAACTCTTAAATATCTAAGCGCTGTTCCGGTATAATTAAAATTTAACAATCTTAAAAACCCTTTAGATTTTTCCGCACTAAGTGTTTCAAAATCATCTTTCAGCTCCTCGTAGTCAAAAACTGAAAATTCCTGTTCAAGATTTAATTCTTCATTAAAAATTGAAATTGGTCTTAAAATATCACAGAACTTAAATTGCTCCAAATCTGAACCTTGAATTAATTCCAAATTATACAAATCAACAACTTTATCTTTTAAATATTTTTCTAAAAGATTTTTTACTTCTTCAAATTCTGCATTTAACACTTTAACCTGACGCTTCTTATCTTCCAATTTCAACGAACTAAGCTTTGTAATTACCTTTAATTGGTAATAATACAAATTTTCAATATCAACCCATTTTTCAACATTAATTTTATTATTTATATTCAAGAAAAAATTATTTGTAAATTCTAAAGAACAATACCTTTCATAGTTAGAAATAAAACTCTTTAATGTTTCAAGGTTATTGACATTCTGCTTCAAATGTTCTTTCGCTTGATAATTATTAACAACCCCCGAAATATTTGAAGTGAACAAACTATCACTATACTTATTACCAACATGAAGCTCTTGTATTACATTTTTCCAATAATCATCGATAAAATCTTTATAAGAAGTTGGCAATCCATGCGCTAAATCAAATCCGTTTCCAATAATAACAAGTCGGTTCATAATAGAAAAAATTGCTTTTCTCAAATATAGTCATTTCTCTTACATGAACTTCTCTGCATTATATGGTTTTAAAAATTTCCTTTGTACTTTTCTAAAAGCGTATATGACTTATATGTTTTAAAAATCATCTCCCCTACTATCCTCAAAACTTACATGTTTTAAAAAAATTAAATCCTTAATTTTGCATTCGCTCAAAACTGAAACAAAAAAGTGAATCACATACAATTTAAAAATACAAGTATTGCCTACACGGACACAGGTAAAGGAACTGCAATAGTTTTACTACATGGTTTTTTGGAAAATCAAAAAATGTGGGAACAGTACATCGCTCCTTTTTCTAAAAAAAACCGTGTGATCACAATTGATTTATTGGGTCATGGTGAATCAGAATGTTTGGGTTATGTACACAGTATGGAGGACAATGCCGATGCGGTGCATGCCGTTTTAGTAGAGTTGCGAATTAGGAAAGCAGTTTTTGTTGGTCACTCCATGGGTGGTTACGTAGCACTCGCTTTTGCGGAATTGTATCCTGATTTTGTCAAGGGTTTGGTTTTATTAAACTCCACAGCAAATGCAGACAGCGACGAACGAAAAACTAATCGAGATCGCGCTATTAAAGCTGTTAAGCAAAGTTATATTGGATTTGTGAGCTTAGCAATCGCTAATCTATTCAGCGAAAATAACCGTGATAGATTGCGTAGCGAAATTGAAAATGTTAAAGCGGAAGCTCTAAAAACTCCCCTTCAAGCGATCGTTGCCTCCCTCGAGGGAATGAAAATAAGGTTAGATCGAGAGGTTTTACTGCACCTAACTCCTTATCCAAAATTACTTGTATTGGGTCAAAAAGATCCCGTTTTAGAGTATGAGGAAACTAAAAAGCAAATTGTAAATACAGATGTAGCATTGGTTACTTTTCCAGACGGGCATATGTCACATATCGAAAATCAAGAAGAACTTACAGCCGTTTTGTTGCAGTTTTTGAAAAAGATTTAAAACACTAAACTAAAATTCATGATCCATCTAATAGTAGGAAATACTGGTGCTGGTAAAACTACTTACTCTAATAAATTAAAAGCAAGGGTAAATGGGATAATATTCTCGATTGATAAATGGAACAATACTTTGTTTCTCGCAGATAAAAAACCCAAAGATGGTTTAGAATGGTTTTTAGAAAGAATTGAACGAGCTGAAAAAATAATTCTAAATTTAATTGAACAACTGGAAGCATCGCAAGTAGATTCGATTTTAGATCTTGGTCTTTCAAAATTGGAGCATCGAGAGAAATTCAGAAAATTTGCTGCCGAAAATGGATATCAAATAAAATATCATTTCTTAGACATCTCTAAAGAAACAAGATGGAAACGGGTGATGGAAAGAAATCATGAACAAGGTGAAACATTTGAATTTGAAGTAACACTAGAGAATTTTGAATTTATGGAAAGTTGGTTTGAAAAACCATCCGAAACAGAAATGATTGGTGGATTAACAGTAAACTAGTAGCCCTGCTTTTAGAACGCACCTTCTCTCAAATATCCTTTTTCAATTAATTCACTTTTACTCTTGAGGTGATGCACTTTTCCTTCCTTAATCAATATTAATTTGGTAGAAATTGCAATTACATTTCCATAATTATGATCCGTAAGTATTATCCCTTTTTCATGTGAATGCTTTTGTATTAGACGATTTACCACCTCAATCATTAGAGGTGACAAACCGTTATAAGGCTCGTCTAAAAGTACAAAATGTGATGCGTTTGAGAGAATGAGCTTGATTTCAAGATAACGCAATTCTCCACCAGATAAATGACTTACTTTTTTATCTTTTAAAGTCTGAATAAATTCATCTTGATAAAAGTCGTCTCGATTGTTATTATCTAATGTCAGCGAAATAGCTTTGCTTACCGAAAAATGATTCGGAATAAAACTTTCTTGAGAGAGATAACTTATTTCTTGAAATAAGTCTTTGGTGCTGCTTCGTACTATTCCGTCAACACGTATAAACTTAAAATCAGCAGGCTCAATTCCAAAAATAATTTTTAGTAATGTTGATTTCCCGCATCCATTGCGACCTAGCAAACCTATTATGTCATTCGTTTCACACTTTAGATACACATCTGAAAGAATTGACTTATTATCAAAACTTTTCTGTACACTATCGATTTCAAGTAGATGCTTTTTCACAATAGTTTGCTTATCAAATTAAAAAGAAGACTTATAAAAACAACTGCTGCAAAATTAAAACACCAAGCATATAACCATAACTCGATTTTAGAAATTCTGTTATTGTAGTAAAACAAATACTCGTTTTTAGCATTAAATTCTTTTGCTAATATACTTACAGCAAAACCCACAGTTAAGAACGTGTATTTAAAAGCAAAAAAACCTAAAAAAAGAACAGGTAACACACAAAAAGCTAAATTAATAACCAAGGTGCTTTTGAAGAATTCGAATATGTTAAGCGCTTTTTTAATGTCTATTCTTTTATGTAAAGAAAATAAAATCTTAAAATAAAAATGACAAAAAGATGTTAATTAAAAAATCATCGTATAATTTTCCACTGTAAGATTTCACATTTCACTTCTCACGTCTCACTTCTCACTTCTCGTTTCTCACCATTAGAAACTCACTAAATCACTTTTTCTTCAAAAGGAATGCTCTTATCTAAAATCTCTTGAAGTAAAAAAACAATTTGCTCAAGATAATTGCTCATCATCGACTCATTGATAATAAATTTGCTCTCTTTTTCTTCCTTAAAGTTAAAAGGTAAAAAACCTGACTTTAAATTTTTGAACGAAATAATACCCGCTTCGATGGGCTTTCCTTTTGCCTCTTTTTCATACATAAACGCGTATGCTAGAACCTGAATAATTTTATCATTTTTAATATCCTGCGTGAGTCCTTTCCAAGTTTTAAGTGTAACACTCGCTTTTTCGACCTTTCCTGTTTTGTAGTCTATAATTCGAATCACCCCATTGCGCTCTTCGATTCGATCCACATTTCCCTTTATCAACACTGGAAACGGCAAACTAGGATGCGTTAACGTTCTTTGAAAAGTTTCTTCTAAAGCGATAATCTTGATTGCATCTCCACTCTTTATACTTTCTAGTTCTACTTTTAAGAAATTGAAAACATTACGTTTAGCCACTTCAAAAGCAAGTAGATTTCTTCCTTTTTTAATTTCTCCTTCTTTGTAAACTGCTTTGAATTGTTTGAGTACCTCAGCATCAATTAATTTGAAACAATTCTCAATGGATGCCTCAGAAATAAACTTTCCAATAAAAGGTTCGTACAACACTTTCAATGTTTCATGAATAATCGTTCCCAAAGTGTTCAAAGCAATATTTTCCTCGACTTCTTCGACTTCACGAATACGCAGAATCTTTTGAAAATAAAACTGAATTGGATTCCGAATATAACTTGTTAATGCTGAAGGAGAAAAACCAACTGTGGCTATCTCTTTCAAGCGCAACATAACACTATCCGATTTTTCAACAACCATTGGTTTATACGCCATTTCGGGTAATACTGCATTATAAATCTCATGAGATAAATTATGTTTAGGCTGTTTCTCTACCTCTAATTGCGTAATAAATCGACTTTTTTCACCTGCATCTAATCCGTCACTCTCCGTATTATAGAGCAAATAAATATTTTTAGCGCGCTGCAATAAATGGTAAAAGTGATACGTATAAATCGCATCTTTTTCTTTAAAAGTAGGCAAGCCTAATTCACGTTTTACATCATACGGAATAAAAGAATTTTGGGATTTACCCGCTGGAAATTTACCTTCGTTCATAGACGTGACTATAACGGTGTCAAAATCTAAAACACGACTTTCTAGCACTCCCATAATTTGTAAACCGTTAAGTGGTTCCCCTTCAAAAGAAACTTCAGCGAGGTCAATTACCTGTTTATAAATAGCGTGTAGCGTATCAATCTTATCAATGTGTTCATGTTTTGAATAATAATTAATCAGTTTGTTTATTACTTTAAAAATAGCAAACACAAATGATTTTGCTATTTTCTCTTCTTCATTATCGTTACTCAAATTATTCTTGATAGTCAATAATAAATTGGAAAGCATTTGCAATACAGCCATGGACCCACCATCCCATTTGGTAAACAACAAAGAGAATAGTTCTGTTGGTTCTCGATGCAGCTCCATTACCTTTTGATGCGTAATAAAAGTATAATTATTTTGATTAATTGTATTGACCAATCCAGCCGTTTTCGCGTAAGGTTCTACTAATGGATGCGTCAAAATATCTAATACATCTTTGTAATAAAGCACATAACTTTTTGCGTTTCGAGACAAAGCGTTAGTATGCATTTTGAATAGTTTTGCAATCAATATTTGTGCAGGATTATTCTTGCTCGAATATCCCATCGTAATATTCAAAGCTCCTACCGTAGATGGTAATGAATATAATAACGGGACCAACACATTTTCCTCACCCAGAACTACAGCAACTTTATCCAGTGAAGCAGTTGGGTCTTCATTGATAATATTTTCAATTATAGTACCTGCAATTTTAGCTTGACCAATGGTTTTAGGTGTACCAATAACTTGAATGTTTTTGGTTTGCGAGAAATCGTCTAGAATCCACTCAAAAGGATTGGACTTATAGTACTTCCAATTGGATTTGAAACGTCTTAAAAACAATCCAGCATCATGATAAGGATCGTTAAGAAAAGTTTGATCAGCATCCCAATAAATTTTAGCCTGATCTGAAGCAATGAGATATTGTATAATTTTTTCTTCAGAGGCATTTAATGCATTGAAGCCAGCAAAAACATATTCTTTACCAGTAATTGTTTTAGAAAAGGGAATAAGGTTATCGACTGCTTGACGGTAAATTAACCCTTGATATCCTATCCCTTTTTTAAGAAGGTGTGCATACAGCGATTGATAGTAATTGGGTAGTAATTTCCAGAAATCAATATAGTTTTCGAGCAGTTGGGTTTTGTTTTCAACCTCAATTCCCCATTTTTTGATGTCCTCGATATCTTTTAAGTAGGACAAAACATGGGTTGGATCTAATAAATAGCGATCAATCTCATTAAAGTCTTGTAAAAGCATTTTTGCCCAATTAGCAAATAACTCAAAAGACTGTTGGCTTGATTTTTCAGTGACTGACAAATAAACTTCATAGAATTCAAATAATAGCTCTATGGGATCCACTGTGCGTATAGCAGCAATATCTTGAATAAAATCTTCAATACTAATAATTTCTGGCGAAAGTATATTGGTAGTAACTCGTTTTTTTAGGGCTTCGATCAAAAATATCTTAGCTCTTTTATTTGGAAGTACTATTATTGTATCCGATAGTTTATCAGAGTAATCATGAATTAAAACCTGTGCTATTTTATCTAAAAAAGAAGAATTTATCATTTCATAAAAATAAAAAAACGCCTCGATAAATCGAGGCGTTTTCTATAAATATTTTAGAAAGAAATTATTTAACTAATTTCACTTCAGTTCTTCTGTTTAGTGCTTTACCAGCAGCAGTTTTGTTTGTAGAAACTGGAGTAGTTTCTCCAAATCCAACAGTAGTAATTTTGCTAGCGTTGATACCTCTTTGTACTAAAGCTTCTTTAACAGCAGCAGCTCTATCATCAGAAAGACCTTGGTTGTACTCATTACTTCCATCACTATCAGTATGTCCTTCAATTAAGAAGTTTGAGTTAGGGTAGTTTTTAAGAACATCAGCCATAGCATCTAATCTTTGTGGTACATCTTTTTCTTTGAAAGTTGATTTTCCACTATTGAAGTAGATAAATCTAGCTTGCATTTTAAGAGCATCCATTGCTTCAGCAGTTACTTCAGGACATCCTTTGTTACTTGCAGGACCAGCAACTGTTGGACACATATCATCTTTGTCATAAACACCATCTTTATCAGTATCTGGCCAAGGACAACCTGCGTTATCTTTAGGACCTGCAACTGTAGGACATTTGTCATCTTTGTCAGCTACTCCATCTCCATCAGCATCTGGACAACCTTTTAATGCTACTAAACCAGCAACATCTGGACAAGCATCATCTTTATCAGCTACTCCGTCTCCATCAGTATCAGGACAACCATTGAATGCAGCTAAACCAGCAACTTCTGGACAAGCATCTTCACTATCTTGGATTCCGTCTCCATCAGTATCAGGACATCCATTAAATTGAGCTAAACCAGCAACTTCTGGACAAGCGTCATCTTTGTCATAAATTCCATCACCATCAGTATCTTTTCCACCAAATTTGAAAACAATACCAGCTGTATGTTGAAAGTAAGAAGGAGCAATTGGGAAACCAACTGGTGACATTCTGTCTCCAAAAGATTTTTTATATGTAGTACCTAATTCTAGACCTACATTTTCAGATAACCAGAAAGTTAATCCTACACCTCCATTAACTGTCCCGTAGCTTGATTTTCCTAAGAAAGTATATCCTCCACCTAAGTTAACGCTTGGGTCAATTACTTTAGATTTGATCAAATTCATGAAACTGTATCTAACAGCTCCATCAATACCGTAATACATTAAATCACCTGGGTTAGTAACCAAAACAGGTTTAACATCTACTACAAATTTATCCATTTTATTAACAGATCCTTGTAAAGATACAGAGAAATTACTTCCAACAAATTTAGATACTTTAAGGTAAGAAACAGAAGGAAGAATATTCCAATTGTCCTTTACGTTGTACATTTGATCAAAATGGTGGAAGCCTTCTTGGCCTGCACTAGTTCTAGTGTCTATTGCATTTACTCCAAAAGCAATAGCCCATGGGTTGTTACTGTCTTGAGCGTGAGAACTTATTCCCATCACCAACATAACAGCAACTAAGAGTTTGTTAAGATGTTTCATACTTAAAAATTTTAATTACAATTTAGTTAATTATCAGCAAAAGTAATGCGTAAATCTTTAACTACAAAATAGATTGTTAAAAAAAAACCAAAAAGCTGCCAATAAATGACAATTATATAAATTCAAATTGAAATTATATAACTTTTAATTCGGTTCCCACAGCAATAAATGCAGCAATAGCCGTGTCTAAGTGGGCTTTAGTATGTGCAGCTGACAGCTGTACTCTAATTCTTGCTTTATCCTTAGGAACCACGGGAAAAAAGAATCCAATTACATAAATACCCTTTTTTAGTAGCTCATCAGCCATTTTTTGGGATAATTTAGCATCATATAGCATTACAGGAACAATTGCAGAATCTCCGTCTACTATATCAAAGCCAGCTTTTTTCATTCCCGTTTTGAAATAATTAGTATTCCATTCTAATTGATCTCTTAACGTTGTATCATTCTCTAACAACTCAAAAACTTTAATCGAAGCCCCTACAATTGCAGGTGCTAATGAATTCGAAAATAGGTACGGTCTCGAACGTTGACGCAACAACTCGATAATTTCCTTTTTAGCAGTAGTATAACCGCCCATAGCACCACCTAGTGCTTTACCAAGTGTTCCTGTAATAATATCTACTCGACCCATTACTCCTTTTGCTTCAAGTGTACCTTTTCCTGTTGCTCCAATAAATCCAGCAGCATGGCATTCGTCAACCATTACCATTGCATCATACTTATCAGCTAAGTCACAAATTTTGTCAAGAGGCGCTACAACACCGTCCATAGAAAAAACACCATCAGTTACAATAATCTTAAAACGACTACCTGCTTCATTGGCTTTTATCAACTGTTGCTCAAGATCCTCCATATTGCTATTCTCATAACGGTAACGCGATGCTTTACACAAACGCACTCCGTCAATAATAGAAGCATGGTTCAAACTATCTGAGATTATTGCATCACCTTCTCCTAATAAAGGTTCGAAAACTCCTCCGTTTGCATCAAAAGCAGCTGCATACAAAATTGTATCTTCTGTCCCGTAAAATTCAGAAATTTTTCTTTCTAATGTTTTGTGAATATCTTGCGTTCCACAAATAAAACGCACAGATGACATTCCGAAACCATGTGTATCCATTGCATCTTTTGCAGCCTGAACAACCTCTGGATGAGATGACAATCCCAAATAATTATTGGCGCAAAAATTTAAAACGGTTTCACCCGTCGAAATAGTAATTTCAGCATCTTGAGGGCCAGTTATAATTCTTTCTTTCTTAAATATTCCGTTAGCTTCAATTGTTTGTAATTCATTTTGAAGATGTTCTTTTATTTTACCGTACATAACTTATCGTGTATTTTGTTTAAAGTTTAATTTATTTAAAGTTCTTGTAATTGCCAAAACAACCTAAATAGCCTAAATTATATAATTCATTTATAACAATCTAAATAGTGCTAGTTTGCGAATAATTCATTTTTAAGCTACAAATTTACTACATCGATTTCTTTTCCGATGTAAATCAGCGCTTTTTTTACGACTTTATACCCCATTAGTTCAATTGCATGTTCATAATTTTCTAGTTGCTTTTGATATTTAGCATAGTGCACACCTGTTTTATAATCTAATAAATACACTTCATTATCTGTAGTAACGACCATTCTATCCGGTTTAATCGTATTTCCTTGTTTTTGAATAATAGTTTGTTCATTCAGCACTATATTCCCTGATGCAAAGCAAACCTCTAACTCTTTGTGATTTACAATATCTAAGATTGTTTGATACACCAACTCTTTTTGACCAAAGTTTATTAATCCGTTCTCGATTGCTTTATCAACTGCTAATTCGACATCTGCCTTCGTCTTAACATATGATAAAATCTCATGCACCACGTTCCCGTACTCTATGGACTCCTGCTGATATGTTCCCCACATTAAAGCTTCGCGTTGTGCAATTTTAATATTTTTAGGATTGAGAGTCTCACTAACAACCTCAATTTTTTTAGAAGTATCAACATGTTTTGATGGTTCGGATAATTTTACTGAATCACCAAATTCGTATTCAAATTGTTCTGGATTAAAACCTCCTTTACTATCTAGGTAATTGATAAAGAAAGTCGACATATTATTGGGTTGTACTTCACCTTTACTTGTCAAGTTCATATTCGATATTAAATACAACTGCTCCTCAGCCCTGGTTAATGCCACATAAAGAACATTAACATTATCTAGCAACTCTTCTTGCTTTTTTAAATCAAACACTGCCTTAGCCTGTTCGCCAAAACCTTCAACGGCGCTACTATTATCGATTAACACTTTCGGCAAACCAAAATCCATTCCCTCTGCTTCCAACCATAATTTATCTTTTGGTTTCCTGCTGTAATCTTCTTCTGCGAATGGAATAATTACTACCGGAAACTCCAATCCTTTTGATTTATGAATGGTCATTATGCGCACTGCATTGTTCCCCTCTGGAGACGGAATACTAAACTTACTGGAATTCTTATCCCAGAAATTCAAGAAATCAGCTATTCCTGCTTGATTTCGAACATCGCGTTCCAGAACAATGTCCAGAAAATATTGTACGTAAGCACCGCCACCTTTAGTTAATTTTGGTGACAAAAATTTTGAAACAACAATTTCGACTGCTTCATACAGTGATTTTTTTCTAATGTTTTGAAAAGAAAGCGAAATATCAAAACTCATTAACCATTGCTCAAAATCGGCTTCATTTTTATGCTCCATCCCTTGCGCAATAAAATCGTGTATCAGTAACTTGTCTTGAATGTTTTCTGCGATGTAATGCAGAAAATAAGCTTTTGATTCCAAGTCGGCATTGTTTTTAAGGTATTTTAGTAAGTGAATAATTAAACGAACTTCCGTTGCGTTTTGAATCATCAAGGTCTCTGAAGATAACAGCGGAATATTTTGCTCTGTCAAATAATTAGCGATAGCAACTCCTTGATCCCGTTTACGAGTTAAAATCACGATATCCTTGTACTCAAAACCTTTTAAAAGGACTTTTTTAATGGTGTCTAATGTAGCTAAAACATATAACTCCGTTTTGTCTAAAGCATCCTCATCGTCCGCAGATTCTTCGATTGCTGGGATAAATGAAATGTTGACGTACCCGCCCGTTTTATTGTTCGATTTTTGATGACTGTGATTTTCGTACAAATCCTTATAATCAGGATGTGAAAATTCACCTGAGAGCATTTTGAAAAATTCGTTATTAAAGTCAATGACTTGGGAGTACGAACGATAGTTTTTATCTAAGTGTTCTAATTTTTTATCAGGATTACTGAATGGGTTAGCCTCTTTACTTAAATCAATAAATTGCTCTGCTTTTCCCCCTCGCCAGCGATAGATAGATTGTTTGGGATCACCAACAATCATTAAAGTTCCTTTATCCCCATACTCATCCTGACCAGCAAGTGCGTTATCGATTAATGGAATCAAATTTTGCCATTGCATCTCTGATGTGTCTTGAAATTCATCAATAAAAAAGTGACGATATCGTTCACCTAAGCGCTCGTATATAAAAGGAGCAGGTTGATTTTGAATTTCGCGATGAATAAGCGAATTAAATTCGGTTATGGACAACACATTTTGCTCCTCTTGAATTTTAGCCAATTCATTGCTCACCGTATTCAGTAAAGAAAGCGGCGTTATATTTTTAAGAAAAGCTTTATAAAAGTCTCTTTTCTCAAAATTTTTGTAAATTGTAGCTAAGATTTGGATTAACTCCGGAATCAGATTTTCTATTTGCGCTCGGTCTTTCGCTGTTTTATTGATGGCAATATCATCGAACTCGTGAAAGGTTTTATTTTTAGAATTAAATTTTCCATCACGAATACTGATTAAATGATTGGGAAACGTTCCTCTTGAAAACGATTTTAAATCGATACCGTTATTTTCAATTAGCGTTAAAGCTGCTTGCGCGAACTCCGCATTATCTTTTTCTAATTCTTTACAAGAATTGATTAATTTCTTTTTAATTTCGACAAAATCAGCAATTGATTTATCACTGAAATTATTGATTTCAGAACGATGATTTTCATTAAGCACCAACTTACCCGTTTCTAGAATCTCACGCGAAATATCCCAAGATTTATCATCATCGGTTTTTTCCATGGTAAAATCGATCAATAACTTGGTGAGCGTTTCGTCTTCACCTGCTTGTGCGATGATGGCATCAACAGCTTCGATTAATAAACTATCCGTATCCAAAGTAACTTCAAAAGTCATTGGTAAATTTAAATCATGCGCAAAAGCACGAATTACTTTATGTGTAAATTTATCAATAGTAGAAATATCAAAAGCAGCGTAATTATGAATGATGTGTTTGATAATTTGCTGTGATTTTGTTTTAATTTGAATTTCCGAAAGACCAATAGGTTCTTCAGTCCATTCTTCAGGAATATCCTCTTTCCGCTTTCCGTTAATCATATCCTGCATCAAAAGAGTAGCTTTTTGCGATGGCTCATCTTTGGCAAATTCAGATAAACTCCCTATGATTCGGCTTTTCATTTCGTGTACCGCTTTGTTGGTAAACGTAATGGCCAAAATATTTCTATAGGCGTCGTTTTTATGAGCCGTAAGAATAATTTTTAAATATTCTTTAACGAGTGAATAGGTTTTACCCGAGCCCGCAGATGCGTCGTATATAGAGAAAGAAGGTCTTTGCATTACAATATTATTTTTCACTTTTTTTGATTCAAGCATTCCGTTTTTGTAGCAGTAAACACCCTAGCCCTGATGGGAACGGCATCCTTTGTTGTGCGCCTTTGCGAACAAGAAAGATACAGTGTACAGCAGGAAAAAGCTCCTTAATAAATACCTAAACAATAGGTTGCTTTCAAAAATTGTTTGTTTAATGTTTAAAAGTAGTATTTTTGCACTATGGAAACAAATAGACAGAAAAAAATAGGCGGGGTGATCCAAAAAGATTTGGTTGATATTCTGCAAGGTGAAGTGAGAAAAAACGGAGTAAGTAATTTAATTATTTCGGTGTCCAAGGTTACTGTAACGACAGATTTATCAGTGGCAACGGTATATTTAAGTGTATTTCCTCAAGATAAAGCTCCTGAAATTTTAGAAGCTGTGAAGTCAAATGCAAAAAATATAAAGCACGATTTATCTCAAAGAGTACGTTTGCAATTGCGAAAAGTGCCTAACTTGGTGTTTTTTATTGATGACTCATTAGACTATATCGAAAAAATTAACACTGCGTTGGCTAATAGAGATAATCCTATTGAGAACAGAGATTTGCTAGAAAAACGCAAGCAAATCTAATTTGAACTTCCCTCTATACATAGCCAAACGTTACTTGCGCAGTAACAGCAAAAATAATGCTATAAACATTATCAATCGCATTGCAAGCATGGGGATCGTTGTAGGTGCAATGGCTTTATTTGTTGTGCTATCCGTTTTTAGTGGACTGAGAGTTTTTAGTCTTTCATTTACAAACGATCTTGACCCTGATTTAAAAATCACGAGTACTATTGGTAAATCTTTTTTTATTACTCCAACGCAAGAAACCGAAATCAAGAAAATTGAGGGTCTTGCTTCCTACTCTAAAATCATTGAAGAGCGCGTTTTATTTACTTTTGATGACAAGCAAGAAGTCACCTACTTGAAAGGTGTCGATGCTGATTTTAGTGCAGTAAACGATATTAAAAAAACTTTGTATACTGGTCAATGGATTGAACCAAACACATACCAAGTGGTTGTAGGGTATGGTATTGCCCAAAAATTTTCGTTAGGACTACTCGATTTCAATAAGCAATTAGAAGTCCTCGTTCCTAAACCTGGGAAGGGAAACATAGAAAATGCAGAACAAGCTTTTAATAAAAGTGCAATCGTGCCCGTGGGCGTTTATGCTATTAGTGAAGATCTGGACTCAAAATATGTTTTTTCTGATTTAGGACTGGCTCAAGAACTATTAGAATACCAACCCAATCAAGTTTCAGGAATTGAAATTAAGGAAAAAATAGGGGCTAATGAAGCTGCTTTGACTGAAAAACTGCAAACTATTTTTAAAAACAAGATTACTATTAAAAACAGAGCTCAATTAAATGAATCATTATACAAGATGTTGAATACAGAGAACATCGTAGTTTATTTAATTTTTACACTAGTTATAGTTGTTGCTTTATTCAATCTAATTGGCGCTTTGATAATGATGATTTTGGACAAAAAAGGAAATCTTAAAACACTGTTGAATTTAGGTGTTGAAATTAAAGATTTACGAAAAATATTTTTACTTCAAGGTACTTTACTGAGTGTCATTGGCGGACTCATAGGTCTTGGATTAGGAATCGCCATTGTATTACTACAACAACATTATGAGCTCATAATGCTTACACCAACTTTAGCTTATCCAGTGGTTTTTTCTTTAGAAAATGTTGCTATTGTAATGGGAACTATTATTACTCTTGGATTTATTGCTTCACTGATTGCTAGCAGTCGCGTTAGTAAAAAGTTATTGGATTAGAATTTACTTTTAAACAAAAAATGCTACTAAATATTTAGTAGCATTTTCTGTTTATACTTGAAACTAGACAACTTCGTATCCAGCATAGGCTTCTTGAATTTCATTTAAAATTGTAAACAACGCTTGAGGATTATCCTCTGTCACTAATTGTTGCTTGAAGGGTTTAAAAGAATGTATTCCTTTGAAGTAATTAGTATAATGTGGACGTGTTTCTACAATTCCTAATCGTTCGCCTTTCCATTCCATAGCCCAAGTTAAGTGGTTACGTACTGCTTCTACTCTATCTACAACTGTAGGCTTAGCGAGATGTTCACCTGTTTCAAAGAAATGTTTGATTTCATTAAAAATCCAAGGATACCCAATCGCAGCACGACCAATCATGATTCCGTCAATTCCGTATTCGTTTTTGTATTGTAATGCTTTTTCAGGACTATCTATATCGCCATTTCCAAAAATAGGCATGGTAATTCTAGGATTATTCTTTACACGAGCAATATGAGACCAGTCAGAATGACCTTTGTACATTTGAGCTCTTGTGCGAGCGTGAATACTCAAAGCAGCAACACCTATATCTTGTAAACGCTCTGCGACTTCATCGATATTGATAGAACTATCATCCCAACCCAAGCGAGTTTTAACAGTAACTGGTAAATGCGTACTATCGATAACGGCTTGCGTTAAGCGAATCATTAAATCAACATCTTTTAGTACTCCGGCTCCAGCACCTTTGCAAACTACCTTTTTAACAGGACAGCCAAAATTAATGTCAATAATATCAGGATTAACCGTTGAAACGATTTTCGATGAAAGTGCCATCGCTTCTTCATCACCACCAAAAATTTGGATGCCGACAGGACGCTCATAATCGAAAATATCTAACTTCATGCGGCTTTTGATAGCATCCCGTATTAAACCTTCCGAAGAAATAAACTCAGAATACATCATGTCAGCCCCATGCATTTTACACAATCTACGAAAAGGTGGGTCGCTCACATCCTCCATAGGTGCTAAAAGTAAAGGGAAATCTGGTAATTCTATGTTGCCTATTTTAATCATCTGCTTAATTTTGATGCAAAATTACAACATTTTAAATAAAAAAGAGCTTCAGTACTAAGAGTACTACTTTTTGCTCAATGTTGCAAAACCTCCCTGTAATTTCATAAATATTTTTAAGAATAAACGTATAACTTTGTAGTTCAACTTTGTATTTATGAAACTCAAATCAAAAATCATAATAGCTTTCGATATTTTAAAAGATTCATTCCAAGGATTCATAGACAATCGAGCATTAAAACTTAGTGCTTCTTTATCGTACTATACCGTTTTTTCATTGGCACCATTATTATTACTAATGATCTCATTAGCGAGTATTTTCTTGGGCAAAGAAGCAATACAAGGACAAGTATTTGGTGAAATTAATGGCTTGATTGGTAATGAGGCAGCTGCCCAAATTCAGGATGTGATTAAAAATACAACTCTTTCAGGCAAAACAACTTTTTCAATTATTATAGGCAGTATAACTTTACTTATCGGGGCAACATCCGTTTTTGGAGAAATTCAAGATTCTATTAATATTATTTGGAAATTGAAAGCAAAACCAAAACGAGGGTGGTTAAAATGGATTAAGGATCGTTTACTTTCATCATCACTAATTGCGGGCCTAAGCTTTTTATTAATTGTTTCGCTAATGGTTAATGGTGTGTTACTTGCCATAAATGACTGGTTGAAAAATTACTTCCCAGATGTGATTTTAATTGTGTTTGAGGTCATCAACGTTTTAATAAGTTTTGCGGTGATCACTATACTTTTTAGCGTAATATTTAAAGTATTACCCGATGCTAAAATAAAATGGAAAGACGTGAAAATCGGAGCCTTTTTCACAGCTTGTTTGTTTATGTTAGGACGCTTTTTAATCGGTATTTATATTGATGTTAGTGGGACAGGATCAGCTTATGGAGCGGCGGGCTCTTTGATCGTTATTTTAGTTTGGGTTTATTACACCGCGGCCATCTTATATTTTGGTGCTCAATTTACTAAAACTTACACTGAATATATCGGCGCACGAATTGAACCTGCAGATTATGCGGTTTATATAGAACAATATGAAAAAGAAAAGGTGGTAAAAGTGCTACCTAATACTGAAGCACCAAACGCAGTAGTAGTTTATGAATCCGAGAAAAAAGAGAATAAAAATCTGCCTGGAGAATAACATAAATAGTGTATAAATTGGTTTTTATAGAATTTATCCTGCCACCCTTATAAATCAAAACTTTGGCTTATCTTTGCCTACTAAATGCGACAGCATTTTGGATGAAAATTACAGATGGATAAAATGAAAAAAATAAGGAATTTTTGCATTATTGCACATATTGATCACGGTAAAAGCACATTAGCTGACCGTTTACTCGGCGCTACACAAACCGTTACTGCTCGTCAGGAAAAAGCACAATTGCTTGATAATATGGACCTTGAGAGAGAACGTGGAATCACAATCAAGAGTCACGCTATACAAATGGAATACACCTATAAAGGGGAGGAATACATCTTAAACTTAATTGACACTCCAGGGCATGTCGATTTTTCATATGAGGTTTCGCGTTCTATTGCAGCTTGTGAAGGAGCACTTTTAATTGTAGATGCAGCCCAAAGTATTCAGGCGCAAACTATTTCGAATTTATATTTAGCGTTAGAGAATGACTTGGAAATTATTCCAGTCTTGAATAAAGTAGATTTACCATCTGCAAATCCTGAGGAAGTTAGTGATGACATCATCGATTTGTTAGGATGTAAATTGGAAGATATTATTCATGCCTCTGGTAAAACAGGCTTTGGTGTAGAAAACATCTTAGCAGCCATTATCGAAAAAATTCCACCACCACAAGGTGACCCTGAAGAGCCATTACAAGCCTTAATTTTTGACTCACACTACAATCCATTTCGTGGTATTGAAGTGATTTTTCGTGTCAAAAATGGACAAATCAAGAAAGGTCAGAAGATAAAATTCATGGCTACCGGTAATGAATATTTTGCAGACGAAATTGGTACTTTGAAATTGAATCAAGTTCCGAAGCAAGTGATTTCAGCAGGTGATGTTGGGTATTTAATCTCTGGAATTAAAGAAGCTAAAGAAGTAAAAGTAGGGGATACGTTGACAGACGCAAAAAACCCAACTACCAATATAATTACTGGTTTTGAGGATGTAAAACCAATGGTTTTTGCAGGAATCTATCCAGTAGACACTGAAGATTATGAAGAGTTGAGGAACTCTATGGAAAAACTACAATTGAACGACGCTTCGTTAGTGTTTTTGCCAGAAAGCTCGGCGGCTTTAGGTTTTGGTTTCCGTTGTGGATTTTTAGGAATGTTGCATATGGAGATTATTCAGGAACGTTTAGAGCGCGAGTTTAACATGACTGTAATCACAACAGTTCCTAACGTTTCCTACCATGCCTACACTAAAAAAGATCCTGATACAATTTTAATAGTAAATAATCCTTCTGACCTACCTGAACCTTCTCGTTTAGATCATGTCGAAGAACCATTTATCAAGGCTACGATTATTACAAAAGCTGATTATGTTGGAAATGTAATGAGTTTGTGTATCGAAAAACGTGGTTTGATTACCAATCAAACGTATTTGACTACTGAACGTGTGGAATTAACTTTTGATATGCCTTTAGCAGAGATTGTATTTGATTTTTACGACCGATTGAAAACGGTTTCTAAAGGATATGCATCCTTTGATTATACGCCCATAGGAATGCGAACTTCTAGTTTAGTGAAAGTTGATATTTTATTAAATGCTACAATAGTTGATGCATTATCATCTTTAATGCACACAGACAACGCCTACTCAATTGGAAAGAAAATGTGTGAAAAGTTGAAGGAATTAATTCCGAGACAGCAATTTGATATTCCAGTTCAAGCAGCAATTGGTGTAAAAGTAATTTCACGTGAAACGATAAAAGCGTTACGTAAAGATGTTACCGCAAAATGTTATGGTGGAGATATTTCTAGAAAACGTAAATTACTTGAAAAACAGAAAAAAGGTAAAAAGCGTATGCGTTTAGTTGGAAATGTAGAGATTCCACAAGAGGCATTTATGGCTGTTTTAAAATTGAATGATTAAAGATCCCTAAGTCCTGAGAAAGGAATTCATAAATAGATACTTGAGAACCTGATGATTAAAATCCATCAGGTTTTTTTGTTTTTAAAATTAATACCAAAAAAAATAGTTTCAACTCTAAAGCAGCAACTACTATTATCTTTTGCATTTAGCTTGTAATCTTTTTAGTAAATTTTATTTTAATTTTATCGATTAACCGCGTATTTACTAGATAAAATACACTAAACATAGTTTTTTTGTACCTTTACTGAGCTCTAAACTCTACTAAAGCACAATCATTTTGAAAAACGTTTACCTATTTTTCTTTGCATTATTCTGCTCAAATGCTTTTTGCCAAAGTATACTAGTAGATGACACAAGCCGAAGTGCAGATCAATTAGTGCAACTGCTTTTAGGGAATTCATGTACAACAGTATCTAATATATCTATTTCCTCGAGCCAGTCTACTGCTTACTTCAACAACAATGGTGGTTTGTTCCCCGTAACAGAAGGAGTAATTATTCGAAATGGAATTGCTAAATATACTGAAGGACAATACACTGGCAACAACCTCAGCAGCCAAATAAACACCAATACTGATCCTACTTTACAAAATATTAGCAATAGCTCTGGCCAAAGTTCTCCTATTACTGATGTCGCCTTCTTAGAATTTGATTTTATTCCGTTGTCTACAAATTTTAGTTTTGATTTTTTGTTTGCCTCCAATGAGTTTGGAGAGTTTCAATGCGGCTTTAGTGACGTATTTGCCTTCTTACTTACTGATTTAGCAACTAATACCACAACTAACTTAGCTATTGTTCCAGGTACTAATGAGCCTGTATCGGTAAAAAACATTAGAGATAATCAATATAATTCGTCTTGCACATCCGTAAACCCGAATCTCTTTTCGACTTACAACCTAACAGATCCAAGCGCATCCTCTATTAATATGAGAGGTTTTACTCAAATCCTCAACGCGGCTGCTGTTGTAATACCTAACCGTTCCTACCGTATCCGAATTGTTATAGGAGATGCCAACGATTCTAATTACGACTCAGCGGTGTTTTTGAGTTCTGGTAGTTTTACAACTACAATTGATTTAGGACCAGACCAGACGATTTGCGAAGGCAATTCTTATGAAATCAAAACGGGATTAACGGATCCCAAATATATCCATACATGGAAAAAAAACAACCAAATCCTAGTAGGAGAAACGCAAGAATCTTTGGTTGTAAATGGCCCAGGAAACTATCAAGTAAGTATAGAACAAGTAGGGACTAATTGTGTAATCGAAGACGAAGTTATTTTTGAAGATCTACAAATTAACACACCCGTTGACCTAAGAAATTGTGATTCAAGTGCCGCCATCTACATATATAATTTAACCGTAAACAACAGCACAAGTTTAGGAATTGACGCTTCTAAGTATGAAGCTTTCTATTACAAAACGTTACCCGACGCTAATTCAAATTTAAATCCGATAGCTTCTCCTCAAAATTATAGTACAACTAGCGAAGAGACGATTTACATTAGAATAAGAAATAAAGCATCTAATGAATTTTGTAATTCGGTTTTTTCGTTCAAGCTAGTTCTCGACACTCCAGAAATCCCAAAGAAACCAGATACTATTGAACTTTGCGATTTAATTGGAGGTAACCAAATAGATTTAAGTCAAAACAATACAACCGTACTTGATGGTAAAGATCCAAATATGTTCAACATAAGTTATCATTCCGCTGAAGCAGACGCTCTATCCAACAGCAACCCGCTACCTTCGTTATATTCTATACCTCCTAACCCGAAAACAATTTCTATTTGGGTTCGAATGAGCAACATTTCAAATCAATCTTGTTTTAACATCACATCTTTTGATATTATTTTAAATCCAAGACCTGTTGTAGACCTATTACCAAATGTCACGGCATGTTCTACATACACACTGCCTAGCTTGACAAATGGAAATTATTTTACAGGAACCAATGGCACTGGCATGCCACTATTTGCTGGCGATATCATTGATACTGGTGGTTCGTATTATATTTTTAGTAGCCCAGACGCTAAGTCATGTACCAATGAATCTAGCTTTACCGTCACCTTAGTAGATGAATACACGATTCCGGAGGACTATTGTGGTGTTTTTATTGTACCTAATCCTACTGAAGGAAATTTTTACACAGAATCGAATGGACCAGCAGGAAGCGGCACCTTGCTTCCCGCGGGAACAAGACTTACCACCAACCAAACTGTTTATTATTATGCTGTTGTAGAAGGAAGTATTTGTCAAGATCAACCGTACAACATTAATATTATACCTCTACCTGTAGTAGATACACCAACAGATGTAGTTACTTGCACCAGTTATGCATTGCCGGTATTGAATAATGGTGAATATTATACGGCAGGCAATGGCAATGGATCAAATCTTGCTGCAGGAACACTAATAACCACATCTCAAACATTATATGTTTATGCAATAGATGGACAATGTGCGAATGAGGCTAGCTTTGACATTACGATCATTCCTGCTTTCGCAAATCAATCATCTTGTGGTTCTTATACGCTACCCGCACTAAGCTATGCCAATTATTATACTCAAGCGGCTGGGGCAGGAACATTAATACCATCTGGGACTACAATAACGAACTCTACTACCATCTATGTATTTGCAAATACTACAACTACACCTAACTGCACAACTAATTTATCTTTTGATGTAGTTATAAAACCATTTCCAGAAGTAGATCAATTAAATGATGTTTTACGTTGTAAAAACGACCCCTATATTCTGCCACGACTAACAAACGGCACTTACCACACTGGCTCTAACCGTACGGGAAACACATTAAATGAGGGAGACCAAATTAGTACTTCACAAACGATATACATCAATAATCTTGTGAACGACTGTACAAAGGAGTCTAGTTTTAAAATAGAAATACGTGATATTCCCAAACTTAGCATACTCACAGATGTTACTGCATGCACATCCTATACCATACCAAACGTTAATGACGGTTTATTCTACTCTGAATCTCAAGGTAAAGGAACTAGATTAAACCCTGGTCAAATTATTACGCAAACACAAACTATCTATTTATATAACCAATGGCCCGATTTGCAAACTTGTTCTAATGAAAACGCAATCACTATCAATATCATTGGCGTGACAGTAGACAAGCCAAATGACATTCGTGTTTGTGATAGTTACACATTACCTACTTTAAATTCAGGTGATTACTACACTCTTCCTGGAGGAAAAGGAAACCTACTACCTGACGGAACAGTTATTTCGAACACACAAACACTTTATGTTTATGCTAAAACTGGGACAAGAATTGTTTGTGAAGACGAAAGTGAATTTACTGTGACCGTTAGTAAAACACCACAGCTTGTGCAACCAAACTCAGTTACCGCATGTGATTACTATACACTTCCCCCACTAACCGAGGGAGATTATTTCTCTGACACAAAAGGTGGTGGCACAAAATACTTTACTGGTGATCGTATAGCCACGAATGAGACCTTGTACATCTATGCTACAGCTGCTGATAACAGCAATTGTTTTGATGAAAAATCATTTGATGTAATCATATACCCAATTAAGGATTTACAATTAGCCAACGGCATAGTTTGTGTAGATTACATTACTGGAAACGTGCTAAATACCTTCACTGCTAATTCTAATTTAGATCCGTCAAAGTACACCGTAAACTGGTTTTTAAGCGGGGTACTATTAGGAACTGGACCTAGTTTCACAACGGATAAAGAAGGTACTTATGACGTGATAATAACAACAAATAGTGCCAACACTGGCAGTGATTGCGGGTATAATCCAACTACTTTTAGGGTAGAAAAATCGGGTCCAGCAATTGCTACTGCCGCAATATCTGATGCATTTACGGATGTAATAGATGTTACAGTTACTGCTCTTGTAGGATATGGTGAGTATGAATATAAATTAGATGACGGAACTTTTCAAGACGATCCTGCTTTTACAAACGTTTCATCGGGTGAGCACTTAATCTATATTAACGATAAAAAAGGAAATTGCTACACTACTATTTTAACTATTACCGTGCTAAAATACCCAAAATTTTTCACCCCAAATAATGATGGATATAATGACTATTGGAACATAACCGACTTAGCTACACAACCTAATTCTACCGTTTCTATTTTTGATCGATATGGTAAATTATTAAAACGATTTAATACTGCAACCTCTGGATGGGACGGAAGATATAATGGAGCAGACTTACCATCAGATGACTATTGGTTTACGGTAAACTATATTTTAGACGGAAAAGAAAAAATATTTAAGTCGCACTTTACCTTAAAAAGATAATACACAAGTGTCACATCACTTTATCAATTTAGCTGATATTTCACGACTGTCCTTGTTTCGATAACCAATCAAATAATCGGGTAGCATCCTCTGATTTAAACAATTGTGTACCTTCATTCATAGTTGCTGCAGATCCACAGGCTACACCCCATCGAATTACTTCTTGAAGGCTTTTATTTTGTGAAAGCGCCCACACCATACCCCCAACCATACTATCGCCTGCGCCTACTGTGCTTTTTTTAACAACATTAGGAGCTGCAACATAATCATACGAATCTTTAGTTACTAGAACAGCTCCTTGTGGCCCAAGAGAAACTACCACGATCTCTGCACCACCTTCATCAATAATTTTTTTCGCAGCTTCGCTTACTTCATCCATTTCTAACCTTTCAACACCAACTAACTTGGCTAATTCTCCAACATTAGGTTTGATAAGATAAACGCCTACTTCCAATATCTTTTCTAGTGATTCGCCTGAAGTATCCACAATTACTTTAATATTCTTCTCTTTTACGATTTCAGCTATTTGCTGATAAAAATCTGCGGATAGTCCTTCGCTTATACTTCCGCTTAACACTAATAATTCCGTGTCGATCGATTGTATCCTTAAGAGTATTTCCTCTTTTTCGAGCGAACTAATTGCGGCACCTGGAAAACCAAAACGATATTGAGAATTGGTATTATCATCTACAGCTACAAAACTCTCTCTAGTCCAGCTAGCTACACTAATAGGATCAATATCAATACCCTCATCGGTCATCAAGTTTTTAATCATTTCACCTGTAGGCCCACCAGCCGTAAAAATAGCTAATGACGCTCCACCCAAACGAGAAATAGCTTTAGATACATTAATACCTCCACCACCGGCATCAAATCGAGGCTGTTCACATCTAATTTTTTGTTCAGCAACCAAACCTCTAAAGTGAGCACTTTTATCAAGGGCTGGATTTACCGTTACCGTAATAATTTTATGTTTTTTCATTATATAAATTTAATGCTAATTACGATAAGTTCAAAAAATAACTTTTTAGAAGTACATAAGAAAAAAGGCGAAGATTAACTCTCCGCCTTTCAGTTGACTTAAAACATTATAATTTTCTTCGGTTATCGTTAGAGTTCGTATCGATTAATTTATTGTAAGGGTCAACACCTACTTCTGTTGGTTTTTTATCCACGATGATTGAAACTTTATTGTCAATCTTATTGATTTTATATTTCTTGAGATGCAATTCCTTCTCGGTTTTTATGTCCTTAACTGTTTCTTCTGTAAAAACACCTATTTCTATATAATCCTGCAGCGGTAACGAAGTTGTAGCAATAATATCACCTTTCTTTTTATAGGTTAATGTTTTACCAGCTTTATCTTTAAAAATTCGCTTCCCTTGATCATCCGCTTTGTATTTCGCAACATCAAATTCGATGTCAACTTGGTACTTACCATTAGGTAGTTTTTTTGCAGTAGCGTTTTTAACACGGTTGTCATACAAAGTAATGTTTTCGAACATGTCATTAATCACGTACTGTAAAGAATCGGGTGTGGCTTGTTTTAAAAGCGCAACCAACTCTACTGAATTTGTGTAAGGAGCATCTTGATAACCTACTTTTTGAATGTATGATTTTAAAACACCATTTAATTTTTGCTCTCCGATAAAATCACTTAAAGCATAAAACACAAGAGATCCTTTCTCGTAGTGAATGTATTGTTGGTTTTCATTGTACATCAAGGGTTTTTCCTTTTTGCTCTCTATCGTTCTTCCTGTTAAATAGCGGTCAAGTGATGTTTTCAAGAATTTGCGCATCTGAGATTTACCGTACTGACGTTCTAAAACTTTTAGAGAACTGTATTCTGACAAACTTTCTGACAACATGGTAGCACCTTGAACGTTTGCGCTAATTACTTGGTGTGCCCACCATTGATGAGCTACCTCATGCGAGGTCACCGCAAAAGGATAATCTACGGCATCTTTATTCTCATCATCTACGGCTGCTATAAAACCTATAGCCTCTGAAAATGGAATGGTATTGGCAAATGACTGCGCAAAGGTACCTTGCGTTCTAGGGTATTCCATGATTCGAACTTGCTTATGCTGATACGGACTAAAGTTTGCTGTATAGTAGTCTAAGGATTTTTTCACTCCAGCAATCATTCGGTCTAGATTGTACTCGTGCCCTTTATGATAATAAACTTCGATGGCAACATTCTTCCATTTGTCACGTTTCACCTCATATTGAGCCGAATTATAAGCATAAAAGTTTAGCATTTTTTGGTCCATCTTATAGTGAAAATAATTTCTACCCTCTTTTTTCCACTGTTTTTGCAAATAACCTGGCGCAATTGCTGTCTGATCACCTGAGGTGCTCACTGTAGTTTCAAATGTTAACCAATCAGCATCATTGCTAATGTAATTGTTTTTTCTTGCGATAGAATCCATTGGGCTTGCCATTCTTTCCTTAGGCTTAAGACCATACTTTTTTCGAACATCATCATCATTTAACTCTCCATTTTCGCTATATCCGATAGATGGAAAAGAACTGTTATTGATAAAAGTTCCATTGTAAATAACTGGCGAGTTATTTTTAAACAAGGTATTCTCTTTATTTTTGACCTCAAAAGACATAACTATCGAATCGCCTGGCAATAAAGTTTTAGCCAACTTATAGATATTGAAATTATAAACAGAATCTTTAGAAACGAGTTGCGTTCCTTTTGCAAAAGCGATTTTAGTTTCATAGTCTACATAATTAACAAAAACCGAATCTATACCTACTGCGCTTTTATTTTTTAAAACATAGGTTCCCCTAGCAATAAAATTGCGTTCCTCTGGAAACAGGTCTAAATCTACCTTAACATCTGTAATTCTAGGTTGCGCATACAACTGATACTTTTTATATTTCTTTTCCCATTCTACTTGAGATTTTTCAGCATCTTTTTGTGATCTATATTCGTTAACAATATTATCTTCATAATAAATTGTACTTCCTAGAGCTAGAAAACCTATAAATGATACGGTGATTAACAAGGCTGTTTTACTATTAAATCTCGCTTTAGCATCGACAAATCTAGAACGTACAGATTGACCAACTCCCCTTGTCCAAAATAAAAGTGTGAGACCAAAAATCCCTAAACCAAATAGAAACCAATAGCCTTTGTACATGTAATACATAGGCAACGTATTGCCATAACCATTCATGTCTGAATATTGAAACCCAGTATCGCTATTAAACCTAAAAACGTCTTGCTCCACTCCAATTTCTGGAATAAAAACCAAACCAATAGATAGAATAAGTAATACAAAAAAACCAAGTAAATAGTTTTTGAATAGCGTTTGTATAAAAAGTGCTAAAAATGCCCAAATAACAAAGTGCACTAATTTAATAGCATATAATTCAAACAAATAGTGCCCTATTTCAAAATCAAAAAAACCATTATAAGATTGAATTGTGATTCCGCCAATCATGATAACTGCCAAAAGAACAACTTGCATTTGCAATAAAGCTAGGAATTTTGAAAACAGCAATACCCAATTAGGAATTGGCGTTACATCAATTAAATGGTTCATTCTAGTTGCAAATCCCCTGTGGACCAAAATCCCTGCAAAAAGAAAAGTCAACACATTGATAAAAAGACTAAAAGCACTTCCTGGTAAAGCCAACATTTGCCAAGTTACAGGGTAGGTTTTTGTTCCAAATATTTCGCCTGCACTTAATGAGGTCAGTAGAATAAAAAGCAATCCAACGATAACAATGCTTATAAAAACCCAGTTTTTCACAATAAACTTGAAGTCAACTTTAGATAAATTCCAAGCCGTTTTAAGGTATTGTTTATTTGAATAATCAAACTGAATTTCAGGTAAGTTGATTCGAGTAATCCCACCAAAATTATTTTTGGTAACGCGCTCTTCATTTTTATTTCTTCCAAATGTTAAAGCACTTTGAGTAAATGAAAAATAACGATACATAAAAACCATAACCAAAAATGAGATTCCCAGCCATAATAACCTATTGTATACTAGTACACCCTCAAACGGAAGTAAATTTGTGTTTCTTTCTGCAACAGTCCAGTACTTAGTATAATAAGATAATGCCTCGCTACCAAAAGGATCTAAAAGCCCTGCTATGTATTGATTATCGGTATCATTTGTAAAACTACTAACCATACTTTGGACAAACAATAACAAAATCACTGTTATAAAACCAACTGAAATATTTCTCGTAATAGTAACAACAGCAAAAACAATTGCCCCGTAAAAAAACAAGTTAGGTATTACCCATATAAAATAAATCTGTAAGTAAGCAACAATCGAAACTGGCCCTAATAAATCGTGGTTGATATAAGGTAAAAAACTTGCGCAAAATGCACCCAAACCAATAGCTAAAACAACCAAAATTACAACTAATAACGAGCTGAAGAATTTTCCAAGTAGGTAATCCAATTTAGTAAAGGGATAGGAAAAAAGTATCGTATGCATATTGTACTTAAAATCCCTATAAATTGAGGCCCCAATTATTGAGGGTAATAAAAAATAGGTTAGCACAGACAAGGTGTTGATCAAATCGTTTAGAGCAATTGGTGAATTTGCTAATGCATTTGAAGACGTTGTAACAGAGAAACTATCAAAAATACCCAAACTGCTTGCCATAATAAACATAGACAGCAGGAAAAAAATAGCAATATAAATGTAAAAAGAAGGGTTTTTAAACCATCGTTTTAGCTCAAAATTAAAAATTGTTCCTAACATAATATGGCGTCTTTTTTAAGTGCTACAAAATAAACGTCTTCTAGTTGAGGCGTTGCCGCAACAAAACTTTCATTTGGTTTCTCCATACTATGCACCCTAATATTAAGAGTGTTGTCTTGATTATAATTAGAAGAAATTACGTTGAACTCTAATTCGTTTTGCTCTAAAAATTCTCTTTCTATAATTTTTGTCCAAATGGATCCATTTAACTTTTCTACTACAGCTTTTGGAGTACCTTGAGTCAAAATTTTTCCTCCATTTAAAATAGCAATTTCATTACAAAGCTCATTTACGTCATCTACGATATGTGTCGAAAAAATAACGGTATGGTTGGTCCCTATTTCACGCAAAACATTCAGGAAACGATGCCTTTCAGCAGGATCTAGACCAGCTGTAGGTTCGTCAACAATAATTAATTTTGGATTATTTAATAATAACTGAGCTATACCAAATCGTTGTTTCATTCCTCCGGAATACCCGTTTACATCTTTTAATCGAACTTCGTATAAATTTGTAACTTCTAAAACTTGTTTAACTATAGATGCACGTTCCGTCTTTGAAGCAATTCCTTTTAGCTGTGCAAAATAATCTAAGAGTTTCTCTGCAGACATATTTGGATACACTCCAAACTCTTGAGGCAAATAGCCTAAAATTTTACGCAAACCCATTTGGTCCTCTAAAACATTTATTCCATCAAACTCGATAGTACCCGAATCCGGTTTTTGCAAAGTCGAAATAGTTCGCATCAATGACGATTTCCCCGCACCATTAGGACCTAAAAGTCCAAACATACCTGTGCCTATCTCGATGTTAAGGTTATCTAATGCTTTAACACCGTTTTTATAGGTCTTACTGAGGTTATTTATTTTTAGCTTCATTGTTATTAGTTTAAGAGGTTTACTAGTAAGTAGTGAGTTGCACTAGTTTGTTACAGAATTTTTAACACAATATAAATTGTATTCTTACAAAATACAATTTAAATGGCTAGTCAAAATTACAATCTCAGTTATCTTCGTACCTTTACTACTTTATAAATAAATAGGATGATTGAAGATAAAAACCAGCAGCGTACTAGTATAGGTCAATTAGGCGAATTTGGATTGATAGACCACTTGACGAAAAATTTCGAAGTAAACCAACCCTCAACAATAAAAGGCATTGGTGATGATGCCGCTGTTCTAGACTTTAAGGAGAAAAAAATAGTAGTTTCAACTGATTTACTAATAGAAGGCGTTCATTTTGATTTGGCATACATGCCCTTAAAACATTTAGGATATAAAGCGGTAGTCGTGAACATATCAGACATATGTGCAATGAACGCAAAGGCTACTCAAATTACAGTCTCTGTAGCCGTTTCTAATCGCTTTCCTCTAGAAGCATTAGACGAACTGTTTGATGGGATTGCTCACGCAGCAGCTGAATATAAAGTAGATGTAATTGGTGGAGACACCACCTCATCGCAAAAAGGATTAATTATAAGTATTACCGCTATTGGTGAAGCTGATGAAGAAGAACTTGTTTATAGAAACGGAGCTAAACAAACCGACCTTTTAGTTGTTACCGGAGATATTGGTGCCGCCTACATGGGATTGCAAGTGCTTGAAAGAGAAAAACAGGTTTTCCAAGTAAACCCCAATTCTCAACCTGATTTAGACGCCTATACTTATTTGATAGAACGACAGTTGAGACCAGAAGCGCGAAAAGATGTTCGTACTTTATTACATGCTTTAGAGATAAAACCAACTTCCATGATAGACATATCTGATGGATTATCTTCGGAGATTATGCATTTATGCAAACAATCCAGCGTTGGGTGTAATTTATACGAAGATAAATTACCTCTTGATCCGCAATTAATTAGTGTTTGTGAAGAATTTAATATTGACAGTACCACAGTAGCAATAAATGGTGGTGAAGATTACGAACTGCTTTTTACTATTGCCATGGAGGATTTTGATAAAATAAAGGCTAATCCTAACTTTTCAATCATTGGTCATATGACCCAAGAAAGCGAAGGAATCCATCTTGTAACAAGGGCAAACACTAAAATCGCGTTGAAAGCGCGTGGCTGGAATGCTTTAAGTGAATAAAATGAAGGGCTTTTAAATAAAAACACCCCAAGGAGAAATTCTTGGGGTGTTTTTATTTAGAATAATAATCCTATTTTTCTCGCTTCTCGCACTAATTCTAGATCAGTTCCTTCGGTCAAGCTTAATAATTCTTTTAGATTTAGCTTCCTTGCCTCTATTGCATTTAGTGATATCGGAATATATTGAGGAATATCTTCTGCTTTGGTTCCTTTAGATAAATGAAATAAAATTTGTTTATCAAATAAATCAATCTCAATACTATGATCTTGCGATTCTAACATTTGAAGAACTGACTGGCTATAGTACATTTCGTTTTTTATAACTTTATCGAAAGCAAAAATAAGTTCGTCAAAGGTTAAATCATTTTTAATTATTAGTCCATTAGGATTAATATTTTTGATTATCGTTTTAATTTTTAAAAACTCAGTAAACATGGTCAGTAAAATAATTTTACAATTAGGCATGTTTTCTAAAATCAACTTAGCTAAATCTTCACCAGAATAAATACCCTTCTCTTCATAAGGAGGCATGCTAATATCTAAAAAAGCGATATCAAATTTAGGTGTTTCTGGATTTAAGATCAAATTGTAAGCAGACTCACAATCCTTGGCTTCCATAATTTGAAACTCATACTTATCAGGCTGATATCGTGTTATAGCATTTTTGTACCCTTGAATTATAAAAGGGTGGTCGTCAACAATTAAAATTTTATTCTCAAGACGTGTTAAAGATTGGGGTTCAACGGTCATTATTTATAGTGGTATTTGTTTTTGTTCTATTGGTATCGTAACGCATATTGTACTTCCTTGGCCTATAGCAGAGGAGATATCAAATATCCCATTACATTCATTTGTTCGTGAAATCATATTTTGCAAGCCAATTCCTTTCTTTTTTGTTTTGGCGTTGAAACCTACACCATTGTCTTTAATTAGCAGCACTATCGAATCATCTTTCTTCTTTAGTTCTACTATAATAGTAGTGGCTTTAGCATATTTATTGCAATTTTGGAGTGACTCTTGAATAATTCGATATAAATTAATCTTTGAAGAGTTCTTTACCCTATCCCATTTTATACTTGAATCAATCGTTGACACTAGTTTCGTTTCAAATGTTTTACGCTGCTCTTCTAGCAAATTATCAACGATTGCGACGAAGTTATTAATTAATTCTGATTTTTCTCTATTCAAGTCATGGGAAATTTCACGAATATCTTGTTCTATATTTTTTAGTTCTGATAAATAACTGTTTCGTTGATCGATAGCCTGCTCATCTTGGAATTTATTTAGACTATCTAAGTTCATTCTAACACCAAACATCCTACCCAATACACCATCATGTAACTCTTGAGCAACTCTTTTTTTCTCTTGAACCCTGTTACTCTCAATCGTGTTTTGCTGTGAGATCATCAAATTATATATATCCTCGTTTGCTTTTTGCTGTTGCTGCTTGTATAAAAGCTCCCTGTTTTTGGTCTTTTGTGTTTTAATTATATAAGTAGAAAGTCCCAGGATGGTCAAAAAACTTAAAGCATATGCTAAATTCTTATTTTGAAGTTCTAAGCTTGAATTTTGGTCTTTGATTTGATCTGTTTCATACTCAATACGAGAGAACTTATCTCCCATCTTGCGCTCTTCTTTCTGTAGTTGTTCGTTGATTCGAATGTATTCTTTGTTGTATATTACTGCTTTTGTTGGTTCAATGAGGGCAAGTTGTTTTAAAGCAACTAATACATCCCTAGCAACGTTTGTTTCGCGAGCTGATTGAAGTGCTTCTTTAGAATATTGTATTGCTTTTACTGTATCTTTTCTGGACGCATAAAATTCAGACAAATGAATTTTATTAATAAATATCCCAGAAACAATGTTTAAACTATCTCGAAGATTTAAGGATTCGAAGAAAAGATCTGGAAGTTGTTTTGACTCCTCTAATTTAAACTTAGCGTATGCGAAATTATCCAATAACATAGAGTAAACATATGGTTTTTGACTCAATAAGTTTTTTTGCTCCAAACCTTTTTGAAAATATTCTTTAGCTAATAAATATTTTTTCGAATTAAGGTATAGGAAACCTAGGTTATTATAAGATGTAGCTCTTGACTGAAATTCTTCCGGCATGATACTGTCATCAATTATCGCCAACGCTTTGTTATGGTAAATAATTGCATTATCATATTCCCCGAGTTCAACATACAATATGCCCAATAAATTATATGAGTCATATAAAATGTTATTAGCTTGCTTTTCTTCCTTAATCGTTCTTAACACATGAAAAACTTCTTTCTCGGCACCTAGAAAATCACCTGAATAATATTGCAAATTAGCTTTGTTAAATAAGATTTTACCTAAAGACATTTTATCCTTAAGATCATCATAAATACGTTCTGCTTTATTATAAAATATAAAGGCGCTATCAGGCGAAGTATTAGACTCATAATAATTACCTAGGTAGGTAAAAGCTTTTGCTATACTGACAGAATCATTTGCCTCAGTTGAATTCTCTAAAACAAGTCTTACAGTATTATTAAAATCTTTCCAGTTACTAATGTTATAAAAGCGATTAGCCACCTTAAAAAGGTTAACTCTATTTATAGAATCATTTTTAAGATTAGAGACTACATCTAAGGCTCTAACACTGTAAGTCTGCCTATCATCTCTTGGAAGATTAAGATCATTAGCAAGTGAAAAATAAATATCTAGACTATCGGAAGAGGAATCAACTATATTGTTTTTAGATTCCTTTTGAGTACAACTCGAAAGAAAAATAACTAGAAGTAACGTTAAATAAAAGTATTGTGTAGATCTCAATTTAGGTATTGGTTTGTACCAAAAATAGTGAAATTAAACTATAATCATAAAAAAAGGCTATCAAAATTTGATAGCCTAATAAAATTTTCAAAATAATTATATCAGTCTAATTTCATATTACCTCCTGAAGCCTGACCTCCTATGATATCTAACTTCATATTTCCTCCTGAAGCCTGACCTCCAATGATATCTAATTTCATATTTCCTCCTGAAGCCTGACCTCCAATGATATCTAATTTCATATTTCCTCCTGAAGCCTGACCTCCTATAATATCTAGCTTCATATTTCCTCCTGAAGCTTGACCTCCAATGATACTTGTTTCAGAAACTGTGAATGAAGTTAAGATCATTACTAAAGAAAGTAGGCCTACTGTTAAGATTGATTTTTTCATAATAAGGGGATTTGTTATGTTTTATAAATGTTTTGCGTTTTTCTAAAAACAGGTATAATTACGTGCTTTTGATGTGGTAAAACTACACAGTCATTCCTTATTTCAGCTTAGTTTTTAGGTGTTTATGGTGGATTACGGTCGTTTGATAGTGAATGATGCTCAAATCTTGGTGAATGGCTATTTTATTATATTTCCAGATAATTACCACTAGAAATTTCAGAAATAATCAGATCGATATTTCCTTTGTAAGACTTAGAAAAAGGAAGTTTTACAGCAGTGTTTTTTATGTAACAAACCGAATTTCCGGTATGAATACGCGATATATAACTTGTGTTAACGATATAACTATTATGAATACGGACGAAAGGAAAAGTCAAAGCACCTTCAAAATGCTTTAACGTTTTAAATGCAGTAACCATTTCTCCATTGTTTAAGTGGATATCTGTTGAATTATTATCCGCTTGCAAATAACATATGTCACGTGTATCTATATATCTGTAATCGCCATACGATTTTACACATAGAATAAGCGGCTCCTCATTTGAAATACCACCATTGCGAATAGCACTCGATAATTTTATATCCTCTGAATTTATAAATACCCCCTCTTGAGCAGGCTGGATTACCTTTTGCTCAAATTCTTTTTTGATCTTTAGTATAAGTTTTACAAAATCGATTCGCGCTAAGGGTTTCAATATATATCCAGCTACATCATATTGTAAAGCCTCGAATGCGAGATCTTTTTTAGACGTTGTGACGATAATTTTTGGAATCACTTTTAAGTACCGATGTAGCTCGCTAATTAATCGTAATGATAAATTACTTTTTTTATCCGAAGGATCAATTTCAAGAAAAATCAATTGTGGTGAATGCTCTAATATCAGGTTTAGCCCTTCATCGTAATTATTCGCAGATGCTAGAAATTGAAGCTCTGAAAAACTATCAGCTATAGCTTTAGTTTTCAAAACACTTTCTTGATTATCGTCAATAATAATGTACAAATGATTCATCTACTATGCTTCCTAAATTTATTAGGTTTACACTAGTCTCTACAAGCAAAACTTTGCTTAAAAAATTAAATTACTGAGTAGCTTTGGGGAAAACTAGATAAGTATCTTATTCCAATTTTTATAATAAAACAAGAATTTAACATTTTAAAAATAATCATTTACTCTACCTTTAAAGAATGCTTGTTAATAGAATTTTAATAAATGTTAATAGAATTTGCCCAACTGCAGATAAATCCGATTAAGAACATTTTTCTCGTTTAGTTATTACTTAAAAACTAATTTTTCATCTGGCAAGCTGTACTACAAAACCTACCTAAATAATTTCATACGTTGTCTCTTGTAAACTAAAACTACTAAGTAGTGACTTTATTTGACAACAAACAGTTAGTTATTAAGAAGTTGGATCGCTAAAAAAGCATTTGTTTTTTCTCAACTTTATCTTACATTTACAAAAAAACTAAACTATGAAAAAACTGATTATTGTAATTTTCTTCTTTTCCTATTTAACAACCTATAGTCAAGAAAAAACTGCACCCGATTTTAAAAAAAATGAATTAAAAGGAAACGCCCTATTTCTAGTTCTTGGTGCAGTAGAAGTTAGTTATGAACGTATTTTGAATGAAGATACTGGTTTAGGAGTGACCATTTTTTATGTAAATGAAGATGATTTTGAAAGTAATTTTACACTTAGCCCGTACTATCGTGCTTATTTTGGAAAAAAAACTGCAGCAGGGTTTTTTATAGAGGGGTTTAGTATGTTTAATACAGGAGTAGCTAGTAAAACGTACTACTACGACAATAATAACAACATTAGTCGTATTGACAAAAATCGCTACACTGATCTCGCTATAGGCTTTGGATTAGGTTCAAAATGGGTACATAAAAAAGGCTACCTCTTTGAAATTAATACGGGCATAGGGCGAAATTTACTAAGCAAAGATAGCCCAGAAATTGTAGGGCGTCTCGGCATAACATTAGGTTACCGTTTCTAAACAAAAAAGCTTCTCGATTGAGAAGCTTTTTTTATTTTACGTGGACTGTATTACATTTTCATTAACCAATTTTTCATTGATACCTCGTTATCAATTAATTCTTTTAAATCAGCTATTGCAACACGATCTTGCTTCATCGTATCTCTATGCCTAATCGTTACTGTTTGGTCTTCAATAGTTTGATGATCCACAGTTATACAAAAAGGTGTCCCTAGTGCATCTTGTCTTCTGTATCGACGACCTACTGCATCTTTCTCATCATACGTAACACTAAAATCCCATTTCAAATCAGCTATGATTTGATGAGCAATTTCAGGTAAGCCATCTTTTTTTACTAATGGCAACACCGCTGCCTTCGTTGGAGCTAATACTGATGGCAGTTGCAATACCGTTCTAGTTGAGCCATCTTCTAAGGTTTCTTCTTTTAGGGAAGTTGCAAACACAGCTAAGAACATTCTATCCAATCCTACCGAAGTTTCTACTACATAAGGTACATAGTTTTTATTCAATTCGGCATCAAAATATTGTAGTTTTCTTCCTGAGAATTGCTCATGCGCTTTTAAATCAAAATCAGTACGAGAGTGAATACCCTCTAACTCTTTAAACCCAAAAGGGAAATTAAATTCAATATCTGCGGCAGCATTTGCATAATGCGCTAATTTCTCATGATCATGAAAGCGGTAATTTTCCTTACCCAAGCCTAATGATAAGTGCCATTTTAATCGGGCATCTTTCCAGAATTCGTAGTGCTTCATTTCCTCTCCTGGACGCACAAAGAATTGCATTTCCATTTGTTCAAATTCACGCATTCTGAAAATAAATTGTCGGGCCACAATTTCATTCCTAAACGCCTTACCTGTTTGCGCGATACCAAAAGGAACTTTCATTCGTCCTGATTTTTGTACATTCAAGAAATTGACAAAAATACCTTGTGCCGTTTCAGGACGCAAATATAAATCCATGGCAGTATCCGCAGAAGCTCCTAATTTTGTCCCAAACATCAGGTTAAATTGTCTCACTTCGGTCCAATTACGAGATCCTGTTTCTGGACAAGCAATTTCTAACTCTTCAATCAGTGCTTTTACATCTTCTAGATCTTCGTTCCCTAAAGAACGACCCAAACGCTCTAAAATTTCTCTCTCACGAGCTTTATACTCAACAACTCTAGGGTTAGTTGAGACAAACTCTGCTTCATTGAAAGCGTCTCCAAAACGAACTTTAGCTTTTTCAATTTCCTTGATCGCTTTTATATTAAGCTTTTCAGCATAATCTTCAATTAAAACGTCAGCTCTATATCTTCTTTTTGAATCTTTATTATCTATCAAAGGGTCATTAAAAGCATCTACGTGTCCTGATGCTTTCCAAGTCGTTGGATGCATCAATATAGAAGCGTCCAAACCAACGATATTTTCATTCATTTGAACCATGGCTTTCCACCAGTATTCCCGTATGTTCTTTTTTAACTCTACTCCGTTTTGCGCATAGTCATATACCGCACTCAAACCATCGTAAATTTCGCTTGACGGAAAAATAAATCCATACTCTTTTGCATGCGAAATTACATTCTTAAATATATCTTCTTGTTTTGCCATAATGCAAAAATATAAAAAGTGAACTTAAAAAAAAGAAAATAAGCTAAGTTTGAAGCATTGATTTTCATATTTTTATCTAATTATAACCCATTTGTATGCTAAAACACCTTATAAATTTATTCTTTCCAAGAATATGCGCTGGTTGCACTACAATTTTATTGACAAATGAAAGTGTAATCTGTACTAGTTGCCGACACAACCTTCCTTTGACAAATCATCATTTAGCAACTGAGAATGAAGCTTACAAAAAGTTTTATGGTAGAGTTCTAGTTGAGCATGCATCTGCTTTATTGTATTTTCATAAAAAAGGAATCGTTCAGGAGTTAATTCACAATTTAAAATACAAAGGACATGAAGAAATAGGAACTCTATTAGGACATTGGTATGGGCAAGATTTAAAAGAAGTATTACTTTCACAAAAACCTGATGTAATTATACCTGTTCCATTACACTCAAGGAAATATAAAGAAAGAGGTTACAACCAAGTCACTAGCTTTGGACTCGCTCTTTCAAAAGAGTTAGCAATCAGTTACAATAGCAAACTTTTAATACGAACGGTTTACTCCAAAACGCAATCTAAAAAAAACTTGATAGGTAGAGCAGAGGGAATTGAAAACTTATTTGATGTAACTTTCACTGAAAGTGATCATGGTAAACATTTTTTACTGGTAGACGACGTAATTACAACAGGTTCAACACTAGAAGCCTGCTCTCGAGCATTATTAAAAATTCCCAACGTTAAAATTAGTATCGTGTGCATGGCAATGGCTCAGTCCTAATCGTAAATAGGTTCTAAAAAATTAGAATTTAAACTGAAAATGAGGGTATTAAGCAACTTTAATGAAATTATAACAAGCTAGTATTTCGAAATCTAAAGTTAAATGTTTAAATTTGAATAAAATTTTATAAATATTTAAACACACATATTATGGCTTTTGAATTACCTCAGTTACCTTATGCTTATGACGCATTAGAACCAAACATTGATGCTCGCACAATGGAAATTCACCACTCAAAGCATCATAATGCTTATACTACCAACCTTAATGCTGCCGTTACGGGAACAGATATGGAAGGAAAAACAATCGAAAACATCTTGCTTAACTTAGATATGAAAAATGCTGCTGTTCGTAACAACGGTGGTGGTTTTTACAACCATAATCTTTTTTGGGAAGTAATGTCACCAAACGGCGGTGGTCTCCCTACAGGAGAGTTACTTGCAGCAATTGAAAGTAGTTTTGGGAGTTTTGATGAATTTAAAGCTAAATTTAGCAAAGCAGGAGCCACTCAATTTGGATCAGGATGGGCTTGGCTTTGTGTAGAAAAAGGAGGTAAACTAGACGTTTGCGGTACTCCAAATCAAGACAATCCATTAATGCCAGGTATTGGATGCGGCGGAACTCCAATTTTAGGAATGGATGTTTGGGAACATGCTTACTACTTGCATTACCAAAACAGAAGACCTGATTATATTGAAGCTTTCTTTAATGTTATCAACTGGACAGAAGTGTCAAGAAGATTTGCCTCAGAGAAATAAGATAAACACATTATAATAAAAATAGACGCATAGCTCAAAGCTAATGCGTCTATTTTTTTTGCTTAAATAGGATCTTTTCTTGACTTTATTCCAATAAAAAAGGTGGAATTACTTCCACCCTTTTTGCCCCAAATCTACCATAAACTTAACCTACTAATGTTATGGTGAGTCAAATATATGTTTGCTTGTTATTTAAAACTAATTTATTAGTTAAACAACTTAAAAAATCGTTTAAATACTTGTTTATACCATCACCTAGTATGCTCTAGCGTCTTTCCCTTCGTAAAAATTCATGAATGCTCTATTAACCACCCTATTACCTCCTGGAGTTGGATAATCTCCAGTAAAATACCAATCCCCTAAGTTTTTAGGGCATGCAATATGTAAATCCTCTACAGTTTGAAATATAATTTTAACTTCTGCCTTAATTTCTGGAGAACTTAACATTTCAGCTATTTTATCTGAAACCTCTTGTGGAGTAAAAGGGTCATAAATAGCGGTTACATAATTTACCACATCACGATCAAGATAGTTCTCTTGTGCTTTACATTTTGCATACACGTCATCAACTATATGATATAGGTTTCTTTCTTTTAACAACTCAAGAGCTGCTCTAAAAGCTACTAATCCTTCGAGCTTAGCCATATCGATACCGTAGCAATCTGGATATCTAATTTGAGGAGCTGATGAAACAATTACAATCCTCTTTGGATTTAGTCGGTCCATCATCTTTATGATACTCATTTTTAATGTTGTCCCTCGTACGATACTGTCGTCGATAATTACTAAATTATCTGTAGGTTTAATAACGCCATAAGTAACATCATATACGTGTGCAACTAAATCATCGCGACTGCTATCCTCAGTGATAAAAGTTCTAAGCTTAGCATCTTTTATAGCTACTTTCTCTGTGCGGATTTTTACAGCCAATAATTCCTGTAAGCTTTCAGCAGTAAGCGTATCTCTATTTTTTAGAATAAAATTATTTTTTCTTTGGTTCAAGAAATCTTGAGCCTGCTCTACTAAACCATAAAAAGAGGTTTCGGCAGTATTAGGGATATACGAGAATACCGTATTATCAGTATCTTGATCAATCGCATCTAAAACTGCTGGCAAAATTAGTTTTCCTAATTTTTTTCTTTCTTGATATATTTCGGCATCACTACCTCTTGAAAAATAAATTCGTTCAAATGAACAAGATTTCTTCACGGTGGGCGGCAAGATTTCTTTCATAGAAACAGAACCATTTTTCTTAATGATCAGAGCTTTACCTGGGTCAATCTCGTGAACACTTTCAAAAGGAACATTAAAAACAGTTTGTATAACTGGCCTTTCAGAGGCAACAACTACTATTTCATCGTCTTGGTAATAGTATGCAGGTCTAATTCCTGCTGGGTCTCTAAAAACAAATGCATCTCCATGACCTAAAAGTCCCGCCATAGCATATCCTCCATCTAAATTTTTTGAAGCACGAGTCAGAATTTTTGCTACATCTAATCGCTCAGCAATCACAGGTGAAGCCTGACGCTTGTTAAGACCTTCGTTTTTACAATCTTGATACAAATCAGTCACTGCATCATCTAAGAAATGTCCTATTTTCTCCATTACTGTAACCGTATCCGCCATTTCTTTTGGATGCTGTCCTAACTCGACAAGACTCTGAAAAAGCTCTTTAACGTTAGTCATGTTGAAATTACCCGCTAGAATCAAGTTTCTATGCATCCAATTGTTTTGACGTAAAAACGGGTGGACACTTTCGATACTGTTTTTTCCAAAAGTTCCGTAACGTACATGGCCTAAAAACAACTCTCCAATGTATGGAATATTTGCTTTTTGTGCCGCTACATCATCAGCATATTCCGGATGAGCAGCCATCTCGTCGTTGATTCGATCATTAATTTGAGCAAAAACATCTTGTATAGGCTGGGCGTGGTTTGAACGCACACGACTAATGTATCGTTCTCCTGGCTCAACATCTAGCTTTATACTCGCAAATCCAGCACCATCTTGTCCTCTATTGTGCTGCTTCTCCATAAGGAGATACATTTTTTGTATTCCGTAAAAAGCCGAACCGTATTTCTCTTTGTAAAATTCAAGCGGTTTAAGTAGTCTTACTAAGGCTATACCACACTCGTGTTTTAAAGCGTCGCTCATTGTGTATTTATTTGTTGTGTTGTTGTTGAATCTAAAGTGCCCTTTTGCAAGAGAACAGGTATTGTATATTAAAAATCAAAAAAGCCCCGTTTCCGAGGCTTTAAAGCATTATAATTCTATATCAAACTGAGTCAATGATTTAAATTGTTTCAATCTCGATACGACTTCGTCTTTTTCTAAACTAACCATTCGTTCAGTTCCAAATTTCTCCACGCAGAAAGAAGCTAAGTTAGAACCGTATATAATCGCGTTTTTCATATTCTCAAATGAAACATTTTCGCTTTGTGTAATAAATCCTGCAAAACCTCCTGCAAAAGTATCCCCTGCTCCAGTTGGGTCAAATACTTCTTCTAATGGTAATGCTGGTGCAAAAAACACATTTCCTTTATTAAACAATAAAGCTCCATGTTCTCCTTTTTTAATTACAACATATTTAGGACCCATTTCTTGAATTTTGGCAGCAGCCTTAACAAGAGAATATTCTCCTGATAATTGACGCGCTTCTTCATCATTGATCGTAATTACATCTACTCTTTTTATAACCTCTAATAATTCAGGTAAAGCACAATCCATCCAAAAATTCATGGTGTCTAACACAACTAACTTTGGTTTTGTTGTCATTTGGTCTAACACTCCGCTTTGCACTAATGGGTGCAAGTTCCCTAACATAACCACATCAGAATTTTTATAATTCTCAGGAACTTTTGGCTGAAAATCAGCTAATACATTCAATTGTGTATCTAGTGTATCTCTTGAGTTTAAATCGTTATGGTAGCGTCCACTCCAAAAGAACGTTTTACCACCTTTAACTACTTCAAGACCAGAAATATCAATATTCCTATCCGTTAATAAATCTAAATATTCTTGCGGAAAATCGTCACCAACTACCGATACGATTGCAGATTGTAAGTTAAAGAAAGAAGCTGACAGCCCAATGTATGTTGCTGCTCCACCTAAAATTTTATCTGTTTTCCCAAATGGAGTTTCAATTGCGTCGAAAGCAACAGTTCCAACAATCAATAATTTATTCATTTATATATGTTTCGAATTAAGCTGCAAAGATAGTTTATATGTTTCAGAGTTGCAAAAGTTGAAACTCGCAAAATTATCACCATATTTTCCCTTCTTCCTTCTCGTAAAAGGCATCAACTGATAATTCTTTTTGCATGGATGCCATTACAGCTAATTCATCACATCTTTCGTTTTGAGGATGATTGTTATGCCCTTTGATCCACTTGAAATCTACTGCATGTTTCCGATAAACAACTAACAATCTCTTCCATAAATCAGCATTTTTTCGATCAACAAACTTCTTTTTTTCCCACCCAAATACCCACTTTTTAAGAACTGAGTCGACCACATATTTAGAGTCAGAAACTACAAGCACTTTTGTTTGTGGATTTTTTAACTTTTCTAAACCAACAATGACTGCAAGAAGCTCCATTCTATTATTTGTAGTTAGGCGAAAACCTTCGTAAAACTCCTTCCTATACAATTTTCCTGCCACAGCTGTTTCCATCACGACGCCATATCCACCTCGCCCAGGATTTCCTTTGGCAGCTCCATCGGTATAAATATGTACTTCGTGGCTCATATTAATTAAATTATACGGTGTAGTAAACTTTATTATTACTTAAGAAGGTTTGCTATTATTTCAGGAAAAAAGCGTTGTTCTAGGTCATGCACTTTTTCAGCTACCACCTCAGGCGTATCCGTTCCCAGTAGCACTACCTTTTTTTGCGCTATTATGGCACCCTCATCATAATGTTCGTTTACCATATGAACCGTTATTCCGGTTTCTTTTTCTTTGTTTTCGACTACGGCCTTGTGAACATTCATTCCGTACATTCCTTTTCCTCCGTAATTAGGCAATAAAGCTGGATGAATATTTATAACCTTATTAGGATAAGCGCGAATTATAGATTCGGGGAATTGGAGTAAAAAACCTGCCAAAACAATTAAATCAGGCTGAATCTCATTAATTTTACGTAGTATTTTACCCTCAATTAATTCAGATTTTGCAAAAACTAGTGATTCGACTCCAAGTTTTTGTGCCTTACCAATAACCTTTGCCAAAGGATTGTTTGTTAAAACCAATACGACACTTGCTGTTCTTTTCTCATTGAAGTACTTTATTATATTTTCAGCATTAGTACCCGAACCCGAAGCAAAAACGACTATTTTTCTCATGATAAATCTTCTTTATATCACGCAAAAAAAAGAATAAAAAGTGAAAATAAATAACAAACCGAACTCTTTGTTGAAATATATTTTATAATTTAGTTGTCACATTTATCAACTTATTCGTTGTTTTAAAATAAAGTTTTTTATTTTTGCCAACAAATTAAATTCTAAAATTAAAGATTATGTCAGACATTGCATCAAGAGTAAAAGCGATTATCGTAGACAAATTAGGCGTTGACGAAAACGAAGTTGTAACAGAAGCAAGCTTCACTAATGATTTAGGAGCTGACTCATTAGACACTGTTGAGCTTATCATGGAGTTCGAAAAAGAATTTGATATCCAAATTCCAGATGATCAAGCAGAGAACATTGCTACTGTTGGTCAAGCTATTTCTTACATCGAAGAAGCTAAAAAATAATACACATACACCCGCACGCTTCAATGTATGCGGGTGTTGTTATTTTTTAAAATTATGATTTCGAGATTGAAATTCAATCAATAAAGATATTTACAATTTAATACCCACGGCTTTTTGTAATAATACAGTAAAGAAAGCGTGGGTTTTATTTGTTTTAAGATAAAAATATACACTAGATATGGTATTAAAGCGCGTTGTTGTAACAGGTTTAGGTGCTCTTACTCCTATAGGAAATAATATTCAAGAATATTGGAATGGTCTTGTAAATGGTGTTAGTGGAGCTGCTCCCATCACTTATTTCGATGCCTCAAAATTCAAAACTCAATTTGCATGTGAGTTAAAAAACTTTAATGTTGAAGATTTTATTGACAGAAAAGAGGCTAGAAAAATGGATCGATATGCTCAATATGCGATGGTTTCTAGCGATGAAGCAATAAAAGATGCGGCTTTTAACTTAGACAAACTTGACAAAGATCGAGCAGGAGTAATCTGGGGATCTGGAATAGGAGGATTAGAAACTTTTCAAATCGAAGTATTAAACTTTGCTGCTGGAGATGGGACACCTCGTTTCAATCCGTTTTTTATCCCGAAAATGATAGCTGATATTGCTGGTGGTCACATTTCCATCAAGTACGGATTTAGAGGCCCTAATTTCACAACCGTATCTGCTTGTGCATCATCTACCAATGCGATGATTGATGCATTTAATTATATTAGATTAGGCCATGCAGATGTTATGGTAACCGGTGGATCAGAAGCTGCAGTAACAATTGCCGGAATGGGTGGATTTAATGCCATGCATGCTTTATCTACGAGAAATGATGACCCTAAAACAGCTTCAAGACCAATGGACAAGGACCGAGATGGATTTGTACTTGGTGAAGGAGCAGGTGCATTAGTTCTTGAAGAATACGAACATGCTATTGCTCGTGGAGCTAAAATATATTGTGAAATAGGCGGAGGCGGTATGTCTGCAGATGCTCATCATATCACCGCACCACATCCAGAAGGACTAGGAGCTAAAAACGTAATGCTAAACTGTTTAAGAGATGCAGGTTTAAAACCAACAGATGTTGATGGTGTAAACATGCACGGAACATCGACACCGCTTGGTGATCTTGCTGAATCTAAAGCAATCGAACATGTTTTTGGAGAACATGCCTACAGCATGAATTTAAACTCAACAAAATCCATGACAGGTCACTTATTAGGTGCAGCTGGAGCAGTTGAAACTATTTCTACCATTTTATCAATGAAGTATGGTATTGTTCCTCCTACTATAAATCATTTTACTGATGATGAATGTATTGACTCTAAATTAAACTTCACGTTTAATGTTGCTCAAAAAAGAGAAATGAACGTTGTTATGAGTAATACATTTGGTTTTGGTGGACACAATGCTTGTGTACTAGTGAAAAAATTAGATTTCTAGCTTGATGAATATTATCAAAAAAATATTTAAGAAATCCCGTTCTCAAGAGGACGGGATTTTTTTTAATGCCATAGAAAAAATCCTTGGCTTCCCTCCAACAGACCTAGATTGTTACCGAAAAGCATTTACTCATCGCTCATCGAACAAATTAAGTCTAGATGGAAACCCTATCAACTACGAACGCCTAGAATTTCTAGGAGACGCTATGCTTAGCGCTGTAATTGCAGCCCATTTATTTAACAAAGCTCCAAACGGAGACGAAGGTTATCTAACTAAAATGCGTTCGAAAATCGTAAGTAGAGAACATCTCAATGAACTTGGGAAAGATTACAAACTCATACAATTTATCGAAAGCAAAGTGCCAGTTCAGCATTTTGGTGAAAACATTCATGGCAACATATTCGAATCCTTAATTGGCGCCATATACCTAGACAAAGGATTTACGTATTGCGAAAGCTTTATTCAAAAAAAAGTAATTATTCCTTATGTTGATATTTCTAGACTAGAAGGAAAAGTGATAAGCTATAAAAGTTTAGTAATTGAGTGGTGTCAAAAAGAAAAGAAAACATTTCATTATGATATTTTTGAAGACAATGCAATCGATGGCCAACGACTTTTTGGTGTAAAATTAAGTATCGATGGTAAAGTAATTGCTAAAGCCAGAGCCACATCAAAAAAGAAAGCTGAGGAAAAAGCATCTCAACGTGCCTATTTTGCATTTCAAGAAAAAATGGACAAAAAATAATGCTAAATAACTGAAAACTATAACGTTTTCGTTAGTAATTTTACGAAAACATCAAGAATCAGTGTGTCATAACTTCAAGAGATACACTATCTTTACGACTTATTCTATCATGAAATGGCAACTCATAAACTGGATCTCGGTGATTTTGACGATATAGATTATTATCTTATTGCGATACACACTTCATTAGAAGATTACAGATTAGCCTATTTCATCAATCAGCAACTTCCTATTAACTTAAGTAAAAGTAAGGAAGAAGTTCAGATCAATATTAAAGAAGGAGAAACCAATTTTTCCAGGTTTTATTATTACGACACTGAAAATGCTGTTTCCTGGAATTTAATTCAGAATAAAAACGAGGTACTTCAAAAGAAAATAGATACTACACAAAATTTGTTTTCAAATGTATGCATGGAAATTTCAACAAAAGTGTACTTACTTCCAGAATTTAAAAAAGCAGACTATTTTTTAAAGATTGAGAACACAGAGGAGACTATGAATGCCTTAAAAATAAAGACGCTTTTAAATAAAATAGAAAGTATCTCCACTGTTTACAGTGTTGATACAAATAAAATAAAATCAAAAAACAATTTAATTTTTTAATACCCATGAATACAAACAAAAAAACGAAAATTGTAGCCACACTTGGACCTGCATGTAGTACTAGAGAAATCATTAAAGATATGATCGATGCTGGTGTGAATGTGTTTAGAATAAACTTTTCGCACGCTGATTATTCTGACGTTGAGGAAAGAATAAAAATGATACGAAGCCTTAATGAAGAATTTGGATACACTACGGCTATATTAGCTGATTTACAAGGACCAAAACTCCGTGTTGGAGTAATGACCGAAGGAGTGGTAGTTAACGACGGAGACTTAATAACTTTTACTACAGCTGAGGATATTTTAGGTACTGCTGAGAAAGTGTTCATGAAATATAAAAATTTTCCAAATGATGTAAATGCAGGAGAACGTATTTTACTTGATGACGGAAAACTTATTTTTGAGATCGTATCTACAGATAAAAACACAGAGGTAGTTGCCAAAGTTATTCAAGGTGGGGAGCTGAAATCTAAAAAAGGAGTTAACCTACCTAATACAAAAATATCTCTGCCAGCTATGACAGAAAAAGATATTGCTGATGCGATATTTGCTATTGGTCAAAAAGTTGACTGGATCGCGCTTTCTTTTGTGAAAACTCCTCAAGATTTAAAAGATCTTCAAGATTTAATTGCTGAGCATGCAGAATATAAAATTCCAATTATTGCAAAAATTGAAATGCCAGAGGCTTTAGAGAATATGGATAAGATTGTTGCTTATTGTGACGCTCTTATGGTTGCTCGTGGAGACCTTGGAGTTGAACTTCCGGCCCATGAAGTACCTTTAGTTCAAAAGGAATTGATTCGTAAAGCAAAAATGGCAAGAATCCCAGTTATTGTAGCTACGCAAATGATGGAAACCATGATTACTAGCTTAACACCTACAAGAGCCGAAGTTAATGACGTTGCCAACTCTGTAATGGATGGTGCTGATGCAGTAATGCTTTCTGGTGAAACAGCAGCTGGAAACTATCCTGTTCAAGTAATCCAAAAAATGACTCAGATTATTGAAGCAGTAGAAAACTCTCCATTAATTCAGGTCCCACAAAATACACCACAAATTAAAACAAAGCGTTTCATCACTAAAACGATATGTCGCCATGCTGCGGTTATGGCTAATGCTATCGAAGCGAAAGCTATTTCAACTATGACTAATAGTGGGTACACTGCGTTCCAACTATCTGCTTGGAGACCATCTACAGCTCATATTTTAGTATTTACATCTAACAGAAGAATACTGACGCAACTAAGTTTGCTATGGGGAGTTAAATCATACTTTTATGATAAAGATGAAAGCACAGACAGAACTGTAACTGATATAAATGATATCGCAAAAGAAAAAGGACATGTAGACACTGGAGATTATATTATCAATCTAGCATCGATGCCAATTACTGAAAAAGGAATGGTTAACACTATGAGAGTTTCCGAAATAGAATAATTTTCTTTATATCAAAAATTCACCGTCTCTTATCATAAATTTAACGAGACGGTTTTTTTATGCCTACCAAATTTCGTTTATCTTTGATAAAAATTAAACTATATTTCTGATGGAATTTAAATCTAAAAATCCTTTTTTAAATAATAAATCGTTTTCTGCTACTTCAAAAGTAGAACAAGTACACCGTGCAACAGTTATTGATTACGATAATGAAATGACGTTGTCCGGAACTATTAATAAAACCTTGCTGTTATTTTTACTTCTAACTGCGTCAGCAATTGTGATTTGGTGGATGGCTTTTAATGGCTACAATCCAATCATACCTGCCATAGGAGGAGCTATTATTGGTTTAATACTTGTAGTAATATCTGCTTTTAAACCCCAGTATTCACCCATTTTAGCACCTGGTTATGCTTTATTTGAAGGATTATTTATAGGTGGAATATCAGCTATTTTTGAGGCTAAATATCCCGGAATAGTTATTCAGGCAGTAGGTGCAACATTTGTAACTTTTGCAGTTTGCTTAGGACTATATAAATTTAAGATAGTAAAAGTAACAGAGCAATTTAAGTCAGTTGTAGTTGCTGCAACATTAGCAATTGCGACCTATTACCTAATTTCTTGGGTCGTATCCATGTTCACTAGCTTCCAGCCAGTACATTATGGTAATTCGATGATGAGTATTGGTATTAGTGTTTTTGTCATCATTATAGCGGCTTTAAATTTATTCTTAGATTTTGATCGCATTGAAAAAGGAGTAGAACAAAAAATGCCAAAATTCATGGAATGGTTTGGTGCTATGGGCTTAATGATAACTTTAGTATGGTTGTACATTGAATTCCTTAGACTACTCTCCAAGTTATCAAGTAAAGACTAACTTGAATAATAAATGATAAAAAAGGCCTTTCTGTTACGAAAGGCCTTTCTTGTATCTATGCTACTTTTTCAAATGCTATAAAGTGAGAAACATCTCCCTTACTATTAAACACAGGATAGCCTTTTATCAAACACTGATAGGTTTCTCCATTTTTTTTATAATTTAAAACCCTCTTCTCAAAAGGTTCTTTGTTTTGGATAGCGAGTCTAATTTCATTTGATACCTCAAGATCCGTCTCTTCGCCATGAAACATCTTTGGACTCTGACCTATTACTTCCTCATTATTATAGCCGTTCATATTAACGATGTTTTTAGAAGCAAAAACAATCCTTAATTTAGCATCTGTAACAATTACGACTTCCTCTTTTAGTTTACTTTCAAAATCCCAATCCTGTTGACTCCATTTGTGTACGATAGAAAGCTTAAATAATTTATTAGCATCATCAAAGATAGATCGTAAACTGTTTAAAAATTCAAAATGAAAAGGCCACGCATGTATTGGCATCTCCTTTATATCTAAGGTGTTATGATATTTAATAACCGCGTCTTCGTATTGGCAAAAATCCATCTTTTCGTTTATTTTTATCAAATGTAAGTTTAAAAACAAAAACAAAATAACTTCTTTCAAAGTTTAACGATTGTTGAACGGATCAAAAATTAAAAATCAAAACGCAGCTGCACAGAGACCAAAACCTTTTTCACATCAGTATTTAGATTGCTTAACGAAATCCCTAACAACCTGACAGAGTCTTTCATACGCTCTTGGTACAACAAATCTTTAACAGTTTCCAGAATCAATCCCTTATCTGAAATAAAATAAGGCAAGGATTTACTTCTCGTTTGTTGTGTAAAATCACTATACTTAATTTTCAATGTTATTGTCTTCCCAGAAAGATCGTGTTTCTTTAATCTTTTTTCCAAAGTTTGAGCGATCGACTCCAGGCGTTCCATCATATAAATCTCAGAAGAAAGATTGTTGTCGAAAGTGTGCTCTGCTGCAACTGATTTCGTTATTCGATCAGATTTAACTTCACTATTATGTATACCCCTTACAACATCGTAGTAGAAAGAGCCTGCTTTACCAAAATGCTTTTCTAGAAAATCAAGTGACTTGCACTTAAGATCAAAGCCTGTAAACACACCTAATTGATACATTTTATCAGTGGTCACCTTACCCACTCCATAAAACTTCTTGATTGGTAATACTTCTAAAAAAGACAAAACCTCGTTTGGACTAACTGTCTTTTGACCATTGGGTTTATTTATGTCACTTGCAATTTTAGCTATAAACTTGTTTACTGAAATTCCAGCAGAGGCAGTGAGACCAACTTCAGTATAGATTCTATCTCTAATTTCTTGTGCCAAAGCACTTGCACTTACATAGCCTTTTTTATTTACGGTAACATCTAAGTAGGCCTCATCTAATGACAAGGGCTCGACTAAGTCGGTATAATCTCTAAATATGGAATGAATTTTTTTTGAAATTTCCTTATATCGTTCAAAGCGAGGTTTTACAAAAATAATATCAGGACAGTACTTCTTAGCAAGGGCACCACTTAGGGCGGAGCGTACACCAAACTTTCTAGCCTCGTAACTCGCAGCCGCTACAACTCCTCTATTTCCTGATCCACCAACTGCAATAGGTTTGCCCTTTAATGCTGGATTATCCAATTGTTCAACAGACGCATAAAATGCATCCATATCAATATGAATTATTTTTCTATTGCGAAGTTCCTCAGACATGAAACAAATTTACGACGCTTTTAACTTAAATTTCGTGACCAAACATAAAAAATTAATACATTTGAATTAACAACAATTACCACGCAGCAGCCTTTACTAACGCTTTAGAATTTTTGAACAATTGCAAAACAAGTAATAGAAAAATATGATTGAAATAGAAAGAAAGTTTTTAGTGGTTTCAGAAGATTATAAGAAAGAGGCCTTTTCTAAAAAAAACATTAAACAAGGTTACTTATCCTCAATACCTGAGCGTACGGTACGTGTGAGGACTAAAGGAGAAAAAGCCTATCTTACCATCAAAGGAGTATCGAGTGATAGTGGTTTATCTCGTTTTGAATGGGAAAAAGAAATACCAATTAGTGAGGCAGAACAACTACTACTGTTATGCGAAAAAGGCATCATAAACAAGACGCGCTTTGAAGTAAAAATAGGAAATCATATTTATGAAGTAGATGAATTCTATGACGAGAATGAAGGTCTAGTTATCGCAGAAATAGAATTATCGACTGAAGACGAATCATTTGTAAAACCAGATTGGTTGGGAAATGAAGTCACTACTGATAAGAGATATTATAATTCTTACGTAAGCGCTAACCCATTTACATCATGGTAATACCTACTCAACTATAACCTCTAAGGTAACCAGCATTGAACCCGCACCTTTGTTGTTTACAATATCCATAAAAGCTTTTTTAGAAAGGTCGATTTCTCGTGACTTTACAAAAGGTCCTCGATCTGTAATTTCGACCACTACAAATTTTCCGTTTGCCTCATTTGTCACTTTAACTTTAGTTCCAAATGGTAGTTTTTTATGAGCTGCTGTATACTTGTTTTTATCAAAGACTACTCCACTAGCAGTACGTTTACCATGAAATTTATCGGCATAATAGGACGCATGAGCTTTACTCTTATAAAATTTAAGTTTTCCTCGACCATCCCACAAACTATCTTTTGTGGCTTCTTGTATAACAATTCCTTGTTTATTTTTTTTTACTGTATCTTTTTGAATTTCTGTTATTGACTTATCTACAAAACCTTTCGAGTGTATACTTACAAAGGCGAAGGCGAAAAAGAAAAATAGTAACGTAATTGATTTTTTCATTAGTAACTTATTAGTTCAACTTAGTAAAAACAAAAACCGTACCCCGATAAAAAAAGTCCTAAAAAAGGACTTTTAAAAAAGGTTTACAACCACATAGACCATGGAATTCTACTTAAAATCAAAACTAATCCTAAACCATAAAAAATGGTAAAAGTCTTAAATTTTGTTTCACTCGTTGTTAGTTTTTTGTGCTTAGACCAACCAATTGTAATTAATGCAATAGCAATAATATTAATTAAAGGATGCTCTAATGATGTTAAGCGTAGAGCCTTATCAGCCATTTGACCGAATGATGCAAAACCTAAAGGTGACACAAAATATAAAATCATACCAACTAACAATTGAATGTGTATACCTATTAGCCCAAAAAGAGCAATCTTACGATCTCTAGCTGTAAATTCTTTTTTAGACAGCATTCCTATCAAAGCATTAGCAGTAGCAATAATTAACAATAACAAGGCAATGTAAGCCCAGCCTGAATGAAATTTTTGAATAAATTGGTACATAGATTTTGTTTTTTTGAATAACAAATATAAACAAAAAAGTATAAAAAAAGCCCCCATTTCAATAGAAATGGGGGCTTAAATTGTTACAGGATATTAGTTAAATGTATAACGAAGACCTGTTTGAATTTGCCATCTTGAAGAATTCAATCCTACATCATCTAACTGATTAATGTTAGTAGCTGTTGTAGGGTTATATCTAAATGTTGGAGTGTTTGTTCCTGGTAAGAAACCGATTTGTTGAAGTAATTGCACTTGGTCATTACTAGCAAAATATCTTTTACCCCAGTTTTTGTTTAAAAGGTTTGTGAAGTTAAAACAATCAGCAGTAAATTCTATTGTATGTTTCTTTTTACCAATTGTAAACGTAAACTCTTGAGCGAATTTTAAATCCACAACGTGAGTTGTTTTTAAACGGTCACCATTACGCTCAGCGTACTGTCCTTTTCTAGAACTTAAGTACTCATTACCATCAATAAAAGCACTTAAAGCCTCATATTGCTGATCAGCTGTTAAACCACCTGTAGTACTAACTAAGTTAATTTCTGATCTAGAAGCTGGAACATAAATTAATGCTGAATTACTAAATGTATCTTGCAATAAACGTCCTGCATCGTTATAAACATAACTAATAGGTGTTCCTTGAGCTCCTTCGTAGAAGAAACCAATTCTTGTTTTTGTGAATTTATTCCACTTTAAAGTAGCATTACCGTTAGAAACGATTCTTCTTCCTGGATCGAAATCTGATCTAGAAGCAGTTAAGTAATTTGCACCATTAACTGATTCTGTATTATTCCATTGAGAACTGTTTTGAGAAGAAGTTGCATCTAACAATGTGTTAGATTCACCATAAGAGAATGTACCAGAAATATTAGCATCAATAAAGTCCGATCTAAAGTTCTTCGTTAATGTGAATGACACATTATATGAATTCCCTACACTTGTATTTGAACCTAAATATACCCCTAAATAAGATTGATCTACTCTCGTATTTCCGTTGTAACGAGGTCTAGTATCTGGACCTGATAAATTACTAACAGCATTTCCAATATTTAAATTCTCATATTTTACAGCAGAAATATTTTCGTTGTATGTTAATTCAGATGAAAACACAAAACCTAATGGTAATTTTTGATCTACTGCAAAACTTGATTTAAATACTTGTGGTAATTTAAAATCTTTTGCAAATAAATCAATGTTCCCTCCTGTACGACCAGAACCTGGACGTGGGTAAGAAGCTGGTAATGGTGCTATTTGACTATCTACACTTGGATTTGGATTAAATACTGGCATATCTGCTGCACTAGTAATCTGGATCGCTCCTTGTGTTAGACCGTTATTGTTATAAGTTCCTCCAGGCCAAACTAATGGTAATCTTGAAGTGAACACACCTAAACCTCCTCTAATTTGAGTTGTTTTATCACCACTAATGTCATAGTTAAAACCAACACGTGGTGCAAAATGTGGCGAAGTTTTGATTCTTGTACCTACTGAAGCTCCTTGTAAATCTTTACCCGCAGCTTGCAATAATGGAATAGTACGACTGTTAAAATCATTATTAGATAGACCGTTTTCCCAAACTGGAACATCGATTCTTAAACCATACGATAATTTAAATTTATCTGAAATAGCCATATCATTTTGAGCATAAACTCCAAATTGTTTAGTTCCAAATTCAGCTGCACCTTGAGAATCATCTCCACTTCCTCCAATTAAAGAGTAATTTAATAAATATCTGTTTGGTTTTCTATTTAACAAGAAATCATCTAACGAAGAGTATCTGTATCCACCGAAGTTATTACCAAAAAATACATTTTTTGATTGAGAAAACTCATTATGAGTACCAATTGTAATTTTATTTATTCCAGAATTAATAGTAAAATTATCTGTAATTGTTAAAACATTTTGGTCTAATAAATTCGCTGTTGAGAATGCCTCTGCACCAAAATAGATACTTTGGTTAGCTCCATCAAAAATCTGAACTGACGGGAATGGATCTCCAGATGGATCTCTATCATCGGCTACATTAGTGTAAGCAACCACTAAATTGTTAGAAAATTTATTTCCGAATCTTGAGTTCAACTCCACAGAAGTTGAATTTGTAACAGAGTTGAACAACTGGCTACCGTTAATAAAGCTAATAGCAGTTGCAGAAGAACGGCTAGGAGAAAATTGGTCCGCTTTAACATAACTGTGTTTAACAGACAGCTTATGATTATCACTCATGTTCCAGTCAATTTTAGCGATAATTTTATCACTTACTAAAGTACGAACATTATTATCAAAAGAACCTGGATCGTAACCGTAAGTCGCTAATTTTGTTCTTAACTCACCTAATCTACTTCCTGATAAACCTGTGTAAGTTGACAAATCAAAAGGTTGTGGTGTCTCATTATCTTGTTTCTCGTAGTTGATGAAATAAAATAATTTATCCTTAATTAATGCTCCACCAGCACGAACACCGTAGGTTTGAGCAGAGAAATCAGCCAATTTTTGTCTACCATTTGTACCAGCCAAAGAAGGTGGCGTTTTTGCAGCTAAAGTTTCATCTCTATTTAAAAAATAAGCAGATCCTTCAAAATTGTTTGTTCCAGAACGAGTAATAGCACTAATTGCACCACCAGCAAATCCTGATAACTTTACATCATATGGAGCAACACTTACTTGGAACTGCTCGATAGCATCTATCGATATTGGGCTAACACCAGTTTGACCACCATTAGTTCCATTTGCTGCTAATCCAAAAACGTCATTACTTACTGCGCCGTCAATATAGATTGCGTTGAATCTATTATTTTGACCTCCAATAGATAAAACGTCATCACCTCTTAATTGAGCTTGAGGAGTTAATCTTGCAAAATCTGCAATGTTTCTAGACAAAGTAGGTAATGCTTTGATTTGCTCTGAATTAATGATAGTTTGAGCACCAGTTCGTTGAGAACTAAAAGTATTATCTCTAGTTGATTTAACAACTACTTCCTTTAATTCGTTTGACTCTTCAGCCAAAACTACTCTGAAAGTTCTGTTTTCTCCCAATTGAAGATAAACTTCACTATCAGTAAAACTTGAAAAACCAACGAAAGTGACAGTCACCTTATATGGTCCACCAACTCTCATGTTAGAAATACTAAAATTACCCGTACCATCAGTCGATGCCGTGTAGCGAGTACCTGACGGAGTGTGAACTGCTAGGATAGAGGCTCCTGGCAATGTTTGCTTGTCCTTGTCGTAAACAGCTCCCCTAATAGAAGAGTTTGTATTACCCTGCGCAAAGATGCGAGGACTAGCACATAATAGTACTGCCAGTACAAAAAACAACTTTAAAAATTTTTTCATTTTGTTTAGTTTATTAATTTTTGGCAAAATTAAAACAATTTTACCTAGAAACGTTAACGCAATGTTAAGAAAAATATATTTTCATCGAAAATACTAGGACATAAAAATCACAAATACAGATATTTTACATATTTTTAATAATTTTACTACAATATTCATCTTAATTTTGACCCTATCGTTGATTAAACACTGCTTTGAAATAAATAATCAAATATAAAAAAAGCCAAAATTTGTTAAATATTTTGGCTTTCTTTATGAATGATGGATTTTGTTTATTAGTTTTTGGACATAAAGTAGTTCATTAAGAAGGTAGTAGAGCTATCATGCTGCTGCACTTGTTTTGCTTCTATTTCTTTTAAAATAGAATTAGCTAATTGTTTTCCTAACTCAACCCCCCATTGATCAAAACTAAATATATTCCAAATAATTCCTTGTACAAAAATTTTATGTTCATACATCGCAATTAATGAACCTAAGGATTTTGGTGTCAATTTATCAATCAAAATAGTATTCGTAGGCTTGTTACCTGAAAAAACTTTAAATGGCAGTAATTTTTTTGCGTTTTCGGGTTCTAAACCTTGCTTTTCAAACTCTGCTTTTACTTTTTCTGATGATTTGCCATGAAGCAAAGCCTCGCTTTGTGCAAAAAAGTTAGACATTAATTTATTATGGTGATCCTTATCTCCGTGTAATGGTTTTACAAAACCTATAAAATCAGTAGGAATCAGTTTAGTTCCTTGATGCATTAATTGAAAAAAAGCGTGCTGCGCATTGGTACCCGGCTCTCCCCATATTATAGTTCCCGTTTCATAATTAACTGCTTTACCATCTCGCCCTACACTTTTCCCATTACTCTCCATTGTACCTTGTTGTAAATAAGGTGCTAATTTTTGCAGGTATTGCGTGTAAGGTATTAATGCTTCGCTTTCGGCCCCAAAAAAATTGTTATACCAAATACTTAGCAGAGCTAAAACAACAGGGATATTATTTTCGAAATCCGTATCTCTAAAATGCTCGTCCATGTCATTCGCTCCTGATAGTAATTCCTCGAAATTAGCGTAACCAACAGCTAAACTAATGGTAAGACCAACTGCACTCCACAGTGAAAAACGACCTCCTACCCAATCCCACATTGGGAACACATTATCAGGATCGATACCAAAAGTAGTTACTTTTTCTAGGTTCGTAGAAACCGCAACAAAATGCTTGGCAATATCTTCTTGAGAAGCGGTTGTCAAAAACCATTTTTTAATGGTCTCTGAGTTACTTAATGTTTCCTGGGTTGTGAATGTTTTGGATACAATAACAAAAAGGGTTGTCTCTGGATCTAATTTTTTTATGACTTCATTTACGTGGTCTCCATCTACATTTGAAACAAAATGAACTTTTAAATGATTACTATAATATTGTAATGCTTCGACTGCCATTGCAGGTCCTAAATCTGATCCTCCAATTCCTATATTTACCACATCGGTAAATGGCTTTCCTGTATACCCTTTTTTAGTTCCTGAAATAATTTGAGCTGAAAACGCTTTCATCTTTTCTTTAACCTCATACACTTCTGGAACAACATTTTGTCCCTTCACCTCTACTATGGAATCTGCCTTTGCCCTCAATGCCGTATGTAGTACTGCTCTGTTTTCAGTTTGATTAATAATGCCTCCTTGAAAATATTCTTGGATCGCGCTTTTAAGTCCCATTTCATTTGCTAATTCAATTAAATAAGCAATTGTTTCTTGGTTTATTATATTCTTAGAGTAATCAATTAAAAAATCATTCCATTGCAAATTAAATTTATCTGCTCTTGCATTATCCTTAGCGAACATTTCTTGCATAGAAGCCTCTTTCATTGCTTTAAAATGTTCTTCTAATTTTTTCCACGAATTGGTTTCAGTTGGGTTATTTGTGCTTAAAGCCATTATTTCTACTTCTTACGATTAGTACTGTTTGCAGCAAAAATACTTAAATTCCTTCTAAATGATAAATAGATTAGTTAGATATAACAATTTAGCATTATTTATTTACAATAAAAAAGGAGCTATTACTTAGTAAGTAACAGCTCCTTTTTGAGTGTTTTTTATAATCATGGACTTAACCTAAGTTAATTATAAGTTACCTATACTATCTAATTCTCTTTTTAAAGGTTTAATAGCAGCCAAGAACCTTACTTTATTCTGCCCTTGCATGGCTTCTCCAGTAGGTAAGTTTAGCCTCAGAGCATCTACTTGTACCCCATTTTTCCAAAAACGATAGCAAACATGCGGTCCGGTAGCAAGACCTGTACTTCCTACTCTACCTATTACATCTCCTTGATTGACACGTTGTCCTTGACGCACCAAAATTTTGGACATATGCAAGTACTGCGTCGAATAAGTACCGTTATGTTTTACTTTAACATAATTTCCATTCCCTGCCGTATATCCTGTTCGCTCAACCACACCTGAAGCTGTAGTGGTAATAGGAGTTCCCGTAGGCGCTGCATAGTCAGTCCCTTTATGCGCTTTCCATCTGTGTTGCACTGGATGAAAGCGTTGCATGGTAAATCTCGAAGTAATTCTACTAAATTTAATTGGAGTTTTAAGAAAGAAGTTCTTAAGTGTTTTTCCTTCGTCATCATAATATTCTACTTTGCCTGAAGAGGGGTTTTGTTCGAATGGAAAGGCATAAATTATTTTTCCTTTGTATTCAAAAAATGATGCTTCTAAATCCTCTACACCATCATAGATAGAATCATTGATATACCTTTCAGTAAAAACAAGACCAAAACGATCTCCTTTTTTTAATTTAAAAAAATCGATTGACCAAGAATATACTTTTGTCATTTTACCTGCTAAAGCGGCTTGCACACCAGCATTTACTAATGTTTCTGACAAGGAACCTTTTAAAACCCCACCAATCATTCTTCTTCTAATCGTAACAGGTCTTACCTTTTTATAAGCTGAAACTACTGAATCTCTAAAATCGATTACATAATAACTGAGTGAATTGGGTTGGTAAATAAATACCTGAATTTTATTTTTCTTGTCCTTTGACCTTAAGATAGTGAACGCTTTGTTAGGCCTGATGGAACGAACATTAAAGGTGTCTTTTACTTTTTCGACAATATCATAAACTCTACGATCACCTAGGTTTTGTTTACTCAAAATTGTTCCAAATGTATCTCCTTTATCAACGGTATCTTGTACCACGTTAAAATTTGCAAAATTGAAACCAAAGTCAGAATCCTTGTCGATCCGCTTAACAACTTTTACTTTACTTTTATTATTAGATTCTTCTTTGGATTTATTACAGGCTATTATTGTAAGTAATACAATGATGATTATGAATAATTGTTTCAAACTTTATGTTTTTTTCTAATTGTACTTTATTTTAGTTTCCCCAATCAGCAATTTCTTGCACTGTCCACAACTCTGGGAAAAATATTCTTCGTTGGTACTTTGGGTGTAAATACTTTTTCCATTCACTACCACCTGTAGCTTCTCCATCTCCAATACCGCTTTGATCAATGTATTTAATAGCAACATTTAAGTGCTGCATTACCCAAGTTATATTAACGGTATGATCTAAGTGACGCATCGCATTCCTTAAGTCGGTGTTATTTTGATCAGCATCAGGTAACTGTTTGAATTTTTGCCAAATATTTATCGTATTATACTCCTTCATTTTTCTTATGAAAAGATCTTTGTACTTGCGTTCAAATTCTTCTAATAAGAACGATTTTTTACCAGTATGATAGTCTTTCCCAGCTGCTTGCCAATACAAATGTTCAAATGCATTTTCATAGGGAGTACTACGGTCAATATTTGCTCTAAAGCGATAATCAATAAGATTGATTAAATCAGTACAACAAAATTCAATAAGTCGGTATTGTGCACTTTGAAACCCACTTGCAGGAGTTAATGTATTTCTGAACTTCATATATTGCTCTACTTCCATACCATTTTCCATAATACTAAAGGATGTAGTTAGCATATCAAAATAGCGACTAATACGCATCACCCTTTCAGTAAAAAATGATGTCTCTAATTTAGAAGAATTAGAAATTTGGTCTATTTCCCAAAGAATCATTTTAAATATCAACTCATTAACTTGGTGGTACATAATAAAGACCATTTCATCAGGGAGAGTGGTTCTTTGTGTTTGTAAACTTAAAAGCGCGTCCGTCTGTATGTAATCCCAATATGTTATTGGCTTAGACCACAGCAAACCTTCAAGATGTGTCTCTGTTTTTTGGTTTATAGCCTCATATTTAAGTTCTATTTCATTTAAAATAGCCTCTGCATTATCACTAATGTTCATTATTTTTTAATTTTAAACGAATTTTTTAATCCTTTGAATGCATCTAGATCTGCTTTTATAGATCCTACCGCTAATTCAGCTTTAATTCGAATGGGTAATCTGTTTTCATCATCTGACACCCAAACAGTTAAACTCTCTTGTTCTTTAAAAACTCGACCTGATTGCACTAAAGGTCTAAATACCATTGCAGATACAACTCCAAATTTAGTTGTAATATTCTCTCTACCTATGAATTTTAACTTAAATTTTGTCGTTTCATCGTCAAAAAACATGTCGATAACAATTGACTCGCCAGGATTAATTTTATCAATCGTGGGATAATTCCTTAGGTAGTAAAATGCTGATAAAATATCTTGTGTATTTTTAGGAATAACAAATGCTTTCTCTGTATTGTTTTTATAATCCTTTACTGTGATTTTATTAGCAGACTGATTAAAAAAACCTTGTTGATTTTTCGTATACCCTCCTTCATTTATTTTTCGAACAAATTGAGTAGGGTTACCCGATTCTTTGTCAATATAGCTTTCGTATAAATCATCAACCTTAAAGAAAAAACGGGACATACCTGTGGTGTATCCTTTACCTACAACGTGAAAAGCTTTTTTATTATCAATCACTGCATCTTTGACTTCTAGTGTTGCGTAACCTGCATTTACAAAGCCATAGTGAATTCTAAACTTGAACCATTCGCCTGAGGTGTAGGCGTCATCGTTTTGAGAGTCAAAACTAACGGTTAGTATCAATAACAAGATCAGTATTATCTTTTTCATAACTTACTTTTTCTATTTATTGATGGAAGTTGCAAATTTTGTTCCAAATATATTAAAACAAAAAAACTCAGTCAAATAATGACTGAGTTTTTATGCTATTAACTAACCAAAAAACTATAAATTATGAAATTTATATCAAATCGGAAGGAAACCACCCCTTCCATTTTGCGAGTGCAAAGGTAGCTAACAAATCAGGATATGAAAACTAAAAAAAAAGTTTAACACATCATTAATAAAATCCGAACCGATTGAATGGTTATTTTTTCACATAATGCAAAAAAAAGCTCAATTTATAGTGTTCCTCGTAATTCCTGTTCGCGCTCTATGGATTCAAAAAGTGCTTTAAAGTTACCAGCACCAAAGCCTTTTGCCCCCATTCTCTGAATTATTTCAAAAAACAAGGTTGGTCTATCTTGCACTGGTTTAGTGAATATTTGCAATAAATACCCATCTTCATCGGCATCTACCATAATGGCTAATTTTTCGATTTCATTGATGTCTTCTTTCATCATACCCATGTGCGCTCCCAAACGTTCTGGGATTGCTTGGTAGTAGGTATGCGGCGGCGCTGATAAGAACTCCACTCCCCTTGCTCTTAATTGACTTACGGTTTTAATAATGTCATCTGTAGCAATAGCAATGTGCTGTATTCCTGGCCCTCCGTAGAAGTCTAAATATTCTTCGATTTGTGATTTTTTCTTTCCTTCGGCTGGTTCATTGATTGGGAATTTAATTCTTCCGTTTCCGTTTGACATCACTTTACTCATTAATGCCGAATACTCTGTTGTGATTTGTTTATCATCAAAAGACAAAAAGTTAACAAATCCCATTACTTCTTCATAGAACTTCACCCACGTATTCATCTCATTCCAACCTACATTCCCTACCATGTGGTCAATGTATTTTAAACCTGTAGGCTCTGGATTATAATCCGATTTCCATTCTTTATATCCTGGCAAGAAAACACCATTGTAGTTTTTACGCTCTACAAATATGTGAACCGTTTCACCATAAGTATAAATTCCAGAACGTACTACTTCACCGTGCTCATCTTTCTCTACAGTAGGCTCCATAAAAGAACGCGCGCCACGTTTCATCGTTTCCTCATAAGCACTTGTTGCATCTTCAACCCATAAAGCCGCTACTTTTACTCCGTCTCCATGTTTCTTAAGATGTTCGTGAATAGGTGAATCTTGTGTTAAAGGCGTCGTTAATACAATGCGTATTTTATCTTGTTTTAAAACATAAGAAGTTCTGTCTCGAACTCCAGTTTCTAAACCAGCATACGCCAATGATTGATATCCAAAAGCTGTTTTGTAATAATGTGCCGACTGTTTTGCGTTTCCTACGTAGAATTCTACATAATCTGTTCCTAATAATGGAAGGAAATCTTGTGCTCCTTCAAATATTTTCTCTAATCCGTATTCTACTGATTTTACTTCTTTTGCCATTGTGTTTATTTTTTGTCGGTTACTCATATAGATGATGTATCCGAATTATTTCTTTGAATTTTGATTTTTTTAGCCCTGATGGTAGCGACATCCTTTATGTTTTTTCTTTAAAAACATAAAGATATAGCGGACAGCAGGAAACAGCTCCTTACTGCAATTAGCGTTTAAAATTTACTCTAACCAAGATTTATAGTACTGACCATCGTCAAGTCCCATAGCTTCTTCAGTAACCATTAACGGACGGAAGGTATCAACCATTACAGCCAATTCCTCAGTACCGGTATGACCAATGCTGCGCTCCATAGCTCCCGGCGCTGGTCCGTGTGGAATCCCTTTGGGGTGTAAAGTGATGTGTCCTTGCTCTATGTTATTGCGGCTCATAAAGTCACCATCTACATAATAAAGCACTTCGTCACTATCAATATTGCTATGATTGTAAGGTGCCGGAACAGATTTTGGATGGTAATCGTACAGCCTTGGTACGAATGAACACACTACAAAGGTAGCCGTCTCAAACGTTTGGTGTACTGGTGGCGGTTGGTGCACACGCCCTGTTATAGGTTCGAAATTGTGAATACTAAATCCGTACGGAAAATTGTATCCATCCCAACCAATGACGTCAAAAGGGTGCGTTGCATAAACCACTTCGTGAATCATGCCTTCCTTTTTTATTTTGATTAAAAAGTCTCCTTTTTCGTCATGTGTTTCTAGCTCGTTAGGTAAGATAAAATCACGTTCACAAAACGGTGAATGCTCTAAATGTTGACCTGATTCGTTTTTATAACGTTTTGGCGTATAAAAAGGAGCAAATGACTCGACATAAAACAAACGATTCTCTTCGGTGTCGAATTGAATTTGATATATAATTCCGCGCGGTATAATTAAGTAATCTCCGTACTCAAAAGGAATATTCCCTAACATAGTACGTAATTTTCCTTTTCCTTTGTGGATGAAAATCATCTCATCAGCATCGGCATTTTTATAAAAATATTCGGTTAGTGATTTTCTAGGTGCAGCAAGACCTATGGTACAGTCTTTATTGACTAATATCGCTTTGCGACTTTCTAAAAAATCGTCAGCCGGCTTTAATTCAAAACCTTTTAATAGTAAAGATTTAATGTTTTTACCGATGGCAATTTTAGGTTCTACTGAATATGATTTTAGAATTTCTTTGACCTGTGTTGGTCTGTGTACGTGGTATGACAATGAGGCATGACCATGAAACCCTTCGGTTCCAAATAATTGTTCGTAGTAAAAACCTCCATCTGGCTTTACAAACTGTGTGTGACGCTTTTGAGGGAATGTCCCTAGTTTATGATATAATGGCATAATTTTTTGTTTAAAAGTGTAACTAAATTAAGCGAGATTGCTTTGAAATTTGCTATTCTAAATCAAAAAAAGATGACTTATTCAGGATTTCTCTTGATAAGGAATTGAAGATACTCTAGTAAACCTGCCCAATTTGTTTTCATTATAACAAATATCGGAATTATTATTGAAATAAATTAAATTTAAAACACAAATCCCACACTAAACCAAGTATACCCCTTAGCCGTTTCTGGAGACCAACTATGTTTTATTTCGAGAGGCCCTATTGCGGTTTCTAAACCATAACCTATTGCGTATCCTGAATATTTAGGTATTGAAATCCAGTCTACTGAGTTATAAATATCATTGCCTATATTAGCAAAATTAGCTGTAAAATTTAAGTGATTATTTTTAATGATTTCGTAGTCAAAATTCAATGTAGATTTGATGTAGCTATTACCGGCTAAACTTAAAAAATCATAACCATAAAAATGCCTGAAATTATTGATGGTATTAAAACCATAACCTCCTAAAACAAAGTTTAGATAAGGAACACTGTCGCTACCAAAAGTAAAACCTGCCTCAGTCGCTATTTTTATAGTCGCGTGCTTAAATATAGTTGCAGCGACTCCAAAATCAGCTTTAGCGATAGAAAATGGATTGAAATTATTAGTGTAATTTGACGAAAGCAAATAAGACTGTATATCCCCCGAAAAGAACAATCCTTTAGATGGAAAATATTTATTATCAAGCGTGTCATATTTCAAATAACCAAATACACTTCCGTATTGGCTTTTTTCAATAAATTGACCAGATGCATCGAGCGTAGGTGAATTAATTCGAAGGTCTTTGTACTCAATACCAGCACCCAATAAAAACTTTTGCACGAAAAGAGACTGAAAATACAGCTGGTTTGTAAAGTCTGAATAATCCATATTGATAGAGTTTACACTCGTGTCAATAGAATTTAATCCGCTTAACTCTTTCGCCACGTTGCGATTAAACTGATTGAACTGAGATTTAAAACCTAAGCTTAAATTATATCCGTTCTCTATGTAATAATCAAAATTGTATCTAAAATTATCTCCTAAAACGATATCTAGCGAAGCGATGTCATTTTTAAAGAGGGTTTTCTTTCTCGTTAGGTTAACTAAAACCGCACTTTTGAACAAACCATCATAATGTAAACCAAATTTAAGGTAGGTTTGCGTAGGATTCTCAACTAAATTTAGGTTTAAATTATCCTTGCCATCAGGCCTTTCGTCTAATGAATAATCAATTGCGCTAAAATTTTGAGTGGCATTTATATTGTTAATTCCCTTTATTAGTTGGCTGTAAGCAATTTTAGTCCCAGGCTTAAACCTTAACTTACCCGTCACATATTCCTTAGTATAGTTCGATAGCGGGCCTAAATTAATCTTATCAATTTGCAGGCTATCAACCTCTAATTTTAGTTTTGGCTTTTCATATCTCTTAGCTCCTTCGCCTAGAGGTTTCAATTTTTCATAAACTGCAAATGCAGCATCTTCCCCTTTTTTAATAATTTCTTTTCCTTTATCAAAGGATATTACGCCGTAATCTCTAATATCTGGTTTTATATAAATATCTGTTCTTTTAATATTCTCTTTCATCTTTTTAATGGTATTGAGATTATTAATTTGTACCAGAATCTTAGTAGCGTCTTTTAGCGAATTTCTTTTTAATAAATCATCCTGAACGTCGACCCCTATAATAATGTCAGCGCCTAACTTTCTAACTTCATCAATGGGATAATTATTAGTAACACCGCCATCTACAATAAGTCTTCCGTCTATTACTATGGGAGAAAAAAGTGATGGAAATGCTGAGCTCGCTATAATAGCTTGTGCTAGATTTCCCTTATTTAAAACTACCTGTTCTCCTGTTTCAATATCAGTTCCAATACATAAAAAAGGTGTTGGTAAATTTCGGAAATCACGTTGGTACCTAACGCTTCTCGTCACACTACTGAGTAAATTAAAATTGTACATACCCTTAGATAAGGCTTCAGGTATACCCACTTTGAATTTATTAAATGGCAACACTAGAGCATACAGCTCATCATTCCTTTTTTCGTAAAAATTCTTAGATGATCTAGGTATAAAATCATTAATCAACTCATCAAAATTAGTCGATTGAAAAATAGAATCTATTTGAGCAGCATTGTATCCCGTCGCATAAAGCCCCCCAATGACTGAGCCCATGCTTGTGCCCCCAATATAATCGATCTTTACACCTGCCTCTTCTAATACTTTTAAAACTCCTATGTGTGCAAACCCCTTAGCACCACCACCACTAAGAACCAACCCTACTTTAGGTCTGTTTTGCTCCTGTGAATAAGAAATCCAGCAACTAAGAAAAGCCAATATTGATAAAGTGATGTTTTTCATAAATTGTTTTTGAAGTTTAAAAGAGTAGCCTAATTTAAAACTTTATTGTTTTATTATTTTGGCAATGCATTGTAAAAGTCGACAATTTTTTTCGCTTTAGACAATCCAATCACTCCTGATATTTCTTTTTCAGATGCCAACTTCAATCTTTTAACACTTTTAAAATGCTGAATTAGCGTTAGCATAGTCTTCTCACCAATACCCGGAATTGATTCGATAGATGAATTAAGGGCTGCTTTACTACGTTTGTCTCTATGATGCGTAATCCCAAAACGGTGCGCTTCGTTTCGAAGTTGCTGAATCACTTTTAACGTTTCAGATTTTTTATCCAAATAAAGTGGCACAGAATCGCCAGGATAAAAAAGTTCTTCTAGTCTTTTAGCAATCCCAATGATAGCAATTTTGCCTCGCAGTCCTAAAGCATCTAAACTCTTTAATGCTGAAGACAGCTGTCCTTTACCTCCATCTATGATGATTAAATCTGGGAGTGGTTCTTTTTCATCTAAAAGACGTTTGTAACGACGATAAACAACCTCTTCCATAGAAGCAAAATCATCGGGACCTTCGACTGTTTTAATATTAAAATGTCGGTAGTCCTTTTTGCTTGCTTTTCCATCTTTAAAAACTACACAAGCCGCCACCGGATTAGTACCTTGAATATTCGAGTTATCAAAACACTCAATATGGCGTGGTTCTACATGCAATCGTAAATCTTTTTGCATTTGAGCCATAATACGATTGGTATGCCTATCTGGATCTACAATTTGCAATTGTTTTAGCTGTTCAATGCGATAAAACTTAGCATTTCGAATAGACAAATCAAGAATTTGTTTTTTATCCCCAAGTTGTGGCACCGTAACTTTAATTTGTTCCCCTAAATCTACAGTAAAAGGAACTATGATTTCTCGAGACAACAATTGAAAACGCTCTCTTAATTCAATTATAGCTAGCTCTAACAACTCGGCATCTGTCTCTTCTAGCTTTTTCTTAATTTCCATGGTATGGGAGCGAATAATTGATCCATGAGAAATTTGTAAAAAATTCACGTAAGCCGCACTTTCATCAGATACAATCGAAAAAACGTCAATATTGGTAATTTTTGGATTTACAATAGTCGAACGCGACTGATAGTTTTCTAAAACTTCTATTTTTTCTTTGATTTTTTGTGCTTCTTCAAAGTGCATGTCTTGCGCTAATTCTGTCATTACTCGCTTAAAATCCTTCATGCTCTCTTTAAAATTTCCTTTTAGAATTTCCCTAATAGCATCTACTTGCTTTTGATAATTCTCTAAGGATTCGTAACCTTCACAAGGTCCCTTACAGTTCCCTATATGATACTCTAAACAAACTTTAAATTTACCGCTGTTAATATTAGATCGGCTTAAATCAAAATTACATGTTCGTAAAGGATATAGTTCTTTTATTAACTCTAAGATTGTATTGACCGTTTTGAAACTAGTATAAGGACCAAAATATTCTGATCCGTCCTTGACCATTCTGCGAGTAGCAAAAATCCGAGAAAAAGGCTCCTTTTTTATGCATAGCCAAGGATAACTTTTATCGTCACGCAACAACACATTATAGCGAGGCTGCAATGTTTTTATCAGATTATTTTCTAATAAAAGAGCGTCGGTTTCTGTAGGAACAACGATGTGTTTGATGGTCACAATTTTTTTTACCAGCACATTGGTCTTTGCAGCATCATGAATTTTATTAAAATAAGAGGAAACTCTTTTTTTAAGATTCTTGGCCTTGCCTACGTACAAAATCTTACCTTCTTTATCATAATATTGATAAACGCCAGGTCCATCTGGTAACGTTTGAATTTGAAGTGCTAGAGTTGGGTTTTGCATTGTACTACTATTTCACAAAGTCTCAGAGCTAAATTTAGCCAACGATTGCGATTGTATTTTTAGATGGTTATTGACTGAAATGATTTCAAATTTACGAATTCCAAATAATAATCTTTACATTTAGCCTTTTAATTCTATATGAAAAATACCAAAGCCATTAGCATACTGGGGGAATCAATACTCCCAGGAGAAAGCAAAACCATCGATATGGAAATTGCAAAATTGCACAATACGGCAAAACTTAAAATTCCAATTATTGTATGTCGCTCTAAAATTGAAGGACCCGTTGTTTTATTCTCAGCAGGAATTCATGGAGATGAAATCAACGGCGTTGAAATTGTTCGTCAAATTATTGCTAAAAAAATCAACAGACCTAAAAAAGGAACTATAATTTGTATTCCCATTATAAACATGTTTGGTTTTATCAATATGTCGCGACAATTTCCCGACGGTAGAGATTTAAACCGTGTATTTCCTGGATCTAAAAAAGGATCTTTAGCCGGTCGATTTGCCTATCATATTTTAACTGAAATCATGCCACTTGTTGATTACGCAGTGGATTTTCATGCTGGTGGTGCCAGCCGTTTTAATGCACCGCAAATTCGATTAGCACCAAATAGTCCTGAACTAAAGCAACTAGCAGATGTGTTTAACGCACCATTTACTTTATTCTCTAAAAATATCGCAGGCTCTTTTAGAAATGCAAGTCAGAAGTTAAATGTAAAAATATTACTTTTTGAAGGAGGTAAATCATTAGATATTAACGATTCTGTCGCAAATGCAGGTGTCGCAGGTGCAAAACGTTTTTTATCTCACTTGAATATGTTAGATTCAAGACATATTGTGGAGCAGCCAGAGGAACAAACTATTTATATCGAAAAATCAACGTGGATTAGAGCTAAGTATTCCGGATTACTGCATGATCACAACACCATAGGTGCTTTTGTAAAGAAGGGAACTGTTTTAGCAACCATAACAGACCCTTTTGGGAAATTCGAACATATTGTAAAAGCACCTAATGACGGATACATTATAAATGCGAACCACTCTCCTATTATCTACCAAGGAGACGCGATCTACCACATCTCAAAAACCATTTTAAATGGATAAAAATAAAAAAGAACTTCGACTTATCTACAAAAGTCTACGAAAGCAACTCTCTGAACGTGATATAGAGCAAAAAAGCCTCGAAATCACCAATAACTTAATTCAACTCCCTATTTGGGACAAGACTTATTTTCAAGTATTTCTACCAATAACTGAACAAAAAGAGGTTGATACAGAGTTGATTTTACATCTTCTATCCGGGAAAGACAAAGAGATTTTAATTTCGAAATCGAATTTTGAAACCCGAGAGATGATTCACTTTTTACTTACTGATAATACCCGAATTGCAAAAAACGAGTACAATATTCCAGAACCCGTTGAGGGTATTGAAGTACCTTCTAAAAAAATAGAGGTCGTTTTTGTTCCGCTTCTTGCTTATGACAAAAAAGGCAATCGAGTGGGTTATGGAAAAGGGTTTTATGATAAGTTTTTATCAGAGTGCAACCCAGATGTAATTAAAATTGGGCTTTCCTTCTTTGAACCTGAGGAATTGATCTCTGATATTTTTGAAGGCGATGTACAACTCGATTATTGTGTAACACCGCATATTAATCATCGCTTCGAAGTTTAATTTTTCTAAAAAATACAGAAGGCCTGTTTCACAATTGAAACAGGCCTTCTGTATTTTTTTATTTTTGACATTATGATGCTGTTTGATGAAATGCTTTTTTATTAAAAAATATTAATATCCCCACTCCTGTAGAGATTGCCATATCAGCAACATTGAAGATAGCATTAAAAAAAGTAAAATCTTTCCCGCCCCATACCGGCAACCATTCCGGTAAGGTTCCGTGCCAGAAGGGGAAGTAAAACATATCTACTACCTGGCCATGAAACCACTTACCATAAGGTTGTTCAGCAAATAAAGTAGACAATTGCCCTTGACTACCGTCAAAAATTACTCCGTAAAAAACCGAATCGATAATATTACCAACAGCTCCTGCGAAAATCAGTGCGATAGAAACAATTAAAAAATTTGAACTTTTTTTACGTTCTGTAACATCCCAAAGCCAATAACCTATTCCGCCCACAGCACAAAGCCTAAACAAGGTTAGAAATAACTTACCATATTCCCCTGGTATTTTTGTACCCCAAGCCATTCCTTCGTTCTCGATAAATAAGATCTTGAACCATCGAAATACTTCAACTTCTTCACCTAACACAAAATTAGTTTTTACATATAGTTTGGAAACCTGATCAACTAATAATATAATGAAGATAAGTAGATACGCTTTTCGTAATGACATTTTTTATAATTTAAGTGCGTAAAAGTAATAATTTTATCAAAAAAAACGCCCCTAAAGGAGCGTTAATATTTTAATAGCAGATTGCTATTTATCGTTGCAAATTTTTTGCTTCGATACTCATTGTAGCATGAGGAACGATTTTCAATCTTTCTTTGCTAATCAACTTGCCTGTTACTTTACATAGTCCGTACGTTTTATTTTCTACACGGAATAGCGCATTCTTTAAATCACGAATAAACTTTTCTTGACGAATTGCCAATTGCGAGTTTGCTTCTTTAGACATTGTTTCACTACCTTCTTCAAATGCTTTGAAAGTAGGAGACGTATCATCAGTCCCATTATTCAAATCATTCATGTAGGCACTTTTAATCAAATCTAAATCAGATTGTGCTTTATCTATTTTTTTTTGAATTATTTCTTTGAACTCAGCTAAGTCAGCGTCAGAGTATCTTGTAGCTTCATCTACCATCTTTATTTTATTTTGAAATTAAAATCATTGTTTTTATGTCGTCAAATTCAATTTCCGTACCATTACTAACTTCGTCCATAAAAACCAATTCGCTGGTCAATGTTTCTGACTTAATATAGTCTTCGTTTTTAAGAATTGCTTGTTCTAAAAGCCCGTCTCTCTGTAATTGAACTTTAATCTTGTCTGTAACTTCAAATCCAGAATCTTTACGGATATTCTGAATTCTGTTTACTAATTCTCTTGCAATACCTTCTTGTTTTAATTCTTCTGAGATAGTGATATCAAGTGCAACCGTGATTCCATTAGCATTTGCTACTAACCATCCCTCGATATCTTGTGATGTTATCTCTACATCTTCTATTGATAAAATTACGGTATTTCCTGCAATTACAATTTCTAGGCTTCCATCCTTATCTAGGGTATTAATTTGATCTGCTGTAAAAGCTTGTATCTCTTTAGAAATCAACCCCATATCTTTTCCAAAACGAGGTCCTAGTGCTTTAAAATTCGGCTTAATTTGCTTTACTAAAACTCCAGATGCATCATCTAAAAGAACGATTTCTTTTACGTTTACCTCTGCTTTTATCAGGTCCGAAACCGCCTCAATTTGAACTCTCTGATCCTCGTCAAGTACCGGAATCATTACCTTTTGTAACGGTTGACGTACCTTGATCATTTCCTTTTTTCTCAGTGATAAAACCAGTGATGAGATCGTCTGCGCTTTCTGCATTTTGCTCTCTAACATTTTATTAACATAGTTTTCAACCGAAATTGGAAACTGAGCCAAATGTACACTCTCAAATTTTTCTGTCTGTGTTGCTACCGTTAAGTCTCTGTAAAGTTTATCCATAAAGAAAGGTGCAATAGGCGCTCCAAGCTTACTTATCGTTAATAAACAAGTATAAAGTGTTTGATAAGCAGCAATTTTGTCTTGAGCATATTCCCCTTTCCAGAAACGTCTTCTACACAAACGAACGTACCAGTTACTCAAATTCTCCTGAACAAATTCAGAGATTGCACGAGCTGCTTTTGTAGGTTCGTAGTCAGCATAAAAACCATCGACGTCCTTGATTAAAGTATTTAGCTCAGAGATAATCCATTGGTCAATCTCTGGTCTTTCGTTCAACGGAATTTCGGCTTCTTCATATTTGAACCCATCAATATTAGCATACAAACTAAAGAAAGAATAGGTGTTGTATAATGTTCCAAAAAATTTACGACGCACCTCAGCGATTCCTTCTAAATCAAACTTTAGATTATCCCAAGGATTTGCGTTTGATATCATGTACCAGCGCGTTGCATCTGGTCCATATTCTGAAAGCGTTTCAAAAGGGTCTGCAGCATTCCCAAGACGTTTGGACATTTTTTGACCGTTTTTATCTAGCACTAGACCATTCGAAACTACATTTTTATAAGCTACTTTATCAAAAACTAAAGTTCCGATAGCGTGTAAAGTATAAAACCAACCACGTGTTTGATCGACACCTTCTGCAATGAAATCAGCAGGAAAATCTTGATTCGCATCAATCTTTTCTCTGTTCTCAAAAGGATAGTGCCATTGCGCATAAGGCATAGAACCAGAGTCAAACCAAACATCTATCAAATCAGCTTCACGAATCATTGGTTTTCCAGAAGCAGAAACTAAGGTGATTTCATCAACGACATTCTTGTGTAAATCGATTAAATCATAATTGCTATCATCCATGTTCCCAATTTCAAAACCTTTGAAAGGATTCTCTTTTTGAACACCAGCCGCGATTGATTTTTCGATCTCGTTGTATAATTCTTCAACTGAACCAATCAATATCTCTTCTTGTTTGTCTTCTGTTCTCCAGATAGGCAACGGAATCCCCCAATACCTTGAACGGGATAAGTTCCAGTCGTTGGCATTTTTTATCCAGTTACCAAAACGCCCTTCTCCAGTCGATTTTGGTTTCCAGTTGATGGTTTCATTTAGATCGAACATTCGGTCTCTAACTTCCGTGATTTTAATAAACCATGAATCTAGCGGATAGTACAAAATAGGCTTGTCTGTTCTCCAGCAATGTGGGTAACTGTGGACGTATTTCTCTACTTTGAAAGCTTTATTTTCTTCTTTTAACTGAATTGCAATCTCCACATCTACAGAGCGTTCTGGAGCATGACCCTCGTCATAATATTCGTTTTTAACGTACTTACCAGAATAATCACCTAAACCTTGGATGAATTTCCCTTGTAAATCTACTAACGGTACTGGAGTTCCATCAGCATCAAGAACTAACATTGGTGGTACTTCTGGAGTAGCTTCTTTGGCTACTTTTGCGTCATCTGCACCAAAAGTTGGAGATGTATGTACAATTCCTGTTCCGTCTTCGATAGTAACAAAATCACCTGAAATTACTCTAAAAGCATTCTCAGGATTTTGATATGGAAGTACCAATGGCATTAATTGTTCGTATTTAATTCCGACTAAGTCAGCACCTTTTGCTTCAGCGATAATTTGGTATGGTATCTTTTTATCTCCAACTTTGAAATTCTCAAAATCGGTTATATCTTCGCTAGCAAAAAAACCTTTTCCGAATTGTTTTCCAACTAAATTTTTAGCCAGAACCACATTCGTAGGCAAGAAAGTGTATTGATTGAATGTTTTTACAACAGCGTAATCGATTTTTGGACCAACCGTCAAAGCCGTGTTTGATGGCAATGTCCAAGGTGTTGTTGTCCAAGCTAAGATCAAGATTTCCCCTAATCCTTGCCAAGCAGCTGGTAAAGTTTCATTGACTGCTTTAAACTGCGCCACTACTGTCGTATCCGTAACATCACGGTAACTGCCGGGTTGGTTTACTTCGTGAGATGATAATCCTGTTCCTGCTTTTGGAGAATACGGCTGAATAGTGTAGCCTTTGTACATCAGATCTTTGTTGTAGATTTGTTTCAAAATCCACCATACCGTTTCCATGTATTTAGGTTTGTAGGTAACATACGGATCTTCCATATCTACCCAGTAGCCCATTTTTTCGGTCAAATCATTCCATACATCAGTATAACGCATTACGGTTTTTTTACACGCTTCGTTATATTCTTCGATAGAAATCTTTGTACCAATATCTTCTTTTGTGATTCCAAGTTCTTTTTCCGTACCCAATTCTACTGGTAAACCATGTGTATCCCAACCCGCTTTACGTTTTACTTGAAATCCTTTTTGAGTTTTATATCTGCAAAAAATATCTTTAATAGCACGAGCCATTACATGGTGAATTCCTGGTAATCCATTTGCTGAAGGTGGCCCTTCGAAAAACACGAACGGTTGGTTGCCTTCACGAGTGGTTACACTCTTCTCAAATATATTTTCTTTCTTCCAAAAATCCAGTACTTCTGACGCTACCGTTGGTAAGTCAAGTCCTTTGTATTCAGTAAATTTTGTGCTCATTTTATCCTTTTCTTAATCGAGGTGCGAAAGTAATAAATAGTTATCAATTATGAGTAAGGAGTCGCGAGTTTTTGTGCGTGAGGGATTGCAGTGACATCCTTTTTTGAAGCGATAGCGGAATAAAAGATGGATCGTAAAGCCCGACCCGAAGTTTTTACGTAGGGTCACGCCCCAATCATTAAGAAAAAACCTCTTTCAAAACATCCAATGATTTTGGCTTTCTAAACCCATCAAGGTGGTAACTGTAATAATCAATTAGAATTTTTAAAAGTAGTTGTCTTTCGATAACATGAAAGACTTTTTGATCGTTGTCTAGTTTTAAATCTAGGAGTTTTTTGAACAAACTCGTTTCATGCTGGGTTAATGAACTCATAGCGCTGAAAGGTGTAAAAACACCTTCGGTCATTTCAAAAAACGGCATATCAATATCAGAAATATCAGGATAAAAGCCTAAATATTTTGAAACTTCCAGCAGAAGAATTAAGTGAAAATTAGCAATTTCGTCGTGGGCATCAAGCCAAAATAAAGCGACTTCTAAAAACGAAAAAAGGGCTTCGTTCTTTTCTTCCTCATGGATAGAATGATGTAAGATCTCAGATATAAACATCACAATCGTACTTTTATAAACATCTGAGTGAATAGACTGAAAAGGACTGCTAATTTTAATTTCCTTGAAATGTTCTAGAGTGCCTTTGTTCTTGTGTACCGCCTCAATTTCTAAAATGGTGAGTGCCTGAAAATAGGCTATTTTTTGATTTGATTTCCGACCTGCAAAAGCATTCCGAACAAAATAGGACTTCAAGCCATGAGACAACGTAAAACATTTTACAATCAAGCTTTTCTCTTGGTATTTGATCGATGATATAACTATTGCTTTTGTTTTAACTTGCACGATTTTAATTTAAAGATTGAAAAATTTAAAGATTGAAAAATTGAATTTTTCCCTTTGATCTATCTTATTATCATTACTTTTTTGACTGTAGTTTCGATGCCGTCTTGAGCCGATATGAAAATCATGTACACTCCTGATGCAACTTTGTATTTACCAAAAGCAGTAGTATCCCACTCGATTGTTCCTCCTTCGGATGTTGTTTCAAAAACCAAATTGCCTTCTATATCTGTGATTTTTACTGTTGCTTTATCTATTAATCCAGCAATTTTTACCGTTCCCGCATAACCAGGTCGAACAGGATTAGGATAGGCGTAAACATTAGCAAGGTCGTCATTTGCCTTAGTCGCAACACCTTTAAAAGAGACTAATCCTTTTGAAGTAGCAATAAAGACTTCTCCCGTGATACTATTAATATCGATATCATTTATAACATTACTAGGCAAAGGCGAATTGTTTACTGTAAAATGATATTTAGTTTCTTGTCCATCTGGCGATACCATAAAAACACCCGAATCAGCAGTACCGATCCATTTATTATTAGCACCATCAACCACAATATCAGTAATAAACTGTTCAAATAATAGCTCTTGCTCCAGCCCATCATCTTCAATAATAATTGCCCGTGTAGTGAGTTGTTCCTGACCTTGAAAACTTCCTGCGTTAGATAATACCCGTAAGCCTTTTGTGGTTCCAATCCAAAGTTGGTTCCTTGTATCTAAAGCTACTGCACGCACATCAGAAATTGGTAAATTTCCACTATCTGCTCCCTCTGTAATTTTTTTAAAAACAGCTCCGTTTTCATTAAAACCTAGCACTCCATCGAGATTGGTACCCATCCATTTTACACCATTCCTATCGATTACCATACGTGAAAAACTATTGTCTTCACTAGCGGAAAGCGCAGCATCTGTTGAATATTTTTGCCATTGACCATTGGTTCGCAACACTTTAATTCCGTTTTTAACACGACTATTAGTAACCCATAAATTACCTGATTTGTCAAAAACAACACCATTAATTCGTACATCAAAATAATTAGGTCCTAAAAATGTAATTGTTTCTAATCCGCTGTTATTCTGATTGTATAAAAGTGTAGGAACATCATCTACAATCTTTAATAGTCCAGAAAAGAAAGAGCTAGCAAATATTTCATTTTCGTTTGCTGGATTAACCGTAAGGCGCACCATCGACTTTGCACCTAAAACCTTCTCATAGGGAATATTGAGCCAACCTTCATTACTGTATTTACTAATACCATAATTGTCCAGATCGTACGGATTGTATTGAACATCGTAGTCGCCATAAACTGTCCAAAGAGAAGTTGTTGTTGTTTGCAAGGCAAAAATTGAATTTCGTAAAGGCCCGGAAGGTGTTAAATCATCAAAAGAAGTACTATTCGCTAGCGTGGTGGAGTACAAACCGTTTTCTTTAGTACCTATATAAACGACTGAATTAAGTATAGTAGCGCACGAGAAAACCAAACCATTAACAAGCAATTGATTACTTGAAACTTGCCGCACCAAACTCATTTGTTCATTGTAAATGTATATGCTACTTGCAGTAGTAACAACTAAATACTCCTCTGATCTTTTAGCATCTAAAGCGGGCTGGGGTAAATTTATGAAGCCTGTAAATGAGTTCGAATTAGTATTGTACCTATGAATAAACCCGTTATTACTAATCGCTATCAATTGTGAATCAAAAGCAGCGACGCTCATCCAATCACCTGCAGCTACCAACTCCCATTGCTTAAAATCATTTAAATTACTATTATTTATAGCAGCCCTACGAATACCGGTATTGGTAGCTGCATATATAAATCCATTAAAAACAGTAGTTTGATTCACTACTATTTCAGCACCATTGTCACCTATAAAATAAGTGTCTCCAAAAAGTAGTGTTTCTAAGTTAAATTGTACAATACCAAAATCACAGGAGACATAGACAAATTTGCCTTGCTCCATGAAATCATTTATCTTTTTTATCCTTGGTGAAAGTTGCTTATTAATAATATCGACCACACTAACCATTTTACCAGATTCAGTATCAATTACGATCATTAGTCCGTTTTCATAACCTACGAATGTTTTCTTATAGGTCGTACTGTAATACAGAGAGCTAATCGTTTGACCAGACAGTCCGTCTACAGTATTGATGGTTTTAACTTGATTGTCGACTGTGTTTTTAGAAAATAAAGCATTCTCTGAAGCAGCAAAAATGGCAGCTGGTGAACTGGAAATAGCCTTGATTTCATTGTACGAGAAATAGCCCTGCCAAGACAAATTGCTTTGGGGAAAAACTATTTGCACAAAACAAAAAAGCATAATGCTTAAAAATCTTTTTTTCATTATGAGAGCTATTGAAACACAAATATACTCAAACAAAAGTATTGGTTTTTGGTTGTTACCAAAATAAAAAAAGCCTTCTAACCGGAAACGGCAGAAGGCTCATTATAAGAATTTAAAAAGTAGTTTAAACTACTCCTTGCGCTAGCATAGCATCAGCTACTTTAACGAAACCGGCAATATTAGCTCCTTTTACGTAGTCAACATAACCAGAAGAATCTTTACCGTATTCTACACATGAAGCGTGAATAGCAAGCATGATTCCTTTTAATTTTTCATCAACTTCTTCAGCAGACCAGCTTAATCTCAATGAGTTTTGAGACATTTCAAGACCTGAAGTAGCTACTCCACCAGCATTAGATGCTTTTCCTGGAGCGAATAATAATTTAGCATTTTGAAAAACTAAAACCGCTTCTGGTGTAGTAGGCATGTTAGCTCCTTCAGCAACACAAATACAACCGTTAGCTACAAGCGCTTTTGCTTCGTCTTCGTTCAACTCATTTTGAGTTGCGCAAGGCAATGCGATGTCACATTTTACTTCCCAAGGACGTGCTCCTTCAAAATATTTAGCGTTTGGATATTTCTCAACATACTCGCTGATTCTTCCTCTTTTTTCATTTTTAAGCTCCATTACAAAAGCCAGTTTATCAGCGTCAATTCCGTCAGCATCGTAGATATATCCAGCAGAGTCAGACATAGTAACCACTTTACCTCCTAATTGAGTTGCTTTTTGAGTTGCGTATTGTGCAACGTTTCCTGATCCAGAAACAACAACTGTTTTACCTTTAAAACTATCACCTTTAGTTTCTAGCATACTTTGTGCAAAATAAACTGCTCCGTATCCTGTAGCTTCAGGTCTGATTAAAGATCCTCCAAAAGAAATTCCTTTTCCAGTTAAAACACCAGTAAATTCGTTTCTTAATCTTTTATATTGACCAAACATGTATCCAACTTCTCTTCCTCCAACTCCAATATCTCCCGCAGGAACGTCAGTGTTAGCACCAATATGTTTAGATAATTCAGTCATAAAGCTTTGGCAAAAACGCATTACTTCATTATCTGATTTTCCTTTCGGATCAAAATCAGCTCCACCTTTTCCACCACCCATTGGTAATGTAGTTAGACTATTTTTAAACGTTTGCTCAAAAGCCAAAAATTTCAAGATACTTAAGTTCACAGATGGGTGAAAACGAAGTCCACCTTTGTATGGTCCGATAGCCGAGTTCATTTGAATACGGTACCCTCTGTTTACTTGTGTTTGTCCTTTATCATCAATCCAAGCCACTCTAAACATGATAATACGATCAGATTCGACCATACGCTCTAAAAGCATTTTGTTTTGGTATTTTTTATTTTCTTCTATAAAAGGAATTACAGTTTCAGCAACTTCAAGTACTGCTTGTAAAAATTCTGGCTCATTAGGGTTTTTCTTAGTAACCTCTGCGATGAAAGCGTTTATACTTTGTGACATGATTAATAGATTATTAACGTTTAAGAAAACGTTTTCGTTAGATAGCACAAAGATACATCTTAAAAAATATTTTTTGATATTTATTTGATTATACTCAACAGAATTACCTTTTCACTAAACAATCGTTAAAAATGACGCTTTAAAAATGATAGTTTAAAGCAAAACCTTGCTATTTTCTTAAGTAAATAAGTATTTATTTAGTTATTTTTAATTTTAATTTTTAGGAATCGAATGGTCCGTTTTTTATATATTTGTCGAGACAAGAAATAATAATTCTACATGCAGAAACTAATCTACTTTGCTTTATTGATCAGTATTGGGCTCACATCCAGTTCCTACGCTCAATTTGGTTTTTCTCATGAGGTAGGGATTATAGCTGGTCCTGTCGCTTTTCAATCTGATTATGGGGAGCGATACAATTTAAATACAAATGCAGGAAATACAGGTGTAGGAATAGGAATAATTCATTACTTAAACTTTTCTTACACTGCAGAGTGTAACTGCTATACTCCTGAAACGTATTTCAACGATCACTTTAAATTAAGAAGTGAATTATCATACAATAAAACCAACCTTCAGCATTTTGGTGAATATGTGAAACCAAGTAGAACTTCTTTAGGGTCTGACCAATTAAGAGCCATGACTGGAAGTACCGCTGTAACAAATATAGGAATGCAACTTGAATACTTTCCTTTAAGCATTCGAGACTTTACAGCAACAATAGGAAGCCTAGGCCCTTTTGTTAGTTTAGGTGGACAGTTTAGCCATTATGATGCCAAAGCGTCTTCTACCTTAGGCCCACTGGGAACTCCATTGACAACTTTCCCTAAATACCTAACACCTAGTGAAGGTCGACCTTATGGTTTCTCTACGGAAACAGGCACTGTTTGGTCTATTGTTTCGAGCGTTGGAACGCGATATAAAATTAGTCCACTGAGTGATTTTATGGTAGATCTTCGATTTCAGTATTACTTCTCCAATTGGGTAGACGGGCTTAACCCCAACCCCGATATTTATAAAGAAAATAAAGCTAATGACTGGCTTGTATGGTTTAACGTAGGATACATTTATTACTTACAATAGCAGTTAACAAATAAATATTAAAATCCCATTGTCTAAATAAATTAGAATTGGGATTTTTTTGATTCAGTACAAAAATTAATTACTCTATTCTAAAGCTTGTTTTAAATCATCTAGTAAGTCCTCAATATCCTCAACGCCCACACTCAAACGAACAAGGTCATCTGTGATTCCAACAGCTTTTCTTTTCTCTTCAGGAATAGAAGCATGGGTCATCAATGCAGGATGATTTGCTAATGATTCCACTCCACCCAACGATTCTGCCAACGTGAATAATTTTAATTTTTCTAAAAAAGTTATTGCATCTTGCTTGGCTCCCGAAACAAAATCAAAAGATACCATCCCACCATAAGCACTCATTTGCTTTTTAGCAATTTCATGATAAGGATGAGTTGTCAAGCCCGGAAAATAGACTGTTTTCACTTTAGGGTGCTCATTTAAGTACGCAGCTACTTTCTCTCCATTTTCACAATGTCTTTGCATTCGTAAATGGAGTGTCTTGATTCCTCTTAAAACCAAAAAACTATCCATAGGGCCTAAAGTGGCGCCAGTAGCAAATTGCTGAAAGTGCAATTGCCTACCTAAGTCGACAGATTTAGTTACCAGTGCACCTGCAATAACATCCGAATGCCCTGCTAGGTACTTCGTAGCAGAGTGCATAACTACATCGGCACCTAAATCTAATGGTCTTTGTAAATAAGGAGAAGCGAAGGTATTGTCTACGGCTAATATTATATTGTTGGCGGCCGTAATTTTTGCAATGGCAGCGATATCCGCTAACTTCATTAAGGGATTAGTTGGGGTTTCAACCCAAATCATCTTGGTGTTTACGTTCAATACAGCAGTAATATTATCCAAATTATTCATATCAACATAATGGAACTTAATACCCGAATTTTGATATATTTGAGTAAACATGCGGTACGTTCCTCCATACAAATCATCCATTGTAATAATTTCATCACCCGCTTTAAAAGAACGCATTAAACAATCAGTAGCGGCAAGTCCTGATGAAAAAGCCAACCCTCTAACTCCATTTTCAATACTTGCTAGCGCCTCCTCTAAAGCAGATCTTGTAGGGTTAGCAGACCGACTGTAACCATAATCCCCGACCGGATTCCCTGGACTAGTTTGAGCAAAAGTGGAAGTTTGAAAAACAGGTGGCATGACAGCTCCTGTAGAGGGATCATGTCGTTGTCCGCCGTGAATTGCTTTGGTATTAAATTTCATAACTGATGGTTTTATATTGCTTATATCTTGATGCTTTATTATTTTCTATTCATCTCAAAGGTAATGCTATTCGGTTTTAACACTACTTAACTTTTAGAGCATTTGGCAGCAAAACAAAGTATTATTAGTTGGGATTACCTAGCCCTGATTGACGTGGAAACCCACTTGAGCTAGAAGCTATTTTTTTCTTGCTGCTTAGAGCGACCAGCGGAAGCTCCTGAGCTGCTGTTGAAAAAAAAAGCGGTTAGCAAAAGTGGTTGTAAAAAAAGCAGGATATAGCTCCTAAAAAAAATTACACTAATTTACGAAGTCCTAAAATTACGCCAAGATGAATTCCTTCATGAAAATTATTGAACGTCATGGCATCCTGTGCACTTGTTAGTACATATCCCGCAGAGGTGGGATATTCAGTAAAATTTGTGAATACGTTGTTTCGGATATCTACCTCTGTTTTGGCGATAGTTTGTGTCATTAGTGAAAGAATCTCGTCCACTTCGTCTTGACTGGCAAAATGTTCCGTTTTCGACCCTTTTCGGTATTTTTCGATCATTTCTTCGGTCACTAACATGGGTAGTCCCGATAACTTGTAAACTAATAATTGTTGGGTCACCATAATATGAGCGACATTCCAAATAATATTGTTGTTGAAACCCTCAGGCACTTTGTTTAATTGTTCTACTGTGTAGCCTTCGATCAATTTAGTAACCATATTTCTACTGGCTTTCGTAATGGCTAAAATCTCTTGCATGGGATTGAATTTATAATTTTTGGCTAAAAATAATCATTTTCCGTTTGAAATGATTTTTCTTTGCATAAAGAAAACCCAATTTATGATTGATACTATATTTTACCTTGCTTCCTGTGATACTTGTCGAAAAATAATCAAAACTTTGCCTAAAGGTTTAAATCTTGCTTATCACGATATCAAGCAAGATCCAATCACGGTAGAACAATTAGAGGAAATGTACCAAATGGCAGGAAGCTACGAAGCGCTGTTTAGCAAAAAGGCACAACTTTACAAATCGATGGGGTTAAAGGATAAAAATTTAGGCGAGGAAGATTATAAAAAATACATCCTAGAACATTATACCTTTTTGAGTCGTCCTGTATTTGTGATTGCGAACAAAATATACATTGGCAATACACAGCAAAATATGCTGCAGGTAATGAAAGCAATAGGTTAATGTCAAAAAGAAACCTAGCACTTGCTGGCGCTACCGTTGTCTCCATTATTTACGGACTCACTTTTACCATTGCCAAAGATGTAATGCCGCAGCACATCGATGCTTATGGTTTTATCTTTTTGCGTGTGGGTGGTTCCACTATTTTGTTTTGGTTAGCTTGGTTCTTTATGCCGAAAGAAAAAATAGACCTAACTGATTTTCCCAGAATTATCGCTGCTGCTTTTTTTGGTGTAGCTTTCAATATGCTTACGTTTTTTAAAGGCTTAAGTCTTACTTCCCCTATTTCCGCCTCTGTAATTATGGTTTCTACACCAATGATTGTATTAGTACTCTCAGCGATTATTATGAAAGAACGGATGAAGAAAAGAATGGTAGGCGGAATACTGCTTGGGCTCATAGGAACAGGGTTTTTAATCCTGTATGGCAAATCGATTGCTAATGCTCCACAAGCTGGCTATGGTAACTTCCTTGTTTTAATGAATGCTATTTCGTATAGTTTCTATCTGATTATCGTGAAAAAACTTATGAATCAATACAATGCATTTACTTTTGTAAAATGGATTTACTTGTTTGGATTCCTAATGGTAATTCCCTTTGGCTGGGGCGAATTTAGTCAGGTGACTTGGACTGATGTTCCAGTTGATATTCTGTGGAAAATAGGGTTTGTAGTGGTCTTTTCTACTTTTTTGACCTATTTATTGAATTTACTTTCGATGAAAGAACTAAAACCAACAACAGTTGCCGTTTTTATTTATTTACAACCCGTTTTTGCAACTGTATTTGCTATTGGTCTGGGTAAGGACGACTTAAACCTAATTAAAATTGTTTCGGCAGTTTTAATTTTTAGCGGTGTCTACCTCGTTACAATGCCGAACAAAAACGTTGAAATAAAAAGCGATGAGGAGTCTCAGCAGTAATTAGCCCACCACTCCCCTCTTTTTTCTTATCTTTGAACACTTTTAGAAAATAATATGATACAATCAATGACTGGTTTTGGTAAGGCCACTTTGCAATTACCAACCAAAAAAATAACAGTGGAAGTAAAATCTTTGAATAGTAAAGGTTTAGATCTAAATGTGAGAATGCCATCACTGTACCGCGAAATGGAATTGGGTTTGAGAACTCAAATAGCTTCTAAATTAGAAAGAGGAAAAGTAGACTTTTCTATTTATATCGAAAGCACTGCCGAACAAACATCGACTAAGGTGAATGCGCCAATCGTAAAAGCGTATATGAATCAGCTTAGAGAAATTTATAACGGAGGTGATGATACCGAATTAATGAAAATGGCCATTAGAATGCCAGATGCATTAAAAATCGAACGTGACGAAATTGATGAAAATGATTGGACCGAAATCCAAACCGTTATCGAAGAAGCTGTTCAAAACATGTTGGCTTTTAGAAGAGATGAGGGAATGTCACTTGAAAAAGAATTTCAGTTGCGTATTGGTAATATTCGTCAATATATGAATGATGCACTGGCACTTGATCCAGAGCGTGTGCAAGCGATCAAAGACCGATTACAAACTGCTATCGAAGAGTTAAAGGTAAATGTGGATGAAAATCGTTTTGAACAAGAATTGATCTACTATCTAGAAAAACTAGATATTACTGAAGAAAAAGTTCGTTTGACTAATCACCTAGATTATTTCTTGGAAACAATAAATGGAACAGAGGCAAATGGTAGAAAATTAGGTTTCATCACCCAAGAAATGGGAAGAGAAATAAACACCATGGGCTCTAAATCCAATCATGCTCAAATGCAGAAATTAGTCGTGATGATGAAAGACGAATTGGAAAAAATAAAAGAACAGGTTTTAAATGTACTGTAAGTGAATAACTTATAAGATATACTGGAATAAATTCAGCATAAAATGAAAAAAGGAAAATTGATCGTATTCTCGGCACCATCAGGATCTGGAAAAACAACCATAGTTAGGCATTTATTAAATCAACAAGATTTAAATCTTGAATTCTCAATATCAGCGGCAACGCGTGAAGCAAGAGGAGAAGAAGTAAGTGGAAAAGATTATTATTTTATGTCTTTAAAAGACTTTAAAGGTCATATCAAAAACGAAGATTTTGTTGAGTGGGAAGAGGTGTATCGTGATAATTTTTATGGTACGCTTAAAAGCGAAGTTGAACGTATTTGGGCATTGGGTAAAAATGTGATTTTTGACATTGACGTCGCAGGAGGATTACGAATCAAATCTAAATTTCCAGAAGAAACCTTAGCTGTTTTTGTAAAACCACCCAGTGTGGACGAACTTAAAAGACGCTTAAAAGAGCGCTCGACTGAAAGCGAGGACAAAATAAATATGCGAATTGCTAAAGCCTCTGTAGAATTAGCTACTGCTCCTCAATTTGATGTAATTATTAAAAATTACGATTTACCGGTCGCTCTTGAAGAAGCCTATCAGTTGGTAAAGGACTTTGTGAGTAAGTAAAACAGTGATTAGTAAAAAGTGACTAGTAATTAGCCTAAAAATGGGAGAAATAAAATCGTTAAAGATTTACTGATTTGGCAAAAGGGAATTAAAATTGTCTTTTTAGTTTATTAGCTAGTAAAGTTTTTTCCAAAAAGAAGAACTATATGCACTAAGCAGTCAATTAAAAAGAGCTTCAGTATTTATTCCGTCCAATAATGCTGAGGGTTATGGAAGAAATACAGAGAAATCATTTAGACATTTTTTAGACATTTTCAGAGGCTCATTATTCGAAATTGAAACTCAGTTACTTATTGCTAATGAACTTGGTTTTATTACAAATCACCTTTATTCAAAGAAGTCTTAGTACAAATTGAAGAAGAATCAAAGATGATTAATTCTTTTTCGAAAACGCTCAAAAACTAATTACTTTTTACTAATCACTAGTTACTAGAACAATGAAAATCGGACTCTACTTTGGAACATTTAATCCTGTACATGTTGGTCATTTGATCATTGCCAATCATATGGCTGAACATTCTGATTTAGATGAAGTATGGATGGTAGTAACTCCTCACAATCCTCATAAAAAGAAAAGCACCTTGCTTGATGACCATCATCGTTTGCAAATGGTGCACCTCGCCACCGAGGATTACCCTAAAATAAAACCATCAGACATTGAGTTTAAATTAACGCAACCTAATTATACCGTAAACACACTTGTTCATCTAGAAGAACGATTTCCTTCCCACACATTTTCCCTAATCATGGGAGAGGATAATTTAAGATCCTTACACAAGTGGAAAAACTACGAGGTATTGTTGCAAAATTATGACATCTACGTTTATCCTCGACTTGAGACCAAAGGACACATAGGCGAAGTAATTTCAGCGAAAGAGGAAAATCTAGAATTAAAAAACCATCCCCGAATTCACATTATTGATGCACCTGTCGTGGAAATATCTTCAACATTCATACGCAACAACATCAAAGAAGGTAAAAATATTCAACCGTTGTTACCCAATAAAGTTTGGGAGTATGTTGATCATAATTTATTTTACAAGAAATAAATTAACTAAAAACGGCTGTCAACTCTGCTTGGATTTCTGGAACAATCGTATTGAAATTAGTATTCTTGGCCGAAAGTAAATAGACAGTTGTCGTTGGCATATTCGAACTTTCCCATAGTAGTAGCAACTTATTTTCAGTAATAAATTTTTTGGCATTTAAATTCCAAGTTACAGCAATACCCGTATTTCTCGAAAGTACTTCTAGCATCTCATATTCTGATGGAATAATATAATTGGGTACCATAGATGGTCGTTTTTTATTAAATACATGCAACCAAAACAACTTAATATGAGGGATTCCTGAGTCATGGCTGAACCATTTTTGTTCGTTTAGCCAATTCTCAACAGCGTCGTAATTGTTGCTTTTAATGTGACGATGCACTTCAATAGGATCGATATTAGTAGAGCCTACTATTATTTGTTTCATCTCCCCAAGCTTTTTTTGAACAGTATCAAAGGTGTCGTATTTGGTTGTGATTATAGCAAAATCAATTTTTTTGGTGTCTACTAATTCAAATAAAACATCGTTTTCATGGAAGCTAAAATCAATGTAGTCAAACTTTGAGATCAATACGCTGCCTACACTTGTAAACAAATGTTTAGAAACCCCTACTGTTATTAATCGATTAGCATCCAAAGCTTTAGATCGAAAACCACTTTCTACATTTTCTAAACGATCAAGAGCCTCAATGATTAAATTATTGAGTAACTTAGCGTATTCTGTTGGTTCTACGCCTTTAGATTTCCTAATAAACAGCTTATAACCTACATGTGCCTCCAGCATTGACATTTGCTGACTGACTGCTGGTTGGCTTATAAAAAGCTCTTTCGCGGCCAAAGAAAAGTTACCATTTTTATAAACCGATTTAAACGTTCGATACCATTCTAAATTTACCATGATATAAATATATTTATCACAAACATAATTTAAATTATTTTTACTAATAACATAATAGCCGTAAATTTGTAAGATAAAATAACAAAATGAAAAAAGTCGCATTATTTGCAATAGTATTATTAACTGTGGGTAGCTTTTCGGCTTCAGCACAAAAATTAAAAAAAACTAAGATGAAAAAAGTATTATTCGTTCTAACAAGTCATTCAGAACTGGGGAACACAGGAGAAAAAACAGGGTTTTGGGTTGAAGAATTTGCAGCTCCATATTATGAATTAGCAGATAAAGGAGTGGAAATCGATATTGCAACTCCACTAGGAGGACAACCGCCAATCGATCCAAAAAGTGATGATCCATCTGCAGCGACGGAGGATACAAAACGTTTTGACAAAGACACCGAGCTTAAAACTAAATTAAGCAAAACACATAAATTAACTGACGTAAAAGAGTCGGATTATGACGCAGTATTCTATCCAGGAGGTCACGGACCATTATGGGATTTAGCGACAGATGAAAATTCTAGTGCTTTAATTACTTCTTTTTACACTAACAACAAACCTGTAGCTTTTGTATGTCACTCACCAGCAGTGTTGAAAAACGTAAAAGTAAACGGAGAATTTTTAGTAAAAGGAAAAAAAGTAACTGGTTTTTCTAATACAGAAGAAGCAGCGGTAGGATTAACTGATGTCGTTCCGTTTTTATTAGAAGATGCTTTACAGGCAAATGGAGCTAGCTACTCTAAAGTTTCAGACTGGAATCCATATGCAGTAGAAGATGGTTTATTGATTACTGGACAAAATCCAGCTTCATCTAAACTAGTGGCAGAAAAATTGTTAGGTCAGTTGAACGCTAAAAAATAATTAACAGATTTTATAGGCTCTTAATTTCAGCAATTTGGTAACAAGAATTGATTGTAATTAGAGCCTTTTAAAATAACAAAAAATAGAGCATTATGTTAAACTTCGAATTATACAATCCTACCAACTTAGTTTTTGGTAAAGGACAAATGGAAAAATTAGCCGATTTAGTTCCTAAAGGTGCAAAAATCTTATTAGCCTACGGTGGTGGTAGTATCTTTAAAAACGGAATTCACGAACAAGTGATCAATAACCTTAAAGGACACGAAATAGTAGAATTTTCAGGTATAGAGCCAAATCCGCATTTTGAAACTTTAATGAAAGCAGTTGCAATTGTTAAGGAACAAAAAATAGATTTTATCCTAGCAGTAGGTGGCGGATCTGTAATTGATGGTGTGAAATTTATTTCGGGTGCTGTCAACTATCAGGGAGATCCTATTGAAATTTTGCAAAAGCGAATTTTGATTAAAGAAAATGCGGTTCCTTTCGGAACTGTTTTAACCTTACCAGCTACAGGAAGCGAAATGAATTCTGGAGCAGTAGTTACCATCGAATCAACTAAAGAGAAATTAGCCTTTGGAGGTTCAGCATTGTTTCCGAAGTTTTCAATCACAGATCCGACAGTAATTCAATCTTTACCAAAAAGACAATTACAAAATGGTGTTGTTGATGCTTACACTCATGTAATGGAGCAGTACTTAACTTATCCGCACGAAGGACATTTACAAGATCGTATTGCAGAAGGGATTTTACATACTTTGATTGAAGTAGGTCCAAAAGTAGTAGAAGACCCTGCTAATTATGAATTAGCATCTAATTTTATGTGGTCTTGCACAATGGCACTTAATGGATTAATCCAAAAAGGAGTTCCTAGCGACTGGGCAACGCATATGATCGGACATGAGTTAACTGCAATGTACGGAATTGATCATGCTCGAACTTTAGCAATCATTGGGCCAAGCTTGTACAAAGTTATGTTTGAAACTAAAAAAGCAAAACTAGCACAATACGGAAAACGAATCTTTAATCTAGAGGGAACAGAAGAGGAAGTAGCTAATGAGGCCATCAATAAAACGGTTGAATTCTTCCATACTATGGGAATGGATACGAAGCTTTCTGATTATACAAAAGAGTACAACAATACAGCTGAGTTTATCGTAAAACGTTTTGAAGAAAGGGGTTGGAAAGGACTTGGAGAGAAACAAAATGTTACTCTAGAAAAAGTAAAAGAGATCGTAGAAATGAGCTACTAAGCAGATTTTATTTTACAAATGATAAAACAAAAAGGCGTTCTTGAATTGATTTCTTGGACGCCTTTTTTCATGATAAAAAAACAAAATTAACTAATTCAACTTTCATTAATTTCATAAAAAGATAATTTATAGTAAGTTAGAACGTTAAAAATTTATTTATATTGTGTCTTTTTACAAAAAAAATATAATTAGGAGCTGAAAACTTAGATTTCCTAATAAAGACAAGGCATACCAATAATTCTTTTTCTTGTTTAATTAATACATTTTTAAGTACTTTTGAATAAACTTAATATAAAAATGACTGAAAATATAAAATTCGCAGTGATTGGCGGCGGGAGTTGGGCAACAGCTATTACTAAAATGTTGTGCGTAAATCTTTCTGAAGTTTCGTGGTATATGCGTAATGACTCTGCTATTGAGCATATCAAAACACATAAACACAACCCTAATTACCTTAGCTCAGTAGAATTTGATACCAACAAATTACTATTAACTTCTGATATTAATGAAGCAGTAGCTTATGCTGATTATATCATTTTTGCAATTCCATCTGCATTCTTAAGCAATGAATTATCAAAACTCACCGTTTCCCTACAAGATAAAGTTATTTTCTCGGCTATAAAAGGGATTGTTCCTGAGACGAGCTTAATTGTTGGTGAACATTTTCATTTTCAATATGATATTCCGTATTATAACATTGGAGTTATCACAGGTCCGTGTCACGCAGAGGAAGTTGCTCTTGAGCGACTGTCCTACTTAACAATAGCTTGTGGTGATGCTAATAAAGCAAAAGTTGTAGCTGAACACCTATCTGGAAATTACATAAAAACTAAAATCACAGATGATATCATAGGTACGGAATATGCAGCTATGCTAAAAAATATTTATGCAATAGCAGCAGGGATTGCTCATGGCTTAGGTTATGGCGATAATTTTCAGTCTGTTTTGATGAGTAACGGTATCAGAGAGATGAAAAAATTCATCAAAAAAGTACATAAGATGAAACGTAATATTAATGACTCCGCTTACTTAGGAGATTTATTAGTTACGGGATATTCTGTCTTTTCTAGAAACAGAATGTTTGGAAATATGATTGGTAAAGGGTACACAGTAAAAAGCGCCATGATGGAAATGAGTATGGTATCTGAGGGATATTACGCCACTAAAAGTGCCTATAAACTCAACCAAGGTTACGGAGCAAAAACTCCAATTATCGATGCTGTATACGAAATTCTTTATGAAGGCAAAGACGCCAAAACTATCTTTAAGAAACTAACAGACCAACTAGACTAATTGCAGCTAGTATAATGATTGTTAACTAAATAAAAAAAACATGTCACCACTAAAAGCTTCAGCACACAAAAGATTTACCGTAAAATTATTATTGCTCTGTTTATTTATGTGCAGTCTGCAAGCATTTGCTCAAGAACTATCTGGACAAGAACTTTTAAAGAAAACAATTGCCTATCATGATCCATCAAACAAATGGAGTGATTTCAAAGGCCACTTGGTAGTAGAAATGACGACTCCAGATGGCAACCAACGCCTTAGTGACATTATTATCAATCTACCGGACCAATATTTTAAACTAACGTCGTCAAGAAATAATACTGCAATCTCACACATTGTCTCTAAGGACAGTTCTAGCTTTAGTTTGAATGACCAAACAACATTCACTGAAGAAGAAGCTAAGAAATACAGTTTGACTGATACTAGAGCTAAATTCATGAAAAACTATTATACCTACTTGTATGGCTTACCTATGAAATTAAGTGATGATGGGACAATTGTAAATCCAGTTGTAGAGCGAAAAGAATTTATGGGAAAAGAGTACTTGGTTTTACAAGTAAAATATGAAGAAGGAGTAGGGAAAGATGTATGGTACTTTTACTTTGACCCACAAACCTATGCCATGGAAATTTACCAATTTTACCATGATGTAGCGAAAAATGATGGTGAGTACATCCTTTTGAGTGAAGAAGAAACGTTCTCTGGAATAAAATTCCCTAAAAACAGAGCTTGGTACCAAAACGCGGATAAAAAATTCCTAGCAACAGATAAATTGACTACCATTACTGAGTTATAATGAACCTAAATGCAAACCATTATGACTGATAGATGGAAATATCAAATTAAAACTGGAGGACTGTGGGGATTTGCAACTGCAACGATACTTTCAATTTTTAATTTAACGGATGCGAGTTTTGAAGAAGAATTTTTGTCTAAAAAATATCTTATCAAACTGGTTTTTTTTCTGCTAATTGGCATTTTTATGGTTGGTTATTTCAGCTGGAAGAAAAAGCTGAAAGAAGCAAATAAAGTATAGTTATCGCACTATAACGCCCTCAACAAATAGTATTGGAACCTCTTCAGTATCGTTTTCGTTGATGCTATTGGCTTTAAAAATAAACTTTTTGTCGTACAGTTTATTTCCCATAAAAAAGGAAACCATAAACTCGTTGTTGAGTGCAAGAACACTTTTTTCAATCATCTCAATTTTAACTACAGAAACAGAAGGCACTTCGACAAAGGCATGGCGCAGAAGTGACGTTTTTTTCATTTCACCATCGATGGTACCAAATGCTTTGGAAACAATTAATACGTTTTCGATTAAAAAATCACTATCGTTTACTAGATAAGCATACCACACTTTTTCCATAAAATCATCGCTCCACTCTTGAACAGCGGCAACAAATACATTTTCTACTTCGGGAATGATAATGTCTTTTCTCATTTTAAATTACTATTTGTGCAAACAGGTAGCGCGTTATTACGATACTTGTATAGCCCAGATGGAAACGGCATCCTATTGCCCCGGGGTTCGGGGCAATAGATAGAGTGTACAGCTGGACGAGCTCCTAAAGAAACTACTACTTAATTGCTAGATTATTGATTTGAATTGCTCTAGGAAACGAACGTCGTTTTCATAAAACATACGGATATCACCGATTTGATACAATAGCATCGCGATGCGTTCTACTCCCATTCCAAAGGCGAAACCGTTATACTCGTCAGGGTTGATACCACAGTTTTTTAGAACGTTCGGGTCTACCATTCCGCAACCACCAATTTCTAACCAACCGGTTCCTTTTGTGATTCGGTAATCGGTTTCGGTTTTTAAACCCCAATAGATATCGATCTCAGCACTAGGCTCTGTAAATGGGAAATAAGACGGACGCAAACGGATTTTTGACTTGCCAAACATCTCTTTTGTAAAGTACAATAGCGTTTGTTTTAAGTCAGCAAACGAAACATCTTTATCAACGTACAATCCCTCAACTTGGTGAAAGATACAGTGTGAACGGGATGACACGGCCTCATTACGAAAAACTCTTCCTGGGGAAATCGTTCTAATTGGTGGTTTGTTATTTTCCATGTAACGAACTTGCACAGATGATGTGTGGGTACGCAACAAAATATCTGGATTGGTTTGAATGAAAAAGGTATCCTGCATGTCACGCGCCGGATGGTATTCTGGCAGGTTTAATGCAGTGAAATTATGCCAATCGTCTTCGATTTCTGGTCCTTCTGACACATTGAAACCAATGGTTGAAAAGATATCGATAATTTGATTTTTTACAATCGAAATAGGGTGTCGTGAACCAATTAATACCGGCTCAGCAGAACGCGTTAAGTCACCGTAAATTCCTTTGCTTTCTACTTTACTTTCGAGCGCTTCTTGAATGGCTTTCACTTTATCCTCAGCAGATGATTTTAGTAAATTAACTACCTGTCCGAATTCCTTTTTTTGATCGTTAGGAACATTTTTAAATTCGGCAAAAACCGCTTTTAAAAGTCCTTTACTCCCTAGAAACTTGATTCTGAAGGCTTCTAATTCGGCCGGATCCTGAGTTGAAAAAGCTTGTGCTTCACCAATATATTCTTTTATCTTATCTATCATTTTCATCCAATAATTGAGTGTGCAAAATTACAAAATTTGTTTTAGGTTTAAAGTTTAAATTCAAAGTTTAGTGGGTAAAATGAAAAAACTCCAATTACTTCTTGCCTCGCGTAGCAAACACTACGCTATAAGTTCTCTCTCGATGAAGTAATTGACAATGGCTTCCTTCATTAAAACCGATTGCTCTCCTGCCTTAAGCGGTGGTAACTCTTCCTTTACTTTGTAATGAGGCCAACGCTCATCATCGTAAAAATCGAATTCGTAAAACCCATAAGGCTCCAATAATCGACAAATCGCGATGTGCATCAGATTTAGTTTTTCATCTTTTTTAAACTCACGATGAATTTGACCTAATTCCTGGACTCCTATTAAATATATTATAGCATCTAAATCTAAATCTTCTCCTTGTGAGAATTGATCTGAAAGTAGGTTAACGAGCTTTTCCCATCGCTCTTTTAGTTGTGTATCTCTTGACATTTGTAATTATTGTGAATGAGGCTTTAGGTTTTGTCCTTGCTCTGTGTAAAATTAATTTTTTGCAAAGATAAGCAGTACATTTTTGACTTTGGGATATTCTTTTATCTTTGTTCTTTTGTATTTACCAATTACTTATGGGCTTTTTAGATATTGTTTTAGGAGTATTGCTAGCATATTCATTGTACAAAGGCATTGTTAACGGACTTTTTGTAGAAATTGCTTCCTTGATTTCTTTGATTTTAGGGATTTACTTTGCTATAAAATTTTCGTTTTTAATGAGAGATGCTTTAGGTGGTTTTTTGCACTGGAAACCCAATACCATCCAAACTATTGCTTTTATTCTTACTTTTATTCTAGTAGTAATTGGGGTAACCTTTTTAGCCAAAATACTAACAGGAGTAGCTGATCTCGCTTTTTTAGGGTGGATTAATAAATTGGGAGGTGGCTTTTTTAGAGTATTAAAGACTGTTTTACTACTAGGGATCGTATTTACTGTTTTTGAGAAAGTAAATTACAACAATTATATAGCAAAAAAAGAAACGTTAGACGCCTCGTTGTTCTACAACCCTATCCACAAAACAGCTCAGTTTTTCTATCCATCATTAGAAAAATGGTACGGTGAATTTAAAACCAAAACTAGTAACACTACGGAAGAGGAAAAAGCGAAATAAGAAATAGTTATTTTACTTCGCGTATCGCTTCACTATCTATCCAACCCATGGTTCCATCTGTTAGCTGTACCTTTTTCCAACGGCCTTCTACTTTTTTGACATAGACTTTTGTACCTTCATGGAGATCAATCACTTTGTTACCTTTGTTTCGTGGCTCACTTTTGACTTCAGTCCTATCTGCAAAAACAATTGCTGGGCGTTCGTTTACAGCATAATTCTTTTCGAACATTGCAGCTGAAACGCTGATTAATACAAAAACCAGCATCAAAAACATACTAACAAAAAACACTCTTTTAAGTACGGATGCTGCTGAAAAATAATATCCTATAAAACCTAACAAAAACAAAACTGAAAATGTAATAGCTAACCAAGCCCATTTATCATAGTTGTAAATGGCTGTAAAGTCTCGTAGTAATTTTTCAAATCCCACTTTAGGAATCACTTTTACCTCATCGACCGTACGTTTTTGAGCAAATTTTAAATTATTAATTACATCTGTATTATTGGGACTTAATATCAAGGCTTTTTCATAATTGTAAATCGCCGGCGCTACCTTATTCAATTTGTAATAACAATTTGCTATATTGTAATACAACTCAGCCGATTGCATTTTACTTCCTAAAACAGTGTTGTAAGCATCAATAGCTTGCTCGTACTGCCCTTTTTTGTACAAAGCATTTCCTGTTTCAAAACCACTCTGGGCAAAAAACACTTGGGTTATTAATAAAAATAAGTATACTAGTTTTTTCATTTTCTAATTATCAATTGCGAATCAGCAAGAATCAATTATTTATCTGTTTTTCAAGGTCTGAAATTATCGATACAGCCTTGTCATAATCGTTTTGAATTGTGGCGTTAGACGCAGGTGCATACCTAGCAATCTCGCAATTCTCAGTCAATGCAATAAAATCATTTACTACTTCGACATTCGCCTCTTTAGACAACAGTATCTCCTTAATATTTGCCTTACTCATTTCTGAGGTTTCGATATTAAGTTTGGCCTTTAAGAAATTGTGCATCGCTTTTTCAAGCGCAATATAAAATAGCTCCTTGTTGTTAAATTGTTTCTTGGCTTGCGACAAGTATTTTTTAGCTAATCTATTATTTCTCCTTATTCTGTTTCCTACAATATCTCCATCCATTGCTTCTTTTTTAACCCTTACCAAAATAATTATTGGCACTAGCAAAAACGGTAATAATAATAAGATATAAAATAATCTTGAACCAAGAAAATCGTTTGTAGCTGAAGGCTGTAAATCAGTTTTAAACTTAATCGACTTGAATTGTTCACTAGCCACAATTTTATTTTTGCCCGCAGCTCCTGTCCCTACAGAATCAACTGGAGTAGGTCCTTCGAGCATATTTACTATGATTTGCGGTGAGCTAATTGTTTTGTACTTACCACTAGCAGGGTCAAAATAAGAAAACTGAATTGGTTTAATTGGATAATTCCCACGGTACTGAGGAATTATGGTATAGCTATCACTAATTTTTCCCGACATTCCTGCAAGCGAAGTACTAACATCTTCATTATGAACTGGGTCATACATTTCTAGCGCATTGGGAACTATTGGCTTTGGTAAGGAAAATAGTTTCATATTCCCTTTTCCTACCACGCTAACCACTAAGTCAAGACTTTCCCCATTCTTTAAATTATTTTTTGACGGAGCTACTTTAAAATCAAAAGTACCCACGGCACCCGAAAAATTATCTGGTTTTCCTGCCTCTGGCAACGCTTTTACCGTGATCGTTTTTGCACCTGCCGAAACGCGCTTACTTTCTTCAGTTATTAATTGTCGCCCAAAAACATCTCTACGATTGGATGGTAATTGAACATCAATATCTAAAGCTAGCGGTTCAATGCTGAGTTTTCCTGATTTTTGCGGGTATAAAACGACTTTTTTAAGCACAATATAGCGGTATCTTTCTCCTTTAAAAGTTCCTTCTTCAAGCGCTAATTGTTTGATCTCTATGTTCTGACTCCAAAAATCGTTATACTTTGGTTTTCCAAATTCTCTAAAATTACCTATACCTATGTTATTACTAAAATACAATTTGTATACCACCGTAATTGGCTCATTTACATAAGGATTGGTCTTAGAAACTTCGGCTATTAGATGTAAATTATCATCGGCTGAAATACTAGCATCACTCGGATCCTTTGGTTGCTGTATAGCGTTTGTTACGGTAATTTTTACCGGATTTGTTTTAAAAACCTGACCGTTGTATTCAATAGTAGCCGACTTGATCGTCAGGTTTCCTTTTTGATTTGGAACTAGATAATACGAGTAGATTTTCTCGAAAGAGCTTCTACCATTCACCCAGGACTGACTTACCTGCTGGCTTGGTCCTGCTATTACATTGAATCCATCGAATGAAGGCTCATTGAAATTATCGCCATCTATATTCATCGCAAAATCAACACGGAGTCTTTCGTTAAGGCCAAGTGTCGTTTTACTTACTTTTGTCTCAAATTGAACTTGAGCTAAAAGTCCTTGAAAACTTAGTAGTACTAAAAATAAATATCTCTTCATTGCTTTATTCAATCCCTGTATATATTACGGATGCGTTAACTATTTTAAGTTCTATTCAAACTCTCATTTAGGTTATGGGTTACCAATCTTTTTCGGTCTTGGTTGACTGTCCTTTAACTTTCTTAGCATTTACTTTATCTTGCACTTTTTTCTCTTCATTATTTACAGCATCAAGAAGATTTTTTAATCGATCTTTAGAAATACCTCCAGGTTTGGGTTGGGGATTTTTATCCTCTTTATTCTTGCCCTCTTTATCTTTGTCTTGATCTCCTTTTTTATCCTTTTCGTCCTTTTTGTCTTTATCTTGATCTTTCTTATCTTGGTCTTTTTTGTCCTGATCCTTCTTGTCTTTGTCTTTATCCTTGTCGTTTTTATCCTTATCCTTGTTGTCTTTCGGCGGATTCTCTTTTAGCATTTTCTTTGCTAATGCAAAATTATACCTTGTTTCCTCGTCAGACGGACCATTGCGTAAGGCGTTTTTATACGCTTCAACGGCATCAGTATAATTTTTCTCTTTCATGAAAACATTACCTAGATTATGAAAGGCTTTGTGCTTTTGTACTCTAGATTTTGCGTTCTTCAATGCTTTGGCGTAAGCATACTTAGCTTCTGAAGCTTGATTTTGCTTGTATATTGCGTTTCCTAAATTAAAAGGCGCTACGGATCTATTAGGGAACTTTGAGTTCGAAATTCGGTATTCAGCCTCTGCATCCGCAAAATTTTTGGCTACATATTGTTCATTTGCTGCAGGCAAACTTTTATCTTTTTCTTGCGCCAATACCCCTGTGACACCACAGAAGAAAAGTGCAAAAAAAGCAAATAAGTATGTTTTAAAATTTTTCATTTTCATTTTATTATCTTACTCCATTTCAGGGATTTCCCGAAAGGATTTGACATTTATTTTTCGTCGTTAAATAAATTTAACTTTTTAACCCATTTTGTCTTTTTCTCTAGAAAGAAAAGATCCAAGAACAACAACACAAAACCAAAACCTATAAACCACTGAAATTGCGATTGAAAATCGGCCATTTGTGTTGATTCAAATTCGGTTTTCTGAATAGTGTCCAAGGTGTTTTTAATATATTCTATTACTTCCTTAGTATTGTTTCCACTCACATAACCACCCTTTGTAACTTTGGCGATTAATTCTAAACCTGGTTTGTTTAATTTAGTTACCACTACCTCATCGTTTTGATCTCTTTGATAGCTTTGCACTACACCATTAACTTTTAAAGGGATTGTACCTCCTTTTTCAGTTCCAACACCAACAGTTACAATTCGCATGCCTAACTTGCTAGCTTCCTCTGCAGCTGCTTGTGCTCCTTCTGAATGATCTTCTCCATCAGAAATTAAAATCAAGAGTTTGCTAGTTTTACTTTTATCGTCAAAATAAGTAGCTGACAATTTTATAGCTTCGTCAAGTGAAGTTCCTCTAGAAGAAACAATATCCGTATTCATACCTTGCAAGAACATCTTGGCTACACTATAATCGCTTGTAATTGGTAAAACAGGAAAGGCATTTCCTGCATAAGCGACTATTCCTATTCTGTCGTTTCCTAGTTGGTTGATGATTTGAGATACGATTTGCTTACTCTTATCCAAACGATTGGGCGCAACATCTTCGGCTAACATACTTTTAGAAACGTCCATTGCAAATACAATATCAATTCCTTCCCGCTTTACAGTTTCCATCTTAGTACCAATCTTTGGATTGACTAAACCAATAATTAAAGCAGCCAAAGCCAATAAAAGAACTACGATTTTGAAAACTGGTTTAAAAACTGACCGATCAGGACTCAATCTCTGTATTGCTTCTAAATCACCAAACTCGCGTTGCTTTTTTCGCTTCCAATACATATTGAAAAGAAATAATGCTACGATGAGTGGTAGTAAAAAAAGTAAGTATAAATATTTTATTTCGTCTAATTCCATATTCTTTTTTAAACACTAAGGGCACTAAGGTTTAGCACTAAGCACACTAAATTATTTTACGTCATAGAGAGTAATTTAGTACTCTCTTCACTCCATTTTTAAATAAACCAACATTGCAATTAATTAACAATCCTAATTTACATTTTGATAATCTTAAATAAGTCAACACTTGCCAATTCGTTTGAAATCTTTGTGTTTAGCTACTAAATAAAACTCTTATAAACTGTATTTCTTAATCCTATTTCGACCAATAACAAAAGACCTGCAATCCATACAAATGCTCTGTACTTTTCATCATAATCATAGAATTTTAGCTCTTCAATTTCGGTTGTTTCTAATTTATTAATTTCGCCATATATCTCGGCCAACTTATCGTTACTAGTTGCTCTAAAATATTTTCCATCTGTTTTTCGAGCAATATTTTTCATCAATTGTTCGTCAATTTCTACTTTCATCATTTGAAAAAGTAATTGACCATTAGCTCCTAATGCATAAGGTGATTCGGCCATTCCATTACTTCCTAAACCTATTGTATATACTTTTATACCATATTGCTTGGCGATATCTGCAGCTGTTTCTGGCTCAATAAAACCAGCGTTATTTACTCCATCTGTTAACAAAATGACGATCTTACTCTTCGCTTTACTATCCTTTAATCGGTTCACAGCAGTCGCTAAACCCATTCCTATACCCGTACCATCTTGTAAAACATTATCGTATTTGATACTCTTTATTGCTTCACCGACAATGGCTTTATCACTTGTAACTGGAGTTTTAGTATAGGCTTCAGAAGCATAAACAACAAGTCCAATTCTGTCGTTTGGTCTTTCTTGAACAAAGTCAGCTGCTACTCTTTTTAGTGCCTCCATTCGATTAGGTTTCAAATCCTTAGCAAGCATACTTCCTGAAACGTCTACCGCCATTACAATATCGATTCCTTTTGTAGTTTTCGTTCTGTTGCTAATATCAACGGTTCTAGGTCTAGCCAAAGCAATGATTAACGAGCTTAAAGCAAGTAATCGCAGCACACTTAAATAAGGTTTGAACCTTACTAATAATGAACTATTCCCTTCAAAACCTTTGATAGAACTAACTTTTAAAGTAGCTACCTGCTGGTTTCTTTTATAAAAAAGCCAAATAACAGCCAATGGAATCAAAAGAAATAACCAGAAAAACTCAGGATTTAAAAATGTTAATTTTCCCATTATTTACTTGCTATTTTTAATTCGACAGAACTTAAAACACGTTCTGCAATTTTATCTGCGTAGGTATCTCCTTGCTCGTGGAAAATTAGAATTTGTTGCAAGCCACCGTTCTGACTAAACAATACAATTTCATAATATAAATCCTCTCTACTATTGGTGTTTTCGTTCACTCTCGAGAACGTACCATAGGATTTAAGTCCACTGATGCCCTCAGCTGTTTGAAAATCATCCTGTTTTACAATCATATTTTTTGCACCTTGCGATTCTAAGGTTTGCAACGTAACCTCCATCGATTTTTTTAAATCAATTTGCGACTCTTGTTTGTAGTTTACAGTAGAAACCATTAGGTAGAAATTATCCACAAAGCTTCCGTAAACGAACGACTGCATATCCTTTATAAGCGCCAATCCTTCTTTAGGTAGTGACTTAGTCAAATCTATTCGCTTAAGTACCTTAGGTGTTTCGATTAGAACACTAGGATTCCCATACTCACTTTTTACCCATTCGGATTCCAATAATTCCTTAGTAGGATGACCAATAACATTATCCTTTACATAGGCAAAACCTTTAGTCGCAATAAAGTAAGCAGTAATCAACGTAAGTAAAACTAATACTGATGTGACACTCAAAACGATTCGCTTATTTCGTTTTTTCTTTAATTGAATTTGCACTTGTTTTTGTCGCTGTGCTTCATTCAATAGTGTGTCCTCTTCCTCAGGCACCTCAACAGGAATAGCGTTATCTAAGGTTAAAATTGCCTTTTGAATTTTGTTTCTATCTTCTGTAATTTCGAAATCCAGCGGTTTTGATTTGGCAAATTTTACTAAATCGGCTTGTTTCAAAACACGTTCTAAATTCTCGATTGTTTCTTGCGAAACACTCATTTTCTTTTTTAATGAGGCTGCTCTTAAGGCTACTATCAATTCTGAGGTAGTGCTTTCCATGGCAGGGATCTCAATTGCTTCTTCAATATAATTACGAGCAATATCAGTCAACTCACTATAATATTCTTTTACTTCTCCTTTTTGCCACAAGCCTTTCTGTTCAAGAGTATTAAGCAAGGTAGTTGCTTTTTCTATTGGTGTTTTATAGATTTCTGCTTCTATTTTTTTCTTTTGGTACTTTTTGATGTACCAATAAATAGCGGCTCCAACACCTATAATTATAGCGAGTATTAAAAGGTATTTCCACCAATCGCCTATTTCGCTTTTAGCAGGTTGAATATCCTTGATATCATACATTTTTTGCTTTAGAGTATCTACTGGAACATTGGCTACTTCTACAGCGATAGAATCCGTCATGTAGGATTTACTATTGATTAAGATTTTTATACTAGGAATAGTATATTTCCCAGAATCAAACTGAGTTAGTCCATACTTTTTGATTAGCTCATAACGATCATTATTTTTAACCGTATCAACGGGATAAGATTGAATAACTTCAAGCGCACCGATGTTTTTTAAATTAGGAAAAACAACTTTAGACAAGGTGTCTACTGATGTTTTAACAGTTAATTTAAACTCCGCTCCTATTTTATTTCTGGTAGTATCTATACTTGTGACTACTCGTTTTTGTTGCGCAAAAACGGTAGAACAAAGCAGAATTATAAGTAGGTATGTATTTCTTTTCATGTTGTTTGAAACATTTGTTTTCAACACCTCAATCGCGAGGATTTGGGAAAATGCTTTATCTCGATTTAAAATAACCTAATAACTTGGTTACATAACTTTCGTCAACTCTCGTGTTAACAACTCCTGAACCTGATTTGCTAAAAGTTTCCTTGAAGTAATTAAGTTGTTCGTTGTAATGTTTTTCATAATTAAATCGTACTGCTTTCGAGCTTGTATCTACTATTTGCATCACACCTGTTTCTGCGTCCAGCATAGGCACCATTCCTAAGTTTGGCATACTCTGCTCTCTAATATCGTAAACTCTGATTCCTGTAATATCATGTTTTTTTGCAGCAATTTTCAGCGTTTGGTCGTAACCGTCTGACATGAAATCAGATATTACAAATACGATTGCTTTCTTTTTTTGCGTACTAGATAAAAACTTCAATGCTTGTGCAATATCTGTTTTATTACTCTGCGGATGAAATTCGATCAATTCTCTAATAATGCGTAGAACATGCGAACGCCCTTTTTTAGGAGGAATATAAAGTTCAATTTGGTCCGAAAACAAAATCAATCCTATCTTGTCATTGTTTTGTGTTGCCGAAAAAGCCATTGTTGCTGCAATTTCAGTAACAATATCTTTTTTGAATTGATTTTTAGATCCAAAACTTTCAGATCCAGAAATATCAACCATCAACATCATAGTTAATTCACGCTCCTCTTCAAAAACCTTGACATGCGCCTCGTTGTAACGTGCTGTTACATTCCAGTCTATATTTCGAATATCATCTCCATATTGATACTGACGCACTTCACTGAATGTCATACCGCGCCCCTTGAATGAAGTATGGTATTCGCCCGAAAAGATGTGATCACTCAACCTTCGGGTTTTAATTTCTATTTTACGTACTTTTTTTAAAAGGTCTTTTGTATCCATTTTTTTAGTAATTAGCTATTAGTGAACAGTGAATAGTAGCCTACATTGGCTTCTGACTATTCACTAGTTACTATTCACTCTATGGAACTTCTACTTCGTTTACGATTTTATTAATAATATCTACTGAGGTGATATTTTCAGCTTCTGCTTCATAGGTAATACCTATTCTGTGACGCAATACATCGTGTACAACGGCACGTACGTCTTCAGGTATTACGTACCCACGGCGCTTGATAAAAGCATAGCATTTAGCTGCAACTGCAAGGTTGATACTTCCACGAGGAGAAGAACCAAAACTAATTAATGGCTTTAACTCGGCAAGTTTGTATTTCTCTGGGTAACGCGTTGCAAATACAATATCTAAAATATATTTTTCTATTTTTTCATCCATATACACTTCACGAACCGCTTCTTGTGCACGTAAAATTTGCTCTACAGAAACAACTTGATTGACTTTCTCATAGCTACCTTTTAGATTCTGACGGATAACCAATCGCTCTTCATCCATTTTAGGGTAATCAATAACTGTTTTCAACATAAAACGGTCAACTTGTGCCTCAGGAAGTTGGTAAGTACCTTCTTGCTCCACCGGGTTTTGAGTTGCTAAAACCAAGAAAGGTCTTTCTAGTTTGAAAGTAGTATCACCAATGGTTACTTGCTTTTCTTGCATCGCTTCTAACAAAGCAGACTGTACCTTTGCTGGTGCACGGTTAATCTCATCTGCTAGAACGAAATTTGCAAAAATGGGTCCTTTTTTAATAGAAAACTCATTTGCTTTGATATTATAAATCATCGTACCTACAACATCCGCAGGTAATAAATCTGGTGTAAATTGAATACGACTAAAAGAGCCATGAATTGCTTGCGACAAGGTGTTTATTGCTAAAGTCTTCGCTAATCCAGGTACACCTTCTAATAAAATGTGCCCTTGTCCTAGTAATCCAATCAACAATCGTTCAACCATGTGCTTTTGACCCACAATCACCTTGTTCATTTCCATTGAAAGAAGGTCTATAAATGCACTCTCTCTCTCTATCTTTTCATTGATTGCTCTAATGTCTAAAGTCGATGTATTCTCTTCCATATTATTATTTTTAAAACCTTGAAATTAATGCCTTGTTTTTGAGAGTGCAAATTGAATTTTTTTTTAGAGGTAAGATGTTAAAAAATGGTTAAAACTTCCGCCAACCTCTTAATTTTAAGGACGAATTATGATACAATTTTTATATTTTTAAGAACTTTGAGAAATATACCTTGAAATCCTTGTTTTAGTGATTTCTTTTAAAAATAAAAGCCATGAATAAAACAACATTATCACCTACTATTGCTGGTACCATGAACTGGGGTGTTTGGGATAAAAACCTGACAATAAATGAAATGGAAAGCATGATTCAAATATGCCTTGAAAACAAAATTACCACTTTCGATCATGCCGATATTTACGGATCGTACACAACCGAAAATGACTTTGGAAAAGCATTTGCTGCAAGCCAAATTGCGCGAGAAAAAATGCAGTTGATATCTAAATGTGGAATTCAAATGATTGCCGGTAACCGAAGCAATACTATCAAACATTACGATTATTCAAAAGCACATATTATCGCCTCGGTAGAGCGTTCCTTAAAAAACTTACAAACTGATTATCTAGATGTTTTTTTACTGCACAGACCAAGTCCATTGATGCAAGCCGATGAAATTGCAGAAGCTATTTCCATATTAAAATCTGAAGGTAAAATTATAGACTTTGGACTGTCTAATTTTACGAGTTCGCAAACAGAGTTAATTCGTCAAAAAACGGAGGTAAATTATAATCAAATTCAGTTTTCAGCGACTAATTATGAGCCTATGTTGGATGGTAGCTTGGATTACATGCAACTTCACCAGATACAACCTATGTCATGGAATCCTTTGGGATCCATTTTTAGAGAAGATAATGCGCAAACGCACCGTCTTAAAAAACTTTTAGCAACGTTAGTGTCTAAGTATGAATTAGGATCTGACACTTTATTACTATCTTGGGTACTTAGACATCCGGCAAAAATAATACCCATTGCCGGCACGGTAAACGTAGCCCGTATACAATCCTTACATAAAGCAATTGCTTTAGAATTAGATAAGGAAGATTGGTTCGCAATTTGGTCTGAAAGCATGGGTAAAGATGTTCCCTAAATACATATTAAAACAAAAACAACATACAAACGTAAAATGAATAAAACAGCCTTAATTACTGGAGCTACAAGCGGGATTGGTAAAGCAACAGCACAAATACTAGCAAAAAATAACTATCGAATCATTTTGTGCGGTCGAAGAGAAGATCGCTTACAAGAACTTAAAAAAGAATTAGAAGCATTTACCGATGTGCATTGCTTGTCATTTGACGTACGAGATAAGAATCTTGTATTTGAAGCTATTAACAGCTTGCCTCATGATTTTTCTACTATTGATGTCTTAATTAATAACGCAGGTAATGCTCATGGATTAGATCCAATTCAAACTGGAGATATTGATGATTGGGATGCGATGATCGATATTAACGTCAAAGGACTTTTGTACGTATCTAAAGCTATTATTCCGCAAATGATCGAAAGAAAATCAGGTCACATCATCAACATTGGTTCTACTGCTGCAAAAGAAGTATATCCAAATGGGAATGTGTATTGTGCTTCAAAACATGCCGTAGATGCTTTGAATCAAGGAATGCGAATTGATTTGAATCCTTTTGGTATTCGCGTAGGCGCGATCCACCCCGGTATGGTTGAAACCGAATTTAGCGAAATACGTTTTAAAGGCGATACCAACCGAGCAGAAAATGTGTACAAAGGGTTTACTCCTCTTCAAGCAGAAGATATTGCAGATATTATTCATTTTGTAGTCTCAAGACCTTATCATGTTAATATTGCTGATTTGATCGTTATGAGTACCGCTCAAGCCTCATCAACGATTGTAAAAAGAGATTAAAAAAGAAATTCAATGATCAACAAACGACTTTTAATCAAGAACTTACTTGCGCATAACGATGAGACTAGTTTTTATGACAAAAAGCGACAGTTGAATTTACATACTAGAGAGGGTAAGGCCAAATTTTTGAAACACATTTGTGCCTTATCCAATTCTAATCCTGCTAATAATTCCTATATCGTAGTGGGTGTAGAAGATCAAGATAATGAGATAATTGGCGATGATTTTTTTGATGATAGTAGAATACAAAATTTAGTAAATGCCTACCTAGAAAATCCACCAAAAATACAATATGAAAATGTACCTTTTCCCAATTTACCAAAAGATAAGGTAGTAGGTTTAGTGACTATCAAACCTAAAAACAAACCATCTTATTTTAGAAAAGGTATTCACAAAATTACAGCCAACAGTACATTTATAAGACGTGGAAGCACTACGACACCAACTCTTGAACCTATCAAAAAAAATTACACGAATACCGAAACGGTAATTGATATTGAGAATAATTCTAGAAATAACATCCAATACACCCTTGATGGTGTTTTTGATTTCATCAACTTCAGACACAAAGATATCTTTCCTAAATACAAAGTATTTAAAGAGTTATTTATCATTTGCTGGGCTGGAATACCAAAAAAAAATCGTGACAAAACCTTCCTCTCCAGAGTCGATATAGAATTAATCAATGAACAAATCAAGTTATTTTATTCTGCTCAAGATGTTGTAACTATAAATTACGATGACAAAAGTTTCACCATTGTCGAATATATTCCGTTAGGTTTAAATGATAAAACAAGTTATTATCCTTTGGAGAAAAAAACAATTTATTTTTATGAAAATGGTTATTACAAAATAGAGAGCGAAATGCTTTTTCAGCCGCCAGAATATAACAAGAAACTTCTTCATCATATTTACAACGCTAATCTAGCTTTGTTAAATAGACTCAATAAAAAGATCGTTTTGGATGATAGAGAACTACGAGATCTTGAAAACTTACCATCAGCATTGATGATTTGCTATTTAAATGGATTTACTGAAGCTAAAGAAAAACTCATCGATGCTAAGGAAGATTTAAAAGCCTATCCTTCAATCTATTTGTCCTTCAAGGAAGCGATGAGAGTAGTACGAAAAATGAAGTACGATACTAAAGGTGAAGATTAAAAAAAGACAAAACATCATTCAACAAATTTAATATCGTTCTGACAATCAATATCGATAAAGTAATAAGTGTGTTCATCTTAAATAAATTTAAATGTTTTTGTAAAGTTAATAAAAATAATTAACATGAAACAATCACCAAATTTAGTGATATTTTAGTAGCCCTAAATTTGCTCCATTCATCAGTTTTATTTTGAAAAAAAAATAAAAAAGCCATAAAATTACCGCTTCCTAACTCTTTTGTTTATTTTTATATTTTTCAAAACAACAAACGGGTTATTTTTATAATCCTGATTGACCAAACAAAAAATGAGAACATTAGTTATAGGTGATATTCACGGAGGCTTGCGTGCCCTTCACCAAATTATCGAAAGAGCCCATGTAACCCCACAAGATACTTTAATTTTTTTAGGAGACTATGTTGATGGCTGGAGTCAATCACCGCAAGTATTAGACTATTTGATTGAGTTAAGCACAACAAACAGCTGTGTTTTTATAAGAGGAAATCACGACGAGCTCTTATTGCATTGGCTTACCGAAAGTAAAGACAATCTTTTATGGTATAATCATGGAGGTGAAGCGACTGTTACGGCTTACACCAAAGTAGATGGTGCTACTAAAAAAAGTCATATTAAATTCTTGAAAGAACTAAGTGACTATCACCTTGACGAAAAAAACCGCCTGTTTGTTCATGCAGGATTTACTAATATGAATGGTGTAAAATATGAATTTTATCCAAAATTATTTTATTGGGATCGAACACTGTGGGAAACTGCTTTATCGTTAGACCCAAGTATTAAACCCAATGACTTGTTATACCCAAAAAGACTTACCTTGTATGACGAAATCTATATAGGACATACTCCAGTAACAAGAATTGGGATAACTACACCAGTTCAAAGAGCATGTATTTGGAATGTCGACACGGGAGCAGCCTTTAAAGGACCATTAACTATTATGGATATCGACACCAAGGAGTTTTGGCAAAGCGAGCCTCTACACCAACTGTATTTTGAAGAAAAAGGACGAAATTAGATTATAAAGAACTATTTTTACATCTTATTAATTTAAAATAAAAGAGTGATGAAAAAACTCATAACGGCACTAGCTTTTATAACAGTATTTATAATGCAGGGCCAAGCGTTTAAAGGGAACGGTGATTTTAAAGGACAAATAGGAACTAATTTACAAGATGGAGGAACAGGGATTTACCTTAGTACTGATTTTGGCGTAGGGGAAAACATATCGTTAGGATTAACTGGTAACTATTTACTTTCTGTTCGCGCTAATGTTTTGGGTGAAATTCCAGAATTTAAAGACCGTATTGATCTTAAAGCACGTTTTAATGCTAATCTAGGTAACGTATTTAATATGGGATCAAAGATGGATTTGTATCCAGGAATTGATTTGGGTTTGAAAAATTTTGGTGGCCACGTAGGATTTCGTTATTTCTTCACAGACGGTTTTGGTGTTTTCAGCGAAGCAGGATTCCCTATTGCAAAATATGATAATACCACCAGCGGTTTTGACCACTTAAACAATCAGTTTACATTAAATATTGGTGCCTCTTTTAATTTATAGAGTCGTTCAAAAACATAAAAAAAGGCAATTTGAAAAATCAAATTGCCTTTTTTTATGTTTACAATTGAACTACAAATCGAACTTTATCCCTTGTGCTAGCGGTAAACTCGTTGTGTAATTAATTGTATTGGTCTGGCGTCTCATATATACCTTCCAGGCATCAGATCCTGATTCTCTTCCTCCACCAGTTTCTTTTTCTCCACCAAAAGCACCACCTATTTCTGCTCCCGAAGTTCCAATATTCACATTTGCAATTCCGCAATCAGATCCAACTACAGATAAAAACAATTCGGCTTCACGCAAATTATTAGTCATAATAGCCGATGATAAACCTTGTGCTACTCCATTTTGAATTGCCAATGCATCCTCTACAGTACCGGAGTATTTAAGCAAGTACAATACAGGGGCAAAAGTTTCGTGCTGTACAATCTCAAAAGAATTATCTGCCTCAGCAATTGCGGGTTTCACATAACAACCACTTTCATATCCTTCGCCAGTAAGAACTCCACCTTCAACTAATATATTTCCACCTTCGGCAACTACTTTTGCCAAAGCATGATTGTACATTTGAACGGCATGTGTATCAATTACTGGACCTACGTGATTGTTTTCGTCTAATGGATTCCCTATACGCAACTGACCGTAAGCCGAAACCAGTGCTTCTCTCACTTTATCATAAATACTTTCGTGAATGATTAAACGACGTGTAGAAGTACAACGTTGACCAGCAGTACCAACCGCTCCAAAAACAGCTCCTATTACGGTCATCTTGATATCTGCATCTGGTGTTACTATGATAGCATTGTTACCACCAAGCTCTAATAACGATCTCCCTAAACGACCTGCAACAGTTTGCGCTACAATTTTACCCATGCGAGTAGAACCTGTAGCTGAAATTAATGGCACACGTTTATCACTTGTCATCATCTCACCAACTTTATAATCTCCATTTATTAAACAAGAAATTCCTTCTGGTAAATTATTTTCCTTGATAACTTCTGCAATAATATTTTGACAAGCTATACCACAAAGTGGGGTTTTCTCTGATGGTTTCCAAACGCAAACATCGCCACAAATCCATGCCAAGGCTGTGTTCCAAGCCCAAACGGCAACTGGAAAGTTAAACGCCGAAATAATTCCAACTACTCCCATTGGATGGTATTGCTCATACATACGATGTCCTGGACGTTCTGAGTGCATGGTTAAGCCGTGCAACTGACGAGAAAGTCCTACTGCAAAGTCACAAATATCAATCATCTCTTGTACTTCGCCATAACCTTCTTGCAGTGATTTACCCATTTCATACGAAACCAGTTTCCCTAAAGCTTCCTTATTTTTACGCAATTTCTCACCAAACTGACGTACAATTTCTCCACGTTGCGGTGCTGGCATGGTTCTAAAAGTTTTGAAAGCAGCTGTTGCTGATTCCATTACTTTTTCATAATCAGCAGCAGTGGTTGTTTTAACTTTTGCTATCAATTGACCATCTACAGGTGAATAACTTTCGAGAATTTCTCCGTCTGAAAAGTGATTAAGTCCTGTCGAAGTTCCTTCATTTACGTCCTTTATACCCAATTGAGCTAAAGCTTCTTTCATACCGAATTGATTTGCTATTGTTATCATTGTAACTTTTTTGGTTAAAATTGTTGTATTTATACACAAATATAGTGTTTCAAGTTGAATAGTAAGAATCTAGCAGTGAAATACACCCTATGATGAAACTAAAATAATTAAGTTTCTACTATCCTATTTTGATCAAAATTTGACTTAAAATATGATTTAGACTATCGCTTCATTGACCAGTACAATCCTAGCCCCGATGGAAGTGGCATCCTATTCCTGATTTCTTTAAGAAGGAATAGATACAACGAACAGCGGGAATTAGCTCCTAAAAAAACCTATTTGGCCACGAATCGAGGATCAACCTCCATAACGGTGCCACAGGACGTACAGGTTCTTAAATCCTTCGATCCATAATAGTGTTCGAAATGAGGTAAAAAATCTTTTTCGATATCGTTTAATTCAAAATACACTTCGTGCAGTTTATGATTGCAATTATCACAAAACCATAGTAGTCCATCCACAAATCCTTGACCAGCACGTTTGCGCTCGAAAACCAACCCAATTGAACCCTGAGATCGAACTGGAGAATGAGGTGTTTTTGCGGGATGCAAGTACATATCGCCGGCATTCAATTCCATTTCTTTACGGACTCCATCTTCTTGAATGACAACTTTTATACTGCCTTCCAACTGGTAAAACAACTCCTCCGTTTCATTGTAGTGATAGTCTTTACGGGCATTTGGTCCTGCTACCACCATAACGATATAATCACCAGATTCTTTATATATATTCTTGTTACCCACCGGCGGTTTTAGTAATTGACGGTTTTCCTCAATCCACTTTGTAAGGTTAAAGGGTTTTGCTATTGCCATGATTCTTGACTTATTGTTTAGTTACGCTAATTTACTAAAAAGCTTTGTGATGCTTGGTTTACAAAGTCATAAAGTATTAATTTATTTGGCTTCCTTGATTAAATAAATGTAAACGGGAAAGTGATCACTAAAACCAACCTCAGAAACGGAATGCCGTTTGGGATATCCTTTGTATTGCCCTGATGTTTGCACTAAAAAAGGTTTGTTGTAAATACCCGCCTTCCAATAGCGATAAGACGAAAAGTCACTCTCTATTAAAGTTTGAGATACCATAATCTGATCGAAGATATCCCATGAATCTCTAAACGCAATGGTTCCTAAACCTTTGTTAGCCATTTCTTCAAAAGGATTATAGATTCCCAAGGGTGGCACCTCTGCTTTTTTAGCTTTGGCACCTAATGCTTTTTTGACACTATTATTAAACGGTCCATCGTTGAGATCTCCAAGTGTAATTATTTTTGCATCGCTATTTATACGTTGTAGTGAGTCTATAATTTTTCGATTTAAGGCACCTGCGGCCTCTCTAAACGGACTTGATTTTTTCTCACCACCAGATCTTGAAGGCCAGTGATTTACAATAATATGAATCTCCTCGTCATCCAGAAATCCGGTTATCAAAAGTTGGTCCCTAGTAAATACACGATTATTTTGATAATTGATTTCTAAAACATCATCAGACTTGTCAGCGGCCGTCACAACTACAGGCAACTCGGCTGGCAGTTCCTTCTTGTAAACATATAACGGAATATTAGTGTAGGATGTAGGACGGAAATACTTGCGTTGGTAAAGCAAAGCCACATCAATACCACGTTTATCTGGGGAATCAAAATGGATGATTCCGTAATCTTTAGGAATAAGTTTTGGATGTTTAATTAAATCCTCTAGAACACCGCGATTCTCGATCTCTGAACAACCTATAAATGTGGGTGAATTAGTATTCTCGGCAGAACCTATCTCTAATAAAACTTTTGATAAGCTCTCTAATTTTTGATGGTATTTTTTAGATGTCCAATGTTGAGCTCCTTTTGGCGTCCATTCATCATCGTTCGTTGCAGGATCATTAATGGTATCAAAAAGATTTTCGAAATTATAAAAGGCGACGGTATGGATGCGATAATTTTTTTGTTGAGCAAAGCAATTTGGTCCTAAGAAAACCAGTAACAACAATAGTGTACCTATATATTTTACCATAATTAGCAACAATTAACACATCCTTTTGAAGTAAAAATACTTCATTTACACAAGAAAACGACAATTATTTTCGAAAATGGCTATATTTGCTTTTAGGCAGTACAGCCAATGAAAATTAATAGAATTGGAAATTTTACTATGAATAAACCTCATTTTTTACTTTCAGTCAAGAATTTTATTCTTTCTAAGTTATTTCTATTCTTCCTCATTATTTATTCCACAACAAGCCAATCTCAAATAACAATGACCACACCAACTAATTTACAAAAAGGAGACACCGTAGCTATACTTGCAACTGCTCGAAAAAATGTAGATAATAATTTAAAACCAGCGATAGATTTACTACACAGTTGGGGACTTGAAGTGGTTATTGGGAAAACCATAGGTCTAGACAACAACCAGCTTGCAGGGACAGATGAACAACGCGCCGCTGATTTTCAGCAGCAATTAGATAATCCAAATATAAAAGCAATTTGGTGTGTAAAAGGAGGTTATGGAACGGTCCGAATCATTGATTTACTTGATTTTACCAAATTCAAGCAACATCCTAAATGGATTGTTGGCTTTAGCGATATTACCGTTTTACACAATCATCTTAACACAATGGGGTTTAAAACAATTCATGGAGTTATGCCAATTACCGTTCCTAGAGCGACAAAAGAAGCGATAGAGACCTTGCGTCTTTCACTTTTTGGAAACAAACTAGAATACGAAATAACAACCGCTCCCATGAATAAAATAGGGAAAGCTAGTGGAGAATTAGTCGGTGGCAACCTATCTATACTATACAGTTTATTGGGCTCTCCATCAGCTATTGATTGCCGTGATAAAATTTTATTTATCGAAGACTTAGATGAATATCTGTACCATATTGATCGCATGATGATGAATCTTAAGCGCAATGGTTGTCTAGAAAGCATTAAAGGAATTGTTGTTGGTTCGATGACCAAAATGAAAGATAATGACATTCCATGGGGGAAAAATGCAGTCCAAATTATCGAGGATATAACCAAAAATTACACTATTCCGATTATTTACAATTTTCCTGCAGGACACATACAAGACAATAGAGCATTGATTTTAGGTAGTACCGTTTCAATGGAAGTTACTCCAACTAAAAGCGCCCTTATATTTATAAAGTAGATTAGAACATTATATGCAAGATCATAAAACTACTTAATTATGGCTGAACATAATGAATTAGGTAAATTAGGAGAAGAATTAGCCGTTGAATTTTTACAAAAAGACGGCTACACAATTTTAGCTACAAATTGGACTTTTCAAAAAGCCGAAGTGGATATTATTGCTCAAAAAGAAACAATCCTAGCGGTCATTGAAGTTAAAACCAGGTCATCGTTAGAGTTTGGGTTGCCACAAGACTTTGTAAAACCAAAAAAAATACAACTTCTTACCAAGGCAATTGACGCCTATGTGAACCAAGAAAACCTTGACCTTAATGTGCGTTTTGATATCATAGCTGTCCATAAAGAAGGGAAATCCTTTGTAATTGAACACCTTATCGACGCTTTTTATCACTTTTAATGTATTTTTTTCATTGTTATATTTGTAACAAATTGTTTTTTATTTATATTTGCATACGTTTTTAACACAACCACATAATAAATAACTACTACATTTAAGTACAAACAACAAACGCATTATGAAAACCGTTTCATCTATTGTCGAAAATTACATTAAAACTAAACCATTTTTGTTGAATGCATTATCACTTGGCATTATCAATTTGACTTCACTTTCTCGGAATATTATGTCGGAGCTGGAAAGTGAATTTGGCAAAGAAGTAAAACAAGGAGCTGTTGTAATGGCGCTTAAGCGATTAACGGAAGAATTAGACTTTAGACTGAATCATAAAATCAATAAAGTAATAAAAAATATTGGTGAGATAACGGTTCGGTCAGCATTAACTGATTATACATTTGCAGTATCTGAAACAGTTCTCAACAAGCAAGCCGAATTAATTTCGGACATCAATGGCTTTCCAGATGTGTTTTATACCTCATCCAGAGGAGTAAACGAAATCAATATTGTTTTAAGTAATAGCGTAAATGCATTAGTTGAAAAACATTTTGCAAACGAAAAGCTGATTCAGAAATTAGAGAATTTAGCTTCTATCACAGTTAAGTTACCAAAAGAAAATATTGTAGTTCCAGGTATTTATTATTTTATTTTTCAACGTTTAGCTTGGGAAGGTATCATTATCAATGAAGTAATTTCAACTTCTAATGAGTTCACAATTTTAGTAAGCGAGGAACAGGTGGATGTTGCTTTCAAGGTAATCAAGGATTTGAAAAACTAAGATTTCAAAATAGAGTAATACAAAAAAGCCGTTAGTTTTAACTGACGGCTTTCTTGTTTGTAAACTAATATTTATAACTAGGCATAAATTGCATAACGAAACGCAACTAATATACGCAACATTTAACATCATGCCATACTGCTACTTGGAATCTACTTTAGGTGACGATCTAAAATATTGCGTGTAATCTGTCCAAACTTCAATGATTTTCTGAACCTCAAGCGGACTCTCATTGTCCACATTATTAAGGCCAGTGCCTGAATCCATCTTCAACAAATCACTGTTTTTAGGTGATGATTCATTGGCGTCGATTTCTTTCAAAATAAAGCTCTTTACTTTGTGAATAAAATCAATATCAGTGCTGTTTTGAAGCAAGTCAATTAAAAACGATTTTTCGGCTGTAATATTCATATCCAATTATTTACATCAAATATAGCAAAACAGAAATAACTAAAACAACTAGTTTACAATGTTTTAACTTCTTTTTAAAGGTTTATACACCTAAAGCACAAAAGTAAGAGGTTAAATCTATCAAATAGTATTCATTACGTAAAAGCTTTCTCGTTAATACTCCTTCATTGATTAACTATCATTTTCTAGTAATACAACAACAACAGTAACTTCGATTGCTTAAAAGACAAAAGAAAAATATACCTTTAAGATTACTAAAAAATCATAAGTTGAAAAAATATATCATTCTATTTTTATTCTCATTACAATTACTTTTTTCACAAGAAGTAGTAATAAAAGGACAAGCACTAAATTCAACTAAACTGGGTGACCCAATCGTTTATGTGACTAAAAATGACACCATAAATAAATTAAGAAAAATTAATAAATCTTTATACAATAATTGGAGAGCGACTTCTAAATTTAGAGATCGAGATACCGACTCTTACAAGAAAGCTAATGAAAGCTCAGAAATAATTCAACAATTTTTAAATAACAAAGAATTTAGAACGAAAACAGATACTTTAGGTAATTTTGAAATACGAGCCAAGTTATCAGATTCCCTATTTTTTGAATCTACTGACCACACCACAAAAAAATACTTAGTTAGTGATTTGCTAAAACAGAAAAGAATCACTGTGAACTTAGTTTTAGAACCATGTGAAGTCTGGCCGACACATCCAGAAAATCCTTCAAAACTTCATGTATTTATTGGAAAGAAAATTAAATTATGGAATTCTCCTCAAAGTCATTGCAATGGTATTTCTTTAGATTCTAGAACGATAGCAAAATATGCTGTTGTTAGTGTTATTTATGGTGATTATGCAAAAGACACTATCCAATTCACATCCTATGCACACGAGTCTCCAGCGAAGCAAAATTACATTCCATTTAAATCTAATTATGGTGACTACGAGTATTGTTTATTCTATGTTTTAGAATTTGAGGGAGAATTTGTTCAAATGAAATATCTATTTGATGATGTTTATATGACAAAACAAGGACGATGGGCATCACCATTAAAACCTAAAGGACTATTTAGTACTATTTCTCCTGACTCCTATGCTCCGATTAATATCGATTTTATCGAACCAATTGAATTTGAGTATGAGAAGAAGTTTCAAGAAGAGATCTCTAAAAGTTTCCCTGCTCCTTACAATACCGTAAAGGATGGGAACATTACAGTTCACTATGGGTATTATGTAGAAGATTTGTTTAAGATTAGAAAAGCTACAAGACTAAAAGAGTACGATTACTTACTCAATTAGACATACAAGATTTTACTCTCCTCCCAACAGCTTCATCATCTCTAAAGCCTTTCTAGTCGTTTTTGCATCATCAAAAGTCAATAATAAGCGCAAACCATTTGGTGTTTGTTTCTCTTTCATTTTACAAATGTCAGTCCGTTTTTGTACAAAATCCAAAACCTTTTTAAAGCGTTTCGACTGGTAATAATCCGATTGCTGATCAGAAACAAAATAACAAATCATCTTCCCTTGCTTCATCACGAGCTTTTCGATTCCGATTCCAGTTGCAATCCACTTAATTCGAATACTATTCATCAGCGCGATAGCTCGAGGTGGCATAGGTCCGAAACGGTCAATTAATTTATTTTGAAAAACAATTAACTCTTCCTCGTTTTTAACGGCACCCAATTCATTGTACAAACTCAATCGTTCGCTAATATTATTGATGTATTCATCTGAGAATAACAACTCAAAATCAGTGTCTATTTGCAAGTCTTTTACATATTCCTTGGTCTCGATATTATTTTCTTCAGGGTATAAATCTTTGAACTCATTCTCTTTCAATTCTTCTATGGCCTCGTTCATGATTTTTTGATAGGTATCAAATCCTATTTCGTTGATGAAACCCGATTGCTCACCACCTAACAAATCTCCTGCACCACGAATTTCAAGATCCTTCATCGCAATATTAAATCCGCTGCCCAACTCACTAAATTGTTCCAGCGCTTGAATTCGTTTTCTGGCATCCTCGGTCATGGCGGAATAAGGCGGACAAATGAAATAACAGAATGCTTTTTTATTACTTCGACCCACACGTCCTCGCATTTGATGCAAATCAGACAATCCAAAATTATTGGCGTTATTGATAAAAATCGTATTGGCATTCGGCACATCAAGACCACTCTCGATAATGGTTGTCGCAATCAAAACATCAAACTCACCATTCATAAAAGCAAGCATCAATTCCTCTAGTTTTTTCCCGTCCATTTGTCCGTGACCGATACCAACTCTCGCATTGGGAACCAAACGCTGAATCATACCCGCAATTTCTTTAATGTTTTCGATACGGTTATTGATAAAAAACACTTGTCCGTTGCGCTGAATTTCATACGAAATCGCATCGCGAATTAGCTCTTCACTAAAACCTACTACATTAGTTTCAATAGGATAACGATTAGGCGGTGGCGTTGTGATTACTGATAAATCTCGTGCAGCCATCAATGAAAACTGTAAGGTTCTAGGAATAGGCGTTGCTGTCAGTGTCAAAGTATCTACATTAGCAGCGATGGTTTTTAATTTATCTTTTACGTTTACACCAAATTTTTGTTCCTCATCTACTATCAGTAAACCCAAATCTTTAAAAACGACATTTTTATTCACCAATTGGTGCGTACCTATGACAATATCTAGCTTCCCTTCGGCTAATAATTTAAGTGTTTCTGCTTTTTGTTTGGCTGTTCTAAAACGGTTTAAATACCCTACAGAAACAGGCATATCCTTTAAGCGCTCTGTAAAAGTGCGGTAGTGTTGGTAAGCTAAAATTGTTGTGGGCACTAATATCGCAACTTGCTTGCTGTTATCAACCGCTTTGAATGCAGCACGAATCGCAACTTCTGTTTTTCCAAAACCTACATCGCCACAAACTAATCGATCCATAGGTCGGTCGCTCTCCATATCGGCTTTTACCTCAGCCGTAGATTTCATCTGATCTGGCGTATCTTCGTATATAAACGAGCTTTCTAATTCGTTTTGCAGGTAACTATCAGGCGCAAACTGAAAGCCTTTGTCTAAGCGTCGCTTTGCATACAGCTGAATCAAATTGAATGCTATGTGCTTGACTCTCGCTTTGGTCTTTTGCTTCAAGACCTTCCACGCATTCGATCCTAATTTATAAATTTTAGGAGGCGTACCGTCTTTACCGTTATATTTTGAAATTTTGTGTAGTGAATGAATGCTCACATACACAATGTCATTATCAGCATACACTAGCTTGATGGCTTCCTGTGTTTTATTTTCTACTTGAATTTTTTGCAATCCGCCAAAGCGTCCAATACCATGGTCAATATGAGTCACATAATCTCCTACGGATAAAGTCGTTAATTCTTTTAAAGTAATATTCTGTTTTTTTGAATAGCCGTTTTTAATATTAAACTTATGGTAGCGTTCAAAAATTTGGTGATCGGTATAACAAATAACTTGGTTTTCTTCGTCAATGAAACCTTGGTACAAAGGCATTACGATTGTATGATACTGCTTGCGTACATTCTCTGAATTGGCTTCGTCCAAAGTTTCAAAAATATCATGAAAGCGTTTTGCCTGAGCTTCATTAGAACAAAATAAATAATTCTTGTAACCGTTAAAATGATTCTCACTCAAATTATTTAACAGCAAATCAAATTGTTTGTTGAAAGATGGTTGTGGTTGCACATGAAACTCGAACTTTTTCATGGTTCTAAAAACAGCTTTTGAACCTAGTTCGACTACCGAGAAATCTAAAGCTCTTTTTATAAAACTAGCTTGATTCAAAAACAATTGTTCTGGAGTAGCATGCTTAATATCTTTGGATAATTTCTCAAAAGCTTCTTCAGCTTTTACAAATTGCTTGTCTAATTGCAAAAATAAATCCTCCGTGTTTTGGATAAAAATAACCGTTTTCTCAGAAATATAATCTAAGAAAGACTCTCTGTTTTCTTGAAAAACTTTGTTTTCGACATTAGGGATAATGGTAATCTTTTTTTGTTTTTCGATCGACAACTGTGTTGCCACATCAAAGGATCGGATGCTTTCGACCTCATCACCAAAAAACTCGATTCGGTACGGATTATCATTCGAAAATGAAAACACATCTACGATTCCGCCTCGAACCGAAAACTCGCCTGGCTCTGTAATAAAATCAACTCTTTTGAATTCATATTCAAATAAAACTTCGTTAATAAAATCTATCGAAATCTTATCGCCTACAGTAACTTTCAGTGTGTTTTTATCTAAATCCTTTCGTGTAACCACCTTTTCAAACAATGCTTCAGGATAGCTAACAATAACCGCAGGTTTTTTACGCGAATTAATGCGGTTTAATACTTCGGCACGAAGCAAAACATTAGCATTGTCAGTTTCTTCGATTTGGTACGGACGACGAAAAGAGCCTGGATAAAATAAAACATCTTGCTCCCCTATCAATTGCTCTAGGTCATTGAGGTAATAAGCTGCTTCCTCTTTATTGTTTAAAACAATCAAAAAAGGATGTTCGGCCTTTTTAAAAAGCGATTGAATTACAATTGAAATCGACGAGCCTATTAAACCATCTAAATGTAATTTTACGGGATTTTGCTCCCGTAAACGATCTACAATCTGTTGGATTTTAGGAGAACTATCAAAAATTTTAAAAAGGGCAGCTTTACTCAACTCTTGGTGTGTTTGGGTCTATAAGTGGTTGTGGGAGAATCGCTCTAGAAGGATCCATCATTTTTATTAATTCAGATTCACCTTGTTCAACAGGAATTTTACTTTTTTCGACAATATTATCCATTTGTCTTTGAAGAGAAGCTAGTTCTTTATTGATTTCAGTGATCGCAACTACAACTTTATCGTCAGGAATATTATCAAGATGAATGTATAAGTCAAGCATACGAACTTTAGTAATCAATACTGAAATTCTACTTTTAATTTGCGGCACATCATATTGCGAAGGAATGTTTTCTTTGAGTGCCATTACTTTTTTAGAAATTGCGGTCGACTTTTGCTGAAAAGCACCTATTGTCTTTTTTGGTTTTTGAGCTAACTCTGCGATAAACATACGTAGTTCAGTCCAAGTTGCCACACTTACCTCAGCTGTCTTGTTTATAGGTGTATCATAAAAAACCCATCCTTTGTTAATGTTCGAAAAAATGACCTCCTTTTTTTTGGCGTCTTTTTCATTTTCGGCCTCCCGCTTTTGGTTGTCATCCTTGCACGAAACAAGTAGAACAAAAAGAAAAAGGAAGTAGGATAATTTAAATTTCATCGTATTTTCGTTAAAGCACAAAGTTACAAAGTAAATTTATAATTATAGATTGCAAAACAGGAATTACCAATCAATTCTAATCCCTGCATTTTTTGCATCATAAAGGCAAAAAAAGCTACATAAATTAACGATTTTAAGTTTTTAATTGTACAAAATGCAAACCCGTTCACAAGTGTTTCAGATCTATACGAAAACGTTATCTTAGCTACCTAAAATTCAATCAAAAAATGAGTACAAAAATCTTAATTATAGGTGCTTGTGGACAAATAGGCACCGAGTTAACGCATTCTCTACGAAAAATTTACGGAACCGATAATGTAATCGCTTCGGATATTCGTAAGCTTAATAACGACGTTGTTAATGCTGGACCCTTTGAAGTAATTAATGCATTAGATTTCAACCAAATTGAGCATTTAGTAGAAGTACATCAAATTACTGATGTGTACTTGATGGCTGCTTTATTATCTGCAACTGCCGAGAAGAATCCTGCTTTTGCTTGGGATTTAAATATGAACTCCTTGTTTCACGTTTTGAATTTGGCGAAAGCCGGAAAAATCAAAAAAATATTTTGGCCATCTAGCATTGCTGTTTTTGGACCTACAACCCCAAAAGAGAACACCCCACAGTACACCATCATGGAGCCGTCTACTGTATACGGAATTAGTAAACAAGCAGGAGAAAGATGGTGTGAGTACTACCACAATATCTTTGGCGTCGATGTGCGTAGCATACGCTATCCTGGTTTGATAAGCTGGTCATCACCTCCTGGTGGTGGTACTACAGACTATGCTGTGGATATTTTTCACAAAGCACTAGCCGATAAAACGTATGAGTGTTTCCTATCATCAGAAACTAAAATGCCAATGATGTATATGGATGATGCTATTGCGGCGACTATAAGAATTATGCAAGCACCTGCTGATCAAATCAAAATTCATTCCTCCTATAATTTAGCTGCAATGAGTTTTACACCAACGGAGATTGCTGCCGAAATTACCAAGCATATTCCCGAATTTACGATTACCTATGAACCTGACTTTCGTCAAAAAATAGCTGACAGCTGGCCTGCAAGCATTGATGACAGTAGCGCTAGAGCTGATTGGGGATGGAAACATCAATTTGATTTAGAAAGCATGACTAAAGATATGCTAGAGCATTTAGAATAAGTCGTTAAAGAATAAATAATGCCGCAAAATATCAGTTTTGCGGCATTATTGTTAGAACACTAATTTTTAAATTTAGGCGATCATAGTTTATAAAATATTTTTTATTCTATTTCTCTATTATCATGAATCAATTATAAATCTGAAAATAATTGTTATTTACTCTTTAGGTTGGTTAATAACTTTAATTCTCACTACAATAAGGTCACCGTACTTTGCTGCATCTTCTTTAGTCCATGCCAAACCAATCGATTCAGGTCTATTTTCCCATTTCCAATCAATTGGATTTTTTACATAAACATACAAAGACACTTGGTCTTCCCAACTCGTATCGCTCTTTTGCATTTTCTGTTGCTCATGAGTTATAAATTTAAATCTAAAAAAGAATGGATTATCATTACTTGCATAACCTGATTTTATCTTAGGTTTTAATTCTTTGAGAACGTTTTTTAAAGGTTTGTTGAGAAACCGTTGCTCATTATTTTTCAATAGATATACGTCTTTTATCGTTTTAACCAACTGTTGAGCCTGACAACCACTACTTAATAAGGTTAAAAACAAGCTGAAAGTTAAAAGAAAACTTTTCATATTTTTTGATTTTTAATATTAATTACAATGTATTTGCTTATAAACTGTATTTCCAATTACCTACATATTTATCTAGCAAATGGTTAATATCCTTAAAATAAGTAATAGTTTCAGGAATGCCATTTATTGAATTATAGTAATTTACTCTTGTTTCTAGCGGTACAATTGATTGTGCTTTGCAACTAAAGTTCACCAGCAGAAATAATATTGCGATAATTGTAAGTTTGTTTTTCATGGTCAAGACAACTTTTTATTGTTTCTAAAGTAAACAACTTTTCCTGCACTGACAATACCCTATTTTTATAATTTTTTAGAAGACTTCAATACCTTAAAGCTGATTGGAACTGGCAACACCAATTTGACTTAGAGAGCATGACTAAAGACATGTTGGATCATTTGAAATAGCTCTCTTAAAACAGAACCATAAAAGTCTCATGTGAAAATTAGATTTTATTTATTTACTGTTCTCAACAAACGAATTAGGATAAGCTATTCCTTTTTAAAGATTTAAAAGAGGAACCTCGTACGATCAAATTAGTTTTGATTTCAATAGTTTTGTAACTAATAACAGTATCACTGTTTATTTCGTCAATTAAATACTTGATGGCCACCTCACCAATTCTATTTCCGGGTTGATCAATCGTTGTAAGTTTAGGCTTGATGATTGTCGAGTAAACTGAATTACTAAATCCGACGACTGCAACGTCTTCGGGAATTTTTATTTTGTTTTTCGTCAAAACTTGAATTGCCCCTATTCCTGCTTCGTCTGTAATAGCAAATATACCATCCGGTTTATGCTGCAAGCCAACTAATACCTTTGCAAGCTTTTTACCCTCAGCAATCGTAAGATTTTCGCAACTCATAACCAGACTTTCGTCTAAATCTATTCCGTACTTTTTCAAGGCTTTTAAATATCCCGCATATCTCTTTTCAGACAGAATAGAGCTTTCTGTTTCTTTGATAATTGCAATTCTCTTTTTTCCGGTATTAATAAGATGTTCCACCGCTTTAAAAGCAGCTTCTTCATCGTCAATAACAATTTGTGTGCAAGGCACTTTTGCAGACACTCTGTCAAATAGGATGAGCGGAATGTGTTGCATCATGTCTAGAATATCATCCACATTAGTATTTTTTTTCACTAGAGATAATAAAACACCGTCAACACCAAACTGCACCATCGTTTCCAGAAGTGCCGCTTGTTTTTGTTCATTATTAAAGGATTCACATATAATAACCTTGTACCCATTTAAATCTGCATTATAAATAATTCCTTTTAATAAGGTGGCGGTAAATTGGTGTTCTATATTAGGGATTATAACCCCAATTATATTTGATTTGTGAGAACGAAATCCTCGGGCAAATAAATTGGGAGCATACTTTACTTTATTGGCGTAAGCCTTAACACGCTCTTTTGTTTCTTCACTAATGTCTACATGATTATTCAATGCTCTTGAAACAGTAGAAATGGACAATCCTAAATCTAAGGCCAATTTTTTTAAGGTAACAATATTTTTTTTGCGCATTTTTTATAGATATATCAGCAAAAGTACTAATTTTATTTTCTTTGCAAACGTTTCCGCAAACGTTTGCGGTCATTTTTTGTATTTTTTTGGTATCAATATGATTGGAAACATTTTAGTTTAGCCAAAAATAATAAACCAAAATTTTAATTTAAATTCAACCAAAATGAAAAAATATTTAAAAATATTTTTATTGCTGATAGGAACCTGTTCCTATTCACAATCGACTATTAAAGGGACGGTGACGGATGAGAAAAACAACCCTTTACCACAGGTGAATGTTGTTGTAGCTGGAACTAATTATGGAACCACAACAGATTTTGACGGAAAATACGAGATTACTGCAAAGCTAAGCGGAGAGCAAAAAGTCAAAGTGATGTACATTGGTTTTTTTCCGCAAACAAAAACCGTAAACTTCTCTGGAGACGCAACGGTAAACTTTACATTAAAGGAAAGTATTGAAAGTTTAGATGAAGTTGTTTTGACTGCAACTTCGGTTAAGCGTTCACAAAAAGAAACTCCCGTTTCGATTACTTCTTTTAGCGCAAAAGATTTAACAAAATTAAACACAAGTAGCCAAGCTAATATTTTGCGAAGTGTACCTGGAATTACTACTGAGAATGGTGGTGGTGAAGTAGCATCCAACGTGTTTGTGAGAGGTTTACCTTCTGGAGGTCAATTTCAATTTAATCCTTTGCAAATAGATGGAATGCCGGTATTATCTACTTTTGGATTAAACTCTTCTGCTCATGATGTTTATTTTAGAACAGACATTGGTATGAAAAGTTTAGAGTTCATTCGTGGTGGTTCATCAGTATTATATGGTGCAGGTTCTGTTGCAGGTATTATTAACTATACAAGTGAAACAGGTTCAGTGACTCCCAAAAATATTTTGAAGACCGAAGTAGGGACTAATTCTAGATACAAAGCAGATTTCTTGTCTAGTGGACAATTAGGAGGGAAAGATTCTAATTTATTCTATGCCGTAACAGGGTTTTATCGTTATGATGAAGGACCAATCAAAACAGGATTGCCAACTGAAGGATACCAAATACGTGCTAATGTAAAAAAAGTAACTGACAAAAGTACGATTACCTTTTCTGGACAAGTAATTGACGATAAAGTACAATTCTTTTTGCCTTACCCATTACAAGGAGGAAGCAGAACAAGACCTATTGGTAACGACGGAAAAGAAATTTTGACTTTGCAAACAGCTGCCGTTTCTGATATTTCATATGCTACACCAAACGGAATGTTTACATCAAATATTAAAGATGGAGTTGCTACAAAAGGGGGATATTTCATGACTAATTTTGTACATAATTTTTCAGATAATTTCAGTATTGATGCAAAAATTAGAAAATCTCAATATCAGAATCAATTTAACTTTTTTACGGACGGAAGTGGTGTTACAGGTGCAAAAGCTGTTGAAACACAAGATCAATTCAAAGCAACTAGAGGCATAACGTCAGGTAATTTTACAACTATAAACGGTGCAGCTTTGCCAGCTTCTGCTCTTTTATTCGAAAACAGAATTGTAGACAGAGTTCGTCCATTAGACGAATTAGTATCTGAGATTAAAATAATCAACAAAATGGGAATTCATACTGTTACGGCGGGAACATTTATGTCTAGATCATCTGCAGGAGATTTGAATATCACAACGAGTTATTTAAGCGAATACAGTAACCGCCCAAGATTAGTAAACCTTTCTGGTTATACTGTAAACGGAGTAACTAATACAGCTACTGGATATTCTAATAAAAACATTTCAAGTAATAAATTGGCTTTTTTCTTAACGGATCAAATCAAATTAGAGAAATGGAATTTCGATATCGGTTTCAGACATGAAACAGCTTCTGGAACAATTGAAAACGAAAAATCAAAAGAGTACAATTTAGCAACTACTCAATATGCAACTGGTATCGTGGGTATTGATAAAGTAATTTGGGGAACTGGAGCATACCAACGTGCACATGTTTCTACGAGTGATTACGCAATTTCATTAGCAGCATTGTACAAAATAAGTACAAGTACAAGCGTTTATGGTAACTTTTCTAAAGGGTATTTCTTCCCAGAATTACGTTCTGTAAAATTTGATGCTCTAGGTAATCCAAATACGTATTCTCCGGAGAAAATTATTCAAGCCGAAGCAGGTTTGAAATATGGTAAAGGAGATTTCTCTGGAACGGTAGCGTTATACTCAGCAAATTTGTCTGATAGAAGAAACGTGCAATTTATTAATGACCCAAATAACTCAGGTGGTTTCATTGAAAAGGTAGATTTACAAGACACAAAATCGTATGGTATTGAAAGTACGTGGAACTGGAGATTTATCCCTGGATTTGCATTTAACGGTACGTTTACTTACCAAAAACATGAGTTGACCAAGTCTGAAAATAATCCAACTTATGTAGGAAACAAATTGGCTAGACAACCTAATGTAATGACAAAATTAGGATTGTCTTATGATAAATCAAATTTTGACGCGAATCTTGATTATAACTATGCTGGTGATAAATTCACAAATGACGCTAATACAATCAAATTACAAGGTTTTGGAATTGTTGATTTAAGTTTAGGATATACTTTCAATGTTGGATCTGATAACGAAACACTTAGAGTAGGAGCGCAGTCTTTCAACTTATTTAATTCTGCTGGAATTACGGAAGGTTCGCCAAGATTAGGTGATAATCAAACAGATGAGCAATTCTTTGTGGGTAGACCAATTATCCCAAGAACGGCATTAATGAACTTGACATTTACTTTTTAAAACAATAAAAGCTAAGATGCCTTGGTATTTATTCATCAAGGCATCTTTTTTAATAAATAACAACATGGAAAAGGACTTAATTAAAGAGGCCAAAAACATCTTAAACGATAATTTTCAAGAAAAAGGATATTCGATCCCGTGCAAAGGGTTGTACCCTTTTCAATGGAAGTGGGATTCCGGTTTTATAGCCATTGGTTTTGCACATTATGATATGGATAAAGCCAAGAAAGAGATGAAAACACTTTTGGATTCACAATGGGGCAACGGATTTATTCCGCATATTGTTTTTCACGTTGAAACAGATAGTTATTTTCCAGGACGTGATTTTCATTTATCAAAATTACATCCTGAATCAAATGACGCATATCCTTCTACAGGAATGACACAGCCACCCGTTCTAGGTTTTACATTAGAAAAAATGTACGAAATTGGGACAGACAAAGCGGATGTATTAAGCTTCATCAAAGAAAACATTGATAAAGTTTACGACAATCATAATTATTTCTACACTAAAAGAGATCCTCAAAATGAAGGTTTAGTCTACATCTACCACAATTGGGAATCAGGAACCGATAATTCACCTATTTGGGATGATATTTGGTTGACTATGAACCCACCAGAATATACTTTTGAGCGTAGAGACACCACACATGTTGATGCATCCCAAAGACCTTCAAAAAGAGAATACGATCACTATTTACACATTATCCAAATAGCAAAAGAGCATAATTATGATGATGCAAAAATAGCGGAGCTATCGCCGTTTTTAGTTCAAGATCCTTTGTTTAATTCGATGTTGATTAAGTCTAATGATTCATTGATTAACTTGTACCAATTAATAGGTGGTAACGATGATAAAATTGCACAACTGAAAAAATGGCAAGAGAAAAGCATTCGCGCTTTTAATGAAAAATTATATGATGCCGAATTAGGCGCTTATATTCATTATGATTTAAGAAACGAAAAGCCAATCCGTTTTGTAAGTTCTTCCTCATTTTCGCCATTGTTTGCGGGAATCCCAAGCAAGGAACAAGCGGCAACAATCATTAATACGATGATGACTAAATTTGGTGGCCATGATATGTACTTATGTGCTTCATTTGACCCTACAAGCGAACGTTTCAATCCTAAAAAATACTGGAGAGGACCAGTTTGGATTAACTTAAACTGGATTTTATACAATGGTTTAAAAGAGTATGGATACAAAGATATCGCTGCAAGAGTAAAATCAGACAGTATTGAGATCTTGAAAAAAGTAGGTTTCTATGAATATTTTGATGCAAGAAAATCAGAATATACAGAAGATGCTAAAGGATATGGAGGCGGTAATTTCTCTTGGAGTGCGGCGCTGTTTTTAGACATGTTAGAGAATTAATTTTATAAATAAATCTTTATGAACTGGATTGATTATATCGTAGTCGTTGTTTACCTAATTGCCTTTCTAGGGTTAGGAGTGTTTTTTAAAGAGAACAAGGACGGAAAAGATTATTTTTTGGGTGGTAAAGATATGGGGTGGTTTCCATTGAGTTTATCCGCTATGGCGACCCAACTCTCTGCGATCAGTTTTATTTCGGCTCCTGCGTTTGTTGGATTAGCTCAGGGCGGCGGGATGAAGTGGTTGACCTTTGAGTTGGCGGTGCCATTGGCCATGATCGGAATTATGTTGATCATTGTTCCGCCATTATACAGAGCTAATATTGTGAGTATTTATGAATTTGTCGAAAGACGTTTTTCATCTTCTACTCGAATTGTATTGAGTGTTGTTTTTCAAATAAGTCGCTCGCTATCTACGGGTGTGGGTGTGTACACCATTGCAATTATTTTACAATCAGTCTTGAGTATTAGTTTTCACTGGACCATTCTTTTAATTACCATTATCACAATCGTGTATTCGTATATGGGCGGAATGAAAGCGGTGGTTTGGGGTGATGCGATTCAAATGGTAATTTTGTTCGGCGGATTACTTATCTGTATTTATTACGGTTGGGATGTTCTTAAAGCCAATCCTAATTTTACTGGTTTTGATAGCGAGCGTTTGCAAGTAATTGATGTCCCTAATTTAGGGTTTGACGGTGGTACTTATGGGCTTTTGCCAATGGTACTAGGTGGATTATTTTTATACCTTTCATACTACGGAACAGATCAAACACAAGCACAACGATTGATATCGGCTAAAGACGAAAACTCGGCTAAGAAAATATTATTGACAAACGGATTATTGCGTTTCCCTGTGGTATTGACCTATTGTATTATGGGTTTAATCATCGGTGCATTAGTGCATTTGACTCCTGATTTCATGAACGAAATTGCTTCATTAACTCAAAAAAATTATCCAGAAGAATTTCTCAAAAACGGTTTCAAACCTGATTTGATGTTGCCTGTTTTCATTATGAAATACTTGCCACACGGATTAATTGGAATTTTAATCGTAGGGATTTTATCAGCGGCTATGTCATCAGTAAGTGCAACAATTCACTCACTTGGAGCGGTAACAGTTGAAGATCTTTTTAATAGAGGAAAAGTAAAACTAAGTCAGGCTAAGTACATGCAGCTTTCTAAGATTTCCATTATATTCTGGGGGATTGTTTGTATCGCATCGGCTTATCTTTTTGGGAATAATGGCGGAACCGTAATTGAGTTGATTAACATGATATCATCTCAATTTTATGGCCCTATCCTAGCTACATTTATAATTGCTATTTTAGTAAAAAGAGTGAATTATATTGGGATGAACGTTGGGATTATAGGTGGAGTTTTGATCAATGTTACGATCAAATACTTTTTTAATGATATTTTCTGGATTTGGTTTAACCTAACCGGTTTTGTTATCACTTTCGTATTAGCATTAGTATTTAGTGCTATCTATAAAACAGAAAAAAATACGGATACCAATATTGTGTTTAGCGTTCGTAAAGAAGATATTTACTCTAAAGATGTGTTGATATTAGTTGTATTCTTCATTGCAATACTTGCGTTTTCATTTGCACTTCCAGACATTTTAGCATCGATAAAATAGATTGAGATTAAAGTATTTCAATCAATAAAATACATTGAGTTGGTTAATTTGGCGGCATGAGGAGGAAACGAATTGTGCTGCTTTTTTTAATCTCAGTTGCTACTAAATACACTAACTAAAAAATTACAAAATGAGAATTTTAATAGCACCCGATAAATTCAAAGGTTCTTTGTCTGCCATGGAGGTTTGTAACGCCATTGAAGACGGAATTAAAAAAGCGAATCCATTAATTGAAACTATAAAACATCCACTGGCTGACGGCGGCGAAGGAACCTTGGATATATTGCAAAATTATTTCAAACTGAAAACCATTTCTATCATAGTAATGAACCCTTTGTTTAAAGAAATCAAGGCCTCTTATAAAGTATCTGAGGATACTGCATACATTGAAATGGCAAATGCATCCGGACTGCAGCTATTAGAAGAAAACGAAAAAAACTGTTACTATACTTCTACCTTTGGTACTGGACAACTCATCCTTGACGCAATTCAAAAAGGATATAAAAACATTGTATTATTTATTGGCGGAAGCGCAACAAATGATGCTGGAATAGGGATGGCAGCCGCTTTGGGTTATCAGCTTTACAACTCAAAAGACGAACTTATTAACCCCATTGGTAAAGAGATGTTACATATTGCTAAAATTGTGGATACTCATCTATTATTTGATCTAAATGAAATTAACTGCACCGTAGTATGTGATGTCAAAAACCCATTGTTCGGGAGAAATGGTGCCGCTTACGTTTACGGGGGTCAAAAAGGTGCATCAGAAGAACAGATTCAATTATTAGACCTGGGACTTCGACATTTTAGTAATCAAGTTCTAAAATACCTTAACAAAAAAGTAGAAACTATTAAAGGCGCAGGAGCCGCTGGCGGTTTAGGGGCAGGAGCAGTTTGCTTTTTGGATGCCAAAATAAAATCAGGAATTGATTTTGTAATGGAACAAAATGGTTTTGACACTCTATTAAAAGATAATATTGACTTAATCATTACAGGAGAAGGTTCTGTTGACAAACAAACAATCGAGGGTAAAGTAATCAAAGGTATTAGCGAAAGAGCACTTAAAAATCAAATTCCCTTTTCAATTATTGCAGGAATTGTAAAAGATAAAAAACTAATCGAAGAAAATCTACATCCTGAAAGTATCCATTCTATTATGGAAATGGGAGTGACTACGGAGGATGCGATGCAAAATGCGGCGACACACTTAACTACTTTAGGATTTCAACTAATAAAAGAGCATACTAAAATTTAAAATATACACCTAAAATGAACTTTAATTTAGACCTCATAATGGATAAAAATGCAATCTTTGAAAGAGTTGCTGCCATTATAAAATCAGAAAATTTCACTATTGTTCAACAAGATATGACAAGGCCTTGGGGAGGATTTTTTGTAATAGCAGAAGATCAAGCTAGTGCTTTTGCAAAATTATTTTTTCCAAATCTTGAACTGTCTCAAATACAAATCACAAATAAACTGAGTCCAAAAATATTAGTAGTGGCACCAAATAAAAGATTGTCTTGGCAATATCACTATAGAAGATCTGAAATTTGGAAAATCATTGGAGGAAAAGTAGGCGTAAAAACAAGTTTGACAGATGAAGAAGGCGAAATCCAAGAGCTTACTTCAGGTGCATTTATACAAATGGATAAAGGAGAAAGACATCGATTAATCGGACTAGATTCATGGGGTATTGTTGCAGAGATTTGGCAACATACGGACTTGAATCAGCCATCAGACGAAGAGGATATTGTACGTCTTCAAGATGATTTTGGGAGATAATTCAATATTAGTTAATACAATGAATGCGTTCCTACCCGCTATGAAATCTTCATAACGGGTTTTTTATTGAATAATTATTTCACTACGATGTCTAATTCAGAATCTCAGTTTAAAAAATTTTCAACTCGTCAGTTCGAGTGTTTTGATTGATATAATTAGAATAATTAAGTGAATTCAATAGTCAAAATGTATTAAAAAAATTTCTTCAATCAATTGTTATCGATATAATTTTGGCGATTCTCTGAAATTATCAAATCAGCCAACAAACGACCTGATTTCATGGCTGCATTAATGCTACCATTCATTAAATGATCCCCACAGCAATATAAATTGTCGGTAATTTTCATATCTGCAGTATTTAAATCATCTTTTAGAACTTCGAGTTGAGGCAATGCGTACTTTACTTTATAGGTTTTAAGATGTGACCAACCCTCGACTTGGTTCCCGAACCACGGTTGCAATTCGGTTTTAATTTTTTGAGCTAATTCTTGATCGCTATAATCAAGCAGACCATTGCATGAAACTGAAACTAACACTTTCCCTGCAGGCGCATATGCTGTGCTTACGTTAGTCATCACCGTCAAGTTATTGACTATTTTGTCTTTCTCTGAAGCATTCAAAATAACAACTGCCTTATTTGATGGCGCTACTTTAGCTTCAAAATAAACATTAGTTACTGAGTGATGCTTAGTTTCTGTAGTTGTTTTATATTTAGAAATCAAGGCTGTTGCCTCTGTTGCTACAATAACAATATCCGATTGGATTTGCTCGCCAGTAGCTGTAATAATTATATTTGCCTGAATATCGGTAACCTTTGTGTTAAACAGGAAGGCGTGCTCTGGCAACTGCTTGGCTAATTGTTTTGGAATCTCTTCCATACCCAAAGCCGGAATGGCAGCGTCACCTTCAGAGAACATTTTCATTACAAAATCAAACATCCTATTAGGCGTTGCCAAATTATTTTCGAGAAAAATACCCGAGAAAAAGGGCTTGAAAAAACGGTTGATCATCTTAGCACTAAAACCATAGTCTTTTAGCTGTTCTAGACTTGACTTTTGAGGTTGTGCAAAGATCCCTTCAACTGATTTAGCTATTAATTTATTCTTTAAAATAAAAGTATTGAACTTGTCTTTTAGTGAACCCACAGGCGCAAAAACTGTTGCCAATAAAGCAGAAGGTCTTCTAAACGGATCAGCAATTTCGAACTGACCGCCATCGTATAAAACCGTCGCTCCTGGCAAAAAATTTTTTAGCTGCAAAGCATCATAATCCAAGAGCATTTTTGCCTCAGGATAAGAAGTAAGTAAAACCTGGAAACCCTGATCCAATCTAAAACCATCAACTATATCGGTTTTGATTCGGCCACCCACTCGATCGCTAGCTTCAATAATTTTGACAGTAAAACCTTTGCGATGCAAATGCAGTCCTGCCGATAGTCCCGAAATTCCTGCGCCAATAATAGTAATAGTTGGTTTCATATGGTGTTGCTACAATCGTTTGATACAAATTTAGTGTTTCTTAATTGTGAACGCAATAGAGCCAATCTGTTAATTATAAAAAAAGGCTGCAAAAAATATTTTGCAGCCTTACTCTTTATTAGAGTATTCCGTTTTTCGTAAACAGCTTTCGAACTTGTACAAATTCAGCATCTGATTTTACAGATAGCAAATCGCGTTGTTTTCCGTTTTGCAATATGATAAAGTATTTTTTACGTCCTAAAAAAGTACTTTCATTGATACCTTTGATTTGATCAGCAGGTATTTTCTCGCTACCTGATTTTTTAAAAATATACTTGTGAAGAATAACAACCGAGAACATACCTATTACCAACCATAACGCTTTCATAAATCCAAATGCTATTTGACCATTTGATATATTCAAAAGAGCATTGATTAAAGTAAGTATCATTACAAACTTCATTAGAAAAAGATGACTTTTTAGACCATCTTTAATCGCTACTGATTTTGTCAATTCATTGTAGGTAACGCTCATGATTTATCATTTACTTTATGAAAATGCTTATTGTTTGTAAACATTATTATCTTGTTTCACGTCGGCCATTAAGCCACTTGGGTCAATTGTGATTTTTTTGATAGTCCCTTTTGCTTTAGCAATTGTGAATTCATAGTTAGAGGCAGCCCAAGTCCAGTCATTCAACACCGTTCTTTTTACTGCCGGATTAGGATTTGCTTTCTCGTAATTCATCATTCGTAAAGGCACATAAAAACTTTCCATTGTTCCATCAGTATATTCTACTAACAAATCAATTGGCATTGGCATTCTACCAATTCTTTCTAAACTAACTGTAGTTTGATTTCCGTTTTCAGTCACTGCTTTAATTCCGTAATCAATCGTGTTTGTTGTTTGTGCCCAATCTACTAAATACCAATCTAGATTAGCACCTGAAACACGCTCCGCTGATCTCTTAATATCGTTAGGCGTTGGATGCTTGAACTTGAAATCATGGTAGTATCTTTTAATGGTCTCTGCCAATTTATCTTCACCTATTACATAACGCAACTGTGATAAAAATACACTTCCCTTTACGTATGAAGAGGTGCTGTAAGGTCTGTTTTCGTCATAACGATCACCATGCGTAGTTTGAGACTGCTCTTTACCTGAGTTTACTAAATTATAATACGCTCTGTAATTACCTGAAAAAGGATTTGCTACTTTTTTATCAGAAAGTTCATTTTCAGCCAAATCAGAAATGTAGGTTGTAAAACCTTCATCCATCCAAGGGTGTTTTGACTCGTTTGAGGCTAAGACATGCTGGAACCAGGAGTGTCCTAACTCATGTGTTGCTGTACCAAAAATTCCCTCAAGTGTACCATTTCCGAGCATTAATGTAGACATTGCATACTCCATTCCGCCATCACCACCTTGTATAAAGGAGTATTGTTTGTAAGGATAATTTCCAACATTTTTATTAAAAACATCCATAACCTTTACCATCATTGGCTGCAGTTTTTTCCAGTTTTCAACTGTTTTTGGATAGTTTTTATACAAGAAATGCAAATCAACATCATTAGGTCCTTTTACCACATCGTGCATGTAATTTTTATCGGCAGCCCATGCAAAATCATGTACCATAGGCGCTACAAAATGCCAAGTTAACGTCTTTGTCTTTTTAGGAGTGTTAACCACTACACCTTCGCTTTGGTAACCAAAACCAATTTCGTTTGGATTTTGCAAGTAACCCGTTCCTCCTAGAACAAACTCTTTATCAATAGTAATTTTTACATCAAAATTACCCCAAACTCCTTGAAATTCTCTTGCTATATATGGATCAGCATGCCATCCCTCGAAATCAAATTCGGCTAACTTAGGATACCATTGAGTCATTGATAACTCTACTCCTTCAGAATTATTTCGTCCTGAACGACGAATTTGAATCGGCACTTGACCGTCAAAATCTAATGTAAAAGTTGATTTCGAATTCGGTAAAATGGGCTTTGCCAAAGTCACTTCTAAAATAGTACCCGCAGTTTTAGCTTCTGCTACTGCGCCATCTTGTTTGAAATTAGTGATTTTTAGGTAGCCTATTTCATTTGGTTTCAAGCTTTCAATTCGGCTTACTTTAACCTCTTTTCCATCAACGGTAACTTTGTTTACCATTCTAGCATCTGGATCCTTAATACTATGCAACCTAGCATCCATTTCGCTACCCGGTTGGAAAGCATTGTTGAACAAATGGTAATATACTTTTCTCAAAGTATCATTAGAATTATTAGTGTAAACTAATTCCTGTGTTCCTTTGTATTGGTAGTTTTTGACATCCATAACGACGTCCATTTTATAATCGACATGTTGTTGCCAATAAGTAGTACTTTGGGCCATTAGCGAACCAAAATTAAAAGTAACGAGGGAAAGTAATAGTATTTTCTTCATTGGTTTAAAATAAAAAATGGAAGAGCCGAAGCTCTCCCATAAGATTAATAGTTTTGGATTTATTTAGTTGACATTTTGTCTGCCATTAAAATAGCGTTGTATGCATTTACTATTTTACCTGACTGAGATAGCGTAGAGAAAGAACGAGTATCTTTAGGATTACCCCCAACCACAACATCAGTTGTGATAGCTACACCTGAATCCATCAAGATGTGTTTTACTTGTGAAGCTGTCAATTTAGGATAATATGAACGAATTAAGGCAGCAACTCCAGCAACATTAGGCGAAGCCATAGAAGTTCCAGCTAAATATTGGTATGCATTGTTAGGTGTTGTTGCATAAATTTGAACTCCAGGAGCAAAAACATCTACATTTACTTTTCCGATGTTTGAGAAACGAGCAACTACCTTATCACTATATTCAAAATTCAAAGCACCAATAGTAATCATGTTATCAGCAAATTCAGTTTTCTTATCTTCTGAATCATTTGGGAAATTTTCAGCAAAATCGATGTCTTTTGCATCATTACCTGCGGCATGAACAATTAAAACATCTTTTTTCTCAGCATATTTAATCGCATCGTAAACCCATTGTCTATGAGGAGAAAAACTTTTACCAAAACTTCCGTTGATTACTTTAGCTCCATTATCTACTGCATAGCGAATTCCTAAAGCAATGTCTTTATCGTACTCATCCCCATCTGGCACAGCACGAACTGTCAAAATTTGTACATTGTTGGCAACACCGTCGCCACCTAAATTATTCCCTCTCACTTGAGCTACAATACCTGCTACGTGAGTACCATGAAGGATTTCTTTTTTATCTGGACCCATCACGTTTGCATTACCGTATTTAGTATCAGTAATATCATTAGGGTTGTCCCCAACAACTTTTCTGTAATCTGTTTTCAGATTATCTCCGTTTACTAAAGCTATTTGACCCTCTAATTGTTTTTCGACCGCAGCTTTCAAATCTGCTACCGGCAATCTGTAAGAAAACATTTGTTGCATTATTTGCTTACTTTCCTTTACAGCTTCATCCTCTGAGCTAATTGCATTTACATCAGCAACCGTATAGACTGGCTTACCTAAGAACTTAACTAAAACAGCATCGTTTTTTACCAATGAGGCGATCATACCTTCTAAACGTGTTTTTACTGCAACTGCATCAGCAACTTTTTTATCATTTAACGCTTTTGCTTCCAGATAAGTCACCTCGTCCACAATGCTTTTATCTTTTACGATTCTTTCGTATTCTAGATTTTCTTTGGTTATATCTCCTAGGAAATTCCAACCATGAATATCATCTACATAACCGTTTTTATCATCGTCAATTCCGTTTCCGGGAATCTCTTTGGTATTAGTCCATAATACTGTTTTTAAGTCTTCATGTTCGATATCTACTCCCGAGTCGACAATACCTACAATTACAGGAACTCCTTTTTTATCCTTCAATAATTCAGCGTAGGCTTTATCTACACTCATTCCAGGTATAGTGTCTTTAACTATGTCTAAATGACTCCAACGTTTTAACTCAATCTCCTTTAATGGACTAGTTTTTTTAATATTTAATGGTGCCGATATAGCAGTCATTGTTGTATAACTAGCCGCTTGTTTTTGTGTTCCGCACCCTGCTAAAACTACAAGAGCAATAGCTGAAAGGCAAATAGGCTTAATGGTATTCATTATTTAATGTATTATTAGGATTTAAATATTGGTCTAAAATAAAGGATTTTGTTACAACCACGGCACGATTAACACTATGTTAAGATTTCTTCACAAGAATAAACCTCTTTTAACCGAACACCTTTCTCAGTATGTTGTACTGTAATTATCTGGTTGTGGGCATCATGTTCTAGAAACAAATAGAAATTATTATCAGCGGCCGCATTTAAAAATTTTGTTTTTTCTGGCATGGTTAATAAAGGTCTAGTATCATATCCCATCACATAGGCAACGGGTATGTGACCTGCAGTAGCTAATAAATCAGCACAAAAAATAATAGTTTTGTCTTTGTATTGAATGTGCGGAATCATTTGCTTCTCCGTGTGCCCATCGGCAAAGAAAATTCCAAAACCTAATTCTGATTTCTCCAAGAAATCTCCTTCGGGTCTTTTGATAAAATTTAACTGTCCGCTTTCCTGCATTGGCAAAATATTTTCAGACAAAAACGATGCTTTTTCTCTCGGGTTTGGTTTTGTTGCCCATTCCCAATGGTTTTCATTACTCCAAAATTTTGCATTTTTAAAAGCAGGTTCGTAACCCGTTTTATCTTTATTCCACTGTACACTTCCGCCGCAGTGATCAAAATGCAAATGCGTCATAAACACATCTGTGATATCATCACGGTGAAAACCATGTTCAGCCAATGACTTGTCTAGTGAGTGTGAACCCCAAAGCGAATAATAACCATAAAATTTATCCGATTGCTTGTCTCCCATTCCTGTATCGATTAGGATTAAACGTTTATCATCCTCAATTAATAAGCATCGTGCAGCAATATCAATTAAATTGTTGGCATCAGCAGGGTTAGTGCGGTTCCAAATGGTTTTAGGCACTACACCAAACATGGCGCCACCATCAAGCTTAAAATTTCCGGTTTCAATAGCGTATAGTTTCATTTTTTTTGATTGAAAGATTAAGAATTGGGAAATAAAAAAAAGATTTTATAGTTCCAGTACACCTAGAATCTCTCCTCTACAAAAACTCTTTTGTGTTTTCACAATTCGACTGCAATTTATGAAAATTGATCTGCTTTCTTGAGATTTAGATAGACTTTTTCTATTTCTACATTAGTTATAAAAATGTTATCTATTATGGAAAAAGGTTTTTATATAGTATCTTTGCAGTTAATTTAGACAAAATCAATTTAACGATGATACAAGTTTCTGATACTGCCAAAAAGAAAATTATCGACTTAATGCAAGAAGATGGTTTTGATGCTGCAACAGATTACGTACGCGTAGGTGTAAAAAGCGGTGGATGCTCTGGTTTATCTTATGATTTAAAATTTGACAAAACCAAAGGCGAAGACGATAAAATATTTATAGACAACGAGATAACTATTGCTGTAGAAAAAAAATCATTCCTTTATTTAGCTGGAACTATTTTAGAATTCTCAGGCGGAATAAACGGAAAAGGATTTGTTTTTAACAATCCAAATGCAACAAGAACATGTGGTTGTGGAGAATCATTTTCACTATAGTCAAACGGTAAACGTCATTGAGTCGCAAGACTAAAAACAACTTTAAAACCTTAAGACTTCAAAACTTTAAGACAAAAAAATATATGTCAAAATACACAGAAGACGACTTAAAAATCGAACTCGAAACAAAAGAATACGAGTATGGATTTTACACCGAATTAGAATCGGATACTTTCCCTATTGGATTGAATGAAGATATCGTTCGTGCCATATCTTTACGCAAAGAAGAGCCGCAATGGATGACAGACTGGCGTATCGAAGCTTTCCGTGCTTGGGAAGAAATGGTAGAACCAGAGTGGGCTAATGTAAATTATGCAAAGCCTGATTTTCAAGCTATATCTTATTACTCAGCACCAAAAGCGGTAGATCCAAACAAGACGCTAGACGATGTAGATCCTGAACTTTTAGAGATGTACAAAAAGTTAGGTATCTCTGTTGATGAACAAAAAATGATGAACAACGTTGCCATGGATATCGTGGTAGACTCGGTTTCTGTAGCAACAACATTCAAGAAAACACTAGGAGAAAAAGGAATTATATTCATGAGTATCTCTGAGGCAATCAAAGAGCACCCAGAATTAGTTCGTAAATATCTAGGAACAATTGTACCGCAAAAGGACAATTACTATGCTGCTTTAAACTCAGCTGTTTTCTCTGACGGTTCGTTTTGTTACATCCCAAAAGGCGTTCGTTGTCCAATGGAACTTTCTACCTACTTCCGTATTAATCAGGCTGGAACAGGACAGTTCGAAAGAACATTACTTGTTGCTGATGAAGGCAGTTATGTATCGTACTTAGAAGGATGTACTGCACCAAGCCGTGATGAAAATCAATTACATGCCGCAGTTGTAGAATTAGTAGCGCTTGACGGTGCAGAGATTAAATACTCTACCGTTCAAAACTGGTATCCTGGAAACAAAGAAGGAAAAGGTGGTGTTTACAATTTTGTAACTAAAAGAGGATTGTGTGAAGCCAATGCCAAAATCTCTTGGACACAAGTAGAAACAGGTTCTGCAGTGACTTGGAAATATCCTTCTTGTATCTTAAAAGGAGACAACTCAGTAGGAGAATTTTATTCGATTGCGGTGACTAATAATTTCCAACAAGCAGATACTGGAACAAAAATGATCCACATTGGTAAAAACACGAAATCAACTATTATCTCTAAGGGAATATCTGCTGGACGTTCTCAAAACAGTTATAGAGGATTAGTACGTATTTCGCCAAATGCCGATAATGCTCGTAACTTCTCACAATGTGATTCGTTGTTAATGGGAGATAATTGTGGCGCACATACCTTCCCTTATATTGAAAGTAAAAATCCATCAGCAAAAATTGAACACGAGGCTACAACTAGTAAAATTGGTGAAGACCAAGTTTTCTATTGCAACCAACGTGGAATCCCTACCGAAAAAGCAATTGCGCTGATCGTAAATGGTTTCAGTAAAGATGTATTGAATAAATTACCTATGGAGTTTGCTGTTGAAGCACAAAAATTACTGGAAATATCTCTTGAAGGTTCAGTAGGTTAAACGCTGACTTGACTAGATCGCTAAATGAATCTTAATACCTTAATGGTTTAAAATAAAAACTAATGTTAAGCATAAAAAATTTACATGCCTCAATTGGGGACAAAGAAATTCTAAAGGGAATCAACCTTGAAGTAAAAGCAGGAGAAGTTCATGCTATAATGGGACCAAACGGTGCTGGAAAAAGTACTTTAGCTTCTATCGTAGCAGGAAACGAAAACTATGAGGTTACAAGTGGAGAGATTATTTTGGATGGAGAAGACCTTTCAGAATTAGCTCCTGAAGAAAGAGCACACAAAGGGGTTTTCCTTTCTTTTCAGTACCCAGTTGAAATACCTGGAGTATCTGTAACTAACTTTATTAGAACGGCAATCAACGAAACACGTAAAGCAAACGGACAGGAAGAAATGCCTGCAAACGAAATGCTAAAAGTAATTCGTGAGAAATCAGAATTGTTAGAAATCGACCGTAAATTTTTATCCCGTTCTTTGAATGAAGGATTTTCTGGTGGAGAGAAAAAACGTAATGAGATTTTCCAAATGGCAATGCTGGAGCCAAAATTAGCGATTCTAGACGAAACCGATTCTGGACTTGATATCGATGCACTTCGAATCGTAGCTAATGGAGTTAACAAACTTAAAAGCGATAAAAATGCAGTAGTGGTAATCACACACTACCAACGTTTACTAGATTATATCGTTCCTGACTACGTACACGTTTTATTGAACGGTAAAATTGTAAAATCTGGAGACGCATCTTTAGCTTTAGAACTAGAAGAAAAAGGATACGACTGGATCAAACAAGAACAAGAAGCATAAAATTAAAAAGTCGAAAGTCATAAAGTCAAAAGAAAAAGTGAATGGGAAAATTTAATTCTTTCGAAGAAATTAATTCTTGGCAAAGAGCAAGAGTTTTTAATAAAAGAATTTACCTTATCACTGAAAATACAAATTTCAAAAAAGACTTTGATTTCACTAGACAAATTAGACGGGCTTCAATTTCTATATCGTCAAATATTGCTGAGGGATTTGAGAGAAATACGGATAAAGAGTTTATTTACTTTTTATATGTTGCAAAAGCTTCCGCTGGAGAAGTTCGTTCTCAATTACATCTAGCATTTGATTTGAATTACATTACTAAAGCAGAATTTGAAAAACTTTTAGAATCAGTAACAGAAATATCAAAATTGTTAAGTGGTTTTATTAAATACTTATCAAAAGTCTAAAGTTTGAAAGACTAAAGTCTGAAAGGTTTCCCACCCTTGACTTTATGACTTTCGACCTTAAGACTTAAATAACATTATGTTGACAATCCAAAGTCTTTCGACTTTCGACCTTCGACTTTAAGACTTAAATTAAAATGGAATTGAAAGAAAAATTAATCTCGTCTTTTATGGCTTTTGAAGAGCGCATCGATGTTCACGCTGAACTTCATGATGTTCGAACAGCTGCCTTAAAAAACTTTGAAAATAAAGGTTTCCCAACCAAAAAAGAGGAAGCTTGGAAATACACCTCGTTAAATAGCATCTTAAAAAATGACTTTACTGTTTTTCCAAAGCAAGAAAACAATATCCAATATTCTGATGTAAAAAAATACTTTTTGCATGAGATAGATAGCCATAAGGTAGTGTTTATTGATGGTGTTTTTAGCTCTCATCTTTCTTCAACAACTCATGAAGGAATTGACGTTTGCTTACTATCATCAGCATTAAACAAACCTAAATACAAAACGGTAATTGATACTTACTTCAATCAGATAGCCAATAAAGAAGAGAGTTTAACTTCTCTAAATACCGCATTTGCAAATGAAGGAGCGTACATAAATATCCCGAAAAGCAAAGTAGCCGATAAACCTATCGAAATCATGTATTTCTCTACAGGTACTGAAGCGGCTTTAATGGTGCAACCTAGAAACTTAGTAATTGTAGGTGAGAATGCTCACGTACAAATTATTGAGCGTCACCAAAGTTTGAATGAAAATCCAGTATTGACTAATTCAGTTACTGAGATCTTTGCTGAAAAACGCGCCATGGTCGATTTTTATAAAATCCAAAATGACAATCTTACTGCTAACTTAATAGATAACACCTACGTTTCTCAACAAGAGGAAAGTAGCGTGGCTGTTAATACTTTTAGTTTTGGTGGAAACCTTACTAGAAACAACTTGAATTTTTACCATTTTGGTGAGCGCATTGTGAGCTACCTAAACGGAATTACGATCATTGGCGAAAAGCAACATGTAGACCACTATACTTTAGTGCAGCATGCTTCACCAAACTGTGAGAGCCACCAAGATTACAAAGGAATTTTTTCTGATAAATCAACAGGTGTCTTCAACGGGAAAATTTTCGTAGAGAGAGCAGCGCAAAAAACAAATGCGTTCCAAAAAAGCAATAATATTTTATTGAGCGACAAAGCAACAATCAACGCAAAACCTCAGTTAGAGATTTTTGCCGATGATGTAAAATGTTCTCATGGTTGTACTATTGGTCAATTAGATGAAACAGCAATGTTTTACATGCAACAACGCGGAATTCCACAAAAAGAAGCCAAAGCCTTATTAATGTATGCGTTCTCGAATGCCGTTATTGAAAGCATTAAAATACCCGAATTAAAACAAAGAATCACTAAAATTATCGCAAACAAATTAGGCGTGAAAATAGGATTTGACTTGTAATAATTACGCTTATAAATTAAAAAAACCTTTCAGAGTATTGCACTTTGAAAGGTTTTTTTAATGAGCTCATCCCGCTATTCGTTGCAATCTTTTATTGTTTTAAAGAAAAACAATAAAAGGATTTTCACTGCTATCGGGGCTAGATATCCAATTATTGACTTGAACTATTGTCAGTTCAAGCGGAGTCGAGAACCGTATGCAGCTAAAGAAAAGTTGCGAATCATTGTAAGTTCAAACAGAGTCGAAAATCATTGTCAGTTCGAGCGGAGTCGAGAACCATTTCTCACATTGAGAAAAGCAGACTAGACCAAGTCATACTTTATTTGTCTACAACAACCTTTTGCTTAACAAAAATCTATTGATTACTACTTTTTAAAACTCCCTAAAACACCTTTCAACACTTCGTTAATATCAAATTGGCTTTCATCTGTCAGCCCTAGTCTTACAATTACTAAATCTTTGGAAGGGATAATAAAAACTTTTTGTCCTTGAAAACCGTTGGCAGAGTACATGTCTTTCGGAGCATCCGGATATTTACCTCCTGCATTCAACCAAAAGTGCCCACCATAAACACCATCGGACCCTTTTGTTGGTGTTGCAACATATTTAGCCCAACTTTCATTGAATAACTGTTCGCCGTTCCAATTCCCTTTATGTAAATACAGCAACCCAAATTTCCCCCAATCACGCGTTGTTGCCCAGCCATAAGACGATCCCACAAAATTACCCGCCATGTCTGTCTCCACAATCATAGACTGCATCCCTATTTTATCAATCAGTTCAGTATACCAAAAATCCAAATACTCTTGATGCGTCTTAAATTGATTTCTTAAAATGTAAGACAATAAATTAGAAGTCCCTGAGGAATAATTCCAATGGCTGTTTGGCTCATAAGACGCTTCTTTTTCTAATTGAACACGTCCCATATTAGCAGACTGAAATAACATTTCCGTAGCATCACATATTTTATCATAACTCTCTTCCCAGGCTAATCCCGAATTCATGTGTAGTAAATCGTTTGTCGTGATTTTTTTTCGAGCATCCTCTTTCCATTCTGGAATTGGAGCCGGTTTATTAATATCAAACTTGCCTTGCTTCTCAAGAATCCCAAAAATTGTTGCTGTAATACTTTTGGTCATAGACCACCCTAAAATCTTACTCTCTTTGTTAAAGCCCGTATCGTATTTTTCGGCAATGATTTTATCTTTATAAATCACCAATAAAGAACGTGTTCTTTTTTTAATCACTCCCTTTTCATCAAAAGCGCTGGAGACAGCGGTATTTAATTTGGCGTAATCAACATTGGAGAAAACCGTGTCCTTTTGCTCTACATCTCCATAAGGATAGATTAAATTATTGGCTATTTTATTTCGCTTTGGTGTATTATATGGTTTAGTAGTATCAAATTTATCATCAATCAAAGTAGCACCAAGACCTTCACGGTAAATTGCTTTACGTTCTTTCAATCCGTAGACTGAAGATTTAGCAAATTCCCCAGCATCATCTATTACATTGCTAGCTAAATCAAGTAAATTAATATCATTGTCACCCTTCTCAATCATTTCCTTAGAGCGATTATCAATAAAATGACCTGAGGCTACACTTTTGGCTGAAAAGCCCGAAATTAAATCTAATTTCGGATAGGTTGTAAAACCTAAATACAAAAGAGCAATAAGCAGAGCGAGACCTATAATCTTAAAACTTTTTTTCATCTCATTATTTTTCAAGCAATTTATTAAAAACTTCTCATTCTTATGCAATCAAATTGAATAAGTTGTATATAAATTTAGCTATTACTATATCACAAGAATCTATTAAAAACTTGGTTTTCATAATTTCAAAATGGTATATATTCCGTACTTTTGTGTTAAGAATTTATTCTAAATAATTATGCTAGATATTCAAAAAATAAGAGCCGATTTTCCTATTCTTTCTCAAAAAGTTAATGGAAAACCCTTAGTATACTTCGACAACGGAGCAACCTCTCAAAAACCACAAGTGGTTATAGATGCTATCTCAAAATACTATCAAGAAATCAATGCTAATATACATCGTGGTGTTCATACCTTAAGTCAATTAGCAACTGATGCTTATGAAATTTCACGTGGTAAAATTCAAAACCATCTTAATGCTAAACATTTGCACGAGGTACTTTTTACTTCGGGAACAACCTTTGGTGTTAATTTGGTAGCAAATGGATTTACAGCTATATTAAAACCTGGTGATGAAGTTTTAGTTTCTGCCTTAGAGCATCATAGTAACATTGTACCATGGCAAATGTTGTGTGAACGAACGGGAGCAACATTAAAAGTAATCCCAATGAATGATGAGGGAGAACTAATCATGTCAGAATATGACAAATTGTTGTCAGACAAAACAAAAATTGTTACCGTAAACCATATTTCGAACGCACTAGGAACTGTGAATCCTATCAAATACATAATCGATAAAGCACATACCGTTGGCGCAGCTGTTTTAATCGATGGTGCACAAGCAGTACCGCATTTGAAACCAAATGTACAAGAATTAGATTGTGACTTCTATGTTTTCTCTGGACATAAAATTTGTGGACCAACAGGAATAGGAATTCTTTTCGGTAAAGAAGAATGGCTTAATAAACTTCCTCCTTATCAAGGTGGTGGTGAGATGATCAAAGAAGTCTCCTTTGAAAAAACAACATATGCTGAATTGCCTCATAAGTTCGAAGCAGGAACCCCTAATATTGCAGGTGGAATTGTTTTGGGTACTGCAATTGATTATATGAACGAAGTAGGTTTTGACAACATACAACAACAAGAACTTGAATTACTTGAGTATGGTACAAAACGTCTGCTAGAAATTGAGGGATTACGCATATTTGGTACTGCCAAAGAAAAAACCTCTGTAATCTCGTTTAACATTGAAGGAATTCATCCTTACGACATTGGTACGATAATTGACAAATTAGGAATAGCAGTTCGTACAGGACACCACTGTGCTCAGCCAATTATGACTTATTTTAACATTCCGGGCACCATTCGGGCTTCCTTTTCTTTCTATAATACAAAAGAAGAAATAGATAGCCTAGTTGAAGCCTTGAAAAAAGCACAAATGATGCTATCCTAAAACCAAAATTATGAAACTACTTTCCCTATTATTTTTGACAATATTCCTTAGCAAAGGATGTGACAGTAGTAACAATCAAGATATCAATGCAGCAGTAATTGAGTACACAGCGAATACGAGAGGCTTTTATCAAAAAGTTATTATCGAAAAACAAATGGTAACTGTAATAAAAGAACGAGGGCAAAAAGAGAAAGGTACCCCAACAAAAATTTCAGAAGCAGATTGGAAAAATTTAATCCAATTGTTTGACGACATCAATCTAGAGGAAATCAAAGATTTGAAATCACCAACTGAAAAACGATTTTACGATGGGGCAGCAATTGCCAACCTAAAAATAACATACCAAGGAAGTACCTATGAAACACCAAGTTTTGACCATGGTTTTCCTCCTGTAGAAATAAAAAAATTAGTGACAAAGATTAACTCATTTGTAAAACAAAGCGATGAAGATTAAAGATATACAAGCAGAAATAGTTGATGAATTTTCCATGTTTGATGATTGGATGCAACGTTACGAATACATTATCGATTTAGGTAAAAATTTACCTTTGATCAAAGAAGAATTCAAAACGGATAACAATTTAATCAAAGGATGTCAGTCGAAAGTATGGCTACAAGGAGAACAAAATAGTGATACTATTGTTTTTACTGCGGATAGTGATGCTATTTTGACTAAAGGAATAATTGCGATATTGATTCGGGTTTTTTCTAATCAGAGTCCGCAAGATATCATTGCAGCCGACATGGAATTTATTGATCAAATAGGATTAAAAGAACATTTATCACCTACTCGCGCTAACGGATTAGTATCGATGATTAAGAATATAAAGATGTATGCTTTGGCATTCAATGCTAAAAACTAATTTCAATCTGAACATAGAAGTCAGATAAGTTTCTTTCTAAATATTTGATTAACCTATACTATTTTTACACTAATCAATAGTAAAACCGATAGTAATGAAGCTTACAAAGAGTTATCTCAAAGATTTAGTCTATCAAGTAAATGGAGCTGCCATTGAAGTTCATAAAAGTATTGGCCCAGGCCTTTTGGAATCTGTTTATCACCAATGCTTAAAAAAAGAATTAGAATTACGGAAAATAGGTTTTACGTCTGAACTACTAGTTCCTCTAAAATATAAAGGACATGATTTAGAATCAAAACTAAGATGCGATTTACTTATTGAAAATAGTTTAGTAGTCGAGTTAAAATCCGTAAATGGAATAAATCCAATTTTTGAAGCACAATTGCTAACCTATATGACCTTACTAGATGTGCCAATTGGATTAATGATCAATTTCAATGTAAAAAATATTTTTTATGAAGGTCAAAAAACTTTCGTAAATGAATTATATCGGAGACTCGAAGATTAATAAATTGTTAAATGATAATCATATTAGTCATCAATACAAATTTTAAATTTAAATCATAAAAAAAATAAAAACTTATAATCACTTTGTTTTACTTTCAAAAAAAACTAATATGACTTATATGTTTAAAACATTTAAACAAAAAACAAAATGGAGCAAGAAATAGACACTACCGCATTAGGCGAATCAATCGTAAAAACATTAAAAACGATATATGATCCAGAGATTCCAGTAGACATCTACGAGTTGGGATTAATCTACGACGTTATGGTAAATACGGATTATGAAGTAAAAATATTAATGACACTTACTTCACCTAACTGTCCCGTGGCCGAAAGTTTACCAAGAGAAGTTGAAGATAAAGTGAAATCGATCAAAAACGTGAAGGATGCTGAAGTTGAAATTACTTTTGACCCACCATGGAGTAAAGATCTAATGAGCGAAGAAGCAAAACTAGAATTAGGAATGCTTTAAATTAGTACAAAAGGTAAAAGTCATAAACTAGCAAGCCAGCTAATTTATGACTTTTGACTTTAAGACTTAAAGACTTAAAAAATGGAAGAAATAATAAATAAAGTTGCAGCAAGCACCCTAGAGGTTTTTGACCTTGAAGACCATTATCCTACTGGTATTAGAACTCAAATTGATATTGCACAATGGCTGATTGAAGGCTTTTTATTAAGAGAAAAAGACTTTAGAGAGCACCTCAAAAATCATGATTGGTCACAGTACCAAGACCATTATGTCGCTATCAATTGCAGCACTGACGCTATTGTACCTGCTTGGGCATCCATTTTAGTGGCGGTTCAATTAGCTCCATATACTAAAAAAATTGTAAATGGTTCTATCGAAGATCTAAATGCTTCGTTATACGAAGCCTTACTACCACAATTAGATTATAGTCAATACCAAAATAAAGCTACCATCATTAAAGGCTGTTCTAAAAAACCAGTACCAACAAGAGCTTACATACTTGCTGCTCAATTTTTACAACCTTACGCTCGCAGCATTATGTACGGCGAAGCATGCTCTGCAGTACCTTTGTATAAAGCAAAAAAATAGATCAACATAAAAACTAAACTATGAAAAAATTACTGTTTCTTATTTTGTTTTTAACAACGCTTAGCAATGTTAAAGCGCAAGAAGTCACAAAGGATAGCATTAAAACTTGGACTTCTAAAGGAACTATTTCCTTACTTTTTAATCAGTCATCATACAACAAACAGTGGCTTGGAGGTGGTACCTCTAATATAGCAGGAAATTTTGGTTTGAATTACGATCTGAATTATAAAAAAGACGATGTAGTATGGGATAACAAATTCATCCTAGCTTATGGTTTAAGTAAAATAAAGGGAGATGAAAAAACAGCCAAAACCGATGATCGTTTAGAGCTAAATAGTATTTTGGGGAAAAAATCTAAAGCTCCTAATTGGTATTATTCTGCTTACTTCAACTTTAAAAGCCAAATGGACACCGGATTAGACAAAAATGATTTACGCATTTCACACTTTTTCTCTCCAGCTTATTTCCAAATGGGGCCTGGTGTATTATGGAAGAAAAACAATAATGTCAGCGTTAATTTCGCTCCTGCTGCTGCCAAATTAATAATAGTTGATAGTCACTTTACTGATCTTGGACCTTCTTTTGGAGTATTGCAAGGCGATACAACTCGTTTTGAATTTGGAGCCAGTATAACTGCGTATTACAAATTCAATTTAATGACCAATGTGTCTATCGAAAATAGATTAAACATGTATTCTAATTATTTAGATCATCCGGAGAATATTGATATTGATTACCAAATGAATGTCGTTATGAAAATCAATAAATATCTTACCGCAAATGTAGCCTTACAAGCTATTTATGATGACAACTCTGTGAAAGCAGTTCAGGTAAGAGAATTATTTGGATTAGGTGTTAACTATGGTTTCTAGACATTATGAACTAATTATATTAAAAATCCCTTTTTGAATTTTATTCGAAAAGGGATTTTTTAACAATTCTAACATGGCATCAAAAGCTTATTTCTTGGCTACTTGATCTCGATATTTAATTGTCTGTTTTCATTTTTTGCTTTCATGTCTAATCTAGTACCAACCAATATACCAATACCCATACCTATAGGCAATCCGATACCTAAAAGGCCCATATTACTCAAAATAGCACCCAACGCAACTCCTAGCGGTAAGCCAAAAACAGACATTCCTAAGGCCATCCACATAGTACGATAATAATGTAGAGGTACAATTTTAACTTGTTTTTCCACTAAACTGATAATGGCACTTTGTTTCTTTTTTAATAATTTACTAAAATCACCATCCGTACCTACTGTTGTATTTAATTCCTGAACCTCTTGATTGATTGCAGCAACAATTGTATCCGGCAACTCTTTTTTTTCTAATTCTATTAAAAGCGACTTAAACCGGGCAACTTTAGCTTGTGCTTTATCGTTGTCTACTTTGTTCGCTCTTCCTTCTAGCTCTGTTAAACGCATATTATTTACTTTAAGAAATTTATTTGGTAGTAATGAAATCATACAATTACCTTACTTCCTTGGTCTACAATTTCAAATATCGCAATTTATTTCATATCTATTTTTGAAAAAGTTTAAAATTAGCTTCAATTGTGTCAGGTCTCGCATGAAGGATGGCAGTGGAAATCCTTTTATGTAGTGTAACGGAATAAAAGATTGCAACGAACAGCCTGACGCAGCTGCAACGAAGTGGAAGCTGGGGCATGCCCAAAAAAAATCCCTAATGATGACTCAAAAGGGATTGGATTGTATTTAGTGTGGCTCTCGACTCCGCTCGAACTGACAAACTATTAATCGTTTCTTAACAACTTGTTTATTAGCACAACTGACGGTTCTCGACTCCGCTCGAACTGACAACATTATTCTAGACAGAGCTTGAAATTACATCGGTATTCTGGACAGCGCTAGAACTGACTAGATTGTTTTTGAAATAACTAATTGCGATTATTCGATTTCTTCGTCTTCATCGACTTCTTTCTCGACAGCGTCTTTGTAATCAGGATATAAAAACTTATTGTACGGGAAACGTGTGATGTGTATGTGTCTCACGGCTTCGTAAACGCGTTCTCTAAACTCTTCGAAGTTTTCTTTGTTGGTTGCCGATATAAACAATGCATTTTCCTCTCCTACGCGACCCATCCAAGTTGCTTTCCACTCTTGAAGTGTGTTATGCCTTGGTGTTTTTTCCGTCATTAAATCATCTTCGTCTATCGTAAGATGTTTGTAAGCATCGATTTTATTGAAAACCATTATTACTGGTTTGTCGTTAGCCTTAATATCTAACAACGTTTGATTCACTGATGCAATATGATCTTCAAATTCAGGATGTGAAATATCAACAACATGCAAGAGTAAATCGGCTTCACGAACCTCATCTAGCGTACTCTTGAAAGAATCAACCAACATTGTAGGCAGTTTACGAATGAAACCTACTGTATCCGAAAGTAAAAATGGCAGGTTTTTGATCACTACTTTACGAACGGTAGTGTCTAGAGTTGCAAACAATTTGTTCTCTACAAAAACATCGCTTTTCCCTACGGCATTCATCAAGGTTGATTTCCCAACATTGGTGTATCCTACCAAGGCAACACGAACCATAGAACCGCGATTACCTCGCTGTGTTCCCATTTGTTTGTCAATTGCTTTAATTTTATCTTTCAATAAAGCAATCCTATCTCTAACAATACGACGGTCAGTTTCAATTTCTGTCTCCCCAGGTCCACGCATTCCAATTCCCCCTTTTTGGCGTTCAAGGTGTGTCCAAAGTCCAGATAATCTTGGCAACATATAAATACATTGCGCTAGCTCAACCTGAGTCCTCGCATAGGAAGTCTCGGCACGTTGTGCAAAAATATCAAGTATAAGGTGTGTTCTATCTAGTATTTTACACTCTACTATTATTTTTGAAATATTCTTCTGTTGTGAAGGCGTTAGTTCATCATCAAAAATCAATGTTGAGATTCCGTTTTCCTTCACATACGCATGAATTTCTTCAATTTTACCAGTTCCCATAAAAGTTTTGGGGTTTGGTCGTTCCATTTTTTGAGAAAAACGCTTTACGACTTCCCCGCCAGCAGTATAGGTCAAAAACTCTAGTTCATCAAGATACTCCTTAAGTTTCTCTTCGCTTTGATTTTGAGTTACGATACCAACAATGGCTGTTTTTTCAAAATTTAGTACTTCTTTTTCTAACATAATATCTAATAAGATACAAATTTAATAATTTGTAAGTGACTTATGTAATTTATGCATTTTTATTAACATAAATGAAACTATTATTTATTTTTAAAGCGTTAGCCGCACATTTCATAATCTCAACCAAAGTTAAATTACATAATTACCAATCTTCTTAACTCGAATAAAGAGTAGGTTTATACAAACTAATAGTACATTATTTTATCTATTTTTACACTACTTTAATTTAGGTTTAATGAATCGCTTGCTACTAGTTATTTTAATTTTATTTTTTCCCACAATCGTTTTGTCCCAAGACAATACAACTGCTTTATTGCAAGAACTAGATCAAACAATTGCAAATATAGGGCAGTATACAACGCAAAAAGAAGCACAAATAGCTGCTCTAAAAAAACAATTTAATTCCAGCGCAACTGAAACCGAAAAACAAATCCTTTCTCGACTACTTTACGAGGAATATCGTTTGTACAAATCAGATTCAGCTCTTGCATATGCACGAAAAAATGTTGCTATAGCCCTAAAAATAAATGATTTTAACACAACAAACCAATCCTATTTAGACCTAGCCTCTATAATGGGAACGCTAGGAATGTACAAGGAGGCTATTGATATTCTCTCTACAAAAACAGTGGACAAAAGCCCTGGGTTAAAAGGCGCCTACTACAATATCAATCGTAGTATTTACGGCTACATGGCAGACTATGCTAGTTCGAATTATGAAAAAAACAACTATTTATCCTTGGTAAAGAAATACCGAGATTCAGCATTGATTTATGTTAAAAAGCAAACAAATGAATACACGATAAATACATCCGAAGCACTAATAGAAAAAGGAGTTTACGATCAAGCCATCCTCTATTTAAAAGTTCCCTTTGAATCTCTAAAATTAGACGACCCTAACCGAGCTGTTTTTGCTTATATCATTTCGACTATTTATCAAAAAAAAGGGAATCGTGAGGAACAGAAAAAATGGCTGATCATTTCGGCTATTTCTGATTTACAGAATTCAAAAAAGGAAAATATTTCCCTGCGTAACTTGGCGTTCCTCTTGTACGAGGAAGGAGATATAGACCGGGCCTATCTTTATATTCAGCGCTCCTTAGAAGATGCTTTGTTTTGTAATGCAAGATTACGCACTTACGAAATTTCTAAAATGCTACCTATAATTAGCGGTGCCTATCAGCAGCAAAATGAAACCAATAAAAAACAACTCGTTGTGTTTTTAGTTTGTCTGAGCATTCTAACTGTAATTCTATTAATTGCTTTATTCCAACTTTTCAAGCAAATGAAGCAGCTAAAAGCAGCACAAAAAGAAATTCATATCGCCAACCAGCAATTAGTTGTCCTTAATACTACCTTACAATCAACTAACTTAATGTTGAATGAGACCAATAATAATCTTGCGGAAACAAACCGAATAAAAGAAATTTACATTGGTAGGTACATGGACCAATGTTCTGATTATATCGCAAAGTTAGAAGGATATCGCAAAAAACTCAATGTGATGGCTACTGCAGGCAAAATGAATCAGCTACTAGATGCCGTACAGTCTAAACAATTTATTACAGAAGAACTAACCGAGTTTTACAACAACTTCGATCGCACCTTTTTGCAATTGTTTCCCGATTTTATAATACAATTTGAATCGCTATTGATTGACAAAGAATTAACACAACTCAAGGAAGGTGAACTCCTAAATACCGAATTACGTATTGTTGCCTTAATTCGTTTGGGTATAAAAGATAGCGCTAAAATTGCCACTTTTTTAAGATATTCCGTTTCTACAATTTACAATTATCGCTCTTTACTAAAAAACAAATCCAAAGGTCCACGAGAAGAATTTGAATCAAAACTAATTTCAATTGGTAGTTCAGAACTTTAGTTAATCGTTAATCCGTCCTCAAAAACAGAAGAAATAAACAAAATAAACAAAGGTTTTTTTCTAAATCGCCTACTATTTTACTACTTTAAAAAAAACACAAAACACTACAATACAATTACTTGTGGTTTAAATACAGCTCGTCCGACCTACTATTTTTTAAACATTAGCTCTTAAAAGAGTGAAACGAAGTATTTTTACCCTTCTAGCTTTTGCCTTGAGCAAAATTATAGTTGCAGAAGCTTTCATTAAATAAACCACAATACCTAATGCATTCAAAAAAGATGAAAAATTTAATCATAACCTCCTTAGTGTCGTTTGCCTTTTTTACTTCTGCAGTAGCGCAGCAACTAAAATCTCCAAACCAAGCATTTGAAATGAATTTCAGCTTGCAAAGTGATGGAACGCCTACCTACTCTTTAAAATACAAAAACAAAGCGGTTGTAAAAACGAGTAAACTAGGACTATCGCTAAAACAAGACACAAAATCGTTGTTAAATGACTTCACCATTGTAGATACTAAGACAAGTACATTTGATGAAAACTGGAAACCGGTTTGGGGAGAAGTAGCTACAATTAGAAACCACTACAATGAACTAGCTGTTACATTAAATCAAAAGGATACCGATCGTAAAATCGTAATTCGCTTCCGTTTATTTGATGATGGTCTTGGTTTTCGTTACGAATTTCCAACTCAAAAAAACCTGACGTATTTTATCATTAAGGAAGAAAGGACACAATTTGCGATGACAGGTGATCATACTGCATTCTGGATTCCTGGAGATTATGACACACAAGAATACGATTATACAACCTCAAAATTATCAGAAATAAGAGGACTGACTGAAAAAGCAATGACCGAGAATGTCTCTCAAACCTCATTTTCACCTACTGGAGTTCAAACCTCTTTAATGCTTAAGACACAGGAAGGAATATACATTAATCTACACGAAGCGGCATTGATTGATTACTCCTGCATGCACTTGAACTTAGACGACAAAAACATGGTGTTTGAATCGTGGTTAACTCCTAGTGCTAATGGTGATAAAGGGAACATGCAAGCTCCACAAACTTCACCATGGCGTACCATTATTGTTAGCGATGATGCGCGTAAAATTTTAGAGTCGAAAATGACTTATAACCTAAATGATCCTTGCAAAATCGAAGATACTTCTTGGATTAAACCCGTTAAGTATATTGGCGTTTGGTGGGAAATGATTACTGGTAAAAGTTCTTGGTCGTATACTAATGATTTTCCGTCGATACAGCTAGGCATTACTGATTATTCTAAGGCGAAACCAAACGGAACTCATGGAGCAAACACTAAGCACGTAAAAGAGTATATTGATTTTGCAGCGATGCATGGTTTTGACGGTGTATTAGTTGAAGGATGGAACCAAGGTTGGGAAGACTGGTTTGGACATGCTAAAGATTTTGTTTTTGACTTTGTCACTCCTTACCCAGATTTTGATGTCAAAGGAATTCATGCCTATGCAAAAGATAAAGGTATAAAAATGATCATGCACCATGAGACATCTGGATCTGTTCGCAACTACGAGCGTCACATGGATAAGGCCTACCAATTCATGAAGGACAACGGATACGATGCTGTAAAAAGTGGGTATGTTGGGGATATTTTGCCTAAAGGCGAAAACCATTACAACCAATGGTCAGTCAATCATTACCAATACGCTATTGAAAAAGCAGCCGAATATAAAATCATGGTCAATGCACATGAGGCTATTCGACCTACGGGAATTGCTAGAACATACCCTAACCTTATTGGAAACGAATCGGCTCGAGGAACAGAGTACCAATCCTTTGGTGGGTCAAAACCCAATCATGTAACAGTATTGCCATTTACACGATTAATTGGAGGTCCAATGGATTATACTCCAGGGATTTTTGAAATGGATTTATCCAAGCTTAACCCGAATAATAATTCACACGTAAATGCTACTATTGCTAATCAACTAGCCTTGTATGTAACCATGTACAGTCCGCTACAAATGGCTGCCGACTTACCTGAAAATTACAATCGCTTTCTAGATGCTTTCCAATTTATAAAGGACGTGGCTGTGGATTGGTCTGATAGTAAATACCTCGAAGCAGAGCCTGGGCAATACATCACGGTGGCCCGAAAAGCAAAAGGAACTAACAATTGGTTTGTGGGGAATGTTAACGGAAATAATCTACGTACCTCAACACTAAATTTTGATTTCCTAGACAAAGGAAAAAAATATGAGGCAACCATTTATGCCGATGCAAAAAACGCCGATTACAAAACTAATCCGCAAGCCTATACCATTAGAAAAATGACTGTTACCAACAAGTCAAAATTATCTCAATTTTCTGTTCCTGCTGGAGGTTATGCCATCAGTGTTATTGAAATTAAATAAAAACTATTCATAAAAAGAGAAAGGCTGTCTAGATTTAGACAGCCTTTCTCTTTTATATCGATATTCTTTTTTAATTGACCTTAATTAATTTAATATCAAAAACAAGTACTGAACCTCCTGGAATAGGTCCTCTTGTACTACTTCCATAACCTAAAGAGGACGGAATCAATAAAACACCACTTCCTCCTTCTTTGAAATACGGAATCCCTTCTGTCCAACCTTTGATTACTTGTTGTAAACCGAAAGAAATTCCTGCAGCATCACTTTGATCAAAGACATTTCCGTTTGTGAAATATCCTTTATAAGCCACCGTAACATTAGAGTTAGCCGTTGGCTTTAATCCAGTACCTGGTTCATTTATGATATAATAAAGTCCTGTGTCGCTTTTTACCGCTGTTAAATTTTTAGCTGTGAGGTAATCTGTGATTTCTTTCTCATTTTGGGCAGTGTAATCTGTTGGCTGTGTTTCCTGCATGGTATTATCAGAAAAACAAGAAACAAATAATAAAGAAACAAGTGCAATTAATGTAGATTTCATAGTTGTTTTATTTAATAAAATACAAATATAGGAAATACACCTTAGATACATTCTGTTTTTTTTACCTTCATCTACACTTCTAATCACCAAAAATCTGAATATCATCTACCTGAAAAGCACCATCTAAGGCGGTGTTTTTTCCAGATCCCACATACTTAAAAGCAATGTTTATTTTGCCAGTGTATTTTGACAAATCGATACCTCCCGAACCCACAAACTGGTACCAAGGTGTGGCTTGAGTAGGTAAGTTAGCTTTAAGAGGTACCCAAGTCGCTTTAGTCACATTTAGACCATCAAAGTTAGTCGAGACTAAAACTTCGAGTGCATTTAGTGGCGAGTCAATATCTAAATGATGTTGGGCTGCCCGAAACGTTAACACCTCATTTGTGTGTGTATCCATATCAATTTTAGGGGATATTAACCAAGCTATATTCGACACTACTTTTGTTCCGCTGATTACAAATTCAGCATAACCGTTACCTGAGTAAACGCCTCCTTTCCAAACGGGAGTACCGCTTTGCGCAATATTGGTCCAACCTGGTAAACTTAAATTTGATTTATCTACTGCTGTTTGAAAATTTTGCACGAAAAAAGGTGTTGCCTTAGTTCCTGTCATCACTACATCTTTTTCGGATCGCGCCACAAGTTGATAATCGGTACCAAATTTTGTCAACACTCCTCTTACTTTTCCGCTACCGTTAGGAACTAAACTCTTAGAAAAATCAGCATAACTACTCGTTCTAAAAATAACTTGATTTCCGTTTTTGTCTAGTAAACTCCAGTTGGTTGCACCTCCTATATTATTTGACTCTTCAAAATAATGCCTTCCAACAGCTGCCTCTGTAAATTGTACTCCTGAGACCTCAACCAATGTATTTAAATTGCTGTCTTTCAATAAATCTCCAATCGTCGTGGAACGAACCAAAACATCTTCTTTGACATTGGTACAAGAGGCATTCAATACCTTCTTATAGTCGTTTTGAGTTAACCTCCCCACAGCTCCTTCGTTGTACGAGTTTACGTAAATACTCCCAATACGTAAACTACCATAATTAATATCTGTGTATTGATTAAGTAATTTAACGTACACCTTATTCCCTACTCTATAATCTACATACAAATTAGTAGCGTCTACTGGAACACTAAAACCAATTGCTGGCTTATTGGCTGTGGCCAAAGTTTGAAGCGAAATAGTTTTGAAAAAATTTCCGTTTTCATCACTCGAAACTACATATCCTTCTATAATATCATCATAAGTGTATTTAGCAACGATTGCTGCGGCATTGTTTTGAATTGCTTCAACCGATTTATTTACTACAAAATCAGGTTGCGAACACACTAATTTAGGAATGGCAGTTTCGTCGCTGGCACAGCTCCAAAAAAACCCTGCACTAATTACCAACACATATAATTTAGCTTTTGTATTTTTCATAACACTACATTTAAATTTAAAAACTGAAATAGAGATTAACAAAATAGGTTCGACCGTACCCATAAAAATATTTATTCCCAAAAGAGGGGGTTCCGCTAGAAACATCTTGGTTTAATTGTCTAAAATTACCATTTCGAGCTTGTTCATAACCACCTGTCTTGTACTTAGAATCGAGTACATTATTCACACTAGCAAATAGGCCCAATGTTTTCGTTTTAATACGCCAGGACTTACCTCCTATTAGATTTACCAGAAGTATAGGGTCAAATTTTTCTTGCTTTAGCAAGGTAGCTGCACGTTCCTCAGTGGCTTCAGGAAAGGTGAAACTACTAGCTGGATTGGTATAAAAACTGTTTGTTCTTGTAATGGGAGAAACATCGATATACGTATCTGCTAGGTAATTTGCATTGGTCCCAATCCACCAGTATTTAGGATCACGATACTCAAGACCTAGACTATATGCTTGCTGTGGTGTACCTGCTTGTTTGTAGTTTTTTAATAGTGCAGTGCCAAAATCAAAATAAGGTTTTGGATTTTCAACTGTGGCTAAGGCGTCATTACTAATACTCACATTAGGGTTGTTATCGTAGGTGAATTTACCATAAGCAGCAGAGAATGTCGTTTTTAAAGTAGTTGTCATTTGGTACTCAAAACTCAATTCGGCTCCCACGTTTTTTCGATTCAAATTAGTTAAAGTTTGACTTACAAATCCATTCGTGTTAGTATAACCTGCTCCGTTATCAAATATTCCTTCGGCATAATAAAAGGCAGTTCGTGTTGCATTTTTTATGGTAGAATAGTAGGCCGTTATTCTCGATTTTAGTTTTGGTGAGCGAAACACATAGGTCGCGTCTAGACTATTTATCGCTTCACTTTGTAACCCATCGATAATCGAATTGTTTAAGCGTGCATTAGGAAATGAATTTCTAATGGTAGGTGCTCTCGTGCTGTGTGACGCATTAAAATTTAAAGATTTTTTACCTGAAATTTTAAAGGTAATTCCGGTTTTGAAACCAAAATTCTCAAAATTTACGGCATCACTTTTCCCAAAAGAAATCGTTTCATAAATTCCGTTTTTATACAAGCCTTCTCTTTGATAGGTTGTATTACTGTACGACTGCGCCACATAAAAATCGACTGTATTGTAACTGAATTTAAATTGAGTAAAAGCATCAAGTGTCCTAGCTGCATATTTATAATTATAGCCGTAAGCATCTCCTACTACTACTTGTCTATTGGGGTTGTTTAAATCAGATTGTGACTGGTTTCCATTATAAAAACCATCGATATCTTCAAAGTAAGCACCACCCAACAAGTCTACTACTTTTTGATAGTTGTGCGATTTAAAGTCCCTAAATGAAGCACCCGCATTAATGATAAGGTTGTCATTGAGTTGTGAATTAAAATTTGAATTTGCAACCACTGTTTGATCATCTGTTCGATCTTCGTACAAAACATAACGACTTTGCGCAGGCTCATATCCTGTTATCTGACCGTTATTGCCTATCACAGGATTTTGATTGGCACGATACATCGCCTCCCAATCTATTTGTGAATTGGCTAAAAATACCACTCGGCTTTTCTCAGCGTTTTCAAAATCAGGTACAAACGCGCCCGAAAACTCTCCCTTATCGCGTTCAAAAAGCGAACTGTAATAACTTGGCAATTTTCTAAAATAAGTTGGATCTGGGCTATTTGCATTTTGGTAATCTAAATTGGTGTTCCCCACTTTACCAAATTGGTACATAACGCTCGAATTAAGACTAGTGCGATCATTAATCGTATAGTAATGATTGAGCATTATAATAGGTTCAGCAATCGTTTTTTCTCTAGCGTTCCTCTTTTTACCGTTTTGGTACCCCCAGTAGGAGTTATAGGTTTCAGAGGTTAGTTGTGTTACCTCATCAGTGTTTGGTGAATTCTTCCCTCGGGTATTTGGTGTATAAAAACCACTAATATTAATGGCATGTTTATCATTTAATTTTTTCTCGACACTGGCAAAAAAGGAGTTCCCATCGTAGTTGGTTCCATCAAAATAGCCTTCTTGCGCGTAGCGCTTTCCTACTGATAGCACGTACGACCAACCGCTATTGCTGTTGCCTGAGGCATAGGTAGCCATCATACGCAAGGTATAGTTTGTATTAGTTCCTGAAAAAGTGATACGCGCTCCAGGTCGGTAAATAGAAGCTCTTGTATTGATTTCTTGTGTACCAAGGATGCCTCCAAAAGTATAATCAGAGGGTGCGGTACCCACTGAAAATTCTTGATTACGGGTCGCATCATTGAGTCCGCCCCAATTGCCCCATTGTGGCCTACCATCAAAAAGTTTGTTCATAGTAACACCGTTAATCATTGTGGTGGCGTTCTCGCTGTCTAAAGCTCGAATCCTAAAGCGGGCTTGTCCCCAATTGAATGCGGCGGCTTGCTGAAAAGCATCTCTGGAGGATTGCAGTAAACCAGAGGTGCTTTCGGATCCGCTATTATCATCAGTTAGGTCATTTTCAAACAAGCGCACTACGGTATTTTGCTGGTCTGTAAACTGATCTTCCTCGAGCAAAATGACACCCAAGTCTAAGGATTCACCTGCAACGATGGTTACGGTATATAAAGCTTCTTTATAACTTTGGGTTCGAAAAAGTAGTAGTTGCTCACCGGCAGGAATTGCTGTTAATAGAAACTTACCCTCTTTTTCAGTAATTTGGGTGAAACTTGTATTTTGCATACTAACGACTACAAATGCAAGAGGCTGCATCGTTTTAGCATCTAGAACAGTACCGGAAACTGAACTAGTGTTTTGTGCTAGCAAGAAGCTAAACTGAAAAATAAAAAAGAGTGAAATAATACCATTCCTCATAAAAACCATTTGTTGATTGCTTTTACATTCCTTTTTTCAACACTTTTTTGACCAGCGCATAAAAGCATTTAGTCCCAATATTGCTTTTGGGACTTGGGTTGTTCTTTGGGGAAAATGAGTTTTGGAAAATAGTTTGAGAAACGAAAACGATTGTGCACACAAACAGATATACTATGGTATTTAAAAGTATAACTAATTTTTAATCTTGCACTTAGCATAGCTAAAGTAAGAAAAAAACTATTCGGAAATTAATTCGATGAAAAATAATTAAAATTTATTTTGATGCCATCTGAAGTGTTGAAAAACGGGAGAAATAGCCCCGATGGCAGCGTGTATCCTTTTTGTTTTGAGCTGTTTTTTAGCTCAAAATAAAAAGATACTGCGTACAGCGGGTGCAAATATGATCTGAAAAACGAAATTATCTGCTCCTAGAAAATTATCGAATTGCTTTAATACGAGAAACTAAAACTGCGATCCCGATACCGAATACTCCAATAAAAGCAAACGAAAAACGCAGTCCAAAAAGTTCAGCTATGTAACCTATTACTGGTGGCCCTAGTAAAAACCCCAAGAAACTAACGCTCGATACTGCCGTAAGTGCCTCGCCCGGGGGAATGGTTGGGTGTTTACCCGCAAGACTGTATAGAGTAGGAACAATTGTCGATACGCCTAGCCCTACGATCATGAATCCAATCGTTGACGGAATCAAATACGGAAAAAATACGGCTGTAAAAAGCCCCGTCGAAATCAAAATCCCACCTACCTGTACTACGGTTTTACGACCAAATCTATTAATCATTCCGTCACCTAAAAAGCGTCCTGTTGCCATCATAATCATGAATGAAATATACCCCAACACGATTAGCTCACCGGGCGCTTTAACCACGTCCTTGAAATAAACGCCGCTCCAGTCAAACATGATTCCTTCGCTGGCCATACAGCCAAATCCTATCACTCCAAGCCAGAGTAAAGCTGCATCAGGTTTAGAGAATAATTTTGTTTTTTGGGCAATTTTAGGTAGTTCTTTGGCTTTGATTAAAAATTTAAAATTCAATAACACCAATGCAATTACAATTGCACCCACGATTAAAAAATGCTCGTGCGGAGTTAACTGGAACTTAAGCATGGCTAAGCCAATAAGTGCTCCCGTAAAACCAGCAAAACTCCATACACCATGGAAAGATGCCATGATGGTTTTATTAAAAAGTTTCTCTGTATACACCCCTTGCGTATTGACCGCGATATTATTCATGTTCCCGAAGATTCCAAAGAGAAAAAGTCCGAAGGCTAGTTGCCAAGCCGAAGTAGCTAACCCTAAATTAGACAAGCAAATAGCGTACATGATAACCGAAAAAACTACTAAACGATGACTACCGTAGCGAGTAACCAATTTTCCTGAGAACGGCATCATCACTAATTGCCCTACTGGAAGCGCAAATAAAATACTCCCCAGATCAGCATCACTAAGCGCCAAGGTCATTTTGATATCTGGAATTCGGCTTGCCCAGGTAGCGAAACACAGACCCATCCCAAAGTAAAAAGCAGAAACAGCAATACGTATTCGATTAAGATACGACTGCTTGGCTTTTCTAAAACTTTTTTTGATCTTTCCTTGAGCCGCAAAGCTTCCTATAAAATTTAAACGTAACAAAGGCAGTAGTTGTATATTGTGAATGGCAAAAGTACAAAAACCATTAAGGAAGTTTGTTATCGTTTGTTTGACTCCATGTACTTACATCGTTATCGTTCATAAGTTTATACGAAAAGGTCTGTTATCCAAGCAAATATATGGACGATTGGCTTCTTATATTTTTAACCAATTGGATTTTTTACAATGCAATTACTTTTTTCTCTCTATTACTTTGGATGGCGGCTTCAATAATTTGCATTACTTGTATGCCCTCCAGCGCAGTAACTGGTTCAATACTATCATTGACAATAGCTTGATACATGCCTTCAAAAAAGTCGTAATAATTTCCTTGAAGCGTCCGTATACTTTTGCGTATAATTTCATCATTCTCTACTGTGTGCAAAAGCCCTTCTTTGGCTATTGGTTCCATTCCCCAATCAACCAAATTAGGTTTTTTCCCTGCTTTTAATTCGTCCTCTTGCACATCACCACGGTGCTTTAAAAAAGATCCTTTTTTTCCGTGTACAACATAAGCGGGATTGGCTTCTCGTACAAAAAAACCCGCTTTAAGACGAACTCTAAAGTTGGCATAATACAAAACGAGATCGATCCAATCGTCTACCAAAGACTCCGCTCTCGTAGTGCGAATATCTGCGTAAATAGCAGTAGGGAAACCAAATAAGTACAGCGCTTGATCGATTAAATGCGGACCTAAATCTTTTAGAATTCCGGCGCCAGCGTTAGCGGTTTCTTTGTGTTGCTTGAGACTTAATCCCGGATTGTAGCGATCAAAATGAAACTCGGCTTCTACTAAATCACCTAATAAATTTTCTGATAGGACTTGCTTTACCGTTTTTAGATCGCTATCCCACCTGCGGTTTTGAAACACAGCGAGCTTGACTCCTTTTGCTTTACCAATAGCGGCTAATTCCTCAGCCTCGGCTACAGTAGTTGTAAATGCTTTTTCGACAATGGCATGTTTGCCTGCTTGGAGTACCTGCTTAGCATATTCATAATGAGTAGCAACAGGAGTATTAATTATGACTAAGTCACTCTCTGATTTGAGTATTGCCTCCAATGTGGGATAGCTTAACACAACTGGGAAATCCAGTTGAATTAGTTTTTTAGTACGTTCCCATGATCCTAAAAGTTCAAAACCAGGATGCAGTGCTAAAAAAGGGGCGTGAAACACCTTGCCCGACATGCCGTAGGATAGTAAAGCGGTTTTTATTTTTTGCATATTAATATGTATATGTTGTCAAATCGAACGGAGTCGAAATTCAATATTGTCTCCGTGCCACAGGATAGTAAAATAGTTTTTATTTTTATATCATTTTATTTGCCTGTACTGTCAAATCGAGCGGAGTCGAGATTCACTATTATCCCAAATATCGTAGGACGATAAAACAGTGTATGTATTATGTATCTTTCTATACGTCTCTTGTCAAATCGAGCGGAGTCGAGATTCTATATTTTCCCCGTGCCATAGCATAATAAAAACAGTCTATGTCTTATGTATCTTTCTAGGCGTCTCTTGTCAAATCGACCAGAGTCGAGATTCAATATTGTCCCCGTGCCATAGCATAATAAAAACAGTGTATGTCCTATATATCTTTCTATGCGCCTCTTGTCAAATCGAGCGGAGTCGAGATTCTGATAGTAAAGTTACTGATTACTACAAAACAAATTTTCAGTAGCTAATCACAGTTACTTTTTCCTTCATGAAAGAACAAAGCAGTGCCTAAAAAAACCGACAATGTCCAAACAATAGCTCGCAGATTTTACAGATTAACGCAGATCAATTCCTTAATTAATAATGCCACAATCAGTACAAATCAGTTTTATCCGTGGGCTAATTTTCTAACCACAGATTTAACAGATTAGCGCAGATTATTTTCTCAAATGTAACTTATAAAAACAGTGTATGTCTTATGTATCTTTCTATGCGCCTCTTGTCAAATCGAGCGGAGTCGAGATTCTGGCAGTAAGGTTATTGATTGCTACAAAACAGATTCCCAATAGCTAAATACAGTTACTTTATCCTTTATGAAAAAACAAGGTAGTGCCTAAAAAACACCGATAATTTCCAAACAATAGCTCGCAGATTCTACAGATTAACGCAGAGTACACCCCTCAATTAAAATTTAACAATCAGTACAAATCCGTTATATCCGTCTCATCGGTGAGCCAATTTTTTTACCGTAGATTGCACAGATTAACGCAGAGTACACCCCTTAATTAAAATTTAACAATCAATACAAATCAGTTATATCCGTGGGCTAATTTTCTAACCACAGATTTAACAGATTAGCGCAGATTATTTTCTCAAATGTAACTTATAAAAACAGTGTATATCTTATATATCTTTCTATGAGCCTCTTGTCAAATCGAGCGGAGTCGAGATTCTGGCAATAAGGTTATTGATTGCTACAAAACAGATTCCCATTAGCAAATTATAATTACTTTTTTCTTTATGAAAAAACAAAGCAGTGCCTAAAAAAACCGACAATGTCCAAACAATAGCTCGCAGATTTTACAGATTAACGCAGATCAATTCCTTAATTAATAATGCCACAATCAGTACAAATCAGTTTTATCCGTGGGCTAATTTTCTAACCACAGATTTAACAGATTAGCGCAGATTATTTTCTCAAATGTAACTTATAAAAACAGTGTATGTCTTATGTATCTTTCTATGCGCCTCTTGTCAAATCGAGCGGAGTCGAGATTCTGATAGCGGTGATACTATTTGCTTATACACATCAACTTCTATTTAACAACAGGTTACTACAGATAAAAACAGATTCCCAATAGCAAATTATAATTACTTTTTCCTTTATGAAAAAACAAGGCAGTGCCTAAAAAACACCGATAATTTCCAAACAATAGCTCGCAGATTCTACAGATTAACGCAGATTACACCCCTCAATTAAAAATTCAACAATCAGTACAAATCCATTATATCCGTCTCATCGGTGAGCCAATTTTTTTACCGTAGATTGCACAGATTAACGCAGAGTACACCCCTTAATTAAAATTTAACAATCAATACAAATCTGTTATGTCCGTACCATCCGTGGGCCAATTTTTTTACCGCAGATTGCACAGATTTACACAGATTATTTCCGTCAAATTTAAATTATAAAAAGCATTACAAATCCGTTATATCCGTCTCATCGGTGAGCCAATTTTTTTACCGCAGATTGCACAGATTTTCGCAGATTACTTCTATCAATTATAAAAGCAGTGGAAATCCGTTCTATCAGTTCTATCCTGGGGCCATAACTATTTTAAAATTGAAACATATTAGTACCACTGTACTTATAGGACTTATATATTTATAAAAAACTACTTCTTCGCTCGTTCGTACTGCTTCGGCCACTTAATTTCTGCCTCCAAATCATGAGCAAAAGTTAAGGCAAGGTTAGGATCGCGCAATGATTCTCTGGCAAATAACACTAAATCGGCTTTGCCTGTAGCGACTATTTCTTCAGCTTGCTTCGCTTCGGTGATCAAACCAACTGCTCCAGTTAGGATGCCTGCTTCTGATTTTATTTGGTCTGCAAACGGAACTTGGTAATTAGGTCCCACAGGAATTTTTTGATGTGACACCAAAGCTCCCGAAGAGACATCGATCAAATCCACTCCCTTTTCTTTTAGTATTTTAGACAGCGCTACTGATTCTTCTACGTTCCAGCCACCATCAGCCCAATCCGTAGCTGATATACGTACAAACAAAGGTAAGTTAGACGGCCATTCGGTTTGCACTGCTTCCACTACTTCTAGCGTAAGGCGGATTCGGTTTTCAAAACTACCGCCATAATTGTCTGTTCGCACATTCGATAAAGGCGATAAAAACTGGTGCAATAAATAACCGTGTGCTGCATGAATTTCTACTACTTTATAACCTGCTTGTACTGCTCTTTTAGTAGCATCTTTAAAATCGGAAATCACTTTTTGAATCGCTTCGCTATCCATGGCAAGAGGAGTTGCTTCGTTGTCATGGTATCCTATTGCTGATGGCGCCACGGTTTGCCATCCACCTTGAGTGGTATCTAATTTTTTATTGCCATTCCACGGAGCTGAAACGCTCGCTTTACGACCTGCATGCGCCAATTGTATGCCGGGAATTGCATTTTGATCGCTAATAAACTTATTAATTTGTTGTAGCTTTTCGATATGCTCGGCCTTCCATATTCCAAGATCTTCTGGTGAAATACGACCTTCTGGCGAAACTGCCGTAGCTTCTTGAATAATTAAACTTACGCCGCCAATAGCACGACTTCCTAGGTGAACTAAATGCCAATCATTGGCAAAACCATCTACGGAAGAGTATTGGCACATGGGCGCAATAGCGATGCGGTTTTTAAAGGTAATGTCTTTTATTTGTAAAGGAGTAAATAATGTAGCACTCATATATGATCAGGTTAAGGTTATAATACAGAAATCAAGGCAAAGAAGAGCGTTTAACTACACTCTTTATCTGAGTACCTTGTGGTGTTTTCAAAAAATTAAAAAGTAAAGTTACTAGACAATACGCAAACGAACATTCAAAATTCATTAATTAACAAACTTTTAAACTCATGTGGAATAATTATTGCAAATTAAACAAATAGAAAACCTTACTTTTGTGAGTTGTAAAAAGAATTAAATTTAAAAAATGGATCTATTTATCAAGCTTTCTCAATTTTTATTGAGCTTATCATTACTTATTATCTTGCACGAATTAGGACATTTTATTCCTGCTAAATTATTTAAAACCAGAGTCGAAAAGTTTTACTTGTTTTTTGACGTTAAATATTCCCTTCTTAAAAAGAAAATTGGTGAGACTGAATACGGTATTGGATGGTTACCACTTGGTGGTTACGTGAAAATATCGGGTATGATCGATGAGAGTATGGACAAAGAACAAATGGCATTGCCTCCGCAACCATGGGAATTTCGTTCTAAACCAGCCTACCAACGTTTGATCATCATGCTGGGTGGTGTTACAGTAAACTTTATATTGGCTTTTATTATTTATATTGGAATGGCTTTCGCCTATGGCGATACGTATGTGGCAAGTACCGACTTTAAGGACGGAATGCTGATCGAAAACCCTGTTATGCTAAAGGCGGGCTTTAAAACCGGTGACAAGTTTCTAGCTGCTGATGGCAAACCAATTGTTAGGTTTGATAATGATATTAACATGACCATCATCATGGCTAAAAAAGTGTTAGTAGAGAGAAACGGAAACCAACAAGAAATTACGATGCCTATTGATCTAGTAGATCAATTGTCTCAATACGAAAAAGGATCTTTGTTTGCAACACGTACTCCTTTTGTAGTGGGCGCGGTTGCGGAAAACTCTCCCAACACTAATTTGCTTCCTAAAGATATCATTACTTCTTTGAATGGTAAATCTACACGCTATTTTGATCAGGCTGCAGCTATTATAGAAAGTAACAAAGGTAAAACCATACCAGCAACAATTGTACGTGATCAAAAAATTCAAAACATTACCCTAATTGTTTCTAAAGAGGGGAGATTAGACGTTCAACCAGGAGGTGTGAGTCTAGAATCACTAGAAAAACTAGGTTACTATAAAGTTAGTACAAAAGAGTACAGCTTTGCAGAAGCAATTCCGGTGGGACTTATCAAAGGAAAAGACCAATTAATAGGATACGGAAAACAATTAAAAATGATTTTTAGCCCAAGTACTGGTGCTTACAAACAAGTAGGTGGTTTTAAAGCTATTTTTGATATATTTCCGGAGACTTGGAGTTGGGAAACATTCTGGAGAATCACTGCTCTATTATCAATTATGCTTGGAGTAATGAACTTATTACCTATTCCGGCACTCGATGGAGGTCATGTGATGTTTTTATTATACGAAATCTTTTCAGGTAAAAAACCATCAGACAAATTTCTAGAGAATGCACAAATGGTTGGTTTTGTTTTACTTATCACCCTCTTATTATTTGCCAACGGAAACGATATTTACAAATCAATTATAGGGAAGTAAAAAAAATAAAAAAAAGTTGAATTTTTATTTGCACAAACCAAATGATAGCCTATCTTTGCACCGCTTTACAACTGAAACGCATTTCAAAATAAAGCAGCAACAAAGATTTAAAAGTTCATACAAATAACAATATACAGTTTCCTTCTTAGCTCAGTTGGTTAGAGCATCTGACTGTTAATCAGAGGGTCCTTGGTTCGAGCCCAAGAGAGGGAGCCAATTGCAGAAAGCCTTTACAGAGATGTAAAGGCTTTTTTGTTTTTACAGGTTAAACATAGGTCAAACATTTATAGATTTTGTAAATTTGAATTATGATCCAAACTCCAAAATCAACTTCAAATTACCCATTACTTTTCTTAGAAACATTTTTAAAGCAAAACTACTTTGATGCTTTTGAAAATGACTTCTACGATAATCCCATTAATCCTTCCTTTGTTTCATATAGAGATCAAGGATATATAGAGTATATAGATTGTGAATACCTAAACGAAGATGTAATCCCAAGGAAAGTCTATTTCAAAGATAAAGTACTCGAAATAATAAAATTACAAGTCAACAAATCTATTCAGTTAATAAAAGACAAAGCTGACGATATTGAAATTTCAGGTAATTCTGCTTCTAACTATATAAGCAAGACTAAACTTAAGATCTCAGACTTATTAACGGGTGTATCTAGCTATAATAAATTACAACTAGACATCATACCTTATTTGAAGGATATAAATAAAACATTAATTAGTTTAGGAAATGGAAAAATAGAGGCAAAGAGGTCAATTCAAATAACAAATAGTAAACAGGGATTGTTTAAACCTTTAATAAGCAGAAAAAAACTTATTTTAATATATGAGTTAGCACTTGAATTAGGAATCCTTGATGAAAATGTGGTTTTTGAAGATGATTTCATAACTGTTTTCACTCACCCTAGTCCAAAACAAGTTGATAGCAAAATAGTGTTTAACAAAGATAACAGGATAACTTTTTATTTTATCAATAATATAAAAATGTTTTTTGATAATCTTACTCCGTCAGCCATTGACAGGAGTAAGTCTTTCTATTCTAAGCAAGGAACTCTTCTAAAGCAAGGAGCTATTGACGGGATTGATACTTTTCTAAGAAAAAATGATGTTTCAAGATATAAAGAAATATTATCCGAAATCCAGGCTATGGCAAAGAAACATAATTTCTAACCTTACACTTTACCTTACACTTCCTCTTACACCCTCATTACACTTTAGCTTTGAGGGTTTTTTTATGCGCTTAATTTGTTTCATTAATAATAGTGATATGCGCATATCCATTAAACTAAACACTAATGGAAATTATCCTTAAAAAATTAGAAAAATTAGAAGTTTTAATAGAAAGACAGTACATTTTAAGCAAGGAGATATTATCTCTTGAAGAGGCAGCTCAGTACTTGCAATTGTCGAAATCTTGTCTTTATAAAATGACAAGTAGGAAAGAAGTGAACTACTATGTACCAGGCGGGAAACGCATATATTTCCGTAGGTCAGAGTTAGAGACTTGGATTCTAAACAGTAGGGTAAGTTCAGTCAATGAATTGGAAACAAACATGGAAGTTTACTTAAGTAGAACTCAAAAGTCTAAGTTATGATAGATTTTGTAAGAGTTAGATTTAACTACAAAAATGAAGTCGAAGATTACATAACTACTGAAGGGAATTTTGATGAAGTTACAATGGGCTATGAACTGCATTCTGATACTACTAAGTATCCGATGAGAACAAAATTTGTAAATATGGACTTAGTGGTTACAGAGCATACAGGCTATATGAAAAACTCCCTACATAAGTTCCACAATTATAAAACAGAAGGCAAAGATCATAATCACAATGATTTCAGTTTTGAAAGTTTACAAAAGGTCATCAATGAGTTAACCCAAAAATTACCCTTTTTGGAAGACTCAAGGATAACACAGTTGGAGTTTGGTTTTAATATTGAGACTGAAATTCCAGCTGAGGAGATTATTAAAAATAGTTTATTTCTTTATAGAGGGAAGTCATATAATCATAACAAGCAATTTAGGGGGGCGGGAGAGTATTTGCAATTTGACTCTACTAACTACTGCATTAAAATATACGACAAGGCTAAGCATTATAAAGTCAAAGGAAAGAACATCTTGAGAGTTGAAATAAAATATGTTGAAAAATCAGAATTAACTAGGCTCAAAATAAGGAAGTTAACAGACCTATTAGATAAGTCGAAATTACAGGTACTGTTCAATGACTTTATAAAAAAAATAGATGAGATGATAATTATTGACTCCTATGACGATAAAGATATTCTAACAAAAGATAGAGAAAAAATTACTAGATACTCTAATCCTAAATACTGGACTAGTTTAAGCAATAGAAGAATGACTAAAAGTAATCATAAAACTGACTTTAAAAGACTTCTAACAAAGTATAGTTTAAATACTGTTGAACAGTTTATTAAGTATAGTGTTAACAAGAAGTTTCAATACCTAATAAATAATTAATGTTTACAAATTCTGGTATTATAAAGTGTATAAAATGTAAATCATAAAAATATGGCAAGTATAAAAATATTATTAAGAGACAAAGCATCAAAAGAGGGATTGTTTCCACTAGTTCTCAAAATCATTAAAGACAGAAAACCTAAAATGATTTCTTTAGGTATGGATTGTACAAAGAAAGATTGGGATGAAGCTAATGCGCAATTTAAAAAAAGTCATCCAAACCATGTTCAAAGAAACAGAGTACTCCTAAAACTAAAAGAAAAAGCTTTTAAAGTAATTGATGAATTCAATATTGAAGAAATTGACTTTACTCTTACTCAATTTGAAGCCAAATTTAGGGGCAAAAAGGACAGTAATACATCTGTAAAGACATTTTGGGAAGATAAGATTGCTGATTTAAACAAAGCTGGAAGAACTGGAAATGCAAGAGCTTACTTAGACACTATGAATTCCTTTTACAAGTTTGCCAAAAACAATCAATTGAAATTTAGAGACATTTCTGTTGAGATGCTAGACAAATATGAAACACATTTAAGAGCTACAGGAAGCAAAGATGGTGGGATTGGAGTTAGAATGAGAGAATTAAGAGCATTGTATAATGATGCTATAAAAAAGGGAGTAGTTGATGAAAAGCACTATCCATTTAAAGCTTATAAAGTTTCAAAATTAAAAGGTTCTGGAATAAAGAAAGCCCTAACAAGAGCTGAAATTCGCAAAATTGAAGATTTAGACGAGTTGAAATACCCACATTTAGCAGAGTCAAAAAAACTGTTCTTGTTTTCTTATTACACCTCTGGAATAAACTTCTTTGACATTATGAAATTAAGATGGAGTAATGTACAAAATGGAAGAATTGTTTATACACGCTCCAAAACAAAAGGTAATTTCAGTGTAAAAATCCTGGAACCTGTCAGAATCATTCTTGAAGAATACAAGCATGTAAACACCATAACCGATTATGTATTTCCTATCCTTTTAAAAGAAGGGTTGACTCCTATTCAAATTGAGAATAGAAAAGCGAAGACATTAAAGAAATTTAATAGTGACTTAAAAAAAATTGCTGAAATACAGGAAATAGAAAGTACTGTTACGAGCTATGTTGCAAGACATAGTTACGCCACTAACCTGAAGGAATCAGGAGTTTCAATAGATATGATAAGTCAATCTATGGGGCATCAAAATGTTGGAATAACAACTGCTTATCTAAAAGATTTTGATAATAATACTATTGATGATGCAAATGAAAAGCTATTGCAAGAACCCTTACCAAATTACAATGTAGAAAATGAAGTTAGGTTTTCAGCTTAACCGTAGTTATTACATATTAATCTTAAAAAAATTTAAGATTAAACTTAAATATCATTAATAAATTAATTTAAAAAAATAAAATCATGAATACAGAAAATGAATACGGTTTTGATAACCCTTTTGATAGTTCTTCTAATGACCAATATATTAATCCTTCAGATAACCCATTTATTAATCAGGAAATAAGTATAGGAAGTTGCCTTAATGATCCTTCTCAAAATTACGAAGAACAAGAAGAGTTAGAAGAAGAATCAATTGAAGTACCGCTTTATGATTTGACTTTAGATTCTGAGGAAAACTTTCAAGATGGCATTGAAACAAAATACATTTTATTGCCAATTAATAAAGACGGAGTAGTGAATGAAAGCTCATACACTCCACTACTAAATGCTGGGGGTAAAATAGTAGTAAACAATGATGGATTTAGAGAGAATCTGGATATCATTTCAGACATCTTTATCATAGACTATAACACTATGTTTGGCTTAAGACTATTAGTTTTCCAAAAGTACAACAGTAAATATTTTAGCTGTGATGAAAGAGTCTTTTTTGAAACCTTATTAATAAAGTTTCATGCATTTCGCTTTAAGCCATTTTACATTTCTTATCCTACAATATTTAATGAATTAGGAATTAAGAAAGATAGAGCTATTACAATATCACGAAAATTTCAAAGACTAGGATTTTTAAAAACTGAGATAAAAACAAAATTAATTGATGGAAGACCATCACAAGTAACATATTACCATCTGGACACAGACAAGATCTTAGAGTTGTTACCAAAAATTTACATTGAAGAACATTTCGAGGACATTGATAGAGACATTAAAAAATATCTTGAACCTGCATTAAAGAAAGTTAGTGTTCCTACTGAAAAAATAGATATTACTAACATCATGCAATAATTAAAAAAGGGAGGGCTAATAGCTTTCCCTTTTTGCTTAAATACCCCACCACAGGATTTCCTTTAATAAATTACAATATAAAGTAAGATTATATACATAGGGAGTAAAGTTATATATAATTATAGCTTTCTCTTTTATTGGAGGATTTCCATTGATGGAAAATTAAAACCTACAAAAAACAACATAAATCTCTAAATTATAAATCATGGAATTAAAAAAATCAGAAAGAAGCAAAGCCAAAATTAAAATGGCTTTGCAAGCTCCATCAGGAGCTGGAAAGAGCTACAGTGCACTTTTATTAGCAAAAGGATTAACCAATGGAAACCTTTCAAAAGTAGCAGTCATTGATACAGAAGCAGGTTCTAGTAATCTTTATGCCCATCTAGGTAGTTACAATGTCTTGAACCTAAAGTCTCCTCATTCCCCTGAGAGATACATAGAGGCAATAGAATTATGCATAAAGTCAGGGATGGAAGTAATAATTTTAGATAGTATCTCACATTGTTGGGATTTTCTACTGGATTACCATGCTTCGCTTACTGGAAACTCATTCACAAATTGGAATAAGATAACTCCGAGACAAAAAGCATTTGTAGAAAAGATACTTCAAAGTGATGTTCACATCATTTGCACTATGAGGGTAAAACAAGATTACGTCTTGAGTGAGAGAAATGGCAAGATGGTCCCTGAAAAAGTAGGATTAAAAGCAATTCAGAGAGATGAGATTAGCTATGAGTTTACAATAGTCTTTGACATTGATTATAAACACTTTGCTACTGCATCAAAAGACAGAACTAATTTGTTTGAGGGGAAACCACAGTTTGTTATTAATTCTAACACAGGTAAAAAAATTTTAGACTGGTGCAACAGTACCATGACTAAGGAAGAGCTAAAGGTTAAGGTAAGTGAATGTAATAACTTGTCAGAGCTTACAAACCTTTACAACAATAACCTAGAGAGTGCTAAAAGCATAGAACAGGACTTTGTAGCAAAGAAAAATCTCATACAACAACTAACTTCTAATATCTCATCAAATGGAAATGGAACTCACTAAAATCGAAAACAAGGACACTCTTTCACAAGTACCTAAAGTCTTTAAAGATATAAAGGATCTAGGTATACAAGAATCTTCACAAATACACACAAACACTTCTTTTATTGAAGTAAGTTCAGAAAATAGAAGTGTGAATTTTATAGAAGATACACAAGCTACACATCTACCTGTATCCCTTAACAATATAAAGGATCTAGGTTTAGACGAAACTTCAAATAGTATACAAAAATCACCTTTTATAGAGGCTAACACAGAGGAGGTTAGTCTTTTTCATTTAAAAGAAAAGTGTGTTATACCTGTATTCACAAAGGACAATGAAATTACTTTAAGTCATCAAGAATTTATTGAAACTGCATTATCAGCTATTACTAAGATGTTTCCAAATGAAAACCTAGATATTCCTGAAATTAGGGTTAGCCATCAAATTAAAGGAAGGACTCCTGATGCATTGCATATTGCTGCTAAAGATTTGCAAGAGCATCAAAGGACTTCATATTTTGAGAGGATGGCATTTATTATAAGGATTCCAGGTATTACAGAAACTATAAATGGAAACAAGTTATCACTTACAATAGGAGGCGTTAGAAGTTACAACCTAGAGAACCTGTACAATAAGAAAACTTATGAAAAATTCAAATTCTTCATAGGGTTCCAGAATATGGTATGCTGTAACCTATGTGTTTCCACAGATGGTTTTCAAAGTGAAATTAGAGCAATGAGTTATTTAGACCTAGAAGATAAAATACTTCAAGTGATACAAAGCTATAATGCAACACAGCATTTAAGCTCTATGAAAAACTTACTGAACAATTCGCTTTCGGAAACTCAATTTGCTCAAATTATTGGTAAATCTAGGTTATATAATTACTTACCTAAAAAGGAAAAGGCTCTAATACCTGAGTTGCTCCTGAATGATGGACATATTAGCACCGTAGCAAAAGACTACTACCAAGATGAAAGCTTTTGTAGAAATGCAAATGGTGATATCAGTATGTGGGAGTTCTATAACCTGCTCACAGGAAGCAATAAGACTTCCTATGTTGACACTTTCCTTGAAAGAGGTGTGAATGCCTTCAGCTTTTCTGAAGGTATCTCAAATGCACTAAGTGGTAGTTCTACCAACTATTCTTGGTTTTTGAGTTAATTCCCCCCAACCTCTTTATTTGGGGGTTGGGTAATAAAAAACCCAGCGCAAGGCTGGGTTATGTTTACTATTTTATAGTGCAGCACTAATGCAAATGAAAAGTTGGGCACTTGGGACAACAAAATTATATCATTTATATTATATAAAAAAATTTTTTGAGTTAATTTTTAATATACCCGATCTTGTCATCTATAATTTTTCTTAATATTGGATTATCAAAATGATTGTCAAAAAGAGCAATTATTTCATCTTCGATAATTTTTTTTCTGCTAGTAGAAATCTTTTCTAGAAAATATAAAATAACCTTGATTGAAGAATCCAATGAATGTCTATTATTGTTGTTAAATGTAATTAGGGGTGTTGTATTTATCTCTTTTGGTGTATTTGAATCAAATAATATTCCACTATGAGCACATAAATTCCTTATAAATATAACTGTTTTTAAAAAATTCTCAAACACTCTAACTCTCCTAATCCCATATACATTTGCAATCCTTTTTTTCAACTCTTCATCTTTTAAAGAGAAGTAAATTGTAAATATGGTTCCAAATGTTAAGAATTCTAGTGTTTTCCATGCAGGAGCATATATATCATTTGGATAATTTATATGATGCTTTTTAATGGGTTTATTATTCCTTTTAAATTTATCATTATAGTAATTTGGAAATTCATCTACAAATTTGGATTGCATAACACGTTTACTAGCAAACCACGTTGGGTTATCGGCATTAGCATTTGAAACATAGTAAATAATTTGTGTCCGTAAGTTAATCTCTATTCTATTTAAAGCTTTATTTAAAATGTTTTTTAAATCAACATCCATATAGTATAAACATACAACATCAGAAAATTTGGTGCCCTCAACAAAATTATGCCTATTTCCGCTCTCAAATGGATTCCAATAAAACCCTAATCTATAATAACCAATATCAAGTAAAATTTCTTTTGCTTTTTCCTTTTGGTCATTATCGTCAAAACCCATTCCTCTCTCCGAAAGCTTTTCTATTTGCTCTTCCACTGTGGTTGCTAAACTTCCCATTTAATCAATTTGTTACATTACAAAGTTTAGTTTTTAATTGACATTATGAAAGCCAAACTTATTCACAATTCTTTGACTTTTTTAACAATTAAAATCTGGATAGGATTCTAAAAATTATAAAAAAAACAAACTTACAACCTCTTTAAAACTTCAATTATCGTGTTTGCCGTGTAGCAATTCTCTACATTCTTAGTTTGAAAAACCATGAAATACTTGTATTTGTCTCCTGATTTTTCAGCCCATATTTTACCTAACTTATTTTTGTCCTTGCTGTCATCATTATCTAAATGATCTCCTTTAGTTTCTATTAGAATAATGTTTCCTTTTTTAGTAGAAATAATAAAGTCAGGATAATGATCACGGTAATACCCATTAATAAAAAAGCCCTTTCCACGAGAAAGATTCCTATGCCAAAAAACAACGTTGTCAAGTGTAGCTATACTCATGATCATATCTTGTTCAAAGATATTCATGGAGTCTTCTAATTCATATAATGACTTACCAATTGGCGTACTAGGACTTAAGGGGTTTATACTCTCAGTAAATGAGAAATTTTCTTTTACAAAAACCTCATTTGCATCTAGTAACATCTTAAATCTTGCTTTAGAATAAGCAGCACCTAAATCATTAATTTTATTCTTAATTTTTTGAATGTATATGAATTCGTTATTAATTATATCTCTAATTTGGTCATTAGATAAACTTTCAAAAACCCTACTTACATATCGTGTTAAATCTTGCTCTCTTATAGGGGTCATATCTCCTAACTTACCTACAATAAACCTACTTACATCTTTTACTTGGTTTTCTTTTGGCTTAGATAAAATGGTATCTACTAATATGCTTTTGGCTCTTTGAGTAACTTTATTAGCTGTAGCGGTACCTTTACTACCATCAAAATCTACTGCATATATGTCAGCTGAAATTTCATCAAAGTTTATTTTTGTATCACACTCCAGTAAATTAAATCCTTTCAATAAGCTATTCTTATTTAATAAAGAATCATAGCTGGTTAATTCCTCAAACAATATCCCATCAGTTAGCTCATCTTCCTCTGTCTTTAGGAAAAACTGAGGCAATTCTATAGTTGTAGCTAGTGCTTGGAATTGTGTATCTATTAAATATTTCTTTGGTGTTTGCTTCATAACTTCTGTAAAGAATGTAGTATTGTCATCAATATCTAAATTGCTAACTTTCTCATCAAATATCTTACTATCAATAATAGCTTGTTTTGTTATTGTACCAACTACAGTAGAAGTATCCGTATAAGTTTCTATGGTTACTTCATCCTCAGGATTAAAATCTATTGACTCAGTATCAAACTCTTCATCTGATTTAACTTCTGTATCTTCTGCATTTGCAGGGTTTTCAAATAAGTCTTTTTGTAAAATTTCCTCATTTGTCAATTGTGGTTCAGGTAATTCCGCAGCAAAATAATCATCTTTAGAAAATCCTGCATCTTGTAACCCCTTTACAATATTATCTAAGGTGTCTTTAAATTTATCAGAGGCAGTTAATACAAATGACATGTTCAATAATGCATTCTTGTGTCTGCTAACATAAGGCTGTCTAAGCACTCTACCAAGGATTTGCTCAACTTCTACAGCAGAGGATTTGTCAGCTAATGAAGCTAAAATATAAGCATTAGGACAATCCCATCCCTCTTTAAGAGCATTTACAGTTATGATGTATCTAACGGGACAATTTCTATCCATTAAGTTAACACCTTTAAGTTCATCAACACCACTAACTTTTATCTTGATCTGTTCTTCGGGTATTTTTAGCTTAACTAACTGTTCCTTTATTTTTTGAAAGGTAGTGTTGTTTTTACCCTTGATATTAGATTGAGCTTGAAACAAAATTATAGGTCTAATATACTTCCCACTTTCTTTTTCTTCCTCTTTAGCTATTAATTCTAACTGTCTCTGCAAGTGTAGCGCACTATTAACAACTTCCTCTTTTTTGTGGTGATTATATACTACTACAGGTAGTTTAACCATGCTTTCCTGCTTTAGTTTTAAAGCACTTACAAAACTTATGATGTTACTATTTTCCTTTGGTGTAGCAGTTAAATCTAATACAAGTGAAGGGTTAAGATTTTGTAGCATCTCAACACTTAAGTCACTCTCAGCATTATGACTTTCATCAACTATTACAATAGGATTTAAGCTCCTTATTATATTAATTAAAGCTGTCTCATCTGTACCCTCAAGTACTAAATCCTTATTAATAATTATATCTCTAAAGGATTCTAATGCACCATTTTCTTGAAATATTTTTCTATCTTCTTTTTTAGCTTTATCAATACGTAAACTACTAAAATTCAACACAAAAATATTAAGCTGTTCTGTTACTGAGGTTGGATTAAAATTAGCCCCCTGCAGTAATTGGTCCTTTTGATACACTTCAACCTTATGACCAAATAAGCTATTTAGCTTTTCTCTATAAGGATGGTTTGGGTTATTAAGGTTGTTGTATGTTTGCTGCAGCAGGTTACTCCAAGGCACCAACCATATTACAGCTTTGGCATTACCTTGACTAAAATGTTTGTTTATAGTATGCAATGCATTGCAGGCTATAAATGTTTTACCACCAGCAGTAGGAACTTTTATAGCAATATGAACAGCATTAGGAATGTTGTCTTTGTATCCTCGCATTCCTGTTTGAGTAAGTGGATTGTATGCACCAACTCTTTCAGTCCAAAGTTCATTAAAAGCTTTGTTTGGGGTTTTATATTTTTGAAGATAGGAAAGGTAATTTTCTAAATCCTTAATTACATCTTGTTGGTATGGTTTTAATTCCATTTTACTTTTTCTTGTTTAATTTCTTAATTTCTTTATCAAAATCAGAAATTATTTTTTGTGTCTTATTAAAAACCTCGTACTCTTTCAAAGCTTTTTTATCAGCTTGTATTTTTGAGATTTTACCTTTTCCCTCTAAAATTTTGTAATCATTAAAATTCAAAAACTTATTGACACTTGCTGCTAATTTTGCCATAGTGAAAGTGTTTTCTCTTTCTATTAATCCTTCAATATAATCAAAATAGGAGGTTACAGTTCTTTCCAGTTGTCTGATTTCTTTTTCTTCTAAATAGTTCTTAGCAACAATTACATCTTGTTTTAAAATTCTTCCCTCTGGGCTATTCTTCCAGTTGGTTAATCCCATATTTTCCTTTTGCTTGTTAGCAATGCTATGTATAATCTCTGCTGCTGTTTTTCCAGTAATAGCAAAGTGAAACTTATTCTGTATCATAGCATAAAAATTCTTGGTTATGTCAGCATTTCTGTCATAATCTATGCAACATTCAGCAAATATATCAGTTACTTGTTGGTAAATTCTTCTTTCACTTGCACGTATGGAACGTACTCTTTGTAATAACTCCTTAAAGTAATCTTTTCCAAAAAGGGTTTGACCTTGTTTTAGCCTATCATCATCTAATACAAAACCTTTAATAATATATTCTTTCAGAGTTTTAGTAGCCCATATTCTAAATTGTGTAGCTTTGGTAGAATTAACTCTATAGCCAACAGAAATTATAGCATCAAGGTTGTAATAATTTGTATTGTAATTTTTATTATCCTTGGCAGTTGTTTCCAAAATGGAAAGAACTGAAGACTCAATTAATTCTTCCTCTTCAAAAATGTTTTTTAAATGTTTACTTATGGCAGGAACTTGTACTCCAAATAACTCTGCAATAGCTTTTTGTGTAAGCCATACAGATTCATTTTGTAGCAAAACGTCTACCCTTACTTCTCCACTTGGAGCAGTATATAAAATGAATTTTTTTAAATCTTCTTCCATAATTTTTGTCTAAAATCTAGTAATGTCTCTTGGGATTTTCTTGAAAATGATGTGGTATTTACTCATTAGCTTTTCATCTAGCAAGCAATTATCTGCATAAATTATATACTGTTCTGCCTTAGTTTTAAGCTTTCTTAAAAAGCTTTCATCTAGAGTGGTCATATTTGTGGCATTATAATAAAAATAATAAGCTGTTTGCTCTTTTACTCCAAGTAAATGCTTTTCTGTTTGCTTGCTGTATTTAGACTTAGTTTCAGAAAACCATACATACTCATTAATTCTCTCTATACCAATAGCTTCATTTAGCAAATCATTTTCTAGAAAAATAGGCTCACCTAGATCATAATAACTAAAATCCCCATTTGTTCCTTCAATTGGTTTAGCATCTGTGCCATATCCTTTTATAACTCTTTTTACTCTTTCAGCTGTAATAGTATTAGCATAGTCTTCCATTTCTATCAAAATGAATTTTCTATTGCCACCATCTTGTTTATTTAGGTTTAAAACTGCATGAGCTGTTGTGCCTGAACCAGCAAAGGAATCAAGTATTATTGAGTTCTTGTCTGTTGATATTTCTAAAATTCTATTAATTAAATTAACTGGTTTTGGTGTATCAAATGGAATTTCCTCATTTTGAAATATATCTTTTAATGTTTTATTTGCATCCCTAGTAGTGCCAACATCTTGACCAAACCAAATTGTTTCAGGAGCTCTTCCTTCAAGATTTTTCAAGTATATTTTTCTTATAATGTTAGTTTCTCCTTTGTTGAAAAATATCTCTTTTGTTTCAATTTTTTCATGTAAAGTTTGTTTGCTCCATCTCCAGCCATTCTTTGGTGGTTTAATTATTTTACCTGAAGGGGTTTGAATATCATAAATTAAATTAGGCCTGTATAATGCATTTCTAACATCACCCGTCCTCCACATCCCCTTAACATCATTATCAGGATTAGAATAAGCTTTATTGTGTTCATCAGTTCTATCCAGATTTCCAAGAATGTAACTTGAGTATTTTGAATATACCAATGTATGGTTATGATGAATTGAAAATTTTCCTAGATATCCTTTAGGCTGTATGCTATGTTGCCAAATAACATCATTCAAGAAATTATTAGTGCCGAAAATTTCATCACAAATTAATTTCAAATTAGCGAACTCATTGTCATCTAAAGAAATAAAGATTACACCATCTTCTGCTAATAACTTATGTAATAGTTTCAATCTAGGGTACATCATGCACAACCATTTATCATGTCTTGATAAATCTTCGCTCTCTTTACCTACAACTTGACCTAACCATTTTTTAAGTTTAGGGTCACTTACATTATCATTATACACCCACCCTTCATTACCTGTATTGTAGGGAGGGTCAATATAAATACACTTTATTTTCCCTTCATATTCAGGTAATAAACTTTTTAATGCTTCAAGATTATCTCCATGAATTATTTTATTCTCACTAATGGTGTCATTAGTTTCAGATCCATTACTATAAGTGTATTGTTTTTCTAGTACTCTATAAGGAACATCCTGGTGATGGTTTATTACTTTGTCTTTTCCTATCCAATTAAGTGTTGGCATACGTTTTAAAATTTAAAAGCATAAATGTAATACTTTTTACATAATTTTTTTTTGGATATTTTTTTGGCTCAAATTTTTAAGAGAATAAACTACCTTGACAACACTCCCCCCGTAACAAAACCTAAACTCAAGACCCCCACCTATCACTAGCATACCAAAAAATTATTCCCGTAGATATAGATACAAGTTGATAGCTGTATTTGAAGCTACAGGTTTATGTTTTTGAATGCTAAAAAGTTTAACTCAAAAAAATCAAGAACATGGTAAGAATTATTAATTACAAAAAAAGAGAAACAGAGGACGGCAAAGAATTCTTTGTACTCGAACTTCAAGGTGGAATTGAAATGGTGAAATCCAAAGAAACAAGCAAATTTTATATTACAGCTAGAAAAGCTTCCATCTCTACCACATTTGATGAATTGACTTGTCAAGCATTAATTGGAACTGAACTACCTGGAAAGGTAGAGAAAGTGGAATGTGAGGCTTATGATTACACCATCAAAGATACTGGAGAGGTAATCACCTTAACCCATAGATTTGAATATGTGGAAGAAGAAAAAGCCACTACTCCAAAAGCACAGAAAAGCAAAACTACTGTTGATGAATTTATGAGCAAAACTCCTAGTGAGAATTCATTTTCAAGTAATGGTCAATTGCAACATTAATTTTATTTAAAAATATCCTCTATCCGAATAAACCTAAATGGTTAAAATGTATAGAGGGTATTTCAACTATTTCCCAATTACCTAAATACTTCTAAATTATGAAAACAACTAACTCCACAAATGAATTAGCAGAGATACAGGTTTACTACTCTACACAAAATATTCAAAAAGAGAAAATGAACTCTGTACAAACTGCATACGAGTTCTTATTAAAGTCTTGGGATTTAGGTACACTAGAACTTCAGGAAGAGTTTAAAGTAATTTTACTAAATAGAAGTAATGAGGCTTTAGGTATTTACTCTCTATCTAAGGGCGGAATAACTGGAACTGTAGTAGATGTAAGATTACTGTTTGCAGTAGCATTGAAATGCAATGCTTGTGGTATCATCATTTCACATAATCATCCATCTGGGAACACAAAACCAAGTGATGCTGATATTAGATTAACAAAGAAAATTAAAAAATGTTCAGACTTACTTGACATTACTTTAATAGACCACTTAATAATTACAAAGAATGTTTTTTATAGCTTCTCAAGTGAAGGAATGTTAACATGAAAGTGTAAACTAATAAAGATATACCTTGCAGTAACTAAATTTCAATTATTTTCTTTCTTACAGATTACTATTAATAGCGTATTCATTAATTTGCTACTCAATACAGCCCTATTTTTTTTATAATGGATAAGTTCAAAAATTATTTAAATTTCCCAAGAGAAGTAAGAATGCAATTCTTAAAAGATAGTATTGCAGAACTCTATCCATTTACAGATGATGATATTGAATTCTACAATGACAAACTAGATTTTAACATCCTTTCATACAATTCAAAAATCAAATGGAGTTATCCTCTATTAGAAAAATATAGAGACTAATGGGATTGGAATTCCCTAAAGCAAAATGATTTAGTAAGCAAAAAGTTTAATTTGGCTTTACTCTTTCCTGATAAGGTTACTTGTGGATTATCTAAATGTACCTGTTTTAGAAATTTAGATTTTTGTGAAAACTTAGATTACAACTGCGAAAAATTTGAAAAACCTACAGCTATTGTTGCTCGAGTAATAATCAAGGATCTATACGTTTATAGACTCATAGACTATTTGATTAATATAAAAGTGATAAATGATAAGGCTCTATTAATGTTATATCTTCTTGATAAAGAACTAGAATTTGTGGGTCAAGATGATGAAAATTAGAATTTAAAAAACTCAGTAATATTTACATTTAAAGCTTTAGCTACTACATCCAATGTAGATAGCGTAGCATTTGCTCTACCTGCTTCTAGCCTAGACATGTTACTTTTTTCAAAGTTGCACCTAGCAGCCAAATCTTGTTGAGATATATTTTTCTCAACTCTAATTTCCTGAATACGCTTACCAACCTTTATCTGTAGTGACTCTTCCAAATTTTAATTATCTTTTACGATAAGTCAAAATTTGTTCTATATTTGGATATAGTGGTTATCGTAAAAGATAACTAACCGTTATTTTAACAGAATGAGGAAAACCGTAAGGGAATGATATCTAAAATAGATTACTTTGAAAAATCAATCTTATATAAAATGAAAAGTTTATTATTGAGCACTGCCCTCCTCTTTACCAAGAAAGTAATACTATTAAATATGGAAACTTATTAGAGTTCAAAATTCCAAAAAACAATAAAATGTGAAAAAACAACCATTACAACTGATGATATTGTAAGCTTTAAAAAAACTCAAACTGAAGACTCGGTAAGAGGTATACAGATAAATATTTTGACAATCTAAAAATTACAAATGAAATGAAAAACCTTATAATACTTATTCTTTTTATTCTCTTTACAAATAACTCTTTTAGTCAATCAAGTGATTATTATATTAGTCAAGGAACTTCAAAAAAAATACTTAAAGATTACCGTGGAGCATTTAAAGATTTTGACAAAGCAATTGAAATTGACCCAAAAAATGCTAAAGCATACTTCTATAAAGCAATGCTATGTGCTGATCCAAAATCAGGTGCATTTAACGTATTTACAATGATTAATTTCAACGAGGCTATTGAATTAGATCCTAAATATGTTGATGCTTATTTATTTAGAGGAATAGAAAAGCATAAAAGTGAAGATTACAGAGGAGCTATTTCCGATTACAATAGAGCTATAGAAATAGATAAAAACAATTTCGAATCTTATGCACAAAAAGGAATTGCAAAATTTGCATTAAATGATTTTCAGGGAGCATTAACCGATTTGAACATGGCAATTAAAATTAATCCTAAATATGCTTTCGCTTATGGAATCAGAGGAGTGGTGAAATTTAGTTTAGGGCAAAAAGAATCAGCTTGTTTGGATTTTAGTAAAGCAGGAGAATTAGGGAATAAACTTTCATATGATTATATAAAAAAATATTGCAATTGATCACAAACAAAAAGTGGTTCTATTTTTATAGCCAAATTATTAGTCACAAGAAATAATGCAGAAATTGATGTCAAAGATTTTTTCCAACGTAAAATTTTAAAGAAAAGTAGCAAAAAATATTAATTATAAAACAAGTAAATGAAAAACCTAGAAGAGAAAAAAATTTCTGTAATTCTTATTTTAATAAGTAGTATTGGGATGATTATTGGTTACTCCATTAAACAACCTTTTAAAAACGGAAAATATTATCGGGAAAAAATTTCTACCCCCTTGCATCGTTATCATATCGATTTTTTTGGATACAATGTGTCGTATAAATATTTATTAATTTCATTACTAATATTATTAGGAATAGCAATCTATTGTTTCTTATTTACAAAAGATGATAAAATAAAAAGGAGTCCAATGGTTTTTATAGATAGATTTAAACAATTCATCAATTCATCAATTTTAAAAAAAAAATCAGCAGAAATTAATAAAAATTACATTGGAGAACCCACTTTAAATCATAGTAATAAAAGTAACATTCTATCAATTCTTCAAAAAATTAAAACATACATCAAAAATTTTTATCTAATAGACCATAACAATAACATGGTTGAGATTGAAAAATGTGAAGCCCAAAAAAAAATCGAAGTCAAAAAAAGCTTAGTGAAAAGACTTTTTAGTTATGACGGAAGAATTGGAAGAACTGATTTTTTTCTAAAAATTGGATTACTTAGCTTATTCTTCTATAGTATATTTAAAACAACAATTACTTCAGATGCTGAGTATTATAATGATTACGAGATAGTATTATTACTAGTCTTACTAAATATTCTTTGGTTGATACTTGAAATAAAACCAATAATTAAAAGACTCCACGATTTAAATCTACCAGGTTGGGTTAGTTTATTACCTATTATTCCAAAACAATTGTTGCTTTTTGCCTTTATTTTAAAAGGTTATATATCAATAGATTATGCGGCTGGTATAATAATTATCTTTATGTGGACTGTTCCTTTTTCTATGCTTTTACTCACATTGATACCTGGTTCAAAATCTCAAAACAAATACGGGAATTCAGAAGAAAAATAATCCAGACAATGCAACTTTGATTAAAGCTAAAGTAACTTATGAGTATATTTACAAAGATGTAAATAGTGATCTTTTTTGTAGTTACATGTTTAAGCTTATGAAATACTTAAAATAACTGACAGATGAAATACCTACATTTAATTTTGGCTTCAATTTCTTTTGCTACACTTGTCTTCTTTTTAGTAACAGCATACGCTGATAGAATAAAACTTAAACCTGTTAATGTTATCTATGTATGCTTGTCTATTTGCTTTGGGCTGCCAATTCTTTATTTTGCATTAAATTTAATATTTGCATTTTTAATGCTATGGTATTATATTTTAGGTGCAGCATTAATTGTCTTAGGTATAATGTCACTATTTATACCTAATTTAAAAATCTATCATAAAATTATTATAATAGTACTTATTGGAGTAACACTTATTCTCTACTACGACTATAGATCAATTCTTGAAATTAATTTTGAAGTTATATTTAATGGTTAAAATTCAAACAAAATTAGACATTCAATACAGCTCAAATTTTATTCAGGTCAAACATAGGTTAAACATTCATAGTAAGAAGTGTAAAAAAGTGATGCAAAAAGATAAACCTTAAACTATCCAATAGGCTGTATTACTACTATTTGCTAATAAAAACTAAGAAATGCAACGAATATGAGACTGACTGTTAATCAGAGGGTCCTTGGTTCGAGCCCAAGAGAGGGAGCTTTTTAAAAAGACTTTACAGCAATGTAAGGTCTTTTTTGTTTTAAACTCATTTCTCTACTATGTTCTATGTTTACATTTTACATTCCTCTCTGTTAAATCAATTCTACATTGGCTTCACCTCCAATTTAGAACAGCGACTCGAATTACATTTAAACCCAACTGAAAATAGAAAATTTACAGCTAAAACTAAAGACTGGCAAATCTATTATAAAATTGAATGTGAAACCAAAACTCAAGCTTTAGCAATCGAAAAGCATATCAAGAAAATGAAAACTAAAATTTATATTGAAAATCTTTTGCGCTATCCCGAAATTGCAATCAAATTACTTCAAAAATATAACGCCTAAAATTATTGAGTTGAAATCGAAATGCCTTGGTTCTCCCGATAGCTATCGGGACAAGAGAGGGAGCTTTTTAAAAGCCTGACAGCAATGTCGGGCTTTTTTTTTTCTTAATTTTCAGGTATCTTCATGCTTTTTAATCATGCTGCAAACTTTAAACCTTGGTTCTCCCGATAGCTATCGGGACAAGAGAGGAAGCTTTTTAAAAAGACTTTACAGCAATGTAAGGTCTTTTTTGTTTTATATACTTTCACCTAAAATTGTATCGGTACTTTGATCTACTTCTATCTCTAGGAGCTAATCCTGCCTTTCGTTGCATTCTTATTTATAGCCCTGGTTTTTCTACGGCATACAAGGAGCTTCTTGCAGTCGCTCTTGTATACCACGAAAAACAGCGGCCTATTACATAAGGAATTCCACTGCAGTCAGGGCTAGGGAATCTGTATCCACAAGGGCATTTTAAAAAAAAACTTACGCTCTGTAATTAACAACACTCTTTGTAATTAGGAACAAAAACGATTCACTTTTTTATACAAAATACTACCCTGCTTTTACTGTCATCATGCTCCAAAAGCACAATAAAAGTTTATCTTTGAGTTCTAATCGACAATCTTGCTGTTTTGCTATTTCTAAGGACAGTTGAATCCGTTCAAAGTAGCAGAATTTATGCTCTTGTATTTCGAATAAATTTCCGAGACCTTTTGTTGATAGTCACTTTAATTAAGTGCATAACGTAAAAACGAACTAGAATTAACCAAAAAAAGCCAATACTTAAACCTAAAAATTAATTGTAATGAAGAAAATTCTTTTCCTCTCCCTTTTTTTTATACTGGCTTGCAAGCCAACTCAAAAAACAGTTATTCCGGCTTGGGAACCTTATGACGAAACCGAAGAGTTAGCAAAAAATGCTACCAACGCATCCCTAAGAATGCAATACAAATCGATTCAGTCAAAACTTCTAGATAAAAATGCAATGTTGAAAAACATAGCTAATCAGCTAGGTACTTTTTCCGAAAGCGAGTATCAAAGGCTAAAACCCTTCATCTTAGAACAAGATATTCCCACCATTCAAGCTTATATTCAATCGGGCAGCCTGAACTACGAGAAATTAACAAAATGGTATCTGTACCGTATTGCCAAATTTGAGAATGACAAAGACAAAATGCTCAACGCGATCGTTGCCATTAACCCCGAAGCGGTCAATGAAGCGCGAAAGAAAGATAAAAACAAATCCAATGGCGACCACGCTATTTACGGTATTCCAATACTTATAAAAGACAACACTAACGTGGAAGGAATGCCTACCACCGCAGGAACACATTTGCTACGCAACAATACCGCTGCTGATGCATTTATCATCACCCAAATAAAAAACAAAGGCGCTATTATTTTAGGAAAAACAAACTTAAGCGAATGGGCTAATTTCCTTTTCCTTACTGGTCCTAACGGTTATAGTGCGGTAGGTGGACAAACACTTAATCCCTACGGACGCAAAATATTTGACACCGGCGGTTCGAGCTCGGGAAGTGGAGCCGCAGTAGCCGCAAATTATGCAGCAGCAGCAGTGGGTACCGAAACTTCAGGCTCTATAATTTCTCCATCTTGGCAAAATTCAATTATTGGTCTAAAACCAACTACAGGTTTATTGAGTCGATCAGGTATCGTTCCCATCTCAAGTACATTAGATACGCCTGGACCCATGACAAAAAACATCACTGACAGTGGCATCCTTCTTTCGGCTATGAGTGGAGAAGACAGTAATGATCCCGCTACACAAAACAGTCCACAAAACATACAATACCTCGATCATCTAAAAACGGGCACACTAAAAGGATTGCGTTTTGGCGCCATAAAAAACTTTTTAGGAGATTCTATTTATAAGCAAAGTATCAATACCATAATTGAGTTGGGCGGTACAGTCGTTGAATATGAACCGGAACCCATGAGTTTTGATGGTTTTGGAACCATACTTACCGCCGACATGAAGGTCGATCTCCCTAATTATTTGAATACCTATGCGTCAAATGACATCACTAGCCGATCGATTGCTGAAATTGTAGCCTACAATAACAGTGATACAACATTGAAAATCCCTTACGGACAAGGCCGTTTTGATGGTATGTTATCTGATAAAACTACTGAAGCAGAGTTAGTCCAAATAAAGGCTAAAGTCAGAAAAGCAGGTATCCAATTTTTTGAAACACCAATGGTAAAATACCAACTCGACGCTATCTTTTCCATAAACAATAACAACTCTGGTCATGCCGCTGCGGCCAACTACCCTTGCCTAACTATCCCTATGGGGTATAAAGCAACGGGAGAACCCTGGGGACTTACCTTTATAGCTAGACCCTATCAAGAAGATGCCCTTTTAAAAATGGGTTTTGCCTTTGAAAAAGCAACCAAAACAAGAAAATTACCTACCGACTATAAATAGTTTTAAACCATTAAAAATCAAAAATAACAGTGGCTATCAAATCACTTTTAGGTGGATTACAACGCTAGTTTTGCGCACGTAAATACAAGACAAAATCGGTGTTAAAAACCTAATGCAACATCTTGATATGACATTGATATAAGCATATTATAAATCAACCGAAAAAGTCGCAATAGCTATCGGTCACCCATTTTAAAAAGACTTTACAGCAATGTAAGGTCTTTTTTGCTTTATATACTACCGTGATTACATTAGAAGTTACATTCCCACAAACTACCTTATTACAAAAGCATCCCAGAGCGGCCCATTTTAGGAATTATTTTCTCTTGGAGCTAATCCTGCCTTTCCTTACATTCTTATTTATAGTCCTTGCTTTTCTACCGCATACAAGGAGCTTCTTGCAGTCGCTCTTGTATACCTAGAAAAAACAGCGGCCTCTTGCATAAGGAATTCCATTGCAGTCAGGGCTAGGGATAACGGTTCAGAGAAATGCTGTATCAAGTTAATCTTCAAACTAAAGCCAAATTAGAAACAGACACTGACAAAAAAATCATTAAAAGTGGGTATTGGATAAAATAATAAAGAATCGTTTATTTGTAACTAATGAGTTTCTGAAAACACTATTTTTATTACTTGAAATTTTATGCATTTACCTTTTTCAGAAGATTTATCCACCAATAAACTTGCGGCTTCTTTCGCAAATACTGTCGCTACTTATAAATTCTATTGGCTGATTGCGATTATTGAACTAGTCGAGAATGAGCAAAGCAAGATAAATAAACGAGATATCTTTGCTAGAATGATTAGTAGTTCTTGGTACACCGTAAACTATTTTCACGTTTCTTTTGGAAAACAAGATTTGATTCAAAATGCTGTTGAAGATATTTTAAAACTTGAAAATCTAGCAATCGATATCAAGAAAGATAATCTAATATCAATTTTAGAAAAGACTACGAAATCCGCAACTAAAAAGTCCCTAGATCACTTTAATCTGAATGTTCCTCATCGCTTTTTATCGCCTTGGTTCCCCAAAATGAAAAATGAAAATGATTCAAATTATAAGAAACGAATCTATTCCTCTTCTCAAAAATTTGAAGATAATTGTCTATATGCTTTACATCATGAATTTATTGAAATAAATCCATTGTGGATTAACTATTTAAAAACAAACGCCAAAATCCTCAAAGATTTCTGTTATTGGAATTTATCTTTGTTTCTTCAAACAAGAAATCCAAGTGTTCCAGATATCCCAAATAAACTAATTAAACCGCCAGTAAGAAATGGTTTGACAAAACAGACAAATGAATATTGGAAAATCGTCTTTAAGGAATTAGGTTTCATAGAATGTATTTTTTCTGGGAGTAAGCTATATTTTGAGGAAAAGAATTTTGCAATTGACCATTTTATTCCACACGCATTTGTTTCTCATGATTTAATTTGGAATTTAATTCCTGTCGAAAAAATTAGTAATTCAAAGAAAAGTGATAATCTTCCGTTGTTTGATAAACATTTTGACAAATTTTACGATTTACAAAAACTAGCTTTTGAGATTAATAAACATAATAACTCCAAAAGCAGATATATGGATGAATACCTTTCCATTTTTCCAAGCATTGAAAATTTTGAAAAAGAAAAATTTTCTAATACAATACAGCCATTAATAACAATAGCAAGTAATAACGGTTTTTTGTATATGAAAGATGAATAATCAAAATTCAAATAGTCATTTAACTGCAATTGAAAGAACATCACTTTCATATCCAGCTCGAATATTACTTAACCAAAAAAAGATAAAAGGAAAAATTCTTGATTTTGGTTGCGGCATTGGAAAAGATGTAGAGCTTTTAAAACTCAAAGGATTCAATGTTGTTGGTTATGATCCGTTTTATTTTCCAGAATATCCAATTGAAAAATTCGATACAATTATATGCTTCTATGTCTTGAATGTTTTACTTCCTGAAGAGCAAGCAGAAGTTTTAATGAACGTTTCAAATCTCCTGAAACCAAACGGAAAAGCATATTTTGCTGTTCGCAGAGATATACAGTATGAAGGATTTAGAATTCATAAAATCCACAAAAAAGAAACCTATCAATGCATCATAAAATTAGCATATTTATCCATTTATAAAAATGAAAACTGTGAAGTGTATGAATATGAACATTACACGACTGTAAACAAAGGAAGGTCTGATTTAAGTCCATTTTTGATCGGCGAAGAAACAAGAGGATTAATCGTTGAAACGGCGACAGTATTTGCTTTTTATGATAAATTTCCGGTATCTATAGGACATGCTTTAATCGTACCCAAAAGATTAGTGCAAAATTATTTTGATCTTACACTAAAAGAACAAACCGCTTGCTGGATTGTTGCAAATAAAGTAAGAACCTTTCTTCAAGAAAAATATAATCCTGATGGTTTTAACGTTGGTATAAACGTAAATAAAGATGCGGGACAAACTATTCCACATTGTCACATACACATTATTCCAAGATATAAAGACGATGTTGAAAATCCAAGAGGAGGAATTCGTGTCGTTATTCCAAGTAAAAAAGAATACTAATTGATACATGTTAAATTTTATAGTAGACTCTTGCAAAAGTAATTCCATCAAAGCAAGTGTTACGGGGATTAGTATTAGATTAAACATCTTAGCAATCATTTAGTAATGATATCATCAAGAATATTACGGTTTAAAAATCCTATGGTACTGCAAAACCTCGAATTTTTGCGAATAAACTTATATATTTGTAAAACACAAATTATAAAAAATCATTACTTATTAAGGAAATAATTTTACAAGAAACTAGAGTTAAGAATGAAAAAAGTTGAAGTAGTCGCAGCGATAATATATTTTGAAAGCGAGATTTTATGTGTTCAACGACCTAAAAACAAACACGATTATATATCCGAGAAATTTGAATTTCCCGGCGGAAAAATAGAAGTAGGCGAAACACAAAAAGAGGCATTGAAACGTGAATTAGTTGAAGAATTAAATATTGCTACCGATATTAAATCTCTATTTCTAACAGTCGTACACAAGTATCCAGATTTTGAACTGACAATGCATAGTTATATTTGTGAAGTACAATCTAAGGAACTAACTCTAAATGAGCACATCGCTAAAGAATGGTTAAGTTTAAATGAACTTAAAAAACTTGATTGGGCCGCAGCAGATATTCCTATTGTCGATAAATTAATAATGAATGGATAAGATAGTTCAAATTTTCAATTCCAGTTTACAAACAGGGTACGTAAATAAAACTGTCTTTTCTGATTTAGCGTATCAACCAGAGTTGCTTGTAAATCAGAAAAACCCACCTAAAAAAGTACTTACAACAATACTTCATGAGCTTGAAAATTGCGACCAATTTTATATCTCCGTTGCTTTTGTTACAACAAGTGGTGTCGCTACTATAATAAACAAACTAAAAGAATTAGAAAACCGCAACATAAGTGGTCAAATCTTAGTTTCTCAATATTTAAATTTCACCCAACCTGAGGCATTAAAGAGGTTATTGCAATTTAAAAATATTGATTTACGCATTGCTACAACTGGTAATGCCCATGCAAAAGGTTACATTTTTAAAAATAAATATCATTATAATTTAATTGTAGGCAGTAGCAATTTAACAGATAGCGCTTTATCGACTAATAGGGAATGGAATATAAAAGTATCAGCCTTAGATGAAAGTGGTTTAGTTGAAAAAGTATTGGGAGAATTTCAAACTGATTTTGAAAAAGCAACTCCCGTAACAGTCGACTATATTTCTCATTATGAAGTAATTTATAAAAAGCAATTTCTTAGTAGTAAAACTCAAGAAGCTGATAATTCTTTAACGGAAATTATTCCTAATGCGATGCAAGTAGAAGCATTAAGGAATTTAAGAAATTTAAGAAAAGACGATAAAAACAAAGCTTTAATAATTTCTGCAACCGGAACAGGAAAAACATATTTATCAGCGTTTGATGCAAAAAAATTTAATCCTAAAAAGTTGCTATTTGTAGTACATCGATTGACTATTGCAGAAGATTCATTGAAGACGTTTCAAAAAGTTTTTGGGACAACTAAAACGATGGGATTGTATTCAGGCGAAAAAAGAGATTTAGAATGTGATTTCGTGTTTTCAACTATTCAAACAATTTCAAAACTTACGCATCTTGAGAATTTTTCAAAAGATCATTTTGATTACATCATTATTGATGAAACGCATAGATCTGGTGCAGATTCCTACTTACGTTTAATAGATTATTTTGAACCAAAATTTCTCTTGGGAATGACCGCAACTCCTCAGCGAACAGACGGAACAGATATATTTCAATTATTTGACCACAATATTGCTTATGAAATCAGGCTGAACCGAGCAATGGAAGAAGAAATGCTCAGTCCATTTCATTATTATGGTGTCTCTGATTTATTAATCGACAATAATGTAATTGATAATAAATCAGACTTTAATTTATTAGTTTCTACCGAAAGAGTAAAAAGAATAATAGAACAAGCCCAATTTTACGGAAGTGACAACGGTATTACCAGAGGCTTAATTTTTTGTTCAAGAAAAAAAGAAGCTATTGAACTCTCTGAATTATTTAATTCAAATGGAATTAAATCCATTTCATTAACGGGTGATAATTCAGAATTAGAAAGAGCAAAAGCAATTGAAAGATTAGAATCAGATAACATACACGATAAACTTGATTATATTTTTACAGTTGATATTTTCAATGAAGGTATTGATATTCCTAAAATTAATCAGATTATTATGCTTAGACCAACTGAATCAGCTATCATTTTTATTCAGCAATTGGGTAGAGGATTGAGGAAAATTGAAGGGAAAAATTATGTTACAGTTATTGATTTTATAGGAAACTATGAAAATAATTATCTGATCCCAATTGCACTTTATGGTGATACCTCATACAATAAAGATTCTCTTCGAAAATTAATTACCGAAGGCAGTAGGATGATTCCCGGTTCGTCGACAATTAATTTTGATGAAATCACCAAAGAAAAAATATTTCAATCTATTGACTCTGCAAACATGCAATTGTTCTCTGATTTGAAAAAGGATTACAACTTATTAAAGTTCAAACTTGGTAGAATACCAATGATGATGGATTTTATAGAGCATGGCTCTAGAGACCCTTATTTGTATGTGAATTATATCGGTTCGTATTATAATTTCATTATCAAAGTTGAGCAAGAATACAATTCCGATTTAAAAGCGGAGCAAATTAAACTTTTAGAATTGTTTTCGAAAGAAATAAATAATTCGAAAAGAGTTGAAGAAAGTTTAATCATCAAATTATTAATTAAAAATAATACCCTTTCATTAACTAGTTTAAAAGAAACCATATTAACAAAATATCATTACACTGTTTCTGATGAAACAATTCAATCTTGTATTACAAACTTAAATTTTGAATTTATTAGAGAAAAGAAAGAAGGAAAACTGATTTCGGCAAAGAAGATTTATAATTTAGATATTATAAAATTAGAAAATGACAATTTCATATTCTCAACTACATTTCTATCGTATTTAAGTCAAGATACATTCAAAGCTTTTCTAATTGATTGTACCGATTATTCTATTTATGAATTTGACAAATTATTTGAACCTCATAACTGGCAAGAAGGGTTTTTACTTTATCGAAAATATTCTCGAAAAGATGTTTTTAGGATATTGAACACTAAAGAAAATCCTGTAGCGCAAAATGTAGGAGGGTATTTAGTAAGTCCTGACAATTCTCATTGTCCAATTTTTGTAAACTATCACAAAGAAGAAGACATATCCGAATCTACAAAATATGAAGATAAGTTTGTGAATACTAAGGAATTTGATTGGATGTCAAAATCAAATAGAAAAATTAATAGTAATGACGTTCAATCTATTCTGGGCAAAAATGGTCCAATTAGACTTCCTCTTTTTATCAAAAAGAACAATGATGAAGGAATGGACTTTTATTACATGGGCGATATAAGTCCTGAAATGAATCAAGTCGAGCAAACCACGATGGGGAATGATAGCGGGAAACAAGTTTCAGTTGTAAAAATCCGCTTTAATTTAGCTAGTCCAGTTTCACCTTCGATGTATAATTATTTAGAGGAAAAAGCAACTGTTAAAGCTGAAAAACCTAAAAAGAAAGCCGAAAAGAAAGATTTTCAATCAACTTTTGATTTTGAACCAACTTTCAATAATCCAATCCCTTTATACGATTTTTATGCAGCAGCTGGAACGTTTAGTGAAATTCAATCTGAGAAAGAATTTATCCTAATTGAAGGGCCTGCAAATTCTAAAAGCGACTATTTTGCATGTAAAATTGTTGGAGAATCAATGAATAGAGTGATTCCTAATGGCTCAATTTGTTTACTTAAGCCTTATACTGGCGGTAGTAGAAATGGAAAAATAGTTTTAGTTGAAAATATCGACATTCAAGATCAAGATTTCAATTCGGCTTTTACAATTAAGACCTATTCAAGTGAAAAATTAGTAACTGAAGAAGGTTACGAACACAAATCAATTGCTTTAAAACCAAATTCATTTGATTCTTCTTATAAAGATATTATTATCAATGAAGAGAATGGATCACAAATGAGAGTTGTGGGTGAGTTTGTTTCAATTATTACATCAAATCAATAATATTAATCCTCAGTCACAAAAAAAGACAATCAAAACACTACTGTTTTGATTGTCTTTTATATTATATAAGCAACAATTATTTTTTCAGAGAATGCTTCTTCAACACATTTCGATTTCTCCATCCACTATTTATCTCAATTAAATCACAAGCACTATAATATCATTAACTTCATTCCAAAAGCGATAGCAGCAACAAAAGTTGCAATCACAGGTCATTAATATACCACTTCCTTTAAAATTCCGTATCTTTAACTTAAAACGCTTTTATGTGGAATAAATTTAAATATTGGTGCAGTTCCTTTACGCTAAACGGTTTGTATTTTGACCTCCGCCTTAGTCGTACCAATTACATTAGAATACGCATTCTATAATAGAAAAGCGATTTATAGAACAATAGTGCTACAAATCGCTTTCCCCTGCTATTAGTATAGCTGAGACTCCCCTGCTTTTAGTACCACCCATTTTTTATCGCTGTTCAATTTAAAAGTGCCTATGTGTTCGCGGTTCCATTCCAAAGGTGAAATCAGTGACAAAAAGTTTACACCAGCAGCATCGCGGTACAAATGATAAATTTCGCCTATTACAGGCTCAAACGAAAACTTAGCACTATACACCAGTTCGTTCCACTCGTATTCCTCCATTAGCTTTTGGTATTGCTGCTGGAGCTCATTAAATTTATTAACCAATTCCTTGTTTACATTCTCAATTCCGCGGCTTTTCCATGACACTACATCAGCTACCCGAATCACAGGCGCGCCTACCGTCGTAGCATAAGGCAATACATTAGCATTGTATCCCTCCTCTACAGAGTACACAATGTTATCTGGTTTTTTATTTTCCATTTTGTTTATCATTTACGATGCAAAGTTAAACAAAAATTTAAAACCCTAACCTAATCCTTACTATTTTCAATCATCAATTATCCATTGTAAACGCTACTTTCTTCATAAAAACCACCTAAATGAGCTGCAATTCAACAAAGTAGTTTGAATTCAAATCAAAAAACAGCAAAGTCATTTATTTTTAACCCTCAATTTTAAAACTTTTCTAACTAGATCACAAGCAATTATTTTTATACATCATCCGATGGTCTTTTTTATACCTACATCATCTGTTTTTAGGAGCTATTCCTGCCCTCCGCTACACTCTGTTTGGTCCCGCTGTGTTTTCTATGGGCTGCAAGGAGCTTCCTGCTGTCGCTCTTGCAGCCCACGAAAAACGAACAGCCGTCCTGCAACAGGAGTTTCGCTAGGGTCAGGGCTAATCAAGAGCAGTAACGTTCCCTATTTTAGTACACTAGACCGATCAATATAACGGGTAAATTCGAACAATAAATAACAGTGGTGATTTGATAAAATTAAGAATCCTATCGCAATATAAGAGGAGATTGCTCGTAACGCAAGCTGTATTAGCGTAGCATTAGTTTACGCTATGCTTGGGTTGCTCCGCTGTCGTAAGGCAACGTAAAGCTAAAGGCGCTTCCTTGATTAAGTTCGCTGCTAACGGTCATTTTGCCTCCTAATTTTTGGACAAAATCTTTGCACAACACTAGGCCTAAACCAGTACCTTCCTCATTATTGGTTCCTAATTTCGATTTTTTATAATCGACAATAAAAAGGTTGTGCATTTCCTCTTTTGTCATACCAATACCTTGATCCATAACCGTAATTTTTATGAATTGGTCTTGTAAAGTGGCGCTGATGGTAATTGCGCCTTTGGAATGTGAATATTTGATCGCATTCGAGATCAAATTCCTGATGACGGTAGCTACTTTGTTTTTATCGGTAACCACATCTAAGTCAGAATCAATTTGATTGTGTATGCTGATCTCCTTTTGTAAGGCCTGAATCTCTAATAATTTCAACTCCTCGTCGATCAAGTTTTTAATCGATAGCTTTTTATTTTCTACAGGTTTCTCTTGGTTCAAAGCCCATATTAAAACATCGTTCAAAATTTCCGATGCTTTAGTAGCTGATTCCTTTATTAAATTCAGAAAAAGAACCTTATCCTCTTCACTACATTCTACATCGTCCTGCAGCATTAAGTCCGTGAAGGCTTCGATTGAACTCAACGGATTTTTTAAATCATGTGCAATGATTTTAAAGAGTTTGTTTTTAGTGTTGTTCAAATCGTTCAGGTTGTCATTTTGCACCTGAACATTATCTTTTAAGGCACTAATTTGCTCTGTTTGCTCTTTGAGCTCCGCATAAATTTTATTTTTTGCTTTCCGTTGTACAAACAATATAACAACAATCGAAACTAATCCTAAAGTAACAAAAATCAAGAAATAGGCTTCGTTATTCTTAGTTTGTAACTTCAAATCTGAATTCTCATTCTGAATTTTAAGTTTCTGTACCTCAAATTGCGTCTTATCTAATTCGTTTAAACTCTGGAACAACTGTATTTTTTTCTGATCACTATATTTTAAGCCCCGCTCCTTTGTTTCAATATATTCGCTTTTGTACTGCAACGCTTTCTTTATATTTCCTTGTTGCTCATATATATCCGAAAGCGCTAAAATATTAGCCGCTTGTATTTCGATATCGCCTTTTTCTTTTGAATATTCTAGACTTATATTAGAGTATTTAATAGCGTCATCATACAGTTGTTGTTTTAACTTTACCTCGGCAATGTTAAGGTACAGTAGGCCATGTAGTGGTTTAGATTCCATTTGATCTGAAATCAACAAGGCTTTTTCAAAATAAGCTATAGCTTTGTTGTACTCCTCAGCATGCATATAACAATCTCCTAAGTTATTGTAGTTTACTGCTAAACTATAATCGTCCTTGTGCCCTTTTATAACCGCTATTGATTTATTGTACAGTACGATGCTTTGGTCATAATCAGCAATAGCATTCGCCATGTTAATGTAGCTTATGGCTATCCCTTTGTTAAAGTTGTTTTTCTTGAAAAGAGCTAGTGATTTATTCAGGTATCTTAACCCCTCTTTAGGATTGGTTTTCGTGTAAATGGTACCAAAACCATTGTAACAATAGGCCATCCCAACTTCGTTTTTGTCTTTCTTATACAAATTCAAAGCTCTCAAATAATATTTAAATGCAATATCATCAGAGTACACAAAAAAGTACGATTGTCCCAGATAGAAGTATAGTTTGCTCAGGTGCTTACTATCTTTTGTGTTTTCGAGATAGGGCAATGCTTTATTTAAACTTTTGATAGCCTCAAAATAATTGAAGTTGTCTCGATAATAAGTCCCTTTAATCAAAAATGCCTTAGCAATTTGTTCCTGCGATTTTAGTTTTTTAGCCAAAGCGGCCGCTTTTTCAAAATAAACTAAAGCCTCTTTATCCTTACTAATTGGGAAACTGATGGCTTTTTGTAGAGCAACATCAATTCGTACCGTATCCTGAATAAAAGCCTTGTTAATGCTTCGCTCATCATATCGTAATGCTTTTACATACTGCCCCACTGCTACGTAAGGAAGTACAATAAGTAAGAGAATACAGAACGCTTTTTTCATTAATTCGTTTTAATATCTTGAAAATCAGATTGCGAATATAAAGCTAATAATCATAATTTTAAAATGATTTGGCTACAGATTTTAAAAATAAATGTAAGAAAATTAAAGAGGCTAATAAAAGCTTACTAAATAATCTTGTATTCGATTTCAAATTCTGAGATACCCTTACCAGCACAGGTCCTACAAAAACGGCTCGCCTAAAATACGGCTGCTTGATCTGTGCATTCAAAACCGTTTTTAAAACTTTTTTACTATCTTTAAAATCCTTTAAACATTGAAAACATGAAAAATTTTGCTCTCGCTATTATTACGATGGCCACTATAGGATGTAACTCGCAAGTAAAACTAAATGATTTGCCCCTAAGGGAAGCTCCCTTAAATTATACATTAGAAACTGTTGTTGATGGTATCCCAATTCCTTGGGGAATGACTTTTTTACCAGACGGTTCCTTTTTAGTAACGGAAAAGAGCGGAATTTTGTATCATGTTATAAAAGGTAAAAAAACGGAAGTTAAGAATGTACCCGAAGTATACAACCGAGGACAAGGTGGTTTGCTTGATATTGCGTTACATCCTGATTACGCTAAAAATGGTTGGATTTACATTAGTTATGCCTCAACAGAAGGAGAGGGAACAGGAGGAAACACAAAAATTATTCGCGCCAAGCTAGAAAACGAAAGTTTAACCGCTATAGAGTCCATTTACAAATGTGGGCCTAATACAACCAAAGGGCAACATTTTGGTTCTCGCATTGTTTTTGACAACGACGGTTATTTGTATTTCTCAGCAGGAGAACGTGGAGCTCACTATGTAAATCCCCAAGATCTTACAAGAGACAACGGAAAAATTTACCGACTAAATGCAGACGGCAGTATCCCAAAAGACAACCCGTTTGTGGGCGTGGCTAATGCCAAAGAAGCAATTTATACCTACGGAAATAGAAATCCGCAAGGAATGGTAAAGCATCCTGAAACTGGCGCTATTTGGGAGCATGAACATGGTCCACAAGGTGGAGACGAAATTAATATTGTAAAAAAAGGTGCCAATTACGGCTGGCCGGTTGTAACCTACGGGATTGACTATGACAACACCATCATAAGCAAGGAGCAACAAAAAGAAGGTATTCAAGATCCTGAATATTATTGGGCACCCTCTATTGCGCCAAGCGGAATGGCTTTTATAAGTAGTACTATTTACCCGAACTGGAAAGGGAACTTATTAGTAGGTTCATTAAAATTTCAATATGTAGAAATGCTTACTTTTACAGGAAATAAAATCACAGGCAGACAAAAAATTGCTACTGATGTAGGGCGATTGCGCAACATCATTCAAGGTCCTGATGGTTATATTTACCTTGGTGTAGAAGGAAAAGGAATTCTAAAAATAATCCCAAACTAAAATGATTGTATCAAAAATATCCGTGACATTAGCAGTAATCGCTTCAACTGCTTTTACTTTAGTCAGCAGTTCCCTTTCTAGCACTGTAGCAACAAATTATACTACACTACCTACCAAAATAAATCAGCAAACCGATTTACAAAAAAGCATCGCTAATGGCAAAGAGGTATATGCTGATTTTTGTATGCAATGTCACAAAGCTACAGGAAATGGTAGTGGTGGCAGTTACCCGCCGCTTGACGGCTCTGACTGGTTAAAAAATAAACGTACGGAGAGTATTCATGCTGTAAAATATGGCATAAAAGGCGCTATAGTAGTGAATGGAAAGAAATTTAGTAGCATGATGCCTCCCATGGGTTTAAGTGATGAAGAAGTAGCAGATGTTATGAACTACATCATGAATTCTTGGTCTAACAAACAAGCAAAAATGGTAACGGTAGCAGAGGTTGCTTCAGTAAAAAAATAATACAATACACTTACTTTAAAAAAGATAACTAACGGCAAATCCTCCATAATAATTGCGAGGGTTTCCCGGATAGTACGAACGAGGTTGTGCTGTTCCAAAACCAACAGCATTAGGTAAAATACTTGAAGCATAACGCGTATTGGTTAAATTGTTAGCTCCAGCACTTAGGGTAGCTCTAATGGTTTTTAAGATAGAAAAAGCATAACTCGTTTTAAGATCAACCAAGGAATACGATTCTGTGAATTTTGAATTTTGATCATTCATAGGGATCTTCCCTACTTGTAAATAAGAAGCGGTGAATGCAAAACCCGATTGTGTCGTCAAGTCTACTCCTAAATGCCATTGTGCGCTGGGCACACCAGTTAATTTATTTCCAGAATAATCATTGGTATCATCAACAAAATCCTTGAACCTGAAATGATTTACTGCCGCCGAAAGATTCGTACTTAATTCCCAAGATGCCCTTTTTAGCAACTGATAATTCAGTAGCAGCTCCACACCGTTGTGGGAACTCGCTCCGGCGTTAATCCCTATGTATTGATCCTCGGCAGTGCGTCTTGCTACTAACAAATTGGTTATTTGCGTACTAAATAAACTGAGCTCTGTGTAAAGCTTGTTATCCAAACTTCGTACTTTCCAACCTAGTTCATAATTCCAACCTATTTCGGGCTGCAAGTCGGTATTTATTGCTCCTGTAGGGGTTAAAGTTTCAGCTACGGTCGGGGTCGAGAATCCTTTACTTACCGCGGCAAAAAGTGTTTGCTTTTTAGTAAAGCTATAGGATAAGCCAGCTCTTGGCGATAATAGGGTTCCAAAACTATAGGCCAGTTTAGGTGCTGAAGTACTCCCAAAAAGATCCTCTAAAGCATATTGAGTTGAATTCAAGGCCAAGCCTGTTTCCAAATGCCATTTTTTAGAAAGTGAAAAATCCATTTGAGCAAAATAATTTTGGTAACTACTATTTTGTTTTTTAGTACTAAATTCAGCTCCCTGCACACTTCCTTGATTGGGTTGCGACAGGTATAAATTTCTAAAGAGCGAAAAACGATAGGAGTCAAAAGCCATTTCGGTTCCTACGCTTAACTCAAACGGAACTGATAAAATCGCACTCTTGTAGTTTATCGTTGATCGCAAGCCCACAGAGGCAGATTCATCATCCAGAATATCGAAAGGTCGTGGTTCAAATGCTTTTTTATAATTGGTAAAGACACTGGATTTGAATAGCCATTTACTGCCTAATTGCTGCTCATATCCAATTCCGACTAGAAATTTATCGTACGACTCAAACCCTTCAGCCGCTAACCAATTGGCTGCTACTTTTTGAGGACTGTTGTTAAAATCAGTCTCATTAATCGAACTTGGGATAAAGGCCTTCAGTTTAGTATACACTCCTAAAAAAGACAAGCTAGCGGTCGCACTAATTTTTTGCTTGGCTTGTAAATGAACTGATTTTCGGTCGTAAGCAGAATTTTGGCGAAAGCCGTCACTTTGTAAATGAATGTAATTAGCATACAAATTAGATTTTTCTAAAACATATCCGCCTGAAAAACTTTGCTTCACTAATCCAAAACTCCCAAAGGTAGTACTCGATTTAGCAAAGGTTTCTTGTTCTGTGGCAGAATTTGTAAAAAGATGAATCGTACCTCCCAAACCGGCGCCAAAACTAGTAGTATTAGGCCCCTTACTAATTTCGATTTTACCAATGGTTTCTAGATCGATATCTTCAATACTTGATTCACCCTCCGAGTTCGTAAGCGGAATATTATCAAAATACGTTTTAATGCGGGTGGTCCCAAATGGCGTTCGAGCACCTATACCTCGAATGGTGATTCTATTGGTGTTTAGCGCGCCCTGTTGCATATAAACCCCTGCGATTTTATTCAAAATTGGAGTTAGAATCGCACCATCATTTTTTTGAATCGCACTCTTTTCTATAATCGCGACTGATGATGCCGCTACTTGCAGTTGTGTTGCTATAGGAGAAGCAGTTATCTTAATTTCTGATAAGGCCGTAGTATCTTTTTTGGTTTGGCCAAGAGCGGAGAAAGCGGCAAACAATAGCGCAAAAAAAGAGGAAAATTTTAGTGGAAACACAGTTTTACTTTTTACAGGAATTAAAAAACTAAAAATAGGCTATTAAAAGGTAGTTACAAAACTAGCTCAATGGATTATCACTAAGTAATAGTAAAACTTATTTGTTCATTAGATAAAAGTAAGAACGTATCATACTAATTTAGTACGAAGAACGTTGCTATATTCACCTATCTTTGTAGGTTACTATAATAAAATGCGATATGAAAAAATTACTTCCTTTACTTCTTTGCTCTTTTTTTACTCTTGCGTTTTTTAGTTGTCAAAAAACCAAAGAAACTAGCGAAGATAGCAACCAAGACACGATCGCGATCATTAAAAAAGATTCCCTTTTACAAAAAGCGGCTAACACTATTGATACTATTGACTACAACAGACGAATAGTTGCTCTAAGCAATAACGACACTACCGGTAGATGGCCCGTTAAAACACCCTACCCATTGCCTGGTGCAGTATTGCCTTACCACAGAATTATTGCCTTTTACGGAAATTTATATTCGAAACGAATGGGCGTTTTAGGAGAATACCCTCGTGCAGAGATGATTTCTAAATTAGAAGCCGAAGTCGCTAAATGGCAAAAAGCAGATTCGAGTTTGATTGCAATTCCTGCTTTACATTATATAGCCGTTACCGCTCAAGGTGCACCGGGAAGAGATAATATGCACCGAATGAGAATGCCATTTAAGCAAATTGACACTGTTTTAAGTTGGGCAAAACCCATAAAAGCACTCGTTTTCTTAGACATTCAAGTGGGTCATAGTACCGTCAAAGCAGAGGTCTCAGAATTAGAACGTTTTTTAGCCTTACCCAATGTACATTTAGGTATCGATCCTGAATTTTCGTTGAAAAATGGAGAAATTCCGGGTTCAAAAATTGGTTCCTTTACTGCCGACGATATTAATGACGCAATTGATATTTTGGCCAAGGTAGTTAAGGAGCATAAACTTCCGCCTAAAGTACTTGTAGTACATCGTTTTACACAAGGAATGGTGACTAATTATAAAAAAATAAAAACAGTTCCAGAAGTCCAAATAGTCATGGATATGGACGGTTTTGGGAGTAAAGTTTTAAAACGATCTACCTATAAAACTTATATTTTTAGAGAGCCTGTACAGTTTACTGGTTTTAAATTGTTTTACAAAAATGACAATTGGAATAATTGGACCATGTATACTCCAGAGGAGCTATTACAATTGACGCCAAAGCCAATTTACATTCAATTTCAATAATCTAATACACTGTGCCATATGAAAAATAAAATAGTTACCTCCTTAGTAGTCTTTTTTCTAATCACAGCTTGTCAGCAAAAAAAGAATGCTCCCACACCAGTTGTTGAACAAATTACAGCACCACAACCTAGTACTAAAACCGCTGATGCCCCTAAGGTAATGGCTGATGCAGCCACAATACTCAACCGAAAAGAAGTGCCTATTTTATGTTACCACAATATCAAATATTTTACAGATCAAGCGGGTGAAATGACCAAAATCTATACGGTAAAACCATTGAATTTTGCAGCACAAATGAAAGCAATTCATGACGCTGGTTATCACAGTATTCTACCCCAGCAATTGTATAATTATTTAGCTTACGGAGATAAACTACCCGCAAAACCCATTATGATTACCTTTGATGATACAAGAGGAGAACAGTATAGCATTGGCGCAACTGAAATGGAAAAATATAATTTTAAAGGAGTATTCTTCGTGATGACCGTTGCTATCAATCGACCCAATTATCTATCCGCTGACGATATAAAAAAACTAGCTGAGGCGGGTCATGAAGTAGCCGCTCATACATGGGACCACCATATGGTGACTAAATATACAGCTGATGATTGGGAACTTCAACTCGTAAAACCTAAGGCAAAACTAGAAAAAATCATTGGTAAACCGGTAACCTCGTTTGCTTACCCTTTTGGCCTCTGGAACACTACCGCCATACCACAAATTGAAAAAAGCGGTTACAAAATGGCCTATATTTTATCTACCAAGAGAGATACGGTCGCGCCGCTTTATACGATACGACGCATGATTGTTTCCGGAAATTGGAAAACAGAGCAAGTGCTAAAAGGAATAGAAGCTACTTTTAATAAATAATACACTCTCTTAAAAAAAATAATAGAATAGGATATCCTTACTTCTACCTTTGGAAAACCGTTTAGTAGGCAAAATCCCTACTACAAAATTCAATAAGTACTGCAACATACCAAAAAAAAAGAGCGAATCAAATTATTGATTCGCTCTTTTTATGACATTATTTTACGCCGCTATTTGTTAGCTAACCACGGTTGTGGATTAGTGTAAACGGTGTTTTGAGAGAGTAAAAATTTAATGACCGTTTTACCCGTATCTCCATTGGTTCTCACTCTTCCGATAGTTTGCTTACCGCTCACTTTTTCTCCTTGGTTAACTGATACTGAACTTAAGTTTTGGTAAACCGTAAAGAAATCTCCATGTTGTATTACTACTGCCTTATTGATAGGTGATAACACGATGACACTCGTTACTTCACCACTAAAAACGGCTCTTGCACTAGCGCCTTCGTTAGTAGTAATTTCTACTCCACTGTTGTGAATCACTAAGGTGTTGTAAATGGGATGTGCTTGATTTCCGTACCCTAGAGAGATAAATCCTTTTTCTACAGGCCAAGGCAAGCTCCCTCTATTGGCTCTAAAATTATCAGCAATTATTTTTGACTCCGGTGTTAGTTCTATTCTAGAGGACGATACTGGTGTTTTGGCTGCTTTGGCTGCAACTTCCTTAGGAGTATCAGTAGATTTAGAGGCTAGAGCTTGCGCTTTTGCTCTTTCCAACGCCGCTTTTCTATTGGCTTCGGCAATTGCTTCTCTAATTAAACGATCAATTTGTTTATCGATAGATTTGGATTCTCTTTGTTTTTTTCGAATGTCAGATACAATTTTGTTCTTGTCTTTTTTAATCGAATTCACCAATTGTTCCTGTACTTGTTTCTCTTTTTCTAAGGCAACACGTTCCTTTTGATTCTCAACAAGTAATTTTTTCTTAGCTACTTTTTGAACGTTTAATTTTGCGTTAAAATCAACCAGTTCTACTGATTTACTTTTAATTTCTTCTCCTTGGTTTTTTCTAAAGCTGGTGTACTGCTTCAAATACTGCGCTCGCTTGTAGGCTTGCAAGAAGTTTTCAGAGGATAAAATGAACATCGCTCTACTTTGCTCTGAACGACTTTTATAGGACTTCACAATCATCTTTGCATAGTCTTCTTTTAGAACATCTAATTCTTTGTTCAGTTTATTAATCTTCATTTGATTAATATACATATCATTAGCAAGCAACTTCATTTGCTTTTCAGTAGTATTTATCAAGGTTTCCTTTAAACGGATCTTGTTTTTTTGAATCAAAAAAACATTCATAGCTGACTTCTCCTTAGACTTAACGTTAAGGAGCATTTTTTCGTTTTCTCTAATCTCTTTTTGTATTTCAGCTTTACGTTGTTCTAACTTTTCTTGTTGCGACTGGCTCCATGAAAGGGAAGTCAAGCAAATAAATAGTAGGCTTAGGAGAAATTTTGGCATCTTAAAAAATATTTTTGCAAATTTACTTAATTATAATTCGATTATAACCATTTGGCACACTATAAGGAAAAGAAAGTTCTTCATTAAAGGTGATGGTGTTGTACTCTAAATTAATTTCAGACTTTCCTTTAGGCTGAAATGTTTTAATGTTCACATTAGTAGGCATAATGGCTTCTGTAAATACTTTGTTCTCTGCATAGGCTACTTGAATCATTCTAGACTCAGCAGTTTGGGTGATCTCTTGTTTGTTTACGGTGAAATCAGCTCCGTTAATGTAAAATGTTTTCTTGGTGTTATCCACCATCGCATCATCTAAACGGTACAATTGCTCAACAAGAGTTTCTGTATATTTCCCTTTTTTTAAATCATCGAGTGCTTCCCCAACTAGTAAATTCTGAATTTTGCTGTAATCTAAGTCGGTTCCCAACCATTGACTCAATGCACTAAAATCTCCTTCAAAATAAGTACCTTTTATTTTTTCGTAGTAACTAACAGAGGTCGGTGTAATCGAAGCTTTTGCCATCGTGATCCCTAGAAAACGGACACTTACTAAAATTTGTTCGTCCTTTTTTATCTTGATCTCGGCAGTTACATTTTGAGATTGCTTGTCATCAGCATATTTCGCATTAGCTCTAATGTATAAAGTAGAAAAGGTGCTTTTATTGTTGTAATGATTGCCTATAATTTTACTCGCTTTCATATAGTCAACCGGCTCAGTAGCCACAGATGCAACTGCATTAGCCTTCGCTTTACATGACACTAATGAAGCGGAGCTAATACCCGCAATACAAACCATCACTATTGTTCTTGAAAATAGATTCATTTTATTTTTTTATTTTAATAATTGATTGGCTTTAGAAAAATAGAATTCTTTTTTCTTGGTATCGCCTAGTCCATTATAGGATTCTCCTAACTGAATATTAAAATTAGCCTCTAATGGTATATCCTCTACTACATAATCCATGCCTATTTCTAAAACGTCTTTTGCTTTCTTAAATTGTTTGAGTTGGTTGTATCCCAAACCAGCATAAAAATAGAATTGTGGTTGCGCTGGAAAAAGTTCTAAAAGTTCATTTGCTTTTTTGACCATTACCTCAAAACGTGCCGTTTCGGTATAGGCTTGAAGCAAAATTAAATTGGTTTCAATATCGACCGTACTACTTTTTTCGTTCGCTATTTCGTAAAAATTAATGGCTTCGATCCAGTTTTTCTTGTTTTGGTGGTACTTCCCAATCTCCTTTGCGATATTTACAGAAGGATCAGAGTCAAAATAGCGTACTGCCTTTTCAACCTCTGGCATGTACTGCTGATTAGCATACGCATAAATCAAGAACTCATTTAAAATCCTATGCTTGATTTTATTATCGATTTTGTTACTTTTTAAAACGATATTCATAGCAGCAACGGCTTTCGGTCCATCGTTTTTTTCCAAATAGTATTTAAACAAACTTACTTGTGCCCACTCTGAAGTAGGAATCGCTTTCTCTAATTTTTGTGCTGTTTCCAAGACTTTATTAATATCATCACTTTTTGAATAATAATAAATCAGTGAAATATAATTGGATTCCTCTTGAGGGTATTTACTAATTTGCTGGAGAAGATTAGCAATCTCTGTATTTTGATATTTGCCTTGTGATAGGATTTGTAGTTTATAGGATTCTCTGCGATCTGATTTGCCTACTGTTTCATTAAGTTCGTTAATAAGTTCAAGGGCCGCATCAAATTGTCCGGTATTCATATAAAGAGATGTTAAGTCTTCCTTGAACTTAGGATCAAAGGTGATGAGTTTGTCAATGGTTTTTATAGCTCCTTGGTAATCCTTTGTAGCATAATTTACATCGTACATCCCTATCCAAAACCACTTGTTTGTAGGGTCAATTTGGCTTGCTTTATCAAAGGAGGCGAAGGCGTTTCGATAGTCTTTTTGAGCCAAATAATTTTTGCCTAATTCAAAAAAAACTACCGCATTTTGCGGCTCCAACTTTAAGCATTGCTGTAAAGAAACAATCGCTTTATCGTAGTTTTCGATTCCTTTTTGGGTTAATGATTCATAAAAATAATCCTGAAATTTATCGGCATTGGTTTTCGTCTCCGCCGGCTCCACTTGAGACCACAGCAAAGCAGAATTGCTTAGTAAGGCAAATAGTAAAACAACAATCGATTTTTTTTTCATTCTATTGTTACAAATATATTGTGGAAAAGTATCTTTAAAAGTATAAATCCAATTACTCTAGTACAGAATAATCACCAATATTTACACTAGTGAATTGACCATCAAACCGAGCGTGATTCCCAATCATGGCATTGTCTAAAGTTGCATTTTTTATAAAAGAATTTGTTTGTATCAAACTGTTTTTTATCGAAGCATTTTCTACACGACATCCTTTTCCTAACGAAACATTAGGTCCAACTGTTGCATTAATTAAAACTACATTTTCACCAATATAACACGGCGGAATAATAGTCGAGTTTTCTAGTTGTACCGATTTAGACACTAATGGAACGCCATCTTGATGTAAAAAGCCAAGCATTCTACTATTGGTCTCAACAGTTACCTCTTTGTTACCGCAGTCCATCCATTCGTCGACGCTACCGGTTTTAAAGACTTTACCATTCGCCATCATCGCTTTGATACCATCATTAATTTGGTATTCACCCCCATTTTGAATATTGTTGTCCAATACTTTTTGCAACTCTATTTTTAAATCTCCCACTTCCTTAAAGTAGTAAATCCCAATAACGGCTAAGTCACTAACAAAAGTGGTTGGTTTTTCGACTAATTCTACAATGTCATTTGTTGCGTTTAATTTTACCACACCAAATGCTTCTGGTTGGTCTACTTGTTTTACCCAGATTACGGCATCGGCTTGTGGATCTAATTCGAAATCAGCTCTAATCAAGGTGTCTGCATACGCAATAACCGCTGGACCTGATAAAGAATCTTGTGCACACATGATCGCATGACCGGTTCCTAATGGTTGGTCTTGTCTATAAATGGATGCTTTTGCACCCAAGCTTTTGGCTAAAGTCTCTAAATCTGCCACTACTTGCTCTCCAAAAAAAGCTTCGTCACCTAAAACAAAAGCAACTTCGGTTACTGGTTCTTTTAGTATTTTGGCAATATCCTCTACTAAACGGTGTACAATCGATTTACCCGCAATAGGGATTAATGGTTTAGGTATTGTTAAGGTATGTGGGCGAAGGCGAGAACCACGTCCGGCCATTGGTACTATTATTTTCATTGTATTTATCATTGCGAGGAACGAACTAATCTCATTCCGTGTTGTTAGATTATTCTATTTTTATATTAGGCCACAGATTAAACGGATTTAACCGATTGCTATAGCTTTCCATATTACATTTATTTGCTTTCCACAAAGGAATACTGTCAACTAATTACTAATCGCTATTCACTACTTACTTAACCCCCGTACTCCCAAATCCGCCTTCACCTCTAGCAGTTTGTGATAATTCTTGTACTTCTATCCACTCAGCACGATCGTGCTTAGCAATGATTAGTTGTGCAATACGTTCTCCGTTTTGAATTTCAAATACTTGATTGGATAAATTTACTAAAATCACACCAATTTCTCCACGATAATCCGCATCAACTGTTCCAGGGGAATTAAGCACTGTGATTCCATTTTTGAAAGCCAGGCCACTGCGCGGTCGTACTTGCGCTTCATATCCTATAGGTAATTCTATAAAAAGACCTGTTTTGATTATGGTTCTTTCTAGGGGTTGTAAGCTGATGCTCTCCGTAAGATTAGCTCTTAAATCCATACCTGCTGATGCTATGCTTTCATAGTGTGGCAAGGCATGTTGCGATTTATTGATGATGTTTACTTTCATAATATTGGTTTGTTTTAAAGCACAATTTGTGAATGGCGCTTCTGTTTTTTTAGCCCTGATAGTAGCGGCATCCTTTTTATCCTGATTTTTATCAGGATAAAAAGATACAGCGGATAGCAGGAAATGGCTTCAAATAATTACTATTTTTTTATAATTTTCATGAGGGTTTCTTTTTCGTTATGGTATATGAAATACAGAAAAACGATTAATAGACTAACGCCTACAAAATAATTTTCTCGGAATCCGTAAAAGGACACTGCGGAAAAAATCACTGATAAGGATAGGTAGCCTCCAATTTTTTTCATTTCGTACGGAATAGGATAGTATTTATTCCCCAAATAATACGAAATGAACATCATGCTTCCGTATGCTGCTAAGGTCGCGATCGCTGATCCATAATAACTCATACTTGGTATTAGCAAAAAATTTAAAACCAAGGTAACTACTGCTCCTACAATAGAAATATAAGCGCCAATATAGGTTTTATCAATTAGTTTGTACCAAACTGATAAGTTGGTATATATACCTAAGAAGAAGTTAGCCAATATAATCAAGGGAACTACTTTCATAGCGACCCAATAGGAATCGTTAGGTATCATAAGCATCTTAAACAAATCAGCAAAGACAATAACCGATAATAATATAAAGGAACCAAAAATTACAAAATACTTGGTTATCATGGCATAGGTTTGTGGCGCATTTTTATCAGAAGCATGGCTAAAAAAGAAGGGCTCGATTCCCAATGTGTACGCTTGTCTATACAAAACCATAAACAAGCCTAGTTTGTAACAAGCAGAATAAACTCCCACCTCTGCTTCGGCTACGTTAGCAGGCAACAAGCGACCTAATAAGATTTTATCAAACTGTTCGTTAATGGCAAAGGCGATACCGGCAATCATAATGGGTAAACCGTAACGCATCATGCTCTTCCACAAGGCAAAATTGAATTTCCACTTTAGAACCAAATAGTTATTAGACAAAGCCAGAAAAGTAAGGAAACTGGCGATGATATTAGCCATAAAAATATAGCCTATTTGATAATCCGGAACATAATTTGTTCCTAAAAAACTATCGGGATAATGCGTCGCAATTTTGGGTAAATAAATTAAAAAAAAGATATTTAGCAATAAAAAAACAACCACATTACCGATTTTTATCAATGCGTATTTGATGGGCCTTTGTGCAGCGCGCAATTTTGAAAAAGGAATAATTACCAAGGCATCAAATACCAAAATCCAAATAGCATACGTTATATATTGAACATCGATTCGCAGATAGTGAGATAGTTGATCTCTAAATAAAAGAGCGATGAATAGAAAACTAACGGTGGTCCAAAATAGTGATACAGAACTGGTTTCAACCACACTACTTTTATCGGTTTCCTTGTTGTAGAATCTAAAAAAGGCTGTTTCCATTCCGTAGGCCAGCACTACATTAAAAAATATCATCCAAGCAAAAATGATAGATACTTTTCCGTATTCGACTTCTGGAAGCAAATCAGTGTAAAGTGGAACTAATATAAAACTAAACATCCTAGGCAAAACCGTAGCTAGTCCGTAAATGGCTGTTTGTTTAAAAAGGCTTTTGTATAATCCCAAAATAAGAGGTGTGATTTATATTAAAAACAAAAATAACTAATTCTTTTGTTTATTAGTAAGTAACTACAATTGATTAAAATAAATTGTATACGCTGAGCACATAAAATGGAACATTACGATAAACCATCTTCATTTAATATTTTCAAAAAGTGAAATCCTTTAGGCACAAAACCCTGATTGTAATAGAAGCGATGCGCGGTATAATTACCTGTATAAGCGTCTAAAACAGTCATAGTACATCCTAATTCAATAGCTTTAGCATCAATATAATCAGTTAACATTTTCCCTAAACCTTTGGAGCGATGATTAGGATCGACGATGAAATTATCAATTTCAATATACTTTCCGCACCATAGCTTTACTCCTGTCCAAAACCCAGTTAGCGCCACACAAACACCCTCGTCATAAATTGCTAATTGTTTGTAATTATGAGGCACCATTTCTTCAAGATAAGATTGGTATTTTTCGATAGTGAAAGTAGGGTACAAATGCTTTAAGATTTCAATTTCGGCAAGCATTTCGTTAATTGTGGTCAATTCTTTTAGTAACAAGAGTTCCAATATTAAATTAATAAACAGGCATAAAATTAATCAAAAAAAAAGAGTCCCGCATTGCGAGACTCTAAATATATTATAAAAATTATTCTTATCCATTCAAAGCTTCCGCTCCACCAACGATCTCTAAGATTTCGTTTGTAATTGCAGCTTGACGTGCTTTGTTGTAGGTTAACTTTAATTGATTTCTCAACTCCGTTGCGTTATCCGTTGCTTTGTGCATCGCAGTCATACGTGCTCCATGCTCAGAGGCAAACGAATCACGAATTCCTTTGTACAATTGTGTTTTCAATGATTTAGGAATCAAAGTCAAGACAATCTCTTCTTTAGATGGTTCGAAAATATAATCTCCTGCGGTAACTGGAACGTCTGACTTAATAGGCGCTAAAGGTAAAAACTGCTCTGTTTGAACAATTTGAGTAGCGGCATTTTTAAATTGATTGTAAATCAATTCGATTTTGTCGTATTCACCATTAACAAATTTCTCCGTCAAGGTATCAGCAATAGCAGCTACATTATCGAAAGTTAAGTTGTCAAAAACACCACTTTGGTTTTCGATAACTACGCTAGTCTTTGTTAGAATATCGTTTCCTTTTTTTCCAATAGCGAAAATATCCACTTGCTTACCAGCATAAAAAGAAACACGATTTTTAGCCTCCTTAATTACATTACTATTAAAAGCACCACACAGTCCTCTGTTAGAAGTGATGGCAACTACCAATACTTTTTTTACTTCACGTTGTGTAGTAAATTCTCCTCCAGCATCACCTTCAAGTGTAGCAGAAAGATTTTGTAATAATTCAGTTAACTTTTCGGCATAAGGGCGCATTGCTGTAATTGCATCTTGTGCTTTCTTAAGCTTTGCAGCAGAAACCATTTTCATTGCCGATGTAATTTGCATCGTTGATGAAACGGAAGTAATTCTATTACGGATTTCCTTTAAATTTGCCATGTTTGTTGTATTAAGATTTAAGTATTAAGTATTAAGTATCGTGATAATCTTGATACTTAATACTCCTTACTTAGTACTTTTTAGTTATATTTTGCTGAAACTTCTTTTGCTACAGTTTGAATTACATCTGTAATTTCATCTGTTAACTTACCTGCTTTTAAAGCATCTAATGTTGGTCTGTGTTTCGCGTTCAAAAATTCTAAGAAATCTTTCTCGAACTCTTTTACTTTGTTCACAGGAACATTTTTCAATAAGTTTTTAGAACCCGCGTAGATAATAGCTACTTGGTCTTCAACAGTATAAGGATCATTTAAACCTTGTTTCAAGATCTCAACGTTTCTTTTTCCTTTTTCAATTACATTTAACGTAACGGCATCAAGATCAGAACCAAATTTTGCAAACGCTTCCAATTCACGGAATTGTGCTTGGTCTAATTTTAAAGTACCTGATACTTTTTTCATAGATTTAATTTGAGCATTACCTCCAACACGAGATACCGAGATACCTACGTTAATTGCTGGACGAACCCCAGAGTTAAACAAATCTCCATCCAAGAAAATTTGACCATCAGTAATCGAGATTACGTTTGTTGGGATATATGCAGAAACGTCACCTGCTTGTGTTTCGATAATTGGTAAAGCTGTTAATGAACCACCACCTTTAACAATTCCTTTAAGAGAATCTGGTAAATCATTCATGTTTCTTGCAATTCCATCATCAGCAATCACCTTACAAGCACGCTCTAATAAACGAGAGTGTAAGTAGAAAACGTCTCCAGGATATGCCTCACGTCCCGGTGGTCTTCTTAATAAAAGAGAAACCTCACGGTAAGCAACAGCTTGCTTAGATAAATCATCATAAACAATTAAAGCTGGACGACCTGAATCTCTAAAATACTCACCAATTGCAGCACCTGCGAAAGGAGCATACACTTGCATAGGAGCTGGATCAGAAGCATTAGCAGCAACAATAATGGTATAAGCCATTGCTCCTTTTTCTTCTAACATTTTAGCAATTCCTGCTACAGTAGACGCTTTTTGTCCAATTGCAACATATATACAGTAAACAGGTTTCCCTGCATCGTAAAATTCTTTTTGATTTAAGATAGTATCGATACAAACCGTTGATTTACCTGTTTGACGGTCACCAATAACTAGCTCACGTTGTCCTCTACCAACTGGGATCATAGCATCAACTGCTTTTACTCCTGTTTGTAATGGCTCAGTAACTGGTTGACGGAAGATAACTCCAGGAGCTTTTCTTTCTAACGGCATTTCGTATAAGTCACCTCCAATTGGTCCTTTTCCGTCGATAGGAAAACCAAGTGTGTTTACTACACGTCCTACCATTTGTTCTCCTGCTTTAAGAGAAGCGATACGTTGTGTTCTTTTTGCAGTAGATCCTTCTTTGATTCCTGTTGATGGTCCTAAAAGTACCACACCAACATTGTCTTCTTCAAGGTTCAAAACAATAGCCTCAAGACCATTTTCGAATTCTACTAACTCTCCGTATTGTACATTAGATAACCCGTAGATACGAGCAATACCATCTCCAACTTGAAGTACTGTTCCTACTTCCTCTAGCGTAGCACCAGATTCAAAACCTTCTACTTGCTTTCTTAATATTGCTGAAATTTCAGCTGGTTTAATTTCTGCCATCTTAATTTATAATTTAGACACTAATGTGTGATAAAACTAATTACTTAACTCTTTTTTTAATACTTGTAATCTGTTAGCAACAGAAGCATTGTACTGCTTGTCACCTATTCTTAAGATAAAACCTCCAATGATTGAAGGATCTATATGCTTTTCAATTGTGATTTTCTTATCTGACAATTTTGCAATCGAAGCTAAAACTTGCGCTTCAAGTGCAGCATCCATTGGAAATGCAGTAGTTACTTTGGCTACTTCAATACCATTGCTTTCATCAAATAATTTTACATACTCTGTTGCAATTGCTTCTAGGATTTCAAAACGCTTGTTTTCAAATAATAAATGAAACAAACCTTTAGTAACTCCATTAACGCTTGCAAAAATTTCAACAAGTGCTTTTTCCTTCACTTCAACTCTAGTAGTTGGGTTTTGGATAAAAGTATTTAATTCCTCGTTTGAACTAATTGTTAAAGCAATTGATTTCATGTCTGTATCAACAGCTTCAGCAACTCCTTTTGAGTTTGCTAAGTCTAGAATTGCTTTTGCATAACGAATTGCCGCTCTTGTACCTGCCATAATTGCTTAGTTTAACTTTACGTCGCCTAACAATTTCTCTACTAATTTAGTTTGAGACTCTTTGTTAGATAATTCTTCTTTCAATAATTTCTCTGCAATACTTAAAGATAAAGTAGCAACTTGCGCTTTTAATTCAGCTACAGCACCATTTTTTTCACTCTCGATAGCTGCTTTCGCTTGCTCGATCATTTTTGCTCCTTGTACTTGTGCTTCGTTTTTTGCGTCAGCAACCATTTTTTCTTTCATTTCACGAGCTTCCTTAAGCATAGTGTCACGCTCTAATCTAGCTTCTTGCAAAATACGTTGGTTGTCTGCTTGAAGGTCTAACATTTCTTTCTTTGCATTTTCAGCAGAAAGTAATGCGTTTTTGATTCCATCTTCTCTTTCGTTTACCGCATCAAGAATTGGTTTCCAAGCAAATTTTTTCAATAATAAAACTAATCCAACAAATATTAAAATCTGCCAAAAAAACAAACCAAACTCAAACTGATTTATTAACTTTTCCATTATATATGATTATAAATTTTATGTTCTAATTTTAATTGCATTCCTGCAATCGTAATGTTTAAATTTTAAAAACAATAGTTACAACCAACCGTTGCAACTATTGTTTTTTTTGTCTTTAATTAAGAAGCGAATAACGCTGCGAAACCAATACCTTCAATAAGTGCAGCTGCAATAAGCATAGCTGTTTGGATCTTTCCTGAAGCTTCTGGTTGACGAGCAATAGCGTCCATTGCTGAACTACCAATTTTACCAATACCTAATCCTGCTCCGATAACGATTAACCCTGCTCCAATGATTTGTGGAATTTCCATGATATATATATTAAAAATTAAACATACAATTTAAGCCTAAAAGTCAAAGGTCAAAAAGTCGAATGTGACTTAAATACTTATTGTTTTAGAGAATTTGACTTAGTGCGCCTCGTCGTGGTGGTGTTCTTGAACAGCCGAACCAAAATAAAGTGCTGATAACATTGTGAAAATATAAGCTTGTAAAAATGCTACTAAAATTTCAAGTATAGAAAGCAAGAATGCCAATCCGAATGATAAACTACTTCCTAACCAACTTTTAAATATGAACATTAAACCGATGATACTCATTAATACAATGTGTCCTGCAAAAATATTTGCATACAAACGTATCATTAAAGAGAATGGCTTAATGAATACTCCCAACAATTCAATTGGTGCTAATATTATACGCATTGGTTTCGGCACACCTGGCATCCAGAAAATGTGTCCCCAATAATGTCTGTTAGCAGTAAGGTTTGTGATTAAAAATGTGATTAAAGCTAAAGCAAAAGTAATAGATAAATTTCCTGTTGCATTAATACCTAGCGGCGTTAATCCAAAAATATTCAAGAACAATACAAAGAAAAATATCGTTAATAAATAACTCATGTATCTTTTGTAGTTTTTCTCTCCAATATTAGGGATAGCGATTTCGTCACGTATGTAAACTACTAATGGTTCAAAGATACGTCCTGGCCCTTTTGCAATTCCACCATTTTTAGCATACGACTTAGCTAAAGAACTAAATAAGAGTACCATTAGTATAGCAGCTATTAAGATAGAAACTACTGTTTTTGTAATAGAAAAATCTATTGGTCTTACGTTAGTAGGAAAACCTGTTTCTTCATTTTCAGTAATTGTTCCCGCAGCATCAGTTCTGTAAATTTTACCATCATAATGATTAATCGCGTAATAATTACCATTAGACTCTGCCACTTCTTTACCGTGGTGAAATTTAGCCGAAGAGAAAGTATGTAAACCTTCATCCCATAAAACAACTGGTAAAGCCACACTCCACGCTTCTCCTGTTTCATCATCTTGTGTAAATGAAAAATCGTGAGAATCTAAAACGTGATGACCGATAAACGCTTTTATTTTAGATTTTACGTCTGTTGGTTCTGCATGAGTTCCCTCACCGTGCCCTTCAGCAACTTGCTCGTGACTTGCTTCTACATGTACTTGTGTAGAGTCAACCTCTTGATTAGCAAAACTCATCAATGGAAGACAGGCAACGAATGTTGCGATAATAAATCTAAGCGGTTTATTTGAAATTACCATATCTTTTAAATATCTTAATTTTTTAACGTTTCTAAAATTTGGTGCAAAGGTACATTTTTTATTTATACGCAAAAGCATATGAAAAATTATTTTCATTTGTTTTGATCATGAAAGTCCTTTTATTGCTTTTCATTTAATAAACGGATTGTTAAAATAGTCTCAATTGCTAAAAATAGTATAAAAACCACGAAAAAATTCATTTTCTCTAATGTATTTTCTTCAGTTGCCGTCTTTAGAATGGGTTTTAAAAGTAAAAAACAAAAAATCATTTTTACACTCGTGCTTAATAAAAAGGACATTCCAATGTTATCAAAACTTTTCTCTTTTACCTTTAATAAGATTATAAATACAATAAATGATAAAATGTAAAAAAACAAGTAGAGCCTCTCTAGGGAATAATGAAAATCAATAGTATCGATTGCTAAAAGATGGAAAACTATTTTATGCATACCATAAACAAGGAAAACTATTCCCGTTAAATAAAGTAATGGTTTAAAACTTTGTATTCCCATTGATTTTTTTAATAATAAATGACCTAAAAGCTATTTATTGTGATTTATTAATTTCGCTGACTTGTCTGTGAACATTATACAAAGCGAGAGCAACTCCCACCATAACAAGAATCTTGATGTAGTATACTTTAGGACTTGGATAATTCTCGTCAAGCCAATTCCCTAGATAAGCAAATAGGAAAATGATAACTCCCATTTGAATAGGAATGTTAATAAGAGCCAACCATTTACTAGCTTGTTTTTTGCTGGGCTTCTTTTCCATCAGTTAGCATGAGTTTTTTAACATTAGGTTTCATTGTACAGGTTGCACTAAAATCAGCACCTGGTTCAACAGATAACTTTCCAACGGTCACTTGTCCGTGAATACGCGCTTTTGCTTTGACATTTAACAATTCCATTACCTGCATGGTTCCGTCGTATTTGCCTTCAATATCAGCATTGTTACAAATCACTTCTCCTACAACACTTCCTGAAGGTCCAATAACTAATTTGCCAGTAGATTGAAAATTACCAATCAATTCTCCGTCTAATCTGAAATCAGCTTGAGATACGATATCTCCTTTTATGACTGTTCCTTCTACAATTCTGTTGGTTTTACCAAGTAGATCTGTGTATGGCTTTTTTTGTTTGTTAAACATAGTCTTATTTATTAAACTCTAAATATTCACTCAAGTTTTTCTTGATTTGAATTATCGTATAATTTTCATTCGAAATTAGAATTGCTGGCTGTACTATTTTAAATTCTTTATTCTCTTGAAAAATAGTTGCAACATCACTCGCATATTGTTTTGACTTAAATCCTTGTAGTAGAATAAAGGTCTGGTTGCCACTATAGTTCTCGTACGTAATCGTTAGTTTTTGGAAATTCTCTGTGGCTAAAAATTTCTTGAATTTTTCTTCGATTACTTTTGCTGCAGGATCATCTTTAGAGACAACTTGGTACATTAATTTGTAGCTCTTACCGTCCTCCTTACTAAACTCCATTTTTTCCAGTAACGGAATTTGATCTGCTAGTATTTCTATTGCTTTTTTACCTTCCTCAGTATTTGAATAATTGTCAGCTACATATTGTAGCGCATTTTTATATGCCGCTAGCCCCTGTAGTTTACCAATAGCATTTGCTTTTAGTAACTCAAACTTAGCTACAATCTCCTCGCCAGATAATTGACTAATTAAAGAATCTATTTTACCTAAGACAGCTGTAAAGTTTTCGTCACGAAACAATTGGTAAATGCCGTTATACAAATTCTCTGGACTATTCGTTAATGCAACTTCATCTATATTGGTATCATTTATAATCAAAGCATAACGCGAATTAGGGTATTGACTGCTAATTCGTTCTTTTATAGCTACCGCTTTAGAAGGATCTATGATTTGATAAATTTTATACAAATTATAAAGAGTAGGTACAATCAATTTCTCCTCTGGATTGTTTTTTAGCAGACTTTCTAACTTATTCGCAGCCAATTCATACTCTTTAAACTTTTCTTTGTAAATCAATCCCAGTTGGTAGTATGCTGTGTTACGCTCTTTAGAAATACTATCAATTTCAGTAGTACTTGTGGGTAATTGTTTTAAATAAAAGTCAGCGGTGTATGCCTCAATTACAATTTGTTCTTCGTTAATTTCTTTATCTACTCTGGAAGCTATCACTACTGCTGTAGAATCAGTTGTGCCAAAGTTTGTACTCACAGCGGACGAAAGTCGCCAATTTCCTGCTGCATTGCGGTTGCCCCATGTTTTTTTAAATTCTACTTTTCCAAATGCTACTGTAGTAGGATTGTAAAAGTAAAAGAGATTCTCTACCGGATTAAATCCCGGCATAGAAGGAGGTCCTAGAGGTGCGTTTTTTGGGGCACTTACCCCGTTTTGACCTGCTGTAGCACCGTTTGAATTCGACGCCATATTGTTGCGATCAACATTGGCTTGTTTTTCCATTAACTTTTCCTCAGCTGCTTTTTTTATTGCATCAGCTGCTTTTAGTTTTTCAATATAGTTTTCAAAATAAGTGATTCGGCCAGAATCTGACATAGCGACTACATTCAATATACTATCATTGCGGTTAGCGATTGCTTCATAAATAATAACTTCGTCTAAATCTTTTCGTACTTTTTGAATGTGAATGTACTCCCTTGTTTTAGGATTCATTTTTACTAATGTACTGTCATAATATTGAGCGGCAACAGGATACTTTGCATTTTTAAAATAGATGTTTCCGATGTTTCTATAATTTGAAGCAACTAAGTACTCATCAGAAGTTGCTTTGTTTAATGAAATATCGTAATACGATAAAGCTTGTTTTTGCTTGTTTTGTTTATCATAAAAAACACCCATTTGATGGTTTAAAAGACCCAGAAAAGGTCGGTTTTCACGGTCGGCCAACAATTTTTTGAATTTTTTTACGAAAGCCAAAGTATCGTCTTTTTGATAATCGAACAATTGTGCTTTTCTAAACTGGGATTGAATAACATATTTCCTATCGGATTTTCTATTCATTTTTATCACCTGGTCGTAGCTATAACGAGCACTGTCTGTCTTCCCAAGTTCTTCATAGAGTTGTCCTAAGATGAATTTATAGCGGGCGCGTTCGTGATTATTTTTAGTAAAATCTGCCGCAACTTTTAGTTTAGCAACAGCACTATCTTTTTCCTCAAGATTTAAAAAAGCTTCGGACAACAATGCATGAGCATCTGCATACACTTGATTACTTAGTGCCCTGTTTTTTAATAATCTTGAGATATTAGTAACTACTAAGGCATCATTACCTAAGCGCATATTGGTTTTTTCTCGCCAAATTTTAGCCTCATATATATTACTTCCGTTTGGGTACTTGTATAAAATGTAATTAAAGGCATCGAGAGCGGGAATAAAACGTTGGTCGTAGTATCTCGCCTTACCTAACAGCAAATAAGATTCGTCAATTTGATAGTTTTTTTCTAGACCATCAATATTCATGGAGTGTTTTTGGATGGCTTTCGTGGCTTTGGTCTCCGCCAATTCAAAGTCGGCATTTTTAGGTTTTTCAGTCCCTACTACTTCCTCATTTATTAACATACTTTCAACAGGAAGCCTGTGCCAAAAATCATCTTGATTACCAGATTCAATAGCTTTAATTCCTTTATCTAAGCCTATTTGACCATTATATAAAATATTGTATTTTGTACTTAAGGCATGTGAATTTCTCGATAAAAAAGTATTGTTCTTAGTAGAACAAGCTACCAAAAGAAGCAGTCCTAAAGTAGGGATTGAGAATTTAAATCTATTGGTTTTCAATGATAAACGTTTTTAACATTAAACTTTTAAAAAAGCTGTTTAGTATACTAACTGGTAAAAATACGTTTCTTTTTGAGAATGTAGAAATTATATGAACTTATTTGATTTCTGTCGTTTGCATGAGGGATGCAATGGAAATCCTTTTTTATTTTATTTTCAAAATAAAAAAGATTGGGAATGAAAGCCCGACCACGCTTTTTATTAGCGTGGTCATGCCCTAATAAAAATTTTATACTGCAAAAAATTGCTCTAATTCTTGTAATGTTTCTGGTGAAGTTTGGATGTCCTTAACCACCTCGCCCTTGTGCATGGCAACAATTCTATCACTTACCTCAACGGTGTGCAGTAAATCGTGACTTGATACTAATATGGTCACGTTAGGATCAGCCGCTAGTTCTTTGATTATTTTTTTAAGTCGGAACTGTGTTGTGGGGTCTAGATTTGCAAAAGGTTCATCGAGAATAATTACTTCGGGATTACCAATAAGTGTTGCGATGATACCTACTTTCTTTTGGTTTCCCTTTGATAAATCACGTAAATATTTTTTGTTTTTTAGAATTTCTCCATTAAAAAACTCTTCGTGCTTAGCCAATAAGGCATCTACATCAGCTTTATTTTGACCTCGTAAATCGCCTATGAAATAAAAATATTCCTCAGGAGTTAGGTAACCGATTAGGAAACTCTCATCTAGGAAGGATGCCGTAAATGGTTTCCAAGCCTCACTCGTATTGACTTGCACGCTATTATTGATGATGGTTCCGGTTGTAGGCTGGATTAAATCCAATAACAAACTAAAGAAAGTGGTTTTTCCTGCTCCGTTGTTCCCTACTAGTCCGAAGCTTTCGCCTTTTTTAATTTCTAATGAATCGATTTTTAATACGGTTGTACCGTTATATTTTTTTGAAAGATTGTTTACTTTAATCATCTTTATAAGTTTTATTGTTGAACTGATTTGTCGTTTTTTTGCTGGCTACTTAGCCTTTTTGTTTGTAAGCAGCTATGGTAGCGTATTTCTCTGATTTATAGATTTTTTCTATTTGAGTAAACACCTTTCCTTTTAAGGCCAGACCTAACACACCTACTGCAGCTACTAATGCCAAACCTATAGTAGCATCTCCAACAGTAGAACCCAACCAGTATAATAATACCGGTAGTACTAGCTGCGGAATAGAGATTAACATGGTTTTAAAGTTAAATGCTTTTTTGTCTCCAAAGGCACCTTTACCTGAACTCAAATCTATAGGCGTTTTAGTATACGCACCACCTAAAAGAACCAGTTGCGAGTTAACGCCAATGTTATAAATTCCGCCAACGACAATAGTTAAATACGTTTGCCATCCAAAATAAAGGTAGAAGGATGCGACTAGTGTAGTAACGAGTGTTGCAATAACCATTAACCACCACTTCGAACTTAAGTAGCCTTTGTATGGTATGTTTTGAGTCATCATCAATTGATAATAAGCACTGTCCCAACTAGGTACAAATTGCCCAAAAGTGATTAAGAAACCACCCGAAACGAAAATCCCAGCAAAAATATGCATGATAGGATTGTTATATGCTTCGATCCCATTAGTAAAAAATAAAAAACCGTAGAACAAAAACATTATACTTAGTCCTACTGTCGTTTTAGAACGCTTGTTTCTCTTGATTAATTTGATATCGTTTTTTAAGAACGTACCAATAGTTCCAAACTGGTTTAACCAAACGAGATCTTCAGTTTTGGCAACGTCGTGTTTTTGAGAAAGTCCTGCATCGAGATATAGATTTCTTTTGAAAAACTGAAACGTTACATAATACATTGTTATTAATGCCAATACTGGAATGGCTGCTGCCCAATACGTATTGAAAAGCGCATCGAAAAATGGTGCCGTATAATCCGTAATATTAAAATAACCGTAGTAATGTAACCCCGCAAGAGTTGCAGCTATTGCACCAAAAATAGCAAACAAGTTATCCTTGTTACTTAAGATTATATTGATGAAATTATTAAGGTATATTAATGAAACTATGGCAATGAACCACAATACTACTGCAATGGGATCGAACCCTTGAATAATCAAAACAACACTAAACGGAATTAGAAAAAAAGCATGAATGATATTGAAAAAAGACAAAGCTGTTTTACCCAAGGAGAAATGCACGATTGTCGACTTCTTGATTGGGAAAATCAATAAAGGTCGAATGTTCATCACTGGGATCTTTTGAAGAAGTAACCTGAAAATTAAATCGACGATTAGGTAATAAATCATGAATTTATTAACCGTCGCTACCGGATCGAGGTTGGCTTTCTTTAAAATAAAAAAAACACCGATTCCTAAGAGTAGGAATATGATAATAAAATAAGCGGCTACAAAACCCATTAGGATTTTTAAAGCCAAATTAGTTGCGAAGGAAGCCGACCTAAAAAAAGCTTTCCACTCGAGGTAAAGGAATTTTTTAATCATGGTTTGTTTGTTTTGGTTGTATGGTAAGTATACTAAAGTAGGAAAACGTTACAGCTTTTCTAGTTTATATTCGGGATAAGTGGCTAACAAATAACTCTCAGCCTTAGACGGTATAATCTTAAAAATGATATAAAAGAATAAACTAAGTGATACTAAAAAGAAGCTCAAACCCATAGTCCAGTATTCATTACTAAACAACCTATCAGAATGATTAAATAATTGTGTTATCATATTAAAAGGTAGTATTATAATTCCAGCAAAATTCCCATAATGACTTATGATCTCCTCAAACAGCCAGCGTTTTTCTCCGCTTTGTTTTTTATTTTTCCTTGTTTGGTAGCCTTTGTAGATTTCGTAAAACATTCCTACTATCAATACGATATAAAAACCAAAGAATATATATTCCTTAACGGCACTCAATTGCAAAATTGTGAACAAGGTCAATGTCATCGCTACTGTCAAAATAATTTTCGGAACACTAAAAAAATCTTTGAAATGCTGCCAAACGATTGAATTGTATTTTTTACTCAAAGCAGCTTGTCGTTTTTCAACAACGTCCATAAAACCAAATACACCAAATTTCTTGAATTCTTTATTCAAAGCAGCCTCAAAGGAAAGTGTCGGATTCTCTTGCCAATCAGTTTCTATAGCATTCGCTAAATGGTCAACAAGCTCTGATTGCAGGTCATACCATTCGACATAATGCTGGCGCGTAAAAATGAATAGCTGGTCTATTTGTGAAGTGGTTAGTTGCATTCTAAAGTGTTAGGTTATTTGGTATTGATTTTTATTTTACTTCGTGTATTTTTTGTCATGCTGAGGAACGAAGCATCTATGCTTTCACTCTTACTCAAACAAATGATTAAGAAAACGCAACTCAGGATTTATTGCTTTTATTAATGCTATCTTTTTGTCTCTTTTCCATCCTTTAATTTCTTTCTCTTTTGCAATTGCTAACTGTATCCAAGTGAATTTTTCATAATACAATACAAAATGAACGTTATATTTTGCTGTAAACGATTCAGGATTCAAGGATTCTTTATGCTGATTTAACCTTACTCTTAAATTATTTGTTACACCCGTGTACAAAACTGTTTTTGCTTTGTTGGTGAGAATGTAAACATAATAGGTATGATGCCCTTCCTGAAATTCTATCATACTATTAAGTTTATTATTAATTGCCTGTTTTGTTGAGATGCTTCGTTCCTCAGCATGACAAATTAGTGTTGTGATAGTTTTAGATCATTTGATATTTTTGTTTGACATTTTGAAATGTCTTTTTTTGCAAGTGAAGTCCGGTAAGTAGAAATAAATTTCCTATCATCCAGAGCACACAAAAAACAAATACTAAATAGGGATAAGCAATTATTTCATGCTTTAACTGTGTTGCAACATTAAGTGTTACTGTTGGGAAAAACAATATAGATAAAACAGGTGTTCCTAGCTCAACAGTTAAAAAACGCTTACCATCAATCTTTCGGTTTTTTACACTATTATAGATTATTGGAAAATAAAATACTATTGATGAAGATAGCAACATCGCAATATATTTTTGAGGATTATCGAATAAAAAAGATAGTTTAAACGTAATTAAAGTTAAAATGATGCTTGCAAAAATCTTAGGAAATTTTAAATACTCCAGAACCATCTGTCGCTGTGTTTTAAAAAATTCTTTACTTATATTTTTTGTACGTTCTTTTTCAATTGCTTTCAATTCTGGTTTGCTGAATTTTTCAAACGTATTGTCTTTCACTTGATCAAAAGTTAACTCAGGGTTTTGTTTCCAAAATTCTTCCATACTTGTGATCATGTGATCTGTGAGTTCTACTTGTAATTCGTACCACTTGATATCTTTCGATTCAATGTAGTCTGAGATGTATTCTATTTGTTGGTTGGTTAGCGGCATGATAATTTCAATTTTTTTTCAAATCTTAGGTGTTGGAAAGCCACATTCAAGTAGAAGAATGGAACGAGTAAAAAAATGATAGGTAATAAAGCACTCATAAAATGATAATCTGTAAAAGTAGTATATCCTTTAAATTCAAATATACCCGTTGCAATTGCAGCTAAATTGATGATTTGAATAATACCATTGCGATTAAACAAAAAACTATAAGTCGATTTTTGTTTGGATTGCCAAAGCCTGTATTGAAAGTAGATAAACAATAGAATTCCAATTCCACCAGCGACCTGCAGTACGGCGTTCAATATCAAAACAACCTCATGCTGAGGGTAGCTTTTAAATAGTAAAGTTGCTAATGCTGCACTGACTATTCCAAAACCGAATGCCATCAAAAAAATACGCTTTACCATTTGTAAAGATTTTTGAATAATAATTTTCGGAACAGACTTATCTCCTCTAATCCAAAAAGAGGTACTAGCATGTAACTGCCCTTCCCAATTTGAGAACGCTGTTTTTAGTGCCTCTTCAAATTGTATTTCTTTATCATCCATTACTTGCTCAATTTCTGTAGCGATGTGATCTAGTAGTTCCATTTTAACATCATCGTAGACCAAACCGTTTAAAACTAGGGTTTCGTTTATTGCAGAGATTTGTTCGGTTGTTAATTGCATGTTCTAAATAATTAAAATTCTAAACTCGGTTTTGGGTTCACTAAACTTTGCATGTTTCTAATAAAATCTTCTAGCTCTGATAAGCGATTCACGGTTTCCTTCTCCCCTGCTTCGGTTAGTTTATAATACTTGCGCATGCGATTGTCTACCTTTGCAATTTCGACATCCAGAATTCCCTCTGCCTCCAGTTTATGCAAAGCGGGATACAAAGCACCTTCGGTAATATTGAGTTCACCCGCTGTAATGGCCTTTACTTTTTGAGTAATTTCATAACCGTACATCTTGCCGTTTTCCTCCAGCAATTTCATGATAATGGTGTTCAAACTCCCCTTGTATAATTGTGAATTTTTCATTTCGATTTCATTTTGAAAAACAAATATACATAAGTTTCTTATACATAATAGTTTTAGGTATGTAAATTTTTCAAACGCTTTGATTTAAGAAACCTATTCTGTTTAGTATATTTGTACAAAAAATAAAACATGGCTTCATTTTTAAAATTAATTATAAAAGAAGTAAAAAGAGAAACTGCAGCGGCGATCTCTATACTTTTTAATGTTCCTGAAGAACTAAAACCCAACTATACTTTTGTTGCTGGACAATATGTAAATATAAAACTAACACTAGACGGCCAAGAGATTCGTCGTGCTTATTCTATTTGCTCGTCGCCTGAAAGTGGTGAATTGCGTATTTCAGTAAAAGCAGTACAAAATGGTGTTTTTTCTCAATTTGCTAATTCAAAACTTAAAGCGGGTGATGTCCTAGAAGTGGGAACACCTGAAGGTAAATTTACGTTCACTCCCGATGCAGATCGTCAAAAAAATTATGCAGCCTTTGTATCTGGAAGCGGAATCACTCCTGTTTTGTCAATCCTAAAGTCGGTTTTAAAAAGCGAACCTAAAAGTACTTTTGTTTTGGTTTACGGAAACAAAACACCCGAAGACACGATTTTTCATCAACAACTACATGACTTACACCTGCAATATGTAAATCGCTTATTTGTACATTATGTGTACAGTAAAGTTAAGGTAGATGACTCACTTTTTGGACGCATCGATAAATCCGTGGTGAATTTTGTATTGAGCAATAAACACAAGGAACTGGAATTTGATAAGTTTTACTTGTGCGGACCTGAGGATATGATCAATACCGTTTCGGCTGTTTTGAAAGAAAAAAATGTAAAAGAATCTGCTATCAAATTCGAACTTTTCACGAGTTCAACTCAAGTTACTGAAATTAAAGATTTAGGAGGACATTCTAAAATCACAATCATGGTTGATGATGAGGAAACTACTTTTGAAATGTCTCAAAAGCAAACCATTCTAGATGCAGCACTTAAGCAAGGAATTGACGCTCCTTATTCATGCCAAGGCGGAATATGCAGCAGTTGCCTTTGTAGAGTAACATCCGGAACTGCCGAGATGAAGAAAAATTCTATTTTAACTGATAAGGAAATCGCTGATGGTTTAATACTAAGTTGTCAAGCACATCCTACATCAGAATCGATTTATGTCGATTTTGATGATGTTTAAAAACATAAGTTAAATAAACGTATGCTGTAATTTATCAATATACTATAGCTAAAAATAGATTAAACCATTAAGAAATGAAGACCAAGGCAAGCCTTACTAAATCTTAGTTTCTTAATGGTTTATTTTTTTTATGATTGCATCAACTACTGTTTTTGGAACGATCGTTCGCATTGCATCTTCATAGCCTTCCACCTTTTTATTTCCGTAGACAGAAGTAGGGAGTTTAGGAAACAAATTCCTATCAGAAACTAAAGCATTTTGTTCCCTTTGATTGAATGGTAAAAAACCAGCATACGGGTGCGTAGCGCCCCAAAGTGTAATGACATTTATACCTAGCATAGCCGCAATGTGCGCGTTGCCCGAATCCATAGAGAGCATAATATCTAGATTACTAATCAATTCTAGCTCCTGCTGAAATTTGATTTTTCCAGCCATGTTAACCACATTTGGTTTCCCATGTGCTAATGAGTCTAAGGTTTCAATTTCTTTTTTTCCTCCTCCAAAAAGCAAGATTTTGTAATTCTCACGTTCAGCAAGTTGATCGATTACTTCCTGCATATAATCAAGTGGATACACCTTAGAATCATATTGCGCAAAAGGTGCGATACCTATTAATTTAGTTTCTGAACCACCAATAATATGGCGAACTTCATTACTTAAAACAGCTTTTTCGGGGAATATTGGATTAGATAAATCAACGCTAAAGCCTAATTTTTCAAGAACCTTTACATGCCGATCGAACATGCTTGGTAAAGGTTTAAATACTTTATTTTCGGGTCTTGTCAAAGCTTTCTTATCTGATCTTCCTTTGTCTGTGTATGCGATTTTTTTTCCGCTCAAGGCAAAAAGGGATCTGACAATCTTAGATCGCAATACGTTATGAAAATCAGCAAAAAGGTCAATGTCAAGCTTCTTTACATCCCTAAACAATCGGACTAAGCCTAAAAAACCATTGTGTCTTTCTTTTTCGTCGAAAGCAAAAAAAGTAAGATTAGGAATTCCGTCAAAAAAAGGTTTAAAAAAGGGACGAGAAATAATCGTCAGCTGTACCTCAGGATGTTGCTGAACAAGAGCACGTAAAACAGGAACCGTCATGGCAACGTCGCCCATGGCAGACAGTCGCATGACGGCAATGTGTGTAGATTTTGTTGCCAAACTACTATTTTTCACTATTAGAATTTTCAGAATTTCTTTTAATCGCATTTTTTTTTAAAGTAATTCTCAAAAAAAATAATCCAAAAAGAACTACGAGATATATTGCTATCCCAGAATGTTGCTCCTCTTTTACAAACAAGATTTCATAGAGCACATATAACGCCCCAATGAAGGAAAAGACGTAAATAAGCTTGAAAAAAAAAGGCTCACTCGAAAAAAAAGAAGGCTTAGCCATATTACTTTTTGTTTTGGTACAATACAGGGTTCAAATCGTCATCATTGTACATTTTCATTTGTTTGTACACTTTCATGAATTTTTCCCCATTTTCAATTGCCAATAATAAATCATCTATAGCCGTAGACAAATCTGTTCTTTGCTCCAACAAAATGTTTAGTTTTTCTTGGCATTTATCTCTGTGTTCTACTGAAGCTTCTACACGATTTGCTTCCTCACTCATGTGATAAATTTTTAAAGCTAGAATGGACAGTCTATCAAAAGCCCAAGCAGGACTTTCAGAATTAATCTTTGCATCAGCACTGACTTTTACATCGCTAAATTTTTGCAAAAAATAACTATCAATATATTCGACCATATCGGTACGCTCTTGATTAGAGGCGTCAATTCTTCTTTTTAGCGTTAAAGCGGCTACTGGATCAATATTAGGATCACGAATAATATCTTCAAAATGCCATTGTACCGTATCTATCCAATTCTTAACATATAGTAAGTGTTCAAATTTATCTTTAGGAAAGGGATTGTTGATCGGTTGATCCACATTATCAAACTGGTGATAATCTTTGATACTTTGCTCGAAAACAGAATAGGCTAATTTTGAAAACATCTTTTATATTTTTATAGATACAAAGATACTTTTTATACTTTTATAAAAAAATTACACCTACAAAATCTACTTTAGTACTTGATAATCAATTATTAAAATAAAAATAATAACAAATACCATCATGCAAATTCATCATTTATCTGAAAACAACAGTGTACTAAATCATTTTTTAGGTCAAATTCGAAACGTAAACGTCCACAAAGACAGTATGCGATTTAGACGTAATATTGAGCGCATTGGAGAAATCATGGCGTACGAGATGAGTAAAGAATTGCATTATAAAGAGGTAACAATTGAAACACCGCTTGGAGTAAAAAAAACTACTGAAATTTCAGATCAGTTAGTCATAGGTTCTATTTTACGTGCCGGACTACCTTTACATATGGGTTTCTTAAATTATTTCGATCAAGCAGAAAATGGTTTTGTATCGGCTTTCAGATTCCACCCTAACAACGATGATTATTTTGAGATAAAAGTGGACTACCAAGCCATTGCTGATTTTAATGATAAATACCTACTAATTGTAGACCCAATGCTTGCCACAGGCCAGTCTATTGTAGCCGTTTTTAATAAGTTGATGGAAACAGGTACACCCAAGGCTATTCATATTGCAGTAGTAATCGCTGCACCTGAAGGTATTGCTTACCTCGAGCAACATTTACCAGATAATTGCCACTTATGGGTTGCTGATCTTGATGAAAAACTGAATGAACACAGCTATATTGTTCCAGGACTAGGCGATGCAGGAGATTTAGCGTACGGAACTAAATTATAATTGAGAGAAAAAAGCAAATAAACTGCAGGCGATAAGCACAAATAGCACCATTTCCTGCTTTAACTTTAGCTGTGGAATTTCGATGTGACTAGTCGCTAAAATTGCTAAAGGAGCAACTGTAAAAATAAGTAAGTCATTACTCTTGTTATCCGAAACAATAAAAATTAGCACACCAATAAAAAACGAGGCCACTACTTTTTTAAATGAGGTATGTAAAACTTGTGGTCTATTAGATAAACTAATTAGCATAGAGGTTACAAAAAACAAAGCTGCTGTAGCGTAAATAGATAAAGCTCCGTTTTCATAGTTATTCTTAAAGTAATTTATTTCAAAACTAACACGTACTGCCCTAACTAAATAGTCTAGTATACTGAATTGAAATAGTAAAGACGTGAGTAGAAATAAAGTGGCAACCGCAAAAAATGCTATAAAAGGTAAAAACCAGTTTCTGTAATCTCTTGAAACGTGGAAAATGATAGAGATAAATACTAAAACCAAGTAAAGAATACTCCAAAATTGGAACAGCGACGCCACGATGATCCAAAAAGAAGCATCAAAAATTTTCTCCTTTGAAGCCTTTAAAGATTGAAGCGAAATTAAACGTCGAAAGGCCAAAAGAATAAAAAAGTTAGCGAGTACAAGCTTGACATTATCCAAGACAGAAGGAAAGAATAATAAAAGTAAAAAGTAAAACAAAACGGTGTAGGCACTGTCTTTACTAAGACCGTTTTTTCTAGAAATAAAGTTTGTCATAAAAATAGATCCCAACAAAACAGCTAGTATCCCAAACTTTTCAGCCAACAATAAAAGTGTAGTAGCCCCGCTTGAATCGTGAAATTGATAGACAAAAAAGAAAACTAGTATCAAAAATACTACTAAAGAGAAATTTAACGGTGTAGATTTTCTAAAAACACTTGTAATCATAAGGATATTTTATACTTTTGTGACTGTAAATATAATACTTGTTTAAAAAGTAAACCCTCAAGTTGAAAAGATTCTTAATAAAAGAGTTTTTTACGGTTAGAGGAATAAACACAACAAATTAATTTTTAACGATATGAAAGCATTTTTTGAAGGAATTCAATACCTATTTGTAAACATTTTATTTGCTCCTCTAGATTTTTTACGTTCATTAGAACTTTCATCTTGGTTTGTAGCTAATACAATTAACTGGATTTTCATGATTATCTGTGCAGCTGCAATGGTATATTGGATCAAGCAACTGAGAATTTTTGATGAGGCAGGAACAGAAAACCAAGATACTACTGCTCATTCATTCTTGAAATAAGAAAAAAACAACTAAAGGTTTTAAATAAAAAAACGAATTGCATTTTAAAATGCAATTCGTTTTTTTTATGTCCAAAGAGTATGATTTTACACTAAATCAAAACCGATATCTTTTCTGAAATTCATTTGATCAAATTTTATCTTTTCTACATTTTGGTACGATTGTGCCAAAGCTTCTTGAAATGAACTACCATAAGACGTTATCGCCATAACGCGCCCTCCGTTACTCACTATATTTCCGTTATCCAGTTTCGTGCCTGCATGAAAAACGATCGAGTTTTCAACATTTTCTAAACCTGTGATTACTTTCCCTTTTTCAAAAGCTTCAGGATAACCACCAGAAACTAACATCACAGTTGTTGCACTTCGTTCATCCACTTCAAGTGTAATGGTGTCCAATTTTTCATTGGCTACAGCCAAAAACAACTCAACTAAATCATTTTTTAATCTTGGGATAACAACCTCTGTTTCTGGATCACCCATTCGCACATTGTATTCGATCACAATGGGTTCATTATTAACATTAATCAAACCAATAAAAACAAATCCTTTATAGGGGATTCCGTCTTTTTGAAACCCTTCGATGGTTGGTTTTACAATGCGTGTTTCGATTTTTTCCATCAAAACAGCATCAACGTAAGGTACCGGAGAAACAGCTCCCATTCCGCCTGTGTTCAATCCTGTGTCACCCTCGCCTATGCGCTTGTAATCCTTCGCTGTTGGTAAAATTTTATAACTTTTGCCATCCGTAAGCACAAAGCAACTTAACTCGATACCATCAAGAAATTCCTCGATAACTACTTTTGAGCTTGCTGCACCAAATTTTTGTCCCACTAGCATGTTTCTCAATTCCTCTTTGGCTTCTGCCAAATCATGAATAATCAAAACGCCTTTTCCTGCAGCTAAACCATCCGCTTTAAGAACATATGGAGGTTGCAACTTTTCTAAAAAAGCACATCCTTTCTCCACAGTTTCAGCAGTAAAACTATCATATGCAGCGGTTGGAATATTGTGCTTTACTAAAAATTCTTTTGCAAATTCTTTACTACCTTCTAGTTGAGCGCCTAATTTTGATGGTCCAATAACTGGTACATGACTTAATTGTGCGTCATTTAGGAAAAAGTCATAAATTCCTTGTACAAGCGGATCCTCAGGACCCACAACTACCATCTCGATGTTTTTTTCAATTACTAAAGCTTTTAAAGCCTCAAAATCAGTAACAGCAATCGCAACATTAGTAGCAATAGTAGCAGTTCCTGCATTTCCTGGTGCCATAAATAGAGTGTCGCATAGTGGACTTTGAACCATTTTCCATGCAAATGCATGCTCTCTTCCGCCTGATCCTAATAGTAAAATATTCATCTGTAGTGTGTTTGTTTAGTTGTTTATCCCTTTGTACGGAATGCTGCAAAAATAATTGCTTTTGCACGTAAAAAATAATTAATTTCTAAAAAGTTGTTCCATCCTTTCAATTCCAACAACATTAGCGCTATTTTTGAATAAATAAAATTACTGATGCTTCGTCTTTTTGATTTATCCTTGCAGCTTAATGGCTTTCCTATACAGAAAGCAAAAAAACAGTTTCAGGAAATAATCACCTTATCTGAAGATGATTTTTTGGCTTTCGCCGAAAATCAAAAAAGGGAAATACTTCATTTTCATCTGAATCATAATCCTTTTTACAGTGATTTTACCAAAAAAGCATCGTTTGAAAATTGGGAGGATGTGCCAGTTCTGACCAAGAAAGACCTACAAATACCGCTACAAAATAGATTGTCTCACGGTTTTACACTCAATAACAGCTATACTAATAAAACATCTGGTTCAAGCGGAACTCCTTTTAGTTTTGCCAAAGATAAATATACGCACGCGCTTACTTGGGCTTCTAATATACATCGTTTTGGTTGGTTTGACATTGATTTTAACAGCTCGTATCAAGCGCGATTTTATGGCATTCCGCTAGATTTTATTGGATATCGAAAAGAACGTTTTAAAGACTTTTTAGGCAAGCGGTATCGTTTTCCTATTTTCGATTTATCTGATGCTGTTTTAGAAACTATCGTTGCCAAATTCCGAACTGAAAAATTCGATTATATTAACGGTTACACTAGTTCGATTGTATTGTTTGCCAAATTTTTACGCCAACACAATCTACTATTAAAAACCATTTGTCCCAGCTTAAAAGTAGTAATAGTTACCTCTGAAATGCTTTTTGAAGCAGATAAGCTATTGCTAGAAACTCAATTTGGAATTCCAGTAGTTAATGAATACGGAGCATCCGAACTTGATTTAATTGCTTTTCAAAACCAAGAGGGCGAATGGCAAGTAAATGCAGAAACGCTTTTTGTAGAAATTCTAGACGCAAAAGATACCGTGTTGCCTTACGGCCAAGAAGGTCGCATTGTAATCACCTCCCTTTTCAATAAAGCACATCCTTTTATACGTTACGACATTGGTGATATTGGGATTCTTGACGAAAAAAGCACGTTGCAAAAACCCATTCTTAAAAGATTAATAGGCCGAACAAACGATATTGCTTTACTCCCTAGCGGAAAAAAGTCTGCAGGTTTAACGTTTTACTACGTAACAAAAAGTATTATTGAAGATGATGGCAACGTAAAAGAATTTGCTATCACTCAAACTAACCATGACCATTTTGAAATTGATTACGTCAGCGAGACTGAGTTAAATGCTTCACAGATTCAGAAAATAGAGAAAGCCATTGCATTATATTTAGAACCTGGCCTACATTTTATTTTTACCAAAAGAGACTTCTTAGAAAGAACAAATCGTGGTAAATTAAAACAGTTTAGGTCCTTGCTTTAATGGTTTTACTGTACCTTGGTTTTATAAGAATTTGATTCCACAAAAAAACAAGCATGCATAAGGCTGAAACTAACGTCTTGTATCCGTGATATTGTTTGTAAACCGCATAATTATACTGAAGCAAATTGATCTTTGCTGTTGAAATCGAATTAGATCTAATTCTGTATGATGCTAAACTTTCAGGTACTGGTTTTACTGTTTTAATCTTTTTTAGAATAGTAAGCCACAACATCCAATCTTGTCTTTTTCTAATAGGCGAAATGGGCAATTTACCAAAGAAATCTACATCATAAATTCCCGTAAGGTTGCCTACATAATTACAAAAAAATAGCTGTTTGTACGTCAAAATTTTAGGAGCCTGAATTACTCGATTCAGTGGTTGCCCTTGCTCGTCTATACAATCATAAAACGAAAAGGTAAAAGGTATTTGATGAGTAAGCATCCACTGAATTTGTTTTTCTAATTTATGTGGTTTCCATAGATCATCGGAATCTAAAAAGGCAATGTATTTCCCTTTCGCTTTTTCTACGCCTAAATTTCGAGCTATACCAGTACCAGAGTTTACTCGCAATTTATAGAGTTGTATGCGATTATCACTAGCCTGAAATTCAGAGATAATTGCGACAGAGCCATCCGTGGAGCCATCATCAACTACAATAATTTCCCAATTGGCATAGGTTTGATTTTGGACAGACTGAATCGCTTCGGCAATAAATGGAGCGGAATTAAATGTAGGTATAACTATTGATACTAATCCTAAATCCATATTAATACGCTTTATCTTCTCCTTTGTAAATATTTACAAGAGTTTGGTAAATGATTTTTAAGTCTAAAATCAAAGACCAATTTTCGATATAGAACACATCCAATTTTACTCTATTAATCATGTCCGTATCCTTTACTATTTCTCCTCTATATCCGCTTACTTGTGCTAAGCCCGTTATTCCTGGCTTAACAAAGTGGCGCTTCATGTATTTTTTTATTTTATTCCCATAGGTTATATTTTGCGACCATAAATGCGGTCTAGGACCAACTACAGACATATCTCCAAGTAAAACATTTAGAAACTGAGGTAGCTCATCCATACTTGTTTTACGCATAAAACGTCCAATGGTCGTTACGCGAGGATCATTTTTATAGGTTTCGATCTCCGTAGTCTCATTTTGCTTCATGGATCTAAATTTATAGCAATTGAATTCATTTTCGTTAATACCGGGTCTTCCTTGCTTAAAAAACACAGCCCCTTTTGATTCTAACTTAATTAAGAGGGCCAAAATAGGTGTTAGCCAGATCAAGATGCAAAAGATAACAAGTAACGAAAAAATTATATCAAAACTACGCTTAAAAAACTTTACTGCAGGCTCGTCTAGCACTGTTTTGTGTAAGGACAAAACAGGAAAGAAATCGTAATAATCAATTTTCAAATTCTTTTTAAAAACTTCCTTAGTATCTGGAATAAACTTGATTGTTTTGTAATTCTCATCGGCAAAGTCGATCAAATCTTTTAATCGTGCATTTGAAACCTCCTCTAATGAGCAATAGATTTCATCAATCTTATTTTCGATTACAAATGACTTTATGCTTTCTAAATTTCCTTTTATGTCCTGATTTACGCCTTTATTAGAAAAGTAACCCATGAAAATGTATCCAAACCCTTTTCTAGATTCAAAAAGCTGTTTTAGGTTAGTGGCCTCTGTGCTGTAGCCTACGATAATTACCCTTCTATAATTATTACCTGTTAGTATCCGATACTGCTTTAAGCAATAAAAAAGAACGAATTTGAAGATCGTAACAAAAAACATAAAACATAAAAAAAATGCAATCGCTATATCCAAATCAAATACAATCGTTTCTACAAAAGGAAAATAAGCAAGAACGAGCAGTAAAAAGAGAAAGCCTTGTTTTATAATTTTAGAAATAATCTGGATAAGAGTGGTAAACCGATACACCTTATAAAAGCCCACCATGTACGATAGAACAAGCCAACCTACAATTAGATAACTATAATGATATACACTTTGAGGCCTTGCAAATCGAAACCAATAGACACAGTTTATAACGATAAGTAGCACATCTGTTAGAACAGCAATTGGCCTAATGTATTTAGAATATCTTCCTATTTGGGTGGCAGTCATATGGAGTTTTCCTGTTCTTTGAACGCAGTTTGTTTATAAGGGGAATAAAAATTTTATTCAAATGTGATAGGCATTAATTCGTAGGTATCCTTATCTACATTTGACTATGCAAGGTATTAAAAAACATTTAACGAGCTAAACATTAAATAATAACTATGCAAATTAATTGCTCCTTTGTAACTTATCTATTTTGTTTATTTTTACACAAATAATCAATTTTAATGTTAAAAGTTGTACATGTTGTAGAGGCTTTGGCTGGTGGAGTCAATACTTATTTCAAAGACCTATCTTGGTTTTTTGACAATGAAAACGCACATCATGATATACAAACCACAATTGTTTATAGTTCGAATCGTAAGGAAGTTGATTCAGCTCAAATAAAACACACTTTTTCTAAAACAGTTGTCCTGCAAGAACTAAGTATGGAGAGGGAATTTTCATGGATTGCAGATTGTAAAGCAATTATTGAACTTACTAAATTCCTGAGATCTGCTAAACCAGATGTGGTCCACTTACACTCTTCAAAAGCAGGAGTTTTAGGCAGAATTGCTTGCTTATTTCTGTCAAAAAAAGTAAAAATTTTTTACAGTCCACACGGGTACGCGTTTCTGCGAACCGACATTTCCTCTTTCAAGAAAAAAATTTACAAAGGCATCGAAATTGTGTTTCAAAAACTATCTAATAACACAACCATTGCTTGCGGAGATACCGAATACGAAATAGCAAAAAAAATAGGCCCTACGTATTTAGTTCGTAATGGCATTGATATAAATCAAATACAAAAGCAAGCAATCGATCATACCAACAGTATCTTAACCATTGGTATTGTTGGTCGTATAACAGCCGCAAGAAACCCAGATCTCTTTAATGAAGTTGCACTTCAAAACCCAAATTATCATTTTGTTTGGATTGGTGATGGCGAATTAAAAAACAATCTTACAGCTCCTAATATTACTATTACAGGCTGGTTTTATGATCAAAAAGAGGCCTTGCGTGAGTTGAACAAACTAGATATTTACATGCAAACCTCACTGTGGGAAGGATTACCAATTGCAGTCCTTGAAGCTATGGCGTTGCAAAAACCAGTTTTGGCTACTAATATTATAGGTAATAAAGATGTGGTTGTACCAAATGAAACTGGTTTTTTGTTCGAAAGTATATCTGAAGCTAATGACTACTTAACAACCTTACAAAGTAAAGATGTACGGGATACAATGGGTAAAAACGGATTGGCTCGTTGTCAAAAATTATTTAGCAACGAAAGGAAATTTAAAGAATTGATTGCGCTGTATCACCTTTAATTTTCTGTTGCAACCAATAACTAATAAATATTGCAAACCAAAAACCACTAAAAACAATACCATCAAACCGAAGTAAAAAGTCATCAACACAATTGGAGGTAAAAAACAATACAAAAAAAGACAATATCACAGGTTGTCTCAAATTTATTCCTAAATAAGCTATTCCTGATAGATAAATTAAAACTACAATAGGTCCTAGAATACCATATTTTATAAAATAATCTAAAAACTGATTGTGGGTGGGAAATTCATATTTAGCCAAGAACTGCTGGTTTGTTTGCTTGTAATAAGCAGTTAAAGCAGGTTTCGATTGAGAAGCTCCTACTCCAAAAGGAAGGTTTTGAACTCCCAACTCCCATGCTGATTTCCAGATTGAAAGTCTCGTTACAAATGAATTAAAAACGGTAGCTTCTGGATTTTCTATGTCATCAAGTTTGCCTATCTTATCCATATGAGCAAAGGTTACATTATTGTATTTATAGGCCATATAGCTGTTGTTTTTGACATAAATACTTAAAACAATACTCAAAATTACAATCGACAGTAGAGTACTTTTTATTGTTTTTTTTATATTAATATGATCTTTTATAGTACAGAAAAAAACAAGTAGCATACCCAAAATTACATTGAGCAAGGCCAATCGTGTATTAATGAACAATACCAAGAATAAAGAAATAATAAAGTTACTAATGCGGAATAACTGTGTTTTTGTTTGCCTATTTTGCTTAAAAGAGTGCACCGTTAAGTAAATAAAAATAATAGTTACAAAAGCAAGATGCATGTTTAAAGCAGGTGCGTGAATACCCATACTATTTGAAAAAACATAACCCATTTCCCATAAATCTATCCCACTTTGATACTTGGCTATTAATAGCGGATTATTTAATACAAAAAGCAGTAAGAATAGGGATACTATACTCATCGTGGCAATAGCATAGTACTCAATTAAGCTAGCAAATTGAATTCTATGATAATTCCCAATGATGAACCATGAAAACAGCGCAAGAGAAACATATTTCTCTACCACTTTAACCTCGTCGATATAGGAGTCAGTGTTAAAAAAGAACAACAGTTCTAACAGTAAGGGTGAGAGCAGCACAATTCGTAAAACAAGAGCCTCTTGTACGTTTGCAGTTTTTTTTATAAAAATTAAATTAAAAACTGTAAAAATACAGAGCAACCAAGTACATGGAACTCTAAAGATAATTCCAGCTCCTATAAAAAGTAAAAAGAGATTGAATATTTGATTAAAGTTTTTCTCTGAAATAGTCATAGTATAAAGCATAATAGATTAAAGGAAAAACTCCTATTTTATGTCGGATAGCGGTTCCTAAATCGGGCTCAAATACACCTTGAACTATAAAATAAGAAAATAGTATTAGTAATAACCATAATTCATAGTGCTGTTCTCGTCTGTTTTTTAAACATCTTGAAAGTCTTACTATCAGGATATAAAACAACAAGAGTTGCCAAATGACAAAGGCTAAAATTTGCGGCGATAATAGATGCTTCAAGCCATTTATTGGCACATTGACGGTGAAGAAACCGTACACAATACCAACAGCTTCACCATACCAAGTGTCGGGTTTAATGGGAGAGCTTATTATCGAATTAGCGTCTTGCGAATTCAGTCGATCTAAATTTACCACTTCCCTACTACTTTCTGAAAGGTATTGCCCTTTTACAATTGCGTAGCTCAATGATAAGAAAAAAGCAATACACAAACCATAAAATAAGATAGAGAATGTTTTGTTCTTAAATTTTATAAATCCTACTGCATACATCCCAACTGAAATTATGGGAATTAGTAAAAAATAAGGACGATAAAAAATTCCAAAAAGGAGGAGCAACAGCATCGAGTACAGTATAGAATGCTGAAAAGAAATACGATCACTTTTAAAAATAAATACAAGTACCGATAAATATAAATAAGTGATAAACTCCTTTGAAGGCATAGACATAAATACAGCGATCATAAAAAAACCCAAGTAAACCAAAACATTTTTTATTGTAATAATGTGAAAATTACTAGGAATAGTAATTTTATATAAAACATAAATTAAAATAGGATACTGGATTAGTCCGATAATAGGAAACGGCAAATATCTTAAATAGGTTAATTTATAAAAAAGAATCGTGAGCGGATAACTTCCTAAAAATCCAATCTCGTTTCCTTTGTCATAAGCAATAAGTGTAGCATCATAGAAAAACTTTTTAGGTAAGACATAAAATGCCGCAACAGCGACTAGAAGATTACTCAAAAATAACAACAAAAAAGCGGCTTTACTTTTAGCTAATTTTAACTGCATCATTTATAATTTTGAATACATTTTAATCTGTTTATTTACCATAAACGCTACGTCATATTGCGAAGCCCTTTCAAGCCCTCTACCAACCCTTTCATTGTAATAATCATCGTTAGAAAGCAACTGCTCTACGTGGTACGCTAATTGTTTTTCGTCTCCCACATTAAACAAAAGTCCAGCACCCTTTACGATTGTATTTAAAGCTACAACATCACTCGCTATAACTGGCTTTCCGGCCGCCATTGCCTCGATAGCTGTTAATGAAAACCCTTCGTACTTTGATGATACAATTGCAATATCAGCCATTTTAATAAGCTGAGGAACATCCATACGAACTCCTAAAAAAACGACCCGATGGCTAATGTTTAACTGTTTGGTCAAATTAATACAATCTTCTTGTTGCGCACCATCACCAACTAATATAAGTCGAATATTGTCAGGTAAATACAACAGGGATCGAATTACTGTTTTTTGATCTTTAGGATCCTTAAAACTTGCAACTTGGATGAGGATTTTAAAAGCAGTAGTACCTCCCGGAAAGAAAACCGACTTTTGAGCGGGAACACTATTTCTAAAAGTATCAATTGCGACGCCATTAGGTATCAACTCAATTGTAGAATCTAGTTTGGTATGCGCTTTTATCACCTCAACAACTTCCTCTGAAATGGCTATTATTTTGCTGTACTGCTTATAAAAAAAAGGGTCTGATTTTTTGAAAAAGCTACTTTTAATTCTGCGTCCAGAGGTACTATGCTCTGTGTAGACTAATTTAATTTTTGATCCTGATAAAAATTTTGCAATGACCACCCAATATTGAGTAGGAAACAAATGAACATGAGCGATATCATATCTCTTTAAAAAAGTAATGAGCTTAAATATAGCGATAGGATTGTAAGCTGAAGTCAAACCTAAAGAGTGGATCGTGCAACAATTTATAGATCGCAAGGCTTTCATAAATGGAAAATCGAAACTATTTAAAACAATCAAATCTACAGTCACATTTTTTTTTGAATATAGAGGCAAGGTATCCAGCAACAACTTCTCGGCGCCACCTGACTCTAAACTATTTATAATGTGTACTATTTTCATCTCTACTTTTTTAATTCTTTTAGGAGTTAGTTCTAAACTATTCTAGCTCAAGAAAACAATAATTTTGTCTCTCTTGTAGATTACAATTGCTGAACATAAATTCCAAAACACAGCACTAATCACAAACGCAATCGCAGCACCAGTCATGCCATAAATAGGTATTAAAAATCTATTAAATCCTAAGTTTAGTAGTACTGCTAGCAACACAATTATCTGAAAAACATGTTGTCTGCCTGTCATATTTAAATATACGGGAGCAGATCCAAACGCAGAACATAGTACTTGTCCAATGGTTAATATAAGTAATGCTTCCCTAGCCGCAAGGTAGTCAGGTCCAAAAAAACCTAAAATAAAACTAGAGAAAAAACAGATAAATAATGCAGCAGGTAATGTTAAGGCAAAAATTAAGCGCGAACTACTTCTAATTATTTTTTTTAACTCTTCCCTATTTTGTTTAAAGTGGTGTTCCGCTATTTTTGTCGAAACCGTAATGTTAACCGTAACAATGATCATAGACAAAATAGTCATAAGTTTCACTGCTAAGGAATAAAATGCAATAGTGGAGTCATCTCTGTATTTTTTCAAAAACAAAATATCAAAACTAAGTAATAAAAACAAAGCCATACTGCTAATTGCAATGGGATATGATCGAGTTACAATCTCTTTATAGGAAGTAGGAAGTGCGGCAGAGACCTCTTGATTTCTTGAAAAATAATAATAAACAACTAGAGTTGTAATAAGAGATAACACTAAGAAACCTCCTAAAAAAACAGGTACTAAATACGTTTCCTTGTTAATGTAATTTATGACAATAGCACCTATTATCATTGGGAAGTACTTGATTGAGTTTCTAAATAACTCAGCAACATATAAATGATCTAAAACTCTAATTAGCTCGATATTTAGGGTGGTAATAGCGTAGAAAAACAAAATTATTGTAGCTTGATATAAAAGCGTGTAAACTCCTTTATCCTCAAAAAAAGAATCTACAAACGATTCATTAACCGCAAGTACGATGACAAATAGAATAATTGACATCATTAAAATGATAGCTACCATTTTTAGATAAATACTTTTCAATGACGACAAGACAGTAGCACCTTTGAACTTACCTCTAAAATACAATATAGATTGGTCACAGCCTAACAAACAAATACTGCCTATAACAAACAAATACGCACGAACAAAATCGTATTGGCCTACAATTTTTGGACTAAAATTATTTGTTAGAAATAAGGTAAACCCAAACAAAATTAAGACCCCAATAACCCTTAAAATCAATGTCACCAGACTTTGCTTAATCAAAGAGTTTTGCTTTAGTACCTGTATATAATGGCTAATTGATTTAATCATACATACTCTTATTAGTTTGTTTATATATGCATGATTGAAAAATATTACTCCGCTGCGTGTTTTGCAGATTGACTTTTGTAAAAAGAAATAAAGAGTTGTGTCAGTACAAAAAAGACTAGCAAGACGAAGGGTAAAATAAATTTTAATTTGCCATTCGAAAATTTATTGTTTTTGATATTTAAAACCACCGAATTATCGTTTATAATTTTCTTGGAATTAAACAGTTCCATCTTTAATGCTGCCATCGTACTAGACAAAGTATCTTTAGTTTTGATGATATTATCTAACTGATTGTTCTCATTATAATACATCATCTTATCGTTTTTAATAACACTTTCTTTATTCGTGGTATACGACTTGATAATTTCGTCAATTTGCAAAATAATATCCTCTTTTACTTTTATTTTTTGCTGAATATTAGCTACAGCAATCTTTTGTACATCTGCATAGTACCTATTTGTGTTTAAATAGCGTAGTAATGGATCTATTATATCATTTTGATTAGTTGTTCCCTCAGTAGATACAATTATAGTATGAAAATTATAGTTTTTACTGGTAGTAGTCTCTTTTACAACTGTTTTCAAATCACCGTTTTGAGCCAGTAATGCTAACAACTCAAAGTTTTGATCATTACTACTGATTAGTTTGTAAATATCAACAACGGGTTCGATCTTTATTGATCGCAAACTACTGTATTTAGGTAGGCCTACTAAATTTAAAAATGAGGTATCTCGCTCTGCAATTTTTGATGCCAGCAAATCAATCTTAGCATACAAGTAATCAGTTGATTTAAAATTAGGGGCAACAATAATATGATGATCGTATTGTTGTTGTGTTTTGTCTAAATACAGCCCTACCCCAAAACCGAGAAGTATCAAAACAAATACGATGATCGCATTTTTTACAAAAAAATAAATCGAAAGAAATAACACTCGATTAATCCATTGAAAAAAATCACCTACTTTCTTGAATATAACAAACAAATCAATTTCTTGATTGTCTTGATTTTGGGGTACGTTTGTACTCATTCGTGATTTATTTAGAATTGAATATCTGTTCCAATATTTTGATAGTAATCAAATAAGTAGGTTTTACTCCTGTGGTTCCTAATCCGCCTGAAGCAAGAGTACTTCCTGTTTCTAAAGGATTATCTGATGCATAATACGCATATCGTACTTTGATGTCCTGAGGGACACTTTTTCTAATTTTCGAAGCAGATTGTATTGCTTTTTGATAATAAGAACCCTCCATCTCTAAACCAATAACGCCCCAAGTTGATTGATGAAAGAATTTTAGTAAATCTCTATTTTGCAAAGAAGTCCCTAAAACAGTTACCATTGGTCCTGCAAAAACAGCGATATCATTCCCTTCAAACATCGAAGCGTTTAATTCATTTTCAAAAAAGTAATTATCTGCTGTTCCTTCATTGATGTGCGCATTCGGAATCATGATATCTCCTTTTCCGCCTTCTAGAATTCCAGCTTTACCCATGATCGAAACCGACTCAACATTTAATAAAGTATCTTTTTTATACGGTTTTAAAAGCTCATCAATTGTCTCGTAAGCTTGCTCACCAAAAGCGTAATCCATTACTATTAATACAGGTTCTTGCCCTTCAAACTTTGCGTTAGGAAACGATGATTTAGCCCAATTGATTTTTGCAGTATCAAAAATTTGAACATCAATATTAGTTCCTGAAGCGTCCGGTATTGAAATCATACCGTGTTTAAGTGCCACTTCTTCTACTTTGTTTCGCACTTCGTGTGCACCAGACCTACTTAACTCTTCGTAAATAAAAAAATCTGCTTTGTCTTTAAATTGTGTTTTTAGTACCGTAGTAGCAAAAATAGAGTTCATCACAGAGTGCATATTCGCACTAATAACATGAATAGGACGTTCTAATAATCCGTTTTCTTTTAAAACTTCCTTAATATTTGTAGCCCAAATTTCTCCATGAATGTGGTGCCCTAAACGTTCTCTTAATATAGGACTAAAAGTGATTGTACGTTTATTATTTGATACAATTTCATCGATGGCTAATTTTCCTAACCAATAAATAACGTGTAAAAATCGGTCTGGCGCTGCCTCTGTTCCAAAAGCGTCGTAAATATTTAAAACCTCCTCAAAAGTTCGACCTAAAATATTAGCTGCATGAGAAATTGCTTTTTCTTTTTCGACTAAAGGCAGTTTTTTAGTTTGAGAAACGGCTTGCTCTAATTTCATCCAATCGCGTGAAACCTCACCTGCTTCATCCAATAAAACTCTATTTCTAATTTTGTGAGACTCAATGAAGATGAAAGTCAAATGCGTCAAAATATCATAAATATCTGAGCGACCACGTGTGATTTCTACATTCATTTGCTCCTCATCAATTCGGTAACAATTACGTCTTCTTTTTGGAGGGACAATCGCTTTAAAATGTGATCTTGAATACCCTTCGTCAGAGGTTAAATTGATAAAACGACATTCCTCAATTCCTACTGGTAATCGTTCTATAACGTATAATAATCCGTTTAATTCTACTTTTTCTTCCGCTATATTCCCATATATTTCAGGACGTAAAGCCAGTAACGCTTCACGCAACGTTTCACCAGAGATTCCCATTGGTTTGTAAAATCCACGGTTAAATAAGTGACGCATGGTAATGTACAATTTTTCAATTGCTGCTGATGATTCTTGCGCTCTAGAGCGTGATATGTTTTTAGTTTCTTTCATTTCTTATAATTTTCTAACCTGCAAAGGTAAGTGTTTTATTTCAAGTTTAATAAATCTACAATCTTCCTGTTGTCTGACAGTCTCGGAATCTTGTTCTGTCCTCCTAGTTTACCTATTGATTTCATATAGTCCTGAAAACCATTTTTGGCCACAGCCGTAATAACAACTTTTCTCAAAATGTTCCCTACAATTAGGTCGTCATAATAGATGTTTTGTTTGCGCATGGCGTTATCTATTGCTTCTGCAAAAGCGGATTTGTTCTCTGGCTCCTGCTCAAATTCAATGAACCACTCGTGATAAGGTAAACCGCTAGAAGGATTTATTTGAGGCGCGACAGTAAATTCGTTGACCCGCACATTTGTTCCCTCCATGGCTTCTTGTAAAGCACTCTCGACCTCTTTACCAATCACATGCTCGCCAAAAGCAGAAATATAATGTTTGATCCGTCCTGATACAATAATTCGGTAAGGCTTTAAAGAACTAAATTGAACAGTGTCTCCTATATTGTATCCCCATAGTCCCGCATTGGTCGAAATTATTAAAACATAATTTACGCCCAGCTCTACCTCACCAATGGTATAACGTCTAGGGTTTTCACTATAAAATGCATCACTTTTTACAAATTCATAAAAAATCCCTGCATTCAAGAGCAGTAACATTCCTTTTTCTTTTTGCGAATCCTGGTACGCAAAAAATCCTTCCGAAGCAGGAAAAAGTTCGATACTATCTACTTTTCGACCTATCAGATTTTCAAATTTGGATCGATACGGTTCGTAGTTTACACCGCCATAGATGAACAAATTAAAATTTTTAAAAATCTCACCTACGGGCTTTCCTCCTTTTTGTTCTAAGCGTTCAAAATACATTTGAACCCAAGAGGGAATTCCAGAGATCACGGTCATATTTTCATTGAAGGTTTCGTCTACTATAGCGTCAATTTTAGATTCCCAGTCTTCAATACAATTAGTTTCTAATGAGGGCATGCGGTTTTTTTGTAAATACTTAGGAACAAAATGGGCTACAATTCCAGATAAACGACCAAATTGTATACCGTGTTTTTCTTCTAGAACGGGACTTCCTTGTAGGAAAATCATTTTCCCATCTACAAAATCTGCCTTTCCCGTTTCATGGATATAACTTAAAATAGCATTTCGAGCTGCCTCAATATGATACGGCATTGATTCCCTTGTAAGCGGAATGTATTTTGCACCAGACGTCGTGCCAGATGTCTTAGCGAAATAAAGCGGCTTACCTTTCCATAGCACATTTTCCTGTCCGCTTACTACTTTGTCAACATAGGGTTTTAGATCTTCATAATCGCGAATAGGGACTTGTTTTGCAAAATCAGTAAAGGATTTAATAATATCAAAATGATGGTCTTTACCAAAATCAGTTTGCTTAGCCTCTTTAATCAACTGATGGAACACAGCCTGCTGCGTAGCCACGGGATTATTGAGCCAGGCTTGGGTTTTATTGAAGATATGACGAGCAAAAAGTTTTGCTGCAATTGCTTTTATTGACATGATTTACTTTTAATTTATAGCCTAATGCTGGAATATCGATTAGTATTATCAAGATTGATACTACAATCTATTGAACCAAAAGCTACTTTTGAACTTTCTTTTTACTTTTAGAAACATCTGCCTTTTTATCCTCTAGTTCCACTTCCTTTCTTAATTGTAGTTCTTCCTCTGATGCAGATAGTTTCAATTTTGGCACATCCTCATCTGAAGCTGCTAAAATAGAATCTTTATTAAATTTTGCATACTCAAGCTGTCCGTTTAACACTTTTTGAATGGACTGAATGTAGGCTTCGTTTTTCTTTAGTGCGTTGGTTAAAGAGTCTGATTTTAGGGCTAATATTGTAGCGTCTTTTTTAAGTTTAGTAGAGGAATAGCCCGGAATGTATTCCCGCAAAGGCGTAAAAGCAATGATAAAAGTAGTGATTGAAATAAGTAAAATTGCTCCAAGAGTTGCTACTACAAAAACGTTCATCAAAGTCAACTTTAAAGAAAAGGTTTCTTCAAATGTATCCTCATTCAAAATGACCAATCGGTTTTTAGTGAATAATTTACTGTGAAGTTTCTTTCTTTTTAATCGTTTCTCAGGCATTTTTTTTCTTTATATGACAAATATAATAATTAATGTCAATGATAGTGCTTTCGTGCCTTAGTTCAGTACTAAAGGGTGTTTAAAAACGTTTTTAATATATTTTTAACTTTACATACTTTAAATAAGTCCTACGAAATGAATGCACGTATAGTTATTCTATTTACCTTTGCAGCTACATTAATTACAAATTTGCCTCGGCAATAAATTATTCAATCATGGGAAGATTTGGTGTTACAGAAATCCTAGTTATTTTAGCAGTGGTTTTATTACTTTTTGGAGGTAAAAAAATTCCAGAATTAATGAAAGGATTAGGTAGTGGAATTAAAGAATTCAAAAACGCCGCTAAAGAAGATCAGCCAGCTGATAAAAAAGACGAAACTAAAGAGTAAACTCTAACGATTCTACCTAAACAAATAAGACGGTTTAAGTAAGGTAATCCCAAATTCCAATTCCTGGTGTTTGGGATTTTTTTTGTCTAAGCTTCTCTGTTTAGAGTCTCTAAATTATAAGTTTGGTCCTAAAATGGTAAAGAATAGAAAATAATATTTAACTTTGTTTAAATTATTTTTAACTTTATTAAAATGAAACTACCCATTGTTTGCCCGAGTTGTGAAAACTCGCTGCGAGTTAGTCAGATGAAATGCGACCAATGCCAAACAGATGTGAATGGTAATTACGAGTTACCTCTTTATTTAAAATTAAACAGAGATGATCAAGATTTCATACTCGAATTTTTTTTGAGCAGCGGCAGTATCAAAGAAATGGCCAAACAAGCAGGCAACTCCTATCCCACCATGCGAAACAAAATGGACGATCTTATCAAAAAAATTAAAACTTTAAAATCATAACCATGAATTGGCAAACCGTTTTTAATCCGTTTTCAAAGTTGTCCGAAAAGCAATTATTTCTCTTTGGATTATTATTTTTTAGCATCAATTCATTGGTCTGCTTTTACACTTCTACAAAAATGGATAGTATCTTTCATTTTTCTCCACAAAACAATCTTTCGCTCTCCAGCGCTTTTATTTTAGTTAGTGTTAGTCATGCATCAGCAATTCTTTTTCTTTTTTTACTAGCGCTTCTAATTAATAAAAAAACTCGTTTTATTGATATTATAAACACCGTACTACTGTCACAAGCACCTAATTTTATGGTATTACTTAGCATCAAATACAGCGGTTTAGAAACACTCGCCAATAATATAAATACCACAGATGGTTCACCTCCCTCATTGGATTTAAATACAATTGCTATTATCCCTTTTGTTGTTGGTATCTGTTTAATGCTTGCATTGATTATATATGGATTTGTACTAATGTATAATGGTTTCAAAACGGCTACCAACTTAAAGAAAGGATACCATATCGCACTATTTATAATTTCACTATTTCTATTTATAACTTTTCATCAGGTTTACATTCAATCTTTAGATCTTTAACTATCAAATTGCATTTTTAAAAAAAACATAAATCATGAAAACAAAATTTCTAATTCTTTCGCTATTAAGCATGCAATTCCTTTTTGCGCAAGAGATCACAGGATCTTGGTCTGGGGAACTTAACGTTCAAGGGATGTCACTACCACTAATCATTCATATTAAAAAAGATGTAAATGGATTTAGTTCTACTATGGACAGTCCTAAACAAGGGGCTACCAATATTCCACTTGGCACTACTACATTTGTTGATAATCAATTAGCAATAAATGCACCTGCTTTAGGTTTAAGTTATTCTGGAAAATTTAATGCTGATACTTTTGAAGGTACGTTCAAACAAGGCGGAATGGAGCTTCCAATGACACTTTCACGACAAAGTGAAGCTATAAAAACAGTAAACAGACCACAAACACCAAAAGGACCTTTTGATTACGAAATTGAGGAGGTTAGTTTTACAAACACAATTGATAAAAACACGCTAGCCGGTACCCTTACAACCCCAAAAAACTTCAATAAAAAAGCGCCAATACTTATAATGATAACTGGTTCTGGTAATCAAAACCGAGATGAAGAACTTTTTGATCACAAGCCTTTTGCGGTAATTGCTGATAATTTTGCCAAAAAAGGAATAGCAACTCTTCGCATTGATGATCGTGGCATAGGAGGTTCTTCTAAAGGCACTAGCACCGATACATCAGCTAACTTCGCTACTGATATAGATGCTGCTGTATTATTTATAAAAAACAAAGGTTTTACAAATATTGGATTAATTGGTCATAGCGAAGGTGGTATGATAGCGCCTATGGTTGCCACTAACTCAAAAAATGTGCGCTTCCTCGTATTAATGGCTGCTCCCGCTACCCCAATTGATGAATTACTCGTAGAACAAAACTATTTAGCTGGAAAATTAGCTGGAATGAGCGAGGAAAAACTACTAGAAAATAAAAAAATAAATAAAAATATTTATAGTTTTATAATGAAGTACACGGGTTCAGATTACGAAAAAGACCTCCGTTCCTTTTTAGAGAAAGAGGGACAACTAGTTGATGAAGCCGTTTTGAGTCAAATGAAAAATCCATGGTTACTATATTTCTTAAAATTTAATCCTGACACTTATTTATCAAAAGTTACAATTCCAGTATTGGCGATTAATGGAAGTCTTGATTTTCAAGTTCCCGCCACAACAAATTTAGCTGCTATTAAAAATTCTTTAACTAAGGCTAAGAACAAAAACTTTGAAACCTTTGAATTTAAAGGAATGAACCATCTTTTTCAAGAATGTAAAACGGGAGCTTTCACAGAATATGAACAAATAAAGCAAACCGTCTCGCCTCAAGTACTCGATAAAATGAGTTCTTGGATTCTGAAATTATAAACTAAAAGTCTCGAGATAATCGGGACTTTTAGTTTTTTCGATTTCTATAAATTGAAAAAGGGTTGTGTAAAAAATGCTATCCAAGAAATTACCAATTTTTTACTGCTGAAAACAATTTCATTCCAAGTCAAAAAAAATTAAAAACTCTTATTTAGAATTAATCTTAATTGTGTATGTTTGCACTTTGAAATAGTAAAACAATTTTTAAATTATAAACGGTAATGACAAAAAAGAAGAAATCAACCAACCTCATGCGAATTATTCACAGATATTTAGGGTTTTTCCTTGCGGGAATAATGGCAGTTTATGCCTTAAGTGGGATTATTTTAATCTTTAGAGATACGGATTTTCTTAAGCAAGAAAAGAAATTTGTTAGTACTGTCGAAACCAATTTAAGTGGTGAAGACCTAGGTAAAGCATTAAAAATTAAAAAATTTAAAGTAGAGCGCGAGGAAGGTGATGTTATTTACTTTAAAGAGGGAACGTACAATAAAAAAACAGGAGCTACAGATTATAAATTGACTAGCCAACCCCTCATAATAGAGAAAATGACTCATTTGCACAAAGCAAAAACAGGAGATCCATTGTTCTTTTTAAACATATTCTTTGGGCTATCCTTGTTCTTTTTTGTAGTTTCGACCTTCTGGATGTTTACACCCAAAACTACTATTTTCAAAAAAGGAATGTACTTTACCGCTGGTGGAATTGTGCTTACTATCATCATGTTATTTTTGTAGTAATTCAATTAATTATACCTATAAATAGAGAAACCATCTTTTTACAGGATGGTTTCTCTATTTTAATTAGTACTATTGACTTTTTAAATCACCATTGTCAACTGAATTCTTTTTCTATCTTCATCAACTTCAGTGACTTTTACGGTTACGTGTTGGTGTAACTTCACGACTTCGTTTACGTCGCTTACAAAGCCTGCTTTGAGTTGTGAGATGTGTACCAAACCACTTTCTTTGACGCCTATATCTACGAAACAACCAAAATTGGTAATGTTATTTACAATTCCTGGGAGAATCATTCCTGATTTTACGTCTTTTATGGTTTTTACATTTGGATCAAATTCGAAAACTTTAGCGGCTTTTCTTGGGTCTAATCCTGGTTTTTCTAGCTCTTTTATGATGTCTTTCAAAGTCAATAAACCTATTTCTGCAGTAATGTAATTCTCTGGTTTGATTAAGGCCGTTTTTTCTTTATTGGCAATCAAATCGTTCACCGTCAATTTTAAATCCTTGGCCATTTTCTCCACAATTTTATAGGCTTCTGGATGCACAGCCGAATTATCCAAGGGATTTTTAGCATTCGAAATTCGGATAAACGCTACTCCTTGTTGGTATGCTTTTTCGCCCAAACGAGGCACTTTCTTTAGTTGTTTTCTGTCTTCGAATGGACCGTTTTCAGAGCGGTAGTTTACAATGTTTTCGGCTAGCTTCTCTCCTATTCCACTCACATAACTCAACAAATGTTTGCTGGCTGTGTTGATGTTGATCCCAACCGAGTTCACGCAACGAATCACTGTATTATCTAGTTCTTCTTTCAACTTAGATTGATCCACATCATGCTGGTACTGCCCCACTCCAATGGCTTTTGGATCAATTTTTACCAATTCGGCCAAAGGATCAGACAATCGTCTCCCAATAGAAACCGAACCACGAACCGTAACATCATAATCTGGAAATTCTTCTCGAGCAATTTTCGATGCCGAATAAACCGAAGCTCCAGCCTCTGAAACGATAAATACTTGCACCGGTTTATCAAATGCTATTTTCTTGATGAAGAATTCGGTTTCGCGTGAAGCGGTTCCGTTTCCTATCGAGATGGCATCAATTTTATAGGCATTCACCATCGATTTTATCTTTTTCATCGCCATGGCCGTTTCATTTTGCGGCGCATGGGGATAGATATTTTCATTGTATAATAAATCTCCTTTTTCGTCTAAACAAACCACTTTACATCCACTTCTAAATCCTGGATCAATAGCTAGAATTCGTTTTTCACCCAATGGCGGTGCTAGCAACAACTGCCCTAAATTACTAGCAAAAACCTGAATCGAATTAGCATCTGCCTTTGCTTTAGCTTCTTGTAACGCTTCATTAGAAATCGCTGGATTTAGTAAACGTTTATAACTATCTTCAATCGCCAATTGCACATGTGGTGTACTCGCGCTTTGCCCTTTTAATACTATTTCGTCAATAATATTATAAGCATCATCAATGTCAACTTCGACTTTAAACTTGATAAACCCTTCGTTTTCGGCACGCAACATCGCCATTAAACGGTGAGAAGGCGCTTTGGTCAACGGCTCTGACCAATCAAAATATTGATTGAATTTTTGTGCTGCTTCGTCGTCCTTTTTAGTTTTAACAACCTTAGTGGTGATTGTTGCTTTTCGTTCATATAAACGACGTAATTGTTTTCGAACATAAATATTTTCATTAATCCACTCGGCTACAATATCTCTTGCACCTTGCAGCGCGGCTTCTTCGTTTATTACATTTTCGTTCAAATACTTAGTCGACAAGAAATCAACATCATCTTTACCTTGCGCCATAATGATTTTGGCCAAAGGCTCCAAACCGTTTTCACGAGCAACATCGGCCTTCGTTTTTTTCTTCTTCTTGAAAGGCAAATAGAAATCTTCCAGTTCTTGTAAATCAAAGCTTTTATCAATTTTAGCAAACAAGGTTTCATTCATGGCTCCTTGCTCCGTGATCGATTTTAAAATTGCTTCTTTACGTTTTACAATCACTTCGTATTCCTTTTGAAGCTTGGCTATGCTTTCTATTTGTACTTCGTCTAGATTTCCTGTAGTATCTTTTCGATAGCGCGATATAAACGGAATCGTACAATCTTCTTGCAATAATTGAACTGTTTTTTGAATGTTGATTGCTGCTGTAGCAACTGACTTAGAGATGAATTGTATGTTGTTCATTTTAATTTTTTTCGGACAGCTAAAATAATATCTTTGAAACTTAAATTAAGTTAAATGTCTATTTTATTCTGCTGTTTTTTGATTTTATCTATTCTTGGATTTGTCAGTACGGGTTACGACAAAAACTTAGCAAAAAAACGCAAAAGAAGAATTCCTGAGAAAACTCTTTTGAGCATCGCTGCACTTGGAGGAAGCTTTGGTGTTGGCATTGCCATGCTGCTTTTTAGACACAAAACGGCAAAAGCTACTTTTTTATGGAAGTATTTTGGAGTGCTACTTTTGCAAATTTTTTTTATCTACTTTTTGTTGACCCTAAAGTAATCCAATTTTAATTGTTTTTAGTTTAACTTAATTAGTACAAACAAAAAACGAGCTACATAATACAATGCAACTCGTTTTAAATATAGGATTTACCTCAAAAAAAAATCTAAAAAAGTACTTATGAACAAGCAATTTTATTCACTCTATTTTGATGTCTTCCACCTTCGAACTTAGTATTCAAGAACGTATCTACTATTTCTACCGCTTGTTCGATTGATGTAAAACGTGCAGGGATACTCACCACATTAGCATCGTTATGTAAACGTGTCAAATAAGCAATTTCTTTAGTCCAACATAAACCTGCTCTTACGCCTGCGTGTTTGTTAACTGTCATGGCAATACCGTTACCGCTTCCGCAAATAACAATTCCGTAGTCGGCTTTACCTTCTTCAACATCTGTAGCTACAGGATGACCAAAATCTGGATAATCTACAGAATCTACCGAGTCTGTACCGTAATTAGTAACTTCGTACCCTTTTGCTTCTAGCATTTTAACTATTGCTTTTTTGTATTCTGGACCGGCGTGATCGTTTCCAATTGAAATTTTCATTGAATTATATATTAAGTTGTGTATTGCAAATTTACCAAAAGATAACTACATATTTTAAAGCACTTTTTATTTGTTTTTACTATTTTAAAGTTTCTAGTTATTCAACCACTTAAGTATCACCAAAACAGAAATTTATGAGGTTATTAACAATTTATGTAAATATACAAATCATTGATAATCAGTTAATAATTCGAAAATAAAATGTTAATCTTTTGCATTGTTAATAGTAAAATGCAAATGCTTGATATTCAGTTAACTTTAATTTAACATTACATGTTAATAAGTTCGGATAGAATATTAGAAGTATTTTTTGGTTCTTAAAATAAAAAGACTAATCCAAAACCCACTTTTAAAAACCTAATTTAGTTTAGCTAATTTTTAGAAAAGTTATTAATACTAAACTGTGGTTTGTCAACATAATTTTAAAAAATACTTATTTACATTTTCTATTATTTTTAGTTTATCAACCATTGTTAATTAAAATTGAATATCGTTTGAAAACAAGAACTTTAAGAATAGATAACTATGTTAATAACTCGATATAAAAGAGAATAACTTCTATTCAAACCTTTTTTAAATAAATTTATAGTAACTATTAACACACTATAATAACCATTAAAAAAGATTTTAAATTTAATTTTTCTTTTTGTTTATTTAAATAAGTGTTGACAACTTTCAAAAAATTAAACAATTTTTAAATTGTTATCGTATCTCATTTCTTGAAGAATTGTTTTCACAGTTTCATAATCGTTGGGATGAATTTTAAGTTTGATTCCTCCAAGTGCATTCGAATACATTGGAGCAAAGGAAGACATGATCTCATTTTCAAAAAAGTATTGTAATTCCTCTTGATCTAATCTATGTTTTAAAATTTGTATTTCATGGACATAGTCAAAAACGGCTACAGTTATAAATTTTTCCATTTGTTAGTACTTTTCATAAAGATACAAAGATCTCTTGAAAGTTATATTTTCTTTAAAACTCTTTGCAAATTTCTAATAACTGTTAACTATTTTGTAATTTTCGACTTTTAAGAAAAGATTTATGGGAAAAAGATTAAGAAAGCCGATCAAAAAAGAGAAAGATTTCTCTGAAAAAATTATAAAAATACTGTCACAAAATGCTAATAAAGCATTCAATTTTAAGCAAATAGGATCAAAATTAGAACTTGATGATACCGAAAGTAGAAATCAAATTATAAAAGATTTAAAAATATTAGCTTCTCAAAATAAGATTATCGAAAGTGAGCCAGGTAAATATTTAATAAAAGCAGCTAGTCAAGATTATTACGAAGGAAAAATAGATATGACAGGTCGTAAGACTGCTTTTTTTGTTTGTCCAGATTTAGACGATGATGTATTTATACCTACAGCTAATTTAAATCGAGCGCTAGATAAAGATATTGTCAAAGTATATGTTTACAATAGACGTAAAGGTAAACGCCCAGAAGGTGAAGTAATTGAAGTTGTAGAACGACATAAAACAGACTTTGTAGGTGTGATTGATATACAGAAGAACTTTGCTTTTGTATCGACAGCTAATCCTAAAATGTATACCGATATTTTTATTCCAAAGGATAAATTAGGAGAAGCAGAACAAGGGGATGTTGTTTTAGTTCACATCGAAGATTGGCCTAAAAGAGCGGATAGTCCTTTTGGTACAGTAACTAAAGTTTTGGGTAAACCAGGGGAACATGATACTGAGATCCATGCTATCCTTGCTGAATATGGTCTACCATCCGAGTTTCCTATCGAAGTGGAGACGTTTGCACAAAAAATTGATACGTCTATTACAGCAGCTGAAATTGCTAATCGCAGAGACATGCGGGATACGCTGACGTTTACTATTGATCCAAAGGATGCTAAGGATTTTGACGATGCCTTATCATTTAAAAAATTGGAAAATGGTAATTACGAAATAGGAATTCATATCGCTGATGTTTCGTATTACCTTGAAGAAGGAACTATTTTAGATGATGAAGCCTATCAAAGAGCTACTTCGGTTTACTTAGTAGATAGAGTAGTACCTATGTTACCTGAAGTATTGTCTAATTTTGCTTGTTCATTGCGTCCCCAAGAGGAAAAGTATACTTTTTCAGCGGTATTTGAAATTTCAGAAAAAGCCGAAGTGTTGAATCAATGGTTTGGTCGTACGGTTATTTTCTCAGATCAACGTTTTGCTTACGAGGAAGCGCAATACATCATAGAGACCAAAGATGATACAATTCCGGAAGAAACTTCTATAACCGGTAGTTCTTATAAAGTTTCACCTGAAATTGTTGCAGCGACGCTTAAATTAGACGAGTTAGCTAAAATTTTACGTAGAAAGAGAATGAACGATGGAGCAATCTCTTTTGATAAGGTAGAAGTTAAATTTAACTTGAGTGAAGAGGGTGAACCAGAAGGTGTTTATTTCAAAGTATCAAAAGATGCCAATCACCTTATCGAAGAATTCATGTTATTAGCGAACAGAAAAGTAGCGGAGTTCATTGGTAAACAAAAGAAAACTTTTATTTATAGAATTCACGATGAACCAAATGAAGATAAATTGTTTGCTATGCAAGCTCTGATATCTAAGTTTGGTTATAAAATTGATTTTAGTCAAGGTGATGTTTCAAAAGCGTTAAACCAATTAATGGCTGATGTAAACGGAACTAAGGAACAAAATTTAATAGATACTCTAGCGATTCGCTCGATGAGTAAAGCGAAATATTCTACTGATAATATCGGTCATTACGGATTAGCATTTGATTATTATTCTCATTTTACTTCCCCAATTCGCCGTTATCCTGACGTTATGGTACACCGTTTGCTACAACATTATTTAGACGGAGGAAAATCAGTTGATGAAGAGCTGTATGAAACTAAATGTTTGCATAGCTCAACTATGGAAGGACTCGCTACCAATGCCGAAAGAGATTCGATCAAGTACATGCAAGTGAAATACATGCAAGATCACCAAGATCAAGAATTCTTGGGAGTTATTTCTGGAGTTACGGAGTGGGGAATTTTTGTTGAGATTATCGAAAATAAGTGCGAAGGAATGGTACGAATTCGTGACATCAAAGACGATTATTACACTTTCGATGAGAAACAATACGCTTTAGTTGGTGCTACATCACATCAGTTATTGCAATTAGGAGATGAAATTTACGTTAAAGTTAAAAATGCAGATCTAGTTAAAAAACAATTAGATTTTAATTTTTTAAGAAGAGTAAATGAACCAATAAATTAAAGAAAAATGAAAAAAATATTTATTATCGCTATAGCATTTGTAATGCAAACTGCTGTTGCACAAGTATCAAAAAATTTAGGGGATTTTAATACAGTAAAAGTATATGATAAACTAAATGTAAAACTAATTGCTAGCTCTGAGAACAAAGTTATTATAAAAGGTTCTAGAGAGCAAGAAGTAGAAGTGGTGAATAATAATGGTGAATTGAAATTAAGAATGCCTTTTCCAAAATTGTTATCAGGGAATGATATCGCTATTCAATTATTTTACAAGAATATTGATGGAGTAGATGCTAGTGAAGGTGCTTATGTATCTAGCGATGAAACTTTTGATGCAACTATTATGGATGTTAGCGCAAAAGAAGGAGCAGAGATACATTTAAATTTAGATGTCAACAAAGTAAATGTTAAAACTGTTACAGGCGGAATAATCGTTTTAGAAGGTAAAGCAACTAATCAAGACATCGTTGTTACTACAGGTGGTGTTGTAGAGAATAAAGATTTAGTTACTGATCAAACTACTGTAAATATAAGTGCTGGAGGTAGCGCAGAGGTTTATGCAAAAGTTTTAGTTGATGCAAAAATCAAAGCGGGAGGTACTGTATTTGTTTATGGAAAGCCAAAGCAAATTAATAAAAAGACAATTCTAGGTGGTACAATTGAAGAAAAAAATTAACTTGTACTTTTATTCGTTAGCTAAATTTTAAAATTAATGATAAACGACATTTTATCTGGTATTCCATGGGGAATATTTTTAAGTTTTATGATTGGACCCGTATTTTTTATTTTACTAGAAACTAGTATTTTAAAAGGATTTAGAGCGGCTTTGGTTTTTGACTTAGGTGTGGTTTTAGGAGATATTTTTTTTATTGCAGTAGCATATTTAGGTAGCTATAGATTAATTCAAAGTTTACAAGATAAACCAGCTCTTTTCATTTTTGGCGGAATTATAATGTTGGCTTATGGAGTGATTTCTTTTTTGAGTTTAAGAAAAGAAAAAAAAATCAACACTAACGAAATTGATAAGGAAATCATTAAGAAAAACTATTTTAGTTTGTTCGTTAAAGGTTTTCTTTTAAACGTTATAAATATTGGAGTATTGGGTTTTTGGATGGCAGTAATTATTTCTGTTGGACCAAAATTAGAAATGCAAAATAGCAGAATGTTAACCTTTTTCACTGCGGTAATTGTCACTTATTTATTAGTTGATTGTGCAAAAATACTTTTAGCAAAGCAACTAAAATCAAAGATGACACCTACTAATATTCTAAAGATTAAGAAGGGAATAAGTGTTGTTCTAATGGTATTTGGATTAGTATTAATTACCCAAGGTTGGTTTCCAAAAGAGAAAGAAATGGTTAAAAATGCCTTCCAAAAAATTGAAAATCAAGAATAATTTTATTAAAAAGATAGAATTTAAACCACTCATAATGAGTGGTTTTTTTGTGATTATATTTTAAAGATAATCATATAATTTAGTTATTATGTTGATAAAGAAGGAATCTCCACTACGTGATACTAATAATTGAAGTATTCAATAGAGTTTTCTCCTTCGTCGAAATATCAATTTTAACTGGGTTTGATATATAAAATCTTTCAAACTACTTTTGAGGTATACTATATATTAAGCTCTGATTCCCTGTTACTTTGTCATTCCGACAAAGGAGGAATCTCCACTATGTGACACTAATAATTGAAGCATTTAATAGAGTTTTCTCCTTCGTCGAAATGATAATTTTGGATGGGTTTGACATAAAAAAAGCCTCTAAATTTCTATGAATGTTTCAGAAGTATCATTCGGATTCGAACCATTTCTTTATCCAATTTTTTCTAAAAATTAAACATAAAAAAAACCTTCAAATCTCTTTGAAGGTTATAGAGGCATCGTGCGGATTCGAACCGCAGTAGGAGCTTTTGCAGAGCCCAGCCTAGCCACTCGGCCACGACGCCATAATTGAATGGACGGCAAAAGTACTTAAAAAGTTTATAGTTTAAAAGTTTAAAGCCCTAAATTTTTTAAAAATATTTTAAGGTTTACCTTGTATTGCCTGTAAGTTTCTATTACTATTAAAATATCTAGCTTCTATATTCTTCTAATTCAATCGTAACTGATTCTACATCACCACCAATAGGGGGATTCAGTTTTGAAACTCCTAATAATATTCTAGAAATCTCAGGAACTTCACTAAAAATCCTAGTAATTATGCGATGTCCCACATGTTCTAATAAATGTGAGCGTATTTCCATTTCTTCTACTACAATTTTATTCAATAATACATAATCTACTGTATCATTAAGATCATCAGATAGACAAGATTTTCGCAAATCAGTCTTTATTTCTAAATCTACTGCGTAATCAGATCCAATTTTACCTTCTTCAATCAAGCAACCGTGATAGGAAAAAGTTCTAATATTTTTTAATTTAATTGTTCCCATCTGTGAGAGTATTTGTTTATCGCATAAAAGTACAACATTATTCAGTTTTATTAAGTTAAAATCAAAGAAGCAAATACAGTTATTATTAATTAACGAACAATTTTGGTAACTTTGCTCTTTTAATAAACTATCATGTCAACAGAAGAAAAGTCACTCCATTTTATAGAACAAATAATTGAAGAAAACCTAGCTAATGGTTTTAATCAAGATAAATTGCGTTTTCGTTTTCCACCGGAACCTAATGGTTATTTACACATAGGTCACGCCAAGTCTATTTGTCTGCAATTTGGTTTGGGTTTAAAATACAATGCACCTGTTAATCTTCGTTTTGATGATACTAATCCTGCTAAAGAAGAGCAAGAATATGTTGACGCGATCAAGGAAGACCTACAATGGTTAGGTTTTCAATGGGCAGAAGAACGCTATGCATCAGACTATTTTCAGCAATTGTATGAATGGGCTGTTAAAATGATTAAAGATGGAAAGGCTTACGTAGATAGCCAATCCTCGGAAGATATGGCCACTCAAAAAGGTACGCCTACACAACCTGGAGTTGATGGTCCGTACCGTAATAGATCTGTTGAGGAAAATTTAACTTTATTCGAAGGAATGAAAAATGGTGATTTTCCGGAGGGAAGTCATGTCTTACGTGCTAAGATTGATATGGCTTCGACTAATATGTTAATGCGTGATCCTTTAATATATAGAGTATTACACCGTCATCATCACCGTACAGGTAATGATTGGAAAATCTATCCAATGTACGATTTTGCGCATGGTGAGAGTGATTATATTGAACAAATCTCGCATTCGATCTGTACACTTGAATTTGTGATGCATCGTGAATTATACAATTGGTTCTTAGATCAAATTTATGATGATACCAAAGTTAAACCACATCAGTATGAATTCGCAAGATTGAATTTGAACTACACAGTGATGAGTAAGCGTAAGTTACTTCAGTTAGTTCAGGAAAATATAGTTAATGGTTGGGATGATCCAAGAATGCCTACTATCTCTGGATTAAGAAGAAGGGGCTATACTCCTAATTCTATTCGTAAGTTTTGTGAAAGTATTGGAGTTGCTAAACGCGAAAATATTATTGATTTTTCATTGTTAGAGTTTTGTTTACGTGATGATTTAAATAAATCAGCAGCACGTGTAATGGCAGTTTTAGATCCTGTAAAAGTTGTTATTACTAATTATCCTGTTGGAAAAGAAGAACTACTTGATGCTGAAAATAATCAAGAAGATGAGGCTGCTGGGTTTAGAAAAGTACCTTTCTCAAGAGAATTTTACATCGAAAGAGAAGACTTTCTAGAAGTAGCTCCACCAAAGTTTTTTAGATTAAGTATAGGCAATGAAGTTCGATTAAAGAATGGATATATCATTAAAGGAGAATCAGTTACGAAGGATAGTGATGGAAATATAACTGAGATCCAAGTTACATATGATGAAGATAGTCGCAGCGGAAGTGGGAGTGAGGCTTCTCAGCGTAAAGTAGCTGGTACTTTGCATTGGGTCTCTATTGAACATGCTGTTCCGGTAGAAGTGCGTTTGTATGATCGTTTGTTTATCGATGAAGCTCCAGACTCTCACAAGGAGAAAAATTTCTTGGATTTTATGAATCCAAATTCATTACAAGTTATCACTGCTTATGTTGAGCCAAGTCTTCGTACTGCTAAAGTTGGGGATCAATTTCAGTTTCAACGTCTGGGTTATTTTGCTGTAGATAAGGATTCATCTAGTTCTAAATTAGTATTTAACAAGACGGTTGGTTTAAAAGATGCTTGGGAAGAAAAGGGAAAAAAAGATACTAATGCTATAAATAATGCTTTAAAAGATATTAATAAATTTTTTAAAGTAACAACTGATGAGGAAAGAACAGCTATTAGCGAAGCAATTGGCGCGACTTTAAAAGAGATTAACAACTATAGCTTATTACTAAGTTCTTTTAAAAAGAATATTAATAATAACAAATCTTCTTTGTTGTTTGCTAACTATATTTTGAAATTTAGTTCTTTAGTGTTTGCTGATTTTGATAAAGAGGAACTTTCTAAATTATACATGATGTCACTTAGAAGTGAATCTACTTTTGTCAGATCGCAAGCTATTTTAAATTTATTGGAGCTAAGTTATACAATCTCTTTTGTGAACTCATTTAAAGACGAGATAATAAAGTTAAAATCCAATCCTCCTAAAAGCGTTACTGATTTTGAAAAAGAAATTACAGAAAAAATTTTAAATAAGTTTTAATTATAGAAAGCGCTTTTTTAAGCGCTTTTTTTTATAATAATATTTACTAATTGTTATTATAATTTTAATAGTTTTTAATTATTAAAAATAACTATTTTAAAGCCTTTTTTAGGTAGTTTTTTTAAAATTTGGATATTATATATGTATTTATAAAAAAAAGCTTTTAATTGTTTTTATTTGGCTTTTTTATAAATCTTTAGAGCCGTTTAACTATTTGTTAACAGCATAAATGTAAATATTGTTGTATTTTTGGATTAATGAAAAAATTTGTATTTTTCAATGGTGTACAAACATGCAATGGAATATTAAATATTTTTATAAATTTTAAATTGTTTAACGCAATTTAAAATTTGGTAATATATTTTTTTACATTCTAAAATTTTTTTTAAGTGTGAAAAACGGTTGTGCTTCTTTTCTCAGTATTGCTTGAGAAAAGTTTTAGAACCTTAATAATCTTTTAAAATAAATTTTCTGCAAAATATTTTTAATCTTAAATTTATTATTATGAAAATTTTATTTTTATCAATATCCTTATTTTTAGGATGCAATGCATTTTCTCAAACTCATCAGTTAGTGCAACACGACGGGAGCATCCAAGAGGTTAATTTCATCAAGCAAGAACAGAATCTAGTGATTTACTCTCATCCTGAAAGTCAGGAACAAAAATCAATTAGTGTGCATGCTGTTGCTGTTGTAAAAGATCTAAAATCTTCTGAAAAGCAAAATATTTCAACTAAAAATCAGATTAATTCTAAAGAGGATTATCTAAAGGTTGTTATTTTAAACGACAAAGATGAAGCAGCTGGTTTGAAAGTAGCTGAAGAATTTAAAGGGCAGCTTAATAAAACTAAAGGAATTTCTGTTTGGGAACAATTAGAAAACACGAAACGAGCTTTAAAGTACAGAGCTGCAGAGAAGGGATACCCTTTTGTTGCAATCACAAAAAAATCTAATGGTAATTATGAGGCTACTGCCTATACTTATTAAGTTAATACTGTAGTATTTCCAATTGTTTACAATTTTGTAACTAATTCATATAATACTATAAGCAGTTAGTAGTGAATTAATTATATCTTTATATAAATCTTAAAAATTAAATATTATGTCAAATAACACAGGAAATACATTATTAGCACTTTTAACAGGGGCTGCAATCGGAGCTGGAGTAGGAATTTTATTTGCACCAGACAAGGGTTCAAAAACTAGAGGAAAGATCAAGGATGGGTATAATGATGCTCAAAAGGATTTAGTAAAAAAATATGAATCACTTTCTAGCGAAGTTAAATCAAGGTTATCTACTGCGAAAATAGATTTTGAAGGTAGTTATGATGACTTATTGGACAATATGAGCCATAAAACAGAAGACGTTATTTTGTTTTTAGAAAATAAATTAGCCGAATTAAAGGCTAAAAATGCTAAACTTCAAAAATAATTTATAGTAACAATTATAATAAACCAACATATGGCTTTTGAAGAAATAAAAGAAAGTGCTGAAGACATTCGTGAGCAAGCTCAGGCAATAATTGAAAGTAATGTAGCTTATTATAAGCTTCGTACTTTCAAAATTGCTGCAAAATCGACGACATTGATTTTGAAATTAGCTATAGTTACACTTTGTTTTTTAATGATTTTATTATTCTTGTCAATTGCATTAGCTTTTGGATTAGGTAATTATTTTTCTAATACAGCTCTTGGTTTTCTTTGTGTTGGTGGGATTTATGTTATTGTAACATCATTACTATTATTGGTAAAAGACAAAATCATTGAAGGTCCGCTTTTAAAGAAGTTTTCTGAGCTATTTTTTAACAACTAGATTATGGATTCAAGAAGATATACCTCATTTGCGCAAATTGATAGAGAGTTGGAAATATTGAAGATCGAGAAAGATATTCATTATCAAAGACTAATTTATAGTGTCCAGAAGACTAAGGAAAATTTAGAACCTATGAATATAGTTAAAGGATTAGTTAGTTCTACTATATCTAATTTTCCAGGGTCCTTAGGCACAATTTTCAACCTAGCGTTACCTTTTATTATAAAAAGGTTTTTTCGTAAAAAAAAGAGGCAATTAAGCCTCTTTTTTTTTGATAATATCTGTTATTAAGCTTCGTCCTCACTTTCGTTTTCTTCAACAGTTGGAGCAATAGGAGCAGGGAAGGTGTTTACCGCTTTAGTACTTGATCTCCCTTGTTTCATAGATTCTCCCACCATGTTGCTTGCAGTAAAACTAGCAACCATATTGTTTAACATATCGCTTCCTGCTTGTGGAGAATTAGGTAGTAAGATCAGATTCGAATTAGTATCTGCACCAATTGCTTGTAAGGTATCGTAATGCTGTGTAACAACAATCAATGCAGATGCTTCTTGTGAATTGATTCCAACTCTATTAAGAACATCTACACTTTCAACAAGTCCCCTTGCAATTTCTCTTCTTTGGTCAGCTATACCTTGACCTTGGAGCCTCTTACTTTCTGCTTCTGCTTTTGCTTTAGCTACTATTCGTATTCTTGATGCTTCTGCTTCAAATTCTGCGACTGTTTTTTCTCTATCTGCAGCGTTAATTCTATTCATAGCATTTTTAACTTGAATATCTGGATCAATATCTGTTACTAACGTGTTGATGATCGTATATCCATAAGTTGTCATTGCTTCATTCAATTCTCTCTTTACAGCAATAGCGATATCATCTTTTCTTTCAAAGACATCATCTAGTTTTAATTTTGGAACTTCGGCACGTACAACGTCAAATACATAAGATGTGATTTGGTCGTGTGCATATTCAAGTTTGTAAAAAGCATCATATACAGTGTCTTTAACGACCATAAATTGAACGGATACTTTTAGCTTGACAAAAACGTTATCTTTCGTTTTTGTTTCAATAATAACGTCTAGTTGTTGGATTTTTAGATTTACGCGTCCTGCAATTCGATCAATTAACGGAATTTTTAAGTGCAAACCTGACTGTCTAACACTGTGAAATTTACCAAATCGCTCTACAATTACAGAGGATTGTTGCTTTACCGTGAAAAAAGAAGACATCAAGATAAAAAGCCCTAGTACAAGAATAATAATTAATGCAATGTTCATGATTATATTTATTTAGTTATAAAATTACCGTTAAATTACGAAAAATCTTTAGGTTTGTCGTCGAATAAATCAACTATATGAAAAAGCTAATATTGTTACTAATGTTTGTTTGGAATTGTAATAGCAGTTATGCTCAATTTGGCTATCGTGATTCTAACAGAATTGGAGTTACTTTAGGAATGAACCAGTTCACCTTAAACACTTCCAACTTTAATGCTAAACCTGATTACGGTTGGAATGCGGGTCTTTCTGTTAGAGGTAACTTTTATAACAATTGGGATATGGTTTACGCTTTGCAGTTTAGTGAAAACAATTTTTCTGTTGCCACTAACAAGCTTGTTTTAGGTAATGAAGACTTAAACTATAAGCTGCCATCAGCACAAATGTCTCTTCAATTGAGTTATGTTCTAATTCAAAATCATTTAAGTTTAGAATTTGGTCCATTAATTCAGGTGAATGGTAAGCTTAAAATTGATAGGTCCAGTGAAAACAATATCATATCTGGAACAACTTTATTAGCAAAGGATATAGTTGATATCTCTAAATTTAATTTTTATCCTACGGTTGGCTTGACTGCAGGAGTGAAACATGTTAGAGTAAATGTATCCTACCAATATGGAATTAATAACTTCTTGGCTAATCTAAATAACGAAAATTTGGGGAACAGTTTTAAAGGGAATGCAGCTATACTAAACGGCAATGTAATTTTATATTTTTAAAAAACCCCGAATAGGTATTTAACTAGACGGGGTTTTACTTTTATTAGAATTTTTGTATGGCATGTTTTATTCTTTCGATTGTTTCATGCTTACCAATCACTTCGACAATATCAAATAGGTGAGGGCCTTTTAATGCACCTACTAAACTTAGTCTAAAAGGTTGCATTACCTTACCCATTCCTATTTCATTTGTGGTCATCCAATCTTTTACTATCGTTTCAATATTGATTGATGTGAAATCGCTTATTTCTTCAAGTACAGCTATTAGTTGTTGCATCAAAGGTGTTGTTTCTTCTTTCCAGTTTTTACTAGCTTTGGCATCATATTCAATTGGCGCAACAAAGAAGAAATCACTCATTTCCCAAAAATCAGACACGAAATTCGCTCTTTCTTTTATCAAGGAAACTATTTTATCAAGGTCAAATTTTGCTGTGTCAATGTTTTTTTCTGATAAAATAGGGGAGAAGTCATTTGCCAAAGTTTGATCTTCCTGCTTAATTAAATATTGATGATTGAACCATTTGTTTTTCTCAGGATCAAATTTAGCTCCTGATTTGTGAACTCTGTTTAAATCAAATGAGGCAGATAGTTCTTCTAATGTAAAAAGTTCTTTTTCAGTTCCATCATTCCATCCTAAAAGTGCTAAAAAGTTAACTACCGCTTCAGGAAAAAATCCGTTTTCTCTGTATCCTGATGCTATTCCTTCCTCTGTTTTCCATTCTAATGGAAATACGGGAAATCCTAATTTGTCACCATCACGTTTTGATAATTTACCATTTCCTACCGGTTTTAAAATTAAGGGCAGATGAGCAAATTGTGGTGCTTTCCATCCAAATGCTCTATAAATTAAAACATGCAAAGGCATTGATGGAAGCCACTCTTCACCTCGTATTACGTGAGAGGTTTCCATTAAATGGTCATCGACGATATTTGCTAAATGATAGGTAGGCATTCCGTCGCTTTTAAACAGAACCTTGTCGTCAAGTAAACCAGTTTCAAATTTTACGTCTCCTCTTATTATATCGTGTAGATGTAAAGTTTCATTTACTGGAGTTTTAAAACGAATAACGTAGGGTGCTCCGCTAGCTATTCTTGCTGCAGTTTCCTCTTTTGTCAATATCAACGATGTGTCTAATGTTTCGCGAATAGTGTGATTATATATGAATGTATTTCCTTTTTCTTCTTGTGTTTTTCTCGCTTTATCTAAGGCTTCGGGAGTATCAAATGCATAGTAAGCCCAGCCATTGTCTATAAGCTCTTTGGAGTAATTTGCGTAAATTTGTTTTCTTTCGCTTTGACGGTAAGGTCCAAACTTTTCATTTTTATCTATGGTTTCATCAGGCGAAATCCCCAGCCATTCTAATGCTTCTAAGATGTATTTTTCGGCACCAGGAACAAATCTGTTTTGGTCAGTATCTTCGATTCTTAGGAAGAAGGTACCTCCATGTTTCTTGGCAAATAAATAATTAAATAAGGCTGTTCTAACACCGCCAATATGTAATGGTCCTGTAGGACTTGGTGCAAAACGCACACGAACTTTCTGTGACATGTTTATTATTTTATGGCAAAGATACAATATCAATTGCTGAATAGGAGAATATGAAAATGAGATATTTAGATTGCAGCTAGGTTTCTTATTTTTAACAATATACTAAACATTTAAATTAGTACTTTTATTGGTTATAAAAAGACTTAAATATTTTGGACGGTACAGATGTTATTTATCAAAAGTTAGAAGCGTTTATTAAGAAGTATTATGTAAATGAATTGCTTAGAGGCTTGTTACTCTTCGTAGGTTTAGGTTTGCTATACTTTTTAGGCATTCTATTTATCGAATATTTTCTTTGGCTTAAGCCTTTGGGAAGAACCGTATTGTTTTGGTTTTTTCTTGTAGTCGAATTGTTTTTGTTTATAAGGTTTATCTGCTTTCCAATTTTCAAACTTAGTAAGTTTAGTAAAGGAATAGGTTATACCGCTGCTTCAGTGATAATTGGTGATCATTTTAAAGAGGTCGATGACAAACTTTTAAATTTTATTCAGTTAAATAAGTCTGTAAAGGCCACAAGTGATTCAGATTTACTATTGGCTTCTATAGATCAAAAAGCTTTAGATCTTAAGCCTATTCCTTTCTCCAATGCGGTTAATTTTAAAGCCAATAAAAAGTTTTTTCCTGTTGCATTGATACCTGTAATAGTTATATCACTTATTTATTTTTCAGGGAATAGTATTGTTATTTCTCAAAGTCTAAATAGAGTCATGAATTTTAAAAAGGAGTTTTTACCTCCAGCACCTTTTAAGTTTATTGTCACTAATTCAAAGTTAATTGTTGATGAGAACAAAGATTTTGTCATACGTGTTAAAACAGTGGGCTCTCTTGTTCCTGAAAATGCTCTTATTTCTATTGATGGTGAAAGTTACTTCATGGAGAATATTGGTGGAGGGGAGTTTAAGTATAGTATTAGTAAACCCACCAAAGCAATGCTTTTTCATTTTGAAGCTAACAACGTAGTATCGGAGGAATTTTACTTGGATGTAGTAGCAGTTCCTTCAATTACCAACTTAGTAATGGAGTTAAATTACCCTTCGTTTCTAGGTCGTAAAAATGAGGTTATTAGTGGTAGTGGTAATGCAGTTGTTCCTGAGGGTACTGTTGTAACGTGGAGAGTGAATGCGCAATCAACCCAAAGAATCGATATGCAAATCGATAATCGTTCTATTGCATTCTCAAAAAATAATCTATTGTTTTACTTAAGTAAAAATATTAGTCAAAATACAGAATACCAAATAGTTACTTCAAATAGTAATGGAAAGAAATTCGAAATGCTTAGTTATCAATTAACAGTCATAAAAGATCAGTTTCCAACTATTAATGCGCGTAAAAGTCCAGATAGTTTAAAATTAGATTCTAAGTTCGTTATAGGAGAAGTAGGAGATGATTATGGTGTCAGTAAACTTCAGGTCGTTTATTATGATCACACAAAACCATCCATTGTTAGTCGTGGAACAGTATCGGTTAAAAATGGAATTTTTGATCAATTCGTATTTGCTTTTCCTGGACCATTTCCAGTTAAAGAGGGTATTGATTACGATTATTATTTTGAAGTTTTTGATAATGATGTAGTGCACAATTTTAAAAGTACTAGATCTTCTGTTTTTTCTGCTCGTGTACGTACCGTAGAGGAAACTAATGATTTAATTCTAGAGGAACAAAACGGTAATATCAAAGGCTTAGAACGTTCACTGCTAAACCAAGAAAAGCAGTTTTCACAAATTGAAAGGTTGCAAAAAGTAGGAAAGGAAAAAGATAATTTTGATTTTAATGAGCAGCAAAAAGTTAAAGATTTTATTCAGCAGCAAAGAAAACAAGATCAAATGATGCGTGATTTCGCTGCAAAACTTAAGGATAATTTAGACAAGCAAAAGAGTTCTGCTAAAGATGACTTCAAAGAATTAATAAAAAGTCGGATAGACAAGTCCGCTGATGAATTAGATAAGAACAATAAATTGTTAGATGAATTACAACTTCTTAATGACAAATTAAGCAAGGAGGAGTTAGTGACCAAAATTGATAAATTCAAGCAGAACAGTAAAAACCAAAGTAAAAACTTGCAACAACTTGTAGAGCTTACTAAGAAGTTTTATGTCCAAAAGAAGACGGAACAAATTGCGAATAAGTTGATGAATTTAGCTGAAAAGCAAGACGACTTAACAGAAAATGACACAGATAATACAGTTAAAAACCAAAATGATATCAATAAGGATTTCGATAATTTGAAGCAAGATTTAAGTGACTTGGGTAAAGATAATAGAGAGTTAAGAGCGCCTTTGGACTTAGGTGAAGATAAAAATTTAGAGATAGGTATTGATACTGATTTGGAGAAGTCTCTTAATGAACTTTCTAAAGAGAACAAAGGTAAAGCGAAGAGTAATCAAAAGAATGCTTCTTCTAAGATGAAGTCTTTATCAAAAAAAATGGGTGAAAGTTTAGAGAGTTCTGATGCGGAGCAGATGCAAGAAGATATTCAAATGTTAAGGCAAGTGTTAGATAATTTGCTTGCTTTCTCTCTTGCTGAAGAAGTGGTAATGAAGGATGTCAGAAATCTGAATTCTGGTTCGCCAATGTATAACAAAAATATTAAAAAGCAGCAAGATTTACGTTTGCAGTTTAAACACATTGATGGTAGTTTGTTTGCTGTGTCGTTACGTAATCCACGTTTTACTGAGGATATTACTAAAGAGGTAGGGAGTACGCAATATAATTTAGACAAGGCTATTGAAAGCTTGTCGGACTCTAAGATCGGTAAAGGTTTATCGCATCAGCAGTATGTTATAGCTGGTGCAAATAAGCTAGGTGATTTTCTAAGTGGTATTTTATCTAATATGCAAATGGATTTAAGCAGCATGAGTTCCGGTAAGCCTAAAAGTGGTGGTGGGCAAGGTATGCAACTTCCAGACATTATTGCCAAACAGAAGGGGTTAGGAGATAAGTTAAGTAAAGGTATTGGAAAGGATGGTAATTCTGATGGAGATAAAAACGGCCGTTCCGAAGGAGGTAAAGATGATAATGCTTCTGAAGGAGACGCTAAAGAGATAATGGAGATTTATAAGCAACAGAAGGAGTTAAGGGAAGCTCTTGACGCCGAGTTGAAGAAGCAAGGCATTAATGGTGCTGGCAATGGTGTATTGGAAAACATGAAGCAAATCGAAAGGGATGTTTTGAACAGGGGCTTTAGCAAGCAAACGTTGTCAAAGGTACTGAATGTTAATCAAGAATTATTAAAATTAAAGAGTGCTTTGCAAACTCAAGGTGAAGAGAATATTAGGCAGTCACAGGTAGGAGACAAGGCTTTTAACAACAGCGCTAAAGTATTACCAGACGCATTGTTGGAATATTTGAAGAGCATAGAGATTTTAAATAGACAATCATTACCTTTGCGCAATAATTACAACCGTAAGGTTCAAGAATATTTTAATAAAAAATGATCGATTTTAACTACGAGACAGAGTTTAGTCTAAGCAACGAAGAGGAGATAGCTTCATGGTTATCTAGAGTTATTGAGTCTGAAAACAAGAATGAGGGAGAGATAAACTATATATTCTGTGATGACGATTACCTTCATAAGATCAACGTGGAATACCTAGACCATGATACGCTTACAGATGTTATTAGTTTTGATTATAGTCTAGGTAATGAAATTAATGGTGATTGTTTTATATCTATCGAGAGGGTTGAAGACAATGCAAAAGATTTCAACGTCGCTTTTGAAGAGGAACTAAAGCGTGTTATTGTTCATGGTTTACTGCATTACTGTGGATATAAAGATAAGGGTGAGAGTGATGAGCTTTTAATGCGCTCTAAAGAAGATGAAAAAATTGCTATGTTCCACGTGAAACATAGCTAAAGCATTATACAAGATAGTTTGCTTTTAGTCTTTTGTTCCACGTGGAACCTTTAGTCTTATCTACACACACTGTTGTTCCACGTGGAACAGTTGGGAAATCAGTAAAAGGCTTAAATAAAATAGAATTTAGATATTTCCGACGAAGTTGGATTAATTCAAATACATAAGATGTTTCAAGAAGAATATGATGTTATTGTAGTAGGAGCAGGTCATGCGGGATCTGAGGCTGCGGCTGCGGCTGCTAATTTGGGTTCTAAGACTTTGTTGGTTACAATGAGTTTGCAAAATATAGCGCAAATGTCATGCAATCCAGCTATGGGTGGTATTGCAAAAGGGCAAATTGTGCGAGAAATTGACGCGCTTGGTGGTTATTCAGGGATTGTTTCTGATAGAACTGCTATTCAGTTCAAAATGCTGAACAAATCCAAAGGCCCTGCGATGTGGTCGCCTCGTGTTCAGTCGGACCGTATGCGTTTTGCTGAAGAGTGGAGGATGATGTTAGAAGGTACTCCTAACTTGGATTTTTATCAAGAAATGGTGAGTGGATTAATTATTGAAAAAGGAGTTGTTAAAGGAGTTCGTACTTCTTTAGGAGTTGAAATAAGATCTAAGTCTGTTGTTTTGACTAATGGTACTTTTTTGAATGGTTTAATTCATATTGGTGAAAAACAATTTGGAGGTGGTAGGGCAGGCGAAAGTGCTGCCTATGGAATTACGGAAGATTTGATTAAAGAAGGTTTTGAAGCAGGAAGAATGAAAACGGGGACCCCTCCTCGTGTTGATGGGCGTTCTTTAGATTATTCTAAAATGAATGAGGAAAAGGGAGATGTGCGTCCAGATAAATTTTCTTATTCTGATGTTACTTCTCCACTTGTACATCAAAGATCTTGTCATATGACTTATACTTCATTAGATGTTCATGATATTTTGAGAGAAGGTTTTGATCGTTCTCCAATGTTTAATGGTCGTATTAAAAGTCTTGGTCCAAGATACTGTCCATCCATAGAAGATAAAATTAATCGTTTTGCTGATAAGGAAAGGCATCAATTATTTATTGAGCCAGAAGGATGGCAGACTTGTGAAGTTTACGTTAATGGTTTTTCTACTTCTTTACCAGAGGACATTCAATTTAAAGCATTGCGTTCTGTTGTAGGTTTTGAAAATGTAAAGTTTTTTAGACCAGGGTATGCAATAGAATATGATTATTTTCCACCAACACAATTAAAGCATACTTTAGAAACAAAGTTGGTCGAAGGATTGTATTTTGCTGGGCAGATAAATGGAACTACTGGCTACGAAGAGGCAGCGTCTCAAGGGTTGATGGCAGGTATTAATGCGCATTTAAAGGTTCGCGAAAAAGCACCCTTAATTTTAAAAAGGGACGAAGCTTATATTGGTGTATTAATTGATGATTTAATTACTAAGGGAACTGAAGAGCCCTATAGGATGTTTACCTCTCGTGCAGAATATAGAACTTTATTACGTCAAGACAACGCCGATTTTAGATTGACTCCTATGGGATATGAAATTGGGTTAGCTTCTGAAAAGCGTTTGCGCAGGATGGAGCATAAATTGAATGAGTCTGAAAAAATGGTTTCTTTTTTTAAAGAAACAAGTGTTTCAGTTGCCGAAGCAAATCCGATATTGGAATCGAAAGGCACTGCTCTTATTTCTCAAGGTGATAAAATGTTTAAGGTTTTCTCTCGTCCTCAAATTGATTTGGAAGATATTCTAAAGTTCGATAAAGTGAAGACTTATATTTCTGAAAATAATCTAGATCAGGAAATCTTGGAGCAAGCTGAAATTCAGGTGAAGTATTCCGGTTATATAGAAAAAGAAAGAAATAATGCAGATAAGCTTACTCGTCTAGAGGATGTAAAGATTCCTGCTGATTTTGATTATGATAAAATCAAGTCAATGTCTATAGAAGCTAAGCAAAAATTAAGTAAAATACGTCCTGTTACTATCTCGCAAGCTTCTAGAATTAGTGGTGTTTCGCCGAGTGATGTTTCTGTATTGTTAATTTATATGGGAAGGTAAAGAATAGTTTTTATCGGCTACAAATTTACATAGAAATATATTTTTGATAGTTTAGTTAGTTTGTTCCACGTGAAACTACTTCGGTAACCCTTGCTATCATTAGAAAATTAAAGATTTAAAAGATATTAAAAGGAGTATTTACTTTAATTGTAAATCACTCCTTTTTTGTGAATGTAGTCAAGTTGTGATTGTATCACATATCTAAGAATACAAAATATAAAATTTACAGTTTGTTCAAATTAAAATAATTAATGGATATTTCAAATAAAAATCATTTCCTGACCGTACAGGATCATTCCGTTTCTAAAGAAACTTTTGATTTGTATCACGATACAAATTTAGATATGTTGGTTACTTCGCCACAACCTAGCCTCGAAAACTTGGGTAGATATTATGAAAGTGAAGATTATATTTCACATACAGATAATAAGAGGTCTTTGTTTGAGAAAGCCTATCATTTTGTCAAAGGCATTGCTTTAAAAAACAAACTAGAATTAATTAATAGAGAGCAAATTACTAAAGGTAGTATCTTAGATATTGGTGCTGGTACTGGTGATTTTCTATCTGTGGCAAAAAACGATGGATGGAATACTACGGGTATTGAACCTAGTGAAAGGGCCAAGTCTATTGCTATTGGCAAAGGAATATCTTTTGTGTCAAATACTACTGATTTAGCTGATTCTTCTTTTGATGTAATTACCATGTGGCATGTATTGGAACATGTACCAGATTTAGATTTTCAGATAAAAGAGCTTAAACGATTATTAAAGCCTACTGGAACTTTGATCGTCGCGGTTCCTAATTTTAAATCATTTGATGCTAAATATTATGGAGCCTTTTGGGCAGCTTATGATGTTCCTATTCATTTTTGGCATTTTTCTAAAAATGCAATTAAACTGCTTTTTGAAAAAGAACAGATGGTTTTAAAAACGGTGCTCCCTATGAAATTTGACTCTTTTTATGTGAGTTTGCTTTCAGAAAAATATAAAAATGGTAAAATGAATTTTGTAAAAGCTTTTTTGATCGGTTTACAATCTAATTGGAAAGGCAGTAGTAATCAGGAGTATTCCTCTCACATATATGTTATAAATCATAAGTGATTTTGATTTTAAGCTCATTTAAGACTAGATTTACCACTTGAGCAATGGTTGTCAAGGAAATTTTGACTTTATTCTGCAAATCGCAGCTTTTTAAGTTGATTCTTATAGCCTCATCTTATCAACAATTAATATTATATAAATAAAATCGATACCATTAAAATTAACTGTTTATTAAAGTTTTTTAGGATACTATCTATTTTTTTATATTTTTGCTAACACACATAAATTAGAAATAAACCAAAATGAAAAAAGTATTATTATTTATCGCAATTTCTATTTCAGTTGTTGCTTGTAACAAAACAGCAGAAGTTAAAGAAGTAAAAACTGCTTATGTTGACACGTCGGTATTAATGAAAGAATACACAGAAGCAAAAGATCTTGAAGAAAAATATAAAGCGCAATCTAGTGAGAAAGGAAGACAACTAGAAGCAGAGATTAATCGCTTCAAACAAGATGCGTCAAATTTTCAAGCACAGGCACAAGCAAATGGTCAAGAGTGGGCGCAAAAGCGTGGAGCAGAATTACAAAAAAGAGAGCAAGAATTAGGATATGCACAACAAGCGTTAGCACAACAATTGCAACAAGAGAGTGGTGCCGAAATGGACTCGTTAGTTTCTGGCGTTAAAAAGTTTATCAAATCTTATGGTAAAGAAAAAGGGTATTCTTACATATATGGAACTGGCGATGCTGCAACTGTCTTATATGCTGAAGACAAATATGATATTACTAAAGAGGTTGTAAAAGCATTGAATGATAAATACAAAGCTACTTCTAAAACAAATGCTAAAGAGGAAGTAAAAACGGAAGAAAAAAAATAATTTTTTCTGAATAAGTATAAAAAAAGCCTTCATTTCTTATTTAGAAATGAAGGCTTTTTTTATTGATTTTATTTCTTTGTTGGGTCTCCTGGAAAGAATACTAGTCTAAAGGGCCTAATTATATAGTACATGAAAAAAAGGTACTTAGGTAAGATGATAGACATGCAATCCTCGGGTTGCGGATGCATGATGTTTATGAAACTTTTAGACAAATATTTGAACTTATCTATTCTTTTTACATAAAAAAAGGTACTATATTTAAGATGTGTATAGGTAAACGAAATAGTATCAAAAAAGGGCGACTTATTTTCTCTAACCTTTCTATAAGACCCACTTAAAATTCTTTTACTTAATGAATTTGTTGATTTTTGACTGGAATATATAGCTAAGTCGACACCCAATAAACTTTTTATTAAATTTTTTACTAACGATAAGTTATACTGTTCTTCCATCGTCTTCAAAATGGCAATTTCGTTGGAATTCAGTTCCTGATTTGATTGTATATCTTGAATTGATTGAAACATTTGGGCAAGATCAACTACCGTTTTTAAATATCCCATGGTATCCATGAGCATATGGTGTAACGCTACTGCTCTAAAATGTTCTACGGGAAGTAGGCAATCAACTTCCTTTTGAAATAGTTTATAGTTTGTCGTTTGCTGTGTTACAAATGTATTTCGGTGATCCGGTAAGTAAGTCGTTTTGCCTAAAATGTTAAAATGCAGTTCCACATGGTGCAGTCTCTTAGAACTATCGTGCTTATCAAAACTAAAATCTTTATGAAACTTTATGAATTGTTCATGCCCTACCCATTGGTAGTATTCTTTTTGATAGGGTGAATAGCCATCTTTTTCAAGTATTTCTATCGCCTTTGGGATGTCATCTGGAGGTATTATAAGATCAATATCACTAGACTCCCTCATATTGATGTTACCGAAAAACTGTTTGGAAAATGCAGTTCCCTTATACGGAAGTAAATTCACGCCATTTTCTTTACATAAATAAATAATACGCTCTGTTTCTTTTGCTTGTTCAAAACTATGTAAAGTGAGTTTATTTAACTCATTGGTAAGAGTAATTTTTACAGTTTCGGGTAATTCTGTTTTTAATAGAATCCGATATACGATAGGTCTAACCTTTTGTTTAGAACTACTTTTATAAAAGACTGACCAATCAATTTCGTTTGCAACCATAAAGGTCTTTAGATCATCTAAATTAGATGATTTAAAGTGTATTCTACAGCACAAAACGATTAAGGCAATAGAAGAGTCGTATTTATTTTTTATGTCTTTAGTAGCGTTCATTTACAGAAACTGTTTTTTTATTTCTCAGAGGAATTTAATAGCGCTTTTTAATTCGTCGGTAAATTCAAATCTATAAGATAATCTATTTCTTTTAATGTATTTAATCGTTTCATTCGCATGAATTCATTTTCAGTTTCTTTAAGATGGTATTCCTCCTCGGTCATCATCAGGCCAGTATGATTCTTAATTTTATAATGGTTAAGTTCAACGGATTTTTTAGTTACCCAATAGTCTGCAAAAGCTAGTGTTTTAGAACCATTTCTTTTAGTTTGAAGGCGCACCCTGTCAGGTAAAATTCCTTTACATATATTCCTAAATAAAGCCCTTGAATAAGGCTTTGGTTTAAATAATTCAGCCGGTAAACTATACATGATTTCTAATAAACGTATATCAGCTAAAGGATAAACAGTTTCTATGTTATATTGATTTGCATAAGTACCTTCTGACTCTGCTCTCAAAGTAGTATGGGCTCTACAAATTTGCTGTTTTTGCCAGCTTTTAAAACTCGGATTAAATTTAAATGAAGGATCTTTCAGTTCTGTGTAGAATTCAGATTTTATGTTTAGCATGTTTCTTTTTCTCTGAAGTTCCTCATAGCCCAAAGCTGATGTATTAGCTTTTTTTGCTCTATAGTATTGAACTATCTTTTTTATGGCAGCTCTTCTAAAATTGATAATAAAAGCAAATAATGCAAAAACTTTAAAATCATTTAAATAATCATAAAAATAATTACTTCCTGTTTGAGATAATCCTTCATCTCCCGGAAAACCACTGAATATAACTTCTATTTTATTTTGTTCAGCAGCTATTTTATATAAACTATCTTGCCAGATAGAATCGCTATTAGCGACGCCACCCATTACCGCATTTTTTTTAGCTAATTCTTCAAAGACATTTTTGTAGTAGAACGAAGTGATATGATGATGATTCTCACGAATTAAATTAGCATAATTGATAATTTCCTCCTGAGTTCCTTGTTCGTCAATAGCATTTTCTGAATATGTTTTTGTTAAGTCGTCTAATACGAAAGAGTATGTGTGTAGATTTTTATTATTCATTAATCTTGATAAAAGTACTGCAATAGCAGAGGAATCTATTCCTCCCGAAAGCTGGCATCCTACATTTTTCTTATCTCTAATTCTACAAAGAACAGCTTCTTTAAAAGTAGCTCTTAACAAAACAAGGTAGTCCTCTTCACTTTTACATTCACTTAAATCAACTGGCGTAAGTTCCCAATACCTTTTTTCTTCTAACCTTCCCTCTATTTTTAGGAAAATATAATGAGCCGGTTTTAAACGCTTAATGCCTTTAAAAAAAGTATCCTCAATTTCTTGGGGGAAATTTCTTAATTCTTTAGCAATATAGATTTCATTTAATGAAGGTTTTTCTAATAATGCTATTTTTATTTCAGGAATAGTTGTCCCAAAGTAGAATAATCCATTTTGTTCTAAATAGAAAAGGGGACGAATACCCATTTGATCTTTGGCTAAAAAAAGAGTCTTTTGTTCACTATCCCATATAGCAAAACTAAAATCGCCTATAAAATGCTCAGCACAAGCTTCTCCCCATTTTTTATAAGCAGTAAGGATCACTTCACTTTCAATGGCAGTGCTTTTAAGATTCAAAAGCGTTTGTAATTCGGTTATATTGTCTAATCGGCACCAACCGACATACTGCAGATTTTTAGATTTAGCGTCATTAACTACGGACGAATCAAAATCAATTAATAAGATATCATCTGTTGTAAGAGGAATAGTTAGATTTCTTTTTGATTTATTTTGTAGATAATTAGCCGTTGCTATTTTAAAATTATCTTTTTTTAAGTTTAAAATGCCGAAAAACCCTTTCATTTCAGTGTATTTTTTTACTTTTGCTAAGTTAATAAAATATCAAAATAAAGCGAGCTAATGCAGTACAAATACAAGGTTTTTAATTTAATTTGTTCTTCTTCTTTACCACTACCATCATTTATTGCTGTTGAAGAAGATGTGAAACCTGATTTTGAAGTAGTTCTAGGTTCAGTTGGGCCGGATTTTAAGCTCGAGCCAACCGTTAAAAATCCGTTTACACATTTTAATGAAAATGAATTTTTTTATCAAATACCTGATATCGCTAGATATTTTGTTAGTAACGGTAATAAAGTTATAATTGAACCGCTTTGTGAGGACTGGGATAGTATTTTATTGTTTTTCTATTCCAATTGTGTAGCAGCAATCTTATTCCAAAGGAATTTAATGCCATTTCATGTTTCGGGAGTATTGGATAAAAACAAAGGACTTTGGCTTTTTGCCGCACCTTCTAGAACAGGGAAATCAACCACAGCTTTAAAATTAAAAGAAAAAGGATATACTTTATTTACAGATGATACCGCGTTAATATCCATTGAAAATAATAGTTGTGTAGCTACAGCCTCCTATCCTGTTTTAAGAGCATGGCAAAACACCTTGGATAATCAACACGTCTATACCTATTCGGATGCTAAACAATTGCGCGCAGAAATTAATAAGTTCGGAATTGCATTTCACGATGATTTTGTTTGTACTTCCCAAAAAGTGAGAGGAATTGTTTTTTTAGAAATTCAAGGTGATTGCATTCATATCGAAAAGATGAAAGCTATCGATGGAATGAAATTGTTAGGTGATAATATTTATCGAAATAGGTGGGTTGAAGGAATGAATAAAAATTTTTTACAATTTAAAACCATTAGCGCCATAGCGCAAAAGGTGCCTTTTTGGAAAGCATTAAGACCGAAAGACAAGCTTAGTTTTGAAAGTTTTGCTGATGCAATAATTGAACAAATTATAGAAGTTGATGGGAAATAATATTATTTTATTGACCTCCTGTCATAAGTCAGGTCTCTCCTGGTTTCGTGGTTTTTTAACAGCACTTCAAAACGATGGTATTTTTTCAGATAAAGGATATGTCGAAAACATACTAGACTTATCAGTAGATGTTTTAAGCTCGAGAGAATTAATAAATTACAGGAAACTCGCTTTTATTTACATAGCCAAAGAAAGTGCAAAATCATCTTTTGTAAAAATCCAAGATTCGTATACCTACTCTCGATGGGATGGGCTCCCATTAATTCCCTCGTTTGGAAGTCGATTAGCTTTATACTTTATTCGTAATCCACTCGATGTAGTACTTTCTTTGGCCAACCATATAGGCTTGAACATAGAGGAAACTATTTATAAATACATGAATTGTGAGGAAAGTGTTTTTGTTAAAAAAAGTAAAATAAAACAGCAATATTATCAATTGTTAGGAACTTGGGCCATACATACATCTAGTGGGATCGATCAAAAAAACATTTCAGTCCATGTTATTCGTTACGAGGATTTGGAAGAAGACCCTTTCGCGACTTTTAAGGAAGCCGCTTTGCAAATGCAATTGAATTATGATGATAACCATATGTAAAGTGATCGAGTCTTACGACGTCAATAATTTAAAGGAACAAGAGGTTACCAAGAGACTCAAAGAGACCAAATGTGGCTTCTGCTTTCTTTTTTAAAGGAGAAGCATGACGGTGGAAAAAAGAGTTATTGAAGGAACAAATATAAAAATAGTGACCCTAAACGAAACGATGATAAAATGTTTTGGATATTGTGATGAAGAAATTAATTAAATAAATAAATATGGAAAACAAGAAATATAGTTTGAATACTGATAAAGTAATATTCACTCCTCTTGAAGAAGAAGGTGTTTTATATGCTTTAACAGAAAACAAGTACATTAGTTTAAATGAAAGCTACGCTTCAATTTTGAAATATATAGACGAAGGTTTAACATATTCAACTATTCTCGAGCGATTGATGGTAGAATACCATGTAGGAAAGGATGAATGTACATTTCAACTAAAAAAGACGATTGACGATCTAATTGCAAAAAAATACATAAATGAAGCGACTGTTTAGAAATGCTTTTCTTTTATCTGCTCGTCAAAAAAAAATAATAGTATTAGTTTTTCTTTTATCAATATACAGAAATTTACTTTTACTAATAGGTTCAAAACAAGCTTTTTCAGAAAATATAAGTAAAAATCTAAAGTACAAGACTACTTTGACGGTAGAAAAAATGGCTATAGCAAAAGATATTGCCTTAGGAATTGCTATTGTTAATAAATACATGATTTGGAAGAATGTGTGCCGACATCAATCTTGGCAGGCAGTTTATTTGCTTATTAAGTATAAAATTCCTTTTGAGTATAAGGTAGGGGTTAAGAAGATGAAAAATGTTAAAGAAGGACATTCTTGGGTGAAAGTAAATGACAAATTTATTTCGGGTAGATGTAACGAAAATAATTACATTGTATTAAATAAATAAAAAAGCTCACTGTAAAGTGAGCTTTTTTATTGTACTAGTAAGTAAAATATTTCTCTGATTAAGAATCTCCATCAGTTGCATCAAAAACTTCATCAGTTCCCATTTGAGGACCATTATTAACTTCTATTTCAGTAGCTACGGGAGCCATCCATTGTTTTTTTGCTATGTTCATAATCTATGTTTTTTAGTTGTTTACAAATAATACTACAAAAGTATTCTTTTTTCTGTTAAAAAAAAAATTATGTTAAAAAAAAAAGTAAAAGTTTTTAAAATTTCTTTCTTCTGTAAAGAAAAAGCTTGTTTTTTTACCAATTAAGTTCAAAATACTAAATTTGAACTCTAAACAATAGTAATAGTATGAAAGAGGTTACTAATTTATTCAACGACAACTATTCGTTCTCTACAAAAGAAAGTGAAGAATTGGATGGTCAAAATTATTTTAATATCCAGTCAACTGAGTTTTCGGACCGTAGAAAATTTTTAGTAGAATTGTCATTAAAGCAATATGATCATAATCGTCAATTGAGATCTGACAACTGTAATTGCGATGACAATTACTTAGAGTTAAAGAGAAGTTTCAATCTTAAATTTGCAATTTAAACGTGAAAAAGCAATTGCAAGTCAAAAAAATCTTAATGGATTATGTCCATATTTTACAATTAATCTACCAGGCTTCTCCGGCAAACGCCTTGATTTATTTTGTTTTGGTTTTGTTGCAATCCGTTGTTCCTGTATTGTCTTTGTATATTACCAAGGAGATAATTGATATTATCACTAGTCCCAAAGGACATGACTTTAACGAAGTGATTCTTTTAGTTCTTGGATTTTGTTTATTACAATTAATTTCCTCTGTCTGTGCTCAAATGGCAACTTATGTCAATTCACTATACCAACAAAAAGTGGGTGATTACCTCTCCAAGCAAGTATTGGAGAAAGCAATAACCGTTGATTTTGCTTATTACGAAAACCCCATTTATCACGATACCTTGCATTTAGCGCAACAACAAGCGGTATTCAAGGCAGCTCAATTGCTAAATAGTTTTAGTACATTATTAATGCAGTTTAGCAGCGTAATCATGATTGCTATAATGTTGGCTTATTATTATTGGCAGTATGCAGTAATCATAATTTTACTTTCATTACCCTTATTTGCAGTAAAGTGGTTTTTTTCTCGAAAAAGTTTTAGTGAAGAGAAAAACTTAGCCACGATCGAGAGAGAGTCTAATTATTTACAGCAGGTTTTAACAGGATTGAGTTATGCTAAGGAGGTAAGGCTGTTTGGTTTTGGTCAAGAATTTATTTCACGCTATAGTGCATTAAGAGAATATTTATTTAAAAAACGAAAAAGCATTCAGAACAAACAAAATTTTTATAGCGTTATCATCGAAGCGGGTGAAATTGTTTTAGTTGGTTTTATATTTTTATCCTTGGCAAAAAATACTTGGGAGCAAATTATTACTCCTGGTCTTTTTGTAATTTATTTACAAGGTTTCCAAAAATTACAATCAGGCACCAAGAGTTTTTTGACTGCCTTAGTGCAGTTATTTCAACATCGCATGTTTATCAACCATTTGTTTTTATTTTTAGATATTCCTGATAGCAACTCTAGTAATAAAGGAGTTCCTTTTCCGGTTTCACCTAAACGAATAGAGGTTAAAAATCTTAGTTTTTCGTATCCAGATACTGATCGAGAAGTGTTACATGATATTTCTTTATCCTGTGACAAAGGGCAAATCATTGCTATTGTAGGTGCAAATGGTTCGGGTAAATCTACGTTAGTTAAACTTCTGGGAAGATTGTACAGCGATGATAATGGCGCGATTACCATTGATTCCATACCCTTGTACACTATAGATAACCAAGAGTTCCGGAGGAAAAGTGTTTTCCTTTTTCAGGATTTTGAAAAATATTTTTTAAGTGTTGGCGAGAGCATTAGCTTAGGGTCTAAAGAGAGCATTGATATAAAACGTTTAAATGAAGCAGCTATTAACAGTGGTGCTTCAACATTTATAGATAGAATGAAGCAAGGTTTTGACACTAAATTAGGTCGAACGTTTTGGATGGGGGAACAATTAAGTGGTGGCGAATGGCAAAAATTAGCCTTAGCCCGTTTGTTTTATCGCGATGCTGATTTAGTAGTTATGGATGAGCCTACTAGTGCCTTAGATGCTTTTTCTGAGAGTGAATTGTACAATTCATTGCGTGTTTGGGGTAAAGAAAAAATGATTCTTTTAGTTTCTCACCGTTTGTCCCAATTGAAAAAAGCGGACGTCATTTATGTAATGAAAAATGGTCGTATTGTCGAGAAAGGCGATTTTGATACTTTAATCAGTCAAAAAAGCTATTTTTGTGACATGTTCGAAGATCAATTGTAATTCTTTTTAGGACGATTTTAAAATGCAACTTTATACCCTACACGCCACATGCAAACTATTTCCGAAGCCGCTGCCTACACCTTACAATTTATCAATCAAACCCAACGATCCGTTTTTTTAACGGGTAAGGCGGGTACTGGTAAAACCACTTTGCTTAAGGAAATAATTGCTACAACACATAAAAACACAGTAGTCGTGGCGCCTACAGGCATAGCAGCTTTAAACGCAGGTGGTGTTACCATTCACTCGATGTTTCAGTTGCCTTTTGGTGGTTTCATTCCTTCGTTTAATGTTGATTCACAATTTACGGATACGGTTAAGTTTGAGTCTAAAGATACCTTACGCAGGCATTTTAAAATGAACGGTCTCAAAAAATCGGTGATTCGCAACATGGAATTGCTCGTTATTGATGAAGTCAGTATGTTGCGCGCTGATTTGCTTGACGCTATGGATTATATGATGCAAACAGTTCGAAAAAAAACGACGCCTTTTGGTGGTGTGCAAGTATTGTATATTGGAGATTTATTGCAATTACCACCCGTAATTAGAGACGAGGAATGGCGTACGTTGCGCAATTATTACAAAGGAAAATTCTTTTTTCACTCGCATGTAGTGCAGCAAAGTCCGCCGCTGTATATCGAATTGTCTACCATTTTCCGTCAAACGGATACCGAGTTTATATCGGTACTTAATAATTTGAGAGACAATAAAATAACAGCCATTGATGTGGCTGCTTTAAACAAATATGTTCAACCTGATTTTGACTTAAAAATCAATAAAGGATACATCACACTTACTACGCACAATAATAAAGCTGATGCCATGAATGCACAAGCTTTAGCTGATTTAAAGGGAGAATTAATTACCTATTCCCCAGAAATAGTTGGTGATTTTCCAGAAAAAATTTACCCTGTCGAGGAAAAGTTACAGCTTAAGGTTGGCGCTCAGGTCATGTTTGTAAAAAACGATTTGTCATTCGAAAAAAACTATTTCAATGGTAAAATGGGCATTATTAAATCGCTCTCTAGCCAAGAAATTCTTGTGCATTTCCCAGAGGAAAATAAAACTATTGAAGTCGATAAATACGAATGGCAAAACATTCGATATAAAGTAGATGCTTTTACTAAGGAAGTAGAGGAGGAGGTTTTGGGAACTTTTGTACATTATCCCATCAAATTAGCGTGGGCTATAACGGTGCATAAAAGTCAAGGATTGACTTTTGACAAGGCAGCGATTGATGTTTCACAAGTTTTTATGCCTGGACAAGCATACGTTGCATTATCACGTTTGCGCTCGTTAGAAGGACTTATTTTGCTTTCTCCGCTGCGAATGAATGGTATTTCGAATGATCAAGATGTGATGGATTACGCGCTCAACAAAGCTTCAGAAGAGTTGCTGAAGAATTCCCTGCATTTTGAAACCAAGAATTTTATTCATAACTACCTTATTAACAGTTTCGATTGGCATGATCTAGCCCAAGAATGGCGCAATCATAAATTTAGTTACGGTGATAAGACTGAAAATACAACCAAATCGAAACATGCCAATTGGGCTGCAAAACAATTGGATGCTATCGAAGGTGTTTTGGACCCATCCAAAAAATTTATACATCAACTAAACAAAATATTTGCAAGTGAGACCGTCGATTTAATTCATGTTTCAGACCGCATCCAAGCGGCTTTCGATTACTTTTTTAAACCCATGGACGATCTGGTTTTTGAAACCATTTGGAAAATCGAAGAGGTAAAGCGCCTCAAGAAAGGGAAAGCTTTTTTTGACGAACTTACCATACTCGAGGAGATGCAGTCTAAAGCTGTTTTACGACTAATGAAAGCCAAGTTACTAATTGAAACAGTTGTGGCTGGTGAAACAATTTCGAAAGAAAAGCTAACCTCAGAAGAAATTAAAAAGTACTTGGCTCGAAAAACCGAATCAATTCAAAATCAATTTAAGGAAACACATGTTACTTTAATCGAAGATGAAGCCGATGCGGACCGATACACCAAGAAAAGTAAGGATAAAAAAGCACCGAAAAAGTCCACAGTAGAGGAGACGTATGAATTGTGGATTGCTAAAAATTCAGTTCAAGATATTGCAACCATTCGTAAATTGACGACTGCGACAATCGAGGGACATTTGGTAAAACTTATTCAGTCTAAAAAAGTTAATGTGCAAGATATTTTACCTAGCGATAAAATAACCGAATTAAGCGAAGCCTTCAAACATTACAAAGAAGAATCGCTAAACGCTATGAAAGAGCAATTTGCCGATAAATACAGCTGGGACGAATTGCGCATGTTCAAGGCTAGCTTGAATTAGTTTTAGGAGCAGTATGAGAGTAGTTTTTAACAACAAATCCTCCCGCTATACGTTGCAATCTTTACTTTTTTAAAGAAAAAAAGCAAAGGATTTTCACTGCTATCGGGGCTAAAAAGGCAATTTCATTTTCATGAGCAATATTGGTCAAAAATATAAGATATTTTCTAAATATTTGAATGGAATAATTATCTTACCGGTCATTTTTTATTAGATTACTATTAAAATTATGGGAATATGAAAAAAATTCATTTTAATCATTTGAGATTCAAACATTGGTCAACGTTTGTTATACTGCTAGCATTTCTATGTATTGTATTTGGTTTCTTTGAGATTGTCGCGTTCACTAATCCAGAAATCAATAAAAAGGTATCAGCTTTGGGGTATATTTTGACTGCAATTTATTATTCTAAAATGTTTTGGTACAGGAATTATGTCGAATGGAATAAGCTTGGTATGAACATTAAACTAAACAAATGGATCAGTAAGTCGATCTCTTTTGATGAAGTAAGCGAAGTGCTTCTGACAGATAGCACACTAACAATTATTGAAAAATCAGGTTTCAAAAAAAACTTTCAAATCGATACTATTAATAGTGAGGATGTTGCTAAACTCATCCGTATTATTAATGAAAATGCTGGTATACAAAATAGTACTGCAGCAATCTAATTTGCTTTGTTGTATATTTGATAGTAACACAAGCGGTGAAATCTCTCCACATCTAAATAAAAATACTATGGAATACGAAGTAGTGGCAAGTATATCCTCAACTAAATATGCAGCAGTTCAAATTAAAGAGTCTGCTATTACTTTTGGTATTTCTCCTGAGACCGAAGCAAGTTTACCCAACCCGGCCGAATTGTTTTTAGGTTCCTTATCTGCTTGTATTCTTAAAAACGTTGCCCGATTTTCGGCTATGATGGATTTTGATTACATAAGAGCTGAAGTAAAAATTAAAGCGGTACGTCTTGAAAAGCCACCACGAATGGATGAAATTCAATATGAACTAGTTATTTACAGCCAAGACGAAAGCTTAAACATTGATTTGTTACAAAAGAACATTGAAAAGTTTGGTACCATATTTAATACAGTAAAATTGTGCTGCTCAATAAGCGGTACCGTTAAAAAAATAACTGAATAGTTTAAGTCTGATAGTACCTATACTTCTAATTTTGATGGACTTTTAGAACGTAGCAAGGCAAATCTAAAATGCTTTGAAATCCCAAGAAAAAGTGCCGAAACCATTTCAATACTGTATTTTTGCGGTATGCAAAATACTATCCGCACGTCTCAATTTGAATTTGTCGCATTAATGGCATCACTAATGTCGGTGGTAGCATTAGCAATTGATGCTTTATTACCAGCGTTACAAATTATTGGAATAACCATTGGAACCACAAATGTTGTTGATAACCAACTACTAATCACCATGATTTTTTTGGGTCTTGGATTTGGTCCATTAGTTTTTGGTCCGCTATCCGATAGTTTAGGACGAAAGCCAGTTGTTTACATGGGTTTTGCCTTATTTATTGCCGCTAGTTTCATTTGTGTAAATGCTACAAGTTTAGAGGTGATGGTTTTAGGAAGAATATTGCAAGGAATTGGTCTTTCAGCTCCCAGAACCATCAGTATTGCCATTATTCGCGACATGTATAGCGGAGATTATATGGCACGTATTATGTCATTTGTAACGGTTGTTTTTATACTCGTTCCTGTCGTTGCTCCAGCCTTGGGTAAATTTGTCCTTGATTACTTCAACTGGCATGGGATTTTTTATATTCAGGTCGTTATTAGTATATTGGTTTCGTTCTGGTTTTGGAAACGTCAACCAGAGACCTTATCCATTGAAAACAGGAAAGTTTTTTCCAAAAAAGGATTTATAGGCGAGTTCAAAGAGTTGCTAAAATTTAAAAGATCCATTGGTTTTACCGTAATTTCTGGCTTTATTACTGGATCTTTCATGGTGTACTTGAGTAGTTCGCAACAAATATTTCAGAATCAATATAATCTAGAGGAAGAATTCCCATATATATTCGCCGGACTAGCAATAGCAATAGGCGCGGCTGTTTTTTCAAATGGTGTACTTGTTTTAAAATACGGAATGGAAAAATTAATTACCGTAGCTCTAATATCTTTCTTTGTAGTTTCGGCCACCTATGTAGCCTTATTTTATAATATGCCGAATCCGGATGTACGTGTTTTGCTGTTGTTTTTTGGATTGCAATTTTTCAGTATTGGTTTCCTTTTCGGAAATGTACGCGCTATGGCCATGGAGCCTGTTGGACACATTGCTGGAATTGCCGCAGCAGTAACCGGTTTCATTTCTACAATTATGGCTGTTCCTATCAGTATCTTTATTGGCCGATTCATTAAGGAAACAGCGTTGCCATTATTTTTTGGTTTTTCAATATGCTCTGCTTTGGCAGTTGGTTTGCTTATTTATTTAAAAATAGACGAGAAACGAAGAATAGCCAACCTTTAAAATAGAATGAGATTACTAAAATAGGAGAGGAACGACTTGAATAAAGAAGTATCTTAATTCATACTATAATTCTGTCTCAGCTTAAAACAAAATATAAAAAAACCGAAAGAACTTTAGTCTATAAAGTCCTTTCGGTTTTTTATTTTGAATTAATAATTGTATTCTCTTACAAATCTAAACTGCGCAATGTATATTACTTTAACTAATTTGACCCAATGCTTTTTGGATTGAAGTATTTCCTTTTATAATTTCGAAAGTTGCGTTAAGACCTATTTTATCTGCTAAAAAATGAACTAGCGTTTGAGCAACATCTGCTCTACTGATTTCTCCGTGTTTATTTAGGTGTTGCTGCAGTTCAATCAATTCGATAGGGGAATCATTTGTTAGCGTTCCAGGTCTCACAATACTGTAGGTAAGTCCACTATTTTTTAAATATTCATCCGCATTATGCTTCGCTTTCAAATATTCTACTAACTGCGTTGCTTCTTCAGGTTTGTCAGCTCCCATAGAACTTAGCATTACAAATTTTTTAATATTTCCTTTTATAGAGGCATCAATTAAGTTTTTGGCTCCTTCTTGATCTACACCTACTACATTTTTCCCGCCAGATCCTGCAGCAAAAATCACTTTATCAATGGATGAATTAAAAACGGAGGCCACATTATTTTCCAAATCGCCTACTACACAATCGATGTTTTGGTCTTTAAAGTAAGCTTGCTGCTCCTCTTTTCTAACCATTGCTATAGGATTGTAAAGTTGAGATTTATTTAAAATGGCTACTATTTTTTTTCCAGTGGTGCCATTAGCACTGGCTACTAATATATTTTCCATATTCTAAAATTACAAAAACTTCTTATACTAATGGCTTATAAAATATACGTTTAACTTCAGGTTATGACTTTTTAACTCTCTTTAAGAAATTGAATTCGTTAAGATAAGTTAAAACTTTCCAAATAATTTTTTTATTTCAAAGCAGTTGCTTAGTTTTGCATCAGAATAAAATAAAATATGGCTAGAGCAAAACAATATAACGAACAAGAAGTGATAGAGAAAGCGATGTCTTTGTTCTGGCGCAATGGGTATGAGAGTACTTCCGTTCGTATGTTGGAAAAGGAAATGGGTATCAATCAATTTTCTATTTATGCTAGTTTTGGGAGTAAACACGGGGTTTTCTTAGAAAGCTTAAAATGTTATAAAAGCAAAATCTATTCTGTTTTCGAAAAATTACAAAACGGAAGCGATGGCGTAAATGACATCAAAACATTTTTCTATGATTCAGTCGAAATGCCTGTAAAAATGGGAGAATTTGACAATAAAGGTTGCCTGTTAACTAATACCTACAATGAATTTGCAAACAACGAAGACCAGTTGATTCAATTGCAAATGAAGGAATTCATGGATAATTTGAAAACAGTTTTTATTGAAAAATTAGCTGTAAATAGCACTAAAGACGAAGCAACAATTGCCAAACAAGCTAACTATTTAGTATTAGCAAAACACGGTCTAGCTGCCGCATCACGAGTAAATAACAAACAAGAAATAGAAGACTACATTGAATTAACGTTCCAAAACATCTAACTATTTTTTTAACCATAAACTAAGCAAATGCTTAGATATATTTAACACAATTATAATTTTAAAAATCAATACAATGACAACATTAAAAGTGCACACAATCGAATCGGCTCCAGAAGCAAGTAAACCATTATTAGAAGCGTCTCAAAAAGCATACGGAATGATTCCTGGATTGCACGGTGTATTAGCTGCCGCTCCTAGTATTCTTGAAGGATACCAAAAATTACACGAATTATTCGTTAACACTTCTTTCAACGAAGAAGAATTGACAGTAGTTTGGCAAGCAATCAATGTTGAGCACGCTTGTCACTATTGCGTTCCAGCACACACAGGAATTGCTCACATGATGAAAGTTGATAACGAAATTATCGAATCTTTACGTAACGAAACTCCACTTACTAACCCTAAATTAGAGTCATTAAGAACATTTACTATAAGCATGGTTCGTAACCGTGGAAACGTTTCTCAAGAAGAATTGCAAGCATTTTACACAGCAGGTTACGGGGAACAACAAGTTCTTGAAATCATCCTTGGTTTATCTCAAAAAGTGATTAGTAACTATACAAACCATATCGCAAATACGCCTGTTGACGCTGCTTTCCAAAAATTTGCTTGGTCAAAAAAATAATCCATCACTAGATAGATTGATATAAAACCTTATTTTAATTCTTTGGACAGCTATTCCGCCTTCCGTTCCCGCTTTTTTTGTTGCGCTACGCTTCACAAAAAAGAGCTCCACTCAAGTCGGGCTGCGGGAATGTGAATACCAGAATGTCCAGTGATTACAATAAGGTTTTGTACTTTTAGTAAAATTTTAAAATAAAAACACCATGATAAAAGTAAGCGTCATGTATCCCAATACAGCGGATATAAAATTTGATATTGATTATTACAAAAACACTCATCTTCCTATGATTGCAGCTGCTTTGAGCGATGCTCTAAAAGGAATGGAATTTGTATTAGGAATAGGCGGTAGAGTGCCAGGAGAAAAAGCTCCCTATTTTGCTATAGTTGACCTAAAATTCGAATCGGTTGCTGCCTTCCAAGCCTCGTTTGGACCGCATGCCGCCACTTTCGCTGCCGATGTACCGAACTATACCAATGTCGAGGGAGAATTGCAGATAAGTGAGATCTTATAAGATCTAAAAGTAAATTAAAGGACACCATGTAAATTTTTAGGTGGTTACAACTAAAAAGCAACTCTGTAACGGGTTGCTTTTTCATGTAATTATATTTGTTTCTTTATTTGTAATTCTTTTACCTTTGTCCTTCCCTTTTATTATGTCAACCCACCACAGTTGTCCTTCCGCCGGAGGATGAATCCCCATAAGTTGCTCGATAATCACGCTCAGTATTTTATTATTGCACAAAATTTGTCATTCCGACGCAGGAGGAATCTCTACAAGTTGCTCGACAATCACGCTCAGTATTTTATCATTCCCGCAAAATTTGTCATTGCGCCACAAGTTGCTCGTTTAGCAGTGATGCTTCGTTCCTCAGCAAGACAAAATAGGCGATCAAATTTCCGGTCATAAATAGTAATTTATTTTCTTAAGTCCTTCCCTTCATTTTGTCCTTCCGACGTAGGAGGAATCCCCTCAAGTTGCTCGTTTATCAGAGATGCTTCGTTCCTCAGCAAGACAAAAAAAGCGATCATATTTACGGTCCAAAATAGCAATTCCTTTTCTTGAGTCCTTCTTTTCATTTTGTCAATCCGACGCAGGAGGGACCTCCACAAGTTGCTCGTTTAGCAGTAATGCTTCGTTCCTCAGCAAGACAAAAAAGGCGATCAAATTTCCGGTAAATAACAGCAATTCCTTTTCTTAGGTCCTTCCCTTCATTTTGTCCTTCCGACGTAGGAGGAATCCCCTCAAGATGCTCGTTTAGCAGAGATGCTTCGTTCCTCAGCAAGACAAAATAGATGTTCAAATTTCCGGTCAAAAATAGCAATTCCTTTTCTTAAGTCCTTCTCTTCATTTTGTCCTTCCGACGCAGGAGGAATCCCCACAACACATTAAACGTAAAAAGGTATGCTAATCCTCTGAGATTTTTTTGTTTTTAGTGACCTATATTGTTCTATTAATAAAAACGACTTAAAAACCTCATTTAAGCAACAATCGAGTTTATTAGCATATTGCAGCGCAAGCAAACGTTTTTTGACCGTAAATCAGTCAAAAACAGCGTTAATTAGACACTTTTCGTGTTAGATGTCCTATGCCTAGCCCAGATAGTAGCGGAATCCTCATGTAGCTGAGTTTTTACGAGGCGAAATGAGATATAGCGGATAGCTGGAAAGAGCTCCAAAAAAAAATACCTCCAAGAAGCATGATGCTATTTGGAGGTACTGATAACTAAAATTAGTTAAAATTTTATAAAGATTCAATCAAAATCCAAGCTTGCGGATTATCATTTTTCTGAATTTCTTTTTGAGCTTTTTCTGCCTCGGCAAAAGTCGCATAGCTGCCGTACAAAACAGGGTAAAGACCGTGTTTGTTTATGGCGATGCGCCTTGCTTTATACCCTAAAGTCGATAACCGGTTGTAAATTTTATCAGCATTTGCCTCTTCTCTAAAAGCGCCAGCCATGATATGATAAGGCATTTTATTCTCTTTCACCTTTACTGCTAGAGTAACGGCGGGTATTGGACTTTTAATAAAAAAGGTAGCCTCTTGAATTTTAGCATTCACTTTTTTCTGAACAGCACTTTCAACAAGAACAGTTTGCGATTCTATCTGGTTTTGATAAACAGGATACCCTACAGCGCCCGTAATTCCTAACCCAAGAGCTATTACCGCTGCATATTTTAAGTAAGATGGAGTGACTCTTTGCTCTGTGTCCAGAGTAATCGTTTCTGCTTCTAATTTTGTAACCGTATTTTCTTCAAGATTAGTTCTTTTTACAAGCGGCGATACAAACGAGGCTAAGCCAAAAGAAGTTGTCAAGTAATTTGTTTGATCACTTGGCTTAAAGACAATGTAACTATCGCTATTTAAACTTAGCTCGCCAATATTTTTTAAACTAATAACACCATTTTCTTCTAAGCCTTTTTTCCATTTTACCACTTCGTACTGAATAGCGCTTACGGCATATTCGTACGATGTTTTTTCGGTTCTAGCAATGTGATTGGCTAGCAGACCATCATTGTTTTTTAGATGGGCATTGAATGAAAGTTGTTTTTTGGGAGGAAAAAAGGAGTTTGCGCTTTCGATCCATTGAGCTGATTTGATTTCTGTCAAAAAAGCACCAAAACCTGGAACGGTAACACACTGATAACGATATAATAATTGCGAGATGTAGCTTTCGATGTTCATGTTGACAAAGTTATACAATGAAAATAGTTATCAAAATTTTATTCACAATTTTTATTAACAATTCAAAATAAAAAATCATATATTTCACTTACAAATAATTAGCATGACAGATCAAGATTTATTTTACTTACTAGCCTTGCAAAGAGTAGAGGGTGTAGGCGATATTATGGCCAAAAAGTTACTTACGCATTGCGGTTCGGCCGAAGCTGTTTTTAAAACAAAAGCGCAACAACTAGCAGCAATTGACGGAGTAGGGGCTAATTTACTTAAAAATGTAAAGGATCAAACCGTTTTTGACAAAGCCAATAAAGAGTTAGAATTTATAAAAGCAAATGCTGTTAAGGTAGCACATTTTCAAAGTGATGATTATCCAGAACGCTTGAAACATTGCATTGATGGACCAGTTTTATTATTCTCCTCTGGCAATATCGATTTGAAAGACCGCAAAATGATTAGTATCGTGGGTACACGACAAATAACGTCGTATGGAACTGAGTTCTGCCGTAAGCTAATCGAAGATTTAGCACCGCTAGATCCCGTTATCGTAAGCGGTTTTGCCTATGGTGTAGATATTGTGGCGCACCAGCTGGCAATGGAATATAAATTGCAAACCATAGGGGTGGTTGCTCACGGTTTGAACCAAATCTATCCTAAACCGCATAAAAAGTATGTGGCCAAGATGGAGGAGAATGGTGGTTTTATGACCGAGTTTTGGAGCGCCTCCAATCCTGATAAAGAGAACTTTGTACGCCGCAATAGAATTGTAGCTGGTATGACCGAAGCAACTATCGTGATCGAATCAGCAGATCGTGGTGGTTCGTTAATAACGGCAAACTTGGCCAATGATTACAACCGCGATGTGTTTGCGGTTCCCGGTCGCGTTACCGATAAATACTCTCAAGGCTGCAACAACCTCATTAAAACACAAAAGGCCAATGTGCTTACTAGCGCCGCTGATTTGGTTTATATCTTGAATTGGGATATCCAGAAAGAAGCAAAGCCGGTGCAGAAACAATTATTCGTCACGCTCGACGATGATGAACAAAAAGTATACGATTACCTATTAAAAACAGGGAAGGAACTGATGGATATTATTGCCTTACGTTGTGATTTCCCTATTTATAGGATCTCAGGATTATTACTCAACATGGAACTGAAAGGAGTAGTGAGACCATTGCCAGGGAAATTATTTGAGGCGATATGAATGAAAACGTACCGCAGACTCGTAGATTATGGTAATTTTTAATCTGTGAATCTGTGGTTAAATTAAGTAAGTAATTAAACCTTAAAGCATAATTTTTATCGAACACTTGCTTAGATCATCATTTGCGACTGCCGCAGCTTTCTCCGCTACTAATTGCGAGGATTTACAATCCGTGCACACTACAAAAGGTAATCCATACAAATCCACAATACTTCGCTTAAAACATCTTGAAAGTTTCAAAAAACGAATGTTCTATCTTTCACGAAAAACTGTAATTTTTGAAGGAATATAGCTCGTTGACTTGTTTTGTTTACTCGACTTTGTTTGTTCGGAATATTTCCCCACTATCTTGTGTAGAGGTATATTTGCGCGATCGGGAGTGTTGAAGTAGCCCGAGGTTGAGAAACCTACAATATTCAATGCTTCAGTTGCAAAATTTGACTGTTTTTTGTTATTCGGTCATGTAATATGTTGTCCATTTTAGATATGTACCGTTATTTATCTTATGAATTATGTAAGTAGGTGTAGAAGATTTGTAATGATTATTTTGGAACTCTTTTAATGTTATATATTTTATTCCTTTTAATGTTTTTATATTTTCAGGTTTTACTGCTTTAGGAGAAAATATAGTAGAGCTGTAAAGGGTGAAGATGAATGTAGGAATACCAAGACTAGTTGAAAGTCCGTTTTTTGATTTTTTCACGCCTGCAATTATTGCTTGCTTCGTTTCATAACCCTTTAGATAAAAGCTAAATTGTGCTTTTGTCTTTTCATTGTTTATACAGAAGTTTGCTATTGAGCTATCGTTTAAATTAATTAATACTGTAGTGTTTTCTGATTTATTGCTGTGTTGTGAAAATGATAGAAGGGACCATCCTAAACATATAATTATTGGTAATTTTCTTGAAATTATTGTCATGGCTGATTTTAATTTTGAAATATGATAATTGTATCTACTATCTTTTTTCGATTTGCTGGTGTTAAATTTTTCCATGCTACTATGTGTGCATCTGATCGCGCGAATTTGCAATCCATGCATACTTTAAAAGGCAATCCATACAAGTCCACAATACTTCACTTAAAACATCTTTAAAGTTTAAAAAAAAGAATGTTCTTTTTTTCACTAAAAACTATAATTTTTTAAGGAATATAGCTCGTTGACTTGTTTTGTTTGCTCGACTGTGTTTGCACGGAATCCAATTTCGCGCTATGTGAAGAGACATATATCCGTTATCGGGGATGTAAAAAATTAGTATTTACAACAAAATACCAGACGATATGATTCGTCAGGTAGCGGGCGAATCATATCGATAGTAATTATCTCGTGGTAAACGCCTTAAATTCAATTTTTTTTTAAGAACCGATAAAGTAAATATATTAAATACAAAATAAATATTGTTAAAAAAACCCATATTATTTGCCAAATAAGCAATGATAATTCAAAAGTATTGTCCATGATTTAAAAATTTAAGGTTGTCTTTCTCCGGATTGAATCTTACCAGTGGTGTTGTTTATATTAATTTGAAAAGATATTGTTGTAGAATTAAAATTACCTTTGTTTTATGATTAGTTTTAAAGATATACAAATTCATTTATACTGATATCAACAAATTAATGGTTTCTAATAATAAATTTCAATATCCACTTTTAGTGATATTTCAGGTCCTCCGCTTTTTTTAGTATTTCAACATTGTTTTTTTGTTAATATTTATTTCATATGTGGAGTGTATTTGATTCTGAATAAATTGCTATCAGTAGATAAACCTTGAGATTTCCCAATTTACAGGATTTCAGGAATATTACTTAACATGGAGCTCAAAGGAGTGGTTAGGCCGTTGCCAGGTAAATTATTTGAGGCGATATAAGCAAAAAAATCACGGATTCTGTAGTCTTGTATTCAATAGTACACAACCAGCATTTTAAAGATTACTCAATGCCTTACGGTTTTATTTAAAGTACAAAGTAAGCTTCATTTTCACTTGCTACCATTACTTTCTTGAGTTCAATCATCTCTTGGTTTTCAAATTCATTTTGGTATTCATTGACCATTTGAATCAAATTTTGTTCAATTGTTTGTGCAATAGCCGTAACTGGTGTGTCCGTAGGTTTGTTCTCAAAGGGATCTTGCAAATGAATAGCCATTTTTTCGATCAGGAAAAAAGCCGCTGCAATTGTTGTAATCAGTGGCACAGCAAACCAGCTTAGTAGGCTAATTAGTCCAAACGGCAAGAGTATGATAAACAAGCACAGCGTAAAGCGAATATAAATGCTGTAAGTTGTGGGGAAAACGGTGTTTTTAATTCGTTCACATTTTCCCATCGCATCACACAAACGGGTTAGTGTATTATCTATTTCTACTTGTTGATAGGTGGTAATGCGTTTTTCCTTTAATACTTTGTAAAGGTCTTTTGCATGCAATACTAATAAGGCGTTAGGTATGTGTTTGTGGTTCTTTACAAAGCGTAATTCCTCTTCAGACAATAGCTTTTTGATGGGCTTAATGGCATCCTCGTTCCGTAAAGACTGACCTAGACTGTAACACCATGCTATTTGCCTTTTGGCAAACTTTTCTTTAAAATTACTAGCTTCAGTTGAGAACTCAGGATCTTTATAAAAAGTGATCATTTGTCTCACCAGCGTTCTAGATTCATTTACGATAGATCCCCAAACAATTCTAGCTTCCCACCAGCGGTCATAGGCCTGGTTGGACTTAAAAGCCAGTAATAATGATATGATAGTTCCTATTATTGCTGGAATAGCAATTGGGATTTCTACATCGATGTTAATGAAATAGTGATGAAAAATTTCAAATAATATGGTGTAGGATACCACAAGAGCAAGCTCATTCTTGATTTTTCCAAGTACGTATTGCATTGGAATTCTTTTTTTTAACAACATATATTCGAATTTTAATTATCAATTTTTAGTATTTACACCAATTCTTCATACAGTGATAGAACAGGAAGTCCCACTTTCTCATGTAGGTCTTCTCTCTTAGTTTTTTTGAACTTTATTTTTTGAACAGTGCGTGTTTGAACTAACATATCGATGTCGTGCTTTGAGATAGCTTCATTAATGTATCTAAGGACATCATCTTGATTTTCGGTAGTATTGGTAGTTTGACTTACTATTTCAAGAGGGAAATACTTATTCAAAAAATGCTGTATTGTCTCTAGACCAATTGTGTCTTGGTTGTTTTTAACATAAAGGGCTTTGCTATAATTGATGTCTTTTTGCTCTTGCCCTAGATGTAGAATAGGGCATTTTTGGTTCGTAGCCAATTGCAATAAGTACTGATTGATTTTGCGAGATTCTTGTTTGTACGAGTTGGGAAATACAATTAAATTCACATCATATAAATCAACAATACCTTTAAAAATAAATGAAGATAAGCCACATTGATTATGGATTTTAATTTTGCAGTTTGGTGTTTGATTTATAATTGATTTACACTTATCAAGTATTTCTTCTTGGTTAGCGGTATGACCAACGTTCATTTCTCGCAAAAACTGTGAAGCCGAGTAAGTATCAGGGGCTTCAGAAACGAATAATAAGATGATTTCGCATTCGTGAACGTTTGATTGAGAGACAGCAGAATGTATCGCAGCAATAGTATCAGGTTGTAAGGTCGTAGGAACTAATATTTTTTTCATGAGACTAAGTATTTGTTTATACATACAAATTACTTAGTCCTACCTTAGAATGCCCTTAAGTTAAAATTAGAATTTTCTAAGATTCAACATTAAAATTTTTAATGTTGGCTTTCTTAAAAACAATTGTCACGATGGTTCCTTTATTTTCTTCGGACTGTACTTGTAATTCTCCCTCATGCATGCGAATGATTTTCATCGCTAGCGGAAGCCCTAAACCATAGCCAATGTATTTAGCTGCAATTTTACCTCTAAAAAACGGTTCGTATAAATGTGGAATATCCTCAGGAGGAATTCCGATACCAATATCATTAATCGTGATTTTTATTTTTTCGGTATCTGCAGAAAGTATGACAAACACTTCATTGTTATCTGAATATTTTACGCCGTTTGTTATAATGTTGTTGATAGCTAATTCCAGTAAAGGCTTGTTACAGGGAACTAATAATAAATTAGAATCAGAAGGAGCGAAATTGAGTTTTACGATCACTCGATTGTCAGGATACATTTTATCAATATCTGATTTCACACCTAATAAAATTTCATCAATTCTGGCAATGTCTTGTACTTGCTTTTTACCATCATAACCCGTTTGCGTAAGCTTAAGCAGGCTTTCTGTGAGGTTTCCTAATCTTGCGGCTTGATTGTAAATGTTTCCTAAAGATTGTTTGTATTCCTCGGTTTCTCGATCTTTTAGCAACATGATTTCTGCCTCGGCAATAATTGTTGTTATTGGGGTTTTTAATTCGTGCGAAGCATTATTGATAAAATTAGCCTGAATTTCGAATGAGGTTTCTAAGCGGTCTAACATTCCATTAAAAGTGTCTGTCAAATCAGATAATTCAGGAGAATTTTTAACCTGTGGTAATCGATTGTGCAGGTTAGAGGCACTAATACGTTTCACCTCCTTAGTTATACGAGCTACCGGATAAAACACTCTTCTGGCCAATAAACGTCCAAAAAAATAGGCTAGTAAAAGGAAGCCAATTCCCCCAAAAAACATGATACGTACAATAAAAATCAAAGTGTTTTTACCCATACGGTCTCTCGCACCAACAATGACAATATATTTTTGATTGTTCTCTGTGAATATTTGTCCTAAATAGTATTTATCGTTGATCTCGTACCAGTCTTTTCCAGATTCTAATATGTGCATGTAAAATTCATTAGGTACATCAAGTTTAGTATTGTACTCAAAGCTATTTTCACTATTTACCTTAAGCACATATTCTTCTTCTTGGATAAGTTCTTCAAGCCCATTTTTTTTAAGATTACTGTAATATCTCTTCTTTTCAGGATCGTTTTGAAAATTTATAGAGGCAACAATTTTAGCCCTGTCCTCAAGTCGCTTTAGGAAATGGTATTGATTGTTTTTCCGGAACATTATGAATACAAGCACGCACAATAGCAATGTACTAAAGGTGGATAGTGCAACGTACGTGAAAGTTACTTTTTTTCTAATATTCATTTTATAATTTTATAACGTAACCCAATCCTTTTATGGTATGAATCAATTTTTGAGCAAAAGGTTTGTCCACTTTTTTACGTAAATAATTGATGTAAACATCGACCACATTCGTATTCATGTCAAAATTGATATCCCACACATTATCTAGGATTTGTTCCCTTGAAACAATCATTTCTTTATTTCTAGCCAGATACAGAAGTAATTTAAATTCTTTGGCAGTCAAAACAATTGAAACGCCTTCACGTTCTACTGTTTTAGCTCGTGAATTGATAACTAGATCTCCTATTTCGAGAGCCTCAACTTTTTCATGTTGTTGGATAGCTCTTCTATGGAGTGCTTGAATGCGAGCTTCGAGTTCACCAAACTTAAAAGGTTTTGTCAAGTAATCATCTGCTCCTGCGTTAAGTCCTGTTACAATGTTTTCAGAGGTTCCTAAGGCTGTTAAAAGTAAAATAGGAACAAAATTTTTTGCGTCTCGAACTCTTCTACATATTTCGATTCCGTTTATATCAGGTAGCATTACATCTAAAACAACAACATCAAAGGTGTAGTTAGAGATCATTTCAAGAGCAGTTTTTCCGTCTAAAGAAACGCTTACTTCGTGGTTAGACTCAGAGAGTCCTTTTCGTAAAATCGCCAGTAAATTGGGTTCGTCCTCGACAATAAGCAGTTTCATACTAGGTAATTTCGTTATTTACAAAAATAATAATACTTTAGTGTTTAAATGATTAACGACATAAAATTAGGAATTAATTATGAACCGTTTAGTTATAAAAATCAAAGGCTCTAATATTTAATTAGAGCCTTTGATTTTATAATTGGTAGGTTTTAAAATATCTTACAATACTTCAAATCCTAATTTCTCTCTTACTCTTGATAATACGCCATTGGCAACTGCTGTTGCTTTATTCGCACCTATTTTAAGCAAGGCATCTACTTCTGTCAGGTTATTAATATAGTAATTGTATTTTTCTCTCTCAGTCTTAAAAGTTTCGCATATGAGCTCAAACAAGGCTTGTTTAGCATGCCCGTAACCATAATTACCGCCTAGGTAATTTGCTCTCATTCTTGCTAGTTGCTCGCCATTAGCTAATAAAGAGTAAATAGCAAAAGCATTACAAGTTTCAGGATTTTTAGGGTCTTCTAGTGGCGTACTGTCGGTTTCAATACCCATGATTTGCTTGCGCAAGGCTTTGTCATCAAGGAATATATTGATGATGTTATTGGCTGATTTACTCATTTTACCACCGTTAGTCCCTGGAATAAGCATGCTGTCTTCTTGAATTTTAGCTTCAGGAATCACAAAGGTTTCTCCCATTTGGTGGTTGAAACGTGAGGCTACATCACGAGTAATTTCTAAGTGCTGTAGTTGGTCTTTCCCTACTGGTACTACTTCGGCATCATACAACAAAATATCAGCAGCCATTAACATCGGATACGAAAACAACCCTGCGTTGACGTCGTCTAAGCGATCTGCTTTGTCCTTAAAGGAATGAGCTAGCGTAAGGCGCTGAAATGGAAAAAAACAACTTAAATACCAAGACAACTCTGCTGTTTGTGCCACATCTGATTGTCTGTAGAAAACCACTTTGTTTATATCTAAACCGCAAGCTAGCCAAGCTGCAGCTGTACTGTAGGTGTTAGTTCGTAGCGTTTCTCCATTTTTTATTTGAGTAATCGAGTGCAAATCAGCAATGAAAAGGAAAGATTCGTTTTCTGGTTTATTCGATAGTGCGATCGCTGGAATAATTGCACCTAATAGATTCCCGAGATGAGGTGTTCCTGTACTTTGTACACCGGTAAGTATTTTTGCCATTTTATTTTTTTCTGAATCGCAAAGTTCGCAAAGTTTTTTATTTAATGGTTAAATTTTTAAAATACTTCAGTAAAGAATTAGGTGTTCAAAAAGTTCAAAGGCATGATCTGACAGGAGGGAGAACACCATTAAACGCAGCCATGTATCTTGTGATTAGAAATTAAACACCTTTATAGTTGTGGTGCAAAGTATTTAAATAGTGAGCACAACCTATAATTTTATTCCTATGCTATTGTTTGATTCGTTATTTTTGAGCCTATGAAAGGATTAAGATTTGTTTTTTGGATGGTATGGCGTGTTTGGTTCTATGTATTAATGGCAGTACCTATATTGATTATGTTTCCGTTTTTGGTGCTTTCTATACTTTCGGATAAGGGTTACCCTTATTTTTTTAAAATGGCTCGTATATGGTCTAAATTTATCCTTTATGGGATGGGTTTCTACTATATCGTGGAAAGAGAGCAAGGCTTGCAAAATAATAGAAGTTACATGATTGTAGCCAACCATACCTCTATGGCCGATATTATGTTGATGCTCGCCATCATAAAAAATCCATTTGTATTTGTAGGTAAACAGGAGCTTGCTAAGATTCCGTTATTTGGTTTTTTCTATAAACGGACTTGTATATTAGTAGATCGTGGTAATTCTAAAAGTCGTATGGAAGTCTTTAACGAAGCTCAAAAAAGGATTAATCGTGGGCTAAGTGTCTGTATTTTTCCTGAAGGAGGCGTTCCTGATGACGAATCGATCCTTTTAGATAGTTTTAAAGACGGTGCTTTTAGATTAGCGATTGAACATCAAATTCCTATTGTACCGATTACTTTTGCCGACAATAAAAAGAGGCTGTCATACACTTTCTTCAGCGGGAGTCCTGGAATAATGCGAGCTAAAATTCACTCAGAGATTAGTACTACAGGCGTAACTTTATTGGATAGAAAAAACATTCGGGAGCAAGTACGAGATGTGATTTATTCTCAGCTCATAAAATTTGAAGGTAAAAAGAAGAAAAAACAGTTTGTTTATTTATTTAATAAAAAAAAGAGTTGACGTTAGTCAACTCTTTTTAAGTTTTATGCTTCTGCTAGTTCTTTAATTCTATCTTTAATCTTAACTTCTAGTTCATCAGCTAATTCAGGATTGTCCTTAATCAATGATTTTACTGCGTCACGACCTTGACCTAATTTAGTTTCACCATAACTAAACCATGAACCTGATTTTTTGATAATCTCAAACTCTACAGCTAGATCTAAAACTTCTCCAGTTTTAGAAACTCCTTCGCCGTACATGATATCAAATTCGGCCACTTTAAAAGGTGGTGCTACTTTGTTTTTAACGATTTTTACTTTGGTTCTGTTTCCTATTACGTTATCACCATCTTTAATTTGAGTAGAACGACGGATATCTAAACGTACCGAAGCATAAAACTTCAATGCATTTCCACCAGTTGTAGTCTCTGGATTTCCAAACATAACTCCAATTTTTTCTCTCAACTGGTTGATGAAGAAAACTGTACAGTTTGTTTTACTAATCGTTCCTGTTAATTTTCTAAGTGCTTGTGACATCAAACGAGCATGAAGACCCATTTTAGAATCTCCCATTTCACCCTCGATTTCGCTTTTTGGCGTTAAAGCCGCAACAGAGTCAATTACAACAATATCAATTGCTCCAGAACGAATTAAGTTCTCAGCAATTTCTAGTGCTTGCTCTCCATTGTCTGGTTGCGAAATGATTAGGTTTTCGATATCTACACCTAACTTCTCTGCATAATTTCTGTCGAAAGCGTGCTCTGCATCTATAAAAGCAGCAATTCCGCCTGCTTTTTGAGCTTCGGCGATAGCGTGTAACGTTAAGGTTGTCTTTCCTGATGATTCTGGACCGTAAATTTCGATGATTCTTCCTCGTGGATATCCACCAACTCCTAATGCTAAATCGATCCCCAAAGACCCTGAAGAAATAGTTTCTACTTCAACAATGGCTTTATCCCCCATTTTCATTACTGTTCCTTTACCGTAGGTTTTATCTAACTTATCTAATGTAAGCTGTAATGCTTTTAATTTGGCTTCTTTCTCTGTACTCATCTTCTCTTTTACCTTTTCTTTCATTTATATTATTTTATGGCTGTCAGGAGTTTAAAGTATCAATTGTATCTTTTTAATTCCTTTTAATGTTGATTTTTAATGCTTGTAAAAATACTTTATTTTTGAGTTAATTTTCATAATTCTAAACTAAAATAACGTAAAAAAAATAATTTTACATAAATAATGCTTTTAGCTCTGTAGCGTCATGAGGGTTTAGTTTTCCGGCTAATACTAAACTTAATTGTTTGCGTCGCAATGCAGCTTCGTAACGTTGAATCTCTAGTTCTGTTTCAGGAATGATTTGCGGTACTTCCACTGGTCTTCCCGTATCATCGACTGCTACAAAAGTGTAAATGGCTTCATTGGCTTTGGTTTTGTTCCCAGATTCTCTGTCTTCAACCCAAATGTCAATATAGATTTCCATTGAACTTTTAAAAGATCTTGAAACTTTAGCTTCAACTGTTACCACACTTCCTAAAGGAATAGCGCGATTAAAAGCCACGTGGTTTACAGATGCAGTAACAACAATTCTGCGAGAATGTCTCCTAGCTGCAATACTTGCTGCACGATCCATTCGAGCTAATAATTCACCGCCAAAAAGGTTGTTTAAAGGATTTGTTTCACTTGGTAAAACTAAATCAGTTAAGGTTGTTAAGGATTCTGAAGGGTGTTTTGGTTTCATATAATGAGAGGAATATTTTTAATACTTTTTAATTTTTAATTTAACCAATATACCGCCATAACTGCCGGAATAAAATAGATAACAATTGTTCTAGCACCATCATAATCCTTAGCTAATCGTTGACCGAAAAGTAGCATTATTAAGGTGATACATGAAAACACGGCACCGTAAAAGCCAAATAACCTTCCGTTGTTTACAACTAACTGGATAGCACCTACCACACAAAGTATACCTGAGATTAATTCCAGTATTAAAATGTTCATCAAGGCAATAGGCACATGATTTTTTAATTGGGTTTTTGCAAAATGTCCCTTAAGCCATTCTACGTTGTCTTTCCAGTAAAATAATTTGTCATAACCTGACTGAATGAAGGAAATAGCTAAAAAAGCCAAAATTAGAATAGATGCAACGTTATTCATAGTGTTATTTTTTATGGATTAAGCGAGTAAGTTTGATCGACAAATCAGTTAAAATTATTTTTGCATTTCCGTTACGCTCTATGTGATACATTGCATCAGATAGTTCTTTAAAGATATCATGTATATTGTTCCCATTTACAAATGGCGCAAAGTTCTCTAATTTAAACTTCTCTACTTTAGGTTCAAAATAAACCAACTTTGGCGCTTCATAATTAAGCAATAAGGCTTGACGAAACATTTCTATACAAAACTGTAAAAATTTCTTTTGTGTTTCTCGTCCTAGGCTAGCAATTTTTTCACTCCACAGAATTAAATCTTGGATTGCAGCTGCGTTTCCTTTTGCTTTAAATGCAGCACGTACCCAAGTTACGAACCACTCTTCAAATGGGTAATCATCACTATTATCATGAACTAAATGCAAAGCCACATTGTAATTTCCTTGTGCTTGGTGTGCAATTTTGGTAGCTAATTTTAAATCAATATTTTCACGACAAACGAGTGCATCTGCAACAACAGTTTCACTTAACCCATTAAAGTGTAAAATTTGGCAACGAGATCGTATGGTTTGTATAATATCTTCTTCGTTCTCTGAAATCAGAATAAAGATTGTTTTTTCAGGCGGTTCTTCTAGCAGCTTTAAAAGTTTGTTAGAAGCTGCAATATTTAATTTATCTGCCATCCAGATAATCATAATTTTGTGACCACCTTCATAGGATTTCAATGAAAGTGATTTCAAAATTTCGGTAGCATCATCTACTCTTATTTCTCCCTGCTTGTTTTGAACTCCTAGAACAGCATACCATTCAAACAAACCACCATAAGGATTTTGAGTCGTAAAAGTGCGCCATTCTGCGATGAAATCAATGCTTTTTGGCTTGGTTTTTACACTATCTGTTGAAACCGTAGGATAAGCAAAATGTAAATCGGGATGGGAAAGTTTCTGAAATTTTAAATTACACGCCTGATTCTCTCCGTTATTTTCCCCGTTAGTATTGCTACATAAAATGTACTGTGCATAAGCAATAGCCATAGGTAAAGTGCCACTACCTTCTGGCCCAATAAATAGTTGCGCATGAGGAATCCTACCTAGATTGGCGCTTTGAGTAAGATGATTCTTAATGTGTTCTTGCCCTAAAATTTCAGAAAATTGCATAAAGCAAAGATAGAAGAAAATGAATCAGTCTAAAATTTTGAACACTAAAGTTTGCTAAATTTCACAGGCAAATACGCTTTTGTAAATGAGTTGGTCCGAAGATTAAATCTTTGACTTAATTTTGAATTATTGATAATTAAAGTTAAATACACTGTTTCTTTCTTAAATTACATCGATTTCGTTGTGTTTTTCGTTTTTTTAATCCTTTTTTGAAATTTATTACTAAGCTAAAAGTTCTATATTTGTTCTTCTTTTACAACAAACAACTAAAAATAAGGATTAGATGAAGACTTTAAACGACTTTGATTTTAAAAATAAAAAAGCAATAATACGTGTTGATTTTAATGTGCCGTTAGACGACAATTTTAATGTTACTGATGCGACTCGTATCGAGGCTGCTAAACCAACGATCGATTTTATTATCGCTCAAGGCGGAAGTGTAATTTTAATGTCGCATTTAGGCAGACCAAAAGGAGTAGAAGAGAAATACTCACTTAAGCCTATTGTAAAAACAACTTCTGATATTTTGGGAGTTCCGGTTCAGTTTGCTTCTGATTGTATTGGAGAAGAGGCAAAGGCGGCTGCCGCTAATTTGAAGGCAGGCGAAGTATTATTGCTAGAGAATTTACGTTTTCATCCAGAAGAAGAGGCCGGTGATATTGCTTTTGCAAAAGAACTAGCTGGACTAGGAGATATTTACGTAAATGATGCTTTTGGCACAGCGCACAGAGCACATGCTTCAACTACAATTATTGCGCAATTTTTTCCTAATGAAAAATGTTTTGGAACCCTACTAGCAAAAGAAATTGAGAGTTTAAATAAAGTATTAAAAAACAGTGAAAAACCAGTTACTGCGGTTCTTGGAGGATCTAAAGTATCGTCTAAAATCACCGTAATCGAAAACATTCTCGATAAAGTGGACCATATGATCATAGGCGGTGGAATGACCTTTACGTTTGTGAAGGCCTTAGGGGGAAAAATTGGAGATTCTATTTGTGAAGATGATAAGCAGGAGCTAGCACTTGAAATTTTAAGATTAGCTAAGGAAAAAGGAGTTCAAATTCATATTCCTGTGGATGTAATTGCTGCTGACGCTTTTTCTAATACAGCTAACACCAAAATTGTTGATGTAAATGAAATTCCTGATGGTTGGCAAGGTCTTGATGCCGGTCCAAAATCATTAGAGAATTTTGAAAAAGTAATCATGGAGTCTAAAACGATCTTGTGGAACGGACCTTTAGGTGTTTTTGAAATGGAAAGTTTTGCCAAAGGGACTATTGCTTTGGGTAACTTTATAGCGGCTTCAACTGAACAAGGAGCCTTTTCTCTTGTAGGTGGAGGTGACTCTGTAGCAGCTGTAAAACAATTTGGTCTTGAAGAAAAAATGAGTTATGTATCTACCGGAGGTGGTGCAATGTTAGAAATGTTAGAAGGTAAAAATTTACCTGGAATTGCTGCAATCTTAGACTAAATTCTGCATATTTAACAATATTTATACTTTTTTTCAGTTGTAACCTATTAAGTTTGTAAAATAATGATTCATTTAATCATTTAAAATTAAGTAAGTTGACTGTAAAAATGACTGTAAAAAATACCATAGTAACCGCAATATTATTAGTATCAATTCCTTTGTTTTCGCAACAGAATAGCGAGAGCAAAGGAGTTTTTATTAAGGAAAACAACCAATCCTATCTCGATTCTATCAAAAAAAGTTTTGTGAAAGATGCTATGGCATCATGTGTAGATAGCTTATGGATGAAGGAACTAACTGATTTAGATCTCTACAATGACATTACAAGTGATATAACCAACATCAATACCGATGTAAAAGTGGATTACGAGTTATCTACAGATTTGTTAAAATCAAGACTCGAGGCAATGAATGCCAAATCTCCTTTTAGGATTGAATACAATGAAAGTTTAGAAAATGTCATCAAATCCTTTTTGAAATACCGAAAAAAATCCTTTGGTAGATTAATGGCTATTTCAGAATACTATTTCCCTCTATTTGAAGAAGAGTTTGCCAAACAGAACGTACCCTTAGAGATAAAATACTTAGCAGTGGTAGAGTCGGCCCTAAATCCAAAAGCAGTTTCGAAAATGGGTGCTACCGGACTGTGGCAATTTATGTATCAAACGGGTAAACAATACAATTTAAAAATTGATTCTTATATAGACGAGCGAAGTGATCCCCTAAAAGCTACAGCTGCAGCGGCAAAATATATGTCGAATATGTATGCTATTTTTGGTGATTGGGAACTGGTTTTAGCGTCCTATAATTCAGGGCCTGGAAACGTATCAAAAGCAATAAGACGTTCCGGAGGACAACAAAATTATTGGAGTATTAGAAAAAATTTACCTAAAGAAACGCAAGGCTATGTTCCTGCTTTTTTAGCAACCATGTATTTATACGAATATCGCAAGGAACATGGTATTGTTCCTGATAGAGCAGTGGTGCAGCATTTTGCAACTGATACTGTGATGATTAAAAGAGAAATGTCTTTCAAACAAATCTCAGATTTACTAGAGGTACCTGTTGCGCAATTACAGCTACTAAATCCTTCCTACAAGTTGAACATTATTCCGTCGTACAGAGATGAGAAACACTACTTGCGCCTGCCTAACGAAAAAATAGCTCTTTTTACATCTAATGAGGAAAAACTATACGCTTATGTGCAGTATGAATTAGATAAAAAAGAGAGACTATTCACTAGCATTACAGCAATTGTAAGCACTACAGATACTAGTACAAACCAAAAAGAAAGTCAGTTTACCACTCGATACTACAAAGTAAAACGTGGGGATAATTTAGGTACTATAGCAAGTAAAAATGACGTATCCTTAACAGACTTGAAAAAATGGAATGGACTCAAGAGTAATACGATTGCTTACGGTCAAAATTTAAAGATTTTAGCTAAAGAAAGTCCTGTAAAAACTACAGTAGTCCAGGCAAAAAACGATATAGCAGTAGTTAGCAAGGTAGTAAAGGAAAGTAAAGTAAATAAAGAGAATTCGAAAGACACTTTAGTCGAGAGTAAACAATCCATGTATGTCGTTCAAAATGGAGACAACATTAATGCTATCGCTGACAAATATAAAGTAACCGTAGCTCAAATTAAAGAATGGAATAACTTGACTGATACTACAATTCATCAAGGGACAACTTTACAAATAGCATATGATTCAAAAGAACCGATAAAAATGGAATTGGCGCAATCGCCTGAACTAAAAGAAATTTACTATACCGTTCAAAAAGGAGACAACTTAAGTAATGTTGCCAAAAAATTTGGAGCCACTATTGAAAATTTGAAGGAATGGAATAGTCTGTCAAGCGCAGCAATTGCTTTAGGAAGTGAATTAATAGTAGCTAAAGATGAAATTGCAATTGCTACAAATGCTGTAGCCGTTAGTGCTTTTAAGGTAAAAAATAGTCCGATTACGAAACTTAAAGAAGCAGATAATTATTACGTTAAAAAGGGGGATTCTTTATTTAGTATAGCTAAAAAGTATCCAGGAATTACCGTTTCAGATATTATAAAGTGGAATGGTATTAAGGGTGAAAATATTAAACCAGGGATGAAACTAAAAATTAACGGTTAGTTTTAAAAAGGTTTTTATAGGATGGGGTTTTATTCATTGTTGAATAAAACCCTTTTTTTTGCGTCGAAATGATGTTTTTTACTTGTTTGTCAATAATTGGAATGATATTCGTGGCTAAGCATGTAATTGACATTAGTTTATAAAACTTGTATCTTTAGGGTCATTTCAATATATGATTAGCCTATTTTAACTTTAATAAAATGAATAAAAAACTGCTTCTATTTTTACTCATAGGTTCCTATCTTTTTATTTCTTGTAAAAAAGAGGAAGTTGTTCTACCAAGAATAGCAAATGGGAAAATTAATAATATCGCTATCATTGTTGATGACTTGTTGTGGAATAGCGAGGTTGGAGACAGTGCTAGAAATAAATTTGCAGCCCCTGTTTTAGGATTGCCTCAGGAAGAACCTCTTTTCAATATCAATCAGTATCCCATAAAGCTTATGGAAGGTTTTATGACCGATAGCCGAAATGTTATCGTCATTAAAAAAGGGGATAATGATCATTTTAGCGTTAAAAAAGACGAATACGCGGCGCCCCAAAATGTATTTCATATCACTGGTAAATCAGTCACTTCTATTTTAGCTCTCCTAGAAAAGACTGCACCCCAAATCATCAAAACAATTCATCAAAACGAGATCGATGAAAGTCAGCGTATTGCAAGAAAATCACTTTTAGAAAGAGAATATTTTGATAAGAAGTTCAATATTTCTATTCAAATTCCTTCTTCTTACGAGTTAATGCTACAGGATGCTAATTTTGTTTGGTTCAAAAAAGAAATCATCAGTGGTAACACAAGCGTCTTAATTTACCAAGTTCCTTTATCGACTGTTAACAATAAAAATAACATTGTTGGTAATATTATAAAGATGCGAGATTCTATAGGTAATCTTTATATTCACGGAAAAGAGCCCGGAACTGATATGATTACAGAGGAGGCTTATGCTCCTTACTTTTTTGTAGTAAACCTAGATAACAAACTTACGTATGAAACCAGAGGAACATGGGAACTTCGGGATGATTTTATGTCAGGACCCTTTATTAATTACGCAATAATTGATAAAGAAAATAACAGGGTTTTGGTATTAGAAGGATTTTGCTATTCTCCTTCTAAAGAAAAGCGAGATTTAATGCTAGAGTTGGAGGCAATTATTAGGTCAGTAGTGGTAAATAAGGGATAATTACTTAAATTCGCCTTAAATAATATTTCTAAAATTCCTCTATGAGTATACAATGGAAAATAAAGGCTTTTAATGCATTAACGGTAGATGAACTATATGATTTACTGCGCTTAAGGAGTGAGATCTTTGTAGTGGAGCAAAACTGCGTGTATCTTGATCTAGACGGTAAAGATAAGGTTGCTTTGCATCTAATAGGTGAATATGAAGGTAAAACTGTGGCTCATGCCCGTCTTTTCAAACCAGGAATTAGCTTTGATAATGCATCTATTGGGCGCGTGGTTGTAGATAAAAATTATCGTTCTAAAAAGTGGGGACATGATTTAATGCGTGAGGCGATTGCAGGTATTAAGAATAATTACAACGAAACAGCAATAACTATAGGCGCACAGTTGTATTTGAAAAAGTTTTATGAAAGCCATGGTTTTATACAAATAAGTGAAATGTACCTAGAAGACGATATTCCGCATATAGACATGAAAAAAGAGTAATTATATTTTTTTAATCAGAAACTCGACTCTTCGATCAAACTCACTTCCTTTCCCTAAAGGGAATTTATTTCCTACTCCTTTGTAGGACATGCGAATACCATTCACTTGTCGGTTAATTAAATATCTAAACACAACTTTAGCTCTGTTCACAGATAATTTACGTTCGTTTGTATCCCTATCTATCGCATCTCGATAGTAGTCTGGGGTACAACATACATGGCCAATGATTTCAAATTCAATGTTTTTATTTTTATTAAGCAGTATTGCAATTCTATCTAGTTCTCTTCTAGATGCAGGGGTTAGGACACTGCTTCCCAAATTGAAGAGAATGTTTTCGAGAAAGATACGGTCGCCCACTTCATGTTTGTCTTGAAATGAATTATAAATCCCTTTACCAAAACTATTTTTTCTGACGATTAAAATGTCGACGCGTCTATTTTTCGAACGGATCTCAGTAAGGTTTTCTAATGGATTACTCGTTAAAAGCACTCTTCCTTTCCCCTCAATAATCACAATTTTATTTTTGTTAAAACCATTGATTGTTAAAATTTTCCTAACCGTATTTACTCTGTTCTCTGATAGTTTGTAATTATAATCATTATCCCCACGGTCATCGCAATAACCATATATTTGAATAGATTCAATGCGTGCTGTATCTGATTGTACTATAAAGTCCCAGATGTCTTTTTCTTGATATGTTTCAAGGGAGTATTTGTCAAATTCGAAATAAACGGTTTCTATTTTTTTTTCCTGAGCATTGAGGAAACAAAATAGAAAAAGAGGTGATATGTAAAAGAACCGGAACATTAAATTTTTAAAATCGTTTTGTATTCTAAGGAATTGTTAAGAATGCTTACTGATTTTTTAATCTCAGAATTCGTTTTGATGTAATACTGATAAAAACCTTCTTCATATTGGAAACGCTTAATAATCGCCTCGGTAATTATCTTTTTGATTTCTTCCTGGTTTTTATCAAGTTGTGATTCTTCACTTTTTTGCAATGCAGACAGTAATTGTTGGTATTCTACTAATATACTATCGTCTAATTTTTCTTTTTTGGCTATAGCCAAAGTGTTTTTAAGAGCTAATTCAGTTTCAGTCTCAAACGAATATTTAGATGTTTTTACAAATTGTTTAAAAATTTGGTAGTCAGCGTTAGAGAAAGCGGGTATTTGCGTGCCTAGGTTTTGATTTTTGTAATAGTAGCTAGTTACAAAGTCGAATATAGCGTCGTTTTTTTCTAGTACGCTCGCGATAACACTTGATTTCGTTTCTTCCAGTTGTACGTCTGGCAATATTCCACCACCGTCATAAACGGTTCTGCCTTTTTTAGTTTTGTAAGCATTATAATTTTTTTCCTGCGTTCTAGTTGCACTACCATTTTTGTCTTTATTATTGTAGTCTAGTGCTTGTATACACCGTCCTGATGGTGTATAGTAGCGCGAAATAGTTACTTTAAGTTGTGTATTGTATGTTAAATCTATAGGTTTTTGAACAAGACCTTTCCCAAAACTTCGGCTTCCTACGATCACAGCTCTATCTAAATCTTGCAAGGCTCCCGAGACAATTTCAGAGGCAGAAGCACTTTTATCATTAACAATAATGACAATAGGTATTTGCGTATCTACGGGTTCATTTTGTGTTTTGTAGGTGTTGTTGTATTTCTCGTTTTTAGATTTAGTGGTTACGATAATTTCGTTTTTTGGAACAAATAGATTGCAAATGTTTACCGCTTCGTTTAATAGTCCTCCAGGATTGCCCCTAAGGTCTAATACGATTCTTTCAGCTCCTTGTCTTTTTAAATCTTCTAATGCTTGTTTTGTTTCATTAGACGCTTTTTGATTGAAACGGGCTAGAACTATATAGCCGGTTTTGTCATCAATTTTAGCGTAATAAGGAACGGATTTTATACCTACTTCGTCTAGGATAATTTCGGTGGTTTTTGATTGTCCTTGTCGAATAAATTGAATCGCTATTTTAGTGTTTTTAACACCCTTAAGTAATTGAGAGGCATCATCTTTAAAATCAGTAATAGGTACATCACCTATTTTTATAATTAAATCCCCAGGTTTCAGTCCCGCTTTGTCAGCGGGGAAGTTTTTATAAACTTCTCTAACAATTAGTTGACCTTCTTTTTGAGAAATTAATGCGCCTATTCCAGTGTATTCGCCAGTATTGTTGATTTTGAATCGTAGTACATCTTGTTCGTTAAAATAGACTGTATAAGGATCTAGGCTAGCTAGCATCCCCTTTATCGCTTTATCCATAAGTTCTCCTGGATTCGACTCGTCTACGTAGTTGTTATTGACCTCTTTAAATAAAGTGGTGAAGATTTCTATTTGTTTGGCTATTTCAAAAAAATCATTTTTAAAACTGGCACCAACAAATAAAAATGCTGAAGCAGCAACAGGGATTAGGTATTTTTTTTTGATAAAAGAATGCATTAGTTTTTATTTTTTTGTTTTATTTTTTTTCTAATAAAATAAATAATTCCAGTTAGGATAATTATAAATGGCCAAATTGACACTAAGAATATAAAAAAGCTCGAGAACGCATTAAAACCAGATGCTATAGCATTCCCGATTTTAGACCCATACGAAATCGTCACGCCGTTATCAGTTGCTACGGTTTTGTAAAATTCAATTGTTATTGTACTTTCTGATATTCTATTTTGTAAATAATTTAGCTTTCCTTGTGTTGCTTCAACGTCCTCTCTAATAGCAGAAAGTTGTTTCTCGATTTCTAACATTTCGGAGACCTTGACTGCTTTTTTCAAGAGTTCAATGTACCTATTTTCTAAAGATTTTTTAGCGTTTAATCTGGCATTAATATCAATGTATTGTGCGGTTACATCCTCGGCTGTAATTTCTTTATTATCAAAGTATGCCACTCCTTTTGATATATTTTGTATAAATACATCAAAATTCTGGCTAGGAATACGTACTATTAATTTCCTATAAACAGTGCCGTAATCCTTGCCTTCAGTATCATTTTGAACCGTGCCATTAGCTTTCTTGGTATTTGTAATGATTTGATTATAGGTACGATCAAGGTCTGAAGTTTCAAATCGAAGGTTGCCTTCTTTGATTATTTTCTGATTAAGCTTTCCACTTACTTTAGATTTACTTTCATTAGTTTCTGTTTTTGCAGGTAATACAATATTTTGCACCTGGGAGTCAAGAGCTTCATTGGCTTTCTTACAGCTAATAAGAGAACATAAAATAATGATCAGAATTACTTTTAGCTTCATGTAATAGGTTTTTTACATGCTAAAAATACAAAAAATAGGTTTGCTACTATTCTTTTTTTGTTGTTTGAGCAATAAACTTCTCAAACAGCTGAATCGTTTTTGTATTGATTTCGTCATAGGACAAACGATCTTTAGTTTGGTAGAAAAACATAAAGCAGTAAGGTTTGTCTATCGAGTCAAGCAATAGATGCTTGTTGAGTCGGTAGGTTTCGCGTAAAACACGCTTAAAGTAATTGCGGTCTACTGCTTTTTTGAAGTTTTTTTTAGAAACAGAAACCCCCATTTTAATCTTTTCACCTTCATTATCTGTACTGCAATGGTAAACGAGACGTAATGGATATTTTGAGACTGATTTAGCTTCTGTGAATAATAATCCAATGCTGATTTTACTTTTAAGTTTTTCGTTTTTTGGATAGGTGAAATTCATTTGAGGTGGTAGTGTACAGTGATTAAGGAGAGCAAAGGTACAATTAAACACTAAATCTATTATTATTTGCCAAATAATTAGCACTAAAAATTTATTTGTTACTTTTGCAGCTAATTATATAATGAATGCAAAAGCTTATTTCGTACCCCATTTCTGTAATTTATTATTTGTGTTTTGGACTAACGCTTGTTATATTTCATCCTATTCAATGGGTGTGCTTTAATATTTTTGGCTACCAAGCCCATAAAAAAAGTGTGGATTTTTTAAATTTATTTTTAGTTAGATGTACGAATATTGTAGGTACTACCTACAAATTCTCGAATCTAGAAAGTATACCTAAAAATGCACCTATTATTTTTGTTAGTAACCATCAAAGTATGTATGATATCATTGCTATGATTTGGTTCATGCGTGATTTTCATTGTAAATTTGTAAGCAAGAAAGAGTTAGGGAAAGGAATACCTAGTGTTTCGTATAATTTGCGTCATGGAGGATCTGCTTTGATAGACCGTAAGGATCCTAAGCAAGCTATTCCTGAGATCAAAAAATTAGGAGATTATATCGAGGCTAATAACCGTTCAGCAGTTATTTTTCCAGAGGGAACCCGAAGCAAAACAGGTCAGCCAAAAGCGTTCTCGCAAACGGGTTTAAAAATATTATGCAAGGCAGCACCATCTGCTTATGTTGTTCCCGTGAGCATTAACAATAGTTGGAAAATGGTTAAATTTGGTTTTTTTCCAGTTGGTTTAGGAAATCATCTTACCTTTGCAATACATAAGCCTTTAAAGGTGAGTGAATTTGATTTTGCAGATTTAATAGAAAAGGCCGAAGAGGCTGTAGTAAAAGGAATAAAATTTTAATATATATAAGATGTCAATAAAAAATATTCGTTTAGAAGTAATGCAGTTTTTGGAAAAAAACGTGTCGAGCTATGTGGATCAGTATTTAATACCTGTAGAAGAAATTTGGCAGCCATCTGATTTTTTACCTAATTCTGAAAGTGATAACTTTTTAGAAGAAGTTAAGGAATTACGCGAGATCTCTAAGGACTTACCTTATGATTTTTGGGTAGCGATGGTAGGAGATATGATTACTGAGGAAGCATTGCCAACATATGAAAACTGGTTAATGGAAGTTGAGGGTGTCGATAATTTAGAGCGTAATGGTTGGGCACAATGGGTTCGCCAGTGGACGGGTGAGGAAAATCGTCATGGAGATCTTTTAAATAAGTACTTGTATTTATCAGGTCGTGTGAATATGCGTGAGGTCGAAATGACTACACAGCACCTGATCAATGATGGTTTTGACATAGGTACAGGAAGAGATCCTTACAAGAACTTCGTTTATACTAGTTTTCAAGAATTAGCAACCTATGTTTCTCATAATAGAGTTTCGCAGCTAGCTAAGAGTTACGGAGATAAAAAACTTGCAAAAATGTGTAAGATGATTGCTGGTGACGAAATGCGCCATCACCATGCTTACAGTGAATTTGTAAACCAAATTTTTAAAATTGACCCTAGCGAAATGATGCTAGCTTTCCAGTACATGATGAAAGCTAAGATTGTGATGCCAGCTCATTTCTTAAGAGAATCTGGTGCTAAAATTAGTTCTGCATTCGAATTGTTTTCTGATTCTGCACAGCGTATTGGAGTGTACACTGCTAATGATTATGTAGAAATTATGCAAAAACTAATTACCAAATGGGAAATAGATAAGATAACAGGTCTAACTGATGAAGCGGAGAAAGCTCGTGATTACTTAATGAAATTACCAGCGAGAATGGCTAGGATTTCAGAAAGAATCGTTATTCCGCAAGAAACGCATATCTTCAAATGGGTTGAACCAGCAAGATTGTAGTTTTTAAAAAATAATAAATAATAAAAATGTTGATTTTTAAGGCTAGTGCTTTAAGAATCAACATTTTTTGTAATAAATATGTAATGGAACATTCTGAGATTATAGTAAAAACAATTGCATTTGTTAAAGAACAACTAGTAGGAGCAGAGGGAGGTCATGATTGGTTTCATATTGAACGTGTGTACAAGAATGCAATGTTAATCGGTGGCGACGAACAGTGTGATCTAACAACCGTGCAACTAGCTGCTTTACTTCACGATATAGCCGATAGTAAATTTCATGACGGAGACGAAACTATCGGGCCTAAAACAGCTAGAGCTTTTTTAGAGACAAATGCTGTTTCAGAGGAAGTTATCGATCATGTGGTTAAAATAATTGAAAATATATCTTTTAAAGGTGGTAAAGTAGCACGTGATTTTAGTTCTGTCGAGTTAGATGTAGTTCAAGATGCAGATCGTTTAGACGCTATAGGTGCTATTGGGATTGCTCGTGCGTTCAATTATGGTGGTTTTAAAAATAGAGCGCTGTATGACCCTAATATCGCGCCAAACACTACAATGACTAAAGAAGAATATAAAAGTAATAATGCGCCAACACTAAATCATTTCTATGAAAAGCTGTTATTGCTAAAAGATAAGATGAATACCGTTTCAGGAAAAAAAATAGCTCAGGAGAGACACCGTTATATGGAAGGTTTTCTTGCTCAATTTTACGCGGAATGGGAGGGAGAAAAATAAAAATAATAACGCTACTTTTTAAAGACAAAAACCAGCGCTATTAAAACAAATATTAGTTGTAAATGCCTTTTTCTTGCATTTCGATAATCACATCAGAGGCACTTTTAAACGTAGGCGCTTGTTCAACTATGCTTCCAACTCTTTTTTTATTGAGTTTGAAAGTGATATCATTTTCAGTTGTAAATAACAAAGCGGTCAAAAACGGATTGTTTAGATAAGAAGCTAAAATAGGATAGGCATCATCAATTGTATGAAAACTTTCTACTTCCTCTGTTTTGTATTTTGTACTTAGCGAAAGCATAAACACATCATTTTCTAGTAAAACAGGACGCACATAAATGTTTTTTATTTCGGTATCTCCTATGGTCTTCGCCAAAGTTAATTTGGAATATGTTTTATCGACAATACTTTGTTTTACTTTTTCCCAAAAAAGAGCAAATATAGGTTCGTATGACATGATTTAATTTTTGATGTTGATTTAAATGCAAAATTAGCTTTTGTGAACGGTATTTGCGATTTAATTAGCGGAAATTTACCCTAGTAACATAAAAAAACCACAATATCAATTATTTAAGTATATTGATACTGTGGTTTTTTAATTTTGGTAAACAGTGCGTCTGTGTCTTTATTTCCCAGGAAAAATCGCTTTTCTTTTTTCTAAAAAAGCTGTAGTTCCTTCTTTAAAATCTTCAGTACCAAAGCATTTTCCAAACGATTTTATTTCGGTTTCATAGCCGTTTTCACCATCTTTAAAATTAGCATTTACTGCTTTGATCGCTTTACTAATCGCGACAGGTGAGTTTTTCATTATTTTTTGTGCAATACCGGTACAAAATTCTAAAATTTCTGCTTGTGGCACTACATGATTTACTAATCCGGTTCTGTGAGCTTCTTCAGCTCCTACCATGCCGGCGGTCATAATCATTTCCATAGCACGTCCCTTTCCGATCAATTGAGGTAAACGTTGCGTTCCTCCATAACCTGGAATGACTCCCAATGATACTTCTGGAAGCCCCATTTTAGCGTTTTCAGATGCTACTCGTATATGACATGACATGGCTAGTTCTAATCCACCTCCTAATGCAAATCCATTTACGGCAGCAATTACAGGTATTTTTAAGTTCTCTACAAAATTAAAAAGTATTTCTTGTCCTTGAGCAGCTAGTTGTGCGCCTTCTTCTACTGAAAATTGTGCAAATTCAGCAATATCTGCTCCAGCAACAAAAGCTTTTTCGCCGCTACCGGTCAAAATAATAACACGAGTATCGTAGTTTTTTTCTAAACTTTCAAAGGCTTGGTGTAGCTCTTCGATTGTCTTGCTATTTAAAGCATTTAATTTTGTTGGGCGATTTATTGTAATTGTCGCAATACTATTTTCTGTGGCAACTAGAATGTTTTCGTAGTTCATAATACTTGTTTAAGAGTTAATTATTGGAAGTGAAACTACAAAACGAGTTCCAATTCCGTATTCTGTATCAAAGGTAATTGTTCCTTCGTAATTTTCAATAATGTTTTTAATAATACCCAACCCTAGTCCCATTCCACTATTTTTTGTGGTGAATTTAGGTTGGAAAATTCGTTTCACATCTGCGGGACTTATACCAACCCCATTATCTTCAACTATAATCAAAACATTGTTCAACACCTTTTTGACCACCACTTTAATTTGTTTCTCCTCTTGAAGTTCTGGTATGGATTGAATGGCGTTTTTGACTAAATTAGTTATAATTCTCACTAGCTGCGTTCGATCTATTTTTGATATGATTTCAGGCGATTCTTTTTCGAAGATAATATTGTTTTCGTTAAAAATGTCTAAAGCTAATTCGATTACTTCAACCACATTCAACGTTTCGTTTTTTTGTACCGGCATAGAAGCAAAATTCGAAAATGCTGATGCTACAGCGCTCATAGTATCAATTTGTTGAATTAGGGTTTCTGAGTAATCCTTCATTTTTTGTGTAATTTGAGGGTCTTCAGGATTAAACCTTCTCTGAAAACTCTGTACGGTTAAACGCATGGGCGTCAAAGGATTTTTAATCTCGTGGGCTACTTGTTTTGCCATTTCACGCCAAGCCTCTTCCCGTTCGCTTCGCGCAAGCTTTACCGCACTTTTTTCTAACTCATCCACCATTTGATTGTACGCTTTTATCAATAAATTAATCTCTTTACTGTTAGCCTCAAGGATGATTTTTTCGTTTTTCTGGTGTAAGCTCGTCTCATTTAGTTTGTCAGATATTGTTTTCAGTGATTTCGTTATATAGGTTGAAAGAAAATAAGCCAAGCCAAAAGCAACTAGCATCATAAAGGAGTACACTTGCCCTAAACGAATTAAAAAACTACTCAATTCTTTCTGGTAAAAGCCATCGTCTTCTAAGTAGGGTAAGTTTAATACGCCTAATGGTTTAAAGCGCTCATCTTTTATTTGTGTAAACGATGATCTGTTTTTTACACCATCAATCGTTTTGATATCAACGTACCTTTTTTCGATGGAGGAACGTACCAGTTTTAAGATGTATTTTGGAATTGGAGGAGATACTTTATCTACTGAGAAGGATTCCTTAGATGATTTTAAAAGATTTCCATCAAGATCGTAAATATTGATTTCGATATTATGAATCTGGGCTAACTCATGAATCTTGTCCTTGAAAATAAGGTCTAAATTATCTGTGTTTAACGGATAAGTAGTTGTGGAAAGGACATAGTTAATGTGTTCTTTTACAGCATTTTCTTTACGTTCCAGTCGCTCTTGATGGTATTCTTTTGCTTCGTTTTTAAACTGTATTATTGAGATCGAAGCTAATAACATAGAGGCTACAATTATCAGTACGATCATCGAAAGAAAAATCCGGATTCGTAGGGAAAGCATTGATAATTTAAAACCTTTAAGCATAATTAAGATTGGTTTTTTTCTCTTATTTTTTTGTAAAATCTAAACCCTAACATAATAGTAATGGAGAAAAGAAAAATTCCAGCAACTCCAAAAATCCAATTTACGGCATTTTTTAGAACAACTAGGAATACTACAGCAAAAAGAATAAGGGTCGCTCCCTCATTCCACAATCGCATAAAATTAGTGCTGTATTTTATCTCGTCTTTTTGTAATTGATTATAGATTTGTTGGCATTTTGCATGGTATAAATACAACACAAAAACAAAGCCAAGCTTTACGTGCATCCAAGGCATTTTTAACCATGCATTTCCCATCGGGGTGAAAAATAACATCCAAAAAGCAAAAAAACTTGCTAAAATTGCTGATGGCCAAGTAATGATATACCAAAGCCGGTAGGTCATGATTTTATACTGTTTTTGTAATATTTCTTTTTCTGGTGAAGGCTTGTCGGCTGCTTCAATTTGGTACACAAAAAGCCTTACAATATAGAATAATCCTGCAAACCATGTAATTACAAAGATGAGGTGAAGTGATTTTAAGTAATTATAGTATTCCATCTATTATTTAGTTTAGATTTTTGTTTATTTCTTTCCTCAGAAAAAAACCCGTGAGTAAAGTCGATAGTACATCCGAGATTGGAAAGGCAACCCAAACACCAAAAATACCAAAAAAATTAGGTAAAATGAGTACGAGCGGAATCAAGAAAAAACCTTGTTTACTTAAGGTCAATAAAAGTGCTTTTCTTGCTTTTCCTACTGCCTGAAAATAGGCTGATCCAATTAGTTGGACGGCTATGATGGGAGAAGCGGCAAACACCCAGCGTAATGCGTTAGGTGTTTCGCTCAATACTGTTGAGTCATCTGTAAAAATGGTTACGATTGGTGTGGCGTAAAATAAGATTACAACAAAAATAATACTAGCAAGTAGCGCTGCATATTTTATAGAAATACCTATACTTTCCTTCACTCTTGTATAATTGTGTGCACCATAATTATAACCTGCAATTGGTAAAAAACCTTGTGTGATTCCTAAGATAGGAAATAAAGCAAACATGAGCATCCTACTAATTATGCCGTATACTGCGATTGAGTGCTCACCACCATAGGTATATAACGTGTGATTAAGTATAATTGATAATATAGCAATCACACCTTGTCTAGAAAAAGTCACAAAACTAAGTGTGCTAATCTCCTTAAAGATAAGATAGTTAAACTTAAAATGGATTGCTTTTGGTTTGATTTCGCTTTTAAATAAAAAGAACCAAAGTACAAATACAAAACACATAAAATAGGAAATGGCTGTGGCATAAGCAGCTCCAGTCATTCCTAAATTCATGACTTTAATAAAAAGAATATCCAAACCAATATTAAAAAACGCAGGAACAATCATTGCGATCATTGCAAACTTAGGTTTCCCTTCGGCTCTTATAATGTTGTTCCCCATCATGCACAACGCTAAAAAGGGAACGGATAAAATGATGGGTTTAAAGAACTCAGTTGCGGGTTGAATGATCGCTCCTTTTGCACCAAAAAGCAGAAGCATTTCGCGGCTAAAAAAGATGCCCAAAAGGCAAAAAATAGAGGACAAAGCAAAGGTCATCATGATTTGATTGGCAAAGGTACTCTTTGCTTTTTCATGATCTTTTGCTCCCAAAGCTCTGGATAAAACAGAGCCACCACCCACACCTATTGCCATTCCTAACGAGGAAATTAAAAAGGTAATAGGCAGCACAACAGTAACTGCTGCAATAGCTAATGAGCCTATCCATTGTCCCACAAATATGGTGTCAATTAAGATATTGACAGATAAGAATAAGATTCCTATCGACGCAGGTACGGCTTGTTTTATCAAAAGCTTTTTGATGTCTTGTGTTCCTAATTCTTCCGAGGAAACAGCCATTTATGCGATTGTTTTTTCTACAGTTGCCCAGTCATTGATCCAGTTTCCAACCGTTTGGCACCATGCATCGCTATCGTTTAAACAAGGAATTGCCATGAACTCTTCACCACCGTGCTCTTTAAATTCGTGATTAGCTTCCATTGCAATTTCCTCCAAAGTTTCTAAACAATCAGAAACGAAAGCTGGGGTTACTACGGCTAGTTTTTTAATTCCTTTTTCGGGCATTTTGTTAACTTCGACATCAGTGTAAGGTGTTAACCATTTATCACCCGCTAATCGAGATTGAAATGTTTGGCTGTATTTTCCTTCTGGAATGCCTAATAACTTTACTACTTGCTTGGTTGTTTCGTAACATTGGTGACGGTAACAAAATTCATGTGCTGGTGATGGCGTATTGCAACAAGATCCATCTATTTTACAATGTGATTTAGTGATATCTGTTTTACGAATGTGACGTTCTGGGATACCGTGGTAAGAGAATAATAAATGATCGTAGTCAAAACCTGCTAAATGTCCTTTGATAGAATCTGCAAGATTTTGTAAGTAATCTGGTTTATTGTAAAAAGCGGGAACAATAGTAAATTTCATTCCCGGAAAATATTTTTGTCTGTGCTCCTCAGCTAATTCTAAAATTGTAGTTGTAGATGCCATAGCGTGTTGAGGATACAAAGGAAAAAGCATTACCTCGGTTACGCCTTTATCATGTAATTCTTGTAGTCCAGATAATAACGATGGATTTCCGTAACGCATCGCTAACGAAACGGGTACGTTAACAAGTTGCTTTACTTTTTCGTGCATTCTTCGTGAAATAACTACAAGTGGTGAACCTTCGTCCCACCATATTTTTGCGTAAGCAGCAGCTGATTTTTTTGGTCTTGTTTGTAAAATGATTCCACGTACAAGCAGTGCTCTCAGTAAAAACGGAACGTCAATTACGTATTTATCCATTAAAAATTCGTCTAAGTACGGTTTTACATCTTTTGGAGTTGGACTTTCTGGAGAACCTAAATTAACTAATAATACACCTTTCATCTTGCTTTTTTTTATTTGGTAAAAGTACTTAAAGAACGTTTTCTCTTAAGTACGATTAACTATTTTTTATTTATTGTTTAATATGTAAAATCAATTACTGCTTACGCATTTGGATTAATTGACATCAAATACTTTTTTGGAGTTGTGGCAAATTTCTTTTTGAATGCTGCTATAAAATGACTTCCGGTACTGTAACCTATCTTTAATCCTACTTCGTTGACATTATAGGAACCACTATCAAGTAATTTTCGAGCAAAGTCCATTTTATAGTCAAATAGGAATCCATAAACGGTATCTCCGTAAATTTGTTTGAAACCCATTTTGAGTTTCTTAAGATTCAATCCTATTTCATCTGCGAGTTCCTGCAGTCCAGGCGGCTCGGCCATATTTGCGATAATGATTTCCTTTGCCTTTTTAATTTTCATTACATTGTCCTCGTCAATCAAGAACGGGCATTGTTCTGCATTGGGGTCTTCGGTACGGTTAAAGTACAAACTTAGTAATTCATACCCTTTTCCTTTATAGTATAGATTTTTGATAGACGGATGCAAGTTGTAATGAAAAAGCTGACTTAGTACAATAGCCATCGATGGACTTATATTTCCTTCGTTGTAATATTTTTTGTCCTTATTTTCCCCACTTAAAAAAGTGATATAATCTGCCTCATTCGAAAATAAAGCATGGAATTTCTTTATCGAAATTATTACAGATATCACCCATGAGCTAGGAGCTAACTCCAAATTTAAGGGTAGTTCTTTTTGTGGGTTGTATAAAAGCAATGATTTCTCTTCTTTCAGTTCCAAAGCGTAGTTGCCTTGATTAAAAATAAATTTAGCGCTTCCTTTTAATCCAAAATGGAATTGAATCAGTCCACTGCTTACTTCGCGCTGTGCGTTGAAGCTCTGTGTGCTGTCATTTTGAAAACGAATTAAAGTAAAATCATCTTCTATCTTTATAATTTCTTGTGAACTCATAGCGATATTTTTATAATAGCAATAGTTTATATAATAATCTCTTTAATTTAGAATCGTTCTAATTTATTAAGTACAAGTACCTTGATTACACCACAAAAATAGCGTTTTTTACCTATTGTCAGTCTTTTAGAAATAAAAAAACATCAAGCGACACAAATAGTACTTCTAGCGTTACTTTTATAGATATGATAGTAATAATTTTGTCTCACTTTCTTGAAAAGTAATACTATGGAAAATAATACCCTATCTAAACATCACTATTTTTATTCAGTAGGACTAAGTTATAAAAAAGCCGACGCTGAAATGAGAGGTAAATTTAGCTTAGATACTTTAGCAAAAACACGTTTGCTTGAACAAGCAAAAACAGAAGGAATCGAGAGTTTAATAGTTACATCTACTTGTAACCGTACAGAAATATATGGTTTTGCTGAACACCCTTTTCAATTAATAAAATTGATTTGTGAAAACAGTAATGGTAGTGTTGAAGAATTTCAAAAGGTAGGTTTCGTTTACAAAAATCAAGAGGCGATCAGTCATATTTTTAGAGTAGGAACTGGTTTAGACAGTCAAATTCTAGGAGATTTTGAAATCATATCTCAAATACGCTCTAGCTTCACGCAGTCAAAATCGATGGGATTAGCAAATAATTTCATGGAGCGACTTGTAAACGCAGTAATTCAGGCTAGCAAAAAAATCAAAAACGATACTGAGATTAGTTCAGGAGCGACATCGGTCTCTTTTGCGGCTGTTCAGTACATCATGAAGAATGTAGTAGATGTTGGTAATAAAAACATTCTGTTGTTTGGTACCGGAAAAATTGGTCGTAATACCTGCGAAAATTTGGTTAAACATACCAAAAATGAGCACATCACTCTTATCAATAGAACTAAAGACAAGGCAGAGCGTTTGGCTGGAAAGCTAAACCTTATCGTAAAAGATTACTCTGAATTGCATTTAGAATTACAGAAGGCCGATGTAGTTGTCGTGGCAACTGGTGCTCAAAACCCTACGGTTGATAAAGCTATTTTAAACTTAAAAAAGCCTTTATTGATTTTAGATCTTTCGATTCCAAAAAACGTACATGCTGATGTGGAAGAGTTAGAAGGAGTGACACTTATTCATATGGATTATTTGTCACAACTAACAGACGAAACTTTAGAAAACCGAAAAAATCATATTCCAGCTGCCGAGGCTATTATCGAAGAAATCAAAGAAGAATTTAATGTGTGGACCAAAGGACGCAAGTTTGCTCCTACGATACATGCGTTGAAGGAAAAATTGAATGCGATGAAAGTTTCAGAATTAAATTTTCAAAGTAAAAAAATAGCCGATTTCAACGAAGAACAAGCCGAAATTATTAGTGCTAGAATCATTCAAAAAATCACAACACAGTTTGCCAATCATTTAAAAGACGATGACACTATGGTGGATGAAAGTATCGAATGGATCGAGAAAGTTTTCAAAATTGGGTTGGCGGCAAAATAATAAACTTTACACTTATCGAATCTTAATTTCTTAATGGTTTTAATTTATTAAGAAATCAAAATATAAAAATGGCTGAAAAAACAATACGAATAGGTACTAGAGATAGTGAACTTGCGCTTTGGCAAGCACACACAGTAGAGAAGAAGTTAAATGATTTAGGATTTAAAACTAAAATTGTAGCTGTAAAATCAACTGGTGACGTAATTTTGGATAAGCCACTTTACGAATTAGGAATTACTGGAATTTTTACAAAAACACTAGATGTTGCTATGATTAATGGTGATGTAGATATCGCAGTGCATTCCATGAAAGATGTTCCTACCGCTCTGCCGCATGGAATTGTGCAAGCTGCCGTTCTTGAAAGAGCTAGTACACTCGATATTTTAGTTCACAAAGGCAAGCTGGATTTTCTTAACGAATCAGGAACTATTGCCACCGGAAGTTTGCGTCGTCAAGCGCAATGGCTAAATAAATACCCAACACATAAAGTAGTTGACCTTCGCGGAAATGTAAATTTGCGAATGAAAAAACTCAATGAAGGTGAGTGGAATGGAGCTGTTTTTGCCGCTGCAGGATTAGAACGCATTAACTTGAAGCCGGAGAATTATATCAATTTAGATTGGATGATTCCTGCTCCTGCTCAAGGCGCAATGCTAGTAGTTGCTATGCAAAACGATGCCTTTACACTTGATGCTTTATCGCATTTGAATGATATAGAGACAGAAATAGTTACTTATATAGAACGTCAATTTCTTAAAACACTAGAAGGTGGCTGTACGGCACCAATTGGAGCTTTGGCTAAATACAATGAAGACGAAGATACAATTCATTTTCAAGGTGTTTTATTTTCGCTTGACGGAAGAGAAAAAATTGAAGTTGATAAAATTGTTCCTATCGAAGAATGGAAGAAATTAGGATTTTATTCGGCTCAAGAAGTGCTGAATAATGGAGGAACAAAACTAATGACAGAAATTAAAAATAATCTGAAAAAATAATGAGCCAAATAAGTATTTTATCAACCAAAACGCTTTCTGTAGAACAAAGACAAGTATTCATTGATGCTGATTTTGACTTGTTAGAGCAAGATTTTATCGAAATTAAAAACAACCTTTTTGATTTGAGTAAAATCAATAATAATCTGATTTTTAGTAGTCAAAATGCGGTTCTAAGTTTAATAGAGCAAAACGGTTGGGAAGCTTTAAGAACTAAATCTGTATTTTGCGTTGGTATCAAAACCAAAGAATTATTGGAGGCGAATGGTTTTACTGTGGATGTTTATTTAGACTACGCATCAGAATTAGCCGAGATCATTACCTTAATTTATAATCAAGAGAGCTATACTTTTTTCAGCGGAAACTTACGCAAAGAGACTTTGCCTCAAGCGTTAAAAGAAGCTGGAATCACTTTTAATGAAATAGAAGTGTACCAAACGACACTAGCTCCTTTTAAAATATCAGATCAAGAAAATTTTGACGGAATAATGTTCTTCAGTCCATCGGCTGTCGAAAGTTATATATCGAATAATAAAATCAAAAAAGAAACCTGCTTTTGTATAGGCTCTACAACGGCTTCTGCTTTAGAAGCAAAGAAAATTAAAAACATAGTAATACCTGAAGTGCCTACGATCGAAGACGTGATTATTGAAGTAATTCAGCATTATAAGCCAATTCCTGAAGAAGGTAACTAGAACAAACAATATAAAATAAACCATCAGCTAAAAGCCACGAGCGACTAGCCAATAGCAAGAAAATGATAAAAAACGACTTATTTTTAAGAGCATTAAAAGGAGAAACAGTGCAACGTCCGCCAGTATGGATGATGCGTCAGGCAGGTAGATATTTACCAGAATTTATCGCATTGCGTGATAAATATGACTTCTTTACCCGTTGTCAAACTCCAGAGTTGGCCGCCGAAATTACCGTGCAGCCTATTCGTAGAATTGCTCCAGATGCTGCGATTTTGTTCTCAGATATCTTAGTGATTCCACAAGCAATGGGAATTGATGTAGAGATGAAACCAAATTTTGGTCCGTATTTACCGCATCCTATTCGTACGATTCAAGATGTAGAGAACGTAATTGTTCCTGATGTTCACGAAACATTAGGATACGTTTTTGATGCTATTAAATTGACTAAAGAGATGTTGAACTATGAAGTGCCATTAATTGGTTTTGCCGGTTCACCATGGACAATCATGTGTTATGCCGTAGAAGGACAAGGTTCTAAAAGCTTTGATAAAGCCAAAGGATTCTGTTTTCAATACCCAGAAGCAGCACACGTTTTATTACAAAAAATTACAGATACCACTATTTTATACCTAAAAGAAAAAGTAAAAGCGGGAGTAAATGCCGTTCAAATCTTTGACTCTTGGGGCGGAATGTTATCTCCAGTAGACTATCAAGAATTTTCTTGGAAATACATCAACCAGATTGTTGAAGCACTAGCTGATGATGCTCCGGTAATTGTTTTCGGAAAAGGATGTTGGTTCGCTCTTGGCGAAATGGGAAAAAGCCGTGCTTCTGCATTAGGAGTAGACTGGACTTGTTCGCCTAGAAATGCAAGATACCTTTCTGGTGGAAACATCACTTTACAAGGTAATTTTGACCCATCAAGATTGTTATCGCCAATTCCGGTAATCAAGAAAATGGTTCACGAAATGATTGACGAATTCGGAAAAGACAAATACATCGTGAATTTAGGTCACGGTATTTTACCAAATATTCCTGTTGATCACGCCAAAGCGTTTATTGATGCAGTGAAAGAATACAATCAATAATAGCAAATGCTAAATAAAGGACTAAGAGACGAGAAGAAAGTAAAGATTGACACTATGTTGACCACTTTACTTTCTTTGGTTTTTGTGCCAAAGTTTTGGGATATTGATGATACGAGTTTAATTGATAATCAACTGACCGACTTAAGTTTGAATACGGCTATTTTGTGTGAAATATCCGAAAAGGATTTAATCACTCTACTCTCTGGATATGGTTTTGATTGGGAGGATAAAGAGCGCTTTGCTGATTTTTTGGTGAAATATTCGAAAGTTTTTCCAAATGATTTTTACAGTAAAGCATTATCCATTTACGAACGTATTCAGTTAGATAGTAAGACGTTCTCGTTTGAGATTGCAACGAAGATTAACAATCTAAAAAAAATAATGTAGCGGTAACTTATATTTAATGCTAGAGTAACTTTTTTAAAATTTTAGGTCCTAATTTAGTTAGGTATAACTATTAAGAAAACTAAAATGAAAAAGATTCTAATTATTGCATGTATAGGTTTAGGACTGTGTTCCTGTAAAAAAGAAAATAAAGCTGTTCAGGAAGCTGAAAGTAACACAATTGATAAAACAGTTACAGATTCAAAGACAACATCAAAAGAGACACTGTTTTTAGAATCATTTGATTGGTCAAAAATACCAGAATCAACAGCAGACATAGGCGTTTTTCCTTATATATCTGCGCCAGAAGGCTTTATTGTTAAAGAAGAGGGAAGTAGAGAAGTTGCTAAAAACGGAATGACAAATTTTTTCGATTTCAGTAAATTGTATATCTATAACGGCAATTCTTTTTTTAAAGCTGAAGGGAAAAAAGCTAGTTTGTATTTGATTATGAAAGATGTTGATGCTGAATTTAATCAATTAAAATTCGATAAAAGCGTTGATGATTATCTAAAAAATATAGGAGCGGTTTTACTATTCGACGGTAAAATACCTACGGACAAGTTGGATGCGCTGCAGCAAACAGAAGAAAAAGCAGCATATAAATACATTCAAAGCGCAGGGAGTCCTTATGATAATTCAGTTCGGAATTATGCTTTGAATCATAAAATCGGAAAAGTATTCATTCAGTTGAGTTCAAATTCTGCTCATTCTGAAATAGGAATTATTGAAATAGAAGGATTTAAGCAAACAATCAAAGCTCCTACTGCCTCAGAGATGCAGAAAGATATTGAAACCAAAGGGAAAGCGGTTTTAAATATTAATTTCGATCCTGATAAAGCCACTTTACAAAAAGAGGGACAAAAGATTGTTGATGAGATTTTTGCGTTATTAACAAATAATCCAAATTTGAAATTATCAATAGTAGGGCATACGGACAATAGTGGAAGCGTGGAGCGTAATAAGAAGTTGTCAATCGATAGAGCAAATACAGTGATGTATGCCTTAGCAGGAAAAGGAATTGATATTAAACGATTAAAAGCAAGCGGATTTGGTGCTGAAAAACCGATGGTAACCAATAACACAGAAGAAAACAAAGCTAAAAACCGCAGAGTCGAATTGATGAGGTTTTAAATCTAATTTTTTAAAATATGAAAACACTCTTACTTCTTTTATTTGTTACTGTTTCTTTTGCTCAAATTAGAGGTAAAGTAGTTGATGTTAATGGTAAGCCTCTTGTGGCTGCAAACGTTTATTTTGACGGAACAACAATTGGTACATTAACAGATAAAAAGGGAGATTTCGTAATTGACAATTCGTTTAGATTAAATACTGTTTTGGTGGCAAGTTTTTTAGGGTATCAAACGCAATATTTAAAATCTGAATCGGATAAGGAATTACGTATTGTCTTAAAAGAAGTAGCTGAAAGTTTGAATGAAGTCATAATTAAAAAAGATCTTTTTACTAGAAAGCAAAAAATGGAGTTATTTAGAGATCAATTTTTAGGTACAACTTCGTTCGGAAAAGCTTCTAAAATTGAAAAGGAAAGTGATATATATTTTATGTATGAAAAAGATAAAAGAACTTTAAAAGCGTTTTCGCAAAACCCTTTAATTATAGTTAATAGTTCTCTGGGCTATAAAATAACCTATGAATTATTAAATTTCGAAATTAAGTTTTGGAAATTAAGCATCAGTTCTAGAGATGTGACGCAGAGTTTTTTTTCTGGTTTATCTCGTTTTGAAGAAAAAAACGTTAGTTCTAAAATAATTAAAAACAGAAAAAAATGCTACACTGGTTCGCAATTAGAGTTTTTTAGAAATTTAAGAAACGAAACTTTGGGAAAAAGCAATTTTTTAGTTTTTGAAAAATCATTTCAAGTTAATCCTAAAGATAGTTTTATTGTAACAGATACATTAGGGTTGAAAAGAGTTGCCGTGTTAAAACAAGAAAGAGGTTTGCATAATAAAAATTTTATAGCTGAATTTAGTTTATTACACAAAAAAGGTGGACAGTCAAAAATCATTTTGCAAACAAAGTCGTTTTATATTGATCAATTTGGTCTCAATTCAAATATCGAGGACATCAGCTTTTCAGGCAAGTTGTCAGAACAAAGGGTAGGAAATATGCTTCCAGCCAATTACAAAATTAATTAATGTTTTATTTAGACATGAAAGAACAATTTTTCGCATACATACAAAACCTTCAAGACACCATCGTTGCAGGATTAGAAGCTGTCGATGGTCAAGCCAAATTTAAAGAAGACTTATGGGAACGCCCAGAAGGCGGCGGCGGACGCACACGTGTAATCGAGAACGGGAACGTTTTTGAAAAAGGCGGTGTCAACATCTCAGCGGTACACGGAAAATTACCTGAAGCCATGCAAAAGATGTTTGGCGTAGGCGAAGCTGATTTCTTTGCCTGCGGACTAAGTTTGGTTTTGCATCCAAAGAACCCTATGGTGCCTACGGTTCATGCCAATTGGCGTTATTTTGAAATGTACGATACTTCGACAGAGCTCAGTACAGGTCCAAGAAAAGTAATCCAACAATGGTTTGGCGGCGGACAAGATTTAACGCCTTATTATTTGTTTGAAGAAGATGCCATTCATTTTCACCAAACGTGTAAAACGGCTTGCGACAAACACAATCCAGCTTTTTATCCAAAATATAAAAAACAATGTGATACTTATTTCTGGAATGCACATCGTAATGAAGCACGCGGAATAGGAGGATTGTTCTTCGATTATTGCAAAGAAACTGAGGAAATGAAAATGGAAGACTGGTTCAACTTTGTATCTGAAGTGGGGAATAGTTTCTTGCAGGCTTATATACCAATAGTAGAAAAAAGAAAATATTTACCCTACACCGCTGAACAAAAAACATGGCAAGAGATCCGTCGCGGTCGATATGTAGAGTTCAATTTGGTGCATGATAAAGGGACCTTGTTTGGTTTAAAAACCAATGGTCGAATTGAATCTATTTTGATGTCATTGCCGCCACACGTGCAGTGGGTGTACGATCATCATCCTGAAGCAGGAAGCGAAGAAGAGAAGTTGGTAAATGTATTAGAAAATCCAAGAGATTGGTTAGCTTCGTAGAAGCGACATATTTATAGCTGGAAGCGAAGAAGAAAAATTAGTACAAGTATTAGAAAACCCAAGAGATTGGTTAGCTTCGTAGAAGCGACATATTTATAGCAAATATTCGATTTTTTTATTACAACCCTGTAGGGGTGACATATTGTTTTTTGATTTAATTTTTGAAATAAATTATGGCAAACACCTATTCTCAAATTTATATTCATGTTGTTTTTGCCGTAAAAGGCAGACAAAATTTGATCTCTAAAAATTGGAAGGATGAATTATATAAATATATTACAGGAATTGTTACTAATGAAGGTCAGAAATTAATTGCGGTTAATGGAATGCCTGACCACATTCATATTCTAATTGGATTAAAACCCAATAAAGCTTTGTCTGATTTGGTAAGAGATATTAAAGCCAATTCATCTCGTTTTATAAATGAGAAAAAATGGATTAATGGTAAATTTGAATGGCAAAATGGTTTTGGTGCTTTTTCGTATAGTCATTCTCAGTTAACAAACGTTATTAATTATATACAAAATCAAGAAGAACATCATAAAAAGAAAACATTTAAAGAAGAATATGTTGATTTTTTAAAAGCATTCGATGTGGATTTTAAAAATGAATTTATCTTTGAAGAGGTATAAAATTAATATGCCACCCCTACAGGGTTTGGTTATATTGATTTGATATTCAATCTATAAATATTACGCTCCTATGGAGCTTTAAACAAATATAACATGTTCCCATTACAAAGAGGTAGAAGATTAAGAACAAATGAATCAATTCGATCATTAGTTCGCGAGACGACATTAAGTCCTTCAGATTTTATGTTTCCCATGTTTATTGCAGAGGGAGAAAACGTACAAGTAGAAATTGCTTCGATGCCAGGAATCTTTCGTCGTTCGATAGATTTAACGGTAAAAGAAGTTACAGAACTGTATGATTTAGGCATTCGCGCAGTCAATATTTATGTAAAAGTAAGCGAAGACTTAAAAGACAATACAGGAAAAGAAGCTTGGAACCCAAACGGATTGATGCAAGACGCCATTCGTGCTATAAAAACTGCTTGTCCAGGGATGGTCGTGATGCCTGATGTAGCCTTAGACCCTTATTCTATTTATGGTCACGACGGAATTATTGCTAATGGCGATGTAGAAAACGATTCCACAAACGATGCTTTAGTAAAAATGGCGGTTTCGCATGCAGAAGCTGGAGCCGATTTTGTAGCGCCGTCTGACATGATGGACGGGCGTGTATTGCGTTTGCGTCAAGGATTGGATGCTGCCGGTTTCCACAATGTGGGGATTATGAGTTATTCGGCTAAGTACGCATCGGCGTTTTACGGTCCGTTTCGTGATGCTTTAGACAGCGCACCAAGGGAATCGGATGTTGTGGTACCAAAAGACAAGAAAACGTACCAAATGGACTATGCCAATCGCATTGAAGCCATTAAAGAAGCGCTTTGGGATGTCGAAGAAGGTGCCGATATGGTAATGGTAAAACCCGGAATTGCTTATTTAGATATCGTCCGTGAAGTCAAAAATGCAGTGAATGTTCCTGTCACTGTTTTTCATGTATCGGGCGAATATGCTATGATCAAAGCCGCTGCCGAAAGAGGCTGGCTAGACCATGACAAAATCATGATGGAGCAGTTAATGTGTATTAAAAGAGCAGGTGCAAGTTTGATTTCGACTTACTTTGCCAAAGAAGCTGCGATTTTACTTAATGCAAAATAACACAAGCTGTTGTTGCGCATTAGTAGGCCATTTACTTTTTTAACTCTGTAAAATTTCGTAAATTTGAGTAGCTTATAAACAACTGAACAATGAAAAAATTTATAGTTTTAGCCTTAGCAATTGGCGCCTTGAGTTCGTGTAAAAATAATGATGACAAAGCAACTGAAAAAGTAAAGAAAGAAGTTGCAGCATCTGTTGATTTCTCTCCAGCCGAAGTTGGAAAAATTATCTTTGAAGGTAAAGGAAATTGTACCTCCTGTCATAACGTTGATTCAAAGTTAATAGGGCCTAGTTTACAGGATATCGCCAAAATATACAAAGAGAAAAACGGAAATATCATATCATTCTTAAAAGGCGAAAGCGAAGCGATTGTAGATCCATCACAGTACGAGGTGATGGCGGCTAATTTAGCACTTACCAAAACTTTTACTGATACCGAGTTGCAAGCAATAGAAGCCTATACGTATTCCACTTTAAAATAAGGAGCTGTTCCCGCCATACGCTATATCTCTTGTGGTGAACACCACCACAAGAGGATGCCGCTACTGTCGGGGCTAAAAAAAGTAGAACCATTCGTGTCCCGAATGGTTTTTGTATTTAGAATAGATTCCAAAAACTTTATGTATTTTGCGATCTCTAAATCTTTAATAATGACAACTGCTTGTATAAAAACTCCTCTTGGCTTCACAACAATTAGTGGTGACGAACATGGTGTTTCATCCATAACAGTTAGTGATGACGGCATTGTAACGAGTTCGATTCCTGAAGCTTTGCAAGAGGTTGTTTCGCAATTAAATGATTATTTTAAAGGAACGAGAACCAGTTTTGATTGTAAACTCAATCCTCAAGGTACCGATTTCCAAAAGGGAGTTTGGGCTGCTTTAGTTGATATCCCTTTTGGTAAAACAAGAACTTATCTAGAACAAGCCAAGACTTTAGGTGATGTCAAAGCCATTCGAGCCGTAGCTTTTGCCAATGGTAAAAATCCGCTGTGGATAGTGGTTCCTTGCCATAGAGTCATTGGTTCTGATGGTTCGCTTACAGGCTATGCTGGTGGGTTATGGCGTAAAAAGTGGTTGCTGGAACACGAAAATCCTAGCAGTCAACAAAGTTTATTCTAGAGTAGATACTAAAATCACTAATATTCTTTAAATTCGTATCAAAGTATTTAGTTTTAAAAAATATGCTTTAATCTGTTGAATCCGTAAAATCCGTGCGCCAAAATTTATGATAGAAAAAATAAACCTCAATAATATTCTTTTCTTAGATATAGAGACCGTTCCTGAAGCCGCTAATTACAAAGAATTAGATGCTGATATGCAAGGGTTGTACGAGCAAAAAACGCAATACCAACGGAAAGACGAGTTCACGGCAGCAGAGTTTTACGATCGTGCAGGTATTTGGGCTGAGTTCGGAAAAATAATTTGCATCTCTGTTGGCTATTTTGTTATTAAAGGGGATGTTCGTAATTTTCGTGTGACTTCTTTCTTTGGCGAAGAGCCTAAACTGCTCAAAGATTTTAATAACCTACTTACTAATCATTTTAGCGGCCCTCAATATGTGTTGTGCGGACATAATGCCAAGGAATTCGATATTCCGTTTCTAGCGCGCCGTATGATTATTAACCAAATTCCAATTCCAGACAAACTCAATTTATTTGGCAAAAAGCCATGGGAAATCCCGCATTTAGATACTTTAGAATTATGGAAATTTGGCGATTATAAACATTATACTTCCCTAAAATTGATGTGTAAAGTGCTTGGAATACCCTCTCCTAAAGGCGATATCGATGGCAGCCAAGTAGGTCATGTGTATTATGTTGACAAAGACATTGACCGAATTGTAACCTATTGTGAAAAAGATACGATCGCCGTAGCACAAATATTTTTACGATTACGACGAGAAGATTTACTGATTGAAGACGAAATTATTCATGTGTAAAAAGGAACTGAGGTTGTTGGTTTCCGGTTGTGGTTGAGTCAATTCTTTTCTTTGTAAAAACCCTTTGCGATCTTTGCGGTTAAATATTTACATTTACAAAAAATATAAATTATGGTTTTAAGTCGATTTTGGTTGGTTATTTTTATTTCATCTATCATTTTTATAGTCGTGAGTTTGTTCACCGCCAATACGTATACCATTGATTTTGTTTTGAATGGTGTAAAAGGAGATCCAGTTTTGGTTTCTGAAAAATATTTGGAGCAGCTTCCTGTTTTTATAAAAGACAGTATAAACGCCTCACCAGAAAAAACATTTGTATTGAACCGTGATTTATCTAATGCTGATACGACCTACGTTTATTCGAATAAAACAGTAAAAATTTTTAGTGGCATCCAAAAGTCGGATGGTTTATTACCCACTTGTAAAAGTACTTTGGTAGATTTGATTTTGCCGCTTATCGCGTATTTGGCATTCTTTTGCGGACTAATGGAGTTGTTAATTATCTCTGGAGCGTCTGGAAAATTAGCGACCGTTTTAAGTCCAGTGTTTGTAAAAGTGTTTCCAAGTATTCCTAAAAACCACCCTTCTATCTCGTATATGACATTGAATTTCGCTGCTAACTTTTTAGGATTAGATTCGGCTGCAACACCATTTGGATTAAAAGCGATGGAGAGTTTGCAAGAACTCAATCCAGATAAAGATCGAGCGAGTGATGCCCAAATTATGTTTATGTGTTTGCATGCTTCAGGATTAACGTTGATTGCAACCTCTATTATTGGGTATCGTGCTGCAGCTGGAGCTGCTAATCCCGCCGATGTAATGCTGCCTTGTATTATCACTTCGTTTATTGGTACTATTGCCGCTTTTTTAATCGTTGGAATCAAGCAAAAAATTAATTTTAAGAGTGCTTCTTTAGTAGCTGCTTTGATGGGATTAATAGGAGCTATCGTTGGTTTGTTGATGTATGTGAATCAATTGGACTTGATTGGTAAAAACTATTTTACAAATAACCTTTCGGGACTAATATTAGTTGGAATTGTTGCTTTTACATTAATCTTCTCTTTCAGAAAAGAGAAAAAATTCAGTGCGGCTAACACTACTGTTTTTGATTCGTTTGTAAAAGGAGCAAACAACGGAGTAAAAACTGGAGTTGTTATTTTTCCTTATGTTTTAGGTATGTTAGTAGCGATTTCCTTATTTAGAAATAGTGGTTTATTCGAAATTATAAGTAATGGTCTAGGGTTTATTTTTTCGAATATGGGCGTAAATAAAGAAATTGTTGATGCTTTGCCAGTGGCTTTATTGCGACCGTTTAGTTCTGCGGGTTCACGCGGTTTCTTAATCGATTCGATGAATACCTTTGGTGCCGATTCTTTAACGGGTCGCTTGAGTAGTATTTTTCAGTGTAGCGCTGAGAGTACTTTCTATGTGATTGCAGTTTATTTTGGTTCGGTTAATATAAAAAACACTCGTTACGCTTTAACGACAATGCTTTTGGTCGACGTAATTTGTGTGATCACTGCAATTTTTGTGGCAAGTTGGTTTTTTTAAATACGAGAATTAGAATTTTTTAGTAGCTCATTTTAGGATGATACATTTATTTTTCTTTCTTTTGAAAAGTGCAAAACCAAAGCAGTTATAAACTTTAAAATAATTTAAAATGTCAAAATACACAAAAATCATTGCTATCGCATTGGTGATTCTTTTTTTGGTAACTAGTTTGTTAGCCTAAGGAAGCAACCTATTATTTAGGATCAAAGGTGTTTTTATTCGCTATCATAAGCAATAAAAACACTTTTTTGTTTTTTTATATCAAAATTGATTCATTTTTCTAACAATGAGGGTTGTTATTGGTTTCTACGACGATAAATAATTTTTATCTTTGTAGAAAACTACAAATAAATGGACTTTATATATCAGGATCCTTATCCAATTTTAAAAGACGATACTCAATATCGCAAAATCACTTCAGATTACGTAAAAGTTGAAAAACTAGGTGACCGCGAAATTCTAACGGTTGACCCAAAGGGACTAGAATTGCTTTCACAAGAGGCGATGAAAGATGTTTCGTTTATGTTACGTACTTCGCATTTGGAAAAATTAAGAGCGATTCTAGATGATCCTGAAGCTACGGATAACGACCGTTTTGTAGCATACAATTTATTGCAAAATGCAGCTGTAGCCATCGAAGGACAGTTGCCTTCATGTCAAGATACCGGAACGGCGATTGTAATGGCTAAAAAAGGCGAAAATGTATATACAGGTGTTGATGATGCCCAATGGCTTTCTAGAGGGATTTTTAACACCTACCAAGAGCGTAACCTTCGTTATTCCCAAATTGTGCCAATTAGCATGTTTGAGGAAAAAAATTCGGGTTCTAATTTACCCGCTCAAATCGATATTTATTCTAAAACTGGAGCTACTTACGAATTTTTGTTTTTAGCCAAAGGTGGAGGGTCTGCTAATAAAACCTATTTATATCAACAAACGAAATCATTGTTGAACGAAAAGTCGATGGATGCTTTTGTTCGTGCTAAAATTATGGATTTGGGAACATCTGCTTGTCCGCCATACCATTTAGCGTTTGTAATAGGAGGAACTTCTGCGGAAGCGAATTTAGCTGCGGTTAAAAAAGCATCGGCGGGTTATTTTGACAACTTGCCTACTACGGGTAACATGGCAGGTCAGGCTTTTCGTGATTTAGAGTGGGAGAAAAGAGTGCAGTTAATTTGTCAAGAAAGTGCTATTGGAGCACAATTTGGAGGTAAATATTTCACTCATGATGTTCGTGTGATTCGTTTGCCACGTCACGCTGCTTCTTGTCCAGTTGGATTAGGAGTTTCTTGTTCAGCGGATAGAAATATAAAAGGTAAAATTACTAAAGACGGAATCTTTGTAGAGCAATTAGAGGTGAATCCTGCGCGTTTGTTGCCAGAGACGGCACCACATTTGGAGCCAGCTGTTGATATTGATTTAAACCGACCTATGGCTGATATTTTGGTTGAATTGTCTAAGTATCCAATAAAGACTCGTTTAAAATTAAATGGTACTTTGATCGTAGCGCGTGATATTGCTCATGCAAAAATTAAGGAAATGCTAGACGCTGGAAAACCAATGCCAGACTATTTCAAAAACCATCCTGTTTATTATGCAGGTCCTGCAAAAACTCCAGAAGGTATGCCGTCAGGAAGTTTTGGACCAACTACCGCTGGTCGTATGGATGTTTATGTAGAAGAATTTCAAAAACAGGGCGGAAGTATGATTATGCTTGCCAAAGGAAACAGAACCAAACAAGTAGTTGACGCTTGTAAAACCTATGGTGGTTTTTACCTAGGATCAATAGGTGGTCCAGCTGCAATTTTAGCGCAAGATAATATACTAAAAGTTGAGGTTGTCGATTTCGAAGAATTAGGAATGGAAGCGGTTCGTAAAATCACCATCAAAGATTTTCCTGCTTTCATAATTACTGATGATAAAGGGAATGACTTCTTTGAGAATTTGTAAAAATTTTATAGAACAATAAATTAGTGTTCAAATAAGGTGAACGTTTTACCGATATAAAAGACCTATTGTTTGTGAAAACAAAAGGTCTTTTGTATTAGTATTTATTTGTGTTTATCTTCTTCTATAAGACTTTTTAATCGATCATCATCTCCGGGATTTCACCTTCAATGATGAGAGTAGCTTCAGTTGAAGCTATTATGTGTTCTACGGACACTCCAGGAGCTCTTTCTACTAGTTTAAATCCTTTAGGAGTTACTTCCATTACGGCAAGTTCAGTTACAACTTTTTTAACGCATCCAACTCCAGTTAGGGGTAGACTACATTTTTTTAAAATTTTTGACTCTCCTGCTTTATTAACGTGCATCATTGCAACGATAATGTTCTCTGCAGAGGCAACTAAGTCCATCGCGCCTCCCATTCCTTTTACCATTTTTCCTGGTATCTTCCAGTTCGCAATATCACCATTCTCTGCTACTTCCATAGCGCCAAGAATAGTTAGGTCTACCTTTTGAGAACGAATCATTCCAAAACTCAATGCCGAGTCAAAAAACGAGGCTCCTGGTAAAGTAGTAATGGTTTGTTTTCCTGCGTTGATGATGTCAGCATCTTCTTCTCCTTCAAAAGGGAATGGACCCATGCCTAATACACCATTTTCGCTCTGAAATTCGACAGCTATATCAGTTCGAACATAATTGGCCACTAATGTTGGAATACCGATTCCTAAGTTTACATAATAACCGTCTTTTACTTCCTTGGCTATACGTTTTGCTATTTCTTCTTTTCCTAATGCCATAATTAATTTTTTTTTCTAACCGTTCTTTGCTCTATTCTCTTCTCAAACTTTTCTCCCTGAAAGATGCGTTGCACCATGATTCCGGGAATATGAATTTCGTTAGGGTCTAATGAGCCTGCAGGTAAAAGTTCTTCTACCTCGGCAATGGTGATTTTAGCAGCACCAGCCATGCATGCATTAAAATTACGAGCTGTTCCTTTAAATATTAGATTTCCGGCTTCGTCACCTTTCCAAGCTTTCACAATCGCAAAATCGGCTTTGTAAGCCAGTTCCATGATGTGCATTTTTCCGTTGAATTCGCGTACTTCTTTTCCTTCAGCGACTTCTGTTCCGTAGCCGGCTGGAGTAAAGAAAGCAGGAATTCCAGCCTGAGCAGCGCGACATTTTTCGGCTAACGTTCCTTGAGGAGTAAGTTCGACATCTAATTCACCAGATAACATCTGACGTTCAAATTCGGCATTTTCTCCTACGTAGGATGAAATCATTTTTTTGATTTGGCGTTTTTGTAATAGCAAGCCTAATCCAAAATCATCTACACCTGCATTATTTGAAATACAAGTAAGATTGGTAGTTGCTTTAATCACTAATTCGGCTATTGCATTTTCAGGAATTCCACATAAGCCAAAGCCACCTAACATAATAGTCATGTTGTCTTCAACTCCCTGTAAAGCTTCTTGTACGGTATTTACTTTTTTATTAATCATAATTTTATATCTAAAATGATGTGATGAATAGTTGTGTTCTAGCCCAGACCGAAGCGGCATCCTTTATGGCTGGTGTTCAGCCATGAAGATATAGCGTAGTGCTGGAAAAAGCTCCTAAAATTATTTAGAATTCAAACTCGTCTGTATTTTGAACTTCTGTTGTATCTTTCACTTTTGGTGCTGTATAGCAGTCGACTTTTATCGATAAATTTGCGGGCCTCTCGAAATTTTCCTTAGAGACTTTTAGTTCAGAATCAGCATAACAGAGTTTCATAAAATAACCCCAGATAGGTAATGCAGCGGTTGCTCCTTGTCCGTAAGTGATGGTTTTAAATCGTGCTGAACGATCCTCACAACCTACCCAAACACCGGTAACTAGATTAGGAACCATTCCCATAAACCATCCATCAGATTGGTTTTGCGTTGTTCCTGTTTTACCCGCTATTGGATTTTTGAACATGTAAGGATAACCTGTCCATCTGTTATCACCACTTCCGCCATATTCTGTTCGTAGCCTTGATCCAGAACCGCCTTCTGTAACTCCTTCAAGTAGTTTAATTACAGCAAAAGCAATGTCTTTATTAAGCACGTCATGAGACTCAGGAATAGGTTCGTATATTACTACACCACTTTTATCTTCTATTCTACTTAAAAATTGGGGTTTGTTATAGACCCCTTGATTAGCAAAGGTGCTGTAAGCGGCAACCATATCTTCGACAGTGATGTCTACGGCTCCTAAAGCAATAGAGGCTTGAAGCGGAATATCAGACTTGATTCCTAACTTATTAGTAAGTTTTACGACAGCCTCAGGACCCACTTTGTCCATTAATTTTGCTGATACGGTATTAATCGAATTAGCTAATGCTTTTTTCAAAGTTACCATTCCGCGGTATTGGTTGTCAGAGTTTCTTGGTGTCCATGCTTCAGTTGCATGATGGCGCCCTGCTGGCATTGTAAAGGGTGCGTCAATGATTGAATCACATGGAGACATGTTTAGTTGCTCTATTGCAGTAGCATACACGAAAGGTTTGAAAGTAGATCCCACTTGTCTTGCCCCTTGGCCTACGTGATCGTATTGAAAGTATTTGTAGTTAATTCCCCCAACCCACGCTTTGATATGTCCGGTTTGCGGCTCCATAGCCATTAATCCAGACTGCAAAAAGTGTTTGTAGTAACGAATAGAATCAATTGGAGTCATTGTTGTGTCTTTTTCGCCTTTCCAAGTAAAAACAGTCATTTTGACTTTTTGGTTAAAAGATGCAATTATTTCGTCATCGCTTTTGTCCATTCCTTTCATTACTGCCCATCTATTAGAGGACTTCATGGCTTGTTTCAAGATGCGTTGCGTCTCGACATCGGAGATGTTCACAAAAGGTGCGTTTTTATTAGTTTTAGCTTGTATAAAAAACTCCTCTTGCAAATTAGCAATATGTGCTTTCACCGCTTCCTCGGCATGCATTTGCATTCTTGAGTCAATTGTGGTATATATCTTTAATCCGTCTTTGTAAATATCGTAATCAGACCCATCTGGTTTTTTGTTCTCTTCTACCCATTTTTTCATATAGTCACGCAAGTACTCTCTAAAGTAAGTAGCAGTTCCCTCACGATGACTCTCTAGTTTAAATTTTAAGGTGATTGGTAAAGCTTGAAGTTTTACTTTTTGCTCCTCGCTGATCATTTTAGATTTTTGCATTTGAGCTAAAACCACATTTCGACGGTTTTTTACTCCTTGTGGGTTTCTTACTGGATTGTATAAGCCCGAGTTCTTAAACATTCCTACTAATATAGCCGATTCATCAATGGTTAATTCCTTAGGAGTTTTAGAGAAATAGGTTTGTGCTGCAGAACTTACACCCACTGAATAATTTCCAAAATCGTATACATTGCAGTACATGGCAAGTATTTCATTTTTAGTATATTGTCTTTCTAGTCGAATAGCGATTATCCATTCTTTTGCTTTTTGAACAATTCTAAAAGGCAAAAATTTTGAACCTTCACCATGAAAAAGTTGCTTAGCCAATTGTTGTGTTAAGGTACTCGCTCCCCCACTAGATCCTAAGCTTGCGATAGCCCTCAAAGTTCCTCTACCATCTATTCCTGAATGCTCGTAAAAACGTTCATCTTCAGTGGCAACTAAGGCATCTACTAAGTTTTTAGGAAGGTCAGAATATTTAAGTTGTGATCTATTTTCTCTGAAAAACTTACCAATAACAACTTGATCAGAAGATAGGACTTCAGTTGCTAAGTTAGAATCTGGATTTTCTAAATCTTCAAAGGAGGGCATAGAGCCAAATATTCCCCAAGAAGCAAATAGGAAAAAAACAATGATACCTCCAATTCCATAAAAGAAAAATCTCCAAAAGGTTTTAGTATAATATTTAAAATCTTTTTGGATTGTTTTGTTCTGATTGTTATTTTTTTTAGCAGCCATAACTTATTCTAGTCTTTTTTTTCAATTCGTAAACCCACATCAGTAATTCCTTCTAAGCTAGTAACTCCGGGAACTTTACCGTTTTCTCTAACGGCCTGTTTGATATTCATTTTGTACTTCCCTCTAAACCTAACATTCTCTTTGTAAAATAATTTACTTTCTTTTATGTCAGAGAATCCATCTCCTAAAAGTGTTCCGTCAGCATCAGCCATTTGGTACTCTAAGGTATCTACCTTGGTATAGCCGTTTGGCATTTCTAATGAAACAATCAAGAAAATATTGTTGTATGGATAGTTATTATTGTCTCTAATGTTTAGAAAAAGATCGTATCTTTTTGTCGAATCTAAATCAGGTAGATTAAAGCTAACGACACTGTCTTTATGCCAAGCAGCGCCAACCGATTTGTAGTCGTCAAAAACTCTTTTTTTATCACATGAAAAAAGAGCAACCGCTATCAAAAAAACTAAAACACTATTTTTTAGTCTCATTTTTTTTAATAATTATTGGTTTTCTTACTGCTGCTGGTTCTGTCGAAGCCGGTTTTTTCTCGTTTGGATTTCCTGTTTTTTTGTGAGCCGGTTTTTTATTATTAGCAATAATTTTATTGTCTGACGGTTTTTTAGGTGTTGATGCTACCGCATTTTCTCCAGCTTTCTTCGGTTTCTTATTAGATCTCTTGCTTTTCTTTGGTTGGTCAAATCGAGTTAAGCTCTCTTGTCCCATTGCATTGTTAAAGTCTTTCTCTACTTCTTGAATGATTTCTATTGCATAATCTTCAAGTGAAGACACTTTGTTTTTTAACTTATTTTCAGCAATAATCTCTTTAACCTTTTCAATTTTTAATATATGCCAGTTTGCAAAATTATTGGTGTAAGCAAACCACATTAATCCCTTAAAAATATCTTGTTTCTGACAAATAGCATCTCCTTTTTCAGTTACTAATTTAGTTTCAAAATCAGGAAAGCCTTTTAAAGCGTCTAGATACGTATCTAATTCATAGTTCAAGCAACACTTTAATTTTCCGCATTGTCCTGCTAATTTTTGTGGATTTAAAGATAATTGTTGGTAGCGAGCTGCAGAAGTATTGACACTTCTAAAATCGGTCAACCACGTTGAACAACATAATTCTCTTCCACAAGATCCAATTCCGCCTAGACGAGCTGCTTCCTGACGAAAACCTACTTGTTTCATTTCTACTCTAGTGCTGAATTCTTTAGCAAAATCTTTAATTAACATTCTAAAATCGACACGATCGTTTGCCGTGTAATAGAACGTTGCTTTTGATCCATCTCCTTGAAATTCAATATCAGATATTTTCATTTCGAGCTTATGTGCAATTGCTAGTTCACGAGCACGAACTTTCATTGGCTCTTCTTTCTCTCTAGCAGTAGACCAAATATCGATATCTTTTTGAGATGCTTTTCTGTAAATTTTTGCTACCTCATTGCTGCTAGGGCTAACTCCTTTTTTCTTCATTTGGATGCGAACCAACTCTCCCGTTAGTGTCACAATACCAATATCATGTCCCGGTGAAGCTACAGTCGCAACAATATCTCCCATTGATAAAGTAAGCTTTTCCGTATTGCGGTAAAATTCCTTTCGTCCGTTTTTAAAACGCACCTCGACGCAATCAAATGGAGCTTCGCCGTTAGGTAAACTCATATTAGAAAGCCAATCAAAAACTGTTAATTTATTGCAGCTATCGGTGCCGCAAGTCCCATTATTTTTACAACCCTTAGGTGCGCCACCATCAGAAGTTGAACAACTTGTACATGCCATAATTTTATATATAGTGTTGTGACTAGCACAACTTATGTTCTTAAAACGTTTAATCCGTAAAGATAGTATTTTTTAAGCGAAAGTTGCAAAACTTAGCATTGTCTTACAATTAGACTTTTAAGTAAAAAATGCCTATTCCAAACAATTGAAATAGGCATTTTTAGTGCTATAAGCTTTTATATTTATGCTAAAACTTTATATAATTTATCGGATAGTCGAATTCGAAATGGCAATTGAATCGTACAAACATCGCCAGCAACGGCTTTATCCGCCTTTACATCATTCACTTGCATTTCGGTAATGACTAATTGTTGTTCGCCAGTCGTCATTCCTTTGATCATGATGGTATCGCCAACATTGATTTCGTTTTCTTCGATAGAAAATTGACCAATACTCGGTTTTGGATAAAAATGCGTTCCATTACCAATGTACTGTTTCTTGATTTTTGGTTGTTTTTTAGCCAACGCTTTCGATTTTATTAAATCAGCAAGATTTGGAATTACATCCAAAGGATCGAGACTTGCTTCTCTATTCTTGAAAGTCAATACATCCGATTTTCCTTTTTTGAAAATCTTATTTCCGTTTTTCACTCCGCGACGAATCGCTTTTTGCTCTTCTTCTGGTAAATGAATTACCTCTACACATTCGGCTGAACAACAACCTTGCATCGCTTGTGCACATTCCTCACATTGAATAAACAACAAATGGCAACCTTCATTAATACAATTGGTGTGTACATCACAAGGTTTTCCGCATTGGTGGCATTGAGATACAATATCGTCAGTGATTCTTTCGCCTAAGCGGTGGTCAAATACAAAGTTTTTACCAATGAATTTACTCTCTAATTCCTCTTCCTTAATTTGTTTTGCGTAGTTAATAATACCACCCTCTAATTGGAATACATTTTTGAAACCTTGGTGCTTGAAGTAAGCCGAAGCTTTCTCACAACGAATTCCTCCAGTGCAATACATCACTAAGTTTTTATCTTCTTTAAAATCTTGTAGTTGCTCGTTGATAATCGGTAAAGATTCGCGAAAAGTATCTACATCTGGCGTAATCGCTCCTTTAAAATAGCCGATTTCACTTTCGTAATGATTTCGAAAATCAACTACAATTGTATTGGGATCATCCAAAATTTCGTTGAATTCCTTGGCTTTCAAATGCACTCCAATGTTTGTCACATCAAAAGTTTCATCATTCAAACCATCGGCAACAATTTTGTCACGCACTTTAATCGTCAGTTTCAAGAACGAGTGATCATCATGCTCTACGGCAATATTCAATCGCATCCCTTTCATGAAATCGTAGGCTTCGATAGAATCTTTAAAAGCATAGAAATTATCTGCAGGAAGTGATAACTGAGCATTTATTCCTTCTTTGGCTACATATATTCGACCAAGAACCACTAATGGGTCCCAAGCACGGAATAAATCGTTACGAAATTGTGTTGGATCTGAGATTTGCGCATAAGCATAGAACGACAAAGTAAGTCTTTGTTTTCCGGCATCATCAATCATGATGGCTCTTTCTTCTGCGCTTAAAGTGTTATACAGTTGCATGCTATAAACGGTTTAAGTGTGAAAAATTATTTTTGCAAAAGTATGAAAAAAGGTTCAGAGGAGCAAAGGTTAAGATGTTCTACGTTTCTAGGAGCTATTTCCAGCTTTCCGCTATATCTCTTGTCTCCGCTATCGCTACTAAAAGAGGATGCCGCTGCAATCTGGGCTAGGGTATTCGGGGTTATTGAAGATCTGATTTCATTATAAGACGAAAAAAGCCCAGAATGTACTTCTGAGCTAATTTTGTTTTATAATCTATTCTTCTTACTCTTGTCAATATAACCGTCCGCTAATTAAATTATAATTACGGGGTTTATTTTTGTTTCTCTGCTACTGCAATATTTTCGATTCCCTTTATCAAAGCATCAGGATTAAAGGAAATGCTATCAATACCGTTTTTAACTAGAAACTGCGCATACTCTGGATAATCGCTTGGTGCTTGTCCGCATAGTCCTGTGTGTGTGTTTGTTTTCTTTGCCTTAGTCAATGTCATTTCGATTAATTGCATCACCGCGGGATCAAAAGGATTAAAAACTTCGCTTAATAATTCCGAATCCCTATCCGCGCCTAATGTCAATTGAGTTAGGTCGTTAGACCCAATAGAGAATCCGTCAAAATATTTTGCGAATTCTTCAGCAAGTAATGCATTGCTTGGGATTTCAATCATCACGTACAACTCTAATCCGTTTTCGTTTCTTTTCAATCCACAACCATCCATTACAGCGATAACCTTTTCGGCTTCAGTGATAGAACGACAAAAAGGAATCATCAATTTTATGTTAGTTAAACCCATGTCATCACGTACTATTTTCATCGCTTTGCATTCCATCTCAAAAGCATCTTTGTACAAAGGATGGTAATATCGTGAAGCACCTCTAAAACCAATCATCGGGTTCTCTTCATTGGGTTCAAATTGTTTTCCTCCTAGTAAATTGGCATATTCATTCGACTTAAAATCACTCATTCTCACAATGACTTCTTTTGGGTAAAAAGCGGCAGCCATTTTTGCAGTTGCTTCCGCCAATGATTGTATGAAAAAGTCCTCTTTGCTTTTATACAACCGTGTAGTTTTTTCAATTTTTTCTTTTATTGCGGAATCTGTAATAGTGTCAAAATGTTTTAGCGCCATGGGATGAATGCCGATGGTGTTGCTAATGATGAACTCCATGCGCATTAAGCCCACGCCATCATTTGGTAGAAGTGAAAATCCAAAAGCTTCATCTGGTTGCGCCAAAATAAGCATCACCTTTGTTTTGGTTTTTGGAATAGCTGAAATATCTATTGTTTTTTCCTCCCATTTTAATATCCCATCATAGACCACACCTAGATTTCCTCTGGCAGTAGATACAGTGATTATCTGGCCATCCTCGATACTCTTTGATCCATTTCCAGTACCCACTACTGCAACAGCACCCAATTCCCGAGCAACAATGGCTGCATGTGATGTGCGCCCTCCTTGATCTGTAATGATTGCTACTGCTTTTTTCATTATAGGATCCCAATCAGGATCGGTTCGTTCCGTTACTAGAATTTCTCCAGCACTCAATTTTGATATTTCAGATGGAGAATGGAGTATTCTTGCCTTGCCCGAAACAATTTTGTTCCCTAAGCCTGCACCGCTGCATATTATGTTCCCTTTTTCAAGCAAGGTATACTGCTTGAATTCATGTTGTTTTTTATTACGGTACACTGTTTCGGGTCGTGCTTGTACGATATACATTTTTCCATCACCTCCATCTTTTGCCCATTCAATATCCATATGGCAATTGTAATGTTTCTCAATGATGCAGGCCCACTTTGCAAGTTGAACCACTTCTTGGTCACTCAATATATATTGCTCTCTTTTTTCAACGGTAGTATCTAGGTTGATGATTGCTTCTTCTGGTTTTACGATAGCGTCAGTGTCCATTGAAGAATATACCATTGTTTTTATTTTGCTACCTAATTTTCGAGAAATGATAGGTTGAGAAACTTTATCTAACAGAGGTTTAAAAACAAGAAATTCATCGGTGTTTACCGTTCCTTGCACCACATTTTCTCCCAATCCCCATGCTCCTGAAACAAGTACTGTATTTTCAAAACCTGAATCGGGATCAAGGGTAAACATCACACCCGAACTCGCAATGTCTGATCGTATCATAGTTTGAACACCAATAGACAAAGCTACTTTCATGTGGTCAAAACCATTGTCTACTCTATATTTTATAGCTCTGTCTGTAAACAAAGAAGCATAGCATCGCTGACAAGCTTTAATTAGATTTTGTTCTCCTTTTACGTTCAAATAGGATTCTTGCTGACCTGCAAAACTTGCAGTGGGAAGATCTTCGGCTGTGGCGCTGCTTCGAACGGCAAATGTTTTTTCGGCACCTACAGAGGCGGATAATTTATGATAGGCTTGAAGGATATTTTTTTTAAGTAATTCGGGAATTTGTCCTGAAAGAATTAAATTTCTAGACTGTAGTCCTATCTCAGATAAATTATTAAAATGGGTGGTATCTAGTTTGGATAGTATGGTGGTCAATTGTGGAATAAATTCATTTTCATTCAAAAACAACCAATATCCTTCTGATGTAATCGCAAAGCCTTCTGGTACAACTACTCCTTTCGATAAAAGGGATCGGTACATTTCACCTAATGAAGCGTTTTTACCTCCAACTGTTGGCACATCCTTATTTGATACCTCCGAAAAATGTTTGATAAAGTCCATAATTAAATAATTTTTTATAACCATTTAATAATCGCAACTACCATATTGTCTTTTATGTGGCTAAGTGCTTTTATTGAATCATAAAGTTAATCAAATTTATCTATTTGAAGTTGGTTGTAAATGATTTAATTGTTTCATTATCAAATGAAAAGCTTTTATTTTTGCTTATTATGAGCTAGAACAATAATTGAGTTTTAGCATAGAAGCGATCAAAGCGTGTTGTCATGCAAATAATAAAACAAACTCAGGTTTATATTATTTATACCAATATTGAATATAGTTTGAATCAATAGGAATAGCGTTTAATTATTTTTCAAACTATTTCACTTGCTTTGTCCTGCTGAACGTATCTAAACATACGTGAACAACTTTCTTGAAACATTTTACCTGACAAATAGTATGAAGTGATTGTTAAGTAAAAAACATTGGTCCATAAAGTTAGTAGTAGTTAATCACTTATTAAATGCAAAAAGCCCAGAAAATGTTTCTGAGCTATTTGTTATTTTCTGTAATTTTTACGGTGTCTATACCTTATGTAAACTAGTGGAAGCATGGCCAAAATTAAGAAGAAAGAAATGTACAGTACGTTTTTCATCTTTAATTCATCACTATCATTAGTAACCCAAGCACCTTCTTTTAATTCTAACTGAATCGTTTGCTCGTTTTCGTTTGCCAAAATATATTGTTCTTTAGGAAAACCCTCGATAAGCATCATAACAGCCATTTGATTATGTGGCATGTCCTTAAACATGGTATTACGAAAATAAAACGAATTTGTATTCTTAGGAAAATTAAGTACTTCGACTACTAATTTGGATTCGTGACCTAAAAGCACTAATGGTTTTCCAAATTTTAAAGTGTCTTTTTCGTTTACGATAAAAAAGACATTTTTATTAAAATGATCAACAACTAATTTTATGAAATCTTCAGGTGTTTTGTAAGCGCCTTTCGAATACAGATAATCTATTTCGCCCTCAAATGCCGATAATGAACTTGTTATCTGTAATATATATTTACCGTCATCTGTTTTTGAAAGCACAGCCGTAGATAAATCTGGTTGGTGGGCATAGCTAGCAAAAGACACGAACAATGCCATAAAGAATAAGCATTGCTTTACTATTTTATTATTTGACATATACACCATGTAAACTGTTTATAAAGTTGTTTTTTCCTGCGGCATCTACATGGTAATGATAGCCTCTAGTGGTATCATAATGTCCTAGAGATGCATCAAGATCCGTATATTCAGTTCCGCTAGTGCTAAGGTGTTGATACATTCCATATCCGTCGAGTGCATATCCTATCATAGCAGCATGACCATCAGCTTGAGCTATTTGTGTAGTTAACCCTGTTGCAGCATGGTAATGGTATCCTGCTGCCAAATTGATGTGGCCTCCAGCGTCGTCGAATGGTGCTAGTGTATATGCGGCTAATATCACACTTGTAGGTGCAGGTGCGTCAAAAACAACGCCGTTGAAAGCCAAACCTCTTACGCTAGGTCCGCTTGACATAGGTCCACCTCCAAATGCAGTTGCAGAGCTTGCTGCTTTTGGGGTTATAGGAATATAGTAGGTATGAGATAAATTAGCCACATAAGAGGGTAAACACTCTACACAGTAATTTCTATATTGAGCACCTACATTGGGATTAGCAGCTTCTTCACATTCCGTTTTAGTACTTGCTTTAGTGATTTCTCCAGTGGTAGCATTATACATCATCCAAGTATTGTCTTTATAAAAAGTTGCCATGTTTTTTACAAATGCACCATCTACATCATATACTTTACCTCCTTCTAACCAGATTCCACCCTTTGTAGCATCATCAGAAATATTAGATGGACACCATGGTCCCATTGTGTGATCTGACGCAAGACTATTGACTACTATTTTAAAACAATTCGCAGTTGATCCATCTGAAAGGGTTTTTGACACTATTGTAATAGGCTCTACTAAACCACCAGTCAAAAAGTTAGATGAAGCAACATTAATTACAACAGCTTCTTCAGTAGTCGTTTCAGTAGTTGTATCATCTTTACTACAGGAGTTCACAAGTGTAAGTAGCACTGTAGAAAATAAAATAAAGAAGGGCTTGTTCATACTATTTTTGATTTACTCGTTAAATTGAATATTCAAAAGTATGAGTAAATAAAGATGGTTTTTATACTAATCGGTGAATTGCCCCTAATATTCAGCGAATTGCTATAGTTTTGTGTTTTAATTAATTATATATGGGAATCAACTATTCCGTTTTAATTTTCGAAAGTAGTATGTAATTAAAAGTGCGGGCTAAATAGTTGGCAATTTAATTTTACATAGAAATCTTCTACTTGTTATTTTTCATGACGCCCTCGGTGAGAATTTGAGACAGTTCTTTCAGTTTTCCTTGTTCGTATAATTGGGGTAGATTTTTTAATTCGGTTGTAACTGGTGCTTCATAATTTATATAATCCTGAAAAGTAATACCGTCAATAACTCTGCTATTAAAGGCAGCTCTAAAGCGGACACCTCCATCATTAACTTTATAGCTGTAAGCTAAGTAGTCTATTTTTCGAGTTTCTTTATTGATCCAATACATATATTCATCATCGAAATCTTTTCCACCTCCGGCTTCGCCAAAAGTTATTTTTATGACCTCGTATTTCTTTTCCTTGATGGTTTTTTCTTCGATATACATTTTATTTACAGAAGCATCTTGGAGTTTGTAAGGAAGCGTAGCGAAGTAAATAACTGAATTTAAAGCTTCAGAGTATTTAGCAATATCTTCTTTACTTAATGTTTGCTTTTGACCGTTGATTGCTCTTTCAAATTTATCAGAAGTTAGGATATCCTTAACTAGCGAATCACCTGTTTGGATCTCTGAAGTATACGTATAGATATTTTCATTATTTTGAAAACGATATTTTTTCCCTCTAAACTCAAACGAATAGTCGGCAGTATTATATCGTTTTCCACCGTGAGCCTCAATGGCGGCATTGACAATAGAATCCGCTTTTGATAACGGTTTAGCCACTTCGGTTGAGTCATTTTTCAAAGCATCGACTTGATTTTCTCTTTTAGAGTTACAAGACACTACGGTTAAAGCTAGAATACAAAGCGTAAGTATCGATTTTTTCATCTTATAAAATTATTACTTTTTGGAAGCATTTAAAAAACAAAAGTGGTTTTTGTATAAATTTTAACTTTGATTAAGTTTGTTTTAGAAGAAGCTAAATAGTAAAACTTTGTCTTTATGAGGAACGAAGAACCGCTATGTGCTGCTCATGCTGTTTGGATTCTTCCTTCGTCAGAATGACAATTAGGGTTCAAAATAGCTCAAAATAAAAACCGCAAACTCACAGGAATAATCTGCGAATTTGCGGTAAATAAATCTTACTTTCTTTGCTTTAAATCAAAAGTCTTAACAGTGCTCGTTGTAAGCATCTTGTAGGTTCTCAGCAATCATTTCAGCTGGACGTCCTTCAATGTGGTGACGCTCTAACATATGAACCAATTCTCCGTTTTTGAACAACGCCATAGATGGCGATGATGGAGGAAAAGGAAACATTTGTTGTCTAGCTGCATCAACCGCTTCTTTGTCAACTCCTGCAAAAACCGTGATTAAATGATCTGGCTTTTTTGCTCCGTCTAAACTCATTTTTGCTCCTGGACGCGCATTTCTAGCTGCACAGCCACAAACTGAATTCACAACTACTAATGTTGTTCCTTCTGCTTTGATTGCGTTTTCTACTTCTTGAGCAGTATGTAAATCTTGAAACCCTGCAGTTGTTAGTTCAGCCTGCATTGGGATTACCATGTCTTGTGGATACATATCGTTATATTTTAAATATTAATTTTGAATGTGCAAAGTTACGAAGATTAAAAAGAACTCCATTATTTGCTTTATAAAGTTTTGTTATTGTTTGATAGATGTCTTACTTCTATAGAATAAATAACGAACGGATCGTATTAAAGACCAGATGAAAGGCATTTTAGGACATTTTAAGATGACTTTGATATCTTCATATAAGGAAGTTTCTTCATCCAGAAACTTAAAAATCAATGCAGGACTTCCTTTTTTGAACATCGAAGAAAATATCCCTGAACCCTCTTCGTTTTTTCGATCTAAAATATCCAATAGAAGCAAATCGTAAAACCAAAATTTAGTGCTCCTGTGAAATTTAGTTAAATCATTTTCCTTTTGTAAAAAAGCGATTAATGCAGTTGATTTTTTATCAGAACCTTTAAAGGTGTAACCCGTACTGGCTTTGGTCCATCCGCCAGCTGTTCCTATGTTAAGGACGCGTTGGGTGTTTTTTTTCCAAAAAGGATAACAAGTCATTGGGATGCTTCCTTGTTCTTTTTCGGTGATTTCGTAATCAGTGATGCCTAGTTTTAAAATGTATTTCTGAATCTCATTTTCGTACTCGCTTTTTGTTAATAAATCATGCGAAAACAAAGTGTATTCCAGTAAAGCTTCGCTGGTTGATGTGGGTAGAACGTACATGAAACGGGTATTGCCTTTTTGGGCAACCGAGAAATCCATAAAAGTCGCTTGCTCTGGATTGAAAACGGCTTGTTTGCTCTTAATGAACCAACCAATAAAATGCTGTTGCAAAACCGGATATTGATTTTGGCTTTCGGCTTCTCCCTTTCGATAAATACTATTGAATAATTTGTCGCCGGTGAAACTTTGGGTTTCGGTGGCTACATAAACATGCGTTTTTAATTCGTTGATATCCGTAACTTTCTCATTTAGGAAACGAATGTTTTCTTGTTTCGAAATCAAATCAAATACTTGACTGTAAAAATCAGAAGCTATGATTCGGTTGTAAGTATAAGGTTTCAATTCTAAATCCCGACGAAAATCGCTATTGGCAAACAAAGCCAAATCCCATTTTTTAGTAACGGATTGTTCCCAAGTCGAAGGTCCGTCTTGCCAAAAACACCAGGTGCGATCATTCTTTTTCTTACTGTCTGAATCGATTAATAAAATGGATTTATCGGCAAATTTACCAGATGTAATCATTTTGTAAACGGTCATCAATGCTGCTAAACCCGAACCGGTAAAAATGTAATCGTAATGTTTCATAAAGGGGAATAGAAATTTATTTCAAAAATAAGCATTTATTTTACCTTTTGAAGCATGGTTAACATCGCTTTAGCGGTAATAACCGAATGTTGCTGAAAAATAATCGAATCATCAGTCCCTAAAATTGTTAACGTCGGGTACACAACCTGATTGTCTATAGTAGCAAGCGCAGTCGCTAATTCATGAATTCCTGTATTTGTTCCGTTGGGTTTAAAGTAAAAAGTGTGGTTGTTGTATGTAATGGTTTCCTTGGTCTCTGCATCAAAGGATATAAAGTAAAAATTAGTATTTAGTTGGTCTATTACTGCTTTATTTTTGAAAGTCGTGTTTTCCATTAATTTGCAATAATTACACCAAGAAGTATGAATAAATACCACAATAGGCTTTCGGTTTTCTTTTGACAACTGCTCTACTTCCTGAAAAGTATGTGTTTTCATTTGTGCAAAATTAGAAGGAATTACGCAAAATAAAGTAAGTAACAAGAGTATTTTATTTTTCATTTTTAGTAATAGGTATTACTTTAACGTATATCGCAATCCAAAAAAGCTGCGAATTCCTTGATTAGGTCCGTACACATAAGACGGGTCGAAAGTTAATGCATAGGGGTTGTCTGCTGTGGGTTGTACATTACCGTTAGCTTCAAATTGTACATTTCGATCATAAGGATCATTAGCCCGAGCAATAATAAAAGGATTTCCTTTGTTTGGTGTCCAATTTAATAAATTTTTGACACCGCCATAGATTTCAATATTCTTGAATTTATTGAACGTAAATTGAATGTTTTGAATACTCCAAGTTGGGGAATATTCTCGCCTTGGATCTAAATCTCCCAACAATGGCAAGCGCATTGGTCCATACACGTTTCCAGTGTAATCTATATCAAGAAATAATTTATTGATTCGGTATGAAATCGCCCAAGTTGCAGAGAATTTCTCTGTCAGTATTTGGGGTGTAGTAATGTTGTTTTCTGTTTTGGAAACATCCATATAAGTCGCGCCTAATACCATTTTAAGTCCATTATTAAAAACAAAATCAAGATTGGTGCTTATTCCTTTAGTTACTGCTTTGCCATCTAAGTTCCGATAGATAATTTGGTTAGGATTAGTGTCATAATCCGGGATAATTGAATTACTAAAACGAGTGTACCATACTGAGGTTTCGAAGCCGATGAAGTTTCCGTTGTTGGTATAAAACTTTTTCAGGTAATTAATATTAGCATTAATAGAGCGCTCTGGTTTTAATTCTTCTAGAACTATTACATCTCTTGAGCCCGTTAGTGCTGCGTGCTCCTCCGTAAATAAATTCACAATTCTAAATCCTGTTCCAGTATTGAAGCGCAAGATGTTATTGTCGTTGATTTTCCATTTGTAGGCAAATCTAGGAGTAAATATAGTACCGTGATTGTCATTGTAATCGTATCTAGCACCTAAAAGAATTTTATGTTCCTCATTAAAAGCGATTTCATCTTGAGCAAATAAACTCGGAATCCAGTTTATATCTTCTTTTAGTGTTGCGGGTGTATTATCATTGTAATACTGATAGCGCAAGGCAGTTCCAAAAAGAAGGTCGTGGTTGTTTATTTTTTTATCCCAAGTCAATTGTCCAAAACCGATGCGCTGTTGTGCTAGATAAGGAATGTCTCCGTAAACAGAGTTTTGGTCATGGTCTGTATAGGAAAAGGAGAAAAGCATTTTTTCTATAGTAGGCAATTCATAGGCTCCAAGTAATTCCCATCGTTTGGTGTATATACTTTCGCCATACACTTGATCGCCGCCGCGGAATTTTTTCTCCCATTGCATTTCACCTCCCCAGCGATCTTCGTAAAAAAACCGACCTGCCAGAGATAATTGCTTATTGCTTTTTCGATTGAAATTCCATTTTTGAAAAACAGAGATGCGTTCTTGTAAAGTTACATCAGTAAAATTATCGTTATTGTTGTCAATTGGATTGCTGTAATTAAAGTAGTTTACACCCGTTAAAACTGAAGCTGCTTTACCCACATTTCCTTTAAAACCTAAATCCACGTTGAGTTCCCCCCAATCGGTGGTAAATGCATCAGCTGAAAAACGAGCTGCATTAGTGGGGTTTTTCGTAATTATATTTATTAAACCACCTACTGCTTCACTTCCATACAAGGAGGAGGCTGGTCCTTTGACAATTTCGATTCGTTCTAAGAGTGAATTGGGTATTCCAGACAATCCATAAACGGTAGACAATCCGCTAACAATTGGCATTCCGTCAATAAGTACTAAGGTATAAGGACCTTCGAGTCCATTGATGTGAATATCTCCGGTATTACAAACATTACAATTTAATTGAGGACGCACTCCATTGACATTTTGTAGCGCCTCAAATATATTGGTCGTTGGGTTTTTTTTGAAAAAAGAGGGTTTGTACACTTCGACGGGAACAGGGCTTTCTAATCGACTTACCGGTTTCAAGGTTCCGGTTATCACCACTTCGTCTAGTGTGTTATTTTCTCTTAATACGAAATCAATAGTAGTTGTAGTGCTGTCAAGAAGTGTGACGTTCCTTTTTTCGGTTCGAAAACCGGTGTAGGAAACAGCAATTTCATAATCTCCAGCAGCTAAATCTTTTATGATATAATTTCCATCGGTATCGGTAACGATTGATTTATTGGCTTTCTTTAGTAAAACATTTGCTTGAACTAAGGGCATTCCATCAGCAGATACGTTTCCTTTTAAGGTTGCTTGCGCTACACAAAAAGTATTGATGAATAGTAGTATAATGATTATTGTTTTTTTCAAAGCGCTAATTTTAGATTGTATTAAAACATAAATTTAGACAAACCTAAAAATTATATTTTAGATAACAAAAAAATATAATTATATTTGGCTCAAATAGTTAGCTTATCGTAATGGGAAAATCACTAGAAGAAGTGCATGAGTCGGTTTCGACAGAGAATAAAAAATCGATATTTAAAAAAATATTAGCCTTTTTTGGACCAGCCTATTTAATTAGTGTGGGTTATATGGATCCAGGAAATTGGGCTACTGATTTAGCAGGAGGTAGTCAATTTGGATATTCCCTTTTATGGGTATTATTGATGAGTAATCTAATGGCGTTGCTTTTACAAAGTTTAAGCGCGCGATTGGGTATTGTAACGCAACGTGATCTTGCACAAGCATCACGAGAGACGTATTCACCATTTATCAATTACATTTTATATTTTCTGGCCGAGATTGCTATCGCCGCTTGTGACTTAGCAGAAGTATTAGGTATGGCAATAGGACTTAATTTGCTTTTTGGTATATCATTAATAGACGGTGTTATAATAACCGTTTTGGATACATTTTTGTTGCTGTTTTTGATTAACAAAGGAATCCGTAAAATGGAAGCATTCATTATTGCTTTGGTCTTGGTGATTGGTGTTTCCTTTATTTTCGAAATGATATTTGCCCAGCCAGTGCTAGAGGATGTAATGCAAGGACTGATTCCAACTATGCCAAGTGAATCAGCACTTTATATAGCCATTGGTATCATTGGAGCTACTGTGATGCCACACAATTTATACCTACACTCTTCCTTGGTACAAACCAGAAAATTCGATAGATCCAAAGAAGGAATTAAACAAGCCTTGAAATACAACTTCATCGACTCTACAATTGCTTTAAACCTTGCTTTTTTTGTGAATGCCGCGATTCTTATTTTGGCCGCAGCCACATTTTATAAAGTGGGAATGCACGAGGTCGCTGAGATACAAGATGCCCATAAGTTTTTACAACCATTGCTAGGTACTAAATGGGCACCTATACTATTCGCCGTTGCCTTAATTGCTGCTGGGCAAAGTTCCACAATAACGGGAACGTTAGCAGGACAAATCATCATGGAAGGCTATTTAAATCTTAGAATTCAGCCATGGGTACGTCGCATCATTACGAGATTAATTGCTATTGTACCAGCGGTTATTGTGATTACTATTTTTGGTGAAGGTGTGACTGGAAAGCTGCTCATATTTAGTCAAGTAATTTTGAGTTTGCAATTGGGGTTTGCCATTATTCCACTGATTCACTTTGTGAGTGACAAGACTAAAATGAATGGTTTTCATATTGGTAAAATCACCCAAACAGCTTCGTGGATTGTGGCTTTAGTTATTGTAATTCTTAATGGAAAACTAGTTTATGACGAAATTCAAGGTTGGTTAGAAAATTCAGCCAACCCTACAGTACTGTGGTTGACTGTAGTGCCACTTGCATTTAGTTTTTTGATATTGCTAGTTTATATCGTGGTAAAGCCATTTATAACCAAATCTAGAGACGCATTTCACAATCATTCACCTCATAATTTAAAGCTTCGCTTTTCACAAGCCGAAAGTTATTCTAAGAAAAACATAGCCGTTTCTGTCGATTTCTCTAATGCCGATGAGGTCGCGTTAAACAGTGCTTTTGAACTTGGAGGGACTGATGCAAAATACACTTTAATCCACATAGTAGAAACAGTAGGAGCGATGCTGTATGGGGAGAATGTGGACGATCACGAAACCTTGGTTGATGAAAAATTATTAAAGGAATACCAAGTAATGCTAACCGAGAAAGGCTTCCATGTCGCCATTCAACTTGGTTTTGGCACACCGGATAAAGTAATACCTAAACTCGTTAACGAAGGAAATTTTGATATCCTAGTGATGGGTACACATGGGCATACTGGTTTCAAAGATTTGATTTTTGGTACTACAGTAGATAAATTAAGACACAAAATTTCCATTCCATTATTAATCGTTAAAGAATAATAATTAGGAGCTATTTCCCGCTATTTGCTATATCTTTTTATCCTAATAAAAATTAGGATAAAAAGGATGCCGCTACTATCGGGGCTAAAAAAAATAAGAAAATGACACTTTCAGAAGAAAATTATTTAAAAGCCATTTACCATCTCACTGTAGTATCTAACGCAGATGTAAGCACTAATGCCATCGCCGAAATGATGGAAACCAAAGCCTCATCAGTCACAGACATGCTTAGAAAATTGGCTGAAAAGGATTTAGTTAATTATATCAAGTACCAAGGTGTTTCATTAACGGACCAAGGAAAGCTTGCGGCTAAAATGATAGTTAGAAAACACCGACTATGGGAAGTTTTTTTAGTCGAAAAATTAGATTTTTCATGGGATGAGGTGCACGATATTGCAGAGCAGCTAGAACATATTAAATCAGAGAAATTAATTAATAAACTAGATGATTTTTTAGGAAACCCAACCGAAGATCCGCATGGAGACCCAATACCAAATGCGAAGGGTGAAATATTTAAAATCGACAAGCAACTGCTTTCTGAATTAGCAATTAAGCAACAAGGTATATGTGTAGGCGTCAAGGACACCTCTTCGGATTTTTTAAAGTATTTAGACAAACAAGGCATTTCGCTTGGTTCAGCCATTAGTGTTGTTAGTAAAGAAAGCTTTGATTTGTCATTAAAGATTAGGGTTAACGATCTTGAATTGACGATCTCCAATAAAATTGCAAGTAATTTATTTGTTAAATTAGCATAAATATCTTCATTTCAATACTAACCTTTAAGAACAGAAAGATGAAAACAGTTACAGTTGTAATGGCTTTGCTTTTTAGTATTACCGTTTTTTCACAAAACAGAGCGTTGCGATCTTTTAAGATTACTCAAAAAGAGTGTTTAAAGCGATCGGGAATTACGTTGGTTTTAAAAGAAGTAACTACTGATTCTCGCTGTCCCCAGGGTCTTACATGCGTGTGGATGGGAGAGGCGCAAGTTATAATTTCCTTGTACAAAAATAGAAAATTAATGGAGGATGTTGTGATTACTCTTTCATCAAAGACGATTGCTGAGAACAAAGAGTGGTTTGCTAAATATGTGAAAGAGAAATATAAAAATATTCAAAATGTAAGCCTAGTTCCATATCCTAAAAAGGACGTGATCATCAAGCCAACTGATTATTATTTAAAAATAGAATATTTGAAATAAATTAATGGCAGCCACAGTCATCTGTGCCGCAATTACCAGCTGATTTTTTCTTCTTAAAAAAGTATTTTCTAAGGAGATATGCTACTGCTAATGCGAGAATTACGAAGGCAATAATTTCTTGAATGTCCATAATGTAAAAATAAGAAAAAGCAACCGTTAGTGGTTGCTTTTTATAGTTAATCTAATTACAATTTTTATAGTTGAGCCATTATTCCAAAGTTAATCCCAAAAGGTTGTCCTGGTCTTAAACCCGCTGGAACTCTAGATACAGCATATTCCTTATCTAATAGGTTAACAATATTTCCCATTAAGCTAATGTGTTGGTTCAAGTGGTATCTTGCTGAGAAATCTACAATAAAATTAGAGTTTACTTTATTGCTTGCAGCGATTGTGCCGGTTCCAGCTAATGTTCTAAATGCATCTACATATTTTCCGCTTAACGCCATGCTAAACTTTTCTGTTTCGAAGGCAGTAGTAATGGCAAACTGATTTTTTGCGATATAAGGTATTTCATCACCGCTAGTTACCGTTCCCCAAATACTACTATTGAAGTTGTTTTTCAATTCGGTATCAGTTAATGTATAAGATAAAGTTACTGGTAGTTTAAATCCTTTCTCTCTATTGTCGATTACATCATAAGTAGCTAGTAATTCAATACCTTTTACAATAGCTGCTCCGGCATTGAATAAGTCTCCCGTACCTGCTCCTCCACCTGACATAGAATCCGAACCTTGTAAGTTTGAGAAGTCATTGTAATATCCAATAATTTCTCCTTGTAGTGCATTTTTACGAAAACGGAAACCTAATTCTGTGTTCAAACTATTCTCTGCGTCTTCGCCTACTTTTGCACCTGGAGGCGAAAATCCTTTATGCACGCTTGTAAATAGGTTGTAGTCGTCGTTTATCTTATATAATATTCCCATACCAGGAATCCATACATTTGTTTTATTAACTGCTTGGACTAAGTTAACACCAGATCTATTAAGGTCGCTTGTACCGTAGTTTAAAGAAGATACCTTTATATCTTCATAACGAAGCCCTGGTGAGAAAGTAAAATTGTTTAGTTGTAAGTTGTACAAAATATGTGCTGCCACTGCCTGAGCTTTTACAATAGCATTAGCGTCTGTGCCCGGAGTTCCATTGCTAGTTCTGTTCATTACACCATTTTGTATTTTATAGCCGTCAACCCATTGGAAACGATCTTCAAAATCTTCATGGTAGCGAATACCAAAATCAATGTCATGTTTTAGATTACCTGTTTCAAAGCGATAATTAGCCACTGATTGTATTCCTTTGGCTTCGTATACACGATTATTTGCTTTTACTAATAAAGCATTATCTGCTGTGTCATCTTGGCCTGTTACAGCACGGTACTCTGCATTAAATGTGCTAGGATTAGTAAGGATGTTATTTATACTCACTTTAGATGCGCCTAATTTTAAAGCGTCAAGTTTGTACCAGTTTCTACTAAAATCGTTTTTGTATGCTTTGGTGGTAATGCTAAAATTAGTACTCGGCTTAATTAAATGCGTTAACATGATTTGTTTGTGCTCACTTTCAATGTAGTCCTCATTTGAACCCACGTATCTTCTGTACGCATTGTTGGCATAATCTGCATCAGTTAAACCAAGATAAGTTTCGTTAGCTAAATCCTCGCTATATTGTACTTTAGCCATAAGCGATTGAAATACTTTGGCATCAGCATTTGTGTTTACTCTGAACTTAGCTACATAATCGTTCCCTTCAAAACCCGTATTTTTAGAACTATTGTCTATTTTTTTAAACCCATCTGAATTTCGATTGTTGTATTCTAAAACATAACCAAAGTTTTCATGATCATCTCCAAGATTTACGTAGGTTTTTTTAGTGTTAAAGCTACCAATGCTTGCAATAACTCGTCCTGAAAATGTATTGGGAATTTGTGTAGATACCATATTAATAGCTCCTCCTGTAGTATAAGGACCATATTGTATTTGACTTCCACCTTTTAAAATTTCAAATGATTGCATGCGATTTACTGTAGGAAAGTAATATGCTGCAGGTGCTGAATAAGGAGCTGGAGCGATAAGTACTCCATCTTCCATTAAAGTGATTTTTTCACTTCTGTTAGGGCTTGTTCCTCGCATTCCAATATTTGGTCGTAGTCCAAAACCGTCTTCTTCTTGAATAGTAATACCTGGAACGGTTCTTAGTATTCTAGAAACGTCATCATAGTTGAATGCTTTTAATTCTTTTGGAGAAATGAAATAAGTAGAGCCTGCTTTGTTTTTAGCCTTGAATTTACTACCCACAATGGCGTCAGTAGTAATTACGATTTCATTAAGATTATTAAGGCTGTCTTTCTCTGTTTGAGTAAGTGGTTTATTTTGTGCTGATACTGCTGCTGTAATTAAAATTGTTACTGCAATAAAACTATTTTTCATTTTTATTTAGATTGATTCTACGCTGCAAAAGTAAAACACAAATCTTATTTAGACAAATTAAAAATAGTAAATTATAGAATTTAACGCTTGTTTACTGTTTATTGTATTGCAAAAAGGATATTATTTCAGAATTTGGTAGGCAAGTAAGGCCACTATGTAAGCAAAGCCACTCATGAATATTAGTTGTCCTATGGGCCATTTCCAGGTGTTCGTTTCTTTACGCGTAATGGCGAGTGTGCTTGCACATTGTAATGCGAATGCATAAAATAGAAGCAAGGAAATTCCTGAGGCAAAATTAAATACTTTTTCGCCTGTTTGTGGATTGATTTCGGCAGCCATTTTGTTTTTGATGGTGTTATCGTTATCGCTTCCGCCTACACTATAAATTGTCGCAAGTGTTCCTACGAAAACTTCTCTTGCAGCAAATGAGCTGATAATTGCAATACCTATTTTCCAATCGTAGCCAAGTGGTGAAATGGCAGGTTCGATTGCTTTACCCATAATCCCGATATAAGAATTCTCTAGCTTAAACGATGCTATTTTAAAGTCTAGTTCGGCCTCTGTTATATTGGTGTCAACTACTTCTGTACGCACAATAGTGTCAGCATTTTTAAATTTCTTTCCTGGACCATACGAAGCTAAAAACCATAAAACGATAGATATGGCTAGGATTACTTTTCCTGCGCCAGCCACGAAGGCTTTTGTTTTTTCGATTACATTAATTGCTACGTTCTTGAACATCGGTAATTTGTAGTTAGGCATTTCAACCACAAAAAATGTTTTGCCTTTTATTTTCAAAATTTTGTTTAAAACATAAGCTGAAAATATAGCCATTCCAAATCCTAATAAGTACAATAACATTAAGGTAAGACCTTGTAAATTAAGTATTCCCAGCACTCGAGTATCAGGGATAACAAGCGCAATGATAATCGCATAAACGGGTAACCGCGCAGAGCAAGTGGTAAAAGGTGTTACTAAAATCGTGATAATGCGTTCTTTCCAGTTTTCTATATTTCGGGTTGCCATGATAGCTGGGATAGCACAAGCCGTTCCTGAAATTAAAGGCACCACGCTTTTTCCTGATAGTCCAAATTTGCGCATGATTTTATCCATTAGGAAAACCACACGACTCATATAACCACTTTCTTCTAAAATAGAAATGAATAGAAACAAGAAGGCAATTTGAGGTATAAAGATTAATATTCCGCCAATTCCAGGAATAATTCCTTGAGATATTAAATCTGTTAAAACCCCAGCAGGAAGATTTTCGCTAGCAAATGAACTTAAAGAGGCAAAACTACTATCGATAAAATCCATAGGTACCTCAGACCAGTTAAAAATCGATTGAAAAATAATAAATAGAATAGCAAAGAAGATAACGTAACCCCAAAATTTGTGTGTTAATACACGATCTAACTTACTTCTAAAATCTTTCGCAATAGTAGAGTCAACCTTTAATCCTACTTTTAAAACGTCATTAATAAATTGGTAACGCTTGATGGTTTCTTTTTGCTGTAAGCGCTTTAAATCAGAATGTGATTTTGTAAAAGAACCGTAGATTTCATTTCGTTCTAGATTCAAAAAATTAACATCTTGCGTTATTACTAACCATAACTTATAAAGCAATTGGTTAGGAAATGCTTTTCGCAAACTATTAAAATAATCTGGATCAATGCTCGATGCATTTAAGCATGGTTCAGCCGAAATAGTTTTGTAGGTAACAATTAGTTTTTTCAACTCTTCGATTCCAAAACCTTTTCTTGAACTAATTAAAGCGATTTTTGTTTTTAAGTGTTCTTCTAAGTAGGGTATATCTAATGAGATTCCTTTGTGCTCCATTCTGTCGGCCATATTAATGACTAAAATGGTCGGAATTTCTAAATCTTTTATTTGTGTAAAAAGCAGTAAATTTCTTTTCAAGTTCTCCACATCAGTTACAACTAATGCTACATCAGGGTATAATTTATCGTTTTTGTTCAGTAATAATTCGATAACTACATTTTCATCAATCGAGCTCGCGTTTAAACTATACGTTCCAGGAAGATCAAGAATATTAGCTTTCACATTATTAGGAAGTTTACAAAATCCTATTTTCTTTTCTACAGTGATTCCAGGGTAATTCCCAACCTGCTGGTTTAAACCTGTTAACTGGTTGAATACCGAAGTTTTCCCGGTATTAGGATTGCCAATTAAAGCGACGTTGATGTTTTGATTAATCATTAAAGTGTAATTTTAATTAATTCCACTTCAATTTCTTTCGCTGTTTCCACACGAATTGCGAGGTGAGAACCATTAACATTTAAATACAAAGGATCTCCAAAAGGAGCGATTTGCAGTAGTTCAACCGTGTTTCCTGGCAAGCATCCCATTTCCAACAATTTCAACGGAACAATATCGATATCAAAGTCTTTGATAATCGCTTTTTCGCCTTTTTTAAGTGAATTTATAGTGGTTCGCAAGTCTTATTTAGATTGAATTAAGATTGCAAAAATACAGATTTAAATAGTAAATAGAATGATAATTGTCAATTTTATGAGTTTTTTAGAGAAAGTTGAACGCCAATTTTTTAAACTGTAATCAATTATTCGTTAGTCAAAAAATTGATATCCTCGATAAGGCGGGCAATGTCTTCTTTCTTTGTTCCATCATAAAAACCGCGCACTCTTTTTTTAGCATCAACTAAAACAAAATTTTCGGTGTGAACCATATCATATAATTCTTCGGGTTTACCCATTTTTACAGCTAGGTACGATTTTCGAGCCATGGCATAAATCTCTTTTTTGTCACCCGTAACCAGGTTCCATTTTTTGTCATCTACTCCCTTTTCTAGAGCATAGGCTTTTAGCGCAGCTACGTTATCAACTTCTGGGAAAACAGTGTGAGAAAGTAACATGACGTCAGGGTTGTTGCTTATTGCTTTTTGTACTTCAACTAAATTACTAGTCATTTTAGGGCAAATGGAGGTACAAGTGGTAAAAAAGAAATCGGCTACATAAATTTTTCCTTCATAATCTTTTTGAGTAATCGTTTTCCCGTTTTGATTGGTAAATGAAAAATCAGCAATAGTGTGGTACTTGCTAATGTATTGAACCGTACTATCCACTAATTCTGGATTTACGTCAGATGGGTTATATATAGGGAGTGATTTCGTAGGCTTGAGTGCGTTGTAAAAAAGATACAAAGTGATGCTCGAGAAGAGTAAAAAAATACCAATAAAAACACGGTATTTGTATAGTACAGCTTTCATAAGAAAAATATTTTTGCAAAAATACAAAAAAGAAGATTTAGACTTAAAAACTTTAACAATCTATTGGAAACTAGAAATGTGAATGGTATTAAATTTATCGATAAATTTGTGTAGCTAACAAAAATCTCAGAATAATGAAATTAAACCTAAACAAACGCATTTTATTTGCAGTTCCTGCAATAATGGGTTTGACAGCAATGCAGGCGCAAACTACAACGGAAGTAAAAGAACCTGGAATAAATGTTACTTTTTTTGATACCAAAACAAAACCGCAAGACGACTTTTTTAGATTTGTAAACGGAACTTGGTTAGACCAAACGCAAATTCCAACAGACCGCACCTCATGGGGGAGTTTTAATGAATTACTTAAGAAAACCGACAAGGATGCTTTAGATATTTTAAAAGAAGCGGCTAGAAACCCTATTTATAAATCAAACACTGATCAAGGTAAGGCTGTTAACTTGTACAAAACTATTTTAGACACTGTCGCTAGGGATAAAATGGGAATCAAACCTTTGCTTCCTTACTTGGCTAAAATTGATAAAGTAAAATCAGTTAAAGACTTACAACAGTTATTAATTGAGATGGAGCCAATTGGCGGAGTCGGTTTTATAGGCGTAGGTGTAGGAGCTGATGATAAAAATAGTGCCAAAAACTCATTAAACCTGGGAGTAGGTCGTTTAGGATTGCCAGATCAAGATTACTATATTTCTGAAGAGAAAGATACTAAAGAAAAAAGAAATCAATACGAAAAACATATCGCTAGAATGCTGCAATTTATTGGAGAAGCTCCAGCGCAAGCTAAACTAAGTGCAAGTAAAATTGTAGCTTTAGAAATCGAGATGTCAAAACCGAGATTGAATAGAGTAGACCAACGCGATGGAAGGCTGCAATACAATCCAATGACAATAGCCGAGTTACAAAAAATCACACCAGCAATAAATTGGAGAGCATATTTCGACGGCTTAGGCTATACGAAAGTAAATGAAGTAATTGTTTCGCAACCGAAATACATGATAGCTTTGCAAACGATATTTGGCAAAAATGATGTCGATGCATGGAAAGAATATCTAAAATGGAACTTGTTAAATAGCGCAACTAGTTTACTTTCTACCCCTATCGAGGCGGCAAGTTTTGATTTTTATGGTAAAACGTTGACTGGTGCAATCAAGCAAAGACCAAGAGAAGATAGAGCTTTGCAAACGATCAATGGTGCTATCGGTGAAGCTTTGGGGAGATTATATGTAGAGAAAAAATTCCCTGCTGAAGCAAAAGCAAAAGCAGAGAAGATGATTCATAATATTATTTTGGCTTACCAAAATCGTATTTCAAATTTAACTTGGATGTCGGCAGAGACAAAAACGAAAGCCATCGAGAAGTTAAATAAAATTACCATAAAGATTGGCTATCCTGACCAATGGAAAGATTATTCTAAGCTAGAAATTAAAAGTGTAGCCGAAGGCGGAAGCTACTTTGAAAATGTAAAAAATCTATCAAGATGGAGTTTTCAAAAAGACATAAATAAGCTAGAGAAACCAGTAGATAAAACCGAATGGTATATGTCTCCACAAACCGTAAATGCGTATTACAACCCGTCTTACAACGAGATTGTTTTTCCAGCAGCGATCTTGCAACCGCCTTTTTACAATTATCAAGCCGACGAAGCAGTGAATTATGGTGGAATTGGAGCTGTAATAGGTCACGAAATATCACATGGTTTTGATGATTCTGGTGCACGATACAATGCCGATGGAAATTTAATTGATTGGTGGACAGCTGATGATTTATCAAAATTTTCGACTTTAGGTACAGCACTTGCTGACCAGTACAGTGCGTTAGAGCCATTGCCTGGAGTACATGTCGACGGTAAATTTACACTTGGTGAAAACATAGGAGATTTAGGTGGGGTGAATGCAGCTTACGAAGGATTACAATTGTATTTAAAAAATAATCCAAGACCAGCATTAATTGATGGTTTTACCCCTGAGCAACGTTTTTTCATTTCTTGGACAACTGTTTGGAGAACTAAATCTCGTGATGAAGCTATCAAAAATCAAGTAAAAACCGATCCGCATTCACCAGGAATGTACAGAGCTTATGTGCCAATTCAGAATGTAGATGCGTTTTACGATGCCTTTGCGATTAAAAAAGGTGACGGAATGTACATCGAACCTTCTAAAAGAGTAAAAATCTGGTAAAAGAGTAGTACAAATAGTTCAAGAAGTAATTCTTGGGCTATTTTGTTGTTAAATTATGTAACAGATTGTAAAATTAAATTACTAATCTAGACCTGCTACTTTCACTGCTATTTTTTAGAAAAAGTACAGTAAGAGCAAAAGTAGATTCGAACAATAACTAACCCGAAATAAAAATGAATATGAATTTAAAGAAACCACTTCTTTTTGTGCTTCCTGCACTTTTTGCAGTGACAGCAACTCAGGCGCAAGACGCTAAACCGGCCAAAGAGCCAGGTATTAATATCCAATATTTGGATAAGTCGGTAAAACCTAGCGATGACTTTTTTCGCTATGTAAACGGAACATGGTTAAACACAACTGAAATTCCTGGAGACAGAACCCGTTGGGGAAGTTTTGATGAATTAAGACAAAGAACAGATGCAGATGCTTTGGCTATCTTAAAAGAGGCAGTAAACAATCCTAAGTACAAGTCGAATACGGATCAAGGGAAAGCGATCAATATGTACAAGTCTATTTTAGACACTGTGGGTCGTAATAAATTAGGAATTGCACCTATCAAGCCGTACTTGAAAAAAATTGATGCTGTAAAAACTTCGAAAGACTTACAGGCCTTGTTAATCGAGATGGAGCCTTTAGGCGGAATTGGTTTTTTTGGAGCGAATGTAGGTCCAGATGCTAAGAACAGTAATAGAAACGTGTTGAGCGTAGGTCCAGGTGGAGTAGGTTTGCCGGATAGAGACTACTATGTTTCTGATGATGCCGATTCTAAGGAAAAAAGAGAGAAGTACGTAGCACACGTAGCAAAAATGTTAGGTTTTATTGGTGAAAAACCAGCTGAAGCTAAAATGCATGCCGAAAAGATTTTAGCGCTTGAAATCGAAATGTCAAAACCAAGATTTGACCGTGTAGAAAGAAGAGACAGAAGAAAATCATACAACCCGATGACAGTGGCTGATTTGCAAAAATTAACACCTTCGGTTGACTGGAAAAATTACTTTACAAAAGTAGGTTTCACTAATGTAGATTCTTTGATCGTATCGCAGCCTAAATACATGACGTATTTAGAAACTATGCTAAAAGAGAATAAAGTAGATGATTGGAAAGCATACATGCGTTGGTCTTTATTGAACAGAGCTTCAGGTCAATTATCAACAGATATTGAAAATGCTAACTTTGATTTCTACGGAAAAACATTAACAGGAGCAATCAAACAACGTCCAAGTGATGAGCGTGCTTTGCAAGTAATCAATGGTCGTATCGGAGAAGCTTTAGGCAAATTGTATGTAGAGAAAAAATTCCCAGCTGAAGCAAAAGTGAAAGCGGAGAAAATGATCAAGAACATCTTTATTGCTTTCGAAAACAGAATCAATAATTTACCATGGATGTCTGCAGAAACGAAAGTGAGTGCAGTAGAGAAATTACATAAATCTCAAATTAAAATTGGATATCCTGACAAATGGAAAGACTATTCTGCTTTAGTGATTAAGAGTCCAGAAGAAGGAGGTACTTATTTTGAGAACACCTTGAATATGGCCAAATGGCGTTTTCAAGACGATTTAGCTGATTTGAAAAAACCAGTAGATAAAACAAGATGGGGAATGTCTCCACAAACCGTAAATGCGTATTACAACCCATCTTATAATGAGATTGTGTTCCCAGCTGCTATTTTACAGCCGCCATTTTACAACTACCAAGCAGATGAAGCCGTAAATTATGGTGGAATTGGTGGAGTTATTGGTCACGAAATCTCTCATGGTTTTGATGATTCTGGTTCACGTTACAATGCAGATGGTAACTTAGTAGACTGGTGGACTGCTGATGATTTAAAACAATTCTCAGCTCTTACAGGTGCTTTAGCAGCACAGTACAGTGCATTAGAGCCATTACCAGGAACATTTGTAGATGGTAAATTTACTTTAGGAGAAAACATAGGTGATTTAGGTGGTATTAACGCTGCTTATGACGGATTGCAACTGTATTTGAAAGAAAACGGTAATCCAGGTCTAATTGATGGTTATACGCCAGAGCAACGCTTTTTTATGTCTTGGGCAACCATTTGGAGGTCTAAAGCAAGAGATGCAGCAATCAAGAACCAAGTAAAAACAGATCCACACTCTCCAGGAATGTACCGTGCGTATGTGCCTTTGCAAAATGTGGATACGTTCTACCAAGCGTTTGATATTAAAAAAGGAGACGGAATGTACATCGCGCCAGAAAACAGAGTTAAAATTTGGTAGTAGATTAAACATTAATAGTATAAAAAATCCCAAGTGAAAGCTTGGGATTTTTTTATGATTAAGAAATACTAGTTTCTTGATTTGTCATTCTGACGCAGGAAAAATCTCCATAAGTTGCTCAATTAGAAAAGACTATTTGTTTTTCTTAAAGACAAAGTAGCTAAATAACATTAACCGTAAATTTGTCATTCTGACGCAGGAAGAATCTCCATAAGTTGGTCCCTTAAAAAATTCTAGTTAATTGAAGACCAAGTAGCTACATATCATTAACCGTAAATCTGTCATTCTGACGAAGGAAGAATCCAAACAATTTGCTCCATAAACAAAGACTTTTTGTTTTTCTTGAAGACAAACTAGCTATATAACATTACCCTTAACTGTGTCATTCTGACGCAGGAAGGACCTCTATAAGTTGCTCAATAAACAAAGATTCTTCGTTCCTCAGAATGACAAATATTTTCAAAACATTGGCCTCGAAATTGTCCTTCTAACGCAGGAAAAATCTAAACAAGTTACTTAATAGATAGTGATTCTTCGTTCCTCAGCATGACGCTCTAAGGCAAGGGATTATTTTTGTGCGGATATTTAAACTACACTTTATTCCCAGCAAGAATACGCTTGTTTTTCTTGATTGAATGATTGACCATATACAAACCACTCAATGTTATTAGTCCGCCAATTCCTATGGCTACTGTGAGTGATTCGCCAAAAATAATAGCACCCAATAAAACCGCTATGATAGGGTTGACATAAGCATAAATACTATTAATTTCTGGTGGTAATTTTTGCAACATGTAGATATAAGCAATAAAAGAGATTATTGAACCTATAATGACTAAATATGCAATAGACCACCAAGAGGCTGCCGGCACAGTATTTATTGGCACCGCCATTCCAGTGGTTTCGGTAATAGTTAATAATAAAATACTGGAAAACAACATTTGAATTCCTAAACTAAAATAAGGATTGAAGGTTGCCGCCTTTTTCTTAGTATATAAACTACCAAAAGCCCAGCTGATAGTAGAAAGAGTAAGTAATATGATACCAAATCGGAAATCAGGAATTAATAAATCATTTAAATGCTCATAAAAAATGACGCACACTCCTGAGAAAGCGATTACTAACCCTGCTATGGCTAGCTTGGCTAATTTTTCCCCTCTAAAAAAAGTGATAATCACAATCCAAATTGGGAAAATGGCATTGATAATAGCACCCAAACCACTACTGATATATTTGACGCCCCAAGTACTTAGACCATTGCTCAAGGCAAAATTTAAAATGCTTAAAATAATAATCGTTTTCCACTGTTTCCCTTTGGGTAGAGGTTCTTTTTTCATCAGAAAGTAAGCTACATATAATAGTCCGCCTATTAATTGGCGGATACCTGCTAATTGCAGTGCTGGCATGTGTTTTACTCCTTCCTTAGAGGCGATCCAAGTAGTTCCCCAAAAAAAACAAACGAAACATAACGCTACTATTGCTAAGCCATTGGCGTTCTTTGGAGCAGATAATGCGCCTACTATTTTTGATTTCACGTTATAAGGATTGTATTTGAAAGGTATAATCGAGCGTTTTTTCTATTTTATCAGCAAGTATTGTTTTACCGATTGAGGGTTTACTATGATCAAAAGTAGGCGGAGTTAAGCCAAAATCGATTGCTTTCTGAGTATAATAGGTTTCTCTTGATGGGTGATAAGGTGTTGCTGCATTAAAGGCAGTATTCCAAGCATTTTTGGCAATTATTTGCTTGATTACACCAATACAATCGGCTTGATGAATCAAGTTAATTGGAGCATCAGGATTATCTAGGTTTTCTTTTCCAGCTAGGAAACGCACCGGATTACGGTCTTCGCCAATCAAGCCACCAAATCGCAAAATGGTAGTTTTGAACTGCGTATTATTTTGGAAAAGGGCTTCTACAATTTGGAGTTGTCGCCCGCCTTCTGAATCGGGATTGAGCGGTGTTTCCTCTGTAACCTGATCATTTTCGTCTCCATAAACCGAAGTGGAGCTAATAAAAATCACATTTTCTACAGTCGATTTTTCTATAAAAGGAAGTATCGTTGTTATCTTTCCCACAAAATTTCCTGATTGATCTCCCCTTAGTTTAGGTGGAATATCAATAATTAGGATAGTGCTTTCTGCTAATAACTCCTCTATTGGTCCCGCAACACTTTCGCTGTCAAGCATAACTTGTAAAGCTTGTATTCCAGCATGTTCTAAAACAGCCAGTTTTTCTGTTGAAGTGGTAGAACCTTTTACTGTAAAGCCGTCCTTAAGTAAGGCTTTCGCCAAAGGAAAACCTAGCCAACCGCAGCCGAGAATGCTTATTTTTGTCATTGCAATGATCGAATTATTTGCTTGCAAATTTCGGTATAATTATTCGACTTTTAAGCTATCTATTTTAATAATTCTGCTTGCTTTTTTTGGTTGTAGAGTCGGGATAACTTGTTGCTCCAAAACGATTGGTGGTGTTGGTTTAATTCGTTGCTTGATAACCACGGCATCGTTCAAGATAAACGGAGTTGGCATCATCCAATCTTCTCTTTTTTGCATCGAAAATAACGGATTTTGCATCAAATCAAAGGAACTTTCTAGCAGTTGCATATCAAAAACATTCGAGCGATCGATACTAAACTCCATCAATAAAGGTTCATTAGCTACAACATAATAACTTAAGATTTTTAAACCATGACGGTTTAAAGCAGCTACCTTTTGTTCTAAAGGTATGGCGCCATTTGCTTTAAAATTTGCAATGTCCATCTTTTCGTTTGCAAAAATGTCGTAGCGATTCACTTTTCGGTTGGGGCTAATTTTTATTGTCAAGTAGCGCTGGTTTCCAGCGATGCTATCACGCAAAAACTGAATAGTAGGTAAAGCAATTTCCTTCGGAATAGTAGGTGTGGCGTAAGTAAATTTAGAATTGTATTTACTAAACAGCGGAGTTGCATTTAAGGTTTGCGGTGCTGCTGGATTTTCACCCAGATAGGTTTTGGTCCACGAGTCTAGATTTTTGTCATAGGTAACCCAATGGGCTAGCTTGGTTTCTGCATCATAAATGTAGAGAAGGCTATTAGATTTTGCTTTTCCTTTTTCGTAACCCGACTCATAATGGGCTAGCGCAAAAAATCCAATCGAAACTATTAGAAATACTAATCCCCATTTCCCTTTTTTAGCAAAACTACCAAAAGTGGGTAATAACAATCCAAAAGTTAGTACAGTTAGTATGGCGCTACCATAAAGTATTTTTAATCCCAAACCAATAGGAAACATTTGTATGAAAGGTGCTATGATTACAAAGGCAGGAATACTCAATAAAAGGTTGAGGAATTTAAATGATTTTTGAGTAATTACAAAAACACCCAATGAGAGTAAACCACAATAAACGGGAAGGATTAAAAATCCTGCTCCAGGTAAGCTTATTGCTATAACGGCATTGATGATAATCCATGAAAATAACGGCGCAACATAATGGTTCATAGTTAACTTTTTGATGGAAAACAGCTGATAAAAACCAAAACTAATAGCAATACCTAAAAGTACAAAGGCAGCGATGTAGGCATGACCATTATAGGTAAATCCATTAAGCAAATCATTGTATTGTGGATAAATTAGTAACAATAGTTTCCAACCTAGAAAACTTACTAATCCAGTTGTGATCAATGATGCTAGAAAAGGAACAAAGCCTTTCATGATTTCGGGTAAGATTAAAATACGTTTTCCAATCCCGATAAAAACGATAAGTAAAAACAATAAACTTGCTATAATTACCATAGGAATAACCCAACTAAAAGGGTAGTTGATGAAAGTAAATGGAGCTGTGAAATAAACATCATCTTCTGTTGCTTCGGTATTATTTAAATCAGCATTACAGAAATAACTTAATAGTGGTATTAAATAGCTTCCTTGATGTTCCAAAGTGTTTTTTGCTAAGTGAGCAGGATCATCTTGTGCAGTGTGGTAGTTGTAATGACTATCAATGAAAGCAAAGTTATAACCTTGAATAGCTCCTTTTTCTCTAAATACAGTTAAATCAGTGTCGTTAGGAAGCATTTTATAAATACTATACATCAACGAGTTGGAAACAGGGAAAGTCGCTTTTGCCGCAGCGAACTCTCTTACTAACGCCTGATTTCCATTGTTCGTTTCCATCAGCATATAGCTTGGTCCCGAGGAACCTCTGGCTTCAAAATTAAGAACTAATCCAATATCTTTTGCCCATTGGTGTTGGGTTACAAATAAGGCGGCACCGTTTAAACCTAATTCTTCTGCATCCGAGAAAAGGATAATTATATCATTTTTATTCTTCTTCTTGTCGTAAATAAAAGCACGAACACTTTCTAGTATCGTCGCAACTCCTGATCCAGCATCGCTTGCCCCACGGGAGAACGAGTGTGGTGCGCTGTCATAGTGCGACAGTAGTAGTAAGGCTTTAGAATTTGATGTCCCTTTTATCCGGGCCAAAATGTTTTTAGATTTAACCAAGTTGCCCCAATCAGTAAGTGTATACCCTTCTTGCGTACTCGTTTCTAATCCCAATTTTTGTAGTTCAGCTTGCAGATAGTTGGCTACTTGGTCATGGTTTGCAGATCCAACATAGTGGGGCTGTCGAGCAATATTTTCTACTTGCTTGAAAGCTCTTGCTGTAGAGAATTCAGCTAATGGTCCTTCTTCTTCTGATGTCATCTGTGGCATCATTGTGAAATAAATAGTTCCTGTGGTTAATAGGAAGAATAAAACTGCAAAAATGGAAGAGTAGTCTTTTTTCATTCGGGGATAAATGGTTTTTTGGGTAGTTGATGGTATCGTTAAATGTCCTTTTTTACAAGCATATAAAAGTCGTTGTCCAAGAGCAGGTAACCTTGATCATATAAAAAGTAATAGGTGTTTCCTGTTTTTGTTTGTAAAATATTTGTAAAAAACTCAAAGTCAAACCCCTTACTTAATAGTTTAGCTCGGGTGGTTTTTGATTTGCCTTCGGTATTTATGGAGGATAGTATTCGATAGTTTTTGCGCAACTTATTATTAACGTTGCGCATAAAGTTAGTACTGTCTTTGTTGATTTTGTTATTATAGGCATTACGGCAGCCGTCGCTACAAAACTTTTTGTCCTCGCGACCTATAATTTTCTCTCCGCATTCTAAACAGCCTTTTATCATTTTAGTCTTGTCAAGTTATACAAATCGTGTCTTCTGTCTTTCATTGTATTTACACTTCCGTGCTCGTGCAATTCTTTCAGTAAGTTCATATCGACGTCAACAATAAGTGTCATCTCTGTGTTTGGAGTTGCTTCTGCTTTAATTCCGTTACTTGGGAAGGCAAAATCAGATGGTGTAAAAACTGCCGCTTGTGCATATTGGATATCCATGTTGTTCACTTTCGGTAAGTTACCTACACAACCAGCAATAGCTACATAGCACTCGTTTTCGATAGCTCTAGCTTGTGCACAGTGGCGTACTCTAGTATACCCGTTTTGAGTATCGGTTAGGAAAGGGACAAACAATATATTCATTCCTTCGTCAGCCATCAGTCTAGAAAGTTCTGGGAATTCCACATCGTAACAAATCACAATTCCAATTTTCCCACAGTCGGTATCAAAAGTTTGAATTGTATCTCCGCCGGTGATTCCCCAATGGAAAACTTCGTTTGGAGTAATATGAATTTTGCGATACATTTCGTTCGTACCGTCTCGCTTGCATAGAAACCCTACATTGTAAACGTGCTCATTTTCAATAAACGGCATACTACCAGTGATAATATTGATGTTGTACGATATAGCAAATTCTTGAAAGCGCATTTTTACTGCCTCTGTATGTCGTGCTAATTCCCTTATGGCTTCGGCTTCTGATAAATGATTGTAATCAGCCATTAAAGGAGCAGTGAAAAATTCTGGAAACAAAGCAAAATCACTTCCGTATCCTGATACTGCATCGATAAAAAATTCGGCTTGTTCAAAAAGAGCATCCAGATTTCCTAAAGAACGCATTTGCCATTGGATTAATCCTAGCCTCACAACACTTTTAGTTGTGTTGATTAGTTTTGGACTGTCATCGTAGTAAATATTGTTCCATTCTAATAAAACAGCAAATTCTAAAGACTCCGTATCACCAAGTAAATAATTTTTCAATACACGCAGTTCATGGAAATCATTACTCAATTGAAAAGATAAAACAGGATCGTAGATTTCCTTCTTCTTTACTTTTTCAATATAAACCTTAGGAGTAATTTCGTCTTTGAATTTTGCGTAATTCGGAATTCTCCCAGCAAAAATAATGGACTTTAAATTTAACTGCTCACACAGTTCTTTTCGAACATCGTACAAACGACGCCCTAAACGTAAGCCGCGGTATTGCGGGTTTATAAAAACGTCAATTCCGTATAACACCTCTCCATTAGGGTTGTGAGTAGAAAATGTAAAATTACCAGTAATCGCTTTATAGGTTCTAGTTTTGAAAGCAAAATCTTCAGTCACCAATAAGGACATGGCAGAGCCAACAACAATGCCGTCAACGACAATTACTAATTGTCCTTCAGGGAATTTTTTCAATAAAACTTCTATTTGATCTTCTTTCCAAAAGGAATCAGCCATTTCTGGATACGATTCCACCATGGATTTTTTTAACTCTTTATAATCTTCAATTTGTAAGTTGCGTAATTCAATTGTTTTAATATTTGCTGGCATAAATCATTTTAATTTTCAGCAATATACAAAAAATAGTAGCCGTTTACAAACGTTTACAATTATTTACAACCGAAAGTAATTGAACGTTAACCGAATAAGTTCTTGCTTCTGTCTAATCTTTGCAATGTCGAAATCAAACAACTAGAAATCGACATCATTATATACCATAACAAAGTCTGATACGAATTCAGATGATAACAATTAAATTTATACGCCATGAAAAACACAGTACAATTAATCGGACATGTAGGACAAGATCCAGAAGTAAAAACATTAGAAGGAGGAAAAAAATTAGCCAATCTTTCAATAGCTACTAATGAAGTTTATTATAAAGAAAACGGAGATAAGGTAGAGAAAACTGAATGGCATCGTGTTACAGCTTGGGGTAAAACAGCCGAAATTATCGAAAAATATGTGACTAAGGGAAAAGAAGTCGCCATAGAAGGTAAACTTACACATCGCAGCTACGATGATAAAGACGGAGTGAAACGATTTATAACCGAAGTCGTTGCAAACGAGTTACTTTTATTAGGCAAACAGTAGTGAACAATTAAAAAGGATATCATTGCACGAATTACTATTACAGTAGTTCGTGCATTTTTTTTTTAGAATATATCTTTAGCTGCTCGAAAGGTATTAGCGTGGGCTTCGATAATGGTTTTAATATTAGGAGAATACCCGCCGCCCATTGAAACTTGTACTGGAATTTGGTGTTTTGAGCAGAGTTCAAAGACTAGTTCGTCTCTCTTTTTACAGCCGTCTAATGTGCAACCTAACTTTCCTAATTTATCAGAGGCTAGAATATCGACTCCGGCTAAATAAAATATAAAATTTGGTTTTTGGGTTTCAATCAATTGCGGAATTACACTTGCAATAGTGCTTAGGAATTGAGAATCGGTTGTGCCGTCATCGAAAGCAATGTCTAAATCAGAGGTTTCTTTCTTGAAAGGGTAATTGGTTTTTCCATGCGTAGAAAAAGTAAATACGTCTTTATTATTCTGGAAAATTTGAGCGGTTCCATTTCCTTGATGTACGTCGAGATCAATAATTAAAATTTTTTTGGCTAATTTTTGATCCAGTAGAAACCGAGCTGCAATGGCTTGGTCATTAAGTAAACAAAATGCTTCTCCGTGAGTTGAGTACGCGTGATGTGTTCCCCCTGCAATATTAAAAGATACTTTTGTATCGAACGATTTTTGAGCCCCAGTGATAGTTCCTTGTGCAATTATTAACTCGCGTTGCACTAATTCATTGGATAAAGGAAAACCAATTTTTCGTGCTGCTTTTGCATTTAAGGTCAGTTGCAATAAATCATTCACATACCCCTTGTTGTGAATGGCCAAAACCGGAGTTAGATCACATAATTCAGGCTCAAAAAAATCAGTTTGAGTAGCTGTTCCCTCGTGCAGTAATTGCTGCGGAAGCAATTCGTATTTCAACATAGGAAAACGATGTCCTTCAGGTAGTGGATGCTGATATATGGGATGAAAAGCTATTGGGAACATATATTTTTTAGAAAATTTTTAGGCTTTAGGCGGTTCACAAAGGAATGAGATTATTTAAATTTTAAAATAGTTACTTTTTTTACATATTAAAAAATAATCAGAGTAGTGTTTTATCAGCAGTAATATATTTTAGTAAACTTCCCTGTTTAATCAACAATATCTAGTTAGTGTGATTGTTTTTTAATTATAACCATCTGTGAACTTTCGCATAATATAGCTTTTTTTGTTTGAGTCGTAATAGCCTAAAATATAATAGTCTTTAAATTTTATAATATTTTCTAAAGTAATTTCCTTTTGTTGACTTATAAAATATGAAATATTGTCTATAGCAAATGGTTCTTGTCTAGAAGAAATGAATTCAAGTTTTTTGTCCCAACTGCTCTCAAAAAAAACAGTTTCAGTATGAATAGGCACTACATTATTATTTTGATAATTTTCTTTTAAGGTGTATTCATCATCATTAATATTATGGAAGGTAGGCTCCTCATAGTATTGGATATTTGGACTTCCACCAATGGTGACAAAGTTATTATTATTGTTATGGTAGACCGATATTCCAATATTTAAATTGTTTAAATATTTTAAAAACAGTGAGGTGTTTTTAATGGTTTTTAATTTTTGAGACTCTTTTTTTATTGTTAATGGTGAGTTTTTGAAATATATATTTTCTTTTTTTGGAATGGATATACTTTTAATAAGTTCTTCAGAATCATAGTTTTTTACTTCCAATAGGAGTTCCTCTGTGTTGGCTTTAACTTGGAATAATTTATTGTCAGAAAAAAAAGAATTAGATCCGTAAGATGTTTTTTGAGGTTTTGGCTTAGAAAAAAGTTTCTCTATCAGTGTGTGATTCTTCAAATTGAGTTCAAATACTTGCGTTTGCTTTGAATTTTGATCTAACGTTAAAATAATTTTATCATCTACAATATAAAATTTACTTGGACTGGAACTTTTGTATAGAGGATTATAATTTTTTAACTCCATTTTCTCCAAAGGATTCTCATTTATTAGATCATAAAAAGGGATGATTTGCAGCCTTTTATTTAGAAATTTATAGGGAGAAAAATCAAAAATTGTTTGCTCTGCTATTCCCTCGTTAAAGATGTAAGATGTTAAGATTTCTTCGGAAACATTCTTTGAAAGCAAACAGAATGAATTGTTTTTCTGAAAAGTAGCAACTACATAATCGCTTGGAGAAGGCACTCTAAACTTTAAATTTTTAAGGGTTTTGCTTTCAAAATAATACTTAGTAATTATAATTTCGTCCAGAACGCTAGATGACCAATATAGGGTTGGGTTTCCGTCGTTGTTAAAACTATATCCAATTATTCTTTTATTTTCAGGATTTGCAAATGATACAGTAAATTGATCCATTAAGAACAAAGCATTGTTGTATTTTAAAATTGTGATGTTTTGTCCATTTACTGCGAACACGAAAACATCATGAGTTTCAGTATTTTCGGCATTAAATATTTGAACATTCTCACCCTTATTATTAAAATCAAAGTCATAAGAAGTTAGTAAAACCTGACTGAACGATGCAGATTGATAAATTAAAAGTAAAAATAGTATTGTTTTTTTCATAAGGAAGAAGTTACAAAAATTAAGCCAAAAAAATGAATGTAAATTTAACTTACTGATTCATAATTTCTTGAAAATAATCAACAAATTGACCTAGCTGTAATCCGTCAATTAATCCATGATGTACATGAATTGACATCGCCATTGTTTTGGTTCCGTCTGAGGCAGTTATCATTTTTCCAAATGAGATTTTAGGACAACTATCAGGGAAAGTGTAACTTCTTGCGTGCGAAAGTGACGTAAAATTTAACCAAGGTATTGCCGAGAAAAGAATAACATTGTCGTGCTCAAAAGTACGTGTAAAAAGTCCTGTTGTTGTTGTTTGAATTCTTTTCGTTTCTGATGTTGCATTTTTTTCAAAAACTGCATAATCAAGTTCGTATTCGATTAAGGAAAAACCAAAAGTGCCATCTGCTCTTCCGATGGTGGCTGAGGCATTAATTTGGTCGTAAATATATACGTTGTCTTTTGCAATGCGGTATTTAAAACATTCAATCTGATTGATAGCTACTAATGTTTTGTGTAAGTAATACATAAAAAATGATGTCTTTTTTTCTTTTGCAATAGCATAAGCTTTAGTGCAATCGATGGTGACTGTTGCACCAAAAAACGGTTCTTCAAACTGTTTAAAGAATAAAAAATGTTCTTTTCGATTCCAATTCGCTACATCTAACTTTTGTTTCATTCTTTTTTAGACTAATTTTTTCAATACTTCGATTATGTTTTCGTGAGTGCTAAAATTCTCATGTACGACTTTGTGATCAATTTTTTCATGTGCCCAAGTGGTGTGAAACGGAATATGAACGGCGTGTCCGCCAATGGCTAAAACAGGTAAAACATCTGATTTTAGAGAATTTCCGATCATGAAAAATTCTGAAGGTTTAATTTCTAGCCTTTTAATCAAATCGACATAATCCTTCTCCTGTTTGTCTGACATCACTTCAATATGGTGAAAATAATGTCCTAAGCCAGAATTATGTAGTTTACGTCTTTGGTCCAATAAATCTCCTTTAGTAGCAACTACTAATTTGTATTTTCCAAACAAACCATCTAAGGTTTCTTCGACACCGTCTAGTAAAACGATAGGTTTTTGAAGCAGCTCTTTTCCAAATTGAATTATTTTTTCTACAATTTCAATCGGAATCGTATTGTTAGAAATCGTCATAGCGGCTTCAATCATCGACAAGATATATCCTTTAATACCGTAGCCGTATAGTTTTAAATTGTCAATTTCTACCTTAAATAATTCCTGCGAGATGCCTTGTTTGGAAAGGTAATCTTGCATTAAACCACAAAATTTCTTTTCTGTTTCGTCAAAGTAGGTTTCATTGATAAATAGCGTATCATCTGCATCAAATGCAATAACTTTAATATTCTTCATCTTATTTAATTAAATCTAAAGAAGGCGATTCTTTAGGTGTTTTAAATCCAAGCGTATTAGTATAAAATGTGATTCGGATTCCTAAAAGGAGAATCAAACCACCAATAATCATGTTAATTGTAATTTTTTCATCCAAAAAGAACCATGCTAGAATAGAAGTTAAAACGGCTTGACTCAATAAACTTAAGGATACTCGTGTGGCGCGCATGTGCTGGGTTGCGTAACTGATCGACAACCAAGCCATCAATTGACAAACTACAGCTTGAATTACCAATACAAACCAACCCATTTCAGAAAACCCTGTGAATGGTTCATTCAGTATAACACAAGCTATTGCTAGAAAAATTGACGAAGCCAGCAGGCTGATGGTCATGAACGAAAGTACATCGATATGAGTAAGTGCTTTTTTACTCACTAATAAGTAGATAGAGTAGAAGATTCCAGATAAGACGGCTAAGATAAAGGCGTTATCAAAATCGAGCTCTAAGAAAAATTGGAACCCTACTAACATTGCCATCCCAAATAAGGCAACTGTTGTTCCTATCCAGAAATTCGTAGCTGGTTTTATATTTAAAAAAAGATAAGATATAATTCCCAGCCAAAGAGGAGATAAATTAGTCAATAAAGAAGCTTGCGTGGCACTTGACTCTTGTATGGCAATGTTCCAAACCGCCACGTCGGAGGCAAATAATACACCACAAACGACAGCTAATAGGAGGTGTTTTTTCTCTGGCATCTTAAATCTTTTAGAGAAAAGCATGTATGGCAATAGTAGTGAAAATGCAAATGCCATTCGGTAAAATGCCGAAATCAATCCTGGAGTGAGTTGCAGCTTAACCAATATGGGAAAAATCGAAATACAAAGTATTCCAAAAGCAAGTGCTAATCTAGGTTTGGTATTAGTCATAACTTTTGCTGCTATCTATTATAAACACGAATTTCACTAAAGTACACAAATAAATTGATGCAAATTAGTGAAACTCATATTACTGTTTTTCTTTATTAATTTATAGTCTCACCATTAGCAACACCATCCGTGTCTGGATTTACAAAAACTAATTTTCCATCGGTATTTGTAGACATTAAAATCATTCCTTGACTTTCTACACCACGAAGGTTTCTTGGCGCAAGGTTGACTAAAACGGTTACTTTTTTTCCAATAATATCTTCAGGTTTAAAACTCTCTGCAATGCCTGAAACAATGGTGCGAACATCAATTCCGGTATCCACTTTCAGAATCAAAAGTTTGTTGGCTTTTGGCATTTTCTCTGCTTCAAGAATGGTTCCTACGCGGATATCCATCTTAGAAAAATCATCAAATTGAATTGCTTCTTTTTGCGGTTCAGTCATTGCGAGGGACGAAGCAATCTCTTCTTTATTAGCGGTTTTTGTAGCTTCTAATTTGTCGATTTGTTTCTGAATTTCTTCATCTTCAATTTTGGCAAATAATAATTCAGCTTCACCTATTTGGTGACCAGCTGCCAATAATTCTGAAGTTTCTGAAATCGTATTCCAAGATAACGGAGACTCTATTTTTAATATTCTAGATAATTTAGCGGCTGTAAAAGGCAAGAATGGCTCGCAGAGCGCACTTAAAGCGGCTGAAATTTGTAAAGCGACGTACATTTGCGTTTGCACACGACCTGGATCTGTCTTTATCATTTTCCAAGGCTCTTCATCTGCCAAATATTTATTTCCTAAACGTGCTACATTCATTAATTCGCCAAGTGCTTCTCTAAAACGGTATCTCTCAATAGAGCTAGAAATTACAGCAGGGTAGGCTTTTAATTCGGTTAAAGTTGCTTCATCTACTTCTGAAAGCGTGTTTGCGCTTGGCACAACTCCTTCATAATATTTATTAGTTAAAACCACCACACGGTTAATGAAGTTCCCGTATATAGCAACCAATTCATTATTGTTTCTTGCTTGAAAATCTTTCCAAGTAAAGTCATTGTCTTTAGTTTCGGGAGCGTTTGAAGTTAAAGCGTAACGCAGTACATCTTGCTGATTTGGAAATTCTTCTAAATATTCGTGCAACCAAACCGCCCAGTTTTTAGACGTAGATAATTTATTTCCTTCTAAATTCAAGAACTCATTTGCGGGTACGTTGTCTGGTAAAATATAACTTCCTTCGGCTTTTAACATCGCAGGGAAAATGATACAGTGAAAAACAATATTATCTTTCCCAATAAAGTGAACTAATTTAGTATGTTCATCTTTCCAATAGGGTTCCCACTCTTTTCCTTCGCGCAAAGCCCATTCTTTCGAAGCCGAAATGTAGCCAATAGGTGCATCAAACCACACATATAATTTTTTTCCTTCGGCACCAGGAACTGGAACATCAATTCCCCAATCTAAGTCTCGCGTAACTGCACGAGGTTCTAATCCGCCATCAATCCACGATTTTACTTGTCCGTAAACGTTCGGTTTCCAGTCATTTTTATGCCCTACTAAGATCCACTCTTTCAAGAAATCTTCGTAACGATCCAAAGGTAAAAACCAGTGCTTCGTTGATTTCATAATAGGAGTTTCGCCAGTGATAGTCGATTTTGGATTAATTAAATCGGTAGCATTTAGCGTCGATCCACATTTTTCGCATTGATCTCCATATGCTTCTTCGTTGCCACATTTTGGACAAGTACCAATTACAAAACGATCCGCTAAAAACTGATCCGCTTTCGCATCATACAGTTGTTCAGTCACTTGTTCAACAAAATCGCCTTTCTCGTATAATTTTGTAAAGAATTCAGAAGCTGTATCATGGTGAATTTTAGCCGAAGTTCTCGAATAATTATCAAAAGAGATTCCAAAATCAGAGAATGATTTACGAATAATACCATCGTATTTATCAATTACTTCTTGCGGACTAATTCCCTCTTTCTTTGCTTTCATCGAAATAGCTACACCATGCTCATCGCTTCCGCAAACGAACAAAACGTCTCTACCTTGCAATCTCAAGTAACGAGAATAAATGTCTGATGGCACATAAACACCAGCCAAATGGCCAATGTGAATAGGACCGTTCGTATAAGGCAATGCCGCTGTAATCGTATATCTTTTTGGATTCTGTATCATCTGTTACTAGTATTGTTTTTTTATTTGTCAGATGTAATTCGCCTAATACAAAGGAATGTAGTACCATTTTTTGTTTGGCTCATTTCATGATTCAATTTTATTGAGTGCAAAAATAAGCAATTATTTAATGTCAACCTTTGCGAAATCGAAGGAATAGGAGCTATTTCCCACTATTCGTTCTAATCTTTTGTGCCTCCCGCTAGCTATCGGGAGGCACAAAAGGATTTCCACTACTATCGGCGCTAGGGGATTTGGATTCAATTCTACTTGTCATTTTCCAAACTTATCATTCTAACGAAGGAAGAATCTCCGCTTCGTGAGCAACCTGATACGATTCCTCCTTCATCAGAATGACAAGATCATACATAGTAACATCTTCACTATTTTATATGAGCAGGTATTTGTATGGGTGGGGGAATAAATGACTTTAGTAGTTCGTTTTACGGTTGATTGTCTTAAGTTACCAGAAATTTTAATAGACAAATTAGGTTAGATTCACTTAGGTAGAGGTGTTTGTATTACGATTCTATATTATTTATTTTAGACTAAAGAGTTAATAAATACTTTTTTGACTCAGTAATTAATTTTCATAACTTTGGAAGATAACAAATGAAATAATACTATTTTTCTAGGGTCATTTTTTCTAGTAAATTTTGCTGCTAAAAAGTAGGTTAGACACGAAAAAAGAGATAATACGCAAGTAAATTTCTTAATAGCTAGATGCCAATTTGTTTTAAGGAAATCTTTATGAATAAATCATATATTATTTGTGTTGAATGTGGTACATCCAATTTAAACAATGAATTTTGTAGTAATTGTGGTGCCCTACTTGACCTTGTTTTAAAACGTAGACTAGAAGGCGAAAAGAAAAGTCTTGAAAAAAGTAAGCAAAAAGAACAGGCAGAAAAAGAGCCCAGTAAAATTGAGTTATTTTTAAAAAATGGAGCCCAGCATTCTAACCTTGTAATCAGAATGTTTTTTCTAAGTTTTTATTACATTTGGTTGTTTTTTGCTTTTGTTTTTGGAGCAATTATTTCACTAATTATTGCTGCTGCCGCAGGGTAAAATAGTATAAGTAACATAGTTTTTATTAACAATTTTCTAGAAAATTACCCAAAAAAAGTAGACGTGCGTTCTAAAATTATTTATAGTATTCTCTTGGTGATTGCTTGTAGTATTTTTATACTTCAAAAAGCACAGCGACCGTTACCTCAGTGGGTGAATAATTATTGGAATGATTTGCTCTGTATTCCTTTAGTTTTGGGAGCGCTGACTTACAGTATTCGCTGGCTTAAAAAGGATGATAAATTCGAATTTTCACTAGGATTCGTAATTGTTTTATCTAGTTATTACGCAATATATTTCGAATATTACTTACCTAAGAATAATTCTAGATATACCTCAGACTGGATTGATGTCTTGCTGTACTTTTCTGGAGGTTTATTATTTTACTTGTTTCAAAAAACAAGCAATAAATTAAATACGCTGAAACTATTATAGGCAAGATCTAAGCCGCTGTACTTCATTCTTAAATCATTGAATCATGCCAAAAGGACCCGAAAAGAACACTAAAAACAAGGCTTTACATACTAAGCTGTTAAATCGTAAAAAGGCTAAACTGCAAGAAGAGAAAAAAGAAAAAGCCTTGCGTTTAAAATCTTTAGTAACTAAAATGAATCAGCATAAGAATAGCGATTGATAGTAGGTATCACCGCATTACTAGAGCAACATGCTGGGATTGCTTCCTTTGTCTCAATGACAGTAGGCTCAAAAAAATGTGTTTTTATCTGCATGATCTGTGGTAAAAAAAGCGAAATTTGTCATCAATTCATAAAATAAGATCCACATGGAATTTGGTAAAATAATTATTTCTGAAACTGCCGCTGCTAGCGAAAACCTGCAAGACATTATCAACTCTAATATTTCGGTCATTAACTTGATGCGCGAAGAAAAAATAGACGATGATCTAATTCACGAAGATGCTATAATGAGTTATTATCTTGATTATTATACTTCGCAATACACAGAAGGAAATTTTGCGCAATTTGTATACAATTCTAAGTGGAACAAAGAACTGAACGAACTTATTGAAGAAGGTTTGCAATTATTAGGTGCCGAAAAGCATTTGGCATTATTTCAAGAGCAGTGTAAAAAAGTGACTCTAATGAGTTCAGTTAAACGCGATAAATTCTTTAAAGGAAAGCTAGAGGGTGTAAATCCTGTCAGAGACCTTATGAATAATGATACTTTTTACGAAATTGAAGAGAATTTAGTACATCTAAATGCCTCTTTTTTACAATCGCATCCTGACACTGAAGTACTTTCAGTAGATGAAATGTTTGCGGCTTTAGAGGAGTTTGTAGGCCATGAGATCAAAAGAGCATAATTCTTGTTTTACTGATTAGGTGCGACTACGTTAGGAATAGTTGTGTAATTCGAATATTCAAACACCTCTCTAAATATTATAGCGGTGATTACTATCGTTAGTATGACAAAATTAAGCAATAGTATAAATTGGTTAACCACTTAGTAGTATCTTTGTATTTCATCAAATGCCAAAACAGACATGAGCCAATTATCAGATGCAACCAGAGAAAAGCTAAAAAAAGTTAGTACTCCCACCATAGCAAGTTGTCTTTTTAAAAGAGGGCTAAAAAATCAATTCATTCAAGATGTAAAACCATTGCAGTTGGGAAAACCAACAATGGTTGGCGAAGCGTTTACTCTACGGTACATTCCTGCTCGCGAAGATTTGAATCCTATGGAAGTTTTTAGAGACCCCAAACACCCGCAGCGTGTTGCGATTGAGCAATGTCCTGTAGGAGCTGTTTTAGTTATCGATAGTCGAAAAGATGCTCGAGCTGCTTCGGCAGGAGATATTTTAGTGACGAGACTTATGGTTCGCGGTGGCGCGGGGATTGTAACCGATGGTGGTTTTAGAGATTCGGCTGGTATTGCTAAGTTAGCTATGCCTGCTTATCATCAAAGACCTTCAGCACCAACTAATTTAACTTTAAATCAAGCAATAGATATTAATGTTCCTATTGGTTGCGGAGACGTAGCTGTTTTTCCTGGAGATGTCATAGTAGGTGATGATGATGGTGTAATGGTGATTCCTGCTGCAATTGCTGATGAGGTAGCCGATGAATGTATCAAAATGACCATGTATGAAGATTTTGTTTTAGAGCAAGTGACAAAAGGAAAGTCAATTATAGGATTGTATCCTGCTACCGATGAACAAAATCTTGTTCTGTTTGAATCTTGGAAAAAAGAGCAAGAATAAGCGAATACTTTTAAGCTATAAAATGAAAATCACCCTAAAGCGTACTGTTTTAGGGTGATTTTTGCATGTTAGAATAATACTATTTAGTAAATGTGCCGTTTTTTAATCTCCAAATTCCTAATGGATTGTTGTTTTTCAAGGCTTTAGGGAGTAAGTTTTCTGGGTAATCTTGAAAACAGATTGGTCGCGCAAAACGCTTAATAGCATTTGTTCCAACTGATGTAGATTGTAATGCAGTTGTAGCAGGAAAAGGACCGCCGTGCACTATTGAAGGACAAACTTCCACACCGGTTGGGTAGCCATTAAGTATAATACGACCTACTTTTTTTTCTAAAATGGCAAGTAAATCCGAGTATTCTTTAAAATCAGCATCTGTTCCAAATACTGTCGCCGTCAGGTGTCCTTTTAAACTATTTGCTGCGTCAAGAGTTTCTAATTTAGAAGTAGCTTCAATAATAATATTTGATGGCCCAAAATTTTCTTCTTCTAAAGAGACCTCTGCTAGGAATTCTACTGCAGTTGTTCTAAGTAATTGAGCAGTTGCCTGATTAGGTGATGTGCTTTCTTGGCCTTTTGCTATAAACTGTATCTTCTGTGATTGAGTTGTACTATTTATTTTGTCATGGAAAGCTTTATTGATTCCTTCCGTTAACATTGTGGTTGCGGGAATCGCTTCAATAGCTTTAGCTAAATCTGCTGTAAATGCCGTGGCAACTGATGATTTTTGGATAAAGGTAAGACCAGGAGTGGTACAAAACTGTCCTCCGTTTAGGGTAATTGAATTTGCTAAACCAGTTGCTATCGTTGTCGCTTTTTGTTCTAGTATATTTGGTAATATAAAAACGGGATTTGTACTCCCCATTTCTGCAAAAACAGGAATAGGTTCAGGTCTAGCATTTGCCAAATCAAATAACGCTTTTCCTCCTTTGAATGAGCCTGTAAATCCTACTGCTTTGATATCAGGATGTTGTACTAGAGCCGCACCCACTTCGTTTGTGTTTCCCTGTATAAGTGAAAAAACACCTTTTGGCATTTTTGTGATTTCGATTGCTTTTGCAATTGCCGATGCGATCATTTGTGAAGTACCAGGATGTGCAGGATGTGCTTTTACAACCACGGGACAACCGGCTGCTAGTGCTGATGCCGTGTCACCACCTGCCACAGAAAATGCTAGCGGAAAATTACTTGCGCCAAATACAGCGACAGGCCCAATTGGAATTAACATTTGTCTGATATCAGGTTTCGGTAATGGTAAGCGGTCAGCTATAGCCGTGTCTATTCTCGCATCTACCCATGATCCTTCGCGAACCGTTGTGGCAAACAATTTTAGTTGATTTACTGTTCTTCCTCTTTCACCTTGCAGTCGTGCTAGAGGTAAGGCTGTCTCTTGATGACATCTTTCTAATAGAGCGTCGCCTAGGTTTATTATTTCATCAGCAATTGCATCTAAGAAATTAGCAATCTCAGTAGAATCTTTTTTGCGATAAGTCTCAAAAGCTTTTGTAGCGTTCTTTAAGACTGCATCAATTTCTTCTGATGAAGTATTTGCAAAAATTCCATCTAAAAGCTTTCCATTTGCTGGGTTTACTGCTTGAAATGTTTTTATTGTGCTCATTATGTATTTGTTAGAGATAAGTTGTTTTATTTTGCTTATTGTCAAAATAAAAGACGAAAAAATCTATTTTGGTTTTTTATTTGTGTAAAAAAAAGATATATTTGGCAAACCAAATTGGTAAACCAAATATAGGGTTAATATTTACAAAAAGCAAATTGCTCGTTATTTCTATCATTGCAGGAGAAGACTGGATCACAATAGGAGGATAGTTTAATATTCAAAGTAGTGGAAATTCATAGCGATATAAACTGCTTAGAGGACAGATTTTTTTGTCTTTTTGATGAAAAAGTAATCAGATTTTAGTTTACAATAAAAAAGTACAAATGATTTTAAAGAAAAATAGTGTTACAAATATTATCCTTGCTATTGCAATAGCTTTAGTTTGTCAAAACGGATTAGCGCAAGGTCATCCTAGTCTTGTATTAACTAAAAAAGGGGTTCAAGAAATTAAATCGCGTTTAGGGAAAGTACCACTTTTTGATGCCTCTGTTGCAGAAGTTAAAAAGGAAGTGGACGCTGAGATAGCTGTAGGTATTCAAGTTCCTATTCCTAAAGATTTTTCTGGAGGTTACACGCATGAGCGTCATAAGAAGAATTTTTTGATCGCTCAGAAAGCAGGTGTTTTATATCAAATTCTAGGTGACAAAAAGTATGCAATCTACGTTAAAGATATGTTGATAGCGTATGCAAAATTGTATCCTACTTTGCCATTACACCCACAAGAGCGCTCTTATGCAAGAGGTAAATTATTTTGGCAAGCACTTAATGATTCTAATTGGTTGGTTTACATTAGTCAAGCTTATGATTGTGTTTACGATTTTATTGGGATCCAAGATCGTGCGATGCTAGAAGAAGACCTTTTCAAGCCTTTTGCAGATTTTATATCAGTGGGTTCTCCGCAGTTTTTTAACAGAGTACACAATCACAGTACTTGGGGAAATGTTGCCGTTGGTATGATTGCTCTAGTGTTGGATGATGCCGAATTACTAGATCGTGCCTTAAACGGATTAAAGGATGATGGTTTAGCAGCTGGATTAAAAGACAATGATGGTGGTTTGATAAAAAAGGAAGGGCAAAAAACAGGTTTTCTAGCTAACGTAGATGAGCCTTTTTCACCAGACGGCTATTATAATGAAGGGCCATATTATCAAAGGTATGCCATGTACCCTTTTATGGTTTTTGCCGAAGCGCTTCAAAACACGAAACCGGATTTAAAGATTTTCGAATATAAAAACGGAATCCTTGTCAAATCTGTTTATGCTTTATTGAATTTAACGAATTCAGCAGGTGAGTTTTTTCCTTTAAATGATGGTCAAAAAGGGATGTCGTACTATTCACGAGAATTAGTATCTGCGGTAGATATTGCTTACTTGTACGGAGGTAGAGATGCTTCATTACTTTCAATTGCTGAGAAACAAGGACGAGTTCAACTTGACAATTCAGGAATGGCTGTCGCTCTTGCTGTAAAAAATAAATTAGCCAAACCATTTGTTAAAAAATCGATCGACCTTTCTGACGGTTCTAAGGGCGAGGATGGTGGTGTCGCAATTATAAGAAATAAAAAAGATGATTCTGAACTGACATTAGTCATGAAGTATGCTGCTCAAGGATCGAGTCATGGTCATTTTGATAAACTATCTTTCTCCTATTACAATAACAGTTCTGAGGTGCTGCAAGACTACGGTTTAGCTCGCTTCGTAAATATTGAGCAAAAAGGTGGCGGGAATTATTTGAAAGAAAATAGTACTTGGGCTAAACAATCGATAGCGCACAATACGATTGTACAAAACGAAAAATCTCATTTCAATGGTGATTTTGAAATAGGTAATTTATATGCGTCTAAAAAATATTTGTACGATGTAAATGATCCAAAAGTACAAGTAATTAGTACAATCGATGAAAATGCATATCCCGGAACTATTATGCATAGAACGATGGTGGTTTTAGAAGCGGACGGTTATGAGAAACCATTGTTGCTGGATATTTTCCAAGTAAATTCAAAGACTGCCAATCAATATGACTTGCCTTTTTATTATATGGGCCAAATGATGTCTGCGAGTTTCAAATATGAAACTCCAAAAACTTTAGAGCCTTTAGGGAAAGGTTTTGGTTATGAACACCTGTGGAAAGAAGGTGTTGGGAAAGCATATACTACAAATACAAAGTTTTCGTGGTTATCTGATGGTAATTTTTACACGCTAACAGCAGCAACGCAAGCTGAGGATGAGGTATTATTGGTACGACTAGGTGCAAATGATCCTAACTTTAATTTAAGAAGAGATGCTGGGATTATCATCAGAAAGAAAAAGGTTCAAAAAGCTACCTTTGTTAATGTAATAGAGACTCATGGAAGTTATAGTCCTGTCACGGAAAATGCAGTAAATGCTTCTAGTTCTATTACTAATGTTTCGGTTACTTATGAAGATGAAGATTATGTAGCGGTATCCATAACTAATAAAAATGGTAGTACTTGCTTTTTTATAATGGCAACGAAGGATAATTCAACATCGAAGAAACATAATCTGAAGATTAATGGAAGTAACTATTCTTGGACAGGAGCAAAATACAATACAATAATTAAATAAATATATCGATATGCAAAGTTTTGGAGCAAGTTCAGCATTTTTAATAGGTGATGAGATAGAATGGCAAGTTGTAGGTGATGGTGTAAAGCGTAAAATAATGGGTTACGATGACACAATCATGCTAGTAAATGTAGATTTTAAAAAGGGAAGTATAGGACCTTTACACGAACACTATCACGCACAAGTAACTTATGTTGTTAGTGGCGAATTTGAAGTGACTATTGGTGATGACAAAAAAATATTAAAAGGGGGAGATTGCTTTTACATCGCTCCTCATGTTTTACACGGTGCATTGTGCTTAGCAGATGGAGTTTTAATAGATGTTTTCAGCCCAATACGTGAGGACTTCATGAAAGTTTAAAAGTTACACTATGTTTTAGTAGCAATTAAGGTTTGTTAGGTATTTGAACAATATGTAACAAACCTTTTTTGCTTCCTTAAATTCTATTCTATATGAAATTGGTGCAATAGCAAAAGTTTTAGTTATACTTTTTTATTGGCTTTTAACTCTGTTTGTTAAAATAAATACCCTTTTGTTTTTTTTAATAGAAATTAGTTTCTATATTTGGTTTTCCAAATTGGTTTACCAAACTGGTATAATTTTAAAATTTAGTTTGCTGTTTTTTATATAAATCAAAATTCATTATTTGTATGAGTGCCAAATTCTCAAAAATTGTATTGTTTGTATCTGTTGCTTTAGTAACTGTTGGTTACAGCCAGGAGACGAAGAGCAAAAAAAAAGGCCCTAAAATTGACCTAACGCATTGGTCTGTTACTACACCTGCGATAGATCCTGACAAGCCAAGTAAGACACTTGATTTAGATTATCCTGAAATTCTAGATTTTGCTACAAATGAGGGTGTAAAAAAATATATGTACGAAGATGCTAAGGACAAATCAATAGTGTTTTATGCTTATCCTTCCGGTACGTCGACTGCTAATAGCAGCTTCTCTAGATCTGAATTGAGAGAAACTATGGAAGTGGGTAACAAAAATGCCAATTGGACTTTTGCTCAAGGAGGAACTATGAAAGCTACCTATGCTATCGACAAGGTTTCTAAAGAGCCAGATGGAAAATACAGTCGAATGATAATCGCTCAAATTCATGGTCGTCTTTCAAATGAACAACGTGACTTGATAGGGCAAAAAGATAATAATGCGGCACCAATTTTGAAAATTTATTGGGATAATGGTAAAATTAGGGTAAAAACTAAAGTGCTAAAGAATGCCAAAGCTTCTCTAATAGAAATGCTTCCTGCGGACGCTTGGATTGATGATGAGGGTAGAAATTTTAAGGAGAAAGTTGATTTTAATCGTTTTACCTTAGAAGTAAAAGTTTCAGATGGTCGCCTTGAAGTGATATTAAATAATTCAGAATCATTCGTTTATGATGATATTAATATTAAAAAGTGGAACGTTTTTGAGAATTATTTTAAAGCAGGGAATTACTTTCAATCAAAAAACCCTAATTCTTTTGGGGCAGTTAAAATTTATGCTCTTGAAGTAACTCACTAAAAGGTTTTTATGCAGATTTTAGGAGTAATTCTTTTTAATTTCTATATATTTTTTTTTGTAAATTTACCAACCAATCTGGTAAACCAGAGTTATCAATTTTAATGAAGATAGTATGAAATTAGAAGTTATAAGCAGAAAGGATAATAAAGAGTCTGTAAATACAATTATTGCTAAGATTAGAGATTACATCAATTATAAAAACTTAGAGCCACAGGATAAACTACCATCTGAACGAATGTTGTCAGAGAAGTTTGAAGCCAGTAGGAGTAGTGTAAGAGAAGCGATCCAAAAACTAGAGTTTTACGGTATATTAAAATCCATACCGCAAAGCGGAACATTTGTAGCTGACATTGGTAAAATAGCGATCAACGGAATTATAGATGACATATTAAGATTGGGAACGTCTGATTTTAAATCATTAGTAGAGACTAGAATTCTTATTGAATTGAAAACGGTAAGGCTTGCTGCAACGAGAAGGACCGAAGAAGATATAGCTCAAATTAAGGCAGCGCTGGATGCGTATTCTGAAAAGGTTTATAAAGGCGAAGACGCGGTTCAGGAAGATTTGATATTTCATTTGGCAATAGCTAAAGCCAGTGGGAATAGTACCATCAATAATTTAATGTTATTGATTACACCAGAGATTTTGACCAATTTTGAGAAGTACCACGTTTGTACTAAATCTGAAAATGAGGGCTTGAAGGTGATAAAAGAGCATACAGAAGTTTTTGATGCAATTGTAGCTCAAAACCCACAATTAGCAAAACAAAAGATGAAAGAGCATTTTAAAGCTCTATATGAATATTGTTATAACATCTAGGGCATATAGGTCTTGTGCTAATGATAGACTAAGTGATATTTAGTCGTCTCGCAGTGTGCAATAAAATTCGCTTAATATAGATTAAATTATAAATTGACTTCTTTAAAAAAAAGAGGTTAGGGATGTTTTAGGCCTTTTTTTAAGGCATAAAAGTTCTAAAATAAAAGCTAAGACTATGAAAATACAAGGTTTAAGGTGGTGGGTAGTAGCGTTAATCGCTTTGGCTACCATTATAAATTATATCGACCGTCAGTCATTGAGTGTCTTGTGGCCTGATATTGCAAAAGAACTTTATCCGGGTCATTCACCGGATGAGACGAAGTCTATTTACGCATTGATTTCAATTATTTTTGTTTTTTCTTACGCTTTTGGACAAGCCATTTTTGGAAAAATATTTGATTGGGTTGGTACTAGGTTGGGTTTTGTATTATCAATCGGAGTTTGGTCTGTAGCTACTGCATTACACGCAATAGCACAAGGAGTTTTAAGTTTTGGAATTTTTAGAGCTATTCTTGGAGTATCTGAAGCGGGTAACTGGCCAGGGGCTACTAAAGGGAATGCAGAGTGGTTTCCTACCAAGGAGAGAGCACTCGCTCAGGGAATATTCAACTCTGGTGCAGCAATAGGAGGGATAGTTTCTATACCGCTAATTGCATTTTTAACGGTTTATTTTAGTTGGAAGATGATATTCGTATTAATAGGTATTACCGGATTACTATGGCTTGTACCATGGTGGATATTAGTAAAATCACCACCGAAAAACCATCCTTGGATTACGGATGAAGAGCGTGAATATATATTGACGGGTCAAAAAAACAGTAGCATTGATGGAGTAGAGGCTCAAGATTATAATCCTAGTACTAAAGAGTTACTGCAACATAGAGAAAGTTGGGGAGTTATACTAGCGTCTGCATTCATTGATCCGATATGGTGGTTGTTCGTGTTTTGGATACCGATTTATTTAAATGAAGTTTACGGAATGGATGTTCAATCAATTGGACTGTATGGTTGGGTTCCTTATGTAGGAGCAATGTTTGGTGCTTGGTTTGGAGGTCTTTTAGCACAAAACCGACTTAAAAAAGGTTGGGATATCAACAAAACTCGTAAAATGGTCATCACATTAGGTTGTTTGATTATGTTACCTGCTTTGTTAGCGATGTCAAATCCAGGAGGTCCTACACAAGCGGTTATTATTATGGCTGTGATTTTGTTTGGTTTTCAAACGGTTATTGGGAATGTGCAAACATTACCAAGTGATTTGTTTTCTGGTAAAACAATTGGTACTCTTTCTGGTTTTTCAGGGATGGCAGCAAAACTTACTGCAGCGGGTCTAACGTATCTAGTTCCTTGGTTAACAAGCGGTGGTAATTATACTCCCGCATTCATAATAGGCGCCGCGTTAGCGATATTAACATTGGCAAGTGTATGGATATTTATTCCAAAAGTTATAGCATTGAAAAAGAAAAATAATTAAAAGTAATATTAAAATTAAGATAAAATGGGCAATTCAAATGGAAAAGTAGCTGTGATAACAGGAGCTACAGGAGGTATCGGTTTCACAGTAGCAAAAAGACTAGGTAAGGACGGATATACTGTAATTTTAAATGGTATTGAAGATTCTGTTGGTGCTGAAAAAGTGGCTGAACTTACTGCTGCTGGAATCGAAGCAGAATATTACGGTTTCGATATGACAAATGATGAAGAGGTAACTAGTAATATCACTGCAATTGGTGAAAAATACGGAAGAATTGATGTTCTTGTAAACAATGCTGGTGGTATTGGAGTAAGAGCTAGATTTGAAGAGATGACTACTGCAGAATATAAATTCGTTATGGCACTGAATCTTGATTCTGTTTTTTACGCTTCAAGAGCTGCAATTCCTTTCTTGAAAAAAGGAGAGAATGCGTCAATTATCAATTATACTTCAAACGCAGCATGGAATGGTGCAGGACCTGGAGCTGGAATTTATGCAGTTTCTAAAGGTGGAGTTCAATCGATCACTAGAGCTTTAGCAAAAGATTTAGCAGAGTACGGAATTAGAGTAAATGCGGTATCTCCTGGTACAATTGATACTCCTTTTCATGCACAAATTAAAGCTACTAAACCAGAGGTTTTTGCTTCATGGAAAAGCAGTGTATTGTTAGGAAGACTTGGTGAGCCAGAAGAGGTTGCTAATGTAGTTGCTTTTTTAGCTAGCACTGATGCATCTTTCATTACGGCAGAAACAATCCAAATTGGTGGAGGACAAGCTTTAGGTATATAAATTTATTTATAGGGATAAACATTGAAACATTAAATTCGGCAATGTTACAGTGCCTTTTGTTGCTGTTTTCAAGTAAGGATACTCTAAGTTATGGAGGATCAAAAAGTGAAACAGTAGCAATGGAAAAGGTTGTCCCTTATTTATTTTATAAAGTAATATTGGAACCTTCTGTTGTAATGATAGAAGGTTTTTTTATAATTAGGTAAGAATACTTATCATTGCAAATCAAATTATATTTAAATAAGATGAAAAAAGTAATCACTTTCGGTGAAATTTTACTCCGGTTGTCAACAGAGAGACACTTGAGGTTTTCTCAAGCAGAATCTTTTAAAGCTACGTATGGCGGAGGGGAATTTAATGTTGCAGTATCACTAGTCAATTATGGTATGAATGCAGAATATGTTACTAAAATACCTAATAATGAGTTGGGAATTAGTGCATTGAAAGAAATGCGAAAACTAAATGTAGGATGTGAACATGTTCTTTTTGGTGGTGATCGTTTAGGAATCTACTTTTTAGAAACAGGGACAAGTACACGCGCAAGTAACGTTATTTATGATCGTGAAAACAGCTCGATGGCAAACTTGCATACGGGAGAAATTGATTGGAAAGAAGTACTTACGGGAGCCACTTGGTTTCATTGGAGCGGTATCACTCCAGCGCTTTCACAAAATGCAGCAGATGCTTGCCTAGAGGCTATCAAAGTAGCACACGAAATGGGATTAACTATTTCAACGGATTTAAATTATCGTGCGAAACTGTGGAACTACGGAAAAGAACCAAAAGATATAATGCCTGCGATGTTAAAATACAGTCATGTGATTTTAGGTGATATTGACACGGCCTACTTTATGCTAGGTCTAGATAAAGTTGATCCCGACTATTCAAAAGGGGACAATTTAACGGCTTTGTATGATACTATTTTTAAATTGTGTCCAGATATGAAGTATGCTGCAACTACATTAAGGTATTCTGTAAGCGCATCACATCAACGTATTGGTGGCGTGATGTATGATGGAACTACTATTTTTAATGCTGCAGTTCAAGAGGTAACTCCTGTAGTGGATAGAGTAGGAAGTGGAGATGCCTTTATGGGTGGATTAATATATGGATTAAATGAGGAGCCATTAGATAAGCAAAGAGCATTAAACTTTGCTGTTGCTGCATGCTGCTTAAAACATACCATTTCAGGAGATTATAATTTAGTTACCAAACCAGAAATCGAAAAATTACTATCGGGTGATTTTTCAGGAAAAGTGTCAAGATAAAAATTAGTATAAATATGGCTCAATTTACAAGAATACAAGTAGCACAAGTAATGAAAGAAACTGGGATTGTTCCTTTGTTTTATCATAAAGATATCGAAGTAAGTAAAAAAGTTTTAAAAGCTTGCTATGATGGCGGCGCACGTTTATTAGAATTTACAAGTCGAGGAGATTTTGCTTTTGAGATCTTTGCTGATTTAAACAAGTATGCTATTGCAGAGTTACCTGGAATGATTTTAGGAGTTGGTTCAGTGACTGATGCTGCAGCGGCTTCCTTATATATGCAATTGGGTGCTAATTTTATTGTAACTCCTGTGTTAAGAGAAGATATTGCAATTGCTTGTAATCGTCGTAAAGTATTGTGGTCTCCAGGTTGCGGTACACTTACTGAGATAGCGAGAGCTGAAGAGTTAGGATGTGAAATTGTTAAATTATTTCCTGGTGATATATACGGTCCACAGTTTGTAAATGGCATTAAAGGTCCACAGCCATGGACTTCTATTATGCCAACTGGTGGTGTGTCTCCAACGCTGGAAAGCCTAAAGTCTTGGTTTGATACTGGAGTGACTTGTGTAGGTTTAGGCTCGAAGTTAATTAGTGCCGATTCGCAAGGTAATTTTGATTTTGCGAAAATTCAATCTTTAACACAAGAGTGCGTCACTATAATTAAGAATCTAAGAAAATAGGCTTACAAAGCCTTGCTTAGTAGGTAGTTGAGCTAATTGAGCTTTAATCCAATTCATGATTTTCACGAATTGGATTTTTTTGTGCTCTATATTTATGAAAAGGCATAACTTTCTTTACTATTTTGATGTAGTATACTCCTGTTAAGCAATTCTATAAATACTATTAAAATCCTTTTTCTGATAAATATTAGAGTTCTATCTTTTTTATTATATGAACAGTAATAAATAGTTATTTTTTATGTGTTAAATATACTTTTTGCCGTTTTTTTTTAAATTAAGTGCAATTTCCTTTTTTTAACAAAAAAATAAGACATATATTTGGTAAACCAATTTGATTAACCAAATTGATATTCCAATTAAACACTAACTAAACACACTGCTAACCACTAAAACTTTGACTAATTGATGAGGAAGAACTTTATTATATAAAGGGTAAGTCACTCTTTATTTTAACAATTTAATCACATAGATATTAAAGACATGAATTTAAAAACTAAAATTATTTTAATGCTGCTACTGGTACTTCAAGTATCGGTATTTGCACAAGATGGATACAAGTTATCCGGTACCATATTAGACGCGGACAAAATGCCTATTCCTGGCGCGAATGTCATCAATACAAGAACTACAAAAGGAGTTTCGACTGATTTTGACGGGAAATTTCAAATTGATGTAAAAAGCGGAGATGTTCTTCAATTTTCTTATATTGGTTACAAAGTACAATCTGTAACAATAACTAACCAGAAAAGTTTAGCTATTGTTTTGGTTGATACTAACAGTCAATTAGACGAGGTAGTTGTTGTAGGGTATGGTACTCGTAAAAAATCACACCTAACAGGATCTATCGCTAAAATTAGTGGAGATGATGTTGCCGCAGTACAATCTACACGTGTAGATGAAGCATTGGCAGGTAAGCTGTCAGGTGTTTTGATTCAGAATCAAAGTGGTGAGCCTGGTGCTGCTCCAAAAATTCAAATTAGAGCTGCTTCCTCTATTTCAGGTAATTCTGACCCTCTAATTGTAGTAGATGGTTTTCCAATTTCAGGTAATCTAGCTACTGTGAATCCAAACGATATTGAGAGTATTGAAGTATTGAAAGATGCTGCTTCTTCTGCTATATATGGTTCTAGAGGAGCAAATGGGGTAATATTGGTTACAACTAAAAAAGGAAAATCCGGGAAAGCTACTTTTAGTTACAACAGCTATTTGAGTGTTTCTGATAAATACCAAAAAAAGAACTTAAACTTGAATGCTAATGAATTTGGCGCTCTTTTAGAGTCTCAAATTGCTGATGGTACATTAAACGTTTCAGCGGTAGACCCACGTTTGGTTGATTACAGAATTAACGCGTATAAAAACGCGCCAGATGTTGTAAATGTGGAAGATTGGTTGTTTCGTACAGCTAAAAGTTCGAATCACGATTTTAGTGTAACCGGTGGTACAGACGATGTAAAATATTTTGCTTCTTTAGGATATCAGGACACGGAAGGTATTGCACTTACACAGGGATATGAGCGCTTAAATGCACGTTTAAATGTTGATGCTAAAATTGGCGAAAGACTAAAAACAGGTTTAAGTTTCAACGGTTTTACTGCTAAAAGAGACATATTGGCTTGGGATATGAGAGATTTATTAAGAGCATATAGCATTAGTCCTATATATCACACGGCAGCTTCTATTCAATTCGTGCAAGATTTAGATGCTCAAAGACAGGCTTTATACAATTCAAGTATTGGTTCTCCAGGTGGTACACTAACAGTTTTGGCGCCAGCATTTAATGCAGGTTATCAAGGAGGGGCAACGGCTCCATTTAATCAAAGTATTTATACTTTACAGCCTGGAATGACAGCACAAGATTGGCATTATGGTAGAGCTGGAAACGGAATTGGTACTACTGGTGATGCAGGTCCAGCAACTAAATTAGACAATGTAAAACAGTGGCAAAAAACCTATTTTGCAAATGTTAATACCTATCTAGATTTCAAGATTATTGATGGTTTAAATGTGAAAACTGTTTTAGGTGCTGATTTAAATGATACGCATGATTATTACTATAGAGGATTAGAGTCTGACTCAAGAGCACGTACAGCTCAAACCAACCTAAACAACACGTACTTAAAACAAACATCTGTATTAAGTGAAACTACTTTAAACTATGCTAAAGAATTTGGTAAGCATGATGTGGCAGGTGTTGCAGGTGTTGAATTTCAAAATACTAACATTGAGGGAGTTTCAATAAGTGGTACGAATGTTCCTTTTGGAGATATTATCAATTATAATTTGTTTGCGCCGGCAGATATTAGAAACGTCAATATTGATCAAAAAATTGTTAGAAAAAGTGTGTTCGGAAGAGTTAATTATGCTTACGATGATCGTTATTTAGTATCAGTTTCTGTAAGAAGAGATGGTGATTCTCGTTTTGGAGCTAACAGTAAGTATGCTACATTTCCAGCAGTCTCTGTAGGATGGAATGCTCATAAAGAGTCTTTTTTAAAGGATAGAGAAGATTTGAGTTTATTGAAATTAAGATTTAGTAGAGGATCTCTTGGTACTACTTCTTTCTTAGGTGCGTATGATGCTTTAAGTGTATTAAAAGTACAGCCAACGGTTTTAGGGACAGGGTTCCTAATTCCTGAGAATGTTGCCAATGAGGATTTAACATGGCAAACAAACACAGAGACAAATTATGGTGTCGATTTTGGTTTTATTAATAACCGTTTCAAATTAAGTGTAGATTATTATACATCGGATATAAAAGACATTTTAATTAAGCAACCAGTATCAGAAGTTTTAGGTACTCCGCAAGTAAAGCTAAATTCGGGTGACGTTAGAAGTTCAGGTTTAGAATTTGAACTTTCGGCTAGCATAATTAACAGTACAAACTTTTCATGGAATGTTTCTGGGAATTTATCTACGGTTACTACAGAGATTAAAAGTCTTGGTGGTTTAACGGAATTACCACGTGTTATTTATGGACAAAGTGGTAGAGGTCCCGTTTTTAGAAACTATGTTGGTGGAGGAATTGGAGAAATGTGGGGTTTGCAAACTCTAGGAGAAGTAGAAGCTAAGTTCATGAAAGATCCTACTTTAGCTATTGGTAGTAACAGTTCAGCTTACTATGTTAAGGATCAGCAGTCTCCTGGAGAACCAGGTTTTGGAGTGATCGATAAAACAAGAACGGTAGAAGAAGGTGGAGATTTAGTTAAGTTAGGTCAAAACACGCCTGATTTCTATTGGGGTATGTCGCAAAATTTCAGATATAAAAATGTAGACATGTCTATGCAATTTCAAGGTTCACATGGTGCAAAGGTTTTTAATATTGACCCAATTTACTATAAGTCTCAATTTGGTGGAAGATTAGATGTTCCAAGACTTGATGCAAATTCTGATGGAGTTGCTGATAATGGCTTGCCTTATATTGATACTAATAATCAATTAGATGCCACAGTGCAAAGCGCTAGTTTCGTTGCGTTAAGAAACTTAACAGTAGGATATACAGTAAATCAGGAGAAGATAAATAAATTAGGTATTAGCTCTGTACGACTTTATGCTGCTGCTACTAACTTATTATACCTTTGGGCAAAAGATTATACTTCTTTCAATCCAGAAGGAGTTCAGACTTCGGGTTCAGATTATTTAGGGCCAACTACTTATGGTGTTCAAAATGGAGCTAGTCCAGTGGTAAGAAGTTTTACTTTAGGCTTGAATGTTAACTTTTAAATTTAAAAAAATGAAATATTTACTTATATTATTTGGATCGTTATTATTCATTACCTCGTGTTCCTCCGACTTGGATCAGATTCCTGCTGTTGACCCACAAGCAGACGGTTTGATAAATTTTACTAATGTACTGAATGCTGCTTATTTTTATCAAACAGCATCTGTTACACCTATGGCAGTTATGGGAGATTTTAGAGCCGATAATGCTTTTATGTTCGAATCTCCTTATACGGATTATGATGTCTTTAACGCTAATTTATTGAGTCAAGAAGTACAATTTACGCGTCCTTTTTATGCCGCTTTGTATAAATCAATTTTAAGTGCGAATATCGTTATTGATAAATCTACAAATGCAACACAGTTAGGTGAAGCTAAATTTTTAAGAGCGTTATCTTATTTTAAATTAGTTCAAGTTTTTGGTGATGTTCCTATCAACTTATCATCCGCGCCAAGTTCTACTGATACTTCTATTTTAGTTAGAAGGTCTGTTGCAACAGTATATGACAATGTCATTATTCCTGATTTAATAGATGCTAAAGCTGCATTAGCCGCTCCAAGATCAACTACAGGTAGAGCCACAAAATATGCTGCACAAGCCTTACTAGGAAAAGTTTATTTGACAAGAGGTCAGTTTGGTTTGGCTAAAACAGAGCTAGCGACTGTTGTTAGTTCCGGTATTTTTACAATGCTTACAGGTGCTAATTATGCTACTGTATTTACGGTAGATTTAAATACAGAGATTTTGTTTGCTACCCAAATATCAGGTTCTGTTCCTGATGAGTATGTTGGTTCTGATTTTTGGACTTGGTACAGAGGTCTAGATACAAAATCACCAAACCCTGTAGATGCAAGGTTAGTGGCTGCTTTTACAGCTAGTGATGCGTCTGCAGTAGGGACTAATGACTTAAGAAGAGCGGTAACAATTAATACTACTGGTACAAAAGGGAATAAATATCCTCAAGTGGGTGGTGCTAATATTGATTGGATTGAGATTCGCCTAGCCGACGTTATTCTAATGTATGCAGAGGCACTTAATGAAGAGGCTGATAGTAGCTTAGCTAGAACCGCTGCTTTGGTCGAATTAAAAAAGATTAGAGATAGAGCAGGATTAAAAGATTTTGGTTTAGTAGGTGCTCCTGCAATTCCAGCGACACGTGCTGAGGTTAGAACAGCTATTGCTAAGGAAAGAAGGTTAGAGTTGGCCTTTGAAGGACAAAGATGGTTTGATCTATTACGTTATAATGTAGTGACACCAGGCACTGCGCAAGCTGTTATGGGAATTGCTTTTAATAACAATTATTATTTGTTTCCACTTCCAGATTCTGAAGTAAAAGCTAGTTTCGGTATTATTACTCAAAACCCTGGTTATTAATTTTAATACTTAAAAAATGAGATAAATATGCCCATGCGTTTGTTTTGGGATAATTTCGTAAAATAAACTTTTGAGTTAAATTGATTTAATACTTTTCTAAGTTAATATAAGCTGTACTTACATGATGTTCATGTAAGTGCAGCTTTTTTTATGTTTAAAATAAAGTTATGATAAAAATTTATCGAAAGTTTTCTATTTTAGAAAATAAGGAAACTAATTATTTCTTTGTGTATTTTATATTTTGTGATGTTTTTATCAAGATGATGGCTGATGTGTATTTTGTGTAACTATAGTTTTTATTGAATTAGGTTCTTAAATGGTATTTGCTGCAGTGCTCTGTTGCTATATTCCTATTTGCTTTAGTTTTGAGTCATTGAAATTAGCTTTTTCTATTAGAAGATGATTAGTAAGGAAATGAATGGCGCGTTTTGTATTCATGCTGTAAATAGTGCGTTTTAAAGCTTTTTATTATAGAGTCCAAAAAACATAACAGCCAACGTTTAATTTCGGCTTAAACACAGTTGTTTTGTAATTGTATTGTTGTCTAATGTTAGTTAGTGCACTAGTTCTATCGTGAAAATAGTTAGAACATCTAAACGGTGTCTCGAAAAAGATCTTACGGTATGATTTTGTATTAAAGTACAGCACCTAGGTCGAACTTTTTTTATGAAATATGGTTTTCTATGGAAAAAAGTTCAAATTTTATATAACTTGGTTTTGTTTACGATACTATAATTTGATCAAGGAACAAGTCTTTTTAAAATTGCTAGCGTTCTTTAGATAGCAAAACTTTTTGAAGGTAGTTCGTAAGCAACAAAACAAAATATTCTTGTTTATAATTCCCTATTTCATTATGCAGGATTTGTTGCAAGTTTTAGCAAATGTTACATTTATTATGAGTTTTTACTTAAAATAAAATTCCCTAGCTATACTTGTCGAGGAAAACAAGTACTACTAGGGAATAAAAAAAAACCAATTCTAAAAACTAATTCTATTCAAAAAATATTATCTCTTAATAACCACTATTTTGTGTTATCGGAGTTTTTGTGTTTGTTACTATCTCCAAGTTTGGAATTGGTGATAAATCAAATTTTGGACTATCTACTTTTGCATGTAATTGCGGAACAGTAAATGGTGTGTCAAATTGTGTGTAGTACACTGCCATAGCTGTAAAGTGGTTTTTCATAACTGTTTTTGCATTGACTGTTGGTAATGTAGTCGTGAAACGCAATAGGTCAAACCATCTTTGGTTTTCCATTGCAAACTCCCACCTTCTCTCATTAGCAACAGCTAACTCATATGCGGCCCCTGCTGCTGGCGAAATTGCTGGTGTTAATCCTGCTCTTGAACGAACTTGGTTTAAATAACCCAAAGATAGCGTTGTAGGCGTGCCTACAGCTTCGCAATACATTAAAAGTACATCACTGTAACGCAATACTGGCCAGTCTAATTCTGAATCATTTTGAACGGCAACAGCAATATTGTGTTTTCCTGACCAAAACAGTTGGCTATTTGCGCTTGTAGCAGTTACAGGAGTTACTATTTTAGTCTTGATATTAAAATCTCTTCTTTTATCTGTACTAGCGTATGAGTTATAAAGTTCTGGTGTAGGATTGTTGTATCCTCCTCTTGTTCCATTAGGGAATATAAGGCCAGTTATTCCTTGACTTGTTGTACTTGAAAACAAGTTAGATAAAGAGCTTCCGTAACCAAGTCCTCCTGATTTGAAGCGAATAGCAAACATAATTTCACTGTTTAATTCATTACTTGCTGAAAACACATCACTGTAAGGAGTTGTGCCTGATGTAATTAAGCTGTGACCGCTTGCTGCGATAACATCATTTAAAAGAGGTAGAGCATCTGTTTTACGACCTAGAGTTAGATATACCTTTGCTAATAGCGCCTCTGCTGCCCATTTTGTTGCTTGGCCTTTTAATGGCAATGCAGTTGTAGTTACGTCATTACCTCTTACAGTACTACAATTTGCTACCGCATTTTGTAAGTCAGCTATAATGAATTTATAAATATCTTGAACGCTTGATCTCGGAATTTCTAATGCTTGATCTGGTGTTACTACTTTATCAATTAAAAACACACCTCCATAGGTTCTAACTAAGTTGAAATAGTGATACGCTCTGAGGAATGATGCTTGTCCAGAAGTGTTTTTTCTAACGGCATCAGTTATTTGTAATGGTGTTGTTGGGGTGACATAATCTATTGTTCCAGTTGTTGGATTATACACCGTGTTCAGTGCTGTTGCTAGACCGTTTATACTGCGTATACTTGTGTAGGTTGTCGCCCAATATTGCTCAATAAAAAAATCAAATGTAGGGGCTTCAAATACGTCGTTACTTATAACCTGTAAATTTTGTGGGTTTGTCGTTCCGTAATTATTTAAATAGGTATTATCAGAGCGTGTTTCTGTAAGCATCCATTCAAAAGCTATAGGTGCTCTAAGAGTGCTGTAACATCCGTTTAAACCAACATTAAAGTCACTTGATGTAATGTAAAAGGTGTCCGCTTGTGGTTTGTTTAAGTTTTCAACGTCTAGATTATCTTCGCAGCTTGTCAAGGCAAATAGAGAAAATAAAAGAAAGACTTTGCTTATGTTTTTATAATTTTTCATTTTAGTATTTATTAAGTTTATTAACCTTCCCTAAAGAAAATAGGGAAGATTTTATTTTTTAGTATTAAAAACCAACTTCTAGTCCAAAGAGAATTGTTCTCTGAATAGGGAAAGCACCTCTTTGATATCCATCGTTCAATGGACTCGTTTGCGCAGTTCTTGCTTCAATGTTGATACCTCTGTAGCCTTTGTTGTTAACAAATAATAAATTTTGTCCAGTAAGTGAAAGTCTTAATGTTGATAATTTCATGTTTTTTGCATTAAAATTATAACCTAATGCAACTTCTCTTAAAGTAAAGTAAGTAGCGTCTTCTACTGCATTATCTGTAAATAAAGGGTTTACTCCATTTGTTAAATAGGGTGTTTTACCATCTCCTGGATTACTTGGACTTACCCATCTGTTAGCAGTGTATGCTAGTACTCTTTCTTTCATTTCGTTATAGTTAATGTCTCCATTAATTAAGTCTCCACCAATTACTCCTTGCAAAGTGAAATTTAAGTCTAGTTTTTTATAGGTAAAGTTGTTAGTGAATCCCCATGTGTAGTCTGGGTAGGGGTTACCTAGTATTGTTAAATCTTCTGTTCCAATGCTTCCGTTACCACTAATATCAACAATTCTTAGCCCACCTTCAACTAGGTCACCCGCTAAGGTAGATGTTAAACCTGATGCTGCAATATCTGCTCTACTATTCCATACACCATCTGTTTTATAACCATAAAAACTAATTAAAGGTTGTCCTACGATAGCATAGTTATTTAAACCTGGTCTTCCGTCTATTGTTGGAGAGATCAAAGATGTTTTATCTCCAAGTTCGGTAATTTTATTTTTGAATTGAGACAGGTTAATGTTTGATGACCATGAGAAATCTTTAGTTTTTACATTTACAGTAGATAATTCAACTTCAAAGCCTCTATTACGTAAACTTCCAGCGTTGGTAATTTGTGTTTTTGACCCTGTAATTAAAGGTGCCGAATTTTCAAGTAATAATTTTTCTGTATTTGATTGAAATACATCGATATTTAGATTTACTCTGTTTCTAAACATAGCTAAATCAAAACCTAAGTTAGTTTGAAATGTACGTTCCCAAGTAATGTTTTCATTACTGTATACGCTCGCCAAGTTTGCTAATCCCGAACTAACAGTTCCGTTTCCTGCTCCATTGACGTAATTCGAGCTATCTAAAGTTTCTTGGTATAAAAATGAGTTTATAGAGTTGTTTCCTACTGCGCCATAACTAGCTCTAAACGCTAATCTGTTAATAGAAGCTACATCAGCAAGAAAGTCTTCTTTAGAAACAACCCATCCTAATGAAACGGCTGGGAAGCCACCCCATTTTTTACCCACGTCAAATAGCGAACTTCCATCTCTACGGTAGCTGGCAGTTAATAAGTATTTGTTTTTATAGTCGTAGTTCACTCTTCCTAAAAATGATGCAAGTACTCTAGTTTCATAAAATTGAACAGGTTGTAAAACTACAGTTGCAAAATTCAAATTTTTGATGGAGGTACTAGAGAATGTATTTCCAGATGTAATTAATTGTTTAATATCAGTCGTCTGGTAGGTAAATCCTCCCAAGGCTGTAAAGTTATGATCTCCCACCGTTTTGGTATAATTTAATGTGTTTTCTGTTAAGAAATCAAAATAATTATTATTAGTGTAAGTAGCATAATTGGGATTTCCTAATCTTGCTGCATCAGTTTCTCCAGTTTGTGTTCTGGCCGTATTTCTAAAATAAAGACTCTGTGAAGTTCTAAACGATAGCCCTTCTGCTAAATCAAATGTTAGTCCTGCATTACCTTGAAAACGAAATTGATTGGTGCTATCGTCTTGCTGCGTCAATGCACGCATTGGGTTTGTATTTGTAGTATTAAAAGGTCTGTTTCCAGCTGCATTTGTAACTGTATAAGGATTTCCTTGCGGATCAACACTAGTGTAAGGTATTAATGAAAAATCGTCATCATCTGTAAAATCACCTACTTTAATAGTTGAGTTTGGATTTTGGCTTAAAATATAATCTACAGTAGTTTGTGTGTGATATACTGGCATGAAACTAGGAAACCTAGCAAAGTCAATATAACCAACAGCTGGTCGTACAGTTTTGTTGTTTGATGGATTTAAATTAACATCTAATTTGATTTTATCCGTCAATTGTGAGTCAAAATTAAATCTGAAATTTAATTTTTTGAAATCACTCTTTAGCATTAAACCTTGGTCGCTTTGATACCCAAGCGACAATCTAAATTTATTTTTTGCACTACCTCCTGAAGCACTGAACTGTATATCTTGGTAAACTGCATCTCTTAATACTTCGTCTTGCCAATCAGTACCTTTACCACCTAATAGGTCTCTTTCGATAGCATATTGACTTTGGAATTTACCATAAGATCCAATTGTGTTTGCAGTTGTTTTTGTTTGAGGAACTCCCGCAGAGTTGAGCACAAAAAAGTTAGGGTCTGCAATTCTTAAAACAGATTCATTATATAATTGCGTAACATATTCTGTCGTACTCTGTACTTTATATGTTTCGTAGGCACTTTTGATACCTGTTAAGCTACTAAATTTAAATTTAGTTTTTCCTTCTTTTCCTTTTTTTGTTGTGATTAAAATAACCCCACCAGCACCTCTTGATCCGTAGATTGCTGACGAAGCGGCATCTTTTAGAACTTCAACTGATTCAACATCAGCGTTGTTAACAGCGCTTAATCCGTCAGGTGTAGGTTGTCCATCTACCACCACTAAAGGTCCCGAACCTGCGTTTACAGAACTAACACCTCTAATGTTTATTTTCGTGTCAGAACCAGCTTCTGATGAAACGTTTTGTACTCTAACCCCTGCTATTTTTCCTTGAATTGCTTGATCTAATCGAGATACCGGAGCATTTTCAATTCGATCACTTTTTAGTTTAGCAACAGATCCAGTAACACTTGAACGTTTTTGTGTTCCGTACCCTACTACAACGATCTCATTCAGCTGATTATTTGCTTCAGCTAAAGTGATGTTAATAACCGTGTTTTTCCCGACAGTAGCTGACTTGTCCTCAAATCCTACGAAGGAGAATTTGATAATTGATTTAGCACTATTTGCTACTACTGTATATTTTCCGTCTATATCTGTTACTGTATTGTTTCCATCAACAGATACTGATGCGTTAGGTATAGCTAGACCACTATTATCAACTACTTTTCCTGATATTTTAATTTTATCAGTTTGAGCGTTCACAATAGTAGAAAAAACTAGGAGAAACATTAAAATCGTTTTTTTCATAATTTAATCCTTTTGTTAGTTACTTTTTGGTTTCGAGAGTTAATACGAGCGTATTACTACATCGTTTGAGTTTTATGATAAAAAAATTTGGAGATTTAGATACAAGAACTAAATAACCAAAGTGGTTAACCAATCAACTTAACAAACATAATTTTTTTTCACCAATTAAAAACAGGAAATAATGTAAAAATTAATACAATGGCAATAAAAAACATATTATGTTATTTTTTAAGTATTTTATTAAATTATTTATATTCAAATAAATACTTAGCTCATTTATCTTCATCATTTTTTAAATTTTTCTTTAACATTTTTCCGTTTATCGTCCCATTTTTGTGTTAATAATTACATGATTACAATTTTTTTTCTGAAAATAAAGTTAAAAATCGTCATCTGGTTAACCAATTGAGGTAAAAGTTGTACGTCAATTTTGTACTACAAAGAATTCACAAAATAAAAAATACAGCTAATTTGCAATTGGATGATCACTTTAATTTCTTTTGGTTTGCTATGCCGCAAAATGAAAGCTAGACTGCAAAACAGCTACTAAGTAAAATTGTATTTAATGAAGCTCATTTCATCACGTGATAATGCGGCTCTCACGGAGTTTCAACATTCTGATCTGTTTGCAATATTTCCATAATTTGGCTCATGCAAAAGCTATCGTGAAGAAATTTAATAAAATAGGCTAAACGTGTATTCTTGTACCATTAAAAAATCCCATAACTTGCTACACTTGTTATGGGATTTACAATAAATAAGTTGAATAGCCTTATTTAGGCATGATGTTGTTTGTGTAATAGGACTATTGTATTTTAAAGTGATAAGTTTCGCCGGGCTCAAGTACAAATTTATTTTTAGATTTCTTGGTAGTAACGGTCATTTGTACAGCTGCATCGCTCAGCGATTGAATCGTAAATGTACTTTCGTTTTCAGAAATGTATAGATCTCCTTCTGACTCCAAAAAAATCCCAATGGTATTGTATTTTAATGTTCTTGCTGAGAAAAACAAAGTAGCATCTCCTTTACTTAGAGTTGTGGTTTGCGATCCGTCAGAGGTCCACTTCGATTGATTTTGTTCCCATCCTTTTAAAGCAGGTATTTCATTTTCGTCATTGATGCGATCATCAAACTTTTTGAAAGGAACCAATGCGGTTATGAAACTGAAATTGTTATTTGCTTGTTTAGTTACCACTGACCACTCTTTTCCATTTTTACCTGATTTAGAAACGGACTCTGTTGCAACAAGTTGAAATATGTCTAATCCTGAGCCATCGTTAAAGCTTGAGCGTAGCAAGTTGGGTGCTTTTTCGTAACTATAATGCCCTTGCCAAACTTGTTTGTATGTATGGGAATTAATTGATTTAAAATTATCCTTAACGATCCAAAAATCGTGATTTAAGTAGATAATTTGTCTCGAGTAGGTAACACCTTTATTTTCGAATCCATCATGAGATCCAACATACAAATCGAGCTGATTATTCGTTTTCCATGTAATAGTTTTAGGCTGCGGTAATACTTTAAATTTTCCAAAACCACTACCTCCTTGGTTACCCTCATATCCTTTTCCTTGCATCTCATTATCAACTAGAGCAACGTTTTTGACCATGGAGTTTTTGAATAATTCGTAGTCTTTAAGGGAGTAACGAACCTGATAATTTGGAAGTACAATTTGGCCATTAGCCATGGCTTGAATTCCCAGCATGTCTCCATGCTGATGATCTGGTTTTTCTGGATCTAAACCGTTAGAAATAGCCATTACGGCATCGTCTTTGTCCCATCCTTCACGCATAATATAATAACCTGTTTCTGGGAACGTAATCGACTTAAATTCTGGTTTTTTCGCTTTAATTTGATCTAGCATCTTTAATTGAGAATTGTTTAGATACCAAAACATATCTGATGCCACTTTATTGTTAGCAAAGTACCCCATCTGTGGGTCATTAAATAGTAAGTAACCTAGTGTTAGCGCTCCCGAAATATCATTTTTTTCAGCCCAAACTTCATTGGTGTCATCAGAGAAGACGGGCGCTGACTTATCCGGGTAGGCAATTTTTGTTAATGTCTCAAAAAGCGATTTTAATTTGTTTTCCCAAAAAGGCGGAACAGCGATTTTGCTATTCTTAGCAAGTTGGTATACATAATAATAATTGTCAATATCACTAATATGATAATGTACAGAGCGCTCAAACTGAAAGCCATCCTTGTTTATCTCTTTAGATAAATGCTGTTCTAACAATCCCATAGCACGAGCGTTCCATTTATCAGCATCTTTAAAGTCTCGAAATAAAATAGAAAGCATTGCCAATGCTGACATTCCCCTTGTTTGATGGTTGCCAGGAACGAATTCAGGATTAGCTTCATATAAACTTGAAGCGTGTTGCAGTAATGTCGCAATCGTTAGTAGCTGGTCCTCATCAGTGTAAGCTGATTCGCCAAGAAATTGGTTATGAATGTGCAACCAGTTTAATACACGGTAACCGGATCGAAAAGCTTCATAAACTCCGTTGCCGTCTTCGATGGTTTCGTATTTGTTTGCTGCTAATGCAGTATTCAAGGAGCGTACTTGATTTTTAAAATAGCTTAGATACTCCACTTTCTTGCCTTCATAGCGATAGTAAAATGCAATATCCACCATTTTATGTTGTCTCGCAAGGTGTCTCATTGCATAAGCATTTACGGGTTCTCCATTCAAGTAATTGAACGGAAGTTTCCAAGGTGCTGTCGCCGCAAATTTTGACAGATGGTCCACCGCACGCTCGATATGTCCGCTTTTTACATCTGGGTACAGCTGTCCGTAGGTCTTAAAACGAGTATCTGAAGTTTTATAATCGTAAAAATATCTTTCAGAGAATTTTTCTCGAAAATAATGTGCAAGTTGAGAAGTCGAATTCGTCTTGCCTCCTTCTAATTCCTTGATCGCTTCCGGTGTTAGGAAGTTTACTAATTCATTATTGGCAATAATTTTATCAGTGGGAATATTTTGCGAACTAATCGAAACCGAAAAGAGACCATAAAACGCTATCAAAATTATTTGTGAATACTTCATCGTAGCTTCTTATTAGTACATTAATTTTAGTTCTAAGTTTTGAACCACTTCAAACTTACCCGAATTTACTATCGTATTGTTTCCTGGCGCTTGACCTTTTGCTCCCCATAAAATAGCAATGATTTTTACAGGGTTGTTTTCAAATGTATTGTTTGCAATAGTAACATAAACAATTCCTTTGTTTTTGATTAGTATGTTTTCAGGTTGCATCTTTCCACAGTCCTTAAATGTGTTTCCTTCTATTTTTAGGTTTCCACCAATAGTAGACTCGTCGTATCCACCGCGATAATAATCCAAAACACTTCCCTCAATTGATTCAAATTTAGAGCTGGTAAAAGTTACAAATTCAGCATTATAATCTCCTCCGTCATTCGTCTCTTTGTTTAACAAAAACCCGTTTGCACAGTTGCTGATTTTAGAATTGACAACCGAAATAGTGTCTGCAAAAGATCCTTTAGAGACGTCTAAAACATTTTTGAAGTTTGATATTTCTGAATTTTCTATTGATAAATCGTACGCTTTGCTCATTAATTTGTCTAATGTTGTAAATGCGTTTTGTGATTTAGTACCTGTGATGATTAGATTTTTTATTGTCAAGTTTGCTTTTGGTTGCAATTCAAATGCAGTTTTTGAAGCAGTGAAAACTAGTGTTGCTTTATTGTTTTTGTCACTTGATGCGATGGTTAGTTCTTTATTTATCGCAAGAGTTGTGTTTAATTTGTAGGTTCCTTTTTTTAGTAAAATGGTAGATCCTGAATTTACTTTGGCAATTTGATTTACTAATTCTGATGAAGAAGACACAGTTATTGTGTTTGCTACAGTTTCAGTTTTTTCAGCATTGAACCAAGTGGTGCCAAATCTTGTTTTGTCAATCAAAACAGGGTTTGTCTTAACAGGATTAACAATTGCACCCACATTATTAGAGGTCGCCGTTCTACTCGATCCAAATAGGTCCTTTGTAATAGTCTCAAAGTCAAAGCCAGCGTACAGATTGGTACTATTTTCTTTTTTAACGAACAAATTGGTTCCAATTTTATTCATTTCAAAGTTAGAAGTTATCAAACCATCGGGCTTTACTTCACTTTTATTTTCGTTATTTGTAATATTGTTGTTGAAATCAACGCCATCCACTTTGTCAAAATTAACGATGGGCTTAGTATTGGTAACTTGATTGTAAATTAAATTATTGGCTATTACAACCCTTTCTGGCCTGGCCGATCTAATTTCTGAGGCAGGTAATACTGCTTTTTGGCTAACGTTAGATCCTACGCTAAACTGCCAAGGTGATATACAATCTATAAAAGAATTGTGGGCTATAACTACATCTGTAACCTGATTGTATCTGTTTAAAGATGATTTTGGTATTCCATTCATGATGGCTATTGCGCTTCTAAAAGCTTCTCCTTTAATTTTATAGAAGTAATTGTTGGTAATCCAATGCCCAGTGTTAATGACTCTGATTCCGCCCATTTGGTCTGAATTGTCATTTCCTATAAAAACATTGCTGTCAATCATGGCGTAGTTCCCGTGGCGTAAAACCAACGAACCTTCACTTTCAAAGAAGACATTATTTTTAAATTGGTTAAAGTTTGACTTGCTAGAAATAATTTCCACTTCACCGTTACAACGGTCAAATAAGTTATTGTATACATTAGTGTAGGATGGCGTCATTGAAGTTTCGCTATCACCTATTTGAATCGTTTCTCCGTGCGGCCCACCTTTTCTTGGTCTTGGTCCAAAATGATTGTTTACAATTTGATGGTAATTGTTAATGTGTTCATTACCATCGAGGAAAACTCTCACGGTAGGCCCAAAGTTAGATTTACCTGTAATGTAGCAATTACTCAATTCATTATTTCTACCCCAAAATTCAATCCAGTGGTCACTTACATCGCGGTCAGGTTGTGTAAATTCTTCGATTACGCATTGTGTTACTTTACAGTTATTTGCGATTGAGTCGTTACTTATTTTAAACTGAATTAAGCTTTTTGATGGAGTGTACCCATTTTTAAAATATAAGTCTCTTACTTCAAGGTAGCTTCCGGCTAACTTCAGGTTTGAGACACCTTCAATGAATACTTTTCCGGCAGTCTCGGCTCTCAAAACAATTGGTTTTTCTTTAGTACCTTTTCCGTAAAAATTTATTTCTGCATTTTTCCAGATACCGTTAGCAAGTATAATGTGATCCCCTGCGACGCTATTTTTTATAGCATTTTTAAGTTCTTGCATAGTAGTAACCTTCGTGCTTGTTGGCGGCGTACTGCTACTAGCCGTTGCTAGTTGACTACATGAAATTAGTATAATGAGTAAACTCACTATTGTTACAATTCTTTTCATTATTGAATTATTTAAATTTAAGTTTAATTGTTATTGCTGTCAATTATTAGGCGTTTCGCCATAATTTCTGTACTGTATTTAAATCCTTTTTTATTGCGTCGAATACTATTTTTTCGTCAACAGTAATCTTTCGTTTTCCTTGCTCGGCACCACCAAGGTCGTATTCTATATGAAGGGAAACAGGTGGTTTGAGTTGGTTTCTTTTTAGCAATTTAAAATAGGCATCAAAATCAACCATTCCTTCGCCAATAGGAACGTTTATAGTTTCCCATTTCCCGTTTGTCTTTCCCCATTTATAATCTTTTAGAACGATTATTTTTATATTTTCTTTTAAGAGTCGAAAACCATTTTCCCAAGAATTTCCTCCTTCGACCATAGCGTGGCGAATGTCATATTGGGAACCAAAATAGATAGGGTCTACCGTTTCTAATATTTTTTTTACTTCCCAAAATGAACTTCCTACAGCTAAACTGTCCACATTTTGATATGAGCCAATAAGACCTAGTTCCATATTTAATACCCCTAGTTTTTTTACCTCCTCTTGATAAAAAAGTAAGGACTCTTCCATAGAAAGCCCTTCTTTGTATTTAAACCAATTTGTTCGATAGTGTTGAATGTTGCAGTCTGCAGCGGTTTGTAGTACATCAACATCCAAGGTGTTTGAAATACTTTCTACTGCCGTAGTTATAATATTGCAATTAATACCGCTCTTTTTAATGGCAGTTACCGCTAAAGGTAAATCTGTTTTTACGCGTTCTGGAAGCACGTGTCCGTTAGGGCGAACTGTTAAGTCTATACCATTAAAACCCATTTCAGCTGCGATCGCGCCAGTTTCATGATAATCTAAAAACTGTAAATGTTTTGAAAATAGATTAATATCAAGTGAGTCAGTTTCGTATTCATGGTTAAAAATAGGTAACGAAAAGCTAGACAAGGAGAGTGCTCCCGTAAAACAGGCAGTCTTTGTAAGGAATTCTCTTCTTGTTGTCATATTCTGGTTTTTTAGAAAATGATGGTAAAATTATAGGAATGACTTTTCCGTATCGTACTAACTTTATGTCTATGCTAATGAATCAAGGTAATTAAAGTGTCTTCAGATTTAAAGCTTTTCAACAAGGAATTGGTTCACCAATTTGGTTTTCCAAATATATGTATATAATTTAATTAAACAAGTGTATTAAATACAAATTAAGAAAAAAAGACGGTTTTAAATGAGAAATTCAAATTGTGATAAAGGGGAAGATTCGCCTCTGACGACGAGTTCTGCGTAAGGTTGGTATTTAATAAATCAACTAACATTAAAATGCCCTGGTTTTGGACTCAAACTATTTTGAATTTGAATTAATAATTTTGAATGATGTAATTTTAAAGTTCAAAACTGATTAAAATTACAGGATCAAATGGTTCTGATTTTGAGAATTTACGTCTTTTATTGTACATAATTATAAGTACGATAGAAGCCCCAGATAATGTAAAGTATTGAGCTCAAAAAAGAATTTAGTTCTTTGCAGTTGACCTTACATTCTTTTACGTAATCAGAAGAGAAAGCATTAGTGAGTACCTAATTTAATGCTTAGCGCCTTAAAAAGTAGATAATGCCAACTGAGGAATTTAGCAAATTACTTTTCAAACCTGATTTTGGACTCAGTTCAGTTCTCCCATCAAAACTCAAGGTTTGTTTACCATGCAATAAACTTGAAATATCAGCACTTAAATATACTTTTCTAGAAAGTTTTAACGTTCCAGTAATACCGTAAATTACGTTAATCATCTTGTCTTTTATCTCATTTACATCATTATCAAATTGAGAAAACCCCGCTCCTGCATGAATTAGGATGCCCACTGGATCTGGTCTATTATACAAACCAAGGGCATAGCCTACATCAGTAACGGCTTGAACACTAATTCTTTTATAATTGCTTTCAAACACTTGTGAGTCGTTGCTGTTTTGGAATTTATCAAAACCGATGTCAGCCTTAATACCGATGTATGGATTAAAAGTATATCTAGTACCTAAATCTATATGGTAAAAACTGGGGTTTGAAGTTAAATAGCCCTCTGTCATTGTATTATACGGTTTGTTCAAACCCGCGTTAATCTCTACAGACCACTCTTGGTAATCTCCTCTGTATTCTTGAGCGTTTGCAGTAACAAAAAAGAGAAATGCGAGTAGGAGTTGAATGCTTTTCATGATTTATGACTAAGTATATAATGGATGATCGGCAAATTTACTTTTTTTAATGAAAAAACAAGGAATTGATGTAAAAAGCAATAGTTAATTTACTTTTTGTTTTAATCAACGTTGCATTCTAACTTTTCGTGTGTACTTTGTCTTATTAGTAGCAAACAATTACTTAAATTTGCTTCCGTTATAAGGAATATAATAGTTATAAAAATTACGCTATGTTACAAATTGCATTTATTAGAGAGAATCAGGAAAAGGTAATCCAAGCTTTGGCTAAAAAGAATATGGATGCCAAGACTGTGGTAGAGGAGGTAGTTGAACTAGACGAAAAACGTCGTGCTACTCAAGTTGAATTAGACAACATTCTAGCCGAATCTAATAAATTGTCCAAAGACATTGGTGCTTTAATGAAAGCTGGAGAGAAAGCAAAGGCAGCTATTCTAAAAGAAAAAACAGTAATTAATAAGGAAAAAAGTAAAAAGTTAGCCGAGCAAGCAGATGCTTTTGTAGCTGAGCTTACGGAGAAGCTTTATAGCTTGCCTAATCTTCCTGCAGCTATTGTTCCTGTGGGTAAAACTCCAGAAGAAAACTTAAATATATTCGAAGCAGGTGAAGTTCCAGTGCTACATGAAGGAGCCGAGCCGCATTGGGAATTAGTAAAAAAATATGATATAATCGATTTTGAGTTAGGAAACAAAATTGCAGGTGCTGGCTTTCCCGTCTATAAGGGCAAAGGAGCTCGATTGCAACGTGCTTTAATCAATTATTTTCTAGATAAAAATGTAAGTGCTGGCTACAATGAAGTTCAAGTACCGCATCTTGTAAATGAAGCGTCAGCTTACGGTACAGGGCAGTTACCTGACAAAGAAGGTCAGATGTATCATGATGCAACGGATGATTTGTATTTGATTCCAACTGCAGAGGTGCCTGTTACTAATTTGTTTAGAGATGTTATTCTAAGCGAAAATGAATTACCGGTTTTAACTACGGCATATACACCATGTTTTCGTCGTGAGGCGGGTTCATATGGCGCACACGTACGTGGGTTAAATCGTTTACACCAATTCGATAAAGTCGAAATCGTTCGAGTGGAGCATCCGGATAAGTCCTATGAAGCACTAGACGGAATGGTAGAGCATGTTAAACATATCCTAGATGAGCTTAAATTGCCTTACCGAATTTTACGTCTTTGTGGTGGCGATATGGGTTTCGCTTCTGCATTAACCTATGATTTTGAGGTTTTCTCTACAGCACAAGATAGATGGTTGGAAATTTCTTCGGTATCCAACTTTGAGACGTTTCAAGCTAATCGTTTGAAGTTGCGTTTTAAAGATAAAGACGGTAAAAATCAATTAGCACATACGCTTAATGGTAGCTCACTAGCTTTGCCAAGAGTGTTAGCTGGTATTCTTGAAAATTACCAAACGCCAGAAGGAATAGTAATTCCAGAAGTGCTTCGTCCGTATTGCGGATTTGATATAATAAATTAGATCAGTTATTGGTCAATACAGTGATTTCTATAATGAGAGATTAAGAAACGACATCAGAGTTGTTTCTTAATTTTTTATTAGGTTTAAGAAATAAGAAATTTTTCAAATTTAATTCTAAACCCTCAAGTAGTTATGAAAAAGCTCTTTCTTTATTTTACAATGTTATTCTCGTTATTTTCGTTTGCGCAAAACGAACAATTGGCGCAATACTTTTATGAAAAAGGAGACTTTGAAAAAGCGAAATTAAGTTATGAAGAGCTACTTCTTAATGTTCCTCAAAACACACAATATTTTCTAAGAGTTGTAGATTGTTATCAACAATTACAACAGTATGATCTCGCAGAAAAAGCCTTGCAGGCACGGATCGATAAATACCATCAAGGTAATTTGATGGTTGAGTTAGGCTACAATTACCAATTGCAAAAAAAGGATTTGAAGGCCAACCAGTACTACGAACAAGCTCTTGATAAAATCCAAAAAACACCCAACGAAGTTTTTGCTATTTCTAATGCTTTTGAAAAAAAAGTATTGTTAGAGTATGCTTTGCAATGCTATGATCTTGCTACGGGTAAGCTTTCGGATTATAGTTTTAATTATCAAAAAGGTTTACTGTATGGTCAATTAGGTAAAACGGATATGATGATTGAAGCATTTCTAGCCGAAGCCGAAGCAAATCCAGAAAACTCTATTGTAATTCAAAATCAGTTTACAAGGTTTATGGCTGATGGTAGTGACGCAAGTTTTAGCGATGCATTGCGAAAAGCATTAATTGTTCGAGTTCAAAAATCACAAGACCTATTCTGGAACCATTATTTGAGTTGGTTTTATGTTCAGGAAAAAGAACTTGGTAAAGCATTTATTCAGGAAAAAGCCATTTACAAACGAGTTCCAGAATCACTATCTAATATAATTAATTTAGCACAACTTGCTATTCAAGAAGGCGATCAAGAAACTGCTACTATGGTTTTAGGATTTGTTTTAGAAAACAGTAAAGATTTACGGTTATTGGTTCAAGCACATTCTTACTTATTAAAAATCCAAATTGAAAAGGCTTCGCAAAAGGAGTATCCAGCAGTTGCATCAGCTATCAATGCGTTGTTAAACGAATATGAAGTAACACCTTTTACCTTATCTTTGCAGCTTATTCAGGCTCATTTTGTTGCATTTAATTTAAATAAACCAGAAGAAGCAAAGTCCGTATTAAAAAAGGCATTAGAACTTAATTTAAATAGTTACGAGCAAGCTCAAGTAAAAATGGAATTGGCTGATGTTTTACTTTTTGAGGAAAAATTTAATCAAGCATTGATCTACTATTCTCAAATCGAAATGGATTTGAAAAATGATGCTGTTGCCCATGAAGCAACTTTAAAAGCGGCTAAGACGAGTTATTTTAAAGCCGATTTTGATTGGGCGTTAAAACAGTTCAAAGAGCTTAAGTCGGCCAATACCCAATTGATAGCTAATGATGCTTTAGAATATTTTTTACTGATCAATGATAACACGGTAGCTGATTCTACTCAAACAGCTTTAGCTATCTTTGCCAAAGGTGATTATCTATTGTATCAAAATAGAAATACAGAAGCAATAGCGCTATTTCAGTCGATTTTACAAAAATTTAAAGGACAAGAGATAGAAAGTGTTACGTTGCTTAGATTGGGAATCGTTTATGAAAAAATAGGCGAATATAATTTGGCTTTAAGCCAATATCAAAACATTATAGCTAATCATAATGATGGTATTTACAGTGACGAAGCCTTATTCTTTTCTGCAGAGATTTACAACAATAAATTACAAGAACCGGAAAAGGCGAAACTACTGTACGAGAAAATTATTTTCAATCACGAAGATAGTATCTATTTTATTGAAGCGAGGAAAAAGTATAGGCAAGCTAGAGGCGACACTAATATTTAACAGGAGTTGGTTGTTTCTAGTGTAGAATACAAAGAAAAATAAATAGACAAAGAAAAATAATTAAGATGATTATATATAACGTTACCAGCAATGTGCATGAAAGTATTCACGATCAATGGATGATTTGGATGCAGCATAAACATATTCCAGAAATATTAGCAACGGGAAAATTCGTTTCTGCTAGATTAGTTCGTGTTTTAATCGAAGAGGAAATGGGTGGAGTAACCTATTCCGCTCAATATACTACTGACAGTAAAGAAACGCTGGAAAGATATTACCAAGAAGATGCACCAGGCTTTCGTTCTGAGATTGAAAAACTTTTTGGAGAAAAAGTATTGGCATTTAGAACGGAGTTACAAGTGATTTCTGATCATTAAAAGCAACTATTGGTATAAATGCTCAAGACCTATTTTTATTTGTAAGCTAAAGTAGGTGATAGAATGATAATTACAATAGTGCCAATGCGCTCTTGTGTTTAAAAAAAGAAAATGGAAAAAGTAAAAGCTAAAAAACATTTAGGGCAACATTTTTTGAAGGACGAAAGCATTGCGAAAGCAATTGCAGATACCATCAATCTAGAAGGTTATGCCGATGTTTTAGAGATAGGTCCAGGAATGGGAGTGCTAACAAAATATTTGTTAGACAAACCCATTACCACTTATGTTATTGAAATAGATACGGAATCAGTAGATTACCTAGATGCTAATTATCCCAAGTTAAAGGATAAAATTATCTCTAAAGATTTCTTACGCTACGATATCAATGAAGTGTTCCAAGGAAAACAGTTTGCTATTATTGGAAATTTCCCATACAATATATCAACTCAAATTGTCTTTAAAACGTTAGAGCTCAAACATCAGATTCCGGAGTTTGCAGGAATGTTTCAAAAGGAAGTCGCGGAACGTATTTGTGAGAAAAAAGGGAGTAAGGCATACGGAATTCTCTCTGTATTAGCACAAGCCTTTTACGATGTTGAGTATTTATTTACTGTAGATGAAAATGTGTTTATTCCACCTCCTAAAGTAAAATCAGGGGTGATGCGCATGCGTAGGAAAGAAGATTTTAGTTTGCCTTGCAGTGAAAAATTATTTTATACAGTAGTAAAAACCGCCTTTCAGCAACGCAGAAAAACGTTGCGTAATAGTTTAAAAACCTTAAATCTTTCGGATGCTTTACGAGAAGATCTTGTTTTTAATCTTAGACCAGAACAGCTAAATGTAGCCGAATTTATTGCACTGACACAAAAGATAGAAGCCGATGGAATTTAAAATCAGTAAAGACTTAATACTCGAATTAGAACAGCACATTGTCAACAAAAATGACAGGGATTTAGAACGCCTGCTTCATGACATGCACCATGCTGATATAGCAGAGATTCTGGATGAACTTGATTTTGACGAAGCAACGTACATCTTTAAGGTGTTGGATTCAGAGAAAACTTCTGAAATACTTCTTGAGCTAGAAGATGACCTAAGGGAAAACATCCTTAAAAGATTATCTGCAAAAGAGATTGCAGAGGAGTTAGATGAATTGAATACGGATGATGCTGCGGATATTATCGCAGAACTTTCGCAATCTAAAAAAGAGGAGGTAATCTCCGAGTTAGATGATTTAGAGCACGCAAAGGACATTATTGACTTATTGCGCTATGATGAGGATTCTGCTGGGGGATTAATGGGTAAGGAGTTAGTAAAGGTTAATGAAAACTGGAGCGTACTTACTTGTGTAAAGGAAATGCGCGCTCAAGCCGAAAATGTATCTCGAGTACATTCAATTTATGTTGTCGATGACGAAAATAGGCTCAAGGGACGATTGTCTCTTAAGGACTTGCTTACTACTTCTACAAAAACACAAATAGCTGATATCTATATTAAAAAAGTGACATTTGTTAACGTAGATGCCGAGGATGTTGAGGTAGCTCGTATCATGCAAAAATACGATCTAGAAGCCATTCCAGTTGTAGATGCTATGGGTAGGTTAGTGGGACGTATCACCATTGATGACATTATTGACGTGATTAGAGATGAAGCCGATAAGGATTACCAATTAGCGGCAGGTATCTCACAAGACGTTGAAGCAGATGATAGTATTCTAGAATTAACTAAAGCGCGTTTACCATGGCTAGTTTTAGCTCTTTTAGGTGGTTTTATCACCGTTAGAGTTCTTGGCTTATTTGAAGGTGCTATGCTCGAGCACGGAAATTTGTTCTTTTTCACACCGCTAATTGCTGCAATGGCAGGAAATGTTGGGGTGCAATCGTCAGCAATTATTGTACAAGGTTTAGCTAATAATACCTTAAGTGGTTCATTGTTCAATCGCTTAATAAAGGAAATATCCTTAAGCTTACTAAACGGAGCGATTTTATCTGTTATCTTATTTCTAGGTAGTTATTTTTTATTAGATGAACCACCTATTATTGGAATTGTAATTTGCTCAGCTCTTGTATCAGTAATTATCATTGCTTCTCTAATAGGAACATTTGTTCCTTTATTACTTGATAAATTTGGTATAGATCCTGCATTGGCTACTGGACCATTTATTACAACAAGCAATGATATTTGCGGTATTTTAATTTATTTTTCTATCGCAAAGATGATACTAGGTTTTTAAAATGATTAGAGACTATTGAACTATTACAACCAACTAAAACAACTACAAAAATGAATATTCACATTATAGGGGGCGGTAATTTAGGTGCTTCTGTAGCTATGGGAATTGCAAAATTTTCAAGGGACCATAAAATTACTGTTACAAGGCGTAATATAAATAAGATTCAGCATCTAGAAACTTTGGGAGTTACACTTTCTACAGATAATACTCAGGGAATAAAAGATGCAGATATTATTATTTTGACAATTAAGCCGTATCAGGTAGATTTGGTATTAGCTGAAATTTTACCAAGTATTACAAACAAAACAATCGCCTCGGCTGTTAGTGGTTTATCTATAGAATCGCTGCAAAATAAGATAGGCGCAGCCAATCAGGCAATACGTATCATGCCTAATATTGCTGCACAGTTCGGAGAGTCGGCTACATGCATTTCTTTTCAAGAAAATCATGCAGAGCAAGGTCAAAAACTGGTGACCTTGTTTCAGGATTTAGGGACAGCACCAATTATTGATGAAAAATTAATGGACGCTGCTACTGTACTTGCTGCAAGCGGCACCGCATTTGCATTACGTTATATTCGTGCTTCTATGCAGGCAGGTATCGAGATTGGGTTTGATTGGCAAACAGCATTAGCTATCTCTGCACAAACGGTAAAAGGTGCTGCCGCTATGATAATGGAAGAACAAGTGCATCCTGAACAGTTGATAGATCGTGTTACAACACCAAAAGGGTGTACTATTGCAGGATTGAACGAGATGGAAATGCATGGATTTAGTTCTTCATTGATTAGAGGTATAAAAACGTCTTTACATCAGATTAAAGGATAATGCAATACGTTGTTATTTTAATTTGTAGTTTTTAACCACGCAATTTCTCTTTTATGTATTGAAGGTAAATAGGTTAAGTTGTATTAAATATGTTAAAAATGGTTTTTTGTCGATGAAATCATGTATTCATAGAAAGTGTTAAATCGTTTTTAAAATTTAGAAATTAGTCGTACATTAGTGGTGCCTTCAAGTTTACCTTATATCTTAATAGTTAATGTTTTAATTAAATTACAAACAATTAAAAACTATTATCATGAAAAAGTTATTTGACAGTATTTACGATTCAATTTCAAATTTTTTATTTGGCGGTCAAAGCATTTCAAGACTATAAATATAACAGCAATAAATTGCTAAATAAAACAAATAGTATGATGCAAAAATACACCACTTATTAATTTGTAGAATGACCCATTTTTAGAAACTTTTGTTTTCAAAATGGGTTTTTTTATGCTTTATTGTGTTCTGTAGCTTTACATTTTTTATCGAATTTTTAACTATTTTTTGATGCTAAGATTAATGTAAATCATTTGCTTATTTATTTGAATAATCAATCGGGGCATACTTTAAAATAGTATTCTTTAACTACATTAAGAAAGGAATCTGGCTAACGTTTTTCTTACTAGCTTGAAGATTTGTAACTTTGATAAATAATCCACTCAAAAACTAATACTTTGAAACCAGAAACAATAAAAATTCTTCATATCGACAGTAATAATCCTGTATTAATGGAGCAACTAAAGGAGCTTGGATTTACAAATGAAGTTGACTACACTTCAACTAAAGAGGAGATTGAGACTAAAATTCATGATTATCAAGGTATCGTGATTCGCAGTCGATTTAAGATTGATAAACAATTTTTAGACAAAGCTTCTAAGTTGCAATTTATAGCGCGAGTAGGAGCGGGTCTTGAAAGTATCGATTGTGATTATGCAAATGCTAAAAACATCAGTCTCATAGCGGCTCCTGAAGGGAATAAGAACGCAGTAGCCGAGCATAGTTTAGGAATGCTACTTTCTCTTTTTAATAACCTAAACACTGCAGATAGAGAAATACGATCAGGACAGTGGAACCGTGAAAGTAATCGAGGTCATGAATTAGATGGGAAAACCGTTGGAATTATAGGCTACGGTAATATGGGAAAAGCATTTGCGAAAAAACTGAGAGGTTTTGATACGCAAGTATTATGCTACGATATTTTAGAAAATCTAGGAGATGCTAATGCTAAACAAGTTTCCTTAATGGAACTTCAGCAGAGGGCAGATGTGTTAAGTTTACATTTGCCATGGACACCGGAAACAAATAAAATGGTGGATGCAAATTTCATTAATGCATTCGCAAAATCTTTTTGGATCCTTAATACTTCAAGAGGGAAAAATATTGTTACTGCTGATCTCGTTGCTGCCATGAAAACAGGCAAGATACTAGGAGCAGGGTTAGATGTTCTGGAATACGAAAAACTGTCGTTTGAAACACTTTTTCAAGAGCAAAGTACGCCTAAAGCTTTTCAGTACTTACTAGATGCTAGTAATGTCATTTTAAGCCCACACGTAGCTGGTTGGACTTTTGAAAGTCACGAAAGATTAGCTCAAGTAATTGTAGATAAAATTAAAATTAAATATTTTGGTAACTCTAAGCACAACACAGTTGATAAGCGAGTTACGGGAATAGGAGGTTTTTTCTTTAAGTCTAAAAATCCAAAAGAATTAGTGAATTGGTACGGTAAACATCTTGGTTTAATAACAGATGCTTATGGCTCTACTTTTCGCTGGACAGATGAAAAAGGTGCTGATTGCTCGACACAATGGTCGCCTTTTGTACAAGATACTTCGTATTTTGCTCCAAGCGAAAAAGAGTTTATGCAGAATTTTAGAGTCGAAAATTTAGAAAATTTGTTGATTACCTTAAAGGAAGAAGGTGTTGCAGTTGTTGGTGAAGTGGAATCGTATGATTACGGAAAATTTGGTTGGATTTTAGATCTTGAAGGGAACAAAATTGAGCTTTGGGAACCAGGCGATGTTATTTTGTAAATAAAATTCCTATATTTATCGTTTTTTAATCAAATAAACTAACTTAAAAATGGACAACATTAAGACGGAACATTGGAATAATTCTCAGCCACCAGTAGATAACAAAAAATTAGCTGCGGGTATATTAGCGATACTTTTAGCAGCTTTTGGAATTCATAAATTCTATTTGGGCTATACTAAAGAAGGAATTATTTGGCTAGTTATTAGTGTTCTTACTTGTGGTATTGTAACCTCATTATTAGGGTTGATAGAAGGAATTATATATTTGACTAAATCGGATGAAGAATTTTATCAAACTTATCAAGTCAATAAAAAAGCTTGGTTTTAAAACATAAAAAAAGTCTCGATTTATTCGAGACTTTTTCATTTTAATTAGTGATTATTAATTAATCTTCTTTTTCAGACAACTTTCGTTCTAACTCCGCTTGAAACTCCTCCATAACGGGTTTCATTGTGCTTTCAGGGATATCGGCAATTCTAATGTACATTAAGCCGTCTACTGCATTATTAAACAAAGGGTCTACATTAAAAGCTACTACTCTAGCATTTTGTTTGATGTATTTTTTAATTAATACGGGCAAGCGCAGTACTCCAGGCTCTAGTTCGTCTATTATTTTATCAAACTTATTTAAATCAGCTTCGGTTTCATTAAAAATAAAATCTTTGTCGGCGTCCTTTAGTTTTACTTTATATTCTTTTTTGGGATGAATGTATTGCGCAATGTAAGGATCGTAATAATTTGATTTCATGAACTCAATCATTAATGATTTTGAGAAATCAGAAAATTGATTGCTTATGCTTACACCTCCAAGTAGAAATTTGTGCTCTGGGAAACGCAATGTGGTATGTATAATTCCTTTCCATAATAGAAACAAAGGCATGGGCTTTTGTTGGTATTCCTTAATGATAAAAGCGCGTCCCATCTCGATCGAGTTGTGCATCATATCATGAAGCTCAGGTTCAAAACGGAACAGTTCGTTGAGGTAAAACCCGTCGATACCATATTTTGGATAAATCTCTGAGCCTAATCCCATGCGGTAAGCGCCTGCAATTCTTTTCGCATCTTCATCCCAAAGGAATAAATGATGATAATATTGGTCAAATTTGTCTAGATCTATGGATTCATTGGTTCCTTCACCTACCTCTCTAAACGTAATTTCACGTAATCGACCGATTTCATGTAACACATTAGGGATTTTATTTGCTGCTGCAAAAAACACCTCGTAGTTTTTACTTTGTAGTAGTCTACAGTCGGTATCTCGCAAGGCATTTACTTCGGCTGTCATTTTATCAACATTAGCCGGGGTCGCAATTTCTTTAGGGCTTTTTGGGAGTTTTAAACTCGGTGTTGTTAATAATTTACTCTCTTTTTCGAAAGGATTTGCCAGCATATAAGTTTTTTTCCTCAAAAATTCAGAATAGCTTTCAAGGGAAACATGCTCATTTTGTTCGGCTACAGAGATGGGTTTTCCAATACGCACCTTAATCACTCGATTTTTTTGGCTAAATACCTCTGAAGGTAATTTTGCAGTGCGCAAAGTGCCATTAATTTTAGATAATAAATAAAATAAGCGACTATTTTTCGCGTGAAAATAAATAGGGACAACAGGAACTTGTGCTTTTCTAATTACTTTGATAGCGCCTTCTTCCCATGGTTTATCCACCATAAGTTTTCCGTCTTTGTAACTAGAAACTTCTCCAGCAGGAAACATCCCTAATGGTTTTCCATCGCTCAAATGGCGTAAAGTTTCCTTAATTCCCACCACGCTAGATTTGGCATCCTTGTGGTTTTCAAAAGGATTGACCGGCATAATGTATTTTTTTAAAGGCGCGATTCTATGTAAAAGAAAATTAGCAATGATTTTAAAATTAGGCTCTCTTTCAAGCATTAATTTCAATAACAAAACACCGTCAATGCCCCCAAGAGGATGGTTAGAGATGGTGATATATGCGCCTTCTTTTGGCAATCTTTTTAAATCTTCTTCTGGGATTTCAAATTTTATTTGTAGATCATCTACGATAGCATTAAGAAAATCGATGTCTTTAAGATGTTTGTTTCTATCGTAAAATTTATTGAGCGTAGATATCTTCAGAACTTTCATTAATAACCAACCCGAAAAGGTTCCGAAAACCCCATATTTCTCAGCATTTATTGCTTTGGCAACTTCTTTGGCGGTAACTAAACCCATTTATTCTTATTTTTTGAGCGAAAAACAAAGATAGAAAAAATCTCTATGCTTTGGCTATTGTAGGCTTGGATTTTAATGCTTTTATGCCAATAACTTTTTAATTTTTATTACTTTTGGGATTAAAAATTATATTAAAATGCGGATTATCTCTTATAACGTTAACGGAATTCGAGCAGCGATTTCCAAAGGATTTATTTCTTGGCTGCAACAAGCAAATCCTGATGTCATTTGCCTTCAGGAAATTAAGGCTACACCGGAGCAGATTCCGTTATTGGATTTCGAGTTGGCCGGATATCCGTATCATTATTGGTTTCCTGCCACAAAAAAAGGATATAGTGGAACCGCAATATTGTCTAAGATTAAACCAAATAATGTTGTTTATGGAACCGGTATCGAGCATATGGATTTTGAAGGACGTAATCTAAGAGTCGATTTTGATGATCTATCTGTTATGAGTCTGTACCTTCCGTCAGGAACGAACGCAGAGCGATTAGGACACAAGTTCATGTATATGGATGATTTTCAAAATTACATTACTGATTTGAAAAAAGAGACTCCAAATTTAGTAATTTGTGGTGATTACAATATTTGCCATGAAGCCATAGATATTCATGATCCCGTTAGGAATAAAAAAACATCTGGTTTTTTACCGGAGGAACGAGCATGGTTAGATACTTTTTTAAATAATGGTTTTATCGATAGCTTTCGTTTTCTAAATAAAGAACCTGACAATTATACGTGGTGGACGATGCGTTTTCCATCGGCAAGAATTAATAATAAAGGATGGCGTATCGATTACTGTTTGGTAAGTGAACCCTTAAAGAATAAGATAAAAAGAGCCCTTATTTTGCCCGAAGCAAAACATTCAGATCATTGTCCCGTTCTTGTAGAAGTAGAGTAGTACGAATTCATATTTAAAATAATAAAATGATAAAGAAAATTTCCCTAGGATTGCTTGTAATGGCACTTAGTACATCGTGTGTTTCAAAAAAAATATACAATGATTTAGAAAGCAAGTATGCTGATCTAAAAAAAGAAACACGAAGCGTCGCTGACGAAAACACTAACTTACAAAAAGCTAAAAATCAATTAGAGCTAGATAGAGATGCGCTTAAGAGTGAATTAGCTAAAGTAAAGTCAGAACGTGAAAAAGTACTTGCTGAGAACGCTGCATTACGAGATAAAATGAATGTATTGCAAGATTCTTATGCTGCTTTAGAAAAAAATAGTGGCGAAGCGTTGCAGGCTAATATGAATAAAAACCGTGATTTACTTTCTCAGTTAGACGCAAAAGCAAAAGCGTTAGCCATTGAGCAGGAACGTTTGAGTAAAAGTGCACAACGATTACAAGAATTAGAAAATTTGATTGCTGCCAAGGAAGCTACCATGAGAAAGTTAAAAGAAACTTTATCCAACGCATTAAACGGCTTTGAAGGTAAAGGACTTACTGTAGAACAAAAAAATGGTAAAGTATATGTTTCGATGGAAAACAAGTTGCTTTTCAACTCTGGTAGTTGGTCGGTAGGACCTGAGGGTAAAAAAGCCGTAGTAGAATTAGGTAAAGTATTAGGCGAAAATCCAGATATTGCCGTTTTAATTGAAGGTCATACCGATAATGACCCTTATGCAGGATCAGGACCAATAGCGGATAACTGGGATTTATCTACAAAAAGAGCTACTGCAATTGTTAGCATTTTAAGCGAAAACAAAGCTATTAATAAAAAGAATTTAACTGCTGCAGGTCGTGGTCAGTTTTCTCCATTAGCTGGAAACGAAACAGCTGAGGGCAAAGCGAAGAACCGCAGAATCGAAATTATCTTGACTCCAAGATTAGATGAAATTGCCGAAATGTTAAACGATATCGACTAGACATTCTTTAAATAAAAGTTAAAAAGGTTCAAAGTACTACTTTGAACCTTTTTTTATTTAATAGTTCTGCTGAACCTTTGTAAATTTGGGTTTTTAATCATTTGAAATTACACTAATGAAATATACTACATTACCTAATACAGATATAAAAGTCAGTAAAATTTGTCTGGGTACCATGACTTATGGGCAACAAAATACCGAGGCTGAAGGACACGCTCAAATGGATTACGCTTTTGAAAGAGGTGTCAATTTTTTTGATACTGCCGAGATGTATTCGATACCTGCCAACGAAAAAACCTACGGTAGTACAGAGAAAATTATAGGTACTTGGTTGAAGAAGTCGGGTAAACGAGAGCAAGTTGTTATAGCTTCAAAAATTGCTGGTCCTAATCCCAACTTCTCATACATGAGGGATACTATTGATTTCTCGCCTAAAAGTATTCAGTATGCGCTAGATAACAGCTTAAAACGTTTGCAAACGGATTATCTGGATTTGTATCAGCTGCATTGGCCGGAGCGAAAAACCAATACTTTTGGTCAGCGTACCTTTACTTTGCAAGATGATGAGTGGGAAGATAACATTCACGAAGTATTAACCACTTTAGATGGTTTTATTAAAGAAGGGAAGATCAAGCATATTGGTCTATCTAATGAAAATGCATGGGGAATTATGCGTTTTTTAGAGGAGAACAAATACCATAATTTGCCTAGAGTAAAAACCATTCAAAATCCATACTCACTTTTAAATCGATTATTTGAGAATGCAAGTTCTGAGATTTGTGCCCGAGAGAATGTAGGCTTGTTGGCGTATTCTCCAATGGGATTTGGGGTTTTGTCTGGTAAATTCCTAACAGGTGAAAGTCACCCTAAAGCGCGGCTTAATTTATTTCCACAATACTCGCGATACAGTAGCCAGCAGTCACAAGAAGCAACCAAATTATACCATGATATTGCAGTGAAAAACGGTTTAACTCTGACGGAATTGTCACTTGCTTTTATTGAGCAACAGCCTTTTTTAACCAGCACAATCATTGGGGCTACTTCTTTAGAGCAATTAAAGGAAAATATCGATACCATTAATGTTACTTTATCTAATGATGTTCTAAAAGCTATAAATGAAGTACAAGCAATAATTCCTGACCCAGCACCTTAAATTGATTCGGTTTTAAATATAATGCTCCTTTACTATCTTGTAAAGGAGCATTTTTTTTGTTGAGAATTTGTATTGTAGTTTATTAAAAATTAAACTCATCATTTAAGTCCAGAGAATCTATAGCTGTGGTATCTCTTGCACTAACTTTAATTAATGATTTTGCTGGACCAGTTATGTACAGAGGCTGTGATTTGTAAATGGTATCTTCTATAGGTAGTAAGCCTCTTTTTATCATCAAGTTTGTTAGAAAAGACACTTGTTTGGAAGCAAAATCTCTTAAAAGACCTTGATCGTTAAACTGGTACATGAACTTTTTTGGGCTAGGTATAATTCGTGCTAAAAACAAGCATTCGTTAAGGTTCAAGTCAATTGGACGCTTTTGAAAATAATATTGACTTGCCTCGCCAATACCGTAAATATTTGGGCCCCATTCAATAATGTTAAAATAAACTTCGAGCATTCGCTCCTTAGTTGTAATGCGGTTGTTCTCGAGAATGTATACCAATAAAATTTCTTCTAGTTTTCTAGACAAAGTTTTTTCTCTCGTTAAGAAAACATTTTTAATGAGTTGCATACTAATAGTACTTGCGCCTCTTGAAAATTTCCTTGTTTTAATGTTTTTTACAATCGATTGCTTAAAAGCCTCGTTGATGAAACCTTGATGAGAGAAAAAAGAGGGGTCTTCAGTGGTTAAAACACATTTTTTTAAAGAAGGCGCTATTTCATCCATTGTAGTATAATTAGGATTGGCATTGCCTATTAAAACGGGACGTTGCGCTACGTTATCTATGATAGCTCGATATATGAATTCGCTGTTGAGCTTTACAAGGTTTGCAGCGCCATACTTTATTACTTTTAAATTTTCTTTTTGTAGGCTACTGTCAAATATAATTGCATCTGGTTTGTTTTGATTGTATTCAAATTCTATTTTGTATGCAAAGTTTCCTTCGGCCTCCATACCTTGAAAATTAGAAAACAGTCCATCTGGTAGAGAGGTGATAAAATCTTGCGCTTTTGTTTTCGGGATTTTTACTTTAAGTTTGTAAACAGTATCTTTTTCGGTTTCGTAGGCTAAATACGGATGAAATTTCACCTTATTGAATTGTATAGTCGAACTACTATCAACTGAAATAAAGTTGGAACCAAGTAACAACCGGTAGTCAAAGCGTGCATTTTTGATAAGTACATCTTTACTAGCTAATCTTTTATGGTTTAATTTTAAGTTAGCTATCGAGGCAAAACCATCGATATGCAACTGACCTCTACTTTTATCTATATTTTCAATATTTAATCGAATAGAATCAAAACTAGAGATTAAGTTATAACGCTCATCAAAATAGGGGACTTTAATGGCGTTAGTATCAATGTTAAAAAATTGAATATCAGCTTTTTTGTTTCTAGGGTCAGCAAATCCGTTTATTCTCCATCGTTGTGTAAAAGTATTGGTTTGCACATTAATGGCAGTTTCAAGCTCTTTATTAGCGAGGACTAATTTTTGAATAGCAATCGTAGCCTTTTTACCGTTATCATCTAATTTGAAAGTTAGATTTTCTATTCTCATGTCTGTAGGAATAAGGTTTAGAACTTTCGATATTAAACGGTATGTAAAGTCAGCATAATCTTTTTTGTTACTTGTGGTTGGCTCGTTTCTATCTCTTTTTAAAAAGGCAGCAAAGTTTTTTACACTCCCTTTTTTGGTAAGTTGGACGTAGCCGTTTTCGATCTCTAATGTGCCTAATTGAATATCTCCTACTAATAATCTCCCAACATTAAGAGAAGTTCTTATTCTTTGGATTTTGAAGAGGGTATCAGCATTTTTTGGGGCTAGTGTTATTTCATTTAAATAAATCCCTGATATGCCGTCAAAAGAAGCTCTTTTTACAGAAAACGTGCTGTTGTAGTCGCTTTTGATTTTACTAGAAGTTCTTGATATAGCTGACTCTAAAATGGAGTCTCTGAAAACAAAATAACTAGCTGTAGAAATAATTATAATTAAGCATACTACTGAGAGAGCTATGCGTAAGGTCTTTTTGTAGGTTTTCATGAAATGGAATTCAATTTGGGATGGAGCTAAAATAGTAACTTTTTCTAGTATATAGAAAACGTAAGACTAAAGTTTAGGGTTTCCCTAGCTTTCTATGAATCACTAATAAAAAAAGTACAAGATTAGTTGTAGTTTTTTATTGAAATCTATGTTATGCATTATAGAATTTTTTTACTTGAGCTACTATTTGATTGGATGTCATGCTGTCTGAAGTTTCAACTGCTTTTAGTTTAGCAGCGATAGTTGAATTTTCGTCATTTATTCTTTGCTCTAATTTTGTTTTAGCCTCAGCAGGGCCAAAAATATAAAGTTCATCTGATTCATGAACAAATTCTATGATTTCTGTCAAATAGGTTTTCATGTGATTTTTTTTCCTTTCATCAAATGTTTTTTCTGAATTCACATGTTGGTTCCCAAAAAAGCTTCCTGCTTCACCTTCTTTGTCATAAACACTATTTTCAAGATCAGAGAGTATTTCGTTCATGACTTCCTTCCCGTTTTCAAGGGTTACTATAATTGCTTTAGTAGAGTCAATCCATATGCCAGTTTGCTTTTTCATTTTTTGATAGATTTAAATTAAATTAAAAGTGTTTCATAGGGTTCTTACTATTGTAAATTTCAGAATTTTTTTACATTTTTTTCTACTTGTATTTACTAATTTAGACCTCATGTGTTTCACATCTACAATATACAATTTTCAAACATGAATCACTGTTAAAGTAAATATAAATAATTGTATAGTAGGTATTTGTGATTGTTAAACTGTAGTCTAATACGTGTTTTTATAGAATTTGTATAGGCTGAATAGGTTTTAGTCTATCATGCAAAAGGAATTGTATTTGGAACACTTATAAGGTGTCTGATGACTTTTCAATAAATTGAATTAATATCACATCCAGGTCGTGAGTTTAGTAAACGTAGTGCGGTATAGATAAAGAAACATCGCTAAAACAAACATTATTTTAGCGATGTCTTAATGGTGATATTCTTTTTGCACTTACAAATTTAAAAAAGATTTGATTATCAATACTGCGATAGGTTATCCTTCTATTCAAAAAGAATATTGGCGACATCTTCGATTTTGGCAACTAATTCTATTTTAATACCGGTGTTCTTTAGTGCAATTTTATTGTATTTTGAGACAAAAATAGTAGAGAAACCAAGTTTTTCTGCTTCCTGAATTCGTTGGTCTACTCTATTAACGGGACGAATTTCTCCAGATAGCCCCACTTCGCCTGCAAAACAAAAATCTTTATTAACAGGAATGTCTTCGTTTGATGATAAAATAGCGGCTACAACTGCGAGATCAATAGCTGGATCGTCTACTGAGATTCCTCCTGTGATATTCAGGAATACGTCTTTGGCGCCAAGCCTAAAACCAGCTCTTTTTTCAAGAACAGCTAAAATCATATTTAATCTCTTGGCGTTGTAACCTGTTGTGCTTCGCTGCGGAGTTCCATATACTGCAGTACTAACTAATGCTTGAATCTCTAGCATTAGCGGGCGCATTCCTTCTAGGGTTGATGCTATTGCTGTCCCAGATAGCTCCTCGTCTTTATGTGATATTAGTATTTCCGAAGGATTAGAAACTTCACGCAACCCGCTGCCTAACATTTCATAGATCCCTATTTCAGCAGTAGAACCAAATCGGTTTTTTAGCGACCTCAAAATACGATAAACGTGATTGCGATCACCTTCGAATTGTAAAACTGTATCGACCATGTGTTCTAGTATTTTTGGTCCAGCAATAGTTCCGTCTTTGGTAATATGACCAATTAGTATAACAGGAATATTAGTTTCCTTAGCAAACTTGATAAGCTCTGCAGTTGTTTCTCTAATTTGAGAAATACTTCCTGCGGTGGACTCAATATAATCAGTATGTAAGGTCTGAATAGAATCGATGATTACAATTTCGGGCTGTATTGTTTCGATTTGTTTAAAAATGTTTTGTGTTTTTGTTTCTGTCAAAATATAACAGTTTTCGCTAGAAGTCGTAATGCGTTCTGCACGCATTTTTATTTGTTTCTGACTCTCTTCTCCTGATACGTACAAAGTGCGATAGGGCAGATTCAGTGATATTTGCAAACATAACGTACTCTTACCTATACCAGGTTCTCCTCCCAACAAAATCATGGAGCCAGGGACTATTCCACCGCCTAAAACGCGATTAAGTTCTCCGTCAGTGGTATCCATTCGGATTTCTTCTGTCGAATCAATTTCGGTTATTTTCAATGGTTTGGGAACGCGATTGGAAGGTGTGGGTTCACTTTTCCACGCTACTTTTTCTTGTTTTTGAATAATTTCCTCGGCTATAGTATTCCATTCTTTACAAGCATTACATTGTCCTTGCCATTTTGCATATGATGTTCCGCAGCTTTGACAGAAAAAAGTTGTTTTCAACTTTGCCATTATTTTTTGATTGTTTGACTTTTCATATCGTCATATTTATTGTACATCATTTCTTTTGTTAAATCGCCTATCTCATCTAATTGTGAGGCGCGTAGGTATTTGCTTGCGGCTTTTTTAGGATCACCTCTTTTTTCATACATTAAGCCCAATTCATAGGAAGCGAGCATTGATTTAGGATAATTTTTATCAGCAAGCTCTGCTAGATTTTCTAGTTCGTCATAAGCTTTGTTTTTTAATATAGCCGCTTCGATCGCTTTGAAATCATTAATTCGAATAGAGGTTTGAAGGTTGAGTTTATCTGAAATAATTTGATATTTTTTTTTCAAATAGTCAACATAACCTTCCTTTAAAACTACTATTTTATCTGTAAATTCGGTGGAAGAAATAGGTTTGTAAGAAGCGAATATTTGATACAAAGCATCAGGAATAGAGTACAGTACTAGCGAGTAATGCGATGCATTAGGAAACGAGCTGGATTTATAATCAAGAAGTGGATTAATGATGCTTTTTATATTGCTGTCTAATTGCTCAACGGTCTCTCGTATTGGTTTAATGTCACCATCAGCAGATGATTGATAATAAAACAGTTGCTTTTTAGTGGCTGCTAAACTAGTAGCGATTTGACTTTCCATCCCTGAAGCCAACTCTGGACTTAGAGAGATGTAAGCATTAAATAATGGGTTTTCCTTATAAAGATAAAAGTTTATAAATCCTGCTGTGGTATCATGACCAGCGATCATTTTAAAAGGTGCTGTTCTGTATTTGTTTTGAATATAGGGCATTAATTCGCCGCCAATAAATTCAAAAAACCGTGACGCTTGTTTTGTTGGCAAGCCTTCCGTCGGATCAACACCACAGTCGGACTCCCTTGTGTTTGGTGAGTTTTGATTTATTCCTATTATTATCGTTTCAGGTAAATCATCCCAATAAGCACCATAATTTAAAGCACCAAAGAAGGGGTCGAATAGATATTCACCATCTAGTAATACCAGTATTGGATATTTTTTGTTTGGATTGTTTTCATAGGATTTGGGTAGTCCAATAATAATTTGTCTTTTTTCACCCAATATTTTCGAATCAAACGATTCGACACTTTTTTGGGCAAATACTGAGAGCGATATAAACAATAATAAAAAGGTGTGCTTCATGATTCTAGGCTCGTTTGTTGATTCTTTTCTTACTATTAAATAGATTAGCAATATACTATTTATTTCATCCAAAAGTACTGCGGCTTTTGATTATGGATAATAAAAATGTAGGTTATACGGTAGCTCTAAATGCAAAATTGCCCCAATACAAGCTAGGTATTGGAGCAATTAAGTTATGTTGTAAAGTCTATTAGGTTAAAGAGTTGTCGTTTTCATTGGGAAAAATGATCCACGGTTTGAAGGATTTAGCCTCCTCAAACTCCATAGAGGCGTACGAAATGATGATAATGATATCATCTTTCTGAACTCTTCTGGCAGCGGGACCATTTAAAGTGATTTCACCTGAGTTTTTCTCTCCTTTTATGGCATAAGTATCAAAACGTTCTCCGTTATTGATATTTACAATGGAAACTTTCTCACCTTCGATTATATTAGATGCTTCTAATAATGTTTCATCAATCGTAATACTACCGATATAATTTAAATCGGCGCCTGTAACTTTTACGCGATGAATTTTTGATTTTAAAACTTGAATTTGCATGCTACAAAAGTAAATTAATTTAATGAAATGGTATCAATCAATCTGATATTATTGACAAATACAGCTATGAAAGCACGGTATTTTTTTGTTTCTATTTTACTCTCGCAAGGCGTTAAAGTCTTTGCGTCTGCAATTTGAAAATATTCTAATTCAAAATCGCTATTTGTATCAAATACTTCTTGAACCCATAACGAGAGTTCTTGAGCGCTAGAATTGTGGAATTTTTCTTTGACTTTAGTCAAAGTTTCGAATATGATACTAGCTTTTTCTCTTTCAGACGGACTTAGTCGTTCGTTTCTAGAACTCATGGCTAAACCGTTATGCTCTCGGTGTATTGGACAACCAACGACATGTACCGGTAATTGTGTTTTTTCAACCATTTTTTCAACGATCAATAGTTGCTGAAAATCCTTCTCGCCAAAATAAGCGTTAGTAGGACTTACTATTTCAAAAAGACGTTTCACAATTGTTCCTACACCATCAAAATGGCCTGGTCTAAATTTTCCTTCCATCTGATGTTCTAATCCATCAAAATTAAAAGGCTGGGATACTACTTTTCCTTCATAGATATCATCAACAGATGGAGCGTAAACTACAATATTGGGGTTGAGAGCAGCTATTTTTTTTACGTCCTCATCAAGTGTTCTTGGGTATTTTAAAAGGTCTTCTGGATTATTAAATTGGGTTGGATTTACAAAAATGCTAACGACGGTAATATCGTTTTCGTCCAAGGATCGCTGCATTAACGACAGATGACCATCGTGCAATGCTCCCATCGTAGGGACAAAACCGGTAGTATATTGGTGCGGTTTTACAGTATCTAAAAACTCTATTAAAGCTACTTTTCCGTAGAAAATTGGCATGGTCGTTTTATTAAAATTGACTGCAAACATAATATATTAGTTAATAACTGCATAAATTTTTGTAATTTTGCGTGGTTTTTATTACCAATGAATTAAGCAAATTACAATATGAAAGATAAGAGGATATTATATGTATCATCTGAGGTGGTGCCTTATTTGGCTGAAAATGAGGTTTCTTTAATGTCTTATGATGTACCAAAAATGGTAAACGATCAAGGCGGGCAAATTAGAATTTTTATGCCTAGATATGGAAACATCAACGAAAGAAGACATCAATTACATGAAGTGATTAGGCTCTCGGGGATGAATTTGGTTGTAAATGACTTAGATATGCCTTTGATAATTAAAGTAGCGTCTATACCTAAAGAGCGAATTCAAGTTTACTTTATCGATAACGATGAGTACTTTAAAAGGAAAGCAACATTCGCTGATGAAGATGGGGTAATGTACCCTGATAATGATGAACGTGCTATCTTTTTTGCTAAAGGAGTCGTTGAGACGGTTAAAAAGTTAAACTGGGTTCCAGATATCATACATGTTCACGGGTGGATGGCTGCAATGCTGCCAATTTATATGAAACATTTCTATAAAAATGAAGCGTTGTTTTCAGAGACTAAAATTGTTACCTCTGTTTACAGCCAGTCTTTTGAAGGAACTTTAGATGTAGAAATGATCAATAAAATCAAGATGGACGGTGTGCCAGGGGACGAAATTCCTTTTCTAGCTACTCCGGACTATGAAAGTATTATGAAATCGACCATTAACCACTCAGATGCTGTGATCGTTGCCTCTGAAGGTGTTTCTCCAAGTTTAACAAAATTTATAGAGTCTTCAGGAAAACCTTTTCTACCTTTCGTGCCCAAAGATACTTTCGCTGAGGCGTATAGTGCTTTTTATAACGAGATGCTTTAAAATTAACTATCACTTTTAGTATGTACAATAATTTTTTTAAGACGATTACTCTAGTCGCAACAGTTTTTCTTTTATTTTCTTGTGATAAAGAATACAATACGATAGGCGGGGATTTGATAGGGGATAATAAATTTGAGTTTGACAAATATACCTCTCAAGTTATTGCTTATAATCAAAAAATGGGGGCTGTAGAGTCAAATAATTTACCAGTAAATGCCTTGGGTATCTACGAAAATGAACCGTTTGGTACTTCAACTGCGAATTTTGTTACTCAAATCAGTTTAGAAACAATTAATCCTACGATAGGTGTTAATCCTGTTATTGAAAGTGTTGTTTTAACAATTCCTTATTTTAGTACGATAACTGCTTCTAATGCAACGACTGGTGATAACACATACAGGTTAGATTCCATTTACGGTGGGGGTAAGATTAAGTTAAGTGTTTTTGAGTCTGGTTATGCTTTACGTAGTTTAGACCCAACAAATTCATTCGAAGCACAGCGATATTATACGAATCAAAATGCAGATTTTGATAATGTTAAGGTTGGGAGTCGTCTAAACAATGATAATATTGATAAGTCTCAAAATGATGAGTTCTTTTTTAGTCCAGCAGAATATAAAGAAACTGTAATAGTAGATACTAAAGAAACATTTGTACGCACAGCTCCAGGAATGCGTCTTAATTTAGATACAGAGTTTTTTAAGAATAAAATAATCAATGCGGTTGCTGCAGGGAAGTTAGCAAGTAACGATGTGTTTAGGAATTATTTTAGAGGATTGTATTTTAAAGCAGAAAAGATTAGTGGAGTAGAAAGTCAGATGGCTATGCTTAATTTTGCAGCCGGTAAAATCACGATTAAATACAAAGAGAACACCTCGTCTACTGATGCTACAAGAGTAGATAAGTCGATTGTTTTGACCCTAACAGGTACAACAGTTAATCTATTAAGTGACGTGAATAAGCCTGCATATGAAACAGCAATGAGTTCAGCTAGTGCTACTACTGGAGATGCTAAGCTATATCTTAAAGGTGGTGAAGGATCATTAGCGATAATTGAGCTTTTTGGAAAAACAGATGTAAGAGGATTCGATGCAAGTGGGAATCCTACAAGTGTGCCGAACGGTGTGCCTGATGAATTAGATGATTTGAGATATCCTGCTGATGGAAAAAAGTTCTTAATAAATGAAGCAAATTTAGTTTTTCATATCGATGCTACAACTATGGCGGGGTCAAAAGAGCCAAATAGAGTTTATTTATATGATTTAACCTATGGTCAGTCTATTTTGGATTATAAGGCTGACGCAAGTTCGGGAACAAAAGCTCAAAATGGTAAATTTATCTATAGCGGAATTATTAATAAGGAAGCTGTGACGGATGGCCGAGGAAAAACTTATAAAATTAGGCTAACTAATCAAATAAGAAATTTGATTAAAAATACTGATTCTACAAATGTAAAATTGGGACTTGTTGTTACAGGAGATATCAATAATTCAACCTCGTCTAAGTTGCGAACGGCAAAAACACTTTTCTCGAAGGTGCCAAAAGCGTCAGTTATCACTCCATTAGGAACTATTTTGTATGGAAATAAGGAAACTGATGAAACGAAGAGATTAAAGTTGGAAATTTATTATACAAAATCTAATAATTAAAATATGTGCGGAATAGTAGGATATATTGGATATAGAGAGGCTTATCCTATCGTTATCAAAGGTCTTAAAAGGCTGGAATATAGAGGATATGATAGTGCAGGAGTGATGGTTTACGATGGTAAGGAAATCAAACTTTGTAAAACTAAAGGAAAAGTTGCTGACCTTGAGGTAAAGGCTTCAAAGGAATTAACAATGAATGGGACAATCGGTATAGGCCATACTAGATGGGCTACTCATGGTGTTCCTAACGATGTTAATTCACATCCGCACTTTTCTAATTCAGGAGACTTAGTAATCATCCATAATGGTATTATAGAAAATTATGCACCTCTAAAAGAAGAATTAAAGAAAAGAGGTTATGTTTTTCATTCAGATACAGATACAGAAGTATTAGTGAATCTAATTGAAGAAATCCAAAAGCAAGAAGGGATAAAGCTTGGTAAGGCAGTACAGATTGCATTGAACCAAGTGGTTGGAGCTTATGCTATAGCGGTTTTTGATAAAAAAAATCCAGATGAAATAGTAGCGGCACGCTTAGGTAGTCCTTTAGCAATAGGTATTGGAGAAGGAGAGTATTTTATTGCTTCTGATGCTTCCCCTTTTATTGAGTATACATCTAATGCAGTCTACTTAGAAGATGGTGAAATGGCAATCATTCGTTTGCATAAATCTATGAAGGTTAGAAATATTAAAGACGATTCATTAGTGGATCCTTATATTCAAGAGCTTCAAATGAATTTAGAGCAAATTGAAAAAGGAGGCTATGATCATTTTATGTTGAAGGAGATTTATGAGCAGCCTAGTGTGATAAAAGACACGTATAGAGGCAGATTACATGCAAATGAAGGAATCGTTCAAATGTCAGGTGTTGAAGATAATTTAGAAAAATTCTTAAATGCTGATAGGATTATTATAGTAGCATGCGGTACCTCTTGGCACGCTGGTTTAGTTGCTGAGTATATTTTTGAAGAATTTACGAGAATTCCAGTAGAGGTAGAATATGCTTCTGAGTTCAGATATAGAAATCCAATCATAAATAGTAAAGATGTTGTAATCGCCATTTCTCAATCAGGAGAAACAGCGGATACGATGGCGGCTATTAAATTAGCTAAGGAAAATGGTGCTTTTGTATTTGGTGTTTGTAATGTCGTAGGTTCTTCTATTTCAAGAGAGTCGCACGCCGGTGCTTATACACATGCAGGACCAGAGATAGGTGTTGCTTCTACAAAGGCATTTACGACACAGATCACTGTGTTGACTATGATTGCTTTGCGTTTAGCTAAAGCTAAAGGTACTTTATCTCATTCAGATTTTCATATGTACTTACAGGAATTAGATTTAATTCCAGAGAAAGTTAGAGAGGCTTTAGAAACAAATGATGTAACAAAAGAAATAGCGGCTACCTTTAAAGATGCACCTAACTGTTTGTACCTAGGTCGAGGATATAATTTTCCCGTTGCTTTAGAAGGGGCATTGAAATTAAAAGAGATATCTTATATACATGCAGAAGGATATCCTGCTGCAGAGATGAAACACGGTCCAATTGCTTTAATTGATGAGCATATGCCTGTAGTTGTAATTGCTCCTAAAATGGGTCATTACGATAAAATAGTTAGTAATATTCAAGAAATTAAATCGAGAAGCGGTAGAATAATAGCGGTTGTAACAAAAGGAGATACTCAAGTTAGGGAATTAGCCGATTATGTTATCGAAGTTCCTGAAACCTCAGACGCTTTATCGCCCTTAATTACTACTATTCCTCTGCAATTATTGTCTTATCATATAGCTGTTTTAAGAGGTTGCAATGTAGATCAACCAAGAAATTTAGCAAAGTCAGTTACAGTAGAATAAGTAGTTTTACTACTAATATGAAAGCAAGGCCTTAGGTCTTGCTTTTTTTTTGTTAAATTTTATAAAATTATGATTTTTATGATTAATGCATTTTTAAAACTAATTTTATATGTAAGCATAGTATTTTACTAAATTTTAACTTAATTTTTGGTTTTACTTCAAAAATTAATAATGATGAATTAGTTATATTTTAAATAATTAATTAATGATAATTAAAAAAAAAGCACTTTTTTTTATTAATATTAAAATTAATTGTATTTTGGCTCCATAAATCAATAAAATATAACCAAATGAGAGTGCACTTACTTTTTTTATCTTTCTTTTTTTGTTGCATTAGTTTTGCGCAAAACTCTGTCACGGGTTTAATTAGTGATAGTAATAAACTGCCCATTATTGGGGCCAATATTAGAGTTATTGGGGGTACTGGTGGAGCGGTATCAGATATGGATGGGAAATTCACATTAAGTACTACTATGGCATTTCCTTTTAAAATTGAAGTAACGAGTATTGGTTTCGTGTCAAAAGAGGTAAATGTTACTTCGGCAAATCAAAAGATTACTGTGATTTTAAAAGACGAGGATAATCTTCTTAATGAGATTGTGGTGTCTGCTTCTAGAACTCCAGAACGTGTTTTAGAATCTCCGGTTACCATTGAAAGAATGGGTGTTGCCGATATTAAAAAAACTGCTTCTGCTTCGTTTTATGATGGATTAGAGAATATGAAAGAAGTTCAAATGAATACGAGTAGTTTGTCTTTTAAGTCAGTTAATACTCGTGGTTTTGCTACGGTTGCTAATACACGTTTTATGCAGTTGGTAGACGGTATGGATAACTCTTCTCCATTATTAAATTTTGTTCTAGGTAACTTAATAGGAGTGTCTGAAATTGATGTTCAAAGTGTAGAATTGTTACCAGGGGCGTCTTCTGCTTTGTATGGTGCCAATGCCTTTAACGGAATTTTATTCATGACTAGTAAGAGTCCTTTTGCTAGTGAAGGAATTACGGCTTATGCTAAATTTGGTCAAACTAGCCAAAAGGCTGCTGGAAATAATGATTATGTTGATTACGGAATTCGTATGGCAAAAGCATTTAGTCCTTATTTGGCTATGAAAGCTAACTTTACCTATTTACGCGGGACGGATTGGTATGCGACTAATACTGATGACAAAACTAGAGTTGGTTTAGATAGGTCAAATCCTAATTATGACGGTATTAACGTATATGGAGATGAAGTTGTTACAAATATTAGAAACGTTTCTGATGGTTTGTTGGCAGCAGGAAGAATAACACCTGCTCAATATAATGTATTTAGAAGTGTTCTGCCTAATTCTAACGTTAGTAGAACAGGTTACAATGAGACTGATTTAACAGATAATAAAGCGAGTAATACTAAGATGGATTTATCTTTGCATTACCGACCTTTTGGAAATGAAAACTTAGAAGTTATAGTACAGTCTAAATTTGGTTACGGAAATGCGGTTTATCAAGGTGCGAACAGGTATTATTTAAATAACTTTTTCATGCAACAGCATAAGCTAGAATTCAAAGGGAAGAATTTCTTTTTAAGAGGTTATACAACTACTGAGGATGGTGGGCAATCGTATGATATGTTGTTTACGGGTATTAACGTAAATAGACAGTGGAAGCCAGACGCTACTTGGTTTGGGGAGTATGCGAATGCATATGTTCAGGCTACTTTAGGAGGTGCTCCAAATTCTCAAGCAGCTCATAATGCAGCAAGAGCTTTTGCAGATACGGGTAGATTTCTTCCAGGTTCTCAGGCTTTCAAATCAGCTTTTGCAGCTGTAACAAATGAGGCTAGTGTTTTAACAGGTTCAAAATTAGTTGACAATTCTAAAATATATCACTCTGACGCTAATTATAACTTCAAAGATTTGATTGAATTTGCTGAAATTCAAGTAGGAGGTTCTTACAGACAGTATTCACTGAATTCGTTTGGTCGTATCTATACAGATGCTGCTGGTCCAATAAATTATAATGAATATGGTGCTTACACGCAATTGACGAAAAAATTAATGGATGACCGTTTGAAATTCACTGGTTCTATTCGATATGATAAAGCACAAAATTTTGATGGAAATTACTCGCCAAGAGTGTCTCTAGTGTATTCTGGAGGAGAGAGTAGAAGACATAATTTTAGAGGTTCGTTTCAAACAGGATTTAGGAATCCAACTACACAAGATCAGTACATAGGTTTTAATGTTGGTAGTGCTATTTTATTAGGTTCAGCACCGGACAACCTTACACGTTTCGTAGAAACATTGCCAATTAATGGAGCAACAGGACAAGGGTTTGCAGGTGGAAATTCCGTTACAATTGATGGTACAAGGGCTTACGGTAACTCATACTTAGCTTCATCGGTTATTGCTTTCGCAGCAGCTAGTAATCCTGCGTTATTAAGAAAAACAAACGCAAACCTTGTTAAGCCAGAGGAGGTTAAGGCTTTTGAATTAGGGTATAGATCTTTCATTAATAAAACATCAATCGATATTAATGGATATTATAATATTTATAATAATTTTATTGGAAACCTTAATGTAGTTACTCCTTTATACGGTCAAGCACTTGATGGAGGTGGATTAACTAATGCAGAGGGTCAAAAAGCAGTACAAGCTTTATCGAGTGGTAATACTAGAACTTTTCAATTGTACACAAATACTCCTTTAGAAATTAAATCTTTAGGTTTTGGAATTGGTTTGTCTCGTAAAGTATATAGGGATTTTGAAGTTAGTGTGAATTATAATTATGCTGATTTTAACTTTGACCAATCTAAGGATCCTAGTTTTGAAGCCGGATTTAATACGCCTAAACACAGAGCAAAAGCTTCTTTTGGTAACGAAAAATTATTTAAAAACTTTGGTTTCAATGTTAGTGGTAGATATAATACTTCGTACTTATGGCAGTCTTCAATGGTTGACGGTATGATTGATGCAGCTACAGTTATTGATGCTCAAATCAATTACGGAATTCCGTCTTTGAAATCAACTTTAAAATTAGGGGCGTCTAATATTGCAGGTAAAGAATATGGTCAGGTATTAGGAGCGGGATTAATAGGTCAACAGTATTTTGCTTCTTGGACAATCAATCCTTAATTCTAATAGTATTCATTAAAAAAAATAGAGATAAAATGATAAAAAATTTAAAATGGCTACTATTGGTTTCTTTGACCGTTGTAGCATGTAGTAGTGAAGATGCTGTACAGGTTGAAACAAATTCATCTGATGGTTTACCTTTGACTTCTGGTTCTGCTAATTTTACAAAATACGTTGCTTTAGGTAACTCATTAACAGCTGGTTTCTCTGATAATGCTTTGTTCATCGAAGGTCAAAAAGTGTCTTATACAAATATCATGGCACAGCAATTTAAACTTGTTGGTGGAGGAGAGTTTAAGATTCCATTTATGTCTGATAACATTGGTGGTTATAAAGTAGGAGGAACAGTAATTTCTGGAGCAAGGTTATTTTTTAATGGTGTTGGGCCAGCTACAGTTACAGGAACTCCATCAACTGAGATTTTAACTTCTGTTGCTGCTGCAGGACCGTACAACAACTGCGGTGTTCCCGGAGCTAAAAGTTTTCATTTGTTATCGCCAACGTACGGGAGCCCGGGTGCTGGAGGTGCAAATATATTCGCGGGAACTGCTAACCCGTACTATATTCGTTTTGCGCCCGCTAATGGTACTACTTCTGTGGTGGCATATGCTGCGGCTCAAGCACCAACATTCTTTTCTTTATGGATTGGAAATAATGACGTTTTAGGATACGCAACAACGGGTGGAGATGGAACAAATCCAATTACGCCTTCTGCAGGCCCTGCTGGTGTAGGATTTGATGCTACTTATGATGCCTTAGTTAATACTATGACTTCAGGGACCATCCCAGCAAAAGGTGTGGTTGCTAATATCCCTTACGTAAATACAATTCCGTTTTTCACAACAGTTCCGTTTAATGCAGCTGGTGTAAGCGCTGCGCAAGCTACTGCTTTAAATAGTGCCTATGCGACCTATAATGGTGGATTGGTAGCTGCCAAAAACGCTGGACTGATCTTAGAGACAGAAAGACTCGCTAGAACAATTAATTTTAATGCTGGCGCAAATGGTTTGGTTATGGTTGATGAATACTTAACTACTGTTAATGTTCCTGCAGCTGGATTAGTATTGCCTTCTTTGAGGCAAACAACTTCAGCGGATTATGTGGTTTTGTCAGCAGGAGGTGTTAGTGCTCAGGCTTTTTTACCTCTAGGAAACGGTACGCAGGTTGCATTAGCAGATAAGTGGATTTTATCTAAAAATGAGGTTGCAGAGTTGAAAACAGCTACAGATGCGTATAATGCTAAGATTAGAGCAGTAGCTACTGCTAAAGGCTTGGCTTTCGTCGATGCTAATGCTTTGTTATCTCAAATTGCTGCCACAGGATTTTCGGCTAATGGATTTACAGTGTCAGCTACTTTTATAACTGGTGGTGGTTTCTCAACAGATGGAGTACATCCTTCTCCTAGGGGCTACGCTGTTATTGCAAATAAATTTATTGAAGCGATTAATTCAAAATACGGTTCGAACTTAAAAGGAGTCGATCTAGGTAACTACAGAATATTATTTCCTGGTACACTCTAATACAATACCATGTTAAATAAAACCATCCCAAATAGGGGTGGTTTTGTTTTTTTATCCTCTTTTATTTTGGTATTTACCATGCGAAAAAGGAGTATTTACAACAGGTGTTGTTTTTTATAAAAAAAACAGTTGATTTTTTATTTTAAAAAATTATCTTTGCACTCTGAAAAAAGCATCCAAACTTGATTTTTTGAGAGGATACATTTCATAAACCTAAATAGCTATTTAATAAACACATAAGTAATGTCAAAAGTAATAGGAAAAGTTGCGCAGATCATTGGTCCAGTAGTTGATGTTGTTTTCAACGGAAAAGATGTTGAACTTCCAAAAATTTATGATTCATTAGAAATCACAAAAAAAGATGGTACTTTATTAGTACTTGAAGTGCAATCTCACATTGGTGAAAACACAGTTCGTACCATTTCGATGGACTCAACAGATGGTTTGAGTAGAGGTTATGAAGTAGTAGGTACTGGAAACCCAATTCAAATGCCAGTTGGAGCAGATGTTTACGGACGTTTGTTTAACGTAATTGGTGATGCAATTGATGGTTTAGGTAACTTACCAAAAACAGGTGAAAACGGAATGTCAATTCACCGTCAAGCACCAAGATTCGAAGATTTATCAACTTCATCAGAAGTTTTATTCACAGGTATTAAAGTAATCGATTTAATTGAGCCTTACTCAAAAGGGGGTAAAATTGGATTGTTTGGTGGAGCCGGTGTTGGTAAAACTGTATTGATTCAAGAGTTGATCAACAATATAGCAAAAGGTCACGGTGGACTTTCAGTATTCGCAGGAGTAGGAGAAAGAACACGTGAAGGAAATGACTTACTTCGTGAGATGTTAGAGTCAGGAATTATAAAATACGGTGAGGAATTCATGCACTCTATGGAAAATGGAGGATGGGATTTGTCTAAAGTTGATATGCCAGGAATGAGAGAGTCAAAAGCTACTTTCGTTTTCGGACAAATGAATGAGCCACCTGGAGCTCGTGCTCGTGTAGCACTTTCAGGATTATCTATTGCTGAGTACTTCCGTGATGGAGCAGGAACTGACCAAGGGAAAGATGTATTATTCTTTGTTGATAATATCTTCCGTTTTACACAAGCAGGTTCTGAGGTTTCGGCACTTTTAGGTCGTATGCCATCTGCAGTAGGATACCAACCAACATTAGCTACCGAGATGGGAGCGATGCAAGAGCGTATCACATCTACTAACAAAGGATCTATTACATCTGTACAAGCGGTTTACGTACCTGCAGATGATTTAACGGATCCGGCACCAGCAACAACCTTTGCTCACCTTGATGCTACAACAGTATTGTCTCGTAAGATTGCTGAGTTAGGTATTTATCCAGCGGTTGACCCGTTAGATTCTACTTCTCGTATCTTAACACCACAAATTCTTGGTGATGAGCACTACGACTGTGCACAAAGAGTAAAAGAGATTCTTCAAAAATATAAGCAATTACAGGATATCATCGCGATCCTTGGTATGGAAGAGTTATCTGAAGAAGATAAATTATCTGTATCTAGAGCACGTCGTGTACAACGTTTCTTGTCTCAACCTTTCCACGTAGCAGAGCAGTTTACAGGATTAAAAGGAGTATTAGTAGACATCAAAGATACTATCAAAGGATTTAACATGATTATTGATGGTGAATTAGATCACCTACCAGAATCTGCGTTTAACCTTAAAGGTACAATCGAAGAAGCGATCGAAGCAGGAGAAAAAATGTTGGCAGAAGCCTAAAAAAATAGTTTAAGGTTTAAAGTTTAATGTTCATTTGTGACTTTAAACTTTAAATTCTAAACCTATAACTACAAAAATATGTTATTAGAAATAGTATCACCAGAAGCAACATTATTTAAAGGAGAAGTAACATCAGTATCTGTACCTGGAGTAGATGGAAATTTCCAAATGTTAAATAATCACGCACCTATAGTTTCCTTACTACAACAAGGAGTTGTAAGCATTGTGGCTCCAAGCTTTACGTTCAGTAAAGAAGTAGCTGGTTTGTTTACAAAAGTAAATGAGCAAAATTACACATTAGCCATTTCTTCTGGAACTATCGAAATGAAGGATAATAAAATAATTGTTTTAGCTGACTAATGCAATTGTAAATTTTAGAAAAAGCCAAACAGAAATGTTTGGCTTTTTCATTTGGTAGATATTCCAGCTATTCATTGCAATCTTTTACTTTTTAAAAAAAAAAGTAAAAGGATTTCCATTGCTATCTAGGCTAAAACAATCTGATACATCAAACACATAATTTCCTAACTTTGAAAGTATGAAATTACCACAAAATCTTCTTAAAAAACTTTCTGTTCGTGAGAGCGACAATGCAATTAGGTTTCTGCCAGAAGGCAATGATTTAATCGATTTTGCGTCTAATGATTATTTAGGACTTTCTAAATCTGTAGTCATTTTTGATGCTACACATCAATTATTGATCGATAGTAATTTGATGGTAAATGGAGCCACAGGATCCCGACTTATTTCTGGAAATCACAAACTATATCAGGACACTGAAGATTATATAGCTCAATTTCATGATACTGATGCTGCACTACTTTTTAACTCAGGATATGATGCTAATGTAGGTTTTTTTGGGAGTGTCCCACAAAAAGGGGATCTCATACTTTATGATGAACTATGTCATGCCTCCATTAGAGACGGTATTAAGCTTTCTAATGCAAAAGCATATAAGTATGCCCATAATGATTTTGAGGAGCTTGAATCGCAGCTAAAGCGATGCAATATCGAGAATGTTTATATCGTTACCGAGAGTGTTTTTTCAATGGATGGTGATTCGCCTATGCTAGAAGAATTGATTGTCGTTTCCAATAAATACAATTGTTATTTAGTTATTGATGAAGCACATGCACTTGGTGTTTACGGTGATAAAGGCGAAGGTTTAGTTCAAATGCTAAATTTACAAGAGCATGTTTTCGCAAGAATCATGACTTTTGGGAAGGGATTGGGTTGTCATGGTGCTGCAATTTTAGGGTCAAAAGAGCTTAAGCAATACTTGGTTAATTTTGCACGGAGCTTTATTTATACAACAGGTTTATCGCCTCATTCGGTTGCTACGATCTTAGTTGCCTATCAATTTTTAGACAATAACAGTAATTTGAGTTTGTTGAGAGCGAACATTGTTTACTTCAATCAGCAAAAAGTATTGCTAGGTCTAAAACCTATGTTTGTACAATCTAAATCAGCTATACAATCGGTAATTGTTCCCGGTAATATCAAAGTGAAAGCCATTGCCAATCAATTGCAGGATTATGGTTTTGACGCCAAAGCTATATTATCACCAACGGTGCCTGAAGGGCAAGAACGTCTTCGTTTTTGTTTACACAGCTATAATTCTAACGCAGAAATAGCAGAAGTGCTGTCTTTGTTGAGTAAATTTCTCTTCCGGTAGATTTTGTTTAGTAATTAAAAAAATTGCTGTGTAATAGTTTGCTATTGTTGAGTTACAAAAAATAAATTTAAATTTTTTGTAACGTTTTGATTGTTTGTTTACTTACGAGTCGTAATCAAATAAATCAAAAATCATGAAAGCAAAATCAACTTCCACAAATCAGTCAAATAGTAGTATAATTTTATTATTTATTTCAAGCCTAGGACTAAGTTATGGATTAGTACGGTATTTTGTCTACGATAAATTAAGTACAGCATTTTTAGTTATGATGAGCTGCTTTTTTGTAGCGGCAATAGCTTCTTTTTTCAGAAATAAATATTCAAAATAAATACTGAGTTTCAATTATCAAATCAAACATCAAACAAAAATCAAATCATCATGAAAAAATTATTTAAATCAATTGTAGTAGTAGCAGTAATCTTAATTTCCAACGGCATTTTTGCACAAGCAAAAAAAGCAGCCTCAGCACCACTAATTGAAAACTCCCTTTTATGGGAAATTTCTGGAAAAGGATTAAGCAAAACTTCTTATTTATATGGAACGATTCATATGATATGTGCCGATGATTATTTTTTGACAGAGAAAGTTAAAAAAGCTTTTGATGCGACAAACAATTTAGTCTTAGAAGTTAATTTATCGGATCCCGCTGAGCTGGCTGTGATGCAACAAATGGCTATGGGAAAAGAAACCTTAGATAAAACATTAACCCCAGATCAGCTTTCTAAATTAGATGGTATTTTGAAAGAAAAGGCAGGATTATCTGTGCAACAAGTAAATAGTTATAGTTTGTCCACTGTAATGAGTTTGATGTCAATGAAATCATTTAATTGTGCGGATTTAAAATTTTATGAAATGGAGTTTATTGCTAAAGCTAAGGAGCGTGGTTTAGAGATCGCTGGTTTTGAATCGATAAAAGCACAACTAGGAATTATCGAAAAAGCGTACACTATTGATGAAATACTAGCCATGTTTGATGATATGAATGTTACTGAGACTAGTAAGCTGGTTTCACAGTACAAAAAGGAAAATATTCAAGATGTTTATACCAATTTAACGGATGTAAAAAGTATGAATCTAATTGCCAAAAATGAAATGCTAGACAAGAGGAATGCTAATTGGGTTCAAAACCTTACCCAATTAGTAAAAGATCAAAGTGCTTTTATTGCTGTTGGTGCAGCTCATTTAGGAGGAGATTTGGGTGTAATTAATTTATTGAGAAAAGCGGGATACACTGTTAAACCAATCATGAAATAGTAACATTTTGAAAGAAAGAGAACCAGAATTTTTAAACCGGATTGCCAAGCACAAAGGAATTTTGTATAAAGTTTCCAAGATGTATATGGACAATCATGACGACCAACAAGATTTGTTTCAGGAGATCGTTTGTCAACTTTGGAAATCGTATGACTCTTTTAGAAACGAAAGTCAATTTTCGACTTGGATGTACAGGGTGGCTATCAATACAGCAATCGTGTTTTTAAAGAAAGAGAAGAGAAAAGTCGATAAATACGAGATTGTATCTGAAAATATTAAAGAGGAAGCAGATGATTCAGAAGTTAAAGAAAGTCAAATAGAGCATTTTTACAAAGCAGTTCAAAAATTAGAAAAAATAGATAAGGCTATTATTTTTTATCAGCTCGAGGGTTTTTCGCATAAGGAAATAGGAGCCAATTTAGGTATTTCTGAAGGGAATGCTAGAGTGAAATTAAATAGAGCTAAAGAAAAATTAAAAGAAATAATAAAAAATCAAGGATATGGATTTTAACGACATACAATCAGCATGGGATAATGACAGCAATGAAAATGTTGTTCTCCCTTCTAATTTAGAAAAAATACAAACGGCAAATACACCTTTAGATAAGATTAAAAAAAATCTTAAAAACGAACTTGTTTTTCAGAGCTTAACAGTATTGTTGTCGGGATTTGCACCTGTGATACATGGATTTCCAGTAAAGTGGATTACTCCCTTTTATTTTGTCTACAGTATGTTTGCTGCAGTTTCAATATATTACCTGATACGATTGTTTTTGTTTTACAAGAGATTAAGTAAAACAACTTTAAATACAAAAGATAGTTTGTACGAAACGTATTTTGATGTACGCCTTAATATGGAATTGTATAAAACGTTTACATTTGCGTTAACGCCATTTATGGTAATGTTTTTATTGGGTTTTGCATTGTATGCTAAGCCTGCTTTGAAAATTGCAGAACTAAGCAATTCGGTTTTGATAACTACACTCATTATCATTTCTTCAGCTATTTTGTTTGTTGGTTTAATGACAGAGTGGTGGGTACAACACTATTACGGAAAATATGCCAATGAGATCAAAAAAGTGATTGAAGAGTTAAAAGAAGAATAATAAAGCACCCATCTTAACGATGGGTTTTTTACTTTTGTGATCAAATCTAGTAACTATGAAATTATTTATTACCGGAATAGGAACCGATGTAGGGAAAACAATTGCCTCATCAATTATAACAGAATCTCTTCAGGCAGATTACTGGAAACCCATCCAAGCAGGAGATTTAGATAACTCTGATAGTCATAAAATACAACGCTACATCAGCAATGATAAAACGGTAATTCATCCAAATAGCTACAAGTTGAACACGCCAGCTAGTCCACACCTAGCAGCCGAAATAGACAATATAGCTATAGATTTGGCCAAAATTATCGTGCCGGAAACCGAAAATCATTTGGTAATCGAAGGAGCGGGCGGTTTATTTGTTCCCTTAAATAACCACGATACCATTATCGATTTAATACAGCCTGATTACAAAGTAATTGTTGTTTCTCGTCATTATTTAGGAAGTATCAATCATACATTATTAACGATTGAAGCCTTGCAAAATCGTGAAATTAAAGTAGCGGGAATTATTTTTAGTGGAGAAGAAAATAAAGCTACCGAATCAATAATTTTATCCAAAACGGGAATAAAATTTATCGGACGTATTGAACAAGAACCTTATTTTGATCAAAATGTAATTAAGGATTACGCTGATCAATTTAGAGAGAATTTGTTAAGTCTGTAAACAAAATGTAATTTACCCTTTCCGCATGGCACTCTGTTCATCTCTGCGTATCTTTGCTGAATAATTTATTTTACCATGACATTATCCGAAAGAGACCAACAATACCTTTGGCATCCCTATACACAACATAAAACTGCTGCGCTTCCTATTGCAATCAAAAAAGGGAAAGGCGCTTTGCTTTGGGATGAAAACGACAAAGAATATATTGATGCGATTGCTTCGTGGTGGGTGAATCCGTATGGGCATAGTAATAAGTTCATAGCCGATGCGATTTATAAGCAATTAACTACGCTTGAACATGTGCTTTTTGGAGGTTTTACGCACGAGCCGGCTATAGTTCTAGGCGAAAAATTGATCGAAATTTTGCCAAGCAATCAGCAAAAAGTATTTTTTTCTGATAATGGTTCTACCGCTGTAGAAGTAGCTATCAAAGTGGCCTTGCAATTTTTCTTCAACAAAGGCGAAAAGCGTACAACCATTATCGCTTTCGAAAATGCTTTTCATGGTGATACTTTTGCAGCTATGGCAGCAAGCGGAATTTCCTTTTACACACAAGCCTTTGAAGGTATGTTTATCGATGTGGTGCGCATTCCCGCACCTATCAAGGGGCAGGAGCAAGACAGTTATGATGCGTTACAAATTCAAATAAAAAACAATAATTGTGCAGGTTTTATCTTTGAACCGTTAGTGCAAGGTGCCGCCGGTATGGTCATGCACGAACCCGAAGCATTGGCAAAGTTAATTGCTATATGTAAAGAAAATAATGTTTTGACTATAGCGGACGAGGTGATGACGGGTTTTGGTAAAACCGGTAAAAACTTTGCTATGGATTACGTCAACGAAATGGCCGATATGATGTGCTTATCCAAAGCATTAACTGGAGGGACTATCCCAATGGCAATCACAACTTTTACCCAAGAAATATTTGATGCTTTCTACGACGAAGATATCAATAAAGCCTTGTTTCATGGTCATACCTTTACGGCAAATCCTACGGGTTGCGCAGCTGCATTAGCCAGTTTAGAGTTGTTGAAAACGCCTGAAATGCAAGCTAATTTAGTTCGGGTCAATGAAAATCATTTGGCTTTTCAAAATATAATCAAGCAACATCCTAAAGTAAAAACTACGCGCGTTCTAGGAACTATTTTTGCTTTAGAAATAAAAACAGATAGTGCTGCGAGCTACTACGGAAGTTTACGAAATAAACTCTATGATTTTTTCATAGAAAATGGTGTAATCCTCAGGCCAGTTGGGAATATTGTCTACATTTTACCTCCGTACATCATCAGTGATGCGCAATTGAAAAAGATATATCAAGTAGTCGAAGCAGCGCTTGAAATAGTTTAATTTGTAGCTAATCCTGCTATTCGCTACAATCTTTATGAGCTCCTTAAAGAAAGGAGCTCGTAAAGGATTTTCACTGCTATCAAGGCTAAAAATAATGTGATTGTTAATCAGAATTCGCTGTAATTTATTAAAATATAACGAACCGCAGGATACCAATACTACCATGTAGTGGTCAAAGCCATATAAAGTGTTTTATTAGGGGCTAAACCTTGCACATTTTGTAAAAACTTTGCGACCTTTGCGGTTAAATTGAAAGCATCTTGTCAGATATAATATCCATTACAGCTTTATCTTCTATTTCTCCATTAGGAAATGATCCGCAAATTATTTGGGCGAACTATCTTAACGATCAACATTGTTTTATTCAAAAATTTATTGATAAAGCACCAACGTTTTTGGCGCCTATAGATAATGATTCGGTTGCTAAAATTGAAGCATTAAAAAAGTCTGATTCCAAATATAAATTTCTAGATAATTCGGTCTTGTTTGCCATGGAAGCATCTCGCGCTGCCATTAAACAAGCAGGTTGGAATTCAAATGATATTTTCGGAATCAACATTGGTTCTTCTCGCGGGGCTACTGATTTATTCGAAAAACACCATCAAGAATACTTAGAAACAGGAAAAGCGCAAACCTTAGCTTCGCCTACAACCACTTTAGGAAATATCTCTTCTTGGGTTGCACATGATTTACAAAGCTCAGGTCCAGAGATTTCGCACTCTATCACCTGTTCTACTGCTTTGCACGCCGTTTTAAATGGAGTAGCATGGTTAAAATCAGGGATGGTAGATAAGTTTTTGGTTGGTGGGAGTGAAGCACCCTTAACCGATTTTACCATTGCACAAATGCGTGCGTTAAAAATATATTCTAGGTCAAATGAGGAATATCCCAATCGCGCTTTAGATTTGGATAAAACACAAAATACTATGATTCTTGGTGAAGGAGCGGCAGTTTGCTGTTTAGAAATAGGCAAAAAAGAGAATGCTTTGGCTTTTATCGAAGGAATTGGATACGCTACAGAAGTTTTGGAACACAATATATCCATTTCGGCAGAAGCGACATGCTTTCAAAAGTCTATGAAAATGGCATTAAAAGACACGAACTTATCTGATGTTGATGTGATTGTTATGCATGCTCCCGGAACCATAAAAGGAGATTTAACCGAATATAAAGCGATACAAAAAGTCTTTGGCGAAAGCCTACCTTTGTTAACCACAAATAAATGGAAAATCGGGCATACTTTTGGCGCTTCAGGTTTGTTAAGTTTAGAGTTGGCGATCTTGATGATGCAACACAATACGTTTATAGGTGTCCCTTTTACGGGAGCACAAAAACAAGATAAATCAATCAAAAAAGTATTAGTAAATGCAGTAGGTTTTGGTGGTAATGCAGTAAGTGTTTTGTTGAGTTTGTAATTTTTGGATTTTACAAGAAAAAACACCACTTATTCTTTGAAAAAACTAGATAAAATCCGTTTTTATTTGCCAAGATCTGCGTTATCCGCGTTCTATTCCGTAATAATTAAATATTGCTGGTTAGTTCAACTAGCGTTCTGCCTAACAATATTAGAGTGTAGTCGAATTATTTCACTGATTCACAATTTTCTAATTCTTTAACTTTCTCATAGACCAGATTGCTTTCAAAACCCTTTCGAAGAAGCGCATCACAAACCTTCTTTCTTTTCTTTAGGCTATTGGTCTCTCTACAATTTTCCCATGTTCGCAAAGCTAATTTTTCGAAGGTTCCATAATATTCCTCGGCGGTAATTTCTTTAAGTGCAGTGGTAATTAAACGTTGATTTATTTTTCTAAACTTCAATTCATTTGTTATGCGTATGGTTCCCCATTGTTTAATACGGTGTTTTCCTCTGGCGAAACTGCAGGCAAAACGTTCTTCATTTAGGAAATTATCTTTAATAAGATGCGCAATGATTTGGTCAATTTCATCAGAATCCATTTTCATAGAACGCAATTTTGATTCTACCTCTTCGTGACAGCGCTCTTGATAAGCGCAGTAATGTTCTGTTTTTTTTATGGCTTCTTTTATGGAAGATATGTTTTTCATGTTAACATGGGAGTATTCAAGGTTGAGCACAAAATTAAATATTTTTACTTATTTATAGTATTTATATCATTGTAAAATAGTGCATGTTTAAGATGTTGAAATTTAGTCGATTGACGTTAAAAAATGCGATTAATCGGATTTTTTTTGAAGCCTCTACTTTTTGATTTTACTTAGTGTAAAATATCTATAAAAAGTCCGATGCTATGATGCGATTTTTACATAAAACTAGCTTTATTTTTGTTTTTTATTTCTTGCTGTCTTCAGCTACTGTCGTTGGTCAATATACTATAACAGGTAATGTAAACGCTAGCAGTTTGACTTGTGGTACCTTTACAGGAGTGTCAATTATTTATGTTGGTAATGGGGTTGCATCTGCGAGCTTGGTGATGGATGCCGACTTAAATTTGACCACCTGTGGGTTATCTGGTATACAATTAATTGTTAGAAATAATGCTAGTTTAGTTTTTCCTGACAAAACTAACAATACACTTTCTTTGCCCGCGAATTCTTCCATTGTTATTGAAAGTGGCACACCTGGTGGGGCTATTTCAACTGTTGGAAGTTGTAGTGCATCTGATTTAATAACTGTTGGAGGAGTAAAAGTAGCCTCTTGTCAAGGAGGGTCTTCGTTGTATGATTTTGATCAAATTGTTGCAAACGGAGGTTATAATTATGTAAAGACAGTGTCTAGTCCACAATGTAGTTCAAGCGCTGGTAGTATTGCAGTCTCTGTATTTCCTGCACCTTCTGCTTCAACTACATATAAATTGTTTACAACTTTGGTAGGTGGTACAGCAGTTTCTACAGCTGTAGCTGGCGCTGCTCCTTACAACACAACTATAAATACACCAACACTAACAACTACAACTACCTTGTATGTGGAGGCAACTACAGGCTCGATCACTACAGCTAGGAAACCAGTTGTGGTTACAGTTAATCCGAGTAATACAGTTAGTGCTGCTTCGTCTACACCTACTCTTTGTGCTAATACTTTGATGACTAACATCACCCATAGCACAACTGGAGCAACAGGGATTGGAACTGTAACAGGATTGCCTGCTGGGGTAACAGCAGTTTGGACATCAAATACCATTACTATTAGTGGGACTCCTACTGCTTCTGGAACTTTTAATTATAGTATTCCGTTAACTGGTGGTTGTGGTACTATAAATGCTACAGGAATTATAACTGTTAATGTCGCTCCTATTATTACCACGCAGCCACTGAGTCAATTGGATTGTGAGGGTAGCTCAGTTAATTTTAAAGCGTTAGCTGTAGGTACTAATCTTACTTATACTTGGTTTTATAAAAGACCAACTGATGCTAGTTTTATAATGCTTTCTGGAGTAGTTAGTAATACAACTTATCCAAATGCACCAATAAATAATGAAATAAGTTTAGCCAATGTAGGAGGTACTCAATATCCAAATGGAACACAATTTCAGGTAACTGTGTCTAATGTGATTTGTGGTGTTACTTCAAATACAGTTGTTCTTTCAGTAAATGAAATAGTAGCGATAAATTCACCTGCCCTTAGCCCTTCTCAATCTGTTGTAGATGTGAAGCTTTGTTATGGATCTAATTATTCCTATACAGCAGTAATTTCAAATCCATCAAACGGTCCAGTTACATACCAATGGAAAAGTCAAATTCCATCTGGGTCTTGGAATAATGTTATAGATGGACCGCATTTTTCAGGTGCGAAAACTGCTGTCTTAAATATAATTAATGGTACACCAGCCGAATCAGGTAAATATAGAGTAGATGTTGTCTACAATAGAACCGGTGGTAGTTGTAGTGTCAGCAGTTTTTCAAAAGTTAGATCATTAACTTTCTATCCATCATTAACGACTCCGGATGTGGTTATTTCTCAGCCAGATTGTATCACAAATACGGGTGTAATAACAGTTAGAGTTCAGAGTACAACTGACACCTACAGTTTTGATAATGGGTTAAATTATCAAGCGAGTAATGTTAAATCGGGACTTGCAGCAGGTACTTACAATGTGTTTATAAAAAATATTGATGGGTGTATTTCGCCAGTGAAAATTTCTACTATAAATGTGGCACCAATTCCGGCAATCTGGAATGGTACTATTTGGACCAATGGTCCGCCAACTAGCACTCAGGCAGTAGTTTTTAATGGAAATTATAGGTCATCTGTAAATGGGGGTGATTTGGTTGCTTGTTCCTGTCAAGTAAATTCGGGTACCGTTATTTTTGATAATGGAAATAGTCTAAAAGTGACAAATAAGGTAACCGTATCAGGTGGTTCTCTTGAATTTTATAGTCAATCTAGCTTAGTACAAATTAATAATGTTAGCAATTCTGGTAATATAACCTATAACAGGACTTTAAATGGTCCTATAACTAAGTTTGACTATACTTATTGGTCATCACCCGTTTCGCCACAAACGTTATATAATGTATCTCCCTTTACAGGAGATAAGTTTTATTCTTTTGATGGGGCTAGTTATGCTTGGGTTCAAGTTCCTTCTTCTACTGTAATGGCACCGGGAATAGGTTATATTATAAGAGGACCAGAGCCACAAACGGGTGCAATACCGCTTCCGGTAGGCTTCTTTAATGCTCCTTTTATTGGTGTTCCTAATAATGGACCAATTCAAGTGGCAATTGCGGCAAGTACTGATGCCGCTTATTTGTTAGGGAACCCGTATCCTTCAGCATTGTATGCAGATAAGTTTATCAAGGATAACCCTGTTTTAGAAGGAACACTTTATTTCTGGACACATAATACAACAATTGGAACAAATGTTAGTAATCCTGGTTCGGGTGTATACGCGTATTCAGGGGATGATTATGCCTCTTATAATTTGACTGGTGGTGCTGCCGCAGGAACGGGAACGGCTGCTACTGCAACAGGATATAATAATACAGTTCCTTCTGGTAATATTGGCTCTGGACAAGGATTTTTTGCATCGACGAAGGGAGCTGGAACGGTCACTTTTGATAACACAATGCGTGTTGGTGCAAATGGGGCTGCATTAAGCAACTCAGAGTTTTTTAAGATGCAAGTGGGTAATAAAACAGATTTAGTCGAAAAAAATCGTATTTGGCTTAACATGTTTAATACCGCTGGTGCCTTTAAGCAAACTCTTGTAGGTTACGTGACAGGAGCAACAAATGACATAGAAGGCAGATACGATGGTGAAAGTTTTGACGGCTATGAGTTTCTTGATTTTTATAGTATTAATCAGGAGAAAAACCTAGTTATCCAAGGAAGAGGTTTGCCATTTGATGAAAATGATACGATACCTTTAGGTTTTAGATCTGGGATTGAAGGAGATTTTACTATTGCTATAGACCAAGTGGATGGTTTATTTAAAGATCAAAACATATTTATAAAAGATAAACTACTAAATGTGATACATGATTTAAAAAATAATTCTTACACCTTTACTACTACAAAAGGAGTCTTTAATGATCGTTTCGTGCTATTTTATACCAATAAAAAAGCAAGTGCCGTAGCGAGTACACTTGATGCTCTCAGTAAATTGATTTTGGTTTCTACTAGTGAAAAAGAAATTAGAATAACTTCAAGTTTATCTATGGATGCTGTTAGACTTTATGATTTATCAGGGAAAGAAATTTTTAACAAAACAAAGGTAAATAATACGGAACTTGCAATTCGCAACCTTCGTAAAGGTAATACCGTTTATGTTATTAAAATTAAATTAGACGACGGACAAACAGTTACTCACAAAGTAATTTATTAGAGTTTACATAATTTTACAATTTATTTAAAAGTGCCTATTTTTAATAGGCACTTTTTTATTATCGAATTTTTTTGACGACATAAAGAAATGTATAAATGATCTAAGTTAGATTGAATTTTATAAAACCATAATTTAAAACGCTACGTATATTATTGAAATAAGTTTGTTGTAAGATTTAGAATGTTGTTTCTAACTAAATTATTTTATGTTAATGAATGAAAGCGAGCTTATTAAAAAAACAAAGTATAGATTCTTGTAAAGCCCACTAAAAGTGTATTTGGTCAGATTTAAACGCGTCTTATCGGTTAAATTTTATTGTTTTCATATTTGTAATCGATATTGTAAATTATATTTTGGTTTATTTTTTTTGGTTGAAAAAGTTAACCGTTTTGGAAGCCATTATATTTAGAAAATTTGCCCCATTTTTTTAAAAAATACCACATGAAGAAATTTTACTCTAAGAATACTTTTTTTTGTTTACCAAAAATACATAACCTATTAATTTTCTTTCTATTAACACTTTTGAGTTATAGCAGTTTTGGACAAACTCAAACATTTACTTCATCAGGAACTTTTACTGTGCCTACAGGCGTAACTAGTATAACTGTACAAGCTTGGGGAGCAGGTGAAGACGGTAAAAATGATACGAACTATGGAGGAGGGGGAGGGGGAGCCTATGCTGAGCGCACTTTTAACGTGACTAGTGGTAACGTTTATACAATTGCAGTAGGGGCTCGTGGTTATGTAGGGGGAAATTCTAGTATAGCATTATCTACTTCTACGAGTGTTCTAATAGTAAAAGCTGAAGGAGGAGGTCAAAATGCTTATCATCAAGGAGGAAGAGTTTCAGGTAGTATTGGGGATGTAAGATACTCTGGTGGAGACGGTTATCGCTCTGCTAGCTTTTATGGTGGTGGCGGTGGATCTGCTGGGAATAACGGAGATGGAAATAGTGCGAATATATCTTCTGGAGGAGCTGGAGGTAATGGTACTAGTGGTATAGGTGGAGATGGGAATAGAAATTTTCCGACTGGTGGTGGAAGTCCAGGTGGGGGTGGGGGTGAAGGTCGTAGTTCAAATGGTTTGGGTGGAAACGGTCAAGTAATTGTATCATGGGCCCCTTGTTCAAATGCAATGCCAACAGGTTCTTCATTTCAATCATTTTGTTCAGTAGATTCACCCAAAGTCTCAGATTTAAGTGTAAGCGGTTCAAATATCAAGTGGTATTCGTCAATAAGTGGTACCACAGTTTTGTCAAGTAGTACATCTTTATCGTCAGGACATTATTATGCAAGTCAAACTGTAAGTGGCTGTGAGAGTGTGACTAGATTAGATGTGACAGTAAATGTGAGTGCAGGGCCATCAACTATTGGAACAACAATTTGTAGCGGCAGTTCAGGTACATTGAGTTCAAGTGGTTGTGGATCCAGTTTTTCGGGTACTCAAACTGCAATAGGTTATGGAGGAACATCTGAGTTAACAACCTATACAAATGCAAATATTTCAATAGTTTTTCCTGCTTTACCAGTTGGCGCAACTGTAACAGGAATTTCGACTAAGATAACCTATACATCCAATTCTCCTTCGTATACAAATGAGTTGCGAATAGAAGCCACTCCTCCAGTTGCATTGGGTGGTACAAAGACTGATTTGCAGTCCTCTGCCACATCATCGGCGGCAGGGACCGTTACTGACGGGACATTTGGAACATGGGGAACAGCAAGTCCTGTTGGCACTTGGCTATTTAAATTTAAGGAAACGTTTAACGATGCCAGTGTAGATCCAGATGCAAATATTGCGAATGTTACTATAATAGTGAATTATACGATGCCTGTTACAGTAGATTGGTATACTGCAGCGAGCGGAGGAACGTATTTAGGTTCAGGGACACCTTTTAACCCGGTAGGAGTTGCTGGATCTGGATTAGCTAATACGAATACTGCTGGCACTACTATTTTTTATGCAGCTTGCTCTACAAATCCAGGTTGTAGAACGGCTACTTCGTTTACGATAAATTCAAGTCCTACGATAGCTGCAATTACAGCTCCAGCGGCGTTATGTTCTGGAGGCTCATTGAATCCAACAGCGCCAACAGTTGCGGCTAATGGATCAGCAGTTACAGCTTCAGGCTGGCAATTGGAGATGGGAGTTGGAAGTGGGACATTTGCCAATTTAACAGTGCCTTATGTAGTTGCCTTTGCGGATAATGGTAAAAAGTTAAGATATTATGCAACGAACGGTTGCGGTACAACAAATAGTAATCAGGTTGTTATAACAGTTAATAATGTACCTACGATAGTTGCAATTACAGCTCCTGCGGCGTTATGTTCTGGTGGCTCATTAAGTCCAACAGCGCCAACAGTTGCGGCTAATGGATCAGCAGTTACAGCTTCAGGCTGGCAATTGGAGACAGGAGTTGGAAGTGGGACATTTGCCAATTTAACAGTG
>NZ_JACRUI010000001.1:255196-419598 GCF_014305095.1 Flavobacterium kayseriense | reverse complement strand
AGTGGGACATTTGCCAATTTAACAGTGCCTTATGTAGTTGCCTTTGCGGATAATGGTAAAAAGATAAGATATTATGCAATGAACGGTTGCGGTACAACAAATAGTAATCAGATTACTATAACAGTAGAAGATGTGTTAACGGCTCCTGTACCCGGCACAATAACTCAACCTAATTGTATCACTCCAACAGGGAGTGTTGTTTTAAATGGTTTGCCATCGTCTGGAACCTGGACAGTATCAATAAACGGTAATTCTACAGGTAGCTTTACAGGAACGGGTACAAGTACCACTATAGCAGGGCTTGCGGCCGGTTCGTACACTTTTTCAGTATCTTTGGCATCTTGTACTTCCGCTGCTACTGCTATTGTTCCTATCAATGCACTAGTTACTACTTCTTATAATGGAACAACTTGGAGCAATGGAATAGGTCAAGATAAAGTTGGAATTATTGCTGCTCCAAATGCTGCGCCAATTACTTTAGTGACAAGTACAGACTTGTGTTCTTGTACTGTTAAAGCAGGAACTATAATTGTCGTAGGTGATGAATACAATCCTTTTACAGATACCATGTTGAGACTTCAAGACAAGTTAGACGTTGAAGTAGGTAGTGCAATGACTTTCCTTAGTGGCACGAGTCTAGTTCAAATTAACGCTACTGCTGCAAATAGTGGTTCCATCTTTTACGAACGAGAGACCACACCAATTACTAATTTTGATTATACGTATTGGTCCTCACCGGTTGCGGGTCAAAAACTTATAGATTTTTCGCCTAATACACTTGGAGATAAGTTTTTATCTTTTAATTCTTTTAGTAATAGTTGGAATTATGAAGACGCTTATAATAACTTGATGGGTAAAGGTGTTGGTTATATCATCAGAGGACCACAAACCAAATCAGGACAACCGCCGTCCACTCAGTTGTATCGATTCACGGGTGCTCCTAATAATGGGCCGGTATCTTTACCCATAGGAGCAGCGGGTAATTCTGTTTTAATAGGAAACCCTTATCCATCTGCATTAGATGCTAATTTGTTCTTAGCCGCCAATAGTGGTGTATTGGAAGGAACCATCTATTTTTGGACCCATAATACATCCATTCGGTTAGCTTCTACTCTGCCATCTGGAACAGCTGGATCGGGAGTGTTAGCTTATACCTCTGATGATTATGCTGCTTATAACAGAACGGGTGGAGTTGCTACGGCTCCTACTGGTCCGGCACCAAGTTCAACCTCTACAACCTCTGGTCCTGGTCCAGTAAAATCAAACGCTCCTACTGGTAAAATTGCTTCGGGTCAAGCATTTTTTGGAACTAGTGTCGCAGCAGGAAATGCAAATTTTACGAATAATATGCGTGCGGGTTTTAGTGCAATAGTGGCGAACAGCAATGCTGATTTTTTTAAAATGGCGTCGACTAAAAAGTCAAGTTCAGTAGTGGAAATGAATAGAATTTGGCTTGATCTAATCAATACAGAAGGGGCTTTTAAAGAAACGCTATTAGGTTATATTACTGATGCTACCAATGATTTTGAAACTGCCTTTGATGGAGAAACTTTTGATGGTAATGCTTTTGTTGATTTTTATAGTATCAACAAGGACAAGAACTTAACAATTCAAGGTCGTGCACTACCATTTAATGATGCTGAGATCATACCACTAGGATATAAAGCGAATATTGGAGGGCAATTTAGTATCAGTATCAGAGATAAAGATGGTCTATTTGAAACTCAAAAAGTATATTTAGAGGACAAACTCTTAGGTATTGTGATCGATTTAAGTGAAGGGACATATAAATTTACGACAGAAATAGGTGTTTTTAACGACCGCTTCGCTATACGCTACACCAATAAAACACTTGGTGTCGAGGTTGTTGATCTTGTTGCGGAAGGGGTGTATATTTCGACAAAAAACAAGGTAATTACGGTTCAAGTAGGTACTGAAACCATTGTTGCTGCTTATGTTTATGATCTAGCGGGAAAACAATTGTTTGCTAAAAATGCAGTAGATTCTAATCAAATGTCTATTAGTAGCCTAAGCGCTGCAAATGTGGTGTTAATTGTAAAAGTTGTGTTGAACAATGGATCAGTCGTAACAAAAAAAATAGTGTACTAAGGTCTCGTTACTTACAGCGTTGTTGAAGCAACGTTTTTTAATATATTAATTATTGGCACAAAAAAAATCCCATCTTGAATTTTCAAGATGGGATTTTTTTTATTTTCTTTTAGCAGATGCTTCAAGGTTTCTTTCAATTTTGTGTTCTGGACGTGACCACTTTGGTTTTTCTCCCAAAGGCACAAACTGTGAGTCTGCTGCCTCTACCGTTGCCGGTTGCGAAACTTTAGTAAATGGTTTTTGCGGATTCAATCCTAGCATTTCAAACATTTTCATGTCCTCATTCACATCTGGATTTGGAGTAGTCAATAATTTGTCTCCTGCAAATATTGAATTAGCACCTGCGAAAAAGCACATCGCTTGTCCTTCTCTACTCATGTTCATGCGACCTGCTGATAAACGAACTTGCGTTTCTGGCATGATGATACGAGTGGTCGCAACCATTCGAATCATTTCCCAAATTTCAACTGGTTTTTCTTCTTCCATTGGAGTTCCTTCAACGGCCACTAATGCATTAATTGGAACCGATTCCGGTTGTGGGTTAAGTGTAGAGAGTGCCACTAGCATTCCTGCTCTGTCCTCAATACTTTCTCCCATTCCTATAATACCACCACTACATACAGTAACGTTTGTTTTACGAACATTCTCGATAGTTTGTAGGCGGTCTTCAAATCCTCTAGTTGAAATTACTTCTTTATAGTATTCTTCAGATGTGTCTAAATTGTGGTTGTATGCATACAAACCGGCTTCGGCTAAACGTTGTGCTTGATTTTCTGTGATCATTCCAAGTGTACAACACACTTCCATGTCTAGTTTGTTGATGGTACGAACCATCTCTAGAACTTGATCAAATTCAGGACCGTCTTTCACGTTTCTCCAAGCTGCACCCATACATACTCTAGAGGATCCTCCTGATTTTGCGCGTAAGGCTTGTGCCTTAACTTGGCTAACCGTCATCAAGTCATTACCTTCTACTGAAGTATGATAGCGCGCCGCCTGTGGGCAGTAACCACAGTCTTCTGGGCATCCACCTGTTTTAATAGACAGCAATGTGGATACCTGAACCACATTAGGGTCGTGATGTTCTCTATGAATAGATGCTGCTTCATACAGCAAATCCATCATAGGTTTATTATATATAGCGATAATTTCGTCTTTCGTCCAATTATGTTTTGTAATACTCATTGTAAGCTTTTTTTTGATGCTTCAAAAGTAGTCAAATTGTTCTAATGAAGCAATGTGAATGAGTTGAAAAACTATGTTTAACTTAATTATCTAGAATGGTTGTTAATCAGTAGGATATCTTTTTTTCCAAATTAACATTAAAGTAAAAGTTACAATAACTGCAGATACGATTCCTTCGAATAACAAGGATATACCATAAGTCATCACTGTTGGTTCTCCACCAAATAAAAAGGAAGCAGAAAGGGATTCGACATATTTGTCGCCACCTTGAATGTAGCTGTAAGATATTAATCCAGCGATACTTATAAAAACACCTATTAGTCCTGTTTTTAGACCAGATAATGCGTTTTCAGGCAAACCATTTTTCCCTTCATTGAAATTGCTCTTTAGGGTTCTATTGACTCCATAATAAATGAATAGAATGTTTAGTGCTCTGAGATAAAATACATCGGCTAAATCGAGTGCCTTCATCAATAGAAATAGTATACTTATTCCAATCCAAATAATAATTCCGTTATAAATTTCTTTTGGTAGTTTCATGCTTCTAATTTTAAATTGTTATAATTAACTCTTTGAAAATAAGAGGTTCATTACCAAATTTAAGAAAATTATTAAGATAAATTACACAACGTCTTCTAATATTAACGTTTGTTGAAGTATTCCAGTGCTGTCGTTTTGTCCAGCTGTAGTTGGTTGGTTAATTCTTCTAAAGAATTAAATTTTTGCTCCTCTCTAAGGTATTGCAGCAAATTCACCGTTATTTTTTTTCCGTATAAATCTTGGTCAAAATCAAGGAAGTGAATTTCTATCGATAAGTTTTCTCCTTGTACAGTTGGGTTCAGACCAATATTCATAATGCCTTTTACTAAACTATTGTTGATTGTGCTTGTAACGATGTAAGCTCCTTTTTTTGGAATTAGCTTATAATTCTCTTCAATCTTAATATTTGCTGTCGGAAAACCAATAGTTCGACCTAATTGTTTGCCTTGAAAAACTGTTCCGCTTAAAGTGTAATTATAATCTAAATAGCTATTGGCTTTTGCCATGTCTCCTTCAGAAAGTGCGGTTCGAATTTTAGTACTACTCACAGATATATCATCAATTTCTTTGACAGATATTTGTTCTACCTCAAAACCGTATTTTATGCCATATTCGATCAAGTCATCAATATTTGCTGTACGGTTGCGACCAAAGCGGTGATCATAGCCAATAATAATTTTTTGTATGTTGAATTTTTCGACCAAAACAGTTTGAACAAAATCTTCGGCAGTAAGTCTAGAAAAAGTTTCGTCAAAGGGATGAATTACTAAGTTGTGAATCCCCATATTTTCTAGTAACTCTATTTTCTCAGTGATGGTGTTTAATAATTTTATCTCTGAGTTTTCTTGTAAAACCATTCGAGGGTGCGGAAAAAAAGTCAAAACTAAGCTCTCATATTCACCGTTCTCTGTTGAGTTGATGACTTTGTCTAGAATTTTTTTGTGACCAATATGTACCCCATCAAATGTACCAAGAGTGAGAATTGTTTTTTTAGTAGAGCTAAAATCGTTAATGGAGTGAAAAATCTTCAAAGTACCTGTTTTATAATACTGCAAATTTATGGTAAGTATTTTAATGTAGTGGTATATTAGGGCTGTTTTCATTCACTTTTAAGACGAATTTTGTGTAATTTATTTTACATTTTTTGCTAAATGGCTTTTTTAACACGGGACAATCGCCTAATTAATAAGGTTGTGTTTATAATTGTAGATTAATTGCTTTATTTTTGTTGTAAAGTCCCTAGCTTATGAAAAAAAATACCCTGCTACTTTTTGTTTTAATTTTCACCTCATTTGTGCAAGCTCAAGTAGCCTCTCCATGGAAAAAAATTAGTTCTACTTCAAGGTCAGTTTCTGATAAAAATAGCGGTGCTATCGAGAAGGTCGATGATAATGTTTATTATGTTTTAGACGAATTACAATTTAAATTGTCTTTAGCAAAGGCAAACTCCGATACTGAAACCAAAGCAGGTGTTACTATTGCAGTTCCTAATAGTAAAGGAGAGTTAGAGGATTTTTGGGTTGTGGAGTATTCTAATTTTGCGCCTGATTTACAAAAGAAATATCCGGAAATTCGATCCTACAGCGGAATGGGATTATCTGACCCTAAAGCTACTTTAAGTTTAAGTATTTCTCCTGAGGGAATCCAAACAATGGTTTTAAGGAGTGATCTTGGATCAGAGTTTATTGAAAAAGAGAATAATGACAAGGCTACGTATGTTGCGTACAAAGGTACTAATAGATCTAAGGGTGCTTTAGCACTAAATTGTAAAACAGATGATATTGCTTTGAACAACAATTTGTTGAGTAAAACAGCAAAAACTAAAGCCAATAACGGTGTTTTTAAAACGCTTCGATTGGCGCTATCGTGCACGGGTGAGTATGCGCAGTACTACGGTGGTACAACAGCTGGTGCCCTTGGTGGAATGAATGCTACTATGTCTCGTATTAATGCTATTTTTAATAAGGACTTAGCGATTAAACTCGAGATTATCGCTACTAATAGTTCAATTATCTATACTAATTCCGTTACGGATCCCTACGCTGATGCTAGTGTTGGTACGGATACTGGTAGTACTGATAACTGGAGTTTACAGTTGCAAAGAAATTTAACCTCAGTGATTGGAAATGATGGATATGATATTGGTCATTTGTTTGGTAGAAGCGGCGGTGGCGGAAACGCTGGATGTATTGGTTGTGTATGCGTGAATCCTACTACATCTGTTCCTAGAGGAAAAGGAAGCGCATATACGTCTCCTGCGGATAATGTGCCGCAAGGCGATCGATTTGATATCGATTTTGTGGCACACGAGATGGGACATCAGTTAGGTGCTAACCATACTTTTTCGTATGATATTGAAGGCACGGGTGCTAATGTAGAGCCAGGAAGTGGCACAACTATTATGGCCTATGCAGGGATTACAGATGATTATGATGTCCAAGAATTTTCGGATGATTATTTTACCTACTATAGTATTTTGCAAATCCAGAATAATCTTGCTACTAAGTCTTGTCCTATTAATACATTTCCTAGTAATGCAACGCCAGTTGTTAATGCTGGTTTAGATTATACCATTCCCTTTGGAACAGCTTTTGTTTTAACCGGAACGGGTTCAGATAGTAATGGTGATAGATTAACATATACTTGGGAACAAAACGATTCTGCTATAACAACGGATCTAAGTAATAGTTTTGCTGTATCTTCAAAACCAGATGGTCCTTTATTTCGATCGCTGTATCCTAGTTCTAGTCCTATTAGATACATGCCTAGTTATAGTAATGTCCTTGCTAATAAACTAACAAGTAGTTGGGAGTCAGTTTCGACTGTGCCGCGAACACTTAATTTTGCTTTAACAGTAAGGGATAATGCCGCGCAAGGAACGGCTCAAACAAATACGGATATAGCTGTGGTAACTGTAAGCGGTGTCGTAGGTCCATTTGTAGTTAGCTCTCAAAACACGGATGCTGTAGCATGGTATCAAGGAGAGTCTCAAACAATAACTTGGAATGTGAATGGTGCCAATACATTAACTGGTTCAGCAAACGTCGATATAAAATTATCCACGGACGGGGGGTTAACTTTTCCTATAATATTAGCAGCTAACACACCTAATGATGGTTTGCAATCAATTGTCGTTCCTAATTTGGTAAGTCAAAATTGTCGAATCATGATTGCTCCTACGGGAAACATATATTACGCCATAAATTCTAAAGCTTTTACGATTGGCTACTCATCTGTCTCTGCTTGCAATACTTATGAATTTGATGCTCCTTTTGCAATACCGGAGCAATCGACTTATACGATTAGAACAATTACGGTTCCTAATTCTTCAGCCATTGTTAGTGATGTCAATTTCAATTTAGCTTTTACACATACCTATTTTTCTGATTTACAAATAGAAGTCATTAGTCCAACTGGGAAAACTGTACGACTATTGGAAAGAAGTTGTGAGAATAGTAGAGGGAGTGTTTTACTAAATCTTGATGACGACGGAGGAACGCTTGGATGTAACGTTGCAACATTGCAAACAGTGGCTCCATTCGAGCCTTTGGCAGCTTTTAATGGTGATTTAGCGCAAGGGGTATGGACATTTAGAATACGAGATGCTTTTGCAAATGACTCGGGAACATTAAATTCTGCATCAATTCAAATATGTACCAAAACGTTTACTTTAGGTACAAAAGATTTTGATGCTAATGATTTCTCGCTTTATCCTAACCCTAATAAAGGTAATTTTACTGTTCAATTTTCTAGTCAGTCTGGAAACGAAATAAAGATAGTAGTGCATGATTTATTAGGTCGCAAGTTATTTGAAAAAGCGTATGATAATACAGGTGCTTTTAATCAAAATATACAATTGAAAGACCTACAGGCTGGGTTGTACTTAGTGTCTATTTATGATGGTGAATCAAAGCAGGTCAAGAAGTTAGTTGTTAATTAAATACAGCTGGTTTTTAGATGTAAAAAAAGGAGGAAACACAATGTGTTTCCTCCTTTTTTTATTTTCCATTAAAACTTGTCATAGTGAGCTCAAGTCCTGCTGTACCAAATGATTTTATGATCTCTGAGCTTATTTCTAATCGCTCTGGGAGTGCAGTTTTCTCTGCGTCGTCCCAGTCTCCTAAAACATAATCTACTTGTTTTCCTTTTTTGAACTCGTCACTGATGCCAAATCTAAATCGAGTATATTGATTGGTGTTTAGGACTAAATTGATATTTTTTAGGCCATTGTGTCCGCCATCACTTCCTTTTGGTTTAATGCGTATGGTTCCAAAAGACAGGTTTAAATCGTCTGTGATTATGAGTATGTTTTCTAAAGGGATGTTTTCCTTATCCATCCAATAATGTACCGCTTTACCACTGAGGTTCATGTAGGTATTAGGTTTTAAAAGGAAAAAAGTTCTGCCTTTGAATTTATACTGTGCAAGGGCTCCTAGTTTGACAGTTTCAAAAGTAACCGACTCTTTTTTTGCAAAATAATCCAGTACTTTAAAGCCTATATTGTGTCTAGTGTTTACGTATTCAGCTCCTATGTTACCTAGTCCTACTATTAAAAACTTATTACTCACGTTTTCTATATTATTTTTTTGGTGTTGGTGACCTTCTGGTTCTATATCATCTATGTTTTTTACTGTTTCGGTTGTTGAAAGCAGTGCTTTGATCCATTGTATCATAAGGCAAAAGTAAACTTAATTAGATAAATTGTCAATGAGATCATTAATAAAGTTTCACTGTTTAATTTATTTCGTGAGGCTTACTGCTAGATTTACTGTAGGGTAGTGTTTTTGAAAGTGTCTTAGAAATAACAAACGTTTTTGAATAGCCCCGATAGAAATGAAAATCCTTTTTAATCGCTTTTTGGCGATAAAAAGATTGTAATGGATAGCGGGAAAGATGTTGAAAGGATTAGAAATTGTTGTGCTCCTAAAGAAGATATTCTATTTTTTTAGAAATAGATAATTAAAAAATATGCACGTAAAAAAAAGCACCAGTGTTGAAACTGATGCTTTTGATATGGTGTAGAAAAATATTATTTTTTCTTTCCTTTTGCAGGTGCTTTTGCAGCTTTTGCAGCCTCTTGAGCCGCTTTCATAGCAGCACGAGAAATCTTCACTTGACAGATAACAGTGTTGTCTGGGTGCATGATTTTAAAGTCTGGAGTAGGAACTTGAGTAACGTATAATTTGTTACCCATGTTAAGTGGAGTAATGTCAGCCTCAACAAAATCAGGAAGATTTGCTGGTAATGCTTTTACTTTAAGTTTACGGTTGTTTAAACGTAAATCTCCACCTGCCATAACTCCTTTAGAGTTACCAACGATTTTAACAGGTACTTCAATAGTGATTTCTTTCTCGTCAAAGATTTGGAAGAAGTCAAGGTGTAGAATTCTGTCAGAAACTGGGTGAACTTGGATGTCTTGCATGATAGCGTTAAATGACTTTCCGTTACCCAACTCAATCACAACTGTATGTGCGTTTGGAGTGTAAACCAAAGATTTAAATGCTTTTTCTTCTGCTGAAAAGTGCACTGGTTGATCTCCTCCGTATAAAACGCAAGGAACCGCTCCAGCATTACGTAAGGCTTTAGTCGCAACTTTTCCCACGCTTTCTCTTTCTGATCCTTTAATTGTAATCGATTTCATTGTAAATATTTATATAGTTATTAATTAAACTCTTCTTCTAAGTGATGCGCTTTTAGTAATTAGCATTTGCTAATCGTCTGTTATTAAATGCTCATTACTTCTATCTTTTGAAATAGAATGCTATAAATGTATAGTATTAAGATTTTACTATTCACTTCTCACCATTCACCATTTATTTCTCAATTACATGATAAACTTCCCACTAATGGAATTATTATGATGTACCATGTGCATAACATCTGCAAAAAGTGGGGCACAACTCAACACTCTTATTTTTTTTGATTCTTTCTTTAATGGAATCGAATCAGTAACGATCAATTCTAACAATTGAGACTTTTCTATTTTTTCATAGGCGTCTCCGGATAAAATGGCGTGTGTGCAAATTGCTCGTACGCTTAATGCTCCTTTTTCCATCATTAGGTCTGCGGCTTTCGCCAAAGTGCCTCCGGTGTCAATCATGTCATCTACTAAGATTACATTCTTGCCTTTTACTTCACCTATTAGCTCCATAGTGCCAATTATGTTTGCTGCTTTTCTTTGTTTATAACAGATTACTACATCTGATTCTAAAAACTTAGAGTAGGCGTAAGCTCTTTTTGAGCCTCCCATATCTGGAGAAGCAATAGTCAAGTTGTCTAATCCTAAGCTTTTCACGTAGGGTAGAAAGATAGTAGAAGCAAAAAGGTGATCTACTGGTTTTTCAAAAAATCCTTGAATTTGGTCAGCATGCAAATCCATGGTCATTACTCGTGTTGCTCCAGCGGTTTCTAACAGTTTTGCTGTTAGTTTCGCTCCTATCGGCACTCGAGGTTTGTCTTTTCTATCTTGTCTAGCCCATCCAAAGTAAGGTATTACAGCAGTAATATGCCTTGCTGAGGCGCGTTTTGCAGCATCAATCATAAGCAATAATTCCATCAAATTATCAGAATTTGGGAAAGTAGAACAAACAATAAATACGCGTAAGCCTCTGATTGATTCTTCATAAGAAGGCTGAAACTCGCCGTCACTGTAATGCGACATTGTAACTTTACCTAGTGGAATTCCGTATTCAGCGGATATTTTTTCAGCTAGATAGACACTTTGTGAACAAGCAAATATTTTTGCTTCGGGTTCTAGGTGTGACATTTAATTTGTTGTTTTTGTTCCTTAATATTTATAATGAATAGGCTAAGTCGTTTAACTATAGCTAATTTAATGTATTTATCTAGGATGTAGTTAGTTAGTGTGTCTCGTTTTACCGAGCTGCAAATTTATAAAATTTATTCAACTCTGAAAGGAAAAATTTAAGTATTTTTTGTTGAAGATTTAATTTTATTTTCTACATTTGCACCGTGTTAAAGGAAAAGATTATTAGCTACCACTAATAATCTCTTTATTGCGTTGTAATAGCTGTCGCTATTTCATGTCTGCTAAGCCCGGATGGCGGAATTGGTAGACGCGCTGGTCTCAAACACCTGTGGGAAACCGTGCCGGTTCGACTCCGGCTCCGGGTACTTAAAAGCCTCTTAATCAATTGATTAAGAGGTTTTTTTCTTTTTAGACGTTCTGTTGATTGTAATTGTGCTTTGTTTTCAATCCCGATGTTCAATATTCAATAGAATTGAACTAATTGTATTTTTCAAGATTCTTATACTTGACTTTAAGCATTATCCTAAGTAAGATCTTAATTCCTGTCTATATTGTGAGGCGCTTTTTCCTGTAAATTCTTTGAAGGATTTGTTAAAATGGCCAAAATTATTGAAACCACTTTCGTATGCGATGTCAGATATGCTGATGGGCTCGTCTGCAAGTAACTTAGATGCATATACTAAGCGATAATCATTTACGAACTTGGTAAATGTTTTGTTGCTTGTTTTTTTAAAATACCTACAAAAAGAGGGTGCTGTCATAGAAACTAAGTCTGCTACTTCTTCAAGCGAAATGGTATCTTTAAAATGATCTTTAACGTAGTTATACACGACACTCATTCGCTCGTTATCTTGCCTCGGTGTTTCAATGGTTGCTTTTTGGGCATGCAGTATGATATTGTCATCTGCTTGTGCTAAGTCGTTCAAGACGGCAAGAATACTTGTTAGTCGTTCCAGAGGTTTTTGTTTGGCTAAGTTTTCAATACGAGGTCCTATGTTTTTTTTAGTTTCGCTACCAAACAATATGCCCTGATTTGCCTTCTGAAACATATTTTTGATAGGTAACATTTCAATTGTATCAAAGAATTGTTCACCCAAAAAGTCGGGTTTCATTTGAATAACAGTTTCTCTTTTAGTATTCGTCTCTTCGGTGTTAAAACCGCAGTGTGGTAAATTGCTACCTATCAATATAAGGTCTCCGTCGTTAAAATAGGAGATATGGTTTCCTACTTGTCGCTTGCCCTTTCCTTCACTAATATAAACTAATTCGATTTCTGGGTGATAATGCCATTGGTCGTTGTGGCTGTTGTTTATTTTTTTGTGGTTTGAAATCGTAAATGAACTTCCAAAAGACGGCGCTATAATTTTTAAGTTGGGTATTACAGGTCTCATGATTCCGTTATTTTTATTTAGTGTAAATGTAGTGATCATTGCGAATTATTCATCTTTTTTAACCTTTATCGTTTTCGTTAAAGGTAAAATAGCGTATAAATGTGAAAAGTTTGGATTAAATTCAATGAGATGTAGGTCGTAGATTTGTAAAAGTTAAATGGTTTAAAAATCTAAAAACAGTAATTATGAAAAAGATTCTAAAATTTAGTTTGGTAGTAGTAGCTATATTATCAACTATAAAAAGTAATGCATCCAGTATTGATTTTTCTTTAGCAGTAAAATATAAGCAAGGTAAAGTAGTGAGTTTTGCGGTAAGGGAAGTTAGTAAGATTAAACTTTCTGTTTATGATGGTACTAATGCGCTAGTAAATGTAGAGCGCATCACAGCGAATGGTCTTGTGTCAAGAACATACGATTTAGAAGCTTTGCCTGACGGGGACTATTTTTTAGAAGCTGAAACATCTTCAAAAATTTCTAGATATACGATTTCAGTTAGTGGGAAATCAGCAATTTTGTGTCCTGATGCAGTTTCTGAAATATACAAGCCTGTTTTTCAAGCTAAAAACGGTATTACTTCAGTAAGTATTGATAACAGGAGTAAAAATGTAGTAAGTATAGCAGTGCTAAATACTGAGGGAGAAACCGTTCATGAATCTCTAAGTTTGAATCAAAATGTAATCAAATACTTTGATTTTAAGGGTAAGGGGAAAGAAGAGTACACTTTTGTAATTAAGTACAACGATACTGTTTTCTATAATACTGTTGCGGTGAGGTAATTATAGTAGTTACTATAAATAATAAAAGCTCCGTGAAGGAGCTTTTATTGTTTGTAATCTATATTTTCTTTAGTCTATATTGACAACGGCGTCTTTTTTCCAGTTTTTAACTGAGGCAATTCTATTGTCAGAATAGTCAACTTCGCTAAGTCCTGCGTTATTCCAGAAGAACCATTTGCCTACTTTCTGGCCTTTACTGTATGATCCAATGGCCACTTTGTTACCATTTGTGTCATATGAAGTCCATTCACCTTGTAGTTTCCCGTCTAGGTAGTGTCCTTGTTGTTGTATTTGACCATTTTCATGGTGGAACGTTGCTTTTACTTGATTCCCTACCACTTCTAGTTGTGGTTTTGTGTTTTGTGCAAAAAGAATTCCAGTGAATAATACTGCGGCAATCATTATATATTTTTTCATGATGTAAAGTTTTACTAGGTTTGTTTTACAAATATATAGATGTTTTTTACATTAAAAAAACAATTTGGTAACAATTTGGTAACATTGAGTAAAACTTAACATTGGAATTTTAAAAACTCTGCTTATTTTAATTCGGGCTTTTTTAGAGGCTGTATATTTTTGCAATATCGAGTATGTACTAGTAAGTAGTTATTTATTTGCCTCTTGTAATAGTACATCTAATTTATCTTGTAGTTTAGGGTCTGATGGTCTTTGTGCATCAGCGCTTACTATATTTCCATTAGGATCTAGTAATATGAATCTAGGTATTCCTCTTACCTCATATTTTAAAATAAAGTCAGAGTTCCAATCATTATCAGCAAGTAATTGAATACCGCCTAAGTTTTTCTCGGAAACAAACGACTTCCACTTTTCATAGTCCTTTTTTTGGTCGATTGAGATGCTCACAAAAGTAATTTTCTTCCCATCATATTTTTTCTCTATTTTTTGTAGATAGGGTATTTCCTGGCGACATGGAGCGCACCATGTTGCCCAAATATCTATATAAACGTATTTCCCTTTCAAATCGGTTAGCTTTGTTGTCCCTCCTTTATGATTTTCAAATGTAAATTCAGGCGAAGCTTTTCCTACTAGTTTTCTTTCTTTGGAGATACCTTGGTAGGCTTGCAGAATGTAGCGGTCATTATTTGTAAAAGAAGATAAGATAATTGTTTTAAATTCAGGATCGTAATTCCCGTTTTCTATGCTTTCACGGTCTTGTGTTTTCTTTATTTCAAAAAGTCTTTGAAACTCATCCGGTTCTTTTGCAAAAGCCTCTTCGGTGAAAACCTCTTCTCTTATTCCGAATTTTGCTAAGAAATTACTTTCGTCAGATCCTTTCCCGCTGTAGGTTATAGATTTATCAATTCGATCAGCATCAAACATTAGAACAATGTCCGTTTCTGGTTTTAGATACATGGTAGAAGCACTTTGTCCATCAAAAAACTGATAGAATCCTTTAGGTGCAGCAAATGTGGCTTCAAACTGTTTTGACGAGTTGATTGGGATTATTTGATTAAATGCATTTTCACCTCTAATAATTAAGGTGTCACTTTTTCTATTCTCTATAACTGCTTTAAATTTTATTTTTTTTGGTGCTTGAGCTAATAGGGTTAGGTTGGTTAATAGTAGTAGACTACTATAAAATACTTTTTTCATAATATGTGTTATGCTTGTTTCGTCGAATCAAATCTAAATAAATTTACCGTATAATACTGGTTGATTAACAAAATAAATGGATTTTATGGCAATCTAGTACTGCAGTTTATTATTATAATATGAATTTTGTGTTTACTTTTGCACTCAAGTCTAAAAGTGTAAAAAGACGTTATAATCTAAAATATTGATAATGTATAGAAGTCATAACTGTGGTGAATTAAACGCCTCATTCGTAAATACTGAAGTTACGCTAGCGGGTTGGGTACAAAAATCTAGAGATAAAGGATTTATGAATTGGGTTGATTTAAGAGATCGCTACGGAATTACTCAATTAGTTTTTGATGAAGGACGCACCGATAAAGCAGTTTTTGAATTAGCTAAAACATTAGGTAGAGAATTTGTAGTTCAAGTTACAGGAACGGTAATTGAACGCGAGGCTAAGAATAAAAATATTGCAACCGGTGAAATAGAAATCTTTGTAAAAGAATTAACTATTTTAAATGCTGCTTTAACACCTCCTTTTACAATCGAAGATGAAACAGATGGCGGAGAAGATATTCGTATGAAATACCGTTACCTTGATATTAGAAGAAACCCTGTGAAAAATAGTTTGCTTTTTCGTCACAAAGTTGCGATGGAAGTGCGCAAGTATCTTTCGGATTTAGATTTTTGTGAAGTAGAGACACCATACCTTATTAAATCGACCCCAGAAGGGGCTAGAGATTTTGTCGTTCCTTCGAGGATGAATGCAGGTCAGTTTTATGCGTTACCTCAATCTCCACAAACTTTCAAACAATTGTTAATGGTGGGTGGTATGGATAAATATTTCCAAATTGTGAAATGTTTCCGTGATGAGGATTTACGTGCAGACAGGCAACCGGAGTTTACGCAAATAGATTGCGAAATGGCATTTGTTGAGCAGGAAGATATATTAAATGTCTTTGAAGGTTTGACTCGTCATTTATTAAAAGAAATAAAAGGAATTGAAGTAGATAAATTTCCACGTATGACGTATGAGCATGCCATGAAAACCTACGGAAATGACAAGCCAGATATCCGTTTTGGAATGGAGTTTGGAGAATTAAACGAGTTTGCACAACACAAAGAATTCTCTGTATTTAATACTGCGGAGCTAGTGGTAGGAATTGCTGTTCCTGGTGCTGGAAATTACACTCGTAAAGAAATAGATGCTTTAATTGATTGGGTAAAACGTCCGCAAGTAGGCGCATCAGGAATGGTGTATGCAAAATGCAATGAAGATGGGACCTTTAAATCATCGGTTGATAAGTTTTACGATCAAAATGATTTGGCGAACTGGGCCAAAGCAACTGGTGCAAAAACAGGAGATATGATTTTTGTGCTTTCAGGTCCAGCTGATAAAACAAGAGCGCAACTTTCAGCTCTAAGAATGGAAGTAGCTACAAGATTAGGTCTTAGAAATCCAGCTGAATTTGCGCCGTTATGGGTTGTTGATTTTCCTTTATTAGAATTTGATGAAGAAAGTGGGCGCTACCACGCAATGCACCATCCCTTTACGTCTCCTAAGCCAGAGGACATGCATTTGCTGGAGAGTGCTCCAGGAAAAGTTCGTGCTAATGCTTATGATATGGTATTAAACGGAAATGAAATTGGTGGAGGTTCGATCCGTATTCACGATAAAGCCACACAACAATTAATGTTTAAATACCTAGGTTTTTCTGAGGAAGAGGCTAAAGCACAATTTGGTTTCTTAATGGATGCTTTTCAATTTGGTGCACCTCCACATGGAGGATTGGCCTTTGGGTTAGACCGTTTAGTTGCTATTTTGGGTGGTCAAGAAACGATTCGTGATTTCATCGCTTTCCCAAAGAATAACTCTGGAAGAGATGTAATGATCGATGCACCATCAGCAATTGATGCATTACAATTAAAGGAACTTCATATTGATTTAAATCTAAAAAATTAGGCGAAAACGCTGGAAATCAATTATTTTATTAAAAAAATGCAGAATAATATCGTTCGTATGATATTAAATATTACATTTGCCTTATTATAAATTATTATTACAATTACAATGCGTACAGGTACAGTTAAATTTTTCAATGAGTCAAAAGGTTACGGATTCATTACAGACGAAGAAACAGGAAAAGACATTTTTGTTCACGCTTCAGGAATCAACGCAGAAGAATTACGCGAAGGTGACAGAGTAAGTTACGAAGAAGAAGAAGGAAGAAAAGGAAAAGTTGCAGCGAAAGTAGCAGTTATCTAATATTTTTTTTACTTAAGAATGTTTAAACGTTTCGAATTTTTTCGGGACGTTTTTTTTTGTTCTAAATCGAAATTATTATCGCGTAAAATGCTTTAAAATCCACTTATTTATAATGAATAAAAATTAGAACCTTGTACTGGATCTGGTGGTACTAAATTCTGTTTTAGACTTGTGTTTTAAATCCTTGAAACCTATCTTTGTTGCTTATTTAGTTTATAAAAACAATTATTATGCAATCTGATCAATTAAATTATATCCCTATTTTAATGCAGCTCATCCTGGCGGTTGGGTTTGTGGTTGGAACTATATTAGTCTCTGGTAAATTAGGTCCAAAAAGATCTTCAGAAAATAAAGACAAAAATTTTGAATCTGGTATCGAGTCTATCGGAAACGCTAGAATTCCTTTTTCAGTAAAATATTTTCTAGTTGCGATCCTTTTTGTTCTTTTTGATATAGAGGTTATCTTTCTGTACCCTTGGGCTATTAATTTTAAAGAATTAGGTATGGAAGGGATGGTTAAAATGGTCATTTTTATGTCTTTATTGTTGGTAGGTTTTTTCTATATTATAAAAAAGAAGGCTTTAGAGTGGGAATAAAATATGTTTTAAATATTGAAAGTTAGAATTTAAGATTTGAATCTTAGTTTATACAAATTCAAAATTTACAATTCAAAATAATAGAAATGATGAGTGATTCAAGTGTAAATATGGTTGCAGCCCCCGATGGTGTTGTTGGTGAAGGGTTTTTTGCTACCAAGCTAAATGATGTTGTTGGATTGGCACGTGCTAATTCACTTTGGCCATTGCCTTTTGCGACCTCTTGTTGCGGAATTGAATTTATGGCTACAATGGCGTCCCATTATGATTTAGCACGATTTGGTTCTGAGCGAGTAAGTTTTTCTCCTCGTCAAGCAGATATGTTGCTAGTAATGGGAACTATCTCAAAAAAAATGGCGCCTATCTTGCGTCAGGTTTACGAGCAAATGGCAGAGCCTAAATGGGTTATTGCAGTAGGAGCTTGTGCTTCTTCAGGTGGTATTTTTGATACGTACTCTGTGCTGCAAGGAATTGATAAAGTAATTCCAGTAGATGTTTATGTTCCTGGATGCCCTCCTAGACCAGAGCAAATTGTAGATGGAGTGATGAAACTACAAGAACTTGTGAAAACGGAATCAGTAAGAAGAAGAAGTTCTCCTGAATACAAAGAATTATTAGCTTCTTATAATATCAAATAAAATGGCATTAGAAAATACAGCTATACAAGATAAATTAGTAGCCACTTTTGGTGATGCAGTGCATAATTTTCAGCAAGAAAGAGATATTTTTTCTTTTGAGGTTAAGCCAGAGCAAAATACTGCCGTGATCTTATTTCTGAAAAATGATCCAGAATTGCGTTTTCATTTTTTAACTGATTTATGTGGGATACATTATCCAGATAGTGATGTTGATGAGCAATTTGCGGTGGTTTATCATATGCACAATTGGTACGAGAATAAGAGAATCAAAATAAAAGCTTTTTTAAATGGCGAAAAACCAGAGATTAAAACCATTTCAAATATATTCCTAAGTTCAAATTGGATGGAAAGAGAAACATTTGACTTTTATGGTGTTGATTTTATTGGTCACCCACAGTTAAAGCGTATCTTAAACATGGATGAAATGATCTCTCATCCAATGCGTAAGGAGTTCCCAATGGAAGATGGAGGTCGTACAGATAAGGATGACCGTTTCTTTGGAAGAACAATAGACAATTGCTAAAAAAAAACAATATATAATTTTTCACATTCTATAAATGTCAGAACTATTATTACCACCAGAGCATCGCTATGCTAAAATAATGAAGGAGAGACTTAATGAAGATGGAAGCGAGCTTTCAATCTTAAATTTAGGTCCTACTCACCCCGCTACTCACGGTATTTTTCAAAATATTTTGTTGATGGATGGGGAGCGAATTCTAGAAGCCGAGCCAACAATTGGATACATCCACCGTGCATTTGAAAAAATCGCAGAAAACCGTCCTTTTTACCAAATTACGCCGCTTACAGACCGTATGAACTACTGTTCGTCTCCTATAAACAATATGGGATGGTGGATGACATTAGAAAAATTGTTAAATATTGAAGTACCTAAGCGTGCTCAGTATTTGAGAGTTATCATAATGGAATTAGCGCGTATCACCGATCACTTAATCTGTAACTCGATTTTAGGAGTTGATACAGGTGCCTATACAGGATTTCTTTATGTCTTTCAATTTAGAGAGAAAGTTTACGAAATCTACGAAGAAATTTGTGGCGCTCGTTTAACAACAAACATGGGTCGAATTGGTGGTTTTGAAAGAGACTGGTCTCCAAAAGCATTTGAATTATTAGATACGTTCTTAGAAGAGTTTCCAGTGGCTTGGAAAGAATTTGAAAACTTATTTGAAAGAAATAGAATTTTTATAGATAGAACGGTTAATGTAGGAGCAATTACTGCAGACCAGGCGATGGCTTATGGTTTTACTGGTCCTAACTTACGTGCTGCGGGTGTCGATTACGATGTGCGTGTAGCGCAACCGTATAGTTCATATGAAGACTTTGATTTTATTATTCCTGTAGGGAAATCAGGCGATACCTATGATCGTTTTTGCGTTCGTAATGCTGAGGTTTGGGAAAGTTTAAGCATTATCCGTCAAGCTTTGGCTAAGATGCCAGAAGGAAATGAATACCATGCTAACGTTCCAGATTATTACCTTCCTCCAAAAGAAGATGTGTACAATAATATGGAGTCATTAATCTATCATTTCAAAATTGTTATGGGAGAGGTTCCAGTTCCAGTGGCTGAAATTTACCATCCTGTTGAAGGAGGTAACGGAGAATTAGGCTTTTATTTGGTTACAGACGGAAGTAGAACACCGTACAGACTACACTTTAGAAGACCTTGTTTTATTTATTACCAAGCATATCCTGAAATGATAAAAGGAGCATTGTTGTCTGATGCTATTGTTATTTTATCAAGTTTAAATGTTATTGCAGGAGAATTAGACGCTTAAAAATTTTAGATTTTAGATTTAAAAGAAAATGGAAAGAACACAGCACAAACAAGAAATAAATATGAGCGAAACATTGATGAATCGCATCAATGAATTGATTAGTCATTATCCTGAAGATAAAAGAAAATCAGCTTTGCTACCCGTATTACACGAAGTTCAAGATGCACATGACAATTGGTTGAGTGTTGAACTGATGGATAAAGTGGCTGAAATTCTACACATATTACCTATTGAAGTTTACGAAGTAGCTACATTTTATACGATGTATAATTTAAAACCGGTTGGTAAATTCATGTTTGAGTTTTGCCAAACTTCGCCTTGTTGCTTAAACGGAGTCGAAGATTTAATGGATTATACTTGTGATAAATTAGGTGTTAAGGTAGGTGAAACTACAGCTGACGGACTTTTTGAAGTTAGAGGTGTGGAGTGTTTAGGTGCTTGTGGTTATGCTCCTATGATGCAGTTGGGTGATTTTTATAAAGAGCACCTTACTAAAGATAAAATTGATCAATTAATCACTGATTGTAGAGATAATAAAATAATATTACACGATAAATAAGATGTCAAAAAAAATATTATTAGATAAAATTAATGTGCCAGGGATTAAAACCTACGAAGTATACCGCAAAAATGGTGGTTATGCATCTGTAGAGAAAGCTTTGAAAGCAATGTCTCCTGATGAAGTGGTGGAGGAAGTAAAAAAATCAGGACTTCGCGGTCGTGGTGGTGCTGGTTTCCCTGCTGGAATGAAATGGAGTTTTATTGATAAAAAATCAGGAAAACCACGTCATTTAGTTTGCAATGCAGATGAATCTGAGCCAGGAACTTTTAAGGATAGGTATTTGATGGAGTTTATTCCTCACTTATTGATCGAAGGAATGATTACTTCTAGTTTTGCCTTGGGTGCAAACCTTTCCTATATCTACATTCGTGGAGAATATATGTGGGTTTACAAAATATTAGAGAGAGCAATTGCTGAAGCAAAAGCAGCAGGTTTCTTAGGGAAAAATATATTAGGTTCTGGTTTCGATCTAGAGCTTTACGTTCACATTGGGGCGGGTGCTTACATTTGTGGAGAGGAAACTGCTTTGATCGAATCTTTGGAGGGTAAAAGAGGGAACCCTCGTATCAAACCACCATTTCCTGCAGTTTCAGGATTGTGGTCTAACCCAACAGTGGTGAATAATGTTGAAACTATCGCATCGGTGCCATGGATTGTAAATAATTCAGGTGATGATTATGCAAAAATCGGAATTGGTCGATCTACAGGTACAAAGTTAATTTCAGCTTCTGGAAACATAAAAAATCCAGGTGTTTACGAAATTGAACTTGGATTAAGTGTAGACGAATTCATTAATTCTGATGAATATTTAGGAGGAATGAGTACTTCTAGACCTTTAAAGGCTTTAGTGCCAGGAGGATCTTCAGTACCCATTTTACCAGCTGATTTAATTTTTAAAACGGCTAATGGAGAAGATCGTTTAATGACATATGAATCTTTAAGTGATGGTGGTTTTGCTACCGGATCGATGTTAGGTTCGGGAGGATTTATTGTATATGATGATACAGCTTGTATTGTTAGAAACACTTGGAATTTCTCTCGTTTTTACCACCATGAGTCTTGCGGACAATGTACACCATGTCGCGAGGGGACAGGATGGTTAGAGAAAGTATTGCACAGAATCGAAACTGGTTTTGGTCGTGAAGAAGATATTGATTTGCTTTGGAGTATCCAATCAAAAATCGAAGGAAACACGATTTGTCCGTTAGGAGACGCGGCTTCATGGCCAGTAGCAGCAGCGATACGTCACTTTAGAGAAGAATTTGAATACCACGTTCGTTTTCCTGAGAGAATAAAAAATAGAGATCACTTTGTTGCTGAGCCTTTTGAAAATGTAAAGCATCTAGTAAAAAAAGAAATAGTTTAAAAATGTTTAAGGTTTAAAGTTTGAGGTTCTAAAAATATTAGACTTTAAACCTGAAGCATTCAAACAACAATTAAAATGAAAGTAACAATAGACGGTCAAGCAATTGAGGTAAAGCCAGGAACAACGATTCTACAAGCGGCGCGTATGATTGGTGGTGAATCAGTTCCGCCAGCAATGTGCTATTATTCTAAACTAAAAGGGAGCGGTGGTAAATGCCGTTGTTGTTTAGTTGAAGTTGCAAAAGGTAGTGAAGCAGATCCTAGACCAATGCCAAAATTAATGGCTTCATGTGTGACAGGATGCATGGATGGAATGGAAGTGAATAGTAAGGATTCTGATAGAGTAAGAGAAGCTAGACAATCAGTAACAGAGTTTTTATTGATTAACCACCCTTTAGATTGTCCTATTTGTGACCAAGCTGGAGAATGTGATTTACAAGATTTAAGCTTTGAACACGGGAAATCTAAAACCCGTTTTATAGAAGAGAAAAGAACATTTGAACCAGAGGATATTGGTCCTAATATTCAACTACACATGAACCGTTGTATATTATGTCAGCGTTGTGTGCAAGTAGCTGATCAATTGACTGATAATAGAGTTCACGGTGTGTTAGATCGTGGTGATCACTCTAACATTTCGACTTGTATTTCTAAAGCAATTGATAATGAGTTTTCAGGAAATATGATCGATGTATGTCCTGTAGGGGCTTTGACTGATAAAACATTCCGTTTTAAATCAAGAGTTTGGTTTAACAAGCCATTTAATGCCCACAGAGAATGTACAACACCAGGATGTTGTGGAAAAACAACGGTATGGATGTTTGGAAATGAGATTCAGCGTGTAACAGGAAGAAAAGACGTGTATCATGAAGTAGAAGAATTTATTTGTAATTCTTGTCGTTTTGACCACAAAGAAGTTACTGACTGGGTTATTGAAGGACCAAGAAAATTTGATAAAGACTCTGTTATCAATCAAAATAATTATACTAGAGAATTAGATACTGTTCACATAGCTACCGAAGAAGGAATTTTGAAAGGTAGAGAACAAGACCGAAAAAAAATTAGTATGCCTGCGTTCCCTTTAAGTAAGGAACAAGAGGAAAATTTTAAACAAGGTAATATTTAATCAATGGATAGTACAATTATAATAGAAAAGAGTATAATCATTTTAGTCGTTTTTGCGGTTACGATGCTTATGGCTATGTATTCTACGCTTGCTGAAAGGAAAATTGCGGCATGGCTTCAAGATCGTATTGGACCCAATAGAGCCGGTAAAGGTGGAATTTTACAGCCACTTGCTGATGGTTTAAAATTGTTTTCTAAAGAAGAATTTGAACCAAATACGCCAAATAAATTTTTGTTTTATACTGGACCAGCAATTGCCATGAGTACGGCATTGATGACTAGTGCGGTGATTCCTTGGGGAGATAAATTTCATTTATTTGGCAAGGACATTATTTTACAAGTATCAGATATTGATAATGCTTTATTGTACATTTTTGCTATTCTATCAATTGGCATTTACGGAATCATGATTGGTGGATGGGCATCTAATAATAAATTCTCATTAATGGGTGCTGTGCGTGCTGCGTCTCAAATGGTCTCCTATGAAGTTGCAATGGGATTATCTATTATTGCTCTGTTGATGATGACTGGAACACTGAGTTTAAGAGAAATTGCTGCGCAACAACCCGGAATGCATTGGAATGTTTTTTACCAACCGCTTTCTTTTTTTATCTTTTTAATTTGTGCGTTTGCAGAAACAAATAGAACACCATTTGACTTAGCGGAGTGCGAAAGTGAATTAATTGGGGGATATCATACGGAATATTCTTCGATGAAAATGGGATTCTACCTATTTGCAGAATATGCTAATATGTTTATTTCGTCTACTATTTTAGCGGTTCTTTTCTTTGGAGCCTACAATTATCCTGGAATGGCATGGGCTGTAGAAAACTGGGGAGTAAATATTGCTAACGTTATAGGTATCGCCGCTTTGTTTGCCAAATTATGTTTTTTCATCTTTTTCTATATGTGGGTAAGGTGGACTATTCCGAGATTCAGATACGATCAGTTGATGCATTTAGGATGGAGAGTTTTGATTCCATTGTCTATACTAAATATCATAATCACAGGTATTGTTATTTTAAGAGCAGAGATTTTTGCTTATTTAGGATTTTAAAATCGAGAAGTAGAAATAGTTAAATTGATTTAGAAGACACTAGCCCTGATAGCAGCGGCATCCTTTTAGCCTGATTTTTTTCAGGATAAAAGATAAAGCGGATAGCAGGATTAGCTTCAAATAAAAAATATTAAGATGTCATTAGAAACCATATCCTTATCGGGAAGAAAAAAGCAAGTCTCTAATAAAGAGATGACCTTTTTAGAGCGTTTATACATTGTTGCGATTGTAAAAGGTTTGATTATTACCATCAAGCATTTATTTACTAGGAAAGTTACTATTCAGTATCCGGAGCAAGTACGTGTGATGAGCCCAGTTTATCGTGGACAACACATGTTGAAACGTGATGAAGAAGGTAGAGAAAACTGTACTGCTTGTGGGCTTTGTGCTTTATCTTGTCCAGCTGAAGCAATCACCATGAAAGCGGAAGAGAGAAAAGCAGATGAGAAACATTTATATAGAGAGGAAAAATATGCTTCGATATATGAGATCAATATGTTGCGCTGTATTTTTTGTGGATTATGCGAAGAAGCTTGTCCTAAGGACGCTATTTATTTGACTACTTCAAAAGTATTAGTTCCTTCAAGTTATGAAAGAGAAGATTTTATTTTTGGAAAGGATAGATTAGTGATGCCTTTAGATATCGCAATGAAAAATGCTCAACTTAAAAACGCTAACTAATGTCTACGATACTTATAATTTTTTGTTTTTTATCAGCTATTACATTGGCAACTGCATTTTTGACAATTTTTAGCAGAAATCCTATTCACAGTGCATTGTACCTTGTGATTTGTTTCTTCTCTATTGCGGGTCACTACTTATTATTGAATTCTCAATTTTTGGCCATTGTACATATTATTGTTTACTCTGGAGCGATAATGATTTTGTTTTTGTTCACGATCATGTTAATGAATTTGAATAAGGAGAACGAGGTACACAAGCCGAGGATTACTCGTTTAGGTGCTGTTGTTTCTTTTTGTTTGATATCAGTAGTTCTGATCTTTATCTTTATTAATTCTAAACCTATTGAAGGTGAATATATTGGAACCGGTGAGGATTATCAATCTATAAAAGTTTTAGGAAACGTGTTGTTGAACGAATTCATGGTTCCGTTTGAGTTTGCATCGATTTTGCTTTTGGTTGCAATGATAGGAGTTGTACTTATGTCTAAAAAAGAAAAACTAGAGAAATAAAATGAATAATATTTTAAATGAAATAGGCATTGAGAACTATATCTTCCTTTCTGTAATACTTTTTTGTATTGGAGTTTTTGGAGTGCTGTACCGCAGGAATGCTATCATCGTATTTATGTCAATCGAAATTATGTTGAACGCAGTTAACTTATTGTTTGTTGCTTTTTCAACCTATCATCAGGATGCCCAGGGACAAATTTTTGTATTTTTCTCTATGGCTGTTGCGGCTGCTGAAGTAGCTGTTGGATTGGCTATACTAGTTTCGATCTTTAGAAATTTAGGGTCTATTGACATTAATAAATTAAAAAACTTAAAAGGATAAACTATAATGAATACAAATTTAGCTTTACTCTTATTATTGGCTCCTTTTTTAGGATTTTTATTTAATATTTTCTTCGGAAAAAGTATGGGAAAAACAGCTTCTGGAGTTCTAGGAACTTTAATGGTTGCTGTTTCGTTTGCTGTTACTCTTTATTTTTTTGGACAAATAAATGTTGCCAAGACACCAATTCAAATTCAGTTGTTTGATTGGATACAAATTAATGGTTTCAAAGTCGATTTTGGTTTTCTTTTGGACCAGCTTTCTATTCTTTGGTTGCTATTTGTAACAGGAATTGGTTCTTTGATTCATTTATACTCTATTAGTTATATGCATGATGATGAGAACATGCATAAGTTTTTTGCTTACTTAAACTTGTTTATCTTTTTTATGATAACACTAGTAATAGGTAGTAACTTGTTAGTATTATTCATTGGTTGGGAAGGTGTAGGACTATGTTCTTACTTACTAATTGGTTTTTGGCATAAAAATCAAGATTTTAATGATGCAGCTAAGAAGGCTTTTATCATGAACAGAATTGGAGATTTAGGATTGCTAATAGGTATCTTCATTCTGGGCTCGATGTTCTCTACTTTAGACTATGCTACTTTAAAAACCGCTATAGCTGGTACTGCTGATTTAGACTTAGGTTTGTTATCATTAGCTGCTTTTTGTTTGTTTATTGGAGCTTGTGGTAAATCAGCACAAATTCCTTTGTACACTTGGCTGCCTGATGCGATGGCTGGACCAACACCTGTATCAGCGTTAATACATGCTGCGACAATGGTAACTGCGGGTATCTTTATGATTACTAGATTGAATTTTATTTTCGACCTAGCGCCAGATGTTCAAAACATTATTGCCATAGTGGGTGCTGTTACTTCATTAGTAGCTGCGACTATAGCGCTAGTACAAACAGATATAAAAAAAGTATTGGCTTATTCGACAGTATCTCAATTAGGATTAATGTTCTTAGCATTAGGATTGGGAGCTTATGAGGTTGCTGTATTTCATGTAATTACACACGCGTTCTTTAAAGCTTGTTTGTTCTTAGGATCAGGGTCTGTAATTCATGCCTTGCATGGAGAGCAAGATATGCGTAACATGGGTGGTTTGAAAAAAGTAATGGGTATTACCTTTATTACCTTTTTAATATCATCACTTGCTATTTCTGGAATACCTCCATTTTCTGGATTTTTCTCCAAAGATGAAATTTTGATGGTCGCTTTTGAGCATAACATCGTTTTATGGGTTATCGCATCTTTAGCTTCTTTAATGACTGCTTTTTATATGTTCCGTTTGTTATACCTAACGTTCTTTAATGAGTTTCGTGGTACAGCAGAACAAAAAAGTCACTTACATGAAAGTCCTGCACTTATTACATTTCCTTTAATTGTTTTAGCAATATTAGCGGCGATTGGTGGTTTGATTAGTTTTCCAACGAACAGTTGGTTAAGTGGTTATTTAGCGCCATTGTTTTCAGTAGTAGCTACAGAGGAACATCATTTTGGAACACAAGAATACATGCTTATGGCAATAGCTGTTATAGGTGGTTTAGTAGGTATAGGTATTGCCTTTAATAAATACATTAAACAGAATCAAGTTCCAACAGCTGATGCTGAAATTGATGGTTTTGCAAAGGTACTTTACAACAAATATTATGTTGACGAAGTGTACGATGCTATTTTCGTTAAAACAACCAATAACATATCATTGTTCTTTAGAGATTATGTCGAAACGGCATTATCATCTATAGTTTTTGGATTTGGAAAAGTAACCAACGAAATAGGTTATCAAGGAAAAAAAATACAAACAGGAAGTATCGGTTTTTATCTTTTTGTATTTGTTTTAGGACTTTGTGCCATTTTAACCTATTTATTTATCGCTCAATAATTTTATACTATGAACGTATCTCTAATATTAATTATACTTTTAGTTGGCGCATTTGCAACTTATTTTGCTGGTGATAAACTCGCTTCAAAAGTAGCATTATTTTTTGGCCTTGGTGCATTAGCAACTACCATTGTATTATTAAACAATTTTAACGCTGGTGAAAACATTAGCGTATTTAATCAGTGGATCAATAAACCACAAGTTTCAATAGCGCTTACTGCAGATGGATTGTCACTAGCCATGTTATTATTAACAACAGCATTGACTGCGGTAATAATTTTTACTTCGTTTGAGAATGTATACAAAAATGCAAAAGCGTTTTATGCACTGATCTTGTTTATGGCATTCGCTATGGCTGGAACTTTTTTAGCTACTGATGGGTTATTGTATTACATCTTTTGGGAGTTAGCTCTAATTCCTATCTATTTTATCGCTTTGATTTGGGGTAATGGTGATGCAGAGGAGCGTAAAAATGCTGTAATTAAATTCTTTATTTACACATTAGCAGGTTCATTATTTATGTTAATTGCTTTTGTTTACTTATATCAGAAAGCAGGATCTTTCTTGATTTCCGATTTATACGAAATAGACTTAACTAGAACGGAACAGTTTTGGATTTTCTGGGCTTTCTTTTTAGCGTATGCTATTAAAATTCCATTAATTCCTTTTCATACTTGGCAAGCCAAAGTGTACCAAAAAGCACCAGCTGTTGGGACGATGCTTTTATCAGGGATTATGTTAAAAATGGGATTGTACAGTGTGATCCGTTGGCAGCTGCCAATTGCTCCACTAGCAGCGAAACCCTATTTGCCTATACTTTTAGGATTGGGTATTGCTGGAGTGATTTACGGTTCGATTGTAGCTTTAAGACAAAAGGATTTGAAGAAATTATTAGCCTATTCGTCACTTGCTCACGTTGGTTTGATTGCAGCGGGTGCTTATACGTTAACACTTGATGGTTTGCGTGGTGCTGTTTTGCAAATGATCGCACACGGTTTTGTTGTAGTGGGATTATTTTTTATTGCAGACATCATATACAGACGATATGAGACTAGAGCTATTGATGAAATGGGAGGTATACGAACACAAGCTCCAAAGTTCGCCTCATTATTTTTAATCTTAGTATTAGCGTCAGTTGCATTGCCAACTACTTTTAACTTTGTCGGAGAATTTACAGTTTTATATAGTTTGTCTTTAATTAATGTTTGGTACGCTGTCTTAGGTGGAACAACGATTATTTTGGGAGCTTACTATATGCTTAAGATGTATCAGCATGTTATGTTAGGAAAAACCAACGAAAGAGTTTTTGCAGACGTAAGTTTTAAGGAAGGTTTAGCTTTGGTTAGTATTATTGCTGTATTATTCTTTTTTGGGATGTATCCAAAGCCAATAACAGACTTGATTACGCCAAGTTTAGAAAATATTTTAACTCAAATTAACAGAATTAACTAGTCAAATAAAAAAATGAATACATTAATAGCTATAATAGGATTAGGTGTTTTATGCCTTTTATTTGAAATATTTAACCTTAGAAAGGGAATTATTCCAGTAACTGTAATTGGATTATTGGCCGTTCTTGGTTTGGATATATCTGAATTTAATTCTCCAGACTCATATTATAACAACATGATTGTTGTTAGTAAATTTTCATCTGCATTTTCAGCATTGTTTATCATCTTAACTATATTTCTTGTTACGTTGAGTCATAAGTTTTATGAGAATCACCAAACCAAGATTTCTGACTTTATTGCCATTAAGATATTCTTGCTAGCAGGTGCTGTAGCAATGGTTTCTTTCGGGAATTTAGCGATGTTTTTTTTAGGTCTTGAAGTACTTTCTATTGCGCTGTACGTGTTGGCTTCTAGCGATAGAGCAAGCATAAAAAGTAATGAGGCTGGATTAAAATACTTTTTGATGGGATCATTTGCATCAGGAATTATTCTTTTCGGAATTTGTTTGATTTACGGAGCCATTGGTAGTTTTGATGTTGTAGATATTAGTGATCTATCCCGTTCTGCTGAGTTACCTGTATGGTTTCCAATAGGTATTGCCCTACTAACAATAGGTATGCTATTTAAAATAGCCGCTGTCCCTTTTCACTTTTGGGCTCCAGATGTTTATGAAGGTTCACCAGCTTTGACAACTGCTTTGATGAGTACGCTTGCTAAAGTAGTTTCTATGGCAACATTGTTCAAATTGTTGACAGTAGTAAATGCTGATTTGTCCCCATCGTTCCAAACTGTTATTGTAATTGTTTCGATTGCTTCTATGACAGTTGGTAATATAATGGCATTGCGACAAGTAAATGTTAAAAGAATGCTTGCGTTCTCTGGTATATCGCATGCTGGTTTTATGTTGATGACTATTTTGAGTATTACCAATGCTGCAGGTACTTTATTGTATTATTCATCTGCTTATGCATTAGCCGGTATGGCCGCTTTTAGCGTTGTATTATATGTTTGTAAAAATAACGAAAACGAGGACATTACTAACTTTCATGGTTTAGGAAAAACTAATCCATTGTTGGCCGCAATCTTAACTGGATCGTTATTGTCTATGGCTGGTATTCCAATCTTTGCTGGTTTCTTTGCTAAGTTGTTTTTATTCGACGAAATGATTCAGTCTGGTTTTATAACTTTAGTAATTGTAGCCGTTATCAACTCCATCATAAGTGTAGGTTACTATTTTAAATTAATAGTTGCGATGTACAATAAAGATTCTAACGAGGAACGCACAGGCACACCATTTGTCATTTATGCGGTAGCGATTGTAGCATTAGTTTTAAATGTTGCTTTAGGTTTATTTCCTTCCTTTGTATTAGATCTATTGGCTTAAAAATTTAGCTTTCTTACTATATAAAACCATCAAAAATTATTTTGATGGTTTTTTTATTTTAGTGATGTTATGGTTTGTAGATTGAAAGAGAGTAGTAAACCTTGTACTATTCTATAAAGCTCAGAAGTTGCTCCTGTATCTTTTCAGTAGTTGTTGCAGGTGGCTAAATCTTAATTAAAGATTAAAAGAACTTATATTCTTTCTTGTTTTTGTAAATTTGTATATACAAATAATATTTAAAGTAATTGAATCATGGATAATACATTAAAGATACAAATATGGTCCGACGTGATGTGTCCGTATTGCTACATAGGGAAAAGACGCATTGAAGGAGCTATAGAGCAGTTTGGTCACAAAGACGCAATTGAAATTGAATGGAAAAGTTTTCAACTGGACGCTAGTTTTAGGGCGTCTCCAGATGATAACATCTATGATCATCTAGCAGAGAAGTATCGTAAAGATAGAGACTGGGCTGTAGAGATGGTCGATAACATGACAGAAAACGCAAAAAACTCGGGCTTAGATTTCCAGTTAGGTAAAGCGGTTTTAGCCAATTCATACAATGCGCATCGACTGTTGCATCTTGCAAAAAAACATAGTTTAGCTGATGAACTAAAAGAGTTACTTTTTAAGGCTTATATGACCGAAGGTAAGAATGTAGACGATAATGAGACATTGATAGCTTTAGGGGAAGCTGTAGGTATGAATAAAGAGCTTGTTGAAGGTGTTTTGAATAGCGATGCTTACGGAAAAGAGGTAAAAAGTGATATTGCCATGGCTCAGCAAATAGGTGTTCAAGGTGTTCCGTTTTTTGTTTTTGATAACAAATACGCAGTATCAGGTGCTCAGCATGTGGAGACCTTCGTGAAAACCTTAGAGAAAGTATGGGAAGAAGGTAGCTTTGGTCCTCAGTTAACTGTTTTGAATGCAAACGAAGGGGATAGTTGTGGAGTTGATGGATGTAATTAAAGTCGAAAATCATAATTTCAATTTAACTATAAGTCTGTAGATGAAAGGCATTTATTGCATATGAAAGTTTAAAATAGTTTTAAAAGATTTCAATTATTACCAGATGTGCTTTTGGCAGTTAATGAAAAAACGGTTAGTTTTTAATTTAATGAAAAATCCCGCTACTACAAATAATGTAATAGCGGGATTTTATGTTAGCAGTTTTTCGAGTCACTTTTTATCTATTGTTAATAACTACGGCACTAGACAATCTGCTGTCTTCTAATTTTGTTTTTGTGCCTGCAGTTCGATAATAGTAGCTGTCATCATCATTTGTGTTTTGATTATTGCCGTAGCTGTAGCCATAGTCATTGTTTCGGTTACTGTTTTGGTTGTAAGCGTAGCCTCTACCCCCTTTTACAGATCCCACAATATCTACAATTTGACCACGACGATTGTATATAATTTCTAAACCACCTACACGCTCTAAAGCATAACGGTTGTATGTCATATATACCGAACCAATTCGTTTTACACGGTCGTTAACATCATAGTTAATAAACACGTTTCCTACTTGTCTAACTCTACCTTGATCATCATGGGCTACTTTTACCCCATAATTTCCTTGTCGGCTATTATTAGGCGCGCCATAGGTTTTGTTTAGACCATTGTTCCCTTTTGATTTGTAATACATAGTGCCGCTAGTTGTTGGGCGCGTATTAAAATCCAATTGTCCATCAGGAAATACATAAAATTCAATTCCTCGTTCAAGGAATACAATTGGGTCATCAGTTCTAAAATCTGCTTGAGATTTTATTTGTACAGAAAAATCTATTTTTTCTGTTGCGCTCGCTATACTACCTCCCAATAGGAAGATACTAGCAGCTAAAAAGGTAATTTTTTTCATGATACATCTATTTTGGATTTCGCCTACTCTTAAGCTTTTCGGCTTTCGCTTTTACTTATTTGATTAGGGATATTCAAGTAGTGTGCCACAAATTTGAAATGAGTTATAGCATCTATTAAAATAAAATGATTGTAATTACATTAATAAACTGTAGATCAATTATTTAGTTATGTGAAAAAATGTTTGTTTAAAGATAATCTTATGTTTTTTTTAATAAAATAAGAGTCGGTATCTACGTCTGTATTTTAAAGCCCATGTAATCTAGATGTAAATAATGGTTGATAAGATGGGGATGTAAAAATCGTATTTGATTTTATGGGGAAGTCGCTTGGGTATCAAATAGATTTTGAGCGCACATTTACTTATAACTTTTATTTTTTGATTTGCAGTTGGCAACTAACTTTAATTTTAATACCCTGACAGGTATACTTTAAGTTCGGTTTTCGATTTAACATATAAGGTAAATGATTACTACGTTAATTTTTAAATCTAATCAGTATTACAAAAAAAAAGGAAACCTGCACAAATAAATGAACAGGTTTCCTTTTTTTAATATAAATGTATTTTAGTTTTAATGCTTCGTAGTAAAGTCATTCTCGTTCAATTCGATGTGGTTATAATCAGCAACCATTTCTTTTTCGTAATCTATTTTTTCTCCCTTAGAGAATTTAGCCACTAGTTTCTCCATGATTTCATAGATCACAGGCACGATAATTAAAGTAAGGAATAAAGAACTAATTAAACCTCCAATAATTACCCAAGCCAAACCGTTTTTCCAACCTGCTCCGGCTCCCGATGCCAATGCAATTGGGAACATACCAAATACCATGGCAATGGTAGTCATCAAGATTGGACGTAAACGAGCGTGATTCGCTTGAATTAAGGCGGTTCTAATCGTTTCTCCGGCAGCACGTCGTTGATTGGTATAATCGACTAGCATAATGGCATTTTTACACACCAATCCAATAAGCATAATGATACCTAAGATCGTAAAGATATTCAATGAATTATTTGTTAATGCTAAAGCTAACATCGCTCCAATAAACGAAAGCGGAATAGCAAATAATACCACAAAAGGGTGAATGAAGCTGTCATATAATCCTACCATTACAAGGTAAACTAATATGATGGCTGCAAGTAAGGCAATTCCAAGCGTACCAAAACCTTCACTTTGATTCTCTTGATCACCACCCCAGATGTAATTTACACCAATAGGTTTCTCTAATTGATCTAGTTTTTCTTGCCATTGTGTGACAATAGCACCTGCCGAAACTCCAATATTTTGTCCTTGCACTGTTACAGAGGCAGTTTTGTCTCTACGCTCTAGCTTACTTGGTCCTGAGCCTTCGGTGATAGAAGCAAACTGAGATAGTTTAATTTGCTGCCCCATGTTGTTAGTAAATATCAGATTACTTACATCAGTAATATTTTTTCTGTCAAAAGCATTGTATTTAATGTTGATGTCATACTCATATTCACCAGCTCTAAACTTACCATCTGTGTTTCCGCTATATGCCGTTTGCATCGTCATCCCTACCGTTTGTAAAGTCAAACCGAGTGCAGCCATTTTATCACGGTCTACTTGAACGTTTACTTCGGGGTTTCCATCTTCAACAGTCAACTTAATCTCTGTAGTACCAGGGATTTTGCGCAGTTCGGCTTCAGCTAATTTTGCAAATTTCATAGCACTTTCAACATTAGGACCAGTAACAATTAATCCAAGTTTAGCGTCTTCTGCCGTTCCTAATATACCTACTGGAACCGTTTTTACTTTGGCACCGACTAAAACTTTTTCTAATTTACGTTTCATCTTAGCTGCATAAACAGAGGCATCGTCTGTGCGTTCTGCTTGCTCGATCATTTTTACATCGATCTCTGCTTTGTAGGCAGTTGCTTGTGTACCACCCATACCCTCGGATGTTTGCCCTACAGTCGTAATTTGGCTAAGTACATATTCTTGTGTTTTCAAGAAAGCTTCTGCTTTTTGGGTCATAAAGTTCGTTTGCTCAAGCGAAGCATCTTTGGGTAATTCGATTTGAACTAAAAACTCACCACTATCTGACGCTGCAAAAAACTCACCCCCAATAAAACCACCACCTACTAATCCGATTGTAGAAGAAAAGAAAAGTACGACTACAACTAAAATAGTTTTGATGTAGTGGTCTAAGCACCAATTTAGAATTTCAGTAACCCAATTTGTGAAACGAGTTAACATACTTTCGAAACCAAGAATGGTTTTTCCAAAAAGGTTGTTTCCTTCGATATGCTCTAATTTTCCAAAACGAGACGATAACCAAGGAATGATCGTAAACGAGGCTAATAAGGATAATAAGGTAGAGATAACTACCGTCATACAAAACTGCGTAATAATGTTAGATACTAAACCACTACTCAGTGCAATAGGAAGGAATACAACCACAATCACTAAGGTGATCGATGTTACAGTACCACCAATTTCAGCTGTTCCATCATAAGAAGCACGAATTCGGCTTTTACCCATTTCCATGTGCCTGTAGATATTTTCTAGTACCACGATTGCATCATCTACAAGAATACCTACCACAAGAGATAGACCTAATAAACTCATTAAGTTTAAGGTGTAGCCTAATAAATAGATTCCGATAAAAGTGGCAATCAAAGAAGCAGGAATCGAAACCATTACAATCAACGAGTTTCTAATACTGTGCAAGAAAAATAGCATTACTAGTGCTACTAATATTACAGCTATCAATAAATCGTGTAAAACAGAGTCAGCCGCTTCAAGTGTAAAAACAGTACTGTCTTTTGCAATTTGAAGTTTAACTTCATTAGCTTTATAATCACTCTCTAACGTTGCAATTGTTTTTACTAATTGCTCACTAACCGCTACGGCATTTGCATCAGATTGCTTTACTATTTGCAGTACGATAGCGCTTTTTTGATCTACACGCGCAATTTTTTCAGCTATTTTTTGTGAATCTTGTACATCAGCTACGTCTTTCAATCGAATTTGGATTCCGTTCTGTGACGATACGATTAAGTTTCTTAATTCGTCGACATTTTTATATTTACCGGCCAAACGAATTAATATTTTTTGTTCTCTTGTTTGGATGTTTCCTGTTGGGAAATCAAGATTTGAGCTTAAAATAATTTGCTGTACTTGTGGGATTGATAATCCGTATCCTTGCAGTTTTGTTGCATCTAGGTTAACTTGAATCTCACGCTCTTGTCCTCCAATAATATTAACTTGAGCAACTCCTTGCACACGGGATAAGACGGGAGCGATTTTTTTATCAATTAAATCATAAAAAGCTACTTCATCCATTTTACCATTAGCACCAATAGTCATAATTGGTAAATCACTCAGAGAGAATTTAGTTAATGAAGGCGGATCAGCATCATCAGGTAAATCACTCAATACAGCATTTATTTTTCGCTGTGCATCGTTCATCGAATTGTCTACATTGGCTTCTGAGGTCAATGTAATCGATACGATAGAAAGACTTTCGTAGGACTTTGAGTCGATTTTTTTTATGTTTTCTAATGAGGAAATGGCATCTTCCACTTTCTTTGTAACGGTATTTTCGATCTCAGATGGTGATGCACCGGGATAAACCGTAGCCACCGTAATTACGTTCGTTTCGAATTTAGGAATCAATTCATAGCCTAACTGACTATAACTGAATATCCCACCTAAAATTAGTATTGTAAAAAGTACAATAACTAACGAGGGACGTTTTATGGATATTTCTGCTAATTTCATATTGTATATCTGTTGATTAGAGCAATCAATTATTTAATGATTTCTACTGTATTACCGTTTTGTAAGTTGATTTGACCTGTAGTAATAACTTTTTCACCATCAGATAATCCGCTTAAAATCTCTACTTGATCTCCTAAGATTCTACCTGCAGTAACTGTTTTTAATACTGCTTTTCCGTTTTCGACAACAAATACCTGATTACTACTAACACTTCCAACAAATGCATTCCTTGGAATTACTGTCATGCTTTGTTTTTGCTGTGCAGATTTGAATACAGCTGTTCCATACATACCCGCTTTCAAGTCGTTGTTTACATTGTTTGAAATTTCGATTTCTACTGGAAAGTTTAAGCTGCTGTCTGATTTTGCTGCTATGAACGAAATTTTTCCTTTAAACTCTTGATTAGGATATACGCTAGAAGTTACCGTTACAGCCGTTCCTGTTTTTAAAGTAGCAACTTGTGACTCGTTTACATTAACAGTAAGTTTCAATGTGCTTACATTAACTATTTCGAATAATTGAGTAGCAGGCATAGCAGTAAGCATTGATCCTGGCTCAATAAAACGTTTGTTAATGATTCCGCTTATTGGTGCTTTAATTCTTGTATCACCTACGTTCAATTTGGCTTGCTTGTAATTAGCATCAGCATTAGTTAAAGCCACTTTTGCTTGGTCTAATTGTTGTTTTGTAACGCCACCCGTTTTATAGGCATTTTCAAAACGATTGTAATCTGATTTGGCATTCAAGTAACCTGCTTCTGCAGCTTGTGCATTAATGTTAATGGCATCACCTCTCATAATAGCTAGGGTTTGTCCCACACTTACACGGTCTCCCTCTTTTGCAAGAACAGTAATTACTTTTCCAGATTTTTCTGCTGAAAACGCAAGTTCTTGTTTTGGTTCAAAATTTCCGTTAGCAACAAAATCTAAAGTTACCTCCTCTGTTTTTACACTAGCAACCTTTACTGAAACGCTAGCGTTCTTTTCAGCAACAATAGCAATCTTTTCTTCGTTAGATTCTTTGTTCTTTGTTAGAATATAGGCGATTAGAGCTAATGCAGCAATAATTACGAGTCCGATAGTTAAGTTTTTTTTCATTTTAGTTATTGATAAGAGTTTTAAGTTGTCCTTTTGATTTGATTAGTTTTATTTCTGCCAATTTGTAATCTAAAATTGCAGCAGTATAATTGTTTTGAGCTTGAGTCGAAGCATTTTCAGCATCTAGTAAGTCCGTAAGTGAAGCAAGTCCTTGTAAATAATTGTTATTGATGTTTTTTAGGATCTCATCAGCCAATTTCATGTTCTCTTTTTGATTTTGTAACGTAATCATACTGTTTTCAATTTGAGTCGTTGCATTTTTAAAGTCAAGATCTAATGCTAACGTAGTGTCCTTTATATCTTCTTCAATAGTACGTAGGGCTACATCTGCTTGTCTTACTTTTGCTCTTGTACCAAATCCAGAAAAAATCGGAACTCTAAGATTTAGACCAATAGCTGCGAAGTCAGACCAATATACACCATCTGAAGGCTTTGCAAACCAAGGCATATTAGGGCCTTGACCTATGTAATTGTAACTAGCAGCCAATGAAAGTGTAGGGTAGTATCCCGCAACAATCGATTTTTTTTGCAACACAAGCAGCTCCTCTTGTTTTTTGATCAATAAGTATTCGCTACGGTTTGATATAGTTGGAGCGTCTGTAAAGGCAGCAGGAGTAACTTCAAATTGAGATTGAGGAATATTGATTTGAGTATCAATAGGCATTCCCATGTAGAATTTCAATGCATTTTCTTGTAGTTGTACAGCGTTAATTATTTGCTGCTTTTGCGTATTGATATTAGAAAGATTAACATTCATTCTGTCTAGATCAATTCTTTTTGCAAGACCGTTGTCGAATTGTCCTTTTACAATATCACGTACTTTAGTAGTAGTACCTAAGTTACTTTCGGCTAATACTAATTTTTGACGTAGGACATAAACTTGATAGTAGTTGTTCGCTACGTTCTCAATAACTTGCTCTTCGGTTAATTGATCGTTTATTTGATAAAATTCACGTGTTGTCTTAGCCGCCTTTAAACCAGTAAATACTGATTGATCGAACAAGGCTTGAGTTAATGAAACACCTGCGGTAGAAGTCCAAGTTTGTCCAAAAGCAGCCTGAATAGTAGTGCCTGGAGCTCCAAAACCGGCCCCGTCTATAACGGTAGTTTGTATAATTGGATTGTAATTTAAGCTTCCGTTAGCTGCTATTTGTGGTAAAGCTCTTGAGCGAATCTCTTGAATTTGGTATTCGCTATTTTCAATTTTCAGCTTTGCTTTTTTAGCTTCGGCTTTATTCTCTAAAGCATACTTTATCGCATCCTTAAGGGTTAGCGATTGTTTATCCTGTGCATTACTTACTAAAGTAAAAAGGAGGATAGCTACTACTATTAATTTATTCATTTTAATTAAGATTTGATAAATTTTTTTCTAATTCGATTATTCCTGTTGCGGTTGCCATAGCTCTAGTGTGATATTCTAAAGCTTCTGTCTCTAACTTATATACTTCTCTCTCTGAGCTTACTGTTTCATTAATGCTGAATATTAAGGTGTAATAAAAAGTAACGTAATTTTCTATTTCGATTTCTTTTCTGTACAGTCCTTCTGCTATACCTTTTTCTATATTTTGTCTAAAAAAATGCTGACAAATTTCGATTTGATTGTTTATTGCCTTTGCGTAAACTTCAGGATAATGCTTTTTTAACTGGTAAATAGGAGAACTTTCAGCTGATTTAAATACTTCCTTGAAGTTTCTTTTCAATTGAAAATTTTGCTCAATTGCATTATAATTTTCTCTTGCAATAGTTCGCATCGTTTCTTCTACTTGTTCGTGAACTAATTTTGTGCTTTCCTCTACTAGTATTTCTTTATTAGCAAAGTACTTGTAAATCGTTTTTTTTGAAATACACATTTCGCATGCAATATCGTCCATCGTAATGCTCTTAAAGCCTAGGCTTATGAACATGTCTTTTGCTTTTGATATTATTTTCTCTTTCATTTTGTCTGTAAACCTTTTTTAGTGGTTGTAATTGCATCATTATTTTTGCAAATGTAAAAAGGAACTCTGAGTACGCTAAAAGTTTCTTGTTGTTTTGCTATAAACTTAACATAATAATAATCTAGGAGCAATTAGGAGGTAAATTCTAAATTTGCAATTAGATTTATATATTGTCCTACTGCAATTCCGCCTGTTTGTGCGAAGGTGTTGTAGCTTAAGCCAAAGTCCTTTCGGTTTATTTGACCTACCACTTCAAAGGCTGCTTTGTTTGTGCCATCGTAATTAGTTATGCCTAAAAACGCAGCGTCTAATTCGACTACCTTTGTTATGTTTTTTATTGTCAAATAACCTTTCAAGAAGTTAATGTCACTATTTACTTTTTCAAAAGATATTGATTTAAAGCTAATTATAGGGTATTCGTTTATATCAAATAAGTCATTTAACTTCATACTTGTGTCTATAAGTTCAACTTTGTTGTTGATGTTATTGACGTCTAAATTAAAGTCGATTTTTGCATTCAATATTTGATTATCATCTATATCGATACTCCCCGAAAATTTATTAACCGTTCCAGCAATGTAAGCTATGATCGAATGTCTCATTTTGATAAGAACATCAGATTGATTGGAATCTACTGTCCAAGTTGTTGTCATAATTGGTTACGCTATTGATTGCGGTTTTAAACACTGATAGTGTGTTACTTAAGTGTTTTCTCTCTTTTTATTACGATGCAAAGGTAAGATGGAAACTCTGAATACCAAAATAGTTTCCACTTGATTTAGGGTTTTTTTAACATTTACACGGAATTCGTAGTTTGTAATGCAATTTGAATGCATTAAATTAGCCGAAAAATAATCACATGCATACCATTTTTCAGTATCAAGAATATGTTTCGGAATATCTAGAGTCAGAATGTAAAATGAAAGAGCCGAGAAATTTGTACGAGCCTATTCATTATATTCTTGGGTTAGGTGGAAAAAGGATTCGTCCTGTGTTAACTTTGATGACTGCCGAAATTTTCGAAACCGATTATAAGAAAGCATTACCTGCTGCCCTTGCGGTGGAGGTGTTCCATAATTTTTCGTTAGTTCATGATGATATTATGGATGATGCTCCATTGCGTCGTGGTCAAACTACGGTTCATGAGAAATGGGATTTAAATACTGGAATATTGTCTGGTGATGCGATGCTTATTTTAGCCTATCAATACTTCGAGAGTTACCAGCCTAAGATTTTTAGGAAATTGGCAAAATTATTTAGTAAAACGGCCTTGCAAGTTTGTGAAGGTCAGCAATGGGATGTCGATTTTGAGGTTAGAGACGATGTTACTATTCCCGAGTATTTAAAAATGATCGAATACAAGACAGCTGTATTAGTAGCAGCTGCGATGAAAATGGGTGCTATTATAGCACAGAGTTCAAAGGACAACGCGAAGTTAATCTATGATTTTGGATTAAATTTAGGATTGGCTTTTCAGTTACAAGACGATTATTTAGATGCTTTTGGTGATCCTGAGACTTTTGGAAAGCAAGTTGGTGGAGATATTATCGAGAATAAAAAGACCTATTTGTACTTGAAGGCGATGGAGTTTTCAACACCCGAACAAGCAGCTGAGTTAAAAAAATGGTTTACTGAACCTGCCGCAGATATTGAGGCTAAAGTTGCTGCAGTGAAGGAAATATTTAATGTATCAGGTGGTTCACAAGCGACTCAAGATGCGATTCAGGAATTTACCTTTAAAGCTTTTGATACGCTAGATAAAATGAATTTAGATACCGCAAAGAAGGAAGTCTTAAGGACTTTTGGAGAAAATTTGATGGGTCGTATAGCATAATAATTCTATAGTATTAACAAACGCCCTTTGCTTATGTTTATAGCTCCCTTAAATGCCGATTTATTGCTTGTTGAGGCCGAGAGTGAGTCTCTTTATTTAAACCTCGTTGCCCAAATAATCAAGGACTTTAATCTTGCTAACGAAGGAATAGATTTTCCTATGAGTGTGTCGCCTGAGGAACTTAAAATACAACTCCACGAAAAAATTTATCGACTAATTCAGTACAAGTTCGCTGAATATTTGAATCTCCTCTACATTGTAGATGTGTCTGAAGAAGAGGTTAAAAGGCTCGACGGTTCCGACCTTGTAGTCTTAGCAGAGCAAGTTTCCTTTTTGATCTTGAAAAGAGAATGGCAAAAAGTGTGGTTTAGAAATAAATACCGTTAAAATAATTAGCTGCTATGCTCGTGAATTGCTCACAATGGTTGCAAATAAATAGACAAACGAAAAGCTTTCTTTTTAACAATATAAAGAAAGCTTTTCGTTTGTAAGAGGCTTACTAATTTATTTTTAATATCCGCTAAGTATCCCAAAAGTACCCGAGTAATTCCCTGTAATTGTTTCTCCTGTGCTAGCAGTCATTTGGTAGGTACAGTCAATTGTACCAGTTCGTGCACTATAATCGATTGTAATATTATTAATTGTAACTGTGCCGTTGCCAGCTGTTGAGATTTCATAAACATTGGCATTAACATGACTTGGTTCGCCGTACATGTTTCCGTTATTTAAAAAAGTATTACCAAAAACGGAAACATTTGTTAAGATCTCAGTGTCAGCTGTGTTAAGTGTGTGAGAGGTAGGATTTATGAGAACAAGTTGTTCATTTGCTACAGTGTTGGGACTATTTTTTACAAATAAAACGGCAGCTTGCGTCATTGCAGTTGCTGCTGCAGCTCCGTTCGTTCCGTTTTGAATCAATGGGGCATTAGCTAGTGCTATGATAAAACCATCTTTAAATTGTGGTCCGTCGTCTAGTATGACATAGGCGTTTGGTGTTTCGTACTCGGTTCCATTGATGGCGAATGAATTTTCAATTGGAGTGAATGGATCTGTAGCGGTACATGCAAATAAAATTGTAGCTACAAAGGCTAGGGATAGAGTTTTAATTGTTTTCATCTTGTTTGATTTTTAATGTTATATAAGTAGATAAGAAAGTAATAGATTTTGTTACCCCACTAATAGATTTTTTTTTCAAACAAAGTAGATGATGATATAAAGATAAAGAGTTGTTTCAACGTAAAGACTTCCTTAATAGAATGCAGTATGGAGAAAACAGGGGCAGGTAGTATACTATTATTGGGTTAGAATAGCCCCAATAGTAATAAAAAGCCTTTCACCATAAAAAGGATGTTTATGTTGCTGCGAAAGAGCGACTAAAAGAAGCTCCTGTTGCTGCTTACAAAAACCGCTTAAGATGGTTAAAGCTTGAAGGGAATAGTGGGAATAGCTGCTAAGAATTAAAAATATACACGTACAAAAGGCATGAAAGCATCGCTGTAGGCGCCTTTGTCTTCCTTGAATAAAACATTATACCTTGCTCCCAAAGTAACATTCCCAGTGCGGTATCCAGCACCTAAGAATAGACCTGTGTTCCAGAAATCATTGGTAAAGCTATTTTGACCACTACCTCTCAAATTTACGCGTAATTGCTCTAGCTCTGCAGATAGCTGAATCTCAGGTATTGGATTAAATAGTGCGATAATACTACCTCCATAAAGATTAGAGGTGTAAAAATTTCTTTGACTTGCGTAGGTGTACTGCAGCCCAACACCCATCGCTACATATTCGTTGAAGTTGTAAATGGCACTAGGTGCCACGCTGATATCCGTGTAACCTGAACCAAGGCTAAGACCTAGACCCCCTCCAAATTGCACTTTGTTCCAGAAATCAGTATTAGAATTGGAAGAAAAAGATTGTTGTTGTGCTGTTAAATTATTCGAAATAAATAAAATAAAAACAATGAGAATTGCTTTTAAAACGCTAGTAAAGTTGTTTTTACTCATAACTTAATAGATTTTTAACATTTTAACACATAAAAGTAACTTAAAATAAAGGCTAATTTAGTGGATTATTGTACTTTTGCCAAACTATTTTAACAAAAAGTATATTCACTAAATATTATGGATAGGTTTTCATTTTTAAACGCAGCACATACCGAGTTTTTCGCACAATTATACGACCAATACACTGAGAATCCAGATAGCGTAGAAGCAAGTTGGAGGAGTTTTTTCCAAGGTTTTGACTTTGGACAAGAATCTTACGGCGGGCAAGATGCCGTTAGTCATATCGCTAATGTCGCATCAGGGACAGTGGAGAGTAGTAATGTTTCAGAAAAACTTCAGAAAGAATTTGATGTTTTAAAATTAATTGAAGGATATCGCGTTCGCGGACATTTGTTTACAAAAACAAATCCAGTGAGAGATAGAAGAAGATTTTCTCCTACGCTAGATATTGAAAATTTCGGACTTTCTTCTGCAGATCTTGGGGTTGTATTTGATGCCGCTAGAGTTATTGGTATTGCACCATGTTCTCTATCAGATATAATTAAACATTTAGATTCAATTTATTGTCAACACATCGGTATCGAATACATGTATATCAGAAAACCTGAAATTGTACAATGGATTCAAGATAGACTAACAGTTAACGATAACCAACCTTCTTTTTCAGTAGAGAAGAAAAAAACGATTCTTTCAAAATTGAACGAAGCAGTTTCTTTTGAGAACTTTTTGCACACTAAATATGTGGGTCAAAAACGTTTTTCTCTTGAAGGTGGAGAATCGATCATACCTGCTTTGCATACTTTAATCGAAAGCGCTGCTGAGCAAGGAGTAGAGCAATTTGTGATGGGAATGGCACACCGTGGCCGTTTGAACGTTTTAGCTAATATTTTTGGTAAGTCTACTCAAGATATTTTTGGTGAGTTTGATGGTAAAGATTATGACAAAGAATATTTTGATGGGGATGTAAAATACCACTTAGGACTTACAGCTGATAAAATTACAAGCACAGGAAAAAAAATAAATATCAATTTAGCGCCTAACCCCTCTCACTTAGAGACAGTAGGAGCGGTGATTGAAGGAATAACAAGAGCAAAACAAGACAAGCACTTTGGAGATGATTTCTCTAAGGTATTGCCTATTGCAGTTCACGGTGATGCAGCAATTGCAGGCCAAGGAATTTTGTACGAGATCGTACAAATGGCGCAACTAGATGGTTATAAAACAGGCGGTACTATCCATATTGTGATTAATAATCAAGTAGGATTTACAACCAACTACCTAGACGCTCGTTCCTCTACTTATTGTACGGATGTTGCTAAAGTAACTTTGTCTCCAGTATTACATGTAAATGCTGATGATGCTGAATCTGTGGTTCATGCGATGCAATTTGCTTTAGATTTCAGAATGAAATTTGGTCGTGACGTATTCATCGATTTATTAGGATATAGAAAATACGGACACAATGAAGGCGATGAGCCTCGTTTTACACAGCCAGTATTGTATAAACTTATTGCTAAACATCAAAACCCAAGAGACATTTATGCTGAAAAGCTGTTGTCTGAAGGGGTGATCGATGCAGGTTTAGTAAAGTCATTAGAGAAAGAATACAAAGATAATTTAGATCAAAATTTAGAGGCTTCTCGTAAAAAAGACTTGACAATCATTACTCCATTCATGCAAAACGAATGGAAAGGTTTTGAACAAGTTTCTAACGATAAAATGTTGCTAAAAGTTGATACAGCATATACAAAAGAAGGATTGACTCAAGTAGCCAATGCGGTTTGTAATTTGCCAAAAGATAAAAAGTTTATCAGCAAGATCCAAAAGCTGATCAACGACAGAAAAACAATGTTTTTTGAAACAGACAAACTCGACTGGGCCATGGGTGAGCACCTTGCTTATGGGTCTTTACTACAAGAAGGATACGATGTACGTATTTCTGGGCAGGACGTAGAGCGTGGGACTTTTTCACACCGTCACGCTGTAGTGAAAGTAGAAGAGTCTGAGGAAGAAGTAACCTTGATTGATAGTCTAGAAGGATCAAAAGGTAAATTTAATATTTACAATTCATTACTATCAGAATATGGTGTTTTAGGTTTTGATTACGGATATGCGTTAGCAAGTCCAAATACCCTAACGATTTGGGAAGCACAATTTGGAGATTTCTCAAACGGAGCTCAAATTATGATTGACCAATACATCTCTTGTGGAGAAGACAAATGGAACAATCAAAACGGAATCGTAATGTTACTACCTCACGGATACGAAGGGCAAGGAGCAGAGCACTCATCAGCACGTATGGAGCGTTATTTACAGTTGTGTGCAAGACACAATATGTATGTAGCAGATTGCACTACTCCAGCTAACTTTTTTCACTTGTTGAGACGACAAATGAAAACTACGTTCCGTAAGCCTTTAATTGTATTTACACCTAAGAGTTTATTGCGTGACCCTAGATGTGTGTCTTCCATAGAAGATTTTACTTCAGGTAGTTTCCAAGAAACAATCGATGATACCACGGTAAATAAAGCCGATGTGAAAACATTAGTTTTCGTTACAGGTAAATTCTATTATGATATCACCGCAGAGCGCGAAAACAATGGACGTACAGATGTAGCAGTTGTTCGAATCGAGCAATTATTTCCATTGCCAGTAGAGCAGTTAAAAGCTATTATTGCACAGTATCCAAATGCCGATGATTATGTTTGGGCGCAGGAAGAGCCTAAAAATATGGGAGCATACAGCTTTATGTTAATGAACTTCGATCTAGTAAAATGGAGATTAGCTTCGTTAAAAGCGTATTCAGCACCAGCATCAGGAAGTTATACAAGAGCAAAACGCCGTCATGCCGATGCTATTAAAATGGTATTTGATAAAGATTTATTTAGATAAAAATAATTAGGAGCTATTTCCTGCTGTTCGCTATATCTTTTTTATCCTGAAAAAAGTTCAGGAAAAAAAGGATGCCGCTGCCATCAGGGCTAGGGCCATAGGCACAGAATAAAGATTTATAATTACAAAGAAAATTAAAATTCATAATTTAAAATATAAGGACATGATTTTAGAAATGAAAGTTCCATCACCAGGGGAATCTATTAAAGAAGTTGAAATTGCAACTTGGTTAGTAAAAGACGGAGATTACGTAGAAAAAGACCAAGCGATCGCTGAGGTTGATTCTGATAAAGCAACTCTTGAACTACCTGCTGAAGCAAGTGGAATAATCACATTAAAAGCCGAAGAGGGAGATGCGGTAGCAGTAGGAGCAGTGGTTTGTTTAATTGATACAGCAGCAGCTAAACCAGAAGGTTCAGCTCCAGCAGCGGCAGCGCCTGCGGCAGCACCAGTTGCCGAAGCTCCAAAAGCAGCACCAGCACCAGTAGCAGCGGCACCAGTAGCAACTTACGCTTCAGGAACACCGTCTCCAGCAGCAAAAAAAATATTAGACGAAAAAAATATCGCTCCAGCAGCTGTAACAGGAACTGGTAAAGACGGTAGAATTACTAAAGATGATGCTGTAAATGCAGTACCATCAATGGGAACTCCTACAGGTGGAAGCCGTGGGCAAGAGCGTACAAAATTATCAATGTTGCGTCGTAAAGTAGCAGAGCGTTTAGTAGCTGCCAAAAACGAAACGGCTATGTTAACTACTTTTAACGAAGTAAACATGACGCCAATCAACATTATCCGTAATCAGTATAAAGATGAGTTCAAAGCGAAGCACGGTGGTGTAGGTCTAGGATACATGTCTTTCTTTACTAAAGCGGTAACAAGAGCATTAAAATTATATCCAGATGTAAACTCTATGATGGATGGTGATTATAAAATCGCTTACGATTTCTGTGATATCTCTATCGCAGTATCAGGACCAAAAGGTTTAATGGTTCCTGTTGTTCGTAATGCAGAGAATTTGACTTTCCGTGGTGTAGAAGCTGATATCAAAAGATTAGCTATTAGAGCACGTGATGGACAAATTACAGTTGATGATATGACTGGTGGAACGTTTACAATCACTAACGGTGGTGTATTTGGTTCTATGTTGTCTACACCAATTATCAATCCTCCACAATCAGGAATCCTTGGAATGCACAACATTATCGAGCGTCCTATTGCTGTAAATGGTAAAGTAGAAATTCACCCAATGATGTACGTAGCTTTATCTTATGATCACCGTATCATTGATGGTCGTGAATCAGTTGGTTTCTTAGTAGCTGTTAAAGAAGCTTTAGAAAACCCAATGGAATTGCTATTAGACAACAATCCTAAAAAAGCATTTGAATTGTAAGATTCGCATGTTATAAATAAAAAAACCACCTAAATCCATAGGTGGTTTTTTTATTTTTGTAGGTATAGGTAATGATTGTAGTAATCTATAATGGCTTTCCCCTTTAGTAAAACATCTGCACCTATGATGCCATGAACTGTTTTGGACTTATGGGCAACTAAGGCCTCGTTTACATGGCTTAAATCAAAAATGACTAGCTCTATCATACTGCTTTTCCATCGACCTAACTGCAGTTCAGTATTGGGTGCAATTTGCGTGTGCATTCCTGTTGCTCCTGCTCCTGAGGCTTTGGTCATAGATTCTTTTGGATCTAGATGAAATAAAGAAACGCTTTCGAAACCAACACAGCTGTTAGAAGCGCCTGTGTCAAGAATAAAATTACCTACTACTCCATTAATCTTAGCGCTTATTAGTAAATGTTGTGTTTTTGAAAGCTTAAATTTTATTTTAGTGTACAGTTCCTTTTTAAGGAAATCAGGTAGGTTTTTCATTTTCTCTTTCGAATATAAATCAAAAATAAGCTAATTAGAATTAGAAAACCAATACCATAATACCAGTAATTTGTTGATTTGGCATCCGTTTCTAGACTTCCATAGTACACAAATGCACTCCAGTAGTAAGGCGATTTTTTGGCATTTGGAATGGTAGTATCTGTAAGGAAATCTAGTTTTGCTTGATGGTTGGCCTCCATAAAGGACTGTCCGTTTTTTATATTGTTGTAAAATTGCTCCATAAAAGCAGCGGTAGTATAATCATTGACGCGCCATAATGAAAACAACAAATTTTTAGCTCCTGCAAATTGAAAACCTCTTGCGACGCTCATGGCACCTTCGGCTTTAAATAGTTTGCCTATGCCTGTTTCGCAAGCACTCAAAACCACTAAATCTGGGTTGATGTTCATATTGTATAATTCCGAATACAACACTTCTTGATCGCTAAACTTGATGCTCGCGGCAGTTTCTAAATCACCCGAGGACGCGTGAGTGGATAAATGCAAAATGGAATAGTTGGCTGCGTTTTTCTTGAAGTTGTTAAAGGTAGCAGCAGCGTTTTCAAAGTAAGTCCCTTCAAAATTCTTTTTTATCGCCGCTAATTCTTTTTTGGAGAAGCTCAATTCATAATTGCTATTGGCAAAAACAGGAAAGACTCCCAAAATGTTTTTATCGTGCTTTTGTGGCTTGTGGTCTTCCAAATAAAAAGTAGCCGAACTGTTGTACCCAATGACATAATCGTTTACTAAATAATGCATTTTGGCAAAATTAGTCGTTGCGGTTTCCTTTGTAATTAAAGCCTCAAATGGCAAAAAGTTTAAAACACCATCGGGAATGATGAATAAGTTTTTGTACGTTGATCCTGCTGGAAGTTGTAATAATTGATAGGCTATATTACCATAATGATTGTAGCCCAAGACATCATTAGAAATAGCGTTGGCATCATTAAAATAGTCTATAAACTGTACAATTTTAACCGCGGTATGCGCGTCGTTGCTAAATAAGCGAAGCGTGATCTGATGTTCTTGAAGCGTGAACGAATAAGTGTTGTGGTAGCCAGAGAAATATTCGATCATAATGGCCTTGTCGTTTTCGAGCTTACTAAATAATTTTTTTATGTCAATATCCGCTGTTGATTGCTTGTCTCTTTTGGATTGGATTTCCTTTAAAACCAACATGAGTTCATTTTGTTTTTTTACGGCTTCATTTATTTTAGCAAGAGTTGCTGTAGCTCCTTTTTGTTGTTCTTTTATGATTATTGTATTGCAGTTTTGTAGTTGTTCTACGATGGATTGCTCTTCTGCTGATTGCAATTCTTTGCTAGTTAAACTGTTTTTGAGAACGATCGATTTTGTTTTTTCGGCTAGTACAAAAGCGCTTTCTAGGTACAATGTCTTGTTTTCTTTTTCGAATAGGGTTTGGTAAATAGCAATGCACTTTTCGGTTCGTATTCGATTCCGCATTTGGATTATAATTTTGGAGTTTTCATAGACCAATAGCGATTGAAATAAATCTTCGATATGAAAGGCAAGTGCGTAACTTTCTAATACTTTTTTAGGCTGGCTTTGCGCCAAAAACAATTCGGATTGTAAGTCTAATGCATCTAGGAGAATCGTCTCGGCATAAAGCGAAGTTTTTTTGGGTAAGCTTTGATTTGCATCAGAATAGGACGGAATTAAAATTTTGAAAACTGTTTTTAGTGCCGCGTTTGCTGCTGCTATTTTGCCTTGTTTAAAAAAGATGTTGGCTGCATCACAATACAATTGTGCTTTTTTCCGTGGATTAGGATTGTTGATTTTTTCGAAAGTTTGCTTGGCTTGCGTATAAAAAAACAATGCCTGATCAGGGTCATTTCGTGCTAATTTTAGTTGAGATAAATTAGAATAACTATTGGTCAAAGCTTCATATTGCGAGGTTTCTTTTTCGAGTAAACTAGCGGCTTTCAAAAAAGCATTTTCAGCATTTTCAAAAGCTAGGGGTTGCATGATATTAGCTTGTGTATTCAAGAAATAATTAGAACCCAAATTGTTGTACAAAAGCCCTTTTTGAATCTTGGTTAAGCGGTCTGTACGGATAGTTTGTTCCAGCAGACCGATGGCTTGATCGATGCGTCCCGTATTTTGATAGACATTAGACAGGTTGAGCACGGCGGCTTGCTTTTGGGCTTCGTTTTTTTCTTGACTGGCAACAAAATAATATTGTTTGATAATGTTTTCGGCATTGTTGTAATCGCCTATGAGTGTGTACAGATTCCCGAGTGGTTTTAACGCATATTCGGTGATGTCATAATTGGAGAGTTTGTTTTTCTGGTATATATTCCATGCTTTTTCGTAGCTCGAAATGGCTTTGGCTGTTTTACCAAAACTGTTTTCATAGTAGCCTTTATTGCAATTCAGAACAACAAGAGCGAGTAGTACGTTTTTGTTTTTGGTGTTGGTCGAAAGGCTCTTGCTGTACGACTCTAGTTTTTGTAGGTTTTGGACTGATGGATTGGTAGTAAAAGAATCAACTGCATCATATATTTTATCTTCTAGAGCAGGCGTTTGTTGCCCGAAGCTTAGCAGCGTTGTGAAATACAGAAAGAGTAAAAAGTATTTTGTCATCAGTTATTCTTGGACAGCATTAATAGCTGGGTTTGTCGTTTGTACATGGAAAATGCAAGATTACTACGTTTCTCAAATCGAGCAGAGGTCCATTTTTATCTATTATTGATTTGATTAGAGGGTTTTCGACTCCGTTCCAATTTTTAAATGTTCGTGATTTAGGACTGTAATTTTAAAAGCAAATTGATATGTTTAGTGATTGTCGTCAATTAGAAAATTAGTTTTTTAAAATTTCCAAATGCCGTAAAATTGCAAATAGTTGAAATTTTCTTTGAAGTTTACCACATATCGCACTCCTGCACTTGGGCCAATGCGCGCCGCGCCCACTGTCAAGTCAAACAATAAACCGGCTTTAAAATTAGTAAAACTGTTGCTTGTAGCTATGGCGTCTTCCGTAGTAGTCAATAACGTAGCTGGTTTGTCATTTTCATACAAATCGATTCTGGTAGATTGTTCTTGTTTTTCGGATGCGTTAATGTTCCCTTGAATCCCGGCTCCAATACCAATAAAATTGTTGATGTTGTAACGCATCAACAATGGGATTTCCATGTTGATGGTGGTGTTTGTGGTAGTATTGGTAGTGCGTTGCAATTGATCGATTCCAGCAGTATTCTGAATGAGAACATCTGTTGAAGTACTTGCTGCAGTATAGTTGTGAAAGCTATTTTGAAACTCAGCTTGCCAGTAATAGCGATACGATTTATAAGGCGAAATTGTGGCTCCTACAAAATAACTGGTCGAATTGTTCAAGCTAGGGAAGTAGTTGTAACCTGCTTTGGCACCAATAGAAATTCCGGGTAAAAATCGGGTGGTGGCGTAGTTGGTAATAATGGGTTCGTTTTTGTCAAATATAATTGCCGTTTTACTTTTTGTATTTACTTTGTGAAAGTCCTTGTTGAATTTCATAGAATACTTTACAAAACCTTTAGTGCTGTCCTTTTCGGTGACGTTTTTTTGCTCGCTTCCAGGCAAATAAATGTTTTTGAAGGTAAAAAATATTTGATCTTTTTTTATGATAGTGTCGAGGCAACTCACGGTTGGTTCCTCTCCTTTTGGACAGATGGGGCATTTGGGATACATGTCTTCTACCTTGAAGGTTTTTTTGTCAAACATGTCAGGAATATCCGTTTCTAGACGAATCATTCTAGCGGGACCTTCGCCATTGTTTTGAAAACGAGTTTTAAAATTTACTCGTTTAAAGCGCACTAACCTATAATTTAAGAAACTTCCGTTGGAGCCCATTTTATTGGGGTCGTGTGAGGTTACTATTTCCATCTCGAGGTTGACTACTTTGTGGTTTTTAAAACTTCGATTTGGGACAAAAATGCCGCGCATGGTCACGGTTGCACTGGTATCTTTGATCATTTCGGGAGTTGTTTTTAGGGTATAAAATACATTGCGAGTTTCTTTAGGATTGGCGCCATCAAATTCTAGAATAGAAACGTTTTTGTACATTTTATTGGCCTCTAGTAGGGTTTGGTCTAAGTCGATTTGTGTGGTGGTTTTTTGGTATTTTTGGGCTGTGGCCAAAGTGAAAACGTTAGATGAGGCAAGATAGGTGTGCGAGTCCTCTATGGCATTTACTGCGGCAAAATTATTTTCTTGTACTTCACTTTCGCCAGCATAGGTGCGAAGATCAGCTAGTTCAAAATTGTTGTTTTTAAATTGTTTTTCGTTGTAAAAGAGATACAGTTTCCCATCGGCAACGTAGTTCTCTAGGTTTTGATAGCTCATGATTACCACTATTTCCTGATCGGGAATAGGGTCGCAATTTTTTTGAATGGTAAATCCGTTTTGATCTTCTATAGAAGCGATTTCGTTGTATTTTTCAGTAGAGATTTCATTGATAACCACTTTTTTTGGTCGGATAGCAGGTGGTTTTCCGTTGTCGTAATTGTTGGTTACGGATAGTTTGGTGTTATAAGTTCCTTTGTTTTTGTACACGTGTTTGGGTTCGGCTTCCTTGCTGTAATGTCCGTCGCCCATTTCCCATAGATAGGAATAGCTGGGTTTTGGTGCTCCGGAGATTGGGATTAGTGGTGGTGTGGTAGGTTTGTATGAAACGCTATTTTTGTTTTGGATGTATCCAATGATGGCGCGACGTGTAACGGTGTCTTTTACTTTAGTTTGTGCAAAGAGAAGGGTTGAGTTGAGGCAAATGAAAAAGAGTAAAAGTGGTTTCATGGCTAGTTTTTTTTAGCCCTGATAGCAGTGATATCCTTTTTGTCCTATCGTTTTTTAGATAGGATAAAAAGATAAAACGGATAGCAGGAATAGCTTCTAAAATAGAGTAGAAGGTTACAATCAAGTATTAAAAGTAAAAAAAAGTGATGAGCAAATCATCACTTTTGTTAAAAAAATACTTTTTGTGTTATTGAATAGCGTTAATAGCTGCTATTAATTGGACCTCAGTTACTACGTTAGTCTCGCTCATGGCGAAGGTATAAACATCTCCGGCAGCAACAGTGACTGCTTTAATAGCGAATCTCCAATTTCCGTTGTCCTCGGTAGCGAAAATCACATGGCAAGCTAATCCAACTGGAATTTGTCCATAATGTTCACTAAATTGTTCTGTTGTAGGATTGTAAGTGTCTAATTTGGCTAGTGCATTTTGACCTTCTCCATCATAAGATAGGTAAATAGCACAATTCGTATCATCATATCCCGCTGGAACTTCCACTAAAATAGTAGTTTTAGGTCTTGGGTCGCTAATAAAGCGGTCAACATTTGTCCATCCAAAAGTTCCAAAAGTCACGTTGTAATTGGTGTGGTTAAAAGCAACATTTCCGCGTTCTTGTCCTCCCCCAACATTTGCAGGTATCGGTACGGGTTGCTCCCAAACTAGATTCGCTTCATCACTGTTGTTGCCTGTCCAAAATACCATTCCTGTGTCAACAGAGTCAGTTAAAGTAGCTGGAACTTGAAGTTGAATTACTCCAGTAGAAACTAGAGCTACTCCTGCTTGTGAAGCGCTAATAAAAAATTCACCGCCTGATTTTAGTATGCTTTTATTGCCATTAGTCATAAGTCCCATTGTTGGTTTATTAGTTACAAGCATACTTCCTTTGTCAAAAATTTCAACGTAGGTGATATCAATTGCTCCCGTTACAGGATTTCCGTTTTTAGTTAGGGCGTTACCATTTAAAGTGATGATAACTCCTTTTGCTGATGTTAGTGTGATTGCTCCTACTCCAGCAGTGGCGGTAAACCTTTGTGTTTGATGCTCTAGAGCTGTTTGTCTAATGGTTGCAAATTTTGCCGCTGTAGGGTTTAGATTGGAGATCTCATCTTTGTTACAGCTTACTAAAGTAATTGTAGCAAGAAATAGAAGAGCAGCATTTTTTAGATTTTGTATCGGGTTTTTTAATTTATGTGTTTTCATGATTTCTAGTGTTTTTAATAGTTATTTTTTTTAATTTTTTTGGTTTTTGTCATTAATACGATATTGTTTTTATTGAAAAATAATATCAATGTATGGTATCCCATAGCTTGGTGCTGGTCCACCGGTACCATAAAAATTAGACGATGTAATTTGCATAAAAGCGCCTGTTGCTACTGCAGCAGAAGGCAATCCTCCGGTATTGTACCTACAAATCCTACCAATGGTATTATTCAAATTTCCTAAATAGTTAGTGACAATTCTTTTTATGGTGTAGGAGTGTGTATTTTGTAGCACTACCGTTGCCCCAATAGGTGTTACATAGTCTGTAAAGGCAGAATTAAAAATGTGACTACCTGTGTATACGATGCTGCTTGTAGTGTTATCATAAATTTCGATAGTGTACGGAATGTTAGCTGCAAATAAATTTGTATTTCCCTGATACCCTATCTTACAAATGCTTTTGTTAGTTAGCATTGTAAAAGTGTATTCATGTGTAGTTAAATCCATAGTAACATAGTCATCATGCATTGGGAGGCTTGTTAGGACATTGTTGTAAATCGTCTGAAAGTCAGACGTACTTGTACTACAAGTTGAGGGAGTTGGTACAGGTGGTGGAGTGCAACTAAACACTACTGCTGTAATTACTAATGTTGCTACTGTTTTTGAAGTTTTGTTTAATTGACTGAAAATGTTTTTTAGAGTTTTCATGATTTCTGATTTTTAAAGTAATGGTTAAACTTGATTTATATAGTTATATCAATAGTGTTGGTAATTTGTTACCCTATTTATTGCATTATTTTTTACTTATTTTTTTTAAACAGTAAAATAGGATCATGTAGCTCTTTTTTTAAACACAAATAGCGATGAAAGACTCATCGCTATTTGGTTTATATTGCTGGTTTTTTCTTATTCTGAGCAAATTACTTTTACCTCTGTTCTTCTGTTGGCTTGGTGTTGCTCTTCTGAACACTCAACTCCATCAGTACAACGGTTTAGTAATTTAGATTCTCCGTATCCTTTTCCAGTTAATCTCGCTCTTGAGATTCCTTGAGAAGTGATGTAGTCTACCGCTGCATTGGCTCTGTTTTGAGATAATATTTGGTTGTATCCGTTTGAAGCTCTAGAATCTGTGTGAGACGATAGCTCTACTTTTACACCTGGATTGTCATTCATGAACTGTACTAATCTATTCAATTCTGGTTTTGCATCTTCTCTAATGAAGTATTTACCTAGGTCATAGTGAATGTTTTTTAGTGCGATTGCTGTACCACAATCAGCGGCGTCCATGCATATTTCTAATTGGATGAAAAGTGATTTAGTACGGTCATAATCTTTAGTCGAAACGGTCATGGTTTGCGACATATAGTTTTCTTTTTTACCATAAATACTGTAGTTCGTGTTTGCGGTTGCTTGAAAAACAAATTCACCTTTTTCATTCGTACTGCTTGTTTTTTGTACAACCATTTGGTTGTTTTTAAGGACAATACTCACATCGTTTATAGCAATAGAGGTATTACATACAATTGCTTTTCCTTTTATAATAAAGTTTGCATCGGCATACAGTATGTCTTTTAAGATGGTTTTATTGTTTTGAAACTCGGATTTTTTAGTTGAATTACCTTCTAAAGCAAGATCATTAAATCGACCTTCGATCGTGTAATCGTCTGGTAGAAGATCACAAAATTGTACTACTCCAAAGGCATCTGTTTTAGCTGTTTTGACTACTACTCCTTTTGAATCTTTGATTGATACATCTGTATTGGGTAAGATTTCTGCAGTAAACTTGTCTTTAGCAGTGGTTTGAATGCAATATTTTTTTTCTGTTGGAGCTGTTTTTACCTCTTCTACGATTTCTTTTGGTGCTTTTTTAGATGGACCAAAACGGTATGTTAATCCTCCAAACACACCTATTGATGATAAATCGATTTTGCGTCTTAAATCAAATGAAGTAGCACTTCCTCCTTGGTTGTTACGAATAATTGACTGTGTGTTAAAAGCATTTATTGTGTTGTTTTGACCATTTTGGGCTTGTCCAGCTATTGCTGTTGTTCCTGCTTCGTAATAATACACTTGCAATGTGCTACCCGCTGTCATATAACCTTTATTGATTAGAATATCGTTTTTGCCTGATTCTTGTGCGCCATTAAAGTAATGCATATAATAAGCGCCTGCGTGTACACCCCAATGTTGGTTAAAAAAGTAGGTAAGTCTTGCTTGTGCTTTTCCTGCCAATAGATTCTCCTTGTCCCAGCCAGAATGGTATGTTAGTACGTCTATTGATCCATTTTTTCTCGTTGCTTCGACTAGGATTTCGCCTCCATCGATCGTTCCTAAACCGGCAAGTAAAGACATTTCGGCTTGAAATTTATTATTTTTGCTTAAGTATCTAAACGATGGTCCTGCTCCTGCGAACATTCTAGTAATGTCGTTCTTGGTTACCGATAGGTCATCATAGTCAACTGCAGTTGGTATTACTCCTCCATTATCATAAGACGGATTGTTGATGTTGCTTTTTGGACTGTTTTTGATGTAATCAAAGTCGGCTTGCAATCCAAACCATTTCCAGTAGTGATTCACTGACACGCCTCCCATAATACCGCCAGAATAATCAATGTATTTGAAGTCTTCTTTGTAAGAGGGGAAATCATATCCTGCTCTAGTAGAAAATTGCCATTCTGTTTTTTGAGTTGCTTGGTCGGCTACTTTTGAAACTTGCGCTTTAGTATTTTGGAATCCCATTCCAATTAAAAGCATTGCTAAAATAATTTTGAAATTTGTTTTCATGGTATACGTTTTTATTTGGTTGTTGTTTTATATTGCTATATCAATTTTGGTTTTGAATTGTTACCCGTTATTCGTGATTTTTTTATCGGGTGATTATTTTCCAAATTTTCCGAGTGAAATAGCGTCTGATTTTTTTGATATACTTTTTCATGTTTTTTGTTTTTTAATGAATTGGTATTTGTTTTATACTGCCATATCAATTTTGGTTTTGAATTGTTACCCCTTATTATTGTTTTTTTTATCGGGTGATGTTTTTCCAAATCCGTCTAGTGAATTGGGAGCCTATTTTTTTGATTTATTTTTCCATGTTTTTTGTTTTTTAATGAACATACATCTGATTTATAGTAGTATATCAACAGGCTTTTAAAATTGTTACCCCTGAAATCAAAAAATATTTGATTTTCTTTTTTTACATTAGCCAATAAATTTTTTGCTATGGCCAATGCAACTATACATCCCGACCAATCCTATATTGAAGGACTTGCTAATAATGATTCGGCAGTCATTCAGTCTATCTATAAAAAGTTTGTTCCCAAAGTGGTTTCCTATATCAGAAATAACTCTGGCGATGAAGATCAGGCGCAAGATGTGGTGCAGGAAGTAATGATTGTACTGTTTAATCAGGCTAAAGCCAAAAGTTTACAGTTGAGCTGTCCGTTCGACGCCTACTTTTTTTTGTTGTGCAAAAGGAAATGGCTGAACGAATTAAAAAAAGCATCTAATAAAGGGGTAACAATTAAGGAGAATGAAACATCTACTAATGAACCCACTGCAGATATGGTTGCCGAAACCGAATTATTTGAAGAGAAGCAACAGCTGTTTGATGCCATGTTCCAGAAGTTAGGCGAAAAATGCCAAGAAGTACTAAAGCTCAGTTTTACCATCAAGTCGATGGAAGAGGTGGCCGAGAAACTCAATGTGACTTATGGATATGTGCGCAAGAAAAAATCGTTGTGTACCGGACAATTAACACAGTGGATTCAAGAAAACAGTCGCTTTAAATCTCTAAAACTTAGCTAGCCATGAACGAAGAAAACTATATCCTATTCGATCAATACCTCCAAGAGGAATTGTCGAGTGCTGAAAAAATAAATTTCGAAAAAGAACTGACCGAAAATCAGGAAATGGCTGCCGCATTTGCAACTTTTAAGGAAGTAAATGAGCAACTGGAACTTAAATTTGGGCTAGAAACCGAGCGAAATGCTTTTGTTGCAAACTTAAAAACAATTTCTAAAGAGCAGTTGCAAGCTCCCAAAGCTAAGGTGGTGCAGTTTAAACCCTGGATGTATATGGCGGCGGCATCAGTTGCGTTGTTGTTTGGGGTATTTGTTTTTAATTCGAATTCAAATCCGTCGTTTGACGATTACAATCAATACGAAAATGCGTATTTCACAGAGAGAGGTGATGCTGTATCAAATGTGAAACAGGCAGAAACCGCTTTTAATGACAAAAAGTATCAAGAAGCAATTCCGCTTTTTGAAGCCCTTTTGAAAGAAAATAAAACAGCTGAGTTGCAGTATTTTTATGGTGTTGCCTTGTTAGAAACAGATAAAACAAAAGCAGCCGAAGTTGTTTTTAACGAATTAAAATCAGGGAATTCAATTTATAAAAACAAAGCCATTTGGAGTCTGGCATTGTCAAAATTAAAACAAAAAGAGTATAAAGCCAGTAAGGAAATACTATTGACCATTCCTGCTGATTATGAGAATTACGATCAGGTTCAAAAATTATTGAATGATTTTGATTGATGGTAATTAATGGACTTCAAAACAAGGTTTAAAAATTTTTTTTAGTTTTATTCTTTTTGCCACAGCTTAAAAGGATTGTAGAGATTAATAGAATTAGTCTTTCTAACCCTTTTAAGCTGTGGCTTATTACTATAAATCCGATTAGGTCCGTTGCATTCGATCAATCTGTATGCTGTAATTATTATTTGGTACTTTGAAATTAAAATCTGCTTTTGCCATCGCATCTGTAGTGCATCTTTTGCGTAATAATTGTAATTTTGTCTGTTATAATTGAACAGTAAAAAGCAATAATGATAATCACTGATACACATACCCATTTATACTCAGAGGAATTTAATGAAGATCGTACCGAAATGATTCAAAGAGCTATTGATGCCGGTGTTTCACGGTTTTTTATTCCTGCTATAGATTCTAGTTACACCGCGTCCATGTACGATTTAGAGCAACAACATCCTGAAAATGTTTTTTTAATGATGGGCTTGCATCCTACTTATGTAAAAGAGAATTATCTTCAAGAACTCCAGCATGTGGAAGAGGAATTAGCTAAAAGAAACTTCTATGCCATAGGTGAAATAGGAATCGATTTGTTCTGGGATAAAACTTTTTTAAGGGAACAACAAATAGCTTTTAGGACTCAGATTCAATGGGCAAAAAAACACAAGTTACCTATCGTGATTCACTGTCGTGATGCTTTTGATGAAGTTTTTGAAGTACTAGAACAAGAAAAATCAGATGATTTATTTGGTATTTTTCATTGTTTCACAGGAACTTACGAACAGGCTTTACAAGCTATCTCCTATAATATGAAACTGGGTATAGGAGGAGTGGTGACTTTTAAAAATGGTAAAGTTGACCAGTTTTTAAATCAAATCGACTTAAAGCACATTGTCCTAGAAACAGATTCTCCCTATTTAGCGCCAGTGCCCTACAGAGGGAAACGCAATGAGAGTAGTTATCTTGTACATATTATAGAAAAGTTAGCAACTTTATATGGGCTTTCGGCAAATGATATCGCGAAAGTAACCACTGAAAATTCGAAAGCTATTTTTGGTATTTAAGGGCTTAATTTCCTATAATTTAATATTTTTTTTGTTCATTTGTCACCTAAAATAACCAATAATGCAAAAATTTGATGCGATCAGGCCATTTTATGATTCTGAAATAAATGATGCCATTTTAAATGTAAAAAACCATCCGATGATGAAGGCAATGATGGGCTTTACATTTCCTGATGTGGCTGATGCCGTTTGGAAGGAACAACTTTCAAAAACACATTCTATTCGCGACTTTCAATGTAATTTTATATATCATACGATTCAAAAGGTTTTAGAAAAAAGTTCTGATGGTCTAAGTACTTCAGGTTTCGAAAAACTTGAAAAAGGGGCGTCTTATCTTTTTGTTTCGAACCATCGCGATATTGTATTAGATACCACTTTGTTAAATGTCGCTTTGTTTGAGCATGGCTTAGTGATGACTGCCTCTGCCATTGGAGATAACCTTGTTCAAAAGGATTTCTTGAATGTTTTAGCGAAATTAAACCGAAACTTTTTAGTGCAACGTGGGCTGTCCCCAAGAGAGATGCTGCAAAGTTCAAAGAATTTAGCGGAATACATTGGTTATTTAGTTGAGCATGAAAATCGCTCTGTTTGGATTGCTCAGCGCGAGGGAAGAACAAAAGACGGTAATGATGCTACTAATCCAGGTGTTTTAAAAATGCTTGCTATGGGTTCTGACGAAGCTAATTTAATGGATTATTTTAAGAAATTAAAAATAGTTCCTGTTTCTATCTCATATGAATACGACCCTACGGATGTTTTAAAGATCCCGCAATTAATAGCGGAGACTAATAATGAGGTTTATGTAAAAGAAAAGAATGAGGATTTTATGACCCTGCTTAGTGGAATCATGGGTCAAAAGAAGCGCATTCACATTCACATAGGCGATGTTCTAGATCAAGAGATTGATACTATTAAAAATGAATTTGACAATAATAATAAACAAATTCAAGCTTTAGCACAAGTAATAGATGACTCGATACTGAGTTCTTATAAATTGTGGCCTACTAACTATATCGCTTACGATATTCTATATAAAACAGAAACATACGCTAAATATTATACCGAAAATGAGAAATCACTTTTTGAGCGCCGACTTGATATGAGAATCGATGCCGAAAATCCGGTTGCTTTACAAGGTTTATTAGATATGTATGCTAATCCAGTTGTTAATAAATTAAAATATAACAATGAGCTTAAAGGCTAAGATTTTATTGTTGTACACCGGTGGGACAATCGGAATGAGTAAAGACTTTGAAACCGGTGCTTTAAAAGCATTTAATTTCAATAAGTTATTACAAAAAATTCCGGAGCTCAAGCAATTAGATTGCGAGATAGAAACTCTTTCGTTTGAAGAACCTATTGATTCTTCGAATATGAATCCGTTAGAGTGGACTAAAATAGCCAATGTTATCGAATCGACCTACGATCAGTTTGATGGTTTTGTAGTTCTGCATGGTTCTGATACCATGTCTTACACTGCATCGGCGATGAGCTTTATGTTAGAGAATTTGGCTAAGCCAGTGATTTTTACGGGTTCGCAGTTACCTATTGGTGATTTACGCACAGACGCAAAAGAAAACTTAATTACTGCAATACAAATTGCCTCTTTGCAGGAAAATAATGTACCTGTGATCAGTGAGGTTTGCCTTTATTTTGAATATAAATTATACAGAGGCAACCGAACCACTAAAATAAATGCTGAACATTTTAAGGCTTTTACATCCCCTAACTACCCACATTTAATAGAGTCAGGCGTGCACTTAAAAAAATGGCCCGACTTATTTTTACCTCAAAAAAAGCGTGGTGAGTTAATAGTGCATAAGGTTTTAGATACGAATGTAGTTATTATAAAAATTTTCCCAGGAATAAGTGAGATGGTGGTAAATGCAATACTTGCTATACCGGCTTTGCAAGGGGTGGTTTTAGAAACGTATGGCTCTGGAAATGCACCTACTGAAGAGTGGTTTATTTCATTATTAACTAAAGCAATCGATAGAGGAGTGCATATTGTAAATGTGACACAATGTTCTGGCGGCAGTGTCAATATGGGGCAATATGAGACCAGTACCTCGATGAAACAGATTGGCGTTATTTCAGGGAAAGATATCACTACAGAAGCCGCTATTACTAAGCTGATGTACTTATTGCAACAAGACGTTGCTGCAGGAGACTTTAAAACTATTTTTGAAACTTCTTTACGAGGAGAGATGATATAATAATTAGAAATTGCTTTTGTAAGTCAGTTTTTTTAGTGTTATTTGCAAACCTAATTAGAGAGGTGGCCGAGTGGCTGAAGGCGCACGCTTGGAAAGCGTGTATATGGCAACATATCGAGGGTTCGAATCCCTTTCTCTCTGCTGAATATTTTAAAACCCTTGCAATGTAAGGGTTTTTTAGGTTTTTTATAAAAACCCTGTGTCAAATTTGTGTCAACATTATTTTTTAGAAAAAATTTACTTTTTTTTTAAAAAATAAAAAAAAATGCAAAATGCCGAAAAACATACAAGTAATATATCTACAGTACTATTTGTAGACTATAAACCAGCAGAGCTCAAACTAAATAAAGAGTGGGTGATTGTTTACTACGCTAAAAATCCAGCGACAAATAAACTAGAGCGCATAAGACTTCGAGTTCCTTCTATTGCTTCCAATTCAGAACGATTAAAGCACGCCAAAAGGATTGTTTTAGGCATCAACACAAAACTGGCCAACGGTTGGTCTCCCTTTCTGGAATCAACAGGAAAAAGCTATAAAACATTTGAAGCTTGCGTTGAGGAATTTTTGACAAGTATCAAAAAGCAACTAAAGGATGATATTGTCAGACCAGACACGCTCAGAACCTATAATTCTAATTTGAACTTACTGCAACAATTCATAAAAGAGAAAAACCCAATAGTTTTTGCTCTAGAAGTGAATAAGAAATTTTGCATCAATTACTTAGACTGGATTTACATCGAAAGAGATTCTTCGCCAAGAACACGAAACAATCATTTGGGCTTCTTGCGATTATTTTGCACTTTTCTGATAAATAGAGGAGTTCTTAATGAAAGCCCAGTTGCAGGCATTCAACCTATGAGATTGCCCGTAAAAAAAAGGCAAGTATTCCCAACAGAAATAAAACAAGCAATCTATAATAAACTGATCACCTACGACAGCGGATTCCACACGCTTTGCATGTCGACTTATTTTTGTTTTATTCGAAATACGGAACTTGGAAAGCTAAAAGTATGGATGATAAACTTTAATGATAATTCAATCTTTTTACCAAAAGAGATTTCGAAAAATAAAAAAGACGAAGTCGTAACAATCCCTTCTCAATTTTTATTGCAATTGAAAAATCATATAGGAAATGCCCACCCCACTGATTATGTTTTTTCAAGCGACAATTTTAAACCAGGATCAAAAAAAATGCCGATCAGAAAAATTGCAAGCGCATGGGAAACATTAAGAACTGAATTAAATCTAGAAAGTAAATACCAGTTTTACGGACTCAAAGACACTGGAATTACCGATCTATTAAACAGCGGAGTTGCCGCAATAAAAGTAAGAGACCAGGCGCGACATTATGATATTAAAATTACAGAAATGTACACCCCTAGAAATTCAAGTTGTGATGCAATAATTCAAGGAGCTGATATTAATTTTGGGAAAGAGGAATAAAACAAAAAAACCGCTAGATTAGCGGTTTTTCGTTTATAATAGGCTTTCTGATTTTGCCGTTATTCTCCAGAACATACTGTTCAATCGCTCCTTTTCAATCTCGGTGAAAATGTGATAATTACTATAAGCATAGACAAGAGTTTGAATCGAAATGGCTCTGAACTTCTCGACTGAAATAACAAAGTCCCAATTCCAAGCGATAGAATTGATTCTGAATTTCAGCCAATTCTTAAAATCGGTTTCATAAACATTCTGGATAAGAACATTCTCGTTCCAGTACGACACTGGAGTTCCTCCCGCAGGCATTGGACGCATAAAAACCAATCGCAGCTTTGTCGTTTCATCTTCATAACTCAAAGCGGTGGTGATTCCGTTTCTGGCCACCACAGGAAGCGGCAGCGCATCAATCTTAATGGGACTCACTGAATCTTTCATCGTGTAATTATTGACCTGCACATTGTCTCCTGAAACCAGTATCGAATCATACTTGTAAGTTTCAGATGCTTTTCCATCAGTGAAAGCTAATTCAAACTGTCGGTCATCGTGGTAATTGATTTGCGGTTCTTCGACATCAAACTCTGATAGATTGACAGCCGAATCTCTATTTAACCTGGACTCGATTCTGTTCATATAAATGACATTGTCAACAGGGATGAACTCGTAATTTTTCCAGTTTTTTATGATCATAATTAAATCCCTGAAAGTCATTTCAGGCACCACACGAGTCAAGTCGATTTCCTTTAGGTTCAAAACTGAAATGATCGGACTTCCATCAGCATAGCGATATCGCACTGGAATCAACTTCAAAGATATCGCCTCTGGATAATCAGGCGTGGGAGATGGAGATAAATCCCGTCTTGGTTCTGTTTTGGTGATTTTGATGATATCACCCACAGCAAGCGAAACAGGGATGTCATAAGCGTTTTCTTTGATTTCTTTCCACAAATTTTGCTGACCAGCTCCTTGTCTCCATTGTTCGAAAAAAGCCAATTGGGTGGTAACTCCTGCACTTTTCTTTTCGATTCGTACACTCAAATTTGAACAACGATATCTGTCGTGGCTCCAAGCTGGGTTTTTTCTCGCCGAGTAAACCAGAGAAGTAATGTCTCCAAATAAGATATAATCTCCTTTTCTTTCGACTGTGATTTCTTTCGAAAAAGTAACATACTGAAAGCCGTTGTCCTGATAAGCTAAATTGTCGAACTCATTGTTTTTATAAACAATTGGTGTTTCATTTTTGACCGTGGCATCGTAATATTCTCCATCACGAAATAGCAAAGCTTTGTTGAAATCAGGATCTGTCAAGATATCGCCTTGTAAAGTGAATCCCGCATCGACTATTCCCGCATTGACAACATGCATCAGGTAGGGCAATGGCTGCATAATATTCCTGATGGAATCAATATTAGTTTCCAAGTCCAACACATTTGTCAAGAATTGTCCCGCGACATATTTATTTATTGTTTTTTCGAAACCGTGCCACTCATCGCCACTTGGATCATACTTATCCGTGTGTACCATTGGGAAATTATAGTTGGTTTCTGGGTAGCTTTTTGCAATCACATCATTGGCATCGACAAGGATATCAGCCACCGTTTTTGTCTCCAGCAGCAATTCCGAGAGTTTCTTTTCAAAGCTTGGAAAATTATCTGTTCCCGCATTGATAATGGCATTAATGAAATTCCCTTTTTTACTTAGAAACTGCAATACGGCTGCTTTGATTTCGCCATCTTTATCAAGATAACCGCTAAAAATAGTCTGGTTTTTGTGAGCGTTATAATGCGCTTGAAAACCGCTATTTTTTGACAGATCGGCATCCAAATACAAGTCGAACGGAATGGTAGTTTCTGTAGAGAAATCATCCTTAAACCACTGGTTTAGTTCCGTGAAAGTAACCTGAAGATAGGTAAGGTCTAACCTAAAATTAGCGTGGATAAATACTAGCATGTGCGTTTTCTAAGATGTTAAATTCAATATTGAAATCCTCTTCACTTGACGAAGTGTCCTGAGTGGTTAATTTTGTTGTAGTAGCATCTACTTTAAAATAAGGACCTTCGGGATTGTCAAAGGAACACCATACTTTGGTAGAAGCTACAATTGCCATAACCATCAAATAATCAGCTTTGGCTAATTGCCCGGTATTGATAATGAATGATTGACTAACCTCTGTTTTTACTTTCGAATCAAATGCGTATAAATCCTTAAATTTTCTCGTCGTTACGTGCTTAAAATTCGGGTTCATTCTTCTACGACCTGAGAATTCATACGGCTCCAGCATTTGATTGTCATTTTCGAAAAAGAAATAGGTACTTTCCATTCCGTTTTGAAATACAAGAAAACGCTGTGATCTTGTTTCAAAGCCATTAATGATAATCAAATCTAAACTATCACCCGCTTTCAAATTGTTGACAAAACGGAAATAGGAGAAAATCACCTTGTTTGGGTCGGCTTCTGTTATTTCGAAATCATCAATAACTTTGTTGTTTTGCTTCACGATAATTCTAGGTTTACCAAAATAAACAAAGGAAGTCCCCACAAACGACTGCGGCGTGATTCTGGTCACTTCTTGCTGTGCCGTGGTCAGTAATATCAATTGGCTTTCAGTCGTGAATGGTTTGTTTCCTTTGGCCATTTTAAACATGGGCAATTCACCACTTACCAGTCCAGGAACTGTAGCATTAAATGTTTTTTCTTCGAAAGAAACAGTGATTTCTGCAGGGCGGTATTGTGGCTTGGTGTAATTGGTTTTTAGATTTGGCACAAAATCAGTCAATTCTTGAATTTCTTCAAATAATTCGTGAACGATGCTACCCACATGAAAATCACCTTTTCCTTTGAATAGCGGAAAATTGTACGGCCTTGTATAAATAATAGGCTCATAGGTATTGATTGCAAACACTTTTATTTGGATATTTAAAGCAACAAATGTTCCCGCTGTTGCTGTATCAAAATTCAGGTATTCCAGTTCTTGCGTAAAATACAATTTACCAGGAGAAAAGGGATTCTTGACAAAGCTAAAAACCGCCAAATTTACGGTTACCACAAAAGTTTCAGCACCTACAACCACATTCAAAGCGGTGGTGTAGTTCCCAGCAGCCAAAGCCTCATAATTTACAGGAGTTGCCGTTATTGTGGCATCAGCTGTTCCGCTAGTGGCTGACAGTTCTAGCCACGCTGGCAATACATTAGCAATGCTCCAAGCTTCCTCTGTTTGAATTGAGAATTCTTTGGCGGGAGCATTAGCAACATCAGGAAACACTTGAAATTCTAATAGTAAAGGAGAAACGGTATTATCAGGAATGTCGCTGATATTTGTAATGGTGATGATCGCAAAAGGAAAGGTTTCTGGAAGGGAGAAAACCGCATTTGGAAAATTAGCGGTAATAGTGACAGTTCCTAGCCCACTATTAGCGACACCATCTACATTAGTGATCGTGAATTGCCCTGCACCATTGAAATCTAAGTCAAGAGCTGTTTTATAATTAGCCGAGATTGTTTCAGCATAACCGCCACAGCTTCCTATTTGGTCAAAAGAACCTTCAGACCACACGACACTCATTCCTGATGAAATCTCATATATCACAACCGATGTTTCTGAACACAACTCATAAGTATAAGTGCCATCTAAATTGTCTTCGACAAGCAAAGAAGTCAACGGCGTGCTGGTCAATGTACCACCTATGGGCGTATGTATTGCGCCATGATCAGAAACACCAGCAGCTGTAGCTGAGATTGTCATTGAATATTTATTATCGTCAGCCTGGGCAGGGATTTTAGTTTCGCCTGCGGTGGTTCTATCTGTTTTAAATATTTCGTTTAAACCAAAACCCGAAACGGACTCATCGATTCCTATATAATTGTTTATATCAGGAACAGCAATAAATTCAACGGTTACATAGGAATTTGCCATAATTATAATTTTGCGTTAGTTTCTAGTTTGTTCACTTCTTTGATTTTGTCTCTCATTTTCTTAGCCGTTTTGATATCGTTTACTAAATAAGCCGTAAGTCCATCTTCTTCTAATTTTTCGAGCACTTCAGAGTTTCTATTTAAGGCATTTACAACAGCTATATCCATCTCGTTACTACCGGAGCCTGAGTTGCTACTGGAAGTATTTGTACTAGCAGGATCATCTTGAGAGAGTGGTGATTTGCCCGTTCTTTTGGCTTCGAGATAGCCCATTATCTGAGGAACTACCGGATCATTCGAGAATAATACTTTTTGAGGAACAACATACTCGTTAAAATGCACCGGTCCCGCTTCGCTACGTGGCGCGCCAGTTCCTGTGAATCCACCATCGTAAAAACCGTTCTTATCCGGTAAAGGTTGCGCGAGTGCTAATCCTAATTGCACAGCACCCAGTGCAGCAACTATTCCCGCAAAAGGAATTCCGAAAATCATCCCTCCCTGAGCCAAAGCTTTTGAAACACCAATTGCAGTATTCCCAATAATACTAGCAATACCCATTAATTTTTCACGCTTGGCTTGCTTGTATTCAATCTCGGCTTTTTTCTTAGCCAGTTCCGCTTCCAGTTTTGCTTTTCTGGCTGTGTAAACTTCTTGAGTAATGAATCCTTTTTCTAACTGATCATTAAGGTCAGCTTGTTTTTTGCGATTATTGGCCTCAAACTTTTGCATTGTGCGTTTTTCACCTGCTTCCAAAAACTGGAAATAGGTGCCAAAAGCGTTTTGTAGTGCTAAAACAGCAAATCCAACCGCTGCCAGTTTATCTTCGAATGTATCAAAGGAATCGAAAGTGTCTTGCCACTGCTCAGGAGTGAAACCAAGTATATCTAAACCTGATAATGATTTAATGTCTTTGGAGCTGTCTTCAGAATCAGTTGCACCTTGTACTCCTAACGCTGCTATTTTTGCTGCAGCTTCGTCAAGAAAAGCCAAAATAATTTCTCTTTCTTCAGGAGAGATTAATTCAATACCAAATTCATCTTTCTCTCCAAGAACACGACTCATTTGAGCCACAAGTTCTTCTAAGTGTTTTTGTTGGAGTTCAATTTCCTCTTTCTGGAACTGTTCCTTAATTTTCTTTTTGGCATCAGAAAGACTGTGCACTTTTTTAAGTTCTTCCTCATCTAAGTAATTAGAAAGAATGGCTTTAGCATCAGCTAACGTGGTAATACTGCCTAATTCTAAGTTGTGCTGTGTTTGTAGATTTTGAAGAAGTCGAGCATTTGCTGATTCCTGGTCCTTAATGGATTTTTGCAAGTACTTCTCTTGTAACGCTGCTATTTTAAAACCGCGAGTTTGCTCAGTTGCAATTACCGTATTACTGTATTGTTTTTGCTCTTCAATTTTTGCAGCAATTATTGCCTTTATTAACTGCACATCTGATTTAGAATTCTTAGGGTCTTGAAGATCAGAATTCAGTTTATTAATTTCTTCTTTTAAATGAGAAACCTTTGTTTTTGTATCCTCAATTTTTCGGTCGTACTCTACGTTTAAAAGCGCCAATTCCTTGTCGTAGTTTTCCTTCTGACTCCCTAAAGAAGCATCTTGAAAAGCACGAGAAGTCTGTAGTAATTGTTTTTGAGAATCTTCTAATTGCTTTTTTAAATCTTCTGAATGTTTTTTTGCATCCTCAATTGCCTTTTGTCTATTTTTAGACTCATCATTTGAACTATTACCAGTAGTTTGCGAAGAGCCTTCTACAAGAACTTCACCTAATGGCGTGTTTTTTGTTTTTATCAAAGAAGAAATCCCTTGGTTTTTACCCAGTAACTTGGTTGAGTTTTTATTTATTTCAGCTATTAGTTTTCTGTTTTCTATGATTTGGTTGAAGTTTTCCGTTTTTATAGCTCCAGTTAACCAATGTTTATTACTTGCCAAAATTTTATTTTGCTCAATTAATGCCCTAACTTTATTAGCATTAGTGTTAATTTCTTCATTATTTAACTTTTTGATGATCTCTAATTGACTTTGATTGAGTTTATTCCCTGATCCATAACTTTTGATAATGGAATTCATACCTTCTTTCCTTATTTCAGCAAGCTCCTCTTCTTTTAATTTCTCACTAGATGTAAATATCTTTCTCCAACCTTCAATTGTTTCTGAAAGCTCATTTGTAATTCCTGCTAATAAATTACCTAGTCCATTTCCTTTTTCCGACAAAGAAAGAACAAATGAGCCCCAAGCACTCTCTAATTTATCAAGCGAACCGGTCAAAGTATTCATTCTTATTTTCGCCTGTTCTGCTGCAGTACCGTTTTCATTCATTTTTGAGGTCAACTCCTTGATTCTCTCAGTTGAAGTCAACAAATTAGTTGCCGCTACCGCATTTTCAAGACCAAAGATCTTAATTAAGGCAGCATTGTCATTCAGTATTGGTTTCAACACCTCAAGGCGTTCAGCGAATGGTTTTGATTTGTCTTTTAATTCATCAAAACTAATACCTAAAGCCTTCATTATTTCTTGCGCATCTTTTGGCAATGCATCTGGTGCCGAAAGTTTCAACATTACGTTACGCAATGCCGTTCCCGCTTCAGCTCCCTTCAAGCCTTTTTCAGCAAGTGCTTCTATCAAAGCAGTACTTTCTTGAATATTGACGTTTGTAGTTTTAGCAACTGCACCAAATTTCAATAAAGACTCTGTTAATTGAGGAATTTCTGCCGACCCGTATTTCGCACCATTAGCCAGCGTATCTACAAACATTGCAGCTTGACTTGCATCTGCGCCAAACTGATTCATTGCATCAGTCAATGCTGTTGCAGCTGCAGGCAACTCTAATCCAGAAGCTTGAGAAAGTACTAAGACCGCCTCAGTCATTTGGGTTAACGCATCAATATTTTCTAACAATTCAGGCTTAGCGGACGCAATTAATTTGTAAGCTTCGACAACAGCAACAGCACCACCTTTAGTTTCTTTACCTAAAGTTATTGCCTGATTTTTTAAAAAATCTAAGTCTTTTCCTGTGGCCCCCGTAATAGAGCTTAAATCAGCAACTGATTGACCAAACTCTTGAATTAGTTTTTTTGCGTTTCCAAGAACTCTTGTAAAACCTGCAGCTAAAGCACCCACAGAGAAAGCGGCAAGCATACCAGAAGCAACAGGACCTAAAGCACCTCTTATCCTTTGAAGGACACTTGGCGTTTGTGCTATTTCTGTTCTAAACCGCGCCTGTTCCTGTGTTAGCCTTGAATAGGTACTCCTCAATTCTTGCAACTGCTCATTATAATCATCGGCTCCCGCATTCAAATTACGCATCTGATTTCTAACTCTAGCCATCTCACTTCCTACACCTCTCATCGAATTGACTACTTCACGGTCATTGATATAGATGTTTAACCGCCTATTTATGTTTTCTGCTGCCATTAGAAATTGATTTGTGAAGTGATTAATACCATTCTGTTGTTACCTAATGCCGTGGCGAGATTCTCTAATGCGTTGCTTTGGTTCAATGCTTTCGCAATGTGATTAGTAGCTCTATATGGCTCATTTTTTCGCATAGCACTAACACGACCGCCTTTTCGTTCGTGTGCTTGTACCTGCGAAACCTTACCTTCTAGATGACGTTGAAATGATTTTACAGAAGTTGCTTTTCTTGCTGTAGCTTTTTGAGTACCTGGAAGCGAAGAGCCAAAATGAGTTTGAAAAGAATAGCGCGGGGAATTAAGCACCAATCGATCTAAACGAGCACTCTTGTACCTAGCCAGAACCGTAGATTTCTCTAATGCACCAGTGCGGCGGTTGAATGTGTTTTTTATTTGATTAATTAACGATGCCTTGAGTGCGGCTGCGGCAATCCTTCCAGCTTTTCTTTCCTCGGCTTCAATATTCACATTCTCCATATCCTTGAATTTTGAAGCAATTTCCAAGTTTTTAAGCAGTGAGAAAAGGACATAAAAAAACCACTCGGTTAGGAGTGGTTTTATGAGTTTAGTTTTGTTTATTTTTAAATCAGCCGTCGAAACCTTCTTACTTTAACGTTGTTTTTCAGAAGGTTTCCCTACTTGCCAAATTATAGACTCTAAGTCATTTGCAGGATACTATATATTATTTTTTCGTTTAAAGTACCAGAAATAAACTAGTGGTTTTTCCTCTTTTGGTTCAAAACCCAATTCTCTTAGGGCCTCATAAACAAGATGTTCATCTATTGCATTGTTAGGAATAACATTCATGAACTCATAAGTAAGCGCTTGAGTTGTTTTTTTGAATTCTTTAGACAACGAATCCGCTGGCTCGTAGTTTTCTGAAATGAGTCTTTTAACTTCGTCTTTGTAATTTAAAATAAAGATTTCCATAATAATTGGTGTTAGATCCAGAACAGGGGAGCCCCCTTTACGGCTTGACCAATCATCACGAAGAATGAAGTCGGACGGTTTTTTTTCCCGCTACCCGAAACCTGAGAACTCCCGTGTTAAGAATCTTAACAAGGAGCACTCTTCGCTTTTAAAATGATTGGTCAGGGCAAATATAGGATTTTTATTGGTACTTTTTTCACACAAAAAAATAGCTGTTCTGGTTTATTCATTCAAAAGCTTCTTTTTTTCAGAATCAAACTCTTCTTGAGAAATCGTACCATCTGCAAGTAAATCCTTTAGCTTTTTAAGCTGGTCGTATTTATCCGATTTGGAAACGACTGTTGTTTGTGACGCCGTACATTCTTTTACCTCGCAAGTGGCAATGGCTTCTTCAATTTCTAAGGAATAGTTTGTGATATTCCCGCCACCCACTACAAAAAACACTTTGTCCCCGCCTTTGAAAGTGGCTTTTTTTATCTTTTTTATTTCAACATTCAAACCTCCATAAGCAGATCCAATTTGAGTGGTGCTTCCGGCCATCCAGCCTGCTATTTTTAGATATACAAATGTTCCTTGTAAACCTGAGCCTCTTCCCAGTTGTATGGTATCTCCTTCTTTGTAGGTGACTCCGTTTGAAGCTTTGTATTCAGACACCCGTTGCTGTGCATTGACAAATGAAGAGACGAAAAGCAGTAATAGTGTAATTTTCTTCATGATTTTTTAAATTTAAGTGAGTAGTAAAAGTATACAAAAAAATCCTACACGAATGTAGGATTTGTATTTGGATTTAATTATTTACTGAATTTCGCGAACGTTTTTCAACAATTCGCATAAAGCTAAGTAGGCGGGTGAAAGGGTTTTGGCGGTGTAATTATCCGTTTCATTCTCTGGTGCATTGGCAACAGCCAAAGTAAACATTCTGTGTAAGGCCATTTTTTGGTCACTTAGGCTCAATTCGCATTCCACAATTGGTTGGATTACGCGTTTCAATTCTTCATTCATAATTTTTTAGTGTTAATTGGTCAACCTGTAAAAATAGAAACTACTAACTATTTTTTCTTTACGGGAAACCTCATTTTAACAAAATATATCCCCATCGCTCCATTTTTCAGGTGTTACCACCAGTGGCTCGAGTGTTTTTAAATCAAAGTGGAATTCCATGCCGTAAAAACCATCAGCCCCTTCAGCAATGACTTCATCCCATGTGGCAGTGTTTTTATCGAAGTTGTTGTAGAGCCAGCCAATGCCCGGCATCTTTGATTGTACATTAATCCTGGACAAGACTTCGAGTCCTATTTCCTCCGCATTATTGACGGCGGTTCTTTGCGCTGGGAAATCATCGGCTTTTACACCGGTGTATAAAATAGAGAAAGCCAATGATCTATTGTTGAAAGTGCGCTGTACACCGCCTTCTAATTTCCCGTAATAGTCGTAAAACACTAATAAGGGCGTTTGCAGTCCTTCTACTGATTCAATCTTTGAAGCCAATTCCTCTGCAGATGTGCCGCAATAATCCTTGATATCTACGTGCTTAGTAGCTAATTCTCTGAAATAGTCATCTACTTTCTGGAATGATAATACTCTTGACATGGTTATTTAGTGTTTCGTTGACGTTCTTTTTCTTTTTCTCGCTTGATGCTTTCCTCATATATAGAGAGAAACTTGGGCGCAAATACTTTCTCGACTTGCTGGTGGTTGCCAAAAACTTGCACTTCATCCATCGCAAAGGAATCGATGATTCTAGAGAAGGGTTGGTATGGTTTTGGCTTTTTTGGTGGGGCTTCTTCTTCGCCTTCCACGACTTTCTTTTGAGGGAAAACGTTAGGATGGCGGTTAATGAAGTTTTGGCGACAGCCATAAAAAGCGTGTGCAATCATAAACTTCACCGGCAATGGGATTGCATCTGTAATGCGGGAATTGCTCTCCAGGGTTAAACTAGAAAAAGGAATGCGCTTGTCTTCTAAAGAAGGGCGTACATTCCAATGCGTTGGTCGGTATAAAATAGCAGTCAAGCGGTGCAAATCATTGACATCATTCTCTGTCATCCATTTGTAATAAAAAGTATCAGCGTAGGAGAGTTCTTCAATAGTCGTATTAGCCAATCGTGGCGCAGGACCATAAACCGTTTTACGGAACGGCCAACGCCCAATTTTTATTTGGTTAGGAAAACGGGTGAGTAGTTCTTTCTGGTCAAAGACAAAAGCGGTGTATTGCTCCAGTTCTGAAAATGGCACTTGCGACAACAACACCACCGATTTAATGATGTTTTTGATTGTCGGTTTTGGCACAATTAGAATTGACAAAACCACTTGCCTGAACAACTTGGTTTCTGTTTGCTCATTTCTGGAAGTAAACATAAAACGGCCAATGGCTCTAATTTGCCATTCGGTGAGATCGTTCCAGTGTTGCGCTATTTTAAAATCAATTCTCATCAAAAATATTTTTAGTTTCGTTAGTCAATTGTTTCTCAAGCTTCATGATTTCGGCTTGGGTTTTCCCAAAAGCCAAAAACAAAGAATCATTTACTTCAGCAAGTGATTCTATTTCTGACCAGATGCGAGCCTTTTTTAGTTTGAGTATTCTAAGTTTTTCAGCGATCATACCCACCAGATTTTAGATTTATATTTATTAAAAAGAAAAACCACAATTAAAACAGGAATCAACAACCAAAGCAAATGAACCGGACTCCATGCTTTTTTATCGATAACAATTACTTCGCTGGCTTTTTTAGCAGCGGCTTTGTTGTTTGACTCTGACTCTTCTTTGAGTTCTGATTTATTAGTGGTTTCAGAATCTATGGAAGTATCTGTTTTTCTTTCTTTGTCTTGAGTCGTTTCTTTTATGACTACCTCGGCATTGTGTAAAGTGTGTTTCTTCCCTTCAGGTGTTGTGATCGTGGCTTCTTTGGTTGGGTCGATTGGCCTGTATGAAGTTTCGACAACTTTGCTATTGTCTTTTTCAATCACGGTGGTTTTTTCCTCGACTTTCACGGCCGACTCTTCTTTTTTCTCCAGGATAGCAGCTGTTGTGGTTTCGTTTTTTGTTTCCTCAGTGGATCTCGTTTTCTCTGCTTTTCTAGCACCGCAAGAATTCAAGACAAAAGTTAAAGTAAATACGATGATCCAGAATAAGACGTGGTTGATTTTTTGATTTTTCATTAGGCTTCGTTTTTAGAAATAAACCCATTTGCATTTAAAGCAATAGCCCGCACACTTGATGGCTGCGCTATTTTCCAAGGCGTTCTTCTAATTCCCGCGCATCTTGATTTCTCGATTCTAGTAATGTTTACCATATTAGATTGATTGCCTCCAAGGACATGATAGCAAGTTTCATCTTCACCCACGTAAATTCCCACATGGCCACCGCCGTTTCTCTTAAAGGTTAAAACATCACCTAACATGGCTTTAGACTGCTTGGTGCCAAACTTATTCCAGTTTAACGCCCACAAACTCGCCAATGGTGTAAAGGGAAGTTCTAAGCCTGCTTTATGACACACATAAGCGACAAATAAACCGCACCAGGCAATTTCATCATTCGTGTAGGTTTTGTCGATACCTAATTCTTTAGCCCATCCTAAAATGACTTTTGAATGCACTTTCCCCACAATTTCTTTGGTACCGATCAGTTTTATAGCTTGGACTAAGATTTGTGGTGCTGTTACTTTTTTTAAATAATCGTAGTTCATAATCACTCTATTTTTTTAAAATCTGTTACACTATCTTTTATTTCATTAGCTCTCCCTAATGCTTTTTTTATTAATGACCAAACATCAAGTCCGGTGGCTTTTTCAAAGTTTTCTTTTATCGAAACTCCCTCGATGAATATCAATAGAATTGCACACATCTTAGTAGCGAAAAAAGAAACGGAGAACCATTTTTGGAAAAACTCTGAAAGGATAAAAAAATCAATCACATAAAGACAAATAATACACATTTGATACAATAGCATTTTAGATATTATTTCGCTCAATCTACGACTGGTGACAAATCGCCAACCTTTTACTTTAACCGATCGATATATCCCAAAAAAAGTATCTAAAACAATTGCCGCGCCTACCGCAATCATTAAACCCGCAATAGGAGCAAAAAACAAACAGGTTGCCGTTAAAATGTAGATTAAGTATGTTTTCATGCGTTATTTTTTAAATGTTATTATTAATCGAAGCGAAGCAATGCCCTCCTTTTTTCCAGTTAGAATAGTCGATGGCGTAAAGCAAATAATACCAAAACCAACCCCACTTATTCAATGAATCTTCTAATGCTTTTTTACCAAAAACACTAGACATCGTTTCTTTGTTGTTCCCAAATTCATAGCCGCCCGTACTAAACCAAAAATTCAATCCTGATCTATAATTGTGATTGCCAAAACGATCTCTGTCAATTGCTCCCGACTTGAAATAACCATTTACGGTTTTCCAAAACTGAAACTTTGTAACACTTAAAACTATCGTGGTTAAGAAATTACCAATTTCTAATACCGGCGTTAATATCCATGTGATTATGATTAACAGCAATCCCATTATTCTGTTGGTATTTCAATCACCGTATCAGGTGTCAATTCCCAATCATCAGGAGTAAGGCGGTAAATTGTTCTACCGCTTTGCAGCAAATTAAAAACAGTGTCAAAATATAAAGCCAACTGTATTTTTTTTAATTCTTTTTGTGATTTACTCAAACTAGAAAAATCATTGTTTTGTTCTAAATAAGAATCCATAGCATCAATTTCCTGATTAGTCCAGAAAACTTCTTTTGAATGAACAGGATCAGTTGATGGGTTTGAAATATCCCAATCGATTACTAAAAATCTTGTTCCCTCAGTAGAAGTTTCCAGCGGCCTAACTTCTACTTTTATAATTCCTGTTTTTTCGCTTCTATCGCCATAAGTAATGGCTGTTTTAGTTTGTATCATAATTTCTATTTTTAGTAAACTATTTTTAAATTTCCTGAAGAATCTCTGTATAATGTTCCTACAACTAACCCTGCTGTTACAGCAGCAGCATTATCAGCATAAACTTCTGATGAAAACAAAATAAATCTTCCATTTTCATCAAATTCAGCTCGAACAGTTTCAACTTGCATATCAGTTCCAGAAGTGGTTTTTTGACCTGTAACGATTTGAACTTTAGAAGCTCCTGTTCCTTTACCCGTTCCTGATTTAAGTTTTAAAATTCCACCGTTTAAATCTGGTGTACCAACTGATGAAGCACTTTGTTTATAAAGTTTCATTGGATTTGAATTACTAAGAGCTAAAATAGCTCCATTTAATAAAGCCGTTATCCCGTTTTGGAAATATGGAATAGAGGCTTGATAAACGCTTAGTGTACTTGTACCTGTATCTACTAAATAAGAAGTAGTTGTTGAAAACAAAATAATGTCATCATTAGGTTTAATTACTATTCCAATAAATGTATAAGAACCTACAAGATTTTGATTTACAAAACTACCTACTCCACCTGTTCTTTTCCATAAAGCATTAGCTGTAATAAAAAAAACATCACCTAAAGAATTTGTTGCTATATCTAAAGCTCCTAAAGTTCCTAAATTACTTGTTCCACTAACAGGAGTAGACCCATTTGGACAATACAATACTTCATTTGCAGTATTTCTGAAATAAATATCCCCATTTGGTGATTGACAAGCTCTAGTTATAGAACCAAAAGAATGGCTGCCAATTGAAGCAAAACCACCAGTGCCGCCTGTTCTTTTCCAAACAGTACCATTTGGACTTTGTCTAAACGCATATACATCTCCTGCTAGATTAGAAGCAGAAGTTATTGGATAAATATCTGTACCTGTTATTAGTGAAAAATTCTCACCATTATCTGTACTACAGTAAATTCCTGAATTATATATAGAGGCATATACATTACCATTTATCATAGTACATATATCTACAAGACCATTTGAGCCACTAAAAGTTGTACCTGTTTCTAAAAACTCAGTATTAGGAATATAATTTAAGGCTTTCGCAGCTTCTATTGTTAAACTTTTACCATTTTCAACATTTGTAACGCTTTCTACACCTATACTTTGGTCTGCCTTAGAGCTTAGAGTTATAGATTTAGTCGGATTTAAAACTGTATCTAATCCTAAAAAACTTCCAATTTCTATCAGTTTAGATTTTCCTTGCGTAGTCGCGGTTAAAAATTTAGGCAAATAATTAGCAATACCGCCTGTAGGTATATCCATTTTAGCAGCCACATCAGTAGTATCTGCTAAAGTTCCAGATTTGTTTTGTAACGTGTAAGTCCTTGCAGCTGTATTTGCATTAGTAAAAAATGAAGTAAACGTATTAGCCACGTTTCTAAAACCTAATTTTCCAGATAAAAACGTTTTTACTCCTGAAACCTCTTGATCAGTAGTAGTGGTCATATCACCACCGCCGCCAGAAGCTGGATGCGTATGCGTTGTAATCTCACCAGTTAGTTTAGCTTCAATTTCGGCTTTGGTGATGTCGCTGTTTTTCTGGGCGTTATTGGGTGCCGTTGATGGCGTGAATCCCAAAGCTGCTATAACTCTTGCGTAAGTCAAATCAGCGATAAAGCGTGCTGCTGTGTAATAGAAATTTGTTGAGCCTTCGGGAAGCGCATCGGTATTGGTTGCACCTGAGCCACCTGATCCACTTTGAACCCAGTCTACTAATTCATCATCCCATGAAAAGTTCTTAACTGTTTCCGAGCCCACCTCGTTTACTTGTGCCTCGTCACCCACAGTTGCCATAGGATGCGCGGCTCTCATAGCTGCTTCAGTCAAAAACTTTCCCTTAAATCTATCGTTGTAAGCGGAGGCGTCTAGTTTTAGATCCACATCAGACATCATCGCCATTGTTTGATAGCCACCGCCTGTTTTATTAGGCAGCTGTATCTCATAGGTCTGTGTTAAATAATCCGTAAGGATATTGGTGTATATCGAAACGCCACCTACCCATTTCCAGAAACTAAGCGCAAAACTGTGAATGGAAATTCCATTTTGCCCATCTAGACTTCTAATGCTAATTGGATTTGTCGTTCTTGCGTTTACATCAGTAACATCTTGAAGACTTGGAATTGTACCTGCGTTGTAATTGTTCAAAGCTCCTTGTGATAGCGCGATATTATCTAGTCTAAAACCTGAGCCATTAGAACCCACTGTTACTATTTCGATTCTATTAAATGTCGAGCTTGTAAAAGTAAAATCAGATAAAGGGATAATGATTGTTTGATAAGTATTGATGCTAGTTCTATCAAAATTATACAAGCCGTTGTTGATCGATACGGTAGAGCTAATGAGTGTCGTTCCATTGTAAAAACGAACCGCTATTTTTGTATTGTTAGAAAAAGCGGCTTTCAAGTTTACGTAAAACTTTAGTATCGAAAAGTCTGGTGTTTGATTGGTTACATTATCAGTAAATCTCAAATATTGATTGTTGCTAAAGGCACCACAATCTACATGTTTCGTCCCTTGAAACGGAACAGCAGTAGCATTGAAGTTTACGGTTCCGTTATTAGAAGCGGTGGTCCATTCGGCATTTTCTTTGTACACGTCTTCAACAGCTACTCCTACGGGAACGGTTGCGCCCGCGCCTACAAGTACTGGACTAATAGCTAATTCGGTAGTTGGATCTATGGAAGGAATTTCAGGGTTTTCACTTGGTGTACCTACGCCAATAGTTATTCCTGTAGCATCGGCCTTGATTAAATCAAAACGAGGATTAGTTGGATCAGAAGCCGCAAGTGTACGCTCGGCATATCCTCCTGGATATAGCACGTTGTTGATATAATAATCTGTAAAATACACATCATAAGTCAATCCTGTTCCTGACCATATTGCATAGGACTTGCCTACAAATCTGTTTTGGAAAATTTGAGTGTCTTCTAGTTGTTTGATTCTGTTGTCAATTAATCCTGCATCGCCGGTGTAGGTGCCTTTGTCGAGTTTGCCGCTAAAATCAGTATTCCTTATTTCTTCCAAAGCATCTTGAGCCGCAGCTGCAGCATCTTTGGCCGCCTGCGCTGAGTTCTCATCAACTGTGATAATTACGTTAGGAACATCCTCTGAATCTACATTTATGTTTATTTCGCTCATCGTGTTCCAGTGTTTTTTATTGTGATTTTTCCTTCTAGGTGATAGACGTTAGATGTTGGCGTAGCCGTCAGCACATCATAGTAGTAGCTTTCGCAAGTCAACAGTTTCGTTTGTGCCGCAGTCATGGAAACCTTCAACACATTAGAATCTACGCCTGATATCACAAGACCGGAACCAATAGACAATTCGAAAATGGCAGGAGCCGACTTGCTGTGTTTTACTTGTAGTTTTATTGCGGAGTACTGGGTTAGATCTAGCGGAGTAGCATCAGTATTGAAAGTCAAATCAACATTGTGATTCTCGTTTTGTCTCACAATGAAATCATACTTGCCAATTGTATTTTTTGTAGAAGCGTATGAGCTTAACTCAGGCGTAACTGATATAGGTCGAAACAAAACTGAATCAGCCACTTCACGACTCATGCAAGACAAAGTACCTGCCTCGGCTAGTTGCTTTATAAACTGACGCTCCAATTCATTTTCTCCAATGAGTTTGATGTCGTCGATGCCATTGGCTGTGGGTACTTTTACTACTTGCATTTTGTTTTGTTTTTATCAAAAATAGGGTGATGATCACTTTTTAAAAAGGACATGATTTACAGGAATAATCCTGATGGTTTCCTGATTATTTTATCAGTAATTCCTTTTTCGGCTTTGTCCTGGTATGCAGGAAACATCAAAGGATAAGTGATAATTAATTTCTTTAGCGATTTTAAATATTCTTCGCCAGCGAGTTGACGGTCTTTTTTTAAATCATTGCGGTCTTCCTTTGAAAGCTCTGATTGTTTTTCCCAAGGCAACTGATCAGATGCCACGGTAAAAGAACTATCGGTAAAAGTGAATGTTCCAGTGATGGCAGCTTTGGCAACGGCGAAAGCGACAACTGCTTTTCTAGCAATTTCCTGAGCTTGATTTACGATTGTGATTTCTGACTTTGATTTGATCAAAGAAAGTGTGTCATCGCCTAGCATTGCTTTCAAATACTGATCTTCGACTTCGCGCATGTAAGGTTTTAAAGCAAGAAACGTTTGGCGGTTTTTTTGTATCGAAAAGTGATCATTGAATTGTGCAGTATGTTGCACAACTAGATCTTTGAAAACGGTGTAGTATTTTGAAGACTGCCATTCTGAAAAGTCAGTCACGTTTTCCTCCATGATCTGAAACGCATCATCTAGAGCCTCGTTGTAGGTTTTCAAAAGGGAACGGTTCAGGTCACGCTTGTCTTTCCAGTCGGCATTATCTGAATTGGTGGTTGTAGAAGTTTTGGTACCACCATTGGTAATTAAAATATTGATCGTTGGCATTGCCAGGAACAAAGCATAATTGGCCACAGCTTCTTCCAGCAGTTCTTTCACCTGGTCAATAGGAGCGGAGCTTTCAGGAACTAAAGCGTGAATGACAATAGAGTCGTACTGATCCTGCCCAATTAAGTCCAGAATGATTTTTCGCTCGACTCTTTTGGCGAAAGGCAGAACCTTTGCAAAGTCGAAAGTTGCTGATACGATGATGTGACGTTTTAGGTCAGCGATAGTGTTTATTAGTCTGGACATGTTATCCGTTCATTATTTCGACTTGACCGTTTGGGTTTTTGTCTAAGGTTGTTAAATTGACATTTGGAAATCCCGCTTCCAGATCTTCATCCCATCCATTGAAGTCGCGCCACAGTTCCCAGTCTTCGAGTGTGGTGTTTCTTCGTGGTACCAGACTTGCAGAAAGTACGGTGTACGCTTCTCGAATATTAGAACCGGAGCCACCAAGATTAGAACTGCCCGGAGTTCCTGCGCCAATGATCGCAGGATTCACTCCAATGGCAAAAAGTATTTCGGAGTTAGCAGCAGAAGCATCGGGTAAGTAAGAGCCGTCTTTTAGTTTGTTGTCGACTGGTTCGATTTCTATTCCTTTTGCAAACTTGCCTCCTTCTTCAAAAATTGGAGAAATAAGAGAACGCCCACTTGCTTTATTTCCTGACATGTGTTCGTCAATAGCCGTGGCTAAATCTTCACGCATTTTTTGGCGTTTGTCAGCATCGAAGTCATCCCACTCTTCTTTATAGAAAGACTCGAAATACAAGTCAGAAACATAAACTACATATTTGAAATGCATTTGATTTTCGAACAACGCCTGTTTTAGTTCTGGCACCGAGTTCGCCACGTCCATCCAACCGCTTCTATCTACAGCGTGCCAGTCAGCTTTTGGATAATAATTTTCGTCTACCAAAGGATAATAGGTGGCGGTGATGAAATTGTATATTTTCTTTGCTTTGCAATACTCTTTGATTTCCAAAGCGGTCATATCACCATCCATGAAAGGAATAGGAATGGAGAATTCTTTTTTGGCGTTAGACCAATCCGTATTTATAAAAACGAATGGGATTCTTCCAGAGTCGTCCATTTTAGCAAAGCGACAGTGTGCGGCTTTTTGTCTTTTGACACGAACAATCTCTTCCTGATTTGCAGAAAGAATGTGTTCCGTGAATGCGATTTGGAAAAGGGATTGATCGGTGATTTTTTCAAACCAAAATTTGTTCAGCTTGTTATTGCGAACAAATAATTTGATCTCTGGATATTTTGACAAGACCTGATTACGGATGATAATTTCACCAGTAGCGGGATCTTCTTCTTCTTTGTATAATTTAAAGCCATTCCCGTGGTGCGTGGATTTCAAAATACTGATTCCACCCACGGCGGCACCGTTTTTTAGAAACTTTTTATTGTAGAAATTTTGCGGGTACAAGTTGTCAGAACCCCACTGTACTATTTCGCCAGTGATTTCCTGATTAGCAGGATCTATTTGAATTTTCAAAGGAGCAGGAACAACAGACTTTCCAAGTCCAGTAACTGCAACAGTTGATTTCCCTACGTGGATATTTTTGAAATGTCTACTCATAATTAATAAATAACTTCTAGGTTATTGAATTTCGTGATAAACAAAATATTTATTTTCTTGATTTGCCCTCCCGGCAATTCTATGTTTCGTGTTCTATTGTCAAAGTGATTTGGGTTTTTCCTGACTCGCTGTTGTCTATAAAAATATTCAGCATCGATAAACGGCTTTCCTTTCAGTTTTTTACCAATACATAATTTTGCGCCTTCATATCTTTTCAGGACCCCGCCCATTTTATTATTACGGTTGTAAGTCCTGAACTCGATATCGAATGGAAGCGCATCGCCTTTCGTATCGGTTTTTTTTATTATTTCTAAAACTTGTCTCAAAAAGATGCGCTTAACCATGATTCAAAATTCGGTTTATATCTTATTTTTAAAAAGGACACACTTTTTATGTATCATTTTGTGCCCTCTGTATCATAAAAAAAAAGTTAATCACTTGTTTTTCAAGTTTTTAAAATTTAAAAATCAATTTACATTCTCTTTTTGTCTCGGGACTGAGCGGCCTGCCCCTAATCTGTTTCTACACTTGCCGTTTTAAAAAAAAGCGATATATGAGGGGTCCTTCGGTTTGATCCGATCGAACCCCTATAAATTATTTCATCGTATGTCCTTTGAACAACGGCACGAAGCCTCGGTCATCGTTTTGTTTGATCAGCCTGAACACTTGCTTACTGAATCTCCAGAAGAGTGGGATGTCAAACGTATCACTGAAGTGAGTGGCATGTTCTTGAGGAGTAGTCTTTGACTTCTCGCTTCGTTTATCCTTGACGATTGTGTTGGGTTTGTTTCCTGGTAAAGCAGGAGCGTTTTCTAATGAGATGATAAGGTCATCACAATTGTTCTCATTGATTTCAATAGCGGGTAATCCTTGAGTCCCTCCATGCTTCAACAAGTAATTGATAACGAGAAACTTCTCGTTGTGCGGTGGATTCTCTGAACCTTTACGCACCTTAGTGATGACCTTCCATCCGTGACGCTTGAAACAATTGACGGCCTGTTCAGCAAACGTCACACGAGTATTGATGGTTTTATTGTTACCATTACGGTCATAGTAGAACTCAATCACATTGTTATGCGACTTCTTATCCTCATAGTAAGGCGCAAACTTCTCATCAATAAGGTCATCGATAATCTTTGGTGATGATAAGTGGAAGGTCTTAAGGTTCCGGTAGCGTTCGCCCTGGTCCTGTGATACGGTCATGGTCATGATATTACCCCAGTCAATGGTTACAATGAGTGGCTTAGACTTCATGTAGTCCGTGTCCTGCTTGCAGTTGAAGTCCTTAGCCTTAGCATTCACGCCTATGCGCTGCAGGTAGTCATTGTCATAAGCATAGCGATAGTAATGTTTCTTTGGATCCAATGCCGGGTAGAATCCATTGGTGGTTTTCTTTGGCCTAATGTTTCGTATCTCAGCATCATAATGCATCTCCGATGGTGCATTGTCACGCATACGATCAAACCAGTCTTGAGATAAGTTGTGTTTATTGACTGCAGCAGGAGCTTTGACGAACAACACCTTCCACGGTTCTTTCTTGGCTAACGCATCCAAATCAGTAAACCATTGCCCTTTTTGGGTCATGGCTACAGATGAAGCGTATATCTCAGCATTACAAAGCGGTTGATCTTCATACAGACCACCACAGGTAGAACGGTTTGTCGTTTGAACGTTATTAAACAATCGCTCCTGGTCTAATAGAGCAGCTTCATCACCAATCACAATCGAACAGTTGATACCACGACCAGAGTTAGCCTGATCATTACTAACCATAATCCAGATAAAACCATTCGAAAAGTGAATAGTATTATCCCATTTATCAGGCGATTGAAACGGCATATCAAAGCCGAGAGACTTCCCGCATTTACCCACCAGATAATCAATGCCTTCATAAATACCAAACATCTCAAGACCCGCCTTTGTGGATGGCAGTGTCCTGGATAACATTTGTTGGTAGGTTTCACCCACAAGAACACCAGTGGCACGAGGCATTTGTTTGACCGCTTCTTTGACAAACCAACCCAGTATTGTAGATTTTCCCGCACCACGAGCCCACTCTAAAACAATGGTTTTTATCCAAACCCAAAGCAATTTTTTAGCATTCCAAACCTTTTTACTTGTTTTATGAATGGTGGTTATTTGGGCAATATTCAGCTCTATTTCGTTATTCTTCATCGTCATCCTCTTTTACCTCCTGAAAATCCACATCTTCAGTATCAAGATTATTGAAGTCAATAGAACCACCATCCTCGTTTGCTTCGATGGTTTTCAAAACAGATGGATGCACTTTCAATACATAAGTTTGAGCTTTCAGTTTCTCTGGATCAAAGTTTTGAAGCGTGTCTTTATCAAAACCACCTAATTTAATACGCAAAGCAGCGGCCTTCAAATAAGCAGCTTCGTCTTTATTCTTGATAGATCGTTGTTGGGAACGAATCAATTCTTCGCCTAAAAGATACTTCTCTGCTTCTTTTTGATTGGCCACAGGATTGCCAAAAACCGACATCGCATCACTCACATAACGATAGGATTGCGCTCTAGAACAGCCATATTCGTTCATAATGACAGCCATCGCCTGTTCTTTCGAAAGATAATTAATCATCAAGTTCCACGCTTTCAGGACCCGAATGCGTATTTCATCTTGTTTATCAGAAAGCTTAACGCTATCCTCACCCTTGAGATAATACTTTCGTATCTTATCCAGGGTACTTACTTTTTTGCGTAGAATAACGGCGTTAGAACTCATAATTATTGAATTTTAACGCAATTTCAGCAAACGGCAAGTGTAAGAAAAGGACAAACAAAAAACCCGCTAGGAGTAGCGGGTTTAGCAATATTGATTTTTAATTTTTAGGTAATTTATCAGGTCTTCTACCCAACTTATCCATTGCGTTTTCAAAAGCTAAATTCAAATCGGATGTTCCTTCCTTGTCTTCAAAAAAGAAGTTAACCTGAACAGCTTTTGCAATTTCAAGAAACACATCTAATCCGGGCTTATATTTTGCAGAAAAGAAACGGGTAATACTGCTACGATGATAGCCTGTTATTTCGGCAATATCATCATGCGTGATATTCTTTTGCTGACGAATATCATCCAAAAGATAAACGAGCAATATCCATTGCTCGTTTTGGTTTATAGGGCTTACATTACTCATTATCTTCTTCTTGTATTAATTCAATTATTAAATCTTTATTTTCATCTAAAAGCATCAAAGCAGTTGATTTTATCCAGTTTTCAAAATTTCTGGTACCCATTTCTAAATCTTGGTAAGCATCAAAAGCAGGAGCCGAATTTGTGTGTAATTTCAAATTCATTGAAATATTATTGATTTCAACTCTTAAAAAATAGTTATAAGATCCGTAACCTGAACATCTTTCCATTCCACAAGAATCTAAATAAATTTGATTTACTCCTTCTGCAAGATTTTTAATAACGTTGTTTTGAAAGTTAGCCGATTTTGCTACTGGTAATCCGTTTAAAAAGTCGATTGTAGTTTTCATAATATTTTAGCCGTATTTTGATGTTGCCGCCACCTCTTTGTTAATTATATTCAAATGTAACAAATTTGTTACGTACAAACCAAATATAAAAACAATTATTTTTAAAATATTTTTATAAAAAACAAAAAACCCGCTGATATAGCGGGTTTAAAATCTATTCAAAATAAATATCAACTTCCTTTTTATCCAGGACAACACCATTTTTCAATAATTCAAACTCCAAATGATTCTCGCGCATGTACTTTACCCATCGGCGAACATCTACATCAACGTATCTTGGATCAAGTTCAATGCCTCGACATTGCCTCCAGTTCATTTCGCAAGAAATCAAAGTGGTACCGGAACCAAGGAACGAATCGCCAATAATATCACCTTGCTTTGAACTGTTTTTCATTAGATACGTAAACAAATCAACGGGTTTCATCGTGGGATGATCCTCGCTTCGCAGTGGCTTATTGAATTCTATAATTGTAGTTTGCTTTCGGTCAGAATACCAATTGTGTGCCGCACCTTCTTTCCATCCATAAAGCACCGGTTCATGTTTCCATTGGTAATCCTGTCTTCCCATAACAATGGAGTTTTTCAACCAAATAAGACATTGAGCCAATTTAAAACCGGCATTCTTCAGCGCATTTCTAAAGTTGGCACCTTCGCTATCCGCATGGAAAACATAAATACCACCACCTGCATGAGTATGATCGCAAGCCGTTTTATAAAATTCAAAAAGAAAAGTATAAAAGTCGGCACTGGTCATGTTGTCATTTTCAATCTGTAATTTGTCTTTTGTGCCACCGGTATAATTAACATTATAAGGTGGATCTGTCAAAACCAAATTGAATAACTTTCCTTGAAGAAGCTCACTATATACTTCTGGCAATCGGCTGTCACCACAAATCACCCGATGCACGAGTTTCTTTTGCAAAGAGCGCATTTCGTAAACATCACCCAAAATACTGATCGGGACTTTTGGTGGTTCTGGATCAAACTCGGACTCTTCCTCGTTTTGAAGTTCCATTGGCAAATCAAAATCAGGGATAGGAATATCCTCTACATTCAAACCAAATGACAACAGATCAATATCGCCAAAAACATCATTCAAAATATCAATATCCCAGTCTCCAATGGAAACATTCGAACGGATATTGTATTCTTTGAATTCTAATTCTGTCAGCTCGCGATTAGGAACACGCACATCAATGTATTCATGTCCGCGTCCTATTTCCATCAAAACCACCACACGCTGATGTCCTGCAATAATTACATCATTCGTGTTTATGGCGGGAATTTCGGCAAGATTGTATTTTTCCAAACTCTCACGGAGTTTCTGCTTTTTGTCTTCAGACAGTTTTCGGGGATTGTACTCGTAAGGAATTAAATCGCTTACTCTTCTTTTTTCGGTTGACCACTCCAATGGAGCTAATAATAATTCACTCATCTTTCAGTTTTTTTCTAATGGTTTCTAAATCAATTTTCTTTTGCTCGAGCTGCTCCAGTTTTCGATTATACAAGTTGAGAAGCATACGATCTTCTGGAGACGCTTTCACGCGCTCCAGCATAGATCCAATAGTTTTCTCCCGCTTGCTAATACTCGACTGGAGGTTGTCTCGCAGCATTACTAATTTATTGCCAGAAACCTGAGAGAAATCTTCGTGACTTTCAGTAGGCATTATCCGGTTGTGGTCTTTCCAGTGACCTAGAATCATCCACGCACGATCAATCCTGGTCCACAGATCATCGAGTTGAATGATAATTTTAAGCGCATCGTTTTCGTCATCATCAGCAGTGGAGTTCAATTGGAATTTCAACTCACAAGCCAAATAAAAATCACTCACCCTCTGACGGTAGGTAGAGTGCAATTCCATGGGATACATCGCCATCGTTTCTTTTTCAAAAGAAGCTTTGGCAGATTGTTTTATAATTTCCTGCAGTAGCGGCTCAGCTTTGACTGTTTTTTTTGGCTCAGCGACAATTTTTTCCGTTTTTGGTATAATCGTGCTGTTGCCAGACAAAGAAGCCTTCTTGAGCTCGTATTTCAGTTTCAAGAAATTGGCAGTGTTTTCCCTGGCAAAGCTTCTCAATACATTAGCATTGCAAGTAGGCAATTTGCTGTAAAGCATTACTCCATCCGCATAAGAACCTTGAGAACTAAACCAACTTTTAATATCCATAAATACCGCTTTTAAAAAAAGCTCCGAACATCATATTCGGAGCTTTTCACTACTAACTAAAACAAAAAAATATAAAACTAAAACACCTCCTTTCTAGGTATATTTTCAACACTAAATTCATTCTTAAATAATTCCCTGCCATTATAAATATCGTAATGAGACAAAGGATTCATTTTATGTAATGATTCGTAATCGATGGGTTTATAAAAACCTTTCGACTCCCTGACATTAGGTACCGCCACATCTTTAAATGTTTGCAGTTGCACGGGGTTTTTTGGTTCTACAATAAAATTCGAAACAACATCATTGTCGACTAACAAAACCACATCACTAAAAAGCGACAAAGGTTCTTGAATAGTCATTTTTTCATAAGAGACAACCGGAACGTTGTCTGGCAAGGTCATTGCCGAAAGGCAGGAGAACATGAGTCCACAGCCGATAATTAAAAACTTTTTCATAAATATGAAGGTTAATTGGTTACTTAAATTCTTCTAATTTCTTTTTGGCCGCTTCCTGAACTTTCTCATTCTCAGGTTTAGCCAAAGCCAAAATTTCAACATCTTCGATGCGTTTGGCGCTTTGAATCAATAAGATTAAATCACTTATTTTTTCCTTTTTAAAAAGCTCCTCCGCACCAGGCTTTAATCCCAAATAAGCAAAACCAGTCTTGAATACTTCAAGAGAGTTGTTTGGGATTCCAGTGCGTAAATCAAACCTCGTTCTATCGTTTAACACAAAAGAACAAGGAATTGGTAGATTTACTATGATGAAGTATTTCTTCATATTACGGGATCACAACTGGTTCCTGGATTAATCCAGAATAAACAATTGGCACACAATAGGCCTCAAATGTGAAGTTGATCACTTTGTCATCTTCACCACCTTTACCTGTAGTGGCTTTTCCCTCTACAACATAGGCTGGGTTAAAAGCATCACCCACTAAACGTTTTTGACCATCGCGCTCTGTAACGCAAAAAATCATTGGTGTGTTTTTGTGTGTTCTCAAGAAACCAAGTGTTTTGGCATTGTTTCCAGCAACTGCAAAAGGGAAAGAACTCTTCGTTTTTTTATTTCCTTTATTACCTACTAAATCCACCATCACCTCTCCTGAGTCTGGCATAATACTTATTTTTCCAAAGCCTTTTCCTGCTGTAAAAACAATATCAGCTGTCACTGCAACAGCAGTTTCATAAGAATAGCCTAAATCACCATAATTCAATGGCATTGGGAAAGTGGTTATTTGTGGATGTATCGCATAGCGAACATCTACTTCTGAGATTCCTGCTTGTACTTCGCTGTTGATACAAGCCGTTAAATCTTCAACTGGTAAGTCATCAAAACATCCTGCCATGATATTATTTTTTTAAGGTTAAAAATGATAAATTCCCCGCAACTAGTAACTCCATAGAGTCAGTGTCTTCTAACCACTCTTTTTGAGTTTTAGCAACACCTAAACATCTAAACGCTGCGGGAGCATCTGGAGTAAACACGTATTCTTTTCCGTTTTCGGCCGTAAAGCTTTCATCCGTTTTACCTTCTTCTTCAATAACTGTTTCTATTTCTGATGCACTATCAGTTGATTTCTGATCTAATAATGCTTTTACTTCCTCTACAGATAAATCAGAAATATTGTCAACACCTAAATATTCAGATAAAATCGCCAACACTTCTTCTGAAGCTGCAGCCGATTGTTCCGCTAAATCCTTTGCCAGTTTTTCATCCAAAGCAATGCCTACAGCTGCAGTCAATTCTTCTTCTGTCAAACCTTCTGTTTCAACACCTAATTCAACTGCTGCGGCTTTAATCGCATTAGAAGCATTAAGTTTAAATTGTGCTGCCGCAACTGCTTTTTTCAGTTGTGCAGCAGTAAGAGACTCGGCATTCTCAATGCCGAGTTCTTGTGCTATTTTTTTTAAGTCTTCACTCATAGTTTCCTATTGGGATTAAAGCGTTTCTTCTGGGTAGTACAATGCATTCAAGGCAGCGTTTCCTAAACCTTTTATTGCTAATACTGCAGAAGTATTCATTAATACTAATTCATTCACTGCATAGTCGTAACCCAGTGTGAATTCTCCAAAAACTTTGATTTTGTAATCTAATTTTTGAACATCAGTGATCGTTGCAGGATTCTCTACCACATCAATCATTCTCACGAAGTTACCGTCAATGGTAGCCACAATCTTGTCGTTTGACATGTTAGGAACTGCTACAATTGTACGCTCTCCTAAACGAGTGCGGTTTCCTTTGTCGCCTTTGTAATCCGTGTTTTTTCCAAAAGTATCTTCATACAACAACTTGTGATTTTGAGCATTTGTAGTACTCATTTTAATCTCTTTGATAGCATCCCTGTATTGCTCAGGAATTCCTTTTTCAAAGTCAAGTACTACATCAAGGATATTCAAATCCGTGATTGCATCCGTTTCAATTTTGAAACATGGATTTACCGTGTTTGCTAGCAAATCAGTATGAATCTTATTCAAACCATCCATTGAAGCCAACCAAGCTGTTGGAGTAGCCACATTGTAAACTCCTTTAACCGAAAGGATATTTACATCACTAATGATTTTTGCGGTAAGCATTGTCATTACGTGCTTAGAGATAGTCTTGTCTTTCAACTCAACACCTTCATCGTATTTTTGCTGAATCCAAGAACCAAGAATCTCGGCTGGAGTAAAAGCAAAATTTACTTTTTGGTGGTAGTTTTTCAACTGCTTACCTCTGAACTGTACATCAGCAGTTTCAGCCCATGTTGTGCTGAATGCTTGTACCACATGTCCCATAACTGAATTGACAGAAGCAAACTCACCACGAATTTTCGGGATCAATTTTGCCATTCTGTTCAAAACAATTTCGTTTGACATTACCGCTGCATTCAAAATCGTAGGATTTTGTGCGGCGAACTTTTTGGTTTCTTCTAAAACCTGATCAATGTTTACTGACATATCTTAATAATTAAGCCTTGTTATAAAATTCATTATGAGCATCCGCAGCGTTCACAATGTTGTCTTCTTCTTCAAAAGAATCACCCTCAGCCTTTGCCTTAGTTGCTTTTGCACCAGGGATCGCTCCCAGTCTTGCAATTTCAGCTCCAAGTGAAGTGATTTTCGTTTCAATTGTTGCTTCAGCTGCTACAGCTACTTTCGCAGTTGTAAGAACGGCATCAATAGAAGTTCCTAATGCAGTCACAACACCTTCGGCTGTAGCTACTTTACCATTTGCAGCAGTAACAGCCGCTTCATTTGCAACCAGAGCGTTTTCTAACACTTCCAGTTGCGCTTCCGTAAGCTGCACTCCTTTATTTCCTAGAACTGTCGAGATGGTAGCGATACCTTCTCCTTCAATTCCAATCAATGTTTGGATAGCAGGAAAGCTTTTAGTCGTTTTTGACATATTTCCCTTTTTTAAATTTGAATTATTATTTGAATTTGTATTATCAGATTTTGAACGGGACCAAACTTCAGCAACGGCATCCTGCAAGGATCCATTAGAGTCAACTAATCCCAGTGCAACAGCTTCCTCACCGCTCCAAGTACCACCTAAGAAAACTTTTGGATCTAATTGAGGCCTTCCAACTTTCATATCAACATGAAAAGTTGTAACCATTGGATTAAGTTCTGTTTTTATGTATTCTTTGCCACCTTCATCAGTTCCATCCATAACACCACGATGCCCTTTGTTTTTCTCTGGAGATAAATCGGAATAAAGGGTGTGAACTTTCGCACCGTATTTCTCCATCATTCCGTCATAATTCACCATAACCGTATAACCGCCGATAGATCCTATCGCATCGGCTCTTTTGTTGGCCATGATAAATGTTGCTGCTGCAGCAAAGTAGTAAGCTCCTGAACAGAGATATCCATTGGTATAAATTCCGATTGTTTTTACTCTGGAAAAAGACTGAACAGCATCATAGAATTCTGGAGTCCCATATACTTGACCACCGCCTGAATCAGTATCAACAACAACACCTACAACTGCAGGATCATTTTTTAAGGTTTCAAGCATGGCGATATAGGATTGAGTTCCTAACCAATTGTAGGTACTGAATTTCACTACCGGCTGTTTAAAGTCAAGAACAACTACTTTTTTAGTAGTATCACTCAAAGTAGAATTTACCTCCATTGCAGAAGCGTTTGCATTCAAACTAATTTTAGTAATGTTTTTGATTTTGTCAGCCTCCGTTTTTTCAACAGATGTTTTTCCCGTAAAAATGGAAATCAACGAAGGAACCAGACCCAACCCATAAGATTGATCTATGTAGAATTTTCCCGAAAAAAGTGTATCTAAGTTTTGGCTCAAAATATAAAATTGTATCGTTACTATTATTAACGATACAATTTTACTACGAAAACGAGCCTGTAAAAAGGACAGTGATTTATATAGAAACCTTTAAGAAGTAAGCGTTTCCACGGCAAGTAACAGTAAAACCGTTATCGCCTTGCGGGTTAGTGGTGTTGTCATCATTGAACAAATATTCCAATGGCATTTCGTTACAGCCCAATATTATTTTGCCATAATTATGATGCAGGACCACAATCACTTTTCGATTCACCAGGCGTTCCAGCTGTTCAATTGTTTCTGGCAATTGGTTATTTATCGAAATCTCTATTTTATAATCCCGCAAAACGCCCGCATCAGTTGCCTTGCTGGATGCTGGATACTTAATGTCTTCGAGCATGGGCTTGATGACAACTGCCAAATCCTCATCAAAAACAATATCTCGTTTTTGCAAAACGTATTTTAAAGGATAAAAAACATCCTTTGCATCCAAAATGGAAACCTTAGTAATGTTTTTATAATTCTCAGATGTAAGTGCGTGGATCATAATTATAAAATATCAATTAATTAATGTATAAATGTACGAAAAAACGGGGGACAAAATCGGAAAAACTTTTATTGTACCCCTGATTTACTTGACGTTACGTCTTAAATCCTTCAATAAAGTTTCAAATTTAATATCATCCTCATTCAGGTTATAATTGAAACAAAATTGCTTCAAACTGGTTTCTTTTGGGATTTTGTTTGCCGTGTAATTCAGCCCTACATAAGTGCGCATTTCTTCCCGGAATACATCATCAACCCGCGTGTTGAATTTACGGATGATCTTGCTATCAATGTAAACTCCCATTTTTTCCATGTAGCGCAGCGATATCTCCACTGGAAAAGTGATATCATCCTTGACCGCCTGCAGATCACTATAATTCTTTGAAAGTATGTCCAGAACCATGCTACCAAAGAAGTCACTCTTTGTAACTACTAGTTTTTCTCCTACTTTATTTTGTAAATACTTGTAAACGTGGGGCTTCACAGGAAAATTGATTGTTACAGCGGTTCTTTCACTCATAAAAAAAAATTTAAGTTATATTCTTAAAAACAAATATACATAGATTAATAGAACTTTTTTTGTTTTTTTTGTTCCACAGTTCCACACATTGAAAATCAAGCAGTTAAGTAAAAAAACCCTGTGAAACTATATTGATTTTGTAGGAACACTAAAAAACTGTTCCACAAGTTCCACAAATAAATACAATAGAAATTTTAATGTAAGTATTTGATAATTATATAGTTATATGTTATTAAAAAAAATTTGTGGAACAGTGGAACAGTGGAACGGTTTATATTTGAATTTCGCAATCTCTATTCTTGAATGACTTTTTAAATTTAGGGGGAGCGGGGGAAAAGGCAAAAAAAAATTTTTGAGAATTATTTTTTTGAACTTTTATAGTATCTGGCCATTTCATGGCCAGTGTACAGATCCACGACTCCACTACTCCACATTTTGACACACTTTGACTATTGGGGGAGCGGGGGAGCGACAGGGAACGCCGCTGTGCGAGTATCTTTTGTTTTAGGCACTGTTTGTGGGTAGGTTTAATTACCGTCCCATGCCGCAATAGAAACGGAAGTGGCTTATACATAAAAAACCGCTCGAAAAGAGCGGTTATAATTACAGGTCCGGAACGGAATAGTGTTGTGGGTATTATTATTATTATTTACGGGCTTCTAATATTGGCAGCCCAGCTTCTGTTGGAATATAAACCTTACTCCCTTTGCTGTTTTTAATCGCTTCAATTTGCAAGTATTTCAAATACTCACTATTTCCTTTTAATGAGTTTCCAATAATCTCATTTGCCTTAGCAACCCCATAAGCGCGCTCAATTTCTGCCTGAGCCTCGGCTTTTGCAATTTTTATTTTAGCTTCTGCCTGCAAAGTAGCACTTTCATTTTCTGCTTTGGCGGTTTCAATTAACGCCCTTCTTGATCCTTCGGCTTCTATTAAGACAGATTTACCGTTGTTCTCTGCATCTTTAAATTTTTGTTCCCTGTTAAAATCCCAACAAGATGTAAGGCTAAGAGAAATCGCGGCCAATAAAATCAAACTTACTTTTTTCATAATAAAATGTATTTAAAAATTTGCCTACTCTATTCAGTTTTCGGCTACCCTGTTTTTTTTAATATTTATGAATGTTGAACACCGGTTAATTGATTTGGCCAGCAATAGCCAATCTTTGATTTGCTTTTCTGATATCTCCGAAGGCCGTTCTGCGTTAATGGCAACTGCTTAATATATAGGCAATTCAGTTGTTGTGATGATTTTATAATGAGTTGCGTTTTTCATTATAAAATCATTACTACCTTCTAAAATAAACCTTCCTAATACTAAACCGGCTTGTTTATCCATCCACCAACAGTTACACTCAAATTGAGGTAAATCATTTTCACGATAAATTTTCACCCAACCATTATTATTTTCAATTCCTTTCAATGATTTTGGTCTAGATAAGTGTCCTTTAAATTCAATGTCTGAAACATCAAAATAAGGAATAAGACTAATTTTTCTATTTTTAACACAATCAACAAATCCATTTTCATTGATGTAATCTTTTACGATATAGTAACTTTTACCGTATGCTTTTCTAATAACTTCTTCTTTTGTCATAATTTTTTCGTTTTGCGATTATTCTTTTTATCTATCAATGCAAAAGCTTCTTTCCAGAACTTTGATTCCGGTTGCTTCTTAAGCGCGGATTCTGTTAGCTGATGCAGCAATTCAATATTATTAGTATTGTTGATGGTTGCCTCTAAGTTTGATCCTTTAAACGGACTCTCGATCATACTATAAAATCTAAAGGTTTCTCAATTTTTTCAAACTCATACACCCAAACAAATGGGTTTTCTAACCAATTCTCGCAGCCATTTATGGTGCACCAGATAGACAAAAACCCGAACTGATGACTCTGAAAAGGGCGGGGAATTGGCCAATCACCTAAACCTTCTAATATTTTCAATTCACTGTGTTTTAAACTGTCTTTTGCTCCTTCCGCTTGAGCATCCTCTTCGCTGATATCCTGCAGCCTTTCGATACGAATTGATTTTACTTTTAGGAAAATTCTGCAGGCTTCTTTTGGCATAAAAATAGAAGGCTTCCAATTGGCCCATTTTTGTCCTTGTTTTAAATAATCCTGTCTGATATCTTCTGAATTTTCACAAATTGAAGCTTTGTATGAAAAACTTAAATCAGGTATTTTACAAAACGTTTCCCTAACCCAAAGCACATCGCCCACTTCGTAAAGACAGGGCACGGTAAACCATGTGTCAATAAAACATCTAAAAATCGCATGTTTTCTGTTGTCATTTTCACTCTCTGGATTAGAACAGAAATCGACGAATTTCCATGGTCTCCAGTCTGTATTTACTTTTTCCAATCCTTTGGTTCTCCTGGTCTGGGTTTTTCTTCCTTCGATTATCGCCTGAACCATTGGCGTAGAAAATAATATGGGGTGATATTTAGTTTTGCTCATTACCATCTGTGATTTTTAATTGGTCGGTTAATATATTTTGACTTTGGCTCCTCAAATGTCTTCCGTGCCTTTATTTCATTGGGTTCAATCATTGGAGGCAAATCGATACAAGGAAAATTCATTGATTCATTTGCAAAAACAGTATTTGACTGTTTATTCATAATTTCCTGAAAATTTGCCCCTATTACCACATTTTGCATTTTAGACATTACGTGCGAGATTGCAGCCGCTCTTCCAATGGCTCTGCCTCCTTCACAAACAATTACGACTATAGCTTCTCCTAATTCAATTTTGTTCATGATTCTTAAATTTTATGGTTTCTGGTTTGTTTTTTTGGGCTGCCTTATAGCATTCGTCCCAAAAGTTCATAATCTCGACTTCATCCATGCCTATGGAGATCAGTTCCATTTGGATCTCGACTCCAAGAGCCAGCAGTTCCGGTTTGATTGGTTCGTCTTCCATCGTGATTACCACTTTGTGTCTCTTGGGCAGTTTCTAGATTGTTCTTGCAGTCCCTTGTATATTGTGGTGAAGAATTTTTTAATCATTTTCATCATCTTAATTTATTTGAGGGTTGATAATTGTTTGAAATAAAAGGAGCCCCATTGCTAGGATAAAACCTATCGAGAACCACAACATGCGGGTGACTCTTAAATCTGTGATTTCTTCTCGAAGTTGTTGACTGTGTAAGCAGGCTTTTTTATGAAGACCGCATACTGGACATTGTTTTTTACTCATGATTTACGGGATTGATTCGGTTTGTTTTCGAGCTCCATCTGGCGAAGCCTTGATTTTTTTCTGATATAAAATATTTTCATATTTGAAAGTTCGCGGTCTTCAATAACCGGTGTAAAAGCTGCCCTTACTCGGCGTACTTCTTCGCAGCAAAGGCAGTTTTTAAACATCAAGTCAATTTCGTTGAAGGAATACATCTTACTTTACTTCTTCTATTTTCCATCCTTGAATGGTGTTGAATACTACAAGTTCTCCTTGAGCATTCGTCCACTCACGACCTTTGAGGTTGATGTCAATTTTCACCTTTTGTCCTGGTGCAAACTTGTCTAGGTCGACAACCTTTCCCTGTGTAAATTGAATATCTAAAACTTGGGGATATTGTTCCTCGGTTTTTATATGAACTGACCTAGTTTCAAATCCTGACGCAGTTGCTTTTGTCTCTAGTATTCTTTGTATAATTCCTGATGCTTGCATAAATTCTATTTTTTTGATTGTTGTTTTTATATTAAATACCCTAATTTCAAAGCTGCTATTTCTCCGATATCTGTCAAATCCCCTTGAAAATTTTCATCGTAATAAATCTTCCCAATTTTCTCATGAAGTTCATCCCATTTATTGGCTTTGGAAATAATCTCTTGTTTGAGTTCAAGGTTTGGTTTTTCAGTTTGCTGAGTTTTCAAAGCCGTTATAAAATGAACAAATAAAAGTCTCAGAATTTCTTTTTGCTTCTCGTGCGTTCTAGTTTGGTTTACGTCTTGTCTTGAAAGTTTCCCGACGAAATACTCCACGTCCAATCCTTTTAAGAACTTCTCGAAATCATCACCAAAACCCCTCCAACGATGCGTGTAAGTTCCCCAGTCAGATTGTAATAATAAATCGCCATCTAGACTAAACCAGAATAGTGCCCAGCTGGTTTCTGGTGTATTGATATAAATAGAGGATGCTATATTTTTTTTAATTTCTATTGTCATGTGATTTTGTTTTCTAAAATTTAACTTCTAAACTATTGGTGTAAATCTCTCGGATGATCTCTGAGTTGTTCCGGCTGTTCTGAGAGAAGGTTTCCCAGTGCACTATTCCGTTGACTTTTACCGAAGCGACTCCATTGCTAATAGCGGTGAGGTTTTGCCTCGTACTCACAATTCCCTGCTGGACTTTATTCAAGGCAAGGAAAACCTGTGTTTCCTTTACTTTTGCCCGAATTCTTCTGTTGCTGATAATCTCTTTTTTTGTTTCCATCGCTAAATGTTTGTTTAATTAATAATTGGTTGTAAATAAATCTTCAGTTTGTTTATCGTAATTCATCCAAATAACTTCTTGAACTTCTCCAGATCTAATATTATTTTTCTTTATAGGAAACTTAACTTTTCGCCAGTCTTTATATAAATCGTTCATTAAGGAACAATCATATCCTGATATCATAGCCTTTCCTTTTATTTCAGCAAGTTTACTGGCTAGTTCAAAATGATCTTCATCAGAGAATTCAAAGGCGTAATCATTATATGATTTTCTGCTTCTTTTGGAATATGGAGGGTCTAAATAGAAGAATGCTTTCGGGAAATCTGCCTTGTCTAAAATATCCTTATAGTCGCAGTTCGTTATTTGAAAATTATTTCTTAATACTTCAGCAACCTCATGAAGTTTTTCAAGCGCATTAAACCATTTACTTACCGTTTCTCCCCCTCTAGTATCTCCGTTTTGTTTTGCAAAATGCCACCCTTTATTTTTTCTAGAGCATCCAAGCCCAAAAAAAGATTGGCGAACTCTTACATAAAATCTTCTAGCATTTTCGATATGATCATCCGTTTTAAGCCAACAGTTGTCATATTCTAGATTTGAACAAGGTGTTAGAAGTAGTAGGCGTATTAGTTCCGGCTCATGGTCTCTTAAAACTTGAAAAAAATTTGTAACCTCAGAATTAATTTCATTAGCTGTTTTTATGCATTCTTTTCGATAATTAAGTGACACTGCCAATGAGCCTCCAAATACTTCAATCAAATGAGTAAAGTCTTCCGGAAAGTTTTTGTAAATATTATCAAGCCAAGAAAACTTACCCCCGAAATAATTGAATGCTATTATTTTATTAGTATTTCCGCTCATAATTGTGCAAATTTATTTTTAAGGCAAATCGCCTTGTATAATTCTAATATTTTGTCATAAACACCCGGAACTTCTATTCTTACTACTTTCATTCCTGCGGGTGTGCGGATGGTTTCAGATTTTATATAGGACTCGTTTTGATAAATCTCTTCACCTATCTTTTCATGACCTCGAGTGTTGATCACTATTTTGTATTTGCCCGTGTTAGAGGGCTTTGGATAAATAGTAATTTGCGCCTCGATACATGGTTTTGCGTACTTATAAAATTCTTTACCGTCCATAATTAAAATTTTAAGTCATCAGGCATTTCAATGTCAATTTGTGTGTCGTTGATATCATCTAAATTCAAGATCCCCAATCGCTGCATCATCGAATAATTAAAAGCATATCCGCTCGGGCATTTATCACCCATTCTTTTACTACCAAAAAGCCCAATGAAGTATTTCTTAGATTTCAAATAATTCCTGATCGTCGTAGCTCCAATAACTTCTTCGCCTTGACGTTTAGAAACTTCCTTGTGGTAATCTTGGTGCACTTTGGAGAAGTTGATAAATATGATCTTGTCTCGTTCTTTATTGGTGTACGTGGCTTTTTCTCCTCTCTTCGGGATGTATTCAAATGTCGAAGCTCTTTCGATAAGGAAATCAGAACCTTGCTTGATCGAATGCTGTGCAGGATCTGCCAAGTATTCGACAATTCTCCAGAAAGCAGCTAATCCATCACTGTCAGCAATTGTTTCTGAGTTTTCGACAATGGCTTCTTTTGTCAAGTTGAAATATTGCTCGTAGGTAAAAGGAAAGTTGAATTTGTCTTGCAACATTTTTACCGTTACCAGGAGAACAATATAATTGTCAAAAACTCGGTTTTGGTATTCCTGCTCTTTCAGAGCGGCTTTCATTTCCTTTTGAGTTTCAGCATATACTCGAGTCATGTTTTTGGCAAAGAAATCACGGTGTTTGATTGTGTCCAGTATAAAAGACGAAATTCCTTCTTTGTTCCAGGCAATCAGCTTGTTGTATTGCTCTTTTTCGTTAGAGGTGAATTCCTTGTTTTCAAAGTTGGTAATGATCGAGCGGGAAGGCAAAGCACCATCATCACGGGTTGGTAAATATTGCCCGGAATAATAAACCGCCGAGTTGATTTTGTCAACCGTGGTTCTATTGCTTTCAAATCCTTTTCCTTTTTCACGGCCTATTCCGTTCCAAGTTCCTTTCAATGTTTGGTGCATTCCCTCGTCGATATCGTCGCGCATCTCGTCACAAAAAACAATTGAATTCTTCACTCTGGTCAATCTTCTGGACAAACCTACCAGTGTAGAAGTGTTCAGTTCTAATGGGTTCAGGTTGTGATAAAAGAACGCCTGAAGGCAAGAACCAAATCCTGATTTACCGCTGTCTTTTTGCCCAAATCCTCCAAATAAGGGAAAGAAATTGTAATGCTGAATGAATAAATCTCTAAAATTAGCAGCCAAACAAAATGCTACTCCCAATCTTCCTTTATCACCAAAAACGGTTACCATTTGTGATGCCCATTGGTCCAGAGAAACCGGTGCCGCTTTATGAATAAAATGACGGTCATTTTCGAATGGATCATCACCTTCATTGGCAGCTTTGTAAATCTCAGAATGTGATGGAGAATAAAAGTGCGTGATATCAGAGCGGTATTCACTTTCGGTTTTTTCTAATCCTTCCACGTTTACGATGCCGTATTTATTGACTTTATGGAAATTATTGTCGTTGTAAATTCCATCTGCAAAAGCAAAGAAACCTTGGCGTTGGTAGCCTAGTATTTTCAATTCAGAAGCCGTGATAAAATCATTCAGCAGTTTCTTAGCCACCAATTGAAAGTCTTCGTTTCTCGCTCCTGGTTCAAAGAAGAAGAAACCCTCCATGATCAAACGTTCTTTTATTTTGGTAAAATTGATTAAGTCAGTCGATTCAAAATCTATCAGTCTTTTGTGTCCAAGGTGGTTGATGACCTCACAAAGTCTTTTATTATCAGCGCGACCTTCCACATGGAAAAGCGGGATTACTCTAAAATTAGTGCCTAAAACAAAGGAGTTTTCACGGCGAAACCAGTACACATTTCCTATTTCACAAAAACGATCTGTCAAATACTGATCTTTATTGGCTCCTTCCGGAAGTCCAAGCACTTCATGTTCTTTTTTGTCGGCTTCTTGTGATTTTCCTTTTTTGGCTTTCGCTTCATTTTCTTCCGTGGCTGTAATAATTCCAGTAATGACTAGCGGTTTTTGCCCTAGTATTTTCGAAACCATTTTCACATAGGCAGTTTGCTCAATTTTGTTAGGAATCAGGTGCAAAGTATTGGCCATGCTTTCTACCGAAGCAGCAACCAGGGAAGGATCGTATTTTGGCAAGTCGGCCAGTTCTTGTTTTAGTTCTTTTTCCTGTTCCGCAATAGATCTAAAGATTTCGTCATTTTCTTTTTTCTTAAATTTTCTATCGTGAATAGAAAGTGCTTTTAGTTCCTCCTCAGTAGCCAACTGATATTTTAACTCAACGATCGTTTTATCTAGTTCTTCGCGCAGCGTTTGTTCTAATGCTTCCAGTTCCGGGTTCTTAGCTTCTTCCTGTAAAAATTTAGCTTTCCAAAGAATGGCATCCTCACGGTTTTTTTCGATAAACTCATTGATATCGCATTGTTTAGACAAGCTGTCAGGATCTTCTCCATCAGGGCAAATCACCACTTCGACTTTGAAACCAAAGCGCAAACAAATATCAATATCACGGTGTACGGCTCTCAATCCCGCTTTGTCCCCATCACGAAACAAAATCACATGTTTGCAAAAACGTTGCAATAATTTGGCGTGGCCCTCAGTCAATGAAGTTCCGCAGGTAGCAATTGCATTTCCTGCATTGGCTTGGTGCAAAGCCATTACATCCGTATATCCTTCTAGTAAAATGGCTTTCCCTGAAGAAGCAATTTTCTTTTTAGCTTGCCAAAGTCCGTACAACACTCTTTCTTTTAAGTAGAGCTTGCTTTCCTTAGAATTCATGTACTTGGCATAAGTCTTATCTTCTTCGCTGTTGCTGATTCTTCCTCCAAAACCGATGATATCGCCTTTTTCGTTGTGAATAGGAAACATGATTCTGTTTCTAAAGAAGTCATACGATGCACCATCTTTCGTATTGGTAAACCCTAAAGTTTTTGATAGTTCAAAGTGAGCGTTGTTGATTAGTGGAGTGGAAACGAAGCTTCTTTCATCGGGTGCAAATCCAATCATAAATTCCTGCAGAATTTCCTCAGAAAATCCACGATCACTGATCATCATTTTCTTTGCCCAATCTGTTATGGCAAGGCTGTTGAATTTCTTTTGGTATTGGTCAGAGCAAAACTGCACGATCTTTTTCATGGACAATATTTCGTCATGAATTTTCTTAGCATCTTCTGATTGTTCTTCGTATTCCAAAACGATACCGGTGATCTCGGCCACTTTTTCCACCGCTTCAAAGAAGTTCATAGTTGGGTATTTCTTCATGATAAACTGCACCGAGTTTCCTCCAAATCCAGCCGAATTATCATAAAAGAAGTTTTTCACCACATGCACGCATAAAGAAGGCGTTCCTTTCTCGCCTGTAAAAGGAGAAAAACAGAAATAGTGAACGCCTTTCTTTTTCAGTTCTTCAGTGGCTCCAATAACGACATCAATACGAGCTTCATCAATCAAATTATCAATAGAGGATTGTTTTATAAACTTCATAGATTATCCTTTACTGATTATTAGTTCTCTGCCTACTATGTTCCAACTATCTGTAAAATGATCCTGCTGCATGTCTATGGACTTAGAATCATCATCTTTACTTACAAATGACATTTCCAGTTTTAAGGTGTTCCATGTGTTTAATAGTGCTGGAGAGGGCATTTGCGAGAAATATTGCTTATGAAATCGTGAGCCTTCGATATAGCAACCTGGAGACATTCCGTAAGGAGTAGGTGCTATTCTTTCAGCAGTAAAACAGCTTTTAAGTGTTTTAGCAAGTAATACAACTTCATCCTCTGAAACTCCAAGAACCTTTTCTATAGGAAGTAATTGCGATTGTAAGGCCTCGATTTCTTGACGAAGAGCAAAGGATTGAGAATCCATTTCTTTTTCAGTAAAATATCCTGATTGTTCTAGGTTATAAATTTGCTCCTGTAGAAGAGCGATCTGGGAGTTTATTTTTTCGTTTGACATAAATGGTGCTTTTTTTTGGTTTAGTAAGCCCGTCTGGTGGCGGGCTTGTGTATTAGATATTTTTATTAGGATAGAGCTTTCGGAGTTTCTTTTTATAGAAGTTCATCATCAGTAATTTGTCTCTGGGACTGTAATCTTCTGATAGATCTATTTCGTTTATTTTCAATCCTAAAATTCTAGCCTGTTTTTTAGTGGGAAGTGCTACGTGCATATCTGAGGTTTTAAGATTCTTAAATCATAACACACGGCCACCAGTCTGGCACGGGACAACACATGTAGTTTTTCAAACAGTTTGTGTTTTCTGGTTTCAAAAGTGTTGATGCACACTTTTAGTTTTTCGGCAATTACGGGAAGCGTATCCTCGGTAGCCAAAAGCTTTATCATGTCAATTTCAAAAGGCGTTAGAGGAATGTCAACTGTTGAATAAATAGTCTTATTTCTCTGTTTTACGGGGTAATTGTTTATATTTGTCATCGCTAAATGAATGAATTAAGCCTCGAGATCTTTAATTAGATTAAGAGGTTTTTTTTGTTTTACGGCCAAACTTCTCCTGTACTTTCTTGTTATTCATACCCACTTCTACAAGTGCGTTCATAATGTCTTCGTTGAAAGCGCCATTCAGTCCAGTTTTAACTCTAGAAATATAAACTCGGGAGAAAGTGTTTTCGATCAAACCGCTGTCTTTCCATTTGTCCAGAATAATTAAAGTCTGGTTTACATAGTTGCTTGGAAGACTTTCTAAGGCTTCGTTTATGAGCTTTGGGGTAAATGCTTTTTTGTTTTCGGCGGGAACTGTGTTATCTTTGTTTGTCATTTGTTTATAATTTGTTTAAGATTGGTTTGACAAATATATATAGATTAATTGAAATATCAATTAAAAAACACTACTTTTTTAAAAAAAAATAGATTTATGAATATAGCTGGAGAAAAAATATCAAGATTAATTGAGATTTATGGAGCAAACAAAGGGTATCCGGAGAAGTCCTATCTGCCAATGTTTTGTGATGATTTCAATGTAAATTATTCACAATGGAACGCCTATACTCGTGGAAAACAAAATATAGGCACTAAAATTATAGATTTATTAATGGAGATTTTTCCAGATTTGAATTTAAACTGGCTATTGAAGGATGATGATAATATATTTATAGGAAGTGAAAATGAAACTAGCGTAATTGTAAATGAACCAGAACCAAAATACTCTAAAAAAATAGGGCAGGAAGATATTTATAGTAAGCTTGAGGATATACTTTTTGAATTAAAAAAAGTGACGTGTAAGTAGTAAGTACGGCACATTAGGAGCTTTGCCCTGTGTCATATTTGTGTCAAAATAGAACTAAAAATAAGTTTTGAATAAAAAAATAGTGTTGATATACAAGGGTTTACAGCCTAAGATAATTTTAATATTGTAAAATTAAAATCCCTTTCTCTCTGCAAACCAATAATGCTTCCTGAAAGGGGAGCATTTTTTGTTTTAGAGTGAGTCAAACTTTTAATTTGGGAATACATTAAAATAAAATCTAAAATTCCAAAGAATTTAAAACTAAGCTTTATTCCTTTATAATATGTCTTTTTGTGGGGTTAATGAAGTTCATTCTGTTTTTTCTGCAAATTTGAATGCTTCACGAAACGGAAATATTTTATGTTTAAATGGTGGTCTGTTTTTTTGATATATAGTAGTTTGAAGATATTTTTTTTAAATCGCACAGGTGAAAAAATAGCTAACTTCATCTTTACCTCTAAAAAATCTTATATTTGTGGCAGCGCATAGCAAAGGTATATTTTAATTATAATAAGATGATTATGGGATTTTCTGCAAGATGGATATACATTAAGAATTTACTTACTAGTTCTTTTGTGCTACTTTTTGTATGCTCTGCAATTGCTCAAGAAAAACCAATTCCGGAACTACAATCCACAAAACCAGTTGATTCCCTTTACAGAGAAGATCAGTTTTATGTAGGTCTAACATATAATACGCTTCAAAACAAACCAGAAAATCTTTCGCAACAAAAAATCTCATTGGGTGTCTCTGCTGGATTTTTGAGAGACATGCCCATTAATAAAAACAGGAATGTAGCCATTGCGACCGGTCTAGGTTTTGCTCTCAATAATTACAATGAAAATTTAACTATTTCGAAAGTAGGTGGACTAAATAATTATACTATTGATAATGATGGAGCGGGTTTTGAAAAAAATAAATTTACTCAATTATTAGTTGAAGTTCCGTTAGAATTTAGATGGCGATCATCAACTTTTGAAAGTTATAAGTTTTGGAGAGTGTATGGAGGTGTAAAGTTTAGTTATTTGCTTTATGATAAGTCTGTTTTTAAGACATCTACAGCTAAAACAGTCATAACAAATAATAATGATTTTAATGATTTTTTGTACGGTGTATATTTATCAGGAGGATACAATACCATCAATCTCTATGCGTACTACGGACTAAATCCGCTGTTTAAATCCGCCGAAGTAAATGGTCAAAAAGTGGACTTTAGATCCTTGCAATTGGGTATTATATTTTATATTCTATAACCATAATGGCATCAATAAAAGCTGCGGACTTCCGCCTAAAAGCATGCCTATTAGTATTTCCTTTGTGGTATGCGCTTTCATTTCTAGGCGCGACGAAGCGACTAAACCATTCGTAAAAATTAGTGCTGCAAAGAAACCGATGTTTTGTGTTTGGTGCGCAATACTTAACCCGAAATAAAAGATAGTCAAGCCAGTGATCCCCATCATATGCAAACTCGCTTTTGACTTAAAAAACAAGAGAATTAGAGCGATCAACGTGCTCATTAACGCACCAAGCATAAAAAAATGTAGTTCGCTATAGCGATCTAGCGTAATACTTTGCTTAACTAAAATAATAATCAAAAACGAATGTATTACTAGTGGCAGCTTTCTTTCTGCAATATCAGGAACCATCAAAGAGCTAATTTTACCGGTTGCTTTTAGCAAAAAGAAAAATAGAATAGGAATTACTAATGTTACAATGAAGACCTGAAGGAGTATGAAAATTTTTTCTTGAAAACCAATGTCAGCGTTTTTTGCAAAAATATAAAACAAAGTCGCGTAAACTGGAATGAATACAGGATGAAAAATGTAAGAGAATAAAGTGAGGTATTTTTTCAAGGTATCAAATATTGGTTCTAAAGCAAATATAATAAATATCATTTTGTTGTTATCATTAAAATAAGTAGCATCTTAAGAATAAAACAAGAAAAGTAGGGTTCGAGTTTATCTAATTACTGACGGGAGAGTACTCCAGTTTTGAAAAGAAGTCTTATTTTTGAGGCAAAAGGGTCTTGTTGCGTCAATACTGAGATTTAAAAAGCAGGACGAAGTAAGCCAAAATTAGCAAATAACAATCATGAGTATACTTATCAAAAATATTATTTCTGTACTTAATGCCCGTTTTTCAGGACACGAGAAAGAGGGAGTTGTTAGTTCCGTTTCCATCGATAGTCGTTCCTTACAAAATAGCGATAGTACCCTATTTTTTGCTATTGTAGGCCCAAATAATGATGCACACAGTTACATTAAAGATTTAATTGAAAAAGGAGTTAGTAATTTTGTGGTGAGTCATATACCTGAAGAATGTGCTAATAGTGCTAATTTTCTAGTAGTCAATGATACATTGGTCGCTTTGCAGCAGTTCGCAGGTTATTACCGTAGCTTTTTCGATTTCCCAGTGATTGGATTAACAGGAAGTAACGGAAAAACCATAGTAAAAGAGTGGCTTAATTTTCTGCTAAGTCCTGATTTTAATGTAATCCGTAGCCCTAAAAGTTATAACTCACAGGTAGGCGTGCCTTTATCTGTCATTGCCATAAATGAAAAGCATAATTTAGGGATTTTCGAGGCAGGAATCTCTACTGTCGCAGAGATGGTTAAGTTGGAACAAATTATAAAACCTACTATTGGAGTTTTAACTAGTATTGGTTCGTCACATGACGAGGGTTTTGTTAGCTTAAAGCAAAAGATTAATGAAAAACTGTTGCTATTTAAAGATTGTGAAGTACTCATTTATCAAAAAGATGTTTTAGTAGATTCCTGCATAGCAAGTGATATAAAAACATTCTCTTGGAGCTACAATGATAAAAGTGCCAATGTCGTTGTAACCAAGAAAAATACTCTTAATGGTCTTACAACAGTATCATATCAGTATAAGGAGCAAAGTTTTGAGTTAAGTATTCCTTTTCAAGACAAGGCTTCGATCGAAAATGCTATTTCCTGTTTACTTGTTTTGCTTTATTTTAATTATGATTTCGAAACCATTCAGTCTCGAATGGCGTTGCTTTTTCCTGTTGAAATGCGATTAAAAGTAAAAAACGGAATTAATAATTGTAGTATAATAGATGATAGTTACAGTTCTGATTTTCAATCTTTAAAAATAGCCTTAGATTTTTTAGAAAGTCAAAAACAATTTTCTAAAAAAACACTTATTTTATCCGACATTTTTCAAAGTGGACTAGCAATAGAGGATTTGTATTCGAGAGTAGCGCAGTTAGTAGTTTCGAATAATATTACTAGAGTAATAGGAATAGGGACTACTATTTCAGCTTTTAAAGATTCCTTTGTAAACTGCACCACCTTTGATACTACGGCTGATTTTATAGCTAATTTTGAAACACTCGATTTTAGTAACGAAACAATTTTGATTAAAGGAGCACGATCTTTTCAGTTTGAAGAAATTGTGTATCTATTAGAGGAAAAAACCCATGAAACAGTTCTAGAAATCAATTTAAATGCGATTAGCTATAACTTAAATTTTTTCAAGTCAAAGCTTGCTCCAAAAGTAAAAATGATGGTGATGGTAAAAGCCTTTGGTTATGGTAATGGAGGTTTAGAAATCGCAAAGTTGTTAGAGTATCACAAGGTTGATTATTTAGGTGTGGCTTTCGCCGATGAAGGAATTTCATTGAAAAACGGAGGTATAAAATTACCAATAATGGTATTAAATCCGGAGAACACTAGTTTTGCTGCTATAATACAACACAAATTAGAGCCTGAAATATATTGTTTAAAAGGATTGTATGCTTTTTTAAAAATCGCAAAGAAAAAAAACTTACAACATTTCCCTATTCACATCAAAGTCGATACTGGAATGCACCGCTTGGGATTCGAAGAAAATTCGCTCGATGAACTAATTGCAGCATTAAAAGGAGAAAGTACAGTAAAAGTGCAAAGTATTTTATCACATTTAGCGACAAGCGATGATTTAGAGCATCTAGGATTTGCTTTAAAACAAATTCAATTATTCGAAAAATTATCATCTAAAATAATAAAGGAATTGGATATTAATCCAATTCGTCACATACTAAACACTTCTGGAATAAGTAATTTTCCGGATGCACAATACAATATGGTCCGTTTAGGAATAGGATTGTACGGCGTCTCGAACGATCCAGCCGAACAGCAATTTTTAGAGAATGTCGGGACACTTAAATCAGTTATATCACAAACAAGAACAATAGGAGCTGGAGAAAGCGTGGGTTATGGACGTAAATTCGTAGCTGATAGACCTACGAAGGTCGCAACAATTCCTATTGGTTATGCTGATGGTATTTCGAGAGGTTGGGGAAATGGATTAGGATTTGTAATCATCAAGGATAAGAAAGCAAAAATTATAGGTAGTATTTGCATGGATATGCTCATGGTAGATGTCACTGAAATTGATTGTACAGAGGGGGATTCTGTTATTATTTTTGGAGAGAAACCAACAGTCTCCTTTATAGCAAAAAAACTTAATACGATTCCATACGAAGTGCTGACAAGTATTTCACAACGAGTAAAACGTGTATTTTATCGTTGATAACGGCTTATTAACGTGTATTTATGTTTTTAAGTTTTTTTTAACATAGTTTAGATTATTCAAAAACAGTATTAATTTTAATTTAGAAGTATGGGATTTTTTAGTGATTTTAAAGCCTCTTTAATGAAAGGCGATGTATTAAGTTTAGCAACTGCTGTAGTTATTGGTGGTGCATTTGGCAAAGTTGTTGGTTCAGCTGTTGACGATATTATTATGCCAGTAGTTGGTTTGTTAACGGGAGGTGTAGATTTTACAACTAAGTTTATTGCATTGAACGGAGAAAGTTACGTTAATCTTGATGCTGCGAAAGCAGCTGGAGCAGCCGTAATAACCTACGGTAACTTGGTACAAGCAATTATTAATTTTGTAATCATTGCTCTTTTTGTATTTATAGTTTTAAGAGCTGCTGAGAGAATGAAAAAGAAAGAGGAAGTTGCTCCTGCAGCACCAGCTGGACCTACGCAAGAAGAGTTACTTACTCAAATTAGAGATTTGTTAAAAAAATAAGACCGCTGCATTATATGTTCAACTTAACCACCCAAGAAATTGGGTGGTTTTTCTTTTTTGTTATAATTGTAACATTTTGTTACTTTTTGTGAATGGTCTTATTTTTATTTCTTTATTACTTACTTTTGTTCCATATAAACAATAGTCCTAAATTTATAATAAAATGAAAATAGCAGTAGTAGGTGCAACCGGTATGGTTGGTGAGGTTATGTTACAGGTTTTAGCAGAAAGAAATTTTGTTTCTAATGCTGACGATTTGATTCTTGTTGCTTCAGAGCGATCTGTTGGTAAGGAAATTTCTTTTAACGGAAAAACATTTGCAGTAGTAGGTTTAGCTACGGCTGTTGCCATGCAACCTGATATTGCCTTATTTTCCGCTGGAGGTGAAACATCATTAGAGTGGGCGCCTAAATTTGCGGCAGTAGGAACAACTGTGATTGATAATTCATCTGCATGGAGAATGGATCCAACAAAAAAGCTGATAGTACCAGAAATTAATGCATCTGAATTAACTAAGGAGGATAAGATTATTGCAAATCCGAACTGCTCAACGATCCAAATGGTTTTAGCATTGGCTCCTTTGCATAAAAAATACAATATTAAGAGAATCATCGTTTCTACTTACCAATCGATTACTGGAACGGGCGTAAAAGCAGTGCAACAACTCGAAAACGAATATGCTGGAATAGATGGTGAGATGGCGTACAAATATCCTATTCATAGAAATGCAATTCCACAATGCGATTCGTTCGAAGAGAATGGATACACCAAAGAAGAAATGAAGTTAGTTCGTGAAACTAAGAAAATATTAAGCGACAACACTATAGCTGTTACCGCTACTGCAGTTCGTGTGCCTATTGTAGGAGGTCACAGTGAAGCATTAAATGTAGAGTTTACCAATGACTTCGATGTAAATGAGGTTCGTACTATTTTACAAGAAACAGACGGTATTGTTGTTCAAGATAATTTACAAGAATTTGAGTATCCAATGCCTATGTATGCCGAAGGTAAAAACGAAGTTTTTGTTGGGCGTATTAGAAGAGATGAGTCGCAACCTAATACCATAAACATGTGGGTGGTTGCTGATAACTTGCGCAAAGGTGCTGCTACTAACACGATTCAAATTGCTGAATATTTAAGAAGTCACAACTTAGTATAAATACAATTATAACCAAAAGATAAAACCATTTGTTTTAACATTCTTTATGTTTTGTTAAAACAAATGGTTTTCTTTTTTATGTTTTTAGTACCTTTGTTAGCGATGCAAAGTAAAAAACTCATTGTAAGTATGTCATTAGTGATGACGGTATTGTTCTCAATACTGTTTCAATCGCTGCATACTTATGAGCATTTTGTCCAGCAATTTGCAGACAAAGAGTGTCATCATAAAAAGAATAACTACGGTGAGCCTGAAATAACACACCAGCATCACACTGTAGATGATTGTAAAGTTTGTCACTTTAGTTTTGGCTCTTATCTAGCTCCCAAGGTTATTGCTTACAAGCTGATTACAAATTTTAATCAAGTACCTTATTTTTATAAAACTGCAAAAGGAATCTTATCCTTTTCAGGAAGTTTGTACGCCCATAGAGGACCACCAACTGTTTTTACTTAATTAACCCCTTACCTTTTGGGGCGTTGCTGCTGTAAATTCGTTTCGGATTTGAGTCAAAAGCAACTAGCTATTTTTCTTTTTACAAAGAACTATTTTCTCGTATTGTCCAAATAAAATAGAAGTTGTACAAATACTTTTGTTTTATTTAGATGGATACGTTGTATGGTTCGTTTGTTAAACAGAAACTTTATTTCGTAATAACAATACAATCACTTCAATGAAAAATATAATAATCACCCTATTGCTAGGGTTTTCGGCCATACTTCACGCACAAAATTCGGTTTCTGGAACAGTTACCGATAAAGATAAAAATCCAATAGTGGGTGTTTCTATATATGCCCCAGAATTACACAAAGGAACCACAACGGATGGAAGCGGAAATTATACTATTTCTAATGTTCCTTTGGGATCTTTAAAATTAGTTTTTGATTATGTTGGTTTTAATAATCAAACTAAAACAATTATAGTTATGGCAAACAGTAACACCTTAAACATTAATTTAGAGCAAGCCATTTTTAAGATGGATGAGGTTATTGTTTCCACTGCTTTTAATAAGTTACAATCACAAAATGTAATGAAGGTAGAGCATGCCACTATCAGAGAGCTACAGCAAAAAGGAACGGCAACTTTAATTGAAGGATTGGCTACTATTCCCGGAGTATCACAAGTATCCACCGGAACATCGATAGGTAAGCCGGTAATTCGTGGTTTGAGCGGTAACCGTGTTTTAGTTTACTCGCAAGGAGTTCGTATGGAGAATCAACAATTTGGCGACGAGCATGGTTTAGGTTTAAACGATGCTGGAGTAGAAAGTGTTGAGGTAATTAAGGGACCTGCTTCGCTATTGTATGGTTCAGATGCCATAGGTGGTGTTTTGTATTTCAACCCAGAAAAATTTGCGGATGCACATACTTTTAAAGCCGATTTTAATCAAAAATTATTCTCAAATACGCTAGGAAGTAATTCTTCATTAGGGTTAAAAACATCGACTGATAACTGGAAGTTTCTCGCGAGAGGGAGTTTCAATACACACTCTGACTATCGAATTGCGGGAGGAGAACGCGTTACGAATACCCGTTATAACGAAACCGACTTTAAAACAGGAATAGGGTATAGTAACTCCAAATTCAGTAGTACGTTGCGATACAATTACAATAAATTGGATTTAGGTATTCCAGAAGATGGAATCGCTGATCAATCATCAAGCAAAAATACGGGTTTCCCGAGACAAGGCGTTTTTAGCCATTTGTTGAGTTTAAATTCGGTTGTGTACTTCAAAAACAGCAAGTTAGATGTCGATTTAGGATATGTATCAAATGATCGTTCTGAATTTGAAGATAGTGATGTAGCAGGTTTGCAAATGAAATTAAACACCTTCAATTACAATGCAAAATACCATCTTCCTAAAGTTGGTGCTTTTGAATCAATTATTGGCGTGCAAGGAATGCATCAAACGAATGTGAACTCAGGAGAAGAATACCTTATTCCAGATGCTACGACCAATGATTTTGGAATTTTTGGTACTGGGAATTATGAGTGGGGATCAAATGTAGTACAAGCAGGATTGCGATTTGATAACCGACAAATTACTTCTATCGAAAATGGAGTATTTGGCGATGAAGGCTATTTCAAGGCGATCGACAGATCATTTGATAGTTTTAATGCGTCTCTTGGGTATAAAACAAATATAACTGAGAATGTCACCATGCGTTTGAATGTTGCTTCAGGATTTAGAGCACCTAATCTTGCAGAATTAACTTCTAATGGCGTTCACGAAGGAACGAACAGATACGAAGTAGGAAACGAGAATTTGAAAACAGAGCAAAACGTACAAACAGATTTGAATTTGGAGTACAACAATAGCCATTTTGAATTTTTTGTAAATGGTTTCTACAACCACATCAACAATTATATTTACACTTCGCCGGCGGGTTTTATGTTGGATAACAACGATGTGTTTAATTACGTTCAGGACAATGCAAAATTATATGGAGGTGAAATAGGATTTCATTTTCATCCACATCCGCTAGATTGGTTGCATTACGAAACGAGTTTTGAAACCGTAACAGGTAAAAAACAAGATGGAGAATACTTGCCATTAATTCCTGCTAATAATTGGAACAATACCATCAGAACCGAGTTTTCTATTAAAAACTGGTTAGACCAAGGTTTCGCTACACTTAATTTAAGTTCTACATTCAATCAAAATAATGTGAGTGGTTTCGAAACAAGTTCAAAAGGTTACACACTGGTCAATTTAGGATTTGGTGGGAAAGTAACTTGGGGTAAAACGGTATTCAATGTTAACCTAAACGGAAATAATCTATTCGACAAAAGATACATTGCTCATCTATCCCGACTTAAAAATGATGGAATTCCGAACATAGGAAGAAACATCGTGTTAGGCGTGAATTTCACTATTTAAATTTTAAATAAGCAGGAAGAAACCTAACTATTGCATTTGTGTAAAACTAGGCGCAAGTTTTATAGCCAAAACAAAAAGGCACAAGATCATTTTACCATTGATTTTGTGCCTTTGCTGTTTATAAAACAACAATTTGATTGATTGTAAAGCTAAGTTTTGTATCTTTGTTTAACAATTGTATTTAAAGATTAAACAAAATAAAAAAGCAGTAAGTAGTAGTGATTAAAACTCCCGTAAATATTGTTTGGTTCAAAAGGGATTTGCGTTTCGTAGATAACGAGGCCTTGTTTGCTGCACACAATTCGGACTTACCTTTGTTGTTGGTTTATTTTTTTGAACCTTCTGTTATGAATTATGATGATGCTGATGTGCGCCATTGGCGATTTGTTTACGAGTCTATTCAGGATCTACAAAAAAAGTTAAACCCAATCAATGCCACGATCTATTTTTTTCATGACGAAGTAGCTACTGTTTTTAAGGAATTGGTGGCACAGTATGAGATAAAAACCGTTTTTTCACATCAAGAAATAGGAAATAAAGTCACTTATGATAGAGATGTAGCGATGCAAGAGTTCTTTCAGCAAAATAATATTAGCTGGAAAGAGTCACAAATGCATGGTGTTATTAGGCGATTAAAATCAAGACAATATTGGGACAAGCGTTGGGAAGAGGTCATGCGAGCAGAACCTAAAATTTTAAACGAACAATTATTAAATGTTGTTCAGTTGGACCTCTCTTTTTACGATAAATTAAAGGGCGAAAACCTTTCGGATGAAATAACAACCAGAAATACAAACTTTCAGCAAGGAGGCGAGTATTGGGCTTGGCGTTATTTAGATAGTTTTGTAAAGGAGCGTTATGTGAATTACAGCAAGCACATATCAAAACCCGCTTTGAGTAGGACGGGTTGCAGTCGATTGTCGCCCTATTTGACGTATGGGAATATTAGTATGCGAATGATTTACCAGTATACCAATCAGCATTACGAGAATTCTAAGAACAAAAGAGCGATTCTAAACTTCGTATCCCGCCTGCATTGGCATTGCCACTTTATTCAAAAGTTTGAAGACGAATGTCGAATGGAGTTTGAAAACGTCAATAGAGCTTATGATGTTTTGGTTAAACCAAAAAACGAAAGCTACATCAAAGCTTGGCAAGAAGGAAAAACGGGTGTTCCCATTGTCGATGCTTGCATGCGGTGCTTAGTAGCGACAGGTTATATTAATTTTAGAATGCGTGCTATGGTGGTGTCCTTTTTTACCTTTAATCTTTGGCAAGATTGGCGAGAGTTGCATTTTTTAGCGAGGCAATTTTTAGACTATGAGCCGGGAATTCATTATCCGCAAATTCAAATGCAATCGGGTACGACAGGCATCAATACAATTCGGATTTATAGTCCCATAAAAAACTCAGAAGACCATGATCCTGAAGGGGTATTTATAAAAAAATGGTTGCCGGAGCTAGCTGATATTCCAGTTAATTTGATTCATGAACCCTGGAAGTTAAACCCCATTGAACAACAATTTTATAATTGCGAAATAGGGAAAGACTATCCAGAACCAATTGTAAATATCGAAGAGACTAGAAAATATGCCAGCGATATTGTATGGAGTTTCCGTAAGAAAGACGAAGTAAAAGAAGAAGGGAAACGTATTTTGAAGAAACATGTTTCTAACCCTAACCGACGAGTAAAAAAGACAAAATCATAATGACACTATTTTTAAAAGCAAAGTGGGAAAACATCATAATGGCCAATTATGAAATTGATCCTGCCATTCTACTTCCTTTTTTACCAAAAGGAGTCGAATTGGACTTGTTCGATGGTAAGGCTTACATCAGTCTTGTTGGTTTTATGTTTAAGAATACTAAATTGTTTAATGTGACCATTCCGTGGTTTGGCACTTTCGAAGAAATTAATTTGCGGTTTTATGTGGTTCGAAAAGAAGGTAACAAAGTCAAACGCGGCGTTGTCTTTATCAATGAAACAATTCCGTATCCCATTGTAGCTTGGATGGCTAATAAATTATATAACGAACATTATACAGTGGTGCCTACAAAACACCAAATTAGTGATGAAGGCACAACAAAAAAAGTAAATTTTGAATGGCTGCGTAATAAAAAATGGAATAGTATTTATGTTGAGGCAGGCACTGAATCGGTTCCGATGAAAAGCGAGAGTTTGGAGCAATTTATATACGAACATTATTACGGTTATACCAAAATTGACGAAAATACCAGCGAAGAATACAAATTGCAACATCCGAGTTGGCTCGTAAATAAAGTAGCAAAGTACAAGATAAATTGTGATTTCAAAGCAATGTATGGTGATGCATTTTCAGTTTTAAATACTACGGAGCCTACTGCCGTTTTTATAGCCGAAGGTTCAGCGGTAGGGATAGAGTGGAAACGCAACCGATTAAATTTTGATCATGAAAGGAGTTAAAAAGCAAAATTTACCCTCAAAAATGTGTCTGGTTTGCAACCGGCCTTTTACGTGGAGGAAAAAATGGGAAAAAGTGTGGGATGAAGTAAAATACTGCAGTGATAAATGCAGAAGCAACAAATAAAATGAGTAAAACAGTACGATTAATTCTTGGCGACCAACTTAATTCTAATCATTCATGGTTCAAGACCGTAGATGATTCGGTAGTGTATGTGATGATGGAAGTGCGCTCAGAAACCGATTATGCAAAGCACCACATTCAAAAAGTAGTTGGTTTTTTTGCTGCCATGCAAGCTTTTTACTTGGATTTAAAAGCCAAAAAGCATGAGGTAATCTACATTTATTTGAATGATGAAGACAATTTACAATCTTTTGATAAAAATATTAAAAGCCTAATTGCAAAGCACCAATTTACGCATTTGGAATACCAGCAGCCTGATGAGTTTCGGGTTGATGCACTTTTAAAAGAGCTCTGTTCAGCGATTGCTATTTCGACAGCAGTGGTTGATTCAGAACATTTCTATACGTCCCGCACTGATTTGGCCGATTTCTTCGAAGGGAAAAAGACGTTTATCTTAGAAAATTTTTACCGCATGCTTCGTAAACAGCACGATGTCCTCATGGAAGGCGATCAGCCTTTGACAGGGAAGTGGAATTACGATAGCGAAAACAGAAAAAAATTACCCAAAAACCACAAGCCTACAGCGCCTTTAGTTTTTTCCAATGACGTGACTGAAATTCTTGCAGAAGTTAATAAGACAGATGCTAAAACCATTGGAACAATAGATGCAGCTAATTTTGTTTGGCCTATAAATAGAGAACAGTCACTAGAATTATTAGATTTTTTTATCGACGAATGCCTGCATTTATTTGGTAGCTATCAAGATGCGATGACGCCAAATGAGTGGTCGTTGTATCACTCTAGATTGTCTTTTTCGATGAATATCAAGATGATTTCGCCACAGGAAGTGATCGAAAAAGCAATTCAAGCTTGGCGAGCTAATCCTGATAAAATAGAATACAATCAGTTAGAGGGTTTTGTTAGGCAAATCATAGGGTGGAGAGAGTACATGCGAGGTATTTATTGGTTAAAAATGCCAGAATATGCAACGATGAACTTTTTTAATAATGAAGAAAAATTACCAGATTGGTTTTGGACAGGAAAGACCAAGATGAATTGTTTAAAAGATGCCATCAATCAATCTTTGAATTTCGCTTACGCACACCACATCCAGCGGTTAATGATCACGGGGAACTTTGCGCTTTTGGCCGGAGTGCATCCTGATGAAATAGACGCTTGGTATCTTGGGATTTATATCGATGCTATTGAGTGGGTCGAGATTACCAATACTCGAGGAATGAGCCAATTTGCTGATGGTGGTATCGTAGGCACAAAACCCTATGTAAGCTCTGCTTCGTATATCGATAAAATGAGCCATTATTGCGGGAGTTGTTTTTATAAAAAGGAGGTCAAAACAGGTGAGAAAGCCTGCCCATTTAACAGCTTATATTGGAACTTTTATGATAAAAACGAAGACAAATTAGGAAAGAATCCACGAATCGGAATGATGTACAATGTTTGGCGAAAAATGAAGCCCGAAGCACAAACGGCCTTACTAGAACAAGCCGATTATTATTTGAAAAACATTAATGAATTGTAAAACTGGTAGAGAGCTACTGATTTTTATTCTACAAAAATAAATTACGATTACTATGAAAACAGCGATAGTTTGGTTTAAAACCGATTTACGATTAGAAGATAATGAAGCCCTTTTAAAAGCAATTGCACACGGAGACAATGTGCTACCTGTTTATTGTTTTGATGATTCAGAGTTCGAAATCACTACGTATGGATATCCTAAAACGGGTAGTTTTAGAGCACAGTTTCTATTGGAATCTTTAACTGATTTAGACGCTAACTTGCGTAAAATAGGTTCAGGATTATTGATTTTAAAAGGTAGGCCCGAAGAAGAAATTCCCAAAATTGCTGCGCAGTACAAAGCACAAAAAGTGTTTGCAAAAAGGGAAGTAGCCTATGAAGAAAAACAAACTGAAAAAAAAGTACAAGAGGCGCTTTTTAAGATGCGTTGTGAGCTGGAGACACTAAGTACAAGTACGATGTATCATGCCCAAGATCTTCCTTTTGCAATCAAAAACATTCCTGATGTGTTTACTCAGTTTAGAAGAAAAACAGAATTAGATGCTACCGTTAGAGCGGTTTTCCCAAAGCCAGACGCTATTAGTTCACCTGAAATTCCGGTTTTGGTATTGCCTACTTTAGAAGAATTAGGTTTAGATTATACACCTATCGATCCTCGTGCGGCCATACAATTTAAAGGAGGAGAAACAGAGGCATTAGCGAGGTTGAATCATTATTTTTATGAAACCAAAAACCTTTCTGTTTACAAAGAAACAAGAAACGGAATGGTAGGTGAAGATTACTCTTCAAAATTCTCAGCGTGGTTGGCTCTCGGCTGTATTTCTCCAAGAACAATTTATGATCAGGTAAAAAAATACGAGGAAATGTATGAGGCCAATGAATCTACTTATTGGTTGGTTTTTGAGTTGCTGTGGCGTGATTTCTTTCGATTTATGTTCAAAAAATACCAGACCAAATTTTTCTTGTATGCCGGTATTAAATCCGATAAGCCCAATTCAAAATCCCTGAATGAAAAATTACTCTCACAATGGATTAATGGGGCAACACCATCGGATTTTATAAATGCAAATATGATCGAATTGAAGCAAACAGGTTTTATGAGCAATCGAGGCCGTCAAAATGTGGCGAGTTATTTTTGTAACGAACTTAATATGGACTGGCGATTAGGAGCGGCTTACTTTGAATCTCAACTCATCGATTATGATGCTTGTAGCAATTGGGGAAATTGGGCCTATCTTGCAGGAGTAGGTAATGATCCGAGAAAACACCGTTATTTTAATATCGAGAAACAAGCTAAGGATTACGATAAAGACAGTGTATTTAGAGATTTATGGTTAAAATAAATCCTTAAATAAAGTGCCTGAGGTAATCTTTAACATTTTGCATGAGTTAGGAGACAATTGATTTTCTTATTTTTGGAGGAACCAATAAAAAAAGACTAATGAAAAAATTAATTCTAATAATGGCAGTTACTGCAACAACCGTATCTTTTGGACAAAGTCCGCTTAAATATCCCCAAACTAAAAAAGGCAATGTAGTCGATACCTATTTTGGTACTCAAGTTAATGATCCGTACCGTTGGATGGAAGACGACCGTTCTGATGAGACAGCTTCTTGGGTAAAAGCACAAAACGAAGTTACTTATGGTTACTTAAACCAAATTCCGTTTCGTACGGCTCTAAAAACAAGATTAGAAAAGTTGTGGAATTACGAAAAAATAGGCGCTCCCTCTAAAGAAGGGAATTTCACTTATTTTTCTAAAAATAATGGACTGCAAAATCAGTCTGTAATGTATAGAAAAGATGCTAAGGGTAAAGAAGAAGTTTTCTTAGATCCTAATACTTTTTCGAAAGACGGAACTACTTCGCTTGGCGGAATCGATTTTTCAAAAGACGGATCAAAAGTTGCCTATGCCATCTCCGAAGGTGGAAGCGACTGGAGAAAAGTAATCATCATGGACGCCCTTTCTAAAAAAATAATCGAAGACACTATTGTCGACGTTAAGTTCAGTGGTTTGTCATGGAGAGGAAACGAAGGTTTCTATTACTCAAGCTACGAGAAACCAAAAGGAAGTGAGCTTTCTGCAAAAACAGATGAGCACAAATTATATTTCCATAAACTAGGAACGTCACAAAAAGAGGACAAGGTAATCTTTGGCGCAGACCAAAAACGCAGATACATCGGTGGTTATGTAACTGAGGATGATGCGTATTTAGTAATCTCAGCCGCGAATTCCACTTATGGGAACGAATTGTATATTAAAGATCTAAAGACTCCAAACAGTCCTATTGTGACTATCGTTGATAACTTCAACAGTGATAACAGTGTTATTATGACTGAAGGTACAAAATTATTTATCGAAACGGATCTAAAAGCACCTAACAAACGTATTGTAACTGTTGACTTTAGTAAGCCAACTCCAGATAAGTGGGTTGATTTTATTGCGGAGACAGAGAATGTATTATCACCATCAACAGGTGGTGGCTTCTTTTTTGCTAATTACATGAAGGATGCTGTTTCAGTAGTGAAGCAATATGATTATTCAGGGAAAATGCTTCGTGAAATCCAGTTGCCAGCAGTAGGAACAGCAGGTGGTTTTGGCGGAAAGAAAAAAGACAAAACATTATATTACTCCTTTACTAATTACACAACGCCAGGAACAATCTACTCTTTTGATCCTAACGTAGGCAAGTCCGCTGTGTATGAGAAACCAAAAGTTGATTTTAAAAGCGATGATTACGAGTCCAAACAAGTGTTTTACACTTCTAAGGATGGTACTAAAATCCCAATGATTATCACTTACAAAAAAGGATTGCAGTTAAATGGCCAAAATCCAACCATGCTGTATGCTTACGGTGGTTTTAATGTAAGTCTTACGCCAAGTTTTAGCATTGCAAATGCCGTTTGGTTAGAAAACGGCGGGGTTTACGCGGTTCCTAATTTGCGTGGAGGTGGTGAATATGGTAAAAAATGGCACGATGCAGGAACTAAAATGCAAAAGCAAAATGTATTTGATGATTTCATCGCTGCAGCCGAATACTTAATCGCTCAAAAATACACGTCGTCAAATTTCCTTGCTATTCGTGGTGGATCAAATGGTGGTTTATTAGTAGGAGCAACCATGACGCAACGACCAGAATTAATGAAAGTAGCTTTGCCAGCAGTTGGAGTGATGGACATGTTACGTTACCATACCTTTACCGCTGGAGCAGGTTGGGCTTATGATTATGGAACGTCGCAGGACAGCAAAGAGATGTTTGAGTACATCAAAGGCTACTCACCAGTTCAAAACGTAAAAGCAGGTACGCAGTACCCAGCGACTATGGTTACCACAGGAGATCATGATGACAGAGTAGTGCCAGCGCACAGTTTCAAATTTGCTGCTGAATTACAAGAAAAACAAACGGGTCCCAATCCGACTTTAATTCGTATTGATGTAAAAGCAGGTCACGGAGCAGGAAAATCAGTGGCAGCTACTATCCAGGAAAACGTAGATATTCAGGCATTTACATTGTTCAATATGGGCATCAAGGAATTACCAGTTACGAACTAAATAATTGAAATAATAATCTACAGCTATTTCCTGCTGTTCGCTGTATCTCTGGTGGCGAACCCCGCCACAAGAGGATGCCGCTACCATCAGGGCTAGGACAATAAATTGATAAACCTATTTACAATATAAAAACGCTATTCGTGAGGATAGCGTTTTTTGATTCTAACAAAATACTGCTGAAATAGTTAGCATAAAGAGTGGTTCTGAATTATTACAAAATCTTCATTTTATATCATAATTATTTACTAATTCATTCGTTTTTTGAGTCTTCGTTCGTTAACTTTGAGAGACAATCATTAATACAATAAACTATGAAAATACAATTTAACACAGACAAAAATGTAGAAGGACATCAAAGAGTAGAAGCTTACTTTTCTACTGAATTAGAAAAAGAGCTCGCCCGTTTTGAGGAAAAAATAACTCGTATTGAGGTACATGTAGGAGATGAAAATAGTGCAAAACCAGGAATCAATGACAAACGTTGTTTAATTGAAGTTCGTCCAGCAAAATTGCAGCCTATTGCAGTTACCGCGCATGCAGATACAGTCGAGAAAGCATTTCATGTCGCTCTTGAAAAAATCAAGAAAACATTGAGCACCACATTCGATAAGCAAAAAACACATTAAGTGTAAGTTCGTAAAGGACAAAATATAAAAAAAGGACTAGCACTCATAAGTGTTAGTCCTTTTTTGTTAAGAAGATATTCTAACAGCATTTTTATAGAGTAGATGGCATTGCTATTTGCAAATAAAAACAACTACCAAACTCCTGCAAAATAGTAAACACCTCCTACTTGATGCAAGAGGTGTTCATAATCGATCAATACGTGTATGAGGGATTATTGTTCTAATTCAATTACCAAATTTTAACTCTTTTATTTGGAGCCAAATATAGGGAATCAGTTGGTTTTATATTAAAAGCGGTGTAGAACTCAGGAATATTACGGACAACACCATTTATCCTAAATTTTGCAGGTGAATGTGGATCGTTAGCTACTTGACCACGTAAATCATCTTCACGTGCTTTATCTAGCCAAACTTGTCCCCAACCAAGAAATATTCTTTGTTCTCCTGTGAAACCATCTAAAACGGGAGATTCTTTTCCATTCAGACTCATTTTGTAAGCCTTCAAGGCAATAGATAGGCCACCAAGATCGCCAATATTTTCACCCTGAGTAAATTCTCCATTTACATTCAGATCAGGAAATACCTTAAGTGCACTGTATTGGGCTACTAATGCTCCCGTTTTTTGTTTGAAGGCTGTTAAGTCTTTTGGTGTCCACCAATTGCGCATCACTCCGTCACCATCAAAAGTACTTCCTTGATCGTCAAAACCATGACCAATTTCATGACCAATTACCGCTCCAATCCCACCATAATTTACAGCGTCTTCTGCAGTAGGATCGTAGAAAGGTGGTTGTAAGATAGCCGCGGGAAATACAATTTCATTTAAAGGCGGATTGTAATAGGCATTCACGGTTTGTGGCGTCATACCCCATTCTGTACGATCGACAGCTTTGCCTAGTTTGTTAAGTTGTCGTTTGTATTCAAAAGCAGTAGCTCTTTGTTGGTTTCCAAAATAGTCGTTTTTACTAATTTTTAAAGACGAGTAGTCCCGCCATTTGTCAGGATAGCCAATTTTAACAGTGAATTTAGATACCTTATCTAAGGCTTGTTTTTTCGTCTCAGGACTCATCCAATCCAGGTTTTTTATACTTTCTTCATACGCTTTGAGCAGGTTTTTAACCAAGAGGCTTACTTTTTCTTTAGCTTCTGGAGAGAAGTGTTTTTCAACATACACCTTACCAACAATTTCGCCTAGATTTTTATTTACTGTTTCAACTCCTCTTCTCCACAGCGGTCTTTGTTTTTCTGTACCTCTAAGTGTTGTACCATAAAAATTGAAATTTTCATTTTCTAAAGCAGCATTTAAAGATGTTGCTGCTCCATGAACTACAGTCCATTTTAGATAGGCTTTCCACGTAGCTAATGGGGTTGTTTTTATTATGTCATTAAGCGATTTGATATAGTCGACCTGAGGGATGACAATATTTTTTTGATTTTTTATTCCGGCATTAGTTAGCAGTGAAGCCCAGTCAAAATCAGGCATAAGTTGTTTTAAATCTGTTATCGCGTATTTGTTGTAAAGCTTCATCATATCCCGAGTTTGCTCTTTTTTCATGTGCTTAGCAGCCAAGGAGGTTTCTAAAGCCATGATTTTAGGAGCTAATACAACTGAGTTTTCAACTCCACCCAACTGAAGCATCTTATTAATATGAGTCACATATTTTTTACGAATCTCTTTTGATTTACTGTCTTCTAGAAAATAGTATTCTCTGTCTGGAAGTCCTAGTCCACCTTGCCAAGCGTATAGCATGTATTGAGAAGGGTCTTTAAGGTCTTCCATAACCCCAATTGAAAAAGGGCTGTTGCTTCCGGATTGGTTTGCACGACCAAAGTAAGCTGCTAAATCGCTATAATTTGAAATAGAATCAATTTTCTTAAATTCGGGTAGTAGTGGCGCAATTCCTTTCTTATTTCTACCAATGGAATCCATGTACGATCCATAAAAATCGCCGATTTTTTGTTCATCTGATCCATCTGTAAAATCGCTTTTAGAGGCGTTTTCGATAATAGCTTTGACATCTTCCTGCGATTTGTCATAAACGATATAACCAGCTCCGTAATTGGGTTTATCTGCTGGAATTGTAGTGTTACGCTGCCAAGCTCCGTTTACATAAGAGTCAAAATCGTCACCTGGCCTTACGAGCGTGTCCATGTTTTTAAGAAGTAAACCGGATGCTAGTTTTTCGTTTGTCTTACTTTTATTGCAACCACTAAAAATTAGAATAGGAATGATTAAGAATGTAATTTTAAAAAAGGAGCGTTTGATTTTCATATATATTGTTTTACAATATCAAATGTAGGTAAAAATCATCACGCTACTGTTAAATTACTGAAAATAAGAATTTTATATTTTAATTAGGCGTTTTAGAAATCTATTTCGTAAACAGTAGTACTGCGAGCGCTTCATCTCTTTTATAAACATCGTCATAAAAATGTAAAATCCCGTCTCTGTCCTCCCAAGCTGTAAAGTAGCCAATATAAACCGGTATTTTATTTTTAAGGGTATACCAAGTTTCCTTTCCTTTATTCATGGCTTCATCAATTTTCTGGGAATTCCAGTTGGGGTCGTCTTCCATTATTTTATTTGCAAGTTCAACAGGCTTGGCTACTCTTATACAACCGTGGCTAAATGCTCTTTGGTCTCTGCTAAAAAGGTGTTTGGATGGTGTGTCATGCAAGTAAATGGCATTCGAGTTTGGGAATAAAAACTTTACTAGTCCCAATGAGTTTTTTACACCGGGTTTTTGACGTACGTTTCCATCATTCCATTCCATGTTATGAGTAGCCAGATAATTGGGATCTTTGGCCATAGCTGGTAAAATTTCTTTTTTAATTATGCTAGTAGGTAGATTCCAATACGGGCTAAACACAATGTATTTCATAGGAGCACTAAAAATAACGGTTTTATTTACTGTCTTTCCTACCACTACATTAGATTTTAATACAATTTCCCCATTTTTAAAATAGGATAGTTCGTATGACGGAATATTTATTGCAATTAGTTCTTTAGCCTTACTGATGTCCTTCGATACCCATCTGCAGCGTTCCATATTAACGACCAGCGTTTTGATAAGTGAACTTACAGGAGTGCTCAAGTAATTCAAAGTTGAACCATACAAAAGTTTGTCGCCATCAAATCCGCGCGTTTTTTTGAATTGTACCAAAGCATCTGCTAAGTCAGCATCATAAACTAAACTTTCGGTATTTGTTTTTATGAATCCATCAAGAAATAATCTTTTACGAACCTGAGCTATAGCTAGTACACTGTCTCCAATTTTTAAAGTTTTATATCCTTGGGGTAGACTAATACTATCCCATCCGCCTTTTTTTTCTATTTCACGGTATTTTTTAAGTTGTTCCTTCAGTAGATAATATTGGCTAAATAATGTTTTTTTGTCTTTTTTAAGTAAGGTGGGATCAATAATCAGCGAGTCAGTATAGGTAGTGTAGGTTTGTTTTTCTCGTGGTAAAAACCATTCCATTTCATTCGACTTTGCCGCGTCGATGCCGTGGTAGACTTTATCAATGTAAAAAAAATACAATGCCGTAGTGAGTAATTCTGAAATGGTATTAGGTGATGTAGATTCTTTGGCGCTGTCATAAACCAAATTTAATTCGGTTTGATAAGGAATAGTAGTTTCAATTCCTTCTTCAGGAAGATTAATTATTTTGTTATAAACAACACTGGCAAACTCGTTAGAGCCATTTTTATCATACCATAAATAGTGGTAATCGTACTTTCGATAGAGTTTGTTTACATCGAGTTGATATTTTTGTAAAAGCGGATGTTTCTCAAAAAATGACGACACTAACGTACTGTCAAAAGGAATTTTACTCAAATCTAGTGTTTCTTGAACTTGGGTTGCTGCCAAGTCTTGATCAGCACTTTTTTTACAAGAAGCAAAAAAAAGCAGGGTTAAAGCAGCTAGTAATAAGTTAGTTATAGCAGAGTTTTTCATGCCTTTCATCTTGGTTTTACAGTACTGTAAAAATACATAAAAAGGCTAAATATTACCCGGAATAGCATCAAATTTTAAATACTATTGTTAAAACGTTATCTTTACTCTTTGATTTTATCAAAATTTAATTTTTAGATTATTTTATTTAAATTTCCTTATTATGAAAAGTAGTTTTACTTATCTAGCCCTACTGTTTTTATTCTGCTCCTTCAATTCTGTAAGCGCTACTTCTGACAACGAAAAAGCAAAAGTCAATTTAGTTCTTGACACTTGGCATAAGGCTGCTGCTGAAACGAAGTTCGATACTTATTTCAATTTAATGACAAATGACGCTATTTTTATAGGTACTGATGCCACTGAGAATTGGAACAAAACGCAATTTCAAGCATTTGCAAAGCCCTTTTTTGACCGTGGAAAAGCATGGAGCTTTACGGCAGTTGAACGCCATATTTATTTTGATAAATCAGGAAAAACAGCTTGGTTTGATGAATTGTTAAACACCCAAATGAAAATTTGTAGAGGCTCAGGTGTTTTAATAAAAGTAGGGACCAACTGGAAAATACAGCATTATGTACTTTCAATGACAGTGCCTAATGACAACGTTACTGAGGTGGTAAAGATCAAAACACCGATCGAAAATGCATTGTTAGAAAAATTAAGCGTCAACTAAAAGGGAACAATATAATTTTGGTTTATTCGACTATTGATTAAATTTTCATTGGTAGCCTCTAGGTCTGATATAATTCCTTAATTTTGCCATTCGATATTAAAAGTCGAATTGTACGAAGTAAAAATATTTGAGACAAAGTGGGAAGCAAAAATAAATTAAAGAGATTCAGGGAAAACGAAACATTTACTAATGTTTTTCAACCAACAAGAGAAGAAGTAGTAGGTGATTTATTTCCTTTAAAAGGGAAATGGAACGCAGATTTTTTCAAGAATGACAATCCATTAGTACTTGAATTAGGTTGTGGAAAAGGAGAATACTCAGTTGGTTTAGCCGAGAGATACCCTAATAAAAACTTTGTTGGAATCGATATTAAGGGAGCCCGCTTTTGGCGTGGTGCTAAAACAGCAGTTGAAACAGGTTTACACAATGTAGCCTTCATTCGTACCCAAATCGAATTAATCAATCATGTTTTTGCCGAAAACGAAGTAGACGAGATTTGGATTACCTTTCCAGATCCGCAAATCAAGTACAAGAGAACCAAGCATCGTATGACCAATTCAGAATTTCTGCAATTGTATAAAAAAATCCTTAAAAAAGACGGTGTAGTAAACTTAAAAACCGATAGCGAGTTTATGCACGGCTATACCCTAGGGTTATTGCATGGAGAAGGTCATGAAGTGTTGTATGCTAATCACAATGTTTACGTAAATGAAGGAAGTCCAGAGGAAGTAACTGCTTTTCAGACATTTTACGAAAAACAATATTTGGAAGTTAATAAAGCAATTACGTATATTAGATTTAAAATTAAAGATTAGATCAGTTTCGTACGGTAACTGTTTTCTTATTTCAATTTCGATTTTTCTTTATGAATTTACTCATTTCTTTATTTACTGGTTTTGCGACTGCTTTTATAGGGATAACTCCTCCTGGGTTATTAAATATGACAGCCGCAAAGGTAAATTTGAAAGAAGGTAGACGAAATGCGGGATGGTTTATTCTTGGTGCAATTATAATTATTTTTTTTCAAGCATATGTAGCTATACTTTTTGCGCGTGTAATCAATGTTCGTCCTGATATTGTTGCCCTGTTGAGAGAGGTTGGTTTTGGGATTTTTGGAGCATTAACCGTTTATTTTTTGTGGATTGCGAAGACACCCAAAATTAAAAAAGCAAAGATTAAGAAAAGCAGCCAAAAGAAACGGTTTTTTCTGGGGATGCTACTTTCGGCGTTAAATTTTTTCCCTATTCCCTACTACGTATTCGTAAGTATAACACTTTCTACCTACGATTTTTTCTCATTTGAGCTTGCTTCGGTATTAACGTTCGTAACAGGAGTGGTACTTGGGTCTTCTATCGTGTTTTATTTTTACATCCAGTTTTTTCAAAAAATAGAATCAAAAGCCGATTATCTATTGCGAAATATGAACAAAATTATTGGGACCATTACGGGCTTGATCTCGGTGGTAACATTGTTTAATATTATTCGTTTCTATCTACAATAAATCCTATTTTACATGATAGACGAAAGCTTCTTTGAGAGAGTATATGTGATAGCGAGGCAAATTCCTTTTGGTAAAGTAACTTCGTATGGCGCTATTGCAAGAGCCATTGGAGCTGCTCGATCAGCACGCATGGTGGGTTATGCCATGAATGCGTCGCATAATAGGGATGATATTCCCGCACATCGTGTCGTGAATAGAAAAGGATTACTCACGGGCAAATTTCATTTTGATGGTACAAACCTTATGCAACAATTATTGGAAAGCGAAGGAATTAGAGTAGTTGAGAATCAAATCATCGATTTTGAAACTCATTTTTGGCAACCACCAATGAGGGAGTTGTAAGATGGATTTATACTATTCTTACTAACGATTTTTCGTAATTATGCTCTATAAATGGAGTTGATTTATCCATCAATAAATCCAATCTAATTTCTTTATTTTAAGAACTTAATCGTTTATCTTTGTAATCTGAAATCAGTTTAAATAAACATAATGTTTAAGCGGATAATCCTCAATAGAAAATAGTACAATTATAATGAAATTAGATAGAAAAGAAATCCTAAAGGCTTTAGAAACAATTACTATTGCTGGAGAAGGAAAAAATATGGTAGAAAGTGGTGCCATTGCAAACGTTATCACTTTTGGAGATGAGGTAGTCGTAGATTTAGTTTTACACACACCGGCGATGCACATCAAAAAACGTGCAGAAGACGATATCAGAAAAACAATTCTTGAAAAAGTGTCTCCGGATGCTAAAATCAAAATCAATAGCAAGGTAGAAACACCCGAGAAAGCAGAAATTAAAGGGAAGTCTATTCCTGGAATAAAAAATATTATTGCTGTTGCCTCTGGAAAAGGGGGAGTAGGGAAATCTACTGTAACAGCAAACCTAGCAGTATCTTTGGCGAAAATGGGTTTTAAAGTAGGTGTGTTAGATGCTGATATTTACGGACCATCGATGCCAATCATGTTCGATGTCGAAAACGAAAAACCAGTTTCGGTTACCGTTGACGGAAAATCTAAAATGAAACCAGTAGAGAGCTACGATATAAAAATGCTTTCTATCGGATTTTTTACTTCACCATCTCAAGCCGTAATCTGGAGAGGACCTATGGCTTCAAAAGCGCTGAACCAAATGATTTTTGATGCTGATTGGGGAGAATTAGACTTTATGCTTATCGATTTACCTCCAGGAACGGGAGATATTCACCTTTCGATCATGCAGTCGTTACCTGTTACTGGCGCCGTTGTAGTAAGTACACCGCAAGCTGTAGCTCTTGCCGATGCTAAAAAAGGAGTGTCAATGTTCTTGAGTGAAGCTATCAATGTACCAGTTTTAGGAATTATCGAAAACATGGCGTACTTCACACCAGAGGAGCTACCAGAAAACAAATACTACATCTTTGGACAAGAAGGAGCTAAAAATCTTGCAGATGATCTAGAAGTACCATTCCTAGGAGAAGTGCCTATCGTACAATCTATTCGCGAGGCAGGGGATTACGGTCGTCCAGCAGCCATGCAAACAGGATCTGTGGTAGCATCTGTTTTTGAAGAAATCACACGTAAAGTAGTAGAGGAAACAGTAAGAAGAAATGACAGTTTACCAGCTACCGAAGCGATTAAAATTACAACAATGGCAGGATGTTCTGCCGTTAAAAAATAATAAGGAATAGGAACACTGTTTCTTTAAAAAACAACAAATGACAACAGAAGAATTAACAATCGAAGTTCATAAAGCGTTAGAGGAAATCAGACCTTTCTTGAATTCTGATGGCGGTGATATCACCCTGATATCTATCGAGGATGACAAGCACGTCAAAGTGCGTCTCGAAGGAGCTTGTACAAGTTGCAGTGTAAACCAAATGACACTAAAAGCAGGAGTCGAAACTACGATTAAAAAGTTTGCTCCACAGATAGAGACTGTTGTAAATATATTATAATTTGTGGCATGACCCTTATCGTAAAAAAGGCTACCAGTTAAGGTAGTTAGTCGCCTTTTTTACGATAAGCGTCGGGCTATACGCGCTACTTCGGTAGCTAGCTACTATCCCTCATGCAGTTAAGTGCTGTAATCAAAACTAAATTTCTAACTCAACACCCAATAGAATGGATGTACTTATAAAAATAAAAGATCGTGAAGGAGTAGTACACGAATTGCAAGCTCCCACTGATATGGCAATGAACATAATGGAGTTATGCAAGGCATACGAGCTCCCTGTTGAAGGTACTTGTGGCGGAATGGCTATGTGTGCTTCTTGTCAATGTTATGTCCTTAATAATGTGGCTCTCCCTGAAATGGGTGATGATGAAGAAGCTATGTTGTCTGAAGCTTTTTATGTAAAGTCTAACAGTCGTTTGGGTTGCCAAATACCAATCACAGAGAGTCTAGAAGGTTTAGAATTAGAGTTAGCTCCAGAAAGTTAATAAAAAAAGCGAGATGTAATTCTCGCTTTTTTTATGCTTTTGTAAATTAGCTGGTAATAGACGTTTACGAGTCTTATACCATCTCTTCTTTTAATAAACTAGCTTCAATAGCATCCCATAAACCAATGCGTCTTTCTAGTGCTGCAACAGATACTTGTTCTACTTCGGCCCATTTTTTAGGATCTTCACCGCATAGTTCTGTTATCATTTGCATAGCCATAGGTCCGTGCTCATCAGCATCTAGGGCAATGTGTCTTTCGAAATAGTATATCAATTTACTCAGGTCAGTTTGAGGGAAATTTTGCTGAAAATTCTTTAAGATAGCAGTAAACATACTAGGGATAAGATCTTCTCTTCCAAAAGTAAATGCTGCTGCAATTTCGTGAGTTTTTCCTTCGTCAATTACTCTAAAAGTAAAATCTAGAAATTCTTTAATATTAGGATGTAGCGTACTTGTTTTGATAGCCACAAATATATTTTGTAACGAATTCACTTCTGCTAAAAAATTAGAAATTCCTTCTGTATTCGCACCACATGATTCCATTGCTTCAATATACATCTCATAATGGCTTTGGCGACGACCATCAATCGTTAAATCAGTTTCTTCCGCTAATACAATTTCGTTAATTAAATACCTTGTTTCAGGATTCGCAGTGGCAAACCATGGAGTGGTGGTACATGTTAATTTGGATTGTAATGCTTTTAGAAGCGACATAAAATCCCAAACGGCATACACATGATTTTCAAGAAAAACATGTAAATCGTCAATGCTTTGTACTTTTTGGTACAATGGGTGCTGCAGCAAGCTATTTTTTTGGGGCTCAATTGCTTTGTTTATGCTTTCAATAGTCATAATAATTATTTTAGAGTAGGTTTTAAAAGGATTACAGGAGTTAATTTTTATTAAAAATCGCTGAGATCCTATCTGTCATGGTATTCACTACAAAGATAAAAAAGCTCCTTGTTTCCGAGGAGCTTTTGTTATCAATTTTATAGATACTTTAATAGTTGTTTATTACTACTTAAAAGCGGGTATTCCAGTGATATCCATTCCAGTAATTAATAAGTGAATATCGTGCGTTCCTTCATAGGTAATGACCGACTCTAAGTTCATCATATGACGCATGATAGAGTATTCGCCGGTAATTCCCATTCCGCCTAAAATTTGTCTTGCTTCACGGGCGATATTTATGGCCATGTCTACATTATTTCTCTTAGCCATCGAGATCTGAGCGGTAGTTGCTCTACCTTCATTTCTTAATACACCAAGTCTCCAAGTAAGTAATTGTGCTTTAGTGATTTCAGTAATCATTTCGGCTAATTTTTTTTGTTGTAACTGTGTTCCAGCGATTGGTTTGTCAAACTGAATGCGTTCTTTTGCGTAACGCAAAGCAGTATCGTAGCAATCCATTGCTGCACCAATAGCGCCCCAAGCAATTCCGTAACGAGCCGAGTCCAAACATCCAAGTGGTGCTCCTAGACCCGATTTATTTGGTAAAAGATTCTCTTTTGGAACCTTAACATTGTCAAATATTAACTCACCAGTAGATGATGCACGTAGTGACCATTTATTATGAGTCTCAGGAGTTGTAAAGCCTTCCATACCGCGCTCTACTATTAAACCGTGAATTCTACCTTCTTCATTTTTTGCCCATACAATCGCGATATCTGCAAAAGGAGCGTTAGAAATCCACATTTTAGCACCATTTAATAAATAATGGTCGCCCATATCTTTAAAGTTGGTAATCATGCTTCCTGGATCAGATCCATAATTAGGTTCCGTCAACCCAAAGCAACCCATGAATTCTCCTGTTGCCAACTTTGGTAAGTATTTCATTCGCTGTTCTTCATTACCGTATTTCCAAATTGGATACATGACTAATGAGGATTGAACAGATGAGGTAGAACGAACACCAGAGTCTCCGCGCTCAATTTCTTGCATGATTAATCCGTATGATATTTGGTCTAAACCAGCACCACCATATTCTTCTGGAATATAAGGACCAAAACCACCAATTTCACCTAAACCTTTGATAATTTGTTTCGGGAATTCAGCACGTTGTGCATAGTCTTCTATGATAGGAGATACTTCTTTTTTTACCCAAGCACGTGTAGAATCACGTACTAGTTTGTGTTCTTCGGTAAGTAAATCGTCTAAGTTATAGTAATCAGGTGATTGGAATAAGTCTGGTTTCATGGTTTTGAAAATTTGTGTATTACAAAGTTACACAAAGAAATATAACAAAACGATTAACAATTGTTATAATTTCAAGAAGACACTTTAAAAGGGGTATTGTATGAAAACAAATTTTTTTGGTAGAAAGTAATCTAATCAGTAGTGAGCTGATGAGCTATAAAATTTATATTACATCTTCAAATAGAAATCCTTGGTCAATTCAATATATTCTGGAGTGTAAATATGTCTTTCGGTTTCGATAATTAATTCGTTAATTGCAACATCAACTATTTCATTTCGGCTAAAAGCCAAAAGGCTACGTTTTATTTCGGTGGTAGGAGTTCCTTTTACTCTAGTGATTTTGATAGGGTACAGCTCGTATTGTTTGGCTATAGCCAAGAAATTTTCTTCTTCTTTAAAAGGAATGATTGCGGCGAATATTCCGTTTTCCGAAAGTAATAAATCTGCGGCCACAATCAAATCTTCAAAAGGCATGGCATCAGCAAAACGGGCTAGATCGCGCTGATCATTATCCGTTTTGTAATCTTCAGTATAAAAAGGAGGGTTGGAGACAATTACATCGTATTCATCTTCGGGTTCTTCTACAAATTCGTCTAAGCCTGCATGAAAACAGAATAATCGATCACTCCATGGAGAATTTTCGAAATTATCTGTCGCTTGTTCGTAAGCGTCTTCGTCAATTTCAAGAGCGTCAATTTGCTGCGCGTTGCTTCTTTGTGCAAGCATTAATGCAATTACACCTGTTCCGGCACCAATATCTAAAATACTAAATGGATTATGGTTTACGGGAGCCCAAGCGCCAAGAAGAACGCCATCAGTGCCAATTTTCATTGCGCAGCGGTCTTGTTCAATAGAGAATTGTTTAAATTGAAACATTATTGATTTTGCCTTTATGATTTTATGTTTTACTTATAAATAAATGTACAAATAAGATCCACATCAAATCTAATACATAGTAATATAAATTTATTTTGACTCTAAAGTTTGTCCCTTTTGTCGATTTTAAAAAGGGATCACCTTGCTGTCATAATTTTTTGAATATTTAAATGTTGAGAATTTGATTCCGTCTTTATTTTTAAAATTTTCTCTATTTACTAAGTTGTGAGTAGATTTTTTAACTATAATTATTTTCATAACGTTAATGTCAGATCCTTGCTTTACATAGAAAAAACATTAACCTCTTGCAATAACCAATACATTCGTTATATATTGTTATTATTCTTTTCGGAAAAAGCAAAAGTTGGCATATAATTACTAGCCAGATATTGTCGCAGTTTGTAAAGCTTAAAAGCAATGAAATGGGTAAAAACACTTCGTAAAATTCAGCTAATAGAATTTGATAGAATTTTGATGAGGGTAAAGCTATAATTATTTTAGAAGAATAGATTAAAGTTCTCACAATAATAATTAATGAGTAAAATGTAAGCCATTTGTAAATTATGTGACTATTTAGAATCTGTAGTAAATAAATAAAGCTTCCTAGCTCCATTGCAAAAACGAGCAAAACCAACCGTTTTAACTTTTTAATTGGGAGAGAATTAGATAGTGTGAGGATTCCTGAGTATAAATCATTTTCTTTATCTTTATATTGATGGTAAATAATACCTCTTAGACCATAGGAAAACGACCAAATAAATATTATTAAAGTCCAGTTAATAGCTAATGGGGCAAGTGTTATACTGTTGATGTATGTGACTATAAACATCGACGGAAAAGCATGAGCTCCACATGTATCTGCTATTATGCTTAAGTATCTATTCTCTTTTAATCTTATTGGTGGAATAGAATATAGTGAGTAAGCCACAACTGCTGCAATATACCAATATACAGATTGTCCGTTATCTAGTAATTTGTAAATAACAATTAATTGCAAAATTACCGCAAGAGATAAAATAGTATAAACTATTGATTTAGGTAGACCTAAAAATAGATTTTTTTTACCCACTAAACGATCAATTTTCATATCAGTAATATCGTTTATTATAGATACGTATATTGCTGCAGATACTATGTAGGTTATGATTTTAATAATTTCCAATGTCTTATTCTCAACACAAATATCGGCCAAATAAAATGTGCTGTAAGCGATGGTTAATAGAAAGGGTACTTTATATAACCACCAGTCATTGTATCTAATTAGAGCAAGATACTTCATGCCTCAGCTTTTATTTTGATAAAATGCCCGTAAAAAAATATTCTAGAACAAATTGTTTTTGTTAGTTTTTTTGTAGTTATTGGGATACTCATTTTAAACGACAGTATAATCAACTTTGCAAAGTTAATAAAATTCTTATGCCGCAACATGTTATAGCTTAATACAAGTGTCTCTTGTATTTGTAATGTTTTAATATTTAATTTTTCATAAGTTGAATATTTTTCTTTGTTTTTTTCCAGCATATAGCTAAGATCGTTAAGAATTACAATTTTAGTTTTAGCTTCTGAACTTAGTGATTCATAAATATTATCTCCAACAATATATTTTCTCCAAAGTGGTTTTTTACAAAAAGCTATTTTGCAATCTTTTGAAACTAATAGCGTTAAAGTGAAATCCCAATCATCTGCAACAGCTAACTTTTCATCCCATAAATGTGAAATAGAATTCCTGTTAAAAACTAATGCAGAAGATGGTGCGGGACATGTCTTAGTAAATATTTCACGTGCTTTTTGTCCGTTTAAATGAATCCAAATTAGATTAAGATATTCGCTAGAGTTATAATATTTTGAAGACCAGTCTGCTTGGTCGAAACTAGCATGTTCTGACCCGTTTTCATTTACTATGATTGTATTTGCAAAGACCAAATCAAGTTCAAACTCTAGTAATTGTGTAATGCACTCTTCAATAAAATCAGAATGCCAATAATCATCTGAGTCGAGTGTTGCGATGTAGGAACCCTTAGCCAAAGCTAACCCCGCATTTCTAGCACTTGCCTGTCTGCCATTTGGTTTATACACGTACTTGATGTTTTTAAATTCGCTAACGACAGAAGCTGTATGATCTGTTGAGCCATCATCAATTACGATTAACTCAATGTTTTTATAAGTTTGATTTAGCACTGAATTAATAGATCGACTTATATAGTCAACTCTATTATATGTGGGTATAATAACTGTTACAAGAGGTTTGTTTGTCATGGATAATTAACTATTTGTGTTAATTAATTTAATTATTTCCTCGCCTAAAACTTCTCCTGGTAATTCTCTGTATTTGTTTTCTATTAGAATTAATGCTTTTTTACCAATATCATTCCATTGTTCTCTTAATGCCCACGCTCTTTCCATAGTTTGATCAAAGGATTTAAAATTAGCTTGACCAATGAACCCATTTTCTCCATCGGTAATTAATTCTGAGCTTCCGCCAGCGTCGGTTACAATCACAGTTCTGCCTATAGCCATTGCTTCTAACATAGCTAGTGACATGCCTTCTGAGCGAGACGGTAAAATTAATGCATGATGAGTAGTCCAGATATCTTCAATGTTATTAACATGTCCTTCAAACGAAATGTTTTTAACGCCAAGTAGTATTGCTAACTCCTTTAATGCGATTTCATCAATTCCAGTTCCAATAAATGAAACTCTTATTGGTCTTGACTTCCATTTATCTAAGGATAAAATTCTGATGAGAATATCCTGTCCTTTGTCAATTAAAAATAATCTCCCAATGCAAGCAAGTCTTATTTCTGCTTCTAGAGATGGAGTTGGGATTAATTTTCCTTTTGTCTTTATTGGATTTTGAAGTACTTGACTATTGTCTATTTTCATTCCAAATTGTTCTTCGGTTAACTTCAAATTGTGTTGAGAAATAAAAAATAGTTTCAACGCATTCTTAATTGCAATTTTCATAAAGGGCCTCACGCATTTATGCGGCCAATAAAATTCTACCGCTTTTTGTGAAATAACAGCGAATGGAATTTTGAAAGTGTATAATTGATACGAATATTCAAGACCATCAAAATTGATGCCTTGAGCTACTATGACTAAATCTGCGTTGATTGACTTTATTTTTTTTATAAAATCGGTTTCTAAACTTTGATTTTTAATTTTAATTCTTGAGAAGTTTATTACTCGTAATAATTTTAATATTACCCTTTTTAAAATGCGAATTTTTTCTGACTTCACTTCTAAATCTACTAGAGTTACATTCCAATTATGTAATTCGACAAACTTTGGGTGACCTCTATTAATTCTTTTTTTTACTAAAATGACTTCTATATTATTCAACTGTAAATAAGGTATGCTGGCTGCCCATAATTCTTCGCTACCTCCCCAATCCTCTTCAATAGTACTAAAAAAGAGTATTCTTTTATTATTAGTTTGCATAATGTGTTTGTTTTAAACAAATGCTTTTAAAGATCATTTATAAATTGTCTGAAATATGAGCCGTTTTTGTCTGTAATTAAATCTTTGTGACTGCCTTCTTGGATAATATGACCATTAGACATAACATAAATATAATCTGCATGTTTGATTACGGGAAGTCTGTGACTTATCAAAATAACCCCTCTCTTGCTTTTTTCTAGACTTAGTCTAGTTATAAGATTGTTCTCAGCCAAGGAATCTATAGCACTAGTGGCCTCGTCTAAAATTAAAAATCTAGATGTTTTGTATAGAGCTCTAGCTACTGCAAGTTTTTGCCATTGACCAATGCTAACTTCGTGTCCATCTTTAAACAATTTTCCCATTACGGTATTGTACTTATCCGGGAACGTTTCGATGTATAAATCTGCGCCTGAAGTTTCAGCGGTTATTCGAATTTTATTTGCATCGTATTCAATATTGGGATTGCCCAAATGAATGTTCTCTCCCGCAGTAAGATTATATTTGCCAAAATCTTGGAAAACTACGCTTATTTCTTTTCTGTAATCTTCTAAATTTATATTTTTAATGTTTGATTTCCCTAGTCTAATAGTGCCGCTAATTGGATCGTAAAGTCTAGTAAGTAACTTTATTAATGTTGACTTTCCAGATCCATTCAAGCCAACAATTGCTATTATTTTACCAGGTTGGATCCTTAGGCTTATATTATTTAGAACTTTTGTATCGCTTCCTGGGTATACGAAACTCACATTTTCTACAATTAATTCACTAAGTTGATCAACTTCCGATAGTTGATCAACTTCCGACGATACTATTTTCGGATTTAAATCAAGGAATTCAAAAAGACTAGTTAGGTATAAATTATTTTGAAACAGTTGTGAAATATTTGAAGTTAAGCTTTGCATGACAGTAAATATTTGTAACAATGCAAGTAACAACATTGCAATATCACCTACGCTATTTTTTCCTTCTACAATGTTTAGAGATAAATATCCAATACACAAAATGAAGCCTAATGAAGAAAAAATAGCAACTATTGTTTCTACTGTGATTATCAATCTCTTAAGTTTAATGTGTTCATTAATTATTGAATTCTTTAAATTAATATACTTGCTATTTAGTATTGTGCCAAAGCCAAAGATGCGTAACTCTTTTGCAAAGATGTCACCAGTAATTACAGAACGGATGTACTGCAGTTTTCGGTCCATCTCGGTCCTCTTCAAATGCCATTTATATAATCTCTTATTGGTATACACTTTTATAAAGTAGGAAGGAATTATCATCAATATTATGTATGGAAGTAACATCCAATTTATTGAAATAATGATCGATAAAAATCCAATTCCGGTAATAATATTTTTGAATATTTCAACAATATTATTTAGTATTGCAATTAAACGAAGCTCAGATTCTTCGAATGTTCTTTTTAAAGTGTCGAAATAACTGGGGTTTTCATAATACTCAAGATCAAGAATAACCGCTTTTTCATGAATTATTTTATCAATATTTTTTGACAAAATAAAAGAGTTTATTTCTGCAACATAATTACAAACCGATTTTATCAGTAGGTAGGCTATGGTAATCCCAATAAGTTTGTACAGCTGCAAAACTATTTGTTGTTTCTCAATAATTAAATTGTGTTGAGTAAGTATGTCAACTAAAATCTTAAAAGTATAAAAGCTATATAGATAGAATAATGTTTCCAGAATCATTAATATAACAGATACTAATGTCCACCATTTTGATAATGATAGAATTAAGAGGAAGGTTTTGGGAAATTGTTTTGTGAGTGAAATTTTTTTTTGGATCATTTATGCGTGTTTCTTCTCTGGTTAATAGCTACCATTATGATTTTTATTTACAATAAAATCTTTGTATCTAGCTATCGCTTCAAGACAAAATCCAGTTGTTAATTCCTCACTACCCCATCCCTGTAATTTTTTAGGGCCTCCCCAGTACGCGATCCATCGAGGCCAGCAGCCATTTTTCGATTGGTTTTGTATCAAAAAATTGACAGCGTTTTTTAGTTCATCACATTTGCAATTAAAGTTCAAAAGTGTGCATATTGCCCAAGCTGTATCTAGAATAGTGTCTCCAATTCTTCCATCTGGTTTTACTTTACTTAATACTCTTTTAATAATTGGCTCTACTATTGGTTCTAATTTCATAATACCTTTATAATAATTTCTAGAAAAAAAATAATAAACAACAAAGGGTTCTCGGTACCATAAATCGCAATTCCCTTCCTTTTCTTGCGTTATAACATTTATAATTAAATCAATAATAGGTAAAGTCTGGTTTGATTCTCCTAAGTAATAGAGTGCATTTGCATTTACAACTGCATCAATATCTTTTCTACATGCTTCTGTTTTAATCCAAAAAAATGTATTTCGAACAATATTAGGTAACCTTTCTAAACCAATTTTTAGTATTTGTTTATTACATATTGATTTCATTCTGAATAGAAACCAGGAATAAAATAGCCCTTTTTTATTAATGTTTGTCATAATTAAAGGGATATTTGAAGGATACGGAAAGTTAATTCCTTTGTCCTTATATAAGCTTGATATGCAACAGGTATCATCTATATCATTCGGGCAAATTTTATTATAAATATGCAATTTTGTGAAGTGGTTCCATAGTCCGTTTTTTGATTTTTCACCACCTAAGAACATCATAGCTTTATGTTGTATTTTTTCCGATTGTTTACTGGAAATATACTTTAGGTTATGACATATTATAGCAGTGGAAAATAAAGTGCTATCAGGAAATGTCCACGCTAACATACCTGGGTCTCCAGATGCATATGCTATATACTCACCATTTGGTAATTGATGCTGATATAAGTAATTCACACCTTTATCTATGGATTGTGTAATCTCTGAATTTGGTGATTTATCTTGTATGTTTAAAACATTGTTCACATTTTTTTTTTAGGTTAACGTCTTGAATTTTCTTAATAATAGACGTTTTTAATTTCCGTTAAAATTATTTAAATATGTTACTAAAAGTTTTTAATGGTAAAATATTTATCCTTTTATAAAATAAGCTAAATTCGAAAAATAAAGCGTTTGCATTTTTGTAAGGATAGATAAATTATTTCATGAATAATTATTTAATGCAGCAGCCTTCTTTTGATTTATTTTAGGATTCTATAAATCAAGCTACTGTATAATTTTTCTAAAGATACATTTCAATAAGTCCTTCGGGAAGGTCCATGATTACTTTTTTGTTTTCGCGATCAATTTTTACCAGAAAATGATCAATCATAGGAATCAGAATTTCGACACTACCGTTTAAAACTTCAAAAAGTGGTTGCGCGGTACTATCATTTATAGATTCTATTTTTCCGACAACGCCAAGGCGTTTGTCTTCTACTTCAAATCCAATAACTTCGTGATAGTAAAATTTGTTACCAGAGAGTTTTGGTAACATATTAAGTGGGAGGTAAATGTCGTTACCAATAATGGCATCGGCATCTTCTTCGGTATTCATGTCTTCAAAGCGAATTCGAAGAAAATCATTTTTGTGTAAAGAGCAATTTTCAATAAAAAAAGGAACCAAGTGTTTGTTGCATTCAACAAACACTGATTCCAAGTTTTCGTATAACTCAGGTTCATCCGTGTCTAAATAGGCAAGAACTTCCCCTTTGAAACTAAATTTTTTAGCGATTTTACCTAAATAGAAACAATCTTCTTTACGCATAGTCGCTTACTAAATTATGCTTGAGTTTCTTCGTTGTTTTCTTCTGCAGCAGGAGCTTCTTCAGCTTCAACTTCAGCAACTTCTTCTTCAACAGCAGGAGTCGCAGCAGCTATAGCATCAGCTTCAGCTTGTGCAGCAGTAGCTAAACGTTTAGCATTAACTTCTTGCTCTGCTTTGAAAGCTTTTGCTTTAGCATCAGCTTGCGCTTTTGATAAACCATCTTTCTTAGCATCAACTGTTCCGTTTTTAGCTTCTAACCAAGCAGCTAATTTTGCATCAGCTTGCTCTTGCGTTAAAGCTCCTTTACGAATACCTCCATCAAGGTGGTGTTTCAATAAAGCACCTTTGTAAGAAAGAATTGCTTTAGCAGTATCAGTTGGTTGTGCACCATTGTGCAACCATTTTACTGCACTTTCAAGATTTAACTCGATAGTTGCTGGGTTTGTGTTTGGATTGTAAGTACCAATTTTTTCTAGGTATTTACCATCTCTTTTTGCGCGAGCATCTGCTGCTACAACCCAGTAAAAAGGTTTTTGTTTTTTACCGTGTCTTTGTAATCTAATTTTTACTGACATAATCTTGTGATTAAATTTTGAGGTACTCGACCTCGATTAATTAAGGGTGCAAAGATATACTAATTTTTTGAATTTACTATGAACAACTTACTATTTTGATTGATAGTATTTTGACTAGTTTTTAATGAGTTGAGCCAAGGAATTCGCTAAAAAATTATACTTTTGTTAGTCTAAAATTATGTTTCTATGAAAAAATATGTTTACATTGTAATTGCAATGACGTTCCTGAATTCTTGCGGAGAAGATGTTCGTTTCAATAACCCTTCTTTTCAAGGGGTGAAGGACAATATTTTTTGGCGAGCAATACAGTCTGAAGGGACCATAGCAGCAAACGGTTCTTTGATTATAAAAGCATACACAGCTAATGAAATTGTGACCTTAAAAACGACCTCAACTACTGTTCAGGTTTATCCTATAGGTACAAGCGATTCAAAGACAGCGACCTATGTTTTAACAAATACAGCAGGGGATCTTACTTTCTCTAGCGGAATTGATATTGGTAATGGCCAAATAGAAATAACAGAGTATGATGATGCGAATAATACCGTTTCAGGGACTTTTAAATTTAATTTAGAAAACGTTTTTAATAATCCTTTAGGGGGAAGTACTCTTAATTTTCAGCAAGGAGTTTTCTATAAAGTGCCAATCAAAACACCTGTAGTGCCTTAAGAAACGCTGTTTTATAGGTTATTATCATTGGATTCTAATTTTTCTATTTGTTTGAGACAAGAGTCAGAGTTAAATATATTGATAAATAAGCTAATATATAGTAGATTACGAAATAATTAGAGTACATTTGTTGCAATTATTATAAATAAGTACATATGAATATTTTTGTTGGAAGCCTTCCATTCAGTATTGAGGAAGCAGATTTAAGAGAGTCTTTCGAGGCTTACGGAGCAGTTGATTCAGTTAAAATTATCTCGGATAAATTTACAGGAAGAAGTAAAGGATTTGGTTTTGTTGAGATGCCAAATGATGACGAAGCTCAAAAAGCGATTGACGAATTGAACGGAGCTACTGTTCAAGGACGTGCAATTGTAGTTAACAAATCTGAGCCTAAGCCAGAAGGAGAAAGAAGAAGTTTTAATAACAACCGTGGTGGAGGAGACTCTCGTGGTGGTTATGGTGGAAACAGCCGTGGTGGAGATAACCGTGGTGGTGGAAACAGAGGAGGATATTAATATTCTTTTTTACAACTATAAGAAAAGGTATCAATGTAAATTGATACCTTTTTTGTTTTTGTGTAATTTGATAAACATATAGTGTAGTGTATTTATGTACAATACTTTTAATTTTTTTTTTTTTTTTAGAATCTAATTTTACCAAAGACAAATCAGGATGTAATAGAAAATGAATTATTCTTGTTCTAGAACTTTTATATCTTCTGACAGTGAAGCCATACTTGTTGGATCAAGACTATTATAAATCCCTCTAATAATCCTATTTTTATCAATTAAAACAAAATTCTCCGTGTGCAGAAAAATGGAGCTGTCTTTGTTTTCTCCTAAATCTTCTTCGACAAAATAAAATTTTCTTCCTAGGTTGTATATTTCTTCTTTATTCCCAGTAAGAAGCTTCCATTTTTTATAATGAACATTTTTCCTTTTGGCGTAAGCCGCTAAAGTAGAAACAGAATCCATATCAGGAGTTACCGTATGAGAAACTAGTTGTATGTCGTCATTATTTTCAAATTCAGATTGCAGTTTGGTCATGCTATCGGCCATTTTTGGGCAAATCCCGGGACAGGAAGTGAAGAAAAAATCCACTACGGTTATCTTGTCATCTAAATTTTTTTCCGAAAACGTTTTCCCTTCTTGATCTAATAGTTGAAAGGAGCGAATTTTATGAAAAGAGGCATCCTCGGGTTTTTCCCAAATAGGTGTGAAAGCAGAGGAATTATAGTAAGGTAGCTTTCTTATGTTTTCTGTATCCTTACATGAAAAGGCAAAGAGGGCTAGTGCAAGTACTAAGAATTTAATTTTCATTTGATTTCGTTTTTATTTGACCATCTCTTAAAGTATAGCACATATTAGATTTTTGCAAGCCATAGCGATGACCTTCTTTGGCTTCGTAGTTAATGTATGGTTTGCCATTTTCACGCCACGCTTTTTGCATGCCGTCTTCTTTATCATCTTTATACATTAAAAAACAATAGGGACTTCCGCTCTCATACCATTGTTTTTGCATGCCTTCACGTTTATCGTTGAAATAAGAAAAATCAAATTTCATATTGCCATTTTTCCAATAACCGTAGTGCCGTCCGTAGGCAATACCGTTTTTATAATTTCGTTCTGTTTCCAACTTTCCATTTTCAAAAAAAGTTTTGGTCGTTCCGTGTTGTCTTCCTTGATAATAGGAGGCGAAACTTTTTACAACATCGTTTTTATAAATTTCTTTTATGCAACCCGAATAGGGCTTATTATTAAAATAATAAACCCCGTTCTCTAATTTCAGTTTGTTGTCATTTAAAAAAATTGAAGTATTTGGCACTTGCGAGATATCAACTTTTTCAAAAATGTTATCTGATTTTTTATTCGCTGTTTCTGAACAACTAAATATAAGTTGACAAAACAATAGAATAATAAATTTATTGAGTAAATGTTCCTTTTGTACCATTGTAACTTCCTGATTTTAAGATGTAAAACCTACTGCCTAAATATGCTGTATTGCTAGCGTGATAATGATAGATAGCTGTTGAGAAATCTGCTGTTGTTCCTATATGACCACCATTTGCATCTAAATTTGTAGGGTAGCTACCATCCATATCCTTTCTTGCATAAATTGGAAAACCATCTCTTAAAAATCCTATTAATTTTGCATCATCATTCCCCATAAAATCGCCAGTACAATGGTAATGATAAGTATTCCCAGGTCCAGGGTGAGCACCTGCTCTATCAAAAGAACCAAGTACACCTGCGTCTACAGGTACATTTCCGCCTTCTCTATCATTATAGATTGGAACGCCATTTAACGCCATACCAATTGCTCCTAACGTCGTCACTTCTTTGGCTGATGCTTCTACAGGATTTGTAGGAATCGTCATTGCGTAATTTTGAACTCCAATAGTTCCGGGATTAAGCGTTGAACCAGCCATTTGTTCTTCATACAAGGGATGTCCAACACCATAATAGGGTGAAACGTGGTCTGGTGTTCCATTAGATTTTAATGTGATACTGTTACCGCTTGTCGAAATTGTTACAGTGCTTTTATATTTGGCTTGTACTGCGCTTGTAATAGAAACACCTGTTGCTGTTGACGTTGTATCCGTGGTTGTGTCTGAATCATTCTTGCTGCATCCTACAATAGTTAAGGCAATAGCAAACCCTTTAATCCAATTTTTGTTGTTTCTCATCTTTTTAATTTTTACGATTAATTTATCTTAAATTATTTTTTGTCATCAGGTCTAGGTCTTTCAGGTTTGGGCGCTTTCTTTAATTCTTCGAGGCTTAAAAAACCGTCTTTGTTTGTGTCGATTTTAATAAAATCATCTTTGATAGGACCTTTTAGTTCTGATTTAGCTAACTTTCCGTCTTTATTAGCATCCATTTCTTTTAGTAATTGTTCTGCTTTAGGTGGTTTTTTCTTGCCGTCTTTATCGTTTGGTTGTGCAAAAAGGGTGAGACCAGTGGCAAAAAACACTACACTTAGTATACTTTTTAATCTTTTATTTTTCATAACTATTTTTTTTTAAATTATTTCTTAATACAAAGTTGCATTATTTATTAATATACAATTTACATTTTCAGTGAATGCCGTTAAGTTATCAGTATGTGCTTATAATACTGCCATACTTTATCTAAAGTACTACAAAAAAGTTCTGCTTTATAGGTACATAGTGCAAATGAGCCTTGAATCAATACTACTGATTATTTTGTTATAAATTATTTCAAATAGGCATTGGCTGCAGCTGTTCGAGCTGTAACATGAGAACTTAAGGCATCTATCGCCGTTTGAAAATCGGATGTACTGTTGAGGAAAGTATAACCTTTCACCTCTTTTATTGCATATGGTTTTACTAGTGCTCCATAAGCGGTATACTTAGCTTTCATAGCCGTTTCATTAAACGCATTATCAATAACGCTTTTTACATAAACATCATACTTCGCCTTGTACGTTGGATCATTATAAAGGTATCCAATCAGTGGCCATGATGTTGCATTGAGCCCTGAGAAATTTAGAGCATATGAGCCTCCTTGGTTTCCTAATTGCAATGCTTCATTATTATCCCAAGGTATCCAAAAGATCTTTTTTGTGTCTGGATTATTATATAAATAATAATTATGAGTCATGCGTCCATAGGTATCCCAATTTTGAATTACTGTATTAACAGCAAGGTATTTCAAAAAAGTATTCGTATCAAAAACAGATTCAAGATTTGTCCTCCAAGCAGCAGCATCAGTTGTTCTGTTGCTTGCATGCAAGGCTGTAAATAAACTTTGGATGTCCGTGTAATCTGCAGCATCTTCATTCGTTTTCTTCACAAATACATCTTGGGTAAAAGTACCGCTAGCAAAACTAGCACCTGTACCGTCTGGTTTGTACAAATTTCCGTCATTGTTGGAGAACTCATCAATTAGCGTGTCGTCTACCTCTTCAACTAAGGTATACACACCAAAATAAATAGGGCCGTCACCATGATCAACATAGAGTTCATAAAATGCAGCATGTGAACTTGTAACTCCTGACGCTCTAAAAATATCTGTTGCTACTTTCTCTCGCAGCATCGATTTGTCATTGTAGTTGTTTTTTAAACTTAATTTTTTGAAACCGTAAAAACGTTGGTTATCAATTTGAGGGTAGGTATCCTCATACTCATCAAAGTCTAATTTAAATGATAGCTTTAAGTTTCCACTAGACCATGTAGATTGCAGGCTTGAGTTTCCCTTGAAGCGAACACCAACGCGGTACCATTCTTTTCCTTTGTAAAACACTTCAGCAGGTACCATCAATGGGTCTTCGTTAGAGGAAACAAGGTTATTACTGTTAGCTTTTGATCCAAAAGTGCCGTAAGTAGTAGTCATATCTGCAAGCATGCTTTTCCAACGTGCTTTTGTTATTACTATATCTAAGCGTTTTACACTATTGTCATCAAAAACTTCTGCAAAGTTTGGGTCTGCTTTTTTACTGTGGGTTGCTGAAGTCCAATCAGGAATTTCAAAATTGACATTTTCTGCTTCCACAACTTCTTCTATTTGTTCATCAACTGTTTGGTCGTCTGAACAAGAGCTCATAAATACTATCTGAATCGCAACTAATACTAGTGCAGCAAATTTTTTGGTTATCATAATGCTATTGCTTTAATTTTCAACAAATTTCAATAATTAATTAAAGTGTAGTTTTTAAATTCAATGAACAGGCTAAAGAAATCAGTGAATGATTTAAATTCAAGGGGTGTAAGTTCGCTTTCAAAGGTTTAAAATCCTCTTTTTCGAGAATTGATTCGTTTTTATTTTATTTATTTGTATTATGACAAGATTTTATAGAACCGTTTTTCAGCTTTTTTTGTGGGCTATTGTTTGGATAATAATGGGTATTAATCAAAACGACTTTCCACATTTTTTTCGAGATAATTTTTTGGCTTATATTTCTCAAGCTTTATTAATTATTGTTCTTGTTTATATACTTGCGCCAAAATTACTTTTTAAAAAAAAACATGTTGTTTTTGTTTTAGTTTCGATTCTTCTATTGCTGTTTTTCTCTTTTTTATCTGGCAACATGATAGATCATGCACGACGATTGCAGGAGCTGCCGCAAGTAAATGATGTGAGAATGAATAGACCACCACCATTTAGAGGAGCAGGTAACGGACTTCCTTCGCCCATGATAATTAACTTGTTATTGCTTTGTGTTTCCTATATTCTAGCAATTTTTTTAGAGACATTTTCTTTTGCACAAAAGAAAGAAGAGGCCTTGGTTTTAAGCAAGACAGAAAATATTGAAAACGAACTCAAATTTTTAAAATCTCAGATTAATCCTCATTTTTTATTCAACTCTTTAAACAACATCTATTCCCTGTCTATTATTGATGCGTCTAGGGCGCAAGAAAGCATATTGTACCTCTCGGACATGCTGCGCTATGTGCTGTATGATTGTGAAAAACCAAGTGTAGCGATCGAAAAAGAGGTTACTTATATTGAGGATTTTATCAATTTGTTTTTAGTAAAGAGTAGTAAAAAATACCCAGTTAGATCTACTTTTGAAATTAAAAACAGCGGCTTGCAAATCGCTCCAATGCTGTTAATCCCTTTTGTCGAGAATGCATTTAAACATAGTAATATAGAAAGTGTTAAAGACGCTTTTATCACTATTGAACTCCATGCAACAAATGACTCCATTGATTTTATTGTTGAAAATAGCTTTGATAGAGGAAACAAAGTTCAAGATGGTGTAGGAGGGATCGGAATTGTTAATGTTCGAAAGCGTCTGAGTTTATTGTATGAAAACAAGCATACTATTGAAATAGTCGAAAATAATAATATCTTTAGGGTACAACTAAAAATAATGACAAATGCTTAAATGTATTGTAATTGATGATGAAGAGCTTGCTAGAAAACTAATAGAAAGCCATATTCAAAAATTAGATTTTTTAGTACTGGTGGGTAGTTTCGAAAATCCATTGGATGCATTACCTATTTTAAAGAGCGAAACTATTGACGTCGTGTTTTTAGATATTCAAATGCCACAGATCAAAGGAACAGATTTTGCTGAAATGATTCCCTCAACAGCAAGTGTAATATTTACGACGGCCTATTCTGATTATGCTTTAGAAGGTTTTGAGTTAAGTGCTTTAGATTACTTATTAAAGCCGATAGGGTTTGAGCGCTTTTTGAAAGCTGTACAAAAGATTAAAAAAGGAAACGCAGAAGTAATTGATACCATCACCGTTAAAAGTGGTTACGACCTTTTTAAATTAAAGTACAGTGATATTACTCACATAGAAAGCGATAGCGAGTACGTTGTGTTTCATACGTCAGGCAAAAAAATCATGAGTCTGCAATCCCTAAAATCTTTGGAGAAATCATTAGATGTATCAGTTTTTATAAGAGTACATCGCTCTTTTATAGTCAACAGAGGTAAGGTTACTGGACTTAAGAGTAGGGATTTGTCTCTGGGATCAATCTTGATACCGGTCAGTGATAGCTACTATGAAAATGTAAAAAAGGAATTGTTCGGGTGAGTTTTTTGATAGGGTTTTATAAATGTATTTGGACATCTCACAGAATTATAATTGCCTTAATTATGGGTTTAATTTACTGAAATGTCAAAATAATTTTATATGATTCTGAATAAACTTTGCGCCTACACGCAAAAAAAGCTGTCCCAGATTTGAGACAGCTTCTAAAGTATATGTTTTCTATTACAGATTAGCTACTAGCCAATCACCTACATCACTTGTTTTATATGCTGTAGCACCTTTAGTAACTAAATCTTCGGTAACAACTCCTTGTTCGAGTGACTTATTTACTACGGCTCTAATTGCAGCTGCTTCTTCGGTTAAACCAAAAGCATCTTCAAACATCATTGCTGCAGATAATACAGTTGCCAATGGATTTGCGATATTCAAACCAGTTGCTTGTGGGTAAGAACCGTGAATTGGTTCGTATAGTGAAGTGTGTTCTCCTACCGATGCAGATGGCATTAATCCCATTGATCCTGAAATTACCGAAGCCTCATCCGTTAATATATCTCCAAATAAATTCTCAGTAATTAGTACATCATACGAGTTTGGCCATTGTACTAATCGCATGGCAACAGCATCTACAAATTCGTAGCTTACCTCTACTTCTGGATAGTCTTTTTCCATGGCTTGTACTGTCTCTCTCCATAAACGAGAAGTCTCCAATACGTTTGCTTTGTCTACACAACACAATTTTTTAGTTCGTGTCATAGCTAATTCAAAACCTTTTTTTGCTAAGCGTTGTACTTCAACTCTTGTATAGACACAGTTGTCGAAAGCAGTTTCTCCACCGTCTCTTCTTCCTTTTTCGCCAAAGTAGATTCCGCCAGTTAATTCTCTTAAGAAAACTAGATTAGTTCCTTCAATGCGTTCTCTTTTTAAAGGAGAATTGTCAACCAAAGAAGGGAAAGTAAAGGTTGGTCGAACATTAGCAAACAAACCTAATTTTTTACGCATTAACAATAATCCTTGTTCTGGTCTCACTGGAGCAGTTGGATCATTATCGTATTTTGGGTGACCAATCGCTCCAAACAAAACAGCATCAGCTGCCATACATATTTCATGTGTTTCATCAGGGTAGGGAACACCCACTGCGTCTATAGCACAAGCTCCTGTAAGAGCTGGTGTCCAAGTGATTTCATGATTGAATTTTTTTGCAATGGCATCCGAAACTTTTACTGCTTCATTGATTACTTCTGGTCCGATTCCGTCTCCGGCTAAAAGGGCTATTTTTAATTTCATAATTGTATGTGTTTTAAGCATTAGGCGAGTTGCCTCTGCTAGTATTTTGATTTTTATAATACAAGAGAACAATTAGATCACTTTACGTTTAACATTTTTTGCGTTGCAACAATGGCAGCAACCGTTTGGTCTGAATCTAATCCTCGTGTTTTAAATTCTTTTCCGTTGTTTGTCCAGGTGATAACAGTCTCGCACAAGGCATCTGAGCTACTACCTGGTGGAATTCGAACCGCATAATCGATTAATTTAGGTAATATTAAGTTTTTGCTTTTGTAAATTTTGCCTAAGGCATTCATAAAAGCATCAAATTGCCCATCACCTTGAGCATGCTCTTCAATTACCTCTCCATCCATTTTTAAGGATAGAGTTGTCGATGGACGCATTCCTTTAGCATGAGATAATATGTATGATTCGACTACGATTTTTTCTTCAAAAATCTTACTGTGTAAAACGTCGGATATTATATAAGGGAGGTCTTCTTTAGTAACGGTCTCTTTTTTGTCACCAAGTTCGATGATTCGTTGTGTGACTAATTTAATATCTTCTTGATTAAGCTGCAAACCCAACTCTTGCAAGTTTTTTTCAATATTTGCTTTACCCGATGTTTTTCCTAAAGCATATTGTCGTTTTCGACCAAAACGTTCCGGAAGTAAATCATTAAAATACAAGTTATTTTTATTATCACCATCGGCGTGAATACCTGCTGTTTGAGTAAATACATTGTCCCCTACAATAGGTTTGTTGGCTGGGATTCTGTAGCCAGTAAATGTTTCGACTAATTTACTCACGGTGTATAATGACGATTCTTTGACGTTGATTTCGATCTCAGGCATAAAGTCATTGATTACTGCAACGGTACTTTCAAGTGGTGCGTTTCCAGCGCGTTCTCCCATTCCGTTTACAGTAACATGCAATCCTTTTATCCCTGCTTTCAAAGCTTCCATCACATTTGCTATACTCAAGTCGTAATCATTGTGAGCATGGAAGTCGAAATGGATGTCTGGGTATTTTGCTGTTATTTGAGCAACAAAATTATAAGTGTCTGACGGAATCAAAACTCCTAAAGTATCCGGAAGTAAAATTCGTTTCACCCCTTGTGTAACTAGGAAATCTAAAAACTGAAAAACATATTCAGGTGAGTTGCGCATCCCGTTACTCCAGTCTTCTAGGTAAACGTTGGTCGCAATATTATTTTCTTTTGCTAAAGCTATTGTTTGGGCAATTTCATTAAAATGCTGCTCTGGTGTTTTCTTTAATTGGTGTTTCAAATGATTCATCGATCCTTTAGTCAATAAATTTTGAACTTTGGCACCTGCTTTCTTCATCCATTCAATAGATAGGCCACCGTCAACAAAAGTTAGAACTTCGATTCTGTCATTGTAGCCTTTTTCATTGGCCCATGTCATAATCCCTTTTACACCTTGAAATTCTCCTTCGCTTACGCGAGCAGAAGCAACTTCAATGCGATCTACATTTAATTCCTCCAATAATAATTGTGCAATGGTAAGTTTTTCTGCAGCAGAAAATGATACTCCCGAGGTTTGTTCCCCGTCACGAAGCGTCGTGTCCATTATCTCAATTTTTCTTTTTTCCATTTTAAAATTTGATGCTTGCAAGTTTTCTTTTTCAAAGTAAACCGTTAAAAAAGTACTGTATTAATTAGTGTAATCATTAACACCTTCATTAATTTACATTAATGCAGATACAAATGATGCGTCACAATTATGTTTTTTAGAAAGGTAGCTTCTCAGCAAAAGTTACTACTTCTGATTTCATGCTTTGTAGATAATCGATATCATCAAAACCATTGATCATGTTGTTTTTTTTGTATCCATTGATATCAAAAGATTCCTTTTCACCACTTGCTTTCAAAGCAATCGTTTGCTCTGCCAAGTTGATTTCCAATTCTGTATTAGGATCTGCTTCAATAGCTTTGAAGATGGCATCAGCAAATTCAGGGCTTACTTGAACCGGTAAAACACCAATGTTCAAACAGTTTCCTTTGAAGATATCTGCAAAGAAAGAAGAAACTACTACACGGAATCCGTAATCGTATACTGCCCACGCAGCATGCTCACGAGAAGAACCAGAACCAAAGTTTTTACCTCCAACTAGAATTTTCCCAGAGTATGTTGGGTTGTTCAGTACGAAATCATCCTTTGGAGTACCATCTCCATTATATCTCCAGTCTCTGAAAAGGTTATCTCCAAAGCCAACACGTTCTGTTGCTTTCAGGAAACGAGCAGGAATGATTTGGTCAGTATCTACGTTTTCTATTGGTAGCGGCACTGCGCTGCTAGTAAGGATATTAAATTTATCGTATGCCATGTTTTTATTGCTTTTGGCAGTCAGCTTTGGGCTTTGGGCTTTGGGCGAAGACTGCAATATTATTGGTTTAACTTAAGTCTTAATTGATAAATTTGTTTTCTTATTTGAATTATTTTGCTTTCTAAACTCTGATGCAAATCAATGTTTAAATATTTCAAGTCAGAAGTTAGTAATAATAAATATTCAACTTCAGAACAGGATGCGATTGCAATATTCAAATATCTTCCAAATTCTTTTTCGGAATTAGAACCACAACCTTCGGCGAAATTTGTTGGAATAGAAGATGTTGCTCTTCTCAATTGACTTGTTAATCCAAATAATTCTTCTTTTGGAAAGTCTTTCGTTACCTGATAAATTTCAAGTGTAAAAAAATGACTTTCTTGCCAAACATTATATTTTCTAAAATCTCTCATAATTTATGGGCTTTGAGCTCATAGCCCAAGGCCCATAGCCTGTTGCCTTTCTAAAAAAGCTCTCTCGGATCTGTCAATTTTCCAGTAACTGCTGCAGCTGCTGCCATAATAGGAGACGCTAGCAATGTTCTTGAACCGGGTCCTTGACGCCCTTCAAAGTTTCTGTTTGAAGTACTTACTGCATATTTTCCAGCAGGTACTTTGTCATCGTTCATCGCTAAACAAGCTGAACATCCTGGTTGACGCAAAACGAATCCAGCTTCGGTAAGAATATCTAACAATCCTTCTTCTTTGATTTGTGCTTCTACAACATGCGAACCTGGAACTAACCAAGCCGTAACGTTATCTGCCTTTTTACGTCCTTTTACAATTTCAGTAAAAGCTCTAAAGTCTTCAATACGTCCGTTGGTACAACTTCCTAAGAAAACAAAGTCAATAGGTTTTCCTATCATTACATCATCCTCTTCAAATCCCATGTAGGCTAAGGATTTCTTATACGTTTCTGCACCACCTTGAACTTGACTGGCGCTCGGAATGCTTTTTGAAATACCAATTCCCATTCCTGGGTTAGTACCATAAGTAATCATTGGTTCGATATCGGCTGCGTCAATGTTTAATTCGGCATCAAAAATGGCATCAGAATCTGTTTTTAGGGTTTTCCAATATTCAACGGCTTTTATCCAAGCTTCCCCTTTAGGAGCATATAAACGTCCTTCAAGGAAATCGAATGTTTTTTGGTCAGGGGCAATCATACCGCCACGAGCACCCATTTCGATAGAAAGGTTACACACTGTCATACGACCTTCCATAGACATTTCTTCGAATACATTTCCAGCATATTCAGCGAAATATCCTGTACCTCCCGAGGTAGATAATTGCGAAATAATATATAATGCAACATCTTTTGGTCCCACACCTTTACTTAAAGTTCCGTTTACATTAATGCGCATTTTTTTTGGTTTTGGTTGCATGATGCATTGCGTAGCTAAAACCATTTCTACTTCTGAAGTTCCAATTCCGAAAGCAATCGCTCCAAAAGCACCGTGAGTTGAGGTGTGTGAATCACCACAAACTATAGTTGCTCCTGGTAATGTAATTCCGTTTTCAGGACCTACTACATGTACGATTCCGTTTTTAGCGTGACCTAAGCCCCAGTGTGATATACCGTATTCTGCAGCATTATCTTCTAAAGCTTTTAATTGATTTGCTGATAACGCATCTTCAACAGGTAAGTGTTGGTTAATAGTTGGTGTATTGTGATCTGCAGTAGCAAAAGTACGCTCTGGATATAAAACTGTAATTCCTCTTTCTTTTAAACCTAAAAAAGCAACAGGACTAGTCACTTCATGAATGAAATGGCGGTCAATAAAAAACACGTCTGGTCCATCTTCAATTTTACGCACCACGTGCGAATCCCATACTTTGTCGAATAATGTCTTGCTCATTTTGATAATTTTAATTTGTAATTTTTACAACACCTTTTTTTTTAGAGATTGCAACAGAGAGCAAAATTATTAAAAGAAATCAAAGCGTCAATTTGGATCTGTCCTATTATACGATACCCAAAAAAAATCTTTTTAGGGAAATCAATGTTGGTTTGTTGGTTTCTTCAGGACTTGGTTTTTTTAGGTTAGCGGACTTTGCTTAATTAAAAACAAATATTTTTTTGTTTAACATTATTTCAAATTCATTTTTCCTTAGCGGAAAGACTTAATGGCCACTCGTTTTTAAATTATTCGCAATAAAAGAAGTTTTTCGTGTTGATTTTAGAAGAAAAAACGTGTTGAAGGTCGTTTGACTCAAGGAGCCAAAGTTTTAGTTTAGGGTTGGTAGAAGCGCTGTTTATATAATTTTATTTAGCTACTTCGGTATATGAATACTACGACATCCAAAATTAAAATTTACTTATTTCAAACTGTTTTACTGTGATTAAAATGATATTTAGCTGCAGTTTTGGATAGGTTTTTAAATGTATTAAAGAGCAGTTAGATTTAAATTATTCATAAATTATTTTTATGTTTTGTATAATAAATATAAATAAAAATTTATGTTTTTAAATTATGAAATTTGCCTCAAAATTAAATACACTTAATAGAAAAATTTAAAGATGATAGCAAAAAATCAGCAACCTATAGCAATAGCAAAAACCATGAATTATTTTTTATGGCTTTTGTTTTTAACGACCATTTTATTTTTAGTACTCTACTATCCTAATATCCCAGAATGGCGCTATAGCGAGCTAATTGAAATTAATGGCTTTACTGTTTTAATTTGGACCGTTGTCACCTTTTTTAGTGCAATTGTAAATAGCTATGCAAAGAAGTACTTGATAGGTTTTCGATATTACAATAGGTTTTTACTACTTAGTTTAGGTTTTACCTTTTCCATAATTGTTTTTGTTATGGCTAACCATGTATTGCTTTTATTAGGAATGTGGCTCTCAATGGGGATTTTTATGTCACGATTAATTGGAGTCGATAAAGAGTGGGCTGAGGCTAAAGCAGCTGCCAAATTTGCGCTACACTATTTTGCAGCGGGAAGTTTTTTTTTAAGTTTAGGAGTTTTGCTCTTGGCATTTCAAACAAATGATTTCACACTTAGTGGCATTAGTATAAAGGTTAGCGACTTACCTCAATATATTACTTGGATAGCTAGCTTGTGCATTATTATCGCGGCTATTATTCAGTCAGCTATTTATCCATTTCACCGCTGGCTTCTGTCGGCTATGACCGCACCAACACCAGCCTCAGCTTTAATGCATGCCGGTTTTGTTAATGGTTCAGGAATTTTACTGACACTATTTTCTACCGTTTTAGTTACTTCGAATAGTTTGATTATTTTACTAATCATTGGCGGATTAACGGCAGTTGTTGCGCAATTTGCCAAATTACTCCAAGTAAATGTTAAGCAAAAGCTAGCTTGCTCTACCATTGCACAAATGGGTTTTATGATCATGCAATGTGGACTAGGTTTTTTTAATGCTGCAGTGGTACACTTAATCCTTCATGGTTTTTATAAAGCCTTTTTGTTTTTATCGGCGGGAGAAGAAATTGGTCTTTCAAAGCCTCAAAAACCTACACATATTAAAATCAAACCACTGCAAGCCATTGTTGTGCTCTTGTTTGGTGTTTTAGGAGCGGTTTTATTTGCCTATTTAACTGGTAAAGGATTTGCATTAAATAGTGGCTTATTCCTCATATTGATCGTTGCTATCACTGTGGGGCAAATAACGTACAATATTGTAAAAGAGCAGCGCCTTAATTTAGTTCAAAAAACTTTTTTACCACCTATTTTATTTGTTCTTGGGATTGGGTGTTACGCTTTACTGTACAATGCTGTAACGCTCTTGATGAATGATATGCCAATGACCGACGTGCCTATCGCTTTGTCTGTCGTTGAGGTAGGATTTGGAATAGTTTTTTTAACTGGATTTTTTATCATGAAGTTGGGTATTTACCGCAACTACCCTTGGTTATACATGAAATTATTGAATAGCTCTCAACCTAATAAAAAAACGGTTTCTAATAAGTAAATCAAAATGAGTATGATGAATTTTAATTTTCAAAAAAGTATTGAAGAGGCGGCTCATGTAATAGGAAAGACTTGGCCATTGTATTCCTTTGTGACTTCAAATCCTTTAGCAGGTTATGAAAAAATAGCTTTTGGTAAAGCTGTAAAACAAGCTAAAAACCAACTGAATGCAGAGGTTTTTCCTCAAGCAGCGGTCTTTAACCAAGCCTTAGATCAGGGAGATATCGATAAAAATATATTAGAAAAGTTACTTGTAGATCATGATTTTTTTGATTCTATCGAAGAGTACAAACACAAAATGGCTTCCTATCAGCAAGAAGATTATTCCTGCGATAACCAAGAATTAAACAGTATAATGTCGAAATGGCTAGCTGTTTTTATGGACGAAGGGTTAGCCGAATGGGAAATGCCTTGCAAAGAAGAAGGGTTTTATAAAGCATGGCGCAAATTAGCGATTTACGACTCAGATATTCCAAAAACAACACTTTCAGAAATTCCAAAAACAAGTCATGAGGCACTTTCTTTTGTTCTTCAAGACTTTGATGCAGTGCATCACACCAGTATATTTATTAGTCATTTAGCCGCTTTGCCGGGTTGGACGGGGTATATTAACTACAGAGTAGCATCAAATTCAGACTGGCAATTGCAATATCCAATTACATTGATTGATTATATGGCAGTACGACTTTGGATAGCGAGAAAAATAGGAGCCCATATATATCCCGAAACTACATTTGCAGCAAAGGATTCTTCGATTTCAAAGCTGCAGTTGGTTTGGCTAAAAGCTTGGGAAAAAACTTGGCAAACCAAGCTGCTTACTGTCTTAGAACAACAAATGCTAACTTTAACGGTAAAAGAACAACAAATAGCTGATGCTCAATTGGTTTTTTGCATTGATACGCGATCAGAGAGTATTCGCAGGCATGTAGAGAGCAAAGGCAATTATGAAACCTTTGGGTATGCTGGTTTTTTTGGAATTGCAATGGATTACGAAAACTTAAAAGATGGATTTACTAGAAAATCATGTCCTCCAATTGTAAGTTCTGCCTATCACGTTTGCGAGGTTGCACAGTCACAACAATCCGAAAAACTAAATGCTTTCAATCAACGAAAGGAAGTTTTGAAGTTTAAGGATTATTTTTTGAAAAGGATGAAAAATATGTTGCCTTCTGCTTTTGGATTTGTAGAAGGATCTGGATTGCTTTATGGATTATCACTAACAGCAAGAACGCTTTTGCCTGGATCTATTTATAGATTGAATCAAAAATATTCAGCTAATTATGAATCACTTTGTCAGCCTGAAATTAAAAGTTATGACCAAAGTGAAATGATAGCTTCTAGTATTCCTTTGGATCAGAAAGTTGCTATCGTAAAATCAGCTTTTGATTTAATGGGGTGGAAACAATTTGCGCCACTAGTTCTTTTTGTTGGTCACGGAAGCCATTCGGCAAATAATGCTTTTGGATCTAGCTTAGATTGTGGTGCTTGTGCTGCAAGTCCAGGCAGGCATAATGCCCGTATGCTAGCTGCATTAGCTAATGAAACCGATGTAAAGCAAATATTAAGAGAAGAGCACGGAATTGAAATTCCAAACAGCACCATATTTATTGGCTGTGAGCACAATACAACTACAGACGAAATTGTATTATTCGATTCAGGAATTCCACAGCAATATCATTTACAGGTTCAAAATCTAAAATTGGATTTAACCCGAGCACAACAATCAGCTACGCAAGAGCGATTAGGAACTGGAAATAAAAGTGTGGCATTAGCGCAGAAAAAAGCAAATGACTGGTCAGAAACTAGACCAGAATGGGGATTAGCTAAAAATGCAGCTTTTATAATTGGTTCACGACAATTAACGAAAGAGACCAATCTCGAAGGCCGATGTTTTCTTCATTCCTATGATTGGGAGATGGATACTACAGGTAAAGCTCTCGAAGGTATAATGCAAGGTCCTATGGTTGTTACCCAATGGATTAATAATCATTATTATTTCTCGACTGTTGATAATAGCGTTTTTGGTGGAGGTTCTAAAATCACTCATAATGTTACTGGCAAATTTGGCGTTGTGGAAGGCAACGGTGGCGATCTAAAGATGGGGTTGCCTTTACAGTCACTCATGCAATCTGATATCGAAATGTACCATCAACCCTTGCGATTGTCTGTCGTTATTCATGCGCCTGTATCGAGAGTATCCGAAATACTGTTACGAAACGAGCATCTTCAAGATTTACTTAATAACGAATGGATATATTTGATGGTAATAGATCCTTTGGAGGGAAATGAAGTATATCAGTACAGTGAAAAAGGCAATTGGATAAAAACTAAAAAACTAAGTATTTCTAGCAGCACAGTTGCCGAAGTAGTATTATAGCCACCGAACAAATTATATAGAAAGCCGTTTCTTAATTTAGGAACGGCTTTTTTTTAATAAAAAAGGGGGTGGTGTATAAAGTAAAGTTCTAAAGTTAGTTTCTAATTGTATCGATGGCTTCAAGTATTTTTGCTGGAAATTAGTGTAAATAAAAGTTTTTATAGGTGAATTATTGAAAACAGCAATTGGTTAAGTAGTGGAACTCTACTTTTAATATTTGTCTCATTACTGCGGTTATTTTATCTAGAGCTATATCTTTGTTGTTTTACTTGTTAAATTTAATTGTTTTATAAGTTTAAAAGAAGTGAATTTATACACTATGAAATCTAAATATATAGCAGCGATAATGGCAACTATCTATATATGTTGTACTTATGTTGGTTACGGCCAAAAAAGTGCGATATATAGCGGTATTGATACTGAAAATGTGTTGTCTTACAAAGTAGATGAAATTATCGTGATGAGGTTTGGAGGTAGTAGCACACATTACAATGTTTCGGATTTGAGACTCATTAGCAAAGTGGACTTAGGACCAGGAAATATTAGAATCATAACTCCCATCTATAAAGATGGAAGGCCAAGTAAAAAGTATTATGTTGAGTCCATGACTGCAGCAAAAGGGCGATCAAGAAGTCGAGAGGTAAACTTAGTCTATGAAATCACAACAGATAATAATAAAATTAAGATTCAGAATAACGCTAAAGCTGATCCTTTAGAAAAAGCAGCTCTCCTACAAATTTTAAATAAAAAGGTTCCTATGAATAAGCGACCTTATATTAAGCCTCAAATAAAAGATACCAATAAAAACATAGCTGTTAATAAAAATGCAGGCGCTTTGACGTCAAAAAATAATAGATTGGCAACTCAAAAAGCTAATAGGGCACCTGAACAAGTTTCTCTTTATAAATTAGTTCCTAAAAAAGAACTCACTACTAAATCTAATTCAAACGTTGGAGAGGATAATCTGAAAAAAAGTAACATAGATATACGAACTGAGAGAGATGTGAAACTTAAAGGATTTAATGAACGTATTGTTAATGCGAAATTGATTAATAATAAAGCTCAGGAAAATAGAAGAAAAAAAAGTGACAGCATCTTCTTGGCTAGAAAGGGAGCTAGTTTAAAATTACAAAGTGAAAAAGAAAATAGCTCTAAACCCAATGCAATCCGAAATATAAGCGAAAGTAAGAACAATATTAGGTCACGTCTTTTAAAAGAAAAAAAGCAAAGAAAAACTTTACTTAAAGTTGTAGATAAAAAAACAGCTAAAAAAGAAGCGCGTATAAAAGAACCAAAGCTAAAATCACAGAAAGAGCTTAAAAATAGAAATAGGGAAAAGGCTAAATCTAGCAAAGCAGGTAAAATTAAGGTTGCAAAGGAAAGTTCTGATTTATCGAGAGTTCGTTATGATAAAACAAAATACAATACAAATACACAATATGTAAAGGACAGTATTACAATCAATAGTTTAGAAGATAGTCTTAAGGGATTGGAAAGAGAAAAAATGGAGTTGTCTGCCAAGAGTTTTAAGGTAAATAAATTACGTAATAGTAAATCGACAGACACGAAATTGAAACAAGATAGTAAAGTTGATATTGCTGCTAGTAGTAGAAATAATACTCTAAAAAATAAACAAAAGATAAAAGCAAAGATTGCATCGTTAGATTCTCCTAGAAATAAATCTAAGAAGACTAAGGATTCAAAAGAATCTGATGCAAAAAATGAGGTAGTAACTAAATCACGTGAATTAGTTACTGAGGTCAGTAAAATTAAATCCGTTACTACCGATTCTATTATCCCTCAAAATGCTACTAATCTTAACCCTATTACCGTATTTATTTTAAGTAACATGATTCCTAAATCAGTTAGTAAAAATGATCTACCTCCTGCTAAACAAGCTTCGGTGGTAATCAATGTTATTGAAGTCTATGAAAGAGTAGCTAATAAAGGATATAAATCTGCCGATTTGTATCAAAAAATAGCCGATTCGTATTTTTTTAAAGAAGACATGGAAACAGCAGTTCTCTGGTATGAAAAGCTTTTTTATTTAACAGATCAGTTAGATCCAGTTTATTATTTTAGATATGGCACTGCTTTGCAAAAAGTTGGACAATCAGCCAAAGGTGATACAATGATCGAAAGGTTTTATCAATTAAAAAAGTAGATGCGTTTTCTTGAAGGCCTCGTGATTGACGAAATGATTTTTAAATTTCACTAAGGCCTATTTGTGACACTGACTTACCACGCTTGGCTTTTTGTGAAAAATTGACATAAAAAGATATTAAGTCTTCGGCCTTCTTATTGGTGTCATTCCCAAACTTAAATTACCATAACTGATACTCTTTTGTTTGACGAAGATCTTTGTGTCTAAAATGATCCATCTGATGAAGTAAAATAAGCATAAAATGAAGTTCGTAACTTCCTGTTATTTCCTCAAATTACTTAGTTTTTAATAAGGGTAATACTTTAAATCGCTATTCAATCTGTTAGTTTGTTGTTAGATTTATTTTCTATGATTTTAAAAAGCAATTTTATTGCATGTATTATTAGCTTGTAAAGATTAAATGGATTGATGATTTTTTTAAAATGCTAGTCATGACTAATAGATTAAAGTAGTGCAAAATAGTTCGGTTTTTTTACCTCAAAATCAAGTATATAAAACTCATGAGTCATTATTTACAATGTTTATCAAGAATTGGTAGCAGAGGAAGATGTTAATGGTAGTCATGACTAATTTATAGCAGTCATAGGCTAATACTAGCCGTCTAATATTAATTAAAAATAAACGCAAACTTCGCTTGAGCAGTTTTGTAGTTTCTTCATCAAAATCAAGTATTTATACGTGTTTTAAATGGAGAGCTAGTTTATACATTTGTGCAAAAATTTAGACTATTCACGGGGTAAAATTTTTGAAAACAACATCCGTATTGTTGAGATGTGTTTCTGAAGAGTTGGATTAGTACTCAGTATTTAAAAAGCGTTTGGTATTTATTATGTTAAAGATGTTGTGCCTTTCTTTTCTAAATAGTCTATAAAACGATTATTATGTTAATTATCTTAATGAGAATTATTAGTTGTTTCCTGCTTTTTTGTGCCTACACGCTGGATAGTAGTGTGATTTTGATTTATAAAAAAGTATGACATTTAGCTGTGCTTTTTTGCAATGACTGAGTACAATTGATTAAATATAATCTTAATTTATAAATGGAAAATTAGGTAAAAGAAGGTGGTTTTTAGATACGCAATCATGCTTGAAGGGGATTTTAATAGTGGAAGGATGGATTTATGTAAGTGTAAAGTGGTGGCCTTTGCCTTCTCTTTAACATAAGGAACAAGGTTATAATCTTAATAATGTACAAATACCAAAATATCATAGCTCGTCTGTCTTCTTTTACCTGAAATAGATTCTTTACGGGCGGCAATATTGGTGTTTTAACAGTACTAAAACTTATAATTTTAACAACAAGTTAACAATACATGTATATGGTCGAATTTACAGGTATTTTAACGGTATTATTATTAGGTTGTCATCTGTTTTATAATATTTGTAACGAATTTGTATAAATAAATAAAGATTTGATAAAATAATTGCTACTTAATTTCTATAAATATAATATTTGTGTAAAAAGGGGACTCTTTGCATCTTTTAAATTTATAAAAGACGCCCCCGTGAGTATAAAAGCGCAATGCTGAAATTTCGTTTTATATATCATCTATTATTTATAGAATTAATACGACTCCTGTCTATTGAGAAATTAGTGGAATATGAGTATATCGGTTTTTTTATTCTGAATAGAACGGTCAAAAGGTGAGTTAAAAATTAATAAACAAATCTAGCAATCAAAATAATGTTATTCCTTTTTGATTGTTAATGAAATAAAATGTAGGGATAACGGAAACTAACTAATTAAAAAAAAACTGTGAAAAAAAAATTACACATTTATTTGACATTGATTTTCTTGCTAACTTTATCTTCCACTGTATTTGCAAGCCATTACAGATCTGGTGCTATAACATGGAGGGAAGTTTCTCTTCAAGTTGTTGAGTTTACTGTAACTACTTCTTGGAGAAGTGGTGCTGCTGACAACGTTTTTTTAAACTACGGTGCAGCGGTAACAGGTGTTCAAGAAACATCTAACCAGATAGTTAGCGACGTGAACGGAGTTGCGACAAGAGTACAAAAATTTGTTGTGACCTATCCAGGTTTAGGACCGTACACCGTATCATGGAGCAGCTGTTGTAGGATTAATGGTTTGAGTGGGGGCGGTAGTTCTGGAAGTATGGTTTTGTCTACAATTGTTGATCTTAGAGGAGGTAATAAAAATAGTCCAGTTTGCTCTTTACCGGCAACTGTTAACCTTCCGGTAGGTTCATCCGCAGCAACATTTCAGGTTCCTGCTAACGACTTAGACGGTGATGTATTATCATATCGTCTTGCAACAGTAACTGAATTAAATGGAAATCAACCAGCAGGTTTTTCTATTAATGCTACAACTGGTTTAGCTACAGTAAATACCTCTCTTACTAATTATATGGTTGGCCAGTTGTATATGGCAGGTATCATTGTATCTGATGGTAAAACATCTGTTTTTGTCGATTTTCTAATCGCTATTACTCAGCCTTCAACCCCTCCAGAATTTCTTTATGGACCAACACCTGTAAATGCGAGTGTGATTGTAGTTTCGCCTGGACAAAATGTAAATTTTCAAGTAAGCGCTCAAGACCTAGATGTAGGGGGGAGTATATCTAACTTATATGCGACTGGAATTCCCGGTGGAGCTAGCTTTCCTAACGCTTCAGGTAATCCGGCCACCTCTACTTTTAACTGGACACCGACTTCAAATGACTTTGGAGCCTATGTTTTGAATTTTGTGGCACAGGACAATGTAGGTGTTCAAGTGTTTTCTTCTGTTACTATCCAAGTTAGTCTTAAGCCAAGTTTTGACGTGCCACCAACTCCGGCTGCTGGCATTCATAATGTTTTTACTCCAGGACAAATAATTACTTTTCCTGTGCAAGTGTCTGATCCAGATCCTGTTGATGTTGTTCGGATTGTTAATGTCAAAGGAAAAGATATGATGGGGCAAGAAATTCCGTTGTATTCTAATGCCTCTTTTAGCGCATTACCTTCGTTAGCTGCTAATCCAACCAATGGTGTTTTTTCTTGGGCTACTCAAGATTCTGATTGGGGGCACAAACATGTTTATTTTTGGGCTGAGGATAGTTATGGGGATCGAACACGTCATGAAGTTAATATTTTAATAAATACAAACCCATTTTTTACTTCTACTCCACCTACTGCTACAGCTAAAGTAGCTGAGGCTTATAGTTATGAAGTCATGGCGAATGATGCTGATATTGTATATGGCGACATTTTGAGCCTATATGCTATTGGCGCACCTTCATGGCTTACCTTAAAGGATAACGGTAATGGTTCAGGAAACCTGACAGGTACTCCAACGCTTGCAGATGTTGGTACTTCTACTTTTAAAATAGAGGCTCACGATATTAATCATCATGACAACATTGGTGGTATTCCATTTCAGGTTGTTTCGATTACTGTTACTGCAAATACTTCTCCAATAATATCAGTAATTTCTAATCAATCTACTTGTCCTAATACTACTGTTACTGACCTCGCATTTACAGTTTCTGATGCGGAAACTTCGGCGGCTATTTTAACTGTAACAGCTATATCCTCAAATACAGATTTATTACCTAATGGGAATATACTTTTTGGAGGATCTGATGCTCTTAGAACTATTTCGCTTACGCCAGCTTTGGGTCAATCTGGAACTTCTACTGTTGTAGTTACGGTTGATGATGGTCAAGGAGGAAGGGAAATTTCAACTTTTACATTTACAGTTGAAGATAAAGTGGCTCCAGTTGTAGTTACTAAAAACATTACCGTTCAACTTAATGCTGTAGGAACTATTTCGATACTTGCCTCTGAAATAAACAATGGCTCGACGGATAATTGTGGAATCGCTCTAGTAGAATTAGATAAGACTTTATTTACATGTGCTAACTTAGGAGCAAATACCGTGACGTTAAAAGTTACTGATGTTAATGGAAATGTCACAACTAAAGATGCAACTGTTACTGTTGAAGATAAAATTGCGCCTATTATTTCGATTCCTGGAAATATAACAGTTGATGGTAGTGCTGAATCATGTGGAGCAATAGTAGACTTTGTTCTGCCAACTGCATCGGATAATTGTGGTGCTGGAAAGAATGTATTATTGATATGGGATGTTTTGAATTCGAATACGACAAGTTTGATGAATTCATTGACTACGGCAGGGTTTTTAGTCACATTAAGCGCTACTTCAGAAACAGGTTATAACGGAAGTAACCCATCATTGGATGGTTTTGAAGCTGTTATTCATTTGAATGGTACAACATTCTCCGAAGGGATGACGTTGGATGGACAAAATGCATTGATTGATTTTGTATTAAACAAAGGGAAAATGTATATAACTGACGAATGGTCAGCATATGAAGTAGAACAAGGAACTATGCGAGAAATGTCTGATATAGTGGTACTTAACAGGACCTCTGGTTTTGATTCAAATGTAACGTATACACAAGTTAGTCAGCAGTTGACGCATCCTATTTTAGCTTCAGTTCCATCGTCATTTGTTCTGCCAAGAGCTGGAGGAAATGTTGGTTTAGCCAGAGTTTACCAAAGTAACCAACCAATCGTTTTAATGACCTCTTTAGAAGGAGATGCGGTTGCTATTAGAACGTTTGAAAATGGAGGAAAAGCTGTTGGTTTTCAACATGCTGGGAATTATAATAACTCGACAGTATTGTCAGATGTAAATATACAAAAATTATATGTAAATGCTGTTAATTATGGTTTAGGATCAGCTGTACCTTTGAATCAGACGACAGGTTTGAAAAGTGGAATGATATTTCCAGTGGGTACTACTACCAATACTTTTGCAGCAAAAGATGCAAGTGGTAATCAGACTGTTAGTTCGTTTACCGTGACAGTTCAAGACAAAATTGCGCCAGTAGTACTTACTAAAAACATCACAGTTCAGCTTAATGCTGCAGGGACTGTTTCGATAGTTGCATCAGATGTAAACAATGGTTCAACAGATGCTTGCGGAATTGCGACAATGACTTTAGACAAGACCGAT
>NZ_JACRUI010000001.1:0-255101 GCF_014305095.1 Flavobacterium kayseriense | reverse complement strand
CCGATTTTACTTGTGCTACTGTTGGAGCAAATACCGTTACATTAAAAGTTACTGATGTTAATGGAAATATTGCTACTGAGACGGCAATTGTAACAGTTGAAGATAAAATTGCGCCAGTAGTACTTACTAAAAATATCACTGTTCAGCTTAATGCTGCAGGGACTGTTTCGATAGTTGCATCAGATGTAAACAATGGTTCAACAGATGCTTGTGGCATTGCGACAATGACTTTAGACAAGACCGATTTTACTTGTGCTACTGTTGGAGCAAATACCGTTACATTAAAAGTTACTGATGTTAATGGAAATATTGCTACTGATATGGTAATTGTAACAGTTGAAGATAAAATTGCGCCAGTAGTACTTACTAAAAACATCACTGTTCAGCTTAATGCTGCAGGTACTGTTTCAATAGTTGCTGCAGATGTAAACAATGGTTCAACAGATGCTTGTGGCATTGCGACTTTGACTTTAGACAAGACCAGTTTTACCTGTGCTAATGTTGGAGCAAATACCGTTACATTAAAAGTTACAGATGTTAATGGGAATAGTGCTACTGAGACGGCAATTGTCACTGTCGAAGACAAAATTGCGCCAGTAGTACTTACTAAAAACATTACTGTTCAGCTTAATGCTGCTGGAACTGTTTCAATAGTTGCTGCAGATGTAAACAATGGTTCAACAGATGCTTGTGGCATTGCGACTTTGACTTTAGACAAGACCAGTTTTACCTGTGCTAATGTTGGAGCAAATACCGTTACATTAAAAGTTACAGATGTTAATGGGAATAGTGCTACTGAGACGGCAATTGTCACTGTCGAAGACAAAATTGCGCCAGTAGTACTTACTAAAAACATTACTGTTCAGCTTAATGCTGCTGGAACTGTTTCAATAGTTGCTGCAGATGTAAACAATGGTTCAACAGATGCTTGTGGCATTGCGACTTTGACTTTAGACAAGACTAGTTTTACCTGTGCTAATGTTGGAGCAAATACCGTTACATTAAAAGTTACAGATGTTAATGGAAATATTGCTGCTGAAACGGTAATTGTAACCGTTGAAGATAAAATTGCGCCAGTAGCACTTACTAAAAACATCGCGGTTCAGCTTAATGCTGCTGGAGCTGTTTCAATAGTTGCTGCAGATGTAAACAATGGTTCAACAGATGCTTGTGGCATTGCGACTTTGACTTTAGACAAGACTAGTTTTACCTGTGCTAATGTTGGAGCAAATACCGTTACATTAAAAGTTACAGATGTTAATGGAAATATTGCTGCTGAAACGGCAATTGTAACCGTTGAAGATAAAATTGCGCCAGTAGCACTTACTAAAAACATCACCGTTCAGCTTAATGCTGCTGGAACTGTTTCAATAGTTGCTGCAGATGTAAACAATGGTTCAACAGATAATTGTGAAATTTCGACTTTGACTTTAGACAAGACCAATTTTACCTGTGCTAATGTTGGAGAAAACACAGTTACTTTAAAAGTTACCGATAAGAGCGGAAATGTTACTAACAAAACTGCGATTGTTACGGTTGAGGATAAAGTAGCTCCTGTCGTAGTTACTAAAAACAAGACCATACAATTAAACGCAGCTGGTACTGCTTCAATTGTCCTTGCTGATATAAACAATGGTTCAACAGATGCTTGTGGTATTGCAACGATTACTTTAGACAAGACCAGTTTTACATGTGCTAATGTTGGTGCCAATACGGTTACTCTAAGAGTTGCCGATATTTACGGAAATGTTGCTACTCAAACGGCAACTGTAACGGTTGAAGATAAAATAGCACCTACGGTTGTAACTAAAAATATTACCGTTCAATTAGATGCTTCTTCAAATGTTTTAGTGGCAGCTACTGCAGTAAACAATGGTTCAACAGATAATTGTAGCATCGTTTCTTATGAACTTGATAAGTCATTGTTTAGTTGTGGTGATGTAGGGATTAATACTGTTACTTTAAAAGTTACAGATAAGAGCGGAAATGTTGCTTACGGAACAGCTACTATAACAGTAGTAAATAGTCAACCAAATTTACTGAGAAAACATTTTGACAATGTTATTTTCTTTGACAACAGTTCAAATAGTTTCAGATCATATACATGGTACAAAAATGGTGTTTTAGTTGCAGGCCAAACGGCTCAATACTTTACTGATAGTAGCACTCTAAATGGTAGTTATTATGCAATAGCGACTAAAAATGATGGTACAGTTTTAACCACATGCCCAATTAGTTTTTCACCTTCAATTGAGCAAGAATTTATTAAAGTAGCTCCAAACCCAGTGCGTGCTAATTCAAGCTACCAATTAACTACTAATCTTACCGCTGCTAAATTGATAAATGCACGAGTTACTGTAATCAGTATGCTAGGCACGGTGATTACAAATTCAATAGTAGACAAGAATTCGGTAGAATTGATTGCTCCAAGCGTTGAAGGGATTTATATTGTAAAACTGACATTAAGTAATGGTCAGTACTTCACAAAAAATCTATTAGTTAAAAATTAATAAACAAGTAGTAAGAGTATGAAGTTCTCATTCCACAGGAATGAGGACGGATTATTCTAATTAAAAAAAATAGAAAAACGTATGAGATTTGATGCTAAAAATATTTTAGGAACTGCAATACTATTGTTCTCAACGGGAATGAGTGCTCAGTTTTATGTAGGGGTTCAATCAGGAATTGGGAACCTACAATCTGATGTTAAGGGAGCCACTGCTGGGCATAGGTTAGGCGGGGCAGTAAAAGCGGGTTATATTTATTCTGTATCAGAGCACTTTGGTATAGGTTCAGGGGTAGAGTTTGCGCAATACAATCAAAATGTTTCTTTAGGTAGAGCAACAGCTACATTGACAAATTACGAAGTTGATGTAACGGGTTCAGCCTTTGATTACAATGTGACTGCGGTAGATTATAATGAGAAGCAAACATTAGAGGCAATTCAAATTCCGCTTTTTGTGCAATACAAAAGGAATATTAATAAGGGAATAGATTTTAATTTTAGAGCAGGTGTCAAATATTTTCTCCCTATCAAATATAAAATCGAAGCATCAGCAACATCCGTTAGAGGAGTAGGATACTATCCAGATGTTAATTTATTCATTGATAACTTGCCTGCGTTTGGTTTTGGAAGTCAGAACAATTACACTGCATCGGGAGAATATGAAACCAAAGGAATTTTAATGAGCACTTTTGAGTTAGGGTTTACTTTTGAGATGGGTGTTAAGCATTCATTGTATGCGGCTATGTTCTTAGATACTGGATACAAATCAGTTATTGATCAAAAACAAAATGAATCTTTTATCGGTTATAATCAAACAGGAACAGCTAATAGAGAAGTAAACGGATTGTATAGCACGGATAAAAATGCTACTATTAAACCCGTTGCTTTTGGATTAACATTAGGCTGGAATTTTAAATAACCGTACTTTATAAATCAAAAAAAGGTCTTGAGAAATCAAGACCTTTTTTTAGTTTATAAAATATAGACAGTGATAAAGGTTAAGGGTGAAAAGACCTAGCATCAAGTAGGTTTATTATAAAGGTGAAATATTTAAAGGCTGATATATAGGCTGTTGCCTAATGCAATAAATAAGGCAAAAACAAAAGTGTTTAAGATTAAAGAGGTTCCTGCAAAATAATTTATATACTAAAACGAAGCGAAACAAGGCAGATGCTTTTGCTAAAAACAGCATCTGCAGCAGACTAGATGAAATAGACAAGTTTCTAGCTTGATCTCTTAATTAGTGAGGTAGACTGTCTTGACATTTGTTAATAACTTACCTTTACATTGGCTTGAAAAAAACCTAAATTTGAAATTCATTTTTAGTAAAAACTAAAAGTTGCAACCTGCTCAATAACAACTATGTACTTAATATTCGATACTGAAACTACAGGATTACCAAAACGTTGGGACGCACCCGTTACTGATTCGGCTAACTGGCCGCGTTGTATTCAAATCGCGTGGCAATTGCATGATGAGATGGGTAATCTGATCGAGCATCAAGATTATTTGGTGAAACCGGACGGTTTCAATATTCCTTATGATGCGGAGCGCATTCACGGAATATCTACAGAGTTAGCTGAAGCTGAAGGGATCACTCTTACCGAAGTTCTAGAGAAATTTAATGTTGTCTTAGGGAAAGCAAAGTTTATTGTGGGGCAAAATTTAGGTTTTGATGTCAATATCATGGGAGCAGAGTTTTACCGTATGGGCGTGGATTCTCCCATGGCATCCATGCTAGTCTTAGATACTTGTACAGAGGTAACTGCTAAACTCTTGCAATTGCCAGGAGGTCGTGGAGGAAGATTTAAATTGCCAACATTAACTGAATTGCATCAGTTTTTATTCAATAAGCCATTCTCAGAAGCGCACAATGCCACTGCCGATGTGGAGGCAACTACGCGTTGTTTCTTGGAGTTGATTCGAAAAGAAATTTTTACTAAGGAAGAGTTAGATGTTCCAGCTTCTTATTTTCAAGATTTTCAATCTAAGAACCCACGAGAAGTCCAGCTTATCGGTCTTAAACATATTAATCTTAAGCAAGCTTCAGATAAAATCAGGCAGCAGTTTGGAGACAAGCAAGGATCTGGGATATCCAAAGGAGAGCTTCTAGAAAATAAAAAAGTTTTGGCGGAGGCCAAATATGCGCATTTGCACAATCATACTCAGTTTTCGGTACTGCAGTCCACTATTGGTATCGGTCCTTTGGTGGCAGCCACAGCTAAAAACGGATTTCCTGCAGTCGCCATGACGGATACTGCTAACATGATGGGTGCTTTTCACTTTGTGAGTGCAGTAATGAATCACAATAAATCGGCTTCCGCCAAAAATGCAGCCTTGGTAGAAAGTGGTGAAGAACCTACTGAAACAGAGATGAAGCCCATAGTAGGTTGCGAGTTTAACATTTGCGAAAATCACCTAGATAAAACCAAAAAAGACAATGGTTACCAAGTTGTTTTATTAGCAAAAAATAAAATAGGGTATCATAATTTAGCCAAAATGGCATCTATTGCCAATATCAATGGGTTTTATTACGTGCCTCGTATCGATAAGAAAATTGTAGAAAAATACAAAGAGGATATTATGGTGCTCTCCGGAAATTTATACGGAGAAATTCCAGGTAAGATTTTGAATATTGGAGAGAATCAAGCTGAAGAAGCATTGATTTGGTGGAAGGAGCAATTTGGAGCCGACTTTTATCTCGAAATCATGCGTCACAATCAAGAGGATGAAAATAGGGTTAATAAAACCTTGATTGAGTTTGCTCAAAAACACGAGGTTAAATTAATTGCATCAAATAATACTTATTATTTAAACAAAGAAGATGCGAATGCCCACGATATTTTATTATGTGTAAAAGATGGAGAAAAGCAAGCAACACCTATAGGTCGTGGCCGTGGCTATCGATATGGTTTGCCTAATCAGGAGTATTATTACAAATCAGGAGAGGAGATGAAAAAACTCTTTGCTGATTTGCCAGATGCCATCATAAACATTCAGGAGATTATAGATAAAGTAGAGATTTACTCTTTGTATCGTGATGTCTTGCTTCCTAAGTATGATATTCCGCAGGAATTTATAAATCCAGAAGATGAGAAGGATAATGGTGTAAGAGGTGAAAATGCTTATTTACGTCATCTAACCATGGTGGGTGCTGAAAAAAGATATGGTGAATTAACGCCAGCGATTCAAGAACGATTGGATTTTGAATTATTAACCATTTCCAACTCCGGTTATCCAGGGTATTTCTTGATTGTTCAGGATTTTATCGCAAAAGCTCGTGAAATGGATGTTTCTGTAGGACCTGGTCGTGGATCAGCAGCCGGATCAGCGGTAGCCTACTGTTTAAAGATTACCAATATTGACCCAATTAAGTATGATTTGCTTTTTGAGCGTTTCTTGAATCCAGATCGTGTGTCTATGCCCGATATTGATATTGACTTTGATGATGAAGGTCGCGGTCGTGTAATGGATTATGTAATCAAAAAGTATGGATCGAACCAAGTAGCACAAATTATTACTTATGGTAAAATGGCAACTAAGTCGGCTATTCGTGATACGGCACGTGTACTGGATTTACCATTGTTTGAAGCGGACAGGATTGCCAAGTTAATTCCAGCGATGATGCCTTCAAAGTGGAATTTGGCTCGTTTTATTTCTGAGAGTGAAGATGAAGTTAAAAAATCATTAAAGTCATCAGAGGAGTTTGATAAGATAAAGGAGTTGATCGCTATTGCAAATGAAGGTGATTTAGCGGGTGAAACCATTCAGCAAGCAAAAATTTTGGAGGGTTCTATGCGTAATACCGGTATTCACGCCTGTGGAGTGATTATCACGCCTTCAGATATTACGAATTACGTACCGGTTACCACAGCAAAAGACTCTGATTTATATGTAACGCAGTTTGATAATTCAGTAGCAGAGAGTGCCGGATTGTTAAAAATGGACTTCTTGGGTTTGAAGACCCTGACGTTGATAAAAGATACGGTTAAGCTGGTTAAATACCGTACGGGAATTCAGTTGGATCCAGATACTTTTCCTATTGATGATGTAAAAACATACGAGTTATTCCAGCGAGGAGAAACGGTTGGTATTTTTCAATACGAATCGGCTGGAATGCAAAAATACATGAAGGATTTGAAGCCTACGGTTTTTGGAGATTTGATCGCAATGAATGCGTTGTATCGTCCAGGACCATTGGAATATATTCCTTCTTTCGTTCGACGAAAAAACGGAGAGGAAGAAATTAAATACGATCTAGATGCTTGTGAGGAGTATCTAGGAGAAACTTACGGAATTACCGTTTACCAAGAGCAGGTGATGCTTTTGTCACAATCTTTGGCCGATTTCACAAAAGGTGAAGCCGACGTTTTGCGTAAAGCGATGGGTAAGAAACAAAAAGAGGTTCTTGATAAAATGAAACCAAAATTTGTTGAACAGGCTTCCGCCAAAGGACACGATGCTAAGATTCTCGAGAAAATTTGGAAGGACTGGGAAGCTTTCGCGAGCTATGCCTTTAATAAGTCGCACTCTACCTGCTATGCGTGGATTGCGTATCAAACTGCTTACTTGAAGGCGCATTACCCTGCTGAATATATGGCAGCTGTACTTTCTAATAATATGAGCGATATCAAGCAAGTATCCTTTTTTATGGAGGAGTGCAAGCGTATGGGCCTACAAGTATTAGGACCGGATGTAAATGAATCTTTTTACAAGTTTACTGTAAATGATAATTATGCCGTTCGTTTTGGGATGGGAGCCATTAAAGGAGTTGGTTCTGGTGCTGTGGCAACAATTGTTGAGAATAGAAAAGAGGCAAAATATAAGTCTATTTTTGATCTTGCCAAGCGCATTGATTTAAGAGCAGCTAATAAAAAAGCAATTGAGAATTTAGCTTTAGCAGGAGGTTTTGATTCCTTTTTAGGAACCACGAGAGCACAGTATTTTCATGATGAAGGAGACGGAATCACCTTTTATGAAAAGGCAATTCGATATGGAGCTAAATACCAAGAGAACGAAAACTCTTCACAAGTAAGTTTGTTTGGAGAAAGTAGTGATGTGCAAATTGCGGAGCCAATCGTTCCACCTTGTGAGGATTGGAGCACCATGGAAAAACTGGCCAAGGAGAAGGAAGTTGTAGGGATTTATATTTCAGGACATCCGCTTGACGACTATAGGTTTGAAATGAAATATTTTTGTAATGCGAAGCTCGAAGCACTAAAGAACTTAGAGGCTTACGTGGGCAAGACGCTTGCTTTCGGAGGGATTATAAATAATGTTCAGCACCGCGTGGCAAAAAACGGAAAAGGGTGGGGCATGTTTACCCTCGAAGGTTATGATGAGAGTTATGAATTCAGGATTTTTGGTGAAGAATATTTGAAATTCCGTCATTTCATCATTCAAAATAATTTTACCTTCATGAAGGTTTTAGTGAAGGATGGTTGGGTAAATCAAGATACCGGTAAAAAAAGTGAACCTAGAATTCAATTTGTTTTAGTGCAGTATTTGCAAGATGTTTTAGAGACGTTTGCGAAACGATTAATTGTTCTGCTTAATATTAAAGATCTTGAAACGGATTTTATACACAAGCTTGGTCACTTATTTTTTGATAACAAAGGTGACAATCAGGTTAGTTTTGAGATAATGGAGTTAGAGAAAATTAAAAAGCTAGTAGAAACTGTTCCGGTGATAGAAGAAATCGAAGATGCTGTTTTTGACGAGGAAATGGAGGACTCTGGAAATGGTAATACTTTAAGGGAGGCGCAGATCACAGAGGTTGAGGAAATTAAAGTTGTTACTAAGGTAACTATGCCAAGCCGAAAATTAAAAATTAAGATTTCAAATGAATTGCTTCAAGAGTTAGAGAAGATGCAAATTAATTTTAAGCTAAATTAGGTTTTCGTTAATTAAAGGAAAAAAACGTAGGATTTAAGTTAATTATTAGCTACATTTAAGGTTGTGACAGTTTAAAATTATACTTTAAAGAATTCGCTCAAAACCTTTACTTCCTTGTCTGTAATATAGTATGATTTTAAGTAGCTTTGTTGATAAACGTTAATACTATACATTATGAAAAAGAAGTTAATCCTAATAGGAATGATGGTTTGCTCAATGACAATGCTTGGGCAAGCTAAACAAGATGAAACAACAAGCTCACCTGAGAGAGGTTGGTATTTAAAACTTGGTGGATCGTATTTTGGACAAACTGCAGCGACTGAATTTCCAGAAGTTGGTGGTCAATTGCCAAATAAAGATGTATACGTGGGTGGTGTAGGGGCTAATAAATTAGCTTCAAGAGAAAGAGTTACTGGATCTTTTGGGGAAGGTTTTAGAACAGGTTTAGTGGCAGGTTTTAGATTTAATACTCGTGTAGGTTTTGAAATGGGACTTAATTACTACTCAAGTAACTCAAAAACTATGGCACAGACAACCAATAGATTAATAGGTTATAATACTACGACTACAGCTGCAACTTATTTAGATTTCACGGCAACAGGAACGATTAGAGCCTTTGATCTTGCTCCAGCATTAGTTTTGTTTTTAGGAGAATCTAATGGTTTTGAACCATATACTAAAGTTGGTGTTATACTTCCTATTCATGGTGATTTAACAATTGAAACAGATAGGTCTTACAGAACGTTGGTGGGTGCAAATCAGGTTGCTGAAACTTTAGCTTACTCTAAAGACGTGGTTAAGCCAAATCCAACCTTAGGTTTTACTGCGGTTTTAGGTACTTCATACAAATTAGCAAAAAATCTTTCTGCTTTTGCTGAATTAGAATATCGTAATTTCACTGTGCACGGAAAAACAAAAGAAACAGAGATTTATACAGAAAACGGTGTTGATAGATTAACTACGCCTACAACTTTTCGTCCAGATGCATCTTATTCTGCTATTCATACCAATTACGTAGATCGTTTAGATGCAAATTCAAATAATAGTGAATTCAATAGTACTACTTATTCTTCTAGTAAAGAAAAGGATGAGTTAAGTTCATACGTTGGGATTAGTGGTTTAGGATTAACTTTAGGTTTAAAACTAAGCTTATAGTTTTTAAGGATTTCAAAATTAAATTTAAGACCTTCTGTGTAGAGGGTCTTTTTTTATGAAGAATGTTTTTAGTTAGACTTTTATCCCTGATCGTAGTTGTATCTTTTTTTTGTATCTGCCAAAAAGGTATAGCGTCCCGAACTCTTTCGGGAGCAGGAAATAGCTTTAAAAAATGTAATAAATTAGCAATTGGAGACTGTTTTAATAGTTATTTATGATATATTTATAAGTAAAACTAATTCGGTGATGGTGTCTAGTTTGTTTTTAATTTCTAACTTTGTAGTACAGTTTTACATTTTTGATAAAACGATAAACATTAAATAAAGATATTATGGCATTAGCAATAACAGATGCTACTTTTGAAGAAGTAGTTTTGAAATCAGATAAACCAGTAATGGTAGATTTTTGGGCAGCATGGTGTGGACCTTGTAGAATGGTTGGGCCAATCATTGATGAATTGAGTAGCGAGTACGAAGGAAAGGTCGTAGTTGGTAAAATTGATGTAGATGCAAACCAAGAATTTGCTGCAAAATACGGCGTGAGAAACATACCAACAGTACTTGTTTTTCATAACGGTGAAGTAGTAGGGAAGCAAGTAGGAGTAGCTCCTAAGCAAACGTACGCGGATAGTTTAGACGCATTGTTGTAATCGTAAGGTTATAACTTATTATAGAGTTTATTTTTAACTCACTTAAAAGGTTTGGCAATAGTCAAGCCTTTTTTTGTTAAACCTTACCTCATTTGTTGGCTATACTTTATTAGATTCACCTTAGCTTTTAAATCTTAGAATCTTTTAATAACTTTGGAATATGAAGATCGAATCTCAAGTAGAAAAAATAGCTAGTTTTCAGCACTTAGAATTGTTAGCAAATCAGGTGGTCGAAGGATTTATTTCGGGCATGCACAAGAGTCCGTTTCATGGTTTTTCGGCTGAGTTTGCAGAGCATAAAGTGTATAATGTCGGCGAAAGCACTAAGCATATCGACTGGAAGCTATTCGCTAAGACGGATCGCTTGTATGCGAAACGCTTTGAAGAAGAAACTAATATGCGCTGTCATATCATTGTAGACAATTCATCGTCGATGCATTATCCTAAATTAAAAGCCAATCAAAATTTTTACGAAAGTAAAATTGGATTTTCAGTGTTGGCATCGGCAGTATTGATGAATCTGCTCAAGAAACAGCGTGATGCTATAGGTTTAAGCGTTTTTTCAGATAGTTACGAATATTATGCTCCTGAAAAAGGTAGCGATCGTCATCATAGAATGATTCTTAATGCACTAGAACAGTTATTGCAACAGTCAAAAGAAAAGAAAAGCACCCATACGGTTACGTACTTACATCAAATAGCAGAGAAAATCCACCGCAGGTCTATGATTGTGTTGTTTACGGACATGTTTCAAACAGAAGAGGAAGAAAAGTTGTTAAGTGCTTTACAGCATCTAAAGCATAACAAGCACAAAGTAGTTTTGTTTCATGTTATTGACGCTAAGACAGAGTTGAAGTTTGATTTTGATAACGCAGCTCGTAAGTTTATTGATGTAGAAACTGGTGAAGAATTATCTGTTTATGCGGATAATGTTAAGGAAGAGTATGAAAAACAAGCGGCCTTGTACTTTAAAAAAGTAGAGATGACGTGTAGTCAAAATAAAATTAAATACGTTCCAGTAAGTGTAGGCGATAATTTTGAAAAAATATTGATTACATATTTAGCTGAGAAACAAAACTTTGGATAGTGTAAGTAAAATTATTTTATTTTTTTTAATCAAAACACTTGCGTAAACGGAAATTCATTGTATCTTTGCCACCGCAATAAAGCAGTAGGTCTGGTAGTTCAGTTGGTTAGAATACCTGCCTGTCACGCAGGGGGTCGCGGGTTCGAGTCCCGTCCAGACCGCGATATTGGGGAAAGCGATTCAGAAATGAATCGCTTTTTTGCCCCAAGAAAGTATCTAAGGCTAGTTGTGTTGTTTGGTTAGCCTTTGTAAGCTAACCGGGTTTAGTAGTTAGACCAATGAAAAGCTTTCCACTTATGGTGGATGGCTTTTTTAAAAGTAAAATAGATTATTTGTTCTTACAAACTACAGTTTTTTGTAGCGAAAATAAAGAGTGGGTCTGGTAGTTCAGTTGGTTAGAATACCTGCCTGTCACGCAGGGGGTCGCGGGTTCGAGTCCCGTCCAGACCGCTACAATGGGGAAAGCGATTCAGAGATGAATCGCTTTTTTGCCCCTAAAAAGTATTTAACGTTAGTTGTGTTGTTTGCTACGAATTTGTAACTCGTAGCGGGTTTAGTAGTTAGACCAATGAAAAGCTTTCCATATATTCTGAATTATTTCAGAAAATGGATGGCTTTTTTGATTTTGGAGTAGTATGTAAATAAATGTTTCTAACTACTCTTCACTTTATTGTTAGAGCTTCAATGTTGATTTTGTTTTTTATTTATTAGTGGTCATTAGTTTGTCTAGTACTTAGGATATATTGTGATACAATGATGCATGAGGTATTTGTGTTTTTTAATAGATTTTTTCATAAACTATTTTCAATAGACATGGTAGAGTCAATCTTATCATTCTCAACCAGCGATGTTAACTTGTTAAATATAGTGAGGCAACGATTGTATCCATTATCCATCGGCCACGTAAGGATCCTCTCTATTACATCTTACTAATTTTTTATGCAGCTAAGTATAAAACGTTTGTTAGAATAATTGATTCTAACTTGAGTTTTATAATTTTATTCTGTAAAGATCTTTCTTATGAACTTTATCCATAGCTTTTTGGAGTTGATCTACTTTAAAGAGAAAAGGTTACCGTATAGCTTTCAACATGTAATAACAGTAAAAAAGATAATTTTATCAGAAGTAACCTAGGGTAATTATTGTTAAAATATATTGCATTAGTTCGTTTTAACTTAACTGATCAGAAAGAAATATCTTTCAAATGTAAATATTTTATGTAGTTTGTCGATAAAACGCAAAATTTTTAGTTAAAATTTTATTTTTATTAAATCATATCATTAATCTTTGACCAATTATTAGAAACAAAATATAGAAATTGATCCCAATTCTTTCTTTAACCTTTAAATTATTATGAAAAAAATTACTTTATTAGCGATATTGGTTATCGCAGCATTTTCAGTCAATGTAAATGCTCAAACTGTTGTAAGTGGAGCTGCAACTGCAACTGCAACAATTATTACTCCAATTGCAATTACTAAAGTTGTCGATATGAATTTTGGTGATATTTCGACAAATGGTACAGATGGTACTGTTACTTTAGATTATGCTAGTGGAAGAGTCGCAACAGGTGGTGCTTCTTTTTCAGCAGCTACCCCTGGAACGATTACCTCGGCAAAATTCACTGTTACTGGTAAAGCGGGTTATGCCTATTCTATTAGTATACCAACTGCTATCACCCTTACGCACACTAATACCACTAGTACAATGCAAGTAACAAATATTGGGAACAATGTAGGGGCTAATGGAACGCTTACAGCAGGTACGCAAGATATTTTTGTTGGTGGTAAGTTGAATTTAATTGGAGCACAATTAGCAGGTGTATACACAAATACAGCAGACTTGAAAGTGACTGTTAATTACAACTAAAAATTTCTTTAGCTACTAAAAACCCAAATACTGCAGTTTAATGCGTATTTGGGTTTTTGTTGTATTAGCACCTTTAAAGTTTAAATTTTAATTGTTATGAATTCAGAGGATAAATATTCTTTTTTATTTCAGAAATTGCTTCGGCATTCACTATTTTTCGTTTTTTTAATTTCCTTTGGTACTTCTATATTTGCGCAAGGTAATTTACTTATATATCCGAAGCGCTTAGTATTGGATGGTAAAAAAAAGTCGGAAAAACTAGTGCTCTCAAACACTGGTAAAGACAGCGCAGTGTATAATGTTTCGTTTATTGAATATAAGATGAATGAAAACGGGGAGCTACTATCCATTAAAGAGGAAGAACCAGGTTTAAGCTTTGCCTCTCCTCATGTTAGGGTTTATCCGCGTACAGTGACTTTAGCACCCAATGAGTCACAAATACTTAAAGTTCAAACATACAATACAGAAGGGCTTTCTGATGGAGAATATCGCTCTCACTTGTATTTTAGAGCTGAAAAAGAAAATTCTGCGTTAGGTAGTAAAGAAAGTAAAGAAAAAGAACCTTTGGTTTCTGTGAAATTAGAGGCCATTTTTGGTATATCCATAGCCTGTATATTCCGCAAAGGGGAGGGTAAAACTACAGTCTCTATTTCGGATATTCAATATTCTAAATCTAAAGATAAAGAAGATTTTTTACAATTTAAGTTGAACCGGAACGGAAACATGTCTGCTTATGGAGACTTTATAATTAATTATATAGCACCTAACAATAAAAGTTATGAAGTAGGTAGTGTCAAAGGTATAGGACTTTATCTGCCTGGAAACCAACGAAATATGATTATTAAATTAAACGCACTCAAGGACGTAAACTTTAAAGGCGGTTCGTTTAAAATTGTATTTACTGAAAATGAAAGTAAAAAAATTCTTGCTGAAGGCGACTTTAGCTTGTAAATTAATTTCTGTACAGAAATTCTGTTTTTACAGGTTAGAAAATAGTATTAAAAATGATAAAGAAGAAAAGAAATAAATCCTACTTATTAAATTTGCTAGCAGTTGCACTGTTTTTTCTTTTTATAAATACTCTCTACGCACAACCTGGATTGCCTCAGCGTGAAATTACGGTGATTCCCACACAACCTATTGATTTTGGTACATTTTATGTAACAGGAGCTGGATCAATTAAGGTAGATTTTCAAGGAAATGTTAGTACAACCGGCGGCGTAGTTTCTGTTGATAATAGTACTGTAACTCCTGCGATATTTGAAATTAAGCTTTGTCAGGGTAGGACTGTTACTTTAAATAATGTTTACTCTGTAAATATTAATGGAAGCAATGGTGGTCAGTTAGAACTGCTTATTGGCGAAGCTAAAAGAGATGGATTGGGTGATGTATTAATAAATGGCAGCTCTTTTCCTGTTGATACGAACTGCACCTTCACAACGATAATTCGAGCTGGAGGAACGCTTATCGTACCTGCTAATGCCGTGCAAGGTGTTTACATTGGGAGTTTTCCTTTGACTTTTACCCAACAATAATGATCGGACTTGATGTAAAAACTTCAAAACTTAATACAAGTGGGCTCGCTAACCAAATACGAGTTGGCTTAGTGTTGTTATTTTATTTTATGATGTTTTCAGTTGCTCAGGGTAAAGGAACTATTGATTTTAAAGATAAAGAACTAGAACCTATCGTTTCTTTTGATGAAATTCCTGTCGAATTATTCATTAAAGGTTATGGGAAAATTGAAGTAGATGTTTTAATCACTGATAGCAACAAACTATATATTGATATAGCAGATTTGTTTAATAAATTGGGTGTTTCTTGTGTTAGGCGTGCTAATGAAGATTATTTTACTGGATTTATTGAAAATGAAAGTAGGCCTTACGTGATTGATTTTCAAGAACGAAAAATTAGTATAGGAAAAACTAGTATTTACTCTCCAAATGGTCTTTTTAAGGAAACTGATATAATTTATGTAGAATCCAATCTCCTCAACGAAGCATTTGGTTTAAATATGATATTCAATTACCGTTCTTTGTCTATTGTAATGGATGCTAATTTTGAATTACCACTGGTTAAAAAGGCAAGACTTGAAAAAATTAGGCAAAATGTATCGATGCTTCAGTCTCAGAATGAAGTTATATCGGATACTGTTGTCGGTAGAAATTACCACCTAATTAATGGATTAGCAGTAGACTGGGCTGTTTACACCAATCAAATAACAGGACAAAAATCATTAAATAACTACGCACTTGGACTGGGAACTGAATTATTGTATGGAGAAGCGAAATTAGGGTTTAATTATTATGACCAAACAAAATTTGATAGAAGGCAGCTTTATTATAATTGGCGCTGGGTAGATAATGACAGCAAATACATAAAGCAAGCTCAAGTGGGGAAGGTTCCTACGCAAAGTATTTCTTTTTTAGGAGCTCCATTAGTGGGTGCAAGTTTCACGAACTCGCCCAATTCGGTTAGAAAAGCTAAAGGTACTTACATCATTAGAGATTATACAGAGCCCAATTGGACTGTAGAACTTTACCTAAACGATGTTCTTGTGAATTATACGTCATCCGATGCGTCAGGATTATATGTTTTTGAAGTACCAATTATATATGGATATACAACACTAAAACTCAAATTCTATGGCCTTTTAGGCGAAGAAAGAGTAGAAGAACGTACGATGAATACACCTTACACTTTTATGCCTGTTAACGTTATGGAATACAATGTTAGCGCGGGTGTACTAGAGGATGAAACTGGAAGTCAGTTTGGAAGGGGAGAATTTAATTATGGTGTAACCAAATCTCTAACAGTAGGTGGAGGTGTTGAATATTTATCAAAGCTGAGTGATCAACCTGCTATTCCATTCGCAAACGTAGCCTTTCAGCCTTTTACTAAAATGGTGCTTACAATGAAATATGCTCATGATGTAAGTTACAGTGGATTATTAAATTATTATTTCGGCAGAAATACTTTTTTAGAAGTTGATTATACTAATTATTTTAAGGGCCAAAAAGCGACATTAAATATTACGAACGAAGAGCTAAAAGTACAACTAACACTACCTTTTACAAGGGCTAATGTTTCTGGTAGTACACAGTTTAATTTTATCAAATATTCGTATGATGCTTTTGATTTTAATCAATTTAATGCCGTCTTTTCGGGAAGGTATAAAAACTACTCTTCTAACGTTACTTTGTCTTCTAACTGGATTACTGAGAGAGATCCGTTTATAAGTTCCACTGTTGTTTTTTCGCATCGAATGCGTAATGGATTAACGGTTCGTCCTTCTTTTCAGTATAACATCACAGATTCTAACATCATTCGATATCGCGTAGAGATTGAAAAAAGAGTAGCCAAAATGTCTGTTTCTGCTTCGTACGAAAGGAACGTTCAATTTTCTACTAATAATTTATTTTTTAATTTTAAATATGATTTACCATTTGCGCGTACTAATGTCTCAGCTAGTTCCACAAGTAATATAATGAGTTTTTCTGAGGGCGCGCAAGGAAGTTTAGCCTTTGGAGGGGATAATGGCTACGTGAATAAAGGAATTAATTCAGCACTTGGTAAAGGGGGTATTTTGTTATATCCGTTTTTAGATATTAATCAAAACGGAAAACGAGACAAAGGAGAAAGAATGGTGTTTCTAAGTAAAGTTAGGGTCTCTGGAGGTAAAGCCATTAGCAGTGAAAAAGATTCCATTGTAAGGATCTCTGATCTGAATGCCTTTGTAAACTATAATATAGGATTTTCTGATGCCGAACTAGAAAATATTTCCTGGAAATTTAAGCATCATTCCTACCAAATTCTAGTAGACCCAAATCAGTATAAAAAAATAGAAGTACCTATTTTAGTTATGGGAGAGGTAAGTGGTATGGTTTATTTTAACATGGAAGATAAATTGAAAGGCCTAGGTCGCATATCATTGCAGATATTAAATTCGGTAGGCGAAATAGTTGCCGAAACATTAAGCGAATCCGACGGATATTTTAACTATTTGGGATTAAAACCAGGAAAATATACAGTTCGAGTTGATGATAAGCAGTTAACTAAACTAGATTATCAATCTAGTCCTAAGTTATATTCTGCGGATATAGAGGTATCCGAAGATGGGACAATTGTGGAAGGACTAGATTTTCAAATAAAAGTTAAAGAATTGACTGAAAGCATTGATGCAAGTAGTTCTCAAACTAGTCAGAAGGCGGAAACTATTGTGGACAACAAAACAGCAAACCCATTTGAGAAGATTTCTAATACCGAGGAAATTTTTTACAGTATTAAGGTTGGTATTTATAAAGACAATACCATGCCAAAAAAATTGCGAAATCTTGACCCTGTGTTTTATGAAAAATTGGCGGATGGTACCTTCCAATATTATTATGGTTTTTTTAGAAGCATGGAAAGGGCTGTTATTGCAAAAAACACACTTGTATTTAGTGGGATTCCTAATGCTTCAGTCGTTTCATATCAAAACGGGAAGCAAATTCCGGAACTTAAATTAGATACTGAAAAAGTAGATGAAATAAAGGGTGATCCTACTACGAATGCATTGGAAAGTCAAGTTAATACTAAAAAGAATACTTCATTCGGAAGGATTTTTGACAACAAGGATGATTTTTTCAGTATACAAATTGGTGTATTCAAAAATTATGTACCTTCGGAACGTCTTGAGGACTTTGCTCCAGTGTATTATGAATTGATAGAGGATGACCTTATAAGGTATGTTTCAGGAAGATTTACTACAATTAAGGAGGCGAAAAAAATGAAATTTATAATAAGAAATAAAGGTATTAAAGATGCTTATATTGTAAAATATAGAGAAGGTGTCAGATATGATTTTAATAGAAACTAATACCTAATTTAAGTGTATTAGATTGTCTCAAAAGATTATTTACTTAACGATTATTTAGAATGCATTTTTATTTTTTAATACCCAAATCTTAAAAGATTTTGAAAATAAAATTATTTTACGTTTTAACGCTATTCTTCTTTTCATTTTGTATGTTGGCGCAAATTGCTCCATCTCAAAATATAGTTTGTCAAAACGAAGCCGTTACTTACAGCTATTCTACTTCTTACGATACGTATAAATGGACAGTTACAGGAGGAACTCCTTCTAGTAGTACCTCACCAACAATCAATGTAACATGGGGTTACGGAAATAGAGGGACCATTACCTTTGAAGGCTTTATTGGTGGTGTTTCTCAAGGTGTCGTTTCGAAAAGAATTTATATTGACCAAAAAGCAGCTTTTACATCTACGGCAAACCCCACAATTGTGGCAGGGCAAACTACTAATATTGGACTTACCTTTGCTAATAAATCCCTTAAACTAAATGGAACATCTGATTACGTAGGGATTTCCAATTCTAATTTAATTAATCTTGGGACTACAGACTATCGCACAGTTATGCTGTGGTTTAAAGCCAATGATGTGACTACACGTCAAGTCTTGTATAATGAGGGAGGTGCAACCAATGGGCTCTCCATGTATATTGAAGGAGGAAAAGTATATTGCTTACCTTGGGAGAGTAACGCAGTATGGAATGCACCTAGTGCAAATATAGTTGCTGGTCAATGGTACCATGTTGCTTTTGTATTTGATCAAAACGCCACAGATGGATCGCATTTTAAAGGGTATTTGAACGGGACACTAATTGGAGCATTCAACGAAGGTACTAAAGCGAGCAATGGTATCAATGCTCATTCTGGAGCTGTAGCCATCGGATCAAATTCTAATATTCGCTTTCAAAACAATACTACGAGCTCAAATAATTATTTTAATGGAAAAGTAGATGGTTTTAAACTTTGGAATAGATCATTGCTGCAATCTGAAATTGTTATTGAAAAAGATCACGTACTCAACGCTCCCGTAGTAGATGCTGATTTGGATGTGTATATCAATTTCGATAATTCGGTTTTGGATCTGGCCAGTACTGCTAGTGCTGAAGACGGTGCGCTATATGGTAGTCCAACGTATGATGATGACGTTCCGTTAAACCCAACGATAGTATGGAGTCCAGGAGGCGCTAACACTGCTTCTATTGCTGTAAATCCTACGACCAATACAAGTTATACGTATACGCTTACCGAAAAATTGTCAAATGTTTGTTCGCAAATCGGTAGTATTGATGTTTTTGTGACGATACCAAACGATAAGGATGGTGATGGTGTGGGGGATATTTTTGATTTGGATGCAGATAATGATGGTATACTGAATGCGATCGAAAACAATTGTATTCCTACTGCGGGTTATGATGGGTATTGGTCATTGGACAACATGACTGCTGATTTGTCTGGAAATAATTATAATGCACAATCGGGCAGCTCTGTTTCATTTTCCACAGATAGTAAAAAGGGAACGCATTCGGCATCTTTCAACGGAACTTCTAATTATTTGCAGTATAGCAATGGTACTTTTTTGAACCAAGCAATTACTAATTTTTCGTATTCTATTTGGATAAAGCCAAGTTCACTTTCGGGTATTCAAACCATTTTTGAAGAAGGAGGAACTACCAATGGTGTTGCTGTTCGTTTAAACGGTGCAACATTAGAGGCAGCAGTGCGCGAAGGTGGCGATGCAACGCAGAAAAATACGGCTACATTCACGTATCCGGGTGACGGCTTATGGCATCATGTAGCGCTTACCTATAGTAACGGAAATGTGATTTTGTACCTCGATGGAGTGGCTTCAACGACCTTGGCAACAGGATTTGGTGAATTAGCAGCACATTCTGATGTACAGCATATAGGGTATTCAAATGGAGGTGCTTTTGGTGCCTCTTCAGCAAATTATTTTGGAGGATTGATCGATGATGTAGTGCATTATCCTTCAGTTTTATCTGGTAGTGAGATAAGTAAAATTGTTTTAGGATGTGACAACGACAATGATGGAATACCTAATTATTTAGATGCGGATAGTGATAATGATGGTTGCTCTGATGCTAATGAAGCTTATGGCGCATTGGTTGATACTAATGGTGATGGAACTTATGGCGGAATAACAGGTTCTCCACAAGTAGATGCTTTTGGTAAAGTGTTAATTGCAAGTTATGCCACTCCTTTGACTACATCTGGTGGAAAGAGTGCCTATACACAAGGAATTAGTCTAAATGTAAGCGCAGCTCCTATAAATAAAACAGCATGCGAGGGGCAAAATGTAACTTTTTCAGCCACGGCAACAACAGCTACTTTGACCACTACTCCAACAACAACAGCCAACACGACTGTTAGTTACCAATGGCAAGTAAGTACCAATAACGGAAGTACTTATGTTGATTTATCGGGTCAATCGGGAACTGTAGCAAGTGGAACATCGGTAGGGCTTACGCTCACGGGCGTAACCGCTATCATGACCGGGAATCGCTATAGAGTGCGATTTACAAACGAAGCTAATATCATTGGGGCGACTGCAACAGCAACCTTAACGGTGAATCCTATTCCTACCATTACACAAACTACAAATGCATCTAGTTGTGGAATAGGAAGTGTGGTTTTGAGTGCAACTGCTTCGGCAGGAACCATAAATTGGTATGCTGCAGCTACAGGTGGAAGTTCTTTGGGAACGGGTACGAGTTTTACAACTCCCGTATTATCAACAACAACCTCTTATTGGGTTGATGCTACAAATACGAGTTGTACAACAGCGACGCGAACTCAAGTAACGGCAATAATTAGTACTGGTAATGTTGAAGTTGCTGCAAGTGCAGGAACAATTTTCGGATGCTATTCGACAGTAAAAGAAGCTTTTGATAAAATTAATGATGGAACACATCAAGGAGTAATTACCATAAAAATTAGAGGGAATACAATTGAAACGGCTACGGCTACTTTGAATAATTCTGGAAATGGATCTTCTTTGTATTCTTCGGTTTTACTTTATCCTACGGCACCAAATTTAAAAATAGAAGGAAGTGTTGCGGGACAATTAATCAATTTGAATGGGGCAGACAATGTAATTATTGATGGTAGAGTAAACCAGCTAGGAAGTACAAGTTTGTCATTTTCGAATACAAACAGTAGTGGTAGTGTACTTCAGTTTATAAATGATGCCACTTCAAATACAATCAGATATTGCAATGTACAAGGGTCAACTTCCTCTACAGCAAGTGGTCTAATCGTTTTTGGGTCAGGTGATGCTGTGGGGAATGATAACAATACGATTGAATATTGCGACATACGTGATGGGGCAACTACTCCTACTAATGCAATATATTCTGCAGGATCTTCTGTGAGTGCAGACAACAGTTCAAACTTTGTTAGCAATTGTACGATTTATAATTATTTCAATGCTGCGGCTTCTTCAAACGGAATTTATTTGTTTTCGAATAGTTCGGCTTGGACAATTTCGAATAATAAATTTTATCAAACAGCCACTCGTACTACGACAACTGCAGGTTTAACGCACCGTGCTATTAATATTATTACAGCTTCTGGAATAAATTATACTGTAAATAATAATGTTATTGGGTATAATAGTGCATCGGCAACAGGTTTGACCACCTACACAGGTCAATCAACTTTGTATAGAGGGATTGAAATGACGGTGGGAACAGCGACAGTATCGAATGTACAAGGAAACACTATTAGTAATATCAATTTTTCTACAACAATTGGTACAGCTTCAGCTGCAGGTATTTTTTCGGGTATCTCAGTACTGGGAGGAAATGTAAACATTGGTACTACAACTGGAAACACTGTTGGAGCCACCACTGGTACTGATGCCATTCAGGTTTCGAGCACTACTTCATTAGGATTGATAAACGGAATATATGTTTCGTCAGTAGGAACTGTAGGGATCAGTAATAACAATGTAGGAGCTATCATTACAAACGGTGGTACCGCCATTGGTTATACGTTTAACGGAATCTATACTTTAGGTGTGGGTGGTAATTTTTCTATAGCTAATAATACTATTGGAAGTTCAACGACAGCAAATTCAATTACTATTGGTGATTCGGGGACTTTGGCGGCAGTGTGTACCTTTCGAGGAATATTTAATAGCGGGTCAGGTTTAATTTCGATAACTACTAATACGATTCAAAATACCACGGTTTATGGAACAAGTTTCTCAGTTTATAATGGGATTATAAATACAGCAGGATCGAGTACGGTAGATATTAATACAAACTCTATTATTTCGGGTACCAACACAGGTACAAATTCAAGCACTGCCATTACGTATTATCCTATTTACAATTCGGCTGTAGTTTCTACTTTAAATATTAACAACAATATCATAAGGAATCATTTAAGAACATCCACTGGTGGTTATTTCACTGCCATAGCAAATGTTGGCGCTATTTTGACGAATATAAATATTAATGGTAATCAATTAGGGAATACAAGTGGTGGATTAGTGACCTATTCTGCTGCAAATACAGTTGCTTTATTTGGGATAAATAATACTGGGGGTGCCGCAAGTTGTGAACTTTCGATTCAGAATAATGATATAAGAGGTGTTAATTATACCGGAGCATCAGGATCAAATGCCAATACTTATATTAGCAATTCTGCAACTACCTTAAAACAAAACATTAGCAATAATACCTTTACTAATCTTAATGTAAACACTACAGGAGCAATTACTTTCATTTCGAACAGTGTTACTATGCCTGCAAATGGTGTTCAGAACATTGATAATAACAGTATCGTAACAGGCTTTGTTCGAAATGCAGCTGCTACTTCGGGAGCAATAACTTTATTTACAAGTACAGCCATTACAAATAATACCGGTGTAGTAGTAACAAATAATAATAATAACTTTTCGAACATTACCCAAGGAGGAACATCATCTATCAACGGTTGGGTAAATCAAGATTCAGGAACCGGTAATGTAGATAAAACAATTTACAACAATAAATTTGAAAACTGGTCAAGTGGTTCAGGTGCTGTAACAGCGCTGAATGTAAATGTTGTTAGTGAAACGAATAAAACCTATGGCAATAGTATTCAAAATATAAGTGGTACGGGTTCTTTGACTGGGATCACAACAGCAGTGGGAAGTGATAAAATTTATCAAAACACCATAAACAACTTCAGTTCCTCGGGAGGGTTATTAACTAGTATTACCGGTATAAATAGTACTGGTGGAATTACAAAAAATATTTATCAAAATACGATTTCTAATTTAGTAGGAAGTGCATTTACAACTGGGTCTGTGCGTGGAATTTTAATCTCTGGTGGGACAACTGTGAATGTATATGAAAATAAAGTTTTTACTTTATCTGCAGGAGCTAACACTACTGGAACGATTACAGGAATCTGGGTTACCGGAGGATCAGCAGTAAATTTAGATGGAAATAAAATTTATGATTTATCCTCTTCAAGTACTGCTATTTCAAGTGGTGTGGTGTATGGTATTCAAGTTTCGGGTAGTACGGCTTCCTTGATAACTAATGTTACAAATAATGTGATAGGAGATTTGAGAGTAAGTGCAGCTAGTGGAACAGACTTGATTCGTGGACTGGGTTTTATCTCGACTGGTACGACTTCGACGACCAATGTATATTACAATACAGTCTATTTAAATGCGGCAGCTTCGAGTGGGACTAACTCGGGCTCATCGGGTATTTACCATACTACAAGCACAACTGCTACTACCGCGACATTGAATCTGCGAAATAATATTATCATTAATAATTCAGTACCAAAAGGTTCAGGAACAACGGTAGCTTTTCGTCGAAGCTCAGGTAGTGCAAATGCATTAAACAATTATGCAACTACCTCAAAAAACAATTTATTTTATGCTGGAACACCAAGCTCAACCTATTTAATTTATAGCGACGGAACGAGTACGGCACAAACTTTTGCACAATACAAGGCCGGAAGTTTTACTGCTGGAACTATCGCGCCACGTGATCAGGTTTCGGTAAGTGAAAATTTAAATTTTATTAGCACAGCAGGTTCCAATGCGAATTATTTAAAAGTAAATACCAGTATCGCTACGCAAATAGAAAGTGGAGCGGTGAATATTGCTGATTATATAGTGGATTATTTAGGTACTATTCGTCAAGGAAATCCAGGGTATACAGGAGCGAGTACTTCAGCGCCAGATATGGGGGCGTATGAAAATGACTATGTGGCGATTGATGCTTCACCTCCTTCGATAACGTACACTGCCCTAGCCGACAATAGTTGTTTGAGTAACAAAACCATTTCGGCTATTATTTCAGATGCAACTGGAGTAAATGTTACTACCGGTACACGACCTAGAATTTATTTTAAGAAAGCTATTGGCAACAGCAATGTTTTGCCAGCTACAAATACAAGTAGTACAGATGGTTGGAAATATATTGAAACAACGAGTACTGCAAGTCCGTTTGATTTCTCTATTAATTATAGTCTGCTTTTTGGTGGAGCAACGACTAACGATGTGATTCAGTATTTCATTACTGCCCAAGACATTGTAACACCGTCGCCTTATGTGGGTATCAATACAGGTACCTACGCGGCTGCGCCTACAAGTGTAGCGTTGACATCTGCTGCTTTTCCTATCGGGGGTACCATTAACAGTTTTACAATTTTGGCCGGGCTAAGCGGGACTGTAACTGTGGGAACTGGCGGGACTTATCCAACGCTTACCGGGACTGGTGGTTTGTTTGCCGAGTTAAATTCCAAAGGACTTTCCGCTAACTTGACAGCCAATATTATTAGCGATATTGTAGAGCCTGGAACAAATGCATTGAATCAATTGAATTATGGTTGTACCGATTTTAGTACGCTGACCATCTCTCCAAGTGGAGGAGCTGCTAGAACAATTTCAGGTACACTAACAGGAGGTGCCTTACTTAATTTTAATGGGGCAGATTACGTTGTTGTTGACGGTTTGAACAGTGGCGGAAATTCTTTAACCATTTCGAATGCTAGCACAGCGAGTACGGCAGGTACGAGTACTATCCGTTTTATAAATGATGCGACAAATAATACAGTGCGCAATTGTACTATCGAAGGAGCATCAACATTAGCTTCCACTGCTACGATACTGTTCTCAACAGCTGCATCGGTAGGTAATGTTAACAATTCGATTGTAAGCAATACGATCAAAGCGGTTGGAACTAACTTGCCTACCAATGCGATTTATTCTGCCGGAAGTTCCGTATTGATTGACAATAGCGAAATTACCATTAGCAATAATACCATTCAAGATTACTACAATGCTGCTTTGGCTTCAAACGGAATTTTAATTGCTTCTAATAGTTCTGCTTGGACTATTTCTGGAAATAAGTTTTTTCAAACGGCAACTCGTACTGCTACAACAGGAAATACTCATAGAGGTATCAATATTATAACTGCGTCGGGAGTAGGTTATTCGATACTAAACAACACCATAGGATATGCTAATGCTTCCTCAACGGGAACAACTACCTACAGTGGAGCAGTAAGCAATCGTTTTTTTGGTATCGAAATGACGGTTGGAACCTTATCCTCATCAAGCGTTCAAGGAAATAAAATTGCAGGAATCAATTTATCGAATACGGTATCTACAGCTGTTACGGCAGCTCCAGGTATTTTTACGGGAATATCGGTATTAGCAGGAAAATTAGATATCGGTACTACAACTGGAAATACAATAGGTGAAACGACTGGAAATGGTTCTATTACCGTGAGTTCTAGTATAACACTTAGTTATGTCGCAGGTATTTATTGTACCTCAACAAGTACGGTGAATATAAAAAACAATACCATTGGTTCCATTAGTACAAGTGGAGCTGCCGGTATAGGCTATACTTTTCATGGTATCAACACCGCTGGAGGTGGGCAATTTACAGTGGCGGACAATACGATTGGAAGTACGAGTACGGCAAATTCGATCGCCATAGGAACATTAGGAACGACCACAACAGGGGTTTGTACTTTGAACGGAATCTATAATCTAGCTACTGGAGGAATCACTATTAGTGGCAATACGATTCAGAATGTTTCGTCTTATGGTACGGCGTTATCTGTTTTAAATGGTATTTTGAATGCTGGTGTTTCTGGACTGGTGTCTGTAACAAATAATTCTGTGGTAACCGCAACCACAACAGGTACAGGAATTTTAACAGGTGTTTCAAATACTGCTGCAGCCACAACGGTAGCGATTACGGCAAACAAAATTAGAAATTTAACTAAGGCGGTAGCGACTGGAGCAGTTACAGGAATTTCGAATAGTGGAGCTGTTTTATCTCAAATTACAATCGAAAACAACCAATTAGGAAATATTACAGGTGGTTTAATCACTTATTCTGTTGCCAATTCAGCTACTTTATTAGGAATCAGTAACACAGGTGGTTCTGCAAACTGTGCTTTATCAATTCAAAATAATGATATAAGAGGAATTACTTATACAGTTGCGGGTACAAATGCCAACACCTATATTATCAATTCGGCTACTACTCTATCTCAAACGATTAGCGGAAATACTTTTACAGCACTAAATGTCAACACTACTGGAGGAATTATTTTTATCTCCAACAGTGTGATCATGCCTGCAAACGGAATCCAAAATGTTAACAATAACAGTATTGCGACCTCATTTACACGTACGGCAGCAAGTGGAGCAATCACCTTGTTTAATAGTATCGCCTCCACAAACAATAGTAATGTGGTAGTAAATAATAACAATAATAATTTTTCGAATATTACGATAAATGGAGCGGCGACGATCGCGGGTTGGGTAAATACCGATGCCGGAACAGGTTTGGTTACCAAAACAATTTCTGGAAATACATTTGAAAATTGGACTGCAGGAACTGGAACAATTATCGCAATGAACGTTAATATTACCAGTACCGCCAATGCAACGACAAACAATACTATTCGAAACAATACCAGTGCAGGATCGATTTACGGAATTACAACAGGAGCAGGAAATGACAAAATTTATTCGAATAACATTTATTCTTTAGTATCTACAGGAACTGTGGCTACGATTGTAAACGGTATTGCTATCACTAGCGGAACTGAAAAAAATATCTATCAAAACACCATTTATGGTCTTCAAGCGAATAATATCACGACAGGAAGCGTCAGCGGAATCGGAGTTACGGGCGGTTCTATTACTACAATTTATCAAAATAAAATATATGATATTTCGTCATCAGCTTCAGGTCTTACAACTGGAACAGTAAACGGAATATTGGTTTCGGGAACAACCGCCGATCAAGTTACCACTATTCACAATAACCGAATTGCATCAATAACTGCCCCAGCTGCAAATATGACAGACAATGTGCGAGGAATAAGCATGACCAATAACGGTGTTAGATCGACAACTAATGTATATTTTAATAGTATTTATCTAAATGCGACATCTACCGGAACAAATTTTGGGTCTAGTGCAGTATTTCATGCAGCCAATACGACTGCGAGTACCGGTGCGTTAAATTTAAGAAATAACATTGTTGTAAATCTTTCTACAGCCAATGGTACTGGATCGACAGTTGCTTTTAGACAAGGCCCGGGTACCTCATTGGTACTTAATAATTATAATTCGTTGTCTAATAATAATTTATTTTACGCTGGAGTTCCAAGTGCTAGTAATTTAATTTATTCTAACGGTACAAACGCTGCCCAAGATATAACCGCCTACAAAGCGGGTATTTTTACAGCAGGTACAATTGCTCCTCGTGATCAACTTTCGGTATCCGAAAATCCACAGTTTATAAGTACAGTAGGGTCTAGTGTTGATTTTCTAAAAATAAGCAACAATGATATTACTTTTATCGAAAGTGGGGCTGTGAATATTTCGGGAATTACCACGGATTTTGAAGGTCAAATCAGAGCAGGGAACACCGGTTATGCAGTGCAAACAAATGGTGCGGGATCTGCGCCAGATATAGGGGCTGACGAATTTAATGGAAAATTGCCAAATGTCATAGTTTCAAACGCTAATGCCTTAAGTAACGGAAGTTATAGTAAGGTCTCTGGAGCTTTTGCGGCCATAAATAGCTATGATCAAACCGGTAAAGATGTAGTCGTAACGCTTATAGGAAGCACTACCGAAGACACTACTGCTACGCTTAACCAAGGAGCATGGACTAGCTTGAAAATGTATCCTACTAAAACAGGATTGTACGTTTCTGGAGCTATTGCAGCTGCACCATTAATCAGTTTGAACGGTGCCGATAATGTCACCCTCGATGGACGTGTGAACCAAACGGGGTCAACAAAAAGTTTGAGTATCGTCAACACAAGTACGTCAAATAGTGCCGGCACAGCAACTATTCGATTGAGTAATTCAGCTGAATCAAATACTTTAAAATACTTAAATATTAACGGATCATCCAATAGTGCTACAAATGGATTGCTTGAATTTGCTACCTCAACCACAGGAAATGGTAATGACAACACTATCGTAGAATACAATGCGATAAGCAATTCGGCAGGAAACCGACCTATAAATGCAATCTATTCCCTTGGTACTGCAGGTAAGGAAAATAGTTCAAATTCAATACGATACAATACTATTTTTGATTTTGTCAACAATAATAGTTCTTCAAACGGAATCAACTTGGGTGCAAACTCATCTGATTGGTCTATTTCGAATAACAGTTTTTATGAAACGAATACTATGGTCCCTACAACGGGCTCGTATGTGTACACTGCTATCCTTATTGATGATGTAAACGGAAATAATTTTACAGTTTCTAGCAATTATATCGGTGGTAAAGCAGCAGTAAACGGGGGTGGTGCGTGGACTGTAAACGCCAATACCAATCATAGTTTTAGAGGAATTTATCTAAATGTTGGTGCTGTTACAGCAAGTTCAATTCAGTCAAATTCGATTCAGAATTTCAATTACACCAGTTCAAGTGCAACGCCTTGGCGCGGAATAGAAGTAAACGCAGGTACAGTTAATATTGGTACGACAACGGGAAATGTTATTGGTTCGGCAACAGGTACAGGATCTATTACATTGACAACAAATACCAATGCAGATTCCTACGGAATTTATATAGGAAGTGCCAACACTGTGTCTATTTCGAAAAATAATATTGGCTCTATTTCAATCTACGGAAGCAGTACAACGGCTGCACATAGTTTTACTGGAATTTACAAAAAATCAGGTGTTGCCGGAACAATCAATATTACTCAGAATATAATTGGGAGTAATGGGACGTCAAATAGTATAGCAACAGCTTCTACAGCGTCTACGGCAACCGTTGGGCAGAATTTGATAGGGATATACTTGCAGTCTACCGGAACTCATACGCTTACAACTAATACGATTGTCAATTTGAGCAATGCCTACACAGGTACGCAAGTGTCTAGAACAGTGGGTGTGTATACCACTGCAGGAACGGCAACTTTGGTGAAAAATAGTATTCATGATTTGTTTAGCACCGCATTGGGTGCGACTACGGGCACAGTTTCTGGGGTTGAGATGACCGGAACGGCGGCTGTGAATACGGTGACAGAAACGATTATCTACAATTTGTCAAATACAAATGTCGCTTTTACGGGGTACATTGCAGGTATTTCTTTTTCGGGCAGTACAGGGGCAAATTTGGTCAATCGTAATTTTATTCGAAATCTATCCGTTAGTTCTAGTTCTGCTAATGCGAGTATTTATGGTATTCGAATTGGCCAAGGAACGGCAACTTTAGCTAATAATATTGTCACATTAGGCGGTAATACCGCGACAACCATTTACGGTATTTACAGTAGTGGAGCAAGTGGCAGTAGTTCAAGCCTTTATTTTAATACTGTTTATATCAATGGGTCATTAGGTAGTGGAATTGTGAATAAATCGTATGCTTTTTATGAAGCAGCAGGTGGAACAGTAAGAGATTTTAGAAATAACATTTTTTCGAATTTTAGAGCAACTTCAGGTGGGACAAATGCACATTATGCTGTGTTTTTAAACTATAGCGGCGCAAGTAATTTGACTTTGGATTATAATATTTATTGGGCATCAGGCACGGGCGGCGTGATAGGAAATTACAACGGAAGTAATGTTGTTTCATTACCAATCGTAAGCGGTCAAGACGCAAATAGTAATAATAGCAACCCAGGTTTTTCAAATGCAGGTGGGTTGACTGCTGGCGATTATAAAGTAAATACCTCTACTCTTGGGGTAGTAGGTACAAATATTACTCTAGATTATGCGCAAACGGCTCGTGGTATTCCGCCAAATATTGGGGCTTGGGAGTTTAACACCAATAGTTGGCTAGGAACAGTGAGCACTGATTTTAATACCGCTGGAAACTGGTCTGCTGGTTCAGTTCCATTAGACGAAGCATCAATTGTTTTTGCAGCATCCCCTATTAGAGATTGTGTTTTGGATCAAGATCGAATAGTAGGAAGTATAGTCAATGGACAATCTACCTATAAATTTAAAGTAAACGGTAAAGCATTAACCCTTCGTGGCGATTTGTATCTCACCAACGGTGGACAACTCGATGCGACTACTGCAGGATCAACTGTGATTTTTGAAAGTGACGAACTGCAAACTATTTCTAGTGGCGCCTTTGTGTCGAATACGATTCCGAATCTTACCATTAATAATGAAGTGGGGGTAACCTCAAATAGTGACCTGACGATTACCGGGATTTTAAATTTACTAAGCGCCAATCCATCAGATGTGAAAGGAACTTTTGACACAGGAACAAAAATCATTACCATGGGAGTAGATGCGGTCACTGTTGGTGATGGTGATTTAACAGGTATTGTTCAAAGAAATAGTTTTGTTGCAAATAAAGACTATAGTTTTAATGATAAAAACATGGTCGTTTATTTTGAAAATACAGGAACATTACCAACTTCGATTAGCGTTAAGTTATCAATTGGCGCCAATCCATCTTGGAAAACAAGCGGCGTGAAAAGAGTCTATGCCTTAATTCAAACAGGAGCTGTGGGTACCAGTCCAACTGCTGCAACAATCAAAGCGGGCTACTTGGACTCTGAGATAAATAATAACGACGAAAGTAAATTGGTGTATTTCTCTTATCGAAATCCACCCGGAATTTTATTCGAACATGGTCGTGCTAGCATCAATACAACCGAAAACTGGGTGAAATTGTCCAATATTAACATGGCATTTTTCCCCTCTACTTTCGGTACTTTGGAGCTTGGATTAAGTGCAAACGAGATCGAAACCCTAACTTGGAACGGATCTGTTAGTACGTCATGGACTACCGTAAATAACTGGACACCAAATGGAGCTCCGTCAGATTTTGTGAATATCATTATACCCGACGCAGCTATAACTACATTTGATCCTATTGTTCCTATCGAAACTACTATTAGAGCGATCAAATTACAAAGCAATAGTATACTAAATGCGGTTGCAAATGCTCAAATGACATTGACAGATGGCGCTAATGTATGGGTGAATGAAGGAGGGGTTTTTAATCCAAATACAAGTACGGTTCTCTTTAAAAGTGATACTGCAGATATTGCTGGAGCAACTAGTTTTTATAATGTAACTGTTGATACAGATGCTAATTTACTTATGAAAACCGGAAGTACGATGCGAATCGCAGGTGCCATGAATAATATTGGAGTTTGGCGTCCGGCTTGGGATGGAAACGTAACCACGGTAGAGTACAATGGCGCAAATCAAAATATAGTTATTCCGTATGCTGCTACAAATCGTTATTCAAGCTTGATTCTGAGCGGAAGCGGTACGAAAACATTACCCTCAACAAACCTATCTATTTTAGGAAATTTTACTTTGGCAGGAACAGTGAGTGTCACTACTCCTAACAGTATGGTGATTGTAGGGGATTTGTCAGTAGGAGCAAACACTACTTTTGACGCTGGGGCCAACACGCATACAGTTGGAGGAAACTTTACTCACAATGGGGTACTCAATACTACAGGGAGTACGTTTGTAATGAATGGTTTGACTGCTGCTCAAAGCATATCTGGTACAGCGGTTACTACGGCTTTTAATAACTTGTTGGTTTTAAATACGTTTGGTGTAACGGTTAGTAAAGACCTAACGGTTAACGGAACTTTGGATTTACAAAGTGATAATCCAACTGCTACATTAGGTAGTTTGGATATGGGGATTAATACACTGTCACTGTCTGCTGCGGCTACAAATACAGGGATAGGAGATGTTACCGGAATTGTAAAACGTGCGCATACTTTTGTCACCAATCAATCGTATACTTTTGGTAATAGTAAAACCTTGATTATTTTTGGCGCAATAGGAACAAAACCTACGCAAGTAAGTGTAAAAACTAAGATTGGTGCTGCCCCAACTTGGAAAACAACGGCTGTGAAAAGAGTGTATGATTTAGCTCAAACAGGGGCTAGCAATAATTATGCAACAGTACAATTAAATTATCTGGATTCGGAACTAAATGGTGCCGATGAATCACAATTGGTATTTTTTGGTGCAATAGGATTACCAACTCCTACCATAGTAGAATGGGGATACAATTCGAAAGATGAATCCAATAATAGTATCGATTTAAAAAACGTTAATATTGGCGCAAGACCTTCCGCTTTTGGTCAAACGGAGATTGCTTTGTCATCTACAGAAAATCCTAATATTACTTGGAATGGTTCACAATCTACTGATTGGAATAACCCGTTTAACTGGACTCCCGCAAGTTACCCTAGCAAGTTTACTAGAATGACAATACCGAATGCGACTACTACAACTTATGACCCAATATTACCAACAGTAGCCGAGGCACATCAATTGATTATTCAAAATGCAGGTATTGTAAATGCTAGCTCTGGATCAGAGTTTTATTTGTTTAATGATAGTGGAGATGTAGTGTGGCAAAATGCTGGTGGTACATTTAATGCGAGTACGAGTAGTGTGTTTTTTACGGATGTTAATTTGAAAATCAGTGGAGATACTAATTTCTATAATGTAATTGTTGGCAGCGGAGCTAGTTTAACTCCACAAGCAAATAGCAACATGGGAATTGCTGGTGCACTGACCAATAATGGTATTCTAGATGCAACAGCATTCTTAAATACAATCAATTATAACGGGGCTACACAAAATGTGGTTTATCCAAACGGAACGATTCCAGGGTATTATAATTTGAGTTTAAGTGGCACAGATGTTAAAACAATGCCTGGTCAAAATATGGATGTTTTGGGTGATCTGGCCATTTGGGGTCTGGCTAGTGTTACTGCAAATAATGTTATAGACCTTGCAGGAAATTTATCAATAGGCTCTGGTTCGTTATTTAATACGGGTTTATTTGACCATGAAATAGGAGGAAACTTTGTTAATAACGGATCATTTACGACCCAGACAGGAACAACTATTTTATTAAATGGTACCGCATTACAAACGATCTCGGGGGCAAGTTTGACCTCTTTTAAGAATCTTTCTATCAATAATAATGCTGGAGTAAATAGCAGTATTGACCTAACAGTAGAAGGTAATTTGAATTTAGTTACAGCAAATCCTACAGCAGTTAGGGGTGCTTTGAATATGACCGGAACAACGACTTTAAATATGGGCGCACTTGCAGTAACTATTGGTATGGGTGACGTAAGTGGAATTGTACGCAGAGAACATGTCTTTAATAACGGACAAGATTATGATTTTGGTAATCCGTTCACGACGATTAATTTCTTAAATGTAACAGGAAGTACAAAACCTACTTGGGTTAGCAGTAAAATTGTATTGGGTACAGCTCCTTCATGGAGGTCTACCGCAATTAAGAGATATTACAGTTTTGCTCAATCTGGCGGAAACGACAGAATTATAGTCAAGCTACATTATTTGGACAGTGAATTGCAAGGAACAGAAACGGATGAAACAAAGCTTGTGTATTGGGATGGTTACGATCCAAATTTGGGTGTGAATAATTTTGTGAAATCCTTTCCACGAAACCAAAATGGAAATGACGCAGGCAATAATTGGCTTCAATTAACAGGGCCTGCCATCGACTTTTTGGCGACTTCGACTTCTTTAGATGTGAAACAATGGGGTTTAAGTTATTCGAATGTGACTGTGCATACCTGGACAGGGAATGGTTCTGCCTCCTACGATGGAGATTGGAGTTTACCAGGAAACTGGAATGGTGGAGTACCTAATATAGATGATGCAGTTTTGATTCCTAACCCATCAAGTTTGCCGTCGGATAATAATGGCGATTTAGCTCCTTACCGTAATGTGTTACCATTGATTGCACCCGCGTTTGTAAAAACAGTAGAAATTGCAGCAGGAGCTACTCTGGTGGCAACCGATTACGACATTACCGTAGCTGGAAATGCAAATGCGTGGATTAATAATGGTGGATTCACTGCTGGTGCAGCTACAGTGTCTTTTTCTGGAGCTACAGCAACAATTACTGGAACTACTAATTTTAATAATTTAACTATAAATTTAGGAGGATCGCTTACACCACAAACTGGAGCTATTACTAGAATTGCTGGAGTCATGACAAATAATGGTCCTCTTAATGCAACAGCTTTTCCAAATACAATAGAGTATAATGGTGCAAATCAAACGATTCTTAATCTGGTTGCAGGCACTGGTGGTTATCATAACTTAATTTTTAGCAATAGCGGTACCAAAACAATGATGCCAACATCAGGCGGCGTAGCTTTGAAAATAAATGGAGATTTCACTATTTCTGGAACGGCATTTGGAACGGCTGTCAATCCATTAGCTACAAAAGGTAACTTTATAATTAACCCGACTGCGGGATTCACAACAGGAGCATTTACACATCAAATAGGTGGTAATTTTAGTAGTAACGGTAGTTTTACTGCATCCAACGGTAGTACATTAGAAATGAACGGAACTGCTTCTCAAAGTATTGGAGGGGCCGCAACGCCCCTACTGTTGAATAATTTATCCATTTCTAATACGGGAGGAACCGTTTCTACTGCAAGAGATTTAACTGTTAGTGGTGATTTTACCAATTCAGGGATTCTTAATATGGGTTCTTCTATCTTGTCAGTGACTAATACTATTTCCAACACAGGAACTTTGCTCACAGGGGTTCCTGCTGCACAAAGTCTGACGCCTTTTCCGTCAGGTAAAAATTGGGGTGGAACTGTTGTGTATAATGTGGATGCGGCGCAAAACGCAGTAGCGGGAAACTTTACCAATCTTACGATCAATAATGGGGTAGGAGTTAAAGTTACCAATGCGGCTCAAATAGGTGTTTCAGGAACATTGTTGATTAATAGTAGCAAGAAACTAAGTATTGATGCTAGTAATTCATTGACCGTTTCAGGTGCGATAACTAATAATGGTGGAACAGCTGGCTTGATTTTGGAATCAAATAGTGCCGGAAACGCCTCTTTAATTCATAACTCAGATAATGTGCCTGCAACGGTAAAAAGATATATTAGTGGCGTCAAAGAAGCTTGGCATTTTATAGCGTCTCCAGTATCTAATCAAACCATTTCAGGAACAAATTGGACTCCTTCAGGTACTTACGGTAATGGTACTGGTTACGATTTATACTTATGGAACGAGCCAACGCCGTGCTGGACCTATTTGTTGAATACCACTGTTGCGCCAACTTGGCCATCATTACACCCTACAACTAGTTTTGTAAAAGGGAGAGGGTATTTATATTCTACACAAGCGGTTAATCCTACCAAAGAATTTGCAGGTTTACTAAATAATGGTACCGTAACTTATCCGTTAACCAATAGTAGTCCAGACTTGACTGTTAAAGGTTTTAATTTAATAGGTAATCCTTATCCATCATCTATCGATTGGAAATCGGCAACAGGTTGGACACGCTCCGATTTAGTTACCACTGCAGGCGGCTACGATATGTATATTTGGAACCCTGCCGCTAATAATTACGGCGTTTTTAATTCAGCTGGTACTACGGGGACTAATAGCGTTACACAGTATATAGCACCTACACAAGGATTTTTTGTGCGTGCTAATACAGCAGGTTCCATCACCATGGCGAATGCGGTGAGAGTAAATAGTGGTGCAAATAATTGGATGAAAGTTAAAGCCGAAAAAGAGAATCGTTTAAAAGTCAAGATTGAAGCAAACGATGGTTCCGGATTTGATGAGGTATTGTTGCAGTTTGGATTTAATACTAATGAAGCTGGGGCTTTAAAGCTGTTTAGTCGCAATATTGATGCTCCTTCGGCGTATTTAACGGATTCGAATATAGACTTGTCAGTGCGCTATTTAACGGATGTGGTAGAAAATCCAGCAGTTCCATTAAGTTTCAAAGCGGGTAAGGACGGGAATTATGCTGTGAGTATTGATAGTAAGGCAGCTAATTTTGATGTCCTTTTATTAGAGGATAAAAAAACAAATACGGTATCTGATTTAAACTTGAATTCAACTTACGAATTTAAAGGTTCAACGAAAGATGCTACAGATCGATTTGTAATTCACTTTTCGCCCATTGCTAATGAGTCTTCAACCTTACCAGCGCTTATTTATTATGATGGGTATAATATCAATGTAGATTTAAGCACAATAGAAGGTCAGACAGATATTAAAATTTATGACATTTCAGGAAAATTATTGGTAAATAAAAAAGCTGAAGGAAAAATGATTCACCCGTTTGACATGAGAATAAAAAATCAAGTGTATATTGTTGTCGTTGGTAGTAACAAAAAAATAATTAGCAGTAAGGTCTTGGTTTATTAAATGAACTAATTGAAAACCCCTATTCGTGAATTTGAATAGAGGTTTTATAGTAGAAATAGGTGCGATTTTGCGTGAGAGATAGCACTGGCATCCTTTTATGATGCGATAGCAGAGTAAAAGATATAACGGATAGCTCGACCCTTTTTAGGGTCACGCCCTACTACTTATTCTTTTTGGTGTTTCTTTTGCAAGATGTTTCAAAAAAGACCAACTCGATACTTCCAAACAATACTCGTAAACAAGCCCAAGAATAAAATACAAACCAAGAATTGGATAAAAGTAGAGGCTAGAAATCCTAATAACGAACCAGTAGCGGCTTTAAATGCTCTATTGTGATCTTTAGGATTAAATAGTAATTCTCCAATCAAGGCGCCAATAAATGGGCCTATTAAAAAACCAAAAGGGATAGGTGTAAGTAACCCCACTATAAGTCCAATATTCGTACCCCAAATTCCGTACTTAGAGCCTCCAAATTTTTTGGTTCCCTTGGCGGGTATGATATAATCTAAAATAGAAAGGACAATTGTGACGGCTAGTGTAATTCCTAGTACATAGTAATTCGCTGGTATAGCAGTTGTGCAGTATAAAAGCAAAATACCTAACCAACTTGCTGCAGGACCGGGTAATACAGGTAAGAAGCTGCCTATGATTCCAGTAATCATGCAAATTAAGCCGATAAGGACGAGGAAAATATCCATTAATTATTTTTTAGTAATTTTGAATTTTAAAAGTAAACATTTATTTCCGTTAGTCAAATGCAAAAAATAATAGCCGTTTTAGTGATACTTTTCCTTTCTAATCTTTCCTATGCTCAAAAACTAAAGTCTAAAAGTGCAGATGCTGAACTTAAAGAGCAAATTTATAACGCAAACAAAAAAATAGTTATCAATTATTCCATGAAAGATTTTGATGCGCTATTCTTTGAATTTTCAGATAAAAAAAGTGATCCAAATATTATTTTAACCAAGGAGGAATTCTATAATTACACAATTAAGATAGCCGCTTTCTCGGATCGGTTGGCCAAATTATATCCAAAAGAAAAAGAGGTCGCAGAAGCTAGTAAAAAGAAGTGGTTTGCGGAAAGCTATGAAGATTATTTGCTTTCGAAAGCTTCTCAAAAAAAATAATCGTAATTTTATAAATTATTAGCCCAATTGAAAATTGATCCCTTGAAGCACTTTTACGTTTATATTGTATTCTTACTTTTTAATTCGTGTCACTATTTCGAAACGCCAGTTCCATCGGAAAAAGAACTGCTACAAAAGGAATTACAAGCCATTAACTGGAAAGAGGTTGATGAATACCCGTCTTTTGTAGATTGTGACAAACTCGAAACCAAACTCGCACGACAAAAATGTTTTTTTGAATTTCTAACCCAACTTATTCAAGAGAAATTAAGTGTCGATACGTTGCCGCTTCTCTATCCTGAATTAGACACAATCGAGGTCAAAGTAACTATTTTTCCCAATGCAAAAATGAAGTTTGAGCCACAGTTCTCCAAAGATTCAGTTGCCTACAACACCGTTAAAATTGACAGTATATTACAGGCTCGATTAGTCGATTTCCCCAAGGTGAATCCCGCAATTAAGCGAGGAATTCCCGTAAAAACACAGTTTATACTTCCAGTGATATTAAAAGTCGAGTAGTAACAAGGAGCTATTTCCAGCTATACGTTACAATCTTTTCATTTTTAAAGAGAAAATGAAAAGGATTTTCTCTGCTATCTGGGCTAGACGGTACTAGTAATCAAGAACTAAAAGCGTCTTCCTTTCCAATCGTATTTTCCAAAAAGGGAATATAAAGCGACACCACTACTGAAAAAAGGATAAAATAAGCTACTAACAATGAGATAAGTGGTTCTTTCAGAATTCAAAAAACGATTTGATTGTAGGATTAATATAGCATCGATTACCATTTTTAATAGTATAAAGGGAAATAAAGCAGCTGCTATCTCAAAGTTATAGATGCAATAACCAATGGTTATTATCCAACCTAAATTTCCTGTAAACACAATTAAGGCCAAAAGTTGTCCAAAAAAACTTTGATACGAACCTGTTTTAGAGGCCCAGCGCACTCTTTGGTAAAACAACGCTTTCCAATCGTTTAAGGGGTGCGTGGTAACTACAGTATTGTTAGATTTGAGATAATGAACTCGCTCAGGAAATCGACTAATGGCTTTTTGTAATAAAAAAACATCATCACCACTTGCTATTTTGTCATTGCCTGTAAAGCCATCTAATGCTGTGAAAAGCGATTTTGTGTACGCTAAGTTAGCGCCATTGCACATAAAACCTTGATCGATACCAAAACTGCCTATAGTAGCACCTTGCAAACTAGCCATGTCTAATTGCTGAAACTGATGTAAAAATGAGGAGTTACAATCATAGGTCACTGCTCCAGCAATCATGGATGCCTTATGTGTCTGTATGTAATTGTCCAGAGTCAACAACCAATTTTTGTTTACGGTACAATCAGCATCCGTTGTAACGACCCACTCGGTTGTGAGCTGATGCATTGCGGTTACAATCGCGTCTTTTTTAGGAGAGTTGGATATACGATTGTTGTCAATTAATGAAACTTGAAATTGGAAACTTGAAATTGGAAACTTGTTTTTTGATTCATCATCAACTAAAATAACCTCAAAAAGTTCGCTAGGATAATTTAGTTTTGAAAAGCTTTCTAAAAGTAAGGGCAAACTTTCTTCTTCATTTCTAAAAGGGACAATAATGGTGAATTTAGTCAGGGGCTTTAAGCCAACAAAATTATAGGTTTTTATTTTAGTAAAACCATAAATAAGGGCGCCAATTGCCACGATATATATACAGAAAACAAAAGTAAAAACGACTGTAATCATGAGTTTAAATGTGTTTGCTATTAGCTGAATTTTCGGGCGCTAATGGGCTCTTGAAATTAAGTACATAATAACTACCTATAACTACAGGTAAAACTACATTTAGAAACCACATCAACGTGGATACAAAAATAACGATCCACTCGTTTACGCCCAGTATCCCAAAGAAGTAGATAGCAACACTTCCTTTCACAGCAAAGTCCAGAAACTGAAAAGTAGGCAATGACGATGCTAGAAAGTAAACACTAGTTACGGCAGCCATCAATGTGAAGTAAGGTAAATCAACATCAAAAGCTAAAAACAAAAAATAGTATTGATGCGAAAACACTAAATAGCGGCAACTGCCCAAAAGTATGTTTTTACGGTGGATGTGTTTTGGGATTTCATTAATTTTATAAATCAGTTTTTCGATCGAAAAGCCTTTGATTTTGATTTTTTTTACCGAAAATAAAAGTATAAATAAAAACAACAAAGCGCCAAAGATTATGGCGACAGTATTGGTAGTAATTACATTGTATTGTACATTAAAATAAAGCAATCCAAATAACCCGATTATTACCGTTAATACCATTTGGATTCCGTTGCAAATCAAGTTTAGGAAAACTACTTGCTTGGTTTGGTGTTTTTCGTAGTACAATGCTTTTCCTGCATATTCGCCAACGCCGTTGGGTGTAAAAATCCCAGCGGTTAACGCAGCAAGCACTTGTTTTGTAGCTTCAATAACCGAAATGGGTTTGATATAGGATGCTAAATTTTGCCATTTTAAAATCTCAAAATACCGATTCAATACACTTAAAAGTAATATAAAACCAATTCCCAACACGGATTGATTTTTTTCGAATTTAGTTTTGAATTGCGCCCAGTCTAGTTTATCATTATTTGCCAGCTGGTTGTAAATGAAATAAAATGCGCCAGCAACAATCAAAACTTTGATTAGAAGTACGAGGAATTGCTTAGTTTTGTGAGGAATCGAGATCATGAGTGCAAAGAAACAAAACTTTAAACTTTGAACTTTAAACTTTAAACAAATCTTTTGGCAAACGAACGCATCATATTAGGTATTGATCCAGGAACCACTATAATGGGTTTTGGGTTGATTAGAGTAGTCAATAAAAAAATGGAATTTATTCAGTTGAATGAGTTGCAGTTAAATAAAATGGACGATCATTACATGAAACTTAAACGAATTTTTGAACGTACCATTGAGTTGATTGATACGCATCATCCTGATGAAATTGCAATCGAAGCCCCTTTTTTTGGTAAAAATGTACAGTCGATGTTGAAGCTTGGTCGCGCTCAGGGAGTAGCCATGGCTGCGGGTTTATCAAGAGATATACCAATTACAGAGTACGAACCTAAAAAAATTAAAATGGCTATTACTGGAAACGGAAATGCCAGTAAAGAACAGGTTGCCAAGATGCTACAGCAACTTTTGGGATTGAAAGAATTACCAAAAAATCTCGATTCAACCGATGGGTTAGCAGCAGCAGTTTGTCACTTTTTTAATTCTGGTAAAGTGGTTGGGACTAAAAGTTACACCGGATGGGATGCGTTTGTAAAACAAAACGAAGAAAGAGTTAAAAAGTAGTGTTCAGTAGGTATTAAAATTATTAATAAACTGACCACTAAAAAACTGACCACTGACGACTATTATTATGAGCGGAATATATATCCACATCCCTTTTTGCAAGCAAGCCTGTCATTACTGCGACTTCCATTTTTCGACTTCCCTAAAGAAAAAAGAAGAAATGGTTGTGGCATTAGCTAAAGAAATTTGCTTACGCAAAAGTGAATCTGCTTTTCTCGACTCCGCTCGAACTGACATTGTAATTGAGACTATTTATTTTGGAGGAGGAACTCCTAGTGTGCTGACTTCAGCTGAAATTGATTTTTTAATTGACGAGGTTTATAAAAACTATGCGGTTATAGAAAGCCCTGAAATCACATTAGAAGCCAATCCTGATGATCTTTCAATGGAACGGATTTTAGAACTTTCGAAAAGTAAAGTCAATCGATTAAGCATCGGAATTCAGTCCTTTTTTGAAGATGATTTACAAATGATGAACCGTGCACATAATTCGGCGGAAGCCCAAAAATGCTTGACAGAAGCCACCAAGTACTTTGATAATATTTCGATTGATTTGATTTACGGTGTTCCAGGAATGACAAATGAAAAATGGAAGCAAAATATTGTTACGGCTTTGTCTTTCAGAATTCCGCATATTTCTAGTTATGCGCTAACAGTAGAACCCAAAACAGCTTTAAAAAAATTAATCCAAACCGGAAAAGTAGCGGCGCCAAATGATGATGTAGCTCAAGAGCATTTTATGATTCTAGTAGATACGCTCGAGGCAAATGGTTTTATACACTATGAATTATCTAATTTTGGAAAGGAAAACTATTTTTCTAAAAACAATTCAGCCTATTGGTTAGGAAAAAAATACATCGGAATAGGCCCTTCGGCACACAGTTACGATGGTGTTTCGAGGAGTTGGAACATTGCCAATAATTCGTTGTATTTAAAAGCAATTGACGCCGATGAATTACCAAATGAAGTTGAAATTTTATCTCTTGCAGATCGCTACAATGAATATATTATGACCGGATTGCGAACGATTTGGGGTGTTTCTTTAAGTAGGATTCAATCTGAATTTGGACAAGTCTATTATGATTATTTGATGAAGCAAGCCCAGAAATTTTTAAATGATGATGTGCTTTCGATTGAAAAAGATATTTTGAAACCCACAAAAAGAGGAAAGTTTTTGACGGATGGGATAGCTTCTGATCTTTTTTGGGTAAATTTGGAATAAACATTAACCGCAAAGGACACAAAGTAGGCTCAAAAGAGCATAAAACTTTGTGATCTCAGCGTAAATCTTAGTGACCCTTGCGGTTGAAAAATTATGATTGCAACTATTGAAAACTTCAAAGTCGACCTGTCAAAACCCATTGATATTTCGATTCCGATTACCAATACTGATGAAAATCCAATTGCTTGGTATATCGAAAAACCGGTGATTGAACCCGTGAAATTTGGTGAATGGGTAGGTAAAGTATCTTCGGGTATGTCATCTACCAATTTTAATAATATATTTTTCAATCCACATGGGCATGGCACACATACTGAATGTCTAGGTCATATTACGCGAGAACTTTACAGTATAAATCAAGCTTTGAAACAGTTTTTTTTCATGGCGGAATTGGTTTCTGTGAGTTTAGAAAAAAGAGGAGAAGATTTGGTTATTACCAAAGAAGCAGTAGAAAAAGCGCTGAATGGTAAGACACCTGAAGCCATCATTATCCGGACTGTTCCAAACGAAGACTCTAAAAAATCAAGGAAATATTCGCATTCGAACCCGCCTTATTTGGAGGAGGCTGCGGCACGATTCATTCGTGAATGCGGTATTCAGCACTTATTAATAGATTTGCCAAGCGTAGATAAAGAGAAAGATGAAGGAAGGCTGTTGGCACACAAAGCCTTTTGGAATGTTACTGATGTCAATCAATTAAATGGAGATGCAAGGCTAAACGCAACGATTACGGAGATGATTTTTGTTCCTGATACAATTACAGACGCTAGTTATTTATTGAATCTTCAAATCGCTTCTTTTGAAAATGATGCGTCGCCTTCTAAGCCTGTTTTATATGCAATAGTATAGTGATAGTACTGTTTCTTGAATTTTTTCATTATAATTTTTATTGAAATGAACCTCGAAAATTTTTATGAATATTGTTTGTCCAAGAAAGGAGTAACTGAGCATTTTCCATTTGACAATGATGCATTAGTTTTTAAAGTGGGGGGTAAAATATTCGCTTTAACTTCACTCGAGAAATGGGAATTAGGATCACCGGGAATTAATTTAAAATGTGATCCAGATCGTGCGCTAGAATTGCGAGCAGAGTATGAGTCTATAAATTCAGGTTTCCATATGAATAAAAAGCATTGGAATACAGTGCTAGTAAATCTAGAAGTTTCAGACGCATTGGTTAGTGAATTAATTGACCACTCGTATGCGCTTGTTTATAATAGTTTGACCAAGAAAATACAAGAGGAGATAAGTAAGTTATAGAATTAGGTATTACTTTTGCTGTGTAAATCACAATTATAAATTAGCGCTATAAATCAAATAGAGATGAAAGACCAAATCAAAAAGTTTTTAAACGAAGAGCAAGATCCTAAAGCGATTGAAAAAATCACTTCAAAGCTGAATGATTTAATGATGAAGAATGAGGAGATAGGTTATATTGGCGTACAGAAAAAACCAGCGATAACTGTTTTTCCAGATAGTATTGTTCTAACAAATAAAAGAATTATCATTTGTCAACCGAGGAATCTGGGATTGTCTATGGATTTTATTGATTATACTTGGGATCAAATCGAAGCTACTTTTGTTAAAGAGAATATATTAGGGTCAGAGTTTTCTTTTTCGACTAAAACAGATATGACCGTTTCCATTGATTATATTCCGAAGACACAAGCTCGAAAAATAGCAACTTATGCTAAGGAGCAGTTAGATATTTTAAAGCATGGTTCAACTCAAGCATTTTCAGCTGAAATTCCGTCAACTCCACAAGCTGATGAGTATGTTGAAGAAGTAGAAACCGAGGAAGTGGTCAATTTTGCTGAGATTATGCCAATGACTATTCCTGAATATACCGATCAGCAACAAGATACGACTAATAGTTCAGAAGTTTTAAAAGGAGAAGGTCTAGCGGGTTTGTCTCAAGATGAATTGTTCGAGAAATTACAAAATTACAAAAAGCTTTTAGACAACGGCTTAATTTTGCAAGGAGAGTACGACACCTTCAAAAAGGAAATTTTGAGTCATATGTAAAAAATTATAATCGGAAAAAAAGTCTTAAAGTTAGAATTTCAGTTCTAACTTTAAGACTTTTTTTATTTTGAACACCTTGTATTACATTGTTCTTTTTTGTTTTTCTACAAAATTAGTAGCTTGTAATTCTAGGAGTTCTGTTGCTTTTTGTCGTTGCAAATCGTACAGTTTTTTATCGTCTGCAATATCTTGATATACTTTATCGTGCATTCGAGCACTAGTTTTTACTAGTAATTCACGTTGATATTTGTCTTGCTCTATCGTCGCTTTTAAAGCGGTTTCTAGGTCTTCTAACTTAAAATCATACTCACCCTTAGGCGAAAGCAACTTGGCTATTATTGGCGATGTTTCGATCGCTAGAAATAAAAGCATGATAAAAAAGGAAGGCGCCCATGGTAATTTATTCAAAGCGTTTATACGAGCCATTAAACCATCGAATCCATCAATGATAGGTTGGGTTTCACTGACTTTTTTATCTAAATCAGTTTGTAAACTTGCTGCCGTTTTATCTAAATCAGCAATTTTAGCTAAATTATTCTTTTGTAGGCTATCTAATTCTTTTTTTGCCAAATCGTGTTTGGCAATTTTCTCTTTAAATACGGGGCCTCTGCCTAATTTTTTAGTGCCAGCAGTTCCCTCTGCTTCTGTGATGTAGGTTTCATATAAGGTATTTACCTCTTTTTCTTTATTGGTGATTTCTGCTTTCAAGGCAGCGACATCCGTTTTGTTTTTGTCTAAATCAGATTTAAAAAAGGTAGCTACTTCTTTTTTATTAGCTAGTGCCATTGCATTTTTTTCTTTCAATAGAACGGTATTGATTTCTTTTTCAAAAATTTTAATTTCCAGTGGTTTAGAAATTACGATAGCAATTATTACTGCTAAGATGATTCGAGGAGTAGCTTGCAGAAATTCATTAGTTTTCTTGTCTCGTTTTCGAATGGTAGAAACAATAAAACGATCTAGGTTAAAGATTAGTAAGCTCCAGACTAATCCAAATGCAACGGCGGGATACGGACTATCAAAAACAGTAAATAGAGCATAGGCGCTGGCTACAAATGCCATTACAGCGGTAAAGAATACGGTAGCCCCAATGCCTACAAATTTGGTTTGCTCACCTTCTGAGCAGTTCTCTAAAATATCTTTGTCTGCTCCTGAACAAAGAATGAAAAATTGTTTTAACATGATGGCTTGATTTGACTGATGATTTGATTTTCGTTTGCACTAATTAGGCAACTAAACGACATTGCAAATTTAACGCCAAATAATTAATATTGTTGTAATGTATTGTTTTCTTTTTAGTTAGCAATTAGGGTAAATAAAAAAGAGCCATTCCTTAGGAACAGCTCTTTTTTGAATTTGAATTATAATTAACTTATGCGTTAGGTGCCCCAGCCATAATTTCAGCATTCGCAAATTCTTCGAATTTAGCAAAATTGTCTTTGAATTTTTTTCCTAACTCCACCGCTTTTTCGTCATAAAGATCTTTGTCTTCCCAAGTGTTTCTTGGATTCAAGATTTCGCTTGGAACATTAGGACATTCTTGTGGAATAGCGATACCAAATACAACATGGTTTCTGTAAGCTACGTTATCAAGTTCTCCGTTTAGAGCAGCTGTAATCATTGAGCGGGTATATTTTAACTTCATACGACTACCAGTACCATAAGCACCACCAGTCCAACCTGTGTTGATTAACCAAACTTTCACTCCTGCGTCTTGTATTTTTTTACTTAACATCTCAGCATATTTTGTAGGGTGTAATGGCATAAATGGCGCGCCAAAACAAGCTGAGAAATTAGGTTGTGGTTCTGTCACTCCTGCTTCTGTTCCTGCTACTTTAGCAGTATACCCTGAGATAAAATGGTAAGCTGCTTGTCCAGGAGTTAATCTCGAAATAGGAGGTAAAATACCAAATGAGTCAGCAGTTAGAAAAAATATATTTTTTGGGTTTTTACCGATAGATCCTGGTTGAATATTATCAATGTGGTCAATAGGATAGCTTACTCTAGTATTTGGGGTAATAGAAACATCTTCAAAGTCTACCTCATTAGTACCTTCCTTAAAAATCACATTTTCTAATATTGCTCCTTTTTTGATTGCTCTAAAGATATCTGGTTCGTTTTCTTCAGAAAGGTTGATTACTTTGGCATAACAACCACCTTCAAAGTTAAAAACGGTATTTTCGTTAGTCCATCCGTGTTCGTCATCTCCTATCAGTTTTCTTTTTGGGTCAGCAGATAGTGTAGTTTTGCCAGTACCTGATAGGCCAAAGAAAATAGCTGTATCGCCATCATCGCCTACATTTGCACTACAGTGCATTGGTAACGTATTTTTATCTACTGGAAGTATAAAATTCAAAGCAGAAAAAATTCCTTTTTTCATTTCGCCTGTATAACCAGTACCACCAATCAATGCTACTTTTTTAGTAAAATCTAAAATAGCAAAATTAGCTTGACGAGTGCCATCAACGGCTGGGTCTGCCATGAAACTAGGTACACACATTACCGTCCATTCTGGAGTAAAGTTTTCAAGTTCGCTATCAGATGGTCTTAGAAACATGTTGTAACAAAACAAGTTAGCCCAAGGTGTTTCTGTAACTACTCTTACATTTAAACGGTAGTTAGGATCAGCACATACGTAGGAGTCCCTTACATAAATTTCTTTATTACTTAAATATGTTGCTACTTTTTTGTATAACGCCTCAAATGCGGCAGGCTCAAACGGGATGTTAACTTTTCCCCACCATACTTTATCTTCAGTAATGGTATCTTTTACAATAAATCTGTCTTGTGGCGAGCGTCCTGTAAACTCTCCCGTGTTGATTGCTAGTGCACCTGTAGAATTTTCTACACCTTGTCCTAATGCAACGGTTTTTGATTGTAATTCGCTGGCCGATAATTGGTAATGAATCTTTGCGTTTTCGATTCCTAAGTCAGTTAGCGAAATCGATTTCGTAAACGGTGTGTTATTATTCATAAAATTATGATTGAGTGGTTTAATTTATTAGTTGCAAAAGTAGATATTATATTTTAGATACGATTTGAATTTTTTATTTTTATAACTTTTTTATCCAATTTTGATATATTAGTACGCCCCAAGCAGCTATTAATAAGGCTCCACCAATAGGAGTTATGAATCCGATAGTTTTAAAATCAAAAGGAGTTAAATCATTAGTTGCTAATAAATAAATAGATCCTGAAAAGAACAAAACACCTACCTGTACTAAGGTTAGGATCACTTTTTTTAATTTGTCTGAAAGTATGGTATGTGCACTAATAAATAGCAAAAATAAAGCATGATACATTTGATAGCGCACTCCCGTTTCAAAAGTGATTAACTGTTCGGGAGAGAGTACTTTTTTTAACGCATGAGCTCCAAAAGCTCCGAGTATTATTGCGATTGCACCTAAAATAGAAGCGGTAGTAATTAATTTTTTAGTCATGAATGCTTTTCTTTTCAATAAAGTTTATGAAAGACAAAATTAATACAATTTGGCAAAAGGGATTGGCTTTATAGTAGTTAAAGATTTGACAATGTTTGGCGAAAAGAATATTGTTATAAATACAACAATTTTGTATGTTTGTGTTATAATCCATAATTATGAGGCAAATTTTAATTATCGGTGCAGGGAGATCTGCGTCTTCGTTAATTCGATATCTACTAAAGAAGTCAGATGTTGAAAAGATTCAAATAGTAATTGGAGATTTGTCTTTGGCATTAGCCGAAAAGAAGACAGACGGGCACGCTAATGCTAGTGCAATTGCTTTAGATATTTTTGATAATGAACAAAGAGCCACTGCAATTAGTAAAGCAGATATCGTAATTAGTATGTTGCCAGCGCATTTGCATATCGAGGTAGCTAGAGACTGCATTGTATATAAAAAGAGTTTAGTGACCGCATCTTATATCAGTGATGCTATGCAAGAGCTCGATGCTGCTGCAAAAGAAAATAATTTGGTTTTTATGAACGAGATAGGACTTGATCCAGGAATCGATCATATGAGTGCGATGAAGGTTATTGATGATATACGATCAAAAGGCGGGAAAATGCTGTTGTTCGAATCTTTTTGTGGTGGGTTGGTCGCTCCAGAATCAGATACGAATCTTTGGAATTATAAATTTACCTGGGCTCCGCGTAATGTGGTTCTAGCAGGTCAAGGAGGTGCAGCAAAATTCATTCAAGAAGGTACCTATAAATACATTCCCTATTGTAATTTATTTAGAAGAACAGAGTTTCTGGATGTCGAAGGTTATGGTCGTTTTGAAGCGTATTCTAATAGAGATTCTTTGAAATACCGATCTGTTTATGGATTAGATAATGTCCTTACTTTATATCGAGGAACGATTCGTAAAGTTGGATTTTCTAAAGCGTGGAATATGTTTGTGCAATTGGGGATGACCGATGATAGTTATGTTATGGAGAACTCTGATACGATGAGCTATCGTGATTTTGTAAATTCATTTTTGCCCTATCACCCAACAGATTCTGTAGAAATAAAAACAAGATTGATTTTAAAAATTGATCAAGATGATATCATGTGGGATAAATTATTAGAACTGGATTTGTTTAATAAAGATAAAATTATCGGACTTAAAAATGCTACGCCCGCTCAAATGCTAGAAAAGATATTGAATGATAAATGGACTTTACAAGTGAATGATAAAGACATGATTGTAATGTATCATAAATTTGGATACGAACTAAATGGGGAGAAGAAACAAATAGATTCTAAGATGGTCTGCCTAGGTGACGATCAAACCTATACTGCGATGGCAAAAACAGTTGGACTGCCTGTTGCAATAGCTGCTTTACAAATATTGAATGGAAAAATTAAAACTCCTGGCGTACAACTTCCTATTACAAAAGAAGTGTATTTGCCAATATTAAAGGAGTTAGAAGAATATGGCGTTGTATTTAAAGAGCAATCGATGCCATACTTTGGTTATAAGCCAGATTGAGTTTTTTTAGTTTACTTTTAGTTAAACAAATCCGCTTGTAGTGCAGCGGATTTGTTGTTTTTACTAATTACTAGCCTGCGGTGTGTATTGTGATAGGCAAACTATACAAGGTTCGAACAGGCTCACCATTAATTTTTCCGGGAGTCCATTTTGGACAAATATTCATTACCCTTATAGCTTCTTCTCCAGTTCCATAACCAATGTCTCTTAATGATTTAACATCATTAATTGAACCATCTTTCTCAACAATAAAAGTAATGTAAACTTTTCCTTTTAGCCCTTCTTTTTCTGGAGCTCTAAAATTTTCACCTACAAATTTATAAAAAAGCTCCATTCCTCCTTGGAATTCAGGCTTCTCAGTTATTTCGGCATTATTATAAACGGCGTTTTCATCCGCGCTTTTTACTTTGATATTTTTTTTATCAAAGGGATCTACTACAAACTTAGCCGGTCCGCCTTTAGAGAGGGCTTTATCGAAGTTTTCAGTGGTAAATGTTTCGTTTTTTTCTAGGATAACAGGAGGAACAATATGTTTCTCTTTTGGAGTGAGCTCTGAGTATTTTTTAGTTGCAACTACTTTTCCACTTTCGTCTTTAATTTCAAAAATGGTTTTTTGGTAGTAGTTTTCAAAAATAGAAAGTGGTTTTTTGGTAGCATTCTCTTTTGTTGTCGCTCTTTCTTGCGCTACGACTTTAGTGCAAAACGAAAACACGATTGCTGTTAAAACAGGGATTAGAAGTCCTTTTTTGATAAGGCCTCGCGTGGTTGAGGTGTTTTTTGTCATCATAATTAATCTTTTTTTGGTTACTGAATAATTCAAATTACTGGCCAAGTAATAGGTTGGGTTCGCGTTTGCCTTACTTATTAAAAGGTTTTGATAAAACGGAACATTGTTATGTGCTTGCACTACTTTCTCATCCGCAAGAAATTCATGGTTGAGTTGGATGGCTTTTTTATAAAAATAGAGTACAGGGTTGAACCAAAAAACAACTTTGAGGGTTTCTATCAATAAGATGTCTAAAGTGTGTTTTTGAGTAACATGTATGAGTTCATGTGTGTACAACTCATTTTCAATTTTTCGGTTATTGTAATCGTCTTTGTAAACAAATATGGTATTCAAAAAAGTATAAGGCAACGTAGGATTTGGTAACAAAACTAATTTAGCATTGTTAAAAGTGATTGATTCATTCGATTTGGTTCTTTTATGTAACTGTAAACCATTTTTAACAAATCTAATTAATAGAAAAATTGTCACTAGACTATATACTGAAGATAAAAACCAAAGCCAATAGTTAGTAGACTCTTTTACTGCAGTAATGGGTGTTTCTACAAACTGAAATGTGTTTTGTGTAGTTGCTGTAGGGATTTCTTTGATAATCTCAATAGTAAAAAACGGAATTAGTAATGAAAACAACAAACCAAACAAGAGGAAGAACCTATTGAACTGATGCATTTTTTCGTTTTCTAACAGTAAGTGATAGCAAGACAATAAAATGGCTAAGGATGCGGTTGATTTGATTATAAAGTCTATCATTTTTTCTTTTTTAAAATGGCACTGTCTACTATTTTTCTAAGCTCTTCTAATTCCTTTGCTGACAAGTTGGTTTCATTCGTAAAGAAGGAGGCAAATTGTGAAGCGGAGTCGTTGAAAAAATTCTTGATTAATCCATTCACGTGTTTCGAGAAATAGTCGTTCTTTTTTACTAACGGATAATATTCTCTAGAATTTCCAAACTCGGTGTAAGCAACAAAATCTTTATCAATCATTCTTTTAAGCAAAGTGGCAACTGTGGTAGTCTTAGGTTTAGGTTCAGGGAAAACCTCAAGAAGGTCTTTCATAAACGCTTTCTCTAGCTTCCAAAGGTGCTCCATAACTTGTTCTTCAGCGTTAGTTAATTGTTGCATAATTTATTATTTTAATTTTTATTGTATTTTTTCAGTCAGTAATTGTCCCTCACGATACGTTCGCCTAGATATTAGCTTGCCTTTCTTGTTATAAGTTTTCCATTGCCCATCATAATACCAATGTGGATATTTACCGCTAGTATCTAAAACTGTATTCCCTCTGGACTGTAACGTGCCATTCTCATGGTATAATTTGGTTTTACAGAAACTAGCTTTGTATTTTTCTTTTTTAATAATTTTTCCATTTAAATAGTAACGCCATTTTTTAATGGGCTCGTCATTTTTGTACTGTCCGATCGATTTGTAATACGAACTATCTAACGAATATTTTTCTGTCCAAAGCCCTTCTCTTTTTTTGTTTACTTTTTGATTCGTTAGTTTAGGCTTGCAGGAAACAATAGCAAACAATAAGAAACAAATTAAAAAAAGCTGCTTTTTCATATTCTACAAAACAAGAGGTTGCTCTACAAATGTAGAGATATATTTTGTATTTACAAATTTTATTCCACAAACTTTGAGTGCGATTCATTGATTTTGGGATAGTTAGAACTATGAGTTTGTTTTTCTGCTACTACTATATGGCAGGTGACAAGCTATTAATAGTGGCGTTGCTGCTTATAATGGCTTAATTATTGTTAAATTTGTAGTATCAATAATTTTAATAGAAATAATATGAAAACTAAATTAATAATGCTTGTTTTTGCATTTCTAGGAATGCAATTTGGTTTTGCTCAGGAGACAAAGCCTGTGGTTAAAGACTCGCTTGCAGTAGTTCCTGTACAAGCGCCACTTTCGCAGGAAATAATTAATAAAGAAGCCTTAAAGGAGCAAGCAATAGCAGAGAAAGCTTTAAAGCAAGCTGAGAAAGACAGGAAAAGCGCTCAGAGAGAACAATATAGAGCAGAGAAAAGTCTTAAAAGAGCAGAGAAAGCGAAGCAAAAGGAGCAAAGAGCTAGAGAAAATGCTATAAAAGCTAGAGAGAAAGCAATCAAACAAGCTGAAAAAGAAGCTAAGAGAATCGACAAAGCTGATCAATCTGTTGCCAAAATCAACGATAAAATTGACAAGGCCGAAAAGCAGTTGGATAAAATGAAGACCAAATTAGATAAATCGATTTCAAGGGGCAAACTGTCAGATGTTGAGGTTCAAAAAGAAAACTTGAAGATTTCTAAACAAGAATTGAAAGTTAGTAAATTAGAAGAGGATCTTAGATCAGCGCAGCAAAAATTAGAAAAATTAAAGCTTTGATATATAATCTCCAACTTATGTTGGAGATTTTTTTTTGCTTTTTTGTGTCATAACATAAGAATAGGTACAATGGCTTTTTAGGTAAGCTAAAGTGTGATTTCCTCAAAATGCACAAAAAAATCCGCTCATTTCTGAACGGATTATGTATTGGGTAACTTAAAATTATTTGCTCAACTCTACAAAATATTTATAGAACAACGGTATGGTTTCGATTCCTTTCAAGTAGTTAAATACTCCAAAATGCTCGTTTGGAGAATGTATCGCATCACTATCTAAACCAAAGCCCATTAATATCGTTTTACTTTTTAATTCTTTTTCGAAAAGGGCTACAATAGGAATACTTCCTCCAGAGCGAACAGGAATTGCAGGAACTCCAAAAGTTTCCGTATACGCCATGTTTGCCGCTTGGTAGCCAATGCTGTCAATAGGAGTAACGTATCCTTGGCCTCCGTGATGTGGTTTTACTTTTACAGTAACACCAGCAGGAGCAATGCTCATGAAGTGTTTTGTGAACAATTCTGTGATTTGTTCCCAATCTTGATTAGGGACCAATCGCATTGATATTTTGGCGAAAGCCTGACTAGCAATTACTGTTTTGGCACCTTCACCAGTATATCCACCCCAAATTCCGTTCACATCAAGCGTAGGGCGAATTGAGTTTCTTTCGTTTGTGGTATATCCTTTTTCACCATAAACATCATTAAGTTTTAGGGCGTTCTTATATTTCTCTAAGTTAAAGGGCGCTTTTGCCATTTCAGCTCTTTCCTCTGTAGATAGTTCTTCAACATTATCATAGAAACCAGGAATAGTGATGTGATTGTTCTCATCATGAAGTGAAGCGATCATTTTTGCCAAAATATTAATTGGGTTCGCCACAGCACCTCCATACAAACCTGAGTGTAAATCGCGGTTTGGTCCTGTAACCTCTACTTCAACATAGCTCAAACCACGTAAACCTGTTGTGATAGAAGGTTGCTGGTTAGAGATCATTCCGGTATCCGAGATCAAGATTACATCATTCTTTAGTTTTTCGGTATTGTTTTCAACAAAGGTTTTCAAGTTAACGCTTCCAACCTCTTCCTCGCCTTCAATCATAAATTTTACGTTACAGGGCAAGTTGTTGTTTTGAATCATGTATTCAAAAGCTTTTACGTGCATGTACATTTGGCCTTTGTCGTCACAAGCACCACGAGCAAAAATCGCTCCTTCCGGATGAATATCAGTTGTTTTTATAACCGGTTCAAATGGAGGAGAGGTCCACAGTTCAATTGGGTCAGCAGGTTGCACATCATAATGTCCGTAAACAAGGACAGTAGGCAAAGCTGGGTCAATCATTTTTTCGCCGTATACAATTGGGTATCCGTCAGTCTCACATATTTCAACAAAATCACAGCCTGCTTTTTCAAGGCTTACTTTAACAGCCTCAGAAGTGTCGATTACATCTTGAGAGTAAGCACTGTCAGCACTTACTGATGGGATTTTTAATAATTCGATTAATTCGTTGATGAAACGGTCTTTGTTTTCTTGAACGTATGACTTTATATTTTCCATTTATTAGTTAATTTTTATAAATTCAAAAGTACGAAAAATAGAATTATATTTTTTTTAAAAAAATGTTTTGAAAGTTCAAACTTATAACTATATTTGCACCCACAATTGCACGCGGATATGGTGAAATTGGTAGACATGCCAGACTTAGGATCTGGTGCCGCAAGGCGTGTAGGTTCGAGTCCTATTATCCGCACTTTAAAAACCCTTTAATCATTGAAAATCAATGTTTAAAGGGTTTTTTATTTTAATTTGGTTGAAAGTCTTATAGTTAGATCCAAGTCTACTAAAAGTCCTATAACTTTATACAAGTTTAGAGCTGATGCCTGTGAATAAAAATAGTGAAGCTCTTATATTGTATTTTTAAAGATAGCTAGATTCAAAAAAAATATAAAGTATATATTGATTCCATATCATCAGGTAAAACAAGATTTATTTTTTTTCAGAAAATCTCTCAATTATAAGATAGTAGTTCGCATTTTATTTGACTCGTTTTCACAGAACAATATCTTTTGTAAAATAATTCAAATCAAGTTTTTCTTGATTATTGATTTTGTACTTTGCAACGATTTTATAAAAATAGGCTTTATTTATGAAAACATTTTCTTTTTACTCGCCACTATGTTGTTTATTATTTCTTTTAATAAATAGTAATATACTAGGTCAAGAGCTACCTCCTATTCAAAAGTTTACTCCAATAGATTATAATGGAGAAAACCAAAACTGGATGATTTCTCAAGGATCTAATAAGTCTATTTATGTAGGGAATAACGAGGGGCTTTTAGAGTACAACGGAGCCAAGTGGAAAATGTATAGGTCTCCAAATAATACGATAATTAGAGCGGTAAAAGCTGTTGGAAAACGGATTTATACTGGATGCTACATGGAATTTGGTTTTTGGGAAAGAGATGTATTTGGAGGTTTAAATTATAAATCAGTGGTTTCTAAATTTAAGAAACCAATGGTTGAAGATGAGCATATTTGGAATATAGTTACTAATGATGAATGGATTTTGTTTCAGTCATTTAATAGAATTTACTTTTACAACTCAAAGACTGGTAGTACTAAAATTATTAATTCTAAAAATGGTATATCCAGAATATTTAATGTCAACGGTTTTATCTACTATCATGTAGAAAGAGAGGGTATATATAAATTCGAAGGAGGACAGCCAAGATTAATAATTGATAATACAGTTTTTAAAAACGATAAGATAGTGGGCATGTTCCACATTACGAACGGACTGTTAGTTTTGACACGTAGCTCGGGTTTTTATAAATTAATAGAAGGTAAATTGACCTCGTGGAATTTTTCTGGAAATGAAATTTTAAGGAAAATGAATATTTTTAATAGTATTCAGCTTCGTGACAAAAGCTTTGTTATTGGAACGATAAAAAATGGTGTTATTTTTTTAGATGTAAATGGTAATATAAAACTTGAACTCAATCGAAATAATGGATTAAGTAATAATACTGCTTTAGGGTTATTTGAAGATGTTGACAATAACGTTTGGGTAGGATTAGATAACGGTATTAATTGTGTTAATCTAAAAGCTCCAATACGGGTATTTAATGACGATGAAGGGGAAATAGGGACAATTTATGCCTCTATAGTCCATAACAATATTTTATACTTAGGTACAAACCAAGGATTGTTCTATAAGAGGGCATTCACTCAGGATTCTTTTAAATTTGTAAACGGTACTTCGGGTCAAGTTTGGTGCTTGTTTAAATATAAGGATGATTTGTTATGTGGTCATCATTCAGGAACCTTTGTAATCAATAATGATAAAGCGAATTTAATATCGGCTATACCAGGTACTTGGGAATTCAAAACGGTTTCAAAAACAGAAGATATTTTATTACAAGGAAATTATAATGGATTGAATGTCCTTATAAAAGAGGATGGAATTTGGAAGATTCGAAATAAAATTAAAGGATTTGATAACTCGGCCCGCTATTTTGAAATTGGAGAGAATAATGAATTGTGGGTTAGTCATGGCTATAAAGGACTTTTTAGACTTAAGATAGATGAAGGTTTAACAATGGTCAAAAATGTATCGATTGACTCTAAAACTCCGTTCGATAAAAACTCTAGTTTAATAAAATATAATAATAGGATTTTGTATGCAAATAAAGGCGGTATTTTAGGTTTCGATAGTGTAAAAAATGAATTTGTAAGAGATAAAGTCCTTAGCTCCTTAGTGGATCAGTCCGCGTATGCATCAGGAAAATTAGTTGTAGATGAAACAGGAAAATTGTGGGTTTTTACGAAGGAAAATATAAGCTATGTTGAGTTAAACGACTTAACAAATGATTTAAAAATTAATAAAGTTGCCATTTCATATTCTCTAAGAAAAGGGCAAGTTGGCTATGAAAATATTTCTCACCTCCAGAACAATAACTATCTTATAGGAATAACAGATGGCTATTTAATTTTGGATATTTCTCGAATAAATCAAAGCAATACTTATCAAATTGAATTAAATTCTGTCACATTAAATAGTGTTGATCAGGAGAAAATCAAGATTGATATGCAAAAGTCAGGAGATTTTGATTACTCAAATAATTCAATTACTTTTAGTTACAGTGTCCCCATTTATGATAAATATAAGGAGGTTAAATATCAATTTCGACTTAAAGGTCGTTATAACGATTGGAGTGAATGGAATACCAAATCTGAACTTGTATTTGAGAACTTATCCTTTGGGGATTACACATTGAATATTAGAGCTAAGGTGGGTGATAAACTCTCTAATAATACTATAAACTATCAATTTAGAATAGCTAGACCATGGTTTTTGTCAAATATAGCAATATTCTTTTATCTACTAATTGTTTTAGGATTTTCTTTGATTCTCCATAAAAGTTATAAAAAGCATTACAAAAAAGTTCATGAGCGTAAACAGTTGGAAAATGAGCAATTAATTACCAAAATAAAAAACGACCAACTATATCAAGATATAGAAAGTAAAAATAGGGAGCTTGCCATCTCTACTATGAGTATTATTAAAAAGAATGAAGTTTTAAATAGTATTCAGAAAGAATTAAAGCGCAACAGAGGTACTGATAATGATGCCACTTTGAAACTTATTGACAATAACTTAAATGATAGCCAAGATTGGTCATTTTTTGAAAAAGCTTTTAATAATGCAGACAAGGGCTTCTTGGATAAGATAAAGCAATCTCATCCAGATCTATCGCCAAACGATTTGCGTTTTTGTGCCTATCTAAGACTAAATTTGTCATCAAAAGAGATAGCTCCGTTGCTAAATATATCTATAAAGAGTGTTGAAACAAAACGTTACAGATTAAGAAAGAAATTAGGATTAGATCATGACAATGGTCTTGTGACCTATATTTTAAATTTCTAAAGACACTACAAACACTAAATTTACCACGACATTACCACTACAGGGAAGATAAATGAACATTATTAGATCTGGCTATTAGTTATGCCGATTAGTTTTGTGCTATAATGTTTTAAAGGCTTTTCAGTTATTTATCATATTTTTTACTAAATAAAATGCGATGTTCGTTTTTTGTCGTGCTTATTTTTACGAAATCTTCATTTTTTGATCTTAAGTTTACATCGTCACAAGGATGAGGCATACATTTATCCGAAGTTGATATCTATGTTTAGAAACCATTCAAACCATTTTTATATGAAACTAAAACCAATTTATTTAAAATCAAAAATTCTACTTCCTTTAATTTTTCTGATGTTTGCCCCTTTAATGTTGGCTCAAACTCAAAGAAAAGTGTCGGGAACGGTTTTTTCAGCTAGTGATAACAAACCATTGCCAGGAGCATCAGTTATGGTTAAAGGCACAACTAATGGTACATCTACAGATTTAGATGGTAAGTTTACATTATCTATAACAGGTACTCAGAATGTTTTGTCTATTTCTTACATGGGATTTCAAAGCAAAGAAGTGTTAGCGACCTCTAATTCATTAAGTGTATTGCTACTGGAGGATACAAATACATTAACTGAAGTTGTAGTAGTGGGTTATGGAACACAAAAGAAGAGCGACGTAACAGGGGCGGTCTCGAAAATTGACGTGGAGAAAGCAATAGCTATTCCTACTACAAATATTTCTGAAATGTTAAGAGGTAAAGCGGCGGGAGTGCAAGTGACTTTAGGTTCAGCAAGACCGGGTGGCTCTTCTAATATTTTGATTAGAGGTAGAAATTCAATTAGAGGTGGTAATGATCCGCTTATTGTTTTAGACGGCTTTCCAATAGAGAACATCAATGATATTAATCCGGATGATATTGCTTCAATAGAAGTACTGAAAGATGCCTCAGCACAAGCTATCTATGGAGCTAGAGCATCCAATGGTGTGGTGCTTGTTACAACCAAAAAAGGGAAAGAGGGTAAAATGAATATAAATTTCAATTCCTATACTACTAGTCAAAGATTAACAAAAAACTTTGACATGTATAATGCTGAAGAATTTGCTCAATTAAGAAGAGAGGCAAAAAGAACTGATAATACACCTTCGCAAACCTATCTCAGTGATGATTTAAACTTCAACGGTGCTACAACTCCTGAGTATATAAATTATATAGCTGGAAATTATACAGATTGGGAGAAAACTGTTTTAAAAACGGCATTCATCAATAGTAATAGTTTAAGTATTTCAGGTGGAACTGATAAAACAAAAATTTTCACCAGTTTTAACTATTTTGACCAATCTGGTCTAGTGCCGTCTTCAAATTATAGTCGAGGTACTTTTCGTTTGAATATTGAACAAAAGTTAAATGATAAAACAAGTATTGAAGCTAATATAAATGTAGCTTCGGATAGGCAACAAAGAGAATCTTCAAATTTAGATTTTATTACAATTTCGCCATTCACTGGGCCTTATGATGCCGATGGTAACTTAGTAAAATTGCTTGCGGGTGCTAATGCGAGTAGCTCAACGGTTAACCCTTTATGGGATATTAGAGAGTCGAAGACAGAGGCTAAAAACGATTATTATAATATAAATTTTGTTGCTAATCATAAATTTACTTCAAATTTTTCTTATAAATTAAATACGTTACTTAGTAGGAGATTTGTTGATGAAGGAAGTTATATATCTACGATTCACTCGCGAGGAGTTGCCCTTGGAGGAATTGCTGACGTAGCAAGCACTCTAAGAGAGGAACATTTAATTGAAAACATTCTGAACTATAAAACTCAAATAGGAGAAAATCATAAATTTGATTTTACAGCGGTACAGTCCGTTAATCAAATAAATAGATCAAGAACAAACTCAAATGGAACGGGATTTGGTAATAATATTTTAGGTTATGATGGTATAACAACTGCTTTAAATTTTAAAGTAATCCGCGATGAAGAGCAGAAACGAATTTCATCCTTTTTGGGTAGAGCTAGGTACAACTTAATGGATAAATACCTACTTACATTAACTGCACGTCGTGATGGATCTTCTGTGTTTTCTGAAAATAGAAAATGGGGATTTTTCCCCGCTGTAGCTGCTGCTTGGCAAATACATAAAGAATCATTCTTGAAGGACAGTAAATCAATTGATCAGTTAAAACTTAGGCTAGGATATGGTTCCGTAGGAAATCAATCTTTAGATCCCTACACAACACTTGGAGTCGTTACTAATTATCCATATATTTTTGGAGGAGTTATAGTTGGAGGTGCCTTACCAGGCACAGTGCTACCTAATCCGAACTTAACTTGGGAAACATCAACCACTGCAAATTTGGGAATTGACTTCGGTTTTTTTAATAGTAGAATTACAGGTTCTGTAGAATACTATAACACTCGTACTACAGATTTGTTAACGGATATTTCACTTGGAGGTACATCTGGTTTTAGTTCTACTATTACTAATGGAGGGGAATCTAAAAACAGTGGTTTCGAAATATTTTTAAATGGAAATATTATCCGAAGTAAAAATTTAAATTGGAATATAACTACCGCGTTTACAAAAAATAAAAATGAATTAATTAAATCTGGTATTGTTGATATTGATGGAAATGCGAAGGATGATCAGTCCAGAGGTCGTTACATAGGATACTCAATAAATAATATTAGAACATTAGTTTTTGATGGTATTTTCCAAACAGATGCAGAAGCGGCCGCTTCACCACAAGCCAAACCGGGTAGTACTACTAATGCAAACCTTACGCTTTTAAGAGCAGGCTCTATTCGCTTAAAAGATGTTAACGAAGATGGTATTGTAAATGATGAAGATAATGTCATTATTAATACCGATCCTAAATGGTATGCTTCAGTTTCTAGCACTTTGAACTTTAAAAATTTTGAATTGTTTGCGGATGTTTATATTGTAGAAGGAGCTACAAAAAACAATCCATATCTATCAAGTTTTAATCAGGGTGGGACTTTGCAATCTGTGAGAAATGGTATTAAAGTTGATTATTGGACACCTGAAAATAATTCGACAACATTCCCTCGTCCTAGTTACGCTAGTGCACCAGCAAACATTGGAACGTTGGCCGTTGCAGATGCGTCATATCTCAGATTAAGAACGTTATCATTAGGATATAATTTTTCTAAATCAGTATTAGATAAGCTACATCTTAATAACTTAAAGTTATATTTTACTGCCACAAATTTAGTTACCATAACTGACTATAAATCATATAGCCCAGAGAATAATCCAAATGATTTTCCAGACACTAAGTCTTTAACTGTTGGATTTAACTTAGGACTTTAATTTTTAAATATTATATCATGAAAAATAATAATCTTTATATTAAATGGAGTTTTTTTCTTACTGCTTTATTTTTGTTGAATTCCTGTACAGAATACTTAAAGGAAGAGCCAACATCTGGTTTTACTGCTGAATTTGTCTACAACACACCTGAGGGTCTAGAAACGGGAGTTGTTGGGTTATATAATATTCAAAGATCTTTTTGGGAAAGTGGAACAAATAACGGTTCAGATCCTATTGTAATTGATGCTAAAGATGATTTGACGGTTCCTCGAGGAGGCGAAATATCTAATTATGGAAAAATTAATAGTGGTCGATTCCCAACTAATAGTGGAGTACATGGGACATACTGGAATTTGTACTATAGAATTTTAGACCGTTCAAATGCACTGATCAAAGCAGCAGCCTCGGTTGATATGCCTGATGCAAGAAGAAATCAAATTATAGCTGAGGCTAAATTTTTTCGAGCTAACTCCGTGTTTACACTATTCAAATTATTTAATAATATTTATGTTACCACGGAGCCTACTACTCCAGAGAATGCTTTAACTATAATAAAAGATAAAACACCAGAAGCGGATATTTATAAATTAGTGAAAGAGGATTTAACTTTTGCAATTGCTAATTTACAGTGGAATGTTACAGCTGGAAAGGTTGGGCAGGGTGCAGCTAGACATCTAAAAGCTGAGGTCGCTCTGTGGCAAAGTGATTGGTTAGAGGCCAAGACACAGTCTGAAACGGTTATTGCGCAGGTAGCAACACACGCTCTAAATACCGGTACTGATTTGGTTTTTAAAGGGGACATGAATACTAAAGAAGCCTTATGGGTATTACAGTTCAAAAAAGCAGTAAATGGAAATGCAAATAAGGTGAATTTTAATCTTATGCCAAATTATGCAGAACAAACACCAGGTTCGAAGTACACAATTGAGCAGGCTGGTCGTGGTTTTGGTTGGTTGACAATGAATAATTATGTTCGTGATCTATTAGCACAAAGTCCTAATGATACTCGTATTAAAGGAACATACTATATTAAGGATTATGTTTATAATGATCCGGCAACTTTACCGGCTGGTCAAACACTAGGATCTATAATTAGAAATAACCCATCAGCCCCATGGAAAGAATTTGGTGATGTAGCAAGTAGAAATGGTTTTTTCATTCGTCAAAATGCGGGTTGTAGAAAGTATTTCCCTGATGATGGCATTCCTACAGAAGATACACAAGTTAAAAATATTATGATGGCAAGATTAGCAGAAACTTACCTGTATGCTGCAGAAGCAAATATGCGATTAGGTAATAATCCTGCTGCTTTAATTAATTTAAATAAGGTGCGAACAAGGGCTAATACTCCTGCATTGACCAATGTAATAACAATTGAAGATATTCTTGACGAACAAGCTAGAGAATTAGCATTTGAAGGTCGTCGCTGGTACATGTTAAAGAGAACTGGAAAATTGTACGCTTACATTGTTAATCACGCAGGCTACGGAAAAGCTGGAGACCTAGGACTTCAAAATTCAGGCACTCACGCTAACACAGCTGCAGATCCTTTTACCTTTGCAAATGATGCTAGACGTAATATGCAAACTTGGATGGTTAATTGGGTAATTCCTAAAAGTCAAATGGACTTACTTGGTCCAGGATATCCTCAAAATAATGGATATTAATAATGTTTAAAATTAAGGATTTGAAATTTAAGGTTGTAGTAGTCGTACTCTCGCTTTTTGTAGCATGTGCTCCGAGTAAAAATAGGAATAAAATAGAATTTGCTAATAATCCTGTTATTGCTCATAGAGGTGCTTGGAAAGCGAAAAACCTTCCGCAAAACTCTATAGCTTCACTCAAAGAGGCAATTGCTTTGGGATGCATAGGGTCTGAATTTGATGTTAGAATGACTTCAGATAATATTCTTGTTGTAACTCATGATGAAAAGTATAATAACTTAGTTGTTGAGGAGACTACTTATGCGGAACTTTCAAAACATAAACTCTCAAATGGAGAGACATTACCCACATTAAAGCAATATCTTCTTGCAGGAATGAAAAATAATTCTGCCACAGGTTTAGTTTGTGAAATTAAGCCTACTAAAAAAGATGATGGTAATTTAATACTTGCAAAAAAGGTGGTGAGCTTAGTAAAAGAACTGAAAGCAGAATCATTCATATTAACTTATGTAAGTTTTAGTTATGGTATTCTGAAGAAAGTAAAAGAACTAGATGCTGGTGCAAAAATCCAATATTTATACGGATCTAAAACACCAATGCAATTAAAAGATGATGGTATTTCAGGCCTAGATTATGAACTGAGTGTCTTTAAAAGAAATCCGCAATGGATACAAAGTGCAAAAAAGCTAGATTTACTTTTAAATGCTTGGACAGCAAATAAACAAGCAGACTTGAAATGGTTAGTAGCAAATGAATTCAATTTTATTACTACTGATGAACCTGAATTATTATTCGAAACAATAAAAAAGAGTCCTATAAAACAGGGTTATAGATTGATTTGGAGTGATGAGTTTAATAGTAAAGGAAAGCTAGATAGCTCTAAATGGAGTTATGATTATGGTTTTGTAGCTAATCAGGAAAAACAATATTATACAGATAATTTAAAAAATGTTAGAGTTGAAAACGGTTATTTGATTATTGAAGCAATAAAGGAAAAAATTAGAAACAAAGACTATAAAAGTGATGCCTTTAAAAATAAAAGTTGGTTAAAGTATGTGACCGAAATTGATACTGCTGAGTATACGTCAGCCAGAATAAAAACAGAAGGTTTAGCGTCATGGAAATATGGTCGCATAGAAGTAAGTGCTAAATTACCCAAAGGTCGAGGCATGTGGCCTGCGATATGGATGTTAAGCGATGATAGAAAACAAATTGGATGGCCCGAAAGTGGTGAGATTGATATAATGGAGCAGGTAGGTTACGATAATAATATGGTACACGGAACTATTCATACTAAAGCCTATAATCATTTGAAGGGGACACAAAAGGGCAAGACCATTTTTGTTGAACAACCTAACGATACATTCCATGTTTATGCCCTAGAATGGACTCCTGATACAATGGATTTTATAGTTGATAATGTTGTCTATAATCATATTGTTAATGAGCATAATAGTACTGCTGAATGGCCTTTTGATAAAAATTTCCACCTTATATTAAACGTTGCCGTTGGTGGCATGTGGGGAGGGAAAAAAGGTATTGATGATTCCATTTTTCCTCAGCAGATGGTTATTGACTATGTTCGAGTTTTTCAAAATGAGTAAATTAATAATCTCTTTATTAAAAAGTTAGACAATATATATGAAAAAGTATACAATACATTTATTAATTATTTTATTAATTTTTACTAGTTGTAAAAGTCAAGTGGTCAAAGTTATGACTTATAATATTCGATTAGATATTGCTTCAGATGGTGATAACGCATGGAAAAACAGAAAAGAATTTTTAAGTTCTCAAGTACTCTTTTTTGGTCCGGATGTTCTTGGTGTACAGGAAGCGAGGCCTAATCAGATGGCAGATTTAAAAGAATTTTTGAGGGATTATAAAGCTATTGGTTCAGGTAGAGATGGTGGTGAGCAAGGAGAGTATTCGGCTATTTTTTATAATGTAAACAAATTCAAAGTAGAGAAAGTAAGTACGTTTTGGCTCTCTGAAACACCTGAAAAATTATCTAAAGGTTGGGATGCAGCATATCCACGAATTTGCACTTACGGCTTGTTTACTGATTTAAAAACTTCAAAAAAAATATGGATTTTTAATACTCACTTGGATCATGTGGGAGAGCAAGCACAAGTGAATGGAATAAAACAAATTCAGCAAAAAATTAAGGAGTTAAACACTCAAAACTACCCTGTGGTCTTAATGGGTGATTTCAATGTAGAACCAAATAATGTACTTATAAAAAATATATCTGAGGACATGATAAATTCAGATACGGCAGCTAAACTAAAATTTGGTCCATCAGGAACTTTTAATGGTTTTAAATTTAATGAAGCAGTAACTAGAAAAATTGATTATATCTTCATTTCTAAATCAAAACAGCTTACTGTAAACAAATATGCGGTTTTAAGTGATTCTAATAACCTTAAATACCCATCAGACCACTTTCCTGTATACGTTGAGCTAGCGATGGAATAAAATGCCATTGATGAAGTTTATTTTTTTGTATTTAGATTTTTGTGAATACATAATACGTAAGGACAATAATCAGATTAACGATTAAATCTATTTAAATGAAGAAAACAATATTAATATTGATCCCAGTGATGGTGATTTCTATAGCGCTATATGGCTTACAAGATGCCAAATTGATTAATGAAAAAAAGTATTCATCTTCTGAATCAGATGAAAATTTAGAACGTAAAGTAGATTCTGTTTTACAATTAATGCGTCTAAATGAAAAAATTGGTCAGTTAGTGCAGTATAGTGGTAAGTGGAATGCTACAGGCCCCTCAAGCTCTACAGGTGATCAATACAAACTAAATAAATTGAAAAATGGGGAAGTAGGTTCTATGTTAAATATTACTTCAGTAGCTTCTATTAGGGAAACGCAGAAAATAGTAATGGATTACTCCAGGCTTAAAATTCCTCTAATTTTTGGGTATGATGTGATTCATGGTTATAAAACCATTTTTCCGATTCCTTTAGGAGAAAGTGCTAGTTGGGATTTAGATATTATAAAGCAGACAGCAGCAATCGCTGCAAAAGAAGCAGCAGCTTCAGGAATTCAATGGACTTTTGCTCCAATGATCGATGTGTCAAGGGATGCTCGTTGGGGAAGAATAATGGAAGGTGCTGGAGAAGATCCTTATTTAAATAGTGTGATCGGAGTAGCACGTATAGAGGGGTTTCAAGGCAATGATTTGTCACTTTCACACACTATTGCTGCTTGCGCTAAACACTTTGCCGGATATGGTTTTGCTGAAGCTGGACGAGATTATAATTCTGTCAATATTGGCGAATACGAGTTACACAATACTATTTTACCACCTTTTAAAGCGGCGGCGGAAGCAGGTGTAGCAACATTTATGAATTCCTTTAATGAGATAGACGGTATTCCTTCTACTGGGAATAAAATGTTACAGAGAGACATCCTGAAAAGAGACTGGGGATGGGATGGTTTTATAGTATCTGATTGGGGGTCTATCGGTGAAATGATCGCACATGGTTATGCTAAAGATAAAAAGCATGCTGCTCAAATAGCACTGAGCGCTGGTAGCGATATGGACATGGAATCCTATGCATATGAAGCAAATCTAGAAACACTATTAAATGAAAATAAAATAACGCTTTCGCAGTTAGATGATGCTGTAAGACGCGTGCTGAGGTTAAAGTTTAAATTAGGTCTTTTTGATGATCCCTATAGGTATTGCGATGAGAAAAAAGAAAAGAGCGAGGTTTATACTAAAGAAAATTTAGCAATCGCGCGTGATGCAGCAAAAAAATCTATCGTTTTGTTAAAAAACAGTAGTAAGTTACTTCCGCTCTCGAAGGAGATTAAGAGTATCGCTGTTATTGGGCCTCTTGCAGATGATAAAGATACACCTTTGGGAAATTGGAGGGCATTGGGTAAAAACGATTCAGCAGTTTCTCTTTTAGAGGGTGTTAGAAGTGCAGTTGGTAAGAACACCAAAATTTACTATGAAAAAGGTGCAGATTTAACGATTCCTAACTTGAAACCTGGAGAAAGTCAGTTTTTGTTTCCGATCAAGTTTAATACTGATAATACCTCTGGAATTCAAGCCGCTGTTGAAGCAGCAAGAAAATCTGAAGTCGTCCTATTAGCAATTGGGGAAAATGCATTTCAAACTGGTGAAGGTCGCAGTCAAACTAATATTGGGTTTTTCGGTGTACAACAAGAGCTACTTGAAGCAGTTTATAAAGTTAATAAAAACATTGTTATTGTTCTAATGAACGGAAGACCAATGGATATTTCCTGGGCGGCCAATAATGTGCCATCTATTCTAGAATGTTGGTTCTTGGGTTCTCAGTCCGGAAATGCAATTGCAGATGTTCTTTTTGGGGATTATAACCCTTCAGGTAAATTACCAGTTTCTTTTCCACATAACGTAGGACAAGAGCCATTGTATTATAACCAAAAAAATACGGGTAGGCCAAGCAGTCCAAGCCATGTAACTTATTCTGGTTATACAGATGCTCCTAAAAGTGCATTGTATCCTTTTGGTTACGGACTTAGTTATAGTACTTTCGAATACAAAAATTTAAAATTAGATAAATCGGTTATTTCTAAGGAAGGCTCTATAAAAGTATCTGTTGATGTTTTTAATTCTGGAGGTAGAGATGGTGAAGAAGTGGTACAGTTGTATATTAGAGATTTAATAGGTAGTATAACGAGGCCAGTGAGAGAGTTAAAGGCTTTTGAGAAAGTGATGATTAAAGCGGGTGAAACTAAAACTATTCACTTTACAATAAATTCAGATGTGCTTCAGTTTTACACCCTTAATAAAAAATGGGAGGTAGAACCTGGTGATTTTAACTTATGGGTAGGAGGGGATTCTAAAGCATCTTTAAAAGCCTCATTTGTAGTTAGTGAATAAAGATTAGCAATATTTTAAATTTCATTTCTAGAGGCGAAACAGCATAATTGAGAGATAACAATTGAAATAGAATACAATTGCTTTTATTACATCTCAGGTTCTTTTGTTCAAAAAAGTGTCTGATTTGATGCTAAGCAAACCAAAATAAAACTCCATTAACCAATAATGGAGTTTTTGCTTTGTTTTAACCACATCAAAGTGATGATTTTTGATGAATAGCTATATTATGAAATTGATAGCCAGCTATTTTGACCATCGATAGTCTTGAGAAAAAAAGGTAGACTGCTTGTGGTAAAACCTACTTGTAGAAAGAACCGTTAAAAAAGATGAAAGAAATCTGTTTGGATAGAAATATTTTGGAATAGTTGATTTGATTAGGAGCGGTATTATGAAAGGAATAAAATGAAGAGTGGTTTACTTTATGTAAGACTTAAAATCATCACTACTCATAAGGAAGTGTACAAGCGTAAATGCAATCAAGGTTAGTCTATATTATTTGTAGAAAGTAGCTGCTTTAATTATGCGTTTATTTAATTTAGTAATATCCTCAAGATATTGGTTATATCTAACTACCAATTAAAAATCTTCATTACCTAAAGGTTTAGTTTCAGAAATATCTTTAATTAGTTTTTCTGATTATCTAATTGTCTTTTTTCTTCGTGATACAAAATTGTGAAGATTTGGCTTGTAATTCTATTTTACGCATATTAGAAACCCCAACTTATACTAGTTGGGGTTTTTTTATTTTTGGTTTGGTCTTGGTATTTAGTCAGTGATTTCGACTCTATGTTGTTTTTGAATTTATCTCTTCAATTAAATCTTTTATTATAAATGACCAAAACCTCTTATACATAGTTTAAGAGGTTTTAAAGGGATAAAGTAGTACTGTTAAATCGTACTAGTAGATGTCTAAGATCTTGTATTCGGTTTCGTTGTATTTGAATGAGGATTCCTTTTTAAGACCACGCATTTCTGCATAAAGTGGTGCTTTGTAAGACATTCCAAAAAAATCTTTTCCTGCAGCTTCAAAATTTTCAATAGAAACACAAATATAGAAAGTCATTTTGTTTGTAACAACGACTGCTCCAGGTTCTACTATATCACAAACTTTTGAAGAGTCCAAACTTTTTAGAAATTCCATTTCCCGTTGTGCAAATGTAAGTTCGTTACCAATGGCATTAATTAATTCCATTTTGCCTGCCGTGCGGCCTTCGGACTGACTTGGTGAATGATCGTGGTCCATAGCATCAGATTCCATATTTTCTAATCGAGTTGTAAAACCGTCAATTAAATCGTTCTGTTTTTGAAGGCAAGCTTCAAGTATTAGTTTTTTGGAAATATTCATAGTTTATTTTTTATATCAATTATTTGAATGATTAATTTAATGTGTTTAACTTTAAAAGTTAATAATAAAGAACAGTGCAATAGCTCGAATTTTGATATAATTTCAATTAGATGACTAGTTGGTGTTATTAACAAATGCAATTAAGAGCTGTTTATTGTCCTTTTTCCTTTGAGTATATTAATTATTTGATTGTGTCACTTATTTGTTCTCTGCTATCCAAGCATCAATTTTGCTTTCTAGTAAAGCAAGTGGCATAACACCTGATTCTAACACTTTTTCGTGGAATTTTTTAATATCAAATTGTTTTCCCATTTTATCTTGTGCTCTCTTGCGCAGCTCCATGATTTTCAGCTGTCCTATTTTGTAAGATAGTGCCTGACCAGGGATTGCCATGTAGCGCTCAATTTCAGTGGTTATGCTTGCTTCACTTTCGGCTTCATTTTCTAAAGAGTATTTAATAGCTTGCTCTCTTGTCCAGCCTTTGCTATGCAATCCAGTATCAACGACTAAGCGCACCGCTCTGTGCATTTCGTTTCCTAACATCCCAAAATACTGGTAAGGGTCTTGGTATAATCCTAGTTCTTTACCTAAGCTCTCGGTATACAAAGCCCATCCTTCGCCATAGGCCCCAAACCAATTGTATTTTCTGAAATCAGGAAGGCTAGCGTTTTCTTGTTGCAAAGATATTTGAAAGTGATGACCAGGAATAGCTTCATGTAGAAATAGATCTTCATCACCGTACATATTGTATTCTTTTACATCGGGAATTGGTACATAAAATACACCTGGTCTAGATCCGTCAGCTGCTCCTTGATTGTACTCAGCACTTGCTGTTTTTTCTCTAAACGCTTCCGTTCTTCTGATTTCAAACTTAGTTTTAGGTTGTAATGAAAATAATTTATCTACATTAGGCTTAATGACACTATATATTCGTTCAAAATTTGCAATTACTTCTTCTGGTTTTGCAAATGGTTTTAATTCGGGTTTGTTTCTCACATACTCGAAAAATTCCAATAATGTCCCTTCAAAGCCAACTTGCTTTTTCACTTTCTCCATTTCGGCAGTCAAACGTGCAACTTCATTGAGACCTAGCTCATGAATTTCTGCTGGAGTCATTGCGGTGGTAGTCCATTGTTTTACATAAGCGGCATATAGTTTTTGTCCATATGGTAAACTTCCTATTCCGCTTGTAGCTCTAGAAGCCGGAAGGTATTCTGTTTTCAAAAAAGTAGCCATTTTTTTGTACTGCGGGATCAACTTATTGTTGATCATAGCGCTATACTTTATCGTTAACTCTTTTTTAGTTTCGTCAGAAAAGGAATCAGGCATTATCTTTATTGCCGAATAAAATAAATTGTCTTCGATATTTGGCGTTGCCATTTCATCAAATTGCGGAATCATTTTAACGGTTAATGATCTAGGTAGAACGGCTTTTTTAGCAATTCCTTTTTTCATGTACACCATAGCCGAGTCAATCCACACACTATACAAATCCATTCTTTTTAAGAAGTTGCTGTAGTCTTTCTCTGTTTTAAAGGGTTGTGCACTACTTCCTCCAGCAAATTGTCCCATAGTCAGGTGTGTTCCCCAAAATTGATGAACAGGTATTAAATTAGTTGGCTCGTTGAGTAACTCTTTTCCAACAGCCACTTCCCATTTGATGATTTCGTAACTGTTTTTCTCCTCATCAGATAGGTTTTTGATATCGATAGTGTCTAGGGTTTTATCGTATTTGTCAAAAAAAGCAAATTGTGCTTGTCTAAAACTATCACTCATCTCAAACTGTAACTGATCGTTGTACTGATTTTGTCCGTTTTGAGTTGCGCTTAGTGGGTCTAAAGCATTTTTGTCATCAAAATATTGATTAGTAATACTACCGAAATCTATTTTTTTGTTTTCTGATTTGCAATTAACCATTAGAATAGAGAAGAGAATTGCAGTTGCAATAACCGAAGTTTTTTTCATGATTTACTTAAATTAAGTTTACGTAAAGCTATGATAAAAATATGAAAAACTAATTTCTGTGATGGATAGTTTAGAACGATAGTTTTTGAGGCGGCTTTTGCTAATTTATTTTATGCGTATTTTGTCTTGGTAGAGAAGTTTGGAAAGCAAAAAAAAATCCTATTCAGTTAAGAATAGGATTTAAGTTTTTGTTTGATTGCGTATTAAACGTTTTTTAAATTGATTATTTCTTGGTCTGTAAGTAATCTCCAATTTCCTCTAGGAAGGTTTTTCTTGGTTAAGCCAGCAAATGAAACACGGTCGATACGTAAAACATCATAACTAAAGTGTTCAAATATAGAGCGAACCACTTTTACATTAGCTGATCTTAATTTTAAACCTATTTCGCTTTTAGCTTCTCCTTCAATATAACTCACATCTTCTACGTAAACACGATGTCCATCAAGGACAAGTCCTTTATTGATTTTTTCTAAGTCTTCAAATTTCAGGTTTTTATCTAATGAAACTTGGTATATTTTAGATGATTTATTGGTTGGTAAAGTAAATTTACGAATCATGTCAGTATCATTGGTAAACAATAATAACCCAGTAGTATTTTTATCCATTCTACCTATGGCACCAATTTTAGCTGTAGTTGAACCTTTTACTAACTCTAAAACATTACGAAATTCCTGTCCTTCGTCCATGGCAGTCGTAAAGTTCTTTGGCTTGTTCAATAAAATGTAAACCTTTTTTTCAGGAGTTAATGTTGCACCATCAAAATTAACGACATCACCTGGTTTTACCATATATCCCATCTCCGTAACGGCAACTCCATTTACTTTTACAGTACCTGAGGTAATGTATATATCGGCATCACGACGAGAGCAAGCACCTGAGTTAGAGATGTATTTGTTTAATCTAATTTCGTCTTTTACCTTAGGTCTTTTAGGCGCTTGATTCGGTTTTTTCTCTACCTTATCTGTTACAACTTCAGCAACCTTAGTAGTAATTTTTGCTTTTTTAGGCCCTTGTGCCCTTTTTTGCATCGCAGGTTTTGGCTTGTTAGAGCTAGGTCTAGAACTAGTTGGCCTAGAACCACCTCTTTTATTATTGCCTTCCTTATTATTCATAATATTCTATAATTTGTGCAAAGATAGTATTTAAATAATTGGCAATCAATAACTCCTAATTAAAATGCTAAATACTTCATAATTAGCTTAATTATAAAAAACAAGGTTGGTTGTGAAGAGCTTATTCCTGATTTATACTCGATCTTTTGCTTTTCAAAGAAAAAAGCAAAAGGATGTAGTTCAATCAATGTTCGCTGTACTCAAATTAAATTAATCGTTATGTGAAGTAATGAGGGCTATATAAACGCTAAGAACAATATTGTTTTTAAGAATAGCTTTTAGAGTAAGTGCAGTAATTTTTTGCTATTCAATAGTACTGTTGGATTAATTAGTACAATGCAAAATACTCCAGCTACAATTAGAAATTTCAGTACATTATGAAGCAATAAATATTGCCCCTTGCGTTCTGATTTCCATAAGTACAGGAGAAAAAATAATAGGATAATTAGGCAAGCATAAAAGTAAATTTCCATGGCCCCAACGTCGTAAATGTCTACCAATATGTAAACCGGAATAATGGTTAGAAAAGTGAGTAAGCTAATTGCTTTTTTAGATGTTGTCTCTCCATAAATTATAGGGATGGTTTTGTAGTTATTGGCTAGATCTCCCTTAATGTTCTCTAGATCTTTAATCATTTCCCTTATTAGTAATAGTAAGAATAAAAATGATGCGTGCGCAAATATCACAGCTAAATTACTTTTGTAGCTTTCGATTTCTTCAAAACTTAAATTAAAATAGTAGTGTAAAAGAATGGCAAAAAAAGGAATTACTGCCAGAACAGCAGCTGTTAGATTGCCTATGAGTGGGTATTTCTTTATTTTGTGAGAGTAAAACCAAATGAGAAAAATATAGGACGAAAAGAAAAATAAAGCTCTCCATGAAACTATTAAAGCGATAAAAGCTACAATGAAGTTTAAAGTAAAATAGACGGACAACTTTGTTTTTTGACTTACCAATCGATCCAACATGGACTTGTTGGGTCTGTTTATGAGGTCTTTTTGGCTGTCGTAAAAATTGTTTATGATATATCCTGATGCGATAGTAATCGACGAGGCTAATACTAACAAAAAAAGATTTAAATCTAATAAGTTAGCTAATGTTCCTTTTTCTGGCGATAATATAAATATTGCAGATAAATACTGTGCTAGTATAATAACCGGAATGTTATACCCTCTAGCAACAGAGAACAAACTGATAATTTTCATCAATAAAAGTTTCTGCTTTCTGCTAAACATTATGGGATTATAATAAAGGTGGAGCTATTTTCTTTAACAGCTCGGTTAATTTCTAAAACTGATATACAACTTCAAGCTTATAGTCTTTCAAGGATAATTTAGCGCGCTCTAGGTCTTCGGTAAAACCTAAAATATAACCTCCACCACCGGATCCACAAAGTTTCAAGTAGTAATCATTCGTGTCAATTCCGTTTTGCCAAATAGCATGAAATTGTTCTGGAATCATTGGTTTAAAGTTACTTAAAACTACTTTAGATAATTTTTTAGTATTAAGGAATAAAGACTTCATATCTCCACCAAGAAAGTTCTCTACGCAAAGGTCAGTGTATTTTACAAATTGATTTTTCAACATCGTACGGAAACCTTTGTCTTTTAGGTTTTCCATAAAAATATTAACCATAGGAGCCGTTTCTCCTACGATTCCTGAATCTAATAAAAAGACAGCGCCTTTTCCGTCAAAGCTTTGATTAGGAATTCCTGTAGCTTCAATGTTGTCTTTAGAGTTAATCAAGATAGGAATGCTTAAGTAACTATTTAAAGGGTCTAAGCCAGAGCTTTTTCCATGAAAAAAGCTTTCCATTTGTGAAAAAATATTTTTTAATTCTAGTAATTTTTCTCTCGTCAAGTTTTCTAGAACAGTGATTTTATTTTGTGCGTATTTGTCATAAATGGCCGCAACTAATGCGCCACTACTTCCTACACCATATCCTTGTGGGATACTTGAGTCGAAAAACATTCCTGTTGCAACATCATTTTTAAGTTCATCTATAGCAAATGATACTAGTAAAGGTTGTTCCGTTTGTAAAGTGTCAAGATAATTGGCAAAGCGATTCAAACTTGCATTAGAAGCGATTGCCTCAGCCGAAGGATTTTCGTCTCTTTTTAAGGCACCGTTGTAGAAATTATAAGGAATAGATAATCCTTTTGAGTCGCGAATAATTCCGTATTCTCCAAAGAGTAATATTTTTGAATAAAATAAAGGTCCTTTCATATTGTGGTAAATTATCAATTTGGGGTTGGTAATTATTCTGTTTTTTATACTTCTAGTTGGTCTCCACGGTTCTCTTCAAGAATTTGTAGATCAATTATTTCTTGCTGCTCTGGTGATAATTCATCCCAAACTGCTTTTCTATGTGCTATAAGAACATTTTTTACTTCCTCAATAATATGGCTATCATCGGTTGCAATCAGCATTTTGATGATTTCTAACTTTTCTGATTGAATATCCATACTGTCGATTCTTTATTGGATAAAGATAAACAAATAATTCAATTAATGCATCATCGCTCCATTTCCAATTTTGTCACAAATGTACTGTCCATTTTGACAATAGCCAACTAATTCGTTCTTAATAAATTGCAAAACTTTCTCGCTAACGTTTTCGGGGTACAAAACGTGCACATTGGCACCTGCATCTAGTGTGAAACAAACAGGAATTTTAGTTTCATTTCGGAACTTCCAAATCGCATTAATAATCTCTAATGTATTTGGTTTCATTAAAATAAAATATGGCATCGAAGTCATCATCATGGCGTGCAATGTCAATGCTTCGCTTTCTACAACTTTTATAAAAGAGTCTAAGTCACCACTTTTAAATATTGAGATCAGCGTATCTAAATTTTCATGTGCCTGTGCAAAACGCCTTTCAGCATAAGGATGGTTGTGCATTAAATCATGGCCTACGGTACTTGAAACTTGTTTTTCGCCTTTATCAACTAATAGAATCGTATCTTGATAATTTGTAAAATTAGCGTGTATTTCGTTCGGAAATTCAACTCCATATAAATCTGAGCTTCCTTCAATATTTGCTTGATTTCCCCAAACTACCACTTGCCCTTTTACACTGCGGCAAGCGCTTCCTGATCCTAATCGTGCTAGTAATGAGGCTTTTTGGTAAAAATAGTCATCTGTCATTGCTGGGTTAAGCGCTTTTTCTAAATTCATTAAGTTCATTGCTAACGCAGCCATTCCTGACGCTGATGAAGCAATCCCTGAGCTATGTGGAAAAGTATTCTCGGTATCAATCGTAAAATGATACTCTTTTAAAAACGGAAGGAAAACTTCAATTCGCTCTAAGAATTTCTGAATTTTTGGTTTGAAATCTTCTTTTGGTTTTCCTTCAAATAACAAATCAAACGAGAAAGAGTCTGAATCAGTATTGAGCAAAGTCGAATTGTCTTTTTTGGCGAAAGCCAATTTTGTGATAGTTTTACAATTGTTCAAAGTAAAACTCACAGATGGATTGGCTGGAATTTGGTTCTCCTTCTTACCCCAGTATTTTACTAGTGCGATATTACTTGGTGCGCTCCACTGAAATTGACCTTTATCTAAAGTATGAGAATAAGGTGCAGGAATAAAATCGTTTGTCGTTAACATGAATTGTAAAATTTGTGCAAAGATACTTATTTTTAGACCACAGATTCACAGATTTTTGTCAATTTATAGTGCGAAAATCTGTTGTTATGTATATCATATTTTGCTTTTTTTAATTGCAACAGCGGTTACCATTACAGCAGGAAACCGCTACTTACAATCTATTTTGTTCCTCATTCAAATCAGCCTCTTTTACCTCCTTCTTTTTAGCTGTACCGAAATTATAAGTTAGTGACAGTGTTATTTTTCTAGTTTCCCAACGGTTGACCCAATTTGTAGTGACATTATCTTGTTGCGTACTTTGTATCCATTGGCTTTTTCTTAAAACGTTTTGTGCGCTAAGATTCATTCTTATTTTTTTGTCAAAAAAATCTTTTCTCATGCTAAATGACATATCGTAAGATGGTTTGAAGGTTGTATTCCCGTAATCGCCATTTTGACTATAAAAACTGTTCCAAGTAGCACTCCAATCCTTCGCCAAAGTAAAAGATTGATTTAAAGCGCCAGAGTACGACACACCACTGTTGTTGAATTTGTAACCTTCTAAATCCGATATGGCTTGACCGTATGCTACTTCAGTATTAAGCTGTACTTCCCACCATTTTTTTAATGAGTAGCTAGAATTAAAGGAGAGACCGATGCTTTTTGATTTACCAATATTGTCATAATACAAGGTTGTGATTTTAGTATCCTTGTCATAATTAATAATTTGATACATTTCGTCTTTTGAGAAATTAGCAAATAGCGAAAGTGAGGTTTTTTGTTTTTTAATCCATACCAGCTCAAATGCATCTGTAAATTGCGGAGTTAGCTCTGGATTCCCTACCGAAACATTATAGGTATCGATGTATTCGTAGTACGGATTTAAGTACAAATAGCGTGGACGTTGAATGCGACGGCTGTACGAAAATTTAAATTGATTATTTTCTAGGTTTGTATTAATGCTGAATGATGGGAAAAGCGATAAATAATTGTCCTTGTTCGTACTGTTTGATGTCAAGGATGTAGCGTTATAATTGATATATTCAGCGCGTAAGCCTGCTTGAATATCAAATTTGCCTTTAGTAAAATTTGTGATTCCGTAACCAGATAAAATAGATTCTTTGTAAACCAAATGATTGCTTCTATTGGTGTTCAAAATGTAATTTCCTTGAGCGTCTCGATCTTGTAAATTAATCGTGTAATCATTGTTCACATAGCTCAATTTTGCTCCTGTCTCGAAGTTAAAGGTGTTCGTTACCTTTTTTTCATAATCTAATTTTGCACTGATTATATTAAAGTTCGTTGGATTTTGGTATTTGACAGCTTCTATATCTCTGTACATCTTGTTTGTGTTGGCATTAAAATAAGCATTAGTCGTAAGACGGTCGTTATCGTTTTGATAATTAGCGTAGCTTAATTGCGCGTCGATTTTTGTATCTAAACTATCCGATGCAAAATTATAAAACACAGTACCTGTTAGGGTTGTGTTTGCAATATCGTCTTGTGTATCTAATAGTGTAAATCTCTTGTAAACGTTATCATCAAATTCTTCGGTACGACCATTTGTTTTTTCATCACTTTTGTAAATACTGTAATTTGTCGAAGCGCCCACAGTACTGTTTTTATTTAATTGGTGCGAGGCTCCAAAATTCCCAGAGTAACTATTAGTAACTGGTAACCAGTCATTTTTTTGCTTAAGCAAAGTAGTTATATCTGGTGTAACGACAGTTTGATCGATTGTACGGCGATTTACACTCTCGTTGTAGCCATAATTAAGGCCAAATTTCAGATTCCATTTTTCTGTATTATTGTAGAGGTTCAAGCCGTTGTAGTTTTTGATAAATTCAGCATAACCGACAGATGATCTCAAATTACCAGTTAAACCCGTTGCCGCTGACTTTTTGAGTACAAGATTAAAAATACCAGCGCTTCCTGCTGCATCATATTTAGCCGATGGGTTAGCGATTATCTCTACGGCTTTAATATTGGCGCCGTCTAGTGTTTTTAAATATTGTTTGAGCTCTTCACCAGTAAGCAGCGAAGGTTTGCCATCAATCATTATTTGAAGATTGTTGCTGCCTCTAAAAACGACATTTTCGTCTTTGTCTAATTGCACGCCAGGCAGTTTACTTAAGGTTTCAAGTCCATCATTTCCATTTCCAAATCCTGCCTTGTCAATGTCTACGATCATCTTGTCTCGGCTTAATTTGATGAGGCTTTTTCTTTGCATTACAACTACCTCGTTTAGTGCAAGAGCATCTTCTTCTAACTCAAAATTGAGATTTAAGTCGGTTTTGGTATTTGTAAACGTTTTTGATTGGAAGGTTTTGTACCCTAATATTTCAATTTGAACATAGAAAGCTACCGTAGCGACTTGTATTTCATAGTATCCTTTTTCATCGGTTGCCGTAGATTTAACAAACGACTTGGTAGTAGCATCAAAAATAGTAACAGTTGCAAATGCAATTTTTTCCTTATTGTTTTTTGCTACAATTGTTCCAGTTAGTTTAGTATCCTGTGCAAAAAGCAAATTCATGCTTAAAAATAGAAGAAGGGCGAAAGTGGTTTTCATGATGTATGGTTTTGTTGTCAGCAAATGTATACGAGTAGCACAATGCTAAAAATCATTTTACACCATTGCGCTTTTCTACTACACAAAACCATGAAAACGAATCATTTTATGCTTTTTGTCAAAAATCGACTTGTTCGTACCTTTATTTTGGGTGTTCGTGTAAAAAAAATAGTGGACTCAAGTAAAATATGTAATTTCATCCCATGGAAATAAATAAAAAACAGTGGTACTTTCATCTTGCAGTAGTACTCACAATAGTACTGATGGATCTTTTCTCTGATTATGTCTATGGAGGTAGCGAACGATTTTTAGGTAACTTTCAGCTGCCTTTCAATTATATGAGAGTCATTATGTACACAGCAACATTTACAACTTATGTGGTTAATTTTTATTTTGTATGCCCGCATACGTTAGGGAAGAAGCATTATGTTAGATTTGCGATTGGTGTTATTTTCTTGATTGTTATTTTTGGACGTGTACGATATTTATTGGAAGAAGTACTTCTTTTTGAATTTACCGGAAAGCACAATTATTTTGAAGAATCACGAAAATTTTTATTTTACACCTTTGATAATTCGATTTTTGCCATAAAAGGAATTTTGTATAGTACTTTGGTTTATTTTTTCTTCGAATATGCGACAAACCAACACAGGATTCATAAATTAGAATTGGATTATAACAAAGCAGAACTCAGCCTTTTGAAATCGCAGCTGGAGCCTCATTTTTTATTCAACACACTCAATGCTTTTTATACCGATTTAGTTGATGATAAACCTAAAATTGCCAAAGATATTCTGCGTTTGTGCCAACTATTGCGGTACGTAACCTATGAAGCGGGAACTGATTTTATGCCACTTTCTAAAGAAATAAATTTTATTGAAGATTACATTTATTTGCATAGGAAACGATTTGAAGACACCTTGTCTCTAAACTACATTATTGATGGAGTAGTAGGAGATCAAAAAGTGCCTTCTTTGGTTTTCATTCATTTTATTGAAAATATTTTCAAGCACGGGGTGGTTACCAACAAAGAGTTCCCTGCCAGAATCATTATTAATGTAACAAAAGACTTTGTTAGTATGGAAACTTCAAACAAAATTTCTAGTGCAGAACAATACAGTACTTCGGGCATTGGAAAAGAAAATTTAGAACGTAGATTAAGTGCAATTTATAAGCAAGATTATGTATTGCAGTACAATCAATCCGCTGACATTTTTACAACGAGTCTCAAACTACCATTTAAAATTAAATCATGAAAATAGTAAAATGCCTTATAGTCGATGATGAACCACCTGCAATTCGATTATTAGAAAAGTATGTTTGTAAAGTTCCTTTTTTAGAATTAATTGGCACCACAACCAGTTCGTTAGAAGCGCTTGCTGCAATTGAGAGCGGAAATGTTGATTTGGTTTTTATGGATATCCAAATGCCAGATTTAACCGGTTTACAGCTGTCGAAGATTGTAAAAGGAAAAACAAATATTATTTTTACGACCGCCTATCCGCAATTTGCCTTGCAAAGCTATGAGGTTGATGCGGTAGATTACCTCCTAAAACCATTTGAATTTGAACGTTTTTATGAAGCGGTACTAAAAGTGAAAAATAGTGGCGAGCCTGAGGTAAAAGCAATTCAAAAAGAGGTTGACAACTATATATTTATTAAGACAGACGGTAAAAATAATTTTGAAAAAGTCTATGTAAAAGACATTTGCTACATCGAAGGTTTAAAGAATTATGTTGCTATTCATTTAATTGACAAACAAATAATTACCAATAATACTTTAAAAAGTGTTGAGGATTTTTTGCCGGCTTCTGAATTTGTAAAAACACATAAATCGTTTCTTGTTGCATTGCGTCATATTACAAAAACCGATTCTTTGAGTGTTTATATTAACGGTCATAGCATACCTATAGGCGATACTTACAAAAAAGAACTCTTTGAAATTATTCAACAAAGAAAATTATAATGGTAAACAGTAGTTTGTTTTTATTAATTTTGAAGTTCATATATAAAAGGGAAAAATGAACAAAATTACCAAAATACTTATCGTTGTAGTGACCTGTCTTGGTATTGGTTATATATCTGGAAACTCGACTCGTGCCGGAATCATAGATTGGTATCCATCCTTAGTGAAACCTAGTTTTAATCCGCCTAATTGGGTTTTTGCGCCTGTTTGGAGCATGTTGTATGCTATGATGGGAGTTGCGGCGGGATTAGTGTGGTCTCGAATTGATTATGAAAAAGAGATTGTTAAAAAAGCATTGGTATTTTTTGCAATTCAGTTGGCTTTAAATGCTTTGTGGTCGTATTTGTTTTTTGGGCTTCACAATCCTATGTTAGCAGGGATTGAGATTATTATTTTGTGGTTAATGATTTTTGAAACTTATTCGCAATTTGTTAAAATCAATAAAATAGCCGGTTATTTGCTATTGCCGTACCTTGCTTGGGTAAGTTTTGCAGCTATTTTAAACGGAAGTATTTGGTGGTTGAATAGGTAATTTGAGTCAAAAGTTGAAAAGTTAGAAAGATAAAATCCTAGTTAGGTTTAGCGTACAACATCAAAATTAAATTTAATTATTGTTAAAGTACATAAATAGGAGATGGTAAATAAAAACTATTTACTATCACTTATAGCTTTTTAAATTCATTATTTTTATTGAGTAAAAACTCCATCACAGCTAGATCATTACTGTCTTGTAAAAGGGCATTTGATTTGGGGTCGTTTTCGCAAAATTGTAAAAAAAGATCGATTTGCTCAGGTTTTAATTTTAGGGTTTCCAAGAAAAATCTTTGATCACAACTATTTTTTGCAATTGTTTTAAAGGTTGCTAAACTGTTGTTTTTTTTGGGTTGTTCTGAATCCTTTTCCTTTTTAAATAAGCTACCAATCAACTTTCCTATTCTTACGAAATCCATTCCGTTTTCAATTGTGTGAGAGCTTACACCGGCTACTTTCAATCTTTGAGCGTTTTTTTCTAAAGTATATTGGTCGAGTTTACCTTGTTCCCATTTGGTGTCCGATCCTAGTTTTATACTTGGCTGATTATTAATAACTACTTCTTTTAACTCTTCAGCTTTTAAAACTAAATTAATCATCAAATTATTTTCTTTAATCAATTTTGAAGTAATCAATATGCTTTTTAGATCATACCCTTTGGCTATAAAAACGACGGTTTCATTTGGTTTAGCATCGATAGTAAATAGTCCATTTCCATCGCTGGTCGCGATCGTTTTTGTTTTCGTATTAACTATTTCAGCATTAGCAATCGCATAATTATTGAACGAAATCTTTCCTTTAATCGTTTGTGAGAAACTTATTTGACAATAAATTAAAAGAAACGTAATAAGTATTTTTACTTTCATAAGCTACTGTTATTTAAGAAGTAAAGTTATTCGTTTGTTCTTAATGAAAACTTAGTAAATATGTAAAATCGTGTTAATTTAAATTTAAAAATAAGTAGAATCTATAAAAAAAATCACGGTACCGGATATAATTTGTGGCTAGCGACAACTATAGTTTTTTGAATTCAGCATTTTTTAGAAGTAAAAACTCCAACACAGCAAGTTCGTTAGGATCTTGTAAAATAGTGTTTGCTTTTGGATCATTTTCGCATAGTTGTAAAAAAAGATCTATTTGGTCCGGTTTTAATTTTAGTGTTTCTGTAAAAAATTTTTGCTCAAAACTATTTTTTGCTATCGTTGTAAATGAAGCTTGCGGACTATCTTTTTCGATATCGCCTTTTTCCTTTTTTAGTAAACCGGCAAGAAAACCGCCTATACGGATTAGATTCAATCCTTTATTAATTTTCAGATCGTCAATCATTGGGGGTTTTAAACTTTTATCAGCTCTCCCTGCTTCGATTTCGTCTCTCATTATTTGTTCTATTTCTGGAGTGGCTGCTAATGTAATTTTGGGAGTATTAGTTATCAAAACTTCTGATAGTTCTTCTGCTTTCAATGCTAATTCTATGACTAGCACCTTATTTTTACTCATTTTCTCGGAAATAGTTATTTGTTGTAATTCATGATCTTTTGATAAGAATACCAGAATATCTTTTGTTTTGGCCGCAATCGAAAAATCACCATTGCTATCAGACTTTGCAACTAATTTTTGAGTAGCGTTCACGACTTCTACATTAGAGATGGCGTAATTATTAAAGAGAACCTTTCCTTTAATGGTTTGGGAGAAGCTAATTTGAAAACAAACAATAAATAGTGCAACAAGTAGTTTTTCTTTCATAAGTAGCTGTTATAATGAAAGTAAAGGTATGCGATTGCTCACAAGAAAAACTTAGTAAAGATGTAAAAACGTGTTAATTTTTTTAAATAGCATTGGCCAAAATAAATCCGCTTGTCCAGGCATTTTGGAAATTAAATCCGCCAGTAATAGCATCAATATTTACAATTTCGCCAGCAAAATATAAATTGTCATGTAATTTGCTTTCCATCGTCTTGAAATTAATCTCTTTCAAGTCGATTCCACCAGCTGTGACAAATTCTTCTTTAAAAGTACTTTTTCCGTTGACTTGAAACGAAGCGTTGGTCAATTGATTGGATAAATTTTGTAATTGTACTTTCGATAAATCAGCCCATTTCGTTTCAGATTCTATTCCAGATGCTAGAACAATGCTTTCCCATAAACGATTGGCGAAGTCGAAAGGCGATTTTTTTGAAACAGCTTTTTTAGCGTGCTCTTGCTTAAGATCTTTTAGTTTTTTCTCGGCATCGTCAGTATCAACATCGTTCAGCCAATTTACATAAATAGTAAACTGATAGTTTTTATCATGCAAGATTCGTGCGCCCCAAGCCGATAATTTCAAAACAGCAGGTCCGCTCATTCCCCAGTGGGTAATTAACAACGGACCTGTCGACTCTAATTTAGTGTCTTTTACTTTTACAGTTGCTAATGCTACTACGCCAGGCAATTCTTTAATTCTAGCATCTTTAATATTAAAAGTAAAAAGCGAAGGGACTGGATTGACAATAGCATGTCCATAGGTTTGAAGCATTTCCCAAATTTTAGGATTGCTACCCGTTGCCAAAATTAATTTCTCAATAATATAATTTTCAGTTTGTGTTTCTATTTTCCAAACATTTTCTTTCTTAAAGATTGATTGTACACTCTGTCCTGTGAGTACTTTTATCCCCAATTTGGTCGTAGCTTGCAGGAAACAGTCGATGATAGATTGCGAAGAGTTAGAAATAGGAAACATGCGCCCGTCATCCTCAATTTTTAGTTCCACACCATGTTTTTCAAACCATTCGATGGTGTCTCCTGAGCAAAATTGATGAAAAGGACCTCGTAGTTCTTTTTCGCCACGAGGATAAAATTTTACTAGCTCGTTAGGTTCAAAACAAGCATGAGTTACATTGCAGCGACCACCACCAGAGATGCGTACTTTTTGTAAAACTTCGGCGCCGCGTTCTAAAATGGCAACCTTTAATTTTGGATTTTTCTCCACGATATTAATCGCTGTAAAAAATCCAGCTGCACCACCCCCTACTATAATTATATCAAAATCTTGATTCATGTTTTTGTTGTTTTTGCGTAAAGCAAAATTTATAATCGATCCGGAAAATCTGATATGATTCCGTCTACTTTATATTTTTTCATTCTATCAATATCGGTTATTTCATTGACCGTCCATGGGTATACTTTAAACCCTGATTCCTGAATTTCTTGTCTGTTTTCTAGCGTTAGCAGCTGGAAGTTGGGGTTTATTGCGTGTGCTTTTATTTTTTTGGCAAAAGCCAAAGCAAGTGCAATATCTGTTTCGGTTAAAACGGCAATCGGAATTTTTGCATTCAAATAATAAAGCTGCTCCAAGTTACTCCATTCGAAACTTGAAACTAAAAAATGGTTGTACGTCCATTGTTTTTGAGTAATAAAGCGTTCGATTAGGATCACCAATTCGGCTGTTACGTCACTACTTTTAATTTCAATATTAACCGAACATTTTTTGTCTATGACATTTAAAGCCTCTTCTAAGGTTGGAATAAACTGTTTTTTATCTAGTTCAAATTCCTGTAATTGGCCACAGCTGTAACTACTTACTAGACCTGTACTGTTAGTTATGCTATCAATAGTGTCGTCGTGAATTACCATGATTATTCCGTCAGCACTCAGATGAACATCTAATTCAATTTGATCAACACCCAATTCAAGCGCTTTTTCAAAACTGATTAAGGTATTCTCGGGTTCGTAACCTTTGGCACCACGATGTCCAATTTTCAGCATAGAACTACTTTTTGACAAAGGTACTTAAAATAAAAAAGCACAAACCAATTTAGGTTTGTGCTTTTGCATTCTTATCACTTGTATGGTCAAATGGCCCTACTACAATTGATTTTTATTTTAAATCAACATTCGACACATCAGTTGTATCTGGTGTAGTTGGTTCTATTTTGTCTTCTCCTTTTAAATAGGTAGGCAAGTTCAAACCGGCCATGTTAAATAAATCGTTCAAAGGCGGTACCGTTTTCATCATACCTGAAACAAAGTTAGCGGTTGATCCTGCTCCGTTATCGCCATTATTTCCTGAATCCCAAACGGTAATTTTATCAATTTTGATGTTTTTAACTGCCTCTACTTGTGTTTTAACCAATTCTGGTAATTTTTCAATTAACAATAATTGGAACGCTTTAGTTGGGTCTCCACCAGCTGCGGCAACCACTTCTTTGTAACCTTCTGCTTGCTTAGTTAGTATTTCATACAAACCTTTTGCTTCTGCTTCCATTTTTGCAAAAATAGCATCTGCTTCTCCTTTTGCTAATTCTCTTGTTTTTTCGGCTTCTGCTTGCGCATCAATAATGGCTTTTTGTTTTGCAATTTGCGCAGGAATTACGATGTTGGCATTTTGTGTAGAGCGTTCTCTTTCGGCACGCGCTTCCTCTGCTTTTTGCTCAGCAACATAAGATTCCTCTAGTGCTCTTGCGCTTTGTACTTTTTCAGATGCCAAAGCAGTTCTCAATGCTTCTGCTTCACGCTCTCGACGAGCAGCCTCTGATTGTGCAATGGCAATTCTAGCTTCGTTTTCTCCTTTGATGGCGATTGCATTTGCTTCGGATGTTTTTACACGAGTATCTCTTTGTGCTTCTGCTTTACCAATACTTTCGTCCTTAAAAGCGGCAGCAATAGATACTTCTCTGTCTTTGTTTGTGATTGCAATTTTTACATCACGATCTCTATGGGTTTCAGCAATTTGAACGTCTTTTTCACGGTCAGCCATAGCTTTTCCGGTTTCTCCAATTTTCTCTTGCTCAGCAACTGAGATTTTAGCTTCGTTGATTGCTTTGGCTGCAGCCTCTTTTCCTAAAGCTTCGATATATCCTGATTCATCCTTGATGTCAGTAACGTTTACGTTGATCAATTTTAGACCAATTTTACGCAATTCTGAGTCGACATTTTTAGAAATATTATCTAAAAACTTATCACGATCAGAGTTAATTTCTTCGATTGTCATAGTAGCAATAACCAAACGCAATTGTCCAAAAAGAATGTCTTTAGCTAGTTCCTGAATTTGCTCAGGCGAAAGTCCTAATAAACGTTCAGCAGCAGTGTTCATACTTTCTGTTTCTGTCGAAATAGCAATGGTAAAACGACAAGGAACATCGACACGAATGTTTTGACGCGATAAGGCATTCGTTAAATTCGCTTCGATAGATAATGGTTTAAGATCTAAGTATTGATAGTCTTGAATTACAGGCCAAATAAAGGCACCACCACCATGTACACATTTTGCAGATGTACCACCTGTACGACCATAGATGACCAGGATTTTATCTGACGGACATCGTTTGTAACGAGAGATGAGTGTTAGAAAGGTTACAAAAATGATAAAAACAGCAACAACAATAATAATAATTTCAGTCATGGTTTATTTAGGTTTAATTTTTTTCTACGATTAAAAGATTGTTTTCGATGCCAACAACTACCACCGAAGCGTTAGTAGGGATTTTCTCTAAGGATAAGGTCATGGCATCTAGCTCATGAAAAGCGCCATTAATGCTAATCATTACTTTGCCTTTTCCGGTTTTAGCTGCGGGAATACTTAAATAAACTTCGGCTGTCTTGTGTAATGCATTTTCGATTTTGAAGCTATTGTTTTCGGATAACTTTAAAATTTGTTTGATCATCAAAAAAAAGAAACTTACAAACAGTAAGCCTACGCCTACTGCAATAGCAATCAAAATCAATTTGTTGTTGAAGGTGTTGTAAAAGGATATTCCTGTCCAGCTAAAACCCAATAAAAAGTTGATTAAATTGCGTAGCGTAAAGATTTCGAAAGGCAGGTCGCTGTCGCCGGTATCTGAATCCATATCGGTTTCGCCATCACTTAAACCCACAAAGGTCATAATGGTCTGAAGAGCAAAAAACAAACTAACAGGTAGCGCAATGTACCAGAAAGCTTTAAGCAAAGGTTCGTAGTTTTCTAGAAAGTTCATAGTAAAGGTTTGGTTCCTTTATTAGACGATTATTTTTACAAAAAGTTACAATTTTAGGCATATATATTTTTCTGATCGCAGGGAAATAAGTGCAAATAAAAAAAGCACAAACCTGATTTGATTTGTGCTTCTTAATTGCTTCTATTTTTTTTCAAGTAGAACGATGTCAAAGTCAGTTTTGAGTTTTATTTGCCCATTCTTAACAATTGTGGTTAGACCAGAGTAACCATCTTTTAATTTTGTTCCATCTGGGTAAACGGCCGAAACATCGAGTTGCTTTTTACCCACAGGAAGGTCAAGACCAATTAGAACCTGATCTTTAAATCCATCTTTAATCAATGTTCTAGTAAATATATAGGGCGTGGCCGAAAGTTGTTGGTGTACTCCAGCACCAATAGCAGGATGATTTTTTCTAAACTTACCTAGTTTTTGCCAGTGTAAGAGATTTGATTTGGTTGAAGGATTTGACTTAATAGCATCCCAATTCATAGCCGAACGTAATTTAGCATCACCCTGTGTTCCTGCTACTTCTAAAACTCGGTTAGACTCGTCACCATAAAAAACTTGTGCGACCCCAGGGGAAAGTAATAGTTTTGTTCCTGCTTCTATACCATGGGTACGCAGGCCGTCAAAAGGCGCGCCATCATCATGAGAGGATAAATAGTTGAGTACGCTCGAACCCTTTAATTCTCCGTTTAATAGGGTAGAGTATTTAGAGAAAATGTATTCGTGGTCTTTTTTAGCATCCCACTTAAATTCAAAATTGATCATATTATTGAATCCGTTTGCATAGTAGTTTACTTTCTTGTCTCCAAAATCAAAATACTTACCGGCGCTAATATTGTAGTTGTAAACCTCAGCAATCGTATAGAATGAGTTGCTATCTAGTACTTTAGTAGGGTTTTTTTGCTTCCATGTGGTAAAAGCATAATCGCATTGTTTTTTAAAATCAGCCCAAACGCTTTCCTCTGTATGTTTTACAGTATCGGCTCTGTAGCCATCTACACCGTAATCAGTAATGTAATCCGTCAACCATTTTATGATATAGTAGCGCGGTGTTCTTGGATAGCCCGTTCTTTTAAAAAAAGCATCAAGTTCTGCTACTTCTTGATCGTATCGACCTTCATTCTTCCATTTTTCGACAAGGAAAGGAGGTAAGTCTACGTTTTGTGTGCTTTCTGTTCGAATGTCTGGCAAGTTAGCGACAAGAGTACAAATAGTGGTGCTGTCATAGTTTTGATAATCGCACACGGGACTTGTACGAACCCAGTAGTTTGGCCAAACGGTATCAACTTCAGTTACAGGCCCAGTATGATTGATTACGCCATCAAGGACGATTCGGATTCCGTGAGCGTGTGCTTTTTTTACCAAATTAGCAAGATCTTCTTTGGTTCCAAAATTTGGATCTAGTGCGGTCCAGTCTCTCGTCCAATAGCCATGAAATCCGTAGCTTAAACCAGTTCCTTCATCAACAGCATCGTGTATTTGTTCTACTATTGGTGTGAACCAAATAGCGTTGATTCCTAGTTTGTCAAAATATCCTTCATCTATCTTTTTTGAAATCCCTTTGATGTCGCCACCTTGAAAACCACGTAATTTGCCAGCCGTTTTAGTTCTGTCATAATTTAAATCGTTTAATTTATCACCATTATTAAAACGGTCTGTCATCAAAAAGTAGACAGTGGCTGCTTCCCAAATAAAAGGTGCTTTTTTCTTTGTAGCTGCTGCAGTTGTACTTTCGATTGGTTTTTTTGTTGAATTACAACTAACTAATAAAGTAATCGCAATCGTTGCTACTATTAAGATTTGTTTTTTCATTTCTGAATGGGTTTTATCAATGTGTTTTGAAACAGGTGTTTAAGAAATTTTATTGAAGTTCTAAAATATAAACCGACTTTGGTTCTAATTCAATTTCAGTAGTAATATCAAGTAACTTGTCAGTTAGAATGTCTTTTGCTGTAGCATGTTTTTGAATATTTTCGGCAAAACGCTTTGTGCTTAGTTTGATAGATTCTTTATTATTGTTTAAAACAATCATTACTGTATTGTCATCATTGTATCTAAAGTAAGTGTACACGTTGTTTTCAGGAATGTAATGCGTCATTTTGCCCGAGTGAACTGCAGTGGTTTTTTTTCTCCACTGAAATAGTTTGGCCGTAAAATCAAAATAGTCTTTCTGTGTTTGAGATCTACTTTCAGGTTGAAAGGCATTGTTAGGATCCGTTTTCCATCCGCCAGGAAAATCGAGACGAATGGCAGCGTCACCTTTGTCCTTATTACCACTCATTCCTATTTCACTACCGTAATACAATTGAGGAATACCACGCACCGTTGCCAGTACAGCCATTGCCATCTTATATTTTCGAATATCGTTTTGATAAATTTCGTTGAAACGATTGGTGTCGTGATTTTCAGCAAAAACTAAGATGTTGTTGGGATCAGCGTATAAATAGTCATTAGTAAAATTATCATATAATTTTATCATGCCTTTATCCCAGCTGCCATCGTCCTCGCTAAAAACTTTACTCAATGCGTCTAAAAGTGTAAAGTCCATTACTGATGGGAGATTCGAATTGTAGTTTTGAATTTTACCTATTGGACTGTCTTTTTGCCAATACGCCATTTGCGATGTGTTCTGCATCCATACCTCGCCCACGATATTAAATGTGGGATATTCATCTGTTATGGATTTTGTCCATTTTGCAATTCCTTGCGGATCTGAATAGTTGTAAGTATCGACTCTAAAGCCATCTAGATCTGCGTATTCTATCCACCAGATTGCATTTTGAGTTAGATAATTTAGTACTAATGGATTGGATAAGTTCAAATCAGGCATCGAGGGTACAAACCATCCTTTAACGCATGTTTCTTCATCTATTTTAGCAGCATGGATATCAGTTATGGTTGTTCTCTTGTGATTTGTTTGAGTATAATTATCAAACTGATTAATCCAGTCGTTGGTGGGTAAATCGTTGATCATCCAATGGTTTATTCCCCAATGATTAGTCACATAATCCATGACTAGTTTCATGTTTTTTGTGTGCATTGTTGCAGATAAGCGAACATAATCATCATTAGTTCCATATCGAGGATCAATTTTATAAACATCCGATTGTCCGTAACCGTGATACGAATATTCCTTATCGTTGTCTTCGCAAAGGGGCGTACTCCAAATAGTTGTAGCGCCTAATGCTGAGATGTAATCTAAGTTATTAATTATTCCTTGTATGTCTCCACCATGTCTGCCGCCGGGAAGGTCGCGATTGTATTTTTCGGTGGTGCTAGCATCACTGTCATTTTTAGTATTTCCGTTAGCAAAGCGATCCGGCATTAATAAGTAAATCATATCTGACGAATCAAAACTTTGTCGTTCAGCCGAATTAGCGCGTCGTTGCTTCAAGGAGTACTTTTGTCTGATTGTTGCTTTGTCTTCAGCTTTAAAAGTAAACAACAAGTCTGATACTGGAATATTGTTGGTGTTTATTGTAACAAAAAGGTAATTCTTGTTTTCTGTTTTTTTAATGTCTATGATCGGGACTGCATTCGATGCAGTAACGTCGTAAGAGGAAATGTTATCTCCGTAAAATAGAATTTGTAGCTCAGGATTAAGCATTCCTACGTACCAGAATGGAGGTTCTATTTTATTGATTTGAGCAGTTAGACTAAGGGACATAAAGAAAAGGAATAAGGTTATTCTTTTTGTTATTGTAGTGTAGCGTGTGTACATTAAAATCAAATTTAACCCAAAAAATGCTTATTAAAAATTATAGGAGTAAAGATTTACTTTCTTGTTCTTTTAAAATACAGTATTTGGTGTGTTAGTAATTAGTATAAGTAAGCAATCCCAAATAAATTTGGGATTGCTTGGTTGCTTTAATTCTATTATATATTCTGAACCGTATTGTGGTTTTAAATACGTTTAAGCTGTAACTGCTGTCGGATTAACATTGATGACAGTATCATTCAATACAATTTCAAGTGCGGCGTCTCCATCAAGGGAGAAGGTAGTATTCTCTTGATTTACGCTTACAGTTACTATTTGATTTCTAAAATTAATTTTAAATGAATAGGCTTCCCATTCTTTCGGAATTCTCGGTGAGAAGTGTAATTGATTGTTTTTTATCCTCATTCCGCCAAATCCTTCAACAATACTCATCCATGTTCCTGCCATCGAAGTGATATGGCAACCTTCTTCGACTTCTTTATTATAATCATCTAAATCCAGTCTGGAAGTTCGTAGGTAAAAGGTGTAGGCCATGTCCATTTTGTCAAGTAAGGCAGCTTGTATAGAGTGAACACATGGCGATAAGGAACTTTCGTGTACTGTAAAAGACTCGTAGAATTCAAAATTATTTTTTAATTCTTCTTTCGAAAAATGGTCTTCAAAGAAATAGAAGCATTGTAAAACATCTGCTTGCTTGATGTAAGGCGAACGTAGAATTCGGTCCCAAGACCATTTTTGATTAATTGGTCTTTGTGTTTTATCTAAATCCGCCACGCGAACTAGATCTTTGTCTAGGAATCCATCTTGTTGTAAATAGACATTATGTTCTTCTGAGAAAGGGAAGTACATATTGTCAGATACTTTTTTCCAAGATTGAAGCTCTGCGTCGGTGATATTTACTTTTTCGGTAATGCGTTTGTGATCTGAGGGATATTCTAAAGATACTTTCTGAATTTGATCGTAGGTGTATTCTAAACACCACTTAGCAATATAATTAGTGTAAAAATTATTGTTGACATTATTTTCATATTCATTTGGACCTGTTACTCCTAGAATGACATATTGGTTTTTCTTGGTAGAAAAATTAGCTCTTTGGTGCCAGAAACGAGCAATAGCTATCAAGACTTCCAAACCTTTTTCAGGGATATAACTATAGTCACCTGTGTATCTATGGTAATTGTATATCGCAAAAGCAATAGCCCCGTTTCTATGAATTTCTTCAAAAGTGATTTCCCATTCATTGTGGCATTCCTCACCATTCATAGTAACCATAGGATACAAGGCGGCTCCATTACTAAAACCTAATTTCTCGGCATTTTCAATAGCTTTGTCTAATTGATTGTATCGATATGTTAGTAAGTTACGAGCGACTTGTTGATCCTTAGTAGCCATGTAAAATGGGATACAATACGCTTCGGTATCCCAATAGGTTGATCCACCATATTTTTCGCCAGTAAATCCTTTTGGACCTATATTTAAGCGACTGTCCTTTCCTAAATACGTTTGGTTTAACTGAAAAATGTTGAAGCGGATACCTTGTTGTGCCTTTACATCACCCTCTATAGTGATGTCTGACATTTCCCAGATTTTTGCCCAAGCGTCTATTTGATTTTGTAATAATTGATCGTATCCAATAGATAATGCCTCTTTTATCACTTTTTCAGCAGCTGAAACGGTATTAGTGTGGTTTAGTGATACTGTGTAACCACCTAGTTTCTGAATAGATGATTTTTGACCTTGAGGCACTAATACATCATAACTAAACTGGATTTTATCAGTTGTAGTATCAATATTAGCTGGTGATATAGCCGTTTTCTTTCCGTTCTCCAAGATGGTATTTTGCATGAACGTGGTAACCTTGAAATGAGTTTTGAACGTTTGTGCTGTTACGAAAGCTTCATTTCCCGCTTTTTTAACCTCTAGTGGTTCCCAAAATTTTTCGTCCCAGTTGGCATCTTCGTTAGTTACTCCAGCATCGATATACGGTTTGTAAATTATTTTAGCATCCTTATTGACAGGAGTGATTTCATAATTAATACATCCTAACTCATCAAGATTTAAAGATAGAAAACGTCGAATGTGCACTGCGATTTCAGTGCCGTTTTGTAACGTAGCTTCAAAAGAGCGGTGGTACCATCCTTCTTTCATGTTCAATTCACGGCGAAAGTTAGCTACCTTTTTACATAGGTTCAAATCAAGAGATTCGCCATTAATTTCAATGTCAATTCCAATCCAGTTAGGCGCGTTCAATACTTTTGCGAAATATTCAGGATAACCATTTTTCCACCATCCTACTTTTGTTTTATCGGGGTAGTAGATACCAGCTATGTAACTCCCTTGAAAAGTTTTACCGCTGTAGTTCTCTTCAAAGTTGGCACGTTGACCCATAGCCCCATTACCGATACTAAAAAGACTTTCCGATGATTTTACGCTTTCGCCATCAAAGCCTTCTTCGATGATGGACCAATTATCTGGTTTTATATAATCTTGATTCATTTTCTATATTTTTAAGTTCTAAAAAAAGGTAAAACAATACCGTTCTATCTTACTCGTATGGAGTGTTTCCTAATTTTAAAAATTCTATTTTCTAATAAGGTTCTCTAAAAAGCGTGTTTCTATATGAGTGAAATCTTCAAATATATATTTTGCTTCATGCAACGTTTTTGCATCACCAATGCCAATACTGATCATTTTAGCAACATTAGCAGCTTGTACTCCAGCTACCGAGTCTTCAAAAACGATCGCGTTTTCAGGCGAGATTCCTAATTGTTGTGCCGCAATCAAGAAAACTTCAGGATCAGGCTTGGCGTTTGTTACGTCATTGCCATCAACAATCGCATCAAAATAGGATAGGATTCCTGTTTTTTCTAGAATAGGTCTAGCGTTTTTACTAGCAGATCCTAAAGCGATGGGTTGATTGTTTTTTTTAAGAAATTGTAAAATGGTCAACACATCAGGAAGAAGTTCGCTTTGATCCATATCGACAAGATAAGTTAAGTACTCTTCATTTTTTTGTGTAAGCCACTTATTCTTGTCTTCTTGCGAAGCGGTTACCTGTCCTAATTCTAAAATAATGTCTAAGGAGCGCACGCGACTCACTCCTTTTAATAGTTCGTTATCTTCTAAGGTGAAGTTGATATTTAATTGGTTAGCAATTTTTTGCCAAGCCAAGAAGTGGTATTTTGCTGTGTCAACAATAACACCATCTAAATCGAATATAAATGCTTTTTTATTTGTCATTTTTTAAATTTTATCCTGAAATGGCATTTTTATCTGTAATCAATAAAGTAGAAAAAGCTGCTGTTATCAGTGCAATACCTGCTAAAATCATGGCGTTAATGTGCGCTTCTCCTATAAGTTTGTACAGGAAGTTTATACCTCCAAGTGCGGCAATGATTTGTGGTATGACAATAAACATATTGAATAATCCCATCATCATTCCCATCTTTTTAGGATTAACAGCACTCGAAAGCATAGCGTAAGGCATAGATAATATACTTCCCCAAGCAAAACCAATTAATACAAACGAGTACATTAAAGTGGCTGGCGTAGCAAAAAACATATAAATAAATCCAAGTCCACCCAGTAGTAAAGACACCATATGGATGTACTTCCTATTAATTTTCTTTTTGGCAGTGTAAAAGGTAAGTAGTAGAGCAAAAGCCATTGACGATAAGCCATAAACTCCCGTGGAAGAACCAACTAGATCAGCTGCGTCATTAAATTCTTTATCTTTTTGCTTGTATTCTACTGCTTTTTGATCTGTTAAGAAAATGACTTCATTATTACTGTTTTTTAATGCTTCGCCTTTATCGTCTAGCTGAGCGTATTCTATATTATTGGGTTTGGGTGCATTAAAAACATGCTCTGTTAAGGCCGGAGTAGAAAGGCTCCACATAGTGAAAAAAGCAAACCAACTAAAAAATTGGATAACACCTAATTTTTTCATTGTAGAAGGCATCTCTTTCAAGCTTTCGATTAAGTCAGGAATGAAACGTGATTCTTTTTTTTCTAGCTTAAACTGGATAAGATCAGCAGGTGGGTCTTCCTTGGTAGTGAAAATGGTGTATAAAATACTAATCAAAAACACAAAAGCACCCACTGAGAACGCAATAACTACCGATGGCGGAATGACTCCTGAAGGCGCTTCGTTTGAAACTCCCAATTTAGTCACCAACCAAGGTAAATTACTAGCTATCCAAGTTCCTATACCGATGATTAAAGTTTGAATCACAAAACCATTAGAACGTTGCGATTCAGGCAATTTATCAGCTACTAAGGCACGGAACGGTTCCATACTAATATTTATGGAAGAATCTAAAATCCATAGCAGTCCTGCCGCTACCCATAAAACGGGAGAGTGAGGCATTATAAACAAAGTAATGGAGGCTAAAATAGCACCAATAAGAAAATAAGGCTTTCTTCTACCAAATTTTGGGCTCCAAGTATTATCAGATAAATATCCAACTATCGGTTGCACTAATAATCCAGTTAAGGGAGCGGCAATCCATAATCCTGGAATGTCATCTACATTTGCGCCTAGTGTTTGAAATATTCTAGACATAAACCCTCCTTGGAGGGCAAAACCAAATTGTATCCCTAGGAAACCGAAACTCATGTTCCAAATTTGCCAAAAACTTAATTTTCGCTTTTCCATTATCGTAATTTAATGTATTGATACGATAAGCGCGATGCTTATCAAAACTAATCTTATTTTTTCGAAGTAAAGTAGAAGCTTTGATTTTGCGGTAAATATAATTTTTTTTCCTACACTTTTATTTTTTTGAACTAAATATATTTGAGTTTTTTTAACTACAAGGTTGTAGTTATGAGTTTTGTAATAAAAAAGTTTAGTTAGTAGATTCTCTTTCTATTAAATGGGTCTCAATGATCTCGGTTTTATAATTTTCCTCTTCTTCTTCGTCTGTTTTTTCCTCTTCTTCCAATCTGTTGATTAGTATTTTAGCAGCTCTGTTTCCCATTTTGATTCCACTTTGATTAACAGTAGTAATAGTAGGTGTGGAATATTTAGAGATAATTCCATCTGTAAAAGCAATTACAGCTAAGTCTTTAGGTACATTGAGTCCTAATTTATTGGCAGTTTTAATACAAGTCACTGCAAATAATTCATTTACTGCAAAAACGGCATCGATTGCTTTGTCTTCCAATAGCTTAGAGATAATTATTTCGCAATTATCAACATCTTCGATTTTTATAATTAGATTTTCATCAAAATCAATATTGTTATCTAATAGTGCTTTGGTATATCCATCGGTTCTGAGTTTTCCTACACTAACATAATCGACGGTGGTGACTAAGGCAATTTTTCGACGACCTTTATCAATTAAACTTTGTACTGCTTCATAAGCAGCGGCTTTATCATCAATAATAACTTTGTCGCAATACACTTCATTAGTAACACGGTCAAACATGACTACTGGCATTCCTTGGTTGATTACCTCTGTGATATGGTGAAAATCACCTTTTAGTTGTGTTTCCTTAGAGAGTGACATGATAAAACCATCGATACTGCCGTTAGCAAGCATTTCAAGGTTTAGTACTTCTTTGTCGAAAGAGTCATCAGATAGGCAAATAATAACACTATAACCATTTTCATTGGCCACTTGTTCTATGCCATTAATGACGGTCGAGAAAAAGTGGTGCACTATTTCAGGGATAATGATTCCAATCGTTTTTGTCTTTCTATTCTTTAAGCTTAGTGCGATATTGTTAGGCTTGTAATTGTAAAATTTAGCAAATGCTTGGACCTTTAATCTAGTTTCTTCTCCAATCTCAAGGCTGTTTCTTAATGACTTAGAAACAGTTGAAATGGAAACATCAAGTTCTTTTGCAATTTGTTTAAGTGTTACCTTCTTTTTCATGACTGTGAATTGAATAATAATTATATTCCTAAATAATATAGTGTTTGTTTTAACTTTCTGCAATTTAAGCTTAAAATAAGTAGAGAATATAGAAAGTTTTCAACACTATCACGTTTTCGTAACTCAATTTAAAAAGGCTTTTGTCGAATGCTAGAAAATTTACATAGATTTAGCATTCGAAGTAAAGTTGAAGCACAATAAAAACCAATTAATTTAAACAAATCGTATGAAAACAATTTATAAAAAGTTGTTATTTTTAGTACTGTTACTCCCTTTTAGTATTCTGGCTCAGAACACTATTACTGGAACTGTTTTGGACAATGTTACCAAACAGCCAATTCCAGGAGTAAATATAACTGTACAAGGTACAACTAATGGTGTCTCGACAGATTTTGATGGTAAATTTCAACTAACCAATGTTAAAAAGGGGGATGCGCTTTTATTCTCGTTCATTGGGTACAAAAATTTAATCGTTAATTATGTCGCGCAAAAATCGTTGACAGTTGCTCTTGAGGAAGATCAAAATCAATTAAATGAAGTTATTGTACAAGTAGGATACGGTACCGTTAAGAAGAAAGATGCAACTGGAGCGGTTTCGCAGATTGCTGCTAAGGATTTTAATAAGGGACAAAATGTTACCCCTGAAAGTTTAATAAGTGGTCGTATCGCAGGTGTTAACGTAACTGGAGGCGGAGCGCCTGGTGCTAAAGCCGATATTCGTATTCGTGGAGGTTCATCCTTAAATGCTTCAAATGAGCCGCTAGTAGTTCTTGACGGGCTGCCTTTAAGTAATGCTACACCAAGTGGAGCGACTAGTATTTTGTCAACAATAGATCCTAATGATATCGAGTCGTTTACCGTTCTTAAGGATGCTTCTGCAGCAGCAATTTATGGATCTAGAGCCGCAAATGGTGTAATCGTAATTACGACAAAAAAAGGAGCAAAAGGAAAAGTGAAAGTTAGCTTTAGCTCACAAGTAGGAGTTAATACTGTAGCGAATACAGTTGATGTATTAAGTGCAGATCAATTTCGTGCCTTTGTAAATGAAAAGGGGACTGATGCTCAAAAAGCATTGTTAGGTACAGCTAATACAAATTGGCAAGATGAAATTTTCCATACTTCATTAACTAGTACTAATAATATATCTGCAAGCGGTGCTTTGTTTGGTAAATTACCTGTTCGATTGTCAGTTGGAAATGTTAACAATGATGGTATTCTTCGAAATACAACTTTCGAAAGAACAACAACCTCAATATCATTAAATCCAGTTTTATTTGACAACCATTTGAAAATTGATATTAACGGAAATTTATCGTTTGGTAAAAACAGATTTCAAGATGAAGGAGCCGTTATAGGTAGTGCTATTGGATTTGATCCTACGCAATCAGTATATGCAGTAGGTTCTCGTTATGGGGGTTACTTTGAGTGGTTAGAGCCTAATGGGAATTTGCCATTATTGCCAGCTAGAAATCCTGTAGCTAGATTAAATCAAGATGAACGTAGAGCAACATCAACGAGAAAATGGGGGAATGTAAGAGTAGATTATAAATTACATTTCTTTGAAGATTTGAGAGTTGTTGCTGAAGCTGGTATCGATAGATTCGATAGTAATGGTTCTACTGAGGTGAGTACGCAAAGTGCTTTAGGATATCAACCCAAACCATTTAATGGTTCAGGATATGTAAATTTAGGAGACTATTCAAGCTACACTGATGCACGTCAAAACAAAAACTTAAATACGTATTTGAATTACACCAAGGATTTAGGAAAAATAAAAATTGATGCAACAGCAGGATATAACTATCAGTTATTTCAAAGAGTTGGATATTCGTCAGGAGATACAAGAAGACCTACTCCAAACGCAGATGTAGCAACAGATCCAGATATTAATTTACAGTCATATTTTGGTAGATTAAATTTAGGGTATGATAGCCGTTATTTGTTGACATTGAACTATCGTAGAGATGGAACGTCACGTTTTTCTCAAGATAACAGATGGGGAAATTTTGCAGGAGCTGCTTTTGCGTGGAATTTATCCGAGGAATCGTTTTTAAAAGATAATTCGATACTTTCTAACTTGAAATTAAGAGCTGGATATGGTACAACGGGGCAACAAGATATTTCTGCTCAGTATGATTATTTAAGAAGAGTAACTATTGGTACAATAAACTCTCAGTATATATTTGGAAATACAGTTTATTCTACTGCCAGACCTGAAGGATATAACGAAAACATCAAATGGGAAGAATTAGCTGAGTTAAACTTGGGTATCGATTACGGATTGTTTAACAATAGAATTACGGGATCTGTTAACTTTTTTGATAAGAAATCAACTGATTTGTTAGCTCAAATTGCAGTCCCAGATGGCGCTAATCTTAGAAACGAGGGTTTCTTTAATATTGGTAGTGTACGAACAAAAGGGTTAGAATTTAGTATTGAGTCGGATATCTTTAAAACCAATGATTTAACTTGGAACGTTGCTTTTAATACGACTTTTATTGATCAAAAAATTGCTGGATTAGGAATTACAGTCCCTGGTTTTCAAGGTTATACTACAGGTGGCATAGCCGGAGGTGCAGGGAATAACATTCAGATTAATTCTGTTGGGTATGCTCCAAATTCATTTTTTGTTTATGAGCAGTTGTATGATTCTAATAAAAGACCAATTCAAGGGGCTTATGTAGATCGTAATGAAGATGGAAAAATCGATGCCGAAGATCGTTATCGATTCCATAAATCAGCACCAGATTATACTTTTGGTTTATTCTCTACTTTAAATTACAAAAAGTTTGACTTTACAATGAACTGGAGAGCGAGTTTAGGAAATTATATCTTTGACAACGTAAGCTCTAATTTAGGGTATTCAGATGCAGGATTAAGAAGACAAACTGATTTATCAAATGTAAGTTCAGATTACAATAATACTGGTTTTACTTTTGAAGATAATGGTACACAACGATACTTGTCTAACTATTTTGTAAAAGACGCTTCTTTTATAAAATTAGATAATGTAACTATTGGATATACTTTTGATAAAAGCATAATTAAAGCCGCTTCATTGCGATTCACCGCTGGTGTTCAAAATGTTTTGACATTAACAAAATATAAAGGCTTAGATCCAGAAAAATTTAACGGAATTGATAACAATGTTTATCCTAGAGCAAGAACTTTCTTGTTTGGTGTGAATGCCAATTTCTAAAAAGTATACTGAAAAATAAAATTTTAAAAATAAACAAAATGAAAATATCATTTAAACATGTAGCTTGTTTTTTCCTATTCATCTTAGGACTAAATCTAACGCTTATCTCGTGCACGAGTGACCTCAATGTGACACCCGGCGACGATGATGAATTTTTATCTGAAACGTTCTTTCAAAATCCAGCATCATACAAACAAGTATTAGCAAAATTATATGCAGGTTTGTATGTGGGAGGTAATGATGGAGATGGATCAGCTGATATTGCTGGAATTGGAGGGGATTTTAGTAGTTATTTACGATTGCTTTTTGTTACCCAAGAATTACCAACTGACGAGGCGATCATTGCTTGGGCAGATGGTACATTGCCAACAATGAATGCGCAAACTTGGTCACCTGCAAATGAATTTTTGTCAGGAACTTTTTCTAGAGCATTTTATGAAATTAGTATAGCCAATGAGTTTTTAAGACAAACTTCAGACGATAAGTTGACGGCTAGAGGTGTAGATGCAAGTTTGAAAGCTGAAATTGCTACTTTTAGAGCTGAAGCTCGATTTTTAAGAGCTTTTTCATACTACAATTTAATGGATTTATTTGGTAACGTACCAATTACCACTGAAAATGATCCGGTAGGCTTTTTCTATCCTGAGCAAAAGACAAGAGCAGAAGTTTTTGCTTTTGTTGAATCAGAATTACTAGATTTAAACAACAGCTTAGCTACTTCTAAAACTAATGAATACGGAAGAGTAGATAAAACAGCTGCTAAATTTTTATTAGCTCAAGTGTATCTAAATGCTAAAGTATATACGGGTACTGCAAAATTTAATGAAGCTGCTGTGTTATGTAAAGACATTATTACTAATTCAGGATACACATTTGCTAATGTAGCTTACAAGGATTTGTTTTCGGCTGACAACAATAGAAATGGAGCACAGAGCGAATTTATTTTTCCAATTGTAAGTGATGGTAATGCTATTAGAGCCACTGGTGGAGGTATGAGCTTTATAATGCATGCTTCAATTGGAGGAAGCATGGATGCTGCTTCTCGCGGAATGGATGGAGGATGGTTTGGAATAAGAACTCGTAGAGAGTTTGTCAATCTTTTTTCTGATGCTACAGCTACGGCTGATAAAAGAGGAAGTTTTTACACTGACGGTCAGAATTTAGATATTGCTAATGTTGGTACTTTTACTGATGGTTATGCAGTTACTAAATATATTAATAAAAATGCTGATGGTTCAGCAGCTCAAAGAAATGATATTCCAGATATTGATTTTCCAATGTTCAGATTGTCGGATGTTTACTTGATGTATGCCGAGTGCACTGCTAGAGGTGCTACTGGTACAGATATTGGAGTAGCTGTTGGTTACGTTAATAAATTGAGAATACGTGCAGCTGCTACACAAATCTCAGCATCAGATCTTACGCTAGATTTTATTTTAGACGAAAGAGGACGAGAGTTGTTTTGGGAATGTCACAGAAGAACTGATTTAATACGTTTTGGAAAATTTACTGGTGGTTCAAAAATTTGGCAATGGAAAGGTGGTACTGTTAACGGAACAAGCACTGCTTCCTTCAGAGACTTAATGCCTATTCCAGCAAGAAATATCCAAGCAAATCCAACACTTAAACAAAACCCAGGCTATTAATAAACAATTTAGAAATTTAAAAATGAAAAATTTACATAAAATGCTATTTGCTTTTCTAAGCATAGCTTTAGTATCTTGTACCGCTGATGATGTTGAAAACAGACCGGTTCTTGAATCAATTACTACTCCAGAGGTACTAGCTCCCGAAGCTAATAAAAGCTATGTCTTGATCGAAGCAGATAAGGATAAAGACGCTGATCGTTTTGTTTGGTCTGCTGCCAAATATTCTGATAAAGTAGTGGTAGAATATGCTTTAATGATTGATGTTCAAGGAGGAGATTTTACAAAAGCGCAAAAACTTATTACTACTAGTGACCTTACTCAGGTTGCCGTTACGGTTAAGAATTTAAACGAAGCGGTAATAGCACTAGGAGCGGAGCCTGGAGCTGCAAAATTATTTGATGTTAAAGTGATGTCAACAGTTGCAGGTAATCTACCTATGATGTCAAAAAATGTATTAACGATTAACGTAACTGCTTATACTGGATTAGTTCCTTATGCCTTTACAGATTGGTATCTTATAGGCGGAGCTGTAGAGGGAGGCTGGGAGAACAATGTAGACACCGCTCATCAACCAATGTTTAGAGGTGGAGTAAATTCTAATATTTATAAATTTACAGGATACTTTATTGCAGGTAATTTCAAACTTATTTCACAAAAAGGAAGTTGGGCTTTTCAATTGGGTAATGCTGGAAGTGGTGCTATAGAAATTAAGGATAATGCTGGGGAGTTTACAATTCCTAGTACGGGTTATTATACTTTTACCTTTAACACCACTACTCTAACATATTCTTTAATCCCTTTCAATGCTAATAGCGCCTCAATATATTCTAGAATTGGTTTCTTAGGTTCTTCTCGAACAGGAACAGATGCAGGTTGGAATGGTGATGATACCTCAATGACAGTATCTACTTTTAATTCTCATACTTGGTCGTTATCAGTTTCGTTGTATGATGGTAAAGGAAAATTTAGAGCGAATAATGTGTGGGACACTAGTTGGGGAGGAGATACTTCTTTTTCCGGATTTACTGGTAATGGAGCAAGTGGAGGAGATATTCCAGTAGCGAAAACTAAGTATAAGGTTTACTTTAACGATTTAGATGGAAGTTATTTGATGCTTCCTAATCAAGAGTAACTATCACAAATACCCTTGAGGGCTATCTTTTAGGTAGCCCTTTTTTATAATCTAATAAAAATTTGTTATGAAGAAAATTATACTTTTATATTTGTTTCTCTTTTCAATTGTGGTCTCAGCGCAACAGCAAACAGTAACATACAGTATTAATCCACCTACTTTTGAAGAAACGACTTCGATTACGATTACCATAAATGGTAGCAGTGTTAACGAGGCAGCTTGGGGAGTAAGTGGAAATGCTTTATACATGTGGGCTTGGTCGTTTGATATTAATGACGCAAATATTGTTGATTGTCCTACTAATGGTGCTTGGACTGCTTCGAGTGAGACTAATCGATTTACCTATAATGTAGCCTCAGATACATATACCAAAACGATTACTCCATCAACATTTTATAATAGAACCAACCTGGGGCGCATCGGTTTTTTAGTTAAAGCAAAGGATGGTACTGGTGATAAAAAATCACAAGATATTTTAGCTGAGGTAGGGAGTTTTCAAGTATCGCTAAGTTCACCAGTAGAGAATAGTGCAACTATTTTAGCTTCAGGAGGAAGTTTAACCATAGCTGCTACCAACAGCGGTGGAAGTGCTAGTTACAATTTAAAGGCTAATGGTGTAAGCATCAATACCAACGCAAGTACGGCAAGTTATTCTTTTACTCATACTGCTATTCAAGGAAATCAAAACTATGAACTTGAGGTAACTCAAGGAGCATTAACCATAATTAAGAAGTTTTCAGTAATTGCTAATCCTGGTACAATTACCGCTGCTATGCCAGCAGGTCTTGTAGATGGTATTAATTACAATAGTACCGATCCGACAAAGGCTTCTTTGGTTCTCGATGCACCTTTAAAAGATTTTATTTATGTGGCAGGAAGCTTTAATAATTGGCAGCCTACAAATTCTTATGCCATGAAAAAGGATCCTACAACTGGTAAATTTTGGCTAGAATTAATAGGTCTAGTTTCAGGAGTGAATTACAGTTACCAATATTGGGTCGGAGATGCAACTCCTATTGCTAATTCTCCTGCTTTAGTAAAGACTGCCGATCCGTACTCTACCTTAGTTTTATCACCTTATGATGATCCTTTTATCCCAGCTGCTTCGTATCCTAATATGCCCGTTTATCCAGCAGGTCAGGAACGTGAAGTTACTGTATTGCAAACGGGACAAGCGCCTTATGTTTGGAGTGCTGCAACTACAAATTTTGTAAAGCCAGAGAAAGAAAAACTAGTGGTTTATGAATTATTAGTAAGGGATTTTGATGCCAACAGAAGCTATCAAGATTTAATCAATAAAATAGATTATTTCAAGAATCTTAAAATAAACGCTATAGAGTTACTGCCAGTAATGGAGTTTGAAGGTAATGAGAGTTGGGGTTACAATACGTCTTTTCATATGGCTCTTGATAAATTTTATGGCCCTTCGAATAAACTAAAAGAGTTTATTGATTTGTGTCATCAAAACGGAATTGCGGTTATTTTGGATGTGGCGTTGAACCATGCTTTTGGACGAAATCCAATGGTTAGAATGTGGATGAATGATCCTGATGGTGATGGATTTGGTACTCCAACAACCGAAAATCCGTATTTTAATACTACAGCAAGGCATAGCTATAATGTGGGAGAGGATTTTAACCATACAAAAGCTTTAACTAAGAATTATGTAAAAAGAGTTGTAAAGCAATGGATTGAAGAATATAAAATCGATGGTTTACGTTGGGATTTAACCAAAGGGTTTACTCAAAATTGTTCGTCTAGTGATGATGGTTGCACTAATAGTTACCAGCAAGATAGAGTAGATGTTTTAAAGGAATATGCAGATTACTCTTGGAGTTTAGATCCTACTCATTATGCTATTTTTGAGCATCTAGGAAGTGATCAAGAGGAGCAACAATGGGCAAATTATAGAGTTGCTGAAACGCCAAGTAAAGGGATAATGATGTGGGGTAAGTTAACTGATAATTACAACGACTTGTCGATGGGTTATCCTGCAAATATTGCTCGAATGACGAGTACTAGTCGTGGCTTCACCGCAAATCGCCTAATGGGTTATGCTGAAAGCCATGATGAAGAAAGATTGATGTATAAGAATCTTCAGTTTGGTAACACAAGTAATACTTCTCATAACGTAAAAAATCTAAATATAGCCTTGTCTAGAATGTCTGCTCTAGGAGCAGTTTCGTTATTGATTCCTGGACCTAAGATGATATGGCAATTTGGTGAGTTAGGTTGGGAGACTTCTATTTTTGCATGTAATAATGGAACGGTAAATACACCTAACGATGCAATTTCTGGTGACTGTAAGTTGGATACGAAACCGCAACCACAATGGGTTAATAATTGGTTAGGTACTACGACCAGAGGAGCTATTTATAATGATTGGGCTAAGATGATAACGATGAAACAAGTAGAGCCCGTGTTCTCAGGGACAGCAGTAGTCACAAATTCAAACTCATTATCTCAAAATATAAAAATCACCAATAGCAACTTAGTTTCTACGCAGTTGAAAGATGTTTTGATTATAGCTAACTTTGATGTTACTACGCAAAATATAGCTACAGGTTTCCCTTACACAGGAACGTGGTACAATTTAATGGATAATACAGCAATTAACGTAACCAATGTAAATACTCCTATAAGTTTAGCTGCAGGTGATTTTAGAATTTATGGCAATAAAACAGCTTCTCTAGCAATTGAAGATTTTGAAAATTCTAAAGAAGTAAATTTATATCCCAATCCAGCGCCTAATGGACATTTTTGGATAAGTTCGCCTGCGAAGCAAGTTCTCATCTATAATATGCTGGGACAGCTTGTAAAAGAATTCAAAGGTGATTTTGATGCAAGACACAGTTACCCAATCGATGGATTAACAGCTGGAAATTATTTGGTAAAAATCGTAGGAGACGATAACAAATCCGCTACTACGAAGTTAATAAAGCAGTAGTTTTTTTAATTTTTAATGTTGAAAAGGTCTTTTCTGAAAATGAAAAGACCTTTTTTTATATCAATGTTTTTTTAAGTCCGTCTGCGATACATAACCATAAGTAATTAAAAAAGGATTTTTCATTGTCCCGCTCTACTGCAATTTCATTTTCGACTAATTCATCATTAGAATTCTTATCCATCAACAAGTTACCTATCCAACTTTTTAATTTGCTTTTCTTAGTGCGATCTTTTTTCTGATATAAACTCAGTTTTAAGTTGGCGTATCTAGCTGCAAAATCGCCATTTGCCTTCGTGTGATCACCAGTAAAATTGAAGAATATTTGATCAAAATCACCGGTAAAAGTTGCGTTTAAGTACGGTTTTGTAAATACAGCTAAATCCTTTGTTTTAAAATTGTGAATACTGCCTTTTATCGAAAAACGATCAGCAGTGTTCATCACATTAAATCGCCAGTCAATAGTCATCGGTGATTGGTTCATGAATTTACACTTTACTAAAATAGCAACATCAGGTAACTTTGTGTTTTTAAAGCCACTATTGATATGAGTAGCTTGCAAGTTAAAATCGTTAAAGGTTAGAATTCCAGCGCCTTTATCGAAACTTTTCTCTTCTTCATAAACTAACTTTGTGTTTGTGATAGACAACGTGTCAATTTTCATGTCAAACTTTAGTTCTCTTAGCAGTTTATTGTATAACGGTTTTACACTTTTATCATCGGCAGGTACTTTACTTCGATAAATATTGGCATCTGCTTTGTCGATTGCAATGTGATTGGTAGAGAAAAAGAAGATTTCGTCCTTAAAACCCCAACTCATATTTTTAATCGAAATTTTATCAGATTTTAAATTATATAAATCTTTTTCTAAAGGTAGTTGGTTAACAAATTGTTTTCTGTTCAACTCGGATAACATAGAGAATTTTTTTAGTTCAAGTCCTACATTGGTAGTTACAATTTGTTGTACTGCGATTTTATATTTACTATTGGTTAAGTATAGTAAGCTGTCGCAGCTAAAGGCATAACTTTTGAAATTAAAAGGTATCTTTTTGTTTAATGTTTCTTCAGAAATAGCAATTTCATTGAGCTGAATTTTTACATTTTTAGCTTGAAATAAGGTTTTATTATTCGAAAGATTTATCACGTAAAAAGTGCCCTGCTCTAAATCAAGATTAGCAACTTTTACTAACTGTTGAAAAGGAGCCACAATACGGCTACTTATACCCTTAGAGGAATTAATGCTTTTATCATTATCCTTAAAAAGCGTAATTTTTGGTTTAAAGAATGTTATGCTATTTGCTTCAATCTTATTTTGAAACAGTAGTGGTAAAATACTGTAGTTGGTGATTACTATTTTTTGAACTGACGCAAAAATGCCGTTTTTTCTTAAACTGTCCTTTTCTCTTTCTTTAGGTACAACTCGAATCCCGGTCGCTTCAATTTTTCTGGATAGTATTGAAACATCTATATTATCGTATTTAATAAGATAAGGTGTCTCATTATTTTCTGAAATTATTTTAGGCAATTGGGCATTGATCCACCAATTAGCACCTAAACTCAAAACGGTTCCAAGTAGCACAATTATGACTAAAACAAGGCCTATTTTTTTATATTTATCTTTCATGATGGTATTCCCTTTGGTCTAAATATAGCAATAAATTTTATGTTGCACTTTATCTTGGTTTGAAATTCATTTTTTCAAATGACTCCATTAAATTTTGTTGTGAGTTAAAATTGTTAAAAAAAATATTTATGGGTACTGGTTTGTAGTTTGGTACTAAACCAGGTAATGTATTAATTCTAAATGACATCTTTTTGATTTAGCAATAAAAAAAGCTGCTCCAATGATGAAGCAGCTTAATAACAAATAAAACCTACAATTAAATTTTCCCTTCCTTGATTTCATCAACAATTTCAGGATTTAATAAAGTAGAGATGTCTCCAAAATTAGAATAATCTCCCTCGGCAATTTTACGCAGGATACGACGCATAATCTTTCCTGATCTTGTTTTAGGCAAGCCAGTAACAAATTGAATTTTATCTAATTTAGCAATAGGTCCAATTTGGTTAGAAATTTGTTGATTAATCTCTTTTGATAAATTTTCTCTGTTTCTATACTCTCCGGTTTCTTTCAAAATCACAAAGCCGTATAAAGCATTTCCTTTAATGTCGTGAGGGAATCCAACAATTGCTGATTCTGCAACAGCTGGATGCTCATTTATAGCATCTTCGATAGGAGCAGTACCTAAATTATGTCCAGATACAATCACTACGTCATCTACGCGGCCTGTAATTCGGTAGTAGCCCACTTCGTCACGCAAAGCGCCATCTCCTGTAAAATATTTGCCTGGAAAGGCAGAGAAATAGGTTTCTTTATACCGTTGATGGTCACCCCAAATAGTTCTAGCAATTCCTGGCCAAGGAAATTTAATACATAAACTTCCTACCACTTGATTGCCTTCTATTTCATTACGACGCTCATCCATTAACACGGGTTGAATTCCGGGTAATGGTAATGTAGCATATGTAGGTTTTGTAGGTGTCACAAATGGGATAGGCGATATCATAATTCCGCCTGTTTCGGTTTGCCACCAAGTATCAACTACGGGACATCTTTTATCACCCACGTGGTCGTTGTACCAGTGCCATGCTTCCTCATTAATAGGTTCTCCTACAGACCCAATTACTTTCAACGTTTTTAAAGGAAATTTTTGAACGTATTCTAAATTCTCTTTGGCTAAAGCTCTAATGGCGGTAGGAGCGGTATAAAATTGAGTAACATTGTGTTTTTCGATGATTTCCCAAAAACGGCTAAAGTCAGGGTAAGAAGGAACACCTTCAAAAATAACAGTTGTAGCTCCATTCAATAATGGCCCATACAAAATATAAGAATGACCTGTAATCCAGCCAATATCGGCAGTACACCAAAATATATCGTTGTCTCTGTAGTTAAATACGTTTTTAAAAGTATAGGCAGTATATACCATGTATCCCGCTGTAGTATGTACCATTCCTTTTGGTTTACCTGTAGATCCCGAGGTGTACAAGATAAAAAGGGGATCTTCGGCATCCATAATTTCGGCCACATTATTGTCAGATGCCTCCTCTAAAAGAGGTTCAAGCCATTGGTCTCTACCTTCCTTCATTGCGATAGTTGTATTAGTTCTTTTTACAACTAAAACATTCTCTACACAAGGACAATTCAAAAGAGCATCATCGATAATGCTTTTTAAGTCAATGGTTTTATTACCACGATAACCACCATCTGAGGTGATAACCATTTTACATTCACTATCATTGATTCTTGAAGTCACTGCCGAGGCAGAAAATCCTGCAAAAACAACGGAGTGGATGGCTCCAATTCTTGCACAAGCTAGTGTAGCAATGGCTAGTTCAGGAATCATAGGTAAATAAATACAGACACGATCTCCTTTTTTTATTCCTTGCTCACGCAAAACATTGGCCATTTTACCCACTTTTTGGTGGAGCTCATTGTAGGATATATGCAAAGCTTCTTCAGAGGGATCATTTGGTTCAAAAATGATGGCCGTTTTGTCACCTTTTTTAGCTAGATGTCTATCAATACAGTTTTTGGTGATATTAACTTTAGCCTCGGTGAACCATTTAATATCGGCTTCGGCCATGTTAAAATCAACTACTTTATCCCATTGTTGATACCAGGTGAAATTTTCGGCAGCGATTTTGTCCCAAAACTTTTTGGGTTCTCTTACTGACTTTTTATAGTGTTTAAAGTATTCTTCTAGTGTATTGATTTCGTAGTAACTCATGATTTTAATTTTTTTATAGATTATAAACGCCTATTTTATATTTAGTTAATGTTTCGATGAGCTCCGGAATTATAGCCGCATCATCTATTGTTGATGGTATTTGGAAATCAGCGCCATCAACAATCGAACGCATTAATTTGCGCAGTGTTTTCCCTGATCTTGTTTTGGGTAATCGCTGTACAATAACCACATTTCGTAAGGAAGCTACCGCTCCAATTTGCTGTCTGACAAGCTTAATGGTTTCCTGCTCTAATTGGTACTGCTCCATCTCGGAGTCTAATTTAGTAACTACTAACGCTAGGGGAATTTGTCCTTTAAGTTCGTCGTGAATACCTATTACTGCACATTCAGCAACATGAGAATGAGAGGCTACAACTTCTTCCATTTCGGCAGTAGACAGGCGGTGACCTGCTACATTGATAACATCATCTACACGGCCGGTAATAAAAATGTAATCCTGCTCATCTTTGTAACCACCATCGCCAGAGAAGTAAAATCCTGGGAATTTATCTAGATAACCTGCTTTAAATCGCTCGTTGTCTTTCCATAAATTAAGTAGTGTTCCAGGAGGTAAAGGGAGTTGTAGCACTACATATCCTTCTTCGTTTGGTCCTACTTCAATTCCGCTTTCGTCAACTATTTTAATATTGTAACCACAAACTGCTTTACCAACAGAGCCTTGTTTAATAGGAAAGTATTCAATTCCCATCATTGTGGCGATCATTGGCCAGCCAGATTCGGTTTGCCACCAATGGTCTATTGCAGGAATCGGAATGTGTTTTGTATACCAATCAAGGGTGACGATATCGCAACGTTCTCCTGCTAAAAACTGTGTTTTCAAGGAACTCAAGTCGTATTTTTTAATAAACTCACCCTCTGGGTCTTCTTTTTTAATAGCCCTGATAGCGGTTGGAGCGGTAAACATAGCATTCACTTTATGCTGGTCTATAATTCTCCAAAAGGTGCTTGCATCAGGTGTTTTTATCGGTTTTCCTTCAAATAATACACTAGTGTTTCTATTAATTAAAGGTCCGTATACGATAAAACTATGTCCTACAACCCAACCTACATCAGAAGCGGCCCAAAAAACATCGCCCTCTTTTACATTATAGATAGATTGCATAGAGAATTTTAATGCCACTGCATAACCTCCAGTATCTCTAACAACGCCCTTTGGCTTTCCCGTTGTTCCTGAGGTATACAAGATGTACAATGGGTGCGAACTAGCAACAGGAACACAAGGAGCTTCTTCTGATCCATACACAAGTGCGTCGTAATCGACGTCGTACTTTTTAAAAGGGATTCGGGCTCCTAATTTTCTATTGAATACGATCACTTTTTTTGGTCGGTGTGAGGCGAGTTCGATCGCTTCATCTACTAATGGTTTGTAGGTGATTAGTCGATCTACTTCGATACCGGACGAGGCGGTTAGGATAAGTCTGGGTTTACAATCGTCAATTCTAATAGCTAATTCATGCGGAGCAAATCCGCCAAAAACAACAGAATGGATAACACCAATTCGAGCACAAGCAAGCATTGCAAAAGCAGCTTGCGGAATCATAGGCATATAAATTATAGCCGTATCGCCTTTTTTTAACCCTAGAGATTGCATGCCTCCTGCTAGTTTTGCTACTTCAGTTTTTACCTCTAAATAGCTGTATTTTTTGATTGTTTGAGTAACTGGTGAGTCATAAATAAAGGCAATTTGATCACCGTGTCCATTCTCTATTTGGTGGTCTAGAGCTAGGTGGCACATATTTAACTCGCCATCTTTATACCAAAGCGGGTATTCGTTCTCATCTTTGTCAAGAATTATGGAGGGCTTGGTATACCATGCAATCTGATTAGCTTGCTGTGCCCAGAACATATCTGATTGCTCGATGCTTTGTTTGTATGTTTCTATATAATTCATTACTCTAAGGTTTTATTTTTGGATTAATTCCTGAACTTGATCAACTAGTTTCTTTACAGAAAAAGGCTTAGTAACATATAAATTAGCTCCTAATTGTAGTCCCCTCTCGATGTCTTGTTCTTTGTTTTTTGCCGATAGAAAAATCACTTTGCAATGCTGAAGCCGTTCGTCTTTTTTAATTTGTTCGAGCGTAGCATATCCATCTACCATAGGCATCATAACATCAAGAATAATAATGTCTGGCAATTGTATTTTTAAGATGTCTAATGCTTCTTGGCCGTCACGCGCTATAAAAACCTCAAAATTATTTTTCTTGAAAGTATATTCTAAGGACATTACAATATTGGGTTCGTCGTCTACGATTAAAATTTTTCTCATTTTTTAATTGTTTTCTGTTGTGTTGTATTTAGGTAACGTAAAAAGGAACGTGGCTCCATCGCTAACATTGGGCAGGGCTTTGATAGTACCTTTATGGTGTTCTATAATTTGCTTACAAATGGCTAATCCTAAGCCGCTTCCTATCGGTTTTTTAATGTTTTGATTTCGTGATTGATAGAATTTATCAAATATTGGCTCAACATCGTGCTCTTTTATCGTTTTGCCATTGTTGTGAATCCTTACAGCGATATGATCATCGTTTTCTTCGATGGTAATGCTGATTTTTCCATCGGTTTCAGGGCAAAATTTTATAGCATTAGATAATAAATTGTGTATTACTTGTACAATGCGTTCCTCGTCATAAAATGCTTTTATTTCAGAATGATTATTCTTTAATTCAATATTAATATTTTTGTTTACGATTAACTGGTTTAAAGAATTCAGCGTCTTTGTAATGGTCAATGATATGTCATTCTTTGATAAGTAAATCTTTTGTTTGCCTGTTTCAAACTTTTCTAAATCCAGAATTTTATCTATTAAGCGATTTAAACGATCTGATTCTGAAATGATATTTTTCAAAAATTGTTTGCGCAATCCCTCGGGTATATCATCATCGTCATGGAGTATTTCACTTGCTGCTCTTATTGCAGTAATAGGCGTTCGTAGTTCATGTGTAACGGTGTCAAGAAATTCATCTTTCTGAATATCCTTATTTATTAGCTCTAAATTGGCGTTTTTTAATTGTTCAGATATTTGTTTTAATTCGTTAGATGTATCGGTTAGTTTCTTGTTTATGATGATATTCTCTTTAGATTCCTCCAAAATACGAAGGACTTCAGGCAAGCTGATTTTATCTTCTTTGATTACACTGGCGATCAATATTTTAGCAGAAGCCGTTCCGATGTGACCTGTTAATAAATTCTCGGCAAATTTTACAAATCGGGCATCAGCCGTATTGGTGTTTTTTTCGATGTTGTACTTTATATTAAAAATTGTTAATGCTCGATTAGTGCGTTCTTCGCCAAGAAAACGCAGCAGTACTTTTTGAATGTCAGAGATGTAGGCAGTACCTTTCCAGATAAAAGCATTTTCATGATTAGTGATGTATTTATCTATGTCTACAAACATTTCGGCATAGTTACGTTCCCTGTAATTCCCTTTAAAACTAACTGAAATTGCAAGGTAACTCATCGTATTCAAGAACATACTCCAAAAGAAGGTATGCTGTATAGGCTCTAAATAATCTAATCCTAAAATGGCAAATGGTTTAAGCATTGCAATACCCCACGGACCCTCTTGAATAAAAGTACTAGATGATTTTGTTACACCAATAGCATAAGGGATTAGGATGGTATATAAGCACACTAAAAACCCTAAAATTATTCCGGTTATAGCTCCCTTTTTGGAGCCTCTTCGCCAGAAAATGGCGCCAAAAAATGCTGGTGCTAACTGCGCAATAACTACAAATGAAACTAGACCAATAGATACTAAGGAGTAGTCAAGAACAAAACCGCGATAGATGGCGTAAGCAAAAATAATAAGTGAGAATATCCCAATTTTTCTACTGATTACTATTCGTTTACTGTTTTTTTCTTGTGATAGGTTTTCTAATGATCCTACAAATCCATAAGGGATAAGTAAGTTGTTGCTCAACATGGTTGCTAGAGAAATTGAAGATACAATAATCATTGAAATTGCTGCTGAAAACCCACCAAGGAAGACTAAAACTGTTAAAAAAGTATTATTAAAAAATTGCGGAATTAATAAGGAATAAGTGTCGGCGTTGAGACCTTGTCCATCAAAAAGGATGTTGCCACCCCAAGCAATTGGGAACACAAAAATATTGAATAACAATAAATAGAGTGGAAACAACCAAATTGCAGTTTGAATGTGTTTTTCCTTGTTGTTTTCGACAATAGCCGTGTGAAACTGTCTTGGTAATAAAAAAATGGCGAACATGGATAATACACAAAGAAAGAACCAATTGATTCCTTCGGATAATCCGCCGATAGTATTCTTTTTTTCGAAATTTTTAAGTAACGATGCTTTGGCATAAATATCATCAAAGCCGTCAAAAACAAAGTACGTAACGTAAACACCAATAATCAAAAAGAACACAAGTTTGAGTATGGATTCAATCGCCACGGCGGTAACTATACCGCTTCTTTTTTCAGAAGCATCGACATATTTTGTACCGTAATAGGAAGCAAATAAGGCTAATGCAATACATACATAGGTAGCAGTGTCGCTAAAAATGTCAGAACTAGATTGTGTTTTTGTAACGATATTAAAAGTGTCTGAAATCGATTTTAGTTGCAGCGCGATATAAGGTAAAACTCCAAAAATGCAAACTAAGGTAACTAAAGCTCCAAGAAATCTACTGTTACCGTAACGCAATGAAATAAAATCGGCAATACTGGTTATTTTATTTACTCTAGAAATGCGTATTATTTTTTTTAGAATAATCATCCATGTAGGAATGATAATAATGGGACCTATATAGATCGTTAAGTAACTTAAGCCAGAGTCGGCTGCCACACCTATACTACCGTAATAAGTCCATGCTGAACAATATACAGCTAGTGAAAAGGAGTAGATATATGCATTATTTGTCCATTTTGATCGACTCTTTTTTTCAGCCCAATATGCTATGTAAAATAGTATTGACACATAGATTGTTAAAATCAATAAGAGACTTAGACTATTCATAATATCTTTTTATGATAATGTAAGAAATAAGTATAGAACAGAACCATGCAGAGAAAATATGCAAGTATATAATTGGGAAACCTAGGACGGCTGAGGCGTTATCAAACAATAGCAATAGCGGAATATTCAATACCAATAACATTAGTAGTGATAAGATAACTAATTTTTGTTCGTGTCTTTTTTTCATGTGGTTAAATAATACAATCTCTACAAACAAATGTAGAGATTGTATTTATTAAAATTTTATTAATCAGTGTAATACTAATTAGTGCGTGGCTTCACCAGCTCCAGAGGGTATACGGATGTTTTCAACAATATCTTGAACGTCGCTTGGAGGTTCAGGTGTAAAGCTTTTAACAATAAAAGCTGTAGCAAAGTTTACAATCATAGCGATAGTTCCAAAGCCTTCTGGTGAAATACCAAACCACCAGCTTTCTTTTAAACCAGCTACGGCATCTTTACCACCATCAAACAGACCAAATTTAAATTTTAGCATATAGAAAAGCATCAATAATAACCCAACTACCATTCCTGATACAGCTCCTTCTTTGTTCATTTTCTTGTCAAAAATACCAAGAATAATTGCAGGAAAAAGAGATGCTGCAGCCAGTCCAAAAGCCAATGCGACGACGGCGGCTACAAATCCAGGAGGATTTATCCCAAAATAACCAGCAATTATAACAGCTACAGCGGCAGCTCCACGAGCAGCCCAAAGTTCTCCTTTTTCTGAAATATCTGGTTTGATCATTTTTTTGATTATATCGTGTGATACTGATGCAGAAATAACTAGTAATAATCCGGCAGCAGTGGATAAGGCAGCAGCCAAAGCTCCTGCTGCGACTAGTGCAATTACCCAGTTTGGAAGGTTTGCAATCTCAGGATTTGCAAGAACCATTATGTCTTTGTCAATAATTAGTTCGCTTCCTTTGTTTCCTTTTGCTTCTTGAGCAGCTAAAAAAGTAGCGTCCTTTGACGCATCATTATAGTATTGAATTTTACCATCACCATTTTTATCATCAAAAGTTAGTAAACCTGTAGTCTCCCATTTAGTAAACCAGGCTGGCATTGTTGAGTATTCTTTTCCGTTTATGGTTTCTATTAAATTTGTTTTTGCAAAAACAGCAATGGCAGGAGCAGTAGTGTATAAAATGGCGATTAAAACTAAAGCATATCCGGCTGATTTTCTTGCGTCTTTCACTCTTTTAACCGTAAAGAAACGAACAATTACATGGGGTAATCCAGCTGTTCCCACCATTAATGCTAGTGTAATGGCAAATACGTCAATCATGGACTTTGTCCCATCTGTATAAGTGGCAAAACCTAAGTCTGTAGAGAGTCCATTTAGCTTATCGATTAAGTAAGTATCTGTACCCGTAACAGTGCTTCCCATTCCTAATTGTGGAATTGGGTTTCCTGTCATTTGAATCGAAATAAAGATCGCAGGAACCATAAAAGCAAATATCAAAACGCAATATTGTGCCACTTGAGTGTATGTTATCCCTTTCATGCCTCCTAAAGTGGCATAAAACAAAACGATAACCATCCCAATAATTACTCCAGTATTAATGTCAACTTCCAAGAATTTGGAGAATACAAGTCCTACACCTCGCATTTGCCCAGCAACGTAGGTAAATGATACGACAAGTGCACAAATTACTGCTACGGTACGGGCAGTATTAGAGTAATAGCGTTCTCCAATAAAATCTGGAACAGTAAATTTCCCGAATTTTCTAAGATAGGGCGCTAGTAAGAGGGCAAGCAAAACATATCCTCCTGTCCATCCCATGAGGTACACAGCTCCGTCGTACCCATCAAAGGAAATGATCCCAGCCATTGATATAAATGAAGCGGCACTCATCCAGTCAGCAGCAGTCGCCATACCGTTGGCAAGGGGAGAGATTTCTCCTCCAGCAACGTAAAACTCTTTAGTAGTTCCGGCACGCGACCAAATAGCGATTCCGATATAAAGTGCAAAGGTTATTCCAACAATTATGTAGGTCCAAGTTTGTAAATCCATGATGTTTTATTTTTTATAGTTTAAAAATTATTCGTCGTATCCGTATTTTTTATCTAGTTTGTTCATTAATCGAACATAGACAAATATCAATATGACAAATACATAAATCGAACCTTGTTGTGCAAACCAGAAACCAAGTGGGAAACCACCTAACTTTATGGAATCTAATGCAGTTTTGAAAAGGATTCCTGCTCCGTAGGAGACAGCAAACCAAATGCTTAATAATATCAGAAGGTATCTTAGGTTTTCCTTCCAATATGCAGTTGCGTTGTCTTGTTTATCGCTCATGATTGTTGTGGTTAAAAAGTTAATAGTTTATAGGTAAATCATTGCTTGCAGTGTAAGGGTATTCACTGCTTTGTTTGTGGCATATTTTAAGGTTTGATATTCTAATGTTAGTTTAGAATTGTGACCGCTAAAAAATGCATTTGCACCAAGTCCTACTTGAGAGGCATTGTCATTTATAGCGTCTATTTTGCGGTTATCGTAAGAAATATAGGGTTGAAAACGAGTTTTTGATTTACTTGGAATCACGTAGCCTACATGGCTGTGTATCATAGCGCCAGTTTCATACGTTGTGCCTAGGGTATAATTTTTTCCATAATTAGAGTTCTGGTACAAGGCATATGCTGTAAGTGCAGCCCCTTGTGATCCTACCGGTACATCATAAAATGCATCTAGTCCAAAAATAGTAACATTTTCTCCTGTTAAGTTTCCAGCAAGATCTGCAATTACAGCTCCGTTAGGATGAGCAAAAAAACCTGCTCCTACATTAAATACTTTTTTTGTCCCAAGATAAGTTCCTACTTTATAAGGTAAAAAGTTACTTTCGGCTTCCAGAAAACCGTATTCAAAATAACCTGCATATGTTCTTCCAGCTTCCTTAGATCCCAATAATCTAGCACCTGTATAAGTGACGTTACCACCATTAGTTGGAACTGTAGTTGCTTGCAAATTGTTTGTAGCTGCTCCATTTATAGCTACGCGATATTGTAGTTTTCCGAAAGCACCTTTAGCATAAACACCGATGTGTCTTGCGAATTGATCAGACAGTCCTAATGTTGCCCAAGCTTGTCTATCATTATCTAATGTCATTATGTTTAAAGTACTCTGATTGTTTAAACGCGAAATTCCGTTCCAATAATGCAATCCTCCGCCAACTGCGTGGTCTTTTCCGAGACTATATTGCACCCAAACATCATGTAAAAACATTTGTGAACTGTCTCCTTTTCCTGTAGGGGTTAAGTTGGAATCATTAAGGCTGTTAAGTCCAAAATGAGTTAAGATCATAAAGTCTTTGTTGATTTGAGCATACATCAAAACGCGCGCTCGTCGAACACTGAAATCTAAATCTGCTTGCTGATTTCCGTTGCCATCCAAAGGGCGATCTTGATTGTATTGAGCCCAAACTTGTGCCCAAGAAATAACTCTGAGATACTTAGAGCCGTCTTCGTTCAAGTTGAATTTCATTCCTGAGCCGTAATCTGGTGATCCTTGTGAAAAGCCTTTTACAGATAAAAGCAGGACTACTGCGATCAAATACACTTTTTTCATAATAAACTTTTAGTTTGGTTAGGAGAAATGGTTAGTTTCTAGAGTACCAAAGTCTAATTTTTTGTTAAGAAAAAAAAGTAAGCTATATATATATGTAAATAACTATAGTTAATCTTTAAATCGTTCCCACTTTATTAGCATAAACTTATCTCCGAGCTCGGTTATTATCATACCTGCACCGGAAAGTAAATCTTTGTTCTTGATGTATTCTACTAGTTCTAAGTGATTAAAAATCTTATAAGTAGGGTGGTAGTTGGCTTGCGAAGGTTTTTTTATATTAAAAGACTTTACCCAGTTACTTACAGTAACATGCGATACCCCAATAATACGCTCTATTTCGCGATAACTCAAACCTTCGAGATAGAGTTGTAGTGCCTTAGTAACGTAATAATCATCTATCTTTTTTCCGATTTTATTAACCGTAAAAAAATAATTGCATTTTTTACATAAGTACCTTTGTTTATTGTTGATTACACCACTTTTTATAATGTGGTTTCCTTGGCATTTCGGGCAGGCTAAAATCTCCATGTATATAAAGTTTGCATAAATATAGTAAATTAGCAATTATATTTAATGAATAATGTAAACAAAATGATTTTAATTTACAGATAACTTATTTTTAACGTGTATTTATTGGGGTTTTGCTACTTTTATGAGGGTTTTGCTATTGTCCTTTTTTCAAGATGTAAGTAAGTCTTAAGTATAAAACCTTGTCTGGATTGTTGCCTTTATATAGGAGTATCATTTTATAAAAAATCAAATAGTTAGCGAGCATTCGATTATTTAAAAACAACCTCCTTTTTAACTAGCATGCATAATTTGATTGCTATTTCTGAAGAATAGCTGCTAGTTTATCCAGACAAGTATCGCATCCTTGTCGATCTGAATGATCAGCCATTTACTTTTTTACCTTGTTAAAGCAGTAGCAGTACGCTTGTATATTTTTTATGACCATGAAGGAATTCTTATCGCTAAAAATGTTGATGACGATAGTATGGTATTCCTGTTGTTTTTTACTACAAATACTAATTTTAAGAATGCCATAGCTCAAGAACATAGTGAACTCTGAGCGAAACCTTTTGCTGATGTTAAAAAGTATATCTTAAAATTCAAAAAAGCGAACGTTACATGACAATAGCCGATTTTAAGATAACAACATTCGTGTTTTTGTACTTTAAAAATCAATGTGAGAGGGGTGGGGTATGTAAGGGTTAGATTATAACTTTAATATTGGGTAATTAGGTTGGGCTTACGAGATGATGATTCGAAATATTATTTTAAGTCACACTGTGTTTTAAGTACATTTTTATTGTTATTTTGACTTAAAAACAGTTTGTTTGTTCTAATAGTCATACTTGTATATTAATACACTTGTGGAGGATTGTAATCGATAATTGTTTTTTTTGTTACAGATAAATTTCTGAAATTATGAAGGATTCCCAAAATTGGACGTTATACGTCAGTATGATATTAGTATTGTATGCTTTAGTTATTTTGTTTTTTGTGGTTAGAGGCGCTATAAAAGCAAAAAGTATTTCGGATTATGCAGTAGGTAATATGGGATTTCCTTCTTGGGTCGTAGGATTGTCATTAGCTGCCTCAATGACTAGTGCGGCTACTTTTGTAATTAATCCTGGATTCATTGCTTTATATGGTATTTCTGGCTTCATTTCATTTGGAGTTGTAATGCCAATAGCAGCCATTATCTCTCTAATCGTTTTTACAAAAGGATTTGCTAAATACGGTAGTAAAGTAAAAGCAACTACGATGGCACAATGGATGGGAAATCGATATAATAGTAATTCGTATAAGTTTTTCTTCGGTCTGATTGCACTATTACTGATAACCTTTATTGTTCTAATTAATGTAGGATTAACGCAGGTAATTTCTAAATCCTTACAAGTGGATCCCTTTTATGTTTTGATGGGAATTACGATTTTTGTTTTTGGCTATATGATGTTTGGAGGAGCTAATTCTATGGTTTATACCAATACTATTCAAGCAATTATAATGCTCATAGTGGCTATTATGTTAATTTACTCGGGAAAGGATTTTTTTGAAAATGGCATTTCCGGTTTTATGGACCAACTAAATGCAATCGACCCTAAATTGACGCAGACAACAAACGATAGTAGTTTTTTGTTTAGGGATTATTTCGAAATTATTTTTGCGCAAATCGTAATTGGTGTCGCCATCGTTTGCCAACCTCATATTATTACAAAATCACTGATGCTAAAAGATCCATCGAAAGTAAATTTGTATTTGCTTAGCAGTATATTTTTTATGGCGATTTACTTTTTGGTTGTGTTCACGGGTTTGTACGCGCGTCTAACTTTTCCAGATCTGAAGGTTGATGGCAAGCCCCTAAAAATGGATGAAATTATTCCTACTTATGTGGTTACTAAGTTCTCTGTTGCAGCAGGAGTATTAGTAGTTGTAGGGCTTATTTCTGCCGGATTATCTACATTAGAGAGTTTAATTCAGTCATTATCCATTACAATAACCACAGATATAATTGGAACAGTAGCTCCAAAATCGAAAGAAAAATCATTTATGATCAACAAAGTCGTAATCGTCTTATTAGCAGTTGTAAGCTTTGTTTTAAGTTGGGAACAAATTCAGCATCCAGCATTAAGTGTTGCGATTTTTGCTCAAAATGGAGTGTACGCTTATTTTGCTGCCGCTTTTGTTCCAGTTTTGTTTGGTACCTTTTTCAAGCAAGTCCCTATAGAAGTGGTGTTTACTGCTAGTGTAGTAGCGTTGTTGTCCCATTTTGGTATTTATTATTTACGAATTACACCATACATGCAGGAAACTGTAAATAATCCTGGAGTATCAGCAGCGATTGCAATTTTGATTTCCTTAGGTACTGGATTGATTTTGTATACCTTTAGTACTAAAACTACCAATATATGAATGCATTAGACTGGATTGCGAAATGGGCTGATTATACGCCAGATAAGATAGCTGTAACATCATATGATGATCAAGAGAGCTATACTTATGCTGCTATTCATAATTATACTAACCATTTAGTAAACCATCTAATTAGTTTAAATATTCACGAAGGAGATCGAGTTGCTGTTTTAGCAGAACACGGTCCTTTTTATCTGGTCCTTTTTTCGGCATGCCAAAGGTTAGGGGCGATACTGACGCCTTTAAATTATAGGCTTTCTCAAGCTGAAATTGGCGATTTGGTCGCCGATTGTCGCCCGTCTTTACTAATTTGTAGTAAAGCTCAACAGGCTAAAATTAATTTTGAGGTAGTAAATATTCCTTTTTATGATGTTTCAGAATTGACAGCTATATTTAAAAGAGAAGAGGAACCTGCTTTCGTAATTAAAAAAGAAGTAAAAGAGAGTAATCCATTATTTCTTTTTTATACTTCGGGAACTACTGGAATGCCCAAAGGTGTTTTGTATACCAATAAAATGATGTTTTGGAACAGTTTGAATACGTCAATGCAACTGGGCATTACTTTTAAAGATTCTACTATTAATTCGCTACCGCCTTATCATACTTCAGGCTGGAATATTTTTATTACGCCTTTATTGCACAAAGGGGCGCACATTGGGATGGTAGAAAAATTTGATGCTGAACGAGTTTTATATCTTTTGGAAGAGAATAAAACAACTTTGTTTATGGCTTTGCCAACAATGTTGACGATGATGCAAAAAACTGATGTGTTTCAAAAAGCAAAATTAACCGATTTGCGCTACATCATTTCGGGAGGAGAAATGGTTAGTTTTGAATTAGTTTCACACTGGAAAAAAGAGAAAAATATTGACATTAGACCTGGTTACGGTTTAACGGAAGCTGGACCAAGTATTACTTCTCTCCATCATGAAATGGTGCTGTTAAAACCCAATTCTATTGGTAAACCTAACTTTTATCTTTCGATTAAGATTATAGATGAGAATGGGAAAAGACTCAAAGAAAATGAAATTGGCGAGTTATGCATTCAAGGAGATATCATAACTCCTGGTTATTGGAACAACTCAGTAGCTACTAGGGATAAAATAAAAGATGGTTGGTTACATACAGGCGATTTAGTTTGTAGCGATTCTGAAGGATATTTGTACCTAAAAGGGAGGAAAGATGATATGTATATTTCAGGCGGAGAAAATATCTATCCGCAAGAGATTGAGTTTTGCATAGAAAAACTGAAGGGTATTAAAGATGCATTGGTTTTACCTATAAAAGATCAAAAATGGGGAGCGTGTAGTATTGCTTTTGTGACATGTAATGATGCGTTAATTACAAGCGAAAAGGTTCATGATTTTCTCAAAAGAAATTTAGCATATTATAAACATCCAAAGTACATTTTTATCTTAGATGAAATTCCGCTGACAAGTTTAGGGAAAGTTTCTCGAAAAAAACTATATGAATATTTTAACTCATTAATTCCAAAATCATGATCAAAATGTATCTGTTTTTAAGCCTAATAATTAGTACTGTTTCTTTTTCTCAAAAAGCTGAAACCATGAAAAATATCACCTCAGATTATACGTTTGCTACTCATTATACTACTATTGATAATTTAGAAATTGCCTATTTAAAAGAAGGTAAGGGAAAGCAAACGATAGTTTTTATTCACGGTTTGAGCAGTAATGCTGATGCATGGTCCCGTAATATCGAAATCTTGAAAGAGAAGTACACCTGCGTAGCTATAGATCTACCAGGTTTTGGAAAATCATCCAAAGTTGCACCAGCCTATACACCCAGCTATTATGCTGATATAGTGGTGAAATTGATAGATAAATTAAAGTTAAAAAATGTAAGTGTTGCGGGACATTCGATGGGTGGACAGGCTGCGATTAAATTGGCCATAAATTATCCTGAGAAACTGAACAAACTTATTCTAATTGCGCCAGCGGGAATAGAAGCATTCAACGAGAAACAGGCTCTTTTATTAAAAAATGCCGTAACGGCAGATATGTTGGCTAATACAACCGATGAGCAAATTGATCGTAATTACCAACTCAATTTTTTTAAATTACCTGAAGAAGCGCAAAAAATGATTTCTGATCGTAAAAAGATCAAGCAAGCTGCTGATTTTCCAGAATATTGTGATGCAATTGTAAAAAGTATTGCAGGGATGTTAGACCAGCCAACTCATGCGGAATTGAATTTAATAGCAGTGAAAACATTAGTGGTTTTTGGAGAAAACGATAATCTGATCCCGAATAGGTACCTAAATCCAAATTTGACAATAAGTTTAGTTGGCGGTATTGCACAGGAAAAGATCAAAAATAGTACCTTACACTTTGTTTCCGAAAGTGGGCACTTTGTTCAGTTTGAAAAACCTATAGAAGTAAATCGTATAATGACCAATTGGTTAGAGTAAAGGTCATAAGGTTATTTAATGAAGATTAAACTAAAAAAATTTACTGAGCTTAGCAAAAGAATCCTGCCGCATGAAGCGCAATACCTCGCTTTGATTCATAATTTTCAGGACGAGGAAAAGCGGGATATTTTTAATCAAGTTGTCAAAAACGCACTTTCCCAGAATGTTTTTATTTCTTTTGACGAAAATATCGACAAGAGAAAGTACAATTATATTAAAAATTGGATGGAGAAAAAGCTAACCTTCATCGATGTCGATCTTACGACCGAATGGATTATGCTTTATAAAAAGAAAATTCTAACTGATACCATTTCATCATTAGAAGAGGACCACTTTCTTCAATACATTCAAAATTACAAATATCTCGACTACAATTTTCAGAATTTATATGAATTAGCTCGAGAATACAGAGGGTATGTTTTGATCCGGATGAGGTACAATGACCATCAAATTATTGCGGATTTTCTAGAGCTATATGCACCCCATTTTTCAAAAGCAAAAACAATACAGGACAAGCTTTATCAAGCTACAACAGAAATTACTAACCAATATACGCTCAAGAATAGCGAGACTAAATATTGGGAAAAATGGTTGTATAAAGTTTTTAGTACCACAACAATTGACGGCCGGAATAGGTATCAGGCTTTTGTTTTATTGGCCTTTATGTTTACAAATTACAACGATAATAAGAAATTAAAGCTACTTTTTGATCAAATCGATGTTTTTTTTAGTCGTGGAGAAATGTATTCACGCAGGCTGTTATCAAACTATTATGCCAATAGAGTTTTGCTGCACAGTAAAGAAAACGAATTGGTAAAAGCGGAGTATTTTGGCTTTCTTTCTATCCGTCAAGACAATGACGACACTTTGATGTATGTCAATAACTTAGTTGCTATTTTGATAAAAAACAACAAGCCTCAAAAAGCATTAGAGTTATTAGAAAATTTCAAATCACTTTCAGAATTGACCCACAATTACCATCAAAAAATTAGCTATACTTCCTACCACATAAGATTATTGACAGAGTTTAACCAGCTTTTACAAGCTGAAAATATAGCGCGGCTTTTTCTTAGAAAAAATGAAGAAGCAATTCTAAAACACCGCTGGCACCTTTTCTTTACGTCTTATTTTAATGTGTTAATTTCTAAAGAAAAATACGATGAAGTTTTGCAGCTTTTTCAAAAATACAAACTCCAGGAACTTGAAAACGATCGTAGAAAAAGGGACAATTATGTGCCCACGATTACATGGAGCGTTTCTTTATCCAAGTATATGGAAGGAAAAATTAATTCTACTCGATTGCTCGAGGAGATTAAAGAACCATTGGATGGCATTATTATTTCCGAAAGCCAGAGGAATCTAATGATTCAAGTGATCAATCGATTGTCGAAAAATCTTCCTGATGCTTTTTCAAAATTAAAGTCACACCTAAAAATATCTAAGTAAATCAAGGTACTTTAATTTAGTATCTGTGTATTTTGGGCTGTATGGTACTAAAGTCACACCAAAAAATCGTACAAAGTCGGAAAGCTCTCTTTGATTTCGTTTTAGATTGCACCAACTAATCAAATACTTAATCCAATGAAAAAACATCTTTACCTTTTTCTTATCCTGTTTGTACAGCTCATCTTTGCTCAGGATAATGGTTCAATAAATGGAACAATTACCGATATGAATGGCATGCCGCTTATTGGAACGACGATTCAGATAGTAAGTCTTAAAAAAACGACTGTATCAGATGCAAATGGGAAGTTTGTATTCGACAAAGTCCCTGCAGGTAACTATAAAGTAGCTTTATCATTTGTTGGTTTTGAAGGGTATTCTCTATCAGTTACAGTTCAAGGCGGTAAGTCGACACAACTAGATCTAAGAATGGAGGAATCTTTTGGACAACTAGATGAAGTTGTCGTTTCGGCTGGTAAGAAACCACAAAAGTTAACGGAGGTTCCAGCAACGGTAAACGTTATAAAAACTAAAGAAATTGAGCAGTTTTCAAGCTTTAACTTAGGGGAATTAGCATCAAGACAAAAAGGAGTTGATTTTGTTCGTACAGGAGTTTTAGGAACAGGAATAAACATCAGAGGATTTAACTCTGCCTTTAATTCTAAAAACCTTCAGATAACTGATGACCGTTTGTCTTCTTTAGTAGCAACAGGATTACCACTAGGAGTAATGGAAACAGTGACGAAAGACGATGTAGAAAGAGTTGAAATTTTATTAGGACCAAATGGAACTTTGTACGGACCAAATGCGCACAATGGTTTAGTGAATACTATTACTAAAAATCCATTTAAATATCAGGGAACTACTTTCGCAATTGGTGCGGGAAACCAAGACGTAGTAACAGCGCGATTGCGTCATGCGCAGGTTGTTAGTGATAAATTCGCTTACAAATTTCATTTTGAAAGGTCACAAGGAACTGAATTCAATTATACAGATTCAGTTTATGTGAGTACAAAAGCATATAAAGAGTTAGAATTAGATCGTAAGTTTGATACCCAAAAATATGGCGCTGGATTATTTTACAAATTAACTCCTGATTCAGAATTAAGTACTTATTACGGACACAGTAACAGTAACAACTTAGGGGTTACGAGTGCCGGTAGAAATCAAATTAAGGATTGGTCCATTGATGTAGCGCAATTAAAATATGTTTCGCCACGTCTCTTTCTAAATACCTATTACAGCTGGAGTAAAACAGATGAAACCTACGCGATTAATCAAAGAACACAAAATTATGTGTCCTTTATTAACAATGGTTTTTCAGAGGAAGAAGCTTTAAGGAGGTCGTATAATGAGCAATGGTTTCCAATTGGTTCTGGAGGTGTGCCCTTACAAAGAGGCTCATTGTTTAAAGATGCTTCAAAAAGATACAATGCTGAAGGGCAGTATAATAATAACTGGAGTAATTTCTACTTAACCGCTGGAGCTCAGTATCAATATGATATGGCAGATTCTAAAGGAACCTACTTATTGGATCAGGACGGAGTAATCAAGATAGCTCAAACTGGAGTGTATGGCCAATTTGAGTACAAAGCGCCAGAATCAGGATGGGCATTCCTTGCTGCCATGCGTGTGGATAATCATGATTTTTACGGATCCAATTTTCTTCCGAAAGCGGCAATCACAAAATCATTTGAAACAGGTACTTTTCGTTTAACTTATGGTAAAGGAATGGCAGTGCCTTCTATACTGAATTTGAAAGGAAATTTGTTTGGTGGTTTAGTATTAGGGAATGGTGAAGGTTTTACCCTTTCGGATGGTACTAAAATTGCAAAATTAGAAGTGGAAACAATCAATTCTTACGAAATAGGATACAAAGGAAAGCTGTCGGGAAAACTATTTCTTGATGTAAATGCCTACTATAACCAATCAGATAGATTCATTAGTCCGTTAGTTAACATTGCTACAAACGGAAGAACGGTAACTATGGTAGGTGACAAACCAATTGGCGAGGTAGTCCCAGGCTCTAATGGAGCATTTATTCTTACTTATTCTAATTTTGGAGCGGTTGATACTTACGGTTTTGACTTAGGGTTAAATTACTATTTCGATGATGCTTTTAGAACTACATTCAACTACTCCTATTTCGGAAGAGATCTAGATACAAATGATCTTGGTAATGATGGGAATCAAGATGGGAAAGTACTTGAAACGGATTTGCCAATCAATACACCAACGCACAAATTTAGCGTTGGATTGCATTACAATAAAGGCAAATTCTATGGTGCTGTTTATGGACGATTCGTTCAAAAATATGACTTCTTCTCAGGAATCAATATTGCTGCTAAAACTCAGGATTTAAGCGGTGATGGAACTAACGATATTGTAGAACATGCTAGAAACGGAAGAACATGGAATTACGGACAGCTAGGAGGATTTACAGTGGATGCTAATGTTGGTTACTATGCAACGGATCGCTTGTCGTTTGGAGCTAGTTTTACGAATATTTTCAATGCAAAAGTGAGAGAGTTTGTAGCTTCGCCAGTGATTAGCACCTTGTTCAACGTGGAGATGAAGTATACAATAGACTTTTTCCCTAAGAAATAAGTAGTTAACTAAAGACAATTAGAATGCCGAAAACAATGGTTAACTCAATAGAAATCAACTATGAGGATGTTGGTCATGGGGAAACTCTGGTGCTACTTCATGGCTTGGGCTCAACAATAAAAGACTGGGATTTTCAAATCTCAGTCTTATCTGAAAAATTTAGATTAATCATTCCTGATTTTAGAGGTCATGGAAGGTCAGGGATTAATAACAATGATTTTGGAGTTGAATTCTTAACAGAAGATATCTTCCAGTTGCTGCAAAAATTAGAGATTGATAGAGCGTCTTTTATTGGCTTCTCAATGGGGGGTGCTGTTTCTTTTCAAATGGCAGTATCACATCCGGAAGTAGTTGATAAATTAATAATAGTCAACAGTGGACCTGATTTTGACAATATGGGAAAAATGGGGACGGAACTATTAGAAAGTAGAACTGCGTTTCTAAAAATGAAAGGGCTTCAAGAACTCGCCAAAGAAATTTCAAAAAACATGTTTCCTGAGCCACAACAACAGAAGCTTCGACATGAATTTGAAGAACGATGCGGTAAAAATAATCCAGAAGTATATTATAAAACATTTGTGACATTGATGGAATGGGGGTTAGGAGACAAACTAGAAACTATTCCGCATAAAACACTAGTAGTTGGATCTGATATGGACTATATGCCTGTTTCTTATAAAGAAGAGTATGCTTCCAGAATGCAAAATGCAACGGTAGCTATTGTCTCTAATTCACGACATGGAGTTGTAATGGATCAACACGAAGCTTTTAACACGATCATTTTAAATTTTTTACTAAATGAGTAAATCAGTTCTTATTACAGGAAGTACCAGCGGAATCGGATTGGGGATAGCTACAATTTTTGCAAAAAACGGCTACCAAATAATGTTTCATGGACTGGAAGCAAATGGTGCTGAAATTGCATCGAACATAGGAGAAAAATTTAAAGTGAAAACGGGGTATTCAAATGCTAACTTACTGGATTCTGCCGCAATTACTCAGCTTGTTGAAGACACAGTGTCGCAATTGGGCTCGATTGATGTTTTGATTAATAATGCCGGAATTCAGTATGTGTCTCCAATCGAGGACTTCCCAAATGAAATGTATGAAAAGATAATAGCAATTAATATGAATGCTGTGTTTTATGCTGCTAAAGCAGCATGGAAATATATGAAAGAACAAAAATTTGGTCGCATAATCAATATCTCGTCTGTTCATGGAATCAGGGCTTCTGAGTTTAAGTCGGCTTACGTAAGCGCAAAGCATGGTGTTGTGGGTATGACTAAAGTAATGGCATTAGAAGGAGCACCTTATAATATAACGTCCAATGCAATCTGCCCTGGATATGTAAGAACGCCTTTGGTGGAAAACCAAATTAAGGATCAGGCCAAAGCACATGCTCTTTCAGAGGATGAGGTGTTAGAGAAGATTATGCTAATAAAGCAGGCTGTAAAAGAATTTATTCCTATTGAGGCTATTGCTGAAATGGCACTTCTTTTGGCTGGCGAACACGCAACGACAATTACTGGCTCCACTTTTACTTTAGACGGAGGTTGGAGCGCTCAGTAAAATTTTGGTTTTTTTAAATTAGTTTCATTTGGATTAAATCTGTCAGAAGTAGTTCTGACAGATTTTTTTAATTCTAATAGGTAATAAACAAGGTGAATTATGATAAATAAAAAAGTAAATACCGTGCAAGAAGCTCTCGAAGGAATCGAGAATGGAATGACACTTATGCTAGGAGGTTTTGGTCTTTGTGGAATTCCAGAAAACAGTATTGCCGAATTGGTGAAAAAAGGAATAGTCGATTTAAGCTGTATTTCAAATAATGCAGGAGTCGATAATTTTGGACTAGGACTACTGTTGCAAAAGAAACAAATCAAAAAAATGATTTCCTCTTATGTAGGCGAAAATGCAGAATTTGAACGTCAGATGCTTTCGGGTGAATTAGAAGTAGAGCTTACGCCACAAGGAACTTTGGCCGAAAAGTGTCGAGCAGCTCAGGCTGGAATACCTGCTTTTTTTACTCCTGCAGGTTACGGAACGGAAGTAGCCGTAGGGAAAGAAGTGCGCGAGTTTAATGGAAAAATGCACCTTATGGAATTAGCATACAAAGCCGATTTTGCAATTGTAAAAGCTTGGAAAGGAGATGAGGCTGGGAATTTGATTTTTAAGGGAACTGCGAGAAACTTTAACGGATGCATGGCTGGAGCAGCTACGATAACAATTGCTGAGGTCGAAGAGTTACTGCCCGCAGGGGCATTGGACCCAAACCAAATTCACATACCTGGAATTATGGTACAGCGCATTTTTAAAGGAGCGCATTTTGAAAAGAGAATTGAGCAACGTACAACACGCAAAAGAAATTAAATCATGGCTTTAGATAAAAATCAGATAGCAAAAAGAATTGCCAAAGAGGTGAAAGAAGGATATTTTGTGAACCTAGGAATTGGCATTCCTACATTGGTGGCAAATTTTGTTCCAAACGATATTTCAGTAGAATTTCAAAGTGAAAACGGAGTTTTAGGAATGGGACCCTTTCCTTATGAGGGCGAAGAGGATGCTGATATCATTAATGCAGGAAAACAAACAATCACGACCTTGCTAGGAGCAAGTTTTTTTGATTCGGCATTTAGTTTTGGTATGATTCGGGCTCAAAAAGTAGATTTAACAATTTTGGGCGCTATGGAAGTATCTGAAAATGGGGATATTGCTAATTGGAAAATCCCAGGAAAGATGGTAAAAGGTATGGGTGGTGCGATGGATTTAGTTGCATCGGCCGAAAATATCATCGTGGCCATGATGCATGTTAACAAAGCAGGAGAATCTAAAATTCTAAAAAGATGTACACTGCCATTAACCGGTGTTGGTTGTGTAAAAAAGATAGTTACTGAGTTAGCTGTTTTAGAAGTTACGCCTAATGGTTTTAGGCTAGTAGAAACAGCGCCTGGAGTTTCTGTTGAAGAAATTATAAAAGCAACCGCTACGCACTTAATCGTTGATGGAGAAATTCCAGAGATGTCGATTGATTAAAATTCAATTTATTAAAAAGAGATTCCTAATTATTCAAAATGCTATGATTAGGGATCTTTTTAGGGTTGAATTATTTTGTAACCTTCCACTAGTTTTAATAGGTACTTATAAAAAACAAAAAACCCACTAATTTCTTAGTGGGTTTTGGTGGTACCTCCAGGGATCGAACCAGGGACACATGGATTTTCAGTCCATTGCTCTACCATCTGAGCTAAGGTACCGAGCTTGTTGCGGGTGCAAATATATAACCTTTTTTAGTTTATGCAAAACATTTTTTAAAAAAAATCTATTCGTATCTTCGCGGTATCAAAAAACTAATTATGATTTTAACTATCGATGTTGGGAATACACGAATTAAAGGTGCTGTTTTTGAGGATGCTACCTCATTAGAGTTTTTTGTTTTTGACCATAAACAACTAGAAAAAGAAATTTTAAAAATTTTAAAAAAATACCCCAAAGTACTTTATTTAGTGGTGGCTTCTGTTGGTGTTTTAGAAAAACAAGCTTTTTTAGCATTCGAAAAACAAGTTCAAATTCATTTCATTTCACATCAAGATATTTTTCCTTTTACGAACTTATATGAAACACCACATACTTTAGGTATTGATCGAATGGTTTTAGCTGCTGGAGCTACACTACAGTTTCCAAAGCGTAATCGATTAGTTATTGATGCAGGCACTTGTATCACGTATGATTTTGTTGATGAGAATGATAATTATCGAGGCGGAGCAATTTCTCCAGGCTTGCGCTTGCGATACGAATCACTTCATGCGTTTACTGCTAAATTACCTTTATTGATTGTAGAAGATGTCGATCAGCTAATTGGTACGTCAACTTCAGGGTCAATTCATTCAGGAGTAATTAATGGATTGGTCCATGAGATTGATGGTTTCATAGATGAATATCAGGGATTGGCTTCAAATTTTATAATAATTTTAACGGGTGGAGACACAGAATTTTTGGCTAAACGATTAAAAAATACCATATTTGCCAATTCAAATTTCCTTTTAGAAAGTTTGAACCAAACTTTTCAATATAAAATCGACAATGATTAAAAATCTTTTCATAGCTACTTGCTTGTTTTTGTCAGTAGTTTCTTTTGCTCAGCAGGGAACTTCTTCTCCTTATTCTTTTTACGGTATTGGTGATGTGAGGTATAAAGGTACTGCCGAGATTCGTTCGATGGCAGGGATAGCAGTAGAGCAGGATAGTATTCACTTGAATATTGATAATCCAGCTAGTTATGCGAATTTAAAGTTAACCACTTTTTCTTTAGGAGGATCATACAATACGACTAAATTGCAATCATCTTCCATTACGGAGGATGCTAGACGAACAACACTAGATTACTTAGCTGTTGGATTGCCATTAGGTAAATTGGGTGTAGGTTTTGGTTTAATTCCTTATTCCTCAGTAGGGTATCAGATACAGTCTTTGTCTTCCGCTGATGGAGGTGTTAACCGTAGGTATGATGGTAGTGGAGGCTTGAATAAAGCATTCTTAGGAGCAGCGTACAAAATTAGTCCTAAATTTAGTTTAGGTGCTGATGTTAATTATAATTTTGGTACAATAGAAAATTCTGGTTTGGTGTTTGTAAATGACGTTCCTGTTGGAACGAGAGAGCTAAATAATTCGAAACTTTCTGGTGTAGATTTCTCTTTTGGTGCCATGTATCAAACTAAGATATATAAAAAAATAAGCTTGTTTACTAGCTTAAGTTACAAGTTAGAGAGTGATTTGACTTCTAACAATACAAGTAGTGTGTCAATAGTAAATTATAATACTGATTTTAATTTTTCTACTGTAGAGGATGGTGATGAAGTAAGTGATACAAGAATATTAACGCTCCCAAGCAAGATTTCTGCAGGTTTGGGTATTGGAGAAGCAAGAAAATGGTTGGTAGGAGCGCAAGCGGTTATAGGAAGTGTTGGAAACTTAGTTAATAGTTATAATCAATCAAATGCTGTTTCTTATGAGAAATCGATGAAATATAGTTTAGGTGGTTACTTCGTGCCAAATTATAATTCTTTTTCGAGCTATGCTAAGCGAATTGTTTATCGTGCAGGTCTAAAATATGAGAAAACAGGTTTAATTGTTAATTCAGAGTCTATAAACGATATGGGTTTCACTCTTGGTTTTGGACTACCAATAACAGGTTCTTTTTCTAATATTAATTTCGGTTTCGAAATGGGAAAAAGAGGAACAACTAATGCTGGATTAATTCAAGAAAATTATGCTAACTTTAGCGTTGGGCTTTCACTTAACGATAGATGGTTTGAGAAGCGAAAATTCCAATAGTGTTTAATGCAATATCGCAAAACAATGGAATTCATTTTGGCCTTTTTTGAAATATGATTTTACAAAAAAAATACAAATTAATTTACTTGGTCATGGCTTTTGCCGTGACTCTGTTTTTTGGGTGCGAAAGTAATTTTAAAGAGGTTCAAAAAATTAACTTTACTGAGTTTACACCTAGTGGTGACGCAGATAAGGTTAACTTAAAATATACGGACTCCGGCTTGATAAAGGTAGTTTTAATAAGTCCTAAGATGTTGGATTTTGCTACTGTGGCCTTTCCCTTTACGGAGTTTCCCAAAGGTATAGATGTCACACTTTATGATGATAAGGGCAAAACAACGAGGGTTACTTCGAACTATGCGATTTCTTATAAACAAACGTCGATAATAGACTTACAGGGAAAAGTGAAAATTCTTTCTGAGGATGGACAGCAGTTGGAAACTGAACAATTGTATTTCGATCAAAAGAATGAATGGTTTTATACCGAGAAAAAGTTTAAATTTACAGACCAAAAAGGGACTTCAAACGGTCAGGGAATTGATTTTAGTAAAGATTTTAAAATCATTAACTCACAACGTATCATGGGCGAAATCGAATCGTCTGAATAAAACACAAATTTCATCTTATGAATTATTTAAAGTATACCCCTTATTTATATCTTATTGTAGCTATTGCGTTTGTCTACGATGCTATTTCAAAATGGAATGTGCCTGATGCAACTCCTTTAATTAGTGTAGCTTTTGCTGCGGTTTGTGTATTTATGTTTTTCTTTAGAAGAAATTTTGCTAAGAAACTGCATAACAGAAATAACAAATCCTAGTCCATGGAAATTAGTATTATAATTGTATGTTTAATACTAAGTGCTTTTTTTTCTGGAATGGAAATAGCATTTGTTTCTTCTAATAAAATCTATCTTGAAATAGAAAAAAAGCAAGACGGATTTATATCGAAGATTTTAACTAAACTTACTGAAAAACCTTCTAAGTTCATTGCTGCAATGCTTATTGGTAATAATATTACCTTAGTTATTTATGGTTTTTTCATGGGTGACTTATTAATGGTTTTGATCGATTCTTTAGGATACCAATTCTCCCCTTTATTAAATTTATTGATACAGACAGTTTTGTCTACGCTCATTGTTTTGATTACTGCTGAGTTCTTACCTAAAGTGTTTTTTCAGTTGTATGCTAATTCATTAATCAAGTTTTTTGCTATTCCAGCCTACATATTTTATGTTTTGTTTTATTTTATTTCCACCTTTTTCATCTGGGTATCTGATTTTATTTTGAGAAAATTTTTCAGGACAGCAGGAGATCAAATTCAATTGTATTTTAGTAAAGTGGAATTAGGGAATTATATCACCGAGCAAATGAGTACTTATGAAGATAATGAGGAGGTCGATTCAGAGATTCAAATGTTTCAAAACGCTTTAGAGTTTTCAGGTGTTAAAGCCCGCGATATTATGACGCCTCGAACAGAGATTGTGGCTATAGATTTGTTTGATCCAATAGATGAGTTGAAGGATTTGTTTGTTAGGACAGGCTATTCTAAAATTGTAGTTTATGAAAACTCACTTGATGATATTGTTGGTTATGTACACTCTTTTGATTTGTTTAAAAAGCCAAAAAATATTAAGTCAGTGGTGATCCCTGTAGAATTTTTTCCGGAAACGATTTTTATCAAGGATGTTTTGAATTTACTGACTATTAAGAGAAAAAGCGTTGCTGTTATTCTAGACGAATACGGAGGAACTTCTGGGATTATCACAGTGGAAGATATCGTTGAAGAGCTCTTTGGGGAGATTGAGGATGAGCACGATGCTGATGAAACGTTAATAGAAGAAGAATTAGGCGATGATTCCTATCTTTTTTCTGCTCGATTTGATGTAGAATACTTAAATCAAGCCTATAAACTGCAAATTCCCGAAAGTGATTCTTATGGAACCCTTGGTGGATTTATTGTCGATTTCACGAAGGAAATTCCGCTAAAAGGAGAGGCTATTTCTATAGGAACCTATCACTTTGTTATAGAAGAAGCAACAAATAAGAAAATTGAATTAGTGAAAATGACCATAAAAGACTGATTTTTTTTTCAATGAGTTTTTTTTTGCAAAATAAAACGTTACGAGTATAATTATTAATTAGATAATTGTATTTTCGCAAACTGAATATAAAATTAACAACAATAAAAATGGCAGTTTTATCAAAAATTAGACAACGTTCCGCTTTAATGATTGCAGTTATCGCATTTGCTTTATTTGCATTTATCATTGGTGATTTATTCCAAAGTGGAAGTTTCAACAGTACCTCTAAGGATGTGGGAAGCATTAATGGAAAAGATATTTCATTTGAGGATTTTAGAATTAAAGTAAGTAACGTTGAAAAAAGTGGTCAAGGAATCACTTCTACAGCGGCAGCTACTAGAGTATGGGAACAAGAGGTTTCAGTAGCTTTATTAACTTCTGAATTTGATAAATTAGGTTTGAGAGTAGGTGAGAAGCATATTCTTGAAGTTTTAAAAGCCGATCAAAGTATTGGGCAAAACCCAATGTTCTTGAATACTGCCGGAGTTTTTGATATTGCAAAATTTAAAGAATACTTTAAATCAAATCCTGCGCAAGCACAGTTTTTGAAAGACAAAGAGAAAGATGCTGAGCTTAATGCTAAATACCAAATCTATAACACACTGGTAAGATCAGCGATTTTTACCACTGATGTTGAAGGTAAGTTACAGTATGAGATGGAAACAAACAAAGTTAGTTTTGCTTATGTTGCTGGTTTGTACTCTACAATAAAAGATAGTGATGTAAAAGTTACGGATGCTGAGATTGTTGATTACATGAAGAAGAATGAAAAGAAATTCAAATCAGAAGAGTCTCGTGAGGTAGAATATGTTCTTATAGAAGACAAAGCATCAAAAGAAGATGAGGCTGAAGTAAAATCAAGAATAAATCAATTATTGTCAGGAAGTGTTGTTTATAACCAAGCAACTGGTAAAAATGATACTTTGGCTGGTTTTAGAAATGCAAAGAATGTAGAGGAATTTGTTAATTCAAATTCAGATGTTCCTTACGATTCTACTTATGTAGCTAAAAAAGATTTGCCAGCTATTGATGCTGACCAATTGTATAACTTAGCTCCAGGCCAAGTTTATGGTCCTTACGTTTTTGGTAACTACTACTGTATCTCTAAATCTTATGGTAAAAAATTAGGAGTGAATGCAAAAGCTAGTCATATCTTAATTAGCTATGAAGGAACTCAAGTCCCTAATCAGAAAGAAAGTAGAACTAAAGAAGAAGCTAAAGCTAAAGCTGAGGCTATTTTAGCACAGGTAAATGCAAATCCTGATAGTTTTTTAATGTTGGCATTTCAAAGTTCTGATGATTCATCAGCTCAACAAGGTGGTGATTTAGGTTATTTTAGTCCAAACCAAATGGTAAAGCCATTTAATGATTTTGTTTTTAACAATGGGATTGGGAAAGTTGGTTTAGTGGAAACAGATTTTGGTTATCATATTATTAAAATTACAGATAAGCAAGATGGAATTCGTTTAGCTACTGTAGCTCTTAAATTAGAAGCGTCAGAATCTACTTCTGATAAATCATTTACTCAAGCTACTAAGTTTGAAATGGAAGCGGCAGATAAAGATTTTTCAGCTTTAGCGAAGCAAATGCAACTAAATGTTGCAGGACCTATCGTTGTAGGTGCTATGCAAGAAAATTTTGGTCCGTTAGGAAATCAGAGAGCAATTGTTAGATGGGCCTTTGAAGGTGATTCTAAAATAGGTGCAGTAAAAAGATTTGAGGTTGCTAATGTAGGTCACGTAATTGCAAGAGTGAAAAGCATTGATGATTCAGGTTTAGTTCCTGTTACACAAGCTAGAGCTTTCGTGGAGCCAATATTAAAGAACAAGAAAAAAGCAGAATTGATTAAAGCAAAGATGACAGGATCTTCTTTAGAAGCGATTGCGAAAGCAACAGGTTCAAAAGTAGAGCAAGCTACAGATGTAGTTTTAGCTAACCCAGTTTTAGCGGGTGGTGTAGGTCAAGAGCCTAGAGTAGTAGGTACTGCTTTTGCTTTGGCTGCGAATAAAGTATCAGCTCCTATTGAAGGATCTACTGGTATCTACGTAGTTAAAAACGTAAGTACAACTAAAGCTCCAGCGATAAAAGACTTTAGTCCATATGTTGCTAGAATTAAAGGTCAAACTGCTGGTGATGTAAACAGGGTATTACCTGCACTTAAAGATAAGGCAGAAATTGAAGATAACAGAAAACAATTTAATTACTAAAAATACCTAGTTAATTATTATTCATAAAAAAAACTCGATACCAAGTATCGAGTTTTTTTATGCCTTAAAATGTGCTTTGTACTATTAAAGTATCATTTGCTTATAGGAAAGTATGGTTTCAAATCCTTTTGATTTGAAATAGTTTTTGGGGTTTGTTTCGCTTATGACCATTACAAAATCACCTCCCCATGCACCAAGACTTTTTATGGTGCCATCAAAGTCAGGAAATAAGTTCTCTTGTACGGTGCTTGTCTCTAACAGGTGACTTAGTAGCACCTCATGTTGTTCTAAAGCTTGTGTAAATGTTCGCAAATTTGGCGCGTGCAAAATTGTAGTAGTTAGGTTGTTTATCATTGCTACATTTTTAGCCAGCTCCGTTTTTGTATTATTCTGATAATTGCTTATTGCTGTCTTGCTGTTTTGTTTTTTATTTAGGTAAACAAAATAGATGGAATTGCTAAAAGCGGGTTCAAAGTTCACTTTTTGGACCTGTGGTTCTTGGTCGATTATTTGATAAATTATAGGTTCGTCGTTTTGCGCGCACGCAATGTCGTAACCACTACCACCAAAACTTGATTTAAGCAGTGTGAAGGCATTTATTTGTGTCCACTGCGCAATGTTGTTGATCAGTGTTGATGATGTGCCTAAACCCCATTTTCGAGGAAATGTAAGCTGTGTTGAGATAATTAAGCCTTTGCTCTGGTCAATAAAAGCACTATTTGCTAAATAGGCTTGATGTAATATAGTAATTAAGGTAGCTTCTATCGATGTTTCTTTTGGGTCAGGTGTTGAGGTTATGGTTGCAAACGGGAGTAGTGTTTTAAACCAAATACTACCATCAGCATCATAGCTTGTCCATTCTATTTCGTTATTATTTCCTTGTTCTACGATTAAAGATTGTCCGAATTTAGTGGGTAGTGCAAATGCTCTTGCACCATCTAAAACAAGGTATTCTCCTGTAATTAATAGTTTTCCGTTGCTGTAAAATGTTTGTTTCATTTTGACTGGATTTTGTTCAGAATCAGATTTTTTTAGCCCCGATAGCAGCGTAAATCCTATTTACTTCCTTTTACTTGAAAAGTAAAAGGAAGTAAAAAGATTGCAGCGTATAGCGGGAATAGCTCCTAGGAAAATGGAGCTTATATAGCTTTTTCTCTTAATTTTTCGATTAGATCTACTACAGCACTATGGGAAACGGCCTGGCTTTTAAAATGGTTTCTAATAGCGATTCGCTCGGAGTCAGTTGCATCAAATTGATTTAAGATGTTGTTTAAGTGCATTTTCATATGACCATCCTGTATTCCTGTTGTTGTTAAGGAGCGTAATGCTGCAAAGTTTTGTGCTAATCCTGCTACAGCTACAAATTGCATTAGTTCGCGTGCCGATGGATTCTCGAGCATTTCTAGGGATAGTTTTACTAGTGGATGCAAGGAAGTTAGTCCGCCTACGGTTCCTAGTGCTAATGGTATTTCTAGCCAAAAGGTAAAAATATCGTTCTCTATTTTTGCATGGGATAAACTGGTGTAGGTGCCTGATTTTGCGGCGTAGGCATGTATGCCCGCTTCGACTGCGCGAAAGTCATTCCCGGTTGCTAAAACTACGGCATCGATACCATTCATAATTCCTTTGTTATGTGTAACGGCTCTAAAAGGTTCTACTTCGGCAATTTGAACTGCTTGAACGAAACGTTGAGCAAATTCTAGCGGGTTTTCAATATGTTTTTCTTGTAAATCTGCTACTGGGCAAGAAACTTCGGCACGAACAACACAATTAGGCACGTAGTTAGAAAGAATGCTCATAATCACCTGGATTTCCCTTTCAGTTTCGGAGAAAAGTGCGTAGCTCAGTGCCTCTTCTTTTAGTGTTTTGGCAAATTGCTCTAGGCAGGAGTTGATGAAATTAGCACCCATACTGTCTTTGGTTTCAAAGGTTGCATGGAGTTGATAGTAGTTAGGAAGTAAATTTGTTTTGTCCTCAAGGGTGATGTCTAAAATTCCGCCACCTCTTTTTTGCATATTTTTAGTAATGCTTTCCGTATCGGTAAAGAATTTCTGCTTCATTTCAACAAAAAACAAGGCTAATTTAGAAGGGTCTCCATTGAACAAGAAGTGTACTTGACCTATTTTTTCAGTATTGATTACAGTTGCTTTGAAACCACCTCTTGTTGACCAGAATTTAGCTGATTTTGATGCTGCAGCAACTACTGAACTTTCTTCGATTGCCATAGGAATGGTGCTATATTTCCCGTTGATTAGGAAATTTGGAGCGACTCCAAGTGGTATATAGAAGTTTGTTATGGTGTTTTCGATGAATTCATCGTGTAGTTTTTGTATTTTTTCATCAGTATTCCAATAGTTCTTTAGCAATTTGATCGCTTCTGTTGGAGTCGAAAAGTATTCTTTGGCAATCCAATTGATTTTTTCTTCTTTCGATAATTTAGAAAATCCTGTAACGGCGTTATTCATTCTCAATAGATTATATTATAATTAAATGCAAAGATACATTTTTAGCTGTTTCGATTTTGAATTTAGTAGCTGGAATAAAGGGGTTTTGGTTATTTGCTTTTAACTTTTAACATAACAAATGTTAGATAATTGTAAAATTTTCACTAAAATTGGGCTACTTTTTACATATCAATCAATAATATGAAGTCAAAACATTTTTCGGTCTTATTTTTATTTTTTTGTGTCAGTATTTTTGCACAACAAAAAATTACTGTTGAACAAATTTATAATGGTACTTTTCGCGCTCAAGGAATGGATGCATTGCAGTCCTTGAAAAACACAAATCAGTATACTGTTCTCAATATGGATCGTGCCTCTAGAAGCATACAAGTTGATGTATATGATTATGCTACTTTAAAAAAATCGGTAACATTAATAGATACTAAAGATCATAAGGGGCTTCCTTTCATTGATGGGTATACATTTGATTCAACAGAAAAAACAATGCTTTTGGCATGTAATTCTAAGCAAATTTTCCGCCACTCCTTTACAGCTGACTATTATTTGTACGAAATAGCGACAAAGCAATTAACTAAATTATTTGATTTTCAAATTCAAGAGCCAACTTTTTCTCCTGATGGAAAGAAAATTGCTTATGCAAGAGGTAATAATTTATTTGTATACGATCTAGCATCCAAACAAGTAGTTCAAATTACAACTGACGGAAAGAAAAATGCCATTATCAATGGAATTACTGACTGGGTGTATGAGGAAGAATTTGCCTTTGTAAAAGCATTTGATTGGAGTGCAGATAGTAAGAAGCTAGCGTACATCCGTTTTGATGAAAGCGAAGTTCCAGAGTTTTCGATGTCTATGTTTAATAAAGATTTATATCCAACAGTAGAAACTTTTAAATACCCAAAAGCGGGGGAGAAAAATGCAGTAGTCTCGTTGCACTTGTTTGATGTTACTACTAATGCTGCAAAAACAGTTGATTTAGGAAAATACAACGATTTTTATATTGCAAGAATGCAATGGACAAAAGATGCCAATGTGCTTTCGGCGCAAGTTTTAAACCGTCATCAAGATAATTTAGATTTGCTTTTTGTCGATGGAACTACTGGTAAAGTCAATGTTGCTTTAAACGAAAAAGATAAAGCCTATGTCGATGTAACAGATAACTTAACTTTTTTGAAAGATAATAGTTTTATTTGGACAAGTGAAAAAGATGGGTTTAATCATATCTATTTATATGATAAATCAGGAAAACTAAAAAACCAAGTTACTACCGGAAAATGGGAGGTAACCTCTTATTATGGTTTTGATGAAAAAACAAATTCTATTTTTTATCAATCTACAGAGAATGGTTCTATTAACAGAGCGATCTATAGTATTGGGTTGAATGGTAAAGGCAAAAAACAATTGTCTACACAAACAGGTACTAATGGAGCTACATTCAGCCCCAACTTTCAATATTTCATTAATAGATTTTCAAGCGCAAGTCAGCCCACTCTTTACACACTGAATTCAGCTAAGGATGGAAAGCAATTGCAAGTTATACAAGATAACGCTGCATTAGCAACGAAGATCAAAGGATTTGATTTACCTACTAAGGAATTCTTTGTTATTAAAACAGAGAAAGGAAATGAGTTGAATGCGTGGATGATTAAACCAAAGGATTTTGATCCTTCTAAAAAGTATCCTGTATTTATGTTTCAGTATTCAGGTCCAGGTTCACAACAAGTGGCGAATACTTGGTCAAGTTCAAACGACTATTGGTTTATGATGTTGACACAGCAAGGGTATATCGTTGCCTGTGTAGACGGTAGAGGTACGGGTTACAAAGGAGCCGACTTTAAAAAAGTGACTCAATTAGAGTTAGGAAAGTACGAAGTAGAAGACCAAATTGATGCTGCAACAGTTATAGGTAATTATCCTTACGTTGATAAATCAAGAATTGGTATTTTTGGATGGTCATTTGGTGGTTTTATGGCTTCTAATTGCATCTTGAAAGGGAACGACGTTTTTAAAATTGCAATTGCAGTTGCGCCAGTAACTAATTGGAGATTTTACGACAGTATTTACACGGAACGTTACATGCATACTCCGCAAGAAAATGCAAGTGGATACGATCAGAATTCACCAATTAATCATGTAGATAAGTTGAAGGGAAAATACCTTTTAATTCATGGAAGTGGCGATGATAATGTACATGTGCAAAATTCGATGCAAATGATGGAAGCACTTATTCAATCAAATAAGCAATTCGATTCACAAATATATCCAGATAAAAATCATGGTATTTCTGGCGGAATGACTAGAATTCAGCTATATACTAAGATGACTAATTTTATTAAAGATAACCTTTAAGAATAATAATTCAGCACGGCCATAGTCTCTCATTCTATGGCTTTTGTTATATTCAATAATCAAAACAATATTCATACTAACCAAATTTAATATTATGTCAAAAACCGCTGTAGCACCTATTAACTCAACTCTTTTTGGTCATCCGACAGGGTTGTATATTTTGTTTTTTACAGAGATGTGGGAGCGTTTTTCTTATTATGGAATGAGAGCACTTTTAGTGTTGTATATAACGACCTCTACACTTGGAGATGATCCGCGAGGTGCTGGTTTAGGCTGGACAAGTCAGGAGGCTTTAGCACTTTATGGATGGTATACTATGTTAGTATATTTAATGTCAATTCCTGGCGGTATGATTGCAGATAAACTAATAGGACAGAAAAAGGCTGTGTTAGTAGGTGCAATCGTTTTGTGCATAGGCCACGGGGTTCTAGTGTTTACTCAAACGTGGGCTTTTTATACTGGGTTAGGGCTAGTAGTTTTGGGAGTTGGCTTGCTTAAACCTAATATTTCTACAATGGTAGGAGGTTTGTATGGTCAAGGTGATATACGCAGGGATAAAGGATTTAGCATTTTTTATATAGGTATAAACACAGGGTCACTTTTAGCTACTATGATTGTTGGTTTTGTTGTTGCACAATGGGGTTGGCATGCTGGTTTTGGATTGGCAGGTATAGCAATGGTTTTAGGTTTAGTAGTATATTTATGGGGACAAAAATATTTGGTACATGTTGGTAACTTTGTTAAACAGGACGCGGCTGATACAGAACAAAGTTCATATGGTCAGCTTTTTGGGGATTTACTGAAGTCAACAAACCAATTAATGATTACAGGTTTGTTTTTGATTTTGTCTTTGTTTGGATGGTATACTTTAGGATGGGGTTACGGTTTATTGTTCTTGTTTTTAACGGTTGTCGTAGGTTTAATGATGATGATTTATAAAGAACTATCTTCTCAACAAGATAAGGATCGTTTTTTGGTATTATTGTTATCATTTATTATGGTGATTATTTTTTGGGGTGCCTACGAGCAAGCTGGAGGATTAATGAACTTGTATACAGACACTAAGACGGATAGAATGTTGCTAGGTTTTGAAGTGCCAACAGTTATGTTCCAAAGCTTAAATGCAGGATTTATTATACTTTTTGCTACCGTTGTAGCTGGTATTTGGGCAAAACGTAAATTGAAAAGTAAAGAAGCTTCCTCTATTTGTAAAATGGCGATTGGTATCGTTATCATGGGATTTGGATTTTTATTCATGGTTTTTGCCGCAATGCAATTCGAAGAATCAGGGTCATCTAGTATGATCTGGTTAGTTTTGGCTTACCTTTTTCATACAATAGGAGAGCTTTGTATATCACCTGTAGCTCTATCTTTTATAACGAAGTTATCGCCCGTAAAATATGCGTCTTTAATGATGGGGGTATATTTTGCAGCAACTGGTCTTGGGAATAAAGTAGCTGGTATCATAGGCGAGTCAGCAAGTAGTTTAGGAGAGTACACGGTGTTTTTAGGAATACTAATTTTCACTCTTGTGATAGGAGGAATCTTTTTATTATTATTGAAACCATTAAAAAGGTTGACTCACGGTGCAGAGGATAACGAAAAATAAAAAAGTAATTAAATTATATATTACAATAGAATGAATCAAAACACGAACGACGATTTTTTTAAAACTAATGTTTTAGGACATCCAGCTGGACTTTTTGTATTGTTTTTCACCGAGATGTGGGAACGTTTCTCTTATTATGGAATGCGTGCTTTACTCGTACTTTTCTTAACATCTTCATTAGCCAAAGGTGGTTGGGCATGGACTATTGAAGATGCATTATCATTATATGGAACTTACACAATGGCTGTTTATTTTACACCCGTAATTGGAGGGTTGTTAGCGGACCGATACTTAGGATATCGCTGGGCAGTAATTTTAGGGGCTATATCAATGACTTTAGGACATGCCTCGATGGCAGTGGAAACACCTTTGTTTTTATATATTGGAATTGGGTTTTTGATGGTAGGTAATGGATTGTTTAAACCCAATATGACTTCTATTATTTCTTATGCGTACGAAAAACACCCTGAGAAGAAAGATGGAGCCTATTCTCTTTACTACATGGGAGTAAATGCTGGAGCCTTTTTAGGTATTATGCTTTGCGGTTACATCGGGGAAAAAATTTCTTGGAGTTGGGGATTTGGACTAGCTGGAATCTTTATGTTCTTTGGAATGTTGCAATTCTATTTTACGCAAGATATTTTTGGAGATATAGGTTTAAAACCGTCTGCTGAATCTAAGCAAGCGTCTAAAGCAAAAGCAGCTGCTGAAAATACAGCTCCTAATGTTATCCGAGATCGAATTATTGCAGTTTTAATTTTTTCTGTTTTCACTGTATTCTTTTGGGCAGCGTTTGAGCAAGCGGGGGGTTCAATGACTATTTTTGCTGAAAAATATACGCAAAGAGAACTCTTCGGAGCAAGTGCTTCCATATTTAAAATTGCGGATGCGTTATTAACGATTATACCACTTTTGGTCATTACTTATGTTTTAGTGAAATTATTCAAACAGACTTATAAAAAGTACGCTACAGGTAACTTTATTCTAGCAACTAGTTTTGTGATGATTTGGGGGATAGTTTTGTGGAAAGTGGGAAGAGAGTTCGCTGCTACAGGTACTGAGGTGCCAGCAACGTGGTTTGGTATTTTAAACTCTTTGTTTATTGTGTGTTTTGCACCTGTTTTTTCAAAATGGTGGGAAAGTCGCTATAATCTTTCGGGACCAATGAAATTTGGATTAGGAATGACTTTATTAGGTTTAGGTTTTGGGTTTTTAGCTTACGGAAGTATGGGTATTAATCCGGAATCTGTTGTTCGTGTTAGCATGTTTTGGTTAATCGCTGCTTATTTGTTTCATACTCTGGGAGAGTTATGTATTTCACCGGTTGGATTGTCTTATGTTAGTAAGCTTGTGCCAGCAACCTGGATTGGGATAATGTTCGGTGTTTATTACCTTTTTATTGGTATGGGAAATAAGATTGCAGGGTTAATGGGAGGAATGATCGAAACTATCAGTACCCAATATAGTTTGTCTACTTTTTTTATGATTTTTACGGTTGTGTCTATTAGTATTGGACTATTGATGATTATGTTAACTCCGGTAATGAAGAAATTGATGCACGGAATAAAGTAGCTTCTAGTTTTTTACGGTATCATTTTTGCTTTAAGATTACAACCTAAATTTACTCATGAAAAATTTATTTTTTATCACAGCTTTGTTTTTTAACATGCTGGTAATTCATTCACAAGCTAATAGCGATTCTAGAGAAGCAACCAACTTAACATGGCATACTGATGTGAAGGAAGCTTTGGTTGTAAGTAATAAAGAAAACAAACCCTTATTGCTATTTTTTACTGGTAGCGATTGGTGCGGATGGTGTATTAAACTTCAAAAAGAAGTATTGAGAACAGCTGAGTTTGAAAAATGGGCTGCTGCAAATGTAATATTAGTCGAGCTAGATTTCCCTAGAAAGAATCTGCAAACTCCGGAGATGCAAAATCAAAACAATCAGGTTATGCAGGCTTTTGGTGTACAAGGGTTTCCTACAATACATCTCGTAAAGGCGACTCAAAAAGAAGGCAAGGTTAATTTTGAAGGTTTGGGTAGTACAGGATACGTTCCGGGAGGGCCAACAGCTTTTTTAGAAGTTGCCAACGGAATCATACATACGCAGAATTAAATTAATTCAGTTTAAAGAATCCCTTTTCAGCAATGGCATGAAAAGGGATTTTTTGTTTTTTACAACTTTCTTCCCATTGTTTCTGCATATTAGTGTAGTTCGTTGCATCTGCAATAACTTGTTTAGGCTTAAGTGTTTTTAGCACCCTATCTAAGTTTAGCTTGGGTGAATTGGTAAGTAGTAGAATGTCAGGTTGTAGTTGTTTGGGATATATACCTGTACTATCAATTATCAAAACACTTTTATGATTGTAGTACAGTACATTCGATAGCTTTAGTTTTGCCTCTAGTTGACTATAATTGGCTACTAAGTAGGAGCGTACAATCGTACTACTATAGTCGGTTATTTTTAGTTTATCGTTTGTAAACATTTTTACTTTGCTTCCATTTCGTTCAAGTATTATAGTATTTTTTTTCGAATTTAAAACAATCCATACTTGCTCGTTCTGAATGGTAAATTTGTTGTAGAGCTGGCCAAGTTGTAGGATTATTACAAGTGACAACACGCTTATTAATTTTGAGAACGCAGGTTTTTTCAAGTACAGTATAGCACTTATTATAATTGCATAAAGAGTAAGTAGAAGGAAAGTATTGAAAGGAATATCTTTTATTAAAAATTGTTCAAAAGAAGCCACGAAGTGGATGACGTAGTTTAAGCTGTAGATCCCAAGCTCTAAAGGAACCGTTAGTACCGTAAATACAAAGTCAATTGAGGCTAAGAACATCACTATAATCCCTACAATCATAATAAATGTAAGTAGAGGTGCAACGACAAGATTTGTTATAAAAAATAAGCCCGGGAATTGATGAAAGTAATAGATACTTAAAGGGAGTGTACCGATTTGCGCTGCTATTGATATACTAAGAAGAGTCCAACCGTATTTTACGATTTTTGTTTTGGGTGCAAATAATTGCTCGATCAAGGGGTGAAACCACAATATAAAATAAAGTGCAAGGTAACTTAATTGAAAACCTATGTCGAAAAGAAAATAGGGCTGAAAGAATAATAGCAATAGCGCCGAAACCAGTAGAGTGTGATAAACATTAACGCTTCTTCGCAATTGATAACCGATTGCCACAAACGAAAACATTACAACAGATCGTAAAACGGAGGGTGAGAGTCCCGCAATAATTGCAAAAGCTACTAAAGTGAGTATAATTAACACTAGCTTTATAAAAGTCCCTTTTTTAGTGTTAGGAATAGGATTTAAAAGAAAGGTTAAAAACAGCATCAAATAACCCACATGTAGTCCTGAAACTGATAAAATATGAATAGCTCCTGCATATTGATAGTCTTGCATAATATCAGGATCTATTTCTTGCTTTTGTCCCATCAGTAAAGCGACAGCAATATTTAATTCTTTTTTGCTGAAATTATTTTTTTCGAGATTTGTTTTAATGGTTGTTCGCAATTGGTCTGTGTAAAACCAAATGTCTTTTTTAGATTCGCTCCCAATTACGATTTGATTGGTGTTGCTGTACAGTTGGGCATATAATTGCTTTTTGTTGAGGTAAGCTCCATAGTCAAATTGATTGGGGTTGTTTGGCTCCTTGTTTTTGTATAATAATTCTTTAACGGAGATATATTGACCTACTTTAAGCGCTTTAAAATGGTTGTCTTTTGAGATATTTAGAATTATTTTTCCGCTGTATGGTATCCCGTTGATCGTTTGTAGCAACGCAATGTAACGCTCATTTGTCTTGGTGTTTTTTAGATTTTCTCTTACCAATAAGGTCATTTCTTGAGGAGCAGAAAAAGCAACATCGCAATGCGTGTAGTTATTTTGCCGATATGAGTCAGTATTATTAATTAATGTAACTCCTCCTATAAAAAAAGCAACTAAATGAATTAGGACACCAAACGCGAGTGTTTTTGTGTCATTATTTTTTTTGAGATAATAAAAAAGAAAAAAAAGGGACAATGATAAGACTAAGCCAAAATAATTCGCTGTTTGGGATATAGCCCAATAGTAGGTGCATACTATTCCCAGAATGAATCCAAAAGTAATCTTTATTAAAGGGAAATGTAGTACTTTCATTACTCTAAAGTACTCAATTTTACTTATAAACGTGTTGTTAGTTTAAAATTCTGTTTAACTGTACGAAAGTTTTTTGATAATAGGGTTCCTTTGTGGAGGAAATAATCACTCCTTTTGAGGTAGAGGTATGAATGAAGAGTACCTCCTCGTCCTTCACTTCTGTCACGATGCCGACATGATTAATTTGAGATCGGCCATTAGTTTTAAAGAAAATAAGATCTCCTTTTTTTGCTAAATTTAGATTTTTGCCTAAGATAATTCCTTGCCTTGCTTGATTATAGGAGGTTCGGGCTAAGGAAATGTCGTATTTAGAAAAAGTAGAAAGAACTAGACCAGAACAGTCATATCCATTTTTAGTAGTTCCCGCGGTTTTGTAGCGTACACCAAGATTTTCGCTCGCAGAATAGATGATGTTATCAGCTAATTTCAGATTTTCTTTATTTTCTTTTCGCTCAGTTTTACTAGTAAGTACAGATGATGATTTGCAAGAGGCAAATAGAAGAATAAAAGAAATAAAATAAAGTATTGGTTTCAAGGCTTTGTAATTATGATTTTAAATCGGCTACAATTAACCGAGCTGTTTTTTTACTAGCACCAGTTCCACCTAACTTAGTTTCTAATAAATTATATTTTTTTAGTAGTTGCTCTCGATGAGCGGGCGCAAGTAATTTAACTAACTCTTTTTTTAAGTTTTTAGTATTAAAATCGTCTTGAATTAATTCAGTAACAACCTCTTCATCCATGATAAGATTAACTAACGAGATGTATTTGAGAGTTATAATACCTTTTGCAATTTGGTAGGACGCCCAGCTTCCTTTGTAGCAAACCACTTCGGGAACTTTGAATAAGGCAGTTTCTAAGGTTGCAGTGCCCGAAGTAACTAATGCAGCTGTTGCTATTTTTAGTAGATCATAGGTTTTATTAGAGATGAATTTGATGTTGCTATTAGTAATAAAACTTTCATAAAAGGAATAATCCTGGCTTGGAGCACCTGCAATAACAAATTGATAGTCGGGAAAATCTTTTATTACACTTAGCATAATAGAAAGCATTTTTGTGATTTCTTGTTTTCTGCTACCGGGTAATAAGGCTATAATTGGTTTGTCGCTTAAATTATTTTGTATTCTAAAATCATCTAAAACAATTGCTTTTTGATTGTGTATGGCGTCGATAAGTGGATGCCCCACAAAAGTAACGGGATAGTTATGCTTGGATTCGTAAAAATCTTTTTCAAATGGTAAAATGACATACATTTTATCTACGTCACGCTTTATATCTTTAATACGATTCTCTTTCCAAGCCCAAATTTGGGGTGAGATATAGTAATGAGTTTTAATTCCACTTTCTTTCGCCCATTTCGCTATGCGCATGTTAAAACCTGGATAATCGATAAAAATGATTACATCAGGCTTAAATTTTAAAATATCTTTTTTACATACTTTTATATTTCCTAGAATGGTCTTAAGATTAAACACCACTTCAATAAACCCCATAAAGGCTAATTCACGGTAATGTTTTACAAGAGTTCCACCAACGGATTCCATTAAATCGCCTCCCCAAAAACGAATATCTGCGACACTATCTTCTTGGTATAAAGCTTTCATTAGATTAGAGCCATGTAAATCGCCTGAGGCTTCTCCAGCTATGATGTAGTATTTCATTTTTAGGATCTAAAAAGATTAAATAGAATTGATTTCAAAAATAGTTATTGCACTGTAAGGAATCAAATAAAAGATAGACTTTTTAGATGAACATAGTTACTATCGCCATCATGATTACAGAAAGTACTATTCCTCGTGCCATCAGATCCTGATTTAGTTTTAAAAGAATTCCGAATAAGATCAAATTTACTATGGATCCCAAGGTTATTAGTTTACCTAATGACCCTTGTGATTTCAATACCGAAACACCCTGATTAAAGTCAAACTTAGTAAAGAGAGATAAGTAGATGTAACAACCAAGTATGGTTCCTGCAAAACCAAGTATGGTTCCCGCAAATAATTTTTTTTTATTCATTCCAATTCCACGTATTAAGTTGCTGTGTAGCGTGGTGGGCGGTCAGGTCAAATTGAACTGGAACAACGGAGATATAGCCGTGCTCAAGTGCCCACTCATCAGTATCTTCTCCTTTGTCTTGATTTACAAATTCACCAGCTAACCAGTAATAATCTTTCCCTTGCGGCGTTTGTCTTTTGTCAAACTTTTCAACCCAAAGAGCTTTTGCTTGTCGACATATTTTTATTCCTTTTATTTCTTCCTTTTTCAATTTTGGGAAGTTCACATTCAATACCACATCTTTTGGTAGCTTATTTTCTAGCACTTCGAGCGTGATTTTTCGGATAAATGTTTTTATAGTTTCAAAGTCTGCATTCCATTCAAAATCTAAAAGTGAAAAACCTATTGCAGGGATGCCTTCGATTCCAGCTTCGACTGCAGCACTCATGGTTCCCGAATATATTACATTTATAGACGAATTAGATCCATGATTAACACCAGATACGCATAAGTCTGGTTTGCGACTTAATATTTCATTTACTGCAATTTTCACGCAATCAACAGGTGTGCCAGAGCAACTGTACTCCGTAATCTTATCGCCATCGCTTGAAATTTTATTCAGATACAAGGTGTTATTTATTGTAATGGCGTGTCCCATGGCACTTTGAGGTTTGTCAGGTGCGACTACGACTACCTCTCCAATATCTGACATCACATCAATTAGTGCTCTCATACCAGGGGCCGAAATTCCATCGTCGTTTGTAACTAATATTAAAGGCTTCGCTTTTTTCATGACTTGATTTTAGTAAATAACAGTTTGATAAGGTGATTTGTAACAAAGGAAGTAAATATTATTAACTTGTTTCGTTAATGATAAAACAAAAAAACAATTTATTATCTTTAACAAAAATTTATGCGAGCCTTGCCATCGTTGGGATGGTTTTTGACGTAACTTAGATTAAAAATTTTTGATGAATGCTATTATTAACTATATGAAAAGAAATTATAAAATACTTCTTGCACTTGTATTACTTTCTGTAACGCTGTTTGCATTCAAGATGAAATCCTCAAATGAGGTAGATCCTGATAAAGACAAATTGCTTTTGGAATTGTTAACATTTGTAATAGAAAAAGGCCATTACAACCCCGCTGCGATAGATGATAACTTCTCAAAAGGAATTTATAAAGACTATATTCAAGCTTTAGACCCTTCGAAAAGATTCTTTTTGCAAGCCGATATTGACGATTTTGTAAAGTATGAAACTGAGCTGGATGACCAAATTATTAATAAGGATTTGACATTTTTTAATCTGACTTATGATCGTTTGATGAAAAGAATGGAAGAAAGTAAGGGGATTTACGGAGATATTTTAAAAACTCCTTTTGATTATAAGATCAATGAGACTTTTAATACAGATTATGACAAAGCACCTTATGCCAAGTCAACTTCTGAATTAAAAGACAGATGGCGTAAGCAACTTAAATTATCTACTTTATCCTCTTTGACTGATCGCTTGAAATTGCAAGAAAATAAAAGTAAAGGAATTAAACAGGATACTGTAAGTGATACAGATGCAAGTTTAATTCAAGGTGATGACTTGACAGAAAATGCGGCTGCTTCAAAAAAAGATATAGGGGATGCAGATAAGATTAAAACATATGATGAGCTTGAAAAAGAGACGAGAGAGTCTGCCAAAAAGTCTTTAGACGAATATTTTGGTTTCATGAATGATTTAGATAGAAATGATTGGTTTTCAGTATATATTAACTCTATTACTGCTCGATTTGATCCGCATACTAACTATTTTGCTCCTGAAGAAAAGGAAAGATTTGATGTGAGTATTAGTGGTAAACTTGAAGGTATTGGGGCTCGTTTACAAAAGAAGAATGACTATACTGAGATTTCAGAATTGATTTCGGGTGGTCCTGCATGGAGAGGTAAAGATCTTGAGGCCGGAGATATAGTTATGAAAGTGGCTCAAGGAAGCGGTCAGGCAGTAGATGTTGTAGGAATGCGCTTGGATGATGTTGTTAAGAAAATTAAAGGTCCAAAAGGGTCAGAAGTTCGTTTAACAGTTAAAAAAGTGGACGGTACAATAAAAATTGTTTCCATAATTAGAGACATTGTTGAGATTGAAGAGACTTACGCAAAGACAAGTATTGTAAGCAGAAATGGCTTAAAGTATGGAGTTATTTATCTTCCTAAATTTTACATCGACTTTGAAAATAAAGACGGTAGAGATGCTGGTAAGGACATTGCTCTTGAAGTAGAAAGACTGAAAAGTGCACAAGTTGATGGAATCGTTTTAGATGTTCGTGACGATGGTGGAGGTTCATTGTCTACTGTTGTTGATATAGCAGGATTGTTCATAGAGCAAGGACCAATTGTGCAAATTAAATCTGCCGGAAGGAAAAAAGAAGTTTTGTATGATCGTGATAAAAAAATTGAGTATGATGGACCATTGGTTATTATGGTAAATAGCTTTTCGGCTTCTGCTTCTGAAATTTTAGCTGCGGCGATTCAAGATTACAAGCGTGGAATCATAATAGGTAGTAAGCAGACTTATGGAAAAGGAACGGTTCAAAACGTTATAGACCTTAACCAGTTTGTTCGTAACAATGAAGTTGGAGATTTAGGGGCATTAAAGACTACTACTCAAAAATTTTATCGCATAAATGGTGGATCAACTCAGTTAGAAGGAGTAAGTAGTGATGTGGTTATGCCAGATCGTTATGCTTATTTAAAAATGGGTGAACGCGATATGGATAATGCGATGCCTTGGGATAAAATTGATGCTGCAGATTATACTGTGTGGGATAAGACAGCAAATTTTAATAAAGCAATTGCAAATAGTAAAAGTAGAATTCAGAATAATGCACAATTCAAGTTAATTGAAGAGAATGCTAAATGGATCGACAATAGAAGTAAAGAAAACGATTATAGTCTAAATATCGATAAATTTAAAATGGAGCAAAATGCTGTAGAAGAAGCGGCGAAGAGATACAAGCCAATTTTACAGTATAAAAATTCTTTGCAGTTTTCATCGCTTCCTTACGAAGTGGAGCAAATGGCTAAGGACAAAATTTTAAAAGAAAAACGAGAGAGATGGCATGAAGGTTTGGCAAAGGATGTTTATGTTGAAGAAGCCTTAAATGTATTAGATGATTTACAAGATAAGGCAGTAGTTAAAAAGTCAATGACGACTTCATTAAAAAAGGATAAAGTGGCTAAGTCTTAGTCAAATCTTTATTGAGCTAGTAGCACTATAAAAAGCGCATCAAGATTACATAGTTAATCTTGATGCGCTTTTGTATTTTGAATGTTTTTCTAATACTTAAAATGAAAAATGAGTTTATGAAGTTAAGTAAGTTTAGCTTGGTTTTTGTGACTCTTGTCTTGGTTGTTCTTACTTGTAAAAAGATAAATACTGTTAGTTCGGTAGTAGATAGCGTCGAATTATATTCTAGTAAAAATGGTGTCGTTGAGATTGCAGCAGAATTTAATTTCTTACCTAAATCAACAACTAGCCAGCTAATATGGAATTCAATCTAGGCGTCTATAATGATACTTTTTTGACTTCTAATATGGCGCCGCAGGATCACGATTGTAATAGCAGTATTTGGAATCGATTAGAGCAAAAAGTTCGCTTTTGGGCGGAGAAATATAATGGAGTATATGTTGTTGTGAGAGGAGTTCTTAATCCGTCTCTAAAAACTATAGGATACGAAGATATTGCAATTCCAGAACAATTTCATAAAGTAGTTTTAGATGAATCTAATGGCTGCTATAAAATGATTGCTTTTAGACTACCTAATAAAACTAGCGAAAAGCCACTATTTAATTATGTGGTATCCGTAGATTACATAGAAAAAATACCAGGTATAAATTTTTTTCCAGCGCTTGAAGATAGCATTGAAAATAAACTGGAAAAATCAGTGGATAGTAAGTAGTCCTTGGTTTAGTAAATAGTAGTAGCCCGTGCTCTACCACTCATTTACTTTATTTGCATCCATTTTTAAAAAGATAAATAATAAAATCGTAAAGCCCCATAATCCCGATCCTCCGTAGGAGAAAAAGGGTAGTGGTACTCCAATGGTTGGGAATATTCCAATTACCATGGCAATGTTTACAAAAAAATGTGTAAATAGTATACCAGCAACACAGTAGCCGTATACGCGACTAAATTTGGTTTTTTGTCTTTCTGCCAGGTAAATTACTCTTAAAAATAACGTTACAAATAAGCCAATTACTACAATCGAACCGGCAAAGCCCCATTCCTCGCCAACAGTGGTAAAAATATAATCGGTATGTTGTTCAGGTACAAATCCGCCTTTGGTCTGTGTTCCTTCTAGAAAACCTTTTCCGATCCATCCACCAGATCCAATAGCTATTTCTGATTGATTAGTGTTGTATCCAATTCCCTTTAAATCGACTGTCTTTCCTAAAAGAATATTAAAACGATCCCTGTGATGCTGCTTAAATACATTATCAAATACATAGTCCACAGAAAGGACAAAGCCAGAGATGAAGACTAAAAGGATGCCACTTAGGACAATATTTCTATCTGCTAATCTTGACTTAAAGTGTACAAGTAGTATAACAATTAGTGCTATTAAAATGACATATTGTGGTTCTAATACAAGGGTAAATATAAATAGTGCTATTGCAATGAAGCCTGTCCAAATATACCATGATGGCAAACCTTCTCTATACAATACTATTAGAAATACACTGTAAATAAGTGCGCTTCCTGGGTCAGGTTGAGGTAGGATTAATAAAACAGGTAAAAACACAATGGCCAGAGCTTGAACTTGTCTGCTAACTTCTTTTAAATTTATCTGAGAATCACTTAAATATTTAGCTAAAGCGAGTGCCGTTGCTGCTTTGGCAAATTCTGAAGGTTGTATTGTAAAGCTACCGATAGCGTACCAGCAGCGCTGACCTGCTATCGTTTTTCCAAATAGAAATAATCCGGCAAGTGTAAGTAATGAAACTCCAAATATGATACTGGCGTATTTTTCATAGAATTTACCGTCTATTGCGAGAATCATGAAAATTAACGGAATGGTTAATACAATAAATATTAACTGTTTTTCGTAGGTACCATCTAGAGATGATAGAGATGAAGAGTAAATGTTAAGCCACCCCATTAATACTAGCAGGGCATATATAATGACACAACTCCAGTCAATATTTTTTTTTATACTTTGGTTTTTCATTTTAAATGAATCTCTTGTTAATTCTCTTTTGTAGTATCAATTGCAATAGTTCTCATTTTTGTCGTTACCGTTTTCTTGATGGTGTCTTTAGGGGTTGTTTCGATAGCGCTAGCTTCCTTCATTCCTCCTAATTTTGCGTATCGGTCTCGTAAACTACGTTCTAAAATTCTTTTCTCTAAATCGGTTCTTGTGATTTTATTTCTTAAATATTTTTCAATCATTAAGCTGGCAATTGGTCCAGCGATAGTGGCACCGTATCCGCCGTTTTCCACTAAGATAGCTATAGCAATTTTAGGATTATCCTTTGGTGCGAAAGCAACAAATATAGAGTGGTCTTCTAACTTCGTCCTTTTTCCATTTATTTTAGCAAAATTCTCAGCAGTTCCTGTTTTTCCACAAATATCGATACCTTCAACCCTAAGAGCGCTAGCAGTACCAAAATTATACACATCAAATAAACCGCTAATCATTGGCTTAAAGTATTTTTTGTCTATTGTAGTTTCATGCTTTACTTTAAATTTAGGATCTATATTACCTCCTTTTATCTTTTTGATGATGTGAGGTGTGTAGTAGTGTCCTTCATTAGCTACCGTAGCCATCATATTCGCTAATTGAATAGGGGTCATCAACACCTCTCCTTGGCCTATGGAGTTAGATACAATTGTGGTACTTCGCCATCCACCATTAGGATAGATTTTCTTGTATGTTTGAGATGTGGGCACATTACCTCTTTTTCCTGTTGGTAAATCGTATCCCATAAAATCGCCAAGGCCAAAGCTTTTAACGTGATTGCTCCATACATCAACAGCATATCCTGGTTTTGAATATTTGTTGATCGTTCGCATGTACACCTGAGCGAAATAGGTGTTACATGAATTATAAATTCCGTTGTGTAATGTATGCGGTCCAAATCCATGGCATTTCATAAATCGTCCTCTAGCGTAGCTAAATCCATGATGGCACATGAAGGAAGTTTGCTCATCTATAACACCTTCTTGCAATCCAATTAAACCTGTTAAGATTTTGAAAGGTGATCCTGGAGGATATTCTGCAAGTAACCCTCTGTCGTAAAGCGGTTTTGCAATCGAATCGCGGTACAGTAGAGTATAATTCTTTGATCGCTGTCTCCCGACTAAGATAGAAGGGTCATAAGATGGAGCAGTTACTAAAGCTAGAATCTCTCCTGTTTTAGGTTCTATAGCAACGATACCTCCACGCTTATTGATCATTAATTGCTCACCGTACCTCTGTAATTCAGCATCTAATGTCAGGTTAATGTCTTCTCCTTGTACGGCAATTGTATCGTATTTTCCATCTTTATAAGAACCAATTTCTCTGTTGTATTTATCTTTTTGGATGTATTTTACGCCTTTGATACCACGTAATATTTCTTCGTAACTTTCTTCTACTCCTTGGCGGCCTATTAAATCACCACTATTATAATACGGGTTTTTAGCAATAAGTTTTTCGTTTACTTGCGTAATAAAGCCGAATACATTGGCTCCAAAATCTACTTCATAGTCACGTAAGGAACGTTTTTGAAAATAGAAACCTTCAAATTTTCTGATTTTTTCTTGAAATGCGGCGAATTCGCTCTTATTTAACTGTGGTAAAAAAACAGAGGGAAGTCTAGGACTGTATACTTTTGCCTTAGCGATTTTAGTAATATAGTCCTCTTTTGTAATATTAAGTAACTGACAAAATTCTAGAGTGTCAATGTTTTTAAGCTCTCTAGGAATAACCATAATATCATAGGATGCTTGATTGGCAACTAGTAATTTACCATTCCTGTCATAGATGTAACCTCTCTCTGGATAATCGTATTTGATTTTTATTGCATTATTTTCCGACTTCAATTTGAAAGTATCATCGACAACTTGCAAATAGAAAATTCGAATAAGTAGCAATGATGCTGCAATGATTATTAAAGAAGGCAGCAGAAGTTTTCTCATCTTTTGTTAGGCTTAATAAGGTATATTATAATTATACAACTAATGATTGTGAATACGGCGCTTAAAAGTGCTCGTATTAAAATATCCAAAAAGAAGCTAATTTGAAAGGCTTCTAGCAGAAATAAAATAAAATGGTGCACTACAACTGAAAGCAGTATAAATGAAAACCGCTCTGGTGTTAAAACATCATTTAGTTTGATGGTTTGGTATTCATAACTAATTCCAAATGAAAATTTAAAAATAGAAGGTCGAATGTAAGCTAGTACCAAACAGGCTGTAGCATGTGTTCCTCCTGAGTTTAAAAAAATGTCCATCATGAATCCTAATGCAAAACTAGCTAAAAGTAATGCTGACCTATTTCCGTTAACCGGATAAAGTATGATGAACAAAATATAGGGTAATGGAATTATGAATCCCAAAAAGTTCATATTGTTAAAAATAACAATTTGTACGGCCAATAACAAGATAAACCGAAATATATTGGATAACAAAGTGCTATTCATCTGTGTTTCGTTTTTCTAAGTTATTAAGTTCTTCGCGATTTTTACTTTTTATTATGTAAACATGTCCTAAGTTAGTCATGTCGTTAAAAAGTTTAATATCTAAAGTATAGTAGTTTGTTTTGTTGTCGATGTATATTTTATGAATGGTACCAACGTTAACATTTTCTGGAAAAATAACAGATTGGCCTCCGGTTACAATTGTATCTCCTTTTCGAACAGATGCCAATCTTGGTACATCTATCAATTGAACAAAACCAGTGCTTTTACCATTCCAAACCAAAGAACCAAAGTGATTTGATTTTTTAATTTTGGCATTAATTTGCGATTTTACATTTAAGATACTAACTACGGTAGCAAATTTCGGGGAGGTATTATCGACGATTCCTACGATTCCTAAATTGTTTATGACTCCCATATCCTGTTTTACTCCATCATTAGATCCTGAGTTCAGTGTTAAGTAGTTTTCATGTACATTATAGGAATTGTGTATAACCTTAGATACTAAAATATCATCAGCAGGAATTCCAACAATAGAATCCATTTTTTTGAGATAGCTGGTGTCCTTTTTATTAAAAAGAATGCTTTTTAACCTTGCGTTTTCAAGAGCTAATGCCTCGTTTTCTGTTCTTAAATTCAAATACTCACTTACATCATTGATTTGTTGGTACACACCACCACTGAGGAAATTAGCTGAGCTGATCACCTTGCTTCTGTGGTAGGAGTGAGATTGTATGGTAAGCAAAAACGAAATGCATAATAACAGCAAAAACAGTAAACGATTACTGTTTTTGAATATGAAATTAAATATTTGCTGCATTCTCTAAATTTGATTAAGTTGTTCTGAAAAACCGTAAGTATTTGGATAGTATTGATTTAAGGAAATCTTAGAGAGCCTCAAGTCTAATAGCATCTTATTTAATTAAGATGCTTTTAAATTTTCCAATATTCTTCAGTGCCATACCTGTACCACGAACAACCGCTCTTAACGGATCTTCAGCTATATAAACTGGTAGGTCTGTTTTTTGCGAAATACGTTTGTCGAGACCTCTTAACATCGATCCTCCACCAGCAAGGTATATTCCAGTATTGTAAATATCTGCTGCTAATTCAGGAGGCGTTTGTGATAATGTTTCCATTACTGCATCCTCAATTCGTTGAATTGATTTGTCTAGTGCTTTCGCTATTTCTCTGTATGAAACGTCTACTTGTTTAGGTTTACCTGTTAGTAAATCTCTTCCTTGAACTGACATGTCCTCAGGAGGAGTTTCTAAATCTTCTATAGCAGCTCCAATTTGGATTTTTATTTTTTCAGCAGTGCTTTCACCAACAAATAAGTTGTGTTGTGTACGCATGTAATACACAATATCATTTGTAAAAACATCACCAGCAATTTTCACTGATTTGTCGCACACAATCCCACCAAGTGCGATTACTGCAATTTCTGTAGTACCACCACCTATGTCCACAATCATATTTCCTTTAGGTTGCATGATATCGATACCAATACCAATTGCTGCAGCCATAGGTTCATGTATCAAGTAAACTTCTTTTCCGTTTACTCTTTCACATGATTCTTTAACAGCTCTCATTTCTACTTCTGTAATTCCTGAAGGAATACATACTACCATCCTAAGAGCGGGAGTAAACATTCTTTTTTTCAAAGCAGGAATACTTTTGATAAACATACTGATCATTTTTTCAGAAGCATCAAAATCAGCAATTACACCGTCTTTCAAAGGCCTTATGGTCTTAATGTTTTCATGTGTCTTACCCTGCATTAAGTTGGCTTCTTTACCAACAGCAATGATTTTGCCCGATATTCTATCGCGGGCAACTATTGATGGGCTATCAATTACTACTTTATCATTGTGAATGATTAAAGTATTAGCGGTACCAAGATCTATCGCAATATCCTCGGTCATGAAATCAAAAAATCCCATATGTCTTTTAGGGGTTTAAAAGTTAAAAAATAAGAGCCAACAAAGTTAAACAAATTAATGTTTAAAATGACGGGTTCCTGTAAATACCATTGCAAGTTTATTTTCGTTGCAATAATCTATGCTTAATTGATCTTTTATAGATCCTCCTGGTTGGATTACTGCTGTTATTCCAGCTTCCTTTGCAAGCTGAACGCAATCTGGAAAAGGGAAAAAAGCATCACTTGCCATCGAAGCACCTTTTAAATCAAAACCGAAAGCCTTTGCTTTCTCTACTGCTTGAACTAATGCGTCTACTCGTGATGTTTGTCCTGTACCTGATGAAATGAGTGTTCCGTTTTTTGCAAACACAATTGTATTTGACTTCGTGTTTTTACACACTTTAGAAGCAAATATTAAGTCTTCAACTTCTTGTTCTGTAGGGCTTGTTGTTGTAACGGTTTTTAAATCGTCTTTATTGTCTGTGATATTGTTTCTTTCTTGAATTAAAAGACCGTTCAAGCAAGTACGAACTTGTTTGTTAGGTAGTTCAACTTCATTTTGAATTAATATAATTCTGTTTTTCTTTTCTTCTAAAATCGCAATCGCTTCTTTTTCATATTCTGGTGCTATTACAACTTCGCAAAATAACTTATTAATTTCTATTGCTGTAGCAACGTCGATTTTTGTATTAGCTATTAAAACGCCACCAAATGCTGATGTAGGATCGCATGCTAGTGCAGCAACATAAGCCTCGCTAATTGTTTTTCTAGAGGCAAGACCACAAGCGTTATTGTGTTTAAGTATAGCAAAGGTAGGGCCGTCGTTTTTAAACTCATTAATTAAGTTAACAGCAGCGTCTACGTCTAATAAATTATTGTACGATAACTCTTTCCCGTGTATTTTGTTGAAGATAGCATCAAAATCGCCAAAGAAAAATCCTTTTTGATGCGGGTTCTCTCCGTATCTTAATACTTGGCCTTCAGTAATACTTTCTTTATATATGGTCTCGTCGGTATTAAAATAATTGAAGATAGCTGTGTCGTAGTGTGAAGATACATGGAATGCTTTTGTAGCAAATAATTTCCTGTCTTCTAATGTTGTCGCTCCGTTTTGTGTTGTTATTTTTTCAAGTAGCGTACTGTAATCATTTACCGAAGCTACGATTACGGTGTCTTTAAAGTTTTTAGCTGCAGCGCGTATTAAGGAGATTCCACCAATATCTATTTTTTCGATAATATCTGCTTCACTTGCTCCCGATGCAACTGTTTTTTCAAAAGGGTATAGATCGACAATCACTAAGTCAATTTGTGGAATGTTAAATTCTTCCATTTGTTGAACGTCACTAGGATTATCTTGACGATTTAAAATTCCTCCAAAAACTTTTGGGTGTAATGTCTTTACTCTCCCACCAAGAATAGATGGGTATGACGTCACATCTTCAACTGGAATAACGGGGATGCCTAAGTTTTTTATGAAATCTTCTGTCCCTCCTGTAGAATAAAGTGTAACATTTTGACTGTTTAGTTGTCTTACAATTGGTTCAAGACCTTCTTTGGAAAAAACAGAAATTAATGCTGATTGAATTGTTTTAGTTGTGCTCATGTGTAGTTATAGTTATAAAGTGCAAAAATAGTTTTTTAAAGTTAAAATTGAGCTATTTGAATTTGAGATAATTTATAAAGTTGCTTGCTATCCTAACTGGGTACTGAAATTGTAACTGAGCTGTTTAAACAAATTAATAGCTTGCTAGGTTTTTGAATATAATTTTTAGATTTTTACCTTAACACAAATAAAGATTTTATGTTACTATATTTTCGATTATTGAAAGAGAGTTTCACTTTTGCAATGAATGCATTGAGCAATAATAAATTAAGAACTTTATTATCGTTGTTGGGTGTGACTATTGGGATTTTTTCCATTATAGCAGTTCTTGCAGCAGTTGACTCCTTGGATAGAAAGATATCTAAAGATCTTAGTTCATTGGATAAAAACACTATTTACTTAATGCGATTCTCATTTGGGCCATCAGATATTCCGCAGTGGAAGAGAGAGCAGTTTCCTAATGTAGCGTATGATGAATATACTTATCTAAAAAGTACAATGACCAATACAAACGAGGTTGCCTTTCAGATTTTTACCAAAAGAGAATCTATAAAGTATGACTCTAATGTGGTTTCTGATGTGAATATGGTGCCTGTATCTTACGAGTTTATAGATATTCAAGGTCTGGAATTTGAGAAAGGTCGATTTTATAATGAATCCGAATCTAATTCAGGAGCGAAGGTTATTGTTTTAGGAAACGAAATAGCTAGTTCACTCTTTGAAGATATAGATCCCCTAGGGAAAAGTGTTCGTGTATATGGGCAAAAGTTTACTGTTATTGGAGTCTTAAAAAAGGAAGGTGCCGGACTTTTTGGAGATAGTGATGACACATCTGCTTATTTGCCAGTGAACTTCATCCGTCAATCGTATGGCGATAATAATACCTCTTTAACAAATGTTATCGTGTTTAAGCCTAATAGTGGGGTAGATATGGAGGCTTACAAAGAAGAGATTTCACAAAAGCTACGCACGAATAGAGGATTAAAAGCAGGTGAAATTGATAATTTCTTTATCAATGTTTTCTCTGGTTTTACGGATCTAATCGATGGAATTATCTTAAATATGAAATTTGGTGGCTGGATGATTAGTGGTTTTTCACTTTTAGTAGGAGGTTTTGGAATTGCAAATATTATGTTTGTTTCTGTAAAGGAGAGAACCAATTTAATTGGTATTCAAAAATCATTGGGTGCTAAAAATAGATTTATCTTATTTCAATTTTTATTCGAAGCTATTATTCTTTCGGTAATTGGTGGTGCAATAGGTTTGTTCCTTGTTTGGATTATTGCTTTTGTATTAACAGAGGCCTTAGATTTTGAATTTGTTTTAGGAATGGGGAATGTGCTATTAGGAACTGGACTAGCGGCGTTGATTGGTTTGGTATCTGGAATTTTACCTGCTATTACAGCTTCAAAATTAGATCCTGTGGAGGCAATTAGAACTGGGATGTAATAGGCCTAGTGTTTTTTGCTATTGTATGTAATTCATAGAGAATAAAATCCATTTGTTGATTTTTACGTATAAAAAAACCCAAGAAATAGTTCTTGGGTTTTTTGCTTTTAATGAAATAGTGATTAATTATCTAACTTCATTATTTTGTATTAAATCGATATACAAGTTAATCTTGTCTTTCAATTCTTTTCTTGGTGTGATAAAGTCTAGAAATCCATGCTCTAACAAGAACTCAGCTGTTTGGAAACCTTCTGGTAAATCCTTACCCGTAGTGTCTCTTACAACTCTTGGGCCAGCAAATCCAATTAAGGCTCCAGGCTCAGAGATATTGATGTCTCCTAGCATAGCGTAGGAAGCTGTAGTTCCACCAGTGGTAGGGTCAGTACATAAAGAGATGTATGGTAGTTTTGCTTCTGCTAACTGCGCTAATTTTACAGAAGTCTTAGCAAGTTGCATTAAAGAATAAGCAGCCTCCATCATACGTGCTCCTCCAGATTTAGAAATCATTACAAAAGGAAGTTTGTTTTTAATTGCGTGATCAATTCCTCTTGCAATTTTTTCACCTACAACAGCTCCCATAGAGCCACCAATAAAGGCGAAATCCATGCAACAAATCACCAATTCTTTTCCTTTAGATTTTCCTACTCCTGTACGAACAGCATCTTTCAGTTTTGTTTTTTCCATTACATCTTTCAAACGATCTGCATATTTTTTTGTGTCTACAAAATGCAAAGGATCTTTAGAGGTAAGGTTTTTATCTAACTCTACAAACTCGTTGTTATCAAACAAAATTTCAAAATAGGTACTACTGCCAATTCTAACGTGAAAACCATCCTCTGGGCTAACAAATAAATTGCGTTCTAACTCGTCAGCATCGATAATTTTTCCCGTAGGCGATTTGTACCAAAGTCCTTTTGGAACATCCATTTTGTCTTCGGTAGCAGTCGTAATTCCTTTTTCTTTTCTTTTAAACCAAGCCATTTTTCTAGTATTCAGTGTTCAGTATTCAAATGTTTAGTGCTTGTAATTAGTTGAAGTATTCAGTAAAATTGATTTAAACTGCCTACTAGAAACTGCTTACTGTCCACTATTTTATAATGTATTCACGTTGTTCAAGTCGGCAAATGCTTGCTCTAGTCTAGTATTAAAAGTGATTTCACTTTCACGCAACCATTTTCTTGGATCGTAATATTTTTTGTTAGGAACATCAGCACCGTCAGGGTTACCAATTTGTGTTTTTAGGTAGTCTATTTTTTCTACCATGTAATCACGAATACCTTCTGTAAAAGCAAACTGCAAGTCAGTATCAATATTCATTTTTATTACTCCGTAGCTAATACCTTCTCTGATTTCTTCCAGCGTAGAACCTGATCCACCGTGGAAAACAAAATCAACTGGATTGTGTCCTGTGTTACACTTGTTTTGAACATAATCTTGAGAGTTCTTTAGAATTTTTGGAGTCAATTTTACATTTCCTGGTTTGTAAACTCCGTGTACATTTCCAAAAGCAGCAGCAATTGTGAATTTTGGACTTATTTTAGAAAGTTCTTCGTAAGCATACGACACCTCTTCTGGTTGTGTATATAATTTAGAGCTATCAACGTCAGAGTTGTCTACGCCATCTTCTTCACCACCTGTGATTCCAAGCTCGATTTCTAATGTCATACCCATTTTACTCATACGCTCTAAATAACCTTTACAGATTTCGATGTTTTCTTCGATTGGCTCTTCAGATAAATCAATCATGTGAGAGCTATACAAAGGTTTTCCGGTTGCAGCAAAATGTTTTTCAGATGCATCTAATAAACCATCAATCCACGGTAATAGTTTTTTTGCACAGTGGTCAGTATGTAAAATTACTGTTGCTCCGTAAGCTTCAGCTAAAGTATGAATATGTAGTGCTCCTGCTACACCACCTGCTATTGCAGCTTTTTCATTTTCATTAGATAATCCTTTTCCTGCGTTAAATTGTGCTCCTCCATTAGAAAACTGAATAATCACTGGCGCATTTAGTTTTGCTGCTGTTTCTAGCACTGCATTTATAGTGTTAGATCCAGTTACATTTACTGCTGGAAGTGCAAAGCCTTTTTCTTTTGCGTAATTAAAAATCTCTTGTACTTGATCACCTGTGGCAACGCCCGGTTTGATGTTGTGTCCCATTTTAATTTGTTTTTAGTTGGTTCTTTTTTTTAGTTTTAGTATGCAAAAATAAGAATTAAATAGCATTAGAAAGGGTAATTGATACCAAAATTTAAAACGGAGTTAGCAAAGTTGTATTGTCTGAACCATTTTTTTCCTGTTTCATTCGCGGGATCGTATGTTTTAAATCCAAAGTCAAAACGCACAACTAAAAAGGTTAAATCGTATCGAAGTCCAAATCCTGAACCAAGGGCAATATCTTGTAAGCTACTAATGCCTGTAAATGTGGATTTTGGATCAGTAACATTATCGCTCACGTTCCAAATGTTTCCTGCATCAGCAAATAACGCTCCTTTTAGATCTCCTAAAAGCTTAAATCTAAACTCAGCACTTAGTGCGATTTTCATGTTTGCTTCATTGAAATCATTAAGTGCTCCACTGCTACCAGGTCCCAAACTATAGGGTTGCCAAGCTCTATTGTCATTAGATCCTCCTGAGAAATAACTTCGTGAAAAGGGAATGTTGTCAGAGTTTCCAAAAGGGATGGCTATCCCAAAAAAGCTTCTTACTGCTAAGACTTTTTCCTTAGTAAGGTCCCAATGTTTGATGTAGTCAAATTCGGTTTTAATGTATTCAGAGTATTCTAAATTAAAAATTTCTCTATTTCCATTCGCATTAAATGATTGGTTTGATGCATTCGCAATAAACGATAATAGGGATCCAGCTGATTCGATTTTAGTTTTAAATTGATAAAATGAGTTGTCTTGAAGGTCTTTTTTAGTTGTTTTCGTAAAAGAGAAACTTGTAGCCAATATAAAGTCATTCTCCGTCAATCGAACTCTTCTTTCCTCAATACTTTTTACAGACTGATACTCATCATCTCCCGATGTTAATGCCGTGGCATTGTTGAGCACATCATTGGTGAACCCTGTAGTCCCTGATTGAATAATTAAGTTCCTGTCGGCTGAATTGTCAAAATAGGTGCTGTTGGTGTTAAAAGTTTTCCCAATTGCATTCAACGCATCGTAAGAGGAGCGATATACATTGAAGTAATTATTTGGATTTAGATTGCGAACAAATTGAACGTTAAACAAATCAAATCTCGCGGTATTATTTCTTTTTGGATTCCAATTGTATGAAACAGCTCCAGTGAAATTTTCTTTATCTAGACCAATATTTGTTTGTCTGGCGATACCTATTGCCATCAAAGTGGACGGAATCATACTTTTTGGGATGATTTTTTCCGTTCTAAATGGTAGAAAGATTCTTGGGATATTTAGTTTTAAATCCGCACCGTATTCTGAAACGTTGAAGAATTGATTATTGGGATTTGCTAAATCTTTAGATGAACCTATGTTTGTACGTGCCGAAAGTTCTAATGTTTCGGCACCATTGAATACATTTCGTATGGTTAATGAAGGGCTGAATGCTATTCCAATATCTTGGATATTAGAGTGGGTAACATCAAACGAAGCTCCAAAGCTGTATTTTTTTCTGGGTGTTAGGTATATTTTTGCTATTAAAGAGCTTGCCGTTGAGTCGCGTTTATCAAGCTCGTATTGTATGGTTGGATAGTTGAAAATTTTGAGATTATTTAAATACCTGCTTGTTAGTACGGTTTTAAAATCAGCAAATAAACTTCCTTTTGCTATAAAAATAGCATCTGTTATGGCATAAGGCTTATACTTCAGCTTATTGTGGCTGTAGATATTAAAGTTTTTGTACGTAAGACTATCTTTAATTATTTGAGATTCTTTGTTTGAATTGTAGTCAGTATAGATATTGACATCACTAATGGTGTACAATTTAAATGGTTCTGTTCTAGTTGAGTCTTGCTCTTGATATGAATAGTCGTTTATAATCAAGTTTACATTAGCCTTGTTTATTTTTCCTATGGTATCGATGTCAAAGTTTACGTACGTGGGTTGAAAGTAATAAGCTCCATTGTTTCTATAAAGCGTCGAAACTCGATTGCGTTCTTCTTCAAAATCGGTTGTTTTATATTGCTTGCCAGATTGTATCATAGCAGTTTCCTTTCTAGAATCGTAAAGAGAGTCTAGCGCAGGTGTAGAAATAGTAGTTTTGATGGTGTCTAACAAGTAGGCGGCACCAGTTTTTATTAAATATTTAACCGCAGCCTTTTTTGGTTTAACGGTATCTAGACTAGCCGATGTCTCTACATCAAAAAAACCATCATTAAAATAATAATATTTTAGTCTTAATAATGATTTTGTAGTTTTAGCACTGTCAATTATTACAGGAGGTTCACCGGTTCTTTTTAAAAACTCGTGTATGCCATGATACCAAAATGACTGGCCTAAGCGATCAACCTGTTTGGCTGATAGCCATTTAGACTTTCGCTCATATTTGCCGGGATTATTGGTGAATTTTGCTTGGTAAGTAGAGTCTGGATTTAGATTAGCTAAATTGTACAAATTAAGTCTAAGTTTGTACCCTAAGAGCAAAGTGCTATTGGGGTTTTGATACAGCTGATTAAATACAATTTCATCTGCTATTTTTTTGTCATTAACTATAATTTCATTTTTAGTTAGTAGTCTTTTATCAGCTGGGACTCTTTTTTCAGCGTCACAAGCAGATATTATTATTCCTATTAGAATAAATAATGATATTTTTGTTAAGATTTTTTTCAAGTGTTCTAATATATTTAATTCAAAAGTACATATTTTTATGGTTAGTAAAAACCAAATAAAACTAATAACTAGTTTACAGCAAAAAAAGTATCGAACAGCTAATCAAATGTTTTTTGCCGAAGGTATTAAAGCTGTTAACGAATTGTTGTCATCTAATTTAGAGCTTGTTCATTTATACACCACTCAAAATGACTTTGCTTCAGTGGCAACTGATAAAAAATCAGTGGTGGTTGAAAGTGATTTAAAAAAAATTTCTGCTTTAGCTACGCCAAATACGTGTTTAGCTGTTTTTTATATACCTGTTGAAAAACCCACTAGCACTAAAGGTTTGATTGTTGCGCTGGATTCCATTAGAGACCCTGGTAATATGGGAACTATTATTCGGCTTTGTGATTGGTTTGGTGTAGAGCAAATCTTGTGTTCGAAGGAAACAGTGGATATCTATAATCCTAAGGTGGTACAAGCAACTATGGGTTCCATAACAAGAGTTAATGTTAATTATATTGATTTGGAGGCTTATTTAAGCAATGTTTCGATACCGGTCTTTGGTACTTTTATGGATGGAGATTCTATTTACAAGAGCAATTTACCTCACGAAGGTATCATTGTCATGGGTAACGAGGCTAACGGAATTTCAAAGGAAATAGAAAACAGGGTTACAAGTAAGCTTTCTATTCCGCGTTTTGGTCCAGTTCAAAAAACAGAAAGTTTAAACGTAGCAACCGCGACTGGTATTATTTTAAGTGAGTTTAAAAGAAATGCTTTATAAACCTAAAATGAATAATATTTACTAGTGAAAAGTAAAATTGATCAATATAGCTCTAGATTTTAGTGACTCTATGTTTCCGGTCCAAGGACTGTTAGGGTCGTTGTCACGAATTAATTCGTCATTGATACCAAAAACACCTCGAATAGAGGGTGAAAATATAAAGTATTCAGAAAAAATATCTATACCTAATCCTAATTCGTAATTGGTAGTCCATGGTTTAACTCTAAATCGCTGCTCTTCGTTATCATCTATAGATTTAGAATTGCTCGATAAGTTTAAAGTAGCAGAAAGACCACCAACTAAATAAGGTCTTATGTTTCCGGTACGTAGCGAAGAGAATTTTAATAATAACGGAAAGTGAATATAGGTACTATTTACCTCCCTAAGAGCGTCTACGGGTCTGCTGAAATTCGGGTAATTTAAGTCTCTTTTTGTATAATATAAGCCGGGTTCAAACCGCAAGTTAATGTATTCTTGCAGTTTTAAATCACCCACTATTCCAACATTGAATCCTGTGGTTTTTTTTACTTGAATGTCAGGTCCTACAGTTTTATAATCTATTTTAAAATCAAAAGAGTTGAACCCAAGGTAGTATCCAAAATAAACTTTTTGCTTTTGGAAATTTTCTAAATTAATTAAAGGATCTCTGCTAAACATGCCCTTAGATTGAGTGAATCCAGGGCTAGTGAGCATGAGGAAGATTATGACTGCAATTTTTTTCATTCGAAAGTAAGCTTTGTTTATTTTTTTGAAGCAACATATATAGTTGCTACACCAAGAGTTTGCGGCTTTGCTACAACATCTATAAACCCAACTTTTCGTAAAATATTGTTCAAGGCTTCTCCATATGGAAATGCAGCCGCAGATTCAGATAGATATCCGTATGCCTCATTGTCTTTGGAAAACATTTTACCAATGAGCGGTAAGATATTTTTACTATAAAAGTTATAACCTTGTTTGTACGGAGTTTTGTCTGGAACGGAGGTCTCTAAAATTACAAAAACACCATTAGGCTTTAGTACTCGTAATATTTCAGCTAATCCTTTTTCTAGCGTTTCAAAATTTCTTACTCCAAAAGCAACTGTAATTGCATCAAAATAGTTGTCGTCAAAAGGTATGTTTTCTGAATCGCCTAAAACCATTTCTATTGTTTGAGACAGTTTTCTCTCTGCTATTTTTTTTACACCCACTTCTAACATACCTGCTGATATGTCTAATCCAATGATCTTTTTAGCATTTGTTTCGGCCATTAAAATAGCTAAATCTCCTGTACCTGTAGCGATATCTAAGATTGTATTGGGTTGGCTGTCTTGGACTATTTTAAGTACTTTTTTTCTCCATTTTATATCGATACCAAAAGAAATTACACGGTTTAAGCTGTCGTAATTTCCTGAAATGTTATCAAACATTTGAGCTACTTGTTCTTTTTTTCCAAGTCCTGAATCTTTATATGGGGTAATATTTTTTGACATTTTATTATTTTTTACAAAGATAATATAATAGTCTCTACTTTTTATCTAAAAGCAGTCAACTCTATATGTCATCTTTTTAATGGGTTTTTAAATTAAAAAAATAGGTAAGCTAAAAAAGCTAAAAATCACTAAAAGTGGGTATTGTGCACTTATGTATAAATGCGCAAATTTACAAAAATAAAAATTCAATGATTATTAGGGAATGGAAGGCCCAAATCAAGTGGTTAGTTTTTGCGTTGCTTTTCTCACTTGTTCTTGTAAGCTGTTTTGAAGCTGCAGTATTTAAAAACTGCGGTGTAAGTTTAACGCGAAATACGTTCTTAGGATTAAATTTGTTTTTGGAAATTTTAATTTTCTTTGTCTTTAGTACCTTTGTGGTATTTGGTATTAAGGGCTTCTTTGAGATGTACTCTCAAAAATCAGCAAATGCTATCATCTTTATCTCGGGGATATTGTTAGCATTTGTAATCATCATTTTATGTTATCAAATACTGTTTCAGGAGTAGGTCCTGTTCCCTTCATTGAACTTATTTAAAAATAAAAACACCCTCGAAAGGGTGTTTTTATTTTTTAACAAAGGTTTGATAAGTATAGTCAAATTGATGCTTGTCGTCTTTTAGTTGTTTTTCTGAATTTTGTAAAATCCAATTTTCTTTCTCTATTGTGGGAAAAAAAGCATCAGCTTCAAATGTATGATGAACTAGCGTAAGTTCGATTTTGTCTGCATAGGTAATTCCTAAATTATATATTTCTCCTCCACCTATAATGAAAATATCTTCTTCCTTTGGGCATGCTGCAATGGCTTGTTCCATGCTATTAACAACAATGCAGCCTTCAGGTGCATAGTCTTTCGATCTTGTAATTATTACGTGTGTTCTATTGGGTAATGGTCTTGGGAAACTTTCAAAAGTTTTCCTTCCCATGATAATATGATGGCCGGTTGTTAGCGCTTTAAACCTTTTAAAGTCATTAGGTAAGTGCCATATTAAATCATTGTTTTTGCCTAGTGCGTTGTTTTCTGCAGCGGCTGCAATCATTATAATCATTGATGTTCGTGTGTTAACTGTTGTTTTCTTCTTCAATTTTTAACTGTAAATCTGCTATCTTTTTTTGCTGTAGCCCTATTAAACGGTCTAATTGTTCTCTCTCCCAGTTTTTATTCATGAAACGGTCCGTTATAAAAACTTTTATAAAGTGTAATATGAAAAGAAAAAGCCAGATGGTTATAATCCAAATGTACCAATTGGTTTCGGGACTAAAGCTAAAAATTTTTGTTGATATGAATAGAAATAGACTAGCTATAAAAAGTACCACAAAATGAAAATAAAGCCTCTTTTTTTGCTTTAATCTTTTTCGAGCATACTCATAAAGTTCGTGTTGGTCTCTTTCCATTAGGTAGATTTTTAGATTATAAAGATAAAATATAAATTGGAAAGTCGCTAAAGGTATGTTGCGGAATTTTTCATGAAATCGTTTTCTTTTTTTTAATTGATAATTTTTAGCTCTTATTTTAGATTATTCACTTAAATGTAGCGCCATTTATTCAATTGTCTCAAAAGTTTATTTAGGCAGTTGTTGTTTAATAAAAATTCTTTTCCTTTGTTATATAAATCTATAAATAAGGTAGTTATGTCAGTAAAAAAACAATTTGTGAAAACAAAGCCAGTATGTAAAGTTACTTTTTCAGTAGAGGCAAAAGAGGCAAAATCAGCTTCAGTAGTTGGTGATTTTAATAAATGGAATCCAGAAGAAGGAGAGCTTAGTAAATTAAAAAACGGAACATTTAAAGGGGTTTTTGATATAGACAAAGATGCGTCATACGAATATAAATATATTATTGACGGGGCTTATGTAAATGAATCTGAAGCAGATGCTTACAAATACAATTCTTTTGCTGGTGCAGAAAATAGTGTTTTGGAAGTGTAAAATAATTTAGACGGCTACATTGCCTTTTATTGCATCGTGTGGTTCGTATCCAACGAGTGTAAAGTCTTCAAACTTAAAATCAAAAATATCCATTATTTCTGGATTCACTATCATTTTAGGTAGTGGCTTTGGACTTCTAGATAGTTGTAACTCTAATTGCTCAAAATGATTGTTGTAAATATGTGCATCGCCAAAAGTGTGAATGAATTCACCAGCTTCGAAGCCGCATACTTGGGCAATCATCATTGTTAACAAGGCGTAAGAAGCGATGTTAAAAGGAACACCTAGAAAAATGTCAGCACTACGTTGGTACAACTGACATGATAATTTGCCATCGGCTACATAAAATTGAAAGAACGCATGGCAAGGAGGTAAAGCAGCTTTATTGTTAGCTACGTTTTCCTCAAAGGATTTGCTGGTATCTGGCAGTACTGATGGATTCCATGCTGAAACTATCATGCGCCGGCTATTAGGATTGGTTTTTAGTTCGGTAATTAGATCTTTTATTTGATCAATTTCCTCACTATTCCAATTGCGCCATTGATGGCCATAAACTGGTCCTAAGTCTCCATTGGAGTCGGCCCAAGCGTCCCAAATTTTCACACCGTTTTCTTGAAGGTATCCAATGTTTGTATCTCCTTTTAAAAACCAAAGTAATTCATGAATAATAGATTTAAGGTGCAGTTTTTTGGTAGTTACCATAGGGAAACCTTCGCTTAAATCAAAACGCATTTGGTATCCAAATACACTTTTCGTTCCAGTTCCAGTGCGATCACCTTTTTGACAACCGTTCTCCATAACGTGCTGTACTAAATCTAAATATTGTTTCATTTTTTAAGTATCAAGTTAATCGGTTTGTGATTGTATGATTTAAATAGCTAACCGATTTTGAAATAAATTTTAGGATTCTCTTTTAGAAATTTCATCTCTAATTTGAGCTGCTTTCTCGTAGTCTTCTTGCGATACGGCTTGCTCTAAAAGTTCTGTTAGGTCTTGTAAACTATGTTTAATGTAAATACGATCAGAATTGTGATCGTCTTCTATTCCAAAAGTTTCTGGGTTAGATAGGATGTCATCAATTTCTTGTGAGTCTTTATCGTTGTCCTGATTATTGGTTTTTAAATAAATACCCGCTTTGTCTAGGATGTTTTTATACGTAAAAATAGGAGCACTAAATCTAAGTGCTAGTGCAATTGCATCTGATGTGCGCGCATCGATAATCTCTTCTACATTTTCACGTTCGCAAATGATACTTGAGTAGAAAACACCATCGACTAATTTGTGTATGATTACTTGTTTAACAACGATATCAAAGCGCTCTGCAAAATTTTTAAATAAGTCGTGCGTTAGAGGGCGAGGGGGTTTTATTTCTTTTTCTAAAGCAATCGCTATAGATTGTGCTTCGAATGCTCCAATTACGATAGGTAGCTTTCTTTCGCCATCGACTTCATTTAATATTAAAGCGTAGGCTCCGTTTTGTGTTTGGCTGTATGAAATTCCTTTTATAGATAATTTAACTAAGCTCATAATTGTTGTAATGAAAGGTAATAAATACCCTGTTTTGTTGATTTATTGTAGTTGTTAAATGGCGTACAATTTTAATGCAAAAATAGGACAAAAAAAACTGTCTGAAAACAAAGATACGATTATCTTGTTCTCAGACAGCTATTAATTAACTACAGAGGTTTAATTTATGATTGCTGACTTTTGAAAGCTTTCATTTTCTCTATTAATTGTGGTACAATTTCGAAGGCATCACCAACGATTCCGTAATCAGCCACTTTAAAAAATGGTGCCTCAGGATCAGAGTTGATTACTACTTTTACTTTTGATGAGTTGATACCTGCAATGTGCTGTATTGCTCCTGAGATTCCAATTGCAATATATAAGTTAGTTGCTACTGGTTTCCCTGTTTGTCCTACGTGTTCTCCGTGAGGTCTCCAACCTAAGTCAGATACTGGTTTAGAACAAGCAGTTGCTGCTCCCATAACGGTTGCTAGCTCCTCGATCATTCCCCAGTTTTCAGGTCCTTTTAGACCACGACCTGCAGATACTACCACTTCGGCATCAGCGATAGAAACTTTTCCTGATACTTTCTCTACTGATTCTACTTTTACACCAAAGTCATTGTCACCAATAGTTGGGCTAAAATCTTCTTCAGTAGTTGAAGTTGGATTTTCAAAAATTCCGTAAGAGTTTTTGGCAAGACCTAATACTTTTACTTCGGTGTCAATTTCAGTAATGTTGAATGCTTTATTAGAGAAAGCAGTTCTCTTAACTTGAAATGGTGAAGTGCTTATAGGAAGTCCTACTACGTTAGAAGCATAACCTGCGTTAAGCGCAACTGCAGTAAGTGATGATAAGTAAATGCTATCAGTAGTAGAAGATAGTAAAACTAGTTTAGCACCTTCTTTTTCAGCTGCTTGCTTGATTACATCAGCATAAGCTTTAGCGGTAAAACCAGCTAATTTATCATTGCTAACTTTTAATACTTTATCTACTCCGTAGGTTGATAATTCAGAAACGTCTCCTGCATTGATTGTTAAAGCAGTAACGGTTGTTCCTAATGATTCAGCTACTTTTTTCGCATAAGAAGCTAATTCAAAAGCTACTTTCTTGAATTTTCCTTCAGCTGATTCTGCGTATATTAATATTGACATAATATTTTTTTTTTTAGTCTTAAAGTTTAAATGTCTAATGTCCGGCAGTAAATGGTATTTACTTTTCGACTTTCGACGGATGGCTTTCGACTGTTTATTAAATTACTTTAGCTTCGTTGTGTAGTAAGTTGATTAATTCATCCAAGTTGTCAGCATTTATCAGTTTTACTGCTGATTTTGGTGCTGGTTTTTCGAATTTCACCGCTTTTGTTGTTACAGATGCATCAACAGCTTCTACTACTGTTAATGGTTTTGTACGAGCAGTCATGATTCCTCTCATGTTTGGGATGCGTAGGTCTTTTTCTTCTACCAATCCTTTTTGACCACCAATGATTAATGGTAATGATGTAGAAACAGTTTCTTTACCACCATCGATTTCACGAACTGCAGTAGCAGCTGTACCGTCAACAGTTAGTTCCGTGCAAGAGTTTAGGAAATTGTATCCTAAAATTCCAGCTACCATTCCTGGAACCATTCCACCATTATAGTCTAATGATTCTTTTCCTGCGATAATTAAATCGTATCCTCCGTTTTTAATTACTTCAGCTAATTGTTTTGCTACGAAGAAACCATCTGTTGGATTGGCATTAATACGAATTGCTTCGTTAGCACCTATTGCCAACGCTTTTCTTAAAGTTGGTTCGGTGTCAGGTCCACCAACATTTACAACAGTAACCGTTGCGCCTTGTTTTTCTTGGAACCAAATAGCACGTGTTAATCCAAATTCGTCATTAGGATTAATTACATATTGTACGCCATTTGTATCAAACTCTGAGTCGCCGTTAACAAAGTTAATTTTAGCGGTAGTATCAGGAACATGGCTTATGCAAACTAGTATTTTCATGATGTATATATTTAATTGTCATTCTTTTGTTTTACAAATTTAAAATAATAAATCGAATAATATACTATGCGTGCATAATATTTTTTTGTTAAACTATTACGATTTCGTGCCTACAGTTTTAATTTTGCCGAAAAGAGATAATATCCTGCTAAGATTTGTGACCTGTTTTGTTGATTGTAATTTGCGGCGCTTGATATCGTTATTTGTTCGTTATTTTTAACATTAAATACATTGTTTCCTATTGCACTCAATTCTATTTTGGAATTTGGAATACTGTATCTTAACCTTGGACTAAAAAAAGTAATAGTATTTGATGAGGATATTGATTCGTATTTCATAATACTCAAGTTGGACGTGAAGGAAAGGCCTTTTGATAATTGTAAGCTTGAATTAAAGTATGGTTTTGTTATTGTTAGTTCGTTTGTGGCAAATGAATCAGTATAGGTGTCTTGGGAGTATTGTATACCAGTTTCAAATTGTAATTTTTTATTTTTTAATCTTGAAATGATTCCAAAGTATCCACTATATGAAATCGTATTTAATTCATTTTTTTGATTTTCGTAAAAGATGTTTTTGTTATTAATTGCATAGGAAACACTACCTTTTAGGGAAAAGGGGAAATTTTTAAATTGTTTTTCGGCAAATACAAACGAGTTAAAGAAACTCTCGTAAGGTGCTAGTTTATATTGAATTAAATTGCTGTTTTGAGTTGCAAATGAGTTATTTGTTATTGGATTTGTGTCTTCGAGGTAGGATATATTTGAAATAACTGTTATGTTCCTTTTTAAATTATTGTAAAAATACTCCATCCCAAACTGATTATTTTTATTGATAGCATCAAATTGAACATCATTATTGCTGTAAATAGTTCTATAATCTCCAATAGTTTGATTTTCAATTAAATTTTCAACTCCAAATAATTTGTTGTTTAGTGCATAGCTCAACTTGACGTAATGTTGTTTGCTGAAAGATGTTTTTAGGGCAAAACTAGGTGTAAAAAGCTGCTTTTTGGCTTCTTGTGTACCTGTGTTCAAGGATATATCGGAGTACGATAAATTTGTTGTCAATGTATTTTTTAAACCTAATTCAAATTTAGAGGTAAGTCCTATTGTGTTGGAGTTGTTGTCTAGTATTAGCTCATTTTGGAACTGCAAAAATTGTTTCTCAAAAGATTCGAATTGCTCTCTTTTGCTGACAAGTTCATTATAAATACTAAAAGGGTGGTTTTTTACATAAAAATCAAAATTTGAGTTTAACAGTAAGACCTGTTTTTTATAATTAGTATTTTGAGCGATAGTATAGTTGTTAAATGGGAAATTTAAATTTAAAATAGGTTGATTTGCATTAATATTTAGATCATTGGATTTGTGTGTGATTTCCTGTGCTGCTTTTATTCGCAATTGCTTATTTCTTTTTAAAATTAAGGAGTACTCTAAGTTATGATTGAAGTTGAAATCTACGGCATTGTTTTCGTTGTCTATTTTGTTATTGGATGTGGTTAAAACAACAAAGTTGTTTTTAGAAAAGTTGGAGAAAATAGATTTATAGGTAAACAGTGAATTTGAGGTGTTTTTGTAAGATGCATCTAAGGACGTGATATTGAATACGGAGTTTTCCTGTGTATTCCTTTTTTCGGTATTGAAAAAATTAGAATTTGCACCATAAAATTCTTGTTCTACTATTTGCTCCTCTGTTTGATTATTGGTGTTAAATAAGGAATATAGGTTTACCTCCATTTTTTTTGAAGGGAAATATTTGAAATTTAGTCCAGTGAAATAAGATTCACGACTTTTAACGTTATTTCCTAATGTTAAAAATCGTGGTAAGTCACTGTTTTTAGAGAAGGTAACTTCGCCATTAGTGGCATCATTTTTTTTGTTGACAAACGACATATAATCATTAATAGTAAGAGCGAGTTCCCCTGTATTGTTAGAATCGCTAATAAGACTACTGTATATTTTTTTGCCAAAATTAAAGAGATTGGTGTGTAGATTAAATTTATCTTGGCCAACTCCTAAGGCAATATTTCCAGTGATTTTATTTTTAAATTTGTCTTTGATTTTGACATTAATAGCGGTTAATCCTGATTTTTGCTCTTTTTTAAGTTGTTTGAATTCAGTGTAGTTATTTATGATTTCAATGTTTTTAATCATTTCAGCGGAGATATTATCAGTCGCTATTTTTTGTTGGTCGATGAAGAATTCTTGACCATCAATCAAAAATTTATCTACCGCTTTACCATTAACTTTGATTTTACCTTCATTATCGACATCCAAGCCGGGTAGTTTATTTAAAACATCCTTGAGGGTTTCTTCAGTGCCGTTTAAGAATTTTTCAATGCGATATTTTAAGGTGTCGCCAACCTCTGTCATTCCAGAGGATTCGCTTTTGATAATTACTGTTTCTAGGTCAACTTTGCTTTCAGTGAGTGTGATTTTTCCTAAGTCTAATAAATTAGTATTTACGGTGATTTCCTTATTATAAGTTGCTAAACCTAGATAACTAATTTTAAGAATATATGTTCCTTTGCCTTCCAGAGGAATACTAAAATTCCCGTCTTTTCCAGAGTAAGAAAATGCTATAGTTTGATCTGTTTTTATGTTTTTTACAACCACAGTTGCTTGGCTTATTGGTTTGCCTATTGCATCAAATACTGATCCAGTGATACTATGTTGTGCTAGAAGAGGGAAACTGCAAAATAAAAAAAAGCAGAATAACTGCTTTTTTAAATGTATTGTAATGCTTTGTAAATGCGTCATTAATGAGAATTTTGTTTTAAATAGTCACTATAGCTAAGCTCAGGAGCACTGTTATTTGGCACGTTTATTTGCGTATTTTCTTTACTGAAAACTAATTTATCAAAAGTTAATATAGCGTTTTTATTAATCTCGATTTGTATGATAAATCCAGGTAGTCCCCAATATTGTCCTGGTCCGTCGTTTAAAGGAATTGATTCGCAGTACCATGCAACAATAGATTGATTTGAATTAAAAGTTGTATTTGTAGTAGTCGCTTTTTTGCATGCATAACCATTTATGGTTTGACTCTCGTTTACTAATTTCCAATTGAAGGTTGGTAATGCTTCTTTTATATTAGTGTCCTTATCATTCATAGTAGAAATTATCTTATATTTTTTTTCTTCAAAATCTTTGTAAGAAGTAATAGAGGACGGCCTGTTTACTGTAGAAGTGGTTTGGTACTTATTTCCGTATTTTTCGATATAGGTTGTGTCAATAGATGACTTTTCAATAGATATTAGGTTTTGTATTGATTTGTTTTGAGAATTCGTATACGAATACGTCATGGGTTTTGATGCTTTTTTTGACAATACTGTTTCGTCTCCAACACCTTGTAGTTGGATATTAGTTAAAATTCCTTTTAAGGTTTGGCTGTGCAGGTGGGTGATTGTTATTAAAAAAAACAATGTTAGTAGTACTTTTTTTTTCATTGTTGTATTGCGTGTTTATAGGTCTGTTTTTTGTGTTTTGTTTGTAACTTAAATCTTTCGTAAAGTAAAAATAAAAAGGGATTAAGTAGTTTACAATTCACTTTTATTTAACATGATACTAGTTATTTGTGATTGCGACTTAAAATTATTCAATATTTTTTTGTTAAACTATTTCGATTTCGTAGCCCGGATAGGAACGGCATCCTTCTTGGGCCTTCTTTAGGCTCAAGAAGATAAAGTGAATAGCCGGAAAAAGCTCCTAGTAATTTTACAGAAAATTATGCTTGTAAATGGTTTTAAATATTTATTTTTGCTTTTCGAAAACTTGACTTACATAATATATATATGAGAACGATACAATTTAGAGAGGCTATTTGCGAAGCGATGAGCGAAGAAATGCGTCAGGATGAGTCCATTTACTTAATGGGTGAAGAAGTTGCTGAATACAATGGTGCTTACAAGGCGTCTAAAGGAATGCTTGCTGAGTTTGGAGCAAAAAGAGTGATAGATACTCCTATTGCTGAGCTTGGTTTTACGGGTATTGCTGTAGGTTCAGCCATGAACGGGAACCGTCCGATCGTGGAGTACATGACCTTCAACTTTTGTTTAGTTGGTATTGATCAAATTATTAATAATGCAGCTAAAATGCGTCAAATGACAGGTGGACAGTTTAATGTTCCTATCGTTTTTCGTGGTCCAACAGCTTCGGCAGGACAATTAGGGGCAACACACTCTCAAGCTTTAGAAAACTGGTTTGCTAATACTCCAGGTTTAAAAGTTGTAGTTCCATCTACAGTTTATGACGCCAAAGGTTTGTTGAAAGCTGCTATACGTGATAATGATCCTGTAATTTTTATGGAATCAGAGCAAATGTATGGTGACAAAGGCGAAGTTCCTGATGGCGAATATGTAATTCCGCTTGGTGTTGCTGATATCAAACGTGAAGGAACTGATGTTACTATCGTTTCATTTGGTAAAATTATCAAAGAGGCTCACATTGCTGCAGAAGAGTTGGCAAAAGAAGGAATCTCATGCGAAATTATCGATTTAAGAACGGTACGTCCTATGGATTATGATGCTATTATTGCATCAGTTAAAAAAACAAATAGATTAGTTGTTCTTGAAGAAGCTTGGCCATTTGCTAGTGTAGCTTCGGAAATTACTTATATCGTTCAAGAGCGTGCATTTGATTTCTTAGATGCGCCAATACAAAGAATTACTACTGCTGACACGCCAGCGCCATATTCTCCTGTTTTATTAAAGGAATGGTTGCCAAATGCTGATGATGTTATTAAGGCAGTAAAAAAGGTAATGTATAAATAATTAAATACGTTTACTAAATACTATAAAAGCTTCATCTTACGTTAGTTTGATGAAGCTTTTTTTTAAAACAGATCCTATGAACAAGACGTTTTTATATTTTCTTATATTTATGAGTTTTTCTCTTACTTCTTTGTTTGCACAAACAAAAGTAAGCGGAATCATTGTAGATAAAATGAACCAACCTGTTCCTTATGCCAATGTGGTTTTTAAGGGTTCCAATCAAGGTGTTATGTCAAACGAAGATGGACGATTTTATCTTGAATCGAAAAATAATTATGAAGCATTAATTGTTACCTCTGTTGGTTTTTCTGATAAAGAAATTACGCTTACTAAATTGGTTAGTTACGATTTTAAGGTGATTTTGAACGAGGCTGAAAGTTTGAATGAGGTTGTGATTTTTACTGGTAAAACTTCTAAAAAAGACAATCCTGCACTTGATATCTTGAGAAAAATTTGGGAGAGAAAACGCAAGAATGGCTTGTATCAGTTTGATCAATACCAAATGGAAAAGTATGAGAAAGTAGAATTTGATATGAACACTATTGATAGTGCTTTCATGAAAAGTAAACTTTTTAAGGGAATGGAATTTGTATTTCAGCATATAGATACCTCAGATGTTACCGGTAAAACGTATTTGCCCATTTTTATTAATGAATCTTTGGCTGATGTTTATGGAAACAACAAAATCAATAAAGTAAAAGAGAAGCTAAAAGCAAACAAGAATTCTGGTTTTAGTAATAATCAGCAAATTTTGTCTTTTGTAAAAGATCTTTATTCTGATTATGATATTTACAATAACCACCTTACTTTTTTTGATAAGAGCTTTACGAGCCCGCTTTCTAAAACAGGAATCGATGTATATAACTATGTTTTAAGAGATAGCGCATATATCGATAACAAGTGGTGTTTTAATATTTTGTTTTACCCACGTCGTAAAAACGAACTTACGTTTAAAGGAGATTTTTGGGTAAGCGATACCACATTTGCGATCAAGAAAATAAATATGGCAGTGACTAAAAGTGCCAATATTAACTGGGTAAAGGATATTTATATTGAGCAGGAATTTGAGGTGCAAAACGACTCGGTTTTCTTGCTAACGAGAGATTACATGATGTCTGACTTTGCGCTGAACAAAAAAGAAGAATCTCGTGGAGTTTATGGTAAACGAACTACATTGTATCAAAACCATAAGTTTAATATCGAGCAGCCACTCGCTTTGTATAAAGAGGAAGTCAATTACATTGATAACGAGGTGTACAGTAAAAGCGAGGAGTATTGGGAGGAGAATCGCTTTGAAAATTTAAATAAGGACGAACGAGGTGTGTACCAAATGTTAGATACCTTGCAAACCGTTAAAAAATTCAAGCAGCTTTATAGCGCAGTTTCTATACTAGGAAGCGGATATGTGCAGTTTGGTAATTTTGATTATGGTCCTATTTTTTCCTCTTTTGGTTACAATGTAGTCGAGGGAATCAGGTTACGAGTAGGAGGTAGGACGTATTTTGGTCCCAATGACGCTTGGCGTTTGCAAGGGTATACTGCATATGGGTTTGATGATGATAAATTCAAATACGGTTTGTCAGGTAAGTGGATGGTCGATAAGAAAAAGAGAATCATATTATCAGCAGGTAACCGTAGAGATATTGAACAAATTGGTGCTAGTTTAACCACGACTAACGACGTGTTAGGACGAAGCTTTGCATCGTCATCGTTGTTTTCGTCAGGAAGTAATGGGAAGTTAACTAATATTAACCTTTCTAATGTGGCGATTGAAATTGAGCCTGTTAAAAATTTGACTTTTCAAACTGGTTTTTCTTATAGAACATTGCAATCAGCATCGAGTATATTTAGTCTTGATTATTTTACTGATTCGGCACGCACTGTTACTAAGAGTGATGTGAAGCAATCAGAAATTAATTTTCAAATCGAATATTCTCCCAATCGAAAAACAATAGGTTATGGAGTAGAGAGAAGCATTGTAGATAGTCCTTATAGCCGATTTTTTCTTAACTACAGTCAAGGTTTTAAGGGATTACTCGATAGTGATTTTCAATATGAAAAAATACAAGTGTACTACAAGCAACCTATTATTATAGGGCCATTAGGGCGCTCTAATGTTATTGTAGAGCTAGGTAAAACTTTTGGCACTATTCCTTTAGGCTTAATGAATGTGATACCTGGAAATCAAACTTACTTTAGTATAGAGAATACCTTTAGTAATTTGAATTTTTACGAGTTCGTAACTGATCAGTATGCTACATTACAATGGGAGCATAATTTTGGAGGACGTTTATTCGGTAGGATTCCATTTATGAGAAAGTTAAATTGGAGAGAAATAATAGGGGCACGAACCGTTTATGGTAGGATCTCCGATGCAAATAGAGCAATTAATGCTTCAGGATTAACATACGTAGCTCCTGAGAAAGCATATTGGGAATATAGTGCTGGTATTGGGAATATTTTCAAAGTTTTTCGTCTTGATTTTGCATGGAGAGGAAATTATTTAAATAACCCAGAGGCTCAAAATTTCACTATAAAGGGTTCATTTGGTTTTTATTTTTAAGGACTATGCAAGTAAGACTACATTTTTAATACGTATTAAATATAAATATCTTTGTAATAAAAGCGTATTTGAGTTACTTTTGCAACCAAATTAAATGAACTTTAGATAATTAATAAAATGACTGCAGACAAAATAAAAACTTTCGACGTTTTAATCGAAATCCCTAGAGGAAGTAGAAATAAATATGAATATGATTTCGAAATCAAAAGAATGCGTTTTGATAGAATGTTATTCTCTTCGATGATGTATCCAGCTGATTATGGTTTTATTCCAGAAACACTTGCATTAGATGGAGATCCTCTAGATGTGTTAGTGTTAGTAAATGAGCCAACTTTTCCAGGTTGTGTGATGGAGGTTAAACCTATTGGTGTTTTCCATATGGCAGACGATAAAGGTCCAGACGAAAAAGTAATCTGTGTGCCTGTTTCAGATCCTATTTGGAATTCATTGAATGACTTATCAGATATGAATCCGCACTTACTTAAGGAAATTGAGCACTTTTTCCAAGTGTATAAAGACCTTGAAAACAAAACAGTTGACGTAGGAGGATGGGGAAATGTTGATGAAGCGTATGAAATCATCAAAAAATGTACTGAACGTTTTGATCAAATTGAAAATAAACCAGAGGGATTATTTAGTATTAAATAATATTTCAACCGATATTTTATAAAAAAAGCAACATTCCGTGAAGAGTGTTGCTTTTTTGTTTAAATTCGTTTTTATACTGTATTGATAATTAACCAACAACCAAAAAAAAACCAAATTTATGAATTCAATTATGATTTATTTGCCAATAGTTATGGCAGTGGTAGGACTGCTTTTCATGTGGATGAAACGCTCGTGGGTATTAAAGCAAGATGCTGGAGACGGTAAGATGAAAGAGATTTCAGATTATATCTATGAAGGTGCGCTTGCCTTCCTTAAAGCAGAATATCGGCTGTTAGCTATTTTTGTAGTGGTTGCAAGTGTAGTATTGGCTGGAATTACACGAATCGAAGGCGTTCAAACGCATTTATTTATAGTTATTGCCTTTGTTTTTGGTGCTTTCTTCTCGGCCTTAGCTGGGAATATGGGAATGAAAATAGCCACCAAAACTAATGTTAGAACAACTCAGGCTGCTCGTACAAGTTTACCACAAGCTTTAAAAGTTTCATTTGGTGGAGGAACGGTTATGGGATTAGGAGTAGCGGGATTAGCTGTACTTGGATTGACTGGATTTTTCATTTTCTTTTTTCATTATTTCATGAATGGAGTTTGGACTAATTCTGAGGATATGACCATTGTTTTGGAGACTTTAGCAGGTTTTTCATTAGGAGCAGAGTCTATTGCTTTGTTTGCACGTGTAGGTGGTGGTATTTACACTAAAGCAGCCGACGTAGGTGCTGACTTAGTAGGTAAAGTCGAAGCAGGAATTCCCGAAGATGATCCTAGAAATCCAGCAACAATTGCGGATAATGTAGGTGATAACGTGGGGGATGTTGCCGGAATGGGAGCCGATTTATTTGGGTCGTATGTAGCAACTGTTTTAGCTGCGATGGTATTAGGGAATTATGTGATTAAAGATATGGGAGGTAGTATTAATGACGCTTTTGGCGGAATAGGACCTATTTTACTACCAATGGCTATAGCTGGATTCGGTATTTTATTTTCAATCATTGGAACATTATTAGTTAAAATTACAGACGAAAATGCCAAGGAGCCTCAGGTTCAAAAAGCATTAAATATAGGGAATTGGGTGTCTATTGGACTTACAGCAATCGCTTGTTATTTCTTAGTACAATACATGCTTCCCGTAACTATGAAGATGGAATTTTTTGGTGAAGGAAGTCAGGATATTTCCTCTATGAGAGTATTCTATGCAACCTTAATTGGGCTATTCTTAGGTGGAGCTATTTCATCAGTAACAGAGTATTATACAGGATTGGGAACGAAGCCTGTAATGGCTATCGTTCAAAAATCGTCAACTGGAGCAGGGACTAACGTAATCGCTGGTTTGGCAACTGGAATGATTTCTACTTTTCCAACCGTTTTATTATTTGCAGCAGCAATATGGTCGACTTATGCCTTGGCAGGTTTTTATGGTGTAGCTTTAGCAGCATCGGCTATGATGGCAACTACGGCAATGCAGTTAGCAATAGATGCTTTTGGGCCTATATCTGATAATGCCGGTGGAATCGCTGAAATGAGCGAATTACCAAAAGAAGTTCGTACTAGAACAGATATCTTAGATTCAGTAGGTAATACTACTGCAGCTACAGGAAAAGGCTTTGCTATTGCTTCGGCAGCATTAACATCGTTAGCATTATTTGCCGCTTACGTCACTTTTACAGGAATTGACGGAATCAATATTTTTAAAGCACCGGTACTGGCGATGCTATTTGTGGGTGGAATGATCCCAGTAGTTTTCTCGGCATTAGCCATGAATTCGGTAGGGAAAGCAGCTATGGATATGGTGTACGAAGTACGCCGACAATTTAAAGAAATTCCGGGTATCATGGAAGGTACAGCTAAGCCTGAATATGCAAAATGTGTTGATATTTCTACTAAAGCTGCTTTGCGCGAAATGATGTTACCGGGTATTATGACTATTGGTTTTCCTATCGCTATTGTTTTACTTGGAAAATTAATTTACGCAAACAATAACCAATTGATTGCAGAAATGCTTGGGGGCTATATGGCAGGAGTAACGGTATCAGGTGTATTATGGGCAGTTTTTCAAAATAATGCGGGTGGTGCATGGGACAATGCCAAAAAATCTTTTGAAGCAGGAGTGCTAATTAATGGTGAGATGACGTATAAAGGTTCTGATGCGCACAAAGCAGCGGTTACGGGTGATACTGTAGGGGATCCGTTTAAAGATACTTCTGGACCATCGATGAATATTTTGATTAAATTAACGTGTTTGATAGGGCTAGTAATGGCACCAATTTTAGGAAATGGTAGCCATACAATTTCTGATAAGGGTGTGGCGACTTGCTGCATGATGTCGGATAAATGTACTTCAATGTCAAAAGAAGAATGTGTAGCTAAAGGATGTAAAAGTACCACTTGTAAATTTATGAATCCAGCTAGCATGCATGCAGCAATGCAAGAAAATATAACTTTTGAAATTAAAAATGACAATGGAGTAGTAGTAGGGACTTACACTAAAATTAGTAATGGTGAGACTACAACTCAAACGTTTAAAGGAACTGAAGAAGAGGTAAAAGCGCAACTTAATGCTCTGAAATAGTCGTTTTTTACTATTTCATAAATAAAATGCCTCATGAAAGTGAGGCATTTTTTATTTATGGCTTTACGCTATAAGGATCTGCTTCTATATGTATATTCTAAAACAATCCATTTAATTCCGCGTCAATTTTAGTAATGATGTTACCTAAGTCCTCTGGATTATCGACAAAGTTAATGTTGTCTAAGTCAATCACTAATAACTTTCCGCGATCATAGGTGTGAATCCAAGCTTCGTAACGCTCATTTAATCTGCTTAAATAATCAGTTTGTACGCTATCATAATAAAAATGTCTCATTAAAGTGAGGCGTTTTTGTTTTGAATGAATGGTTTGTCTCGTTATTATTATCATTATGTTAAACTGCAGTTTGACTAAAAAATATTCTCTGACATTTTTTAGTCAAAATAAATTAAAAAATAAAGATAAATTATGAGAGAATTTATCTTTATTTTTAAATTATTATTCGGTCTATATTTCTTTTGATCTGTCAGCTGAATAAGTTAGTTAATAGAACTCTGAAAGTATAGTGTCTGCATTAATTGGCATTTATTAGATAACAACGCAAGTTTGATTGTCACAGGAAGTACTATGATGAGAAAGCCTACTGTAAGTGAACTTAAGATAGTTGCTGATGAACGATTTTAAAAAAGTTATGAAAAAAATAATCACAATATTAGTATTTGCAATGAGTTATTTTGTCTTTTCGCAAGCAAAGCCTATTAAAAGTTCAGATCTTTGGGTGTCGTATCAATTGAACTACAAAAAATTAGCGACCGAAGTACCCTCTGAAAGTACAAGTGCTATATTGATTGTTACAAATCAAGGTTCATTGTTTACTTTCGAGGCAATGATGAACTTTGATAAAATACAACAAGAAAGAGAGCTCACAGAGGCTGATGTGCTTCTCAATAGATCATCCTTTTATTTTTTGGTAAAGACATATGGAGACTCTACAGAGCATTATGAGAATATTGGAAGTGATGCATACAAGTTCAAAGAAAATCTTAATCACAATTGGAAACTAATCAATCAAGATACTATTATTAGTGGTTATGTTTGTAAAAAAGCAACGGTAAACTATGCAGGTAGAGACTGGAGTGCATGGTACAACCCAGACATACCAATTACAGTTGGTCCCTATAAATTTCATGGACTACCGGGATTGGTGATGATGATCAAGGATGCAGAAAATGTTTTTAGTTTTATTGTAAATGAGGTAAAAAAAGGGGATTTTCCTATTGATTCAAAAACCGAAAATTTTTTTGTAAAAAAGAAGGATAGAAAATTTGAATATATCGACAAAGATGAATTTTACAAAATTAGAAAAAAATTTAGTGAAATGTCTCTCAGTGATAAAATTAGATTTATGAATCGTGCTGAAATCGCTGTACCAACTTTAGTTGCCGTAGGAGAAAATGGTGAAAAATCGAGATTAAATGCAAAACCCAAAAATAAAAATTTCATAGAACGTTTCGAATGATTGTAAAAAAGCATAACAATCTCTTCTTCTTTATTTTTTTGGCATTCCTAATTGGGATGCCTTTTTTTGGTTATTCACAAGTGATTGAAATTGAAGGAACTACATTTGGCAATAATAATGTACCCGTATCTAGTTGTACTATCGTTGCTAGTGATTCTGAAAATGGCAGCAATATTTTAGCCTTTAAAAATTCAGATGCAAGGGGGGATTATAAATTAATTTTAAGTAAAGAAATTAAATTAGATAGTATTTGGTTAATAATTAGGCATATTTCATACGAAACTATTCTTCTTAAAATACCGCTCAAAAGTGCTAAACAAGATTTTCAAATGAGTTTAAAAATCCAAAAACTTGATGAGGTTCTGATAAAGAAAGATAAGGTTGTAACGATAAAAGGTGATACGATTACCTATAATGTCAATGGATTAAAAGCTAAAAAAGATTATACGATCGAAGAGGTTATTAGCAGGATACCTGGGGTAAGTATAAGTGAAAGTGGGCAGATAAGATATCTTGACAAACCTATCAGTCATTTATATATTAATGGTTTAGATTTACTAGAAGGAGGCTACTCTATTGCAACACAAGGAATTCCTGCTGATGCTGTACTAGAAATAGATGTAATGAAAAAACATCATCATGAGCGCATTGATATTGGTAGAACCGAAACGGATAACGTGTCATTTAACTTAAAAATCAAAGATGATGTTGGTTTATTATTTGGTAGTTTAAAAGGTGATGCGGGAGTGCCATTTTTAACAGGAAAATTAGATGCCACACCAATTTATTTTAAAGATAAATTTCAAAACATTAGTAGTGGTAAATTAAACAATACGGGTAAAACGCTTCGTGATATTGGTAATGATTTATCTTCTGGTAACATAAATGTAGGAGGGCTAATACTAGAAGAAACGCACGTTATTAAAGTGCCAAATATTAATGGAGTTGCTATTTCTGAAAAGTATTGGCTCAATAATGACTCTTATGCAATAACTAATGATGCTTTGCACAAAGTTAATGATTCAACTATAGTAAAATGGAATTTTAACTATGTCAACGAACTAAGCAAAATAGATAATAATTTATCTAGTACTTTTTTGTCTAACAATGAATCGAGTAGTGTTATAAATAAAAGCCGAAATCAATTAAGAACGGTACGTTTCAATGCTGGCGTTAATCAAGAAATTAATAAACGTAATTTCTATTTAAAGAATAATACCAGTTACAGATTTGCAAATGATGCAGGGATTGAAAGAGTTTTGATTAACACTAACTATCTTGAATCAAATTACTTAAAGAATAATTTTCAATTCAGTAATAGCACTAGTTTGAAAACTTTAATTGGTAAAAAAAACATATTACAAAGTGGACTACTTGCGCAATATGAACAAAATAAAGAAGAACTTAGTGTGACACCTCCAGTTTTTGAAACCTTAATAGGAAGTGGTAATGGTAGTGGCGCTACTTTACAAGATGTTTCTGTTAGCAAAATTAACTTAGCTGGTTTTGCCCAATATGATTTTAAATTATTCAAATCAGAATGGAATTTAAATCAGAAATTAAAATATAATAATTTTAGATTTGATAGTAATCTAAAACAAATTTCAAATTCTACTAACCAAAACTTTCCTTTAGCAAGCAACTTTGATTATCAAAAAGTTGAAACAACGACTAAACTTAATTCAAAAATAAATATAGGCAAAGTAATGTTTTCCGGGGGTCTATCTGCGGACTATATTAAGTTAAATTCTATTGAGAACAATAGCACTACTATGGAAATAAGTGATTCCTTTTTATTTATCCAGCCTAGTATATCTGTTAAATATAGTTTTAATTCAAAATGGAATTTTGCTGTTAGTTATGATTTAAATAATAACATATCCAATTTTTCACAGCTTTATACACCCATAATTTTAACTAGTTTTAATGCATTAGTTCAAAATCCAAATTTTGTTAACACTACTAGAATAAATTCATTTACCTCCTACATAAATTATAATAATATTCTAAAAAGTTTTTTTTTAAGTTTAAAAGGTAATTTGAATCAAAACAAATCCGACGCTACATTTTCAAATGAGTTAAACAGCGATGGTTTTATGGTTACAGAAGTTATAAAACAGCCTAATTCTTTAAAAAATTATGGTTTTACTTTATATGTAACAAAAGGGTTTTTAGGTTCTTTTAAAACAGAGTTGACATATGCATACAATATTAGTAAAAGTCAATTGTTTTTTAATGATCAATTTCTTGATGCAATTAATAGGAGGCAAAGTATAGATTTTGGCTTGAGTTGGGATAAAGGTAGTTGGTTTACGCTTGATTATAAAGCTAAGTTTAACTTTGGAACGTCAGCAACTACAACTAATGAAATTAACAACTCAATTCTTTTTCAGAATTTGAATTTGGATATATATACCACTAGTTCTACACGAATCAATTTTGGTTTAGATTCGTCTAGAACAGCAACTTCAAAAAGTGATACTAGTGATCAAAACACGCTTTTTAATATGTCTCTTCATTACAAACCTTCTAAAAAAGTAAATATAAATGCCTCTTTAAATAATGTTTTTAACACACAATTTTTCAGAACAACAAACAGTTATTTTAATTTCGTGAATGTTTATCAATTTTCATTGAGACCAAGACAATTTACTATAGGATTCAACTATTCATTGTAGGCTTTTTTATCTAAAACAAACCATGCAACTCCGCATCGATTTTAGTGATAATATTCCCTAGATCTTCTGGGTTATCTACAAAATTAATGTTGTCAACGTCAATTATTAATAATTTTCCACGATCATAAGAATGAATCCAAGCTTCGTAACGCTCATTTAAGCGACTTAAGTAATCAATAGAAATAGAGTTTTCATACTCGCGGCCACGCTTGTGAATTTGGCCTACTAAATTAGGAATAGAGCTTCTTAAATAAATAAGTAAATCAGGCGCTTTTACCGTTGACTCCATTAATTCAAAGAGAGACGAGTAATTTTGAAAATCACGATTGGTCATCAAACCCATAGAGTAAAGATTAGGAGCAAAAATATGCGCATCTTCATAAATCGTTCTGTCTTGAATGATTTTTTTTCCGCTTTCGCGAATTTGCATCACTTGACGAAAACGACTATTCAAGAAATAAATCTGTAGATTAAATGACCATCTTTCCATTTGATGGTAAAAATCGTCTAAGTATGGGTTGTCTACCACATCTTCAAAATGAGGTTCCCATTTAAAATGTTTTGCCAGTAAGCGTGTTAATGTTGTCTTTCCTGAACCTATATTTCCTGCTACTGCTATGTGCATTACGGTATTGTGATTTTATAATTGATAATTCCTTCGGATGTAAAAATAGATAAAATTTGGTCTTTGTAATCAAAATTTCGAAAGCTTTTTTCTGAAATTTTGATTGGTGTAATTTTGCTTTTTATTCGGTCAAAATGATATAATAATTGCTCTTTCAAATATATAATTTGATCATTATCTGTAATGACAACTTCATCAAAGTAAGGTACTTTACCTTTAGTAGTGATTTTTCCAAATAAGTCACAACTGTACCAATTGTTATTTTCATCAATCCATTCGAATGAATTGTAGTTAGCTTGATATGCCATAATCTTTCCTGGTAATGAAGTAGAGACTGAGCGATATTCATTTTTTAAGTAATCAAATAGACCTATCTGTTGGTTGAGGTAATTGTATAGCCACAGTCGATTTTGAGTAGACATGCCAATCGCACTAATAAGTAATGCAGGATTATTTTCAGAAAAATTTATTTTTTGAACCTCGTTTAATTGGTTGTCTAAAAGGATGGCAGTATTGAAATTTTCATAATATAACAAAATCTTTAAAGGATTTTTTATATCAACATTGGTGATGTTTCCTAAAGACACATTTTTATACTCGAGTACTTTATCGTCTTTCATTTTATGAAAAACGTTATTTGATAGATAGTAAGAAAAGCCAAACTGATCTTGACCAATAGCATTAGCAGAATGGACTACAATACTATTTATTTTCGATACAATTGTTGCTTTGTCTTGAGCAAAAGCGCCTAAACTAATAAATACACTTAGCAAAAGAATAAGTTTTTTCATAATTAGCTAAAATACAATTAAACCTTTTAACAATTACGTAGTCTTATCTTTTTTAAGAAACATGTAACAAATAAGTAAGCGTTGTGTCTTATTGCAAAAAAAATAGAACTATGTATAAAATATCGTTGACTTTAGGGATTGCTTTTTTAAGTTGTTTTGGAGCTGCTGCTCAAAATTTTCAGGGGATGGCTGTGTATGAATCTAAAACCAGTACAGCCGATTTTAAGGCTAGGATGTCTGGAAACAGAAATGTTACGCCTGAAATGCAAAAAAATATGGAAGAGGGAATGAAATCCATGTTTGAGAAAACATTTTTCTTGAATTTTGATAAAACAGCATCTATTTATAAGGAAGAAGAACGATTAGAAGGTCCTACTCAAGGAGGAGGAGGAGGAATGCGAATGATGGCTTCGATGAGCGGATCAGGAGGTACAATGTATAAGAATGTTAAGGATAAGTATTACGCTATTGATAAGGAGCTAATGGGTAAGGAGTTTTTAGTTAAGGACTCGTTAGCGAGCTTAAATTGGAAATTGGAAGGTGAAACTAGGGTGATAGGAGGATATAATTGTTTTAAGGCTACAGCAGTAGTACCTGTAACTCAAACTGATTTTAGAAACTTAAGACCAAAAAGATCTGAAGATTCTGCAGAGAAAAAAGAAGAGAAGAGCGAAGAGAAAGAGAAGAAAACAAATTTCATGGATAATTTAGAGATGCCGAAGGATGTAATAGTAACAGCGTGGTATACTCCTGAAATTCCGGTAAATCAAGGTCCTGATAAATACTGGGGATTGCCTGGTTTGATATTAGAGGTAAATGATGGTAAGACGGTGATATTATGCTCAAAAGTAGTTTTGAATCCTAAAACGAAGACTGATATTAAAGCTCCTACAAAAGGTAAAGAAATTTCACAAAAGGATTTTGATGAAACAACTACCAAAAAAATGCAAGAAATGAGAGAGATGTACCAAGGTCGTGGAGGTAATGGGGGTGGACAATTTAGAATAGGTCAATAATTAGTTACGCATTAATTCAAATATTTTTTTACCCATAGTTTATATGAAAAAATCTTTACTACTGTTGTTGCTTATAGTAAGCGCAACCTCTTTTAGTCAATCTGTTAAATTAGATGGTCTTATTACGGATTCAAAAGCTTTAGGGCTTGAAATGGCAAATGTTATGGCGGTTAATGTCAGCACAAAAGCAATGGATTCCTATGCTATAACTAATGATAAAGGAAAGTTTTCGCTGAGTTTAAAGCCGAATACGACCTATTCGATTAAAATAAGCTTCCTGGGAATGCAGAATAAGGAGGTGCAAGTGATAACTACTGCTGAAAATATTACAAAAACTATTGTGCTTGAGGAAGGTGGAATTGAATTAGACGGAGTTGAAATTGTACGTGAAATGCCTGTTTCTATAAAAGGAGATACGATTGTTTACAATGCCGATTCTTTTAAAACAGGTACGGAGCGAAAGCTAGAAGATGTGTTGAAAAGACTCCCTGGTGTTGAGATTAATGCTGATGGAGAGATAGAAGTAGAAGGTAAAAAAGTAACACAAATGCTTGTTGATGGTAAAAAATTCTTTGAAGGAGATACTAAATTAGGATCAAGAAACATTCCAGCTGATGCAGTAGATAAAATTCAGGTATTAAGAAATTTTAGTGATGTAAGCCAATTAAAAGGATTAGAGAATAATAATGATGATGTAGCTATTAATATCAAGTTGAAATCAGGAAAGAAGAATTTCTTTTTTGGTGATATCTCTGCGGGTACCGATTTTGGAGAGCGCTTCATTATTAATCCCAAATTGTTTTACTACAGTCCTAAGACAAGCGTTAACGTGCTAACTAATTTTAATAATATTGGAGATGTTCCTTTTTCAATTCGTGATTATTTTAGATTAACAGGTGGTTCTAGAAATACAATTGGTAGAAATGGGACTAACTTTAATGTGTCTAGTAATGACTTAGGGATATCTACAGCTCGTGATAATAGAGCTTCAAATATCGAAAATAAATTTGGGGCAGTGAATGTGACCCATCAAATGTCCAAAAAATGGAGTTTAAGTGCTTTTGGAGTGCTTTCATCAAACAAAACACTTACTAACACAATAAGTAGAAACGGAATTTTTCAACCGAATTCTACTGAGATCAGTACTACAGAAAACAGAATAGATAATTCTAATTTGAGAAATAATTTAGCTATTTTTAAATTAGGATCTAAATTCAAGCCAAATACTAATTTTCAATTTGACTACGATATTTCCTTTAGAAAATCAAATCAAACAGAAGATAACGATCTCCTTACTAATTCAATTACTTTTAATCCCAATGGAGATATTGTTCAAAACAACACTATTGCCTCTTTCAAGAAACAAGAGCCTATCGCAGTAAACCAAAGTGTAAATATGTTTTGGACACAAAGTAAGAAAAGCACGTGGGCTTTAGAAATGCAGCATTTATACCAGAACGAAGATCCTTTCTATAATCCAGACCTTTTAAACGATCCTTTTCCGTTTTTAGGGTTTGATTCAAATCAAACTAGCTTTAATATCAATCAAAGTCGCTTTGTTAAAACAAATAAACTAGATGTAAAAGTAGATTACTACTATTCATTAACTGCCAAGAGTAATTTGAATATTACAGCAGGAAATACAAATTCGTATCAAGATTATAATTCGTCTATTTATCAGTTGTTCGATAATGGGACACAATCTAATCTTATTGATCCTGATTATATAAATGATGTTCAATATCGTTTTAATGATGCTTATTTGGGAGTTCATTATAAATTTATATCAGGTAAATTCACCTTCAATCCAGGTGTTAGTATTCATCAGTACAATACAAATAACGTACAGCTAAATTCCAAGCAAGAAGACAATTTTAGTCGTTTTTTGCCTGATGTTTTTGCGCAATACCAAATCAAAAAGTCGGAATCACTTACCTATAATTACAGAAAAGCAAACGTTTTCAATGATGTTAGTTCTTTCGTTCAAGGCTATGTTTTTTCTAATTTTAACTCCTTCAATAGAGGAAATCGCTTTCTAGAAAACGCTTTGCAGGAGACGCATTCGCTTCGTTATTTCAAGTATAATTTGTATAATTTTACGACTATGTTTGGTAATCTTAATTACAGTAAAACGTCTAATCCAGTAGTAAATAGAGCTTTTTTTACAGGGATCAATCAAGTTAGTGAGAAGGTGAATGCTAATTTTGAAAATGAGAGCTTGAATGGTACAGTAGGCTACCAGCGTTCATTCATGAAGTATTACAAAGCATCTGTAAATGTGAATTTAAACTGGTCTAAGTTTAATAGTTTACGTGCTAATCCTGCTGATCCAACAAACCCTTTAATTGATTTCATACAAACTACAGAATCCTTTACTCAGAGTTATAGAGGATCACTTGGAACGCAGTTTAAAGTTTGGCCAAACTTAGAAGTAGGTTATTCTTTGACATTAAATGATTATCAAAATACGATTTTCAAAACTAAACAACCTTTTGCTAAGTTGGATTATCTGTTCTTAAAGAGTTTTTCTTTTACAGCTGATTATAATAATTACAATTATTCGAACTCGCAGGGTACAGTAAATAACAAGTATGAGTTTCTTAATACAAGTTTAAGCTATCGTAAAAAAGATGCAAAAATGGAGTATACGGTTAGCGCGACGAATTTACTAAATACCAAAACTTTAAATGATGATAGTTTTAGTCAAACAGGATTTAGAACGTCTCAGTATATGGTTCAGCCAAGATATGTGATCTTAAGTTTGAAATATAATTTATAATTGTTTCATTAGGTACGGCTATTTCAGCTTGAAAAATTATTTTAATTAGCAGGATAAATAGTATTTTTGAAATCGAATTGCTGGTATTTTTTTAGTACAAAATAAGATACAAAAAATTATGAAAAAGATTGCTTTATTTTTAGCATTGTTCGCATTTGGGTTCACGAATGCTCAAGCACCATTAGAAGAAGATGGATTACAACTGAATGCTGGTTTAGGGACTTCAGGTTGGGGAACACCTGTTTACGTTGGTCTTGACTATGGTATTGCTACCAACTTTACTGTCGGAGGAGAACTTTCTTACCAATCGTATAACCAAAATTTTGGAGCGGCAGTAGGAGAAGTAAGAAGTTCTATCTTTGGAATTCAAGCAAATGGAAATTATCATTTTAATGAAATTCTAGATATTTCTAGTGAGTGGGATTTTTATGCTGGAGCTAACTTAAATTACTATAGCTGGTCTTCTAAACAAAACGGAAGTACATACAATTATGACGGAGCAGATAATTTTGGATTAGGTTTACAAGTTGGTGGTCGTTATTTCTTTAATGAAAATTTTGGAGTAAATCTTCAACTAGGTGGTGGAAACGTGGTAAGTGGTGCAAAACTTGGTATTACTTATAAATTGTAATTACACAATTTAATTTTAAAGTAAAGAGGCTATCATTTTTTATATGATAGTCTTTTTTTTTGGGAGTTATATTAAAAAAAAACGGCTAACCATAAAGGCAGCCGTTTTATTGTATTTATGGGATATGAATTACAGTTCAAAAGCAGTTTTTACTTCATCAACAAAATCTAATTTTTCCCATGTAAACAACTCAACTTCGACAGTTTTAGTTAAACCACCTGGAGCTGAGAACGTTTTTGTTACCGTTTCTGGTGTACGTCCCATATGTCCGTAGGCCGCAGTTTCGCTATAAATCGGGTTTCTTAATTTTAAACGTTGCTCGATAAAGTAAGGGCGCATATCAAATATAGCCTCTACTTTTTTAGCAATTTCACCGTCAGTTAAGTTTACTTTTGATGTTCCGTAGGTTTCAATAAATATTCCCATAGGTTTAGCAACACCAATAGCATAGGAAACTTGTACTAAAATCTCATCGGCAACACCTGCAGCTACAAGATTTTTAGCGATATGTCGTGTTGCATAAGCAGCGCTTCTGTCTACTTTACTTGGGTCTTTACCAGAAAATGCACCACCACCGTGAGCACCTTTACCACCGTAAGTATCTACAATTATTTTTCTACCAGTTAATCCAGTGTCTCCGTGAGGTCCACCAATTACAAATTTCCCAGTCGGGTTAATGTGGTACGTAATGCTGTCATTAAATAAATGAGCACTTGTTGGATTTTTTGCAATAATTCGGGGAATCAGAATCTCAACAATATCTTTCTTAATTTTGGCAAGCATTGTGGCTTCTTCGTCAAAATCATCGTGCTGCGTCGAGATCACGATTGCATCTATACGAGTCGGCTTGTTATCGTCGCTGTATTCTAAAGTAACTTGAGATTTAGCATCAGGGCGTAGGTAAGTGATTTCGTTGTTCTCGCGTCTTAAAATAGCTAATTCTTGCAATAATTTATGAGAAAGATCTAATGCTAATGGCATGTAGTTTTCCGTTTCATTAGTAGCGTAACCAAACATCATTCCTTGGTCTCCCGCTCCTTGCTCTTCTGGGCTTGAACGATCCACTCCTTGATTGATATCTGCAGATTGCTCATGAATAGCTGAAAGAATTCCGCATGAGTTAGCTTCAAACATATATTCTGACTTTGTGTAACCAATTTTTTTGATCACATCACGTGCAATTTGTTGAACATCTAGATAAGTGTTTGACTTTACCTCTCCTGCCAAAATTACTTGTCCAGTTGTAACTAAAGTTTCACATGCTACTTTTGAATTGGCGTCGAAAGCCAAGAAATTGTCAATTAATGCGTCTGAGATTTGATCTGCAATTTTGTCTGGATGTCCCTCACTCACAGATTCTGACGTAAATAAATAAGCCATAATAAATAGTATTTTTAAATTAAGCGAGAAAAAGGAATTGCAACAATAAAAGCTAAAGAAGAGTTTCTGCTTTAGCATTTTTTTTCTACTGAAAATTTTTCAGCATCCATAACGAATTAGTTTCATTATGAAGAGGTTGCAATCAGTTCAAATTTTTCCTCTTTATTAGAGCGCAAAGGTATGAAACCAAATTGAATAATAAATTAAACCTAACTTTTTTTGTTGTAAAAAATAGTATTGAGGCAAAGATGCAATTGACTGTCTTGCTATTTGTGTAAAGAATTTAATTATAAACGATACTGTTTAATAATGTATTTATTACTTTCTTTGAGATAATGTAGAACATTAGCATGTACATCTTCTTTACATTAAAGTAGGTCTGTTTAAAAAATTACAGTTAACTATTTTCAGCTATATAAGACGCAAATTTGTTGCTTTTGTAACTCAAACTACGCTTAATGTTACAGTATTTTTAGGGTATGTTATGAAATTAAACTATTTGCTGTAAATCAATGTTAAATTATTGTAAATCATTAGGAAACAATCTAAAAAACGCTCAAATTTGTGTAAATAAAATACCAAAAATGAATTTAACTTTTCATGTTTCATACAAACTTAAATCGAAATCAACCGCAAGGAGGTGATCGCTATATAATATATCTATATTTATAAGTCAACCTTCCTTTTACATGGAGGGTTTTTTTATAGCTGTAAATTAAAAATTGTAGTAATAGGTTGCTACCATTTAATGGGGGTAAAAGATAAAAGTAGAGGTTTTGAAATTTAGATTTATCAGGGCAGTATTTAATTGAATTAAAAAGTAGAATATAAAAATTTAATAAGCATTCAAATGGGGACAATTAGTAGAATTACCAGGGCAGTACATTTTTTGAGCAATTTAAAATCGAAAAAAAGTATAATAAAATTTTCAGTTGATGATTTAGTTCATCCACGATTTGGTATCAATGACACAGATGTGAAAAATTTAATTAACACACCAAATTCTTTACAGTTTTTGATGTATTCCAAGGAAAATGACACACTCTTTATTTAATTGATAGTATCAAATTTTAATAGTGTTTAATACGCAGGTTGTTTCTAAATAATTATGTTTAGAGATGTCCTGCTTTTTCTGTTATTTATTGTATCTGCTTTGAAAACTAGCCTAATAATATTTGCTTGTTACATAAAATAGTAGTTAATTTGCAATTCAAAGTTCACAATCGTATTGAAATGTTATAAAGAAAGGACGAGGGATTAGACCCGATGATGCCTTAGCAACCCTTCGAGAAATCGAAGAAGGTGCTGCATTCTACCACTCCCAAAAGTGGAAAGATAACAACAAGAATTTCTCTAGTATTTACCTAGTTTTTTCTTTTTAATATTTCCAAATACAAATCAAAATCAATAAAAGATTTGACATTGGAAAATAAACCAACACATATTACTTTACAAAATTTCACCACGCATAATGGTGCTGTTTATGCTAGCCTTAACTTAAGTTATCAAGTTTTTGGAGCTCCGCTGCATACCGCACCTATCATTGTGATTAATCATGCCTTAACGGGAAACTCTCAAGTTATTGGAGAGTCCGGTTGGTGGAATGATATCGTGGGAATTGACAAAACAATCGATACTAGAAAATATACCATTATTTCTTTTGATGTTCCTGGTAACGGCTTCAACTCGGCTACCATCGAGAACTACAGAGATTTTATTGCCAGAGATATTGCTCGAATTTTTATCGAAGGACTAAAGTTCTTAAAGATTGATAATCTATTTGCGCTCATTGGCGGTTCTGTAGGTGGAGGCATTGCCTGGGAAATTTTGGCCTTAGAGCCTAAGCTAGCTCAAAACTTTATTCCCATTGCTACAGATTGGAAAGCTACAGACTGGTTGATTGCCAATTGTTATTTACAAGAGCAAATATTAAACAATTCTAAAAAACCAATCGAGGACGCACGCATACACGCCATGTTGTGTTACCGCACGCCAGAGTCATTTAAAGAGAAATTCAATAGAGACATCAATGTACAACTCGAAACTTTTCAAGTGGAAAGTTGGTTAAACTACCACGGTGAGAAACTAGAAAAAAGATTTCAGCTGGCGGCTTACAAAATGATGAATCAATTATTGAAAACAATTGATATTACTAGAAATCATGAGTCATTGGAATCAATCATTTCAAAAGTAGATGCGAATATTTATATCGTGGGAATTAATTCTGATTTGTTTTTTACCGCAAAAGAGAATCGAGAGACCTATAACGAAATTAAAAAATTTAAAATTAATGTGTTCTATAGCGAAATTGACTCTGCGCATGGTCATGACGCTTTTTTAATGGAATACGAACAATTAGACAATTTACTAGAAGTTGTTTTCAAAAATAAAAAGCAGATGAAAATAGTAAAATTTGGTGGTAAATCTTTGGCTAACGGCGAAGGAATAAATGCAGTCTTACATATTATCGAAAATAAGGTAAAGCAAAACGAAAAATTTGCAGTAGTAGTTTCTGCTCGTGCAAAAGCGACAGATGAACTGGGTGATATCTTGACAATTGCTGCCAAAAACGGGAATTACAAGCCCTTATTGGAAAGTTTTAAAACCTATCAAAAAGATGGTTTTGATGCTGTTGATTTCTCAGTTGAATTTGATAAACTAGATAAACTGTTTGAAGGTGTAAGTTTGATTGGTGATTATAGTGTAAAAATTCAGGATCAAGTTTTGGCACAAGGAGAAGTGCTTGCTGCTAAATTGTTGGTTTTTCTGCTGAATCAAAAAAATATTTCTGCAAAATTGGCCGATACAAGAGAGTTGATTGTGACGGATTCCAATTTTGGTGATGCACAACCTTTAGATACAATTTCTAAGAAAAATGTGATCCAAGTTTTTAAAGAAAATAAAGATTCAATTCTAATACTTACGGGTTTTATAGGTTCTAATAATAAACAAGAAACGACCACTTTAGGTAGAAACGGAAGCAATTACACCGCTTCGCTAATTGCAAATTACATCAATGCTGAAGAATTACAAAATTTCACGCACGTAGACGGAATCTATACTGCCAATCCGGAGCTAGTACTTGATGCAAAAAAAATTGAAACACTATCTTATAACGAGGCGAATGAGATGGCTAATTTTGGCGCAAATATTTTACACGCCAAAACAATCATTCCGCTATTAGAAAAAAATATTCCACTTCGAATTTTAAATACGTTCAACCATGAAAACAAAGGAACTTTAATTACATCTAACTCTAATGCGTCGGGAATTAAAACGCTTTCTGTTTTAGAAAATGTTTCCTTAGTAAATTTAGAAGGAAGAGGACTACTTGGGAAAACCGGTGTTGATGCTCGTATTTTTAGAGTGATGGGAGATAATGATATCAGTGTCAGTATTATTTCTCAAGGTTCTTCAGAGCGAGGAATTGGTCTTGTTGTGGCCGCTGATAAAGCTTCAAAAGCGATGATCGAGTTAGAAAAGGAATTCGAAAATGATTTCTATTCTAAAGATGTCAATAAAATTAAGGTGGTTGATAATGTATCTGTTATTTCGATAATTGGACAAGATTTGAGCACTTTTCACAAGCCTTATACAGCGTTAATAAAAAACAAAATTATTCCGATATTATTTAACAATACTGTGACGGGTAAGAATGTGAGTTTGGTGGTTAAAAAGTCTGAACTTCACAAAGCACTGAACGTAATTCACGGTGAGATTTTTGGTGTGGCCAAGAAAATTAATATTGCCATATTTGGTCATGGATTAGTAGGTGGAACTTTGATTAATCAAATTTTAGAATCGGCCAAAGCCATCGAAACAAGAAAAGACGTTAAGTTAAATGTGTTTGCAATTGCAAACTCTAAAAGCATACTCTTAAATAAAAACGGAGTTTCAACAGACTGGAAAAACGAAATCCAAACGAATGGAGTTTCGTATACAATTGATGATGTGATCGCTTATGCAAATGAACATCATCTAGAAAACTTAATTGCCGTTGATAATACGGCGAGCGCTACGTTTGTAGAAAACTATATTTCGCTTGCTGAGAATAGTTTTGATTTGATTTCGTCTAATAAAGTTGCCAATACCTTGAGTTATGGTTTTTATAAGGACTTAAGAAAGGTACTTGCTGAAAACCAGAAGAACTATTTGTACGAAACAAACGTAGGAGCAGGGTTGCCATTAATTGATACGATAAAATTACTGCATCTTTCAGGTGAAAACATCACTAAAATTAAAGGTGTTTTCTCAGGAACATTAAGCTATTTGTTTAATAATTTCTCTTCCAAAGGTGTTCCGTTTAGCGAAATATTAAAAGAAGCGATTGATAGCGGATTCACAGAGCCAGATCCAAGAGAAGATTTATGCGGTAATGATGTAGGGAGAAAATTATTAATACTTGCTAGAGAATTAGATTTACAAAATGAATTTGAAGAAGTGGCTATTCAAAATTTGATTCCGGAGCACTTACGTGAAGGTAGTGCTGCTGATTTCTTAACGAAGCTTAAAGAATTTGATCCTATTTATGATAAAATAAAATCAGATCAAAAACCAAATCACGTGTTGAGATACATCGGAGAATTGTCGGGTGATTTGCAACACGATAAAGGAATTTTGGAAGTAAAATTAGTTTCCGTACCTTCGGATACCGCTTTGGGAGGCTTAAAAGGATCTGATTCTTTCTTCGAAATTTACACGGAATCTTACGGAGACCGTCCAATTGTCATTCAAGGAGCCGGAGCGGGATCTGCAGTGACTGCCAGAGGAGTTTTTGGTGATATTTTGAGGTTATCGGATAAAGGGTAGTTGAAGTGAACAGTTTTTAGTGAATAGTAACCAGTTTTCAGTGATCGGTAAGCAAAAAGAATTTTATATGGATATTATTTTTATTTTAATAGGAATGAATGTGTCATTGATATTCTTGTTTGATAAAAGTAAATTAGATAGCAAAGAATGGTTTCTTAAACTAATAATTTTAAATATCATATTATTTTTAATTGCTTCGATAAGTCTGTTGATTGGTTTAGGACAGAATACTGCTATTAATGCATTATTTGTACCACTGCTTGCCCAGATTGTCTATTATGTTTTAAGTAAATTATTCTATCTAAAATATGAAAGAAAAAGTGTTGATACCTATTGGACAATAGATCGATCTTTATTCATTGATGGTTGGTTCAATAGTATATTTTGGATCGTTTCAATTTGGCTATTCTTACTGGTATTGTAACGAATTATTAAATTAAAATAAATAAAAAATCAGCGTTTAAATCCGTGTTTTTGCGAAAGCAAATCCGTGTTACTCGCGTTCAAATAAATACATAACTATGAAAATTAAATTAAATAGAGTAAACGACAATTTCCATTTCGAATTAAAAAACGAACGTGGGCATATTGTAAAAGTTGATAACCGTTCTGAATTTGGCGGAAATGATTTAGGAGTAAGTCCGATGGAGTTAGTATTAATGGGAGTGGCGGGCTGCAGCGCAATTGATATGATTTCGATCTTAAAAAAACAACGTCAAGAAATCAAATCTTTTAAAGCTGAGGTTGAGGGAGAACGTGTTCAAGTAGGCGAAGCAAAACCTTTTAAAGACATCCATTTGATTTTTTACTTAGAAGGAAACATTAAAGAAGACAAAGCAGCCAAAGCGGCTCAACTTTCTTTTGAAAAATACTGCTCGGTTTCTAAAACCTTAGAACCAACTGCAACAATACATTATAAGGTAGTTTTGAATGGAGTTGAATTAGAAAAGATTTAAACTAGCCACTTTCATAATTTAATAATAATTAAAAAAATATTTTGTGTATCGCTGAGTATTCTCTGTGAATCTCTGCGAAACACTTTTTTTAAAACAACATAAAATGAACGAAGAAGAATTTGGTTTTGAAACCGAAGCCATCCGCACCCAATTAGAACGCACGCAATATTTAGAACATTCGGTTCCTTTGTACTTAACGTCAAGTTTTGTATTTGAAGATGCTGAAGATATGCGTGCCTCATTTGCCGAAGAAAAAGATCGCAATATTTATAGCCGTTATAGCAACCCCAATACAAATGAATTTGTAGAAAAGGTATGCAAAATGGAAGGTGCTACTGCAGGTTTTGCTTTTGCTTCTGGGATGGCTGCGGTGTATTCAACCATGGCTGCTTTATTGAAATCTGATGATCATATTGTATCTTCGAGTAGTGTTTTTGGAGCGACTCATTCCTTATTTGTAAACTATTTTCCAAAGTGGAATATCGAGACTTCCTATTTCGACATCAACAAACCGGAAACTATTGAAAGTTTTATAACTCCACAAACAAAGATTCTTTTTGCTGAATCGCCAACGAATCCAGCGGTTGATATTATCGATTTGGAACTGCTAGGGAATATCGCCAAAAAACACAATTTGATTTTGGTTATTGACAACTGTTTTGCAACGCCTTATTTGCAGCAGCCAATCAAATGGGGAGCACATTTGGTGGTACATTCTGCTACCAAATTAATGGACGGACAAGGTCGGGTTTTAGGAGGAATTACTGTGGGAGATCCTGAACTGATTCAGAAAATATATTTGTTTTCTAGATTGACAGGACCTTCTTTATCGCCTTTTAATGCTTGGGTATTGTCTAAAAGTTTAGAGACTTTGGCCATTCGTCTGGATAGACATTGCGAAAATGCAATGAAGGTTGCTGAGTTTTTAGAAACGCATCCTAATGTAAATAAGGTGAAATATCCGTTCTTGAAATCGCACCCACAACATGAAATTGCCAAAAAGCAAATGAAAGCAGGTGGTAGCATTGTAGCTTTTGAAATAAAAGGCGGACTAGAAGCAGGACGTAACTTTTTAGACAAGATTCAATTGTGTTCCCTTTCGCCAAATTTAGGAGATACTAGAACTATTGTAACGCATCCAGCATCAACAACACACAGTAAATTATCTGTTGACGAGCGATTGTCTGTGAGTATTACTGATGGATTAGTACGTGTTTCAGTGGGACTAGAAACGGTACAAGATGTCATTAACGATTTGGAGCAAGCCTTAGGTTAAAAGCGACATTTGTGATTGACGAATTTTGATTGTAGATTTGGTATTATTAAATATATATTAGTTACTAAATTATGCTTTCAAAGAAAACAAAATATGGAATAAAAGCTTTGACATTTTTGGCGCGCCAAGAAGATCAAACTCCTGTTGCTATCGCAGATATTGCAAAGAGTGAAAATATTTCGGTAAAGTTCTTAGAAAGTATTTTGTTGCTTTTGCGCCATTCAGGGTTTTTAGGTGCTAAGAAAGGAAAAGGCGGCGGGTATTATTTAATCAAAGAGCCCGAGGAAATCAACATGGCTAAGGTCTATCGAATATTAGAAGGTCCTATTGCTTTACTGCCATGTGCTTCTCATAATTTCTATGAAAAATGTGATGACTGTCAAGATGAAGCAGCTTGTGCGGTACGTAAACTAATGACTGAGGTTAGAGATAATACACTTCAGATTTTAGAAAATAATAGTTTGGCTGATATCGCTTTTTGAGTAGAAAAACGAAAAATAAATAATCCCTTTCCATACATTTTTGTACGGAAAGGGATTTTTTATTAGGTGTACAGTCGTTCTAGAAAACGAGATTGTAGCCTACAAAAAACAACATGATTGCGATAGCGTTCCTAAGTAATAAATCGGGAACTTTACCGCTAAGCATGCTACCCATGAAAATTCCAGGTAATGAACCCATAAGTAACTGAACGAGTAATGTTAGGTCTAAATTCCCCATAGAGGCGTGTCCTAGTCCTGCAACTAGTGTTAGTGGTACTGCGTGAGCAATCTCAGTACCCACGAGTTTGGGAGTTGGTAGTAACGGAAAAAGAAAAAATAGAGTAACAGTACCTAATGCTCCAGCACCAATAGATGTTAACGTAACGGTTACTCCAAGTAAAACCCCAATAGCCACTGTCAAAATATTTCGTGTTTTACTTTCGCTATGAAACTTATCACCAGAATGCTTTTGAGATAAAACAAGTAATCTCTTTTTGAAGAGAACGGCAATAGATGTTAAAAGCAAAGCCCAACCTAGGCTGTATTTTATGATCGAATTTATAGATGAAATATCGGTTTTAATACTGTTTAAAATCCATAAGGTCAATAAAGCAGCAGGAACACTACCTAGAGAAAGCCAGCCTGTAATTGACCAATTAATATTTTTTTTCTTGTGATGTACAAATACTCCTCCCATTTTAGTAAAGGCAGCATATAATAGATCGGTACCTACAGCGGTGGTTGGAGGAATACCAAACCAAAGTAAAATAGGAGTCATTAAAGAGCCGCCTCCTACACCTGTCAAGCCCACAATAAAGCCTACTAGTAATCCGGCAACTATAAAGCCTAATTGAAAATCCATAACTAATTAATTTTTGACAAAAGTAGAAAGTAAATTATAATAATCCTATGGGCTAGATAGACTATATAGAGATATATCTGAAAAATTTAATAATTATTAGGGTTTAGTGACTTTATTTATGAATAATAATAGTGGAATTAAGATAAATCTTTTATTTAATAAGTTTAACTCCTCGAGTGCTATTGTGCTTTCTATGAGTCGTTAACTTGTTATCTCTTTTTGGCGCAGAAAAGTAAGTTTTTGTTTTGTGGTTTAGAAATAAGTAGTACTTTTGCGATGTAATCTACTAAGCCGATAGGGTAATAGATTTTATAATTAGAAAGAAAAATGAGCACAATAATAGTACAAGCATTAATAGAGAAAACAAAAGACTTTTCGATTGAAGAGACTTTTGCTTTTTTGGCAGATGAATATAAAAATAAAGTAGTTTTTTCGACTTCATTTGGGCAAGAAGATCAGGTGATTACAGCTTTAATTGCAAATAGTAATACTGCGATCAATATTTTCACTTTAGATACGGGGCGTTTATTCCAAGAAACTTATGATGTTTTTCATAAGACACTTAAGAAGTATAAAAAACACATTGAAGTTTATTTTCCTGAAGCGACTGCTGTGCAGAATTTATTGAATACAAAAGGTCCAAATAGCTTTTACGAATCGGTTGAAAATAGAAAAGAGTGTTGTTTTATTCGAAAAGTAGCGCCATTGACTAAAGCATTAAAAGGAAACTCAGTTTGGATTACAGGATTGAGAGCAGAGCAGTCAGAAAACAGAAATGATTTACATCTTTTTGAATATGACTCGAAATTTGAAATCATCAAGTTCAATCCGCTGCTAAAATGGACCTTGAAAGAAGTAGAGGATTATATAGAGCTAAATAATGTTCCGCAAAATGCTCTTCATAAAAAAGGATTCGTGAGCATAGGTTGTGCGCCTTGTACCAGAGCAATCGCCGAAGGTGAAGACATTAGAGCCGGTAGATGGTGGTGGGAATCAAGCCATAAAGAATGTGGTTTGCACCAGAAGTAGTAATTAGTGAATAGTAAAGAGTAATTAGAAAAAAATATAAATAGTTAAGGGGTTTATTTGGGTTGCAATAACTTGAAACTTTAAACCTGAAACTTTTAAACAAAAAACATGAGTTCAATATTAAAAACAAACGCATTAGAAAGCGAAGCGATATACATCTTTAGAGAAGTAATTTCTCAATTTGATAAGCCGGTTTTGCTTTTTTCTGGAGGAAAAGATTCCATTACATTGGTGAGGTTAGCGCAAAAAGCATTCTTTCCAGCTAAAATTCCTTTTCCATTATTACATGTTGACACAGGTCATAATTTTCCGGAAACTATTGAATTTAGAGACCGATTGGTGAAAGAATTAGGATTGGAATTAATCGTTCGTAATGTACAAGATGCAATTGACGAAGGAAAGGTTGTTGAAGAAACTGGTAAATACTCTAGTAGAAACAGTTTGCAAACTACTACTTTATTAGATGCGATTGACGAATTCAAGTTTGATGCTTGTATTGGTGGAGCTCGTCGTGATGAAGAAAAAGCGAGAGCAAAAGAACGTATTTTTTCTGTTCGTGATGACTTTGGTCAATGGGACGAAAAAAACCAACGTCCTGAATTATTTGATTTATTGAATGGTAAAATTGAAAACGGACAAAACGTACGTGTTTTTCCTATTTCGAACTGGACTGAATTAGATGTTTGGAGTTATATCGAAAAAGAGCAAATCGAAATTCCATCAATTTACTTCTCACACAAACGTAAAGTATTCTTGAGAGACGGAATGATTTGGTCACACTCTCCTTATGTATACCAAGAAGAAAACGAAGAGATTGAAGAACGCATTGTCCGTTTTAGAACAGTAGGGGATATGAGTTGTACGGCAGCAGTTGATTCTTATGCGGCAACAATATCAGAAGTAGTAGGTGAAATTAGAGCTTCAACAATATCTGAAAGAGGTGCTCGAATTGACGATAAACGCTCTGAGGCAGCCATGGAGAAAAGAAAACAACAAGGGTACTTTTAGAATGAAGTCCGTGAAATTTCTTTTGGGTGTATTGCTGTTTAGTATTGGAATACAAGCGCAAACTGAAAAAAATGTCGACAAGCAGAGTTTACTTTGGTCTAGATATTACAATCAGTTGGAATTAAATAATAAATGGTCTGTACATACTGAGATTGATAATCGAATTTTTATAAATCCAGTAACCCAAAACACTTTTGTGAGTCGGGTTCAACTGAGAGGTAAGATAACTGATAAGGTGGAGTTAGGTGCAGGTTTTGCTTACTTCTCAGTGGCGACACAAGATCCTGAAGTTAAAACGGGTTTTCATATTCCTGAATATCGTTTGCAACAAGATGCAACGGTGAAACAGACTTTAGGAAAAGTGAATTTGACACATCGGTATATGATAGAAGAACGGTTTGTTCATAATGCAAGTAAAATAATGCTTGAAGATGGAACTACTTTTTATTTGAGATTTAGATACCGAATTCAAGGAGATTACACTTTTTGGAAGAAAGAAAAACACTATCTAAAAGGAATTCTATCGGATGAAATAATGATTAATGGCGGGAACAAAATTATAAAAAACACATTCGATCAAAACAGAATTTACGCAGCAGTTCAAGTGGGAGTTAGTCCGGCCATTGCGTTAGAATTAGGTTACTTAAATAGTTTCCAAGAAAGATCAAATGGGGTAGATTATTTTAATAGAGATATTATACGATTTAGTTTTATCCATAAGGTTAAGATTTAAAAGATATTCTCTGATGGGAATTAAATAATAAGACAATAAATTAACGTTTCGACTCCCCCTCTTTCGGAGGGGGTTGGGGGGAGGATTTAAACAAAAAATATATAATGGAAGTTTTAAAAATAGCAACAGCAGGAAGTGTAGATGACGGAAAAAGTACATTAATCGGGAGATTATTATACGATACACAATCTTTGACTACAGACAAACTGGAAGCAATCGAAAAGAGCAGCAAACAAAAAGGATATGATTATTTAGATTTTTCTTTGGCTACTGATGGTTTAGTTGCAGAGAGAGAACAAGGAATTACGATTGATGTGGCTCATATTTATTTTTCTACTGCTAAGAAAAGTTACATTATTGCTGATACTCCAGGTCATGTAGAGTACACGCGTAACATGGTTACAGGTGCTTCAACTTCACAAGTATCGATTATTTTAATTGATGCGCGTAAAGGAGTTATTGAGCAAACGTACCGTCACTTTTTCATCAATAATTTATTGAGAGTAAAAGAAGTAATTGTTGCTGTTAATAAAATGGATTTAGTTGATTATTCTGAAGAAGTTTATAATAAAATCAAAGCCGATTTTGAAGCGCTAAATGCAAAAAGTACTTTTAAAGAACAAAACGTTAGTTACATTCCGTTGAGTGCTTTAACTGGTGATAATGTCGTAGAATCTTTAGGCGGAATGCCTTGGTACGAAGGGCAAACGATTCTAAAACACCTGGAAGCTTTAGAGCCTGCAGATGTATACGAAAAAGGAAAAGCACGTTTCCCGGTACAGACCGTTATTCGTCCAAAGACAGAAGAGTACCACGATTTTAGAGGCTATGCTGGAAAATTATATGGGAACAATATTAAAGTAGGAGATGCTGTAACAGTATTACCTTCTTTAACAGAGTCGAAAGTGACGAACATTCACTTTTTCAATCAACAATTTGATGAAGCTTCAGTAGGTTCGTCGATCACAATCGAATTAGAAAATGATATCAATGTAACTAGAGGAGACATGATTGTAAAATCATCTGAGTTGCCTAAAGTGGAGAAAGATATCAATACAACAGTTTGTTGGATGGATAGTAAAAAACTAGTTCCAGGTGCAAAATATTTTGTGCAACACAACACCAACCGAGTTTTAGCGAAAATTGACAGCGTGAAAAACGTTATTGCAACCGATTTTTCTGGAACTACAGAAGCATCTCAATTAGCAATTAACGAAATAGGCGAAGTAAATATCAAGTTAAGCAAAGCAATTTATTTTGATGCTTACAACGACAATAAATCAAACGGTGCTTTTATCTTAATCGATGCAGCAACCAATACAACAGCAGGAGTAGGATTTATAAGATAGCCTTTAGCTTTTAGCCTTCAGCAAAAAAAAGATAATTAGAAATAACTAAAGTCTTACAGTCAAGTGCCAAAAGCTTGTAAAATAAAATCATCAACAGCTAAAAGCCAAAAGCTAATAGCTAATAGCTTATAAGAAATGGAAAGTTTTAGAACCGAAATAGAAGATCCGATTGTTCAAAAAGAGATAATCGATTTAGAAAGAAAAATTGCGTTATTCAAAGATGGTAAAATTGATGACGAGCGTTTTCGTAGTTTGCGTTTAGCGCGTGGAGTGTATGGTCAGCGTCAAGAAGGTGTGCAGATGATTCGTATCAAATTGCCTTTTGGTAAGGTGACTAGCGAGCAATTAGTGCGTATTACTAAAGTGTCTGATGAGTATTCAACAGGACGTTTGCATATTACAACACGTCAGGATATCCAAATTCACTATGTGAGCTTAGATAGAACTCCGGAGCTTTGGGCAAACCTTGCTAAAGACGATATTACACTTCGTGAAGCTTGCGGGAATACCGTGCGTAATATCACAGCAAGTGAATTAGCTGGTGTTGATGTTGACGAACCTTTTGATGTGTCGCCATATGCACATGCGATGTTTCAGTTTTTCTTGAGAAACCCTATTTGTCAAGAGATGGGACGTAAATTTAAAATGTCATTTTCTTCTTCGGTTAAAGATACGGCCTTGAGTTATTTACACGATTTAGGATTTATTCCAAAAATTGTAAACGGAGAACGTGGATTTAAAGTAATGCTTGGTGGAGGATTGGGTTCTCAGCCACATCATGCAGAGTTGCTTTCAGAATTCATTCCCGTAAACCAAATCATCCCAACTACCGAGGGCGTTTTAAGAGTTTTTGATCGCTTTGGCGAAAGAGCCAAACGTTTAAAAGCACGTATGAAATTCTTAATCAAAGATATCGGTCGCGATGAATTTTTACGCTTAGTTGACGAAGAGAAAAAAGCATTGTCATATCAGTCATACGAAATAGATACAACTGATTTTGATGCTGCTATTCCAGCAACCTTGTTAGAAGTGCCTGCAGTATCAATTGACGACACGGCTACTTTTGAAGCTTGGAAAAAATCGAATGTAATCGCACAAAAACAAGCGGGCTATGTTGCGATTGGTATCAAAGTGCTTTTAGGAGATTTTTATACCGACAAAGCAAGAGCTTTAGCCGAATTAATCAAAAATTACGGCGCCAATGAATTGCGTTTTTCGCTTAAGCAAAACATTGTGCTGAGAAATATAAAAGAAGAAAATTTACCTTTTTTCTACCAAGAATTAGCCAAACTAGATTTTGTTACTCTTGGTTATGATACTATTAATGACATCACCGCTTGCCCAGGAACTGATACTTGTAATTTAGGAATTGCGAGTAGTACTGGAATTGCCGAAGAATTGGAAAGAGTTTTAAAATTAGAGTTTCCGCAGTACAAAGAGAATCGCGAAATCACCATCAAAATTAGTGGTTGTATGAATGCTTGTGGACAACATAACATGTCATCAATTGGTTTTCAAGGAATGTCAATCAACTCGGGGAAACTAGTAGCGCCAGCTTTGCAAGTATTGCTAGGTGGAGGAATTTTAGGAGATGGGAAAGGTCGTTTTTCTGATAAAGTAATAAAGATTCCTAGTCGTAGAGGACCAGATGCTTTGCGATTTATCTTAAATGATTTCGAAGCAAATGCGAACGGATTATCATTTTTAGATTATTACGATGCTCAAGGCGAGAAGTATTTTTACGAATTCTTAAAACCGTTGGCTGATGTAACTAATCTTACAGATGAAGATTTTATCGACTGGGGAAATGCAGACAATTATGTAAAAGCAGTTGGAGTAGGAGAATGTGCTGGAGTTGTAATCGACTTGGTAGCGACTTTAATTTTGGAAGCTAAAGATAAACTGACTTTTGCTCAAGAAGCTTTCGAAGATAAAAAATGGGCTGATGCTATTTACTTAGCCTATGCCGGTTTTGTAAATGGCGCTAAAGCTATTTTATTGGCTGAGAACGAAAAAACAAACCACCACGCCGGAATAATTAATTTGTTTGATACCGTTTTTGTAGAGAGTAATAAAATCACTTTAGATTCTACCTTTAAAGATTTGGTTTACCAAATCAATCAAAACGAACCTTCGGAGGCTTTCGCCAAAAAATATATTGAGGAGGCAATTGCCTTTTTTCAAAACATAGAAACGTACAGATCAAAAGATATCGCTGATGCATAAAATAGTAAAACCCATAGTAACTTTAGTAGGTGCAGGGCCTGGTGATCCAGACTTGTTAACTATAAAAGGAGCAAAAGCACTCGCTGAAGCCAATGTGGTTTTATATGATGCTTTAGCAAATGAAGAGTTGTTGAGTTACGCTCCCAAGCGTGCCTTGAAAATATTTGTCGGAAAAAGAAAAGGATGTCACGCGTATACACAAGACCAAATCAACCAACTTATTGTAGATAATGCTCTTACATATGGACATGTTGTTCGTTTAAAGGGAGGTGATCCTTTTATTTTTGGACGAGGGAGTGAAGAAATAGACTATGTAGAAAGTTTTGGAATTCCTACCTTTGTCGTCCCTGGAATTTCCTCTTCGATCGCTGTTCCAGCTTCTAATGGAATTTCCTTGACAAAAAGAGGCGTGTCAGAGAGTTTTTGGGTAATAACAGGAACAACTTCGGCACGAAAACTATCGACAGATGTAGCTTTAGCAGCGCAATCATCTGCAACAGTTGTGGTGTTGATGGGAATAAGTAAGCTGAATGAAATCGTAGCTATTTTTCAAAAAGAGGCCAAAGGAGAAACTCCCGTTGCAATTATTCAAAACGGAACCACTCCAGAGGAAAAAATAGGAATGGGAACGATAAACTCAATTGAGCAAGTCGTTTTTGAACAAAAATTAAGTTCCCCAGCCATTATTGTAATTGGAGAAGTGGTTCGAGATTGCATGAAAAGCGATCGTTTTTACGAAGAGTTAAAATCGATTAGCAACAAACAAGCAGTGTATGGAAAGGAATGAGTTGTACCCCATTTTTCTAAAACTCAATAACCTCAATGTATTGATTGTAGGTGGAGGAAATGTAGGATTAGAGAAATTAAGCTTTTTACTAAAATCCAGTCCAAATGCTAACGTTGAGGTGGTTGCTCCGCGTTTTTTGCCAGAGTTGGAGTTGTTAGCAGCAAAACACGATTCAGTAAAGTTAACGTCAAGGAAATTCAATCGCTGGATGCTTCGCAAACGCCATATGGTAATTGCTTGTACCGATGATTTGAAAGTCAATAAAAGGATTTATGACTTGTGCAGAAAACGATATTTGATTTGTAATATTGCTGACACACCGCCGCTATGTGATTATTACTTGGGTGGAATAGTAACTAAAGGGAATGTTAAGATTGCGATTTCGACTAACGGAAAATCACCTACAACAGCCAAGCGCTTGCGAGAGTTTTTTGAAGAAGTAATTCCGGAGGACATCAATAAAATGGTCGAAAATCTGAATGAATATCGCAAAACCTTAAAAGGGGATTTTGAAGAGAAAGTTCAAAAAATGAATGAGATTACAGCGACCTTAACTAAAAAACAGTAGTGTGATTTCAGAAATAAAATAAAATAAAATTAACAAGAAGTTGAATGATATTTATCATTTGTTTAAGCTCAATTTCTTCGTTACTTTGTAAATTGTAAACAAATAAAACGTTCCCTTAAACCCTCTGTAAGAAGGTCAAGGATTAATTAATTACAACATGATTGAAACAGATATCCTAATAATAGGAGCCGGCCCAACAGGTCTTTTTGCAGTTTTTGAAGCAGGTTTATTAAAATTAAAATGCCATATACTAGATGCTTTACCACAAGCAGGTGGGCAGTTATCAGAGTTATATCCTAAAAAACCTATCTATGATATTCCAGGTTTTCCTGAAGTATTAGCAGGAGATTTAGTCGATAATTTAATGGAACAAATCAAGCAATTCGAACCAGGATTTACACTTGGAGAACGCGCTGAAACGATTGAAAAACAAGAAGACGGAAGTTTTATTGTAACTTCAAATGAGGGAACTAAGTTCCACGCCAAGGTAATTGCTATTGCTGGAGGGTTAGGAAGTTTTGAACCTAGAAAACCATTAATCGACGGAATTAATTTCTACGAAAACAAAGGAATCAAATACTTTATCAAAGATCCAGAAGAGTTTAGAGATAAGAGAGTAGTTATTGCCGGTGGAGGAGATTCAGCCCTTGACTGGAGTATTTTCTTGACGGATGTCGCCTCCGAGGTGACGTTGATTCACCGTCGTAATGAATTCCGTGGTGCTTTAGATTCTGTAGAAAAAGTACAGGAACTAAAAGATGCTGGGAAAATTCGCATGATCACACCAGCTGAAGTAGTGGGATTAAACGGAGCCGAGCACATTGAATCGATTGTAATCGAGGAAAACGGAGCTAATCGCACAATTGACACTGATTATTTTATTCCGCTTTTTGGTCTTACGCCAAAATTAGGTCCTATAGGCAACTGGGGATTAGAAATTGAAAAAAATGCTATCAAAGTAAACAACGCTTTAGATTACCAAACGAATATTCCGGGAATTTTCGCCATTGGAGATGTGAATACCTATCCAGGTAAATTAAAATTGATTTTGTGTGGTTTCCACGAGGCGACATTGATGTGTCAAGCGGCCTACCAAATCATCAATCCAGGGAAACGTTATGTGTTGAAATACACTACAGTTTCAGGAGTTGACGGATTTGATGGAACTCGTAAAGAAGCGCCAAAAGCTGTTGTTAAAGCAATAGTTTAACAAATTCACCTATACAAGTTAAAAAATTAAGCGCTAATACTTGCGAGTATTAGCGCTTTGTCTTTTCTTTGTAGTGTTCCTATATTTATTGAAAGTTATCACGAAAGGCGGAGGGAAAGACCCAATGAAACCTTAGCAACCCTTTATCTTTAAAGAAGGTGCTACATTCTACTTTATACTGAATTCAGTATTTAAGATAGATAACACAAGAATACTTCTACAGTATTTCTCAACAATTTTCTTGACAACATATCGATATTTTTTTTAGAGCAGATCAACGGTGCATTTTAACCACGATCCTTCCTGCTGTACGCTATATCTATTGCGCCGAACACCGGCACAATAGGATGCCGCTTCCATCAGGGCTAAAGAGAAATAATAGTGAACTTTTAGAACTATTAATCAAAAGTAAAAATCCCAATTCCGATTGTGATTTACAAGAAATAAAAAGATATGTCCAACATTCACGAAGCCATTAAAAAAAACATACTTATCCTCGATGGAGCCATGGGAACTATGTTGCAACGGTACAATTTCTCTGAAGAAGATTTCCGTGGAGAACGTTTCAAAGATTTTCCACATTCTCTAAAAGGGAACAACGATTTATTATCACTCACACAACCTCAAGCGATTAAAGCGGTGCATGCTGCGTATTTTGAGGCTGGAGCTGATATCGTCGAAACCAATACGTTCTCAGGAACCACCATCGGAATGGCTGATTATTTCCTAGAAGAATACGTATACGAATTAAATTATGAGTCGGCTAAACTAGCCCGCGAAGTAGCCGATGAATGGACAGCTAAAAACCCAGACAAACCTCGTTTTGTAGCCGGTTCGATAGGACCAACAAATAGAACGGCAAGTATGTCACCAGATGTAAACGATCCGGGATATAGAGCCGTAACTTTTGATGATTTGCGTATAGCGTACAAGCAACAAGTAGAAGCTTTAATTGACGGTGGAAGTGATTTGTTATTAGTCGAAACTATTTTCGATACACTAAATGCCAAAGCAGCACTTTTTGCCATAGAAGAAGTAAAAGACGAACGCAATATTGATATTCCTATCATGGTTTCAGGAACAATTACTGATGCTTCAGGAAGAACACTTTCTGGACAAACGGTAGAAGCGTTCTTAGTTTCAGTTTCGCACATTCCTTTGTTGAGTGTAGGATTCAATTGCGCTCTTGGAGCCGATTTATTGAAACCGTACTTACAAACATTGTCACAAAATACCGCTTTCAATGTATCGGCGCATCCTAATGCAGGATTGCCCAACGCCTTTGGGGAATACGATGAAACCCCAGAAGAAATGCAATCACAAATAAAAACATATCTCGACGATAATTTGGTAAACATCATAGGTGGTTGTTGCGGTACAACCCCAGAACACATCAGGTTAATTGCAGATATCGCCAAGGATTACAAACCAAGAGTTTCGACGGCGGTGATGTAATGCTTAGTGGAACTATTAGAATTTGTCATTCCGACGAAGGAGGAATCTTAGCAAGTTGCTCACATAAAGGAAATTATTTCTCCGTCGGAATGATAAAATTGCACTGTAAGTTTAGTTCTTACACTAGTGAGGTTGCTTCGTTCCTCGCAATGGTTTGGGAGCAAAAAATCCGCGTGAGGGATAGTAGTGAAAAGCCCACAGACAAATGAAGCGAAAGCGGAATTAGTCGAGGACTTGTAGCGTATAGCCCGACCCGCAGTTTTACGGAGGGTCACGCCCAAAAAAAGAAGAATATAACAAAACTTAGACTCAAAGGTTTTTAGAGATTAAGTAAATGAAATATAAAAATGGCAGTAGTAGAAACTAGAAGAAACTTGGTATTATCGGGATTAGAGCCTTTAATCATTACGCCAGATAGCGTATTTGTGAATATTGGGGAACGTACCAATGTGACGGGTTCTAGAAAATTCTTGAGATTAATCAAGGAAGAAAAATACGAAGAGGCACTGAGTATTGCCAAGGAGCAAGTCGAAGGTGGCGCACAAATCATCGATATTAATATGGATGAGGGGATGCTGGATGGCGAATATGCCATGACAAAATTCCTAAATTTAATTGCTGCCGAACCAGATATTTCGCGTGTACCTATCATGATTGACAGTTCGAAATGGGATATTATCGAAGCTGGATTGAAGGTTGTGCAAGGAAAAAGTGTGGTCAATTCGATTTCGTTAAAAGAAGGGGAAGAACAATTTATCCACCATGCTAAATTGATTAAGCGCTACGGTGCTGCGGCGATTATCATGGCTTTTGATGAGGTTGGACAAGCAGATAACTACGAACGAAGAGTAGAAATTTGCCAACGCTCGTATGATATATTAGTGAACAAAGTGGATTTTCCACCTCAGGATATTATTTTCGATTTGAATATATTTCCAGTCGCTACGGGAATGGAAGAACATCGCTTGAACGCTTTGGATTTCTTTAGAGGGACTAAGTGGGTTCGTGAGAATTTGCCACATGCGCACATTAGTGGTGGGGTAAGTAATGTGTCGTTTTCATTTAGAGGAAACGATACGGTTAGGGAAGCGATGCACTCGGTTTTCTTGTATCATGCCATTCAAAACGGAATGACAATGGGAATTGTAAACCCAGAGATGTTAACGATTTATGATGATATCCCAAAAGATTTATTGGAACGCGTTGAAGATGTTATTTTAAACAGACGCGATGATGCTACAGAACGCTTGTTAGATTTTGCCGAAAATGTTAAAGGAGATGTAAAGAGCAATGAAAAAGCAGTTCAAGAGTGGCGATCAGGTACGGTACAAGAAAGAATTACGCACTCGCTTGTAAAAGGAATAGATGCTTTTATTGAACTAGATGTTGAGGAAGCGAGGCAAGCCGCAACCAAACCTATTGAAGTGATCGAAATCAATTTGATGACGGGAATGAATGTGGTGGGTGATTTGTTTGGTTCAGGGAAAATGTTTTTGCCGCAGGTGGTAAAATCGGCACGTGTAATGAAAAAAGCAGTGGCGTATTTATTGCCTTTTATAGAAGCGGCTAAGCAAGTAGGAGATAAATCGGGGAATGGAAAAATATTGATGGCAACTGTAAAAGGAGATGTACATGATATTGGTAAAAATATTGTTTCGGTGGTGTTAGCCTGTAATAATTATGAAATTGTGGATCTAGGAGTGATGGTAGCTCCAGAGAAAATCATTGCTGCAGCCATAGAACACAATGTTGATATTATAGGACTAAGTGGTTTGATTACCCCATCGCTGGACGAAATGGTTTATCTCGCCAAAGAACTAGACAAACGCGGTATGAAAATTCCGGTGATGATAGGTGGAGCAACGACTTCGCGCGCGCATACTGCTGTGAAAATTGCACCTCAATATAGAGAAACTGTGATTCATGTTAATGATGCTTCGAGAGCGGTTACCGTAGCTGGAAGTTTGTTGAACAAGGATAGAAAAATCTATGCGAGTGATATTAGAGCGGAGTATGATGCGTTTAGAGAAACGTTTTTAAACCGTTCTCGTGACAAGAATTTCTTGACTATTGAGCAAGCGCGTAAAAATAAATTGCAATTAGACTGGGAAAATTTTACTCCAGTAAAACCAAATCTAATTGGGGAGCAAGTTATTGAAGTAGAGTTGGATGTTTTGGTTCCTTACATAGACTGGACACCTTTTTTTCGAACATGGGAGTTGTTCGGGAAATATCCAGCAATTTTAACAGATGAAGTAGTTGGGGAACAAGCGACTTCAGTTTTTGCGGATGCACAGGAAATGTTAGCCGTGATCTTGAAAGAAAAAAAATTGACTGCCAAAGGAATTTACGGAATTTTCCCTGCGAATCAAATCAACGATGATGATATTGAATTAACGGACGAAAACGGAAAACCATTACAAACGTTCTTGACATTGCGCCAACAATCTCAAAAAACTAAAGGAGCGCCAAACATTGCTTTATCTGATTTTATTGCGCCAAAAGACAATGGAGTAACAGATTACATGGGTGCTTTTTGTGTAACTACTGGTTTTGGTGTTGATGAATGGGCGGCTGAATTCGAAAAAGATTTAGATGATTATAATTCGATTATGGTTAAAGCATTAGCCGATCGTTTTGCAGAAGCTTTCGCTGAATATTTGCACGAAAAAATTCGTAAGGAAATTTGGGGATATGCTTCTGATGAGAACATGAGTACCGAGGCTATGATTGCAGAGGAGTACAAAGGAATTCGTCCAGCTCCAGGTTATCCTGCTTGCCCTGACCATTTAGAAAAACCAACAATTTGGAAATTACTAAATATCGAAAAAGAGATAGGAGTAACCTTGACAGAGAGCATGGCAATGTGGCCAGCATCATCAGTTTCGGGATATTATTTTGGGAATCCGCAAAGTAAATATTTTGGACTTGGAAAAATAAAAGAAGACCAAGTAATAGATTATGCTAAACGTAGAAGTATTTCTACTGACATGGCAATGAAATGGCTGAACCCGAATATAGCAGATTAATATCAGTCGTAAAGTTAAAAGTCATCAAGTCCCAAGGGAACGGCTTTCGACATTCGGCTTTCAAACTTTAAGACTTTAAAATGAAAGTAACACAACATATAGAAGAATCAAATGGGAAGACGTTATTCTCATTCGAAATTATACCGCCACAAAAAGGGAAAAGTATTCAGGAATTATACAATAATATAGATCCTTTAATGGAATTCAAACCGCCTTTTATTGACGTAACTACCTCCCGAGAGGAGTTTATTTATGTCGACAAAGGGAATGGTTTGTTAGATAAAAAACTAACAAGAATGCGTCCCGGTACTTTGGGGATTTGCGCCTCCATAACCCACAAATACAATGTAGATACAGTTCCTCATGTGTTGTGTGGTGGATTTACAAAAGAAGAGACAGAATATTTATTAGTTGACTGTCACTATCTAGGAATTAATAATGTAATGGCTTTGCGTGGCGATGCTATGAAAGAGGAACAATCTTTTGTTGCTAAAGCAGGAGGGAATAGTTATGCGATCAATTTAGTTCAGCAAATAAAATTATTGAATGAAGGCAAGTATTTGCATGATGTTATACATGTAGATAACAAAGCTGATTTCTGTATAGGTGTTGCAGGTTATCCTGAAAAGCATTTAGAATCTCCTTCTCTTTTATCGGATTTAAAAAGACTGAAAGAAAAAGTAGATGCGGGTGCTGATTATGTAGTTACTCAGATGTTTTTTGACAACGCTAAGTATTTTGAATTTGTGGCAAAGGCACGCGAAATGGGAATTACTGTTCCTATAATCCCAGGAATTAAACCGCTTGCCGTACAAAGACATTTGCAAATTTTGCCACAAATTTTCCGTATCGATTTGCCTGAGGACTTGATTGACGCAGTAGATGCATGCAAAACAAATGCCGATGTAAGACAAGTAGGTATAGAGTGGGCAATACAGCAATCAAAGGAACTAAAAGCAGCTGGAGTTCCAGTATTGCATTATTACTCTATGGGAAAATCAGAAAATATTAGGCAAATTGCGAGTGCGCTTTTCTAGGAGCTTTATCCAGCTGTTCGCTATATCTTTTTATTTTTAAAGAAAAAATAAAAAGGATGCCGCTACCATCTGGGCTAGGGATAGAATTGGTGTTCAAGATTATGGTTCAATAGGAAGTTGAATATTGAACCATGAAAAGTATTAATGAAAGTGGAAGATTTTTGATGATTCCTTTTTTAACCTTATATTTGAGGATAGTAATATAACAATCTTAAAATGAAATATTCTCTTAGTTTACTGTTTGGTGTGACTGTTTTGATGACTTCTTGTAAAAAAGAGCAAACGACGTCTGCAGGCGACTCTAGGCAAGTTGTCCCTTTTACACAACAAGGAGGTGGAATTCAGAGCCAAGAGCTAAGTTCTGAAGCATCTCAAAATCATAATTTATTTCGCGAGAATAATAACAATACTGCATCATCATCAGTAGCCTCAGCCGTAAATCCGGAGCATGGACAGCCTAATCATCGATGTGATATTCCGGTGGGAGCACCACTAAATACGGGTGCAAATGGCGCAGGTCAATCGCAAGCGACAACTGTTTCTAGTACTCCTGTTCAATCAAATACACAAGCTCCTGTCGTTCAGCAAGTAACTCCAAAAGGAATGAATCCTCCCCATGGAGAGAAAAATCATAGATGTGATATAGCTGTTGGTGCACCTCTCAATTCAAAAGCAACAATAGAAAACACGGTTGTAGCACAAGATCAAAACGGGGCATCAGCGTTGCCAGCACTATTATCAACTGACAAATAATTAAATCAGGAACTACAGTTTAATTATTTCACTATTTTAAAAAACATATTTTAAAAAACATATTTTAAAAAAAAAGAAAGCCATCTTCGATATTCATTAAAGATGGCAATTTTTTTTATAATTTATTTTTAAAGTCTTAATTCTCAGTTCTATTTTGTAATCTCCCTAAAAACGGCTTCTAGGTTTTTGTTTTTCTGATTGAGTTGTAATGTTTTTAAGCCGTTGTCATGAGCAAAATCAAATACGGTGGGACGCATATCTTTGTCAGCTAAAAAAACCAATTCCCATGAAAAATCATGTGTGTTTTTAAAAGATTTTAGATGAGGCATTCTAGCTATAGCCTGCTCTTCAATCTTATAATCGAACTCAACTTCGATTATTTGTTCTTTATCTGCGGTTATTAAGTTGTCTAGTTTTTTGTCAGCAACTATTTGTCCTTTATTGATAATGATAACACGATCACATATTGCTTCAACCTCCTGCATAATATGAGTGGATAGAAACACCGTTTTGTCTTTACCAGCATTTTTAATTACTGTGCGAATCTCTAATAATTGATTAGGGTCTAGACCAGTAGTGGGTTCGTCAAGAATCAAGACGTCTGGATTATGAAGCAGCGCATTAGCAAGGCCCACTCGCTGTCTATATCCTTTTGATAGCTGTCCTATTTTTTTATTACTTTCTGCTGTTAATCCAGTTAGTATAATTACATCTTCAATTCGATCTTTTGAAACTTTATATACATCAGCATTAAAGGCTAAATATTCTCTAACGTACAAATCTAAATACAACGGATTATGTTCTGGTAGATATCCTATTGATTGTTGTACTTCCTTTGGATTCGAGTTAACATCTTTTCCGTTAACAGTAGCAGTGCCTTCGTCTGCTGATAAATAGGTGGTTAATATTTTCATCAATGTAGATTTTCCTGCTCCATTTGGACCAAGAAAACCAACGATTTCTCCTTTCTTTACTGAAAAGGATATATTGTCTAATGCTTTTTGAGCACCGTAACTTTTAGAGATGTTCTGAACTTCTATTGACATGATGAGCTATTTGAAACAAAAGTAAAAAGAAAAAGATTGATTAATAGTATTTCTTGGTTCAATAATGTAGAATGGTACTTAATTTAAAGAGAACAGCTTATAACAATATTCTATTTGCGGAGGTTTTTAAAGCTTTCTAACTTATTTGTGTTAACAAGAATAAAATTATTTCAAAAGCGCATTCATTTATGAATGTTTTAATCTTCTTTTTTTAGGTATTATGTAATTTAAAGCTAGTTTTTTAGAGAATTCATTTTTAGTTTGTAAAAAGGTCGTTTTATTTTGACGCACTTAAAAATTATTAATACATTAGCCTAGAATTACAACAAAAGCATACCGATGATAATTAACCGATTTTATTTTAGCAATACTTATTATTTCTTCTGGAAAGAGGATAGGGATTGTTATATGGTTATTTAATTGATAGAATTAAATTATAATTATAAATATACAATCCCGATGAAAATCGGGATTTTTTTTTGGAGTAAATGGAAGTAAAAATCGCAATACAAGGAATAAAAGGCTCTTTTCATCATCAAGTAGCGCAGGAGTATTTTGGAGAAAATGTTCAAGTAGATGAGTGTTTGTCTTTTGATGAATTAGTAGATAGCATCTTGTCAGGCAAGACAGATCAAGCTGTTATGGCAATTGAGAACTCTATTGCAGGACCTATTATTCCGAATTACGCTTTAATCGACAAGAATAATTTACACATTATAGGAGAGCATTACTTGCGAATTCATCAGAACTTAATGGCTTTAGAGGGGCAGGAAATAGAGGATATCACTGAAGTACATTCTCATCCGATGGCTTTGCTCCAATGCATGGAATTCCTTAAAAAATATCCGAATGTTAAATTAGTCGAAGACAAGGATACCGCAGAAACAGCTAGAAGGATTCAAGAAAACAAAATTAAAGGAATCGCTGCGATTGCTAGTACAACAGCAGCAAAAATGTATGAGTTAGCAATTTTAGCTCCCGAGATTCAAACTATTAATCATAACATGACACGATTTGTGATTTTAAAAAAACAAAATTCATTTGTGTCAAAAGAAGAAATTAATAGAGCGTCATTGAAATTTGAACTAGATCATAAAAGGGGCAGTTTGGCGGCAGTATTAAATGTACTTAGTGACTGTAAAATGAATTTAACTAAGATACAGTCTCTGCCTAAGATTGAAACACCTTGGAAATATTCCTTTTTTGTAGATGTTACTTTTGATAAATATGAAGATTACGCAAAAGCAAAGTCACTACTAGAAATTATGGCTGAATACCTAAAGGTTTTAGGGGAATATAAAAACAGCAAGCCTTAATTAAACAATAGTAGGAGATTGATATCACAAAAAAAGAATTAATAATAAAGCACACTATGATTACTACAGCTAAACGCCTACATATCGTTGAAGAATACTATTTCTCTAGTAAGTTAAGAGAAGTGAGGCAACTAGCTTCTGAAGGTAAACCTATAATAAATATGGGGATTGGAAGTCCAGATTTGAGTCCGCCACAAAATGTAATTGATGCTATTGTCGGTGCCATGCGCGATGACAATGCGCATCAATACCAGAGTTATCAAGGACTGCCAGAATTGCGTCAAGGAGTTGCCGACTTTTATTTAAATAATTATGGTGTTGCAGTAAACCCGCTAACGGAAATTTTACCTTTAATGGGGTCGAAGGAAGGAATTATGCATATTTCGATGGCTTTTTTAAACGAAGGTGATGAGGTACTTATTCCTAATCCAGGTTATCCTACTTATACATCAGTTACGAATTTAGTTGGAGCAATTCCAGTGTATTATGATTTAACTGCAAACAGTAATTGGGAGCCTGATTTTGAAGCTCTTGAAAAATTAGATTTGTCAAAGGTGAAGTTAATGTGGATAGGTTATCCCCACATGCCTACAGGGTCTAGAGGAAATCTAGTCTTGTTTGAAAAATTAGTCGCTTTTGCGCAAAGACATCAAATTTTGTTGGTTAATGATAACCCATATAGTTTTGTTTTAAATGATAACCCTATGAGTTTATTGCAAGTGAAAGGAGCTGTGGATGTGGCTTTAGAACTGAATTCCTTGAGTAAAACATTTAACATGGCAGGATGGCGCGTGGGAATGGTAGTTGGAAATGCAGCTTGTATTGATGCTGTTTTAAAAGTAAAAAGTAATATGGATAGTGGTATGTTTTATCCAGTTCAGAAAGGAGCTATTGCAGCATTAAAGAGCGATAAGTCTTGGTTTCAAGGTATGAATTTGATTTATAAAAGACGTAGAGGTTTAACAGAGCAATTAGCTGAAAAACTAGGTTGTCAGGTCTACAAGGAAGGAGTTGGATTGTTTGTTTGGGCAAAGTTACCGGAAGGAATTGCATCAGCAGAAGCGTTTATAAATGACATATTGTATCAAAAGCATCTATTTATAACTCCAGGAACAATTTTTGGTAGTAATGGTGAAGGTTATATTCGGTTTGCATTGTGCGTAAAAGAAGAAAAAATACAAGAAGCCATTGATCGATTTTTGCCTTAGACAGTTATTCCGATAAAGGAGGAATCTTAATTAGATTCTATCGTTGCGAAGATTGCTTTTTTAGTAGAGAATGATAAAAAATGATAGTAGAGATAAAGCTGTTAGAAACAGATTACCCTAGCCCTGATAGCAGTGGAAATCCTTTTATGCCGAACCCATGTTAATGGGAGGTAAAAAAGATTGAAACGGATAGCAGGAATAGCTACAAAAAAATAAAAAATGAAAGTATTTGTTATAGGAATTGGATTGATAGGAGGTTCCATGGTGTTGGACATAAAAAAAATGCATCCGCAAGCGACAATTTATGGTATCGATACGAATGAGATTCATCTACAAGAAGCTATTGCATTAGGTGTTATTGATGCGGCGGGAAGTATGATTGATTTACACACGGCTGACTTTGTTATTGTATCAGTCCCTGTTGATGGTGCACTTGTTGTGTTGCCACAGGTGTTAGATTTGATTGGTGATGATACGATTGTATTTGAAGTGGGATCGACTAAGGCGCCTATTTGCAAAGTGATAGCTTTACATCCTAAGAGAAGAAATTATATTGCTACGCATCCTATTGCGGGGACTGAATTTTCAGGACCATCTGCGGCAATTTTAGGATTGTTTGAAGGGAAAACAAATATTATTTGTGAGGTAGAACGTACCGCTTTTAAGCTGCAAGAGAAAGCACTTGAGCTTTTTAAAGCAATGGGAATGAGAATAAGATATATGGATCCTAATTCGCATGATAAACACATCGCTTACGTATCGCACTTATCGCATATTAGTGCTTTTATGCTTGGGAAAACAGTAATTGAGAAAGAAAAACACGAACAAGATATTTTTGATATGGCGGGTTCCGGTTTTGAAAGTACGGTACGTTTAGCGAAAAGTTCTCCGGCAATGTGGACACCTATTTTTAAGCAAAACAAGGAGCAGGTAATAGAAACATTAGAAGAATATATCTCTAATTTGACTCATTTTAAGGAGTTACTAATAAAGGAAGATTATGACGCTATATATGAAGAAATGCAAAGCGTAAATAAAATAAAAGGAATATTAAACGGAATGAACGTAAAGAGATAAAACTAAAAATTAAAGAATAAAAACTAGAAAGATGGAAAACAAGAAAGAAATGAGAAATTGGTTGAATGAATTTAATTTAACTCACCCATTTGTGATAGCAGGACCTTGTAGTGCTGAGACAGAAGATCAAGTGTTGAAAATAGCACATGAATTAAAAGATTCTGATGTAAGTGTTTTTAGAGCAGGAATATGGAAACCAAGAACGCGTCCAGGAGGATTCGAAGGTGTTGGGGAAATAGGGTTAAAATGGTTGCAAAAAGCAAAAGCCGAAACGGGTTTATTAATGGGTACCGAAGTAGCCACTGCGGCACATTGTAAACTAGCGCTTGAGCATGATATTGATGTATTATGGGTGGGTGCACGAACAACCGCAAATCCATTTGCAGTGCAAGAAATTGCTGATACACTTGCAGGAACAGATAAAATAGTTTTAATCAAGAATCCTGTAAATCCTGATATGGCTTTATGGTTAGGTGGCGTAGAGCGTTTATATGCTGCAGGAATTAAAAATTTAGGAGTAATACACAGGGGATTCTCAACTTACGAAAAAACAAAATACCGTAACATTCCAGAATGGCAAATTCCTATTGAGTTGCAAAATAAATTTCCTGATTTGCCTTTATTCATCGATCCGTCGCATATAACAGGTAATCGTGAAATGATTTTAGAAGTGACACAAGAAGCTTTAGATTTGAATTACGATGGAATGATTATAGAAACACACATCGATCCAGATAACGCTTGGAGTGATGCAGCGCAACAGGTAACTCCAGATGCATTAAAACAAATATTTAAGGATTTAAGAGTACGTAATGTAAGTGTAGATTCAGATGAATATACTACTAAAATGACAAAACTAAGAGCGACAATTGATGTGCTTGATGCTAACTTGTTAGAATTATTAGGAAAACGAATGAAAGTAGCTGATGAGATAGGACAAGTTAAAAAAGACGCAAATGTTGCTGTATTGCAAAACAAGCGTTGGAATGAAATTCTTGGAAAAATGATTCTAGAAGGAGAGAAAAAAGGATTGACTGAAGAGTTTATCTTAAGGATGTTTAAAGCAATTCACCAAGAAAGTATTAGTCACCAAGATAAAGTACTGAATGCATAAAAAAATAAATTTTATAAATAATAAAAAACCTACATACATGTAGGTTTTTTTTGTAATATTGCAGCTGAATTTAATCAAAATCTTTACTTTATTTTTAATCTTTTATGAAAAATTTATTCGTATTATCGGTAGTATTATTAAGTTTGTTAGGCTATTCGCAAGAAAAGCAGATTTTTGAAAGCCCTAACATGAAGCAGTTAATTGAGGGACACAAAACAGTTGCGATATTGCCGTTTAAAGCTACCATCGCATATAAAAAATTACCAAAAGGATACAGCGATGAGGCAAAAAAAGTTGAAGAGTTAGCGATGGGGACGCAAATGCAAAGCGGACTTTATACCTATCTTTTGAGAAAATCGGATGATTATACAGTTCAAGTGCAAGATGTCGAAAAAACAAATTCGCTATTAAAAAAAGCGAATCTTTTTGATAAATTAGATGAGGCTTTACCAGAAGACATTGCAAAGGTTTTAGGAGTAGATGCAGTAATAAAATGCTCTTATGCTTATGAAAAAACCGGGAGTGAAGGTGCTACTATTGTTAAAACCTTACTAATCGGTTTTGGAACGGGAAAAGTGGCAACGGGATGATTAACGATGCAAATTAATAATGGTGTAGACGGGGATTTAGTTTGGCGTTTTTACAAGCAAATGGCAGAGGATGTGATGAGTTCCCCATCAGCAATGATGGAAAGAATGATGCGTAAAGTAGGAAGAAATTTTCCCTACGAGAAATAATCCGTCCATTAAAAATATAGAAATCCCTTCGGCTTATTTAAGCTGAAGGGATTTTCGTTTTTATACCGCTTAAAAAACTTTAAAATTTGAACTTCAAACTTCAAACAAAAATTTACCTTTGTGGCATGACAGGACTCGTTTACAAATCTACAGGAAGTTGGTATACCGTAAAATCTACAGAGGGGAATTTTATTGAATGCCGTATTAAAGGTAAATTCCGAATCAAAGGAATTAAAAGTACTAATCCAATTGCCGTTGGAGATATCGTAGATTATGAAATAGACGAGACATCAGATACGATTACAGGAACAATTTTTAATATTCAGGAAAGAAAAAATTACATCGTACGTAAGTCGGTTAATCTATCGCATCAAATGCATATAATTGCCAGTAATATTGATCGTGTTTTTTTATTGATTACTATTAATAATCCACCTACAACTTTCAATTTTATCGATCGTTTTCTAGTAACTGCTGAAGCTTACGGTATAGAAACTATTTTAGTATTTAATAAGATAGATACTTTTGACGAAGCGACTTTGGATGAACAATTGTATATGCAGCATGTGTATCAGGAAATTGGATACAAATGCCTTCGAGTTTCGTCTACAGAAATGAAGGGAATAGAAAAGTTAAAAGAACTGATGGTTGATAAAGTGAGTATGTTCTCGGGACACTCCGGTGTTGGGAAATCAACATTAGTCAATGCTATGGAACCTTCATTGCATCTTAAAACTAAAACTATTTCTGAGGCTAGTAAGCAAGGGCAACATACAACTACATTTGCTGAAATGTATGACCTGTCATTTGGAGCCCGAATTATAGATACACCCGGAATTAAAGGTTTTGGTGTTGTAGATATGGAGCCGGGGGAAATTAGCGGTTATTTTCCTGAATTTTTCAAATTGAAAGATCAGTGCAAATTTAATAACTGCATACATAAGGATGAACCTAAATGTGCTGTGAAAAACGCATTAGAAAAAGATGAAATAGCCTGGTCACGTTACAATAGTTATCTTAAATTGTTAGAAGGTGATGATGAAAACTACCGTACAGATAATTATGACGAAGATCGTAAAGAAAGCGATAAGACGAGAGGTTTATGAGGGTAGTATTGCAAAGAGTTTCGTCAGCCTCAGTTACTATTGAAAATAAAATCGTGGCTATTATCCAAAAAGGACTGTTGGTTTTAGTGGGGATTGAAGATACCGATACACAAGTAGATATTGACTGGCTAGTGGGTAAAATCATAAATATTCGCATATTTGGAGATGAGAACGATGTTATGAATTTGTCAGTTGCAGATATTGATGGTGAAATTATTGTAGTTAGTCAATTTACCTTGCATGCCACCACAAAAAAAGGAAACCGTCCTTCCTATATAAAGGCATCTAAGCCTGATATTGCCATTCCTCTTTACGAGAATTTTGTACATAAAATGCAGTTCGCTCTTGGAAAGAAAATTCAAACAGGTGTTTTTGGTGCAGATATGAAAGTTGCCTTAGTCAATGATGGCCCTGTTACCATCATGATGGATAGTAAAAATAGATAAGGAATTATTTTTTTATCATAAGTTTTTTTTTATTTTTGAAGGCCACAAATAAAGGATTACCAAAAACAAAGTTCAAGAACCTTTTGAAAGGGTTCTCATAATTTTGCACCAAATATTTGGTAATCACTTTATAAATAAATATGGTAATAAGAAATACTTTACTGTTATTGATAGTCTTTTTCCCACTGACTATTTTGGCACAAAAAACAGAATATACTGCTTTTAATATAGCAGATAGCCTTAAGCAGAATGCAAATGCAGTTGTTCGTTTAAATCAAGTCGCTATTGATGTATTGTCTCAACGAGACATGACAATTAGTACAGTACGCACAATTACAGTCCTCAATGAAAAAGGACTTTCGGCTATTGATGCTATCGAAAATTACAATAAAACAACTACCATAAAAGACATTGAAGCTACTATTTACGATGGTTTTGGTAAAGAAATAAAAAAAATAAAACGTAAAGACTTTAAAGACCAAAGTGCAGTAGGGGGGAGTACTTTGTTTTCAGATAGTAGGTACTTGTATTTAGACTACACACCTACTCAATATCCGTTTACGATGGTTTATAAAAGTGAACTACAAACCTCTACAACTGCTTTTATTCCACAATGGTATCCTGTTTCTAATTATTATGTCAGTGTCGAAAAAAGCATCCTTAACGTTACTTATCCTGCTACTCTAGGTTTTAAGAAAAAGGAATTTAATTTTGCGAATTTTAATATTATTAAAACCCTAGACACATCTACTCAGCTTTCTTATACGGCTAGTAATTTACCCGTACAGAAGTTCGAAGATTACTCGCAAGCGTTTAGCACTTTTTTTCCAAAAGTTATGATGGGATTGGAGCAATTTCACTTGGAATCAGTTGATGGTAAAGCCAAAACATGGCAGGAGTTTGGAGAGTGGTACTCCAGTGAAATTTTAGCAGGAACAACTGCATTATCAGAGGAAACGAAATCTAAGATGAAAGTGCTTGTAGGAGACGAAAAAGATCCAATAAAAAAAGCAAAGTTAATTTATGATTATGTGCAGAAAAAATCAAGATATATAAGTATTCAAGTTGGAATTGGTGGTTGGAAACCTATGCTTGCAACTGATGTCGATAGACTTGGATATGGAGACTGTAAAGCATTGACCAACTATACAAAAGCACTTTTGGCAGCAGTTGATGTGCCTTCTTATAATGTTATTTTATATGGAGATAGTTCAAAAAAAAATATAGAATCTGACTTCGTTTCTATGCAAGGCAATCATATGATTTTAGCAATTCCCAATGGAAACAAATATACTTGGCTCGAGTGCACGAGCCAAGATGATCCTTTTGGTTTTCAAGGCAGCTTTACAGACGATAGGGATGTATTGGTTGTAAAGCCAGGAGGAGGCGAGATTGTACACACGGATATTTATGAGGGTAACAATACTCAATTTAGTACAGGTAGTTATACATTATCTACAAGCGGAGATCTAAATGGAAATATAGTTATTGTTTCCAGAGGTTCCCAATTTGTTTCCAAGGCATCTTTAGCAAATACCCACCCAACAGAGCAAGACAATCACTATAAATCCTATTGGAGAAATATTAATAATCTTAAAATTAATTCAATTGATTTTAAAAATGATAAGGAAGTTGTCAGTTTTACAGAGAAAATAACCCTAAGTGCTACAAATTATGGTAATCTTTCGGATGGAAAAATGATGTTTGCAGCAAATGCTTATAATCAGTACTTAGCAAGTGTAAAACGAATCAGAAACAGGAAAAATTCTTTTGAAATACAAAGAGGTTTTCTAGATACTGATTTAATTACGATTACTTTACCAGCAGGTTTTACGATTGAGTTTATGCCCACCAGCTACGAGCTCAAAAGTAAATTTGGTGAGTATGCTGCAGCGTTTATCAAAAATGATGATAGTACCTTACTATATAATCGGACTCTGTCAATTAAAAAAGGATTGTATTCCAATACTGAGTACGATGAGTACCGCTTATTTATAGAGCAGATTTCTAAATATGACAATGCTAAATTAATTCTAACCCAAAATAAATAACCTATGACTTTTAGAAAATTACTTTTATTTATTTGCTTTTTACTTTTTGTGAAAGCAAATGCTCAGAATTTTGAATTAGGAAAAGTGTCATTAAATGAATTAGAAGAGAAAAGACATCCTACAGATTCGGCAGCTGTTGCTGCTATTCTTTTTGAAAAAGGGAAAAATACTTTTGAGTACTCTCAAAGCGATGGCTTTATTTTGGTTACAGAAGTTAATGTACGAATAAAAATTTACAAAAAACAAGGGTATGAATGGGCTAATAAAAGTGTACGTTACTACGGCGGGAATTATTCAAAAGACCGAGTTTCGTTTTCAGATGCAGTAACCTACAATGTAGTTGATGGAAAAATAGAAAAGACAAAATTAAAAAGCGACGGTGAATTTGATGAAGTGGTCAACAAATATTGGAAGGAAAAGAAGATTACAATGCCTAATGTTAAAGAAGGCTCTGTAATTGAGTTTTCTTATACTTTACGATCTACAAGTATTAGCAGTCCTAGAGATTGGTATTTTCAAAGAAGTATTCCTGTCAATTATTCTGAATATAAAATTAATACACCGGAATATTTTGTTTACAATGCTAGTTTAAAAGGGTTCTTAAGTCCAAAAGTAACAACTGAAAAAGGTGATAATTCAGTAGTTTTAAATTCGAAACAAAGAGAGTCTTTTGGTTATACAACTAAAACTACTTTTTCTCAGGATAAGATCGATTTTAGTGAAACAAGAACTACTTATGTTATTGAAAATGTACCAGCATTGAAAGAGGAGTCTTTCGTGAATAATACAGATAATTACGTTGTTAGTTTAGTCCAAGAGCTTTCAATGACTAAATATCCTAATGAACCAGCTAAGTTTTATGCAACAGATTGGAATGCTGTCGTTAAAACGATTTATGACTATGATGATTTTGGTCCAGAACTTAGTAAGACTGGATATTTTGAAGATGATTTAAAAGTAGTCTTAACTGGTTTAACAACAACTGAATCTAAAATAGATGCTATCTTTAAACACGTAAAGACCACAGTTAAATGGAATGATTACTATGGTTATTCTTGTAATGATGGTGTAAAAAAGGCGTATAAAGATAAAACAGGAAATATTGCCGAAATAAATTTGATGCTCACAGCTATGTTACGCTATGCTGGATTTGATGCTAATCCTGTCCTAGTAAGCACAAGGTCAAATGGAATTGCATTATTTCCAAATAGAAATGCTTTTAATTATGTTATTGTAGCCGTACAAAATGGCGGAAGTACCGTTTTATTGGATGCTTCAGATGTCTATTCTATTCCAAACGTTTTACCGTTTCGTGCATTGAATTGGTTAGGGAGATTAATTCGAAAAGATGGGTCTTCTGATGTTATCGATTTAATGCCTTCGAGCCTATCTAATGACCTTACTACTATGTCTTATGCTATCGACGACAAAGGAATGGTGTCTGGAAAATATAGACGTCAACAAGACAACTATAATGCCATGATTTCTAGAAATGCAATCAAGAGCATTAAGGAAGAGTCGTATTTAGAAAAATTAGAAAATGATAACAATAAGATAGAAATTCAAGACTATAAAAGAACTAATGAAAAAGAGTTGCAAATGCCTCTAGTAGAGTCAATTGTTTTTATTGGAAGTAATTTCAGTGAGATTATTGGTAGTACTATTTATATAAGACCTTTGCTTTCTTTTGCTAGTTCTGAAAATCCGTTTAGACAAGAAAACCGACTATATCCAGTTGATTTTGGTTTTCCATTTATGGATAAATATGTTATAAATATTACTATTCCTGAGGGATATGAAGTTGAAAAAATTCCAGAAGCTATAAATCTAGTCATGGATAATAGTTTTGCTAGTTTTAAGTGCATGACAAGTGTTTCAGGGAATACAATTCAGATGATGGTTACTAACCAAATGAATACTCCTATAGTAGCTGCAGATCATTACATTACACTAAAAGAATACTATCAAAAGCTAACAGATAAACAAAACGAAAAAATTGTTTTGAGGAAAATATAATAACAGACAGGACTTTGTATCTTTGAATAAAATGAAAACATAAAAATGAACTTAAAAAATTCCCAACTAGACGTCGATAATTGGATAAAAGAGCATGGTGTTCGTTATTTTAACGAATTAACTAATATGGCACAACTTACTGAGGAAGTTGGCGAAGTAGCTCGTATTATCGCTCGTCGGTATGGAGAGCAATCAGAGAAAGAGAGCGATAAAAACAAAGATTTAGGCGAGGAACTAGCCGATGTTGTTTTTGTGGTTTTATGCCTTGCTAATCAAACAGGTATCGATCTTCAAGCAGCTTTTGATAAGAAAATGGATTTAAAATCATTGAGAGATAAGGATCGTCATAAAAACAACGAGAAACTGAAATAATGTTATAAGTAGCGAAAGCTCTTGGTAAATGCTTATTTTTCAGATAAATTTGCCACAAACCACTCATCAATCTTTTTCCCATGAATTTACTGTTGCAAACGTCTGTTACTGATTTACAGGCTCACATAGCTGTTACCGGCTCCAAGAGTGAAACGAATCGCTTATTGTTGTTACAAGCTCTATTTCCTAATATTACGCTAGCCAATACCTCTAACTCAGATGATAGTGAAGTAATGCAGATGGCTTTAACTGGAAGTGAGGAATTAATTGATATACATCATGCAGGAACTGCAATGCGTTTTTTGACTGCTTATTTTGCAGTTCAGCAAGATAGAGTTGTGACCCTAACGGGGTCAAGTAGGATGCAAGAACGTCCCGTGAAAATACTGGTCGAAGCTTTAGAACAATTAGGTGCTCAAATCACTTATCTAAAGGAAGTAGGTTATCCACCTATTCAAATTAAAGGCCAAAAAATATCGAATTCTAAAGTGACAATGGCTGCTAATGTTAGTAGTCAATACATATCAGCATTATTGTTGGTAGCCGCAAAGCTAGCAAACGGAATAGAATTAACGCTAGAAGGCGAAATAACTTCTGTTCCATATATTAAAATGACTTTAGCATTGCTTACCGATTTAGGAATTGAAACAAGTTTTATTGGTAATAAAATTGTAGTTAAACCACAACATCAAGTAGTTTCAAAAATAATGACTGTAGAGTCTGACTGGAGTTCTGCTAGCTATTTCTTTAGTTTGGTAGCTCTATCAAAGACAGCTTCCATCACCTTAACTAGTTATAAAGAAAACAGCTTACAAGGAGATTCTGCTTTAGTAGCATTGTACAAAGAAATGGGAGTTGATTCCCGTTTTGAAAATAATACTTTGATTCTCACAAAACAAAAAGATTTTCAACCAAAGGAAATTAACTTTGACTTGAACAACACACCAGATATTGCACAAACAATTGTTGTAACTTGTTTAGGATTGGGAGTAGGTTGTCACCTAACAGGTTTACATACTTTAAAGATTAAAGAAACAGATAGGCTAGAGGCTTTAAGAATTGAGCTTACAAAACTTGGTGCAAATATTACGGTAACTAATGATTCACTTACTCTTGAGCCAAGCGCAATTATAACTTCTAATGTGAAAATAGCTACTTATAATGATCACAGGATGGCAATGGCTTTTGCACCACTAGCGTTAAAAGTACCTATTATTATCGCTGATGCGAATGTTGTCTCTAAATCATATCCTGATTTTTGGGACGACATGGAAAAATTAGGGTACAAAGTGTCCGAAATTATTTCCTAGTTATCAGCGTTTACGGCTAGGTAGGGAGGTGTTGAAACTAGTTTTCAATAATAAATTTAAATTAAATAGCAAAACACTTGACATCGCCTATCTCACAGTCGTATATTTGCAGCCGCTTAGTTTAGGTAACGTACTCGTTATCTGAAACTTTAAACTTAAACAAAAAAGTACAGATGAAATTATCACATTTTCAATTTGATCTACCGAAAGAACTTTTAGCCGAATACCCATCTGAGAATAGAGATGAGGCACGTCTAATGGTTATTGATCGCAAAAAACAAACAATTGAACATAAATTATTCAAAGACGTTATAGACTATTTTGATGATGGTGATGTTTTAATCTTAAACAATACTAAAGTTTTTCCTGCTCGTCTATACGGGAACAAAGAAAAAACGGGAGCTAGAATTGAGGTTTTCTTACTAAGAGAACTGAATGCTGAGCAACGCCTTTGGGATGTTTTAGTAGATCCAGCTCGTAAAATCCGAATTGGTAATAAATTATACTTTGGTGATGATGACTCCTTAGTAGCTGAGGTTATTGATAATACAACTTCACGTGGTAGAACTTTACGTTTTCTATACGACGGTTCGTACGAAGAATTCAGAAAAAAATTAACGGAACTAGGAGAAACTCCAATACCAAAATACATTTCTAGAGAAGTAACTCCTGAAGATGCAGACCGTTACCAAACTATTTATGCTAAAGAAGAAGGAGCTGTTGCAGCACCTACTGCAGGTTTGCACTTCTCTAAACATTTATTAAAAAGGTTAGAGATCAAAGGAATCAAATTTGCTGAGGTTACACTTCATGTTGGTTTGGGGACTTTTAATCCAGTTGAAGTAGAGGATTTATCAAAACACAAAATGGATTCTGAGGAGCTTAAAATTACTCAAGAAGCTTGTGATATTGTAAACAGTGCCAAAGCTAAGAAAAAACGCATCTGTACAGTAGGAACAACTTCAATGCGTGCTGTTGAAAGTTCAGTTTCGTCACAAAACACATTGAATCCATTCGATGGTTGGACAAATAAATTTGTTTTTCCTCCGCACGAATTCACGATTCCTACTTGTATGATTACTAATTTTCACACGCCAAAATCGACTTTGTTAATGATGGTATCTGCTTTTTGTGGACACGATTTAATGAAAAAAGCTTATGAAGAAGCTATCAAAGAGTCTTATAAATTCTATTCTTACGGTGATGCCATGCTCATCATCTAATACAAAATAAGGTTAATTCACTAAATGAATCTCGTCAGAAATGGCGAGGTTTTTTTTTGTCTTTTTAGTTTTTGAATTTGGGCATATTGGTCGCGGCGAACTGGCCTTATGTTACAATCATCTAAGTAGTCCGCTACGTTGCATTCTGTAAAGGGATTCCCATTGTTGTCCCTCAAGCGAAAATGCTGCTCTTAACTTCAATAGTATTTCGAATAAAAATTCGGGAATAGTACTTAGTATCCTCAAAATAAAAATAAGATTGTGTTAAAGGCTGAAATTCCAATTTGCTAGCCCATTATTAATTGTTATTTTTACAAAACAAAAATCAAATTATGCAATTCCAAAATACGAGATCTTTTGCTCAGGAACTTGATGCGCAAGACGACTTACATAAATACCGTTCTGAATTTCACTTCCCTAAAGTAAAAGGCAAACAAGTAATTTACTTTACGGGAAATTCACTAGGCTTGCAGCCTAAACGAACAAAATCATATATTGATGAAGTTATGAATGATTGGGCAAATCTTGCTGTCGAGGGGCATTTCTATGCTGATAAACCTTGGTGGGATTATCACGAGCGCTTTGCAACACCATTGAGTAAAATAGTGGGAGCCTTACCATCTGAAGTTACAGTAATGAATACCTTAACCGTAAATTTACATTTACTTATGGTTTCATTTTATCGCCCTACGAAAACTAGGTACAAAATTATATGCGAGGAAAAAGCGTTTCCATCTGACCAATACATGTTTCAGAGTCAGGTAGATTTTCATGGATATGCTCCAAATGAGGCTATCGTCGAAATAAAACGTAGAGAGGGCGAGCACAATATTCGTCTCGAAGATGTTTTGGCTAAAATTGATGAAGTAGGAGAGGAGCTAGCTTTAGTGCTTATAGGAGGTGTTAATTATTATACAGGGCAGGTTTTTGATATGAAAACTATTACTGAGGCAGGCCATAATGCGGGTGCAATCGTAGGTTGGGATCTTGCCCATGCCGCGGGGAATATAAAATTAGAATTACACGACTGGAACGTAGATTTTGCGTCGTGGTGTAGCTACAAATACATGAATTCAGGACCGGGAAATGCATCGGGTTGTTTCATACATGAAAAGCATCACAACGCTTCATTACCGCGTTTCGCTGGTTGGTGGGGTCATAACAAAGAACGCCGTTTTAAAATGGAGCCACAATTTGATGCCGTAAAAGGAGCTGAAGGATGGCAAGTAAGTAATTTACCCATCTTGTCTCTCGCCCCTTATTTAGCATCTGTAGAGATGTTTAACGAGGTAGGTATGGATGCGATAATTGAAAAAAGGAATAAAATAACCGCTTATCTTGAATTTGTATTACAGGAAATAGACAAAGAGGTCGATAGCACTTTTGAAATTATAACCCCAGCTAATCCGGCAGAAAGAGGTTGTCAACTTTCGGTTTTTTTACATGGTGAAGGCCGAAGTTTATTTGATTATCTAATGCAAAATGGTGTAATTACAGATTGGCGTGAGCCAAATGTGATTCGATTAGCACCTGTTCCATTGTACTGCTCTTTCGAAGATATGTATGACTTTGGACAAATACTAAAACAAGGAATTCAATCAGTACATTAATATAAATTGAAACCCATTGACTTAAAACTATTTGTGAAAGTCAATGGGTTTTTTAGTCTATACAACTGTTATAGAAGGGACAGTAATCTGTTGAATTTCTAATTGATAATTTTCTAACTGCAGTAGGATCTCGTCTTTTTGATGTTCAAAATGTAATGATGTATTTAATAACTTCTTGTAGTACTGAATTCCGTCTATTAAGTTTTTTTTAAATAGATCCCATTTTTTTATTTTTGCAATTGTAAGTTCTTCAATTGTATTGGTGATCTCATTATCTAGGTAGGAAACGTACATTTTTAGTTCATTGACCAAGAAATTAGAACGATCAGTCAATTGAATTGTGGAGCTTTTTCCGTAGATATGCTGACACATTTCTGAAAGACTTACTTCTTTGTCAAAATAGGCGATATTAGGACCAGGACAAATAACGACTCCCTGATCTTGTCCTTTTATTTTAATGTCATTTTCTAAATAAGAAGCATTGGCCAAACCCACACACAAGCAAGCTTTTTCAGTGATACGATCTCTTGCTTGCTCATAAACAACAGCTGCTAATGTTGCTTTTTTAGAGTCTAGTTCTTGTAGTTTTATGTCTTGGTATTTTTTTGAAGCCGTACAAATAGCATTTCCGCTAGAGTCTTTATTAAGTGCTAGGAATTTTTTAGGACAAGAGCTACCCGCTTTACTTTCTTGGATTCTTTTCTGTTTTAGAAGTTCATTAGTACTTCCTTTAATGGTGTTAAAGGGTACGCCAAGGGGTGAAATTTGACTTAAATACAAATCTTCCTCTTTGGCTTTAGCCAATAAATTTCGGGTTGCCTGATCCACTGAGGTAGCCTCAGGCACGAGTAAAAACGGAGAACCCCAGCCAACCGAATTTAACTCATAATTGTTAAGCAAAAAATCGTGCTCCATTGCAGTTCCCACACCTCCTTGAAAAGTAATTTTTAAATCAAGTGGTTTTTCAGGGACAAAGCGTTCTTTTTGAGCTAAAGCTTTAATCATTAGTTCATGTGAGCTTTGCATCAATTGTCCTTTTTTTTGTTTAAATTCTTCCAAGATAGGGCCTAGCAGGTAACCATCTGTAGCAAACGCATGTCCTCCACAGTTCAATCCAGATTCAATGCGGTATTCAGAAACCCAAAGTCCTTTTTTAGCTAGAAAATTCCCTTGAATCATTGCTGATCTAAAGTCGCTAACTTTTAAAGTGATTTTCTTTTTAATGACGTTAGAGTTATTTGGATAGAATTCGTTGAAGTTTTCGATATAACTATATAATCTTGGGTTCATTCCTGCAGATAGCACTAATGAAGAGGAAACTTTACTTTTGGCAAAGCCGCGTACAGCTGCGTGTGCATCATTAAACTCAATAGGTAATTGAACATTTTTGCTGTAATTATCTTTGTCTAATTTAGTCATTATATTGACATCAATAGTTCCAGCTTTTAAATTTTTATCTAGGAAACTTTTAATGTTTTCACTAATATTAAAACTATCTGCTGCTAGATGCTGTAATTCTTGAAACAATTCTGATTTGCTTGGCAAAAGGGCTATGAAATTCTCTAAGGCTGTCTTGCTCTGGGTTAATTCGACTTTGAAATCTTCAAATTTTGCTTTTACAATAGTGTCAATAAGATCTAAATAAGAGCTAATCCTTTTTGCACGGTAGTCGTCTATTTTTTGAGTTATTTCTTGATAAGGATATTTGAATTTTTCATTGTAAAACACTCTCATTTTTTCTATCAGTTCATCATCGGCGATTGAAACTACCGATGAAATTCCATACTGTGCAACACGTATAGGAGTGTCTATAGTGTAAGCTAATCCCATTACTGGAATGTGAAAACTGTGTATTGAATCGTTGTTTGTCATCTTTGTTATTGTTAAATCAGAGACAAAGATTAGCAAACAAATTCATTTAAATAATGATAAATATCATAAGGCTATCATTCGAAAAACGATTTTGAAGGAGTGTCTTTTCGCGCGTATTCGAAGCGATCTACTAATTTAGGTAAGCAATAACCATCAAGACCATTTAATGCAATAACGTTTCCTTTATCGAGTTGTAGCCAACCATCTTGATGCTTTAAATTCTCATCAAAAAAAAGTTTTTCGATAGAGGCAATGATATGTATGGTGTTGTTCTCTTTTATGTAATATTCATTTATGTATTTGCAATGCAGTTGTACCGGACTACCTTTTACAAAAGGAGTATCGATATTTTCCTTAAATTCTGCTTCGAGTTTGGTCTTATCAAATTCAGATGTACTGTCATCATAGTTGGCAGAGGTGTGATGCGCATCGGCAATAATGTCTTCGGTTATGTGATTAACCGTAAAATAACCCATTTCTTTTATGTTTTTATATGTATCGCGAGGTACTGTGGTAGGACGAACAATAAATCCAATCATAGCTGGGCTACTTCCTAGATGCGTAATACTGCTAAATATCGCTACGTTAGGAACACCATCTTTTGATATTGTCGCCAGTAGATTAGCAGACTTGTATCCGGTGCAAGAATTAATTAAATTGAGTCGTTCTACTTTTTCAAGATTTTCTAGTTCTTCGGTTGCAATTGCGATCATAATTTGATAGTTTTGTTTAACAAAAGTACAAAAATAATAAACAATCTTATTTTATCCTAAATCAGTTTTAAAAATTATATTTGTTATATAAATTTCAGACCTTATGAAAATAGTTAAAAAGATAGTTTTAGTGCTAGTTGTAATCATTATTTCAGCTGCGTTAGCTGGTGTGGTATATATCATGTGTTTAAAACCTAAATATGAAGGTGAGGTAGCATTGCAACATATAGAAAAGGAAACGACTGTTTATTTTGATGAATTTGGGGTACCTCACATTTATGCAGCAAGTAATAAAGATGCTATGACGGCTCTGGGTTACGTTCACGCACAAGATCGTTTGTGGCAAATGGAATTAATGCGTCGCATTGCGCCAGGACGTCTTTCTGAACTTTTTGGTTCTGTAGCGCTAAAAAACGACAGATTTTTTAGCGGATTAGGTATTGAAGCTGCATCTGCTAAGGCAATAGCTGCTTTAGATAAAAACAGTCAAAGTTACCAGTTAACTATGGCATACCTTGATGGTATTAATGATTTTTTAGAGAATGGCGCTACTCCCATTGAATTTCAATTAATAGGAGTCGAAAAACAAAAGTTTACTATAGAAGATGTTTATAATATTTATGGATACATGTCTTTTAGTTTTGCAATGGCGCAAAAATCGGATCCATTAATGACAGATATTCGTACTAAATATGGAGTAGAATATTTGAAGGACTTAGGGCTCGATGGATCTTTTACAAGTTTGCAAATCAAGAATGCTAAAGAGAAACCGCAAGAATATGCGGCGATTTCAAAAGCAGTAGCTGCACTACTTGATAACTCTCCAATTCCTCCCTTTGTGGGAAGTAATAGTTGGGTTATTGCTCCCCAAAAAACAAAGAATGAGAAAGTCATTTTTGCTAATGACCCTCATATTGGTTTTTCACAACCGGGAACATGGTACGAGGCACACATAGTAACGCCCGAAATGGAGTTGTATGGTTGTTACTTAGCAGGTACTCCTTACCCTCTTTTAGGACATACAAGAGACTACGCTTATGGTTTGACAATGTTTGAAAACGATGACATTGATCTGTATCAAGAAGAAAATAATTCTGCGGATGCTAATCAATACAAGACGCCGACGGGTTATGAAACTTATGTTTCAGTTGAAAGGACTATAAAAGTTAAGGATTCGAGTGATGTTGTACTATCCGTAAAAACTTCTCGTCACGGCCCTATCATGAATGATTTAATTGATGGTTTGGATTCGAAAAAACCGGTAGCAATGTCATGGATCTACACTCAGCAGCCTTTACATATTTTAGATGCGGTCTACCAACTTTCGCATGCTAAAAGTAAAGCTGATTTTCAAAAAGGAGTTTCATTAATTGCAGCTCCGGGTTTGAACGTTATGTATGGTGATGCTAAAGGGAATGTCGCATGGTGGGCAACTGGGAAATTATACAAGCACAATGAGGGAGTTAATACTAACTTTATTTTAGATGGCGCATCTGGTGACGATGATATTACAAAATTTTTGGATTTCTCCAAAAATCCCTCAGCCGAAAATCCAGAGTGGGGTTACGTTTATTCCGCAAATAATCAGCCAGAAGCCGTAGATGGTTTCCTATATCCTGGATATTATTTGCCAGAAGATCGAGCAAAAAGAATTACACAATTATTAGACTCAAAATCCAATTGGGATAAAGAGGCTGTAAGTAAAATGATGGTCGATAATACATCGCTGGTTTCTCCGGTTGTTACTAAAGCGCTCATTACAACTATAAACCAGGATGGGTTTTCTGAAAATGAATTAAATGCGATCGGGGTCATGCAAAAATGGCAAGGGACAAATAACTTAAATGATGTTGCTCCTACCATTTATAACAAATGGATTTATTTTTATCTAAAAAACACTTTCGAAGACGAACTTGGTGCTGAAGGCTTCAAACATTTTTTAGAAACACATCTAATGAAGCAAATTGTAGCGAATCAGATTACTAAAGAGCAATCTCTATGGTGGGATAACATTAATACAAAAAGCAAAAAAGAAAGTCGCTCTGATATCATTACGAAGTCATTTAAAGAAGCTGTAGCTTCATTAGAAAATCAATTAGGTACTTCTATTGAAAATTGGACTTGGGACAAAGTACACTTAGTAGAATACCAACATCCTATTGGTAAAATTGCAGTTTTTCGTCACTTATTTAATGTAGGTCCTTTTGCTGTAGCTGGAGCTAACGAGGTTATTAATAATCAATTTTATGATTTTAGTGACAAATCAAATTATGAAGTTAAAGGTGGTCCATCAACACGAAGAATAGTTGATTTTTCGGATATAGAAAATAGTTGGAGTATCTTGCCAACTGGGCAATCGGGTAACCCATTCAGTTCGCATTACAAAGATCAAGCAGATTTATATAATGCAGGAAAGTTTCGAAAGATGAAAATGAACAAGGAAGAAATTATTCAATCTTCAACAAAATTAATTTTTAAACCCACTAAAAACTAAGGTTTTTAAACTCGCTACAATATTAAATCATTATTTTAGCCTAACTTTTATACAATACAATGCAAACTTTAAAAAAAATAGCGGTAGTTGGTTCTGGATTAGTAGGATCATTATTGGCTATTTACTTACGCAAGGCAGGACATACAGTACATATTTATGACAGAAGTCCTGATATTAGACAAATACAATTTTCTGGACGCTCTATTAATTTGGCTATGTCTAACCGAGGTTGGAAAGCATTAGATGGAGTAGGAATAGGCGATGCTGTTCGCGAAATTGCAATTCCTATGGATAAGAGAGCAATTCATCTTGTAGACAAACTTAATTTTCAGAACTACGGTCAGGAAGGGGAGAGCATCTATTCGATTTCTCGCGGTATTTTAAACCGTAAGATGATTGATTTAGCCGAAGAAGCTGGTGCTGAGTTTTTTTTCGAGCAAAAAATATGGGATGTGACTTTAGCTGATGCCACGTTACATATTGGGGAGACGGAAAGAGGAGCCTGGGAAGACAAAAAATATGATATGGTTTTTGGGGCTGATGGTGCTTTCTCGAGAATTCGTCATAGGATGCAGCGTCAAAGTATGTTTAATTATTCTCAGGAATTTTTAAATATTGGATACAAAGAATTAAATATACCTGCTAACCCAGATGGTTCTCATAAATTAGATAAAAACTCCTTTCATATATGGCCAAGAGGAGAGTATATGCTGATCGCTTTACCTAATTTAGACGGAAGTTTTACTTGTACACTTTTTATGCCTTTCGAAGGAGAAAATTCTTTTGACTTGTTAAGAGAGAGAAAAGATGTAGTCTCTTTTTTCGAAACTAATTTTCCAGACTCTATCGAAGTTATTCCGGAATTAGCTGAAGATTTCTTTAAAAACCCGACTAGTACGTTAGTAACTATGAAATGCTTTCCTTGGACCTACGGAGATAAAGTTGCGTTAATAGGAGATGCGTGTCATGCTATTGTGCCATTTTATGGACAAGGAATGAATGCTGGTTTTGAAGATATCTCGATCTTGTACGAGATGATGGAAAAGTACGGGGAAGATTGGGAGATGGTTTTTTCTGAATATGAAAAATCACGTAAGCCTAATGCAGATGCAATTGCAGAACTTTCGTATCGTAATTTTCTAGAAATGAGTTCAAAAACTGCTGATGATAAATTTTTATTGCAGAAAAAAATAGAGAAAGTGTTTTCAGATAGACATCCTGACAAATGGATTCCGTTATACAGTAGAGTTACGTTTAGCGATCGTCCGTATAGTGAGGCACTTGCTATTGGTGATTTTCAAAATGAAATTATGCAAAAAGTCTTATTGACTAAAGATATAGAACAAATATGGGATAGTAAAGAGGTTGAAAACAAAATCTTGGAACTGTTGGGGTAACGCTACTTCCTTCTCAAAACAAGCCAACTTAGTCATTTGAGTAAGTTGGCTTTTTTTATTTAATTAGTCCTCTCGATGAACCTTAGTGAAATCAAAAGCAGGTGTGCAAATGGCAATATATTCACATTCATCATCAAAAGGGTTTGAATATTGAACACGTGTGTTTTTTTCAATTTTGATAGATTGGCCAGCCTCGAGAATTATGGTCTCATCTTCAATTATAAATTGTTTTTTGCCTCTAATTATATAAGTGTACTCTTCAAATTCAGGTGTCTGATAAGGTTCGCTCCATTTAGGAGGAGCTACCATATGAGCGATTGATATAGCAGGGTTTGCAGTGGCTGCTAATCCGTGGTGTTCTTCTATTAGTTTGCCGTCTGTGGTTGGTACCACAAAAGGACTTTTTTGAATACTGTATTTCTTCATGTTATTTACTTTTCAACATTTTTGACAAAATCCCCAAGGCTCCTCTAATAAAAGTAGCGCTAGTAAGTACTTTTAAAACTGATTTACCTAGTACTTCCGTGGTACTCGGACCCTGTTTGGTAGTGGTTTTAGTTGTTTTTACAGCGGCCTTTTCTTGTGCTATTTCTTGTTCCTTTTTCGCGGCTTCTGATTCTGCTACTGCAATTTTTTTATTAAGTAGTTCATAAGCACTTTCTCGATCAATAAGTTCGCTGTATTTTTTTACTAACTTGGAATTAGTATTTATTTCCTGTATTTCACTTTCACTTAAGATATCCATTCTGCTCATTGGTGCTCGTAGCATCGTTGCAACTAAGGGTGTTGGTGTTCCTTTTTCGCTAAGTGCCGTAACGAATGCTTCTCCAATTCCTAAACTAGTCAATACTTCGCTAGTTTCGTAGTAATCGGATGTAGGGTAGTTATCAGCAGTTTGTTTGATTGATTGTCGGTCTTTGGCTGTAAAGGCTCTTAATGCATGTTGGATTTTTAACCCTAGCTGAGCCAGAACGCCACTAGGGACATCCATTGGGTTTTGTGTAATAAAATATATTCCAATTCCTTTTGACCTAATGAGTTTTACAATAGTTTCAATTTGCTCAAGTAGGGCCTTGCTTGCTTCTTTAAAAATAAGATGTGCCTCATCTATAAAAATCACAAGCTCGGGCTGTTCAGCATCTCCTTTTTCAGGCATCTGTTGGTAAATTTCGGCTAGCAAACTCAACATGAAAGTCGAGAATAATTTCGGCTTATCTTGAATGTCTGTTAAACGCAGAATATTAACATATCCTTTTCCGTTTGAATCAATTCGCATTAAATCATCGATTTCAAAGGACATTTCTCCAAAAAATAAATCGGCACCTTGTTGTTCTAACTCTATTACTTTTCGCAAAATTATTCCCGTAGTCGAAGTTGATATCCTACCATATTCTGACGTTATTTCATCTTTTCCATCTTCAGTGATGTAATTAATGACTTTTTTAAAATCTTTTAGGTCAAGAAGAGGCATTTTGTTGTCATCACAATACTTGAAGATGATTGATACTACTCCCGCTTGGGTGTCATTTAAGTCTAGAATTCTAGAAAACAAAACAGGTCCAAATTCAGAAACCGTCGCACGAAGTCTTACTCCGCCTTGTTCTGATAATGTTAGTAATTCTACAGGAAACTTAGCGATGCTGTAAGGAAGGTTTATTTTAGCATGACGCTCTGTTATAAACGACTTTTCAACACCTTCCTTAGCAATACCACTAAAGTCACCTTTTATGTCCATCATCAATGTTGGTATACCAAATGAGGAAAGCTGCTCGCATAGAACTTGAATTGTTTTAGTTTTTCCTGTTCCTGTAGCTCCAGCAATTAGACCATGGCGGTTTAAAGTTTTCAAAGGGATTTTTACCAAAGTGTCAGCCATAGCTTCACCTTCCAGTATAGCTCCTCCTAGTGTAATACTCTCTCCTTTAGATGTGTATCCTTCGTTTATGTGTTTTTTAAATAAATCTTTACTATTCATGGTAACTACTGTATTGTATTTTAATGCAAGATATTATAATTTTCTGAAAAGAACTAAAATTGGTACAAACTGTAATTTTATTCCTTTTTTATTGCCAAATGTTAAATATTCAACTAAAATCTAAGGTATCTAATTATTGAAAAATTACATGATTTAATCTTAAAAAAGTGATTTATTTATGTAAAAAGATATCGTTTTCGATAACATCTTGATTAAATATAAAATAATTAAGAGATTTAAATTTTTTTCAATTGAAATTAATGATAATTAAATTAAAAAAAATTTTTTTATTTGAACTAAACATATAAATTTGCGGGACTACAAGTTTATTATAACTAAAAGAAATTATTTAAAACTATTAAAATTTAAAAAAATGGCAAACGTTAAAAAAGAAAGCACTTCAAACGGTGGTGGAATGGTTTCAGGGCTTATTATTGCTGCATGTATTGGTGTTGGTGTTGTAATTTGGAAATTCATCATGGGAAATCCTGATAATTTCGAAGGAGGAAATATAGAAACAGGTACTCCATTGAATACATTAGGTCAAGTATATCACGGTGGTGCAGTTGTACCAGTTTTGTTAGGAATGTTGTTAATGGTTCTTGTTTTTTCTATTGAAAGATATTTTGTTATCTCTAAAGCAGCTGGAAAAACTAATTTAGATACTTTCATGACTAAAATTCAAGCTAGCATTAAACAAGGAGAAATTGATGAGGCTATTGCAACTTGTGACAAACAACAAGGTTCAGTTGCTAACGCAATTAAGTCTGCATTGTTGAAATACCAAGCAGTTAAGAAAGAAGGATTTAATAGCGAAGAAGCAGCAGAAACTATTCACAAAGAAATAGAAGAAGCTACTTCACTTGAAATGCCAATGTTACAAAAGAACATGACGATTATCTCTTCATTAGTTTCTTTAGGAACACTTATTGGATTGTTAGGAACAGTATCGGGTATGATTAAAGCGTTTGGTGCACTAGCAGCAGCTGGAACTCCAGATCAAGCAGCACTTGCAGCAGGTATCTCTGAAGCACTTATTAATACTGCAACAGGTATTGGAACTTCAGCGGTAGCTATTATCTCTTACAACTTCTTTACATCTAAAATTGATGATTTAACATACTCAATCGATGAGGCTGCTGTATCAATTGTAAATTCTTACAGAAGATTCAGAGGAAGTTTGAAGCAATAATTATATTGATATTTATATCAATTAAAAAACAAAAAGAATGGCTAAAATAAAAATAAAGAAAAATCCGGGGTCTACTGATATGACCGCCATGTGTGATGTTGCATTCCTTTTGCTTACCTTCTTTGTAATGACTTCAACAGCTAAGATCCCTGAGGCTCTTCCTGTCGATACGCCTGCTTCAACTGTTCAAACTAAATTGCCGGAAACGGATCTAGCTACAATAATTGTAGGAGATGGAAAAGTTTTCTTTGATTTAAAAGGACGTGAAGTTCGTATCAAGACATTGGAGTTAATGAGTGATAAATATGGTGTAACTTTTTCTGATGCAGATAAGACTATGTTTTCTTTAATGGATGATTTTGGTGTCCCTATGACTAGTCTAAAGCAAATCATCGAGATGAAAGCTCCGGACAGAAGTAAAGCTGGACAGCCAGGTATTCCTTCGGATTCGACAGATAACCAATTGAAAGATTGGATTTATAATGCGCGTATTGCTAATATCGAGGTTAATGATAAGGAATTGCAAATCGCTATCAAAGGTGATGCAAAGGAAGACTATCCAGCAATCAGAAAGGTAATGGATATTTGTCAAGATCAGAAAATCAACAGTTTTAGTTTGGTTACTGGTTTAAGAGGTAAAGATTTTTAATTAACAAAAATATACTACAATGGCTGAATTAAATACCGACAGCGGTGGCGAAAAAGGTGGTAAAGTAAGAGCTAAAAAAGCGAATGCGAAGGTAGATTTAACTGCCATGGTTGATTTAGCGTTTTTATTGATCACTTTCTTCATGCTAACCACGACGTTGTCTAAACCCCAATCGATGAACTTGGGATTGCCAGATAAAAATGACGATGACAAAAATGTTGATATTAAAGTTGATGAAAACCGTACGGTAACTTTATTGCTGGGTGATAACAACAAGTTGACATTTTACATGGGATTGTTAGAGGCTCCGATTGGTGGACCGAAAGATATCTCCTATGACAGAGATGGACTTCGTAAAGAATTGTTGAAAAGAAAAGAGGAAGTTCTAGCTTATTCAACTGCTAAAGGTAAACCGGACCAGGGTATGATTGTCATTATTAAACCAAGTAAAAAATCAAATTACAAAAATGTAGTTGATGTTTTAGATGAAATGGCGATATCAGGTGTTCCTACTTACACAATTGTGAACGACATTACTCCTGCGGAACTAAAATTGTTAGAAGGAAAATAAGACTTGTCTTGTTTTCTTAATAACCTAATAATTAAGAAATATGAAATTAGATATTATTAAAAACCAGTGGTTGGAAATCGTCTTTGAGGGCCGTAACAAAGTTTACGGTGCTTATGAGTTGAGAAAAACGAACAGAAGTACTACAATTAAGGCCCTTGTTATTGGTGCTGTGTTTTTTAGTTTAGCTGTTGGTGCGCCTCTTATTTTAGACCTGATTCCCAAAGGCGAGGAAGATGATGTTGTTAGAGATGTAAAAATCACTGCAATAAAATTACCTCCCAAAAAAGAGGAAGTGAAAAAATTTGTACCACCACCACCACCACCTCCTCCGAAGGTTGATCAAGTGAAGTTTGTGAAACCGGTTGTGGCGAAAGCGGCAGAGGTTACAGAAGAACCACCAAAGATTGTTGAAATCAAGGAGAAAAAATTAGGTGCTGAGACTATTAAAGGTGATCCAGATGCTGTATTAAGTGTTGCTCCAGTTGGAAATGGTCCAAAACAACAAGTTGTTGAAGAAGATAACCAAATTTATAACAATGCTGGTATCGAAGTTAAGCCTGAGTTTCCAGGTGGTATGGATAAATTTTATGGTTATGTATCAAAAAATTACCGTGCTCCTGAAGAAGAAGGATTGAAAGGAAAAGTTTATGTAACTTTCGTAGTAGAAAAAGACGGTTCATTAACTGATATCAAAGTTTTAAGAGATATTGGTTATGGGACAGGTAAAGAAGCTATTAGAGTTTTGCAAAAATGTCCAAAATGGAATCCTGGAGTTCAAAATGGAAAACCGGTTAGAGTACTTTACTCACTGCCGATAACTATTCAAACTGCGGATTAATGTTGGATAATATTTATAGAAATATTCAGAAGAAATCGCTTAGAGAGCGATTTCTTCTCGTTATAGCATTTTTGTTTTTTATGTTTTATTTCGTTCTAGGGATATTGATTATCTTTATGGATAACTTCCCACTCAATATGGCAACGGAGTATAGGTGGGCTTTTGGATTACTCCTCATGGTGTATTCTGCCTTCCGAGGTGTACGTTTGATTAATGAAAACAGAGATTGAAAATGAGAAAGAATGTATTGAAAATAGGTTACTTATTCATGATTGCGGTGATTGTAGCTTTTGCTAACTCATGTAAACAGACTAACAAGGATGATGGTAAAGAGACTATCTTAAAAGGAAAGACAACTATTTTGGTTGATGAGACTTTCTTGCCTTTGATAGAGGATCAGGTTACGGTATTTCAAAGTAAATACAAGGCTGACATCACAGTGCAAGGTAAATCAGAAAACGAATTGATTCAATCCTTTCTTAAGGATACTAGTAGAATAGTGGTTTTGTCAAGAGTGTTGTCTGCGAATGAGAATAAGTATTTTGAGCAATTAAAGATTAAACCTAAAGTGACGCCGATAGGTAAAGATGCAATAGCTCTTATTTCTAATAGAAGCAACAAAGATACTTTGATCGCGTTGCAAGATGTTATCAGCTTTATGCGCGGTAGCGAAATTAAAGGGATTAAGGGATTAGTTTTTGATAATCCAAATTCTAGTACAGTTAGATATATGAATGAACTAGCTGGATTAACTGCGCTGCCTGCAAAAAATGTATATTCATTCAAGACCAATAAGGAGGTGGTAAAATTCATTGCTGAAAACGAAGGAATGATCGGATTTGTAGGTTTGAATTATTTGTATCAGCCTACAGAAGCTGTTGCTAGTAATTTGAAAAATATTAATGTATTAAGTGTTAAAGATAGTGGAAAAAATGACTATTTTGCGCCTAGTCAAAATAACCTAGCAGAGGGAACATACCCTTTGGCACGTGATTTGTATATAATAAATTGTCAGGGATACTCTGGTTTAGGTATGGGCTTCGCCTCATTCGTAGCAGGAGACATTGGACAACGAATAATTTTAAAGTCAGGTTTACTACCTATTAGGACTCCTGGCCGAAAAGTTAATTTTATTACAAATAAGAAAAAAGAAAAAGAAAATGAATAAATCAAATAAAGTTACAATGAACAAAGTAAAATTTTTAAGTGTTGCCCTTTTGGCTTCAGTATGCTCCGTGCAAGCGCAGGATATCAACCAAGTAAAAAAAGCAATTGACGCTGAACAATTTCAGACTGCTAAAACAACTTTAAAATCGATAGTAAAAGACGACTCTTCAAATGGAGCTGCTTTCTTTCTTTTAGGAAATGTTTATCTTGCTCAAAATGTGGCTGACTCAGCTGCTATCTCTTATAAAGCTGGTCTAAATGCCAAAAAAGAGTCACACTTAAATTATATTGGTTTAGGTCAACTCGACTTAGATAACAATAATGTTGCTGCTGCAAAATCTAATTTTGAGTTAGCTAAGAAGGACATGCGTAAAAAAGACTTTGAAGAGTATGTGTATATCGCACGTGCTTACATGAATGCTAATAAGCCAGATTATAAAAGCGCACTTGCTACTTTAGAACTTGCAAAGGATAGAAGCGCAATGGAGCCACAAGTTTTGTTAGCTATGGGAGATGCTTATTATGGTGATAAAAATCAAAATTCTGCTTTCTCTGCTTACAGAAATGCTTATCAAGCAGACGCTTCTTTGATTAGAGCTAAAATGCAATTAGGTGTTTTGCTAAAAGGTGCTAAAGCCTATAATGAGGCAGTTGCTGCTTATGAAGAGGTTATCGCAGTTAGCCCTACTTATGGTCCTGTATATCGCGAATTAGCTGAAACGTATTACTATTGGGCAAATAATGTTCCTGGTAGATACGATCAGTACATCAAACAAGCACTTTCTTACTATGAAAAATACATGGAACTAACGGATTATTCTCTTGCTTCACGTATGCGTCATGCTGATTTTCTTATCCTAGCGAAAGATTACAAAGCATTAGAGGCTGAAGCTATGAAAATGAAGGAATTAGACAAGGTAAATCCTAGAATTTTAAGATATTTAGGATATGCTGCTTATGAAAACGGTAATATTGATGGTGCTATTAGCTCATTGACTGAATACATTAGTGTTCCTTCTAATAAAATTATTGCTCAAGATTATTTTTACTTAGGTCAAGCAAAAATTAAAAAAGCGACAAGTGCTGATGGTACAACGATTGAACCAGTTTTATATAAAGAAGGAATTTCTTTTATTAAGAAAGCAGTAGATATGGATATCTATTTTGCAGGTCAATTAGGAGATTTAGGTAAATCATTATATGAGCAAAGGTTATATAAAGAAGCAGCGTTTATATTTGAAATTGCAACTACAAACAAAGAATCAAAAAGTTATTTGTTAGACAATTTCTACCTAGGTAACTCTATCTATTTTGAAAATGCAAAAGCAGATGTGGTAAAAGATATGGAAGCTTTGGCTAAAGCGGACATTGCTTTTGGAAATGTTGTTGAGGCTTCACCAGAAACTATCGATGCATATGTATATCGTGCAAGAACTAATACGTTAATGGATAATGATGAAGCTATGATCAAGTACTATCAAATGTATGTTGACAAAGTAACTGAAAAAGGTGCTGAAGAGATGGCTAAGCCAGCTGTGAAAGCTAAATTGATTGAAGCTTACAATACAATGGCTGCAGGATATGTTAATTTTGATAAAGCAAAAGCTAGAGAGTATTTCACTAAAACTTTAGCGATTGATCCAACTAATGCTTATGCAACACAATCTTTGAAGACAATCAAATAATAATAGTAATACTATATTATAAAGAAACCGGTAGCTTTTAGCTATCGGTTTTTTGTTTTTATATTTTGGTTGAGAAACTGCATTTTTTTTTATGAATTAAGTCCCTTTCAAATTAACTATCTTTGCATTTTAAATTTAGATAATGTTATCAAAAGAAATACAATTAGAAGTAAATAAAGGAGCAATGCTTCCTTTGATGGAAGAGTTTTATACCATTCAAGGTGAGGGTTATCATACTGGTACCGCAGCTTATTTTATACGAATTGGTGGTTGCGATGTAGGTTGCCATTGGTGTGATGTCAAAGAAAGTTGGAATGCAGAGTTACATCCTCCTACTGCCGTAAGTGTTATTGTTGAGAATGCAAGTAAGTACGCTGAGACGGTTGTAGTGACTGGTGGCGAACCTTTAATGTGGGACATGAGTCTGTTAACACAGAATCTTAAAAATGTTGGACGTAAAGTTCATATCGAAACTTCAGGTGCTTATCCATTATCTGGAACTTGGGATTGGATTTGTCTTTCGCCAAAGAAAAATAAATTACCAACTGAAACAGTATATGATGCTGCGCACGAGTTAAAGGTTATTATTCATAACAAGCACGACTTTATCTTCGCTGAAGAGCAAGCAGAACTAGTCAATAAAGGTGCAATATTGTTTTTACAACCTGAGTGGAGCAAAAAAGAGGAAATGACTCCGCTTATTGTTGATTACGTGATGAACAACCCAAAATGGAGAGTTTCACTACAAACACACAAGTATCTTAATATACCATAAAGTAGGTTTTACTTATTATGAAAAAAGGCTAAACAGAAAGTGTTTAGCCTTTTTTTATGTTTACTACTTGAATTTAGTCTTAGAGAAGCACGTTAGTTGCTTGCTTTTTAATTTTAGTGCAATAGAGTCAACCGGGCTAAATAGTCATAGTGTTCGCCTTCAGCTACCAACTCACATGCTAGATTATTAGCTACTGCTATGTTCTGTAAGGTGTTGTAATCAAGATATAACCAAGGAAATGATTCTTCTTTTTCTCCTTTGTAACTTATAGTAAATTCTAATTCACCGTAATATGTATCTGCGGGTACTGAATATGATCCGTCCTCATCTTGGTCAAACATATAGATAATGTCAGAACTGTCAATTAGTATTTGTCCGTTTGGTTTTAGTAGGGAACGCAACTTTTCTAAAAATCGGGATGTTTTCTCGAGAGTACCAAAAATCCCCGTGCCATTCATTAGTAACAAAATAGTGTCAAACTTTTCAGTATCCCAAGTTAGAATGTCGGCAACAGCAGCATTCTTCACACCGCGCAATGCGCAAGTTTGTATAGCTTGTTGCGAGATATCTATTGCGGTTACGTCAAGATGTTTTTCATTTTGTAAATACAAGCTATGACTCCCGGCGCCTGCTCCAACATCTAGGGTTTTGCCGTAACTCAATGTAAGTGCTTTTTGTTCTATTAAGGGCATCGAGTCATATTCTCGAAACAAATAGGCAACGCTCATTTCGTCTTCTTCGGAGATCGTGGTTTCTGTGATAAGGTCTTGGGGCGAATTACTTGTTTGATAATCTAGTATGGCTCGGCCAAATAAGTCTTTCATGATAGTTTGTTGTGTAATGTGTAAATTGTTTGGTTGATTTGAGTAATTTTGACACATCTTAAAAATTAATCTAAATAATAGCTCAAAATGCTTAAGCCCTCCTTAAACGAACTCGGAAAATTAGCCAAAGATAAGCAACTAGAGAATAAAAAGTATTTTGATAAGCTAAAAAAGAAAAGCCCGAAAAATTTAGATTACGTGATGCAGGACATACATACTGCAGAATTTAAACGAACAGATTGTTTAGAATGTGCTAATTGTTGTAAAACTACAGGTCCTTTATTTACTTATGCTGATATCGAACGAATTTCAAAACACCTGCGCCAAAAGCCACAACAGTTTATAGAACAATACCTGCGTATTGATGAAGATCAGGATTACGTTTTACAATCTGTGCCTTGTTCTTTTTTAGATACAGATAATAGCTGTTTTATTTATGATGTTCGCCCTAAAGCATGCCGCGAATTTCCTCATACAGACAGAAAGAAATTTCAACAAATTACTGATATAACTTTAAAGAATATTCCTGTGTGCCCAGCAGCGTATAATATTGTAGAAGAAATGAAAAAGAAATTGCCCTTATAGCTTCTGTCTATGTTTTACTTATACATACTGTTGTTTATGCCTAATTAGGATGTTAGTATTAGTGCTTTTATTCTTCATACCCTTAGATAAGGTGAGACTTAGTGTGAATAGGGGTTCATGTTTTTATTTCACAAATCTCTGCTAAATAATTAATCGATATTAAGGTATTAAATGTAATTTTGAGCCCAACTTCAAAAAATCACATAAGGATTTTTTAATTAAATAAACTTTTCTTGAATTTAGAATATTTCATAGCAAAAAGACTTATCACGGCAAAAGACTACAAGAGTAGTATTTCAGCACCTATAATTAAAATAGCAATTTCGGCGATTGCCATAGGAATGATCATGATGATAGTTTCTGTTGCTACTGGTATTGGTTTACAAGAGAAAATTAGGGAGAAAATAGCAGCATTCAATGGACATATTGTAATTTCGAATTTCGACAGTAATCAATCTGATGCTACTTTAAGTCCTATATCTAAAACTCAAAAGTTTTATCCAAAATTCAATAGTGTTCCCTCAGTAAACCATATCCAAGCGATTGCGAGTAAAGCGGGTATTATTAGGACGGAGACTGCCTTCGAAGGGATAATGTATAAAGGTGTTGGTCCAGATTATAAATGGGATAATATAAAAGAATATCTGGTTGCGGGTGTTATTCCTGATTATAAAAACAAATTAAACGAAGATGTTCTGATTTCGCAATTTCTTGCAAATCGCTTAAATCTAAAAGTAGGGGAAAAGTTCAATACCTTTTTTATGAAGGAAGGTCAGAATAAGTTGCCTAACAGTAGACGATTTACGATAGTAGGTATTTTTAACAGTGGTTTTCAAGAATTTGATGCAACTTATGTATTGGGGGATATAAGACATATCCAGCGAATTAATAAATGGAAGCCGGATCAAGTAGGAGCTTTTGAGGTTTTTGTTAATGATTTTGATGCTTTGAGTGCTATAGGCGAACAAGTGTATAAGGAAACAGGGTCTACCCTAGACTCTAAGACTATTATAGAAAAGTATAGCTACATCTTTGAATGGTTACAACTGTTTGATTTTAATATAATTGTCATTTTAATCGTCATGATAGTAGTGGCGACCATAAACATGGTTGTAGCGTTGCTAGTGCTAATTTTAGAGCGAACTCAAATGATTGGTATTTTAAAAGCATTAGGAGCGAATAACTGGACAGTTAGGAAAGTTTTTTTGTACAATGCTTCGTATCTTATAATTCGTGGGTTATTTTGGGGTAATCTCATTGGGATTGCAATTTTATTAATTCAAAAATATTTTGGAGTAGTCACTTTAGATCCAGCTAATTATTATGTATCACAAGCTCCGGTATATTTTAATCTATGGTATATTGTTCTCTTAAATTTAGGCACCATAGTTACTTGTTTTTTAGTTTTACTAATTCCATCTTTTATAATAACCAAGATTTCCCCTGTAAAAGCAATTCGCTTTGACTAGTAAAATGTTTGTGATTTGAAACTTTAACTAAATAGAGTGACAATATTTTTTATAACTAAATAGTACTGCACTTTTTTCAGGAGCTTATTCCTGCTATTCGTTTCAATCTTTTATGGGAGAAAGAATTCCCATAAAAGGATTTCCAATGCTATCAGGGCTAGGGGAGTGGTACTTTTATACACTTCTTGTTTGCAATCCATTTTAAAAAGGATGTTACGCTGGATTAAAGTTGCAATAACAATCTACTTCATTATATAGTATAGGGTCTCGTTAGTAAATTAATAGAAAGGATTGCGTTTGCTGATAATACATAAACCTTCGAAAAAGACCACATTATATATATGGTAGAACAGCATAGTATCAAAATGTTTACTATTCTCTATCTACATCATTCCAAATCAACATTCATTCAAAAGTATAATTATACATTATATAGGTATACAGTCTCAATACTGTATCTAGTAGAATCCAATAAGCATACTAGGCACCGCTAATCTGCTAAAATCGGCATCATCTGCGTGCCAACTTACTTCGTCAACATCTGCTACAACCACTAATTTGTCAAAACACGCATTATCTACGTGCCCATACCTATTAATAATGCGATTATCCAGGTACAACTCTAGTAAAAATCTAGATACCCTTACAGCAATCAACACTTTTTTCTTACAAACGTACGCAACAACAAATTTCCGCCAACTGTAATAATATTGTTTTTCAGTCTGTTAAAACCAAGATTGAAAAAAGATTAAAAAAAGTGTGTTGTAAAGTATTGTTTACCGGTAAAGACTCGCTACTTTTGCACCCGCAACAA